>NZ_CP177241.1:515000-4801999 GCF_046774965.1 Agarivorans sp. DSG3-1 | reverse complement strand
CTAGCTTAAGCGGACTAAGACGGTTGGCTAAAATTGTGGAGCGAAGCGAAACGTAGCCAACTGTTTTAGTTCCGTTTAAAGCTCTTGTTAAATGGCTAGTCACCAAACCCTTCGTTTACAATAACACCATTTTTAAACCAAATGTCATATCCCATATCACCCCATGTATCATCTCCAAGAATCATTACCGCAATGCGATCTATAGACTCAACTTCTATTGAGGCAATATGAACCTTAGATGGGTCAATGAAGGAATCAGTCCAGTTTTCACACATTTCCTTTACCTTAGAGTCTATGTGACTTTTACACGATTCAATCCAAGAAATATATAAATCTAATGTGTGTTTTTCTGGCAAATCAATGTTGTGATCTTGATAAACAAACTCAATGTTTTTATATACCAATGACCATTGGCTCAACTTATGAGCGAAAATCAAGTCGTACCATTCAGTCTTAACCGATATATTTTTTTTCTTCTTAAATCCAAACATAGAGTACCATTTAACACCCATATTATAAGAGCCATTTAACGCCAACAGCAAGCGCGCCGCTTTTTGGCGTCGCCTTGGCTGTTTTTGTTATGTTTATTTACTTGTAAGTGACCACAATCCATATGGGTTATAGAAAAAATCATCGCTTTCATATCGATTACAGTCGATGCTATTAATTGTATAAACCATTGATTCATTGTCTTTACCAAAAATTTGGCCGTTCTTGATATTAGGTTCAGCTCTATCTACAACTAGGTACAATAAAAACATATCCAAATCATCAATTGCGGAATCGCAGTTGTTTATTTCAACATCTTTCATTCCGATTAAATGCATTCCAACGGAATAGAGTTTACTTTCGTCAGAAATTGGTAATCGTACCCATGCTCGGTATAGGGAACTTAATCGATTTTCAGGTTCTTTTGAGCGCTCTGAAAGCTCCAGCCACCGTAACTTCCCATGCGCTATACCTGAACTCTCTCCTTTGACAGCTAGTGCCCCCAATTTAAATGCCTCCGCAACTAATGAGAGCATTTTTTGTGATATATCTACCGCATCTTCTTTCTTCATTCTCGGAGAAAGGACGTAGTTTACAGCTGTATGCTTGTATATAGATTCCTGATCTTCTAGTACAAAGGACGGTATTAAGCACTCCATAGACGCTGCAAAAGCTGTACTCATTCCTTCTTGGAAATGCCCATGAGAATATTCCTCGTCATATTCAAACCCTGGGTATTCCTTGCACAGATTTCTAACGACATCCTGATCATTGTTCAGGATACAAACAACATGCCTTGGCTGTACTTCCATAGCTATTCGCTATCTCCTAAAACATAACGCCAAGCTAAGAGGCTCAGCTTCGCTGCGTCCTTGCTTGAGCGCCTTGTTATATTTTTATTTAATCGACTCTATAAATTTTGAGCCTACATTTTCATATTTATAGTTTAAATTGCTACTTACACTGGTGATACCATTTTTAGCCATTAAACCTAAAACTAAGTTAATAGATGTTTCTACTAATTCTTTAGCAGAGTCAAAGGTAACATTATGCTTAATGGTTTCACTTTGACCACAGAGAAGAGCTTTATCATTATGAGCCAGTCTAAAGTCTCTGTATTCTTTGACCCTAACTTCACCCCATAATTGTGATGTTTTTTTTCGGAGATTTTGAAGCTTTTCGTCAAGCGAATCTTCATATTTTAATATCAAGTTACGTTGGGAAAGATATTCAAACCGCTCGTTTCTACTTTTATAAGCATCTGTGTCAAATAGCCTAGCTAGTGAAATTAATATCTCATCATGCATTGAGCGTTTTAGAATCGCACCAAACTCGATTGATTTAGAAGATAAAGTATCAATAGATTTTTGACAGTCGAATATTTCGCTATATACCTGAATTGTTCTGCGTACTCTAATCGCTTCTGATAGATATCTGTTGAACTCATCCATGAAGCGAAACTCTCCTAAAAATATAACGCTAAGTAGGCCGCACGTGCGGCCTATCCCATTCAATGAGCGCGCGGCCTATCTCAAAAAACATGACCTTTATCACATCCGCTCATCAATTAATGATTTCATATTAACCCATTGTCTACCTTAGTTTTTTACTCGGTATCAATCAATCGTCGATCCAAAGCTTTCATTGATTGCTTTGACAAATGACGCAAACGAAACCAGAAACACTGTACAAGTACACAGTTAAAAAGTGCGCAAACCTTGGAAGCTAAACTAATTCCAAGATTCCCTCGTTACCAACTAGTAAAGTCGAGATTCAAAACCATTAGTTTTGGTATGAAAAAAGCCGTGTGTAACCGTGTAGTTCGTAAGAGGGCGTAACAAACTTTGGGGCAAAAACACTTAGCCGTTAGAGGTTGCCCCTCGCATTGCCGCAGTTGGATGCAACGGCATATTTTAAGCACGTTTTGAAGATAATGCTTTGTGAGCTAATCAAACGGAAACTTGGCCGAAAGTAAAGCAGGCTTTGTTTTTAAGCTATCATGCCAATGAACATAAATAGGTAAGCCCATTTAAGGAATCAAGATGATCTTTTCAACAACAGACAGCATAGCCGGTAAACCTACCCGCGAAGTATTGGGCGTAGTCACCGGCAGTGTGGTGCAGTCTAAACATATTGGTCGCGACATAATGGCGGGATTTAAAAGCATTGTAGGCGGCGAAATTCGTGGCTATACCGAGATGCTGAGTGAAGCACGAGACGTGGCGATTCAACGGATGGTTGAAAGTGCTAAAGAGAAAGGTGCTGATGCGGTGGTGGGTATTCGTTTTACCACCAGTGCCATTATGGATGGGTCTTCTGAAATTATGGTGTTTGGTACAGCGGTTAAGCTAGCGGTGTAAGCCCTGCTGGCCGAGCGTACTCGGCCAGAACAATTTTCTTATGAGTTAAATACCACGGTTTTAGGGGGTAGGGTTAACTGCTCTTTACGGGTGAATACCGCCAGCAATACTGGGATTATCACCAAGGTGACGCCAGTAGCAAACAGCTCGCCAAAGACTAAAGATACCGCAGCAGGCTTTAAGTATTGCGCCTGTTCTGAGCTTTCTAGTAGCAAAGGTAACAAACCACATACGGTGGTGATAGTGGTAAGGAAAATAGCCCTTAAGCGGCTGGTGCCAGCTTCTACTAAGGCTTGTTTAAGTGGCATACCCCCTCGATAAAACTGGTTGAAGCGTGTGATTAATACCAAGGAGTCATTAACCACAATGCCGGTCATGGCCATCATGCCAAACATCGACAAAATGCTGAGTGGCAGGTTCATCATGCCGTGGCCAAATATAGCGCCAGCAAACCCAAAGGGGATGACCATCATTATTATTAATGGTTGCCAGTAGGATTTAAGCGGCACCGCGAGTAATACATATATGGCCAGCAAGGTCATTATCATCGCTTCTTTAAAGCCGGCTTGTACTTCACCGAGTTCTTCAAATTCTCCGCTGGGTTTAATTTTTACACCGGGAAAACGCTGTTCTATTTCGCTAAAACTGGGCGCTATTTTAGCTAGCACTTCTTCGGGTGATTGAACACTGCGGTCTTGTCGCCAGCGTAAATTAACCACTTGTTCGCGGTTAAGTCGGTATAAGCTGTCGGGTTGTTGTTGATAATGAAAGCTAGCCACATCGGCCAGCATCACTGACTCGCCACTGTCTAAAAATATGTTGGTTTGCAGCAATTGTTGCGGGGTGGTTTTGTGTGCTTCGCCATAGCGCACTACTACTTTGGTTTCTTGGCCTTGTTGTAATAAACGGTGGATTTCTCGTTCGCCAAAAGCACCTCCGGCAAACAAAGCCAACTTGCGTTGGGTTAAGCCTAGTTGATGACCAAACTCGTTGAGTTCTATACGTAATTGTTGCCCGCCGCCTCGGCCATCGTCGTAGATATCTTGCACCCCAGCTATGCTATTGAGTTCTTCTCGCAAGGCCTTGCTGGCCATAATGGCGAGCTCGCGATCGCTTGAGCTAATGGCCAGATATACTCCGCCTGCAGGTTCATCGCCCGCACTAAATTCGGTGGCGTAAGCGCCTTCTATCTCGCCACTAAGTTTGCGCCAGCGCTTAAGTAATTCATTATTAGGCAGCTGGGTAAGGGCTTGTTGGCTTATCTGTATGGTGGCTTCTATTGCGCCGTAACCGTCTGACCAAATGAGCAAATTTTGTATTGGCGCTTGGCTAAGTTGATAGTCATCTTGCAGTTGTTGATTAAGTCTTAAACCTGTTTGCTCTAACTGGGTTAAGGCTTTTTGCTGTAAGGGCAGGGGAGCGCCGTCTTCTAAGCTTACATTCGCGCTAATATAGCGGCCAGGAATATCGGGAAACGCTGAGCTACGAATGACCCCGGTAGACCAAAATCCATAGGCTAAAATCACTAACGACAAAAAGCCGATGAGGGTGGCGGTTTTATGGTTAATGGCACTACGCAGTACGGGGGCGTAAAGCTTAGCATTAAAGGTAGTTAAACTTGCCTGCGCGGCGTGTTGTAGCTTTGCAAACCAAGAGGTTTTAGTGTTTTTGGGGGCACTGCTTGGGTAGCGAATAGCCGCCAAATGAGCGGGCAAAATCAGCTTGCTTTCGATCAGTGAAAACATTAGCGCAAAAATCACCACCGCAGAGAAGCTGGCGAGCAATTTAGCCAGCTCGTTATCTATCCATAACATTGGCGAAAATGCCGCCATGGTGGTGAGTGCGCCAAATACGGTGGCTACTGATACCGACTCTAATCCTCGCCACGCCGCTTTTAGCGGGTTGTTGAGCTTGTCTCGTTGCTGGTGAATGCTTTCGCCTACTACTACCGCGTCGTCCACTAAAATGCCTAAGACTAAAATAATGCCAAATAAGGTGATGTCGTTAATGCTGTAGTTCATCACTCCCATAGCGGCGAAGGTGCCGAGCAGCGCAACGGGTATGCCTACCGCTACCCAAAAGGCGACTTTTAGCTCTAAAAATATGCCCAGCAATACCAGTACTATTAGCAAACCTTGCCAAGCATTGTGGCTTAACCGACCTAGCTGGTCTTCAATATAGGGCGCCATATCGGCCATGGTAGACAGCGATATATCGCTGGGCAGTATGGCTTGCTGCTCGGCCAATACCTCGCCAATTGCTTCACTAACTGCTAATAAATTGTCTTGCTGGCTAGTGCTTACTAACAGCGCAATAGCCGTTTCTCCATTGTTGCGAACAATAGATCCGCTAGATTCATAGTCTCGATAAATATTGGCTACGTCGGCTAAGTTTACGCTGCCCTGCGGCGTAGACAGTATTTCTAGCCGCTTTAGCTGACTGACGTTTTCGGCATATCCGTCGCCACGTAAGGTAATACGACCCGCGGCGCTTTTTAGCTCGCCGCTGCGGGTTTCAATAGACATTGCTTCGATGCGGCTCGACAGTGCTTCAATGCTTAAACCATAGTTTTTAAGTTGGCTTAATTTGGGCTCAATCACCAGTAAAGGTGTACGGCTGCCCCAGTTGCTCACCTTGGCAATGTTAGGGTGTTTTTTTAGGGCTAATTCAACCTGGCGAGCAATAGGCTGTAATTGCTTATCTGGCCGAGGCCCAGAAATAATGATGAACGAGGCTAAGTTGGTAAATTCGTCGCGAGTGATTTGTGGGCGTTCGGCTTGTACAGGAAAGTTAGCAATTGCGTTCACTCGATTACGTACATCTTCAACTAAGCGGTTTAGATCGGTTTCCGAGGTTTTACGAATACGTACTTGAGATACGCCCGCCGACGATTCGCTAACGATTTGTTTAATGCCGCTTAAATCGCTAACTGCTTGTTCTATTCGCTGGGTGACGCTTTGATCTATTTGCTGAGCGGTGCCACCGGGGTAAACCACGGTAACCGCTAAACTCGAAGGGGCAATTTGCGGGAAGGACTCCACCCGTAAGTGTTTTAGTGATAACAGCCCACCTACCACAATTGCCAGCATCAACAAATTGGCGGCAACGGGGTTATGTAAAAACCAACGACTAAGCCATCTCATTGCGCTACCTCCTGCTCAAATTGCGGGGTAACCCGTAAGCCTTGCAGCATGGATTGCAATGGAAACAACGCAATGACCCGCGCCTGTTTGGGCTGCTGAGTAAACTGCAGCCATACTTGGTTGCCGTTCTCATTCACAATGTTTACTTGCTCTAGCGCGAGTTCGTTATCGGCATTAATACTCCATACTTGGCCATCTTTAGTAAGGGCGCTAATGGGCAGTTTCACTACGTTCGCTTGAGCCGATAAGGTGACTTCTATATTCACTTGTTGCTCGGGCAATAAACGTGGTGGATGTTGATAGGGGTTCGCCACACTGAGTACCACTTGGCGCTGGCGAGTAACGGGATCTACCTGCGGTGCAATATAACGCACCGTGGCCGGCCAGCGCTGATTTTGCCGATCTACCACGGTTATTTGCGGCGCGCTTAAACTGGCTTGCAAGCGGCGCCAGTGTAAATCTGACACTGGCAGCTTTATGTCTATGCTTTCGCTGGACGCGAGATCAAACAGTAACTCTCCTTGCTCAATATGCTGATTAGGACTGACGTAAGAATGCATAATAATGGCGTTAAATGGCGCGTTTACTTGGCTATCACGTAAACGTTGTTGAGTACTTTTGTAGGCTAATTGGGCTCGCGCTAACTCGGCCTTCGCGGCGGCCAGTTGCGGCTCTTTGCGCGCAAAAGCTGAGCGGTTATTTTTATCGAGCATGTTCACGGCCACGGTTTGCTCATGTTTTTGTTGCAGATAGTTAAGTTCGGCCTGCTTTATTTGGCTGTTAGCACTGCTTAACTCTGATTGTAAGTGAATCGGATCTAGTTTTAGCAGCTCTTGCTGGTTTGCCACTAAACTGCCAGGTTGAATACGCTTGTCTAAACTCACTATTTGGCCACGAGTTTGCGCTTTAAGCTGGCTAAACCAACGCGCTTGGCTAATCCCGGTAAACACCAAAGTGGGCGAATACTCATCAGGCGTAACCTTAAGCGCACTTAGCTGCAAATATTGGGCGGGCTTTTCAACATCGGGCACTGCTGCTGGCTCCATCAATACAACGGTGGTTAACGACAGCAGCAATAAGGCTAGCGCTATTAAAATGGGTTTAGCAGCCGATGTTTTCATGGAGTGTCCTTGGCAATAACAGTAAATTTAAAAAGCGAGTGAGTTAACAGATGCTGTCATTATATTGCTGAGAGGCTGTTCAAAAATGTCGCAACTTAGCTGAGGTTTTGTCTTGGCTAAGCTGACAAGTACTGACATAAAGGAGTATGGTGCAGTACAAAGTGGTTTGAATGAGTTGATCAAGCTGCTTATCGCTTAAGACTATGTTAATGCTATATAAAATTAAGGAAAACACAGTGGATGTGACAAGTGCGCTTGGTTGTGTGCTTACTTCAACACTGGGTGAGCTAGAAATAGTGAAGTTTCTTGGTAAGGGGAAGTCTGGCTATTCTTATCTTGCTCAAGGTGTTGAGCAGCAATACGTGGTAAAACTTATGCACAGTGAACCATGTGCCTATTATTCATTTGGTGATGCCAATAAGGTTGAGCTTGAAGTGGCCGCCTACCAAAAACTGGCGAGTGCGGGCATTGCCATTCCTAAGCTTCTTGACGTGAACCTTGAAGGCAATTACTCGGTTAAAGACTACATTGATGGCGATCTTGTCACCGATTTAGTGATTAACGATGCTTTACCAACACGATGTGTAGAGCAGGTGTGCGATATGTTTAAAGCCCTAAAGCCACAGGCATTAAACATCGACTATTTCCCCGATAAATTTGTAATGAGCGATGGCACGCTTTATTACGTAGATTACGAACACAATCCTTATGAAGAACAGTGGGATTTAGTTAACTGGGGTTTGTATTACTGGGCAAACCCAAAAGGGATGAAGGCATTTAAAGACACTAAAGATTCGAGCCATATTAATGTGAGTGCCGATTCAGGCCTGCCACTAAAACAAGGGTTTACAGCCAAGGTAGCTACTTGGGTTGATGCTTATTGTTAGGGGCTTAAATAGAGCCCAAATGTTTAGTGAATAAGGGCGATAGCGATAAGCCGCTTAGGTTAAAAATGATGTTTGGGTTTAAGCACTAACTCGCTATGCTTTGTTACACTTGAACCCTTAGCGTTACCAAGGAAAACTAATGTCGATTACTCACCAGCTTTCTTTATTTGTAGATGTGGTGCAGCAGGGCTCTTTTGCTAAGGCTGCCGCATTACATGATATGGATAACTCGTTGTTGTCGAAGCAGATTAAGCGGCTAGAAACTGAATTAGGTGTACAGCTATTAAACCGTTCTACTCGCTCTTTTTCTCTTACTTCGGCGGGTGAAGAGATTCTTGAAAAAGCCCATTTGATGATAGACACCTTGAGTGATATTCAAAATATTGCGGATTCATACCAATCCCAACCAAAAGGGATTTTGCGGATAGCTGGGCCAATATTTTTTGGCCAGCAGTACTTGCAGCCCGTAGTCTCGCGTTTTATGAAGCAGTATCCCGAGGTAAAAATAAGCCTATCTTTGGAAGACCGCCGTTCAGATATTATTGCTGATCACTTTGATGTGGCATTTCGAATCGGTAAGTTGAGTTCCTCTAACTTAATTGCCAAAAAAATCGCCAGCACCCATTTTGCTATTGTGGCTTCGCAAGGGTTTATTGAGCAATATGGTTGCCCAGAAACACCTGAGCAATTAGTGGCGTTACCCGCCGTAATTTATAGCAATGGCGAAAGAAGCTTAGATCAGTTTAGAGTGAGTGAAGTGCCTCATGGCGAGCAGTTTAAGTCTTACCGTATGCGCGGTAATTACAAAGTGAGTGATGTTCGAACAATGATTGATGCGGTGCGCGATGGCTTAGGTTATTCGGTGATAGATTTGTTTAATTTAGAAAGCCCCATTGCGCAGCTTAAGTTACAGCCTTTGCTCACGAACTATAAAATATCCACCATGGATACCGGCATTTATGCGGTCTATCCGCACCGTAAGCAAACTTTGCTGGTTCGCGAGTTTATTAGTGCGGTACAACAGTACATTGGTACGCCGCCATTTTGGGTAGACCACTTGCCAAATTACAAGTCACTTTACCAATAAAAGCTAAGTAACAAGCCGCTATTCCCAAGGGCATAGCGGTTGTGTTTGTTTTAAGGCTAGCGCTACATTGGCCTTAAAAATCCTCTAGAACAATTTTTCCTTTGGCTTTTTGACTCTCTAATAGTTGATGGGCCCGACGTAAATTCTCCGCGTTTATTTTGCCAAAATGCTCGCCCACTGTTGTTTTTATGCTGCCTTGGTCAATCATTGCCGATACCTGATTAAGCAAGTCGTGCTGGGTTTGCATATCGTTGGTAGAAAATAATGAACGGGTAAACATAAGCTCCCAGTGTACCGATATACTTTTGGTTTTAAATGGCACAATGTTGAGTGACTCTGGGTCGTCGATTAAACCAAATTGCCCTTGTGGTTTTAGCACTTTTTCAATGTCTAAGAGGTGCTGTTCGGTATTGTTTAGGCTAACAACGTAGTCCACCTCGTTTAAGTCGAACTGGCTAAACTCTTGACTTAAAGGGTTGCGATGGTTAATCACATGGTCGGCACCAAGATCTTCTAACCATGAAATGGTCTCGGGTCGCGACGCGGTAGCGATGAGCTGCAATTGTGTAAGCTGTTTGATGAGTTGCACCATGATTGAGCCAACACCACCGGCCGCACCAATCACTAGTACGCTTTTAGTGCTGTCATCCTTCGCGACTTTTAAGCGATCAAATAACATCTCCCAAGCGGTGATCGTGGTAAGTGGTAGGGCAGCTGCTTCTCCAAAAGAGAGTGAGTTTGGCATCCGGCCAACAATGCGTTCGTCTACCAATTGTTGTTCGGCGTTACTGCCTTGGCGCATTAAATCGCCGGCGTACCATACTTTGTCGCCAGGCTTGAACAAGCTCACTTGCTCGCCCACCGCTTTAACAATACCTGTGGCGTCCCAGCCCAATACTTTCCATTGGTTTGCTTCGGCAGGCATATTCAGGCGGATCTTGTAATCAGCAGGGTTTACAGAGATAGCTTTTACCTCAACCAGCAGGTCGTGACCTTGGGCAACTGGCACTGGTAATTGGATGTCTTGCAGAGAGTGAGTATCGTTGATGCTTAGGTTGTGTTGGTAGCCAATTGCTTTCATATTCAAGCCTCGTTGTGAGTGGTGATGAGCGAGTGAGGCTATTATGCGCAGTCGCTTTAAGGGGAAAAAGAGCCAACAAGACCAATCATTATGGCGCGTAACGTCCACAATAGTTTTACACCGCAACGCTAGGTTTGCTGGGTTTACCAATATTGAGATAAAGCGTGGTTTGCTACTTTAAAACACACTCTGCACAAGCTAAGTCTGTTCTAAAAAATGTGGGTTCTTAGGGAATAAAAAAGGCCGCCTAGCGGCAGCCCTGATTAGTGAAGTAGCCATTAGCTGGATATTTTGAAGCGATTAAGCTGCTGATTGAGTGATTCAGCTTGTTGCAGCGCTACTTTGGCATCGGCTAATGATTCGGAAGAGTTCTCTAAGTTGATTTTAGTCTTGTCTGCGAGTTCATTCAGATTACGGTCTATATCTTCGGTAACGTGAGTTTGTTGCTCAGTAGAGGTGGCAGTAGCGACTGATACATCGGCCACTTTAGAGGTTGATTCTAGGATCTGGTTTAGCGCCTCTAGCGTTTGATTGGCCAAGTCTACAGTACCCTCGGCTACCGAGGTGCCTTTGTTAATCGCTTCTACTGCTTGCATTACGCCGTTTTGCAGGGCTTCAATCATTTTTTGAATATCTTCAGTAGATTGTTGGGTTTTACTGGCTAAGTTTCTCACTTCGTCAGCCACAACCGCAAAGCCGCGTCCTTGTTCGCCAGCACGAGCGGCTTCAATAGCGGCGTTAAGTGCTAACAAATTGGTTTGCTCTGCAATGCCTCTAATTACGTCTAATACCGACGCAATGCGGTCTGAATCTTGAGATAGGCTTTCCACGACATTGGAGGCTTCTTGTACGGTGTTTGAAAGTAGGGTGATGTGCTCAACCGATTGTTTAGTAATGGTTTGCCCTTGTTCGGTTTGGGCATTTACCGAGTTTACTTCTTCGGCAGCTTGGTTGGCATTGTTAGCGACTTCGCGAATGGCGGCGGCCATTTGTGTTACCGCTGCAGCAATCATCTCTACAGATTGGTTTTGCTCTTTACTTACTTCGGTGGTTTGCTCTGATTTTTGGCTAATGCCCTCTATCGATGAGCTTAGTTCTTTAGAGTATTGGTTTACGTTGCCAATCAGCCCTTCTAGCAAGTTTACAAATTGATTGAAGCTGCTGGCTAGCTCGCCAATTTCGTCTTTGCGTTGAATCTCTAAGCGCTGGCTTAAGTCACCGTCGCCCTGCGAAATATCGTTTATTCGGTCGGTAATGCGAGTGATTGACTCGGTCAGAATTTTCGGTCCAAAGTAAGCCAGTAGGATGGATAAAACAACCGCAATAGAGGCCACAATGGTTAAGGCGCTGAGTTGTGAGTCAACCGCCTCGTTTGATTCATCTTCAATCAACTCGGCTAAGGCTTCTGCCGCTTCGGTGGCGTGATCGTATAGGCTTCGTAGGTCTTCAAAGCTATGCAGGCTTTGATCTTTACTCAGAGCAATAGCTTGTTTTTTATCATTGGCTTTGAGTAAGGTAAAGACTTGAGTGCTGTCTTTCATCCAACGGTTAAAGCGTTGAGTAAAACTTTCTAAGCCTTGGGTAGAGTCGGGATAATCGCTTAATAGTTCGTTAAACTTTTGCATTCTATCTTTCGCTTGTTGGGCGTTTTCTTGGTAGTTTTCAAACAAGCTTTGGTAGTCTTTTTCATCGGCTTCTAACGCTTCTAGTTCAGCGACTCTTGCTTGGTAAAGATCTCGGTCAGCATTTAACACCGCCGCTAATGCCGGTAATATTTTCTCTTCAACTGTTAGCAAATTGTGTGAAGTGCTCTTACCCACGTTAAACCCGATCAGTGAAACGAGTATTAGCAGTAGGGCGTTAACGGCAAAAATTACCGAGTACCTAAACCTCAAGCTTGTAAAATTCATTTATACCTTCCGACAAAATAGACACTTAATAAAAACTGTTAAATCAAGGTTGTATCAACACAAGACGCTATAAAGTTTAGTTAAGATTTATTAAAATGAGATGTTAGGTAAGGTTTATTCTAAAAAATAGTTTATTGTTCTATTTGTTATTAGTGGCTTTGAGGTGATTTTCAGCAGTTGGTGGCAAGTATACAAAGCTAACAGTTGCCCGAAATAAATGAAGGCTTAAGAGGCGGTAGTTAATCGTAATACAGCTCATCGTCTAAGATGTCTTCTTCAATGATGTCTTGTTCTATCACTTCTTCTTCAACAATGAGATTCTCTGTTTCACAGGTATCATCCAGGTATTCGCCATCTATTGAGCCACTAACGACACCGGCCCCTCCGCCAATAGCAGCACAAGTGGCGGCTCACCGACAACTCCGCCAATCACTGCTCCATCTATCGCGCCATCGACCCCTTGCACAATGGTGTGATCGGTTTCGTAGTCGCAGTAAGCAAAACTAACTGAAGAAAAAACGAAGCCGAAAAGCAAAATATACTTGTTCATAAGTATTACCGCGTAGTTGAATGTGCCGCTAGATTAAACGCGGATAAGCCGCCAAAACAGTAACATACGGTATTTATCGAGTTGCTAAATCAAACGAATCGATTGCAAGGGAAACTGCCCGAGCTAAGCGGCTCGGGTGTTATGAAAGACTTGAAGGTGACTGGCTTCTGCCTTAGCCAAAACGGCGTTTAATGTAGCTTATTGGCCAGCAATTCTTGTAAAGCGTTAGGCAGATAACTACGTAGCTGACGACTTAAGCGTTGCTGATGTTTTTGCCACAGGATCCCTAAATAGATAATGGCTAGGCCAACCAATGTAAGAGAGATAGGGAATAGCCAGCTGTCTTGGAAAACATTGTCTGCCAAATGATAGAAGTAGGCAAAGCAGCCAAAAGCACCAAATACCACAAACACTCTGCGCGCTAAAATGACTCCGCATAACATCATTGCTAGGTTAATTGAGAAGTACGCCAGCTTCGCGAGCTCGCTGTCTGAATGTTGCAGGCTTAAGCCGCACCAAAAGGTAAGTACACCAAATAAGTAAATCCAAAATGCGAAGTCTTTAGAGTGACGACTGCGAATGTCTATCCAAAACGCCAGCAGTGTCATGGCTAAACCAAAGTAGAGTGATACAAGGGATCTAAACTCCCAATTGGGACGACTGCCAGTTAGCATGGCGCATATGTCCATACTCATGTACCACAGTGTTACGGCAACAGGCAGCAGCATAAATGGGTAGCGATAACGCCAGCTGAGGATTAAGCCAACCACTAAGGTAGCGAGCTCCATGTATATCCAGTGCCAATGAACATATCGGTGGTAGTCTTGATACTGATCAGAGCTTGGCCACCATCCCATGGCATGCTGAAAACCATAGGTTGCTAGCGGAGTTAAGCAAATGACAAAGGTTGCGCAAATGCCCGCAGGAATGGCATAACCTTGATGTTTAAAGCGTTGGCAGAGCATTAAGCCTAAAACTGCATATACAATGCTAATGCCTAATAAACCCCAACCTCCAAAACCTTCCCAAGCTAAATTCATGAACAAGGTCATTGCGCCAATAGCGATCAATCCGCCAAAGTAATACAGCAAATGAGTAAGATTAAAGCTAGGTGTATCTGCTTCTTGCTGCTCCAAAAACTCAAGTAGCTGGGTGGCTTGTTGAGGGCTAATAATGCCTTGTTGTGCTGCTTGCTGTAATGATTGCTGAGAAACTCTCGCCATAGCCTGTTACATCCTTTTGCTATTCAGCCTTAAGCTTGCCACTGTTTATAAAAGAATTCTTAGAGTTTTGTCAAAACTGTTGATGGCTTTAAAAATAGTGTAATGATTTGACAGCTAAGTCCTTAGGCAACTTTACTTAAAGAGTTTGCTTAATCTAGAAAGGAGTGCTGCATTGTTTAACAAGTTAAAAGCTGGGGTCATCGCTTCACTGGTATATGCAGCTTGTATAACACCTGCTATGGCACTTGATTTTACTTTTTATGCCATTAATTCAAGCCCGGCAGGTTATACCCAAAATGACCTGCAGCAAGGCTACTATGTAGAAATACTGCAGCGAGTGGCCAAGCATTTAGACCTTGTCGACCCAAAGGTTGTTATTGCGCCGTATCCACGAATAGTGAATGCATTAATTCGCAATCAAGATGGCGTGGTTGTTACCTGTTTATTCCCCAATGAAAGCTTTACTGAAAATATTTACCAACCCCGAAGGGTGGCCAGTTTTCAAACGTCAATTGTCAGCCTGCCTGGTGCGCCGATTGATTGGGACAATTTAGCAGGTAAAAAGATTGGTACCTTGCGTGGCGCGAGTAAAGTGTATGGCGACATTTTTCATCAAGCAGTCGAAGATGAACAACTAAAACTGGTAGCAATGTCTAGCTATTCTCAAGCCTTAAAGATGCTTGAAGCCAAGCGTATTGATGGTTTTGCTGGAAATTTAGGGGTGATTTTAAGCTTGGCTGAACAGCAGCAGCTAGCCTTGGCTGCGCCAGCCAACATTACTAAACGCGATTCCATGATTACCATATCGGTATCTCCCTCGGTAAAAAATGGTAATGAGGTGGTGGCGCAAGTAGATGAAATAATTCAACAAATGATAGCCAGTGGAGATATTCAAGATATTGTAGAGCGTTATCTTCCTGATGAAATTCAACAGCGTTAATCGGCGTCATGTTCAGGGCGAAGGCCTAGTTAGCTATTCCAGCGGCAAAGCTTAAGCTAAGCCATATTGGCCTTTTATCTATCCAGCTCTACTACACTTAGATGACGTTTTGATGATTGCTGGCTAACGGAGCGGCTGATGATACGACGCTGTTTTTGGATGATAATGAGTGTTGGATGGCTGAGCATTGCCAGTGCTTTTGCGTCTGATTTGTGGGTGGGCAAGGTGTGCCCTGTGACTTACCAGCAAAATACGCTCGGTATTTTGGTGTTCTCTGAAGCTTGGTTCCACAGTGGTCGCCAACAAGCCTCATACATTGCTCGAGACAATGCTACAGGGGTTGGCCTCGAGATCCATCTATTTGCTAACCGTTTGGGGGAGGTAGAGCTGGAGAATCAGGCGCAATGTACTCAATATCGCATGTTGCAAATTCGCACCACCAATCGGCGTTTGCTTGATGATGAACGCCAAGCCCAAATAGACGCACCGTTACATTTTGTTGAACCATTTTACGATGCATCGCCGCTTGAGCATGGTGCTGGCATGCATAACACCCCCAGCGATACCAGTGATAAACCTTGGAATTCACCGCCAAAGCGGGCGTCCACTTTGGCTATCTACGATACGCCATTTGTCTCAGATGCCTTGGGTAAAGAAGGCGAAGACATTCAAGTGGAGTTTGAAACCTGCGTTGTGTGCCAACGAGATAGCGGTTTTGACAGTATTCTCTCTTGCGGGCGTTGGGGTTACAGCCGCGAATACATGGACGAAAACACTGGCTGGGCCGAGCCTGAGTTTCATGGTACTGAATGTTTAAATAGCCCAAGTCGCCATTACCAAGAAACAGTGAGTTTATCGGAAGAGTTTCCCTACAGTTATTGGTTAGATTGGCGTTAGCGTTAGCTATCTATATGCGGATACTTACGCCGATAACGCGCTAACATGCTTTGATTGCCTAGCAAGCCTCCTTGATGGATATACAAGGTAGGAATACTACTGTTTTGCTCACTCAGAAAGTTATCCAGGCATTGCCAACCAATAGGGTCGTACAGTAACTCAAACTCAATCTGTGTTTGTTGTTTGAGCGTAATCCAGGTTTGATAGTGTTCTTTATACAGCTTTCCAAAATGGTACTTTTTAGGTCGCGGTAAGATATGTGGGTGGGTATTGGTATTGCTGTTAAGTTGGGTAAACTGTAAACGTAAGTAGTCTTCATCACCTACACAAGCACAGCTAAAGACTTCAATGCAGGGGTTCATTTGGCTAAAGTACTCACTTAAAAACAAGGCTGTGGTACCGGTACCTGCCGGTAACATGACATTTAACGGACCAATGTTTTGCTCGTGCTGCCATTGTTCAATTTCTTCTGCCAGCATCACTACGCCTTCTCTGGCGTATTCGCAACGTCCGCCTTCGGGAACCAGTAATTGCTGAGGAGATAAACTGGGTCGAACAATGCGCTGCATAAAATCATCTAAGTTGGCTTGTTGTTGTCCTTGCAGGGCACTCACCTCAATAATTCTTGCGCCTAAGTCAATCGCCGCTTGATAGTTCCCGCATGGGTTTTGTTGTAACCAACTAGGAATATGATCGACATAAAACTCACACTTCCAGTCATTTAGTTGTGCTAGCGCAGCTAAAGAGTATAAAGAGTTTGCCTGTGCTGAACCGCTGCCTACAAGGGTGCTAATACCTTCTTGTGGGTGTTTGAGAAAGTGATAAAACTTGCGGGCTTTGTTACCCGAAAATTGCGGGTGCAACAAATCGTCGCGCTTAACAAATACCGAGTGTTGGTTAAACGTAACGGCTTGCACAGGAGAAGGTTTAAACAAACAAGTACCTGAACTGTAACAACGTTAGTTTTTAGTTTACGTTGAGGATTTTAAACTGAAAAGTAAAAACTAAGTTTGCGCTTGTTTGAGGCGTAAAAATTAGCGTTTTGTCATTATTACATCAAAGTGTGAAGATTTGGTGACAAAAATCCCCCGGTTAAATGATCCTCTTAAAATATTGATGATCATATCGCGATCACCACTGCAGCCCAGCAATGGCGGGAAAAGTTAGATTTATGTGGATGATGACTAAAAGCTAACAAATAAAAATAGGAGCCTTTGTTGAATTTTCACTTGTCAATGAGAGTAACAACTGCCTATTTGAATCAGCGCGATATAATTCACTGAATTAGGTGGATTATTCCAAACAGCTTTTCCCACAAAAACGGTGCACAAAGCTGTGGATAAAATTCTCTATCCAGTGAACTCAGTGGCTTGCAGCGGATCCGATTTTAGCGTCAATATTGTCACCTAAAATTAGTAAAAAATTCTTTTTTGCTGCTTCTTCGTTAAGGTCCGTTGACATTTTTCTGTTAGTTAAAATAAATACAAAAATAGAACGATTGGAGCGCTCAAATTTTCTCTTATAACAAATGAAACAACATCATCAAAAAGCACGAATATGCTCAGTGTGGATTTAAGTTATTGATATTAATAGCGCTTATTTGTAGCCGAAAAATGGTCTTAAGTGTCCAAAGCCGACTTGGTATCTAGCTGATTTAGCGCCGCAATGTGAATCGGTTACTGTAAACTGATGAGTTCGGCCAGCTAAACTACCAAGTTTTAACAAGTTTATTGTTCGATTTGTTGATTACGCTGTTTTCTATTTTCTAGATGAATTGGTTGCACAGACTCAGTAAATGTTAACAACTTGCGCTTTTGTGAATAAGTTTACGAGAATAGTGGGGGATTATCCCAAGGTATTGAAATATGTTTGGCTTAAATAGCCCCTGTCTGTAAATCATTGGTTTATAGGATCCGTTTTACTGATTACGCTTAATGGCATTTGTGAACAACAAGACTGTGGTTAAGCACAGGAGTCGGGTAAAGTAGCCCTTTACGGAGGTGCAATGAAACAAATACATCAACTACTGGCAGATGGCCAAACCAAACAACAAGTTTATGAATATGCTGAACAGCAGCAATGGAATTTACGTAAGGTTACTAAAATATTGGCCAGTGAGCCTGAACCTGGCTCATTAAAGCTTTACGCAAAACCTAAAGCGCTGTTGTTAGCAGTGCTACAGTTTATGGTGCTAAGCAAGTTGGTTTTTGGTTTTATGGTTGCTGAGCAGGTCAGTGGTCAATTATTGTTGGCGCTGCTAATGCCAGCACTTGTGCCATTGCTGATTATTTTTATGATTTATAAAAACGCGCCAAACGGCTATTTATTGCTTATGGTGTTTGCGGGTTTTTCTGTCTACCAAAGCTTGCCTTATATCTTTCAGGTAGAAGGTATGATTAATGTGGTGTTAAGCGCAGTGTTTGCCGGCTTTACGTTCTACCTAAAAAAACGACTATTTCCTTTTCAAAATTTGTTTCATACAGCAATTACTGGCCGAGGCCACTATATTTACCAACAAGCGCCTATAGTGGATATAAACGATGATGAAAAAGAGTAACCAGCTTGCTTAAGCGTTTACAACTGCTGATTCCACCGCCGGTATGGTTACTGTTGTCGGTGGGTTTAGCCTATTTGTTAGCTATGTTTAGCCAAGGCGGGTTTGTTCCTGTAATGCCGAGTTGGCTGGTAAACCTGCAGTGGCCGTTAGTGATACTGGCCAGTTTAATTGCTGTGATGAGTGTGTGGGGTTTTGCTAAAAAACACACTACCATCAATCCTCATCATCCCGAGCGCAGTAAGCACCTGGTGATTAATGGTTTATACCGTTATAGCCGAAATCCTATGTATTTGAGTTTGTTGCTGTTACTGATTGCGTGGTGTTTACACCTACAAGCTTGGTTAAGTTTACTAAGCTGTATTATGTTCATTGGCATCATCAATCAGCTGCAGATAAAACCTGAAGAAAAAGCGCTTAAACAGCATTTTTCCGAACAATACCTACAATATTGCCGCAAAGTTAGGCGCTGGTTGTAATAAAACTCGGCTAATTTAGGTTTTATTAGCAGTGAGTTATGCCAGATCAACTTGGTAATTTCCGCCCTTACGTTACACTACAGCAATCATATAATGTGATGTTGATCTCCTTTTGTTCAGCTGAAAAGCTTTGCAGCCTTGCTGTTATGCGGCGGACTAGGGATAACTAGCACAGATTTTTTAGAGTAAGCTAAAACATGGCTAATCCAATTTCAGCGCGCAAAGCTTGGGTGAAGGGATCTTTACCTCTTGCCGAATACGCCGCTTCTTGTACCGAAGCTCAACTACAGGGCTTGTCTCCACAACTGCGTAACTTGCGTCAAAATGGCGTAGACGCGTTAGTTGTACCGGTTCATTGGCGCTATATTGCGCCATTTAGTGCTGAGCAGTTAAGCCAAGCGAGCTGTTGGTCGTCACTGCAGCGTTTATCTGCACACTTGGTGTCTCATGGCTTTAAGCTGCAGTACCAATTGTTTTTCTCTTCTGATACTCAACAAGGTGTAGAGCAACGCCTACCAGATTGGTTTTGGGGTTCTATGCTGGCCAAGTTGCCTGCAACGCACTCTGCCGATGCGATTAAGTATGTAAACCAATATGGCCGCGACAATACTCAAAGCCCGAGCCTATGGGCTGAAGCTGGTTTAATCGACATGTTTAGCCAATGGATGAGCAACTTTGCCGAGCATATGGCTGACTTTGCCCCTCGTTGCGACGCCATTTTGTTAGGTCTTGGCCCAAATGGTGATGCTTGTCTCCCTTGGGGGGAGCGCGATGGCCAACCGATTTACCAAAGTTTTAGCCCTACTGCGTTAGCGGCATTAGCGACAGATATGAAGTTGCAATATGGCTCGCAAGACGCATGGCTAAGTCTTTGGGAATTAAACGGCGAAGCGCCGTGGCAAGAGCAGTTGATAGACAATTTACAGCGCTGTTATCAGGCTAAAACTACAAATACTTGTTTTAAAGAATTTAATACTTGGTATGCCGAAAACTGGCAAGGCTATGTGGGTAAAATGCTGGCTCAAGCAAATACTCGCTTCACTAAAGCATGGGCGCATAGTCAATTATGTTTGAACATTCCTTTCCCAGAGTTAACGGCGAGTGAGCACCCGTGGTTAGGTTGTTTAACCGGTCTTAATCCTCAGCCCTGGTTGGAGCGTACACAGTTACTCGATTACCAAATTGAGCAATTGGAATGCTGGCATAAAAAAGCTGACGGCCGCTTATTGGTGGTTGCTACTGGAGCAGAATCTAGTCATGCCACCCGAGTTAACCAAGCCTTAATAACGGCGATGCGAAAGCTAAAAATTCCAGCATTGGTGCAAAATTCTCAGCCGCAAGCGTTGTCTAGCCATCCCGGTTGGGATCAGCTGTATCATTCGGTGCTGCATGGCAGTGCCTTTGATGGTTGGATATTTAACGACATGTCGCAGCTTAATGAGCAAGCGATAGTGAAAGGGCGTTTATCGCAGCTTAATAAGTTTAAGTACCAAATTACTGAAACCAAGCAACTGGGTAAAAAGCAGTTCCGCGTAATGGGGCCGCTACACCTTAAAGTGGCTAACCAAAAGCAAATGCTTGATGAGGAAAACTGGAAGCTGTTTGAAACACAGCTACGCCAATTACGCAGCATTGGTGTTACCGCTATTTCTACCGACATTTGGTGGGGTTTGGTTGAAGGTGATAAACCGGGTAAGTTTGATTGGAGTTATTACGATCGCGTAGTGGCATTGCTAAAACGCTTGGGTTTACAGTGGGTGCCGATTTTGTCGTTCCACCAAGCAGGTGGCAACGTAAACGACGACTTCATGCAGGCTATTCCACTATGGCTATGGGGCCGTTTGCTAGAAAGTAACGATCAGCTTAATTCGGTACAAGATCTGCAATACGTATCTGAAACCGGCGATGCTTCCATGGAGTATGTCTCGCTTTGGGCCGACGAGTTTGTTATGCCTTATTACCAGCGATTTATGGAAGCCTTTAAACAGCATTTCATCAATCAAGCCGGTTTAATGGATGAGATTAACGTCAGTTTGGGTCCTGCCGGTGAGTTGCGTTATCCAAGCTACAACTCTCATGACTGGGGTAATTACCCTAACCGCGGCACCTTACAGTGTTACAGCCGCTTAGCTAAACAAGATTGGCTAAACTACCTTAAACAGAAATACCATAGTATTGCCGCGCTTAATGGCAGTTTTGGTTTTACTTGGGAAAGCTTTCAAGAAGCCGAAATCCCCGATGCTGAGTGGCTATTTAGCCACAAGCGTTATATTCACAATGCTTGGGCTCGCGAGTTTTTAACTTGGTACCACAAAGCCTTGGTGGCCCATGGTAGACGGATATTTGAAAACGCCTTAAGTGTGTTTGACGATGACGCTTTTGGACAGGTACCAATTGGTATTAAGATCCCGGGTATTCACTGGGTAGTGAGCGATCCTGAGTTGCCGCGTGCAGCTGAGATAACCGCTGGCTTAATTGCTGTGCATCCCACCTTAAGCAGCACTAACCAACAAGAGTACTTAGGTTTACTTAAAGCCTTGTTACCAGAAGGTAAGCAGTCTCGTGCTGCGATTCACTTCACCTGTTTAGAGATGATAAACAAGGATTACGAAGGTTATTCACGCGCTGCTGATTTGGTGGATTGGATGGCCGATGCCGCCGACGAATGCCAAGTATCGCTAATGGGCGAGAATGCCTTAGCGGGTGAGTTGTACGGCGAACAAGGTTGGAAGCAAATGGCGCGCGCCTTAACCCGCGCACCAGGCTATGACGGTTTAACTCTGTTAAGGATGCAAAACTTCTTTGATGATGAACCTACGCCAATGCGAGAGCTTAAAAAGCTGATTAACCGCATTTCCTAAGGTTTAGTTCGCTAACTGATTAAGCGCAGTAACTTAACTGCGCTTTTTTTATGGCTGATGATTGCTGAACATCGGCAGTAGATTTAGCAAAGCTTAAGTAGTGTTGGTGTTCTACGTAGGGGCCAAAAGGCGCAATAGCATGGTAACCATGTTTGAGATAAAACTTCACCGCGAGAGTATTGGCTTGTCGAGTGGCTAAATTTATTTGTTGGTAGCCAAAGGCCAAGGCGGTTTGTTCTAACTCCTGCAATACCAGTTTGCCAGCTCCCCGCTGGTGAGAGTAGACCCGCTTTATCTCACAAACACCGGGTTGTAAGTAACGAAACCCGCCACAAGCAATGGCTACACCATTGCGTTTAGCTAACAAGAATACTGCTTTGTCATCGTAAAACTCGCCTTCATCAAAGCGCTCAAAAGCGGGGTTTCCAGTTAATTTAAGCAAAGAAGCTGACAACGCATCGATTAATTCTCTACTTTGAAAACTCTTGGGATCTGCACGACAAATTTCTATCATTGTTTTATCAAAAATTTAATCATTACATACAATTAATTAATGCTAGTCTTACTAACGAATGTTGCAGCTTGGTTAAAACTAAATGATCTTTTCCTTACTTATCGGGTGGTTGATTGAGCTGTCATATAGGGTTTCGTTGGGTTTTTAGTCTGTTAATGGTGGTTTGTTTGATTTAATCATCCATTTGTTTGCTTCTGTTTGCAGTAAAGTGCGTCGCAATTAAAGCTTGGGAGGATTTATGATAACAATTGAGTTGCTGGTGGTATTAGCGGCCATATTTTTAGGTGCACGTTTAGGTGGCATTGGTATTGGTTTTGCGGGTGGTTTAGGGGTATTGGTATTAACCCTAGGTTTAGGCATGACCCCGGGCACCATTCCTATTGAAGTGATCCTCATTATCATGTCGGTGATTGCGGCAATTGCAGCAATGCAGGTAGCCGGCGGTTTACAGTTTTTAGTGAATATTGCCGAACGGGTGTTACGCAGTAATCCTAAGCAAGTAACCTTTTTGGCGCCAATAGTGACCTATGTAATGACCTTGTTTGCCGGAACGGGACATACTGCATTCTCTACTTTACCTGTGATTGCCGAAGTGGCTAAAGAGCAGGGTATTCGCCCGTCTCGCCCTTTAAGTATTGCGGTAGTCGCCTCTCAAATTGCGATTACTGCTTCGCCTATTTCGGCGGCAGTAGTATTAATGAGCGGTATGCTTGAAGACAAAGGTGTGGGTTACATTAGCTTGCTGATGATCTGTATTCCTGCGACTTTCGCTGCTTGTATGGTAGGCGCTTTTGTTGCCCAATTTATGGGAAAAGAGTTGAAAGATGATCCTATCTATCAAGAGCGCTTAGCCCATGGTTTGGTGAGCAAACGTGAGAAAACAGCCGAGCAGTTACCGGCAAGTGCTAAGCGTTCGGTTATGATTTTCTTGGTGGCGATTGTTGCGGTTGTGTTTTACGCCACTGCGATTAGTGATGCTGTAGGCTTAATTGAAAACCCTACTTTGCCGCGTAACGAAGCGATTATGGTATTCATGCTAACCGCTGCGACTGCTATTGCGATGTTCTGTAAAGTAGATACTGGCGAAGTGGTTAACGCTGCTACTTTTAAATCGGGTATGAGTGCTTGTGTATGTGTGCTGGGTGTCGCTTGGTTGGGCGATACTTTTGTATCTGGTCATTTAGAAGAGATTAAAGCCTTATCGGGTGGTTTGTTAGAAGATCACCCTTGGATGCTGGCGCTTATTTTGTTCTTTGCTAGCATGCTTTTGTATTCTCAAGCCGCTACCACTGCAGCCTTAATGCCGTCGGCTTTTATGTTAGGGGTAAGCCCAGAAGCGGCAATTGCGTCTTTTGCAGCAGTTAGCGCACTGTTTGTATTGCCAACTTACCCAACCCTATTGGCGGCGGTAGAAATGGATGATACTGGTTCTACTCGTATTGGTAAGTGGGTATTTAATCATCCTTTCTTTGTACCAGGCGTGGCCACTATTACTAGCTCGGTTATTCTTGGCTTTATATTGGCAGGTATTATTTTATAAGCGCTTGGCTGTTTCCTAAGCAAGGCTTAGTAGAATGAACAATAACGCTCAATATGGTCTGACTATATTGGGCGTTTTGCTTTAAGACGATTAGATGCTTATTCGTTGAATAGTGGTGTTTCTTGAACCCGAGCTACGTTTATTAGGGTCATAAAAGGTTTCTACTATCTCAAACCCTGCCTTTCTCATCATGCCGCCAGAGGCGAGATTTTCTTCATGGCGCTCTATATATACTTTGCTACATTGTTGTAAACTCGCGAGGCGAACCGCCTCTTTAAGGAGCAGGCTACCGAGGCCTTTACCGCTTTGGCTCGCCGCAATTACCACATCGTTTATATAAGCAATGTTTGATAAGTCATCATATTGGTTTAGTTTTTCAGGACACGCCCGCTTAAAAATCAGAATCGCAAAACCCACAATTGCCTTATCTTCCAATAGAACAGCCACAGCATCTCCATTAACGATAAGCGTAAATTGTTGGTTGATGCTTTCTTCAGTGATGTAATTCCACAGGTTTGGTCCTTCAGTGAGTAATAGCTCTTTCATGGATTGAAAGTCGGTGTTCAGTAGCTCTCGAGAATGAATGTTCAAATGGTGGTACTCCGTGTAAAGCGCGGCTTATGCTGAAGCATTATCGCCCAGAGATACCTTAAAAAGTAGGGAATCATTGACTGAGGTGCGAGACTACCCTCAGTAACCTTCGCCGTTTTCACTAAGTGCTTGAGTCCGCTTAAAACTTGCTGCTTTTAGCTAATAATACCGCTGAGATATTATCGGGCTCACTGCAACTGCTTAGCAGATACCATATACTATTAAGTAACTATTAAAACTACCTTCTTTATTGAGTGAATAATGGAAGTTGAGCTACTCGAAATTCGAAACTTTATCAGCCAATACCCCCCCTTTGATGAGTTGCCCGAAGAAGCCCTCATTGAAGTGTCGAAGAGTGTCGAAATTTCTTACTACCGCGCTGGCAGTATGATTATTGAGTTTGGTGACAAAATACATGATCTGTTTATGATCCGTAGTGGTGTGGTGGAGATTTATCGTCGTAATGGCGAGCTGTATAACCGGCTTGACCAGGGCGGTGTCTTTGGTCAAATGGGGCTGTTAACCAGCAATAAAGTTCGTTTCCCTGCCAAGGCGATTAAAGATACGCTGTTGTATTGTATTCCAGAAAATATTTTTGAAGATTTTTGCGAACGTTACGATGTATTTGCCGATTTTGTGGAAGTAGAAGGCACTATTCGCTTGCAGCAGGCGGTTGAAGACAATAGTGATGACGCGAACTCGTTAACCACCTCAAAGGTTAAAACCATTCTTAGTGGCGAGCCTGTAATGCTAGCGTCCACTACGACTATTCAAGACGTTGCCACTACAATGGCTGAAGAGAATGTTTCTGCGGCGCTGATTCATGATCCAAACCTTACTGATGAAGGTGGTGACAGTTTTGTTGGCATTATTACCCAGCGCGACTTATGTGCCAAAGTGATAGCGCAAGGTTTAGACGTTGAAACCCAAGTCGTAGAGGTGATGTCTACCGAGCTAATATCTTTGGATCACAACGCTTATATTTTTGAAGCAATGCTGTTAATGCTTCGTTATAACGTGCACCACTTACCGATCTTAAAAAACAAGCAACCAATTGGTTTAATTGAAGTTAGCGATATTATTCGTTACGAATCTCAAAACAGTTTATTGATTGTAAGCAGCATTTTTCAGCAAAATAGCATCGAAGATTTGGTGCTATTGTCGCATCAGCTAAAAGACTGTTTTGTACGAATGATTAACGAAGATGCCAACTCCCATATGGTGGGGCGGGCGATGTCGGAAATTGGCCGAAGCTTTAAACAGCGCTTGCTAGAGTTAGCAGAAGAAAAGCTAGGCCCGCCGCCAGTTCCCTATTGTTTCTTAGCATTAGGCTCTATGGCGCGAGATGAACAGCTGATCGTTACCGATCAAGACAATGCGATTATTCTCGACAACGAGTATCAAGAAGCTGAGCACGGCCAATATTTTGAAGAACTCGCTAAGTATGTGTGTGACGGCTTAGCTGCTTGTGGTTATACCTATTGCACCGGCGACATTATGGCCACTAATCCAGAGTATCGAAAAACCCAAAGCCAATGGGAAGAGTGTTTTGCAGATTGGATTGATAACCCTAATCCTCAGGCGCTGCTTAACTGTTCTATCTTCTTTGACCTTAACGGGGTGTATGGCAGGCCTAAATGGGCTGAGCAGCTCAATGCGTTTATTTTAAGAAAAGCCAAAAAGAACAACCGTTTCTTGGCATGTTTGGCCAGAAATGCCCTAAATCGAACTCCACCGCTCGGCTTTTTTAAAGACTTTGTGATGGAGAAAGACGGGCGGCATAAAAACTCAATAAACTTAAAACGACGTGGTACTGCGCCTTTAGCCGATCTTATTCGAGTGCATGGGTTGGCGATTGGCTCTCAATCTCAGAACTCGTTTGACCGCTTGGAAGACATTATTGAAGCGGGAATTTTGCCGCCTTCAAAGGGTAAAGACCTACAGCATGCCATGGAGTTTATTTCTTTGGTGCGTATTCGACATCAAGCCTTAGACATAGAGTCTGACCAAGAGCCTGATAACAATATTGAGCCAGAGAACATGTCTGATTTTGAAAGGCGGAATCTAAAAGATGCCTTTTTGGTATTAAGCAGTGCGCAAAACTTTTTGAAGTTTCGCTACACCGCCAACAGCATGCAGCAGGGTAAATAATGCCCAATATTAACAATCAAGAAATCTTAAACTGGCAGGCCTTTTTAAAGATTAAGGCCGCGGAAAGCAAAGATAAGCGCTTAAGTCATTTTTATAATGCCAGTACTTATGATGCAGAAACCAAAGTTAGAGATATTGATTTTGTTGCTCTAGATTTTGAAACCACCGGTCTAGACGCCAAAAAGAATAGCATTATCAGTATTGGTTTAGTGCCATTTACCTTGCAGCGCATTGCTTGCAAAGAGGCTAAGCATTGGTTTGTAACGCCAGAAGATAAACTTCAAGAAGACTCAATTGTGATTCATGGTATTACCCACTCCGACTTGAAAGGTGCGCCTAGCTTGTTGCGTATTTTGGAGCAATTATTGGATGAGTTGGCCGGCAAAGTGGTGGTGGTGCATTACCGACGTATTGAGCGTGATTTTTTACACGCCACGCTGCGCGGATTAATTAACGAAGGGATTATTTTTCCCTTGGTGGATACCATGCAAATTGAAGCCGACATTCAAGCTGCACGGCCTAAAAAGGTGATTGACTGGTTTAAAAAGCCGCAAGCGGTGTCAATTCGTTTAGGTAGCAGCCGAACACGTTATAACCTACCTACTTATCCTCCGCATGATGCATTAACCGACGCCATTGCCACGGCTGAGTTATTGCAAGCGCAAATTCACCATCATTTCAGCCCTGATACGCCCATCAATAAATTGTGGTTATAAAATCTGCTCTACAAAAGCTAGGCAATAAAAAAGCCGAGTGACCTAAGTCATTCGGCTTTTTTGTTTTCAATGGTTAATGATTAACCAATGCGTTTCTCTGTGCGTAAACCCATTAACAAGCTGATACACATCACCAATAAAATAATGGTGAATGGCAAGGCCGTTGAAATGGCGCCGGCTTGTAAGGCTTGAATGGCTTCTGTGCCACCTACCCATACTAGAGCGGCAGCAATGGCACCTTCAATAGTGGCCCAAAATACTCGCTGAGGAACAGGCGCATCTACTTTACCACCAGAGGTAATGCTATCGATGACCAGTGAACCTGAGTCAGACGAGGTAACAAAGAACACCAATACCAATACCACGGCAAGCAGAGATAAAATGCTGCCCATTGGTAATGCATCAAACATTTGGAACATAGCCAGTGGTACTTCGGTTAGGCCATCATCGCCTAGGGTACCTACTTTATTAACGATTTGATCAATCGCAACACCACCAAATACAGACATCCATAAAGTGGTTACTACCGTTGGAACGATAAGCACTGCAGTAACAAATTCACGAATTGTACGACCACGTGAGATACGTGCGATGAACATACCAACAAATGGGGACCATGAAATCCACCATGCCCAATAGAACACAGTCCAGCCGTGCATCCACGCTGAATCTTCACGACCAATTGGGTTACTCAGTGGAATAATGTTTTCTAGGTATCCCATTACCGTAGTAGGTACGGTGCCCATAGATACTGCAAATGTTACCAGAGCAACAAATACCACCAAGGCAAGTGCTAACACCATGTTGATGTTACTAATGACTTTAACGCCGCCGTCAATCCCACGAACAACCGATACTACTGCTAACAAGGTCACCAAGAAGATGATACCAATTTGCATCAGCAAGCCGTTGTCTAGGCCAAACACGTGGTGAAAGCCGCTGGCTGCTTGTTGAGCGCCAAGCCCTAGCGAGGTGGCTAAACCAAACAAAGTGGCAAGCACTGCTAATATGTCAACTACGTGCCCAGGCCAGCCCCACGTGCGGTCGCCTAAGATTGGGTAAAACACCGAGCGCATAGAAAGCGGCAAGCCTTTGTTGTAAGCAAAAAAGGCTAACGACAGTGATACCACACCATAAATGGCCCATGGGTGAAGCCCCCAGTGGAACATGGTGGCACCCAGTGCTAATTTTGCAGCTTCTGGCGTGTTGGCAGTCACATTAAGAGGGGTTTCGTACCAACCTGTAAAGTAGGCAACGGGTTCAGCAACTCCCCAAAACATTAGGCCAATGCCCATGCCTGCAGCAAATAGCATGGCTATCCACGACAGCATTGAGTAATCCGTTTTAGCTTCATCACCACCGAGGCGAATTTTGCCAAACGGAGAGACAATCATAGCCAAACAAAAAATGACAAAAATATTAGCAGACCACATAAATAGGCCGTCAAATGCGCCAATAATTTTCCACTTAATTCCGTCTAATGCGGCTTTGGATACTTCTGGGTCAACCAGTAATATAGCGATTAAAAATATGCCGATTAAAGAGGCGCTAATCCCAAAAACAGGGTTATGTACATCAAACCCCCATTTCTGAACATTATCCTGTCCTACGGTGTAATCAGTATTATCAATACTGTATTTATCTTTATTGGTATTCATTAATCCTCGTTTAGCACAACTTCCATGCGATTTTGTAAACGTAGTTTACTTTATTGGGCGATAACTTGCCGCCTATTCTGAAGACAATAAGAGCTGATATTACTGTCTAGATCATAGACAAGAAATTCTTGAGGGTAGGTTTTAATCAGGTATTAGAGCATTCAGTACGGCTATTTCGTTAGAGGAATTGCCTGTAAAGGCGCGATACTCATCGCTTGTCTAAGCCTGAACATTTAGCCTAAGTAGGCTTTGTGAAGGTTTAATGAAGTTTAATTGGAGTAAAACACTGCTAGGTTAATTGCTTAGGATAACAACAAAAGGCCTTAAGCTTATTTATCCTTATTGGCGATAATATCGCTAAGAGCATGTTCTGGCATATCTAATATCTCTACCAAAATAATAAATAGGTCTGTGGGTAGGGTGCCTGCATACACCTTGCTACGCAGGTTGCCTTCTTTCATTTCTATATCGCGCTTGGCCAGTTCGTCTGACAAATATTTATACTGAACCCCTTTTAATTGCATCGCCGAACGAATATATCGCTTAATACTGTCCTTATAAGGCTGCAAGGCTTGTCGATTTCTAATACTCTGTTCTGGGTTCATTGCTCTTCGGGCGCTTATAATTTTTGATAACTTGCAACGAATGTTAGTAAACGTTGACACAAGAGTCAAACTTGCTATATTTGTTAGCTATAACTAACACATAAGGAAACGTTATGTCGTGGAATTCAGCATCACTTGAATTACTTGCTAAGGCTCATCCTGATTGGACAGTAGATAATGACGGTGGCTGTTTGTGTATCACCAATGATGAAGGCATTGATGCCTTTGCTTACATTGGCGAGCAACAAATGCTTATTGAAGTTGTGCTATTTGGCTGCGATGTCGTAACAGACAGTGCCAAACTGAATGCCTTGATTTTACGCTCTCATCACTTATTACCGTTATCGGCCATTGGCATTAAGCATATTGGTGATCAAGATTACTACATCGCATTTGGCGCCTTATCAACTAAGAGCCTAGATGAAGTAGTAATAGAAGAGATAGAAACGCTTTATTCAAATGTTAGTGAATTTGTCGAATTGTACAGCGAGTTTACCCAGTAGGAGAGAACAGTATGAGCTTGAAACGAATTTGGAACGCACTTCGAGGCGCAACCAATGAAGGCTTGGAAGCAGTGGCAGACAGCCAATCTATGCGTATCTTAGATCAAGAAATGCGCGATGCTAAATCAGAGCTTGAAGCCTGTGATCGCAACCTAACCACTATTATGGCTAAACGTAAGTTAGCGCAAACTAAAGTTGAAAGCTTAACGTCAGACATTGACACTTACACCAACCATGCGGTTGCAGCGAGTGAGAAAAATGATGAAGCTCTAGCCTTAGAATGTGCAGAGCGAGTAGCGAACTTAGAAGTGCAATTAGCCACTGAGCAAGAGATTTACAACAGCTACCTAAATACCGAAACTTCGCTTAAAGCGAATATTGCGACTGCTAAAGCTAGCGTTAAGCGTTTAGGTATTCAAATTGACCAAGTAAAGGCCACTGAGTCTTTGCAAAAAGCCCAAGTTGCCGGTTCTTCGCACCATGTAGGCGCTAACTCTAAAGTGAAAACGGCTTTAGATAGCTTAGAGCGAATTAAAGAAAAACAAGCGCTACGCAGCGCTGAATTATCGGCAGCCGAAGAGTTAGCAGCTGAAGATAGCGGTAGCAGTTTAGACGCAAAATTGAAGCAAGCGGGCATTGAGTCTGGCGGTCAATCTTCAGGTAGTGATAAGCTTAAGCAGATACTGGCCCAAAAACAGGCAAAATAAGTGCTGCTTTATAAAGTGCGCCGAATATTTTCGGCGCTTTTTTTTCGTGCTAATGGCACCGCAATAGCCCTCTCGGTGCTATTTTATGTGCTAATTTCCTACTTCAGTTTAATGCTGGTAGGCGAGCATGACCTCATCAACAGTGAAACCTTTCTTTATTGGATGGTCGTTACCGCTTCTACGGTAGGTTACGGCGATTTTGGCCCGTCAACTCCCTTAGGGCGACTTATTGTTAGCTTGTGGGTAATCCCCATTGGCATCAGTATTTTTGCCATTGTGGTGACTAAAGCCGGATTTATCATCAACGACATCTACACCAAAGGAGCGCGAGGCCATCGCATGCTGAAACTATCAAATCATACCGTTATTATTGGTTGGAATGGCAATAGAACACTGCGTTTAATTGAGTTGCTTAAGGCGTCTACCAATGGCTCTTCAGACTCAATTCTATTGTGTGTAGATAGCGAGATAGAAAATCCCTTACCCGGGCAAATAGAGTTTGCTCAGGTTGATTCATATTCTCATGCAGAAACAATGGCGCGGACTAATTTGGCGGAAGCCAGCCGAATTATTATCGATACCGATCAAGACGATGTCACGCTAACCTGTGCATTGTATTGCGCCAAACTTAACCCTAGTTGCCACAAAACCGCGTATTTGCAAGACCAAACCGTTGCCGACTTATTGCGCAGCCATTGTCCTAAAGTAGAAGTTATTCCCTCGGTAACGGTTGAGATGCTGGCGCGTTCGGCAATGGATCCTGGCTCTGCGCAAGTTCATCAGCAGCTGTTGGATACCACCCATGGTATGACCCAATATTCGGTACAGTATTCAGGCTCTGCCTCAATTGAGTTTGCCGCTGTATTTCGTCACTTTAAAGAAAATTTACAAGCCACTATTATCGGTTTTAAAGCTGCCGGAGATAGCCAGCTACAGTTAAATCCCAGTTTAGATACTCAGCTACATCAGGCAGACTCGTTGTATTACATTGCCGAGCGGCGCTTAAGTGACGCTGAGTGTTTTAACTTCAACAATGGATAAACATCATGTTTAAGTCTTTGTTTAAAAGAAATAAACCCGAAACAGATAAGTATGCGGGAACACCCAATGTGATGGGGCTTAAGTTAGGCGGAAGCTTTGAGCTAGACGCCTTAGCGCTTAGGTTAGTGATGGCTGATATGGTAGTGAGCAAAGTAGCCGCTACCCAAATTATTCAGGCTGCCGGCATTGTTGATTTAGACGGTACCACCTTGTACCGTTTCTATACCGACGACGAAGGTTTCTTGCAGGTAGTGGCAAATGGTAGCGGCGAAGAAGACGTAGTTGATGTGAAAATGTTCCACTACTACGATACCTTAGACATTGCCAATCAAGCTGAGTGGGACCAGCTGCTAAACAGCAAAATAGGCGCCAGTAGTTACCAGCTAGAAGGGCATACCTACCACCGCGTATGGACATCTACCACTGAGTACCACAACCCGGTACACATGGAAGAGAAAACCTACCAAGACAACACGGATTTTTCTACTACCGACCAATTCACCATGCTGTTTGAGCGAGAGCTAGACAATGGTGAAATGGAATCGTTATTTTTGTCTGCCGAAGAAGTGGTGAATAACAATGCGCTAGAGCGCTGTTTAGTTATTAGCACTGGCATGACCGTATCATCAACCCAAATTACTATTCACGGATAAAGGACCAGAAAATGGAACAGTCTGAATTACTTATGGCCGTTGCAAACTTTGCAATTTACTTTGCCGCATCAATTGTTTTCTTAATGCTATTTAAAGTGATTTATGTGCGAGTGACGCCACATGATGAGTGGGAGTTAATTAAAGAAGGCAAAAATACCAGTGCGGCGATTGCCTTTGGTGGCGCAGTATTGGGCTTTGCATTGGCATTAGCTGGCGCAGCCAGTAACTCCATCTCTTTTGTTGATTTTACCTTATGGGGCGCAATTGCTTTAATCGCACAAATTGCCGCGTTTGTCATTGTTCGTTTTGTCTTTATCCCTGGCATTGTGTCGCGCATTGAAGCCAATGAAGTGAGTGCCGGTATTATGCTAGCCGCTACCAGTGTGTCGGTAGGTATGTTAAATGCAGCCTGCATGACCTACTAGGAGGCCTTATGAAACGTACTAAGTTTATTAACTTAGCCGCAATGCGTAAGTTACCTGCGGCTAGGCCTTCGTTTATTGTTAAACCTTTGGTGGTTGCGGTATCTACCGCGATACTGAGCGCTTGTTCAGAACCTCAAGACGACGCCATTGTGATTGAATCGGTAGATGACTGTGTCACTAAAACCACACTTAATGAACAGCAGTGTGTAGCGGTTTATCAAAATGCCGAGGCCGAAGCCGCTCGCACCGCACCTAAATACAATAGCCGTCAAGACTGTGAAGAAGCCTTTGGTTATGAAGGTTGTCGTGCCAGCAGTAACGGAATTTTTACGCCAATTATGTACGGTTACCTGTTTGGCCGAATGATGGATACCAACCGTCCTTCGTCGGTATATAAATACAATCAACGTGGTTCTTCGTACCGTGATTCTATTATCACGGCCGATGGTTCGGTGATTGGTAAAGCTGGGCAGCGCAACTACAAAGTTAATCAGTCGGCTTACAAACCTAAAGCTACAGTAAGCCGCACAGTATCGCGTGGCGGCTTTGGCGCTAAGGCTTCTGCCAAGTCATCTTGGGGCGGCTCTAAATCTAGCTGGGGCGGTTAAACGTGCTACGAGTACCGATAAAAGAACGACTCAATTGGCAAGAGCAAGCCAAAGAATATGGCTTTAATTATCACACCATGTACGGTGACAAGTACTGGGATGAGTCGGCCTATTATCAGTTTAGCTTGGAACAAATAGAAAACGGCATAGAAGCGCCCACCGAAGAAATCCACCAAATGTGTTTAGAGGTGGTGGATAAAGTGGTACGTGACGAACAGCTAATGCGCCGCTTTTGTATTCCTGAAAAACACTGGGATTTTGTGCGTCAATCATGGCTCAACGGCGAACCTTGTTTATATTCGCGTTTAGACTTTTGCTACGACGGCAAGGGCGACGCTAAGTTATATGAGAATAATGCCGACACGCCTACCTCGGTATACGAAAGTGGCTTTTGGCAATGGTTATGGCTAAAAGACAATGTAGACCAAGGCGTGCTTAACCCCGCCAGTGATCAGTTTAATAGCTTGCAAGAAAAGCTGGTTAATCGCTTTAGTGATTTGCAGTACCTCACCCCCGGCAGAGAGTTACATTTTGCCTGCTGTAAAGATACCGACGAAGATCGCGGCACTGTGCAATACATGGAAGACTGCGCCATTGCGGCCGGCTTAGATACCAAGTTTGTATTTGTTGAAGACATTGGCATCGACGCTGAACAACGCTTTACCAACCTAAACGATGAAGTCATTACCTGGATGTTTAAGCTTTATCCATGGGAGTTTATGTTTGATGAAGAGTTTGGCGATAGTTTAGGCCAGCAAAATACTCGTTGGTTAGAACCCGCTTGGAAAAGCATTATTTCTAACAAAGCCTTACTGCCAATGTTGTGGAAAATGTTTCCTAATCATCCCAACTTATTGCCATCATTTTTTGAAGACCAACTTTCGCAAGCCAACTTTAGTGCTGGCATTGTAAAGAAACCAATATTCTCGCGAGAAGGTGCCAATATCTCGATATTGCGCGGCGAAGAGAAAATAGCCAATACCCACGGCCCTTACGGTGAAGAAGGCTACATATACCAAGCCCTGCATGAGCTACCACGTTATGGCGATAACTTTACCCTAATCGGCAGTTGGCTGGTGGACGACCAAGCAGCAGGGATATCTATTCGTGAAGACAGTAGCTTGGTAACTCAAGATATGAGCCGCTATCTACCGCATATTATTTTATAAGTGAGCAATGGTTGCATTAGTTGATGTTAGGGTGACATCATTGCATGCCATTGGTACTGCTGCTAATTGCGGGGAAGAAATATCAATATGATTCAAGTTTTTCAAAGTATCCCTTTCCAGAGAGTGCGTAGCGTCGTTGACCACCGACAAAAATGAACTCTAGTGAATTTCTTGTCTATAGCCCCGAACGCCGGGAGCTTCACTTTGTTAAGTTCTACGTGTCGCACCGGATAAATACTTTGTCACTACAGGTCTTCTGGACCAAAGAACTGGATTAAAATTAAGCCGGGCTTTTGAAAAATTATATCTTTTGGCTTCAGTTCTGGCATCTCGGAAGATTCAGATTTCGCTTGTTCCAATACCTTATTCAAAAGATTTGAAGGAAAATTAGCTTTCAGAAGAATACTCTTTAAGTCTTCGACGAGTTCAGGAACCGGACTGGAGTAGCCGTCATAGGAAATGCTAATTTTATGATTTAAATACGCGCCTTCCCAATACTCGTCTTCTTCATTCCAACTAAACGTCGCTTTGACGCTCCTCCTGCCTGACCTTGTTAGAACAGTCTACTTTTTAGTTTAATGTGATTATTCGACTATGTTATTAAATTGAGTTTCAGTAATAACTGTCACTTTAAGGTCTTTAGCCTTTTGTAATTTAGATGGACCTGGCTTACTACCAACAACCAATATAGTAGTTTTCCCATTTATTGATTTCTGGACATTGGCCCCATATTCTTCTGCCAGCTCCTCCATATCTTCACGGTTTCCGTTTTCCATCTTACCGGTAAAAACAATATATTCATCTTCAATATTTATTTCATTCAAGATGCCTTCCCGGATAGATTCTGGCATAGTTTTATGCCACCACTCATATATTGTTTGAAGTATCTCTTCATCTTCTTCGTCATCATTTGCGGGCTCATCATCTTCACGCTTAAGAGAACCGTCTTCGAACTTAAACCAATATTCCCATGGATCATCGTCGCCGCAGCCCCAGGCTTGAGCATGAATGTCAGGACACAATGCATATAAGAACGATACAATCTCGCCTACAATCTCGTCGCCCATTGTTCCGTGTACGAAACTACAAACAGAATACCCTTCGATTTTTTCAAAATCCTCCGCTGCAAGTTCAAGATAAGGATCGTCAATGGTATCGATTAGCTTTTGAGCTAAATCCTCTCCGTTTGATGGATTAATTGCGATGCAAAGTTTATGTATTTCTTCTTCACCTTCTACCTCTTGAAATAGCTTATCTAAATATTTCATTACCTCAGGGCTTTTGTGTTTGTAATATACATTACTGTGTAGTTCAGCCATTTTCTTAATTTCCTTTTATATGACAGAGGTTGGTGGGTTCTAAGAGCTTATTGAGAGGAAAAATACCTTGTTTAAACAAGAATTCCTCTTATTTGATAAAAGCTAATGTATCATCTTTTCTTATTTTTATCAGTCACCTAGCTCTAAAAATAACAAAAATATCAGCATGAAAGGGTGCAAGCTTTTGTGGAAAGAAGGAGTCGTCATTTTCTGTATAAGCTCAGTGTCGTTAAAAGGGAGGAGGGTAGAGGCAGTAACAGAAATAAGACTCCTCACGCATGTTTCTCAGGCCGTCTTAGCGTATAGCGATCAAATCACATTGTGCTAGTCATCAGGCTTAGTTAAGCCTCTATCTTTCGCTAAAGCCTTAAACGTTTACTTAATCAAGCTACTATTGAGAATTTTTCCATTCTCGCTAATCCTCATAACTTTAAGGTTTTTTAGCCTGCTTCAAGCCTGCTACAATACTTGCCTTATTTGATTCAGTGCGCCGTATTTGGCGACAATTGAACCTCACTTTTTTACTATCTGAAGGAAGGAAGGGCGAATGCGTTTAGTATCATGGAACGTGAATGGCATTAGAGCGGTGATGAAGAAGGAATTCTTGGCATCGCTAGAATCAATGCAAACCGATGTATTGTGTTTACAAGAAACCAAAGCTCAGGATGACCAAGTGCTAGAAGCATTAGCTGCACTAGAGGGTTACCACATCTACAGTAATTCAGCGGTAAAAAAGGGCTACTCTGGCACAGCCATTCTTACTAAAGAAAAACCGCTGAGTGTTGAGTACGATATGGGCATTGAAGAGCACGACCAAGAAGGTCGAGTGATTGCCGCAGAATACGAGCAGTTTATTTTAGTTACTGTATACACGCCTAACTCTGGCAGTGAGTTAAAACGTTTAGAGTATCGCCAACAGTGGGATGCAGACTTCTTGGTTTACTTGAAAGGTTTAGAAGCACGTAAGCCGGTATTTGTGTGTGGTGACTTAAACGTAGCCCATAAAGATATTGATTTGGCTCGACCAAAGCCTAATTACAACAAAAGTGCTGGTTATACTCAGGCCGAGATTGATGGCATTGATAACTTAACGGCAGCAGGCTTTGTAGATACCTTCCGTTTGAAGAAACAAGATGAAGTTAAATACAGTTGGTGGAGTTACCGCGCGGGTGCGCGTGGGCGTAACATTGGCTGGAGAATTGATTACTTCTTGGTGAGTGAAGCTTTTGCTGACAAAGTGAGCGATGCAGACATTCTTAATGATGTAATGGGTTCAGATCACTGTCCAGTGCAGGTGGATGTGGCGCTTTAAGCTAATAGAGAGATTTACTAAAGGCTGCTCGGTATATTGAGCAGCCTTTTTTTATGGCTGACTAATCGGTGTTCGCCAGCTATTAGCCGAGCATTTGGCTCGTATTCAGGGTGAGCAAGTTCTGGTTGGCTTTTACTGATTTGCTTAAAGCAGCCCAGGTTTTTGCATGCTCAGTTCTTGTTCACTTTGTATTGCTCTCATTGTCATGTTTACTCAGTGATTTATTGCTGAGCGCGCTGTCTATTTGCTTAAAGTACTCATTGCCTGCTTTCATATCATCGTAGTTGGGTAGGCCATGCCTGTCTCTCCAATCACAGCTGCGCTTTACTTGTGCTAACCATAATCGAGTTTGCTGATATTGGTCGTCTACATAAGTTTGCTCTTGGGTTGATAGCGCCGAGCGCTGCGTAAAGTGCTGCTCCAAAACACTATTAACAGCCAAAGAGCGACGTAACTGGGTAAGCCAAGAAAAATTGCAGCGGTGTAGCGCGCTGGGGGCGGAGTCTTCTAGTAATGGCTCACCCTTTAACTCGCTTTCAACAATTATGCTGCTTAACGTGAGCGTTTCTAAATGATGCATTTTAACCGATGCTTCAGCCAATAACTGATAGCGTAAAGGCCCTTTTTCTATAAACACGGGGTAGTAATTAAAGGCATGACCGGCCATTAGCCAGCTAGCCTCTACTTGGCTTTCTGCTGCTAGGGTAAACTGCCCATTGGTATCTGATTCAACCGCTTTTTCAGGATACTTGCGGTGATAAATGTTGCTCTTTGCTAAGGGGAAGAATTGCGCGCTTGCTCCATTTTTTAGCACCACCACCTGTCCCTTTACCTCTGGAGTAAGATAAACCGTTTGTACGCTAGGAGCACAGCCGTTCAACAACCAGGCTAAACCGACAAATGATAGGATTTTTGCTAACAAGGCAGGTATTAACGCTAATTGGGTCATTCGCATTGCTTACTCCCTAATAGTCATCTTAAATGACTAGTTATATCAGATGGCTAAATAAACCGCTTCCGCAATTGCCGCTTTGGATGAAAACTGTGAACAGTTCAAATTTCCATTACTGCTTTAGCTCTCTGTGGTGAAATGGTTTGAACTTAAGGTAAGATGAAACCCGCCATTTTTACTTAGTAAACTGCCATGATAAAGCCCATTCCTGACCCTAAAAACTACGATATAGTGCCGCCCGACATGGACTATCGCTATTTTAATGATGCGTCTGCACATCCCTTTGAGGCCAGTAATACTGAGTTTTCTAAGGTTAATGCTTGGTGGTTGGCCGATTGCTCGTTGTTGGCCTATACCCACCCAGGTTTTGCGCGAATGGCCTATCAATTGGCGGGCTTTAATCAGTTTAGTTTTTTCCAAGGTAAAGGCACAGAGTGCATGGCGGCTGGTAACCAACAGGCACTAATTATTAGTTTTCGCGGTACTGAATTGAAGTCGCTATCGGCATTGTATGAATTGCGAAGTGATTTAGATGCATTGCCTACTCGATTTAGTGAAGGTGGCAAAGTGCATACCGGCTTTCAAAAAGCCTTAGATGAAATCTGGGATGGCGAGCAAGGCTTAGCAGCCTTTATTGAACAACAAATTGCCGAGTATCCAGAACGGCCGATTTGGATGACTGGGCATAGCTTAGGAGGCGCTTTGGCGACCTTGTGTTTTGCCAAAATAACCCAAGCCACCGGTTTGTACATTTATGGCGCGCCGCGACTAGGAGACAGCGACTTTACCCACTTACTTAAGCAGCGACCGGTGTGGCGAGTAGAGCATGCGCGTGATCCTATTCCAATGTTGCCGCCGAACGTACCTGCTATTAAGTTTTGTTTTGAAGATACTGGCGAGCTGGTTTACATCCACAGTGATCAGCGTATTGATTACCAACGGCCAGAGATGAGTTCGGAACAATATAAGGAACTGATTGTAAGTACTTTTCAGGCCCAAGAAGCACGCCGTAAAAGCCTGAGCATAGACCTAGCAGAAATAAACCAGCACCTTTTGGATTCTTTTAAAGAATGGCGTGACAATCTTAAGCGTTTGCATGGTGATACCTCCATAAGCTTTACCGATCATATGCCGATTTATTACTGCTTAAAACTATGGAATAGCTTGCAGGGCGAGCTGGCGGCTGGTGTTTTGGCTGATGCATCCTCAAAACCGAGTGCTTGAGCTTGAAAGTCTTAGCTGAAAAGCACCAACGCCTATTACCGTAGTTGTTTGAACATGGGCGAGGGCCCTTTAAACACTGATTCTACTTATTGATAACCTAAAAGTTGTTGACTGTTTTGAGTTTGGGCATGATTTGGAATGTAACAAATAGGTCTTTAATGACGGGGTTTTGTTCCAGCATTCGTGTTTAATTTCACGAAGAATATGATTAAAACATGCTAGCATCTCTGCCATTCCAGTGCCGAGAATGCGCTAAGCCTCTTTGCCATCGTAAACGTGAAAGAGAATAATCAGGTTTTAAATTTGTATGGACATTAACAACTATCAATTGTCGTTTTCTTCTTTAGGGATGTTTAGAAAACTTTTTCTTATCGCTTGCTGGGCTATCGTAGCGATACTCAGTTTAGGTTGTGCAGTTTGGCTTTTCTTCCCGAATATAATGGGAGAAGAATTAGGCTTTTCTATTGCCTATTTGTTGGTTATGACAGCCGGCGCTATGTCGTATGTATATTGGATTCACAGCGCTATTGCTAAAAGGAAAACTGGCCAGCTATTGGCACTTATCGGTATTCAAATTATTCCATTTTTAAACCCAATTACTGCCTTAGTATTTATTGCCGTTTACCGCTTGAGCAAGCAAGAAATAGAGCTTAACCAACAGTATCAATTACTGCAGAAAACAGCATAGCCGTGTGCTTTTATTCTGGCTGAAGGCCAGTTGTTTGCTGCTGATTAAGCAATAAAAAACCGCAGGCTAGCCTGCGGTTTTTTATCGTTCTAAGACGTTTGAGCGTGGCTTACTTAACTCGGCACAAAAAGCCTTTTAGGTAGTGGCCTTCTGGGTAGGGGCCGCCTACGGGGTGATCTTCGGCTTGTTCTAGGGTTTTCAAAAATTGCATTTCTCGTTTGGCATCAATGGCTGCATCGGCCACGATTTTTTGGAACAAGCTAGTTGGCATAAGGCCAGAACAGGAGTAAGTCAGCAATATTCCACCAGGACGTAACATCTGCATGGCTAGCATGTTGATGTCTTTGTAACCTCGGCTAGCGCGGTTTAAGCTGGCTTTACTATCAACAAATTTTGGTGGGTCTAGCACTATCATGTCGAACTGCTCGTCACAGTCGCGGTAAGCGCGTAGCTGCTTAAATACATCAGCATTTAACTGAGTAATCTTGTTTGCATCTAAACCATTTAGCTCAACATTTTGATTGGCAATCTCTAAGGCCGCATCAGACACGTCAATGTTTACTACTTTTTTCGCGCCGCCAGCTAAGGCATAGGTGCCAAAACCACCGGTGTAACAAAAGCAGTTGAGGATCTTTTTGCCCTTGGCCAGTTGGCCAACTAGTTTGCGGTTATTACGCTGATCAAGGTAGTAACCGGTTTTGTGACCAGTTTCTACGTTAATTAACAAGCGCAGGCCGTTTTCTTCTATTTCCATCGGTTGAGCTGGAAGCTCACCATGAATGAGACCTTGGGTTTGTTCTAGGCCTTCTTTTTTGCGCACAGCTACATCTGAACGTTCGTAAATAACATCGTCTGGGAAGCAGTGTTTTAGGGCCTCTACTAAGTTAGCGCGTTGAAACTCTGCGCCAGCACTTAATAGCTGCAAAACCAATACATTGGCATAGCGGTCAATAGTAATGCCCGGTAAACCATCGTTTTCGCCAGCGACTAAGCGGTAAGCATTGGTATCGGCAAATTCTGGCAAAATGCTACGAGCAGCATCGGCATCTTGTAAGCGCTGAATAAAGTATTGCTTATCAATTTGTTGCTGTTGATCAAAGCTCCATACTCGCGCGCGAATTTGAGAATCAGGCGAGTAAGCGGCGGTGGCTAAGTATTTCCCCTCAGCACTGTACACTTCAACCGTTTCACCGGAGAGCGGCTTGCCCGACACTTTATGAATGCCGTTAGAGAAAATCCACGGATGACGACGCAACAATGCTTTGTCGCGTTTGGCTTTAAGGGTAATGATGCCGCTCATGTTTTGCTTCCTAATTGGTAATGCCGCGCATTATAAGCGTCTTGCTTGGCAAAACCCAAGTATAGTCTGGCTTTATTCAGCAAAAGCAGGCGTTTTTGGTAGCTTAAGTCGAAATCGAAAAAGCCAAGCTTTTCGGCTTGGCTTTATTAACTACTTACTGAGATGAAGCTGCTTACAAATTGCTCATGGCCTTGCCGTTCATTTCTTTTTCAAGGCCAGTATTTAAGGCCGAGCGCTGGCTGGTGCGTTTACGGTATGCCATTAACTTGGGGGGAAGTTGTTGTTGAAAGCTCATTGCCCAATTTAGGGTGTGACAGAGTAAAACATCTGCCACGGTAAACTGCTCGCCGCATAGGTAGCCTTCTTCTGGCACCCAAAGCTCGGCAATGGCAGTCGCTTTATTAAATTCCCAAGTAGCGGTTTCTAGCATTTCTGGTACGCGTAGTTCTTCAGGTAAAGCAAAGCGATGTTTGCCCATGCTCCAAAGTGCTTGCTCTAATTCGCAAATAGTAAAGCTTACCCAGCGATGATGTAGAGCGGATTGATCACTGCCCGGAGTGGGCAAAAAGTGCGGGCCGTATTTCTCGGCTAAATAAAGGCAAATTGCGGCAGATTCATTAAAGACTAGCTCGCCATCTTTTAATGCAGGCACTTTACCGCAGGGATTAATGCTTAAATATTCTTCGCTGCGGTGTTCACCGGCTTGAAGGTTAAGGTAGTGATAACTCCATTCGAGTTGTAATTCTTCCAGCATCCACGATACGCGCAAAGAGCGAGTGCGTGGCGAGCCATACAAAGTAATCATTGAGGCAATCCTTTTTAGCTACAACAAGGGCAAATTCAGCTATAGCATAGAAGCAAGTGGAGCCTATCGCTATAGTTTAGTGGCTTTAATTGATTAAAAAGCTATCAGTGGCTAAGTGCAGATAGTTAAGCGCTTCAAGCGTTTATCTTATCTCTGCTCTCCTGAATCTAAATGATATTTATTTTCAATCACTTAAAGATAATAGATGTCGGTAGCCTAGGCTCGTTTTCTGGGTCTGAACTGGGTAGACTATGTGCTCATTTTTTAGTGGTAGACGGACTCATCATGCAACAGCAAGTGGTTAAAACTGTTCGCAAAGCAACATGGATTGGCTCTATTGCCAATGTGTTTTTGGCGATTCTTAAAATTGGTGTGGGCAAGCTTACTGGTAGCCAAGCGCTGGTCGCCGATGGAGTACACAGTTTTTCTGATTTAGTCACCGATGCTGCTATTTTAATTGGCTCTCGTTATTGGGCTGCCCCTGCCGATAAAGAACACCCCTATGGTCATGGTCGTTTTGAAACGCTCACTAATATTTTTATTGGTGCATTGTTAATATTGGTCGGCGTTGGCATTGCTTGGGATTCGATAAACTCCTTAACCGCCAATGAAACCAGTAACCCTGGGGTATTAGCCTTAGCGGCTGCATTGGTGTCGATAGTCGTAAAAGAAGTGTTGTACCGTTGGACACTAATTCAAGCCAAACGTGTTAACAGCCGCGCTTTGCACGCCAACGCTTGGCATCATCGCAGTGATGCCCTAAGTTCGTTACCGGTTGCAGTAGCGGTATTGGCCAACTACTTCTTTCCGCATTTGCATTATTTAGATCAAATCGCTGCTTTATTGGTTACTGCGATGATTCTAAAGGCGGCGTGGGAAATTATATGGCCTGCCATGCAAGAGATTACCGAAAAAGAAGCAGATGAAAAGTTAGAGCAGAAAATTCAGCATCATGCGGTTAGTAATGATGAGATAAAAGAAGTTCATGCGATTCGCAATCGCCGCGTGGGCAGTGCCATTTTGGTAGACTTTCACTTATTGGTTGACCCAGACATGAGTGTAGATAAAGCACATTCCATTAGTGAAGAGTTTAAAGATCATTTGATGCAAGAGTTAGATGAAGTGGTGGATGTGATTATTCACATTGAGCCATTTAATTGTGCCGAACGAATCTTAAACCCCTGCTGTGACAATTGTGATGATGAACTCGCCAGCGAACAGGTATAGTTAACTTAAGCTAGCAGCAAAAAAGAGCGCTCTTTTTATTGCCTTGATGAAATTATTCTAAGCGCTTGCTATTTGTTTCATAAATATATGGAATCGGTTCCATTTTGCGTTTTTGATGCTTGAGCCTAGTCTGGCGGGTGCTCATGCTGGTTGTAACAGCAATGAGCAAAGCAGAGCGAGCAAATGGCGACCATTAAAGATGTGGCAAAATTAGCCGAGGTTGGCGTAGGCACAGTATCGCGTTCATTGTCGGGAAATGGTGGAGTATCGGCTAAAGCACAACAGCGAATTAGCCAAGCCATGCACCAACTAAATTATCGGCCTAATAGCTTTGCTCGGGCCTTATCAACACAGCGTTCCAATATTATTGGCGTGTGGTTACCTTCTTTATCAGGCTCTTTTTACCAGCATATATTGCACGCCATTGAGTTAGAGCTGCGGCGTCACGATAAACACCTAATTTTGGCCAATGCCGAAGGTGCGGGCAGTAATGAAGCCTGCTTACAGCACCTCGATTACTTAATTCGTCGCGATTGTGATGGGGTATTAATGGTATGCCCAGAAATGGCTGTATCTGACTTGCTTAGCGCACAAGCCAGCTACCCGCCGTTAGTCTTTATTAATCATTCGGTAGATTTACTGTCTGCAGAGTCTTTTAGTGTTGATCATTACTTGGGGGGCAAATTAGCTGCCGCCGCCTTACTTAAACAGGGCCACCAAAACATTGCCTGTATCACTGGGCGATTAAGCGCCCAAGATGCCCAGCAGCGCCAGCAGGGCTTTGTGAATGAGTTAGCCAGACAAGACCGCCCAATTAATCCCAGGTTGGTTATTGAAGGTAGCTTTGATTTTGAAGAGTGCCGAGCAGCCATTCATCAATTGTTAAGCAGTGGCCTCGCGTTTGACGCATTGTTTTGTGGTAACGACAAGGTGGCGTTAGTGGCGTTATCAATGCTGCAAAGTGCCGGCATTAAGGTACCTCAACAAGTGGCGGTATTGGGTTACGACAATGTCGACTTTGCTGCTTATGCTTCTCCGCCCTTAAGCACCATTAGCATTCCTATAGAGCAAATGGCCAGTGCTGCCTGTCGGCGAGTACTCAACATGGCTTACGATTTGCAGTTAACGATTCCTAAAGTGGAATCACCTCGTTTTATCGCACGTGCTAGCACACCTTAGAGTCCTTTGATGATCACAAACAAGAGTTAAACCATGGCTAAGTTTATTGAAGACGGAACGCGTTATCAGCTTGACGACCCATGCATAGCGCCGAATAGCGCCGCTTATTTGTGGAACAAAAAAATGATGCTGCATATGAACTGTCGTGGTTATGCAGTGAGTCAATATATGGATCCTGAACCACGAAAATACACCCATGTACCTAACTTAGCTGCGCAAAGCTTTATGCAGCCAGAGCAGCCTTATTTTAGTCATCATCCAGGGCGCTTTTTTTATTTAAGAGATAACCAAACGGGCGAGATGTTTTCGGCACCTTATGAGCCGATGCGGGTAAGTTTAGATGCTTATGCATTTGAACCTGGCTTGGCAGATATTCGCTGGAAAATTGAAAAACTGGATATTGAGCTCACTATTACGCTTAGTTTGGCAGCGAATGATGTACTAGAGCTCTGGCAAATACGCGTGGTTAATGTAAGTAACCACCTTAGAGACATTTCGCTTATACCTTATTTTCCGGTAGGTTATGCCTCGTGGATGAATATGGGAGGGCAATACAACACTGAGCTAAATGCGATTGTGTGTAGCAGCGTAACCCCTTATCAGAAAGTAGATGATTACTTCAAAAATCAACACCTAAAAGATCTGACGTTTTTGTCTGCTAGTCGAATTCCTGATTATTATGAAGTATCGCAAGCTGCCTTTGAAGGCGAAGGAGGCTTACATAACCCTAGTAGCCTTCAACATGGCGGTAACCTTGCTAACGGTGAGGCCCATTATGAATTGCCTGCGGCTATTATGCAGTTTCAATATTTGTTAGCGCCTAAAGCTAGCGACAGTTTGCGTTTATGTTTTGGGCCCGCCAAAGATAAGGCTGAGATTCAACAACTTAATCAACGCTATTTACAGATTGATGAGCAGCAAATAAAAGCGGAATCTGAAGATTATTTCTCGCAGGCGCAAGGCTGCATGAAGGTGAACACACCCGATCAGCAGTTTAATCACTTTGTGAATAATTGGTTACCTCGACAGGTGTTTTATCATGGCGATAGCAATCGCCTTACTACCGACCCGCAAACACGTAACTACCTGCAAGACGCCATGGGCATGGTGTATCTCAACCCCCAAGCCTGTAAAAAGGCCATAATCACCGCGCTTCAACAACAGAAATTTAGTGGTGAAATGCCTGATGGCATTTTGCTTAGTGAACAAGCTGAGCTGAAATACATCAATCAGGTGCCGCATACCGATCACCCCGTTTGGCTAGCTATTGTATTAAGTGCCTACCTTCAAGAAACCAATGATTACAGTCTGTTGGAGCTGCCTTTAGCGTGGGCAGACCAAGCAACGCAGAGCAGTGTATTTGAACATGTTTCTAAGGCGATGCAGGTTTTATGCGAGGCGAATGATGAGCGAGGTTTACCGTATATTGCTCAAGGTGATTGGTGCGACCCAATGAATATGGTGGGTTACCAAGGCAAAGGGGTGTCGGGTTGGTTAGCTGAAGCCATTTCTTATGCCTTGCAGTTGTGGGTGCCAGTTTGCCATAAGCTTGAGCAAACTCAGCTAGCAAACCAATTTGAGCAACATGCCACACAACTTAATCAGCGTATTAATCAGTATTTTTGGGACGGGCAGTGGTATGGCCGAGGGATTACCGATAACGGCGTATTATTTGGCGTAAGTAAGGATGTTGAAGGGCGTATTTTTCTTAATGCTCAAAGTTGGGCCTTATTATGTGGAGCCGCTAATCAGCAGCAAAGCCAACAAATGTTGGCAGCGATTGACGAGCAACTCGACACGCCTTTTGGGGTAATGATGAACGCGCCTGCATTTACCCAAATGCGCGATGATGTTGGCCGAGTGACCCAAAAATGGCCCGGCAGCGCAGAGAATGGTTCGGTGTATAACCATGCGGCGGCGTTTTATGCCGCATCGCTGTATGCCAATGGTCTGGGTGAACGCGCGTTTAAGGTATTGCGAAAAATGATCCCCTCCAATGAGAATGAGGATTTAAGTATTCGTGGTCAGCTTCCGGTGTATTTGCCAAATTATTATCGCGGTGCTTACTACCAATACCCGCGTACTGCTGGTCGCTCTAGTAACTTGTTTAATACAGGAACCAGTGCTTGGTTTTATCAATTACTGGTTGAACAGTTATTTGGCATGCGCGGTTGCAGCGAAGGCTTGCTGGTAAGCCCGCAGTTACCCAAAGAATGGTTACATGCCTCGGCTCACCGCAAGTTTCGCGGCGCGACATTTGATATTGAGTTTGTGCAACAAGCTCTGTCAGAAAACGCTATACAGAAGTGTATTTCAGTAAGTGCTAACGTTTCGCAAAGTACTACACTTACCATCTCGAATAAAAGCACCAATACACTGCTAATCGGTGGATTCACACCAGGTGAGCATTACTCGCTAACGGTAACACTAAGCGGTATAGAGACAGAACTTTCGGCTCAAACAACACGCGCGAAAAAGGTTGAATATGACGAACATTAAGCCCCCCAGTATCTATATTATTATGGGCGTATCCGGGTCTGGAAAGTCTAGTGTTGGTAAAGCACTGGCGGAATGTTTGGGTTTTCAGTTTGTAGATGCAGACGATTTACACCCCACCAGTAATATTGAAAAAATGAAAAGCGGCCAGCCACTTGATGATCAAGACCGCTGGCCTTGGTTAGAACAAGTGACCCTATCTGCAGCTTCGTTTAGCCAGCGTGGGCAAAGCGTTGTGATTGTATGCTCAGCCTTAAAAAAAGCCTATCGCGATAAATTGAGAGAGATGTCTGGCACAGTGGGGTTTATTCATTTAGTTGGCGCGCAAGCTTTAATTGAAACCCGCTTGCGACAACGAGAGCAGCATTTTATGCCCAGTGATTTGTTAAGCAGCCAATACCAAGACTTAGAGTTACCTACAGCTGCGGAGCACGATGTAGTGAGTGTTTCGATAACCGGGCGATTTGATATGGTTATGCAGCGTTGTATTCATGCGGCGAGTCATCTCGCTGAGGCGAGCAAACCATGAACTCGATTATTCAGCAAGTGACTCAAACCATTCGCCAGCGCAGCAAAACCTTACGTAATGATTATGTGCAACGAATGCAGCAGCAAGCCGCAAAAGGCTGCTCTAGGGCGCGTTTAAGTTGCGGTAATTTGGCACATGCTGTGGCTGCCTGTAGTGAGCAGCAAAAAGGGCGCTTGCTAGATTTTACTCGGGTTAATATTGCGATTATTAGTGCTTATAACGACATGTTAAGCGCACATCAACCGTATGCGGTATACCCGCAAAAGATTCAGCATTGCTTGGCGAGCTTGGGCCACAGTGCTCAAGTGGCGGGTGGCGTGCCAGCAATGTGTGATGGGGTTACCCAAGGTCAAGAAGGCATGGATTTGTCTTTGTATTCACGTGACCTAATTGCTCAAAGTACCGCTATTGGCTTAAGTCACCAAGGCTTTGATGGGTGTTTGCTGTTAGGTGTGTGTGACAAAATAGCGCCTGGTCAACTAATGGGCGCTTTGTCTTTTGGTCATTTACCTACTGCTTTTGTGCCAAGTGGTCCAATGCCTAGCGGCATCTCAAACGAGCAAAAAGTGGCTGTTCGTCAGCAATACGCAGCGGGTGAACTGGATAAATCGGCCTTACAAGAGACCGAAAATAAAGCTTACCACGCACCCGGCACTTGTACCTTTTATGGCACTGCGAATACTAACCAATTGGTATTTGAAGCCATGGGATTAATGCTACCGGGCAGCGCCTTTGTTGAAGTGAATTCACCTCTTCGAGAAAAACTCACCGAGCAGCTTGCTAAACACATGGTAATAATTGCCATGGGCAGCCCCAATTATCAGCCTTTGTATCGAGTGCTTGACGAAAAGGCTTTGGTGAATGGTTTGGTTGCGCTAATGGCATCGGGCGGCAGCACTAACCACACCCTGCATATGATAGCGATAGCCCGTGCTGCAGGGTTGATATTAACCTGGGATGATTTTGCGCAACTGGCTAAAGCAGTGCCGCAACTCTCGAGTATGTATCCTAATGGCCCAGCCGATATTAATGCTTTTGAGCATGCGGGCGGGGTACCTTGCCTATTGCGTTTGTTAGCGCAACGCGGTTTGTTGCATATGGACGCGAATACCATTTATGGCCAGCTTAGTGATTACTTACAATCTCCTTATTTGGAGAATGGCGAGCTATGTTGGCGCAGTGCAAGTGAAAGCCTAAATAGCAGCGTGATTGCCGCTGACAAGCATCAGTTTGCCGAAAACGGTGGCTTACAATTACTCAGCGGTAACCTAGGCAGGGCAGTGATTAAAACCAGCGCTGTAGCCGTGAGCCAGCAAATAATTACAGCGCCCGCTAAAATCTTTGATTGCCAGCATCAAGTGGTAGAGGCTTACCAACAAGGTCTATTGAATCAAGATGTGGTGGTAGTGGTTCGTTATAACGGGCCTGCAGCCAATGGCATGCCAGAACTGCACAAGTTGATGCCGATACTGGGTAACCTTCAGAAACAAGGGTTTAAAGTGGCATTGGTAACAGATGGTCGTTTGTCGGGTGCTTCAGGCAAAATACCCTCTGCCTTACATTTAAGCCCTGAAACAGCTAAAGGTGGTATATTGGCGAAGTTACGCGATGGAGATTTGATTCAGCTCGATGCAATAACTGGCACACTTAACTGCCAATTAGATCCGCAGCAGTTAAGTGCGAGAGAGATTGAGCAAGACAGCAAAAATCAGCAGCACTTTGGCACCGGCAGAGAGCTATTTGAACCATTCCGCCGCTTAATTGGCAGTGCCGAAAATGGCGCTAGTGTATTGTTTGATTAGTTAATATTAGTAAGAAGGTGAAACGGCTTAGCCAACACCATTGTTTGGCTTGTGTCGGCACGCTGTGCGGAGCTAAGCGTTAGCTTGACTCTGCACAACTAACGGCGAGTTTAGGGAAATGCCATGACTCACTTTAATACCCACCGCAATGCTCAAGGCTATTGGGATCAACAACAATATAGTAAGAGTAATTCTGTTCATAAAGGCGACCTCTTGCTACCTACATTACATTAGACCGCGTAAACGGCAATTTCATTCATAAATTAACGTGAACAAGTCCCGCTTAGCCCACTCAAGGCTACTTTATTTGCTGATTTTGGGTTCTTCGTAGTCCTTTTTTATCGTTTTTCGGTGCTTCAGCTATTCGTGTTCAGCTTTTGATGTAGCAAAATATTTATTCCTATAAGCTCCGCTTACACCTGCTCATTTTCCATTTCTCTTACTTATCGCCACACTTGTGCCATAAAAATCAATTGCTTAAGAGAAGTCTCATGAGAAAGAGTAACAAACAGCGTAAACAGCCACCTTCACAGCGTGTATTTGTGGCGGCCGCTTTAGTGTTCGGTGTGTTTAATACTGCGTTAGTTAGCGCTAATCCCTGTGATGGTAATGTGATTACTGATGCGGTAGATGGCGCGATTATTGGTGGTGTAGCGGGGGCTATTGTAGGCAATGCTGGCAATGGAGCGGCCATAGGCGCTGGGGCTGGGGTGATTGCTGGCGCTTATGATGAAGAAGAGTGTGCCCGTTATGAACGCGAGTTTGTTGAAGATGCAATGGTTGAAGATATCTACCAGCAGCATTTAGATGATGAGATTGACGCAGAACTTATTTACGGTGAGTAAGTTAATGATTAGCCTTTTTAAGGCCTGCGTTCAATGCCCCCTTCAGAGTGTGTCCGTATGTTAAAAAAATACGTTTGGACCTTAGCCCTGCTAGCGGGAACGATTAGCGCTAAATCGACCTGGGATCAATTTCGTGACCCCTTAGATGGTAAGCTAGATGTCTCTGAGTGGGCTTTAGAAAATGCCCACGGCTTTTTACTGTTTCCGGCGCTAATTACCGATCCAGCTATTGGAAATGGCGGGCTATTAGGTGCCATTTTTTTCCACGAAACAGAAGAGCAAAAAGAGGAACGCCGGCGAACGAATACTGCAACAACTATCTCGCCGAGCGTTTCTGGCATTGTGGGTGGCGGTACCAACAACGGTACCCAGTTTTTTGGGGCTTTCCACTCTGGTAACTGGCTCAACGATGGCATTCGTTATGAAGGGGGCATATTCCAAGGCTTAATCAACATTGATTTTTACGGCGCGGGAGATCCGGTAAAAATGACTGCCGATGGATTTCTTACTCAGCATGACCTAGATATTCGTATCGCCAACAGTAACTGGTTTGTGAATGGGGGCTACAAGCTGAGTGGTGGAGATCTAAACTTTGAAGGTGTGGGTAAAACGGAGTCTAGAGATGCGGCTTTTTCTTATGGCTTGCTGTACGAATCCTTAGACAACCAGTTCTCTCCAAACAACGGTATTAAGGCTCGCGTAAAAGTATCTGAACACGGCAGCTATGCTGGAGGCGACCACGATTTTACTCGATTTAACTCGTACATTAATGCTTATCAAACGTTGTCGGATAAGTGGCGAGTCTCTGGCCGTGTGGTTGCTACCGCAGTTAGTGAGGGGGCGCCTGCTTGGGAGCTTCCATTTATCGATATTCGCGGTATCCCGGCGATGCGCTATCAAGGTGAACAGGTAGCGTCTGCAGAAGTAGAACTTGCCTACGCGCTAAATTCGCGCTGGGAATTGATTGGTTTTACGGGCGCAGGCTCGGCTTATAATCAAGGCCAAGATAGCGAGTTACAAACTATTTATGGTGGTGGGTTTAGACACTTAATCGCTCGCCAATTAGGCTTGAAGTGGGGTATTGATATTGCGCAGCACAAAAACGATACCGCTGTGTATTTGCAGTTCGGCTCAGCATGGTAGCGCTTAAATGTATGGTAAATCTGAAATAAAAAACGGAGCATTACGCTCCGTTTTAAGTTTATTGTTCAGCTAGCTTATTTAGCCGGTTTTAATTAACTGATTCATATCTTTCACTAGCTTATTAAAGGCTGTTAGCTCTTGTTTATCAATTGCCGATGCCAGCGGGATTTTAGCTGTCATTGCGTTTACCGCACGGCCATTTATATGAAACTCATAATGTAGGTGAGGGCCGGTAGAACGTCCGGTATTACCAGACTCTGCTATGATTTGACCGCGTGTGACTCGCTGACCTTTTCGCACTTTAAATTTATTTAAGTGCAGATAGCGCGAGCGATATTTGCCGCCGTGTTGAATCACTAAGTATTTACCGGCATAAGGGTGGTTTTCTATTCGCGTCACCACACCATCGCCTGCTGCGAGAACTGGGGTGCCAATGGCTACCGGGAAATCTGTACCGTTGTGCGGGGATATTCGCCCTGTTACCGGGTGCTTGCGACGAGGGTTAAACCCGGAGCTAACTCGTTGGGCGCGTTTTAATGGTACCCGCATAAAGGCTCGTGCAAGGCTTTCACCATCTTTATCGTAGTAGTTGCCGTTACTAAATAGGTAAGCGCTATATTCATTGCCACGATTAAACATGCGCACCGCGCTAATTTCGCTCTGACCGGTTAACTCATCATCAATGTATTGGCGGTTTCTTACCACTTGGAATACATCACCCGCTCGAAAATCACGTGAAAAACGAATTTTGTCTTTGAACATGGTGGCCACTTGTTCCACTTCACTTGGGCTTAATCCGGCTTTACGGGCAGATACGTAAAAGCTGCCTTCAATGGTGCCGCTAATGGCTTGTTTTTGCCATTGACCTTCAATGCTAACGGTTTCGTATTCAAAGGTAGTAGGGTCGACACGTTTAAAGACAATTTGTTGAGCAGGGTTAAAAGCCAGTTGTAGAGCTTGTAGCTCCTGTTTGTCGTGATCGATAGTAAAGGTAAGTTCATGCCCTGGGCTTAGAGTATCAAGTGCCAACACCGAGATGTCAGCTTCTAATACTTGATACATTGTGGTTTGCGTTATCTCGAAACGGGTGAAAATCTTACCTAAAGTATCACCTTCTTTGATGGTGTACTGGTAACTGCGTACGCCGCCAACTAGTGGCTCGCTGTTTGACGCGGTAGTGGACTCTGGCGATTGAACAGCTGAGTCAGCTTGTTGCTTGCTAGTGTTTACTGCTGACTGTTTAAACTGCGCTGAACTGGGTTCTGGGCGAGGTTTTTGTTTAACTAAATCAATGGCTTCACGTGAGCTACTGCTTAAGTCGAAAACTAAACCATCGTTTTGTTTAGTGAAGCTGTTTTGTGGCAGCTCGATCAGTTGGCGAGAACCCGCACTTGAAGTGGTGGTTTTTGACGAGGGCCAAAAGCTTGCGATGGTGATAACGGCTCCGCAGGCCAAAATGAGTTGCCAATGTTTGTTGGGCAGCCTGCTTGGGCGGCCAAACAGTTGGGCTTTACTGTTAAACATAGTGTCTTTTACCTATTAAACGCTGTCTTAATGCAGCTGTTGTTATAGTATTTTTAGTGGCTATGGTTGCCATAATCAGTGCTATATTCATGCGCTCTGTCTAGGTTGGCAGCTGGCGCACAAGCCTTGAAATTCGTAACTTTGAGGATGCAGACTAAACCCTTGTTGCCCTGCAAAATGATCTAACTCTAGCTTTAGCTCACTGGATAAATTCATTTGAGTCACACTTTTACAATCGGTACATATAAGTAAGGGGTGCGGTGCAAAGCTCTCTTGCTGCTGGCTTACTAAGTAACGACTTGTAGATTCAATATGCTGAATGAAGTGATGCTGAATTAAAAATTCTAGAGCTCGATAAACCGTTGGCGGTTTGGTTTTAGGCTGCTGCTGTTGCAGCTCTGCGAGTACGTCGTAGGCGCTAAGTGGTGCATTTTGTTTATGTAAAATGGCTAACACGGCGGCACGATTAGGAGTGAGCTTGAGTTTCTGCTGATGACAGTAATCACTTACGCGTTGTATATAATTAGCAGTAATCATGAAATACCGAGTAAAAACAAGGGTTAGCGAGGGGAGCTGTGAACACCCTCAAAATTTGAGCGTTACATTATAACATTGGTCGTGGTTTAGCAAGCTACTAGCCCTATTGAAAGGGCTGTTTGTGATTGTTAGCTCAGTATTTAAGTCTTTGTAAAGGCTGGATTAAAAACCGTCGTTGTTTAGCTACATGTCATCGCCACTTTAATCGCTAAACCACCTTGTGAAGTTTCGCGATATTTGGCGTTCATGTCTTTACCGGTGGCATACATGGTTTCGATGACTCTATCGAGGGATACGCGAGACTCATTGGTTCGCCTCAACGCCATGCGGCTTGAGTTAATCGCTTTTACTGCGGCAATCGCGTTACGCTCAATACACGGCACTTGTACTTGGCCAGCCACTGGATCGCAGGTTAGGCCCAAATTGTGTTCCATACCAATTTCGGCCGCTTCACAGACTTGCATTGGGCTACCACCAAGTAGCTCTGCTAAACCCGCGGCAGCCATGGAGCAGGCAACACCCACTTCGCCTTGGCAACCAACTTCTGCACCCGATACCGACGCATTGGTTTTATACAAAATGCCAATGGCACCTGAACACATCAAAAAACGTTGAACGGTTTCTTCATTTAAGGGTTCGATGAACTTGTTATAGTAAGCCAAAATCGCGGGGATTATACCCGCTGCGCCATTGGTGGGGGCGGTTACCACTCTGCCGCCAGCGGCGTTTTCTTCACTGACTGCTAAAGCAAACAAATTCACCCAATCAATAATGTCCATAGGGTCTTTGCTCATTGAACCGCGCCCTTTTAGTTGGCGTAGCAAAGAAGCTGCTCGCCGTGGCACGCGTAATGGACCCGCCAGTATGCCTTCGGTTTTGCAACCTCGGTCGATGGCTTGTGACATGGTTTGCCAAAGTGTGCTGGTTTGTTGGTTGATGATGGTTTGGGAGTTAAATGCTCGTTCATTGGCTCGAACTAAACCACTTATCGACATTCCGTTTTCGCGGCATTGCTCCAACAAGGATGCTGCTGAATTATAAGGAAAAGGCACGCTAATTGTTTGAGTGTTTGTTTGGCCAAAGTGTTGTTCTTCTACTACAAAGCCACCGCCAGTAGAGTAGTAGGTTATCGATTTGATGTTCTGGTTGCCTTGCCAAGCATGAATCACCATGCCGTTTTCGTGTAACGGCAAACAAGTGGAATGAAAAGTTAATGCCTTAGCAGGAAACGCCACTTGGTGTTGATTGTTGGCTACCTTAAGTATTGCGGTTTGTTCTAAGTGTTGTACAAAGCCCGCAATAGCATCGATATCTACATTGTGGGGTAGATTTCCTGCTAAACCCATAATAATGGCTGTGTCAGTGTGGTGGCCTTTGCCTGTTAAAGACAAGGATCCATATACATCAACGGTAATGCTATCTACTTGTTTAAGTATCTTGGCTTGGGTTAACTGTTGAATAAAGTTATGAGCGGCAATCATCGGCCCAACGGTGTGTGAGCTAGATGGTCCTATACCCACCTTAAACACATCAAAAATACTAAGCATCAATTCTCTCGAATAAAAAAGGCAGAAGCACGTGACTTCTGCCCTAAAAATTAGCTGATAAATCTATAGGATTAGGCGGTTTTAAGCCTAAAAGGATAAAACGGCTGGTGGCTATAATTTATGGCTAGTGAATAGCGGCGCCTAGGGTAATGAGAAAGCATGATTTGGTAAACTGATTTTTGAGGGTTTTACGCTAAACAGACTTAGAATGCGCAAATATTTAATAAAAGTGGCTTAGATTGGTGGATTTTTAGATGCTTTGTTCGCTTTGTGGTCACTCAACACTAATTTTGGAAAAAGCGGTTGACTTGTTTAGGCTAAAAACGTTTAATAGCCGCCGTTGCCCGGATAGCTCAGTCGGTAGAGCAGAGGATTGAAAATCCTCGTGTCGGTGGTTCGATTCCGCCTCCGGGCACCACCTTTTAAAAGCCTGCTTTTTAGCAGGCTTTTTTCATTTCCGTCCTCTGGAAAATAATGACACCTTAGTTGCCTGTATTTGGGTAATGAATGATGTCGTGAAACACCGCTGTTTGCGGGTGCAAATTTCTATAACCATGTTCTTGATCCGCTGCAAAGCGAAGCGCTTGGCCTTTTTGCAAGCGTAGCCATTGCCCGTTAACCAGTACTTCCATTTCTCCGCTTATTACAATGATATGCTCGCTCACACCCGGTTCGTGAGGCTCGGATACGCGTTGATAACCCGTTAATAGGGTGAGCTCGTACATCTCAAAGCCGTATTTTTCTTCATAGGGAAAGAGAGTAGCTACTAGCATGTTGTCGCTGGCAGGTTGTTGACGAAGCTGGTCAGCAGTTCTTATTTGTAGCGAACTTTGTTCACTGATACTGGGCTCTAGAAAGGTAGACAGTGAAGTAGAAAAGCCTCCCGCTATTTTCCACAAGGTGGCAATAGTAGGGCTAGACTCACCACGTTCTATTTGGCCTAGCATAGCTTTACTCACGCCAGTTTGTTTGGCTGCGGTGTCTAAGCTCCACTTTTTTTGTTGACGTTGTGTTTTTAAGGCTTGAGCGAGGTATTGGTTGAGCGCGTGCAATTAGCCACCTAATGAATTCAAAAAATAATTTGTACGTTATAACGCACAAGTGCTAGGCTTGTCCACGCTGTGCGCTATAGCGCACGCAAGGTTAAATAGCAAAAGGAGTGCTTAACAATGCGTGACTGGTTTGTTGCTTCCCGTGTTTCAGCGGGTTTTATTGTGGTGTTGGTTGGCTATACCAGTTCGGCGGTGATTGTATTTCAAGCCGCTGCGGCGGCAGGTGCCAGTGAGCAGCAAATAAGTTCTTGGTTATGGGCTTTGGGAGTGGGCATGGGGCTGAGCAGCATTGGCTTATCTTGGCATAGCAAAAAGCCAATTCTTACTGCCTGGTCTACGCCGGGAGCCGCCTTGCTGGTAACTAGTTTACAAGGTTTGTCGATAAACGAAGCGATTGGCGCATTTTTGTTTAGTTCTTTGCTGATTACTCTGAGCGGATTGAGCGGCTTTATCGATAAGTTGATTCGCTGGATCCCCCAGTCTTTAGCAGCGGCCATGCTAGCCGGGGTTTTACTGCAGTTTAGTTTGCAATTGTTTAGTGCTGTAGAGAGCCAGTTAATCTTGGTAGTGGCTATGATTGCGTGTTATCTCATTGGTCGCCATATTGCTCCGCGTTATGTCATGTTGCTAACTTTGTTGGTGGGATGTGGCGTAGCTTATCAACTAGGTTTGTTAGATTTATCGTCAGTGAGTTTTCAGCTTGCTAAGCCCGAATGGGTAAGCCCAGATTTTTCTTGGAAGGCGCTGATTGGCGTTGGTTTACCTTTGTTTGTTGTGACCATGGCTTCACAAAATATGCCGGGAATAGCGGCTTTGCACGGTAATGGCTATCGCCCTGCCATTTCACCTATCATCACTTGGACCGGCGTTACTGGCTTGGTTCTCGCGCCTTTTGGAGGTTTCGCGTTTAACCTTTCAGCCATTACTGCGTCTATTTGCATGGGTAAGGAGGCCGATAGTGATCCAAGTAAGCGTTACCTAGCGTCTATTTGGGCTGGTATTTTCTATATCGCTATTGGCTTGTTGGGAGCAACGGTGGTGAGTTTATTCGCGGCATTTCCTCAAGAGCTAGTAGCAGCAGTAGCTGGTTTAGCGCTATTAAGCACTATTGCCAATAGTTTAGCTGGTGCACTGGCTGATACAAAGGGTAGGGAAGCGGCGATATGCACCTTTTTGTTGACCGCTTCTTCGGTGAACTTCTTTGGTATTGGCAGCGCATTTTGGGGGCTAAGCTTAGGCATGTTGGTGCATTATTTCACGCAAGCTGTTAGTAAGAAAAAGCAGTTAATGAAGACTGAAACAGGTGGAACCTAAGACCATTTAGGTATACTAACGTGATGATTTGACTCAAGACTATATGTAAACAATATGCTGAAAAAAATAGCGGCTAAGATTGGCTACGGTTTACTTATATTCATGGTGACTGCTGAACTACTGGTATTGAGCTTACGCTGGATTGATCCCCCAATGTGGTCTTGGCGATTGCATCGAAGCTTATACCCACCCAGCAGTTATCCGGAGGATGTTGCTCACCAATGGCGAAACCTGAATGCGATTTCGCCAAGTATGGTGTTAGCTTTGGTGGCGGCAGAGGATCAGCGTTTCCCCCAGCATTGGGGTGTGGATTATTCCGCTATCATGATGGCGTTTAAGAATAATCAGCAAGGTGGCAAGTTGCGTGGCGCGAGTACCATAACCCAACAAACCGCTAAGAACCTTTGGTTGTGGCCCGCTCAGAGCTATTGGCGAAAAGCTTTTGAAGCTGGCTTTAGTCTGCTGCTTGAGTTGAATTTACCCAAACAACGAATACTTGAAATTTATCTCAATGTGGCCGAGTTTGGACCTGGTATCTACGGAGTAGAAGCTGCCAGCAAACATTACTTTAAGCTGCCAGCTGCCAGATTAAGCCATTATCAATCTGCTAGTTTGGCTGCCTTATTACCAAGTCCCTATCGTTACAGTTTGTGGCCAAAAACGCCATACATGCAAAAGCGAGTTACCTGGATTCAACAGCAAATGCGCCAGCTAGGTGGCGCATACCTCAATTTTACAAAGTAACGTTATAAGGCTGCCTGGTACAAACCTATCGCGAACTGCGACGACAACTTAAGCGCCAGCAAAATTAAGAAAATCGATAAAGAAATGAGAGTAGCTTTAGACAGTGTTTTTAGGAATCCGATGAACATAATGACCTCACTTGTGTTTAGCCATCCTTGGAAATAATTCACTAATAATTATACTCAAGTGCCAGTGAATACTGAACTTACAAACTTGTCTTAGATCAATTTTTTCTGCTGTTTTTTTGTACGATTAATGACAGTGTGATCGTTAACTCATAAGGGGTTAAATGTGACACTATTACTTATTGTGACTTAAATCTAAATGATAACGCTTGTTATTACTTTTATCGTAAGTTAATGAAATGTAAATATAATATGCGAAATTATTTGGATAGGTGTATACTTTTTCGATAGCTTAAATGGCAGTATGGAGTGAAGAAATGAAAGCCGATCCGAGCATAATAGCCTTACTAAATAAGGTGTTAACTACCGAACTCACATCAATAAATCAGTACTTTTTACACGCCAGAATGTACCGCAATTGGGGCTTAGAAGCGCTCAATGAGAAGAATTATAAAAAGTCGATTAAAGATATGAAACAAGCCGACAAAATTATGGAACGCATATTGTTCCTTGAAGGCTTACCTCATGCTCATATGTTGGGTACATTGCGGATTGGTGAATCAACGGAAGAGATGTTGCAATGCGATATGGACTTTCAGCTTGAGCAGCTTCCGGTGCTAAAAGATGCTATTGCCAGTTGTGAAGCTGCCAAAGATTTTGTAAGTCGTGATTTATTAGAAGAAATTCTAGATTACGAAGAAGATCATGTTGATTGGATTGAAACTCAGCAATATCAAATTGATAAGATGGGCATTGAAAATTACTTAGCTGCTCAAATTACTGAAGGAGACGACTAATGAAGGGTAATAGTGAAGTAATTGACGCGTTAAATCGCCTGTTAATGAATGAACTAACAGCAATGGATCAATACTTTATCCACTCTCGTATGTACGAAGATTGGGGACTAAATAAGCTCTATGAGCGAATCGACCATGAGTTTGATGATGAGAAAGGTCATGCTTCGTTGTTGATCCAGAGAATTTTGTTTTTGGAAGGTACTCCTGATTTAAGTCAGCGTGAGCCTTTACGCATTGGTAAAGATGTACCAAGTATGCTGGAGAACGACCTTAAAGTTGAATATGAGGTCGACGCCTTGCTGAAAGAAACGATGGCCTTGTGCGAAACTAAACAAGACTACGTAACGCGTAATATGCTACAAACTTTAATTGACGATACAGAAATGGACCATGCTTACTGGCTGGAACAACAGCTTGGTTTAATTAATAAGATTGGATTACAAAATTATATGCAAAGCCAGCTATAAAATTACTGGTTTTATTTAGAAGCCGAATGCAGATGCTTTCGGCTTTTTTGTATGTTTCATTACTATGTTTTCTATAGTTGCCAACTCAACATTGACCACGATTTCTCCATAGCAAGTCGTTTTAGTTTAGGGCAGGGGTTTACCACATAGGCCTTGTCTACATGTTCCAATAGCGCTCGGTCGTTAATAGAATCAGAATAAAAGTAGCTACGCTGGTAAGCTTGTGGCTTGTTTTCCTGCCATTCTAGTAAACGAATTACTTTACCTTCTCTAAAGCTGGCAACACCGTCTATATGTTCGCTATAGCTGCCATTTTTAAGCTTTAAATCTACCCCTAGAAAGTCTTTTACGCTTAGCTGCTTGGCGACTTGTTTGACAATAAAGCTTACCGTTGCAGAGATAATAAGCACCTGATGTTGCTGATAAAGGAGAGCATCGATTAGCTTTTGACCTTCAGGGTAAATAATCTGTCGAATGTGTTGTTGTATAAAGTCTTCGACTAACTGATCTATTTGACTACAGCTAAGTGATTGAATAGGACTGAGGCTAAAACGGATGTATTCTTCAAGTGCCAGCTCTCCCTGGGCGTACTGCTCCATCATTGCGGCATCCTGCGCTAAGAAACCAGCTTGAGTGACAATACCTTGTTCTACTAGATACTGGTGCCACAACACTCCACTATCACCCGCTATAAGGGTATCGTCTAAATCAAATATATGTAAGTCCACTCAAACGTCTTCCATTTTCAAGGCTGCTAATTGCCATGCTAGATAAATTGTTGGGGAGGCTCAATGATATTGGGTGAAGCAGATAAAGAAAAGGCCAGCTAAGCTGGCCTTGATTGATTATGCAGAGTCTTTCTTGAGATTCTCTGGCAAGCTGTCAGGTAACGGTGACCAACTGCGTTGCTGAGCTTCTCCATGCAATACCTTACGAAGTTTTTCGTTAGCGGCTGCTGCGTAGATTTTCTCTGTTTTAATTTCTTCTTCTTTACGTTTTAACGCATCTTCCATATCTAACTGAAGATCTTTATGGCGTTTGCTTGTGGCAAAGAATACTAAACCTATAAGTGCTACTAATACCGCAACCACAGCGCCAAATAACCACCAGGCAATGCCTGATTGTTCTGGTTGACCTGCGTCTTCGGTACGTTGCACCAATTCAACAATATGAGCACTTAGCTTATTGTTTTGGTCACGTAATTCGTCACGCTGAGTCTGCATTTGGTTGAATTGGTCTTGTAACTGTTTCTGTTGCTCTGAATTACCAGTATTCTCAGAAATTGTTTTTTGAAGACCTAATATTTGCTCGTTTACACCAGCCAGTTGATTCTCTAGCTGTTGGTTACGCTCAAGTAGTTGAGCTTCAGCATTACTGCTACCAGCTTGCTCTACTTGGCTGTACAAACTTTGGTTAGATGCAGTTAAAGTACGGTTCTCATTACTGATCTTATCGTTAAGCTGTAACAACGCTTGGTAATCAATTAGTTTGCTATTTAAGTCATTCTGCAAACGTTGGTTGATTTTTTGAGTATCATTAAGTGCCGATTGCAACTTATTAATACTACGATTCTTTTTCGTTAAATCGTCTTTTAATACCGCTAACGTGCGCTTCATTTCAGGGCTTGGACCAGAACTCTTAGCTACTGATTTTGCTTTCGGTTTTGGTTTTGGCGCTACTTTAGCTTTAGCGGTAGTCGTTGTTGCTTTTACTTTAGGTACCGGTGGCGGCAACACAGTTTTAGCTTTAGGTGGGGTAGTGGTCTTTTTCGCTGTCGCTGTTTTAGCATTATTAGCGAATTGTCTAGGAAGACCCGTGTAGATTTTTGGATCTTTTTCTACAATCCAAATATCCATACCGTGTTTACTTTTAATCCACTTCCACTCTTCAACTTTCATATGGTGAAGTTCACCGTTAGTTAAAGTGTAAGAAAACTGTTTCGCATCAGGGCGAACAGGAATAGTAAATGCCACACCGAAGTCGTCAAACTTGCTTGGCATTAGTGGATCGGCAGGGGTTGTACCTTTACGCAAGCGAAAATCGGTTCTGGCACCTACTTCTTTGCCATTAACCATTTCTTCGCCAGCCCAGATGTGAAGACCCCAACCATCATAGTTGTTAGTGATACTTTTATAATGCACTGTGACGTTGGCCGCAGTGGCAACTGTACTCACACACCAGAAAAGTAATATAAATATTGATGCTCTTTGCACAATTACTCCATTAACTTGTTAAGTCGCATAACGCCATAGTAACTAAAAAAACAGTAAAGAAGTAGCAACTAGATCACCAATATGGTGTTAAATTTTAAAGAAAAATTGACCTAGCTCCAATTGCAGTAGATTTTTGTACAAAAAAAAGACAGTTTTGCTGTTGATAAAAATTGCAAGAAAGCAATGGGTAAGATCTTTAGAGGAACAAACTATGAAATATCGTCAACTCAGCGACTCAAATTTAAATGTGAGTGAAATATGCCTAGGAACCATGACCTGGGGTGAGCAAAATTCTCAAGCTGATGCCTTTGCTCAGTTGGATTACGCCTTAGCAAATGGTGTTAATTTTATCGACACTGCTGAGATGTATCCGGTTCCTCCGCAGCAAAGCACTCAAGGTGCTACGGAAACCATGATTGGCAACTACTTCGCTCAACGGGATTGCCGAGATGAGGTTGTTTTGGCATCTAAAGTGGCTGCCCCCTCTAAGAGTGACCGCGGTGGCTACATTCGCAACGATATGAGCTTAACTTGGAATGGTATTCACCAAGCAGTAGAAGATTCATTAAACCGACTACAGACAGATTATTTAGATTTATATCAGGTGCATTGGCCAGATCGCGCGACTAACTTTTTTGGTCAACTGAATTATCAACACCAAGAAGACGCCGCTCAAACACCGATCATCGAAACCTTAGAGGCTTTGGCTGATCTCGTTAAATCCGGCAAGGTAAGATATTTGGGGATCTCAAACGAAACGCCTTGGGGAGCAATGCGATATGTTCAGCTAGCTGAGAAGCACAACCTGCCTAAGATCGTGTCGATCCAGAACCCTTATAATTTGCTAAATCGTAGTTTCGAAATCAACTTGGCTGAAGTCTCTCACCGTGAAAACTTACCCCTATTGGCTTATTCGCCATTAGCATTTGGTGCACTAAGCGGTAAATATTTAAATAATCAATGGCCAGAGGGGGCGCGTTTAACTATTTATAAACGTTTTGCCCGTTATGGAAGCGATATCGCCGAAGGGGCTATTCAGCGTTATGTAGATGTGGCACGTGAGTTTGACTTAAGCCCCGTTCAACTCGCACTGGCATTTGTTAATCAGCGTAGCTTTGTTGGTTCTAACATTATTGGTGCTACTTCCTTAGCGCAGTTAAAAGAAAACTTATCGAGCACTCAAGTAGTGATCTCTGATGAACTTGAGCGGCGCCTTCAGGAAATTGGCGACGAGTTTCGTATTCCTTGTCCTTAATAGGTGAGTGAGATGATCAGCACTGATCGAAAAAATAACTTGGTGCCTTTACTTGAGCAAGTAAGGGCCTGCACCTTGTGTAAAGCTCAGCTTGATCCTCGGCCAGTTATTCAAGCGAGTCCTGAAGCTCGTTTGTTGATCATTGGTCAGGCACCGGGCAGCAAGGTTCATAAAAGTGGCATACCTTGGGATGATATGAGTGGTGATCGACTACGCCAGTGGCTTAACCTAGATAAAGAGATATTCTACAACCCCCAAAAGGTGGCTATTGTGCCGGCTGCATTTTGTTATCCGGGGAAAGGAAAACAAGGTGATTTACCGCCACCTAAACTGTGTTTTGACACTTGGCATAAACGGGTATTGGCAGAGCTGCCTAATATAGAACTTACCTTATTAATTGGCCAATATGCGCAAGCCTTGTATTTGAATACACCAAGTAAAACATCGTTAACCGAAAATGTGGCTAATTTTGCATATTACAGTGAGCAGGCATTATGGCCTTTGCCACATCCTTCACCACGCAACCGGCATTGGATAGCGAACAACCCTTGGTTTGAGCTGTCTTTAGTTCCGCAGTTACAAAATGTACTCGCAAAGTTGGTGCTCAGCTAGCAGCATGCTTGAGATTTTGGCCGTCTAACCATTGTTTAGGTGACATTTGGGTTTTACTGCGAAAAGCTCGGTTAAATCCCGATAAGCTTTGGTAGCCAACAGACGATGCTACCCACGCTATGCTTTTACCTTGTTTTAGTAGTTGCTGAGCGTGGTGAATCTTCCAATCTACCAGGTAATCCCCCGGTGAGCTGCCAATTACTTTAGTAAAGGTTTCAATGAAGCTAGTGCGAGACATGGCTGCAGCGTGGGATAGAGTCTCTAAAGGATACGTTTTACTTGGGTCTTCATGTAATAAAGCCAATGCTAGGCTGAGCTTAGGATGTATTAACCCGGCTAATAGGCCTGTATCAAGGTTTTGCTTATTAACGCTGTAGCGCAGCAATAAGCTAATTAGCACCTCTACTAAGCGGTCCATAATCACCAATGAGCCATCGGCAGGCTGAAAGGCTTCACTAAATAGTAAATCGATAGTTTTTGAAAACTGTGGGTGTTCAGCTAGCGGCAATACTATTTGCTTTGGGAGGGCGTTGGCTAAAGGGCTACTGTTAGCATTCCCATATCTTATGGTTGCGCACACTAGTTCTGCGGGTTGTTCTGAATCAACCATTAAACGATGTGCAAGCGGTTTAGGAAAAAACACCAAACTGGGCTGAGTCACTTCGATTTTTTTATTGGCTTGCAGAATGCTTAATTTACCTTGGTTCAACACATGAATATGACCCACTAAGTCATCACCGGTTTCCACATCAGATAAGCCACATAATTGGCCTGAATAAAAAACACCAGCAGTAACAGAGAACTGCCTTAGTAAGCCAGATAATTGGTCCATCAATAACACTCCGTACTTTTCGCACCAACAAGCGGACGATTGTATCCCAACAGACCGGACTAAGCGGTTAAATTTTCACTATCGCAGTTAGCGGTTAATTTATGGAGAAATAAAATGAACAGTTTGAAAGCCCTAATCAGAAATACCACCTTAGTAACAGCATTGGCATTTAGTGGCGTGAGCGCAGCTGCAGATATCGGAATGAGCGTAGATAGCAACGATTTAGCGATACAAGGTTACGACCCCGTTGCATACTTTGTTAGTGGCCAACCAACTCAAGGTTCTGGTGATTTTACTGCGAGTCATAACAATGCTATTTACCATTTTGCTAGCGCTAGCAATCGGGACGCATTTAAAGAAGACCCTGCTAAATTCGCGCCTCAGTATGGTGGTTACTGTGCCTTTGGTGTAGCCATGGAGAAAAAGTTTGAAACTGACCCTACGGCCTGGAAAATTGTTGATGGAAAGCTTTATCTAAACTTAGATAAAAAAGTGCAACAACGTTGGTTAGAAAATACTAACGAGCTGATTGTGGATGCTAATCAACATTGGCCAGAGATTAAGCCGATTGATGCTGCCAAACTATAATCTTTTTTGAGCCATTGAAGCCCAGCACTTCGATGGCTCAATAATATTTTTGGTAAAGCTCTTCGATCAATGTGGCCAATTTAAAATCTCGCTCGCTTACTCCGCCTAACTCATGAGTGGTGAGTGCGATATTGACGCGGTTGTAGCAATTACTCCAATCCGGATGATGGTTTTGTTGTTCGGCGTAGTCAGCGACATGGCCCATAAACTCAAATGCTTGTACAAAATCTTTAAAACGGTAGCTGTTTTCAATGCTATTGTTGTTAAATTGCCAGTCAGGTAAATGTTTTAATGCCATTTGAATAGCCGAAGGACTTAAGGCTTGTTCATCACTCATAGTATCTTCCTAAATCAATCACACTTCTATTTAGCCTAGATTAGCTGGGGCGAACTGCCAGTTTCACCAGCATTGGCAAGAGATAAATAGGCAATTGAATTGCGCCCATGTATATCATGTATTCTAAGCCTAAAAAGCTGCCAGTAATGCTGTAGGTTAGCAATACATTGCGGTTGGTTGCGGTAATGGCACTGATAATCGCTAGGTTTTTTCCTTGTCGGTAATACAGCAAAAAACTACTGATAAACAATACTAGGCACACCCCGCTGGCAATGAGCAAATATTCCAGTGCTTTACTGGGAGTTTCATCGAATATTTCTCTAAAAGCTCCCATCAAACCTAAAGGAAAGAAAAACACCAACACGATGGTAAATGGGCGAATTTGCTTTAAAGCTTGTTCAATCAAGCTTTGTTTTAGTAGCTTGTGGACTAACAAACTGATCATGATGGGTAAAACAATAAAGATAGCTAAACGCAGACTATATATTTGCATATCAAGCTGTAACTGCTCATTGCCGTTAAAGCGACTAAATAGCCAGCCGTTGAGTAGCAATACCAAAGGCATCAGCAAGGTTGAGGCAATGGTCATGGCCATACAGCGCTGCGCATCTAACCCTAAGGAGCGCACAATAGCCGGGCTGGCAAATAAGGAACCGGTTGCGCAAGTAGCGGCAATAGCGAGGTAGAGTTTGCTATCAATATTAAGTAACCACGCTAACGTCATGATCAAAATGGTAACGCCAAACGTATGCCAAACAGCGTACAACCAAACAGAGGCCTGAGCTAAGTCGGTTACCAGAGTTTTAATGTTGAGGCTAACAATGGTGAGCAGCATCAGAAAAAACAATACCGCGGGTAATAAGGGTAATAAAGCATTTGAAAAGTTAGGTAGGGCAAAACCTACTAATACGCAGCTAGCCAGTAACTGTGTTGAGAATCGAGAAATAAATGCCAGCAAATCCTTGCCTCTTGAATAGGTAAACTAAGCCCTGTTTACTCTGGTTTACATTATTAAAGTGTAATTGGTAATTCAGTTCAAACAAGTGTTTGAAAAATACTATCAAAGAGTTGTATGATTGCAAATGCTACGTTTGGCCAATTGTTTATCTAGGGCCTTATATGGGATGCTAATCTGACAATTATTGTAGGTCGAGCTTCGAACCTGCTGCAAGAAACTAAGGGTAACATGAATTAAAGCGCGAGGTTGAATCCATCGTGCAACACATAATAACTATAAAATAAGGGACAATTGGATGACTAAACCGACCACTGCGGCATCAAGCTACCACAAGCTGGAACACTTCCAAGTATCTAACTTGCTGTACCAGTTTATTAACCAGGACGTACTGCCAGAAACCGGTGTTGACCAAGCCTTGTTTTGGTCAAGTTTAGAAAGCTATCTGCAACACTTCATACCTAAAAACAAGTCTTTGCTTGCTAAGCGTGAACAGCTACAAGCCCAAATAGACCAATGGCACCAACAGCATCCAGCCCCGTTTGATGCCAGCCTTTATCAACAGTTTTTAAGCGATATAGCCTATTTAGTTGATGCTCCTGAAAATGTGACCCTAAGCACCTCAAAAGTCGACCGAGAATTAGCTTTGTTAGCCGGCCCTCAATTAGTGGTGCCGGTTATGAATGCGCGTTATGCCCTTAATGCAGCCAATGCTCGTTGGGGGAGTTTATACGACGCACTGTACGGTACAGACGCTATTGACCGAAGCGGGGAGTTGGCACCTGGTAGCAGTTATAACCCACAACGCGGTGCCGCCGTTATTGCTTATGGTCGCGCTTTGCTCGACCAACATTGCCCGCTTGCTCACGGTAGCCATGCCGACGCCACACGCTACAGTGTATTATCAGGCGGCTTGTTAGTGAGCCTAAAAGATGGCTCTAACACTACCTTAGCTGAAGCGTCTCATTTAGCGGGTTTTCAGGGAGATGCTGAACAGCCAAGTGTTATTTTGTTGCAACATCATGGCCTTCATATTGAGATTCAATTTGATGCTGAGCATCAAATTGGTGAGCAAGATAGTGCCAATGTTAAAGATATCGTTTTAGAATCCGCGCTAACCACTATTATGGACTGCGAAGATTCTATCGCGGCGGTTGATGCTGAAGATAAAGTCGAGGTATATAAAAACTGGCTAGGATTAATGCGTGGCAGTTTACGTGAATCCCTCAGTAAAAATGGCCAAACGATCACTCGAGAGTTAGAGCCAAATCGCCACTATGTTAACAGCCAAGGCCACGGTTTTAGCTTAAGTGGCCGCTCACTTATGTTTGTGCGCAATGTTGGCCACTTAATGAATAGTGATTTACTGCTCGACGCCGATGGTAATGAAGTGCCAGAAGGGCTGCTTGACGCCGTATTTACTAGTTTAATTGGTAAACATGATTTGCTTGGTAATAGCCCTTATCGCAACTCGCGCGAAGGCTCTATTTATATTGTAAAACCTAAAATGCATGGCCCTGAAGAAGTCGCTTTTAGTAATCAGGTATTTGGCGCGGTTGAGGAGTTTTTAGGTTTAGCGACTAATACCATCAAACTTGGCATTATGGATGAAGAGCGCCGCACCAGCGTAAACTTACGGGCATGTATTGCCGAGGCAAACCAACGGGTGGTATTTATTAATACCGGTTTCCTAGACAGAACCGGTGATGAAATTCATACCAGTATGCACGCAGCAGCGATGGTGCCAAAAGGTGAGATTAAAGAAAGCGCTTGGATTAAAGCTTACGAGTTAAACAACGTAGAAGCAGGTTTAGCATGCGGTTTACAAGGTAAAGCACAAATAGGTAAAGGTATGTGGGCGATGCCTGAAATGATGGCCGCTATGATGCAAGCTAAGCAAGCTCACCCACAAAGTGGTGCTAGCACCGCTTGGGTACCGTCGCCTACTGCAGCAACTTTACATGCGATTCACTATCATCAGGTGGATGTGTTTTCTGTTCAGCAGCAACTTGCCCAGCATCTAGAACAACACAGTACTCAGCGTCTAGCTGATTTACTGACTCCGCCATTGGCCGAGCAAACAGATTGGTCTGAACAACAGCTTATTGCAGAACTAGATAACAATATACAAGGTATTTTGGGTTATGTGGTTCGCTGGGTTGAGCAAGGTGTGGGGTGCTCAAAAGTGCCAGACATTAATGGTGTGGGCCTAATGGAAGACCGAGCCACCTTGCGTATCTCTAGCCAGCATGTGGCTAACTGGTTAAAGCATGGGGTGGTGAGTGAAAGTTTAGTTAAGCAGCGTTTTGAAGTTATTGCTAACTTGGTTGACCAGCAAAATGCAGGTGATCCGCTGTATTTAAATATGGCTGGTAAGGCGCAGAGTAGTTTTGCTTATCAAGCAGCTTTAGATTTGGTGTTTAAAGGGTGTGAGCAGCCTAGCGGTTATACCGAACCTTTGTTACATGCCTGGCGACGCAAGTTTAAAGCTAGCTAAATTAGAACTTGGTAATAAAAAAGCACCTAAGGGTGCTTTTTTTATATTTAATCGGCCCACTCTGCATTTAATCTATTGATTATTATCAATATAAGATAAATAGAATACTAGACTCAAAAACAAATAATGGTATCGTAGCGGCGCTATTTAACCAGTAATAGCTCACATCAACGATTAGGCATGGATATGCCGTAATGTAGAAAGAATAAAGGATTAACATGTTGTTTATAAGGCTATTATTTGTATTAGTCGCGGCCTCGCTTAGCGCTTGTTCAAGTATTAAAACAGATCAACTTGAAGCCAGTGAGTCGTTATCGCTGGCCGATAAAACCCTCGTTTATACTCGCTATGGGTCACTACCTGATTTTACTGCGCAAACTGCCGCTAATGTTCAATTTGGTTTGATAGGTTTAGCCACGGCTATATCTAACGGTAACGCGATGATTGTAGATAACAAAGTAGAAGACCCCGCGCTAGATATTGCTCGAGAGTTAGCCAGTGGTTTAAGCAATAGTTATAAGGTTAAGGTGGTTGATGATGCATCAAAAAGCCTAACCAGCCCGGAGATTCCACACATCATCCAATTATACGGTGACTATGACTATATTTTGGATGTTCGAACTCTAGGCTGGGGATCGATTTATTACACTAGCGATTGGGATAACTACCGCGTGAGCTATCAAGTGCATGCTCGTTTAATTGATAGGGAAAAAGGCAGTGTTATTGCCGAAGAAGCATGCGGAAATTTGCCTGAATATGCAGATACAGAGTTGGCCCCATCTTATATCGATCTTCAAAATGGTGATGGATTGAAACAGGAGCTGGCACGTTCGGTTGAGTTTTGTGTCGCGCATATTCGTAATATGGCTAAGCTAAATGACGATACCAATGCAAATAGCGTAAAAGCTAAACAACTGCAGAGCGAAGCTGATTCTACAACTTTGTAATACCTCTACAGCCTCTTAACTTTAAGGGGCTTTTTTGTGATTAAAAATCGAGGCCTATGCCAATAACTACCCGGTAGTCATTTTTTTCTGGCGTAATGTCATCTGCATCCGGCGTGGGGGAGGCAGTGTAATCCCAAATAAAATCGATATCTAAATCTAAATCGTCGGTAATATCTATCGCAAAATTGAGGAGATTATGGTGTTGATAACCACCAGTTTTGGTTTGTGATAAGGTCATTTGATAATCATGGTTGAGCTCAATATCTTTCGTTATATCGATTTCAAAGTTGGAACCAAAAGATAAACCTAAACTGCTTTCTTTATTAGAGGTGCCAGCGGTCACTTCTTCAAAACGGGTTTGTTGCCATGACGGACCCACCGATAACTCCCACTTTTTGTCATCATCCTCAACGGCAATGTAACCCACTTGAGAAGCGAGTTGGCTTTGTAACTTAATGTTTTTAAGGGGAGCGTGATAAAAGTCGGCTAATACCGGGCGAAAGAACCAATCTTGGTGCTTGTATAAATCGTGAGATAACGTAACACGGTGATTGCGTGCCGTGGTTTCATCGTTTGATTCCGACACAACGCCTAGGTAAGTAATAATGGTACGACTTAGGGCGGTTTTGCGTTCGCTGTTTAATTTTCCGTTAATTTCGAGGGTATTGGTATTGCCGCTGGCAATGTTTGCACTTAGCGTGGCTTTGTTTTCCCATCGGTCGGCTTCGCTTTCTGCCACTTGATAGACCGAGATAACGTCGTAACGTGAGGCAAAGTGGGTATCTTTACCTACTATGGTGACTTTTTCTTCATCTACCATTAAGCGGCCTCGAACCACGCCTAATCCTCGTAGATTTACTTGAAACCATTTAGCTGTGCGCAGTCGCTGAATATCTTCAATGTCGATGGATAAGTCATCTAGCTCGTCACTGTCGAATAAGGCTTTTTTCTGATAAAGCTCTTCGAGTTCACCTTGAATCACTTCACCAGAATCTAACTGGATCCAGTCTTTGTCTTCATCTAAGTCTAAAGCACTAAAATAGTCCTGTTGAAACTGCTCGCTCACTGAGGGAATATCTTCAGGTGGGGTTGCCGGCTCATCTTCTGCACTTAAACAAGAGCTAAACATAAGACTACAGGCAAGTAAAACAAGCAGACGCATCAATTTTGCAAGTGCTCCATTAAGCAAAGTGAGAATAGTGCTTTGATATTAGCGGCTTTTTACTCATTACGAAATAAACTCTTTAAGGACAGCGTGTTTTGTTTAAAAACGTTAAGTGATCGTGGCACTTAACGTTTTTAACTGCGCTTTGCTCTATTTTACTTCGGCCTGACGCATCCATTCACGATACTGGTCTGCCCCTTCTTCACCTTCGGCGGGAGACCAAGGCGCAAAGTCGTCGTTTGGTGTTGGTACGTAAGCACCTTCTTTTATCTCTAAGCCAACTGTTCCTGGTTGCATGCAGGCGTAACCATGCCAAGTCTTGGGTGGAATTTCGATAGCGCGGTTAGTGTCGGGCGAAAGGCTATGGCGCTGGGTTAGCTCGCCTTCATCATTAAAAATAAGTAAATCTAATTGCCCTTGTAATACCAAAAAAAGCTCCCATTTATGCGCTTCACTGTGGCGGTGAGGGCGCATATAGGTATTTGGCTCAGTAGCAATAAACAAGCGCTGTACGTTGGCATCGAGAGTGTCGTGGAGGTTGTGGTGGCTGCGCTGGCGCGGCGCGGCTTTGGCATTATCACTAAAGTTTGCAAAGTCCTTAGTACTGATGATTTTCAACATCGAAAATAGTCCTATTTATTATGGTGTCTGTGCGGTATTCAGCACGAGCAAATAATTGGCAATATGGTGGCACAATTACCTTCACTCAACAAATGCTTGTTTTGGGTGTAGGGTGTATAGATGTGCAGCGTTAGCATTAGCGAAGAGGAATTAACATGGATGGATACACCGGACAGTGTTTATGCGGTCAAGTCTCTTACCGAGTCGATCACTTAGAGCCTAGAATGGGGCATTGCCATTGCAGTATGTGCAGAAAATTTCATGGTGCTGCTTTTGCCACTTATGGCGAAGCGAAAGCTGAAAATTTTCATTGGTTAAGTGGTCAAAGCAAATTGCAGCAGTACCAAGCCGAAAACGGCACTGTGAGACAGTTTTGTGGTCATTGCGGTTCAAGCCTAACCTTTGCGCCAGCGAATGATAGTGGCGAGTTTATTGAATTTAGCTTAGCAAGTTTAGACAGCGAGGTTACGCTAAAACCCGACGCGCATATTTTTGTGGAATACAAAGCCTGTTGGCACGACATTACCGATCACTTGCCTCAGTTTAAAGAGGGCAGAGAGTAAATGCCGTTAGCTTTTTTACAAGTATGAGTTGCGCCTAATACCATGGAGGCGTTTGTAGTGGGTAGAGAAAACGCTCAGTCGCTTACTTCCTTAGCCTTTCTTATTTAGCTTTTGTTGGTATTGGTTCGGCGTAATGCCTCGCAGTCGTTTAAAGGCTCGCGAGAAGCTTTGTTCATTGCTGTAAGCTAAAAGCTCTGCAATGGCACTAATGGAGTAGCCTTTAAACATATATTGTATGGCTTCATTACTCAGCACATAGCTGGTCATTGAGGAAAAGTTCCAGCCGTGAACTAATAAACGACGCTGTAACTGTTGCCGTGACATACCCAAGCAATCGGCTAAAAAATCCACTGTAGGTCGGCCATAATATCGAGAGAAATTCACCAATGAATAAAGAGATTTGGCAATATCATGGGGTTGAGGAATATTGATTAGGTCGTCTAGCTGAGCATCGTTAAGTCGCAAAGGAGATTGTTTTTTCCATTGATTATTATCACTCGGCTCTACTACCGAGGCGTTAATCCACACCTCGGTTTGCGCGCTGGAGACGTTCACCTTACAACCAAAAAACGCCTCTAGCTTGGCTTGGTTGCTACTCGGGCCAGTAAGGTTGATTTGCAAGGGGACATAGTTATCTCCGTGGTAATAAGTCAGCATGTTTACCATCATCAATGCGATACGAATACTGTCGTGCAGCCGTCCCTGTTTGTTCAAGTATGGGTTGTTGTAACACCACTTAATAATGTGACCCGATTGTAAACCGTGGAAGGTGGAACCCGATTGTAAGCAAGAGGTGCCGTAATTCACTCGACGAAAGGTAATGGCCAGGTCTGGAGTGAAGTAGACCCAATTACTAAAGTACTGAATGTTTTCAAAGCGTAAATAATCAGCCAGTTTGAGCATAAATAAGGGGTCGTTAGTGAGTTGCTCAGCTTTTTCTAACCAGCGGTTCAAAATGGTGACAGGAATGATTGATAGAGGCTCTTCTAAAAGCTTATTAGGAATGCCTAAATCTTGACTAGTAATGGCGAACTCGGCTTGCAAGCCATCAATAATAGGCTTGATAAAATTCAGTCGAATAAACGAAATGTTAATGTCTTTCATCAAGCCCTGCTCTTTTTATCGTTAATATAAGTACACTTTAAATCAATATTTTATAGATATGCACTCAAAGTGTACTTTATACGGATATTTTCAACTCTCGACAAGCCCTGTGCGCAGGGATAGCTAAATGTAAAAATCGAGAGGATGAGTCTGGTCATATTTTTTGCTCGAATGGCTAATAAGGCAGTGCTTTGACCACGGGTTTTACTCAGGGTAGGCTGGTTACAAGTAAGTTGGTTCACCATCAAGGACTGTATGAAACCGCTAGACATCGTGTTTGCTCTGCTTGTTGCCAGTATTTGGGGCGTAAATTTCTCGGTGATAAAGCTTGGCTTGTTAGAGCTTCCGCCGGTGCTGTTTTCCGCGTTACGTTTTGCCATTGTTGCTATTCCGGCTGTTTTGCTAGTGCCTTTTCCCAAAACAGCTTGGCGTAATGTTCTAGCGGTGGGCTTTTTCCTCGGCGTCATTAAATTTAGCTTGTTGTTTGTCGCGATGAAAGTGGGAGCGTCAGCCGGGCTTTCATCACTCCTGCTGCAAGCTCAGGTAATGTTTACCATTGTGCTTAGCGCTATTTGGTTTAAAGAGAAGGTGACTAAATATCAGCTTATCGGGATCCTCATTGCTTGTACGGGTTTCTTGCTGTTTTTTACCGCTAGCTCAGAAAACTTAAGTTTAACTGCCTTGTTATTACTGCTGCTGGCGGGGTTATCTTGGGCTGTGTCTAACCTATTTATGAAGCAAGCGGGCGGAGTAAATGTATTGCACTTTATGGTGTGGGTGAGTTTAATTCCACCTCTGCCTTTGTTGCTGTTCTCTTACCATTTTGAAAATGACCAGCCGCTACAATTACTGCTGAATGCAAGCGGGGCTACTTGGCTGGCATTAGCCTATGTAGGCTTTATCTCTACTTTGTTGGCTTTCGCATGGTGGGGGCGCTTACTGGCTAAATACAGCGCAGCCACGGTTACTCCTTTTGCTTTGTTAGTGCCCGTGGTGGGAATGTTTACCGCAAGTTTGGTTTTTGATGAGCGTTTAACAGGAAGCGAATGGGCGGGAACTAGCTTGGTATTATTGGGATTAATATGCTGTGTATTTGGTGCAAAATTACGCGCTCGTTTAGCGCGATGAGTTGTTGCACTAAATAGCAATTGAAAGCGAGGGCGCTAGGCTCTAAAGTGGCGCTATTGTTACCAAGAGATTTTATGATGTCTGGATTTAAAGAGCTGAATAAACGCAGTGCTAACTCTTATCAGCAGCAACGCCAATTGATTAAGCAAGTATTAGCAGGGAAACTAAAACAGTGTGAAAGCTGTAAGCAAGCCTTGTTTGTGGTATTGCCTGGGCAAGAAAAAGCCCCAGGTGTTTATTGCACCAAGGGCTGTACCGCTATTGAATTAGAAATATCTTTACCTAAGTAAGCTAGTTGCGAGGTCCTTGGCGGCGGTCTTGCTCTAGAAACTGTAAACACTCTTCAATAGCAACTTTAGTTTTCTCTACTAGTTGCTCACGTTCAGCGTCGCTAATAGCACTGAGCACGTCTACATCGTGTCTTATGTAACGTGGCGGCAAGCGGTTAAGCACCAAGCAGCATAAATCCTGTAGAGTATCTAAATCACAGCGCTTGTGAATTCCTAAAGCATGCAGTTGTTCACCCACTAGGAACTCAGTAAAGTTATGAATTTCCTCTGATAAGCGCATGTAATATCCCTCAAATAAATGTATACATTCAGGTTATATAAGAATAGCCAGAGTCGCCACTCTCTGGGCCATTATTGTTATTGTTGTTGAACCGGATTCACATTTAAGGCGTCATTGTATAAAGCTTCGTATTGCCAAACCGATTGTTGCCAGTGAAATCTAGATTGCATGGCGCGACGACGCATCGCTTGAAATTCCTCTGGGTGCTCTAGATACAACAACAGCGCTCGGCGCAAAATATTCAGTAAATCGCTGGGTTCAGGATCATAAAAAATATGGCCAGTGGCTTGGCTAGGATCTTCATCATAATCTGAAACCGTATCTCGTAACCCACCAACGCCGCGCACAATAGGTAAAGTGGCATAAGCTAGGCTGTACATCTGATTTAAGCCGCAAGGCTCAAACAATGATGGCATTAAGAAAAAGTCTGCCCCTGCTTCTACTAAGTGAGCAAGCTCGTTGCTGTAGGCGTGAATAAAGCGCAGTTTGTCTGGCCATTGCTGTTGTAAGGCTTCTAGTTCGGTAACAATACCGCTGTCGCCAGTACCTACAATCACCACCTGTACGTTGTGACGCAAAAATTGTTGCAGTGCCGGTAGTAAAAGATAAAACCCTTTCTGCTCGGTTAAGCGACATACCATGCCAAATATTGGCACATCAATTTGCGCGAGTTGAGTCTCTAATTGCAGAGCTTGCCGACAAACGGTTTTTCCGCTTAAGTCACTACTTGAGTAGTTGGCAGGAATTAGCTTGTCGGTTTCGGGATCCCAATCGGCATATTCACAGCCATTTAAGATCCCCACTAAATCAGAGCGCCGCTGTTCAAAGTAATCACACAAACCGTGAGAGCCTAAACGGGTGAGCAACTCTTGGGCGTAATTAGGGCTTACCGCGTTAATTTTGTCGGCAAATCGAATCCCTGCTTTCAGCAGGTTGATGCAGTTATAGCCATCTAGAATCTGATCCACTAAGCCATCAGCTAAACCTTCGAGTAACTGGAATTGATGCTTCTCAAAAATGCCTTGGAAGGCCGCATTGTGAATCGTAAGAACTGATTTACTGTTGCAAAAAAATGGATGATGGGCGTATTTTTGCTTGAGTAAGTAAGGCACTAAAGCAGTGTGCCAATCGTTACAGTGGAATACGTCAGGTCTGAAGTCTAAAGCTTCAGCTACTTGAAATACAACGCGAGAGAAAAAGGTGAAGCGTTCGCCATTGTCATCATAAGCAAACTCGCCTTCACTGTAGAGTTGGTCGCGCTCGAAATAGTCATTATGCTGAATCAGGTAAACGGGCACATCTTCCAGCATTAGGCGGTAAACCGCATAATCTATATCGGCACAGCCTTCTGCTGTAGGTAAGCGTAAATCGAGAATCTTCTCGGCTTCGTCGTGGCGTTTTATGGTTTTATAAAACGGCATAATAATTCTTACGTCTTGTCCGTGTTCCTTTAGGGCAAGCGGTAAGGCTTTAGCTACGTCGGCTAAGCCGCCAGTTTTTGCTAGGCTTTCAACTTCTGAGGCTAAAAACAATATCCTGACAGGATGGGCTGTCACAGAGAACTCCTTAACGATTAAGGCACCAAAGGGTGCCTTATATGGTTCAATATTAGAGTAATTGCTTGTGTTATCAAGGCAATTTAATGCCTAGAAACCAACCTTGGCGTTTTTCGGTATCACTACAATTCCTTCTGGAGATACCGTAAAGCGCTTGCGATCTTCTTCCAAGTTTTCACCAATGATGGTACCTGGAGCAATTTCAGCGTTTTTATCAATGATGGTGCGGCGAATCTGACAGCCTTCACCAATTCTACAGTTGCCAATTAATACCGACTCACTGACTACTGAGCCTGGGCGTACGTGACTTCTGAAACCCAATACACTGCGATTCACTTCTGAGCCTAAAATAAAGCTCCCTGCAGAAATCAATGATTGGCTCACACTCACTTTTTTGTCGCCAACATCTTTAAAGGTGGCTGGCGGAAGTGGTGGGTAATGGGTGTGTAATGGAAACTTAGGGTTGTACAACGAGAACGCTGGTTCTTCGTCTAACAAATCCATATGAGCAGCCCAGTACGCATCTAGGGTACCTACATCGCGCCAGTAACCACTGGCGGTTTCTCCTGGAATATTGTTTTGAGTGAAGTCGTAAGCGAACACTTTACCTTTGGGATAAAGCTTAGGAATAATGTCGTTACCAAAATCGTGGCTAGAATCATCTTCTTTGGCATCATCGTGCAGCGCGTCCAGCAGGACTTTTCGTTCAAATACGTAGTTACCCATAGAGGCGAGTACGTGGTCTGGATCACCGGGAATAGTTTTTGGGTTTACCTTAGGCTTTTCTTCAAAGCCTATCATTCGGCCTTCGGTATCAACTTCGATAATACCAAACTGATCGGCTTGGTCTTTAGGCACTTTAATCGCAGCAACGGTGAGGTCAGCTTCGTTATGTTTATGGTTATCAACCATCTGGCGTACATCCATTTTGTAGATGTGGTCACTACCAAAAATACAAACATGGTCAGGTTCGTTAATCTCAATGAACCGAGCGTTTTGATAAATCGCATCAGCCGTACCGTCATACCAGCGTTTACCTACGCGCATTTGTGCCGGTACTGCATCAATAAAGCGGTCGGTAATGCCGGATAAATGCCAAGCTTGGCGAAGGTGAATGTTGAGTGACTGCGACTTAAACTGGGTAAGTACATAAATCTTAAGAAAATCTGAGTTCACAAAGTTGTTTAAGGCAAAGTCGATTAGCCTATAACTGCCTCCAAATGGAACCGCGGGCTTAGTACGGCTGTCGGTAAGTGGATAAAGGCGTGTGCCTTCACCACCGGCGAGAATCATCGTTAATATACCTGCCATGGGACTTTGTACCTCTAATAATTATGTCAGTTTCGTGAAATCGTTTTCAAAGTGGCTTGGCTTAGTTTCCAGATATTTACCTTAATGTAAATAGCAGAAACTAGGGTTTTATTAAATCCACAATAAAAATAATGTTCTTACTAAACACAACAACGCAAAATTTTAAATTTTTTGTTGTCGAGTATGCTTTCGTAGCGCGCGAAGTGTTGCTTTATTAATGCTTCGTACTGCAGGAAGCTATTGGCAACCAACCATAATTCGCCTTGGGCATTTAAGTGCTGTTTGGCTTGGGCAAGAAACGTTTCAGTGGTTTCGTACTGAGTATCTATTCCAGCATGAAATGGTGGATTACTCACGATGAAATCAAAGCGTTGGTTTACTTCGCTTAATCCATCAGAAGCAATTACTGTTCCATTCAACTGGTTTTGTTTTAGCGTGGCTTTAGTGCTAGTCACAGCGTATGCACTTACATCGAGCAGAGTAATGTCTACTTTGTGTAACAAGGCTTGGCTTGCACCAATAATGCCCGCACCACACCCAAAGTCGAGCACGCTACCGTGCAAGGCAGGCAAATTATCTAATAGCAGTTGACTACCGTCGTCTAGTTTACCGTGGTTAAACACACCAGGCAGTGACATCACTTGCAAGCGAGTACTTGGCAGAGCGACTTCAAATTGGCTTAACCACTGTTCAGGCTGAAAGGCGGGAGCCGCTTTAGTGAGAGATCCAAAATACAAACCACAGCGTCGAGCACTGTCGATTTTGTTCATTTTAATGCCAAACTCCGCGAGCAGTTTTTCGCAGCTTTTAACCCCGCCACGGTTTTCTCCCACCACAAATATGTCGGCATCATCACTTAGTTGCGGCAATATGCTGGCAAACAAGTAGGCGGCTTCTTGCTTTGCTTTAGGCATAAAAAACAGCAGCGCATTGCTGTTTTTGGCTAACCGAGGCTCAACTGAAAACTGACAAGAGAGTTTGTCATCATCCGTTTTCTTAAAGTGGGTAAAGTGACCGTAATGGCTACAGCAAATTTGCAACGACGCGACTTGCTCAAGCAGGCTAAGCGGGTAGTTGTCGGCGAGTTGGCCAGCCACCACTAAATGCCGCTCGGCAAAAAGTTGGTCGTGGCGGGCGAGTACTTGGCTGGTAGCGTGTAGCGAGGTGTTCATAATAGGGCTTTATCGCGGTCATAATTGGCTGCAATAATAGAAAGTTTTCGTTGAAAAGGCTATCTCATCGCCGCTTCTAAGTATTTATTTTTAAGGTTACTTGACTTTTAGTGCGTGCTAAGGAAACTAGCTAGCAAGAATTTCGTTTGTTAAGGACACATCTGTGATGTCGATTTCTTTAAAGTTAAAGAAATATAAACGACCCGAATTAAAACGCGGGTGGTTAACGGCTGGGTGCAACTAAATCGAAATAGTATTTTTGAACCCGGCCACTGTGACCGGGTTTTTTTATTTTAGAAGTAAGTGATGGAGCGGGCATGTTTAAAGGATCGATAGTAGCGTTGGTTACTCCCTTTATTGAAGGTGAGGTTGATTATGCGGCGATTCGCGAGTTAGTTGAATGGCACATTGGCCAAGGGACTCATGGCATTGTGCCAGTGGGAACTACTGGCGAAAGCCCAACCCTAACTCACGATGAGCATATTGCTGTAGTGAAAACGGTAGTAGAGCAAGCTAAAGGGCGTGTGCCTGTTATCGCGGGTGCTGGCTCAAACAACCCTATTGAAGCTATCGAGTACACCAAGGCTGCCCAACAAGTGGGTGCCGATGCAACTTTGCATGTAGCGGGTTATTACAACCGCCCTAATCAAGATGGTTTATTTCAACACTTTAAGATGTTGCACGACGCCACCGATATTCCGATTGTGCTTTACAACATTCCACCACGCGCGGTGGTAGATTTAAGCCCGGTAACCATTGCTAAACTGGCGCAGTTACCGCGTATTGTTGGTGTGAAGGACGCTACCGGCGATTTGTCTCGCCCACTATTTGAACGCCAATTGATTGAGCAAGACTTCTGCTGGTTAAGTGGGGAAGACGCCACTGCGGTTTCTTACAATATTAGCGGCGGCCAAGGTTGTATCTCTGTAACGGCGAACGTAGCCCCTAAACTGTGTGCGCAAATGCAACAAGCCACTTTAGACGGTGACTACGCTAAAGCTAGCGAGATTCAAGATAAGTTGATTCCTCTGCACCAAGCAATGTTTGCTGAGCCAAGCCCAGCTGGCGCTAAATATGCGATGTCTTTACTGAACAAGTGTCGAGCAGAATGTCGCTTGCCAGTTACCGAATTGTCGGACTCTACCAAAACGCGTATTCGCAATGTTATGCAGAGTTTAGAGTTAATCTAATATTATTGTTTTTGTTTATAAGGCCGAGCTTGCTCGGCCTTTTTATTAACTTAGCTTTTTCCCGCATGCTGCTTGGCTGACTTAAGCTAAGCCTATGATTTAACTTTGCTATAGTTAAGTTTACGCAAATTAAAGGGATGTGTTGTGGCAGAGCTAGATCTAGTCAGTTTTTTCCATGGAATTGTTGAGGCCGATAGTGGCTATTGGTTATTGCAGCCAGAAAATGGCAAAGTTTCGGTGCGTTACCCTTGGCAAGACCAACAGTCAGAACACCTTGATTTAGAGCAGTGGTTGGAGCGTATTGATTCCCGCTGTCGAGCTGCCTTTCAGCAAGCCATGCACGCAAGTTTAGCTAATAACCAAGCGTTTTTTTGTCACTACTGCCACAGCGAAGATGAATGGTTGCGGATCCATGGTATGCCGGTTGAAATCCAACAACAGCAATATTTGTTGGCCAGTGTGCTTCCACTCACCATGCCGGTGATTAACGATGAAACTAACCTTCGCGATCCAGAAAGCGGTTTGCTGTCGGCGCCATTGTTTAGAGAGCTGTTGATTCAAGCGATGCGCTTAAGTAAGCGAAATCACGAGCCCTTTGCGATTCTAACCTTACATTACGCCAGCCATGACTCGTCCTTAGTCTGCGCAATTGTTGCCCAAGTGCTTCAGCAACAGTTACGCCGTTCAGACAGCATTGCTCAGTTTAGTGAGGGTGAGTTAATTGCTTTGTTATACGGAGCGAGTCGCACAGCGGCAGATAACGTTGCTAAAAAGCTTACGGGCGAATTACAACGACAGTTAGAGGGCGTGGCCTTAGATAGCCTTAAAATTGGTTGGGCTTATTACCCAGAGCACGGTGATAACGCAGATACCTTGTTAGCGCACCGTTTAGACGCGGTTCAGCAATTATCCCCTTAATCACATTTGCTTGGCTGTTGTTAAACAAAGAACGCTAAACAGTGTTTAGCGTTCTTTGTGATAAACCTAACTAATAAGGCTTACTTCGCGTTCTGAACAATAGTGGCGCTGTCTTTCAACATTTCTAAGTATAAGTCTTCATACTCAGTAGGGTTTAAAATGAGACCATTCGCATCGCTATACTGAGTCACCGTTCCGGTTTCAGCAATACTGCGACTGTCGATGAAGTTAGCCATAAAGTAATCTTGCTGATCTGCAGAAAGCTCGCTGTCGATTAAGGCGATTTCAATACTGTCGATTTGGCTAGTGGCTAGCTCTAGGGCACTACTTTGCATTAAGGCTTGTTGAGCTTTAGGCGCAGCGTAAATTGATTGATAAAAGGTGCGACTATTGTTGTGTGAACGCAATCTTACTTGGCTGCGTTGTAAGGCAAAGTCGCCGCTGTTAAAGCTGTTAGCATTATCGATACAATGATTAGCGTGGCTAAGTTCAACCGAGCAGTTCTCTATCAAATCTAAGTTATCAATGCTGTTTAACTCTGCAAGTTCTAGGTCTAACGCCGCGTTATCAGCGTTAATGGCCATTACGCTATTAAACTGCCAATTACTGTCGTTGGTGGTACCTGAAAACAAGCCAACCCAATGGCTTACTTGGTCGTAATTAGGGGCAATGGTGAACTGGTCTACATCTTTGTATAAGGTTTGCCACTGGTAGCTATTGTTGTTGTGAATGGCCAATACAGAGCTACCATCGTCTACTGCTAAGTTGCTAGCCACTTGCCAATACATTGGCTCTAGGTCAGCGTTACTTAGGCTAGCGGCTACGATGTCGTTACTTTCATCGGTATCGTAAACGTAGCTAGGTTCTAGAAAACCGAAGTAGGCTAAATCGGTATGTTGGCCGTTTTGGCTGGAATAAAAGGCGGTTACTAGTGTGTCTTTTACTGCTGGTAGGGGAGAGCGTACAGGGATGTGAGCTGATAGATCATGGCCGCTAACCAAATCAGCGGAGTAACTGGTTTGATAGTAGCTTACGCCACTTTCTTGCAGTACCGATAATGCTGCGGTATCACTAATATCGGTGACCGAACGGTAGTCTTTACCCGCATAACAATTGCTACCAGTTTGTGATGAGCGAACATTTAGTACTTTGTTACCTAAATACTGTTTCTGCACGCTATACATATATACATCGGGCTCTCCGCTTAAGTTACGATCTACTTCTTCTAGAGAAACATAGCCTTCATCGGGTACCCATCCGCTGTCAAAATTCACGATACCATTGCTTGGCACATCGGCAGCTTGAATGGTGTGTTCTTCAATAATTGAACCGTCAGCATTGTGAAATAAAACGTTATAACCAGTATTCGCTATCGACGCGGTAATCACTCGGCTGTTGTCGGTCTCAGAGGTTCCGTAGATGACACAGCCCGATTTAACATCGCTTTCTTTTAGTGTTTGTAACTGAATGATCTGCCAGTTGTAACGTGGAGTTGAAGGACCAGGTGATGAGCTATCGCTACCCCCACATCCGCTTAACAAAAAAGTGGCGACTAAACTGGGTAATATGGCTTTTTTCACTACTGCTTCCTCAAACTACGAGTCAAAATATTGTTGTTGTCACTTTATTAGCAATATTCGCACCGTTTATTGCCCATTCATTGCCTTTGAATATGGGCTTCACTTTTATTTTATATTTTTGTTTGCTGTTAATTTAGTGTTTGGCTTTGCTTTGTTACGAGATTGTTAGCTAAAACTGTGCCTTAGCAAGCATTTGTAGTGTTAATTGGTTTTTCGGGTTTGATGTTTGTTTTATATTGCCCCTGTGTAGAGCAAAGGAACCTGAAATGCTGCGATGGGCTAGAAAAGGATGGTGTTTGTGTTTACTACTGTGGCCAATAGGTCTTTTTGCCGCGCCCATTGAAATAAAAGTTGGCGGTTATGACTTCCCTCCCTATGTCAGTCACAACGTTTCAACTAACCGCTACAGCGGGGTGAGTTTAGATATACTTCGCGCGCTTAATCATCTTCAAGACAAGTTTACCTTTCGATTTGTGTCGACTTCTCGGCATAACCGCCATGCAGCTTTTATCCGTAAACGTTTCGACCTCATTTTGTTTGAAAACCTAGAGTGGGGCTGGCAGAGTCTCAATGTTCAGCAAAGCCTTCCATTGGTCTTAGACAAATATTTGTTGCTCACTCATCAGCAAAACCTTAGTGAGCAAGAGCAGTTGTTTACACCAGGACACAATTATACTGTGGTGCTGTTTGACGCGGCCTATCAAAGCCCGCATTTATCCGATGAAGGGTTTGCGGTAAAAAGCTGCTCCCATGTCATGAACTGTATTAAGTTAGTGGTAAAGCGGCGGGCTGATTTCACTATGGTAAACGAGAGTTTTTATTTACCCCTTACTCGGCAAAAGCCGAGTTTACTTCAATCACTAAAAAGCATTGCACATTTTAGTCCGGTGCATAGCTTACATGCTCTACAACGGGCTGATTCTTCGTTAAGTGTTGAGCAGTTAAATTTCTTCTTTAAGCAGTTGAGTTTATCTGGAGAGTTGCAAGCCATATTGAGTCACTATGATTTAGCGATTGCAGAATAAGCTTTTAGGCTCTTGCTAATAGCTGTGGGCCGCGAGTGCCTTTTTCTTCCATATACTGAAAATACAAACGAATATGGGTCGCTGATTGATCTACGCTGCGTCCCATTGCTTCGCGAATAGCTTTGCGATTGGCTTGTTTAGCATCATCACTATCGCGCAATTGAGTGGCGCTTAAACCTGGTTGAACGTCGTTATTGCCAAACACTGCCGTACCGGGGTTGGTCATTTGGCGTTGCGCGGTGTATTCAGTAATGGTTTGCCGTGGTGCGCTGTTTTCTATGCGTTGGCGAGCGGCATAAGTTGATTCGAGTGATGCAGCTTGAAGGTTATTATTCACCTGCATAAGTCTTCTCTCCTTAAGTTAAAAAACACAGCCTTAAGTGTTTATCGGCCAGCATTATTTAATCTTTAACTACAGGCTAAATATCGTGCAATGTGGGCATTGTTTGGTGAGGCTAATAGCTCTGCTGGGCTAGCAAATTGACGGGTGGTTCCGGCTTCAATAAATGCCACTCGCTCGGCCACACGCTGGGCATCTTGCCATTGATGAGTGACCATTATTACCGCTAGTTGCCACTCTTCGGCCAATTGCTTAACCAGCTCTAAGCACTCTAAACGTAACATGGGATCTAAGGCGCTAAAGGGTTCGTCTAGCAACAAAATAGGCTGCTGACGGACCAAACAACGGGCCAACGCAGCACGCTGCTGTTGACCGCCAGAGACTTGGTCGGGGCGTTTATTTAGTAAGCCTGCAATACCTAAGTTGTTGGCAATTTGGCTAAGCTGCTCTCGCTGTTGCGCATTAAGTGTCAATGACGGTGAAAGCCCCAGCGCAATGTTTTGCTCAATGCTTAAGTGGTGAAACAAATTGTGCTGTTGAAACAAGCTCGTAACGGGGCGTTGCTTAATCGGTAAGTCTAATAAATCTTCACCTAACCACGACAAGCTGCCACTGCTGGCAGGAACAAAGCCTGCAATAAGCTCTAACAGGGTGCTTTTACCGCAACCACTGGCGCCTAATAATGCCACCACTTCACCGGGGTTCACCTCCAGTTGGTAATGAAACTGCTGTTGCTGGCGAACACAGCATAGTTTAGAGATGCTTAACATGGTGGCGTCCTAGGGTAAGTTCGAGCAAATAAAATATTACCGTGCAGAGCAGCAGCATAATTAAACCGGTAGCGCTGGCTAAAGCATATTGGTAGGTGCTTAGTTGTTGGTAAAGCAGCAACGGCAAGGTTACCACGTCTACACTGCCAATCAGCGCAATTACGCCCATGTCACCTAAAGACAAGACCATACATAAACTTATGGCTAGTGCTAATGGCCGACGGATAAGCGGCCAATAAATTAAATGCAATTGGCTGATTGCCGGTAAATCTAAACTTTGGTTTAGCTTAGCGTATTGTTTAATGGCATCACTTAAGGCCGGTTTTAAGCTGCGAATAAAAAACGGCAGGCTCATTAGTGCGTTAATTAGTGCCACCAAAGGTGCGGTGTAGGCATTGATGTCGGCTCGGCTGATCAGCAAGAAAAACAAGCCAGTGGTGATGACCATCGCGGGCGCTAACAACATGATAGAGGCCAATAGCTCTTGGCCTCTGCCAGCTAACATACGCCGTTGTTTGACAACATTGCTACTGTATTGCCATAAAATAGCCCCGCCCAATATCACTACCCACAAGGTGCTTTGCAAGGCAATGAGCAATGACCAGCCAATACCACTAAGCCATTTATCCCAAGGTAGTTGCTGCCAATTAAGTTGGCTAAGTGGGCTGAATATGCCAAGTAAAATGGAGCCTATAAACAGGTAGTAACCCAGTACCACCGCTTGATGAAGTCGCCGCTGAGTTTTACTGAGTTGATGTTGAACAAGAATGTTCTGTTGAATGCGCTTTGCTTCTTGTTGTTCGCGGCCCAGTAACAACCAACCAAGGCTAACTGCAATCAGCAGTTGTAACACCGCACATTGCATTGCAAATAATGGGTCGAAGTCGTAGCGTAGAGCTTGGTAAATGGCCACTTCAAGGGTGGTGCTTTTAGGCCCGCCACCCAGCGCTAATACAACGGTAAAACTGCCAAAACACAGCAAAAATACTAAGCCAAAGAGTCCGGCTAAACGTGAGCGCAACATGGGCCATTCAATTATCTGCCAACTACGCGATTGGCTAAAACCAAGTTGCTTGGCTTGGCGCCAGTAGCTGGCGGGAATATCGTTATATTGCAAGTAACAATATCGAGCAATAAGTGGCATATTTAAAAAACAGTGGGCAATTAATATCCCGGGTAAGCCGTATAACTTCCACGAAAATGGACTTAATTGCTGCCAAAAACCGTTAATACCAAAACTACCTACGCAGCCTAGCACCACCAAGATTACTGGGCTTACAAAACATAAATTGGCCAAACGCAGCTGCCAATTTATCGATTTAGGCTGTAAATAAAACCAAGCTCTAGCAATGGCCACGCCACCTATACAAGCAAGGCTTGCCGATAATAAAGCCTGCCAAATACTAAAGCGCAATACGCGCCATAGGTAAGGGTCGTTAAACGCCGACCAGCTTAGCGCTTGAGCTTGTTCAGCCAAGCCCCAAAACGCTGCCGTTACCACTAGCGCTATAAATATGCTGGCGCAGTACCCGGCTATTGAGGCAGGCTTAATCATTGAGTAGTTACTGGCTTACCGCGTTACGCCACTCTTTAGTCCATTGCTGGCGCTGTTGGCTAACGGTGTGTTGCTCAATACTTAATGGCTTAGGTTGCACTAGCGTAGAAAATGCTTCTGGTAGTTCGGCATCAGGATTAACCGGTAGCATCCAGTTTGTTGTGGCAATAATTTTCTGTGCCTGTGCGCTCACTAAATAACTGAGGAATTGCTGAGCAAGTTCTACTTGTTGGCTGGTGGCACTAATCGCGGCCACCTCTACTTGGCTCATGTGGCCTTCGCTAAATTCAGCAGCTTGGTAACGGTTTTCTTGCTCGGCCACCATGTGGTAAGCCGGAGATGTTGTGTAGCTTAGTACCAAATCAGCTTCGCCTTTTAGGAACATGCCGTAGGCTTCGCTCCAGCCTTTAGTTACGGTGACTGTTTTATCTTTTAGTTTGCTCCAAGCTTGGCTTGAATCATCACCATAAAGGGCTTTAACCCACAACATTAAACCTTGGCCGGGGGTACTAGTGCGTGGATCTTGATACAAAATGCTGCCGTTAAATTCTTCTACAAGCTGCTTCATCGAGCTTGGCGGATTTTTGAGTTTTTCGGTGTTATAAATAAACGCGAAGTAACCATAATCAAAGGGCACAAAGTTGTTGTCTTGCCAGTCAATGGCGAGCTTTGGAAGGGTAAGCTGGTGGGCTTGAACCGCGTTAATCGCTTCAGTCTCTGGAATGAGGTTAGTATCTAAGCCCAAAATTACGTCGGCTTTGTTGCGTTTACCTTCTAATTTTAGGCGATTCAAAATGGCTACGCCGTCGTCTAAACCTACCCAATTAATGGTGCAGTCACATTGCTGCTCAAAGCTTTTAGTTAAGGCTGGGCCCGGGCCCCAATCGGATACAAAACTCTGGTAGGTGTACACCGTTAACTCGCTGTTCGCTTGGCTGTTAAAGCCCACAACACTCATCGCACAGCATGCTAGCCATAGCAAATTTTTCATCTTACACTCCTTGATAATAGATTTATGACCGTTGATGGAATCACTCGCTTTGCCTACTTCCGCACTAGAAAAAAACCTACTTAGTTACCTTGAGCGGCACCTAGGATGCATCTTAAAGGTAGACCGTTTAGCGGGAGGGCATCAGCATTCTTGGTTGCTAGAAACCAATACAGAACGTTTGGTATTACGCTTAAATCAACAACAGCCTTGTTATGGCTTGGATTATCAACGCGAAAGAGAAGTATTACAACAGCTTAACCACTTGCCTTGGGTAATTAACATGCATCCATTGAGCTTAAACGGTGAGTTTTTGCTGTATCAGTTTCAAGAGGGTGAAGTAGTAAGCCTTACACAATGGCAACAACCCACGCTTTGGCCGCAATTATTAAAGGTATTGCATCAACTTCCCTCAGCCGGTAAGGGCTTACCGCATTTTGATATGCTCAAGTACCTACAACGTTATGTCAATGACATTAGTGCCAGCGAGGCTGCAAGCTTTAGACGCCAAGCCTTGCAGTGGATTAAGCAGCAAAATTGGCCGCAGCAACAGGCGTTTAACCACCACGACTTACATCTTGATAATCTACTGCTGAGTAGCGAGCAAAAGTTGTTAGTGTTGGATTGGGAATATGCCGCAACGTCTATGCAAGGCTGGGATGCCGCCAGTGTTGCGCAAAGGTGCCCGGTAACGGCTGAGCAGCGCGCAGATTTAATCGCAATATCGGACTTAAACAGTGGGCAATTTGAGCTACTAGTTGTTGCAGTCGCCTTATTAGATTTAGCCTGGTATTGGCAATATCAGCCACAGTGGCAGGGTTTACTATTGCGCACTCAGCAATGGCTGAATGCGCAAGGTTTAGCTAATTCAATTTAGCAGCTTAGCTTATTCTTCAGCTAAGATTTCGGCGCGCCAATTACCTTCACCGTTTTCACCTAACGTTTCTGCTAGGTAAGGCAGTACTTCCTGCATCTCTTTCATTAATGTCCACGGAGGGTTAATCACAATCATACCGCTGGCAGTCATACCAAATTCGTCACTGTCGTGTTGAATACCTAACTCGAACAGTTGAATGTTACTTATGCCGCTGCGGATCAGAGCTTTTTCAAGTTTGTCGATACGGAAGCGCTCAACAACCGGGTACCATAATGCATAAGTGCCAGACGCAAAACGCTTATGCGATTCAACTAGCGTTTTTACTACTGTTTGGTACTCGTCTTTTACTTCGTAAGAAGGATCAATTAACACCAAACCGCGGCGTTCTTTTGGTGGCAGCAAGGCTACACAACTTTGGTGGCCATTCTCTTGGCGAATTTTGCAGCGGCGGTCGCGTTGAAACAAACTGGCAAGCGGAGCTTGTTCGCTTGGGTGTAATTCGTGCAAGAACAAACGGTCGTCGCGGCGTAGCATCATTTTGGCTATCCACGGTGAACCAGGGTAATGCTGGCGGGTTTTCTCAGGATGAATTTGATTCACTAGCTTGAGATAGTTCTTTAATAAGGGGGGTAAATCATCAGCGTCCCACAGCTTACCAATACCGTTTTCGTACTCACTTTTCTTTTTCGCTTCTGGGCTATTTAGGCTGTAAGCACCTGCTCCAGCATGGGTGTCGATATAGCAAAGCGGCTTATCTTTTTGGGTTAGGTAAGAAATGATCCGTTGTTGTACTAGGTGTTTAAGTACATCGGCGAAATTACCCGCATGGTAGGAGTGGCGATAGCTTAGCAAAGTGTTATCTCGATATTGGTATAAAAGGACGCGCAGCAGTGGCTGGCGATATTGCGCTAGTCTAGGTAGAGACTGGCGCAGATGCAAGTTTAACCGCATAAAGCAGCGGCTTAGATGATCTGCTAACGAGATCGCAAAGCGGTTTTTGACAACGAGGCAAAGTTGAGCAGAGCTTTGAGCGTATTTGGCTTATTTACTGACGAGAAATGAGAGGAGGACATTAGGCTGATTTATACGTACCTTACTTTTGTGCAGACCTGAGTTAACCCAAGCGTGCTAAGAAGTTATTAGACATAAACTCGTTAGGAAAGTAATTTATGCTGTAATGTTTTGGCTAAACCCAAGCCATGCATACTCAGTATTAACGCTCTAATAAGCCGCGCAAAAACGCGGAGCCTTCATTGTGTATAATTCGCGAAGCGAAACACAATGAAAGCGGAGTGTTTTGCGTCGGTTTTGATTAGCTTTGTTATACGTTTTTTGCCTTACCAAAACAAGCTTGTTCTTTATGACTTATATGTATTACCCAAGTTTTAGATTCAGGCCAAATTGAAACATCATCACTAGATGAATAATAAAACTCATCCCAATATTTTATAAATAATTCTGTTTTAGTTTTAACTGCAGTATCTGGTTGCCAAGATATGATAATACTTTCGGAAGACATATTATTCTTTAACCAAGCTTTAAAATCAATTGGAGCTTTAATATCAACAAATTCAATTGAATCGAATAATATCAAATTTGGTGAAAATTCAGATCCTTTTTCAATAAATGCCAAGGATTTATCCCAAGCTTCGCTCGCTGAATTAACGTCCAATGGATAAATATTTGATAGTTCACTTTCAGACAGTAAACAATATTCAGAGTCCGTCCATCTCCATTTTAATTTAAAGTTTTCCATTGAAATAAAGTGCATGGTGATGAGTCCAACGTATAGACATAATGACTCCCCAAGAAGGTGCTGATCTCCAACTTCGTGGGTTAGCTGAAAGCCAGAGCCATAATAGTTAATGATAATAAACTAGATTGGAGCTCAGCATGAATAAACATAACATACTTTTTATTGGCCTAGATACTCACAAAGAGTTTGTTGAAGTCGCCTATATTGAAGACCAACGAGGGGCGCAAGCGGTTCACTTCGGCAGAATATCTAGCGCTAAAGCCGCCATTGTTAAACTGGCCAAACAGCTTCACTCTAAATACCCAAGAGCCACCTTACACTTTGTCTATGAAGCGGGGCCTTGCGGTTACTGGATATACCGCCTGCTCACCAGCCTTGGCCATTGTTGCTATGTGGTCGCCCCGTCACTTATCCCTAAAAAGCCAGGCGATAAGATAAAAACCGATAAGCGTGATGCACTCAAACTTGCCAAGCTGCTAAAAACCGAAGACCTAACACCTATTTACGTCCCAGAGCCTGAGGATGAAGCCGTACGGGATTTATCGCGTGCGCGTGAGACCGCTATGAAAGACTTAAAGGATGCCAAGTATCAGTTAAAAGCCTTGCTACTACGTAATAACATTAACTATGCGGGCACTGCCAATTGGTCGGCTAAGCACCTACGCTGGCTCACCGAGTTAGTGCTCCCCCACCCAGCACAACAAATTGCGCTACAAGAATACTTACACACCATTAATGAACGTATTGCTCGCCTAAAGCGTCTTGATAATGAATTAGCGCATCAGGTACAAGCATGGCGTTATTACCCAGTTAGTGAAAGCCGTACAAGCCATGCGTGGTGTTCGATTATTAGTGGCTACTGGCTTGATAGCAGAGCTCGGTGATATACGCCGCTTTGACCACCCACGTAAGCTCATGAGTTATTTAGGCTTAGTGCCCAGTGAGCACTCTAGCGGAGGGAGACGGCATATAGGCGCCATCACCAAATGTGGTAATGGCAGAGCAAGGCGTTTACTTATTGAAGGGGCCCATAGCTACCGTTATCCCGCAAACATCTCTACAGATTTACAACTAAGGCAGGAGGGCTTACCCAAAACAGTTGTTGATAAGGCGTGGCAAGCACAACTACGTTTATGTCGTCGTTATCAGCGTTTAATGCACAAAGGCAAACATTACAATGTGGTGGTCACCGCCATTGCACGTGAAATGATTGCCTATATCTGGGCCATAGCAAAACAAGTGGTATTAATTGATGTTAACCCCAAACATCGTTTAGCTAGGGTCCCCGCATAATGACAAAAATAGAGTTGATGTATGAGCTTAAGCATCGGCTGTGGCACAACCACCGACGGCGTTAGGATGGCAGTTATCGAAAAGTAATTGACCTACGAGCATAGACTGAAGACAGGTGCCACGACGGAATAAGTAAGGTTAGCGCTGCCCGCTGTTTGGGTAATCTACGGATATCAGCATGAGAACCGACGAACTTACTTGCTTCAAGCTCATGCATTAACTCGCCCTTTAGGCAAAGAGCAATGGTTCACACGAGCTAGGGGTTTAGGCGCTCAACTTGACATGGGGAGTCATACCAACGCCCAGCACAGCGGCGAGTTAAGCTGGCGCTTGTTTTGCGGCTTTTTGCAAAACAAGTGACAGGTTGACGAGTCCGATGCTGCTGCTTGTTACATGCCACTTAATATATGCTCATTTTTCGCTTTAGTTAAATAGCCTAACTCAATCTGATCATCAGGAATACATTTCAGACGCTTAGCTATGGTAGGCTCTAATTTAATGAAGCTAGTAGCTGAATTTGCAAGACCGCCAAACATAGCTAAAACTGGATCTCCTGAAACACTTGAGAGAGTACTACCTTTTACAAAATTACCGAGAACAGTAGTTAAATTGGCAGATCCAATATTAATCTTGAAATCTTCAAATTTAACCAGTTTGCCAAAGCGTTGTTTAGAAGCACTACTGATCTCACGTGTTATTTTCTCAATATCATCTTCTGCCAAATTTAGAGAGTATTCATTTGCATCACCTGCTTGCGCAACAAAATGGGTGAAGTTATCAATTGACCGCTTGAGCTCATTAAATAAATCCTGATTCTCGTGCTTGAAAGTCACAATCTTTCGTATGGTCGCGTTTCCAGAGGGCACGGGTAACTTACTATGTAATTTCAATTGTATGCAGTGCGCGTCAAAGGCTTTATCGTTAGCTGAAAAAAATTCACGGGTTGATTGTTGCGGAGTCCAAATTACATCAGGCTGTTCTTTTTGTGCTTTTTCGAGAGAGCTGGCTTGAAACTCAAGGAATTTTGGAGCCCATTCCTTAGCCCCCTCTGATTTTAAGCTATATGCATTCTCTTTGACTTCTAGTTTTCTAGCATCTTCTGGAAGATCTTGGTAATCATTGATAAGAATTCCGGAACTTTCTAATACTTTTTCGTTTGTAGACTTTTTCCACCGAGGAAGTTGAGCGGACACAGGCTGGATGATGTAATCCCAGTACAAACAAAAGAACTGCATTTGATCATCCCTGATTTGAACATGAGGGATGTAAACATCACCATCATTCTCTTCAAAGTGAGGACAAAAAACTATGCCTCTTTGCTTACTCATCTAGATTCCTATTCTCGACCGCATGTAACGCTTACATAATGGGCCGGAGCGTAGCGACGGTCCAGCCCACAGGCCCTTTTGTGGGCGATCATTGATGTACTTGTTAGTAGTTATTTTCTTAGCCCTCTAAGAATGGCTTTAAAAGTATTTGCATTATAGTTGCCACCATAAGCTCGGACTTTACGATCAATGGCACTATGCACAAACCATAGAATGAGTGCTGAGTAAATAACGCTAAATATAATTGTTAATCCGATGGTGATATAAAACCATATTGGCGATGCATCGTATGAAACTAAACCTACCCCCCTACCAATAGGATTAAACTCGCCAGTTGTTGCCCCGAGATAAATTTGATAGTTGATATAAAGCCAACCACCTAAAAAAAGCATACTCGATAGATAACGCTTTACTTTCATAAGACTACTAACGCTAAGTAGGCCGCACGTGCGGCCTATCCCATTCAATGAGCGCGCGGCCTATCTCAAAAAACATGACCTTTATCACATTCGCTCATCAATTAATGATTTGATATTAACCCATTGTCTACCTTAGTTTTTTACTCGGTATCAATCAATCGTCGATCCAAAGCTTTCATTGATTGCTTTGACAAATGACGCAAACGAAACCAGGGATACTGTGCAAATACACAGTTAAAAAGTGCGCAAACCTTGGAAGCTAAACTAATTCCAAGATTCCCTCGTTACCAACTAGCAAAGTCGAGATTCAAAACCATTAGTTTTGGTATGAAAAAAGCCGTGTGTAACCGTGTAATTCGTAAGAGGGCGTAACAAACTTTGGGGCATAAACGTCTTAAGAGTCTGCAAAAACAGTTCACCTTTTTTGGGGAGACTAAATAATCTGCTGGCTGGGTTGCGGCGCTGTTTTTAGTAACTTAGCTAAAATGGCTAAACCTTGGTCGAGTTGTTGATTCGATTCGGCTTGTCCTAGCGAGATCCTTACCGCATTAGGGCTGGCTTGATTGTCTACCACAAAGTGTTCGGCCGAAGCCACTTCAACCCCTTGCTGTTGCGCTGCTTCTACAAACTGTGCGCAACGCCAACTGGCAGGTAAACGCAGCCAGCAATGCAAGCCACCTTCTTGGTAGGTGTAATCTAAACCCGCCATGTAGTGATGCAGCAATTGGGCGCGTTGGCCTACTAATCTGCGCTGTTCAAGCAGGGCTTTATCGGCTAATCCGGCTTGAATCCATTGAATGGCTACATCAACCAGTAGTGGGCTAATGTTCCATGTGCTGCCTCTAATTGCGCTGTTTATGGCAACTTGAAGGTGCTGCGGGGCGTGTAAGTAAGCAAAGCGTAAACCCTTAAAAGCGCCTTTGGAAAAGCTGTTTAGGTAAATCACTTGCTCTGGTGCCAGTTCTACAAAAGCTTTAGGGCGTTGGTCGGGCAGTAAACCACATACATCGTCTTCAATAATAATTACTTGGTGTTGTTGGCAAATATCAATAATTTGCTGGCGGCGTTGCTGCGACATAATGGCTGTGGTGGGGTTTTGCAGCGTAGGGGTGAGGTACAAGGCTTTAGGGTGGTATTTTTCAATGTGATTAAGCAGGCTGTTGGGGCAAATGCCGTCATCATCTAAGGTTACGCCTTTTAGCTCTATTTTTAGCTGTTTAGCTAAGGTAATTAAGCCGGGGTAACACAAGGCCTCACACAGTAGCCGTTCGCCTACTAACTCCATGGCGATTAAACATAGATTTAAACCGTGTTGAGCGCCGTAGCTAAAAAACAGTTGTTCTGGCTTAAAGTGGCCGCCTTGCTGATTTAGCCATTGGCAAACGGCTTCTCGTTGGCTGGGCAAGTTTTGGCTGTGGTCATTATCTAACAGTGTATCGAGCTGATCGCCGGCGAGGCTGTAGCTTTGCAGCAAGGGTGTTAAGTGTTGGGCGCGTGATTGAGTAAATGCGGTGTTTTGCCATAACTCAATATGTTGGCTATTGCCCTTTAAGCTTCCCCATTGTTGTTGATAATTGGTGGGACTTTTTACGTAACTGCCGCTACCGGTTTTTGATTCAATTAAACCCTGTTGCTCTGCTTGAGCATAGGCTCGGCTAATGGTGCCTACGGTGACCGCTAAGTGCTCGGCGAGATGCCGCTGTGGCGGAAGTTTATCGCCAGCCTGTAGGTGTTGCTGCTCAACCAGTGTTCTGATTTGATCCACAATTTGAGCGGCTTTGTTGCCTTCGCTTTCTAACACTTGCCAAATTGTCATCATGACAATAAACCTTTTGATCTCTTCTACACAGTATATTAGCGTGAATATTGTGAGTTGTAGACGGTTTTTTGCGTTTTTGGCTATTTTGTATCGATACAATTATTTGGAGGAGTAGATATGGATATTGCGTTGTTTTCATCAATGATTTTGTTTGGGGTGGTAATGGCTGGTACTCCTGGGCCTAACAACATGCTGCTAACTTTTTCTGGTGCCAACTTTGGTTATAAGCGTTCGGTGCCTCAGATGGCGGGGATCCCAACAGGAATTGCCACCATGATACTGCTGATGGGATTAGGCTTAAGTTGGGTTTTTCAGCAATACCCTAGCGTGCATTTAGCCTTAAAAATCTTGGGCAGCGCCTATTTGCTTTATCTTGCCTTACGTATTTTGCGTCAAAGCAAACTGGCTAAACAAGAAATGGCGAAACCGCTGAGCTTTTTCGAATCCTTAGGCTTTCAGTACTTAAATCCTAAAGCGTGGATGATGACTTCTTCTGCAGTCGCCAGTTTTGCGATTCCGGGCGAGGCTTATTGGGAATCAATTTGGGCCTTAGTATTAACCTTTTTTTTAGTGAATCCGGTTACGGGCTCAATTTGGGTAAGTTTTGGTAAGTTCATCTCTCGTTGGTTAAGTGCGCCTATTGCTAGGCAGCGATTTAATATCACTATGTCTTTTCTTACAGCCGGTTGCGTAGTGCTGTTGTGGGTGTAGTGTTTTCCCTGTAACCATTTAGCTCAGCCTTAGTGTCTATTGGCGTAAATTCACTAAGGCTAAGTTTCCAACTTAAGTCCTGTCTTATTGATCTTCCTTAATAATAATTATGTAAATAGTTGATAGAGTTTTTACTTTAGCTGGCCTATGGCTAAGCAATTATTTACTACAAGGATTGTGTAATGAGAAAGATACTTGGATTGTTACTTTTTGTTGTTATGGCGTCGGCAAATGCTGGGGTGTTGCACTATGACGAAGCGTTAGATGGTCATTTTAATACGCAGCAGTTAAGCACTTTACAGCTAGGGCGAGGGGTAAATGTAGTTACGGGGACATTTGCTACTTCAGCGATAACTAAGTTGGATGCTGAATACGATGCTTACTTGGAGTCGATTGGCTATGGGCGTTTACGTCCCGAGGGCTTTGATTATTCCTCATTGGCTTATGACGATGGCGATATCTTCGATGTACTATTCGAGCTTGAAAGTAATTACAAAATCAGCAGCATAAACTTTAGTATTTTGGGCCAAGAAGCTTTAGTGCAAGGAGGCCATAGTTACCTTGTTACTCAATACTCCTTCGCTGATTTTAACAGTGAAATATATGGACCTAGGGATCGTACGCACTCAGGTCTAGATTTAGGCGTATCTGGCCAAGGTTTGTTTCACTTTCAAGCCACTGGCAGGTCGGCTGATATTTTTCCCGGCTGGGCTGAGTACGTTGGCCAAGAGCGAGTGAGTTACCAGTTATCATTGAACGTAGTTAAGGTTACAGAACCGGTGAGTGCTGCACTGTTTGGTTTATGTATGTTGGGGATTGCGTCAAAGCGTAAAAAATTCACAGTGACTTCTTCAATAAAAGCCTAGGGTTTGATGAAGGGTTTTGGTGAAGGTTTAATGTGATTAGAGGCAGATTGATTAACTTAAGTACATTGAGCCGAATTGCCACTGGGAATACGGCCGAGGTATTTGCCTTTGAAGATAGCAAGGTGCTGAAAGTGTATTTTCCGGGGTATCCGGAAGATGAAGCCGAGAACGAGGCGGCTAAAGCACTGTTTGCTTATCAGCAAGGCCTGCCTACGCCAAAGGTGATTGATGTACTGGAGGTGGAATCTCGCCCAGCGCTAATACTTGAAAGGTGTTTAGGGCCAAGCTTAGATAGCTACTTGCTCAAGCACCCTAGTGACATTGTGCCTATGGGTGAGCTATTTGCTGGTTTGCATGCAGATGTTCATCGCTGTCAGGCCCAGCCTTTGGACACCACATCACAGCGTTTGGCTTTAAAGATTCAGCGGTCTAATATCGCAGAGCCTCTCAAGCTAAAGGCGATTAACCAGCTTAACCTGCAAGCCTTAGATAGCCGCTTATGTCATGGCGATTTTCATCCTGCCAATGTATTGCTGTCGAGCAATGGCCCGGTGATTATTGATTGGGTAGACGCAACTCAGGGGCTGCCAATTAGCGACGTAGCGCGAACTGTGCTGTTGATTTCCACTAGCCAAATAGCCGGCAGCCACGCTGAGCAGCAAGCCTACCAATTGAAGAAACAACAATTTTTAGCGGCTTACCAGCAGCATTATCATCAATTGTGTTCCACCAATAACCATCAACTCAGCACTTGGACGCCACTAGTGGCTGCAGGAAGGCTGTCTGAAAAGCTACCTGTTGCCAGTGCAGCGCAAACTTTAGAGATAGCCCAACAACTTGTTTAGGGTTCATTGTGGCGAGTTAGCCGATGAAAAACAGCTTTTCACTACTTTTTCTAACCACAAATATTTAGCGCTACGATGCTGGTTGTTACTGAAGTTCAGTGAAATATCTAGGTTTAAGCGCTGCTCAGGATCTTCAAAGTGAATAAAGGCATAGTCATCTTTAGCTAGGCCTTCCATAGTGGTGTGTGGCGCTACACATACTGCATTGGTTTGTGAGGTATATTTCAAAATATTACTTAATTGCTGGCTTCGGAATTTGGGCTGCAGTTTTACGCCCTCGGTAAACAACTGCTGGATTTGCATAAACTGGTTGTTGTATCCGGGTAAAATCATCCCTGCTAATGGATAATCAAGTAACTGGTTGAGCTTAATGGTGCTACCTGCTAGTTGGTGGCTGGCATTACATATTCCGCCAACAATGGCTTTGGCAACCGGGATCTGGCGCAGCTCTTTTGAGACTTCAATGGGGTAAAAGCTAATTCCCGCATCTAACTCTTGGTTGATCAGTTGGCTTTCTGTGGCCGGGCTGTAGCTATATAGCTCAAATTCAATGTTAGGCGCATCTTGCATGATCGCCAGAGCAATTTTAAGCCCATGGCTTTCAGACAAATAGCTATTTATCGCTAAACGAAAGCGGCCGGTGAGTGTCGCAGGGTTAAACTCATCGCCTTGTAAAGTAGCCTCTAACAAACCCAATACCTTAGGGAGCTGCTGTTCTAGCTCAACCGCTTTATCGGTGAGTTTTAAGCCTCGCGCTTGGCGCACAAATAAGGGGTCGTCAAAACTACCGCGTATTTTTGCTAGTGCTCGGCTAACGGCTGCTTGGCTTACACCTAAGCGTTCAGCGGCTTTACGGGTGTTTTTTTCTTGTAGTAATACCAACAAGGTCTTCAAAAGGTTTAAATCGAAGTCGGCGAGATTCATGGCTTTCCTTAACGAAGAGTGTGCGCCTCAATACCTAAATGTACCGCATTTTGTTAGCGTGTTGTTAACTTGTCCTCTGAGCACATTTATTAAGAGGCAAATCTGCTAGTGTAAAGCTTGGCTAACAGGGGCAGGAAACCACATGTTAGCAAGTTGTTGATTTGTATGAGTCAAATCAAGAGAATCTACTTTTTTGTCAATTAGAACATGGACGTATTAATGCGAAATCTAGTTACTATCGCTTTATTTCTGTCGCTGTTTGCTTGTGGTGGAGGTGGGGGAGATGAGTCAAATCCAAGCCAGCCGCAAAATCCCAGTGTTGAAGTAGAGCTAAGCCAAACCGCACGTAAAGGCCAACCAGTTACTTTGCGCGCTAAAGCTTCTGGCGTAGGTACCATTAACAAAATTGAATGGCGCCAAATTGCTGGGCCTATCATTAGTTTTGAGCAAACCGACAGTTTAGAGTTGCCTATTACACCTGCCAGCAACGCCGCGTTAGCGGCCGATAGTTACACTTTTGAAGTTGCTATTACTAACGACCAACAACAGGTGACTCGCCAGCAATTAAGCTTTGAAGTGAAACGGGCGATGAGCTCGGCACAAGCGGCGCGTTTGCTACATCAAGCTACGCTAGGGCCAAAAGGTAGCGAAATAACTCACGCTACAGGAGTCAGTGAGGAAGAATGGTTAAGCGAGCAAATGCAGCTGCCAATCACCGAGCATTTACCCTTAGTACAAAACTATCCCGATAGAGACGAACCGAACCAAATCAATCGCATTGACGCATGGTGGAAAGCATCGCTGAATGCCCCGGACCAACTGCGCCAGCGAGTGGCATTTGCCTTGAGCGAAATTTTAGTGGTGTCTGATAGTAACAATGCCTTGCGCGGCGAGCCTGAAGGCATGGCGCAGTATCAAGACATATTGTTAAAACATGCTTTTGGTAATTACCGAGAACTACTAGAAGAAGTAACGCTATCGCCAGTAATGGGGACGTATTTAAGCCATTTGGGGAATGAGAAAGCCGATGAAGCTTTAAACATTCGCCCAGATGAAAACTACGCCCGTGAAGTGATGCAGTTGTTCACCATTGGTTTAGCTGAGCTGAACCAAGATGGTAGCCCTAAACTTGACGGTGAAGGCAACACCATTGCCACTTACGGCCAAGATCAAATTGAAGGTTTTGCCAGAGTTTTTACTGGCTGGACCTTTGGCGCGAGTGCTCGCTGGAAGCGACCAAGCCGTAATTTCACCATTCCCATGGAAGCCTATTCTGATTACCACTCAGAAAAAGAAAAGGTCTTGTTAAATGGCGAAGTATTAGCTGGTGGTCAATCCGCTGAGGATGATCTTAGCGCGGCATTAGACAATTTGTTTAACCACGCTAATGTTGGTCCATTTATAGGAAAGCAATTAATCCAACGTTTGGTCACTTCTAACCCAACGCCACAATACGTAGAGCGTATTGCCAATGTTTTTGACGACAACGGCAGTGGTGTACGAGGCGATTTAGGAGCCGTTGTTAGCGCGATATTATTGGATGAAGAAGCAAGGCAAACCTCTGGAGTATTAAACTATTACGGCAAAGTGCGTGAGCCTTTGTTGCGGACTGTACAGTTTTGGCGTGAGCTGGATGCTAACAGCCCTGCCAATTTGTACTTTACTTGGTCGTTAAACGACAGTCATGGTCAAACACCTCTTGGTTCTCCTTCGGTATTTAACTTCTTTAGACCTGATTATCAGCCTGCTGATTTGTTGGAATTAGGAATAGTGGCACCAGAGTTACAAATTGCTAACGATGCCGCGTTAATTGGCCAGTTTAATAACCAATACAGCAACTTCTTATGGAATATTAAAGAGGTGATTACTGAGCCAAGTGATAAACGCATTTTGCTTAGTATGCAAAACCATGCAGATATACTGGAACTACAAGGTTTAGAAGCCTTACTCGACTATTACGATACCCTGTTTTATAGCGGTGCCATGAGTACGGCACAGCGACAAACCTTGCGTGAAGTACAAGATATTTATGCTGATTGGGGTTTATACCACCAAGTGGCGCTTTTGTTATTTACCGTGTCGGTTTCACCCGACTACGTCATTCAGCTATAGGAGCCTGAGATGAATTATAAAAACAGGCGAGAGTTTCTGTCGCTGTGCCTAAAAGGTGGCGTATCAATGGCTGCGCTTACCAGCATGCAGCTAAAAGCAATGACTAGCTTGGCAACGCCAGCCGCTGGCGCAGGCGACTTTAAAGCGTTGGTGTGTATTTTTCTCAAAGGAGGTAATGACTCCTTTAATATGCTGATCCCTCAAAGTGGTGACCCGCTCGATGCCTATTTAAATAGTCGCCAAAACTTAGCGGTAAGTGACGCTATTGCGATTAACCCAACTACTGCGGTAGACGGTGGAATAGGCCTTAACCCTGCTCTCTCGCCAATAGCGCCGCTATTTAACGCGCAAAACTTGGCGGTGGTTTCTGGGGTGGGTAGCTTAGTGGCCCCGATCACTTTGGAGCAATACAAAGCAAAAAGTGCGGCTATTCCTAATAACTTGTTCTCGCATAATGACCAGCAATCAACGTGGATGCAGGGGCGCGAGAAAGAAAGTATTAACTATGGCTGGGGCGGACGTATTTTAGAGATGCTTAATCAAAATAATAATTTTGGTTCTAACATCTCGTTGTCGGGTAATAACCTGTGGCAAACTGGCCCTAACGCGATTCCTTTTGCTATGAATAAATCAGGTATTACACGCGTTAATGCCTACAACAGTAGCTCTCCGCGTACCCAAGCGCTGCGCCAGCAACTTGAGCAAATGTTTAGCCAAGCAAGCCATCCTTTAGCCAAAAGCTACAGTGACAAATTGGATACCTCAATTGGCAATACTGAGCAGCTCAATACTGCGTTAGAAAGTGCCTCAGAATTTACAGATGTATTCAGCGACAGCAACCTCTCTAAGCAACTATTAGCGGTAGCGAAAACCTTGTCGGTGCAATCGCAGTTTGGCGTAGGCCGACAAGTATTCTTTGTTGGCATGGGCGGCTTTGATACTCACGACGACCAAAATGTGAATCATCCGAACTTATTAATGCAGCTTTCACAAGCCATGGCTGAGTTTGATGGCGCTATGAGTACCTTAGGTTTATCAAACCAAGTGACAACCTTTACCATGTCGGACTTTGGCCGAACTTTGAGTTCAAATGGTGATGGTACTGACCACGGCTGGGCAGGTAACCAATTGGTGATGGGCGGTGCAGTCAACGGCGGCGAAATCTACGGTTCGGTTATCGAACAGGCTTTAGACAGTGCTTACGATGTGGGTGGTGGCAGAATGATCCCACAAGTGGCCAACGAGCAATATTTTGCCAGTTTAGCTCGCTGGTTTGGTTTGAGTGATAGTGAAGTATTGGACTTGTTCCCAAGCTTAAGTAACTTTAATCAAACTCATCTCTCGATGTTTAGCTAATACCTTACATAAGTAATAAAAAAGGCCAGCAAGTTGCTGGCCTTTTTAGTACTAAATAAAGTTTATTTGGCTTTAGCTGCTTTATCTTCGTGAGGTAATACCAAGTTAAGAATAATGGCCACAATGCCACACAGGCCAACACCTTTAAGAGTAAATTCACCGAGGCCAACAGCCATGCCACCAATACCAAATACTAAAGTGACAGACACAATCACAAGGTTACGTGGAATAGACAAATCCACTTGCTTGTTAATTAGGGTATTTAAGCCAATTGCTGCAATCGCACCAAATAGCAGGCACATAATGCCGCCCATTACTGGCACCGGAATAGACAATAACAAGGCACCCGTTTTGCCGATAAATGCTAAACCAATGGCAAATACTGCTGCCCAAGTCATGATGATAGGGTTGTAGGTTTTAAGCAGGCTTACCGCGCCGGTTACTTCGCCGTAACTTACTACAGGTGGCGCGCCAAAGCTGGCGGCTGTCATGGTGGCTAAACCGTCGCCTAATAATGAGCGGTGAATCCCTGGGTTTTCCACAAAGTTTTTGCCAGTCACATTAGAAATAGCCAGTATGTCGCCAAAGTGTTCAATAGTAACAATTAAGCCGATAGGCGCGATAAACAAAATGGCCTGCCAGTTGAATTCAGGCGTAACAAATTCTGGTATCGCAAACCATGCGGCACTAGCTACTGCACTAAAGTCAACTAAACCAAAGAACAAACTCAATACATAGCCCACAGCTACACCACTGATAATAGGCATTAATTTGAGCATGCCTTTAGCAAAGATAGATACCACAATGGTGGTAAACAACGATGCTAAAGAAATCAGCAAGGCGATGTCTTGCTCTACTAAAACTGCCGAGCCATCGCCTGTTTTACCTAAGGCCATATTTACAGCAACCGGGGCTAAGCCTAAACCAATGACCATAATCACTGGGCCAACCACTACCGGCGGTAAAAAGCGCTCAATAACCTTAACACCGCGTACTTTTACAATGGCACTAATAATAATGAACATAAGGCCTGCAGCCATTAGGCCACTTAAGGTCGCGGGTAAACCAAACTGCTGAATACCTAAAATAATTGGTCCGATAAAGGCGAATGAGCTGCCCAGAAAAATAGGAATTTGGCGACGCGTACAAAACTGAAAGATTAGCGTACCTATACCTGCACCCAATAAGGCGAGGTTAGGGCTAATGCCTGTTAGTAGTGGTACCAAGGTAGTAGCACCAAATGCAACCAGTAGCATTTGCGCACCAAGTAGTGGGGTGTTCATCCGTTTTGTCTCCCTGAACAAAAAAATTCATCTAGTGTAAGCCGAAGGGCGTGATAAAAAAATGATCAAGGTGCTTAGTCTAGAAAAAAGTCTTTGTTTTATTATAGTTGCGCGATCTTTTAGACTTATGTAGCGGTTTGGTTCAAAGTAATCGAAAACCTTAGGAGGTAATGTGGCTAAAGCAAACAAGAATAAAGTCTCTGATGAAGTGGTGGCAACGGCAGAAGCCTTAACCAAGGCGAACCAACGCCCTGGCCAAACTAAAGAGCAAAACAAATTAATCTCGGCGGGTATTCAAAAAGGCATTGAGCAGTATAAAAAGCAACACAAAGCCAAAATGCGCGAAGCCGACAAACAGCGTAAAAAGCAATCTAGTAAAAACGCGGAGCAATGCGCTGGTGCTGATCACTTAGCAGAAGCTAAAGATAATACTAAGCCATCTATATTGCCTTGGGTGTTACTGGGCTTGTCATGGTTAGGTTTTGCTGCCTATGTTTATAGTTATTCGCCAAGCTAGGAGAGCATGATGCGTGGCCAGCAAATACTCATTAGACCTTACCTACCAGAAGATGCCATTGCTCATGCTGAGGCCGTGCGTGAAACCGCTGCTGGCGGGCACCGCTGGTTAGATTGGATGGAAGAAGATTACCCAGAAGAAGAGAGTCGATCTTGGCTAGCACTGAGCCAAGCGGCGATAGCTAAAAACATTGCTTTTGATATGGGGATTTTTGCCAATCAAGGTGGACAGTTTTTAGGTGCTATTGCTATTAACCGCATTGAGTGGAATTACCGCGCAGCTAATTTGGGCTATTGGGTAAGAGACAGTGCCAGTGGTAAAGGTATTGCTACCGAAGCGGTGCGTTTAATGGCCGATTACGCTTTTAATGGCTTGCAGCTAAATCGCTTAGAATTAGTGATTGCCGAGCAAAACATTGCCAGCCGTCGAGTGGCTGAAAAAGCCGGCGCACATTACGAAAGCTTAGCTAGGTCACGAGTTATTGATTTTGGCCAACCCTGCCACGCAGCGATTTATTCATTGATCGCCGATGACTTGGCCGCGCCGCAATAAGCTAATTGTCGATACTTTTTAAGGTGCTGCTACTGCGGCTGCGTTGGTTAATAAACTTCAGCATCGATTTGCCCAATAGCCACGGTAAGTCTTGGTTTACCGCTTGGTAACCTAAGTGACTAGCAACATGGTTGGTAAATTGGCTCCAACCTACATTGGCTAAGCGCCAGGCAACGCTTTTTTGCTGCGAAGCATCAATAAACAAATGCACAATGGCGCGAAACCGAGGGGACTCTAAACTGTCGAGCCAAGTCAGCCGCAAACTCTCGCGTGAACTTAAATCCAAATGTTGGATAAAGTTTTGAGTTAAACGGCTATTTACCGCAGAAGTAATAGATTGCAGGGTAGGGAAGCACTCATTGAGTTCTGCTTGGCTAATGCCACACTGCCTAGCAATGTTGCCCATTTCTATTTGTTGCCAATCGCCTTCAAGCAAAAATGCCAATACCTGATCAAGGATCCGTTCCTTAAGTTGTTGCTGTGGCGACAAGCTGACTGGGGACATGATTCGCTTCCTGCGAAAGAGCCCAAGTGTTAGCTTGTGCTCATGGGCTCGTTAAATCGCTCAGGAAAGTCACTGATAACCATATCTAGCCATGGTAACAATGCGGTGATTTCGGTGGGCTCATTTACAGTGTATGTAGACAAACGATAACCCGCCAGTTTGATTTGTTTGGCCTGGGCAACGCTCAAGGTCTTGTAATCGCAATGGCAGGCTAGCGCATTAATGTCTTGAAGTTGTTGCAGCCAATTCTCGGGGATTTCTTCATAGAGCTGGGCTAAGTCAAATTGGCTAGCATGGCGGTGCATAAACAGTAACAATTGGTGATCGAAGCTAGAAATAAGCAAACGGTCGAGTGGAAAATCACAATGGGCTATTTCGGCGACTACAGCTTCAACTAATTGTTGGCGCGGTTGGTTGTGATACTTCATCTCTAAGTTGAGCTTTAAACCCAACTTTTTGGCATGGATGAGGTACTGGCGTAAGCTTGGTAAGGCTTGGCCGGAAAACGATGAAGAAAACCAAGCGCCAGCGTCTAGCGAATGTAATTGCGCTAAGGTGTATTCGGTGGCTTTGCCGCTACCATTCGTGCAACGTTCTAAATGCTCGTCGTGAAATACAATGGGCTGGTGGTCTTTGGTTAAAAAGGTATCAAATTCGACCCATTCTAGGCCTAACTCTACGGCGCGGTCTAAGCCCGCTAGGGTGTTTTCCGGGGAGCTGCCTGCTACGCCACGGTGTCCTGCAATAACTGCCATGCTAATTCCTCTTTGGTTCTCAGGCGCATGCCATCAATCATTTTAGTGTAGCTGGGTAATGTAAGCAGGCAGTTATACATTTTTATGACACATTTAACAAATCGGCTCCACAATGTTTACAGTAATCAGCGTCGTGGTCGTGACCAGCGCGTTCACAGTGCACACAACGGTGTTCACTTTGCTCACGGCGCATCTCATTAACTAGCTCTGCACCTACAATGCCGGTAGGCACGGTAATAATCGAAAAACCGGTAATCATGACCAAGGCTGCCAGTGCTTGGCCTAGAGGTGTGGCAGGAGAAATATCGCCATAACCTACAGTAGTAATGGTGACAATGGCCCAATAAATACTGCGAGGAATGCTAGTGAAGCCATTTTCTGGCCCTTCAATGGCATACATTAAGGCACCATAAATAGTGGTGGTTAAACAAATACAAAATAAGAATACTAAAATCTTACGACGAGCCAGCATTAGCGCTCGTAATAGCACGTTGGCTTCACTCATATATCGCACTAGTTTTAAAACGCGAAGTATCCGTAGGATCCGCAATAAGCGGAATAGCAGCATTACCTGCGCAGCTGGGTAGAGCAGGGCTAAATAAGTGGGTAAAATTGCCAGCAAATCGACCACACCATAAAAACTCTTGGCATACTCTTTAGGTTGCGGCGAGCAGTATAAACGGGCGATATACTCGAGGGTGAAAAACACCGTAAATACCACTTCAATGGCGATAAACCAGGTGTGGTAGAGCTGTTCAAACTCACTCACTGAATCGAGAATTACCACGATGACACTGCTGATAATGGCGCTTACTAGCAGTAAATCAAAGCGCTTTCCGGCTGGGGTATTGTAGCCAAAAATTATATCGTAAAGCCGTTTTTGCATAGGGCTTTGGGTAGTGGGTTCACTAGACACAGAGTTCATCCTTGAAGGTTTTAATAGGCTAAGTATATCGATAAATGTTTGAATTTGAAGTGAGTCGCTAAACTCCCGCTAAATATCAATCCTGTCTATTTAGTCGAATGCTTGTGGCTAATATTTGTGTTTTTTGTTCCATTTTTATATTGATACAGTAGCTCATCTAAAATTATGGCATCAAGTGAGACACAACTATGACATCAGTATTAACGCTTAAATCAAGTATTTTGGGAGAGCACTCAAGCTCATCGGCACTGATTGACCAACTGAGTAATCGTTACATTGCGCAACATGCAAAGGTGGTGAGTCGAGATTTAGCCGCAGAGCCTCTGCCGGTGTTGAGTGCTGAAGTAATCTCGGCACTGCAAGGTGGGGATGAACTAAGCGAACAACAGCGGAAAGTATTCGCTTTATCAAACAGTTTAGTGGATGAGCTTAAAGCCGCCGATGTGGTGGTGATTGCTGCGCCAATGTATAACTTTTCGATTCCCACACAGTTAAAGAATTGGCTAGATTTAGTGGTGCGAGCTGGACTTACTTTTCAATATAGCGAACAAGGCCCAGTTGGTTTGATAAAGGATACGAAAGCGATTGTGGTCACGACACGAGGCGGGATTCATAAACACGCTGCTACCGACACTCAAATTCCTCACTTAATGGTAGTGCTAGGATTTTTAGGCATCACTGATGTTGAAGTGGTTTATGCCGAAGCCTTAAGCATGGGTGATGAAACCGCCAAGCAGCAAATGGATGCCGCACAAGAGCAACTAGCTGCCCTCGTTTAGTGTGCAATTTTCTAACACAAAATCCTTAAACCTCTGATTGGCGCGCGACATATACGCATCGCGTCGCCAAGCCAGCCCTAGCTCTAAGTGAAACGGCGGATCAAAGCTTAGCGAATGCAGAGAGTCACCCGGTTGAACTACCATGCTAAGTAGGGTAGTTATGCCAAAATCTCTGGCAACAATCGACTTAATGAGCGGGATCAGGTTGGTTTGAAAAGAGACTTGTGGCACCTGTTGCTGTTCACGACTGATCTGTTCAATCACCTTATGGTGAAAGTACCCCTCGCGAAACAGCACCAATTCATGGTTTAGAAATTCACGGTGGCTAATGCTGCTTTGTGCGCTAAGTGGATTATCTTGGCTGCAACAAGCCAGTAGTTCACCTTTGTAAATAGGTTCACAGTGCAGTTCTGGCGGCACATCTTGGGTGACAACAATGCCTAAATCGAGTTCACCACTAAGCAATTTTTGCCTAACCAACTCGGTACCTGCATCAATCACAGAAAGGTTGAGTTGTGGGTAGAGACTTTTAAAACCCATGAGCAAGGGCGGAAAGAAATAAGAGCCCATCATGCTAGGGATCCCAATGGTTACGGTACCGCTGTCCAGCCCCTTTAGAGATTGCATCGCTTGCTCGGCGTCTTCAGCTTGTTTAAGCAGTTGAATGGCGTGTTGGTATAGTACTTTTCCTTCGGTACTTAAGCTGACATTTCGCTCGTTACGTTGTAGCAGTTGTATCGATAGTTGTTGCTCGAGTTTTTTGATTGTGGCGCTAATCGCTGGCTGGGCAACGCCCAATTGTTTAGCCGCTGCAGTAAAGCTACCCAGTTGCACCACACTGACAAACTGGCGTAATTGTCTTAATTCCACAATCGTTACTCATAAGTAAAAGTTATAGCTTCGATAATACTAATATATTTTATTTATTCAAAGCGGAGGCATAGCATTAGTACATCAGAGCGTGAAGAACGTGCTATTTAAGAGTGTACTAATGAAGTATCAGCAAAACAGTAAAGGTTTTTGGCAAGTTACCGCAGCGGTGTCTACAGCCTCTTTAGTTACCTTCTTCAATCTTTACCTTGTTCAGTCTCTATTGCCTATTTTTGCTCAGAACTACGCTATTTCACCTTTAGCCGCTAGCGCCATGTTGTCGGCCGCTATGTTGGGTATGGCCTTGGGGTTATTATTCTTGGCCTCACTGTCTGATGCCGTAGGTCGACGCAAAATTCTATTGGTATCGATTGCTGTTGTTCCGTGTTTAAGCCTGTTTATTGGCTTGGCTCATCCCCAGTCTTTTTATGCCATTATTGCGCTACGTTTTTTACAGGGCGTATGTTTAGCCGGTGTTCCTGCGGTAGCAATTGCTTACTTAGCCGAACAGTTAGACTCACGCGCGTTGATTAAAGCAGTGGGTATTTTTATTGCGGCTAACTCATTAGGCGGCATTGGCGGGCGCTTATTGGGCGGTTGGAGTGCCGACCTACTCGGTTCCTGGCAAATGGCCTTTATCGTGGTGGCGCTACTGAGTTTATTAATGGTGGTGTTGGTGTTTGTATTGCTGCCACAAGAGTCAGCCCATACTCGCCAAACTTGGCGCTTATGTAGCAGCCTGGCGAACTATAAACGTCACCTAAGGAATCCCCAGTTAGTATGTGCTTACTTAGTGGGAGGGGTTGCCTTTGGCGTATTCATTAATCAATTTTCTTACCTGACTTTTATTTTGGCCGACGCACCGTATTCGCTACCTGCAAGCTTAACCTCTTTATTATTTTTAAGTTATTTAGGCGGTACATTTACCGCATCTTCAGCTGGGCGAATTGCTCAGCGTTACGGCAGCAAGTTATGTATTTTGCTGGGCTTGTTAGTGATGGCCGTTGCTAGTGCATTGAGTTTATTTGAGCCACTTTGGATGATCTTGCTGGCGATGGTGGTGTCTTCTATGGGCTTTTTCTTTAGCCATGCACAGGCCAGCGCTTGGGTGAATCAACACGCCACTAAAGCCAAGGCCAGCGCGTCGGCTTTATACACCATTAGTTATTATGTGGGGGCTGCCGGTGGCGGCGTATTAATGCAACCATTTTATAGCGCTTGGGGCTGGCAGGGTATTGTGGCGTTTAATGTTAGTGCGTTGCTTGGTGTAACATTATTGGCTTATTTCATCTTAGAAAAACCGACAGACCAGCTTCATCCAGCTAATCCGTAAGTCATGTTTGTAACTGGTAATTTGGCTAAAGTACGCCGCCTAATCACACTGCTACCTGCTCATCAATAAGGCTATTTAACTCTCCACTAAATGGCTTTTTCTTGCTTATCCCTTTGTATTTATTGTTTTTTGTCAACAAAATGTCACATTTTGTTCGCAGTTATTGTGTTTTTCTGTCATCAATTCTCGTCAGGCTAGACCAGTTAATGGCGCCACTTCGTTGTGGCATTTTTTGTTTTCTCAGGGACGAGTATTATGAACCCCAATAAAATAGTGTTAGTAGGCCTATGTGCGCTAAGTGTTAGCTCACAAGCCGATGTATTGATTAGTGAATACATTGAAGGAAGTAGTTTTAACAAAGCGATTGAAATTGCCAACTACGGCGACCAAGCGGTGGATTTAGCCAGTGCTAATTACCAGCTTCGTTTGTTCTCAAATGGTGCCACTAGTGCTACCAACACCCAAGATTTAAGCGGTGTTTTAGCACCTGGCGACACCTTGGTATATGTAAATAGCAATGCAGTTATTGGCAATAATGACAATGCTTTAATTCCTGTAGGCGTAGGTATTGAATCAAGCGTGGTTAACTTTAATGGCGACGATGCGCTTGGTTTGTATGCCAACGATGTATTAGTGGATCGTGTTGGCCAAATTGGCGTGCGAGAAACTTGGAGTGATGGTGGTGCGTCTACTAAAGACCAAACCTTACGCCGTTTAGCCGAAAGCACGCCAGACAACAATAATAGCCAAGAGTTCGTGATTTCCTCACGCTGGTTTAACTACGCTAAAGACACCGTTAACGGCTTAGGTTGTATTGGCCAACAAGCTTGTGACGACACTGGCGGTCCAATTGACCCGCCGGTTTCAGACATCGGTCAATGTGGTGACCCTAGTACGGCTATTCACAGCATTCGTTCTGGCAACATATTAGGTCAAGAGATTGTTGTAGAAGCGGTGGTGGTGGGTGATTTCCAAGGGAATGGAACGGATAACCAATTGTCTGGTTTTTTTGTTCAACATGCCAATGCTAACTGGGATGCTGACGCTCAAACCTCAGAAGGTATTTTTGTCTACCACTTTAATGACCCCGTTACCGTGGGCCAACGCGTTAGAGTACAAGCTACCGTGGCTGAGTATAGCGGTGGCAATCAGCTTAAAGATGTGGCGGCTTTATTGGTGTGTGGCAATGAGGATTTGCCTAACGCAACAACACTAACGTTACCCTTAGTAGACCAAGACTTATATCACTTAGAAGGCATGCGTGTCAGCCTGCCGCAAACCTTGCACGTTACCCCTGCTTACACCTTTAACCGTTATGGTGAGTCGGTGTTGTCGTTAGGTAAACGCTTTAAATCAACACAAGTATACCCAGCAAATACGCCTGAAGCGGCAGCCTTGGCTGACGCTAACATGCTTAACCGATTGGTATTAGACGATGGTTTAAGCTCGCAAAACCCAGACGAGATCAGCTACTTTCCTAACTTTTCTGCTTTGAACAGCTTACGTGCAGGCTCACAGATGACGGGCGTAGAAGGGGTGATTAATTACAGCTTTGGTCAGTTCCGTGTGCAGCCAACAGCGCTTCCAACTGTGATTGATGCTTACCCAAGAAAGGCGATTCCAGAGCTTGATGAACTCGGTAACCTTAGTGTTGCCAGTTTTAACGTGCTTAACTTCTTCACCGATTTGGACATTGATAATGCGACGGATTTTCGTGGTGCAGATACCGCAGAAGAGTTCGAGCGTCAGCGAGCTAAAATAGTGTCGGCCATGGTTGCCATGAATGCCAACGTTGTGGGTTTGATGGAAATTCAAAACAATGGCTTTGCAGCAGACAGTGCGATTCAAAACCTGATTGACGCCGTGAATGCGCAATTGCCAGAAGCACAGCATTATGTTGCGGTTAAACCCCAAGTTGATCGTATCGGTAACGATATGATTGCAGTAGGCATCATTTACCAACCAGAAGCGGTGCAAGCCAATGGCGATGCAGAACTAATTCGCGCTTACCCGTTTGATGCTGATACAGCTAAACATCGCGTTCCATTGGTGCAACAATTTAGCATGGTAGACGGCGGCGAAAGCTTTTACGTTGCGGTAAACCACTTTAAGTCTAAAGGCAGCAATTGTAACGCTTTAGGTGATCCAGACATGGGCGATGGGCAAGGTAACTGTAACGGCCAACGAACCTTAGCTGCGCAAACTCTAAGCCAGTTCTTTAGCGAAAAACAAAATGTACTGCTTTTAGGAGACTTTAACGCCTACGCCAAAGAAGACCCCATGTTAGCCTTTGAAGCTGCAGGCTTTAACAACCTAGTTCCAATGTTTGAAGCCAACAGCTATTCATACTATTACGATGAAGAAGCCGGCAGCTTAGACCATGCTTTAGCCGGTGCGGCCTTAACGGCGCGGGTATTAGATGCCACCGATTGGCACATTAATGCCGACGAACCTACAGGCTTGGATTACAACACTGAATACAAATCAGATGCGCAATTGGCTAATTTTTACGCCCCAAATGCTTACCGCGCATCAGACCATGATCCTGTGGTGATTAGTCTAGATATGCGCAGCGCAGGTACCATTAGTGTTGCGGCTCAAACCAACTTGGTTGAAGGAACCACAAGCTCATTAGCATTTGAGCGCCTAGAGGGTGATTTTGGTGAAGTAGTGGTGAATTACCAAGTTGTTGCAGGCAATGCCGATGCGAGCGATTTAGCGCTAGTAAGCGGGGAGCTTGTTTGGGGGGCAGACGACATGAGCAGCCAAACGCTTAGCCTTGCTGCCTATGCCGATGAATTGGCAGAGGGCCAAGAAACGGCCTACCTAATGCTAAGTATTGAACAGGGCTCTGCTAAATTGGCCGTACCACAAGTAGAGCTGTTGATTGACGACGCTACCGCGTTAACAGTGTCTATGGCGCAAGCGCAAATAGAAGTAGACGAAGCCGCTGGCAGCATAAATATTCCAGTGGTGCTTAATGGTGAAGCAACTAGCAAGACCAGTGCTTGGGTATTAGTCCTGCCGTCTTCTGCTAGCTGGCGTGATTACCGCGCACCGTTTATTCAACGAGTTACTTGGAATGAAGGTGAAAGCGGTGCTAAAAACGTTCAAGCTCGCATCGTTGATGATCGCCACGGCGAAGCTGAGGAGCGCTTTAAGGTACTGTTATTCGGTGCTTACCCAACGGCACTAGGCAATATAACTAGTACTTGGGTCACCATTAAAGATAACGATTAAACGCTAGATGTAGCCAATAAAAAAAGGCGAGCTAATCAGCTCGCCTTTTGTTTGAATTGCTTTAACAAGGCCTAGCGTTTGCTGGCAACAATGCTATAAACCAAAGGTGATTCGTAATGCTCGTGCTCATAAATAAACTCACCGCTTTGGCGTTCTTTTAAACCCTCAAAACAGTTGTAAGGGCTATAGTCATACTCATTCAGCTGCTCAATCACCAAGCCTGCTTTTATTAATGCATTCACTACGTCTGATACAGGGTGACCCCAGGTTAACATAGGGCTTACTTCGCCATCATCGTTCTCGGTGTAGGTGCCTTCTTCGTCTAAATCTGCGTCTTCTCGGTGAAAATAGCCATAACCGCTAATTAAGTCGTGTACTGGGTGAAACTCGGCTAAACACAACTTGCCGCCCGCCTTTAAGCTATTGGCCACTACTTGCGCCCATTGGTCTATATCAGGTAACCAGCATAACGCCCCGTAAGAGACAAAGACCCAATCATGAATAGGCTGAGTTTCCTCGCCATAGTGGTAAACATCATCACAAATAAACTCGGCCGTTAAGTTTGTTTTCTGGGCGAGCTCTTTGGCTTGATTAATCGCTTCGCTGGATAAATCTACCGCTGTGACTTCTGCGCCTAAACGTGCCCAAGAAAGGCTGTCTAAACCAAAGTGACATTGCAGGTGCAGCAGTTTTTTGCCCGCTACCTCGCCCATTAGATCTAGCTCGATAGATTTAAGCGAGCTATTGCCCGCGATAAAGCTAGGCGCGTCGTAAAACTCAGAATCTACATGCAGCTCGGTACGTTTATCCCAAGCGGCTTTGTTTAAGGCTAAATAATCCATCGCAGTTACTATTTAAAAGGTGACAATGCAGTAAGTGTACCCAAATTTTGAATAGTTTAGTGGATAAAAAGGGCTCTGCGGCAAAGTTTTTATGATGAATTTTACCGATATATCTTAGTGTTCGCGATTAACGAAGCGATGGTGATTCACCAATAGATCTTCTAGCAAAATAACACCTAAGCAGACGCCGTTCGCTCCTTCTACCACTACGACAGTATTAGGTTTGCTTATGAACTGTGTGAGTAGCAACTCAAAAGATGTATCCATGTCTACAGGTAAATGATCTTTATGCATGACTTGGTGAACCCGTTTGTTTAAGGTCATTAAGTCTCGATTCTGCTCGCCTTTAGTATTTAGGTAGGGACTAACGGCTGCGTTTACATCGCTTTGATGCAATACCCCAATACATCGACTTTTCTCGGTAACTAATAAGTACTTTGAATTATGCTTTTTAAGCTTTTCAAGTGCAGTTTTTAGTTTGTCGTCAGGGCCAACTTTGGGGAGTTCTCTTTGCATTATGGTTTGAGCGTTAACAATGTCATCTTTGTGAACATACTGAGTCAGCTGCGGGTAAATATTATCTTCACCATCAGCCAGTATATCTTGCAGGCTTCTAGGCTTACTAAAAATATAACCCTGTAACATATCCACATTTAATTTAGAGAGTAAAAAGAGTTCCTCTTTTGTCTCTACGCCCTCTGCAATGACTTGCCCGCCCATTTTATGGGTGAGCTTACAGAGCATATCTATCATCGAATACTCATTCGACTGCTCGGTTAAACCTGATACAAAGGAGCGGTCAATCTTAACTATATTTACCGGAATTTGCCGCAAATAGGAAAATGAAGAATATCCTGTTCCAAAATCATCGAGAGCAATCGCAATATTATGTGCTTTTAGCTTATCTAACCATTCAGAGTGGTAGTAAGAGTCATCAAAATAGGCAGACTCGGTAAGCTCAAGAGTGATTAGGCTCAAGTCAATACCACTATTCTCAAAAATAGTTAAGGTGTCTTCTAAACAACAGTGTGAAACGCGGTCATTTACCACTGAACGATTGATCGACATGCCTAGCCTAGCGCTGTGGTAGTGTTTTTGTAAAATGGGTAAATCGTTTAAAGCTTGTTTTGTTACTGCAGCGTCAACTTGGTCTATCCAGCTGTATTCTTCAGCAATTTCAATCAGCTCTTGCACATTATAAGGGACTTTTGTGTCTAACTTGATTCTAAACAAGGCTTCAAATTTCGCTATTTTTAGCGAGGGTGTAGCGACAATGGGTTGATAATAAACTTCTATTTTATTTTCTGTTAATGCTTGCTTGAGTAAAGCAGCTAAAATCGACTTTCTGTCGAAACGCTTGGCTAAGCGTCGGTCAAAATAATACAAGGACGATCCATTATCTTGAGGGTTAGCAATGAGTGCCTGAGTGGCATGGCTTAGCAATTGAATCGGTGAAGTCGCATCAATTTGCAGTACCGATACACCACCGTTCACTGTGGCAGATAAGCCTATATCTTCATTGCTGTTGTTTCCTTCAAGGGCTTTCATTGCTTGCTTTAAAGTGGTTTCAATGTCTTCCATTTTTTTAGGTACCACCCAGTATGCAGAAAACATTCTGGCATTAAGTATTCCAAGGTGACCTTGCGAAACCAGGCTACTGAAGCGCTGAGCGATAAGCCATTGGCGAGTCATTGAGCTAGCGGTTTGGGCGAGGGAGACGTTAAACACTAAGCAAATAATGGTGACTTCGTTTCCGAGTTGTTGATAGTCAGCGTTGAGCTTTTTCGTAAAGGCATTTTTGTCGGGCACATGTACTTTGGTACTGCCATTGGGATCATCTTCATCCCAAAGGTCTGTTGCAGTATCTAAACGGTGACTAGAGGATACGTAAACATGGGTATCGCCGGGCAAGTCTATACGCTGTATTCGAGCTTCGTGAGCATACACTTCACCAAGTTTAGTTTTGGCCAGGAGCTCACCTGTCCAAATCTTATGTTGGTCAACATGTTGCCAAAGTTTCTGATAGAAGGTTTGGGTATAGCGGCCGCTTTTCATTATTGCTGCGGGTTGGCCTAGCAGCTCATGTTCGGGGTAGCCGGTGTTGCGACACATCGCTTGGTTCACTTTAAGAATGGTATGGTTTACATCCGCAATCATGAACCCTTCATTCGATTTGTTGAATATGCTTTTAAGAAACTCCAGCTCTTGTTGCTTAGTGAGAAAGTATTGTTTTAGCTCTATTGTTCCGGTGACTTCTTTATTATCTGCCGTTGACCCATCAATAACTATTTCAGCAATATAGCGATGTTGATAGGCGTTAAGTACCGCCGTTTGAATGATTGACTCGCCGGTTTTTAAAGCCAGTTTGATGTGCTTTTTTAGCTGCGTTAGTTGTGCTTTCTCAAAGGCAGCGAATAGTTGAGATAGGGTGAGAATGGTCTGATTTGGGTAGCCCAGTGTTGATATAAGCTGTTGTGGGCAGTTGAATTGGTTTGTATCAAGATTTATTGACCACGCTTGTGGAGTAAATCCTTTTACTCTTTGAAAGGCTGTATCATCTATTACCATTAACCCAATCCCTACCCATTATTACTAATGTCATCATTCCAACATCAAACCTAGCAATAGATTCATTAGAGACTATTAACAATAGCAAATACTTAGAACTTAACTGATTAATTACTTAAGATAGCTATTTTTCCTTATAACACTCAAATCAACCTATAACTTAAACTTATAGGTGCGGGTTTCTGCTTTCTTATATTCCTCGTTAATCTACACCCATCAACGAAATGCAGACTCAACAAACCAAGGGTGAAATGATGAACAAAACACTTATTGCACTAACTATCGCAGCGTCAACTTTCGGCATCTTGCAAACAGCCAACGCGTGTACTACTGCGGCTTATCACAACGGCGAAGCACAAGTTACTGTTCGCACTATGGATTGGAACGGCTACGACAACGCCACTGTGGTAGGCAAGGGGCGTGGCATGGAACATAGCTACAGCGACACCGATGGAGTAAGCACCAAAGCCAAATACGCCGCTATTAAAATTGAATCATTCGCCGATGCAACGGTAGCTGAAGGCATCAATGAGAAAGGCTTAGAAGCGCGTATTTTGTACCTAGGTACTGCTGCTGGCACCGAGTTTCAACAAGATGTTGCAGGCACACCAAATGTAGATGCTGGCCAAGTTCCTAACTTTGTATTAGATAACTTTGCTAGCGTGGCCGAAGCGCTAGAAGGCTTAAAAGCGGTAGATGTTATTCCTACTGGCATTACCGGTATTCCTGGTCATGAAAATGAAGCCTTATACCCACCGGTGCATTACCAGCTGGTGGATGCCACAGGTGATGTAGCGGTAGTAGAGTACATTGGCGGTGAAATGAAAGTGTATACCGAGCACGGCGCCAGCTATATGAGCAACGACCCAGCTTTTGATTTCCACTTAAACTTAGACAAAGAGCAAGTAGAGCCAAACTCCACCATTCGTGCTTCCGACCGTCGTTTACGTGCCAAGTTAATCACTGAAGATTTATACCAGCGTGGTGTTACCGACAGCCAACAAGCGCTTGTCTCGATGAAGGCGACCCAAGCAACTATTTTCTCAGGCTATAACGAACAAGACCCCTACGCCGACAATGCTACTTTCCCCAGCTTATGGACCGTGTTCACCGACCGTACCAACAAAACCATAATGTTGGACCGCGCGCATACCTTTGCGGTAGAAAGCTACAGCTTTGAAATGTTTGACACAAGTGAGCCTGCACGAGTGGTATTGGGCGAGAACCCAACACCGAACGCTAACTTTACCAAGTCTTTAACAGAAAAATAAATCCATAAGCACATGAACAAGGCGGCCTCGGCCGCCTTTGATGGATAAGCCACCTTGCGAATGAAAATAGTGCAACCTACTTAGTACATAGCGCGTATCATAGGCTTTCTCCTTTCTACCCCTGGGTTGTTTATGTCATTTAGTGCCTTAGGCTTGTCTGATGAACTATTAAAAGCCGTCGCCGAACTCGGTTACACCAAGCCATCACCGATACAAACCGCAGCCATTCCGGCAGCGCTTAAGCAACAAGATATTATGGCAATAGCGTCGACAGGCACGGGTAAAACTGCGGGTTTTACATTGCCGGTTGTACAGCTGTTAGCAGGCGGGTTTCAACCGCAGCCTAAGCATATACGCGCCTTAATACTAACACCAACGCGCGAGCTAGCAGCTCAAGTCGCGGAGAGTGTAAAAAACTACAGCCAATACATGAACCTTAGCGCCGCCGCTGTATTTGGCGGCGTGAGAATAGAACCGCAAAAAGCCCAATTGCAAGAAGGGGCCGATGTATTGGTTGCCACACCTGGGCGCTTAATCGACCTTTATAATCAACAAGCAGTGAGCTTTGACCAGCTAGAAATATTGGTGCTAGACGAAGCTGACCGCATGTTAGATTTAGGCTTTATTGACGAAATGAGCCACATACAAACATTGCTACCTAGCAAACGCCAAACCTTACTGTTTTCTGCCACCTTTTCTAAACAGATTAAATCACTTGCCAAAGGCATGTTAAACAATCCGCAGTTGATTGAAGTGGCCAGCGAACAAAGCAACATTGATAAAATCAAACAAAGGCTATATTCAGTAGACAAAGCACGAAAAAGTGAGTTGTTAATACACCTGATAAGAAAGAATAAGTGGCGACAAATCTTGGTTTTTAGCCGCACTAAAGTGGGGGCTGACGTTCTGGTTACTCAGCTAGAAAAGGCGCGAATCAGCGCTGCCTCTATTCACGCAAACCGTACCCAACATGCTCGAACCCAAGTATTAGAAGGTTTTAAAAGCGGTAGTATAAAAGTGCTGGTGGCTACTGATATCGCGTCTCGCGGTATTGATGTAAGCCAACTGCCTTGTGTGGTGAATTTCGATCTCCCCTACGAGGCAGAAGACTACATACACCGCATTGGTCGCACAGGCCGTGCTGGCAACTCGGGGTTGGCCATTTCATTGTTTTGTGAAGAAGAAACCAAGCGCTTACACGCTATTGAATCCTTAATTGGCCGTAAGCTATCGGGAGAAATTGTTAAAGGTTTTGCTCCTAAACCAAAAGCTATTGCACATTCAGCAGATGACGACGAATATGGCAACTTTGAACCCGACCCAGAGCCGCAAGGCAAGGGCAAAGGGCGCGGTGGTAAGTCATCAAATAAAAAGGGTAATAAGCGCAGGTAAGGTGCTATTAGCAATTTGCTAAACAAGAGCTGTTACGTGTACGAGCGATAGCCTAAGTTGCTTCTAGTTTTATTCTTAAATGAGATTTTTTGCTGGTTTTTCGACGCAGCACTTTACAATTTTTGTTTCTACAAACATCTGATTTTTTCTTAAGTTTATTGTCAGTTATTGGCTTGGGTAGCTGATGATTCGAGAAAAAAATGATAATCTCACTTCCAATAAATGTGTGTTGAGAGGAAAGGGTCTTTGTTTAAACAAGAAATTTTTCCTCTTAATAAACAGTTATGCAGTTATCAAAATTCAGATTAGATATTAAGGTTTAAGGAAAGTTATGAATTGTACAAGTTGTAAAAATGGAGCTTTATTTCCTAGTTTTATTGATGGTCAATTTCGCGCGCATACGTGTTCAAATTGTGGCGGAAACTGGGTTTTAATAGAAGATTATGTTTCTTGGAAAGAAAGGAACGAAGACTACAACTTTTCTGAAGATATCTCGATTGAAGAATCAGAAATCACAGATACCAAAAAAGCAATTCTGTGTCCGTCTTCAGGAACAATAATGCGAAAATTCAGAGTATCTTCTGAAAATGAACATAAAATTGATTACAGTTCTGTTGTTGGTGGGTTGTGGTTAGATAAAGGTGAATGGGAGTTATTAAAGAGCGAGGGGTTAGCTGGTTGTTTAAATGCCGTAGTTACACAAAACTGGCAGCGCAATGTTCGTAAAGACAGTGCAAAACAAAACTTCTCTGATATTTATAAAGCTAAATTTGGTAATGAAACATACGCTAAGCTGAAAGAAATGCGTTCTTGGTTAAAGTCTCAAGATCATAAAGCAGATTTGAGAGCGTATCTTTTAGCTGAAGATCCTTATTCAGCAGAAAAGTAGTCAAGCAACAAAACAAGAGACTATGGCATCAATAGCTACTATGGATTAGTTGTTGTCGATGTTTAAATCAAAGTCATAGTCATCAAATCTGGTCGTCTACTTTTTTTCAATACCCAACTCCGCGCGTTTCTTCTTGGTCAGCCCTGAGGCAACAATCCGATAAGATTCCGACAGATAATATTCAAGTTCTTCATCTAACTCACTGGATGTATCGGTTTGTTGGATCCATTTCATACCCCTGCTGGCAAAGTAAGGGGCAGGGCGGTGGCCTTCTGATTCAGATAGATAGTCGAAGTTAAGATCGGATGTTTTAAAGGTAAATGCTGGCTTATCTTCTTTTAAGGTAAAACCAATGGCGAACACTTTGCCGCCCACTTTCCATACATGGGCCCCTCCCCATTGCACCACGTAAGTGGTGGCGACCAAAGCTCCACAAAACTGATTAAATTGCTGATGATCCATTGGTACTCCTTGCGATGAGTGTTTGTATAGCTAAGTAAACGGGGCAGGCTATATTGCCTGCTCAATATGGCTTTTGGGTAAGGCTAAACTAATCACGCTAGTTATTACCAGCATGCCAAAGCTCACCCACAAACAAGCGGCTAAACCGGCCATTTGAAACACTACGCCAGATAGTATTGTGCCAAGCAAGCGGCCCATGGCATTAGCCATGTAGTAAAAACCTACATCCATAGATACGCCGTCTTCGCTGGCATAACTTACCACTAGGTAGGAGTGCAGCGACGAGTTAATCGCGAACACTAATCCAAAGATTAGCAAGCCAACAATAATCGTTAATTGTGGTTGCCAGCCTAGTTGAATGAGGTAAGCGAGTACACCAGTGACTGCACTGAGTATTAGTACCCAACTAAGAACCGAAGAGCGACCTGGCACTTTACCTGATTTACTGCCTGTAATTCGTGGTGCAAAACCTTGTACCACGCCATAGGCCACCACCCAGCAAGCCATAAAACTGCCGGTTTGTATGTGCGACCAATCTAAGCTTGCACTTAAAAATACCGGTAGGCCGACGACAAACCATACATCACGAGCGGCAAACAAAAATAAACGTGCCGCTGCCAGAATGTTAATTTGTGGGCTTTTAGAGAATATTTGCGAAAACTTAGGTTTGCTTTTGGCTTTGCCTAAGTCTTTTTCGAGTAGCTTTAAGCTTAATAGCAGCACCACAAACAATACCGCCGCCATGGCCAGCATCGATAGCTGAAAGCCAATTAAGTTAAGCAGCGCACCACCTAGAAAAAAGCCAAAGCCTTTTAGGGCGTTTTTTGAGCCCGTTAAAATAGCCACCCACTTGTAAAGGCTATGTTGTTGGTCGCCGCTCACTAAGCCTTTAATGGAGCTTTTGGCGCTCATTTTATTTAGATCTTTAGCTATGCCCGACAAGGCTTGCGCTGCCATAACTAAGGGAATAGATAAAAACGCAGAGGGCAAACCCAATGCCAACAATGCAACAATTTGCATGGCCAAGCCAATGTTCATGGTGTGGTTAAGGCCAATACGCGCCCCTAACCAGCCACCAATTAAATTGGTTACTACCCCAAAAAACTCGTAAAACAAGAACAGCATGGCAATCGCAATCGCCGAATAACCTAGCTGGTGAAAATACAGCACTACCAGCATGCGCAATGCACCGTCGGTAATGGTGAAGTTCCAATAGTTAAAAGTAACTAATAGGTATTGTTTAAGTTGTTGAGGTAGTGCTTTTATCATGTTTGCCTAGGGCCTGTTGATCTTTGGTGTTGAAATTTTGTTCGAGATAAGCGGGCTTTAATTGCGGCGAGCACTTTGAAGCCTAGTGGGCTAAGCGAGAAGTGCTCAACAAAGAGTAAAGTTCGCTTATCTGAACCCTTCGGACAGCATTTATTAGCCATTTATTCAGCGTTAGCGAGTGATTATTAAGCCCACTTAAATTCACACTCACTGCCTTGCCTAAATGGCTAATAAATTGCTGCAAAAAACATCAGCAAGGTTCAACAGGTCCTAGCTTTTATCTGCTAAACCAACTTTGCGAATAAGCTCGCTGGTGCGGGTTGCGTAGCCCATCTCATTGTCGTACCAGGCATACACTTTAAGCATGCGTTTGCCCACCATCATGGTGGATTGCGCATCTACAATGCTAGAGCGTTGGTCACCTTTGTAGTCAATAGAAACTAGCGGCTTTTCTTCGTAACCCAAAATACCTTTTAGCTCGCCTTCGGCTGCTTGTTTAAATAAGCTGTTTACTTCTTCAGCGGTAGTATCACGCTCTAGAGTGAATACCATGTCGGTAAGAGACGCATTGGCTAAGGGGACGCGTACAGCATGTCCGTTTAGCTTGCCGTCTAACTCTGGGAAAATGTCGCAAATTGCTTTAGCGCTGCCGGTAGTGGTAGGTATTAACGATATGCCACAAGCGCGGGCGCGGCGTAAGTCTTTATGCGGTGCATCCAAAATGGTTTGGGTATTGGTTAAATCATGGATGGTGGTCATGCAGCCAGACTCAATGCCCAAGTGCTGTTGAATCACCTTAATTACTGGCGCCAAACAGTTGGTGGTACAAGATGCGGCAGTAACAATTTGGTGTTGGCTAGGCTCAAAAATATCGTCGTTCACCCCCACAACAATGTTGGCTACACCGTCTTCTTTAACCGGCGCAGATACCACAACACGTTTCACGCCCTGGGCTAGGTAAGGTGCTAATTTGGCTTTAGAGCGGTGAACACCGGTAGACTCTAGTACCACATCACAGCCCGACCAATCTACTTTGCTTAAGTCTTTTTCTTGGTAGCATTTAATGGTGTTGTTGTTAATCACAATGCCTTCGGCGTTGTGCTCAACGCTGTGGTGCCAGCGCCCTTGTACTGAATCAAACTCGAGTAAATGGCCCAGTGTTTCGGCATTGCCCGCAACATCGTTAATCATTACAAACTCAAGTTCTGGCCAGTCGTATGCGGCGCGTAGCGCTAAGCGACCAATGCGGCCAAAGCCGTTAATTCCTACTTTAATCGTCATTTAAGGTGGTCCTATTTGGCGAATTGCTGAATGTAGCTAAGTTGTGCGGGAACCGTGAAGGCGTTAGGGCGTTGCGCTTTAATTTTTGCAATGGCGTCGTCTAGTTCAAAACCCATGGCTAACATAATGCGCGCGGCTAACATGCCAGTGCGGCCGCTGCCGCCTTTACAATGAATTGTCAGGTTCATGCCATTGTTTAGCAGTTGTAAAAAGCGCGGCAGTAAGGTTTGAAGCTGTTCTTCCCAGGCAGCATCGGGAACGGTGTCGTCGGCCAGTGGTAAATGAAACCACTGCATATCGTAAGTAACGGCATGCTTTGGTAAATCATCTAAGTTGTTATCTGCCAGCTCTTGCTTGGTCATCATTGTGATAAGTGCAGGGCTATTTTTATAGCAAAGTTGCTGCAGTGAAGTAGACAAATCTACACCTTTAGTACCCGGGCAAGGGGTTAACAATAATTGAGCGCTATCGCTAACATCAACGGCAAAAACAGGATGTGAAGACATAAACGTACCTTAATCTTGATTAACAAATGGGGTGGTTAAATTGGGATTAGCCAACTCTCTAATTCGAGTAATTGGCTGGTTGATATAACTGGGGTTTGCCACGCGAGTGGTAGACAGCGTTTGTGCTACCCACTCTGGTAGCAGTGGATTTAAATGGTAAAAAACCTGTTGACCTTTGCGAGTGGTAGACAGCAATTTGCAGTCTCTTAGCAGCGCCAAATGGCGTGAAACCTTAGGTTGGCTTTCTTCTAGAGCCACACATAGCTGATTAACGCTAAGGCGTTGTTCATCTTCAATCAGCATTAAAATCTGTAGCCGAGTATTGTCACTAAACTGCTTAAATACATCGATAGGGGCTATTTGTAAGGCTGCTGCAGGGTTGTGGTTAAAACGCACAAACTCTGCAAGGCGCAACTCTAACTCAACAAAGACTTGCTCAAATAAAGCATCGCCATTTTCTGCGGCAGGATCAGGTAAATTCCAATGCAAAATTGCCGCATCATTAGGCAGTAGGGCACATTCTTGTTTGGCGCTATCACACAAAGTGATAATAAAGTTAAACAGCACAGGTTGGCCTTTTTGCCGCTGCAGTTGATTCTCTAGCTGTTGAATGGTTTTACTGCTTAAAGCCTTACCACTCAAGCTTTGTTGTGTTAGTAGCGTAAAAGTGCGCGGGTCAATCCCTTTGGGGTGCGTACCGGCACTGTAAGCTATAAAATGCTTAGCGTAACGCTGGTTAACTATTGCTTCTGCTAACTGAGAGCGAGCAGCATTTGCAGTACACAAAAACAACACAGACAACATGAATAAGACCAAATATGTGAAAAATCGTATATATGATATTTCGTATATTGGGTGGTAGCAAGTTTTTTTGCACTTATTATATGGGGGTCTGTAGGTTTTACTTACAGTGTAATTTTTTACAATCGGATGTAATTCTTATAGATCAAGAGTTTATCTATTTAAGATGGCTTCTCGCCATAATAGTGAGATTTTATAACTAGTTTTATTACTTTGAAGTTGGTGTGCAAACAAAGTGCGCAACCTAACTCATCTTTGCCCCAAAGTTTGTTATGTCTTCTTACGAACAACACCGTCACACACGTCTCTTACCATACCAAAACTAATGATTTTACATCTCGACTTTGCTAGTTGGTAACTAGAGAATTTGGAACAAGCTTAGCCTAAAGGGTTTGCGCACTTTTTCACTGCGATTATATACAGTCCCAGTGTTTTTCAAGCTGCTATTGTCAAAACGGTCTACAAAACTTGAGCTCTGGCTATTGATAAAATTAAAATAAAACCTCAAAGTAGACAATAAGTTAAAGAGAGAGCATGAACAGACTGGCGACTTTGCGCTAAATCACACTTTCCGAGATAGGAAGCGTGCTCATTGAATGGGATAGGAAGCACGTGCTTCCTACTTAGCGTTAACTTTTCAAGAGCAATTACTTACATTGCACAAATTTAATCAAGGCGACACTTTTATATGATAACAGAGACTATAGATAGGGAAGCTGGGGACTCTGGAAAAGGCTTTAGATTACAGCTCATAAGAGCGATAAAGCTCATGCTTCAGACTATTAAGCAGGATGCAAACACTATATTTTTTACTGCGGTTGAAAACCTTGAAGATGTTTCTCATCATACTATCGTCGATGGTGAAGTCAGTAATTACTACGAAGAAGATAAGAATTATGATCTGAAAGGTAATTTCACAATTTTCAGTCCCCCTGTTACTAATACGTTGGTCAGCTTTTTTGACATATATGTAGACCAGTTTCGCACCAGTAATAATGTATATTTGGGTTTTTATACAACGAGAAATATAGGAAAGGAGCGAAAGTCCAAGCTCGAAAGTGGTAAAGAAATAGCTTTACCGGATGAGCCCATTTTAGAAATTATTCAGTCTCTAGATCATGCTTCAGATGAGACGGTTAGCTTAGTAAAAGACATTGTTTCTGAAGAGTACGCTTTGCAGTATAAAGAAAAAAAAACATCAGGAAACTTAGGTACACTTCAAGGTCTAACTGTTGATAAGTTTAAAGAGTTTTTGAGTACAATCCTGTGGCATTTCGGTCAGGAAAATGAGGATGAACTCAAACAGACGGTTTTAAAAGACATTGAAAATTCACCTATTCACAACAATGAACATATAGGCAAAGAAAACATAATATTTTGTTTATTAATGGATAAATTGAGTGAAAGGCAGAACAGTAAAAACTTAGTTGATAAGTTAGTTCATAGTTCAGATGTAAAACTAATTTTTAAAGAAGCAGAGTCGCAAATTCCAGATGAAAGTATAGATCCTACATGGCGACACATTGCAGAGTTGGAAAAGGACGTGACCGACAAGCGAAATTTGAAAGAGAAGGTGCTTTCAGTAATAGAAGTTATTTCAGACCGACGAATTAAACAATTGGCAAGAAAAGCAAGTGCCTCTAAGTATGAAGAGCGTGAAGCGGACAAATCATTTTTATCTTTGAAATATCGTATTTTTGAGGCCTGTGAGGAATATTTTTTGATGGATGGGTATGCAGCTCCTGAAAGTGGTGAAGATTTGGATGCTGTTCTTAACAAACTTGTATCGAAAGCGGTAGAGGATATTTCTAAGTTAAAAACCGATTACAAATATACTATTTCCAATGATAAAACGATAGAAGGAATTATTTGGAATTTATTTGATGGGTGTTTTTTAGCTTTTGATGAGTATAGCGATGACTGACATAAGTGCAAAGAAAAGACTAATGTACCTAAGCGGTGAAGATTTCTATCACTATTGCTATTCCATTTTTGTCATTTTGGATTCTTTAGGCTGTCGTAATGGTAAATATTTTAGAGATTATAGAAAGTTGGCGTTTCTAACCGATATTATCGGTGATGATAAAATAGTCTATGTGCTTTCTCATTCTTCAGGAGAAAAGTTGAACCCTAAAGATTACGAGTGTTTGCTTGATAGCTATTCGAATGGATTAACTCTAAGAAGTGAAATTCTTAAGCTGTTGTTTGTTCTTGAGAAGAGAGGTTATGTGAGTTTGAATCGAGGCAAGGCGCAAGAGATTGATGTAACTTTGACTAAAAATAATCTTCCCAGTGGCTTTTTGAATAGTAATGTTTTTGCGTCTGAATCTAAGAATATAAAAGATATATCAAAGAAATATGGACGGTTAGCATCATTAACTCTGGATACCATGTTAAATAAAATTTATGTTGATAATGGAGTTCGAACATGGGCCTAATGCGAGTTAATAAGCTTGTTTATGAGGGGAGCAAGTATTACTTCGAATCAAAAGAATTCGATAAAAATATCATCCTGATAGAGGGTGACAATGGAACAGGGAAAAGCACTTTTTGTAATTTGATTTATTTTGCATTAGGTGGTGAAGTTCCAATATTTCGAAGAAACAGTGATAAGCGACACGATGAAATTACATCAGATAGCGACAACTATGTTGATCTTTATATATCGATTAATAATGAAAACTATTTGCTTAGGCGCTACTTTGGAGATAATGAAGTAACAGTAATTCCATATGAGCGGGTGGTTGAAAAAATATACTCAGAAGACAAAAATACTTTGCTTGAAGAGAAGGTAAGGTTTGTTCTGCCAGAGGATAAGACTGAAATATATCCCGTAAATAGAAGCAAAGATGCATATGTTTTTTCTGACTGGATTCTTGGGAAACTGAAAATATCTGTAGTCGAGCTTTTTCACGGTTACAATACATTTAAGATTAATATATCCGATTTGATGCGGTTGATTTATCACGACCAGCAGCCGAACCCGGAGGGGATTTATAAAAAGCCAGATACTAATTCAACATATATATCTGATTCAGAGTTGGTTAGAAAGGCTATTTTCGAACTGCTAGTTGGTGAAGCTTATTCTAATTACTACGACTCAATTGTCGAAGAAAAGAAATTGTCGAGAAAAAAAAGCTTGGCTAAAGCGGTTGTAAGTGAGTATAAGTTATTAGCCGATAAGATGCGAAAAAATGGCGAAGCTAAAAATGTCAGTTTTTTACAAAAAGAAATTTTGGACAATGAAAAGCAAATTGACAAGCTACATGACGCAAGACTGGCATTTAAGCGTAACCGGTCTAGTTCGAATACTATCAATCAAGATATTGAGTCGTGCAAGTCGGAGTTAATTGATTGTGAACTCAAGTTGAGTCGATTGAAAGAAAGTCTCGTTTCTTTTCTCGATGAAAGGTACAAATTAAACGTAGTTAGAAACGAGTCTGTTACAGAAATTAGACGCATTGAAAAAGTCATTTTTTCTCACGATCAGCTAAACCTTTTTACTTCCGATACTTGCCCATATTGCTTAAAGCATGTTGATCGTGTTGAAGGGCATTGTGTTTGTGGTGCTTCGATTGAAGAAGAGCAGTATGAAAGGTTTTTCTACACGTCAAAAGAATATAAGGATATTCTAAAAGCCAAGCTTAAGGCTTTATCAACAATTAAAACAGCTTACGATGATTGTGACTCCGAAGTTCAAGAGACCAAAAATGAAATCGAGGAGGTAGAGAAACAATCAGTGGCGTTACGTGAAAAGCTACAGGAAATGCTTGGGCGAGTCGATGAAATTGTTGATATTGAAAGCCTAAATGATATTGACGATAAAATATTGCAACTCAGAGAGGATGTCGCGAATCTACATCGATTGTTAGAAGTTGAGTCAAAACTGGAGAGTTTTCAAGAAGACTTTGACTTGGTTAGCTCAAAAGCAAAAAATGCCGAACTTAAAAGAAAAGAGCTTGAAATTAAAGCTCAACAAGATGTTACCTCAAAAGTAAATGCATTTAGTAAAATCTATAATGAGCTGATGAAAAATACCTTACCTGATTGCAGATCAGCAAAGATTAGGCTTGATAACTATTTGCCTTCGATCAACGATGGACTCTATCGGGAGACCAGTGCACTTGTTTCGATCCGGTTAATGTACTTTATTACTTTAATGCATTTATCGTTGTCCGATAAATCGGTGGCATTCCCTCGCTTTCTACTGATAGATACCCCTGAGACTGCCGGTATTGAATTAGACTATCTACAAAACTGTATTGGACAGCTTGAAGACTTACAAAAATACGGGGTTGACTTTCAGGTTATTATTTCAACAGGATTAAATAAATATCCAGATTCCTTAAAAGGCAATCGTGTACTATTTATGCCAAATAGGAAGCAGAAGGAGCATATGCTTTTGAAGGAGAAGACTCTCTAAGTGACTGTTTTTATAGTCGGGCTTACAAGTTAACAAAGCATTGCAGCGGACTAGTCGCTGAATGCGGCGTTAAGTTTATTGGAGATAAATAAGTGAGACAGGGTACTCTATATTCAGAAGAACAGGTTCCATCATTCAAGTGCCCAACGTGCAATCAAGAAGACATGCTCCCTGTAGGTGAAGTTAGTAATAGGCAGTCAGATGAGCGTTCGGGTGGGGACATTCGTGCAATGCTTCGAAGTGATATGCTATGCCAGAATGATAAATGCGGCGAGGTTGGTGTAATTGTAATGATGGGGGAAGTTTACTCTGATTGTCAGAGCGAGCCTGAGATGCTATACACGCCATCTTATGTCAACCCTGCTCCAAATATGTTTGAGCTTCATAGAGTATACCCTTACAAAGTCAGAATGCTTCTAGAGCAGGTATTTTCACTATTTTGGATTGACCACTCATCGTGTGGAAATAAGCTAAGAATAGCTGTTGAAGAGCTTTTAAATCAGAAAGGTATAGAGCAATACCGGAAAGATGGAGCCGGTGTACTTCTTCTCAGCAAAAAAGGTCATCCCACGCCAATTTCTTTGCATGCTCGCTTAAAGCAGTTTAAACAAAGAGGTAAAGTAGAAACCAAGTCTGTCACTGCACTGGAAGCAATAAAATGGTTAGGTAACGAGTCGAGCCATAGTAGTGACGGTGTTTTTCAGAATACTGTTTATCAGGCAATAATGGTTTTTGGAGCGGTACTTGAACTAATATATAACGGAAAAGAGCTGCCCGAGTCATTAGAATTTTCAGTTAGTAATATAAACTTCTTTTATCACCCGGATAAACAAGATTCACGTCCAAAAAAGAAACTGAACAAATTGCTAAAGAGTGACAGCTAACCTTTGGCATTTTTGGTTCGGTTAGCTTTAGTGATTACGATGGCTTTGCTTGAGGTCCGTGGCTTAGCTGCACCTTAGCAGGCGTTAATTCCGATTTTTCCATACTTTCTCTAATCCGAAACGCCTTCTAACAAGTGAATGCTCTAACAAGCTTTTGTCCAAAAGTGAGTTTGTTAGACGCCTGTACATCACACAAGCCTTCTTGTTTGGTTTGGTCACGCTCTGTTGTCGAAGAGTGTTGGGTCAAGTAATTACAAATCCACTATAGATCATAGTTGAGGTGTTTGATTGCTTCGACAGTGTCTAAGTATGCCTAAAAGCCTATCCGATATTTTTAAGCGGAAGCATGACCATCCATAATAGTTAATACTGACTCTAGCTCATATTCACTAAGAGAACGGAACTCCTGACTTCCATTGAAATCGCCTATGTTAAACTGTTGGCCAAATTTAAGCAGATCCACTTCAATAACTGACGCTCGAACTCCTTTCTTTACTTTTAAGAATCTAACAATTTCGTATTCCAAACCATTCCTATCAGCTACAGAAGATATTCGCGTAACCCCTAATCTGTGAGAGGTTACCCCAATCTTATATACTGGAAGCTCATATTCATCGTAGAATCCAAGGGCTTGCCAAATATACAATGAGTCGTTGTCAGTCCCTTGGCCCGATTTCATATGTTTAACACAATCGTCCTGCCAACCATTCTTATATGCTACGCCATAAGCATTGCCCGGTGCGTTTTTCCATTCAGTTCGATATTCATATAGAAGAGCATCTTGCAAACATAGTTCTTTCGTCCATTTAAAAGCTGGCTCCATATGCTTAGTGCATTCGCTCTTAAACCCCCTTCGAAGAGCGGCAGCATAGGTATTATTATCGTTTCGTTGCCAATCAACTATACGCTTATATTTAAGCGCTGTTTTCTTTAGGTAACCCTTGGAATATTTAATCGTTGGTGGGGCTGGTGTCATATGTTTGCAGCATTTCTCAAGCCAATTGTTTCTAAGAGCAGCCTTGTAGGCAGAGCTATTTCTTTGCCATTGCCCCTTATATTGGTAGAGCTTTGCGTCTTCTATGCACATTTCTAGGGTCCACAAAGGTCCATGGGGTTCCTTCATATGAGCACAACATTGATTCAACCACCCCTTTTTTCGAGCGGTCAAGTACCCGGCGGGATTTGCTAATTTCCAATGATAGCGAACTAAATATGGTTCTGCATCCTTGAGCAATGACTTTAACGTCCATTTTAAAGCCGTTTTTGAAGGCTCCATGTGCTCGCACATTTCGTCAAGCCACCCCTTCTTATAAGCAGCCTGATATGTAGCGTTATCACCTTTATTCCACGCTTGTCGAGTTCTAAATTTGCTTGCAGCTATTTTACAGCGACAATAAGTATGTTTATTAGGTTTTACTTCGTAACGCACCATATGCCCACACAGCTCATCTAGCCATCCCTTTCTTCGGGCTTTTGAATAAGTGGGATTGTGGCCTCGATTCCATTCTTGCCTCGTACTAAACAGTTTTGCCTTTTCAATACATATAGGCTTTGTCCATTTTTCTTGCATAACACTCATGAATATTCGATTCCAGAAATTTAGTCTCTTTTAGATAGCGCAATACGAAGGCCTAGCACCAAACAACCGTTAATTACTATGTATATCAAAGTCAATGAGCCGCCCCCCTTATGCTCTCATCATCATTTGTTGCGCATCAAATGTCGAAAACTAACTGATTGCCATTAATTTTATGGAAGCTGAAGAAAACCTTCGACTATCACTATGTTGCTAAAAGAGTTATTCGCCCCTCGGCGAAATGGGTAAATTGGCAAGGATCTTTTAAGACTCTTAGTTAACAATACCTTATAGATAGGGAGCTAGCGAGGCATGGAATCAGACAAATTGGAGGGATATGTCTCAGTCACTATAAAACCCCCTATTTTACACCCCTCTAAAAAGCTCTCAGAGATCGCTACAGAAAGAGTTTTTAGTTTTCTAAGGATTTACCATAGACTATAAGTTAAAGAGATAGTGGCGACTTTGCGCTAGAGCGCACTTTCCGAGATAGGAAGCGTGCTCATTGAATGGGGTTGGAAGCTCGTGCTTTCCACTTACTGATAGATTTTTGGAGAAAGCTATGGCTGGTTTGCACACTTTAAGATCTGAATTGGCTCAAGCTAAAGAGCGAATCCTAAAAATTGAAACCTATTTCAAGGTGGCGTTCGCTGTTGCAGCAATTTTTGGTTTGGCAGGCGCATTTGGAGCTAGCATAATTTCCTCAATAAAAAGCGAAATAGCCGTTTTAAGTGCTGATAAAGATAAACTTGCCGAGGTTATTGGTGAGATAAAAAGGGATGCAGTTAATGCCATTGTCACCTCAGAGAAGGAATCTCTAGCAAAGATTTCTTCAGCTAGAAATGGCGCAATCTCTCGCATTGATGGAGAGGTATCAGAAGAGATATCGAATTTTCTTTCCAATTCAGAAGTTGTAACACTTTATAAATGCCCAGTTGGAACTGGAGGATGGACCCCTGGAGGCGCTTGGGGGTCGTACGGTTGCCAAGGGCAAATTTCGACGCATAGTCAATGCACAAATATAGAGCACCCGAATGTCCAAAATAGAGATTGTAATGAACTTGGAACTTTCAAGCTGGCTAGATGAATCTAACAAGGCCATTAAATTAGCTCCTTACAGTCACCGGACGCTCGCGCTATTTATGGCAGCGTTGTTAGCCCTAACCAATTTATGTCCAGCAATTAGTCTGTGCGTTCTGCTCTGACTCGTCTTTGGGTAAAATGTGTTAAGAGTCAAGCTTCAGAGTGACTTGATGCGGTTGTTTTTGGAACCCATCTTCAGCTATCTAGCTGAAAGGGTTATGAACGAAAACGAAGACAATCTAAGTGATTATAAATCAAGTGACTAAATGTATTGGCGTATGAAAATTAACCAATTTTGTCTTCGTTTTAATTTCATCAAAACAACTTTGTTGTAGTTGCACAATAAATTTGGCAACCCAATTGGAGGTGATATCATCTCTATCTCTAGGTAGGGAAACCTATGACTAAGCGAACAAGAGCAATATAATTAGCAAAGTTCCGATTGGAATTCGCTCAGTAAATTGCTGAGTCAATAGCCCTATATAAAGGTATTTACGTAGCTCCGAAATAGATTGAATGCCAAGAATTGGGTATAAAAACGTCACTAAGGCCGCAAATGCAATAACTCAATACATTGTTGGCTATTACAATCAGCATAGCCTAACACTAAGATAATGGTGGAAGCTCACTTTAGAAAGCTGAGCAACAGTGCTTTAGAACTTACAAACGGGAAGCCCAAGTTTACTTGAACACTACAACTTTTAAACCGGTTAATCTTGAACCCTACTAGGGTACGCTTCATTTATCGCACATAAGTGAGCCATTGCTTGCAATAGATCAGTCGGAAACTGATTGTCACTTGTGCGATTTATCGCCATTTGTCGAAAGGTATGAGATGGATGCGGGTGTTCTGTAGTTTCAAAGTATTGCCAAATTACTCTAGCTCGTTCATATCCTGTTTGCCCTCGTGCTGCTTTTCTTGCGAGTTGAATGTGGTGGTTATATACCGTTTCATATGATTTTGTCATAGTTGATTCCTTTTTGTAGTTTTGATTTAAATGGTAGTTTGTAATTTTTGGTAAAAGAATTATCTATTTTTTCTCAACTTGACCTCAGTTCATTTGGTGCTTGTCAATTCTTCAAGAACTAGTGCTAATTGAGAGTTATAAGCAGATATTCTATGCCCCTAGATATTGTGTGCATTCTGTTTGATCTGCGCTGTAATTTGGGGGTAGCATAGCAATAACAATGAATTTAACCATACTAAAGTGCTAATAAAACAACAGCTTATATTGATGGCTGCTAATATTCATGTCTATTTCACTGATTTTGAAAAGCTATCTTTATGGGGAGGGGGGCTAAATTTTTTGAATAATTTTAATATTCATCTTAAACAGATTTATATACTTGCTTAGTTGGCTCAACCATGGTGCTTTTCAATAGTTGTTTGAGAACCTAGAAAGTGGCTAGGATTCTCAGATCTTACCAATATGAGATTCCCCGAAGGCTTCTTTCCAGAAAAGCACAATATGGAGTTGGTGAAGATTGAAAAGAATGCGATAACATCGAGCAAATATTCCAAATTGAAGACAAAGGTAACTAACTGTTCAGTTGAGTTAACCATGAGACTAGAAAACCGGACTGAGTATTAAGTATTTCAGCCATGTTTATCTTCAATGGCGCTTGAGACCTTGACAGTATAAGCAGACCGCTCTATCAGTATCGAGCGGCCTAATGTCCATCGCTATGGCAAATACTTATCTACTTTTTCAACCCAATACTTCACTTCATCTTCTTTATCGTTGAATGCTTTAAGAAGGTCTACTGTTACAAAGAAACCTGCTTTGGAATCTCTACTTGTCACCCCAAAAGAGTATTTATTCGCAACATGAAGCATCACACCATGGCCAAAATCATCCGCTCCAGCCCTATCAGAATAAGTGCTTACAAGTGACACGCCACAGGCAATATCAGAACCAAAGCAACCATTCCATTTGTTAATGCCTACCCATTCAAAGGTAATCGTTCCTTTAAACTGACTTCCGTCATCGGCATTTTCGACATATTCTAATGCTGCCCAAGGTCGGAGTAAGAAATATTGATATTTAGGTGGTAATTTGAACTTTCCGTCGTTGAGTTCGTTTTCACTCATCACTAATGAAAACGCTTTTTCCCAGGGGTACATATAGCGCGACTTATAATAGTATTTGTCCCACAACTTACTACCGGATATAGCCGCTTTTGCTACTTCAGCGGCATTGAGTTCTGCAAGTTTTGACTTGTATAACGTCCAGTAAGAAGCCCATGTATCAATGTATAAGTATTGAAGACCAGTAGCATCGCATTTTAGAATTTTGGTAAGCTTCTCTTCGACTTCGTCGTTTGACTTTATAGTGATTATATCTTCATTATTTTGGGCTACCTGCTTTCCGGCAAAGAACTGTAGTTCCCATTCATCGTTCATGTTTCTATCAAACAATATTTGCGGCACGAAAGTGTCTGAGATTATGTTTGGCTTGGCAGTGGCTGCAAGTTTTTTGCTTTGTAACCCAATCCTATCATCGTTGAGCACATAGCTGACTTCCGATCCCGCGACTTCAGTGGCGTTATACCAAGCTATATAGTGATGAGTGGTCGAGTCATCTACTTTTTCTAATGATACGGCGTAGGCTACAGATGATTTCCTAAGTTCATCGAAGTGATCGTAAATAGATTCGGTTGTACAGGTCTCTGCAAGTGCGGTGAAGCTAAAAAGAGCTGTTGTTATACCAATTATTGACCATTTCATGCCTAACCTCCAAATCTACTAATTCTGTCTGACCCTTCTTTGATCGCTTCAATGATTACCTTTAAATTTGATATCCATTCACTGAAGCTTTCAGGCCTTCTTATAGCAGAAAAAGCATCACTAACCTCATCTGGTATCGGTGCTGTAATGGGGAGGTTTGCTATTAATGCTTTATCTTCTTGAGAGGCAATAAATGCCCCCTCAGGAATGATTCTCGATAAAAACCTCGTTCTCACGAGTGGGTCTAAAATATAATTACTAAGGCTATGAGGGTTCAGGTCATGTTCTAAGTGCTCGGTTTCTCGGTATAGGTAGTAGTTCTTGTAATTTCGAACTGAAATCCATCCATCTCCAGCTTTAGGTTCAAATGGATAAAGGTTTAGAGGATCAAATTTGTGCATAATGTTGTAGTAAAGGCGTACCGCTGTTGACATATCTTTAGATGGTTTTGCGATAGATATGTAGGGGGCAATGTTGGCAATATTTCTAAAGGGGTTAAAGTCGAAGTATGCCTGACTGGCATTTGAAAACATCCACAAACTGCTTATAGGGTGTAGCTGTTTACTAAGAGCGTATTTTTGACCATCTGAACCAATGATGCCTGAGCTGTAAAGCTTGTGAATAGTATCATTAACAACGGCAGTCCCTAGTGAGTGACCTATGATATGAAGGTCTCGACCTGGGTATTTAGCTAGAAGCGTGGCTAATTGCTCAGCAACACTTAACTGAACCATTGGGCCATGAGTTGAAGCATAGAAAATAAGGTCAAGAATGTGTGTTGTGACAAAGTTATCTTCAGTAATGTTGCCAAGTACTTCAAGGAACTGTTTTGGGAGACCAAGCCCTGCGGTTAACGCCTCTAATTTCTCAGCATTTTTTCCTATATCTTCCCGTTCTTTTTGAAATATATGGTCGTATGCAATGGCGTGAATATCTACGAAATCTGTAATTAGTTTCTCGGGGTTGTTTCGGCTTTTGTAGCTTTTTAAGGCTACGTTGCAAGCATTGGATACTTCAGAGACTACTGATTCAGCGGTATGCTCGCCCATGCCGTGCACAACAACAACTAGTGGTTTATTCATTTTGCTAATTCCTTCCATGAATTATGTAGACTTCTATAAAAAGTTTGTAATTACGCTGGTAGAATTTGTTGCTCTTCATGGTCTTTTTGTAAAAAAATCCAATATGCCTTTGCTAACAGTGTTCCACCCCTTAGAACCACCAGCGACCAACACTGAGCAAAGTAAAATATCGGCGGTATCTATCGTAACGCTCATCCAGAGTGAACCGGGATATTCATTGTTTGTGAAATAAGGGATAAGCCTTAATGCGCCGATAGAAGACAGAATAAACCCTGTAGTAAAGGTGATTTGTAACATCCGTCTTTGAGTTGAAATTGTATGTATCTTGAGCGATTTCATCTTAGAGGTTATTCGCTCCTCTTTATCACTACCTTGATAGTGGTCTAGGTAATATTTTAGTTGTTCAGCTTTGCGCTCTTTTGCGGCACTTCGAAAATTGAGTCTGTAAGTTTCTGCTACACGCTCTATTATTGGGATCATAATGCTTAGGTATATGACCACGCCAATAATGGGGTGTTCTGAAATTAGGTCTAATGCTATCTTGGGTTGCGCTAAACCTGTCCAACTGGCTAATGCTCCCCCTAATATTGCCAATAAAAAGAAAATCAACAATGCTGCTTTTCTATCTAACCATGAGTGAAAATCATCAGAAGTTAACGTCACTGGTTTTACCGTCTGTCCAGAACGATTTATTAATTCTTGGGTCTTGGAGATTACAAGCTTTCGACTTTTAGGTTCATCTTGACTCATCCCCTTCTCCTATAACATTTAGATTCAAGAGACAGTTGTGTCTTAGACAAGCCCTTAGACCTCAACTGTATGTTTTTTAGTTCTTTTATAGCCGGACCGTAAACTTGGGCATTGTTATTTTTCAAAACTAAGATTAGTGATTCTAAGGTCCTAGAGTGGTCTACTAAGCTTTCACTATTTGCATCAAGCTTATTGACAAATATCCAAGCATCGTAGACTTGTGCTTTCTCGGAATATACGACTTTCCAAAAATAATCAGGGGTTAACGGTAAGCCATGACTTTCACTAAAGTAGTCGTTGTTGTAGTTGTTTCCATAAATTGCTCCGGACATTACAACTAACGTGCCTAAGTCAGGTTCATCTCTCATGCAGTCGACAATTTTTTCCGTCTTACGCCATAAGCCTGTTCTATTAAAATTTTGTTCTTGGGGAAGTAAATTAGTCATGACATTTGTTTGTCTAGCTGACTCAGCATCGTCATCAAAAATATCAATTGGTGTCATATGGCCAACATCGAAGCCGGGCTTCACCGAGGCATATGTACTGCTTGATGTTTGCTGGCAGGCTGCCATGTCTGGACTAGGGTCTAGGAAGTAGTTTCTCGCACTAGTATCTTGGTTTCCTTTATCAGCACCTATCTGGAAATATGAGAGTATGGTTCCTTTGTTTTCGCATGAGACAATAGTGGTAAACCGCTTGTAGCTGCATGTTGCAAAATCACTAGTAGGTTTATTTAGTTTGCAAGCGGCAAGTGAATCACTTAAATAAAAGCTTAAAAGCGCAACAACTAAAGGGTTTGCGATTCGCTTGTTAAAGAGCTTCATAAAGTCTCCCATTGTCATCCCGCCATCCTTGCATCTGAAATTAACCTTAAATAATTTAAGGTTAATTTGATTGTTTAAATATTAACCACCATACTGTTTTTATCAAGTTTAAATGACAACTAAGTCAACAATTGATCTATGTCAAATTGTGCTTTCTATGGGCTTTATGAAGCAACATGTAATCCAAAATATAAGGAAATCACTATGCAAATTGATGGGCATCATACGCTTACTTATGTTGTAGCACGTGTCGCTGGAATGGAACACAACCATGCAGAAAAGCTTGCATACAGCGCTCAATATGTAGATGAAGCAACGAATGTAAAGCCTGTTATTTTTGATAACGGCGCAATGTTTGAACGCATCGCATCAGCTCATAAAATGCTGGATTACCGCAATAGTGTTGAGCTATCTAATCATCTGGCGTGGATCCCATTTCACTTCTTACCTGGCAATGATGGAAAGAAACATGATGAGGCCGCTCATGGGAGTTTTGTTAACAGGCTTATTTGTCGACCTGATAGTTATGTAGCACGCGACATGCTTAGAGCCGTTGCACAGTATCGTGACAAGGCTTTTGGGTTACATCTAATGGGTATAGCAATGCATGTTTATGCCGACACTTTTGCACACCAAGGATTCGCAGGCATTACTCATCAAGTAAATGAGATCTCTGACCTAGATTCAAGTGACGATCAAGGTCTTCTAAATAGAGCGTGGGAAGGGCTAAAGTCTTGGGCTGTATCTTCCGTTTCACCACTAGGCCATGGAGCCGCGTTGTCTTTTCCTGACCGGCCCTACGTATCTTGGAGTTACGAAAACGGATTTGGTGAAAGGGTCAATAGAGACAATACGGAGATTTTCTTAGAGGCCGCTAACAAGATGTATAAAGTTATCAAGTGCTATTTAGAAAGCGATTTACTTATGAATTTAGATGCTCAGCCTGATATGCCTAGTAAGTCGATTAATCAAATTGAACAAGCATTTAGAACAATTAAAGATGATAAGGGTGATGAACGGCATAAGACTTGGTTGAAGTGGTTAAAGCAGGGAAAGTTTGGGTTCGACCCTGTTGAATTGAAGTTCATTCCGGAAGGAAAAAATAGCTGGAAGGAGTTAGCAAGGGGGAAGGCTAAACCCATCAATGGCAGTGCTGGTCTGGTTCAGTATACATTTAAAGAGGAATTTCTTGAGTCCGATTGGAAGTGTTTCCATGATGCGTTAAAAACATTTCGTATTGAGATGGTACGGGATGTACTTCCTAAATATGGCATTTGTATAGCCTAATTACGCAAAGCACAATTCAACTTAGAGGCTATTGTATGGATAAGTGGTGGCAAGAGTATGAACATTTAACCAGTTTATATAAATCGTATTTAGGGCTTATGGTAAATCTAGGTGCTTTTTCTTTTGCTGCGATAGGAGGGTTATCCGCTTATATCCTTAATGACGCTCAAAACAAAATCTTAGGACTAGGTTTATTGATGCCATTGGTATTTTCATTAGGTTTGTCATATCTATATTTTAGAAGCATCAATCCAGCACAAGAATTACGCGACGCCCTTAAAAAACTTGGCACGAAGAAACTAAAAGTAACATGTGCTCCACATGCCTACCTTTTGGTTAGCGCTGTTAGGTTGTTCTCCATTCTCTATGGAATGATCGCTATAGGCCTTGTAGTGCTTTTCTGTAAAGTGATGGTAAATGAATGTGTTTAGTTAAGCTGATTTCCATATCTTTTAGTTTTTAGGAGGCATTAAATGGAACTGAAAGATGCCATTCATATATATCAGACTCATTATTCACAAATCGATTTGGTTTGGGGGTACTTTAGTACTGTCAGTATTGCCATTCTAGGATTTACTTTAGGGACGGAACGTATTACTCAAAAGAAACTCGAGTTTAGGGCTGTCCAGTTTGGTTACTTAATATTTTCTATGGGCAACTTTTCCGCCTTGTACTCAGGACAATCGGATTTAATTAAAATAAATAATTTCATTATTTTACTTCAAGTAGATAACGAACTTGTAATCGACTTTTCTCCAATTGGGCTTATGGGATTGAGTTCATTCTATTGGGCTGTAGTAGCTTCTATGCTCATTGGATTACAATACGTGTACAAGTCACGGATAAGACCATAAAAAGTGTCGGGTCCTTTCAGGCATTACCATAATGCCATTTTGATTCATATCAATTAAGGCAAGATAGTTAGCCTGAAGTACTATTATTTTTAATATTACATATGTCAATATATTAGCTCGCATCAAATTAGGATAAAAAATGAAGCATTATAGGGACATAACTAGCTTTCATTCGATTGGCAAGGCGATTGGGAACAAACCAGAAAGCACGAAGAATGTTGTTGATTTGCTTAACTTCCTTAGTCAGGTTGTGTTTTGCGAAACAATTACTGTTTCTATTCTAGGGCCGGAAAGTATTACCAGTGGCACTATTGAAGTAATTGAGAAACTTGAGGCTTTGGGTTTACCGAAAGGAGTGGTTGAGCGCTATTCATATCCTTTAGGAAGTGAGCGAATATTGCAGAGAAATAGGATAGCTGATCAGCTTAAATATGATTGGCTCATTCACTTCCCTGAGCTAGGAGAAGCTTCCCGTGACAGCTTTCCATCAGGCTATTTTGATATGCTAAACAACAGCGTGGATATATTCTCCGACACCTTGCTTTCCGATGTTTCGCTAACTCGCCACAGCTCCGAAATCGAAGAATCATTGAATGACGATACTATAAGCTACATGGTTGGTTTAATGCTCTGTGATAGTCAGCTTACGGAGCTTATCCGCCATAATTTTAAGAAGCAGAATGTAGGAAAAAAGCAGCTTTTACACTTCATCGCCTTAGCTAGAAATAAGTATAATCTTCTATTGGCGGAGGATTTAAAGCTTGTATTTACTCCCTCCGCATCAAGAGCTCAAGGAAACAGAAATACAGCTTATTCATTCATGGATACGTATAGGAATAAGCTTAATAAAGATCCTTATCAAGAAATGGAGGAACTTAAGCTTTCTGGTAAGCAATATGAATTAGATATACCGAGTGCATTACATCTTCTTCTTGCTGATGATGTAAAAAGTGCAGAAGATTTAATTGTTAGAGCTGTGAAAATCAGAGAAAAAGTAAGTTGGTATAGAGACGAAGTACTATGCGATTTTAATGATTTAAGGTTCTCAAATAGTGATAGCGATAAAATTAGACTGAGTAATAACCTTGATGACGCATATAAGGATATAGCGAGTATACTGTCTTTAACTAATGGTAACGGAGCTAAGCGCTTATTTGGCCGGTTCACTGTAGACTTTACGGATTTTACATCTGCTCAAGGTAGTCTGAAGGCTGTAGGCGAGTTCATTAAGGCAACTAGAAACATTCGGAAGTTCAAAAAAAACCCAGAATGTTACTTGTTAACTCAAGAGCTTATTCACTATTTGTCTAAAGACAAATCTGAACACAAGCAAATAATTGATAGGTTGTTCATTAAATTAGGTGGTGACTTCAAAGCTCTCTTAAACTGAATGTTTAGACTTGAAAGAAATTTAGTCCAAGTTGTTTCGCCGTGGCTTTGTCATATGAACTGTCGCCAATGCTTAAAACTTGGTGTGGTAGACAATGGCTTTCTTTCATTAAATATTTGATTAGCTTAGCTTTAGATTCGCTTTTAACATCTGTGGCATAAACAGCTTCAATTGGTAACTCTAGTCCGGCCATCGATGCTTTAGTGAGAGATGCGGACTTAAAATTTCCAGTAACTACACGCCAGTTAATATTATGTTTAGATACTTGTTTAAAGAGCTCATTCCCCATTTTTAACGGGCTCCATAAGCGTGAACGAGCAAAATTATTCATTTCTTTTTCAATAAGGTCATAAAGCTCTGTTCTTCTATGTTCAGGAGTTACATTATTTATAGCTGAAGCAAAAGTTCTATGAGGATAGTGAGTGAAGTTTTTAGCTATCGATTTATCGAGTCTTTTCGATAGTTTTTCAAAGAAAAATGGTATTTCATCAGTGGCACTGTTTACTAAAGTGCCATCGAGATCGAAAATACATAACTGAATGTCGGATAAATCGAATTGCATTTAATGCCTAAAGTCGAAACTCAATTTAGTGATTACATAGTGTATAACAATAAGTTGCTGAATAACTAGATTTAATGATATTGAACTAGTAATGCCTGAGAATCCGGGATACTTTTTAAGCTCTCAAAAACACAGTTTACATGTAACTCGAAATTATCCAATGTCGAGTTACGGGATGTAAACAACAGTTGTTTGAGAACCTAGAAAGTGGCTAAGATTCTCAGGCCTTACCAAGTGCCAGATATACAAAAGAAACTTATCAGCTGTCATTGGGTCAGATTTTGGAAGTTCTTCGCCCTGCATTCGAAAAGTTAGGAACTAGTATTCAATTACTTTATTCAGTTCGTGAGTTGGACGGCATAGCTTCGTCTGATGTTTGCGATTACTCAAGGGTTTATTCTAGGTTGGGTAAGGGAATCTGCACTGACCAACCGGCTACTCCGAGGTTAGCCAATATTCTAGCCTATGAAGCTAGGCGGCTTAACTTCTAATTATAATTGTCGTCATTGGTTTCAAGTGTTTGAACCTTTACTCGATAATGCTCATGGGCATCGGATATGACAATGTTTGTTTTTTGACCATGGCCTATTATGGGCATAAATGCAATCCGACCATCATTGAGTAACCTGCTAGCGGCTAAAAGTTTATACGAAAGGTTTTTTATAGTGTTGTAGTTCGAGTTGATGAAATCTATTTATTGGTACGCATTGCTTGGACCGTGGCTACATAAATGTTTTTTATCAACTATGATTATTTTGTTTCATTAAATTAGTTGGTTACAAGGTATTTGTTGTCTGTAAAAACGCAGCAGACTATCCCATTGAAATACTTTTCAACCTGATAAAAAGAGCTATGTTACGAGGAATATATATGGGGTATGGCAAAAGGTTACGAGAACTTAGGCAAAGTATGAGTATGAACCAGACTGAGTTCTCTTCACTAGGAGGCGTTAAAAAAAACTGTCAGTCGCATTATGAAAAAGAACATAGAAAACCAGACATCGATTATCTGAGATCACTTAACGATAATGGTGTTGATATATTCTATGTGATAACAGGTATAACCCAAAAGTAAACGCAGCCTGTATACAGACTCAGCACAGCCACAAGTCGCGATATCTTTTTACTTCTTGTATTGAACACCCATCGTTTAAGAATAATTCATGTCACAAAACCTCAAGGTATTAAAAACTAACTTAATAGGGCGACTGCTCGGCTCGTCCGGATTGACGTTCGATAGCTCATCTCTAGAGCTCGTGACGGAGCGGGCGAATACCAAAGTGGTTTCATTATCTGAGCTCTCTGAGTTCTTCAGTATAAAAAGGTATTGGTTTGGTGCTGAACTGTCCTTTGATATCGATGGTGACACCCATACTTACCGCTTTTTGAAGAACGCAGGCATTGATGACTTCGTTGATACATTGAATGAGCTAATCGCTGTTCAAGTTAGTCGCTACCTTTCTAAGAATACCAGCCGATTTGAGCAGTGGGTCATACATGAGTATCCCAGGCAATCTCGGCTAGAAGAATTAACAGCTATTATCACCAACCTAAAAAAAGGTTGGGTAAATCAGAAACGCTTCTGGGATAAGTATATTGACTCCGACTTAACGCGCCGTATTCGGGATATTGTTGGTTTCTATCCATTAAAGCTCAGTCAACTTCAGGCTCATCATGAGAAAGTCCAACTAGATAAGCGCTCAGACTTCTTTGATTGTGTTGAATCAAACCCTCTCACGCATGAGCAACGGTTGGGGGTGTTACGCTCGAATGATTTGAATATGGTATTAGCTGCTGCCGGTACAGGTAAAACTTCTGTGATGGTGGCAAAGGCACTTGATTTAATTGACCGTGAACTGGCTAAACCGAGCGACATTCTAATATTGGCCTACAACAAAGCAGCGGCAAATGAGTTAAAAGAACGGCTGGCTGATAAGGCGCAACGAAGTGGTATTGCGTTAGAGAGCTCCCCCCATATTTCTACTTTTCACTCTCTAGGCCGTGAAATACTGAAGGAGTCCAAGATATCGACTTACTTGAGTGTGTTTGTTGAGGATGAGCTTAAGCTCAAGCAATGGTTAACAGATTGGCTCGTGAACTACCTTTCCTCTGATTTGGGAAGGTTGGTGGATTTTATTAGTCTATCTCCTGAGCCGACTGACCCGTTTAATATCAACACCCAGGCAGAATATGAAGCCTATGTAAGAGACAACGAATTACGGACCTTGTCGGGGGAGTTGGTTAAAGGCTATCAGGAGTTGGTTATTGCAAATTTCTTGTACCTAAATGGTGTGCCTTATACCTACGAAGCCCGTTATGTCACTAAGCGTAGAATAGAAGTGGGGTTTGATTATACGCCCGACTTTCATATCAATGGCACGGATATCTACATCGAACACTTCGGTGTGGATAGGCAGGGTGGCACTCGTGCAGATATCGACGCGGAGAAATACAACGAAGAGATGGAAAGCAAACGCGCACTGCATTTAGAGTGTGAAACCACCTTAGTTGAAACCTATCATTATGAGTGGGTTGAGGAAACCTTAACGGCGGGATTGGAAGCTCAGCTGAAAGACTTAGGTGTCGAGTTCAGTCCTATCGATGCCGATGAATTGTTAAGTCAGCTTAAAAGCGAAGGTAAGATTTCTGATTGGAGTGATTTGCTACATAAAGCTTTAAGCGCTATTCGCGTAGAACGTCTAGATGAAGAGGGGATACTCGCTCGATTACAAAGCGCTGGCGTCTCTCAGCCACATAAATACACCTCCTTACTCAGTGCCCTGCAAGATGCGTATGTTCAAGAGCTAGAGCGTCAAGACGCGATTGATTTTGACGACATGATTATCCGCAGTATCAGTGCGCTCAATAGCCATATGTACCGCCCAACTTGGCGTTACTTGCTGGTTGATGAATTTCAAGATATCTCCGCTTCTCGAATGGAGTTAGTTAAATCGATTGTTGAGCAAGGGCCATCTCCTTCACTCACTGTGGTTGGAGATGATTGGCAATCTATCTACCGATTTTCCGGTGGTAAGCTAGAGCTCACCACGCGCTTTGAAGAGTTAGTGGGTGAATATACTTCATCCAAACTACAAAAAACGTTTCGCTACAACAACAGCATTGCTGATACCGCAGGGCTATTCATCATGGAAAACCCTGAGCAGTATAAAAAGCATATAGAAACACACACTCAGGTCGATAGCTCTCAAGTCTATTTGCTTGATGATAAAGTCGGTGTGGCAAATGGTTTATATGAACGCGTTACTGAAGTTGTCGCTAAAATAAGATCCCAAGAGAGTGATGCGTCAATCGCGGTGATTGGTCGATACAACTATCTACTCAACGAGTCTCGAGAAGCACTAAAACAGTCTCACCTCGATGAAAATGTGGCGTTTTGGAGTTTTCATAAATCCAAAGGTCTTGAGGCGGACTACTGTATTTTGATTGGGTTTTCACAAGGGAAGTTAGGTTTCCCCAATGAAAATAAAGACCAGGCAGTAGTCGAAGCTTTGTTGCCAACTTTAGATGACTACCCGCATTCTGAGGAGCGGCGTCTGCTTTATGTGGGATTAACGAGGGCGAAGAAAAAATCTTACATCATCGGTGACCCTAGTTCACCATCCGCGTTTATCACCGAATTGCTCGCGCCTAAGTACGAAGTCAATATTCACTCTAAAGCGTTTCAAGAGCGCTACCGTAAAATCTTCAAATGCCCAAATTGCGAAGAAGGTTACCTAAAGCTGATTAACGGTAAATTTGGTGCGTTCTATTCATGCAGTACAGGGCGAGGCTGCAAAGTTGGAAAGGCCCGTGTTTGCTCTGATTGTGGAGCGCCTTCTATAGATAAGCGCTTTTCCAGTGACTGTAATAATCAAGACTGTGGACATACCTTTAAAATTTGTGAAAAGTGCGGCAGGCCGATGAAAAAGCGAACCGGAAAGTACGGGGAGTTCTGGGGATGCTCAGGTTATGGAATAGAAAATGACCAGTGCAAAAATACTGTTAAACCCTAATCCGCTATTTTATATGGTAATTTATAATCTCGATTCATTTTGGTTATACGATGTATACGTTGGCAGACTTGTTGTTTGATGGTGTATAATGCTGGCTTTTCTTAGAAACCTTTGGTAATGAACTGCTGGTCGAGCTGGAAAGAACAGCATCGAGATAAAATTAAACATGTAGCTGGCTATGAAGAGGCTTTTGTTGGTGCTGTCTTAAGTCAAATACCAGAGATTTCTCCTGATGATGTTACCCCACAGTTTCATTTTATCGATGACCGTGGGGGCAATCGATACATTGATTTTATGATAATCAATAAGGCCACGGGTGTTTACTTACCTTCTCCCTCTCATGAAGAAGCTTATCCATATGAATCAAGCTATGTTGATTATGGAGACAGCGGTTTAGAAAGCTATGCAGGTGGCAATACTATGACTGATGCAAATCTCTGTGACTACTCTGCTGAAATGGGGAATGACGGAGATGACTACTAATGTTCAGACTCAGCCACTAATCTCTGTGCCTTAAGCTGAACGAGACATTACATAGATGAACAAATGAAGACGAGTACTATCCGATATAAAAATCGATAAATGCTAATGATATAAACACAGGCATGAAGAGCAAACGTTAAAGAGTACCCTATATGAGTAAACAACCTGTTCGCAATTCGAACAATGATTCACCTAAAACACTTCCTTTACGTAAAGCATTTCTTTTTGTTACTTCCACTGCGGTGGGCTGGTTAGCGAGTGTTGCTGTATTTAAGCTGGCGGCTTTGTTCGGTATCGCATCAACGGGAACTGCAATTGCAGCGTTATCAGGAGCGGCGGCTACGAGTGCGACACTTGCGTTTATCGGGGGAACTATGACAATGGGAATTGTTGCCTTAGTACTAACAGCATGTGTTGTTGCTATATTGTTTTTCAAGGTTATGTCAAAAAAAATACAGCGGCTTTAGGCATCCGTTGTTAAGTTCCGGAAGTGATGTCATTGGCACCGTTGTGCTTCCAGATTTAGCTCCATGGTGATGTTTGGTAAGGCCTGAGAAACCTGGACACTTTACGAATTAGTGCTGCAAAGCGTAAGGTTTGCTTGTTAGGCATTAGCTGTGGTTATTAGATACAACCTTTTGTCGACATTGAGCATTTGGTTTTTACCAAGCTCTATAAACGGTTTGCGCCAATGATGATGGCCGAAAGCAACGATTCCTGTATCTTTTGTCAATAAGTGGTTTGTGATTTCGGGGTCGCCTTTCTGACTATTTACAGTATCTTCTGGGCCGAGATGTAGAAGTATGAGATCGTTCTTAACACTTGTAACTTTTGCTAAAGCTCTCATAAATTCCGGCTGTGATTTTCTTTGATTTCTGTCACTGCTTCCGATAATACCTGAAACACCGCCGATGCGAATTCCCAAACAATTTTTACTATTACCGTCCAGTACTATCGCATTCGATGCAAGGTGCGACTCCGCTACGATATCGTGGTTTCCAAGCACCCCAACCACAATCGGAAATTCTTTAGCGAATGCATTCCAAACTCCTGCAACGTCGCCAGTGCCGCCAACTTTGTGGAGTTGCGGATGATCATAAAAATCGCCCGCTAACGCGACAAAGCTAATGGAAGGTATTTCACCCATATCTGATAACAAACTTAACTCTTCCGCTACTAGCTCTCCAATCAGTCGATTTGTTTTTTGATTTTGTTCACGGCCCTGTAGGTCAGAAGTTAAAACAAAAGACGAAATTCCTTGTGGTAACTGATCAACTATCGCTTTATAGAAGGGAAGTACAACATTACGAACTTCTCCTCCTCGCCCTGACGATCTATATTTTATTTCATAAAATGGGGCTTCCGATACAGCTAAAAACTTCATGCTCTCTCTCTTTGATGTCTAACAGGCTGTTGAGAAAATAGGAATACCGACTCCCTATTTGATTTAAGTATATTTTTTGAGTTATCTATAGTCGAATTTAGCTCGAATTACTCGTAATTGTGAGGTCTGAGCATCCCAGATACTTTAAGGTTCTCAAAATACGGGTCACCCGTAACTCAGTTTTGCCCCTTTCTGTGTTTAGACTGATTAATGTCTTATTTCAACAAGCCGCAATTTGACCAAGTTTTTCTCATGTATGTAAGGTGTTCACAGAATCGAGGGAACATCAGTATTACCTTGATTATTTACGACTATTAATCAATGTATAATGTTTTTATTAATTTCAGTAAAACCTTAGGAAGTGGCATGTTCGAGGTCAAATCAAGCGCAATAACCTATACAGGATATGAATATCAAACACTACATGGTGTTAAATTGTTAGCTAGTTGGTTAAATTCTCCAACTAGATACAAGCGCATTGGTTTCGAGGTCGATGACTATGAAGACTGTATTCCCCAAGGTATTGATGACATCGTTTGTGAGCGACAAAATTTAAAGCGTGATTATATACAAGTGAAATTCACCCCAAATACTGATAATAATCTGCTTTCTTGGGAGTGGTTACTGAAAAAAAGTGGAAAAACGGAAAGGTCACGTACTTTACTTCAAAAATTTTCAGATGCAATTGATGATATTTCAATTGAAAACACTGAAAACGTTATTTTACTCACGAACAAAATACCAGAAAGAAACGTTGAATGTGCGTTAAATGATAATAAAATTTTTTACGATCTAATACCAATAGAAACACAAGATGAAATAGTAGTGCAACTTGGTAGTGAAGAAAAAGCTAGACTCTTATTTTCTGTTCTAGACGTGCATCACAGTGACCTAAGTTATAAAACATTAAGTATCGATATAGAAGAATCATTAAGAAAGTTAACCGATGAGGCTGGCGTACACCGCCTAATTAATAAATCTAGGGACTGGTCTAAATTTAAAAATCAGCCGACTGAAGGTGGTTGGATTACGCTCGAAGATATAAGGGGCGTGATATCTACGAAACGTCCAGAACCAATACCTCAAAGTTTTATTATTCCAGAGCACTATGTGTTACCGGATGAAGATTTTCACCAATATTTTCTACAAAAAATCATCCAACTTGAATCGAATATACATGTACTTACAGGCTCCCCTGGTAAGGGGAAAAGCACTTATTTAAGTTATTTCTGTGAGGAATTAAAAGAGCATAAAATCCCATATGTGAGACACCACTATTTTCTTTCGTTAGACGATCGAACCAATGACCGTTTAAGTCCAAGGGTAGTTTCTGAAGATTTGATGACTCAAATTACGAGTAAATATGATGTTGGAGATTTAAATAAATGTGAATCGGAAAATTTAAATTTATCGTTAAAAGAATGTGGCGATTTTAGCAAAAAAAGCAAAACTCCTTTTGTCGTCATTATCGATGGTTTAGATCATGTGTGGCGGGATAATAATAAAAACAAAAAACCACTTGATGAGTTATTCAATCAGTTAATTCCCACCCATGATAATGTTGTTTTAGTTATAGGCACGCAACCTGTAAATGAAGCCATGCTGCCAGATTCATTGATTAGAGAATGCCCAAAAAGTGAATGGGATGAGTTACCTGCAATGACAGGTAATTCAATAAAATGCTATTTGGAATATCAATTAAAATCAAATCGTCTTAAGCAAACGTTCCATGAGGAAATCAAAGGTGAAGTTTTAAACGAATCTGCCGAAGCTCTCACATCAATTACAAATGGTTACCCACTGCATGTTATATATTCGTGTGAATATTTAATCTCGTCAGGAAATGGGCTTTCTAAATATGCAATAGAACAGCTTCCTCCATGTGAAGACGGTAAAATTGAAACTTATTACAAATCGATTTGGCGTACATTGAATGGTCCTCAAAAAGATATTTTACACTTATGCTGTGACTTTAATTTTCTTTGGCCACAGAATTCATTTTCTGATCTGTTGGAAGAGAACCCTCTTAACACTCCTAGTGTTGATAGCGTTGTACATTTACTTCATGATTCATTATCTGGCTTGAGACCTTTTCATGAAAGTTTAATTGTATTTGTTAAAACCGTTGCTGAACATGAAGCTAGAGTTGATAAGCTCTTACCCAAAGTATGTCATTGGCTTGAAAATAGTGCTCCAGAACATATTAATGCATGCTGGCTTTGGCTATGTAAAGGACGTTTAGGTGACGAAATACCTCTTAGAGAAGGCATAACTAGAACGTGGGTACTTGAACGATTATCTGAAGGTTATGATGACAGTAGTATTTTAAGGTTACTTGAATGCGCGGAGCATTATGCGTTTATGGAGTTTAAGTTCGATGAAGCTTATAGCCATCGTTCTTTAAAAACGCGGTTGATTAATGGTCCAAATTTTCAGCTCGAGGACTTATCAAAATTGAAGATAAGCAGTTTAGTTTCTGCTCCTTCGGATTTGATAAATGAACTAATAGCAATGAAAGCTGAGTATTCACCTAAGATGCTGTCTATCTTAGCAATTACTCTTTGGTATAGAGAGGATGAATATAATGCTAAAAAAATTGCTGAACTAGCCCTTAGTCGTCACCGCAGTGAATTAGATATATATAGCTCGAGAATGCAAAGTAATAGCCGTTCTGACGATTTACTTCTTATTCGAGCATCTGTGATAACAGAGTGTTTTGATGGGGCATGGTTAAGCAATAATGAACACATACTTAAATGGCCTACCGAATATATAAATGAGTTTATTACTGCTGTAAAAATTAAGGGTGACTTAAGATTGTTAATCAAGTTGCATAGTAAGGTTACCAATGAAAAAACTAAATATTTAATCGAAACTGCGACGATCATGTTAAGTATTGTGGAAGAGGTAGATTTAACAGCTTGGAAAGAATTTAATAATTTTAAACATAGTCATCTATCAATCTTATATAAGGAAGTAGGTAAAGTTAAACAACTACCAATCTCTACAATCTACAGTGTCGAGGGGGGGAGTATAACGCCTAAAGTTTCTTACGATGAGTGGTTTTATGAAAGTTTACTTGTTCGCTTGAATGCCTGTGGTGACTTCTGCTGGCTTTCTGTAAACGTAGAACATGAACGAATTGATCTGTCTAAATATTACAAACAGCTTTGTATTTTTGCTGATATTTTCTTTGAGATTTTTATAGAACACAGAGAAGTAACTTTTGATGACTTATGTTTCATGAGCACTGCTATAGAAGAAAGCACCTCAACAAATTGGAACATAAGGCGAGAAGATATTAAATTTAAGCGAGATTGGATACGTATCGCAGCAAATTGTGCAGTAGTGTTCAGTCGAAGTAAGATTGATTATACCATATTAAAAAATGCATTCGAAATTGATGTATTAGACATTGAATGGTTTAGGCTTTGGTACTATGAGAGTGGAGACAGCTTACTTACTGATGAAGCTGTAAATCTATTAATTGAAAAAGATATTACTCACCAAGCTCATACATTAGAGGATACGAATGCAAGAACAAATAGAAATGTGGAACTAGCTTCAATTGCTTTACGTCATGCTAATTATGATTCGATGAAATGGCACACTAAGCTGTCATGGGATTACGTATTAGGCTATGTACACCATAAAGATACGACGATTAATGATACTATAGAAGCTATAGAATACATTGCGGATAGAGATCTTGACAAGGCTGTCAATTTATTAGAGCGGGTAGCTCCTTTAGCCTTTAATGTGTGCGAGTTTACTGATGGTGACCATACTCGGTTTGCTTTATCTGATATTGCTAGGATTAGCGCTAAATACAATATTTCTGCAATAGCTTCAAAATACAATCAAGAAGTTAATGACGGAGAGTGGTATCACGCAGATACTTCTCTTGAATACTTTTTGAAGTACACAGATCTTTCATCAATTTTCGCGAAAGCACTTTCTTTCACTGGGTTAACGAATGACCAGTTGAAAATAATATCGAGTCGAGCAGATGATGGGGATTTATCTGCTCAAAATATAATTGACGAGTTAAACCGCTCTGGTATTGAAATTTCCATAGACGAAATTAAAGAAGAAGATGTAGCGAAGGATGAAAGTAAGTTAAATCCTACTGATTATCTTCCTAGCCAATTTGATATTCTGTTAACTTGCCGACCTTCGAAAGAGTTTTATTTAATGTGGTATAACTTCTGGCTTACTAGAGGAGAAGAGTCAGAGTTAGTAAATCATCTATATTCTATTTTATTGGAAAAAGAGCTAGATCTAGGGAATTCTAAATATCTTCTAGACCCTTTATTTGTTAGTTGTAGACAAATATATGGACCTCGGAAAGCGTTTAACGTACTTGTGAAAGCTCAAGTCGAAATGCGAGGTTGGTCTTCTTGGTATGAGACTTCAGAAGCTTCACTTGATAGACTTAAAAAGGTGGCTAAACATTATCCAAGCAGAGTTAATGAATTCTTGTATAAAACTACCACTCAGATTGATCCTTGGAGCAAAGAGGTAGGTAATTTAATCATCCCTAATAAAACATTAGCATTCCTCTTAGCCGAAGCTAAAAGAGTAGATGAAGCTAATTCATTAGCTTTATCAATGATTTGTGAAATTGAAAAAGAAACTGCTAATTTACCTTTAGTACAACCTAATTGGTCATGGGTGGTTGGGGAATCCGAAGATTTAAAAAATGCAAATATATTGATTAGTCGAATTGCCTGGCCTGTACCTAAAATTAAACTCCAAGTTGCTAGCCAAATAGCTGGTTTACTCTGTGACAAAACTCATACAGTTAACATCGAGAGGCTATTGCTTGCCGAATTAGCAAGAAAATTATTAGAATCAGAAGTTGTTGAAATACTCGTGGTATTCTGGTTGGCAAAGCAGAAAGGCTATGAAGCAAAAGAAAATATAGCTTTTTATATAAAAGCTCGCTCTAGACTCTCAGATATGATTTTAGATGTAATACTGTCAAAAATTGATGGCTATGGTGAATATGCAAAAGAACTCGTACCTGATTTTAATGATTATGCAAATGATTTTGGCTTTCAGAAAGCGCAAGGAACCGAAGTACCACTAGCTTTCCATTCTGAATTAGAAAATCTAGAAGAAAAAACTGGAATTCCTTTCTTGATTTTATATCACTCAGAATGGATAAACAGTTGTGAGCGAATAAGACCTCGTTGGGATAATATTGATTATTTCCTGAGTAGTGATCGTAAAAGTACTGGTAATTTTTTTACTCGTAATAGTCATCGAGGTCGGTCAGCATTTCTCAATGTTATAAATATAGCGGAAAACGTATTTGGCATGCCTCGTGATTATTCAGAATCTGTTTCTACTCTTGCTTTTCCTGTAGAGCCTGTATATGTATCATCTATTCAGAATAAGCCAGTTTGGCTACCTGAATGGGAGTTTGGTCAAGATGTATCTGAAAGTAATATACGTAAATATTTAGGTAATTGTATAACTAATTATAGTGAGGTTTTGGATCTTGGGGCGTTGTCGTTTCCTCTTAAGATTGATTCAAACAAGTGGATCGATATAACGATTCTTTTAGCGAAAAAAACAAATCAATATGATGTGGATTTCAATATATCACGTGGTGATATTGGATTTAGTTTTGGAGATAAACTAAGGACTGATTTACAATTTAAGACCAAACTTAGCTCTTACAGTAAGTATGATAACTGCCACCCATTATTTGGTACTATTCATCCTCTTAGAAGGATAGGGTATTGGCAAATTGATCTTGAATCGAGAGGGCTGTATATACCGCTTACTGATGAAAAAATCATCGCTAAACATAATGCTTTTCAAACATCACTTTTTTTGGGTGAGAAACAGATTGCAGAATCTATATTTTGGCCTTCAGTACATTCTTTATCTCACCCCCAAAAAATCAAATCACTATATGGCACGTGTACCATATTCGATCACAATAATAATGCATGGTTAGAAAGAGAGTTACAAGATAAGCCAGATATTTATCTCTGTTCTGTATCAGTTTTAACTCGAGAAAATCACTATGATGATTTCAATATTGATGAATATAATTTTAGTCTTGACCGTTACTAGCTAATGTTAATCGGGGCGAGGTAATCAGCTAAGTTTTCTCGTTTCCCCTATAAAATCTAATGAGTATTACCATTGATTAATATAATCACCTTAAGCTGTTTTTGTCCAGAACCTTCACAGTGAGCACTTTCTAACTAGGTAGTGTTCTAATACGTGTAACTAGTGGAAAATGTCACATTCGCGGTCATATATCTGCCATACTTATCTTAATACATCTCAGTGCTTATATGTCGGCACAATAAATGCTATTCATCTGCACAAAAATTAACTTGCGAACTATTCCGAGGCTTTTGACAGCAAGTTTAGGATAATGATGCGCCTAACAATAGTTGGCAGTTGGGCTAACCACCTTGGCTGCCAAACTAAATAGAATAGAATTGGTGAACTCATGTCAGATAAAGAATTGTCGATTAAGGATATTCTATCCAGCTTAACTCCAACTCAATTTTATGCAATCAGTGCAGCTTGTGTCGCTATAATTGTAGGCACATACATATTCGGATCTTTTGTTCAGAAGACCCAAAGTGACGGCTTGCTAAATGACAAAGACAACATCATCCGAGAAAATAGCTTCAGGCACATGCAGGAAACTGATGCACTAATTAGAAAAATCAATGACTTAGAAAATAAAAAGGCTTCACTGGAAGAAACTTTGGCTTTTGAAGCTGAACTTATCAGAGCTTTAGATTCTAAGTCTAGGTTTTTGAGTCAATACATTACATACCTTTCGAACCCTTCAGATCAAAGCAAAAAAATATTCGTGGACTTGGTATGTGGCATGTGGCGTGAAGATCAAAAAAATAGGGTGTCATTTAGGCGAGAACAGTTGAATCTAACAGCAAATGACTTAATCCGAGGAGTGGACAGTGAAACTAAACAAGTCCTTATAAAACAAGGGGTCCCAATGCATCTTGTAGAAAGAGTTAACTCTCTGAGAACACAACCATTTTTAAAAACAAATCAACCAGTAGATCGGGAATTAGAACGTATAGAACGTACTTTGCAACGCTCGCTAGAAGGTACCAAGTTAGTGAAGATAATTAGTTTCTCTAATACTGAAAGCTATGTTCTACCAGATGAAATTTCAAAAGCTGTTCATCTTCAGAGTAACTGCGCACCATAGTTTTGATAGTGAACTTCTCTTTAGCCAATATACCACCCAATATTTCCACCGAATAACCGCAATTGCACAGCAAGAAAATCGCTGTCGTTTGCCTATATGTATAGGCAATATTAACCGCGAAAATTTGCATTTGATTGCATAGAGGGGACCTGGACACGACGGTCATCATCTCGATTTTCCGTAACTGACCCAATGCGTACTAACATATTGAAGCAATATAGCTAGCTCAAAAATGTCCAATTGCGTTTTAGTGAGAATGATCAGTAAGAGGAAGCAAATGATCCGATGAGACATACTTTCGCTATAGAAAGTTGCTAGGCTTATCAGGCCTTACCAGATTAAACGATACGAGGACCAAACATAAAAAACTCTCTCTACTAAACTATGAGTGAACTAAGTATTCAGTTTAGCAAGTTAAAAGTCAAACATAGAGTTTACGGACTTTATAGATGATGAATAAGGCTAGCCCGAGCCGTAAGCGTCGTTGTAGTCGACATCACTCAGGTGTTCTTTTAAAACGCATAGATTGATTAACAAATCGATTCGCATACCCTTCAAATTTTTGGACGTCCGCACGTCTAGAACCTACACTACACATGATTTAGTTGATAACAGAAAAAAAGGAGCATATAGTTCAACATGTACTCAGCATGAGTTGCTACTTACAAAACGTAAGAGCTAGTATGCCGCTGTGGGGACACAGTCCGCGACGGGTTCCTATCTCGGAATCGCAGGTCACTTGGGATATTGAAGAGCTGCAACTGTTATTTAAATCCTTATTCTATTCTAAAGAATAAGGATTTTTTTTCATGCTGGTTGAAGCAATTGTCTTCGTGTTTATCATCTTCCAATTTAGTTTTAACGCCTCAGTCATCTCTAAGTCCAACAAGTGTAGCTTCAGGCAGATTAATTACGTTTAGTATAAAAATCACCCAGATTTACAATTAAGATGAATATCGCCAGAGGCGATATAAATAAGAATTGAGCTTACAACATAAGTGTTGTGAGGGAGTCATGGGAACAATAAAGGAATTGGATGAAAATCAGCCAATATTCGCTTGGAAAAAGGATATTCACAGCCGGACTTACTGATGATAATAGGAGTGTGTCAGCAGCAAATATCTAGAATTGAAAAAGGCGCGGACGTTAAACTCTCGAACTTAATACGAGTCCTCGAAGGTTATGGATTAGAGTGGCAATGTGCTCCTCAAGGAACAGCTTGCCAGCTAGAAGCTAGCTGCTAATTTTGTGAAGAAACTCTAGATGATCCTTGGGAATCTGCTTTAGGACATCTTGCGGACTATACCTAAGTACAGGATACTTTAAATCAATAAGATAGGCTCAATCATCTAGGTTCAAACAATGAAAACGACTATTTCAGAGATTGTTTTTACATACCAGAAGTCTCTTCTCGAAGCTTGGAAAGAGGGCGATAAGAGTTGGATACCTGATGAATTGTTTGTCCCCGATGAGGTATTTAATCAGCCGCATTACCACTTTGGTGAGTACTTCACCTTATCTAAGTTTCAAGAGCTGGGCTGGCACGGTAGTGCATACTATGCATTGGGTAATTGGGAGCCTAATAATACCAAATACGATGAAGGCAGAGCATTAATCGCGAAGTACATAGATCCAAAAAGGTTAAGTGTACTTAAAGCATTGCGAGAAGGCCTATTGGCTGGAGAGCCAGATCTCTTCCTTTATAAAGAAGATGGGAGCGTTCTCTTTGTAGAGGTAAAAAAAGAAAAGGATCGCTTATCACAAGCACAGCTAGACTGCTTATCTCAGATTAAGTCGATACTGAATTGTGATATAGGTGTCGTTTACTTGTCCGAAGAAGAAAAAGACTATAATCCGAAAAGCTATGAGTTGGATTGCGTCGTCATTCCGCCAGATTGGTTTAATTAAAAATGCACAGGTCTATGGGTGAAATGACTCGTGTTTCGGAAAAAGTTAAGAGATGAGCACTAACTTCCAACCCAGAGACTGGTATGCAAGATTGCTTTCTCATTTCATTTCTACTTCTTGGTTGTTGGCTAGAGCATTTCCCGCCGCTCGTCAGCTTTAAAGCCAACTTTGCTATTATTCTTTAGTGAGCTTATGCTGTAAGTAGTTACTTCATTGTTTCCCCGCTTTTTATACCCGCTCACTCCGTCATTCTATTTTAAGGATGACTATGCATACTCAAATACAACAAAGAATTACTCATAGCTTCAGTCAACGTTACTCGACTGACTTACTTGATGAAGTCATTGACGCGTTAGCGCTATCTAGCGTGACATTGGAGCGCCTTGCTGCTGAGTTAATGCTAAATGCTCATAGTGCGCAATTCTTTGAGAGCTCTGAGTGCTGTGCTGTGGTGCTTCGAGCACTGATTGAAGAATATAGCTCGAGATTATTAGCTAGAGATTACGGCTATTTCACCAATGCATATGCAGCAAAATATTCATTTCTAACGTTGAATGAAGCATGTAGTCGGCATTACGATCCATATGCGGTATTTGATGAATACGTGTTTGAGTTTATGAGTGAGCTTCATCGAGCAGACTCACTGTTTTTAACCAATCATAATGTGTCTGAGACTACGCACTTGAATTACTTATCAAAGTTAAAATGCTTGATGTTACACCTCGTTGCAAAGCACGATGAATTAGTCAGTGTTCTCACCGTTGATCTTTTGAACAATCAGTTATGTCATTTTGAAAGAAACTTGGGAACAGTTGTAGAATTGAGCCCCCATGAGATGCTAGGAGCGAGTTATGAATAATTCTGATAAAACAGAGAAGCTAACTAAGTATTTCTCTAAGCAAGACGCTGAGTATGTGCTTGCGCATCTGCTTCGTTGGTGCGGAGACGTGGATAACGTTATTCAATGGTTTGAAAAGACTACGCTACCTGAATTTGGCGGACGAACCGCTAAGCAGTTATGTGATCAAGGTGACGCCAAGGCCGTCGTCACCTATATCATGCATCTAGAACAAGGCGGATATGCTTGACGTTTTTCTTAGCAAGCGCATGGACATTGCGCAATCAAGCTAGCTGGTTTAGGCGTTGTCATCTTACAAAAGTTGTTTGATGGATGTGAGATGGCTTACGCATAAACAGCAACTCATCGACAAATAAAATGCCTTTATTCCAAAAAAGTATAAGAAGTTTTTCAGTTAATTCCCGCCCTTTTTTTCAAAAAAATTCAATTTCAATTTACATATTATTCAGAGACTTAGTCTTTCAAAAATAGTGTCTAATGACATTTTATGCATTTATTAATATATTAAATTACTAATAAAAACAATGGTTTATTAGCATTCTAGTATGGACTGATTGAAAATGTGAACTAATCTTATCGCTCTTAATTCATCAACTTTTTATTTGGAGCATCTATGTCACTTAGTCGACAAATCAATAAAGCGACTACCGCAAAAATTGCACGTAACAGTTTCAGTATCAAAACCGGTTCGATGCAGTACACCGAATCGCTCAACGAAACTGATGTGTGCCTTGCCCTGGAGTTCAATCCAGCGGTCAAAGCCTATACAACTCAACCTGACAGTTTCATCAACACCAGTGGTCGAGGAGGTTGGCGTCGCTACACGCCTGACGTGCTTGCAGAGTTCTACAGCGATGATAATGATGATTTCCGCTTCTTAGAAATCAAACCTGAAGTACTGACGCATTCTGAAAGCTTCAAGCAGAAGTTTGCACTGCATCAGCGTATTGTCAAAGAGCACAGTGGTTTAGAGCTAGAACTTATCGTAGAGCCAGCGGTTCACCCGCATACATTGACGCAATGGCGGCAGCTCAAAGCTTATTATCGCTATGAGACTTGCAAGGTGTTCAATCAACATGTGTGTCAGTTCATCAGCGAAAATGGTAAAGCTATAACGCTTCGGGAGTTAGAGCTGTTTTGCCAAATCGAAGATGTTCCAGACTTTTATCCGCTTGTGATGCTCGCGCACCAAGTGCTTCATTGTGTTCATCCCGAAGTCATTACACGTGAGACTCTCATTGAGGTGACAGCATGAGCGCCTTAGTAAAACCAGCCCAGACAATCGCCCATCGCCAAGCGCCGATGCTGTTTCGCGTAGGCATGTTTGTGACGTATAAAAACGAGCCATATTGTATTCGAAGTGCTGAGCCGGACTACATGATTTTACAGCACCAAAAAAACCACAAACTGCAATGGGTCACCCCTGAAGAATGGTCCTCAGCCTATCGTGACGGTGCGCTGACCATCACGCTGCCGGATAAGGTGATAGCGCTGCATCCAATAACCGACTCAGACCATTTGGCCAAAGCGGAGCGTATGCTTGCATACCTCAATGAATTAGATGCCTCGGGTGCGCCAGGTTCTGAAATGACCAGGCGTCGTGTGATTAAGTCGATTGCTTTGAGAATTAACGACCCAGAGCCGCCGCACCATATGCAGCTCTATCGATTTTATAAAAGATGGGTACGAGCGGGAAAGGAGATTTACGCGTTATTTGCGACTAAGCAGACACGTACTAAGCCCGTGACTGATGCGCAGCTCGACTTTGCACTGCACATCATTGATGAGCATTTCCTAGTGCCGCATGGCGGTAATCGTTCGGAACTGTATCGTTGCTTCAAAGCGCAATTTGAGCTCGAATCTAACCAAGTCAAATTTGATCTCACCGGTAAGCCGATGAGCAAGACAGCGCTAGACAATATCGTCGACTCCCTTGACCCATACGAAGTCATCGCCGCACAAAAGGGCACTGCTGCTGCAAACGCACAGTTTCGTAACAGTAATGAAAAAATAACAACCTATTTCCCTGGTGAGCGAGTAGAAATTGATGCGGTTCATCTCAACCTCGGCTTGGTTGATGAGACAACAGGAGAGTATCAGGGTCGGGTTATCTTGTTTATAGCGATAGATGTTCATACACGTTATATCACAGGCTACAGCATCGTCTACGGTGATAAACCAGCTGAATCCGGCGAAGCAGTCATCAATTTGCTCAAACACATGGTTTCACCAAAAGCGAACAACGGAAATTTTGCGAATGACTGGCATGATTTGGGGGTGCCGCACTGTATTCACGCGGACAACGGCGCGGGCTTTATTGCTGAATCGACACTACGTTTTTGTGCAATGCTCAACACCGACCTTCACCGCTCGGAGTCACGTAAATCGCAACGCAGGCCGTTTATCGAGCGTTTCAACCGTACGCTCCGCGAGCAGTTAATGACTAAAATTCCAGGATACTTAGGCAAACGGATTGACAGTAATAATTTCAACAAAACCATAGAGCAAGCAGCGGTAGTGACTCTTTCGGAGTTTACCCGTTATCTTGAAGAATTCATCGCGGATTACTATCACCAAAATCCTCATAAAGGTCTTGATGGCTTATCTCCATCGCAAAAGCTCGAGCAATGCCGAAATGACTTTTTACCCCGCCCAGTTGCGGACTTATCGAAGATCAATGCACTAACCGGGGCGACTTGTGAGCGCACCATTCAAGAAACACATGGGATACAAATCCAAGGTTTACATTACAACTCAACAGAACTAAGAAATCTTCGCTTTCGTTTAATGAATAATCGTGAGAATAAAAAACCGGGTAAAGTTGAAGTGATTTTTAACGCGCAAGATATTTCATCTGTCACGGTGTTAGTCCCCGGTGAAATTGACATGCTTATCGTGCCCTTGCGCGATAAAACAGTAGCGCTTGGCACATCACTTTCTGAATACAAAGTGTTGAAATCAAAAGGGCGAGCCGCAACCGCAAAGGCAGAAGCTAAAGTGTTTCCGTCAAAGCACAAAAACCACAAAAAGCCTAAACCCAAAAAACTGAGTGAGGCAACTGAAACAACTCGAGCGAAGTCCACGGTGGCAACACATGAAGGCTACAGTTCGAGGGATGTCCTCAAAGAAGGGACGGCGCGTCTTGCACAAGATGACACCCAAAGAACATCTATGGAGCCGGCGGTGAGTCAACCACCTAAAACTCAAAAGGGTTCTGGTCGTCAACGCTCGGGAGGTCGATAAATGACTGTCGACACTGAAGAGCGAGATAAATTCTTAGCGCGTGTAATTTGGTATCCGCGATTTAAACAGGCTTATGACACTCTGGTGCATTGTTTGCGGTGGGGCGGCAATGACGCGGAAGCTCTATTGCTATCTGGACCGGTAGGCACAGGTAAAAGCTATCTTCTTCAGCAGCTGGAGCGAGATTTTCCAACAACTGAAACCGACGAGCAGACATTTCGACCCGTGTTGTACGCAAGTATCCCACCCGAAAACACACTTAGCGGGCTATTGGGTGAACTGCTCGCGGCCATGGGTGACCCGATGCCAACACGATGCAAAATTGTTGACCGACGTTTGCGGCTCAAGCAGTTAGTTACCCAACAAAAAACGAGAATGATTGCGTTGGATGAATCACAAAACGTTGTCCCCCGGACTGGAGCTGATGATAAAAGCGCTAACATCAAGCTCTTGCGTGAGCTCATTGATGATTTAACTATTCCGATTGTTTTTGCGGGCAAAGATGCCGTTTCGCTAATTGCGGCAGATGATGCGCTTCGTTCTCGTGTTCGTTGTAAGCTCTCACTTGACTACTTTACTTGCCGAACCGCTGAAGATGCTCTGGATTTTGCTGATTATCTCGAAGGGTTGCTGAATTTCTTCCCGCGCAAACTCCACGGTTTTAACTTCATTAACGAGCTCCCAGAAGGCGATATCTCGCTAAGCGATAATATTAATAACCTCGTCAGAATTGTACTGGTAACCGAGGGTAGTCCGCGCACGTTAAGGTATTTACTGCGAGAAGTGATAGAGACAACGCAAGCGGATGAAGTGGTGACCACTGAGCATTTTAAAAAAGCTTTATCCATGGCGAACAATCTCGATATACCACTTCGCTTCAATCCTTTTGACGTTGCGTTCAGTAAGGTCAAAAAGGAAGCAGAGAAACGGGGGCTCTATGACAGTGATGCATACTGAACTTCCGCTACGATATCGTCCTGAGCCATATGAAACGCTATTGGGATATATGCTGCGTATTAGCCATGTAAATGGGTATCGCCAAGTCCAAACCATGCAAGCGTTGTTTGACCTAAGCGGTATCCCACTGCATAGCATTACTTGTCATTACAGCAAGGTAAATACTGTTTTTAACGCGATGTCGATGCGCTTGCGCATACCTGTTCAAGCACTTAGTGCTCACTTTAGCGCTGAGTTGGACGGGGCGTATAATGACTGTCGAGTAGTGCAGAATATCGCCATAAAAGCGCCTAAAGTTTGTCTGGCTTGTTTAAGCGAGAATAAACCGATGATGGCGACCTGGCGTCTTGCGCATGTGACGCATTGTGAGCATCATCAAGTCCCTTTGCTCAGTCATTGCCCTGAGTGTGAGGCACCATTGAAGTGGAAACCCTCTCTTTATTCTCGGTGTGATAGTTGCGACGCGCACTGGAAGGATGTTGAGCTAAAAGCCGGCCCCTTACCGGATTATCAGGCAGCAGAATATCTCCTCTCCCCAGAGCAGCAGAAGGTCTACCGCTTTAACTTGTACTTGATGGTAAGGCTAGCGCTTCGTTTTCACGATATGCAGCGCGGAGAGTTTAAGGTTTTTCCAAATGATGTTGATGATGTTCAATCGTTATTTGCATTTAGTTATCGCTGTTTAGTCGACGAGTATTTCAGAGAAAAGCAATTGCAGCATCGTATCGACTATTGGAAAGAGAATGCAGGCGTCAAGCATCTTCCTGATACTTTTTTTGATGCGCTGCACCAAGAGTATCGTCAATACACTCCATTTTTGACTAACCATTTTGATGCTCAAGAGTGTTCAATTGATGTGAAACGCTTCCAATCGAAACGTATATCAAACCCTAGAGAATCCTTAGTCAAAAATGGAACGGCTGCGCATCTTCATTTGGATTTAACGAGTGTCGCGGATTGCATGGGCTTAAAAACGACGGATGTATCAGCATTGGTGAAGCGCCAGTTACTTAAATCGTGTTACGACACGACGTTGCCTCGCGATTTTTGGTTTAACGCGCAAGATATCGATGCGTTTTATGAACAGTTGCGTAAGAAAACATCGCCGCTACAAGTGTGCCGAACACCGCATCAATTAGTGAGCATTGGAAAAGTGATACCGGTATTGCGCAATATAAAGTGGAGCATTGCTGATGTACTTGCTCTGGTATTGGCGGGAACTTGTGAGGTTTTTGTTGAAACCGACGATGAATCATTTAGCCTTTTAACAATACACATTAACCAAGAGCAGCTTTTTGTAGCAATAAATGACAGCTTGTGCGGTGGAGCGCGAGGGGTGCCATGGCTAACTATCAAGAACTGTTTCTTTGTCCCACCAAAGGTGTTGCCTCAATTTGTGTTTTTTTTGGGTGAAATCTGCGGTGAGCAATCGATTAAAGAGGAGAGCGTGCAGTATCTTCATCGATTTGTAAGTCACTACATGGTGCTAAACCAATGGTGCAGATTAAGAAAAATACCCACATCTAAAGTGCACTTCTACTTACAGAAAAAAGGTCTTCACCCGGCTTTCTCAAACTATCCAGGGAATGCGTTTTATGTATTCGAAAAATCTGCTCTGTTAGAGCTGCGCTTAACTGAGTTTCTTAAATACGACTGTTCTCTGTAGCTCAATAATAAAGAATCCCCGCGTTACGCATTCCTTTTAAGGTTGTTCTACACATCTTAAAACTGGCGGAAAACTCTTGCCAAACCCCTTAAATTTTCTATTCTCTATATAACGCCAGCTTATCTGCTGGTGCTTGCTGTTTTTATCAATTACATATTAAGTGGTAACGTTAGTTTTTCAGCTAGAAAAGTTACGCGCTTAAGCGTAAATGTTAGCTCCAGTTACGCTGTTAATTGGAAATTATGTCCCCCCTTAATTGTAAATTTATTTGCAACAGTCTGAAAGTAAACACTTTTTTATTCTATAAAAATTACACTTTTAGCTGTTACCTACAGGTCTGTAGGTTTTACTTACAGTGTGATTTTTTACAATCGGATGTAATTCTTATAGATCAAGAGCTTATCTATTTACGATGGTTTCTCGCCATTATGGTGGGATCTTATAACTCGTTTGGCTTAGTTTTATTACTTTGAAGTTGGTGAGTATACAAAGTGCACAACCTAACTCATCTTTGCTGAATCTTAATACTTATGACGTACAATCAAAAGGTTCTATCTTCCAGCGAGGTCAATGTACTCAGCAAAAATAGGTGCTGATTAAGTATTGATAGTAAAAGAATAAAGCCCTGTTCAAACTGAATGAACAGGACTTCTTTATTGCGTTACACACGTCTTGCTAAAATTTTGTTAATAACTAGAAGTGATATCGAGTTCCGAATGCCACTTCAGTGATCTCACTACCTTTAAGTGAAACGTAGTTATAGTCTAGATGCAGTTCAACATTGGATAACACCTGATAACCGAGTCCCAAGCCTAGCGTGAGATCCCCTCCCTGAGTTTGAGTGCGCTTTAGCTTCTCACCTGCAACTTTAGTATCGTAATCTGCTTGCCATTGTAAGTAGCCTAATTTTGCTGCTACTTGCCACTTATCAGTCAACGCAGTTTTACCAATGAGGTTAAGATGAGCACCATGTCCCGAGCTAACATAACCAAATTGTGCTTGATCTAAATAGCTATCGCTATCACTGCTATTTTGCTCAAAAGAGACTTCACGAGAGCCAAGGTTCCAATAGCCAAACTCAACTGCAAAATGATTAGTCACTTGGTAGCCAAGATAAAGAGAACCACTGACACCATTGTCATCAATATCAATATTGGAAGCAGATCCATAGCTGTTTGATATTGCTGTGCCCACATTATCTAGGTCATGGGTTGTTGCTAACCCAAGGTTTGCATTGGCATACCAGCCATGATGCGTCGTGTTGTCCAAACCATTTTTTGCATGAGAGGGCAAAGATACAGCAAGGAAAAGTGACAAGATAGCTTTAGGCAACACCTTTTTTTTATTACGAAAGAGACCACAAAGTCCAAGTAGAGTTAAGGAAAATAACCCCGTAGAGCCGCCTGAAATTATAGTTTCGCTGCTAACATTTGAGCTAATAATTAGTTTAAGGGTGCCTGTAGTACTCTCTCCGTTTGAGTCATAAACGGTATAAGTAATGATATCTTCACCTTCAAAGTCGGCTAAAGGAGTGTAGGTAACAACACCATCAACAATGGAAATACTGCCATGCTCCGCAACTGCCGTGTCAATGAAGATTTCATCACCGTCAACGTCCGAAGCGTGTGCTAATAGATCAAGCGTGACATCAGGGCTGTTTAGTGGCAGTGTTTCTTCGGCATGAACAATGACTGGTGCATTATTAACAGGCACAGATTCATCATAGCTACCGTCAGCATTGAGTCGAACCACAAAAGCATCTCTACCGTTTGTACTGTTGTGCAATTTATAATCAATGGTCTCTACATTGTTTGTTCTTGGTGTTGGGTCAATATCCATCGAACCGGTAAACTGACCACTCATAATCACTTCACCCGTTGTGGATGTTGCGAAGGCACGAACGATTTTATAGCTAAGATCACCGTTCCATTGTTGTATCCATTTGGCATCGCCTTCTTTGTCGAGTTTAACGATGGCAATGTCTTGAATTAATGTCGTAGGGCTGGGGCTATAAGTGGTTACGATCTCATTGGCCCATGTTTGGACATTTTTTGCATCGCCTGTTACTTGTAATCGATCCGTCTCGCCACCTCGGTTGCGAAGAGAAAAACCAAAATAGATAGAATCACCAAAGGCGGCTAAATCATGTGAATAAACCTGAGACCAATTGGTCGAGCCATCATCAGCAGCAGGGTGATTGAAGGTTGCATACCATTCTTTGAGTCCATTGTTTTTATTAATGGCAAGAATGAACGAGTTATGGTTAGCGTTGCTCACACTGGTTGCGACCTTGGCCTCAGAAGGATCAAAGTCCAGAATACCGTCATAGCTACCATTAATGGAGACCAGCGAATCCCCCACAGCAATCATACTTGGTGCGCAATCACCACCTAGTTGCTCGACAGATGGCCCGGTTTCAACTGTTTGTGTCCAAATAGTTTCACCAGTAGCGGCATCAAATTTTTGAATAGCGCAGAAATCCTCATCTTCTTTTGAACCTGTGACTTCATAAGAAGGCTCTGAGGCATGGGAGATTGTTTGGTATGCACCATCAAAACTCGTGCCGTCTTCCGTTGATTTGTGTTTACTGACACTGTAAATGAACCCATTATCAGCTTCTATGTCAATAATGGTATCGGTTTGATCTGAGCCAATATATCGGCTCCAAAGATATTGACCATCAAAGTTCATCTTTAAGATAAAGGCTTCATCAGAAGTATCACCATCCTCTCTTTTGCCGACAACAGATTTATCATCAGGATTAAAATAGACTTCACCTTCAAAATTCCCCGCAATATAAAGGCCGCTATCATCAACAGTTACTGTATTGGGATCAATTTCGCTATCAAGATCGTTATTTGAGTCGTTTTGTAATTTTGCCCATATATTTTTTACCCATATAATATTACCTAAAGGCGATAGTTTTATAACCGCTGAAGCTTGTCTGCTTAAAGCATAGGTTTGTTCGTGAAGTAGGGTTTTTGTGCCGTCTTGATTTAAGCGACTAAATGCAATATCTTTTCTTACTTCAGCAATGATATAGACATTATTGTCTCTGTCAGTCGCCGCCGCACGCACTGCTACGTCTTCTTCCCCCTCGACTAAAAATGTCCACTGAGCAACACCACCGGCATTAAATTTTGTCAAGAACCCATCAGATTCATACGCTTTATAGTAAGGATGAAGGGTGGTATTGGTCAGCACCATATTGGGATTGGAGCCATTGGCTGAAAAGTTGATATTTTCACCCCCGGTCTCTCCCCCCACATAGGTATTCCTGTTTTTGTCTAAGACTAAGACATAGGGATCATCGCCAAAATATGCAATCTCATGCTCAATGGTGTCATAAAAATTTTCCCCGCCAAAGGTAAAGATTGGTGAGCGTGAATCCAAGCCTGCATGTGCCAAGGTACTGACTAAGCAGAGGCTAATAAGTAATGGTTTTGCCAACATTACAACTCCGTTTTGTAATTAATGCTTTTTTATTGTGTATGAAGACGATAAACACGGTAGATCGTGAATAGCCATTCATAGATGAGAATGGATTATTTCTTTTATAATGAATACGTTATGAGAAGTGTTAGAAAATAAGTCTTGTAGCGACTTAATTAGCTTATTTATCCATAAGTGCTTGATATTTAAACACTATTAGCTAGTTATTCATTCGTCATCCATACGATCGGCGGTATTATTCACAACAGGTAGTTTAAAAGCAACTAAAATCACTGACTAAATTATATATATAACTAATATTTTAAGGTATTGTGTTTTAATGTTGATGTTTATGGTTGTTTATTGGCAGTTTGCAGGATAAAACTCTAAATTGCTACAGGGCACAAATGGGCCTTAGGTATTGCTAAGTTGACACCTACAACATACCCGCGTTAGAGACAGGTTAGAAGAAATCCCGAGGTAAGGCGTCGATCTTCATATTGGTTATGGCTGTTTTACTTGCATAAACTTACCGCAAAGGTACTGGGCTGTTCTATCTAAGGCTTGGTTGCCCAAGTTATATAGGTCTATTATCAGATTTCTGTTCGTAACAACCAAGTTTTGCCGTTTGCTCCCTTCAGATCCCACCTCTCAGTGTGCACCTTAGTATAGGCTTACGGGTCTAGATTGAGCCGGTAGAGGACTTTTACTAATCCTAATAGAGAGTGTTTGAATTGATACCCTGACTCATTTCTGTCCAATTTCGAGTTACGGGATGTAAACAACAGTTGTTTGAGAACCTAGAACGTGTCTGCGGTTCTCAGGCCTTACAAGCAGTGGAGAAAGACATTATTAACTATTTCTATAAACTGTTTAATGTAACCGCCTGATTATCAATTTCTCATACTGCTGCTAATCTTTAGCGCATTGAAGCAATATTGCTCCCAGCTTTATTTAAGGAATGTATCCATGCAAAAAACGATATTGATTACTGGCTCTACCGACGGCATTGGTTTTGAAACTGCAAAAATGTTGTTGGCTCAGGGGCATCAAGTTTTATTACATGGGCGCAATGCCACTAAATTGCAGCAAGTTGAGGAGAATTTGGCTGCTTCGGTAGAGTGTGCCAAGGTACAAGGTTATGTTGCCGATTTGTCTAACTTACCGGCTGTTAAGCAACTGGCTGAGGCGATTAGTCATGATCACTCCAAGTTGGATGTGTTAATTAATAATGCGGGTGTATTTAATGTTCCCAATGCCATGACCCAAGAGGGTTTAGACCTGCGTTTTGTGGTGAATACTTTTGCGCCATATTTGCTCACAACATTGTTGTTGCCCTTAATGAATGCGAGTGGGCGAGTGGTTAACTTATCGTCGGCGGCACAAGCCACGGTAAACCTTAATGCTTTAGCGGGGGAGGGTAAGTTGTCTGATGGTGAAGCCTATGCGCAAAGTAAGCTGGCGCTGACTATGTGGTCTCGCTTGATGGGACTCGCGCAAAAATCGCAGGGCCCAATGGTGGTATCGGTTAACCCTAAATCACTATTAGGCAGCAAAATGGTGAAAGATGCTTACGGTATCGCGGGTGGCAGTTTAAGCATTGGTGCAGATATTCTTTGCCGCGCCGCTTTAAGCGAAGAGTTTAACCATGCCCACGGCCTGTATTTTGATAACGACCTAGGTCAATTCGCCTCACCTCATTCAGATGCCTTAAACGAGCAAAAATCTGAGGCTGTATTGGCGGCCATTGAAGCGCAAATTGTCAAGCTGGTGTAAGGCTTAACAACTTATATCTTCGCTAGTTGTTCGATTCTTACGCTTTAAGCTAAGCTTTTAGTTTCTGTGGCCTTAATTTGAAAGGAGTTTTTATGTTAGGTGAAGATCATTCCTTAGTGAACGAGTTCCCTGAGTTTTTAGATACGATTACTGCTTTGGTAAAAAGTGACGCTGGTTTTGCTAAAGATACTAAGCATTACAATACCTTAGATAAAGAAATTAGAGTGCTTGAGCTGCAAGGTGGGCCGATTGATGATGAAGCAATGCATAAGCTAAAACATGACCGGTCAGTATTAAAAGATGCGCTTTACCAACGGTTGAAAAGTGCCTGAGTAGCTAACAGTGGGTCGATGGTATCTTTAATAGCTTGATAGCTTGATAGCTGGTTATGCCTAAAGTACTGTCGGCCCTTGGCCTATTTGCTGTGATAAACATTCCCACCTTGGTTTATTCTTTCAATCCTCTTTTTTGTTGATACATGCTTTTGTCAGCGTCTGATAGGAGTTGTTTTACATTGGTTTCTTGGCCTTGATACAAGGTAAAGCCAACGCTTAAAGACGGTGAAATACGCTGTTCGTACCAAAGCAAGTCACTGGCTTCTACTGCTTGTTGAATTTTGCTGATGATCTTCTTCGCGCTGGCGTCATTGGTTATGCCACGCAGTACAACTACAAACTCATCTCCGCCAAATCGTGCAACGGTATCCGAGCCGCGAACATTTGCAATAAGTTGAGCAGAGACATGCTTTAACAATTCGTCACCCGCTTGGTGTCCAATACTGTCGTTTACCCGCTTAAACCCATTTAGATCTATGTTGAGTAGCGCAAAGTTGTTGCGCACCATGCTTTTTGTAGTGAGCTCGTCCAGTAAGTTGAGCACGTAACGCCGGTTAGGCAGTTGGGTGAGTTCGTCTAACAAAGAGGCTTTATGAACTTGTTTATAATGCAAAAAGTGCAATACCAGCATTAAGTAAACCAGCAGTGTGGCAATGCCGCCAATAGCGTTGGATAGATCTTTGGTTTCTTGAATGTGCTTAAGCTCATCAATATTGAATTTGGCAGCCATTAACCAACTGCCCGAGGGTAAGCGAATGATGTGCTCTACATCTGCTTGTGAGAAGGTTGACTCTTCACCATAAAAAACCTCGCCTGCTGCGCCGTCGATGGTGTGTTTTCTCAGAGAAATACTGGCGCCGTCAAATGTGTCTAAGCCGGTATCACTGATCATTTTCTGGTAATCCATCACAACACTCACGCCTCCCCAGTACTGTTTGTTCACTGGGTAATCCGAAAAAATAGGATAGCGCGCAATTAAGCCAATTCCTCCCTGCACCAACGGCAGGGGACCTGCGATATAAACCTGCTTCATTTGTTTGGCTTTTAATACGCTTTTTAGCTGTTCTGGCTTGGTTCTAAAATCAAGCCCAATGGCGCCTTCGTTGCCGTCAAGTGGGTAAACCATAGAGATAATATTGTTAGGAGCAATGCCTACATTTCTTACAAAGTTGGCTTTGTTGAGTAACTTTTGGGCAATGGTTTTCCAGTGATTAGTGGCTAGGTCAGGGTCTATGGTAACTACAGTGGCAAGGCTGTCGGCTAAATAGGTATCTTGAAAGATGTTGGCTTCAAATTTTGAACGAACAAGTGCTAAGTTTTTGCTGAGCACCGCCTCTACTTTTTTAGATTCATGAGCCACAAAATATTGAGTGGCGAATTGAGTGCCCGCAATGGCTGCGCTAAAAAATAAAATAGACGATAAAATAAAGACTAAATTAGCTTTCTTTTGTAAGCCTACAAACACTGCATGTTGCTCTATGGGTTGCTTAAGATGTTTATACTTTAGCCTAAGGAAACTGCTTGTTTATAAACGGGCTTAAGTAAATATAGAGTTTGTGATGTTTAACTCTAAGCAGATCACTTTGTTGCTCAAATTAGCAGCATAGTGAGCTAAATAGCGCAATGCAGAGCTGTGTATTGTCACTTAATCGTTTCCTGCGCTGCGTTTGCTCGGTATATTAGCCAGCAAATAATCAAAAGAGTTCGTCATGGCTAAAAAGTATTACGTAGTGTGGCAGGGTCGCGAAACCGGCATATTTACCGATTGGCCTACCTGTAAACGACAAATCGATAAGTTTGCAGGCGCGAGATATAAATCCTTTCCTACGAAAGCTGAAGCAGAAGCGGCGTTTGGTGGCAAAGCCAGTACTAGTGGTAGCTCAGGAGCCGCTGCGCCAGCAAGAAAACGTAGCGCCGGGCAAACCGTTAAAACCTATACTGCAGCCGAGATAGATAAACTTGCGGCTGAAGTGAAAATATTTACTGATGGCGGCTGTGAGCCTAACCCAGGTAAAGCGGGATCGGGCATTGCTTTGTATCGGAACAATAAAGTGGCTGAGCTGTGGTACGGTTTGTATAACCCGATGGGGACCAATAATACTGCTGAGTTAAATGCCTTAAACCAAGCATTAATCATGGCCAAACAAGAATTGGCCAATGGTAACCGAGTGGCTATTTTATGTGATTCTAAATATTCGATTCAGTGCGTCACCCAATGGGCGGCAGGCTGGAAGAAGAAGGGATGGAAAAAAGCTTCAGGTGAAATTAAGAACTTAGCGCTTATTCAAGAAATGTTTGAACGCCACCAAGAGCTAAAAGACAAGATCCAAGTGTTACATGTTAATGGTCACGTGGGGGTCGAAGGGAATGAATTGGCCGACCGTATGTCGATTCATGCTATCGCCGAGAAAGACCCGCAGTTTTGTGCTTACCCTCAGCCCATTGATTTAAAGGCTATTTTAGCTTTGCGCGCGGGGTGATGTAATGGAAAACACGCAAGCAAAATCGCTCAGCGAGCAACGTTTAGTCAGCCTTTCTGATGTGGCTAACTTGGCGCATTTCCGTATTCAGCAAGATTTTAAAGATATTGATCCGGTGATTGGCATAAGCCGTAACATGCGAAAAAATGGCGTGCCAGCAGATATTATGACCATTGATTGCTTAAAATCAGGCAAACGAATTATTGTGGTTTTACATGACCAAGATCCCGAGCAAGTGTCTTATCAGTTCTCTTATAAAGACCAAGAACCAGATGGTGAGTTTATAAGTTTGGCTAACGCTGAACTGTCTGAAGCGGTTTTTTATGAATGGATAAAAACTTACTTCACCCCTGCTAATGAGTGAGTGATACATGAGAGCTTAAAAGCCAGAGCGAACAACGGTTCACTCTGGCTTTTTTATGTCTTTAATTTACCTAATCTGTTAACCGTTTCAGCACTGGTACACGAGATAGTAAGATAAAATCTAACAGCAGTACGCTAAGCAAACTGATGCCTGCTAAGGGGAACATGAGCGATACTGCAATCATTACTAGGCTGGCAGATTTCCATAATGGCAGGTTTTGTGGCAGTGGTGGTGCAGCAAGATTCAACGCCCCTTTAGGCCTGCGTAACCACCACATCACCACCCCAGATATCGCAATAAAGACAAAGGCTACACATAGTAAAGTGTTGGCAATAACATTTGCTAGCCCCATATCACCTTGGTGAAGCGCAATGCCAGCAGCCATAAACTTAGCCATTAGGCTGTAGTCGGGCCAGGCAGCTTCAGCCAGAACTTCACCGCTGTATTGGTCTATATGGGTGGTTCTATCTTGGGTGGCATCGCTTATATCACCACTCATGGTATTGGCCGAAACGGTAAAAACACCTGTCTCAGAGCTAGGAAAGTTAACTCTGAATCGGCTAAATCCATTGGTTAAAGCAAAGTTTACCACCTGATCGATATTCCATGAGTTAGCGGCATGTAGCGTATTGAGCTGCGCCTTCGAGTTGGGCATTGGGGTTTGCTCTAAGTTCCAAGCTACCTCTTTGCTTTGGCTGTGATTCATGCTGCTGTGGTCTACCTCAGATAGCGGCACATTGTCCCACTTTTCTGCAGGAAAACTGTTCCACGGTTGTACGAATTTACCGCCCCAAATGCCGGCCCAAGATAAGCCAGACACCAAAAATAGCAGCAAAAATATACCTGTAATAACACCAATGTTGGCATGTAAATCACGCCACAATAGCCTTTTCCCGCTATTGAAACGAATTTTTAGAAAGCCCGCTTTACTGGCTTTGTCTCTTGGCCACCAAAGATATAAGCCGGTGATTAGCAATACAATGCTTAGGCTGGCAGCTATTTCAATTAGCCTGTCTCCTGTATCACCGATGAGTAAAGTGCCATGAATGTCGTTGGCTAGGCTGTACCAGCTTTCATCTCGATTTATTTCGCCTAATACCTCTGCGGTATAGGGATTAACGGTGATAAATAAAGCCGCATCACTTTGGTTTGAAATGGCAAAACGGCTGGCTTTATCTGCGGCGGGTGGAGTGAGGTATTGTTTTACTTGTGTATTGGGATATTGCGCTGCTACTGCAGCCAATTGTACAGAAGGGGCCAGCGGCGTTGTTTGAGGTTCGATATTTATAATTTGCGAGTATTCAGCTTGTTCAATGGCATCGTCGTAAAGCATGACTAACCCAGTTAGCGATAGCACAATTAGAAATGGCACCACAAATAGGCCGGCGTAAAAATGCCAGCGCCAGGCCACAAAATAAAATAACTTCGGGTTTTTAGTTGTTGTTTTTAGAGGTGTTTCAGTCTGTACAGCAGGTTTGCTTAACATGACATTTATCCTTTACATAGCTGCTAAATAGCCTGCTTACACCTTCGATTTGTTATAAATAAAGGCGCAAATACACACTATTCAGATTACTTATTAGTGACTAAATTGGCTTAGAAAAAAGTATCAGTAAAGAATGTTGTGGGAGGTGAGCGTGGGCTTTGCACTAGGTAACGGGTATTACTGGTTTCCAGCCAATAGCTTGGGGTAATAGCCACTAAAGCAAGCAGTTGATACAGCGAATGGGTAAACGCCGAGTGACCAACGGTGCTGAACTGACTTATAGAACAATGGTTGCCTTTTGAGGAATGCGGTGAGTTGTCGCTGGCACCTTCTACTTGAACCAGTTTAAAGCCACCTAAAGTACAAATAGACTGCCAAACGCCAGCACTAGAGCTGTGCGCGTTAATCACTGGCATAAGGGTAATCAACAGCCAACTGCATAACCAGGCTGATAGTACCCAATGTTTAATATTTGTACGTTTTATGTTGGCTCATCCCTGAGGTGCAGCAAATTCAGCACTTGCTAGAATACTGTCGTTAACTTAATTGGTGATCTTATTTAACATTTGCTTATTTGCAAGCAGATGTCGCAATAAAATTGTCAAAAAGGTGAGTAGAAGTCACTAAGCGGCATGCAGCAAGAGTATGGAGGTGGTGTGCGAGAAAGCCGAGCAACGTAAATGTAGGCCTATTTTACAGATCTTTAGTTGGTAAAGCGGGTTTGCTAGCACATTCAAGAAGGCTCAAATTCGGGATGTTTCGCACCAATCGAGTGCAAGGTTTATCTCAGACTGTTTTTTTGAGGGGGTTTTAGCGCCAATATCTGCTTTTTCTACTCCTTAAGTAATAGGTTTTTTAGCGCTTTTTGTTGGTTCATCTCTTGCTATGTATTCCTTATAAAACGCGGGCGAAGAGCATCGACTCGCGAATGAATACGGTGAGGAGTATACAGCGTGTCTCAACAGCAATCTCAACAATGGATTAAAACCACCTGCCCATATTGTGGCACCGGGTGTGGCGTAGAAGCGAAGGTAGCGAATAACGGAACGGTTGAAGTGAGAGGCGACCAAGCCCACCCCGCAAACAGTGGTTTGCTTTGTTCAAAAGGCTCGGCTTTAGGCGAAACAGTGATTAAAGAAGGGCGCTTGCAAAGCGCTTACATTAAAGGTCATAAAGAGCCCCTAGATAAGGCGCTAAGTTATGTGGCCTCTCGCCTAAGCCAAACTCTTGCCGAACATGGTTCTGAATCTGTGGCCTTTTATGTATCCGGCCAATTGTTAACCGAAGACTACTATGTTGCCAATAAGCTGATTAAAGGCTTTATCGGTAGCTCAAATATCGATTCTAACTCTCGGTTATGTATGTCTTCAGCGGTGGCTGGCCACAAACGTGCTTTTGGTGAAGACATTGTTCCAGGAAGTTATGAAGACTTAGAGCATGCTGAATTAGTGACCTTAGTGGGGTCTAATCTTGCTTGGTGTCATCCCATCGTTTATCAGCGTTTAAAGCGCGCTAAGCAAGCAAACCCCAACTTAAAGATGGTGGTGATCGATCCGCGTCGTACCGACAGTTGTGACATTGCCGATTTACATCTTCCCTTAAATGGCGGCACTGATGTCGCTTTGTTTAATGGTTTGCTCGCATATTTGAGTGAGCACGGAAAACTGGATGCCGAATACATTGGCCAGTTTACCGAGGGTTTTGAAAATGCAGTAGCGAGTGCGGTAGAAGATGCAGGTGATTTACCAGCACTAGCAAAAACGTGCGGTGTTGAGCCCGAGGCTCTACTGCGTTTTTTCCAGTTGTTTGCCGACAATCAACGCTGTGTAACGGTATTTAGCCAAGGGGTGAATCAAAGTAGCCAAGGCGTAGATAAAGTTAACGCGATTATTAACAACCACTTAGCAACCGGAAAAATAGGTAAGTTGGGTGCTAGTGCATTCTCTATTACGGGCCAGCCCAATGCCATGGGAGGGCGCGAAGTTGGTGCGCTGTCTAATTTATTAGCAGGGCATTTAGATTATGTGCCAGAGCATTTGGCGGCGTTATCGCAGTTTTGGAAAACCGATACTCTTAGCCAAAAGCCAGGTCATAAAGCGATAGACCTCTTTGAAAAAGTGGGCAGTGGTGAGATTAAAGCAATATGGATAATGGGGACTAACCCAGCGGTAAGCTTGCCTGAGTCGGCAAAGGTGAGAGAAGCCTTACTCAATTGTCCCTTAGTTGTCGTGTCAGATTGTATTGCTGAAACAGATACCACGCGTTACGCCGATGTTCTTTTACCTGCAGCAGGTTGGGGGGAGCGTGATGGCACGGTAACCAATTCTGAGCGGATGATTTCTCGCCAACGTGCGTTTGTTAAGACCGAGGGTGATACTAAGCCCGATTGGTATTTGCTGAGCCAAGTGGCTAAAAAAATGGGCTTTGCGCAAGCTTTTGACTTTCAAAGCTCTGCTGACATTTTTAGTGAGCATGCAGCCTTATCGGGGGTATTAGCCGATGACAGTAAACGAAAATTCAATATCAGTGGTTTGAGTGGTAAAGATCAACAGGCCTTTGATGAAATAGAGCCACAACGTTGGCCTATTACCACAGATAAAAAAGCCGCTAACCGCAGTTTGTTTAGCGACGGCCGCTTCTCGACTGATTCTGGCAAAGCGCAACTTATTGCGGTAACTAACCAAACCACTCAGCAGCCATTGAGCCAAGCGTTCCCGCTGGTACTAAATACCGGCCGTGTGCGCGATCAATGGCATACCATGACACGCACAGGTTTGGCACCGCAGTTAAGCAGTCACGCTTCAGAACCGTTGTTAGAGGTTCACCCACAAGATGCTGCTAACCAAGGTTTATGTGATGGTGACGTAGTGAGCCTAACCAGCCAAGTGGGGGCGCTTAAAGTACGTTTAAGTATTAGTGAAGGGCAAAAACCTGGGCACTTATTCATGCCTATTCATTGGAACGCACAATACTCCAGTGATGGCTTAGTTAGCCAAGTGGTTGATAGCTCAGTTGACCCCATTTCTGGTCAGCCTGAGTCGAAACATACACCCGTAAAATTAAGCTCGTGGGACTATGTCAGTGAAGCCGTATTACTAACGGCAACTCCATTAACAAAGCTGCAATGCCAAGATTTACCCGCAGACTATTGGGTAAAACAAGGCTTGGGCGATGGCTATTTATACCGTATTGCCGATACTAGCCAAGCGGTGGAGTTAGCCAGTAAATTGAAGCAGTTTTTGCTCACCAATAGCAAGCTGCAAAGCCTCGATTTTGCTGATACCGAGCAACAACGTTACCGTTCAGCCTTAGTGATTGAAGGTGAGCTGTTCTCAAGTTTTAGTGTTACTGCCAAGGGCCAGCTAAATGCCAGTTCTTGGTTAGAATCATTACTACAACAACCTATGTCGGACAATATTCGCCGAGGCGTATTAGCGGGCACTAGTCCAGCTCCTGATTTGGGTAAAATAGTTTGTTCTTGTCATCAAGTGCGCGAGCAAACTATTGCCGATGTGATTACCGAACATGCTTGCGAGAGCGCCGACCAGGTGGGTAGCCATTGCAAGGCGGGTACTAATTGTGGATCATGTGTACCAGAAATCAAACGTATGATAAAAACAGTTACCGTGGAGTAGCGACTAAGCTATTCATAAATAAGCGCAAATTGTCGCTACGGTTTGCGCTTATTTTTTGCGATAGCTTTTTCTCAACACTTCAAGGATGAGGGTATTGGACAATATTAGTCATAAGGTTGTGAGTATCAAATCGGCGATAAAAGCCGAAGACCGTCCGCTGTTAAATCCGCACCATTACTACCCGCATTTTCAACCGATTGTGTTTTTGCCTACTGGTAAAATTGCCGGTTACGAGGCGCTAGCCAGAACACATAACAAAAATGGCAAGGTAGTGAGTGCCGGTGAGATTTTTATTAACAGCCAGTATTCCTTGAGTAATCGCCGAGATCTTGACCGCTCCATTCGAAAAAATGCCTTAGAGCAATTTGCTAACTCGGTGCAGGACGGTTTCCTCACCATTAACATTGTGCCCGACTGGGTCGATATGCTGAGTAGCAAACTGTGCACCCCCACCATTTCAATGATAGATGAAATAGGTATTGACCCTGCTCGCGTAGTGATCGAAATTACTGAAGCTAGCGGTAACGTGGATAATTTAAAGCGAGTAGTGAAGGCTTATCATCAAGCGGGCTTGAAAGTGGCCATTGATGACTTTGGTGCCGGCGCGTCACAGTTAGACCGTATTATTGCTTTAGAACCAGACATTATTAAATTAGACATGCGTTTGTTTAAAAATGCCACTCGAGGAGGCTTGCCCGCCGATGTGGTATTGTCGGTTTCTGATTTGGCGCAGCGCGCTGGATGTGAGCTAATTTGTGAAGGCGTAGAAACTGAGCAAGAGTTTCACTTTGGCGTAGAATGTGGTGCTAAATACATGCAAGGTTGGTTGTTCCATAAAGCTGATCTTAATTTTCTAGCCCCAGATCTTAGCCAAGACAAAGTAAAAGACTTACTCGCGAGTTATTTAGACCGAAAGAGTCTGAAAACGCTGGAAACCGTTAGGCACAATGCCGAAGTAAAAACCAGTGTGCTAGCTTTGAAACACTCCCTGCAACAATTGCAATCTACGGTGAGCTTAGCAGCACAATTGATGCAAGCGGGTATTCTTAGGTACTTTCTTTGTAAAACCGACGGTACCCAAATTTCGCCTAACTTCGATGTCAATCAGCAAGGTATTACTGAAGATGAGCAATTTGTAGGTTTTAATTGGAGTTTCAGGCCTTACTTTCATGCTTTGGTGGCGTTGGATGCGGTAAAACCTCAGCAGTTAATACTATCGAAAATTTACCGAGACTCAAGCAGCCATATAATGTGTAAAACCTTTAGCACTTACTTAAGTAATGACGTGGTACTGTTGGTGGACTGTAAGGTAGAAGACGACACTTTATTTGTCGAATAAACAGCACTAGCAAACGTAATGGTTTGCTAGTGCGGAATAATTTATTTTAGCATTTCACAAGCAACGAGTATTACCCCGCCCTTAGAGACGGTGAAACGGCGGCGGTCTTCTTCTTCGTTGTAACCAATCACAGTGCCGTCTGGCACTACGCAGTCTTCAGCAATAATTGCTTTGCGAATTTTACAGTTTTTACCAATGCTACAACCATTGAGAGCGATCACTTGGTCAAGTTCGGTATGTTCTTCCACTCGCACGTCTAGCGAGAGCAACGAACGATTTACCTTAGCTCCAGAAACAATGGTACCCGCCGATAATAGCGAATCTGTAGCGTAACCACGGCGATCATCTTCGTTAAATACAAACTTTGCACCCGGACGCTGTTTTTGATCGGTGATGATTGGCCAGTCGCGGTCGTATAAATCAAGCTCAGGATCAGGGTCGACTAAATCCATATTTGCAGCAAAGTATTCGTCGATATCACCTACATCACGCCAGTAAGCGGTGCGGCCTGGGTGGCCTTTATCTGCAAATACATAACCATAAACTTTACGGTTCTTAATCATGTTTGGAATAACGTTGTGACCAAAATCATGAGAGTAGCCAGGGGTTAGCAAGCCTTGACGCAGTTCATCGTCTAATACGTCCATGTTGAAGATATAAACGCCCATAGACACTAGCGCCAGCTCAGGATTGTGAGGGTCTGATTTGGGATTTTCAGGCTTTTCCTCAAAATCAACAATTTGTCCTTCGCTATCTAGACCCATTACGCCAAATGAAGACGCTTGAGAAAGTGGTTTGCGAATACAGGCCACCGTTACATCTGCGCCGTTTTCAGCATGAAAGTTAATCATGCGTGAGTAGTCCATTTTGTAGATATGGTCGCCGCCTAGAATCAATACTCGGTCATAGTGCTCATGGTCAATAATGTCGAGGTTTTGATATACCGCATCGGCGGTGCCGCGATACCAGTTTTCTCCAGTACGCTGCTGAGCAGGAATAATGGATACACGCTCATTAAGTGCAGGATTGAGAATTTGCCAACCAGATTGAAGATGCATGATCAAGTCGTGAGCCATATATTGAGTGAGTACTCCAATATTTCGTACTCCCGAGTTGATGCAGTTAGATAAGGTGAAATCAATAATGCGGTACTTGCCGCCAAAAGATACAGCTGGCTTGGCAACTTTGTTGGTGAGTTCTTTTAAACGAGTGCCTTTACCTCCAGCAAGAACCAAAGCAACAGAACGTCGAACTAAGCGGTTACTAGAAGTATGGGAATAGCGGTTTTCGGACATATCGAAAATTTCCTCATGGGCGTGATTGAATTACTATGATAGCGCTTTCATGCTGAATGTAACTGTCATTTATGACAGTTTTGACCCTTTTCTTTTATTAGTTAACTAAAATAAAGATGATATTTCTATAAAGTGATCTGATACATGTCTTTAAGCCTTAATAACACAGACGGTGTTGCTAGTTTAAGCTTGTGTGGTTAATAAACTGTTGATTTTTTGTTGTGCGCAATAAGGTTGGAAATCAGCATGTAAACTGTAAAAAACAAACGCTTTTTTCTAATTGTAATACCAAAGCGATATTTTCACTGGTTTAGCCAGTTTGGCTATTGCTATCGCTCACTCGGAGTCTTTAACTCGCTGATCATTGAGTCGCTTTAAACCAAGATTAAACTGGTCGCGTAACGCTGCTTGATGAAAACCTAGTAAGCGAGGGGAGGGTTCAAAAATAGTATGAAAGCGAACCTCTTCAACGGTTTTTTTTTCCTTTAATCGTTGCTTATTTAAGTAAGCGAATATGCGTTTATCCATAATGATTACATCAACTTGACCGCGATATAAACGTTCTAGTTGAGCATATTGGTTAGCCACTTCTGTATAGGACTTAGCGTGGGCAACTGCGTTAGCATATTGCTCGCCTAAGTACTTCTTTGCATTTTGAAAAGCCAGTAGTTTGTACTTAGCAAGCTGACTAATCTGTTGTAAATCTACATCTTGGCTACTCAGGCTAATTGCTACGTTGTGATAAAAGATGACGGGGTCGGAGAGAAAACTATGTTGAACAGTATTGGGGGCGTTAACAATGGCATCAACCGCTTGTTGTTTAAGCATCTTTTCGGCGCGAATATTTGAGGTGAAAATAACCTGATCGACCTGATGTCCGGCTAACTCAAAAGCCTGTTTGATGATGTCTAGTTGAATGCCTGATTGGCTATTTTTAATGATGTAAGGTGGGATCGATTTGCTTGTGGCGAGAGTAATCGTTTTAGCTTGTAAAGTGCCACTCAGTAAGCCGCTGCTGAGAATGAACGCTAAGGTGAGAATGATATTGAGTGGCAACATAGCAAATCCAAAAACGATCCCTTCTCAAGTATGGCAGAAAGGATGGTTTTTTCATTTTACTCTGTGCGTCGCAGAACCTCTTAGGCTAAAGCGGGTGACTCTTGTTTTTTAGTTGAGAGCAGCTGCTTCCAGTGAATCACGCGCAAAGGCAGCTCTGGCGATGCCTCGGTATAGTCAACCAAGCCGAGTAATTCACTCATTGGCACTGGCTTTTTACCTTTTAAAAATACTCCGCGCACCAGTATGCTGGCATATAAGGTTTTGTTGGCAATAAAGCGATGTTCAAAATACCAATATTTCTCATCCCAACCTAATAATTTGCTATGAAGCTCAATTTTGCTCATGGGTTTAATTGGGCGAATATAGGTGACCGATTGCGCGTTGACCACGCCTAGCCAACGTTTTTGTAGGGCAACTGATCCCAACTTGGTTTTGAGCATCATGTCGATGCGACCTAAGTCCCCAAAGCTAAAGTAGCGAGAGTTAGTGAGGTGCATATTTGCATCACAGTCTAAGGGCAATGCACGTAGCGAAATAACAAAGTCGTCGGTAGGATCTTGATGGGTTTTGCTGCCAAACCAATGGCGGATAAACATGCTTAACAAGCGAAAATAGTGATTCATTGGGTACTTAGTTTGCTTTTTACAAATTTTTAACACACGAGGTCGGATGAGTAAAGGGGGGAAAGAAAAGTCTTCCAAGCTGATGCTCGGAAGACTTAAGTATATTTATAGCGTTATTCTATAACAATACGCTTATGGGTTAAGCCTTGGTGGCAGTCTACGCAGGTTTCACCACGTGCCGCAATTTGCTGGTGGTTTAAGCGAGCACGTTGTGGCTGAGTAGATAGATCAAAATTATCCCCCTGGTGGCAATGTCTGCAGTTGGCTGAGTCATTAGCTTGAAAATCTCGCCATACCGTCTCAGCAAGTGCTGGCCTATGCTCCTCAAAGTTTTCCTTGGTAATGGTGCCTACCATCATGTGGTAAATGTCTGCGGTGGCGGCAATTTTAACTTTGAGCATCTCAAAATAAGGGTGGGGTACATGGCAATCTGCACAAGTAGCGGCGATATTGCTGCCGTCCCCATAGTGACTTGATGCTTTGTACTCCTGCACTATCGTATCCATTTTTAAATGGCAGCTAAAACAAAACTCATTAGTGCTAGATAATACTAAGCTGCCTTGCACTGAAGCCAAGCCCAGCACCAACACAAATACACCAATGGGTATGCCTATAATGAGTGGTTTTTTGAGCCAAGCCCAAAGCCGTTGCCACCGAGTTGCCTGCTGTTTATTTGTCATATCAGCATCCTCTTTAATAAGGCGGGAGCATTGCTGCTCCCCCTAGTGGCTATTTGCTTTCACTCAAGTAGCGAGCTTTAAAGGATGCTTGCGCTTCTTTACGCGCTTTTTTCACCTCTTCGGGCTCATTGCCGCTAAACCAAGCGTGCTCTGGTCGGTCGAGAATTTCTGCCAGTATTGCACGGGCTTTTTCTGCACCTTCGGTATTGCCTGCGTGCTCTGCTTTTTCTACTGTTTCTAGGAACTGAGGAACCAGTTCAATATAGAAACGCTCTGCGACTTCAAACATACCGTGCCATTGAACGTAGTCGGGTGCTTGCATCGCTGCGCCGTGGCGAGCGCGGCGACCTTCGTGGTGCCATAGGTAGAACCACGTCCACTCTATCTCTTCATCAAAGGCTGTTTCGGTAAGCATTTTCTCGCTCTTCAGTATGTCCATCAACTCTTTACCGGGGCGAGCAAATTTGTCGTTATATAAGTTAACTAATGAGTCGAACTGCTGGTAGAAATTATCAACCATCGACTTGGTATGGCAAGATTCACATACATTCATCATGTCGCCACGACGGGCTTCCCAAGATTTAACTTCCTTGCCTTGAGCTTTCGCTTTGGCGTCAATCTTCTCAGAAATGGCTGGGCGTAGTGTCCAAGATATTCTATCGCCTACATCATGAGTCACTGGAAGCTCACGGGTTGCCGACATATGACAAGTGGCGCAGGTTGGCGCTGCGTCGTAGTCTTCACCCACTATCCATTTGGCCGAGTCTAAGTTCATTCGATTTACATTGGCGTAGAAATTAATACCGTGTTTCGATTCTTCATAGATTTCTTTTTGTGGATGATCTGGGCCTAAGTGACATTTACCACAGGCTTCTGGTCGGCGAGCTTGCTCCATGGAAAACTCGTGGCGTTGGTGACATGCCGTACAAGCCCCTAAGGAGCCATCTGGGTTAATTCGACCAATCCCTGTATTTGGCCAAGTGGTGGGATCTAAATCACCGTTTTCTAATACTTTTACTTCTGAACCATGACACTGCCAGCAGCCATTTACTGCAGCTGGTGATTGGCCGTTAAAGGTGAGTGCGCCTTCTACCACTTCTGCGAGGAAGTTATCTAAAGAGCCGATAATTTGAGCTGCCTTAGCGTGATGACTTTTGGCAAATTCATCCACTTCTTGATTGTGGCAAGTGGAGCAATCTTTAGGTGAGACAATAACAGCAATGGTCTGGCCTTCGTGGGTAATGGCGTCTTTATCTTCAGGGCTCGCTTGGTGGCATTCATAACAGCCAACATTAGCACCATAGTGTTTAGACCGCCCCCACTGGGCGTAAATGGAAGGATTTTTCTCTTTATGACAAGCGGCACATTCGGCGCTTTCCGTACTGAGTTGTTTAAATGGTTTAAGCACTAAGGCTTTAGGTTCTGCGCTAGTGGCAAATGACATTACCAAGCACAAGGCTGCTGCCAAAGTAAGAATGGCAGTGATAAAACTAGAACTACGGGGATGGTTGTCCATATTTGTACCCTCTGTGGCTTCCTGCTAGAAGTTCTTGTTGTTTGCTTTTTGAGCAAATTAACCTTAGTAGATATATGGATAAAGGAGGGCGATCTAAATCAATTTAATGTGAATTATTTGTAAGCTGTTGCGGACGGTTTTTAACTAAATCATTAAGTCCTTGATTAACTGAACTAAAAGCAATGTTGTTAAAAGGCAGCTTTTTAAGAGAGTGCCATTGCAAACTGGCCACATCGTCTTTGGCGTGTAGATTAGGTTTGTGGCTTAACTGGCAAATAAAGAAAGCATCGCAGGTATGATACAGCACCTCGTTATAGCGATATTGATTGGCATAAGAACCAAAGTACTGCAGTTGTTGGCTGGTAATGAGTAAACCTAGCTCTTCTTCTAGCTCTCTTTGTAGACCTTGCTCTAGGCTTTCATGGTATTCAACAAAACCGCCCGGTAAATCCCAACATCCCTTTTTAGGATTAATCGCCCGTTCTACCAGTAATAGCTCTTGCTCAACAATGATCAGTGCTCCCGCGGTGGAAGCCATATTATGAAAATAGCTAAATTGACACTGCTGACAAGCCCACTTTTTAGCATCTCGCTGTTTTAAGCTAGTTTGGCCACACTGAGGGCAAAAACGAGGAGTAGGCAGGTGAATACTCACTTTCTAAGACAATTTGATTGATAGTAGCGAGCTTTATTAGCGATGAAAAGCCCTGTCTATTTGATAAGTTTTATCTGGTGAATTTTACGTTTAAAACAGTGAGAAGGTTTATTAGATGAAGGTTTTTACCGTTTAACTTTCTGATTTTTGTTTGGTTTTCCATTGATTGTATTGAAGTTTTTGACGGACAGTAAAACTGGTGCTAGGTCATTTTCTAGCCGTGAACTCTGGCATATACTGCCTTTAGCTTATTTTCATTATTGCCACTGGCATTCACCTACAAGGATAGTCAATGAAACCGCAGTTAAAACCCAATTGCCCAAATTTTTCATCTGGGCCTTGTGCTAAACGACCCGGCTACCAGCTCGAACAATTAAACAACGATGCTTTGGGGCGTTCACACCGCAGTAAGATTGGTAAGGCACAATTGGCTCAAGCCATTGAGTTAACTCATCAATTATTAGACCTTCCAGAAGGTTACCGTGTAGGCATCGTTCCCGGTTCTGATACTGGCGCAATGGAAATGGTGATGTGGTCACTGTTGGGCGAGAAAGCGGTAGATTTGTTTTCCTGGGAATCGTTTGGCAAAGGTTGGTTTACCGACGTGACCAAGCAACTTAAGTTGGAGCAGGTTAATCACTACAGCAGTGACTATGGTCAGTTGCCAGATATGAACCAAGCGAATCCTGACAACGATTGCATTTTTACATGGAATGGCACCACCTCGGGTGTGGCTGTGCCTAATGGTGATTGGATCAATTCGCAGCGCAGTGGCTTAACAATTTGTGATGCTACCTCAGCGGTATTTGCTATGCCATTGCCATGGGAAAAGTTAGATGTAGTAACTTATAGCTGGCAAAAAGCCTTAGGCGGAGAGGGGGCTCACGGAGTGATTATTCTCAGCCCTAGGGCAGTTGAGCGCTTAGAAAGTTATCAACCTACTTGGCCAATGCCAAAAGTATTTCGATTAACCCAGGGAGGGAAACTCATTGAAGGTATATTCAAAGGCGAAACGATTAACACGCCGTCGATGTTATGTGTGGCGGACTATGTCGATGCCCTCCAGTGGGTGGAATCGCTCGGCGGAGTCAGTGCCAGCATCAAAAAATCCCAACAAAACCTCGAAGTCATAAAGCAGTTTGTAGCCGAAAATGACTGGATTAGCTTTTTAGCTCAACAACCCGAAATCTTATCTAATACCAGTGTATGTCTAACCTTGAAGGCGAGTAGCGATCAAGTTAAAAGCATTATTGCTTTACTCGACCAAGAGCAGGTGGCGTTTGATATAGGGGCATATCGAGATGCGCCAGCGGGCTTGCGTATTTGGTGTGGCGCTACGGTAGAGCAAGAAGATTTAAGTCGCTTTATGCCATGGCTAGCGTGGGCTTATCGGCAGGTGTGCTTATAAGCGTAATGTAAAAAATTAATACATTTTCGTGCTGCAGTTTGTCACGGAAAACACAAGATTTGTTGTTTAGGGAGAAACTGTATGCCGAATATTCGGACCATTAATAATATTCACCAACAAGGGTTGGCGTGTTTTACTGAGCGCTACCAAGTGGCCGAGGGCCAAGCTGCGCCAGACGCTATTATGCTGCGCAGCGCTAATTTACATGACTATGACTTTCCAACAGAAGTTAAAGCCTTGGCGCGTTGCGGAGCGGGCGTTAACAATATTCCCATTCAGCGTTGCTCCGAACAGGGCATCGTTGTTTTTAATACCCCAGGTGCTAATGCTAACGCTGTTAAAGAGTTGGTGTTGGGTGGCATGTTATTAAGTGCTAGAAATATTGCATCGGGCCTTAGTTTTATCAATAGCCTTGATAGCGAATTAGATGCCAGTGCCTTGCAACTGACTGTTGAAGGTGAAAAGAAGCGTTTTGTGGGCTCTGAGCTAACCGGGAAAACCCTCGGTGTCATTGGCCTAGGGGCTATTGGCGCTGAAGTTGCGCATGCTGCTTTAGCTTTAGGGATGAAGGTTGTCGGCTTTGATCCGGCACTTAGTGTTCAAGCTGCTTGGCGTTTGTCATCAGATGTTGAGTGTGCTGATGAATTAAAAGATTTATTAGCGCTGAGCGATTACGTCACTATTCATGTACCTGCAAACAAAAATACAACAGGGCTAATTAATAGTGATAACTTAGCGTCGCTAAAACGTGGCGCAGTGTTACTTAATTTTGCTCGCGGTAGCATTGTGGATGAAGACGCCTTATTAACCGCTTTGTCGCAACAGCAGTTAGCGCAGTATGTAACGGACTTCCCAAGCCTTGCTTTGTTGAATCATCCGCAAGTACTTATGCTGCCGCACTTAGGTGCTAGTACCAACGAAGCAGAACAAAACTGCGCGGTGATGGCGGCTAGGCAGCTTATTGATTTCCTAGAGAATGGCAACATTCACAACTCTGTAAACTTTCCTAATATTAAGCTCAGCCGCACTGAGGGCTTCCGTATCGCTTTTGCTAACGATAATGTACCCAAAGTACTCAGCAATGTATTAGCTTTGCTCTCAGACATGGATATTAACGTTATCGACATGTTGAACAAGAGCCGCAACGATATTGCTTATACCTTGATGGATATTGCCACGCCTGCCACCCAAAGCTTGTTAGACGCCATTGCCGGCGTAGAGCATGTATTCCATGTGAATGCGATTGGAGAGCACGCTTAAGGCTTGTGCTGTTGTTTACGAATTTCCCGGTTTTGCAGCTTCGATAGCGTAAAACTGGGAAACCTTAAGTCCAGTTCAATGGCTAGAATGCGCAACAAAAAGGCTGCTCCACTTGATAGCAATATATTGGTTAACTCTGGTACTTCAAAATACCCCAGCACAACATAACTAACACTGCCTATCAGGCAGGCTGTTACATAAATTTCCGGTTCAAATATCACTAGCTTGGTCTGTAGCATTAAGTCTCGAATGGCCGAGCCGAGGGTTGAACTAATCACTCCCATCAATATCGCTACCAAAGGCGCAACCTCATAACTTAAGGCTTTACTAGTGCCTAATACTGCAAACAATGCAATGCCTGCGCCGTCCATCCACAGCAAGATGCGGTCAATTTTGATTACCCAATGGGCAAAGAAGTAAGTCATTACCGAGGCAACAATGCAAACGGTTAGGTAGCTTGGATCGGCTATCCAAAAAATGTGGTCTGTACGCAGTAGTAAGTCTCGAATCGTGCCGCCACCAATGCCGGTGACGATACCAACAAATACAAAGGCTAATATATCTAGCTCGCGTTTGGCAGCGGCTAAAGCCCCCGTTAAAGCAAATACAAAAACCGCAATTAAGCCAAATTGATACAGTGTGGAGTGAAAATCTAAAGTCATTATGAAATCGTAAGCCAGTTAAAAACCGCTAAAGTATAGTGAGCTAATGCCAACTAGGCTTTGATTTTTAACAATTGAAGCCTAGCTGTTTTGAGCGTATTAGATTAGAGCTGATGACTCTCTAGGTTTAGCCATTCTCTTAAATCATGCCCATTAAGGCGGCTTTTACTGTTGCAGCAGTTTTATTTACTACATCGAGCTTTCGCATAGCCTGACTAATATGAAAATTAACAGTGCGAGCCGTGATATTAAGAATGGTGGCAATTTCTTCGGCGGTTTTACCATCGGCAGTCCATTTCAGCATTTCCAACTCGCGCATGCTTAAATCAGGCATGTCTATTTTCTCAGTGGTAATTCGTGAAGAAAGGCCATGGTGGGCAACCTGAGTTAACCATAATAACTGATAGCGGTAACGTTCTAGTTCTGCGGGGGTAAGCATGTCTGCGGAGCGAGCTAATGTGAGCATTCCAACGGTGCCGTTGGCTTGGCGAGAGGACTGAGCCCAACCATACTCCAATCCAAAAGCGCGAGCATCTTCCATTAATTCAGGCGCTTGGGCAAAAACTTGGTCGCTCCATACAATCGGTAACTGTGAGCTCATTCCATGATGAACCGTAGGATCTACCGTTAAATAATTTTTGGCCTGGTAGGTCTGCTGCCAGATGGTGGGGTAGTTATTGAGCATTTCTGTACGAGGGGCAGATAGGGGGTAAGGAACTCGCAAGCCATACGCACAAAAATCAAAACCTAAAGCATTGGTAATTTTTGATAACTCTTTAAAAAAGGCATCGCTAGAACCTTGAGTCTCTAACAAGCAGAATTGTTCTTCTAACCAAGCTTCCATGAGCGGGCTATCATCTCCTAGTTATGCATATATTGAGCATAATCATTTTGTTGTAGAGTAACCAGTATAGCGCAACTGTTAATGTTGACAATTGAAGCCTTGCCGTCAGAATGCTTTGATGAGGGAGAGTTCAAACAAATAAACAAAAAATATTATGAAAACACAGGCAAGTGTACAGAATGTAATCGATTCTGAGAGCTATCAGGTAGTTCCTTCTGACGATGGATTAGTCAGAATTACGATTGAACAACTCAGCGTACTAAATTTTAGCCATATCATCTCTGGCTTAGATAACATTAGCGCTGATGATTTTAATAGTGAACATGCAAAATTTACCGGCTATACCGAATGGTTATTCGAAAGCGTTAGCGCTATTACCATAGGTTGGGACTGGCATTGGGTGTGGAAGAATGGCGCAATGAAATGCTGCTTAAAAGATCTTCCGCGCAGTAATTTGCAGCTTCAAGAAAGCGGCTTTGACGTTAGCCCAAGGCGTAATGATCAATTATTAAAGCAGGCGATTGAACAGTTTTCATGGCAGGCAACAACTGCAGCAGCGATCAGAAATCGCTACCGCGAGTCACCTATGAACAACTATTAAGTGATATCGATGTAGCAGGCAAATAGCGCGTAACCGTTTATTATTTTTGGTGGTCCTGCTCGGTGATAGCGAAATCCTGCATTGCGCAGCATTCGCTCAATACCTAAAGGCGAAACCGAAATTAAGCGTTTTGCACCGTGTTTCTTAGCGCATTCAATCGATGCGGTGAGTAACGCTAAAGCTTCGCTCGACATGAGTTGAGTGGGGGCTTGGCTGTGATTGTCAAAATCGACAGCCGCAAAGCGAGACAGCTCCCAAGTGTCATTTTCTTTGGGGCAGGCAAGGCCATTAAGCAATTCAGGAAACACTTCCTCAAGCAAGTAAGGTTGAGTGGTGGGTAATAGCCTTGCACAGCCACTAATATGCTGTTGGTCGTTTTGAGCGATGACATATACAGTGTCTTCACGGTCAAATTGATCTTGTTCTATGCCTTCTGGGGTATCAAGTTCCCAACCGAGCATTTCTACAAATACTTGATGACGGTAGTGATTTAGGTGTTGGAATGTTGAGGGTGTAAGTTGTTCTGCAACGCCGTTAACAAAGTCCATTAGCATCTCTCCCTTGGTGATGATGCTATGAGTACAATCCAGCTTGCTCACATTTTAAACTGTCAAACCTAACAGCTAGCTAAGCGCTTTAAATTCAGCTATGGCTTTGTTTTTGTTGAATTTATCAATTGAAGCGACCTCGTTTTATTTCTCATTCCGTTAAAAAATTAAACTTATTGGAATTCAATTAGCTAGCGTAGCACCTCACCATTTTGGTGAAGTGCAGTTCTACATTCTTCGATTAAAATATTAGGGAATTGACGGTAATCAGGGTAGGGAGTGAGATAAATATTGGGCGGTAAAAAAAGCCATTTTTTTTGACTTGATTCACCTTTGTTAGCGTTCAAATGATCAAACCGACACCAGTTATTTTTACCTGCAATGATGTGTGTTGATGCATCTTTAACCAAATTAGCATCAAAGTGAATCTGGTTTTCGCTCAATAACTTAGTGTATAAATGGTTTCGCCAATCTTCATTTGGCGCAGTTAATTTTGCGTAAATGGTGAGTATTTTTCGCCAATTATTATTATTGTTTTGCAAAATCTCTTGGCTTAGTTGAGCTGGCGCTAATTGTTGATAGTTAAGCGGCAACTGAGGGGGCTGACAATTCAAGTATAAAACGGCCTTGGGGCGTTCACTGCCTATCATCACGTTAATTCCTTTTTAGTGTTTAGTTTTCAGCATATTTGTCTCTAGCTTTACGCTGATTCCCTGTCATACAACTGCCATAAAACTGTTGCTTCTTTGTCACGTTCTACTTCTAGCCTAACGGCGAATAGAGGGAGAGAGCAATGATTTCAGCGCAGCAGGTACTTAATCAACATTACCCCAGTTTGTCACAGCATCCGCGACGTTATTCACTTGCCAAGTGGTTTTTTTCAAAAGTGTTATTTGAAGATGAGTTTCAATCATTTGGGGAAAAACATCCACACCTCAAAGGGGTTGCTTTTATCGACCAGGTGTTTACCGAGCTCAATATAAGCTATCGAGTAAGCCAAAATGAGCGTGAGCGGATCCCAAGTGAAGGGCGCGTAGTGATAGTGGCTAATCACCCGATTGGTTCCATTGATGGCCTTGCATTGCTGCATCTAGTTAGCCAAGTGCGTAAAGATGTAAAAATTGTTGCTAATGAAATCCTTTCCGCAATTAAACCCTTAGATGACTTATTACTGCCAGTAGATAATATGCGTCGCAATAGCCAACGTAAGCAGCTTAATGCGATTAAAGACTTATTAGATGAAGAAGGCGCGGTAATTATTTTCCCGGCTGGTGAAGTGTCTCGTTTAAAGGGGGTTAAGGTTCAAGACGGCAAATGGACCAAAGGTTTTGTCAGCATCGCTAAAAAAACCAATACGCCTTTACTGCCCATTTGTGTAAAGGCTAAGAACAGTCACCTGTTTTATTTAAGTTCTTTTATCTATCGTCCTTTGTCGACTCTGTTGTTGGTGAAAGAACTATTTTTTCACCGCAACAAAGTGTTCTCAATGGTGGTTGGCGAGCAAATACCGGTTAAAAGCTTTGGCTTAAGTGGTCTCGATCGTTCTACTCAGGCGCAGTTAATCAAAAAGCACCTGTATCGCATTGGTAATAATAAAAAAGGCCTGTTTCATACTGAAGCCGCTATTGCTCATCCTGAGCAACGCTTAGCGCTAAAAAAAGCCATAAAGCAGCTAGAGAAGATAGGCGAAACGCCGGACGGGAAACAAATTTGTATTTGTTATGGCAATTCCCAACCGTTGATTTTGTCAGAACTAGGGCGCTTGCGTGAATTAGCTTTTAGAGCGGTTGGCGAAGGAACTGGGCGACGAACCGACACCGACAAATATGATGCTAATTATCTGCATCTCATATTGTGGGATGCTGAACAACTCGAGATAGCTGGTGCTTATCGCTTTGCAGATACCAAGCGTTTAATTGAAGAACAAGGCATTAATGCACTGTATAGCCATTCCTTGTTTGAATATGATGTAGAAACTAGTCACTTTCTTGAATTAGGAATAGAACTAGGCCGCAGCTTCGTTCAACCTAAGTATTGGGGGAAGCGCAGTTTAGACTATTTGTGGCTAGGTATTGGTGCGTTTCTAGCACGGAATCCGCAGTACCGTTATCTATTTGGCCCGGTGAGTATTAGCGCGGCAATGCCAGAAGCAGGACGAGATTTACTGATTCATTTTTATCAGACCTACTTCCCCGCAACTAACAATTACGCACGGTCTCGCCAGCCTTACCAATTGGCTAAACAAATCAAAAAAAGCATCAATATGTCGTTTAGTGGTGACGACTACAAAGCAGATTTTGCCCAGCTTAAAAGCGCGTTAGCTAGCATGGGCACAGCCGTGCCTACCTTGTATAAACAATATACTGAACTATGCCAACGTGGTGGTGTTCAGTTTATTGATTTTAACGTAGATCCCGATTTCAATCAGTGTATTGATGGCTTGGTATTGGTGGATTTACACCAACTTAAAGAAAAGAAAAAAGCCCGTTACATTGATGCCCACTTAGAAGACGCGTAGAACAAAGGCGGCATTAAGCCGCCTTTTAGAATCAACCATAGTGAGCGTTATTTACGGCGAAGCATCACCACAATTGCTACCGCGGCTAAGATCATTGGGTACCAAGCCGCACTTACCACTACTATTGGGCTTAACGAGAATAATGAACCTATTAACAGTGCTTGCGCGCCATAGGGAATTAAGCCTTGAATGACACAAGCAAAAATATCCATTAGGCTGGCGCTACGAGCCGCTTCAATCTGGTTTTCTTTGGCTAGTTGTTTAGTCAGATCGCCGGCCACTAAAATGGCTACGGTGTTGTTAGCTACAACTAAGTTGGTGAGCGCAGTAATTAAAGCAATGCCGTTTTGTGCGGCAAAAGAGCGTGACTTGGCTTTGTTTACTCGTTTCCCTACCCATTGTTGAATGAATCGTAAGCCGCCCTGTTCGCGCATTAGCGCACTTAAACCGCCAATGAACAATGACAGTAAAAAGATTTCCTGCATGCCACTAAAGCCCGCATAAATGTCTTTACCAAAGGTTAATAGTGGGTAATCACCCGACAGAATGGCAGTACCGCCAGCCAGCACAATACCACTGAACAAGACCACAAATACGTTCACCCCAAAAACAGCCATTAGCAAGATCACGAGATAAGGCAAAGCACTTAAAGGGTTATTTATTGGCAGGCTTTCTAATTTTGCACTGTCATTTAACACAAACAATAGAACGATGGTGAGCAAGGCTGCAGGTAAAGCTATCCCTAGGTTTTGCCTAAATTTATCCTTCATCGCACAACCTTGGGTGCGAGTGGCGGCAATAGTGGTGTCAGAGACAATCGATAAATTATCACCAAACATAGCGCCACCTAATACGGCACCGGCCATGTAAACTGGATCAATTCCAGCGGTTTGGGCAATGCCTAAGGCAATAGGTGCAACTGCTGCTATGGTGCCCATAGAGGTGCCCATAGAGGTGCCCATAGAGGTGCCCATAGAGGTGGCAATAAGCCCAGCTACAACGAATATACCTGGTAGTAAAAACCAACTAGGTACGCCATTTTAAGCAAGGTTTACCACTGCTTCTGCGCCACCACTGGCTTTTGCTACCGTACTGAATGCGCCCGCTAATAAGTAAATCAAACACATGGTGATGATATTGTGGTTAGACATGCCCCCCACAAACTGTTCTATGGCTTGGTTGATATTGTGTTTGCTAAGTATTATCGCCAATACAATGGCTGGAATAATCGCAATAGGCGCGGGCAGTTGATAAAAAGCAAACTCAACCCCCAGCCAATGTAAATAGCTGCCTACACCAATAAATAGGCATAAGAACAACATAATTGGCAGTAAGGCGCGCGCTGAAGTAGGGGCTTCTTGAGAATTTGAAGGTAACATTAGAGTAACGCTCTGAAATAGTAAGAGCCTTTAGTGTAATTAATTGTAGATCTCTATAAATCTAGAGGGATAAGCGTCTTTACTTCTTTTTGAAAGAACAAAAGACGTTTAGTTTGTTTAGCCGCTAGCTTGGCTTTGTTGCATTACCGTGGCTAAACGAATGACCGCTTGTTCTAAGCCCTTACTGTCTAAAGCAGTAAAGTTCAAACGAATGGCTTGGTCGTTTACTGTTGAACGAGCAGGCCAAAACTCATCACCAGGAACTATAGCCACCTTAGCTTTTAGAGCCGCCGCTGCAATGTGTTGGGCTTGGTGTTGCTTTAAACGACACCAAACAAACATGCCTCCTTGTGGTACTGCAAAATCTACATAGTCGCTTAAGTGTTTTTGTAAGGCGCTTACTAGCGCATCGCGGCGGCTGCAGTAATGGGATTTAAGTTGTTCAAGGTGCAGGCCAAAGTCTGGGTGAGTAATGGTTGATAGCAACATTTTTTGCATGGGTAGTGCCGAGTGAAGGTCACTGGCCTGTTTTACTTTTATGAGTGGAGCCAGCAGAGGTTTAGATGCCATAGCGTAACCAACACGCATACCCGGGGTCGCTATTTTTGAAAATGAGCCTAAGTAAAAAGCATCGCCTTTACACAATTCGGTCACTGTAGTTAAGGGTTCTCCTTCGTAACGCAGTTCACGATAGGGCGCGTCTTCCACAAACGCGACCTTGTATTTTGCCAGTAAATCCGCCACTGCTTGTCGTTTAGCCTGACTCCAACAGCGGCTGCTGGGATTTTGAAAATCAGGCACTGCGTAAAAGAATTTAACGTTGTTGGCTGCAAGTACTTGTTCGAGGTGGGCTAAATTCGGCCCATCTTGTTCGCTATCAACACTTAAGGTTTCTGCTTCCGCTAAGTCAAAAATCTGTAGCGCTCCCAAATAGCTTGGCGTTTCACACAATACTTGGTCGCCGGGGTTTAGATAACAGCGAGCAATTAAATCTAAGGCTTGTTGAGAACCGCTGGTAATAATGACCTCTTCGGCGAAGGGTTTACTGGCGAGAATAAACTCACGCAATTCTGTTAATCCTTCGGTAGCGCCATATTGGTAAATGCTTGGCTGGTCGGCTAATTCCGCCGCAGCGTAAGCCAGAATAGATTGTGGAAATCGATGAGTATCGGGTAGGCCACCTGCCAACGACAACATACCGGGTTGTTGGAAGACTTTTAATATATTGCGAATGTAAGACTCTTTTGTTTGTTTTACTCGATTACTTAGCTCTATCATGTGTGCTCAGTTGCATTAGGCATGCTGTGTATTTGAGTTGACACAATAGCGAGTTTGCAAAATGCAGGTCTTAGTATTTATGTGCAAATACTTGTCCATTTGTGCTAATTTTTGAGAGTTGCAAGATACACAAGTGCCAGGAAGAACGGTGTTGCTGAATACAGAGCTAAATAGACAAAGTCGAATAAATGATGTGCTGTATCACATCCATCAAACTATTTCTGAGCCGCAAAGTGCGACTGAACTGGCGAAAATTGCTGCTTATTCAAGGTTCCATTTTCACCGTTGTTTTAAGCAACTCACAGGCGAAAATGTTAACGACTATATTCGCCGTACTCGCTTAGAGCGTTGCGCTAATTTATTGATTTTTTCTCCTGGGCTTACTGTGCAGGATGCGGCACTTCAATGTGGCTTCCAATCTCCGGCCTCTTTTTCTCAAGCATTTAAAAAGCACTTTGGTCGTTCGCCTAAGCAATGGCGAGATGGTGGTTATGACGATTACAGTCGTAATAATTACCAGCAAAGCTGGAGCGAAGAGTTACAACTGCGAATGCAACATGCCAAGCACCTATCATTGCCTACGGTCACTATTCAGCGCTTAGCACCACAAATTGTGGCTTATGTTAGGCATCAAGGTTACGGCCGCAGTATTCGCCAAGCCTATGAAAAACTGCAAATGTGGGCTGATAACCAAGGCCTTGAATGGGACCAGAATAGACTCTTAGGTTTGTACCATTCTAATCCTGATATTGTACCTGCCCCATTGTGTCATTATGTTGCGTGTTTAGCGGTAGACGCGCCAATTTTGCGAAGAGGTCCTGTGAGTTGTTTAACCATTCCAGGTGGAATGCATGCCACTTTAAATGTGTCTGGGCAATACGGTGAACTGCTACCGATGTTGCATAAGTTTTATGTTGAGTGGCTGCCTGATAGTGGTTATCGATTAGGTGATATTCCGGCGTTTGTGCGCTACCAACGTTGTCAATTTATTGATAAGGATGAATTATTTGATTTACAACTTTGTGTTCCTATCTCTTTGTAGTTAAAAGATTTTACTATTTGTTGTTATTGTTTTTGTTGTTTACCACTCTTTTTTAATATAATTGTTATTGTCATATTTATGTCACATCACGGTCATAAAATCTTCGCCCAATTTGGAGCCTAATAAGGCTCCTCTCAGGGAAGAATGCAGATTTCATTTAATGATCTGCTATTGGAGTTTTTATGCGCGTATCTCGATTCTCTCGGTTGTCGGCCTTTGCGTTATTGGCTGTTAGTGCAGTGCTCATTGTTGCGTTGTACTTTTCATTAGTTGAATTGTCTGTCTCAAATCAGCAATTACATAACTATCAATCTCTTAAGTCTCAGTTTAACAGCCAGCTAGTGGCTAAGGTAAATAATTACCTCAACACCGGGAATGCCTTACAACTAAGCGAAGCTGAAAGCTTACTCGAGGCTCTAGTTGAGAGGTCAAAACAGCAGCAACTTAGTGGTTTATCGGTAATGCTTGAAGAGTTACTCACCGCTCTTCAAGAGCGCTACCTGGCCCTAGGAAAACTTAGCGGCAACGAACAAGGTTTATTAATTAATGCCGAGCGAGAAATGTTGGGCTGGGCCGATAGCACTGTGGATTACGGCTTAAAAGCGACGGGAAGCGACGCTACCGCTTATATTCAGAATGGCAGTGAATTAATGAATGCCTTAGTGAGTCTAGCCATGCAGCGTAATCGCTATTTCTCTCATCCTAGCGATGAGAGCAAATTGGCTTACGATGATGCGCTTACTCAAGTGAGTGAGTATGCAAGGTCTATTAGCCGCCTACCTTTGCTGGGTGTGATGAGCGAAGTTGAAGTGGATGAATTTGCTTTAGGTGACCCTGAAGAGGCCAGTGATTTAGCTGAAGAGTTAAGAGGCGAACTACTGAGTTTGAGCCAGCGTTATCCAAGAGAGTTGCAATCAACCAACGCGCTGATTGAGCAACGGCTGGTTTTACGCAGCGCCTTAAGTGCCGACATAGAACAATTAACGCAGCAAATTTCTCAGGCCGAACAAGGCGTTATTGAACAAAGAAACATGGTGATGGCAAGCGTAGAGATAACCCTGTATAGCGTGGCTGGACTCATTGTATTACTGGCCTTTGTTATGCAGCTAGTCATGCAAACAGCGGTGCTTAAACCACTTCGCGAGCTGCGCAATGGTTTTGCCTTGTTGGTTGAAAACGGTAGTATTCAACGCTTACAAGTACGCCGAAAGAATACCGAAATCGGCGAAATTGCCACTTTTTTCAATCAACTTTTAGCTAAACAAGGCGATCTTGAAGAGCTTAAAAATCAACAATTGTCGGTTGTTTCTAGCTCCTTAGATTCAGTTTCAGAACAAGTTCGCCAAGTTTATTTAACCTCAGAGCAAACGGATCTGCAGGTGGCTGAATCACAACAATTGATGGAACAGTTACGCGCGCTAACAGAGCAGTTAAATCAAGTATCAAGTGATGTTGAAGACAACGCCAACGCTACCAAAAATGCCATGAACGAATCGCAGCAAGACGTTGAACAAGTTATTAGCGCCAGTAAACGTACAACGGCCTCGGTGGTAGAAGGGCGTGAATCACTGGCTACTTTGGTTACCGCCGTTACCGACGTAAGTGCCATTTTAGATGTGATTCGCGGCATTGCCGAGCAAACCAATTTGTTGGCACTGAATGCTGCCATTGAATCGGCGCGAGCGGGCGAGCATGGCCGCGGCTTTGCGGTAGTCGCCGATGAAGTACGTACCTTATCGATGCGTACTCAAAGCTCTTTAGAAGAAATTACCGGTATCTTAAATCAACTTAAACAGTCATCTAATAGCTTAGAAAACAATATTGGTGGCATAGAGGAAGCCAGCGAGCATCAGCAGTTGATTTCATCCAAGCTGATGGAAACCACGCATCAAGTACGTGAACAGGCCCAAACTTCAGCCAATGTTGCTCACCAAGCCAGCGAATACATTCGAGAGCAAAGTGAGCATGTCGGCAGTTTTACCTCGAAGATGAATACCGTAAAAACGCAGGTAGAATCGGCCTACAAGCTCGCCACTAAAATTGAGTCAGATGTAAGCCTGCAAGTCACTACCATTGTGAACACCCTTAAACCCGCGTAAACAATAAAGCTAAGGGCTTATTGCCCTTGGCATGTTATACTGCAACATTGGCTCAGTTGGGGCCTATTGCATGCGAAAAGAGAGTGAAAATGCTAGAAATTGGACGCCTTAATCAATTAGCCGTGATTGAAATGGCTGACTTAGGTGCCTACCTAGACGGTGGCGAATTTGGTGACATACTGTTGCCCACTAGAGAGCTTAGTCCTGAGCTGGGTATAGGTGATGAGCTAGACGTTTTTGTTTATCGAGATGGTGAACGAAATTTATTAGCCACCTTGAAAAAGCCACTGGTTCAGGTGGGTGAGTGCGCCAACCTACAAGTTAAAGAAATTAACGATGTAGGTATTTTCCTTGATTGGGGCTTAGATAAAGATTTGTTCCTGCCATTTAGCGAACAACAGCAGCCAATGGAGGTGGATCGCCATTATGTTGTATACGTTTATTTAGACAATGAACAACGCATCGCTGCCAGTAATAAGTTGGATCGCTTCATTGATAAATCTGACCACAAATATACGCGCGGCGAAAAAGTTAACTTATTAGTCGCTGGGCGTACCGAGCTAGGTTACAAAGTGGTAGTGAACAATCTGCATTGGGGCGTGTTGTATTACGACCAAGTCTTTAAACGTATTCGAGCTGGTTACGCGTGTACCGGTTATATTCAAAAAGTACGTGAAGACCAAAAGCTTGATCTCAGTTTAGAGCCGATTGGTATTCAAAAGGCGATTGATATTGGCGATAGCATTATTGCCAAATTACATGAAGAGCAGGGCTATTTAGCGCTTAGCGATAAAAGCTCGCCTCAAGCAATCTCTGCGATTTTTGGCGTGAGTAAAGGCACCTTTAAAAAGGCTATTGGCAAGTTATATAAAGACGGCTTAATTACCATTAGTAAAACCGGTATTGTGCTTAACGAGAAAGACTAATTTCGGCAGATATTGAGTTTAATAGCCCGCTTATGCGGGCTTTTTTGTAAGGCTAAACCCTAAATAGCTTCTTCTAAGTTATGTTCAGTCACTTCACCAGTAATAACCGTTAGTTCAACGTCTTGGTCTTGTGGGTTTGCAATAACAATAGCATCATAAAGTTCTGGGTCATCATCTACTGCGCTACAACTAAAGGCCAGCGTATAGTCCCCAGCGGGAAGGTGAGCAAAACTATAGCTATATAAGTTGGTTTCACTGTCTTGTTGCACCATTTTTGATGAATATGGCGCAACAATGTCAGTGGGTACTTCGGTATCAATTTCAGGGTCAAACTCATCACCCAGCACAGAAAACCCATCAATCGGTTGATTATATAAGTAAACAACGTTGCCGGTATCGGCTTGGCAATCTCCCGCTGAAAGCAGGTTTGGGTCAATGCTGCCAGAAATCTCGCCGACAGTGGTATTGTCAACAATAGTGACACCATGTGGTTTGAGATTATAGCTTTGTCCATTGGCGGTGCTGACTAAAGATTTTCGTAAGTTGAAGTCGATGGTATAGGCTTGAGTGCCTTCGGTAGTCACTCTAAAACCACCAAGACGCAGTTTGTTGCTAGGTGTCTTAAGTGGCAAAGTAGCGTTGGAGTCTTCCACTACGTTACAAAACTCAGTGCTCCCATTTTGATTTTGAGGACATTCAAAAGTATTGATGATTAATTCTCTATAATCACCCACTGGCAGTTCTGTATCACTAAGTACAAGCAGGCTTTCCCCGTTTTGGTAGTCCAGCAAATTAATCGTGATGGGGTCGCCATTGTCATCAACGATTGGCAGTTCTATATCATCTTCCCCTGTGCGCTGTAGGGTGATTGATGTATAACTCACATTTACTTCTGCAGCGCTATCCACAGGTGCATCTGCTATTGAAAACGACACCTTTGCAGTGCTTGGTGGAGTAATATCTGAACCACCATCGCCTCCACAGGCAATTAAACTAAGTGTTAACGACGCAATAAGAGATACGTTATAAATATTATTCATTGGATATTCTCTATTTAGCGTTTATACCCGAATATGCGTGGTCTAGTTAGTTTTTGTTATCTCGCCTGTAAGTATAGTTTTGTTGGCGACTCTCGCCATTTTAACACAGTAATAACTAAATAATCTTGTGTAGGGAGGAGCAGCTATAGCAGATAAAAAAAAGCCCAAACCATGTAGTTTGGGCGAACAATTGCAGTTAAGAATTACAGACTATAACGAAGCTTTAACTCGCTAGGGTGAGGGGCCAAATAGGCTTGTTTTGCCACATAGTGTTTTGGGTGCTCACGCAAATAGTGTTGAATAAGGCTAATTGGCACCAGCAGTGGCATTAAACCTTCACGATATTGATGAATCCGCTCAGACAGTTCTTCACGCTGTTGTGAACTTAGGTCGCGCTTAAAGTAACCTTGCAAATGTTGCAATACATTACAGTGATTTTTGCGGCTGCAGTTATGTTTGAGTATGCCCATAAAGCCTTCAATGTACGCAGCAAAACCATGCTGGTTCTTATTGCTTAAACTGGCCACCAAGGGGCCTAATTCACGGTATTTGGCAGGGTGATGCGCCATTAACAAGTACTTAAACTTAGCGTGAAAGGCTTGTACTTTAGCGACCGTTAAACCCTCATGCTCCATGGTTTTCCACTCATGGAAGGCAAATACTCGGTTTACGAAGTTTTCGCGTAGCACTGGGTCGTTTAAGCGGCCATCTTCTTCTATTGGAAGCAGTGGATAAGCCTCCATTAGTTTGGCTGTGAACAAACCTACGCCTTCTTTGCTGGCGTTGTTTTTTGCAGGAGAATATACACTTACCCGCTCCATGCCGCAGCTAGGTGACTTAGCGGCCACTACATAACCACTTAAATGACCAAGCTGAGGTAGGCGGCGGTCGGCGTAGTTGTTCATCTTTTCGCTAACGTCAAAGCTGCCATCGCTAGCTTGAAGGCTAATCACGTCTTCATGTTGAACTAAGCGAATAGTTTTACGAGGAGTGCCCATACCAATGGCCATTTCTGGACAGGTAGGTTCAAAATCAAAGTAGTTGGCTAACTCGGTTCTGCAAAAGCGAGATTGTTTGTGGCCGCCGTCGTAACGCACTTCTTGGCCAAGTAAGCAGCTGCTAATTCCTACTGAAATTTTGTCGCTTGAGAATCGGTTCATAATGGCATCCCCTGAGAGTATTACTAAGTATTACGTGGCTCAGTGTTTTGCGATCACAATGAGTGAAATTATTTTTTAGTTTGTTGTAGCAAGCAGCTGGTTAAGCTTGCTGGCGAGTCTAGTTCCGGCGCGCACTAGTTGTCTCTCGAGGCTTGAGCGGTGTTGCTCGGCATATTCATCAGCCAGCTTGATGCTGGAGAACTGGTAAGCTGCAGGCACTAAGGCACGAGTTTCTTGTAGCCAGTCTTCATAACTACCTTGAGTGTTTGTTAGCGGATAATTTTGCGCCAAATATTGCGCATATTGCTCTACTGAACCGTGTTTGGTATCAAGCAATTGGGTATCCCATACTCGGTGCAAATTAGAGGTTTTCCCGTACCATTTTACTCTTGTATTGTTCCCACCACGATCTTTGGCGTAGGCCACATGCAAGGGCTGGTGTAAATCGCCAACAAAGTGAATGTAAAACTTTAAGGCTTGTTGGCGATCTTCATTGTTTAAAGTTTGATCTAGCAAAGTGCTTTCAAAGTACTTAAGTTGACTTAATACATCGCCCTTTTTGCTACGTTTAGCTTGCTGTAAGTTTTGTCCTTCTGGAATGTTTATGTAATGCCAAGGTCCAGTATGCTTCCATAAAGCGGTTCTGCGTGCTTGGTCTGCCCAGGTTGAAGCGTTAACCAATGACTGCCCATTAAGTAACTGCTCAATCTGATGGTTTGCGTGGGGGGTTAGTTGTTGCTGAGCGATATAGGCAATGAGCTGATGTCCAAGCACTCCAAAGGCATGGCTAGGTAAGCTAATGAGGGTAACAATGAAGAGCAAGGTTAAGCGGTTCACATAACATCCTTGAAAATAAGAAGGCGCTAGGGCGCCTTCTCAACAAGTTTATAATAAGTTTAGAATAGTCTCGGCACTGCTTACTTCAAAACTCTTAGCCTGTTCAACATTAACCGTGCTTACTGTTAAATCATCGATGATGATGGCGTAACGCTGTGAACGAACGCCACCAAATCCCGCTGTATCCATTTCCAAGCCAAGGGCTTTAGTGAAGCTGGCGTCGCCATCACCCAGCATCATTATTTGCTCTGCATTTTGGGCTTCGCCCCAAGCATTCATCACAAAGGCATCGTTTACCGATACGCAGGCAATAATATCTACGCCCTTGGCTTTAATGTTGTCGGCTAACACTACAAAGCCAGGTAGGTGAGACTCTGAACAAGTGGGGGTAAAAGCACCGGGCACCGCAAATAACACCACTTTTTTTCCTGCGAATAGCTGGTGAGTTGAATGGTTTTGCATACCTTCTTGGTTTAGCTCGGCAAGATGTGCTTCTGGAATGGTTTGACCTACTTCAATCATGTTGCTCTCCATGTGTTGTTGGATACATCGTATTATTCGTAATAACTTTTAAGCGCGGTTTAGCCTAGAGCGAATAAGCGCTACTCGCAAGTTACTGCCTATTGTGGTTCGCAGCAGGCTAACAACTGCTCGCTAAGGTGCGTTTGATCAAGGGCTTGCGAGGCAATCAGCTCGATGCGATTTTTTTCACTGGGCGATAAGGTTTGTAACTTACCTTGGCCGTTAACTTGATTAATTAGTAATGTGGCTTGTGGGGTTTGTAACACTGCTTTACAGCGTAGTAAATCTAAAGATTCGAGCCAAGTGAGCAGTGCAGTTTGCTTAAAACGAGTGTTAGCAGGAAACTGCCAACCCAGCGAATAAACACCATCTTGATGATGCTGCTTAACGATAAAGGGCAGCGGTTCTCCAGCAACTTCTGGGTTATCTTCAACCCTTGGTGTGGCGATTGAGTTTGCAGTGAGCGACCAAGGCTTTAACTGCGGGAGTAGCTTAGTTACTGGACTCAATAGCACGCTCAATTCTAATTGGCCGTGTTGGCTATATACAAGGGGTTTATCTTGCAGGCCTTGGTGGCGTAGGTAATTGGTTAAGGCAAGCTTGTCTTGCGCTTGATACAAGTCGTTTTTACTTGCCACAATAGCGTCGGCAATGCTTAACTGCGCCAGAAAATTCTCGTGTTCAGTGTAACGTTTGTCGGCTAATACGCGCGCATCAACTAAGGCTAAGCTTGTCCCCAATTGAATGGTACCTTGTTTAGCCAGCTGTTCTAAACGTTGCTTAATATTGATCGGGTGCCCTAAACCGGTGGGCTCTATGATTAAGCGTTGCGGCTTAGCCAGTTTGAGTAGTTGGTTTAAGGCGACTACAAAAGGTACACCGGCAGCGCAGCATAAACACCCTCCGGGAACTTCTTTTATAAACACATCTTGTTGTGGTTGCTGGGCTTCTAGTAAGGCTGCATCTAAGCCTATTTCGCCAAACTCATTGCTCAGCACTGCCCAGCGTTCATGCTTGGGTTTGTTCGCCAATAAGTGCTGAATTAAGGTGGTTTTTCCTGAGCCCAAGAAGCCACTGACTAAATGGCAAGGAACGGCATCAGCAATAATTTTCACGCCAGTTTACCTACATTAAGTATCTAAATATTTGTTAATTTACAGTAACACAGTTAATGCGAAGATTAGCCTTGGCTGGAGTAAGGGTAATGATTTGTTAGGGCTTAGTGAGTCCCGTTAATTTGGTAATATGTAGATTGAACAAAGTCTTCTGTCTGGTCGGGTTTTTTCTAAGCATACACACCCGATTTGAAATACATGTACTGGCCACCTTCGTCGTCGCCACTGCCTGACATGTCGACTTCTTGGTATAAATCAGCTTTACCTGGGCGCGTAATGATGACGATTAGCTTGTTATTTTCTACGTGGATGCGGTAGCTCATGGCTGTTGCCTTTAAGTGGGCGTGGGCAAAGTAAACTGAGTCCATTTCATGATGCGGTAATAAAAACGAATAAGCTCATCTTTATTAGTTCGGAACTGACAATAATTACGTGACCTACTTGTCAGTTTTCGCCAGTAGGTCATATTGCCAAAACTGTATCAAGCTTCGCTACTATTCATAAAATACTTCACCTTCTGCGCCACCTGCTAGCCTCTTCAGCTTGTTGTACTTTTTCACATATATACTGAGCAATTGGAAATGCTGAAGTAGCCGCTGGTGAAGGCGCGTTGCAAACATGAAGGCTGCGTGGGCTATTAGCAAATAAAAAGTCATGCACTAAACTGCCATCTTTTAGCACCGCTTGTGCCCTAATGCCTGCTGGGTAGGGGCGTAAATCATGAATGTTTAAACTAGGACAGTACTTCCTTACTCGTTGTAAATAGCCTGATTTAAACAAAGAGTCCTTTGTTTCCTTAAAGCCACTGCCTAAATGCTGTTTAGCCACTTTCCAAAAACCGGGGAAGCTCAGCATTTGTTTAGTATCTGCTAAGTTAAAAGAGGCTTTGTTATAACCCTCTCGTGACCAGCCTTGCACTGCGTTTGGCCCAACCGTTACCGTTCCATCAATCATTTTAGTCAGGTGCACCCCCAAAAATGGCAATTCGGGATCAGGAATGGGGTAAATGAGGTGTTTAATTAACTGATTATGGCGGGGCTGCAGTTGATAGTACTCGCCTCGGTAGGGAATGATTTGGAAGTTGATATCAATGTTTAGCATTTTACATAAACGGTCTGCCATAAGGCCACCGCAGCTAACGAGATACTTACCGCTAAACTGGCCATGTTGTGTATTCACAGTTATTTGAGAGCCACTCTCTGTTAGCCCGTTCACCTGATGTGAAAGTTTAATTTCACCACCTTGCTGAGTAAACAATTCGGCTATTTTTTGGCAAATCTGCGGGTAACTCACAATACCAGTATCGTTAACCTTAAGCGCACCTAAGCCTGAAATATTTGGTTCCAGCTCAGTTAGTTGCTGGGCTGATAACTGGCTTATTGCTATTTCGTTGTCTAAGCAACGAGCCGCTAAATCGTGCATACGGCTTAATTCGAGAGGGGTAGTCGCAACCAGTAATTTCCCGCACTGAAGGTAAGGAATGTCGTGTTGTTGGCAAAACGCGATGGTTTGCTTCAAACCTTGTTTACAAAATTGCGCTTTTAAACTGCCCGGCGGGTAGTAAACCCCGGCGTGAATGACGCCGCTATTATGCCCGGTTTGATGAAAAGCTAGCGAAGGCTCTTTTTCTAGAACCACTATTTTGGCTTCGGGGTGATTTTGCTTTAGCTGCCAAGCTGTGGCTAAACCCACAATTCCGCCGCCAATTACGATGTAGTCGTAACTCAATGGATAATCCTTTTGACTCATTACTCAAGGTGTTAGGCCTAGTTATTTTGGCACAAAAATCCGAAGCTTAGACTAAAGATATCAATCAGCTGCTGAATTCCAGTTAATGCAATGATAAGGTCAAACTTATCAATGCCCTATAGAGAACTGTAAATGGACTTTACTATTTATCATGGTGTGTTACTGCTGGTGGTAGGGCTGATCGCTGGTGTGATTAACACCTTAGCAGGCGGCGGCTCCAATTTAACCTTGCCAGCATTAATGGTAATGGGGATGCCAGCAGAAGTGGCTAATGCCACTAATAGAGTGGGCATTTTTTTACAATGTTTAACCGGTGTTTTGGGTTTCAAGAAGCACGACAAGCTTGATACTGAAGATGTCGTTCCCATTTTGTGGCCCACCTTAGTGGGAGGACTAGTGGGAGCGGTTGCTGCTTCCTATTCACCAGCTTGGATTATCAAATACCTGTTACTGGGGGCAATGTTGGCAATGGCGGCATTAATGCTGTTTAAACCCAGTGCCGTTGCGCCAGAACCGGGCACCCTTGCTCGCAAAATGGACGATACGCCTTCAGCCAAGTGGAGCTTGGGTTTAGCAGGGTTTTATGGCGGCTTTGTTCAGGCCGGCGTAGGGTTTATTTTGATCGCAGCATTGGCCGGCAGTTTGCGCTACGATTTAGTAAGAGCGAATGCGCTTAAATTAGTGTGTACCTTATCTTTTACCAGTATTGCTCTGGTGGTGTTTATTGCCAGAGGGCAAGTGTTGTGGTTGCCGGGTTTAGTGTTAGCGGTGGGTTACATTATTGGTGCCCATTATGCTGTGAAGTTTGCTATAAAAGCGGCGACTAATACGCTTAAATGGTTTTTGTTTGTTATGACTTTGATTGGCTGTATTGCCGCCTTATGGTTTTAGTTGAAAGGACGTACTGATGAAAAAGACAGTTATATTTATTACGGTATTGTTGATAAGTGCATGTAGCGGCAAACCAGAAGGCATTGAGCCGGTGAGTAATTTTCAGCTACAAAAATACTTGGGAACTTGGTATGAAGTTGCTCGTTTAGACCACTCATTCGAGCGTGGCATGAGCCATGTGACCGCAACTTATAGCTTACGTGATGACGGCAAAGTAACGGTACTAAATAAAGGCTTTTCTGAGCAGGAACAACAGTGGTTTGAAGCCGAAGGCATTGCTCAGTTTGTTGACTCACCAGACATTGGGCATCTCAAAGTATCCTTTTTTAGACCATTTTATGGTGCTTATGTCGTGTTTGCCTTGGATGAGCAAGACTACCAATACGCGTTGGTTGCTGGCCCTAACCGAAAATATTTATGGTTGCTTGCTCGAACGCCTGACTTAGCTCACCAAGTGAAAAGCGACTTGGTTCACGAGGCTAAAGACTTAGGCTACGATGTAGATGCGTTGATTTATGTCGATCATCACTCTGAAGTGATTACTTCTCAAGAATAAGAATTTGTCTTAGTAAAGGAACAAGTATGTGGACTGAGGGTAAAGTAATTGAACGTATTGATTGGAATGATGAGCTATTCAGTTTACGAATTAAGGCCGATATTACGCCATTTGTCGCTGGGCAATTCATTAAGTTATCAGAGTTAAGAGAGGGCAAGCGCGTAGCTCGTGCCTATTCATTAGTTAATCCTCCTGATACCGATTACCTAGAAGTGCTTGCGATTAAGGTAGCACAAGGCTTGCTGTCACCTAACCTTCATCAATTGAGTGTTGGTGATGCCATCGATGTCTCAAGCAGTGCCGCAGGGTTTATGGTGTTGGATGAAGTGCCCGAGGGGAAGCACTTGTGGTTAATTGGCACCGGAACAGGAATAGGACCGTATTTCTCAATGTTAGAAACGGCGCAAGCTTGGCAACGTTTTGAGAAAATTGCGTTGGTCTACGGCGTGAGAAAAATCAAAGATATCGCTTATAAAGAGCTTATTGATAAATACCAAGCAGAACATCCCACACAGTTCCAGTTTCAAGCCATGGTTACTCGTGAAGACTGCGAAGGTGCGCTTAAAAGCAGAATCCCTGAAGCCCTAGCTAATGGGTCGTTGGAACAAGGGCTTGGCCTTACATTAAGCGCCGAGCATTCCCAAGTGATCATGTGTGGTAACCCCGAAATGATCACCGATGCGCAAGTGATCTTAGAGCATAAAGGTTTGAAGAAAAATTTACGACGTAAACCTGGGCAAGTAACGGTGGAGCGTTACTGGTAGTGCGTTTTATGAGCATTGATGTTAATCTGCTCGCATCAAATTTTTAGCTCCTGAACATCAACTTAGTTTTTAGTGGTTACAAAAGCAACGCTTGTTGTCGGTTTTCTTTACAATGTTACAGTTTTACTGAATTTTTGAACTGTAAAGTATTGGAAATAAAGACTTAATTTTATTGGCTTGTTTATTGCTTTGTATTGGTTAGGACGGTTTTTAAATAATATACAGAATGCTATTTTGGGGGCGCTGTGTTTAAACAAATTTTATTAGTAGCAACGTGTGCTGTGTCTATGTCAGCTTTCTCTGCGGAGCAAGTTTGGGATTTTGATGATGGTTCACTATCCGGCACTGGAAACGGTAACTCTCTGGATATGTCTGGATTAAGTGTTACTGGTTGGTCGGATACCGCCAACCCTAATGACGGACGTATTAAAAATACCAAACTTAGATATTCGAACTCATATGGCTTGATGTCTGATAACAGAGATGAGCCGAACAATACTCCGCAACATTCTATCGACAGCTACGGCGACGATTTTGATATGGTCTTGTTAACCTTTGATGAAGCGGTAAATCTAGCGGGCTTCACTTTAGGTTGGGCGAGTGAAGATCACGGAACTAATAGGCAAGCTAGTCACGCAGATGTTTCAGTATTGGCTTATTCGGGCAGTGATGTTGCTACTGTGAATAATCAAAGATGGGCTGATTTAGCTGGTTTAGGTTGGACAACTGAAGCCGAAGTAAGTAATGCCGACGATTACGCTTATCAAGCTATTGATTCAGATGCTGTGTCTAAATATTGGTTGATTGGTGCATACAACCCTATATTCGGTAACTTGAACTGGTCTGCTAACAATGATGGATTCAAGCTTGCTGGTGTAAATACCGAAACACCTCAGTTTGCTGCTACTGTTCCAGAACCAGGTACAGTACTGTTATTTGCAGCGGGCCTATTTGGTATTGCACTACGTACCAGAAAGCGCCAAGCTTAAATATAAAATTCCTTTTCCTGTTTAACGAAAAATACGAAATACTCTGTATTTCGTATTTTTTTGTCTTTTTTTTGCCTCTGGTTCATTAGATACTGTTTGTCGGTTAATTGATTGACCCTCGCAGTAACAAGGAACCTATTTGCAAATGAAAAAGTCTTTTCTCTCTTTCTTACTTTTGTGTGTTGCCGGCTTTAGCTCTGCTAATGAGCAAGCAAATGAATACGAGTTGGCCGTTAAAGCCTTTCATAGTGGGGAAGAAAACGAAGCTTTTATTCATTTAAAAAATGCCTTAACGGCTAACCCTGAACATCTTTCTTCAAAGCTGTTACTCGCAAAGGTGTATTTCAACGCTAATAATTTAGGTTCAGCTGAAAAACAACTGGAGGAAGCACTCAACCTTGGTGCTGATATTAATTTAGTATTGCCAATGCTTGGTAATGTTCTATTGCTGCAAGGAAAGACCTCCGAAGTATTGGCTTTTGAAGAACGAGCGAGCGAGTTTTCGCGACAAACTCAGTTTGAGTGGAAGCTGTTGCGTGGACGGATCTACTTATTAAACTCCCAAGCTGATTTAGCGCGTAAGGAGTTTGAGCAAGCGACGAAGTTAATCCCTAATAAACCTAGTGCAATGAATACCTTGGCTACTTTATATCTGCAGCAGAAAGAGTATGTTCTAGCTGAGCAGTGGGTTAAACGTTCTTTAAGTATTGCTGAAAACAATGAGCGAACGTGGCTATTAAAGGGAAACTTAGAAGCGAACCAAGGCCAGATGAGCGCCGCGCTAGAAAGTTATCAGAAAGCCTATAGTTTAGATCCTGAAGACCCTAAAGTTTTACGTAGTTTGGTGATGACCCACCTTAAAGCCAATCAGCTAGAAGAGGCTAAGCGCTACTTAAAGAAAGTCCAAGAACAGACTCCTAACGATCCTACCGCTATTTTAATAAGTGCTACCTTGTTAAGTGATGAAGATAATGCCGAGTTGGCTGAGCAAGCGCTTACTGAATTATCTCAAAAGGTATCTGCTGCAGAAGGCGAAGAACTGACTGATGCAAATACGCTGTTGTTTATTCAAGGTGCCTCAGAATTTATTTTAAAAAATGATGAAAAAGCCCAGCAGTACCTGAGCCAGTATTTACGGCAGAAACCCAGTGATTTAGGCGCAACAAGAATGCTTGCTAAGGTGTATTTGCGTTCGGGCGAGCCTTATAAACTGCAGCTACTCCTTCAAGAAAACTTTGATTATATTATTCGCGACCTCGGATTGTCGGTACAGTTGGTATATCTCTATATAGACGCAGGGCGATTACGTGCCGCGCAACAGGCTTTTGAGCAAATTCGCGCTTATCATAGTGATTCAAATTATGTGGTTATATTAGAAGCTGAGCTAGCACGAGCGAGTGGTGAAGCAGAGCGAGCTTTAAGTTTGTTGCAAACTTTACCTTATAGCGAAGCAGACGCCCCGATAAAGTGGCTGCAGTTGAAAGGTGAGTTGGCTCTGCAAGTTAATAATTATGCCCAGGCTAAACTAGCAGTAGAAGAGCTGATTGGCCGAAATATTAAAACCAGCCCTACGCAAAATTTAATCGCTGCTTACTACATTAAAACTCAGCAGTTTGATCTGGCTCTGCGTTATCTTGATGACGTTTTAGCCAGCAGCTCAAGTAATTTGGGTGCACGTTTTAATAAAGCAGTGGTGCTAAAAAGCCAAGGTAAGCCCGAACAGGCTTTAGTATTGCTCAAGCAAATTCTTACAACGCAAAATGACCATGTGGCGAGCTATTTGCTGGCCGCTCGTATTTACTTGCAGCAGCAAGACTACCCACAAGCTATTGAGCAATTGGATAAAGTACTGCTTTATCAGCAAGACAATAGAGTGGCTAGGGAGTTGAAGCTAGATACATATATGCAAACTCAACAGTGGTCTTTGGCATTAGTCGAGGTTGAAAAATTAAATCGTGAATACATTTTAAATGAGCAATATTTAAGCTCTTATGCTGAAGTATTAATTCGTTTAGAGCGTTATGACGATGCCGCTTATCCTATTGGATTACTGGACAGTATTTGGAAAGAGCAACCGGAAAACTTAATTACTTTGGCTCAAATGCAGATTCAAGCAAAGCAACTGTCTGCTGCAAAAGCGAGCTTGTTTAAATCTCACGAACTTGACCCTAATACAATGACAACGTTAGTCTTGTTAGCCAAAGTAGAATTAGCGCAGCAACAGATTGAAGACGCCGAGAAAACGGTCGTTAAATTACAGCAGTTGTTTGGTGATAGCAGTGAGTTATATGCACTAAAGGGCGATATCTTGCTGCGTAAAAGTCTACCGCTTGACGCTCAAAAACAATATAGCCAAGCGGTGGCCTTAAACCATTTCAATCGCGAAGCAGTGGTGCGTTTGTATCAACTGTCTAAGCAAGGCGTAGCAGTGAAGGCATTTCATCAGCAACTAGAAGCCTTGTTGGAAGATAGCACCAAAACAGCTTGGCATCGCCGTTTATTGGCAGACAGCTATTTGCAAGACAAGCAATTGAGTCAGGCGCAGACACACTATGAAGCCTTACGAACTATTCCCGAATTAGAAAACGAGCCGGGCATCTTAAATAATTTGGCTTATATCTACTCCAAAACTGATTTAGACAAGGCTTACAGTACTATTGCTATTGCGGTAGAGCAGGGCTCTAAGAATGCGGCAATTTTGGACACCATTGGGTGGATTGAAATACAGCGAGGAAAGTTTGACCAAGGTTTAGTGTTTTTGCGCGAAGCCTACACAATGAATTCTTCGGATGCTGCGATTCGTTACCATCTTGCTTTTGCGTTGGATAAGTTAGGGCGAAAAGCGGAGGCTAGGCGAGAAGTACAAGAAGCCTTAGAATTAGATCAACAGTTTTCTGAGTACGAAGACGCTAAGGCCTTATTAGACAGCTTAAGTTAAAGGTTCCGCTTCCAATAAAAAAGCCACCTGTAGGTGGCTTTTTAGTTTCACAAACTAGCTTATTCGTTTGTATTTAATACGGTGAGGCTGTGCTGCTTCTTCGCCAATGGTTTCTTTAAGCCAAGCTTCATACTCAGTAAAGTTACCCGCGTGGAAGTTCACTTGGCCTTCATCGCGGTAATCAAGAATATGAGTTGCGATGCGGTCTAAGAACCAGCGGTCATGCGAAATAACCATGGCACAACCAGCAAACTCTAATAAGGCGTTTTCAAGTGCACGTAGTGTTTCTACGTCTAGATCATTGGTTGGTTCATCTAGGAGTAATACATTGCCACCGGTTTGAAGCAGCTTAGCGAGGTGCAAACGACCACGCTCACCTCCAGATAACTCACCCACACGTTTTTGTTGATCGCCACCTCTAAAGTTAAAGCGACCCACATATGCACGACTTGGTACTTCAACGTTACCAATTTTTAGAATGTCAGAGCCACCAGACACTTCTTGCCAGACTGTGGCTTTGTCATCCATTGCATCACGGAATTGGTCTACACTGGCGATCTGAACCGAGTCACCCACTTCTACAGTACCTGAGTCTGCTTGCTCAGCGCCGGTTATCATCTTAAATAAGGTTGATTTACCGGCGCCGTTAGGCCCAATAATGCCTACTATCGCGCCCTTAGGGATGCTGAATGATAGGTCATTAATAAGAACTCGGCCGTCGTAAGATTTGCTTAGCTTAGTGACATCAATCACCTTGTCACCTAAACGCTGAGCGGCTGGAATGAACAGTTCGTTAGTTTCATTACGGCTTTGGAAGCTTTGAGTATTAAGCTCTTCAAAGCGTGCCATACGTGATTTACTTTTGCTTTGACGACCCTTCGCGTTAGAGCGAACCCATTCCAATTCTTTTTGAATGGATTTCATGCGGGCTTTCTCTTGGGACGCTTCTTGGCTTAAACGATCTTCTTTTTGTTCTAACCAAGATGAGTAGTTACCTTCCCATGGGATGCCTTCGCCGCGGTCTAGCTCTAAAATCCAACCTGCTACGTTATCTAAGAAATAGCGATCGTGAGTTACTGCTACAACGGTGCCTTCATAGTCATGTAGGAAACGTTCTAACCAAGCAACAGATTCAGCATCTAAGTGGTTGGTAGGTTCGTCTAGTAACAACATGTCTGGCTTTTCAAGCAATAAACGACATAGCGCTACGCGACGGCGTTCACCACCTGACAGTTTCTCAATTTTTTGATCCCACTCCGGTAGGCGCAAGGCATCGGCTGCTCGCTCTAACTGGTTCTCTAAACTGTGAGAATCGTGAGTGGCTAAAATAGCTTCCAATTCGCCTTGTTCTTTAGCAAGTGCATCAAAATCAGCGTCTGGTTCAGCATATTCTGCATAAACTTGATCTAAGCGAGTTTGGGCATTTTTAACCACCGCTACCGCTTCTTCTACCACTTCACGAACGGTCTTGTCTAAGTCCATTTGTGGTTCTTGCGCTAAGTAACCGATTTTGGTGCCAGGGTTGGCGCGTGCTTCCCCTTCAATTTCGGTATCGATGCCAGCCATAATACGTAATAACGTAGACTTACCTGAGCCGTTAAGACCTAACACACCAATTTTGGCGCCAGGGAAAAAGCTTAAAGAGATGTTCTTTAGAATGTGCTTTTTAGGGGGGACGATTTTACCGACGCGGTTCATCGTATAAATAAATTGGGCCATTTGCCGTTCCTATAGAATGTCAAAACTAGTGTTTGGTGCAGCTAAAGCATACACCCAAATCAGATTGTTTTTATCTTCCGCTATGATACTGGCTTCCTTGCTGGATGCTAGCTTTGCCAATCACTTTATTCAGCCTGTTGTTGATGTTGTCACTGTTTTATATGAAAAGCGGCTAAATCTGCTGTTGGCCACCGTCGATAACCGAGTGGGTGATGGCTTCGAGTCGAATTTGCCAATAATTAATGCTATGTTGCTGTTATCACTATTTGAAGTAACTGACTGATGAAAAGATTGTTGTTAGCTTGCCTAGCGCTTAGCCTGGCGTTTACGGCCTCCGCCTTAACTTATGACCTACCCAATGACGGTAGCCGTTTATTGGGGGGCAACCAGTGGCACCGGATCCAAAAAGGTGAAACTATCGCGCTTATTGCCGAGCGTTATGGCGTAGGCTTTTTGGCTGTAATGGCAGCCAATAAGGGTGTCGACCCATTTTTACCTGAAGTGGATAGCCAGCTGCTTATCCCCACTCAAATACTACTACCTGATGTTGAGCATAAAGGCGTAGTGGTTAATTTGGCTGAACTACGTTTGTACTACTTTCGACCAAATAACCATCAAGTAGATGTATTGCCAATTGGCATTGGTCGAATTGGTCGTGAAACACCTGAAATGAGTACTTATATTAGCCAGAAACGAGAAAAACCAACTTGGACACCAACTCAGAATATTCGAAACGAATACGCTGCAAAAGGCATCATTCTGCCGCAAGTGGTTCAAGCTGGACCTGAAAACCCATTGGGCGAATATGCGCTGCGATTGGCTTATGGCAATGGTGAGTATTTGATTCATGGCACTAACAAAGAATTTGGGGTTGGCCTGCGAGTGAGCTCTGGCTGTATTCGCTTGTTCCCGAACGATATTGAGTATTTGTTTTCTCAAGTTAATGTGAAAACACCCGTACGTATTATTGATCAATCGATTAAACATTCCTTAGAGCCAAGTGGTGAGTACTTGTTAGAAGTGCATCAGCCGCTAAATCGTTCACAAGAAGATGTAAGCCAAGCAACTTCATTAAAGCTAAGTAGAGATGATATTAAGTTTATTACTCAAGCGGGGGTTGATTCTTCGGTTGTCAATCAAGCGCTGAAAAACCAGCAAGGCATTGCTTTAATGGTGGGTGAAAATCAGGGATAAAAAAAGGAGATGCCATAGCATCTCCTTTTTCACATCGGTTTAAACTTACTTAGTGTAAGAAGAAGCGATGTTGTCGATACGCTCGTTAGCGCGCATAGCTTCAGCTTTCGCTTGGTCAGCACTCATTTGAGCTGACTTGATGTCGCCACTCAAAGAGCTTTGCTCTGCTCGAAGAGCTGCAACTTCGTTAGATAGTGCATCAACTTTGTCGCTTAGAGATTGTACGTTGTTTTCTAAAGCGGTAGTGTTTGAAGAACAACCCGCTAGTAAAATGGTAGAAGCAATAGCGCCTGCAACTAAAAACTTATTCATGGTAAGTCCGTCCTTTATGTTCAAGTCTAACGAATGATATCAATCGTCAATTCGTATTAAGCAAAGCCATTCACTGCGTTGAGTGAGCCGCTGATATGATTATGGCTCAATATTATTAAGCTGCAAGCCCTAGATAGTAAAAGTAAAAGAAAAATAGGGTGATAACAGGGATTTAAGTTATTTTGTTAACATTTTCGCAACAAAAGATGTCGCCTAGTAGGGACATTTCAGGATTATTGCTAGCCTGCTGTTAGTTAATGCTTTTACATTGTTTATTAGAGCGCTGCTTAATATGTTGGTATTCCGCCTTGCGGTTGTCTGCACTTTGGTAACGTTTGGGTAAACTTAACACCACGATAAGGTAGTCCCCCTTAGCTTGTTGCTCTTCTATAGAGAGTGCCAAAAACTCTTGCTGACTGACTGCAACCACTGAGCTTATTTTTGAATTTGGTAAACGTTGTTGCACCCGTGAGTAGGTGCCTTGTTTTTGTTCGATATGAAAATTACCCACAATGTGCATGACTTGTTGGTTCTCTTCATTGCCAAAGTGAGCGGCAATAGACTCAGCCATGGTCTCGTCCCAGGCTAACATGGCTAGAAAATGATTTTGGCTTTGTTGGCTGTCGCCATGATGAGCATTTCCAAATAAGCGTTGCTGGTAAGCGGGATCATCTACGGTAAATTCTTGGCTCAACAAAAGGCGCTGCTCCGAGTCTAGCGTGTCTAAATAGGCCAAACCCTCGTTACCTATACAAGTCACATGCGCTTTAGGGGCGTTGGCGGCAATAACGTTTAAGTGCTTAGCCTTCGAGAATTCAACTAAGGGCCGATAATCGGAACGGTAATTTGGCCAAGCGTTAGTTTGCTTAATCAACCATTCTTCACCGATCTCATTGTTTAAATACTCGTTTACTAAAGCTTGTTGGCTACGATCAAATTGTTCCAAAGATAAGCTTAATTGATGGTGTTGCGCATGCAGAGATTGGAATAAACGTAACTGTGCTAAATGGATCCCTGGGTGACTATGGTACTCACCAAATAACACCACATTTGAATCTGCAAGCAAACTGGCTAGTGTTTCAGTATCGTTGAGAACTTGCTGAGCATGTGGGTCAAAAAGGAGGTAATCATAATAAGTCTCTAACGGGGCAGCGATGCTCGCTTGTTGAAGACCAGTGTTTGGTTGGCTAGTACTGCAGGCCGTTAAGCTGACCAAGATAAACAGTAAACTTGAAAGACGAAATAACATAGGGGTCAATACTCTAAATGTAGATGATAATCATTATCATCTTAGCCTTTATTAAACCTAAAAGTAATGCTTAAATTAACGTGAATTTATTTCATAAAGATCAAAGCAGGCGGTGAGAGAATTGCAAACAGGTGCCTTAACACTCACTATCTCACTTCGATGCGCCATACGGGGTTTATGTTAAGTTTATGCTATCAAGGTAAACCTAGAGCTTAAAATTTTGCTGTGATCTGAAAAGGACTCAGGTTAGAATGCGCCTTCGAAAAATCACCCACCAACATGTAACAAAAGAGTCAGGAGATACTGATGTTAAAGCGTGATATGAATATCGCCGATTACGATGCCGAGTTATGGCAAGCCATTACTAAAGAAGAAGTTCGCCAAGAAGAGCACATTGAGCTGATTGCTTCTGAGAACTACGCCAGCCCACGGGTAATGGAAGCGCAAGGTTCTTACCTTACTAATAAGTACGCCGAAGGGTACCCTGGCAAGCGTTACTATGGTGGTTGTGAGTATGTAGACCAAGCTGAAGTACTTGCTATTGAGCGTGCTAAACAGCTATTTGGTGCAGACTACGCAAACGTGCAACCTCATGCAGGTTCACAAGCTAACTCAGCTGTTTTTATGGCATTACTAAATGCTGGTGACACTGTGCTAGGCATGAGCCTTGCTCATGGCGGTCACTTAACTCACGGTGCCAGCGTAAGCTTCTCAGGTAAAATCTATAATGCTGTTCAGTACGGAATTAATCCGGAAACTGGCGAGCTAGATTACGCTGAAGTTGAAAAGCTAGCTAAAGAACACAAACCAAAAATGATTATTGCTGGTTTCTCAGCATACTCAGGTGTGGTTGACTGGCAGCGTTTTCGCGATATCGCTGACGAAGTAGGTGCTTACCTATTTGTTGATATGGCACACATTGCTGGTTTAGTGGCTGCAGGTTTATACCCAAACCCAGTTCCTATTGCAGACGTAGTGACTACCACTACGCATAAAACCTTAGCTGGCCCACGTGGCGGTTTGATTTTGGCTCGTGCTAACGAAGTTATCGAGAAAAAATTAAACTCTGCAGTATTCCCTGGCGGCCAAGGCGGTCCTTTAATGCATGTTATTGCAGCTAAAGCAGTAGCTTTTAAAGAAGCTATGGAGCCTGAGTTTAAGCAATACCAACAAGCGGTATTGGATAACGCAAAAGCGATGGTGGCGGTGCTACAAGAGCGTGGTTACAAAATTGTATCTAACGGTACTGAAAACCACTTGTTCTTAGTTGACCTTATCGACAAAGACATTACTGGTAAAGACGCTGACGCAGCACTAGGCCGCGCCAACATCACTGTTAACAAGAACTCGGTTCCAAACGATCCTCGTTCACCATTTGTGACCAGTGGTTTGCGTATCGGTACGCCTGCGATTACCCGTCGTGGTTTAGATGTAGCTGCTGCTAAAGACTTAGCGGGCTGGATCTGTGATGTACTAGATAATTTACAAGATGATGCAGTTATCGAACGTGTTAAAGGCCAAGTGTTAGAACTTTGCCAGCGTTTCCCGGTCTATGCTTAAGTAAGCAATCTATAGTCAGGGACTGACAAGATAAATGAAAGGAGGCTTATGGCCTCCTTTTTTGTATCTGTTTTTTAGTCCAACTTAGGATTTCTACGGGCTAAATGTGAATAGGAACACAAACCAAGGAGGGATAGTTTAGATCTACGCTTAACAAACATGCAGTTGGTATTGTTTTTGCTGAGTTTTTAGATCTAATTGATAAGTCAAATTACCAGCATTGTTGGTAGTTTCAAAAGAGAGAGAATAACAATGGACATGAATCCAGTGGCCAGCGCAAAAAGAATGGTTTTTCTACAGTTTGTAATTTGGGGAAGCTTTATGCTGTTAATCATTGCTCAATAGCGATGACTACACAGTGTTATGGGCAAAGGATTTGCCTGCTGTTTGCTCAATAGTACCTTGATGCAGCACTAAGCGCTTGCCCTGATTTAAATGGGTAGTACAGGCGACCCTTAGTAATGAAGTGAAATTGCCCACTTTGCCTTCTCGCTGCAAAACTTCATGGTAAATTTGGGTTAGAAAACCAGCTAGGCTCAGTTCCGCTTCATCGGCTATTTGCTCTAAAAGCTGCCAGAAAATCGCTTCTAAACGAACACTCGTGACCACACCGTCTAAACGCACCGAACGCGACTTTAACTCAAATAATTCGGCTTCAGTACCTGAATAGATCTCACACATAACAAATCTCACCATGATTAGATCGAAGTCTAATCATGGTACAAAACGTCAAAACTTGCTCTTTCACTTAGGTTATTTTAACAATGCGTTAAATTGAGCTAGCCATTGAGGATGGGCGGGCCATGCGGGGGCGGTGACCAAGTTTCCGTCTGTTATTGCTTGGTCTACGGCAATATCAGCATAGTCGCCGCCGGCTGCGGTTACTTCTGGCGCACAAGCAGGGTAGGCAGAAATGTGTCTGCCAGAGGCAATACCTGCCGCCGTTAACAACTGGGCACCATGGCATACCGCCGCTATGGGTTGCTGCTTATTGGCAAAGATTTTGATGATCTCTAGCACTTGAGGGTTTAAGCGCAGGTATTCAGGCGCACGGCCGCCAGGCAACAATAGTGCGTCAAAATCATCGGCAACTATTTCATCAAAGCTGCCGTTAAGAGTAAAATTGTGCCCTGGCTTTTCGCTGTAAGTTTGGTCACCTTCAAAATCGTGAATCGCGGTTTTTATCTGCTCACCTGATTGCTTTTCTGGGCAAACGGCAACAACATTATGCCCTACCATTTGTAGCGCTTGAAACGGCACCATCAATTCATAATCTTCAACAAAATCGCCCGCAATAATAAGTACTTTAGCCATCACTCTAACCTTAACAATTTGTTTACATTTCAATGGCAGGATAAGGGCTAGCAGAGTGTAAGGGGTAGTAATTGGTTACTACATTACACTTGGGGATCAACGGAACTAATAAAAGTCTATTTCATTCAACAGTTTATATATGGCTATTTGGGATTATAATTTTTAGATATTTAAAGCAAACTGAGCGTTGGTCTTCGCTTTTCACTTATTAAAAAGACAGTGCTAATGAAATGTTACTTGCTGTAAAGCTCTCGTCCATTAATCCTTAAGTTTTCAGCGCTTAAGTTTTTACTGATCTGTACCTTGGCCTGTTAAGCAGATAAAATCGTTACATATCTGACTAAAGGAACACCCATGCACTGTCCATTTTGCTCCGCCCATGAAACTAAGGTTATTGACTCACGTCTAGTGGCTGATGGCCATCAGGTGAGAAGACGCCGTGAGTGTTCAGAGTGCCATGAGCGCTTTACTTCATTTGAGTTAGCAGAATTGGTCATGCCTCGAGTCATTAAAGGCAATGGGATAAGAGAACCTTTTAACGAAGAGAAAATGCGAGCAGGCATGATGCGAGCGTTAGAGAAGCGTCCGGTGAGTGTTGACCAAGTTGAGCAGTCAGTAAATAAAATTAAGTCTCAACTTCGCGCCACCGGCGAACGTGAAGTTGAAACCAAGTTCATTGGTAAGATTGTGATGGAGCAGCTAATTAGCCTCGATAAAGTGGCTTATGTGCGCTTTGCTTCGGTATACCACTCCTTTGAAGACATTAAAGAGTTTAGTGACGAAATTGCAAAATTGGAAAAATAAGTGAGTTTTAGCCCTCAAGATTGCCAATATATGGCAAAAGCGCTACGCCTTGCTGAGTTAGGAACTTACACTACCGCGCCTAATCCAAATGTCGGTTGTGTACTGGTGAAAAATGGCCAGATTATTGGTGAAGGTTATCATCAAAAGGCTGGTGAAGGGCATGCCGAAGTTAACGCGGTAATAAAGGCTAAAGAAACTGGTCATAGCGTAGTGGGTGCACTTGCCTATGTCACCCTAGAGCCTTGCAGCCACGTAGGCCGAACACCCGCTTGCGCAAGCATGTTGATAGAAGAGCAAGTCGCCGAAGTGATTATTGCGATGGTTGACCCTAATCCGCAAGTCGCTGGTCGAGGCATTGGTATGTTAGAACAGGCGGGCATTAAAGTTCGCACTGGCTTAATGGAATCAGCGGCGAGGGCGCTAAACCCTGGCTTTTTATGCCGAGTGGAACGTAAGCGCCCATTTGTACGTTTAAAGCTGGCTGGCTCGATAGATGCCAAAACCGCTTTATCGAATGGCGAAAGTAAGTGGATTACTTCTTCTTATTCACGGAGTGATGTTCAACGTGAACGCGCTCGCAGCCATGCTATTTTGTCTACCGCTACCACTGTGCTTAGAGATAACGCGAGTTTAAATGTTCGCCATAATGAGTTAGGTAGTTTAACCCACCAACTAGAGCAACAGAGCTTACGCCAGCCATTGCGTATAGTGGTGGATCGTCAGCAACGTTTATCTGCGGCTTCTCAATCTTTAAACATATTCAAACATCCCAAGTCACTGTGGCTAGCGGGAACCCAACTTCAGCCGCAAGTAGCCGCTGATAAGCAATTTATCATAAGTGATTCAGACCAGAGCTTGAGTGAGTTGATGCAACAGCTAGCGGAAGCTGAAATCAACGATGTGTGGGTGGAAGCAGGAGCAAATTTTGCGGCCGCACTGATTAAAGCAAAGCTGGTCGATGAGCTAATTTGTTATCAAGCAGGTAAGTTGATGGGCGCCGATGCGCAAAGCTTAATAGGCCTAGAGGGTTTTACTGAGATGAATCAGTTAAATTCTTGGCAATGCCTTGAAACCCGCCGCGTAGGCCCCGACATTAAAACTATCTGGATCCCACAAGCAAAGGGTGCATAATAATGTTTACTGGAATTATCGAAGCCCTTGGCATTATCAAGAGCATTGAAAAGCGCAGCGGAGACGTGCGTTTACATATCGCCTGTTCCAGTTTAGACATGGCTGATGTGCATCTGGGCGACAGTATCGCCGTAAATGGTATTTGCTTAACAGTCGTTGAATTTGGTAGTGATTACTTTTGCGCCGATGTTTCCACCGAAACTCTTAGTTTAACCTCTTTGGCTAAATGTAAGCAGGGCGATAAGGTGAACCTAGAAAAAGCCATGCTCGCCACAAATCGTTTTGGCGGCCATATCGTTAGCGGCCACGTAGATGGCTTAGCGGAAGTGGTGACTATTAGCCCTAGTGCTAGGGCAGTAAACATTTGGTTAAAAGTTCCTAACGAGCTGGCTCGCTATATTGCTCATAAAGGCTCAATAACCGTAGATGGGATTAGTCTTACGGTAAATGAAGTTCAACAACAGCAGCTGCGTTTAACCATTATCCCCCACACCGCAGAGCAAACGACTATCTCGCAATGGGCGCCAGGGCAAAAAATTAACCTAGAGGTTGATGTGATTGCCCGTTATGTTGAGCGCCTAATCGGCTATGCTGAAGAGAGTAAAAACGAATCAAACATCAATACTGCATTTTTGGCGCAACATGGCTTTTTAAAGTAGCCAGTAGCAATAATGAAATGCACTAATAACTATAAATAACACCCCTTAGGTAAGAAAGGTTTTGCTATGTCACTAAGCAGTATCGAAGAAATTATTGAAGATTTACGCCATGGCAAGATGGTAGTACTCATGGACGATGAAGATCGCGAGAATGAAGGCGATTTAATCATGGCTGCTGATATGGTGACGCCTGAAGCCATTAACTTTATGGCCACCTATGGGCGTGGTCTGATTTGTTTACCAATGACCAGAGAGCGCTGCCAGCAACTTAAGTTGCCGTTAATGGTGGATGTAAATACCGAGCAATTTGCCACTAATTTCACGGTGTCTATAGAAGCCGCTCAAGGCGTCACTACAGGTATTTCTGCTGCTGATCGCTCACGCACCGTTCAAGCGGCTGTTGCTCGCGATGCAAAACCTAGTGACATTGTTATGCCTGGGCATATTTTCCCGTTAATGGCACAAGAAGGCGGAGTACTAACGCGTGCTGGTCACACCGAGGCCGGAACTGATTTAGCCCGTTTGGCTGGGCGCGAACCTGCCGCAGTGATTGTTGAAATTCTTAACCAAGATGGCACCATGGCGCGTCGCCCCGATCTAGAAGTGTTCTGTAAAGAACACGACTTAAAAATGGGCACAATTGCAGACCTTATTGAATACCGCAATAACAATGAAACCACCATTGAGCGAGTGGCAGAATGTAAAATGCCTAGCTGTCATGGTGATTTTAAGCTGATTACTTACCGCGATACTATCGACGAGAAAGTACACTTTGTGATGCAAGCTGGTGAGGTTAAAGAAGACCAAGCCACTTTGGTTCGTGTGCACTTGCACAATACCTTTAGTGACCTATTAGGCAGTGACCGAGCCGGAAAAATGAGCTGGCCGCTGGATAAAGCATTAGAAAAGATCGCTAATGAAAATGGTGTTTTGGTGTTGTTAAGTACCGACGACGATGCTGAAAACTTGATTGAACAAGTCAAAGCCTTCGCGTTGCAGGACCGTGGCGAAACACCACCACAAAAGCGTCAGCAAAGTGCCTCTCGCACCGTGGGTGTAGGCTCTCAAATATTGGCTGATTTAGGTGTGAGTAAAATGCGTTTGTTAAGCTCTCCGAAACGTTATCACGCGCTTTCTGGCTTTGGTCTTGAAGTTGTTGAGTACATTGACCAGGAATAATTTCCGATGCGCTTTGGCGTAAAATTAAATTAAGGGTCTATCACTTTAGTTGTGCTAGAATGGCGCGATTTTTTTGATGGACTCAAAGAATAGGCAGAACAACCATGAAAGTAATTGAAGCAAACTTGGCGACTCCAAACGCTAAAGTAGCCATTGTTATCGCCCGTTTTAATAGCTTTATTAATGAAAGCTTATTATCTGGTGCCGTAGACACGCTAACCCGTCAAGGCGGTGTAAGCGATGACAACATCACTGTTGTTCGTGTGCCTGGTGCGGTAGAGATTCCGCTAGCAGCTAAGCGTATTGCAGCGTCTAAAAAATACGATGCTATTATTGCTTTAGGTACGGTAATTCGTGGTGGAACTTACCACTTTGAATTGGTAGCTAATGAATGCCACAAAGGTTTAGCGCAAGTGATGATGGAGTACGATATTCCAGTAACATTTGGTGTGCTAACCACTGAGTCTATTGAGCAAGCGATTGAACGCGCTGGCACTAAAATGGGTAATAAAGGTACCGAAGCCGCCCTAAGCGCTTTGGAAATGATTAACTTAGTTAATCAGATAGAAGTTTAATTTGAGGAATTCTCTGTGAAACCAGCTGCACGTCGTAAAGCTAGGCAATTTGCTACCCAAGCAATTTATCAATGGCAAGTGACCAAGGACAGCGTTGCTAACATCGAACATCAGTTCTTAACCGAACAAGACATGAGTAAGGCTGATGTTCCTTATTTTTCTACTTTAATTTCTGGTGTAGTGGCTAACCATGAAAAACTAGATAAAGCGATGAGCTCTTCGTTGTCGCGTAAGTTAGAAGAATTAGACATCGTTGAGCATGCGATTTTATTAATCGGTGTTTATGAGTTATTGATGGTGACTGACGTTCCGCCAAAAGTTGTCATTAATGAAGCCATTGAACTGGCTAAATCATTTGCTGCTGAAGATAGCCACAAGTTTGTGAATGGTGTACTAGATAAAGTTCTACGCTTACAGCAGTTTAAGTCTTAATTAATGTCGTCTCAGCCGTCACTGGGTGAATTCGATATTATCGACAAATACTTCCAGAAAAGCGCGCCTCGCCAAGATGTAATTCTTGGCGTAGGTGACGATGCTGCGGTAGTTGCCTTACCCGATAATAGTCACATTGCCATTTCAACCGATACCCTGGTTGAAGGCGTGCATTTTTTTGCCGATATTCCCCCACGCGCTTTAGGGCACAAAGCATTGGCTGTTAACCTTAGCGATATGGCCGCCATGGGGGCAGAACCGCGCTGGGTGACTTTGGCGATTACCTTACCCGAAATAAATGAAGCGTGGCTGGCCCAATTTAGCAAAGGCTTTTACGACTTAGCCGAGTACTTTAATGTGAGCCTGATTGGAGGTGATACCACCAAAGGTCCGCTTAGCATTACTGTTACGGTGCATGGAGTGGTGCCGCATGGCAAAGCGCTGCGTCGAGATGGGGCTAAACCAGGTGATTGGATCTATGTGACCGGTAACTTGGGGGATTCGGGTTTGGCCTTAGCGCATTTACAAAATCAGCTGAGCTTAAGTCCGCAGCAATTGGAGTTGAGTTTAAAGCAGCACTATTTCCCTCAGCCGCGGGTATTAGCCGGTTATGGACTACGCGATATTGCTTCTGCCACTATCGATATTTCTGATGGTTTATACAACGATTTAGGCCACATCTTAAGAAAAAGCAGTTGTTCAGCGACTTTAAAACTTGAGCAATTACCTTTATCTGAAACCATGAACGAAGCCGTAAGTATTGACCAAAGCATTGCTTTTGCCTTAAACGGTGGAGAAGACTACGAGTTGTGCTTTACCGTGCCGGAATCTAATAAAGGCTCGGTGGATACTTCGCTATCGTTTAGCGGCATACAATATACTTGTATTGGTCAGTTAGCGCCGGGTAAGGGCGAAATAAAATTACAATATAAAGACAAGCCTTATCAGCTAGATCAAGCTGGTTGGGACCATTTCGTATAAGCAAGCTATTCACGAGAACCAATAATGGATAAGGCTTTAGCCCGTTTAAATTTGCGTAACCCCTTACATTTGTGTGCGGTTGGTTTTGGTAGCGGCTTAGCCCCTAAAGCGCCAGGCACTTTTGGCACTGTAGCAGCTATTCCCCTCTATTTACTGCTCGCACCGTTATCGTCATGGTTGTATATCACTTTGGTTGTGTTGAGCTTTATATTTGGCGTGTGGTGTTGTCAAAAAGCCAGTGACGCTATGGGGGTTCATGATCACGGCGGCATAGTGTGGGATGAGTTCGTTGGTTACTGGATTACAATGTTTATGGTGCCCTTGTCACCGCTGAATGTATTGCTTGGTTTTGTGCTATTTCGCTTTTTTGATGTATTAAAGCCCTGGCCGATTAAAGTTTTAGATAAAAAAGTTCACGGCGGCTTTGGTATAATGATAGACGACGTATTAGCTGGCGTTTTTGCCGCCATCTGTTTGCAAGTTGTGCTGTTTGTTCTCGCTTAATTAATCAAATTCTCTAGTTCCTGAATTCTACTGCCCCTCAATCTAGTTGAATCTGCTTATGTAAATCACGCATAAGCTTATTCTTTTCTGCATAAATATGACAATATATCGACTTCCTAATCACTTTAACTGGCTCGGCTTTGATTTGGTTTATAAAATGCTGTTTATGCTATTTACAGTGGCAGATAAAAATACTAGTTTATTACGGGCAAAAAGCGGATCAGGCTTGTTTAGGTCTTACTCAGTTCACAAATGTTGGTGTAATACCGACAATTTGCAGAACAGGGTCTAGATTTATCAAGAACAATAATTATTAGTCTATTCGCAAACACACCGGAAATGCGGCCATAACGGCGGCATACATGACAAGATGTCACACGGAGAATCATAATGAAAAAAGGATTAGCTAAGCTGTCTATCGCACTTGTAGCAAGTGCAATAGCGATGAGCGCGCAAGCTAAAACACAAACGTTTGTCTTCTGTTCAGAAGGCAGCCCAGAAGGTTTTAACCCAAGTTTATACACTGCAGGCACCACATTTGATGCGTCTTCTAAGACCATCTTCAACCGTTTGGTTGAGTTTGAAGTAGGTACAACCAATGTTGTTCCTGGCCTAGCTGAATCTTGGGACGTGTCTGAAGACGGCCTTGAGTATACTTTCCACTTACGCAAAGGCGTAAAATTCCATACTCAAAAGAAAGGCTTCAAACCTTCTCGCGACTTTAATGCTGATGACGTATTGTTCACCTTTGAACGTCAAGATGATCCAGAACATCCTTACCACAAAGTGTCTGGTGGTTCTTACGAGTACTACAGCGGCATGGGCATGAACGAGCTTGTGAAAGATATCGTTAAAGTTGACGATTACACCGTAAAGTTTGTATTAAGCAAGCCAGAAGCGCCATTCATCGCTAACATGGCAATGGACTTTGCATCGGTATTTTCAGCTGAGCAAGCCGACGCGATGCTAGCCGCAGGTACGCCAGAGAAATTAGACTTAGACCCGGTGGGCACAGGTCCTTTCCAAAAAGTACAATACCAAAAAGATTCAATCATTCGTTACGTTGGTAATGCTAACTACTGGCAAGGCGCTCCAGCCATTGACCGTTTAGTATTCTCAATTACACCGGATGCTTCAGTACGCTATGCCAAGCTTAAAGCGGGCGAGTGTCATGTAATGCCTTATCCAAACCCTGCTGACGTTGAGCAAATGCAAAAAGATGCCGACATCAACTTGCTTAGCCAAGAAGGTTTGAACGTTGGTTACTTGGCGTTTAACACTCAAAAAGCACCGTTTGATAACGTTAAAGTGCGTCAAGCATTGAGCCTTGCTGTTAACAAGCAAGCCATTATTGATGCGGTTTTCCAGGGCAGCGGCAAAATTGCTAAAAACCCAATTCCACCAACAATGTGGTCTTACAACGAGAAAACTGTTGATTACGCTTACGATCCTGTAAAAGCCAAAGCTTTATTAGCTGAAGCGGGCATTACTGATCTTAAGACCAATATCTGGGCTATGCCGGTTCAGCGTCCTTACAACCCTAACGCACGTCGTATGGCTGAAGTAATTCAAGCTGATTGGGCCAAAGTAGGTGTAACCGCGGAGATTGTTAGCTACGAATGGGGTGAGTACCTTAAGCGTTCTAAGCAAGGCGAGCACGACACAGTATTATTAGGTTGGACTGGTGACAATGGTGACCCAGATAACTTCCTAAGCGTATTACTAGGTTGTGATGCTGTTGGTGGTGGTAACCGTGCTATGTGGTGTCATAAACCATTTAATGACGTGATCATGAAAGCTAAGCAGATTTCTGCTCAAGCCGAACGTGCTCCGCTATACGAAGAAGCACAGTTGATTTTCAAAGAGCAAGCTCCTTGGATCACTATCGCTCACTCAGTTGCTTACAAGCCTATTCGCAAAGAAGTTCAAGGCTTTAAGGTTGACCCTCTAGGCGGTCACCACTTCTACGGCGTGTCGCTAAAATAAACATGCTTAAGGGGCTGGCAACAGCCCCTTTCCTTCCTTCTGACACAGAGCTGTAGTTATGTTCCAGTTTATTATAAAAAAATTGATGTTGGTGATACCCACCTTCATCGGCATTACTCTTTTAACTTTCACCTTAATTCGCTTGATCCCTGGCGACCCGATTGAGGTAATGGCAGGAGAAAGAGGCGTGTCACCTGAGCGCCACGCAGCTTTGCGTGCCGAATTAGGCTTAGACCAACCGTTATTGGTCCAATATTTTGATTACGTTAAAAACATTGCGAGTGGTGATCTTGGCCGTTCATTAATTACCAAGACACCGGTAACCGAAGAATTCTTAACGCTGTTTCCCGCAACCGTGGAACTGGCGTCTTGTGCTGCTTTATTTGCCATTTTAGTGGGGCTGCCCTGTGGCATTATAGCGGCGGTGAAACGAGGGTCGGTATTCGACCACTCGGTCATGACCTTTTCCTTAACCGGCTATTCGATGCCCATATTCTGGTGGGCACTACTGTTAATGCTGGTCTTTTCAGTGAACCTAGGGATAACTCCCGTCTCCGGTAGGCTTGATGTGACTTATTGGATTGATGAAGTCACCGGTTTTATGTTGATTGACACTTTGCTGTCTGGCGAAGAGGGCGCTTTTGCTTCAGCTTTGCACCACTTAGTACTACCAAGCATTGTGCTGGGCACTATTCCAATGGCGGTTATTGCCCGTATGACCCGCTCATCTATGTTGGAAGTATTAGGCGAAGATTATATCCGTACTGCGCGCTCAAAAGGCATGGCGCCAATGCGAGTGATTGTGGTGCACGCGTTGCGTAATGCGCTTATTCCAGTAATTACCGTTATTGGTTTGCAGGTAGGTATTTTGCTCTCTGGAGCGATTTTAACCGAGACTATTTTTGCATGGCCTGGCATTGGCAAGTGGCTTATTGAGTCTATTGGTCGCCGTGATTACCCGGTAGTACAAGGCGGTATCTTAATCGTTGCCACCATCATTATTGTAGTTAATTTGCTAGTAGACATTATGTACGGCGTGGTTAATCCACGGATCCGTCATAGCAAATAACGGAGCATAATTTAATGTCAGAACAAACAACTAGCCCTGCCACGACAGGGCCTCAAGTTCAAACACCTTTGCAGGAGTTTTGGGGCTACTTTAGCCAAAACACTGGGGCGGTGATTGGCTTGGTTTTTATCATTTGTATTCTAATCGTAGCGATATTTGCCAGCGTTATTGCGCCGCATTCACCGATTGAGCAATATCGTGATGCCTTGTTACTACCTCCTGCTTGGTTAGATGGTGGCAACAGTGCTTACTTGCTGGGCACCGATGACGTAGGCCGGGACATCTTGTCTCGTCTTATCCACGGTGCGCAGTTATCACTATTTATTGGTGTGTTGGTAGTTACCCTTTCGCTAGGCCTAGGGGTAATATTGGGTTTAACCGCTGGATTTTTCCGTGGTGCAGTAGAAACTGTGATTATGCGTGCCGTAGATATCATGCTAGCAATGCCAAGTTTGTTGTTGGCTATCGCTATTGTGGCAATCTTAGGTCCAAGTATCTTCAACGCCGCCATGGCGATTGCTATTGTATCCTTGCCACACTACGTGCGTTTAACGCGTGCCTCTACTATTGCCGAACTAAACAAAGACTACGTAATATCTTCTCGCGTAGCAGGTGCTAGTTCGTTGCGTTTAATGTTCATCACTATTTTACCTAACTGTACTGCACCACTTATTGTGCAAGCGACTTTAGGTTTTTCTAACGCTATTTTAGATATGGCTGCTTTAGGCTTCTTAGGCTTAGGTGCTCAACCACCGACACCTGAATGGGGAAGCATGTTGGCGGATGCCTTACAGTTTGTGCAACGCGCCTGGTGGGTCGTAACCTTCCCTGGCCTTGTTATTCTGTTAACGGTGTTAGCCTTTAACTTAATGGGTGACGGTTTACGCGACGCACTCGACCCTAAATTGAAGCAGTAGGAGATTAGTTGTGTCTTTATTAGAAGTTAATAACCTCACTGTTGAATTTGGTGATGGCGATAATCCGTTTCGCGCGGTAGACCAAGTGGGTTACAGCGTAGAGAAAGGTGAAATTGTTGGCATTGTAGGCGAGTCTGGCTCAGGCAAGAGTGTAAGCTCACTGTCTATTATGGGCTTGATAGAATACCCAGGTAAGGTAAAAGCCGATACGCTTAAGTTTGAAGGTCAAGATTTATTGGCCATGTCAGAAAATAAGCGCCGTGCGATTACTGGTGCCGAAATCGCGATGATTTTCCAAGAACCAATGTCGAGCCTTAACCCTTGTTATACGGTTGAGTATCAAATTAGCGAAGCGCTCAAAATTCACCAAAGCGGTGATAAAAAATGGCGCCGTCAACGAGTGATTGAATTGCTTGACCAAGTGGGCATTCCTGACCCTGAATCACGTTTGAAAACTTACCCGCACCAGTTGTCTGGTGGTATGAGTCAACGCGTGATGATTGCGATGGCGATTGCTTGTGATCCTAAACTATTGATTGCTGATGAACCTACCACCGCATTAGACGTGACTATTCAGGCGCAAATTGTAGATTTGTTATTAGATCTGCAAAAGCAAAAGAACATGGGCTTGGTGTTAATTACTCACGATTTGGCATTAGTAGCAGAAGCGGCGCATCGAGTGATTGTGATGTATGCCGGCCAAGTAGTAGAGACGGGCCCGGCGGAACAGATTTTTTCTAAACCTAAACATCCCTATACTCAAGCGCTATTGCGATCGTTGCCTGAGTCATCACTGGGCAAAGACCGCCTAGATGCACTGCCAGGTGTAGTGCCAGGCGCATTTGATCGCCCGATAGGTTGTTTGCTTAATCCACGTTGCCCTTATGCCACAGAGCGTTGTCAGAAAGAACAACCCACTATGCAGGGAGAGGGCGTTCGTCAAGTGCGTTGTTTTACGCCACTTGATGAAGCAGGGAGACCAAGCGCATGAGTGACACTATTATGAAAGCGGCTGCGTTAGATTCAGAGCAACCCGCGAATCAAGAGCAAGAGTCGGTATTGTCGGTCAACGGGGTGAAAAAACATTACCACGTTAAAGCGGGCATGTTTAAGCCAGACGCTACAGTAAAAGCCCTTGACGGGGTAAGCTTTAGTCTTGCAAAGGGGAAAACTTTAGCGGTAGTAGGGGAGTCTGGTTGTGGTAAATCAACCTTGGCTCGCGTACTCACTATGATTGAAACACCTACCGCTGGTGAGTTGTGTTTTGATGGCAAAGATATCTTAAGCTTGGGTAAAGATGCCGCTAAAGCATTGCGCCAAAAAATTCAGATTATCTTCCAAAATCCTTATGGTTCACTTAACCCCCGTAAGAAGGTGGGGACCATTTTAGAAGAGCCTTTGGTCATCAATAGCGACATGAGCAAAGCTGAGCGTAAGCAAAAAGCCCTAGCGATGTTGGCCAAAGTAGGTTTACGCCCAGAGCATTATGACCGTTATCCGCATATGTTTTCTGGCGGTCAGCGTCAGCGTATCGCCATTGCTCGCGGTTTGATGCTAGACCCTAAGGTTGTGGTAGCCGATGAGCCTGTCTCCGCTTTAGACGTGTCTGTGCAAGCTCAAGTGCTAAACTTGATGATGGACCTGCAAGAAGAAATGGGCTTAAGCTACATTTTCATCTCGCATGATTTGTCGGTGGTGGAGCATATTGCCGATGAAGTGATGGTAATGTATTTGGGGAAAGCGGTTGAATACGCCTCTTGTGAAGAGTTGTTTGCTAACCCTAAACACCCATACACTCAAGCGTTGTTGTCGAGTACGCCGCGTTTAGACCCAGCTCATCGCCGCGAAAAGATTAAACTAGAGGGTGAACTGCCTTCGCCACTTAATCCGCCGCAAGGTTGTGCGTTTCATGCGCGCTGTCGTTATGCTAACGACCGCTGCCACAAAGAACAGCCAGCCTTAGTTCGCGAAACAAATGCACAAGTGGCATGTTTTGCGCGAGAAGAGGGGCGAATCGCCTAAGTATCTCGAAACCAAACAAAAAGCGGGCTTGTCCCGCTTTTTTTATTGCCTCATCCCGTGTAAGTTAGTTGGATAAACTTACCAAGGACTCTTCACGTTGGCATTGTTAGATAAAACCAAAGCTAAAATACACAAAATAGCGCTGTTATTGGTGTTAATTGTAGGCTGGGTAAATGTTTCACCAGCCAAAACCTTGGTTTGGGGAACGGCTTTTCATGCTGAGCCTAACGTAATTGTTGAGGAAGTGGATGCTAACAGTAATTTTATCAACCACTTGTTGTTCGACCCTTTGTTTTTACTTGATCAACAAGGAAGAGTCGCCCCACGCTTGGTGACCAAGTGGAAAATAATATCGCCTACTCAAATTCAGTTTGAGTTACGTAATGATGTTGTTTTTCATTCGGGAAATCCGCTTACGGCTGAAGACGTAGAGTGGACCTTTAACCGCATTCAGCAACAGCCTCACTTACAAAGTTTGTTTGCACCGATTAAGAGCTTAAAAGCTTTAAATAGTTCGCAGTTTGAAGTGCTCACCTACCGACCATTCTCAGAGTTGATTCAGCGTTTAAGTTATATATTCCCAGCAGACAAACAGTTTTATCTAGCAAACCAGGAATTAGAAAACGTCGAGATAGTCTCCTCGGTATCGGGAACCGGACCTTTTAAGTTGGCCCGTTACATACCGGGCATTGTGACCGAGTTTTCCGTCAACCCTGAATATTGGCGTAACAAGCGCAGTAATATTACGCAAATTAAAGTGGTGCCAATTGTGCAGTCTGAAATGCGCATGGCGAGCTTATTTTCTCGCGATGTGGATGTGGTAGACCATGTACCCGATAACTATGTAGAGCTGTTAAATAAAGACCCGCAACTATCGGTTATTCAGACCGAGGGTCTAAAGTGGTTGGCCATTGAATTAAATCAACGCCATCCCGCGCTGGCTAATCGGCGGGTACGCCAAGCGTTAAACTTGGCGATTGATAATGTTAGGTTAGCTGAAGTGTTGGGGCCTTACGCTTTAGCGTCTACCCAGTTAAGCATCCCTGGTCTTCCTGGTTACAATAAAGAATTGTTGCCGCGCTATAACCTATTACTGACGCATCAATTGCTGCAGCAAGCGGGTTTTGAAGATGGCTTTACGCTTACTATTGCAGTCCCCAAACAGCTATTTGGTGAGCACTCTAAAGTGGTACCGCAATTGGTGTCGATGTTGGATCGGGTCAACATCACCCTCGTTCCAGAATGGTTAGATGAACAAGAGTATCAAGCCAATATTGAAAACTGCGCAAGTGATGTGATGTTAACGCGCCGCCAAAGTGATGCTGGTGATGTATTAAGTATTGCTCGCTCTATGTTCATTGAGGATACCGGCACAAGCCCGCAAACGGCTGGTTGCTTGTCTTACCGGAATGAAAAGGTGACCCAGCTTATATTGGCTGGCGAGCAAGAGCTTGATGAAGAAAAACGCGACAAGATTATTCAATATCTTGAGCAGCAATTATACCAAGAAGCGGTGTTTGTGCCTTTATATTGGCAACGAAAGATATGGGCATTGAACCAGCGGATTAATATTGAAAATATGAATCGGGCTAGTCCATTCCCATTGTTTGAACGTTTACAGGTGTTAGATTAACGAGAAGGCTTATTGTTAAAGTCTTCGATTTTTTGTTGAATGCCTACGCTGTCTAAACCTAATAGTTGGTATATTTCATCTTGGCTACCTTGCTCAACAAAATTGTCGGGTAAGCCAATATTAAGTACTTTTACTTGGTTAAGTTGTTCAGCAAATAAAAACTCATTAACTGCAGAACCGGCGCCACCCAAAATGGCATTTTCTTCAACCGTTACAATTATCTCATGGCTCTCGACTAACTGGCGAATGCAGTCTTTGTCTAGCGGCTTAACAAAGCGCATGTCTACCAGTGTTGCATCGAGGTGTTCGGCTACAGGAGCGGCTTTACATAACAAGCTACCAAAGTTGAGAATGGCAATCTTTTTACCTTCGCGTAATACCCTGGCTTTACCAATCTCTATGGCGCTCATTGCATCGTTGATTGGCGTATTATCTGCGCCGCCACGAGGGTAGCGAACCGCAGCAGGCCCCTGATGTAAATGGCCTGTGTAGAGCATTTGCCTACATTCATCTTCGTTGGCGGGGGCCATAATTACTAAGTTAGGTACTGCTCTTAAGTAGCTTAAATCAAAAGCACCTTGGTGAGTTGGGCCGTCTGCACCAACAATGCCGGCGCGGTCGATAGCAAATAACACCGGCAAGTTTTGAATGGCTACGTCATGAATCAACTGGTCGTAGGCGCGCTGTAAAAAGGTACTGTAAATAGCCACAACTGGTTGATAGCCAGCAATGGCTAATCCAGCGGCAAAGGTCACTGCGTGCTGCTCAGCGATGGCTACGTCGAAGTATTGTTCAGGGAACTCTTTAGAAAAGCGCACCATGCCCGAACCTTCGCGCATCGCTGGGGTAATCCCCATTAGCTTTTTATCTTTGGCGGCCATGTCACATAACCAATCGCCAAATACTTTAGAGAACGTAGGCGCGGCACCTTTGCTTTTAGGTAGGTTACTTTGGCTAGGGTCAAATTTAGGCACGCCGTGGTAACCAATAGGGTCTTGTTCGGCGGGTAAATAGCCTTTCCCTTTTTTGGTCATTACATGCAAAATTTGCGGACCTTTTAAGTCTCGCATATTGCTTAATGTTCGCACTAAGCCTTTTACATCATGGCCATCAATAGGGCCAATGTAGTTAAAGCCAAATTCTTCAAATAAAGTGCCAGGTACTACCATGCCTTTAAGGTGTTCTTCAGCGCGGCGAGCTAGCTCTTTAATAGGGGGCATACCGCTGAGTACTTTCTTCCCGCCTTCACGGAGCGAAGAGTACAACGAGCCTGAAAGAATGTTTGCTAGCGAGTTATTGAGCGCGCCAACGTTTTCCGAAATCGACATCTCGTTGTCATTTAATATCACTAACATGTCGTTGTGGATTGCGCCCGCGTGGTTTAACGCTTCAAAAGCCATACCGGCGGTCATGGCGCCATCGCCAATCACGGCCACCACTTTACGGCCCTGTTGTTCTTTTTCAGCGGCTATCGCCATGCCTAAGGCTGCACCAATTGAGGTGCTAGAGTGGCCTACGCTTAATACGTCGTACTCACTTTCACCACGCCATGGGAAAGGGTGTAAACCTTTAAACTGACGAATGGTCGACATTTTTTCACGGCGACCAGTAAGAATTTTGTGCGGGTAAGCCTGATGACCAACATCCCAAACCAATTTATCAAAGGGTGTGTTGTATACGTAATGCAAGGCAACTGTGAGTTCAACTGCGCCTAAGCCTGAGGCTAAATGGCCACTCGACTGGCTAACACTGTTAAGTAGATACTGGCGAAGTTCGTCACATAGTTCGGGAAGCTGCTGTTGCTCTAGTTGGCGCAGCTGCGGAGGCAGGTCTGCAAGAGCAAGAGTTGGGTAATCTTTAATATTCAGTGTCATATAAAATGCTTATCATTATTTTTATTGTTGACGACTAGTTGTTTCGATGCACGACATAATCAGCCAATGAGGCTAGCAACTCACCATTGTAAGGCAAACTCTCTAAAGCTAACAGCGCTTCTTTACCTAGCAATTCAGCCTTTTCTATGGCGCCGTCCAAGCCTAGCAAACTTGGGTATGTGCTTTTGTTTAGCGCCTCATCAGAGCCTTGAGGTTTTCCTAAAGTATCGGTATCACTAATTATATCTAAAATGTCATCTCTAACTTGAAAAGCTAAGCCTAACGCATCGGCATAACGAGCTAAAGCTTGTTGTTCATTTGGCTGGGTAATATTGGCGCAAATTGCGCCTAGCATCACCGCTGCTTTAATAATAGCGCCGGTTTTATGTTGGTGAACGGTTTCTAACTGCTGCAAGCTTATTGTTTGATTGGTTGCTGCAATATCTAAGGCTTGTCCGCCACACATGCCATTATATCCGGCTGCCTGGCTTAACACTTTTAGCATAGCGACTTTTTGCGCATCACTGGCTGGAGCATCAGCAATTAAACTAAACGCCAAACTTTGCAGGGCATCACCGGCTAAAATTGCAGTGGCTTCGTCAAAGGCGATATGGCAAGTTGCTTGGCCGCGGCGTAGATCATCGTCGTCCATGGCAGGTAAATCATCATGAATAAGCGAATAAGCGTGAACGCATTCAACGGCTGCTGCTGCAGTATTAAGTAGCTCTGTGGAAGCTCCGGTTAATTGACCTACGATATAAACAAGCAGCGGGCGAACTCTTTTTCCGCCTAGCAATAAACCATGGCGCATAGCGGCCAATAAACGCGGGTCGTTTACTGTTTGCTGCTCTAGTATTTGGTCTAAGTGCGCATTAATTTGTGATTGATAGTCAGCGATGGTGCTGGCTAAAGTAGTATTCACTCAGAAGACTCCTGAGACAGCGGTTCTAAAGTATCGCCGTTTGGACCTTGACGAAGTATCTCAACCTGTTGCTGAGCTTGCTGCAGTTTTGCTTGTCCAGCGTTAGCAAGGCCGATACCGCGCTCAAATTGTTTGAGTGAATCTTCGAGGCTTAACTCACCTTGTTCTAATTGTTGAACAATGTCCTCAAGTTCATTTAAAGTCTCTTCAAACTTCATCTTTTCTGGTTTTTTTGCAACCACAGCCAAGGCCTCTCTCATACTTATGCTGGCGCAAAGTTACCCTAGGCGTATAGGCAGGTCAAACATGCGACTCAAGTATTTTTATTTTGGTCGATAAATATAGAAGAGCTTGGTGTGTCAAGATATTGATATGAGAACACAAAATTACCTTCGATTCTGTTTTGGGAGTAGACTAGTATTAGTTTAATTAGAATCTCTAGGCTACAGGTTAAAAGGAAAAAGCAGTGGATTTAGCAACGCTGATTGGGATTATCGGCGCCTTCGCGTTTGTTGTAATGGCGATGGTGATGGGGGGCGGGATTGAGATTTTCATCGATATCCCTTCGGTACTGATTGTTTTTTGTGGTTCGTTATTCGTTGTATTGATGAAATACAACCTCGGCCAGTTTTTGGGTGCAATTAAAATTGCGGCCAAAGCTTTTATGTTTAAGGCCGACAAACCCGATGATTTAATTGAGCGCTCAGTTGAAATGGCTGACGCTGCCCGTAAAGGGGGCTTTTTAGCTTTGGAAGAAGCTGAGATCACCAATCCCTTTATGCAAAAAGGCATTGATATGCTAGTTGATGGTCACGACGCTGACGTAGTGCGTGCCACCATGGAGAAAGATATTTCTCTCACTTCTGAACGCCACGAGTTTGGCGCAGGCATATTCAAAGCTCTAGGCGATGTGGCGCCGGCAATGGGTATGATTGGTACGCTAATTGGTTTGGTAGCGATGTTGTCTAACATGGATGACCCTAAGTCTATTGGTCCTGCCATGGCGGTAGCCTTGTTAACGACCTTGTACGGTGCCATTTTAGCTAATATGGTGGCGATTCCCATTAGTGAGAAGCTATTGCTGCGTGCCGGTGAAGAAAAGCTAAATCGTAGTCTTATTTTAGATGCGGTATTAGGGATCCAAGATGGGCAAAATCCGCGTGTGATCGAAGGCGTGTTGAAAAACTATCTGCCGGAAGGTAAGCGCTCTCTTGGTACAACCGACGAATAGGTGACGCAGTAATGGAAGAACCTTGCAAATGTCCCCCCGAAGGTTTGCCCGCATGGATGGGCACCTTTGCCGATCTTATGTCTTTGTTGATGTGTTTCTTCGTATTGCTATTGGCATTCTCGGAGATGGACGTATTAAAGTTTAAACAAATCGCTGGGTCGATGAAGTATGCCTTTGGTGTGCAGAACCTGTTGGAAGTAAAAGATATTCCCAAAGGAACCTCGGTGATTGCCCAGGAGTTTCGCCCTGGTCGGCCCGAACCCACACCAATTGAAACCATCATGCAGCAGACCATTGACATGACTCAGGCCAAGCTGGAGTTTCATGATGGTGAAGAAGCCGATGCGGGCGGGCAGCAAAAAGCTGCAGGCCAACAGACCGGCGGCCGCGCCTCTGCTACTCAAGCTCAATCTTCACAAAGCCAATCAGAGACTCAAGCTCAGCAAAATGAAACCGCTAAGCGGATTGCTCAACAATTGCGAGACCAAATTGAAGATGGCGCAATTGAAGTAGAGTCATTAGGCCAGCAAATTATTATTCGCGTCCGAGAAAAAGGCGCATTTCCTTCTGGTTCGGCATTTTTGCAGCCTAAGTTTAGGCCGGTAATTCGCCGTGTGGGCGAAGTGATTAAAGATATTCCGGGCATCGTTACGGTGTCTGGGCATACCGATAATCAACAAGCTGAATCGGAGCTGTATCGTTCAAACTGGGATCTTTCTAGCCAACGCGCGGTATCGGTGGCACATGAGCTGATTAAGGTACAAGGGTTTGCCGAAGAACGGTTGATAGTAAGTGGCGTGGCAGATACTCAACCGCTGCTTAAAAACAATACCTTGGAAAATCGTCGCCGCAACCGCCGTGTAGAGATAGGCATTATGCAAGGTAAAGCCTCTCAATCTGGTGAGATCGCGGTCTCCGACGCACAATAGTTATTTACCTCGCCGCTAATACCGGCGAGTTTCTTTTTTTGTCCTCTCTTTTTTACTTCGCTTTGCGTTTTATTCAGAAAAGTATTGCACTTGTTCTTAGCCTAAAATAAACAAGATTGGCTCACTGCCATAACTCGCGGTATAATTCGCGCCCAAATTTATCAAGGCCCCAGAGTTATGAAGTTCATCGTTAAACTATTTCCAGAAATTGCTATGAAGAGTAAGCCAGTTCGCAAGCGCTTCAGCAAAATCCTGCAAAGCAATATTCGTAATGTAATTAGTCCTATCGATGAAACGATTCGCGTACGCCTAGACTGGGATCGAATGGTGGTCACTTCGCGTAACGAAAGCGAAGAAAACCGAGCGGCGGTTATCGAAGCCTTGTCGTCTACACCGGGAATAGTGCATTTTCTAGAAGTATCTCAGCATACTTTTACTGATTTACACAGTATTTATGAACTGACTTATGAGGTGTGGAAAGACCGCTTAAAAGGTAAAACCTTTTGTGTTCGAGTAAAACGTAGCGGTAAGCATGATTTCTCATCAATTGAAGTAGAGCGTTATGTTGGTGGCGGCCTTAACCAGCATTGCGAAAGCAATGGGGTGCGCTTAAAGAATCCAGATGAGACGGTAAAACTAGAGATATCTGACGAAGATGTTTATCTGGTTAAGGCCAAACATGAAGGCCTAGGCGGTTTCCCGATAGCTACACAAGAAAGTGTTCTGTCACTCATCTCTGGCGGCTTTGACTCTGGTGTATCAAGTTACCAGCTCATTAAGCGTGGCGCCAAGGTGCATTATTGTTTCTTTAACCTTGGTGGGCGTGCTCACGAACTAGGTGTTAAACAAGTTGCTCATCATCTTTGGAAACGTTTTGGCTCATCTCATCGGGTGAAATTTGTCGCCGTAGATTTTGACCCAGTGGTAAACGAAATTCTTGAGAAGGTAGACAACGGCCAAATGGGTGTTGTGCTTAAACGAATGATGGTGCGGGCTGCTTCTGAGGTAGCTAAGAAACTGGATATACCAGCCTTGGTGACCGGCGAAGCAGTTGGCCAAGTGTCTAGTCAAACCTTAGTAAACTTAAGCATGATTGACCGGGTATCTGAAACCTTGATATTGCGCCCGCTTATTGCTACCGACAAGCAAGACATTATTGATGTTGCTAAGCGCATTGGCACCAATGATTTCGCGGAAACTATGCCGGAGTACTGCGGTGTTATTTCTAACAAACCGACGGTGAAGGCGGTTGAATCTAAACTGCTTATTGAAGAAGAAAAGTTTGATTTCTCTATACTCGACAAAGTGGTTGAAGATAGCCGCATTACCGATATTCGCGATATTGCTAAAGAAACCGACGAGCAAGTCACCGAAGTTGATAGCGAAGAGGTTGCGCAAGATAAAGAAGCAGTAATATTGGATATTCGCTCTATGGAAGAACTAGAGCTAAAACCCTTTGCAATGGATGGCGTTGAAGTGAAACATATTCCCTTCTTTAAATTAGCCACCCAGTTTGGCGATTTGGATCAAAGCAAGCACTATATGTTGTACTGTGATCGCGGTGTAATGAGCAAACTACAAGCCTTGTACTTACAAGACGCTGGCTTTAAAAATGTTGGTGTTTATAGCAACAAATAGTTCATTTAGCCCTGCTTGAATTAAGCCGACTTTCGTCGGCTTTTTTGTCTGCTAAATAGTTAAAAGTCATTAAAAAATATGAATTTTTGCTACCAGTTAGCATTTTAAACAGCTTTTACTGATAATTGCCTCAAACTAGGAGTTTTATCACACCGTTCACTCTCAGGTGGTATAAACTTAGAGTAGGTTTTAGCACAAAAAGGGGTAGAAGTATGAGCGCTCTATTTTTAGTTACCGCAGTGGGCGAAGATAAACCCGGTACGCTAAATCGCTTAGCCGATATAACGCATTCTCAGCAGGGAAAGTGGCTAAGCAGTCGCGTAGTTAACCTCGATGGGCAATTTGCCTGTATCTTCAAAGTTCAAGTTCCACAAAAAAATAGCCAAACCTTACAAGATGCGCTTCTTAATGTAGACGGTGTTCAGCTTGATATTCACGATTGTAAACCTGCGCATCTATCGCAATCAGAATCTCTGCGCTTAGTGATTGATGCCGAAGATAGACCAGGACTGATTAACGATATTACACGTTTGTTGGTGGGGCATGGGGTGAACGTTAATAAGCTTGAGTGTCATCGTGTTAGTGTGCCGGAGGCCGGAGGGAATGTATTTACTGCCGAGCTTGACCTCATGGTGCCAGACAGTGAAAACACGGCGAGCATTATTGCTGAGATTGAAAGTTTGCAATCGCAAATGGTGGTGAACCAAGCTCACTAAATGTGCGTTAAGCGGGTAAGTTGTAAAGGGCGGCAATAAGCGGCCCTTTTTGTTATTTGCTACTTGAGATTAAACTCTTTCACCGCGTTAAGAATACTGCGAATACTGTATTGGCCAATAAACTTACCATTTTGTACTACGGGCATTCTGCGGCGTTTTTCCTTAATCAGTTTTTCTGCTACTGCCAGTATGTCCATGTCAGTGCCAATAACATCCACCTCTTCAGTCATAAAATCGGCAACACTTCCACCAATCTCTCCGTGGTAAGTACCTTTTAAAATCGCCTGTAAACAGTCTATTTCAGAAATGACTCCAACCACTTCACGTTGCTGGTTTATTACTGTGGCACCCGATACTTTTGCAGCAAGCATGATGTCGATAGCCTCAAACAACGAGGTAGTAGGTTGTACCGTTACCGGATTTTTAGTCATGTAATCGATCGCGCGAATAGAGGTTAACGCCATGCTTTCTTCCTTAAAATTGCAGGGTTTCTTTAAGATATGAATAAAAAAAACGCTTTTTGTCCAGTTGTTTGTATAAAAAACTAGTGCGAGTTAAAAAAACCAGGGTGACTTTAAAATAATTGTAGATGCTATGTTACGTAATAGCCTGATTATTTAGCTTAAAGGCATTTTCGTTCAAAGTACTTACCCAGATAACACTCGGTAGACTGCGACCTTGGTAGTAGAGTGTAAATACTGTGAACAATGAATACCTTAGTCTTTTAAGATAAGCGTTACACTTAAGCCTAATTAGCTAAAAGCAAAAGCGAGACAGCTGGAATGAGCCAACGCAAATTGCATGACTTGTTTTCTCCAAAATCTATTGCGGTGATTGGTGCATCAAACCGTGCTTTACGCCCCGGCAACGTGGTGATGAAGAACTTGATGAGTGCTGGGTTTAATGGCCCAGTAATGCCGGTAACCCCTAAGTATAAAGCCGTGCTGGGCGTGCTTGCTTACCCGAGCATTGAGAAGTTACCGCAGCGGCCCGATTTAGCGGTGGTGTGTGTGAACGCCACTCGCCTGCCAGAGGTAATAGAAAAGCTGGGTCAGTTTGGCTGTAAGGCGGCCATTATTACTGCCGGTGGTTTAGACATAAGTGTTGATGAACCACAGCAAACGGTTACCGAGCAAATACTCGCATTGGCTCAACGCTACGGTATGCGTATTTTGGGGCCGAACAGTTTAGGCATTATGCTGCCCCAGCTTGGGCTTAACGCGTCTTTTGCTCATGCTAATAGCCAAGTTGGAAAAATTGCTTTTGTGTCTCAATCTGCTGCGGTGTGTACCACAGTACTTGATTGGGCTAATGATAAAGGCATAGGTTTTTCCTCGTTTATTTCCCTAGGAGATGCGTTAGACATCGACTTTGGTGAGCTACTCGACTATTTGTCTCGAGATGCCAAAACCCAAGTAATTATGCTGTATATCGATTCGGTAAAAGATACTCAACGTTTCATGTCTGCGGCGCGGGCAGCCTCGCGTAATAAAGCAATTTTGGTGATTAAATCTGGGCGCAGTAGTGTGGGGGCCAAGGCGGCTTCTTTACATACTGGTGGCCTAGTGGGCAACGATGCGGTTTACGATGCGGCTTTTAAGCGTGCTGGTATGCTGAGGGTTAAAGATTTACATGAGTTATTCGCTGCAGTAGAAACGCTGACCTATGCCAATCCTTTGCAAGGTGAACGACTAGCCATTTTGAGTAATGGCGGTGGTCCAGCAGTATTGGCGGTTGATGCCTTGATGGAGCGCGGCGGTAAGCTAGCTGAGTTTTCCGAAGAGACCTTAGCGAAGTTGTCTGAAGTTTTACCTAGCGCATGGTCGGGGCAAAACCCCTTAGATATTGTTGGTGATGCCGATCCTTCACGTTATGCCCAAGCCTTAGACATTGTCGCAAGTAGCGGTGAAGCTGATGCCTTGTTACTAATGCACGCGCCGTCGGCATTGGCGGGAGCCGAGTCTACCGCTGAGGCGTTAATCAAGGTGATTAAGCAAGATAGCAAAGCACGGCGGTTAAATATTCTCACCAATTGGATGGGAGAAGCCACGGCGTACCCAGGGCGTATGGCATTTACCAAAGCGGGCATTCCCACTTACCGCACCCCAGAGGGAGCGGTGGGTGCGTTTATGCACATGGTAGAATTTAGGCGTAATCAGAAACTGCTCTCAGAAACCCCAAGTACTGCTGTGGAAACCGCCGTTGACCAAAGCGCGAAGCAGATTTTGCAAAGTGCTCTAGAACAGCAAAAATTTGTATTAGAAACCCATGAAGCTAAACCTTTGCTGCAAGCTTTTGGTTTGCAAACTATCGATACATGGTTGGTGCATGATGTGGCAGAAGCTATCGCGTGTGCCGAAGATATTGGTTACCCGGTGGCGCTGAAAATTCAATCCCCAGATATTTTGCATAAATCCGATGTACACGGTGTCAGTCTAAACATTAACAACCAACAAGAGCTTAAGATTGCCGCAGAATCAATGCTGGATAGGGTTCAGCAGGCCTACCCTCAAGCCAGAGTTGAAGGGATGGTTTTACAGCGCATGGCCTTAACCGCTGGAGCACAAGAGTTGCGAGTGGCAGTGATTAACGACCCGGTGTTTGGCCCTGCGATATTTTTAGGCGAGGGGGGCTCGGAGTGGGATGAAACCCAAGATGCCGCAGTAGCTTTGCCGCCACTGAATATGAGTTTGTCCCGTTACTTGGTAATTTCTGCCCTTAAGGCGCAAAAAATTAGAGACCGGCGTTTGCCTAATGGGCTAAAAATGGAAGCCTTATGTACCATGCTCACCCGCTTATCTGATTTGGTGATTGATTGCCCAGAGATTGCTCGTTTAGACCTTAACCCGGTACTCGCAGCAGGCGATAACATTACCTTGCTAGATGTAAATATGCGCTTGCAAGCGGCTGAGCAAGGCTTAGGACAGCGCTTGGCAATTCGCCCCTATCCCAAAGAATTAGAAGAATATTGCCAGATTAAAAATGGTAGCAAAGTATTGCTGCGTCCTATTTTGCCAGAAGACGAACCCAAGCATTTAGCCTTTGACTCTTCACTTACCGAAGAAGACCGTTACAAGCGCTACTTTGGCGCGAGAGGGCAAATGACGCATGAAGAGATGGCGCTGCTTACGCAAATTGATTACGCCCGCGAGATGGCTTTTATTGCGGTAGACGAGAGCGCTGAAGACGACCGAGCCATCCTTGGCGTAGTAAGGGCGAGCATTGATCCAGATAACCTTGATGCAGAGTTTGCCATGGTGGTAAGAAGTGACTTACAAGGTCAGGGTTTAGGCAAGCAGCTACTGCAAAAGCTTATTGCTTATTATCAGGCAATGGGCACCCAAACCTTGAGTGGGATGACAATGATTCAAAACCGAGGCATGGCAGGCTTAGCCAAACATTTAGGGTTTAGAGTGAAGTTTGAACTGGAAGATGGGGTGATAGAAATGCAGTTAGATTTACAAACTGCTGAAAGAGTAACACCAGCCTAAGAGTGAATCCTTAGGCTGTAAAATGTAAAACTTAAGGGCCTAGAGACTAAAAGCAACAAACTGCTGCATTACAGCGCAGTTTGCATCTATCCGTTGGTCAAAGTCTTCCAGTGCAGGGGTTTCGCTACAAGCGCCCCTTTTAGCCCCTAATCTTACCAAGCAAGATTCAAACGAGGTATCGTAGTGGTTGTGGATTAAGCCCTTATCTAAGGGGCAACCATCGATACTGTTGTCCGCAGCCACTTCAAAAAAGCCCGCTAAGCTGTCGCGTAAACTAAGGCTAAATGCACCGGCGGCTTGTTCAGGCTCAAAAGAATAGACATAACAGTTATGCTGCAGCACGTCTTCGTGGCAAGTGAGTATGCCATCTGTACTAAGTGCTTTTAGCAAGTCTTGTTGAGCAATCAGCAGTTTGCCTTCTGCAGAGCTATCGGCACTTTCAAGCGCACGTCCGGCGGCAAACTCAAAACCTCGGTTAGGGTTTTCACCATATTGGTTGAAACGATGGCCGGCTTTAAACCCAGTAGGGTTTACCAGTGGCAGTAAACTAAGATTAATCTTGTTGAAAACCTCACTATCTAGCTGTGAGAGAAACTTTAACATGCCCCAAGGCCCAGCTGCTTCTTCACCGTGAAAACCAGCACTAATCAGTAAGTTTGGGCGTGAAGAGTGCGGGTTAGGAGATTGGTAAAGATCAAGTGGGTAAGCGTCAACTTCACCAAGTGTTTGCTGCTGCATTCCTAAACGCTGCATTTGCTCGGCGAGTAAAGAATAAAAGCTATCAATATCATTGCTGGCACTTTTGAACTGGCTCGATTGCCAATGAAACTGTTGAAATGAAGAACGGCTCACAAGCTAAGCTCCTGCATGTTATGTGATGAATAGGCTAACACTACCAGCACTTTTGCTTGAGCTCTAGTGTCATTCACTATTTTAGCCTCGGTATTGTTATTGGCTGGCCATAAGCTAAAGTGTTTTAGGAACATGGGCTTAAATGCGTTTTATAAAGATGGTTTTAGGTAGCAGGTTTAGCTGAATAATGAGAATGCTAAATATTAATCGTCATCATCATCGGGGTGTGAATTCACCACTTCTAATAGTTCTTGCTCCAATAGCTCGGCAATGGCTTGGTGTTTTTTATTCAGGTAAAAGTAGCTTGTGATTTCGATAAAGTGTTGGTTAAAGCAGGATTTGATTTGCTGTTTCTCTTGAGCGCTGTAGATAAATTCGACCGAGCGCTTGCTGGCTGCAAAGTAGTCGGCGCGACCTCGCCGCAGCATTTCTACCATTAGTTTTGGCGAGGATACTTTCTCAAAGCCAACGTCAGAGAGTTGATAAAAAATGTTGAAGTAGGGGATACCACTTAAACCAACCGGCTTAAAGTTACTCAGCTGGTCAGGGTGGGAGACGCAGTTCTGATCGTGAGGCACCCAAATCCACAACTTTGAAGATTCAATAGGCACATCTATTTTCAGCATGTTGTCAGTTTTTCTGCTGGGAATATCGTAAGGAAAAGCTTCACCATCTAATAGGTTTAACTCTAACAAGCGACTGGCTCGCGCTTCAGGCAGGGGGATTAGTTCGAGCTCAATATCAATTTGTCTAGCAGCCTCTACTAAGTAATCTAAACCCGGTTCATCTTCACCTTCATCTAAATCAAAGTCGAGCACAGCTACCTTCATTAGCGCCGCAGCGATAACTGAAGTACTGAGTAGACTTAAACTTAAACAAGCCACAAGGTTTTTCAAGAGATTGCTCTTACCAGTTGAATACCCTCAGTATAGGGGGATTTTTTATCTTAACTAACGAATACTACTCATTTTTAGTAAGTTGTGAAGCGCGCTAAAAATATTCGGCGATGGCTAAATAGCGCTGGCGAATATGCTCAATAAGTAATTTGATTTTTTTCGGTTGTTGGCGAGTGAAAGGATAGACCGCGTAAATACCGAGTACTTTGGCGGCTTGGCCTACCAATATCTCCTGTAAGCGCCCTGCGGCTAAGTCTTCATGTACCAAGCAGCGAGGTACATAAATTACCCCGTGTCCTGCTATTGCTGCGGTTCTTAAGGCTCTGGCATTGTTGGTACTAAAGCCACTGTTTACTCGAACGGCTTGAGTTTGCTGCTTACTGTGAAACATCCACTCCTCAGCGCCACCTTCTTGGTAGCTGTAGCTTAAGCAGCGATGTTTGGTGAGCTCGTCGGGTGTCCACGGAATACCTCTCTTCGCCAAGTAGCGGGGGCTGGCAACCACCACCCAATGTGAGTCAATAATGTGGCGAGCAATCAACGAGGAATCAGGCAAGCTGCCGGTTCTAATCGCCAAGTCAAAACCGCCTTCTAATAAGTCTACAAAGCGGTTATCCATCGACATATCCACGCTAATGTCTGGGTATTGCTCACAAAACGACGCTAAGGCTTCTGCCAGCAGTAATTCGCCAGAAATGGTGGGCACACTGATTTTAATTTTCCCGCTCAGGCTTTCTCCGTATTCGCCTACCTCCGCAAAGGCTTCTTGTGCGCTTAGCGCAATATCTTTGGCTTGAAGAAATAGCGCTTGGCCTGCTTCGGTTAGCGAGAGTTTACGGGTAGTGCGATATAGCAGTTGTACCGATAGCTCTTGCTCTAAACGAGCCACTCGTTTGCTAATCACTGAGTTAGTAAGCTCTCGTTGTTCCGCAACGCGGCTAAAGGATCCTTGCTCAACTACATTGGCAAACAAAATTAAGTCATCTACATTTGGCATTTTTTGGAAATAATTAATTTCTTTGTTTCTATATATGGATAAATGTCGAAGGTGTAAAGTAAATGTTAATAAAAAGTGTGTTTTAGCCTCGGCTTTGTGTGAACTCTCACATTTGGCCTTTGGCACTAAGGTCTTATTTTAGCCAGCGGAGCTTCAACTAAAATAAGCCAATAAACACTAAATCAGCATGACTAGTTTGCATGAGGTAGGGAATGAACCAAGCAGGATTAAGGATGTATCCGAGCAAGCCAAGCAAAGTGTATTTTTATGCCACTTGTTTGTTAGACGTGCTTGACCCCAACGGCGGATTAGCCGCAATTGAACTACTGGAACGCGAAGGCATAGAAGTGATGTGGGTGGAAAAACAAAGTTGCTGTGGCCAACCTGCTTACACGTCCGGTTATCAAGACCAAGCCAAAACGGTCGCCTTAAGTCAAATGGCATTATTCCCCAACAACTACCCGGTAGTGGTAATGTCTGGCTCCTGCGCGGGTATGATGTTTAAACACTATGCCGACTTATTTGCAGCCAGTGAACATGCCGAAAAAGCACAAGCATTTAGCCAAAGAGTGTTTGAATTTAGTGAGTTTTTGGCACGAGTATGCCGAGCAAACCTAACGGACACGGGCGAAGCTAGCTCAGTGGTATTGCATACATCCTGCAGTGGCCGACGAGAAATGGGCATACATACAAGCTCTGAGGCCTTATTGGCTCAGTTAGATAATGTTGAACTCAAACAAGCCGCTTACGATACCGAATGCTGTGGCTTTGGTGGCAGCTTTGCATTGCGGCATGCCGAGATTAGCCAAGCGATGGTGGAAGACAAAGCCTCTCATTTAAAGCAATCGGGAGCCGACTACTTAGTGAGTGCCGATTGGGGCTGCTTGGCCAACATTAATGGCCACTTAGCCTATCGTGGCGAGGCCAGCATGTTTAAAGGCCAACACTTAGCCAGCTTTTTATTAAAGCGCACTAAACCCGCTAGTGAGGCTAAAGCATGAGTGTACAACATTACCAAGCAAGCCAATTTAAACGCCAAGCCAGCGAATCGCTCGCCGACCAACAACTACGCCAGAACTTTCGCGGCGCCATGGATTACTTACAAAAAAAGCGCAAAGACGCCTTCAGTGATGAAGACGAATTAGCGCAATTACGCTTACACGCCGAGAACATTCGCCAGCGTTGCTTAAGTAAGTTACCGCAGTTGCTAGAGCAGTTAGAGCAAAATTGCCAAGCAAACGGTATTCAAGTGCATTGGGCCGAAGATATCCGCCAAGCCCAACAGCTGATTGCTGATTTAATCCAGCAAGCAGGGGGCAAAAAAGTAGTAAAAGGTAAGTCGATGGTGACCGAGGAAATCGAGCTAAATCACCATCTGGAAAGCCTAGGTATAGAGTGCGTAGAAAGTGATATGGGTGAGTATATTGTGCAGCTAGCAGAAGAAACGCCTTCGCACATTATTATGCCTGCTATCCATAAAAATAAGCAGCAAGTGGCGGATTTGTTCTTAGAGCATATCAAGGATTTTAATTATACCTTGTCGGTAGACAAGTTGATCCAAACCGGTCGAAAAGCCTTACGTAACAAGTTTAAGCAAGCCGATGTGGGCATTTCTGGGGTGAACTTTGCGGTTGCCGAAACAGGCACCCTTTGTTTGGTGGAGAATGAAGGCAATGGCCGCATGACCACCACCGTGCCACCCCTGCATATTGCGGTGACCGGTATAGAAAAAGTGGTGGAGCATTTAAGCGATGTGCCGCCACTGTTTAGTATTTTAACTCGCTCGGCCACTGGCCAGCACATTACCACTTATTTCAATATGATTTCGGGGCCGCGCCGTTCGCCAGAGCGCGATGGCCCGCAGCAAGTTCACTTGGTGTTATTAGACAATGGCCGTTCGCAAGCTTATGCCGATGACGCTTTGCGTAAAACCTTGCAGTGTATTCGCTGCGGCGCATGTATGAATCATTGTCCCGTCTATACCCGCGTGGGTGGGCACGCATATGGCACCACCTATCCTGGCCCCATTGGTAAAATTATTTCCCCGCATTTACAAGGTTTAGAGCAAACCAGTGACTTAGTCACCGCCTCTAGTTTATGCGGTGCTTGTGAAGAGGTTTGTCCGGTGAATATTCCTATTCCCAGCTTGCTGCAGCGCTTGCGTCACGATGCAAAAATGCCTGCGGAGAGCGGCATTTCGTCACTAAAAGGCCAAGCCAGTGCTGCCAGTTTTAGCGAACACAATGCTTGGCGTTTTTGGGCGTGGTTAAGCACTCATCCAAAGATCTATCACCTCGCCACTCGCATGGTTTTAACCTTAGCGAGATTTATTCCTTTGCCTATGGGGGCGTGGACCCGTTGCCGTTCTAAACCAGAATTGGCATCACAGAGTTTTCATCAGCAAATGAAACAACGGGCAAATAAAGGAGCGAGCTTATGAGCAACGCAAGTGCATTGGCAAAAGCCAATATTATGCAGCGTTTAAGTGCGGTATCTGCGCTTAGCCCTAAAACGTCTGCTGGTAGCCATCAAGCGTGGCAAAGCCCTAGCCATGAGGTTTGCTTAACACGATTTAAGCAGCAACTAACCAACGCCCATGCTGAAGTGATAAGCATACCCAATGTAGAACAATTAACTGGAAGCTTGATTGAGTTAGCGGAGTTGCACCAATGGCAAAGCGCCATGTTAGGCACTGGGGGAGAGTGGTATCAGCTGTTTACTCAGGCTTTAACACCGCGACTAAAGCTTGGTGTTTTTGAGCAAGATTTTGAGCAGCACAAGTCAGATTTATTCAACAATACGTCGGTAAGCTTAACCGGGTGTGACGCAGGAATTGCCGACACCGGAACCTTGGTGCTTAAACCTAGTGCAGAAGAGCCGCGCAGTTTGTCGCTATTAGCGCCGTGTCATGTGGCTGTTATTAAAGCCAGTCAAATCGTAGATAGCTTTGCTTTGTTAATGGCTCAGCAGCAATGGCACCAAGGGCTGCCCAGTAATGTGGTGCTTATATCTGGGCCATCTAAAACGGCTGATATTCAGCAAACCTTAGCGTACGGCGCGCACGGCCCCAGCGAATTAATTGTGATAGTGATTGAGGGCGAATAAGCCGCCAAAAAGTATTTAATTGCTAATTATTGATAGTAAATGGAACAGGATTACACCATGAATCAAGCCAACAGCCCGGCGTTAGAGGGATCTTACCAACAACTGTTTGACCAGCTTGCCGCAGAGTTGTTACCCGAACAGCTGATGACCAGCCACGCTCAAACGCTGGCTTACGGCACCGATGCCAGCTTTTACCGTTTGATTCCCAAGTTAGTGGTAAAGGTAAATAACTTAGCGCAGTTGCAGTTGGTCATGGCTAGCTGTGCCCAATTAGCGCTGCCTTATACTTTTCGCGCAGCCGGGACCAGTTTATCGGGGCAAGCCATTTCAGATTCGGTATTGATATTGTTAAGTGATGATTGGCGCCAGCATCAGATTCTGGAAGACGGCGACAAAATTAGCTTACAGCCCGGTGTTATTGGCGCAGATGCCAACCGCTACTTAGCGCCTTTTCAGCGCAAAATAGGCCCTGATCCCGCCTCCATTAACGCGTGTAAAATTGGCGGTATAGCGGCCAATAATGCTTCGGGAATGTGCTGCGGCACGGCGCAGAATTCTTATCACACCATGGCGTCTATTACGGTGGTATTTTCTGACGGCACGGTATTAAATACCGGTGACCCGCACAGCGTAGCGGCCTTTAAACGCAGCCATCAAGGTTTGTTAGAAGGGCTGTCAGAACTCGCTCAAAGCACTCTGCAAAACAAAGACTTAGCCGACAAAATTCGCCATAAATATCGGCTGAAAAATACCACCGGTTACAGCCTTAATGCGCTGGTGGATTTTAGTGATCCCTTCGATATTTTACAGCACCTGATGATTGGCTCTGAGGGCACTTTAGCCTTTATTGCCGAGCTGACTTATAACACCGTGGTAGAACATCCACACAAAGCATCAAGCTTGTTGGTATTTGCCGATAGCGACACAGCATGTAAAGCGGTACAAGTATTGGCCGACCAGCCGGTAGCCGCGGTAGAACTAATGGACGGCCGCGCGCTGGCTTCTGTGGCAGACCAACCGGGCATGCCAGATTTTATTGCCAGCTTAGACATGCAGGCCTGCGCTTTACTAGTGGAAGCGCGCAGTAGCCAAGCCGATGAACTGACCTCGCTCTGTCAACAAGTGATGGATAGCGTGGTCAGTTTCCCCCGCATCGGTGAGGTTGCGTTTACCACTAAATCGTCAGAAACCGCCGCCCTATGGGCCATTCGTAAAGGCATGTTCCCCGCAGTGGGTGCAGTGCGGGAAACCGGCACTACGGTAATTATTGAAGACGTAGCCTTTCCGGTCGAGCGCCTAGCCAATGGTGTACACGAACTGCAAGCCTTGTTTACCGAGCATGGTTATCACGAAGCGATTATTTTTGGCCATGCCTTAGCGGGCAACCTGCATTTTGTATTCACCCAAGGTTTTGAAGACCCAGCAGAAGTCGCGCGTTATGGCCGCTTTATGGACGCCGTTAGCCAACTTGTAGCGGTTAAATACCAAGGTTCGTTAAAAGCCGAGCACGGTACAGGCCGCAATATGGCGCCGTTTATCGAGCTAGAGTGGGGCAGTGAGGGAGTAGCGCTTATGCAACAAATTAAGCAGCTATTTGACCCTCAAGGTTTGCTTAATCCCGGGGTGATTCTTAATCAAAATAGCCAAGCGCATCTAGAAAATTTAAAACCAATGCCAGCCGCCAACGAGCTGGTGGATAAGTGTATTGAGTGTGGTTTTTGCGAACCCGTGTGTCCATCGCGCAGTTTGAGCCTTAGTCCACGGCAGCGTATTGTATTATATCGAGAGCTTAGTGAATTGCGCCGCAGCGGCAGTAATGCTAAGCGTTTAATCCAACTAGAAAAAGACTTTAAGTACCAAGGAGTAGATACCTGTGCCGCGGTAGGCTTATGCGCCGACCGTTGCCCTGTGGGGATCAATACCGGAGATCTAGTTCGCCAATTACGCGAGCAACATTACGCCAAGTATAAAAATATCGCGCGTTGGACAGCCGATCATTTCTCAAGTGTGGCTAGCATCACGCGTTTAGGGTTAGGAACCGCTGAGTTAGGCCAAAAAGTGCTTGGTTCCAGCGCGATAAGTTCTATTAGTAAAGGCATTACAAAAGTCTCAGCGGGTAAGGTGCCAACCTGGAACCCTGCTTATCCCACCCGCGCCAAATACCAGCCGCCACAGCCGCGTTTTCACAAAGATAAAGTGGTATACATTCCCTCTTGTGCGGCGCGTACTATGGCGCCACAAGCCGATGCCATAGATCCTCGGCCATTGGTAGAGGTAACTTGTAACGTGCTGGAAAAAGCTGGCTTTGAGGTAATTATTCCCGACAAGGGAGATGATTTGTGTTGTGGCATGCCTTATCACAGCAAAGGCATGCTCGATATTGCTACAGATAAATCCCAACAGCTTGAGAACATTATTTGGCAGCTTAGCGAGCATGGACGTTGGCCTGTACTCATGGATACCAGCCCTTGTGCTAAGCGCAGCCAAGAGCAATTTACTCAGCCTCTCGATATTTACGAACCGATTGGTTTTATTCATCAGCATGCCCTAGATAAACTAAACATCGCCAAGCTAGAACAACCCATAATGCTGCATTTAACCTGCAGCTCGCGCCGTATGGATATGCACGATCCCTTGCTAGACATCGCCAATCGCTGCGCCCAGCAAGCTATATTGCCCGAGCATATCTATTGCTGCGGCTGGGCGGGCGACAAAGGCTTTACCACTCCTGAGTTAAATCAAGCTGCGCTAGCGCCATTAAAAGCCCAAGTACCAGAAGGCTGTACTCGTGGTTACAGCAATAGCAGAACTTGCGAAATTGGTTTATCGCACCACAGCGGCGTAGCGTATCAGTCTATTTTGTATTTGGTAGATGAAGTGAGTTTATAGGTGTTTTGGGGCTAGCTAGGCAAATATTTGATCGAGTATTTACCTAATCTTGTTACTGGGAGAAGCATTCTAAGCTTAACTCGCCTTTCGATTCTTTAAGGTTAACGTACACCGACACATTCTGGCTTGGATTTTCTCTCGGGGAACTTCTTACTGTTGTTATAGCGTCTCCGTTTTTTACCATAACCTGAAATTGACTAATGAATGGTTTTTGTACGCTCGTTTCTAAAGTCGCTGCTGTTGTGAGGGCAATGCTCAACGCTGCTGTGTCAATTATTGAGTGAAGGTTAGCGTCATCATTTATATTCAGAGAAATAGTTGGGACGGGAATGACCGCGGGTTTTCCTAGAATAAAGCCTTCGTTGATTAGCATACAAGCAATATCTGTAGCGCCGACGCTTCCCGCAAGTGCAGTATTGCTTGCAACTGTTAGCAAGAGGAAAGTGCAGAAATGGTTTAGAGCTCTAAGTTGATTCATAAATACCTTAGTAAAAAATACCTTTTCCAAGCTTTATCTCAAGCTAGCAGCGTAGCCTACCAATCTATTTTGTATTTGCTAGATGAAGCGAGTTTGTTGGTGTTTGAGAGCTAGTCAGGCAAATGCCTTGACTAGCATTTTGCCTGATTTGAGCGAAGGCTTACCAAGTTTAATGGAGCGGTTTCGCTCATGGTTTATCCTAAACTAAATCACTAATCATTATGTTTGCTAAGTGACGTCTTACTTCAACCTAGGATTAAAGTGTTGCCAGCTTTCTAACTCTGTTACTGGTAGTTGGCTAATAATCTTATATAGTAAGTGCTCAGCCTTATCAGCTTGGCTTTGGTCGCCTTGGTAAAAATCTATCGAGTAATTAACGATAAAGTGCAAGCCTTCGGCGTAAGGAGCGGCTAGGTTGTTTAAAGATATATCAACCTTAAGGGGCCACAGTTGAGGCCACCGCTTAGCTTGCTCCGGCGCGTGCTGCTCTAACCATGCTAACATTAAGTCGTGAAACTTTTCTTCATACATATCATGGCCAAATGACCACCAACGTTGCCGCTCATCTTCACTGTCGAGTTTTTCATGTACAAAGTGTTGTTGCCATTGCTTAAATAACTCAGGGCTAATTTTAAAGCGCATTTTTTGGTAGCGACTGCTACGCAATTTTTCAACAAAAAAGCTGTCTTGGTGTTTAATGTCGAGGCACACTTGCTTAAAGGCAGGGATGTGTTCGGCTAGGGGTAATAAGCAGTTTAATACTTGCTCGCGCGCTTGGTTATAGCCTTGCAAACGTGGGTTAAGCGCTCCAGCGTCACTAAATAGCCCTTCGTCGATTAGGCTCCATAAATAACGTTTAAACTGGTGTTCTACTTGCATACGATGGGGGATGTTACGGCTATGCGCTTCTAAGGGCAGCTGTTTAAAGGCCGACACTAAATAATCGAGGCGTTTTAGCCATAAGGGCGGGCAAGCGTTGAACTCTGCGCAGTGCATCCATGAGACAACATTACCTAAGATATCACGGCACATGTTTAAGGGCTCTATGCTTAACTGCCAGCCCGGGTGATTGGGATCGAGAACATTTTCTACGCGGCGTTGCGGGGTAAACGCATCGCCCAATAGCCAATCCACCACTGCTAAACGCTGTTCAATACTCTGGCTTTGATGGGGCTCTGGAGCATGGGAAGAAAATTGGCGCATTAAGCTATCAGCAAAGCGCGGTATATCATCACTGCGAATTTCCAAAGGCTCTTTAGATGGTCGCTTTATGCCCAAGGTAGGCAGTACCATTAATAAATAACTGATGCTTTGCGGGCTAATGATTGGGTAAAGAGTAAGCAGCCTTTCGACCGATACTTCACCAAAGTGCTTGGGGGCAAGCTCTCCAGTAAAATAATAGTGTTTAATCGCCTTGGCATCGCTGCGTTTAAATTGGCTGTAAGATTTTTCTAAGTGAATATCCCATAGGCGCTGACGCTCAGCCTGCCATTGCGGGTTATTAGTGTTTTGCGCCAGCTCGCTGGCGAGTGGCTCTGGTAGGGGAGTAAAACTAGGTGCGGGCATGTTGCTGTTCCTTCAGCGTTAACGGTTTGGGCTGTTTACTCAAATTCAGCGTCATCACAGCTTTGGTTTATCGATAAACTGACTAGCGGGAAGGGCTTAAAAAAAGCGTCTAGCGCTTCGGCTAACTCTTCCGTATCTGGGCCAGATAAAAACTCTACCGTTAGTTGGCCTTGTTTATAGTCGGCTTGCTCCGCATATATATCGGGGAAGGCATCGAGTATTTCTTCAAAATCGTCACCGCTATCGGGGCGTATTTCATCAAACAAATCTTGCAGTTGGTGGCCAATGGTATTGGCCATAAATAACTTAGCAATGGCTTGCCACTGTGGGTGATGTTCTGCTTGGCCTTGTAGTTTAAGTAATACGATGTCTGTCATGTTAGCTCCTATTTTTAATAAATGTCGATGTGTGGTACATCCAGCTTTCGAGGGCTGTAATTGGCAATTGTTCCAATAGTGCCACTAAAGCCTGCTCAGCTTGCTGGGTATCACAATTTGAAGAGCATCGCGTATCGCATTCAAAAAGTAAGGCGTAGTTTTTGTGATAGGGCTTTTGCAGTAGGGATATTCCTACATCTATGTTTAAGGCACGAATAGCTAACCACTGTTCGGTAAGCTGGGGGGCGAGTTTAGCCAGTAAACTAAGCACTAAATCTGGATTGTCGGGGTCGTCGGGGGCGTCGGGGGCAACTCGAAGGTCTACAAAACCCCAATACGTTTCGCTTTGACCTTCTCTTGGCTCAAGTTCGTTAAAGTGCTGCTGCCAAATTTTAAGGTTAGCTTCATCCAAACCAATTTGTATATTAAGTACTTCGGCATACTCGAGTATTGGTTTAAAAAAGGCCGAGGGGGCTTGAAGGTCGCTCAATAGTTGTTTCAAAAGAGGGCGCTGCTCGGCGGCCATAGTTACAGTAGTAATAAGTTGCGAGTGTTTATCTTTAAGCGCCTGTAAACGGGGCGATAAGCTTGCTGTGGCGCTGCTTATGCCCATGGCGAGCGCAATCCATAAATACGTTTTTGTGTCTTGTTTATCTTCGTCTTTATCCCAGTTGGCTGTTAAATAACTATCTGGTAGGGCGGCAATCAGTGATGCAAGATAGTTGGGGCGTTGCCACAATATACTTGGGCGTAGGTCACTATTGTTAGCCAATTCTGACATTAGCCTTAACAGTAGTCGCAATAACAATTTATCGGTGGTTATAGTAAGTGGCCAGCCGGGGTGGTCGGGCTGGTAACTGTGTTTTATTGGGCGATTGTTTTGGTAACAGCTACCAAATAGCCAATCAAAAATGTCAAGTTTGGCGCCCTCGTTAAGCTGGTTAATTGCCCACCGTGGCATTGCGCTAAACTCAGCGCCAACCAGCGCGCTTAGATATTCGATTAAGCAATCGGCAACGGTTTTACGCTCATCGTCATTCATCTTCATGCCTTCGAGTAAAGGCAGAAGGGTGTCGATTAAGTAACAGATACTGTCTGGGCTAATCACTGGGAATAGGTCAAATAAATAAGGAAGGTGTTCGTAGTCGAGCAGTTTTTTATCTATCTGCCCGCTAAAAAAGCACAGTTTAAGCGCATTAATTTTGCTGCGTTTATATTCGGCATAGATTTCACCTAAGTGGTCATCCCATAGCTGTTGGCGTTGTGCCTGCCAGTTTGGGTTGTTAACCAGCGTGGCGACTTGCTGGGCTAAGTGCGCAGGCATATCACTCATGTCTATTATTGGCATGCTGTTCCTTCAGCGTAAATCTCGCGCCAACTATGTCCTTTATTATTTATTTTGTCAAAAACGAAGAGTGATAAACATGATGAATAACATGGTGTTAATCATGTTTAGGAGTGTTTGTTGGGTTTCTTTTTGATAGCAGTGCGAAACCTGATATCAAGGTTTTAACTATCAGGTTTGAGCTTGTAGTGATAGGGACGCTAAACACCATTAAACGCTCAAAAATTAACTCGCGTAGTTTACTGGTCTTTTTATCATACAAATAGATTGTTATCATATTACGACTCAACTTTTGGATAAGAATTCGCAATGAACAAAGACACTAGCCTGCAAGCCGCTAAGGTATTACTTAGCAATCGCAATACCGATCAAAAAGTTGCGCGTTTAGCGCCTGAACTTCGCCCTCATACCATTGATGACGCGCTAGAGATACAAGCGGCAATGGCTGAATTACGCCAAGATAAGATTGGTGGCTGGAAGTGTTTATTACCGCCAGCAGAAGACAAAGTGATTGTGGCGCCTATTTTCACTGCCGATGTGCAAAGCGGCATCCATTGTGAGCTAATGGCCGATACCGGCATTGCTAAAATTGAACCAGAAATCGCCTTTGTATTAGCCAAAGACTTACCGGCTCAAGCTGAAGATTATAGTGAAGCGCAGATTAACGACGCGATTGGCGATTGCCACATGGCTTTAGAACTTATTCAGCGCCGCTTTGCCGACAGTGAAGAGGCTGCTTTTTTAGAAGTGCTAGCCGATGGCTTAGTAAACCGCGGTTTGTACTTGGGGCCTAAACTAGATAAAGCCAAGGCGTTTGCCGCCAGCAGCATTCAGTTAAGCCTTAGTCAAAACGACAATAAACAAAGCTTTGAGGGCAAGCACCCGAATCAACACCCTGTCAGCCCTATTTACTGGCTAATTAACTTTATGAGCAAGCGAGGCGTAAGCTTTAAGGCTGGAGAAGCGCTTATTACTGGCTCTTACGCTGGCATTGTAGAGTTGGAGTTTGATGTTGATACCTTGATTGAGTACCAAGATTTAGGCGCTTATCAAGTTAAGCTGGTAAAAGCCCAAGCTAGTTAGGGGAAAGTGGGAACGTTACAGGGCAATAAAAAAGGGAAAAACCATGCTTGGTTTTTCCCTTATTAGCGATTAACTCAGAGCTATTTATTTAGCAAAGTTAATAATTGGGAAACACTTGAAGAAACCATTGTCTGCACAGTTAATTAAACCAATTTGAACGCCGTCAATAGTATTCGTTTTGTTGAATATGCCTAACTGGAAGTTAGATTTTTCAGAAATACTGGCAACACCTATATCTGCTTTAGTGTAGCCTTCAGAGTAGTTAACTGCACTCCAGTTTAAGCCATTAACATCGTTAGTTACGTTCACTGCTGCTAAGTTAACACCGGTAGTTGAGCCTGTGTTCCAGTTAAATAAACCTAAAGAAGCACCTTTCATTTCTTCGGTCACTTTAGCGCCACCAAAGAATAAACCAAAGTTAACACCGGTAGTGCGTTTGGTTTCAGACATACCTAGTACAGAAAAATCTACACCTTTTACTTCGTCTACCTGGCCGTGAAGAACCGATAAACGTACGCCGCCAACTGCGTCAGCATCAGGTGCATTGTAGCCATTCATTGTTGAGAACATAACAGGTGCGCTAGCCATTGCAGGGGCAGAGACAAAAGCAGCTAAAACTAAAGCAGGGATGAATTTTTTCAAAGGTAAATCTCCAAAACACACATCGATATCTTTGCTCTCATATCAATGTGTTAGTCAATTAAATAGGGCGCGAAGTATACATTAGAGATAGGTAATTGAAATACCGCATTGCTTATATCTACTATACGTCCTTTGTAAACTATTTGTTCCTAGTTAAATGGATCGCTGTATTTCTCATCGGCCAGCATATCGTGGTCGCTTAGGGTGTTTAAAAACGCGATCAGTGCTTGTTTTTCATCTTCGCTAAAGTTGAATTTTACCGCTTGGCCATCTGAGCCTAATAGTGGCGCTCTTAAGTTGGGGTGAAGCTGAATACCGCTGCTATAGTGCTCTATTACTTCATCTAAGTTGGTAAAACGGCCGTCATGCATATAGGGCGGGCGAATGGCAATGTTACGTAGTGACGGCGCTTTAAATTTACCGTTATCGTTAGCTGTGCCGGTGGTTTCTGCAATACCTAAATCGTCACTAGACTCTGCATCTAGCCCGTTAACGGTTGATGTAGTCGTACCTACTGGGCCATTTGGTATCGGGCCAACAAAGGCTTCGCTTACATGGCATCCGGCGCAGTTAGCACTGTCACCATTTTCAAGCTCTCTTGGTAGAAGGAAAAGATCTTTGCCAAGGTTTTCTTGAGCGCTAAAGCCGGGAAAATCCAAGCGTGGAGATTGTACTTCGGCTCGGGCGAGGTCGTATTTGGCAGTGGTGCTTACCATGCTTCTTATAAACTGCGCCAAGGCTTTTGATATGCGGTCACTTGAAATGCTTTGGTCGCCAAAGGCATCGTTAAATAGCGCAGGATAATAGGCTTGATTAGCCACTATTTCTTCTAGCTCGGCTAAAATAAGCCCCATTTCCACTGGGTCTTGAAAAGGCATGAGTACTTGTTCTTCTAAGGTGGCGGCACGTTCGTCCCAAAAGAAGCTGCCGCTAAAGTAAAAGCGCGCATTGACTATGCTCATCGAATGGCGGCGGGTTAGCTCACCGTTAAAGCCTTGGCTGAGCACTTTGGGATCGGAAAAACCGTGCTCGGCTAAGTGGCAAGAGGCGCAGGCCGTAGTGCCATTGGCACTCAGTTTTTTGTCGTAAAACAATACTCGGCCTAGGGTTGCACCGGCATCGGTTATTGGGTTGTCTACTGGGGTATTGTCGAATTCAATAGCGGCATGTTGAAACTGAGATTGCGCGGGGAAGTTGTTTTCGGTGTAGTGCGTCGGCAGCGCAATGTTGGCGTAATTAAAGTGTTCACTGGGTAAGTTGAGTTCAGTTTCTGGTTCGATAACTGGTGGAGTAGTCTCTGAGTCATCGTTGTTGCTGCTGGATTCAGTTCCTCCACCGCATGCGCCGAGTAGTAAAACCATGCTTAGTTGTAACGCAATGTGCTTGTTCTTCACTGAAATGTACCTTAAAAATCCTTTTTTTTAACATAACAGTTGCTGTGTAAAGATACGTAAACCAGCGCAAACTCTGTTAATAATGTGACGAGTTTCCGCAAATTAGCGGGCTGTATTCGCTAAGCGCTTTTTGCGAAACCAAAGCCTGCTTACGCTAAACAATTTTGCCGGGGGATATTCCCATCACTCGTTTAAAGGCGCGCGAAAAGGCGGCTTCAGAGTTGTAGCCCAGCTCTTCAGCTAACACCATTAAAGGGATGCGTTGCTGCTTTAAGCGTTGGTGAGCTAAGTTCATTCGCCATTCAGTCAGGTAGTTTTTAACGCTGTTGCCAATAAGCTGGGTAAAGCGAGCAGAAAAACCAGAGCGTGACATGCCACACTCTTGCGCTAATGAATTTACTGTCCAATTTCGTTCTGGCTGGTGGTGAATGGCGCGTAAGGCAATGCCTATGTGTTTGTCGCGTAGCGCGCCTAACCAACCTTCGCTGGCTTGGGGGGATTGCTCAATCCAATGGCGAATGAGCTGAATCACTAGTATGTCGGCCAGGTGAGTAATAATGGTTTCTCCACCTGGCCTTAGCTGCTCAGCTTCAGACGAAATAAGCGCCAAGCTGTTACTTAACCAATCTTGGTGTCCCAGCTCGGTGTGTTGCAATACCAGTACTGGCGGTAGCTGCTGAATAAGCCGCTGGGCAGCCAGTAAATCAAAGCCTAGTACACCACAGGTTACTTCGGTCAGTTCGCCCGTTTGGTTAATTTTAAGTACTTCGTAACGCTCACTTATCCGTTCCACGCCAGCATCAAACAGCGGCGTGGGCGTAAGTTGTGGATCGCTGCTTAAGCTATGGCCTTTGGCATGGGGCACCAATACTAAAGTCCCTTGCTTAAGTCGCTGAGGTGCTAGGCCCTCTATGCTCAACCAGCATTGGCCTTTGGTTACGATATGAATCATTAATTTACCCGGCAGAATAGGCATGTCGAGTGACCAGTCGCCACGCACCGTTGAGCGGCAATAAAGGCTGCCATCTACGCGTAGTTGGTGCAGAGTCTCGCCCAAAGGATCGTTGGCTTGTGGAAACACCGGTGTGTTAACCCTGGTTGCTGATGGCATAGAGATTACGGCTATTTAGGACGAATAGTTAAAAATTGTAGATGTATAAGCATTAAGTATCCAGTTTTAACACGCGATACTAAGCCCGTGGATGAGCCACTACTTACTTATCTTTAACTAGGAGCACCCAAATGACTTCACACACAACTTTGATTGTTGGCGTAAACGGTAAAACTGGTCGACGCGTAAATAGTTTATTAACAGAGGCAGGGCGCCTTACCCGTGGGGTATCTCGCTCTACGTCTCCCTCTTTTGATTGGTTAAACCCTAGCACTTGGCAAGCCGCTATGCAGGGCTGTGATTCAGCGTATGTATGTTACCAACCCGATTTAGCAGTACCCGCTGCACAAGCGGCGATTGCTGAGTTTATTGAGCATGCAAAACAAGCCGGCATTCAACATGTTGTTTTGCTCTCGGGGCGCGGGGAAGATGGCGCGGTTGCTGCCGAGCGACAGTTAATTAAAAGCGGCTTAAGCTGGAATGTAGTGCGCGCTAGCTGGTTTTCGCAAAACTTTAGCGAAGGCTTTTTAATTGAGTCGGTAAACAGTGGCCAAGTGGCGCTACCACGCGCAGATGTACTAGAGCCTTTTGTTGATGTAGACGACATTGCTGAAGTGGCGGTAGCGTGTTTAACCCAACCGGCATTACGCAATCAACTGTTTGAGGTAACAGGGCCCGAGCTGCTGAGTCTACGAGAATGTGTGGCAATGATCGCTAATGCCAAACAGCGCCCCATTGAGTTTGTTGAACTCAGCGTAGAGCAGTTTGTGGGTGCTTTAAAACAACAGCAATTCCCAGACGATATGCTGTGGTTAATGAATGAGTTATTTAGCGAAGTAATGGATGGCCGAAATAGCCATTTGTGTCACGGGGTCGAGCAAGCGCTTGGGCGACCCGCTAAATCATTCGCAGACTATGTAAGCGCAACAGCAGCGCAAGATATGTGGTCATAATTAGTGCCAGCCAGTGGGGAGCAATGTGCCGTTTGCTATCGTTCCTCACTGACTTACCTAGGTGAAGGTTTGAGCTTAGCGCGAAGAGCAGGCGCAAAGGCTTGGTATTCAAGACGTTGATAACTGGGTTAATAAACATAGGACAACTATGCTCAATACATGAAAAGCTTTCTCTTTAGATTACGCGCTGGCTTATTGCTTACTTGCCCTATAGCGATTGCCTTCGCGTTTCCCTTTGTTATGCCGCTGATTCACTTTAGCGAGTTTTATGGTCATGGCAGTAATGCCGCGGCTTACAATATTCAACTGAACAATGGTGAGTCTTTAAGTGATTATCAAGGGCGCTTCACTTATTTGTTTTTAGGCTTTCAGGGCTGCAGCCAAGCTTGTCCTCGGCAACTTCTCAACTTAGCCGCACTGGCTAATTCAAATCAGCTCAAACAGGCACAGTTTCTTTACGTAGACCTAGTAGCAGGTTCGGCGTCCAATGTCGTGGCCGAGCATTCTTTAGACAATGTGCTGTTTCGTCAGGTGGCTAATTTTCAGCAGGCCACAGAAGTGTCTCAGCAATTTCCTGGGTATGTTGCAAGCAACTTCGATGCTCAAATTGTCGATCATTCGGCTTATCTGTATTTGCTCGATCCTCGTGGTGAGGTAAGCCTAGTTTATACCCAAGTGAATCTTGAAATAGACAAAGTAATACAGGATTTCAAACAATTACAACAAGGTGAAATACTATGAACGCAAACCCTGCGCAATTAGCAGATAAGCAAGTGCTGTATATCTTATTGGCTCACCTTCCGGTAGTGGGACTATTAGTGCCGATTGGTTTTGCCAGCCATAGTTTTGCCTTAACTATGTCGATGCTAATATCGATTATTGCGTTACTTAATTACGCGTATTTGCGCGGCAGTCGAGTGTCTTCATGCATTAACGCGATGCTGTTAATGGTGTATTCCATGGTGATGATTCAAGCCCAGCTTGGCCGATTGGAGATGCATTTTCATATTTTTGCCGCCCTTGCATTTGTGCTTATTTATAAAGATTGGTTACCGGTAATTGCTGCCGCGGGCATAATCGCCGTGCACCATCTCGTTTTTACTTATATGCAGTTGAGTGGCGTAACAGTGGCAGATGTTCCATTGATGATTTATGCCACTGGCTGCTCTTGGGGAACCGCTATTGAGCATGCGGCCTTTGTGGTATTTGAAAGCGGGGTATTGGTGTTTTACGCGATTAATATGGCCAAAGATGCCAAGGTGTCCAATTCAATCATTGTGGCGGTAGATAAGCTGGCCGCCAACAAAGATTTAACGGCGACTATCGACAGCAACAAAGAGCACCCCACGGTTATCGCTTTTAATACCTTAATTAGCGAATTCAACGCCTTATTTAGCGACTTAAAACAATCGATTGTGGACATTAATGATTTGGTGAGTGGGCTAAATCAACAAAGTGCTGAGACTAAAAACGTTGTATTACAGCAAATGGAGCAGAGTGATTCGGTAGCCAGTGCATCGGTAGAATTATCTCAAGCTGCACGAAATGTATCTGATAACGCAGAGCATGCCGCAGGCGCTGCTGAATCGGTAGAGACACAGATTAAGTCTGGTTCGCAGCAAGTGGGCGAGTCGGTGGAGGCCACTCAAACCCTGAATAAACTGCTGAGTGAGTCTGAGGTATATACCAGACAGCTGAACGATAACGTTCAAGGGATTAATGCAGTGATTGAGGTGATTAAAGCCATCTCAGAGCAAACTAACTTATTGGCCTTGAACGCTGCCATTGAAGCCGCTCGAGCCGGAGAATTAGGCAGGGGCTTTGCCGTAGTGGCCGATGAGGTGCGGGCGCTGGCTGCACGTACGCAAAAGTCTACTGGAGAGGTGAATCAAATAATCGACACGCTACAAACGAATGCTTCACAAGTGGTTGATTCAATGCAAAAAGGCTTAGTGTATTCCGACGAATCCAAAGCCAAGATAGAAACCGGTGGCAGTACTTTATCGTTAATTAATCGAAGCGTGAGTGACATGCGCGATGTGAATGCACAAATTGCTAGCAGTACTTCAGAGCAAACTGACGCATGTGATCAAATTGAACGAAGCATTAATGAGATTAGAGATAAGAATGAAACGCTGATGGGGCAAAGCCAGTTGTTAGCTGAAACGGCCTGCACAGTTGCTAATACTCTGGCATCGTTAGAGCAGCGTGTTGCTGTGTATCAAACTCAGGTGTAATTTATTGCTAAACGGCAAAGTATAGGCCTTTGCCGTTTATTATCGCTACTCAGTTAACGGAATTAACTGCGCTTGCTGCTGTTCAGGAATACTGTTTAGCATGGCAATAGTAAGCGATTCTTTGTTTTCTTTTTCGCTTTCTGTTAGCTCGGCAATGGCATTTTCTGGCAACTTGTACATGGCACCTGTTGCTGGATCTACGATTAACATGCCGATTAAGCCGCCAAACAAAATGTTACCAAAATACCAACCGTCTACACTGCTTTTAAGCTCGATAATTTGTTCTTCATAACCTTCTTTATTAAATACTAGCTGGTAGGTTTCGCCTTTAAAAAAACCAGCAGAAGCCTTTAACGTAAGGGTTTCTGGTGTTTGTCCATTCTGAACTGTTACTCCGGCTCTGTTTTTAATAGAGAAGCTGGCTTGGCTGGGAGTAGAATCAATAGCCACTAAATACTTACTGTCACTAACGATACTTGAGCAGCCTGACGCTAATAGAATAGAAAGGGCTATAACACTTTTCTTAAGCATGGATATTTTTCGTCCTTGATGTTTAAAGGTAAAACTTAGCAACACTAAGCAAGCCAAATAGAGAGCACTTAGCCGCCGCTACGTTTGGGTATATAGTAGTAAATTGGTTTAACGATTTATCTTTTGGTTGGCCAATTTGATGTTAGGGTGAGGATTTTAGTGTTTTTATACTATAAATCTATATAAGTTTACGCTGTATCGTGTAATTGTGAGCTGAGCCAATGTTAATGTCTGTGACATTAAGTTGATGTAAACAAAAGGGAAAAACTATGTATCAAGGAAGTTGTTTGTGTGGGGCTATTCAAGTTGAAATATCGGGAGGTATCAATTCAATTATTCATTGCCATTGTTCTTTATGTAGAAAAAACAGTGGCACTGCATTTGCTACCAATGGCTTTGTGGCGACCAAAGGATTCAAAGTGTTAAAAGGGGTTGAAGATTTTGGTCACTATCAAACCTCTCCGGGGAAGGTGAGGCATTTTTGCAAAGTATGCGCATCACCTATTCATAGTTCTAACCAAGCGGATCCTAGTCGCTTAAGAATACGCTTAGGCATGCTTGATTCGGCGATAGTTGAGCGGCCAATATCACACAACTTTGTTAGCTCTAAAGCGAATTGGGAAGACTTAGATGCAGACCTCATTCGTAACGATGCGTACGAGGACTCGCGCTCTTAAGTAAGATGAGAAGTAGTGACTAATTAGCGCCATCGTCGAGCAGTTTAAGTAACTCGTTCACCAACCAAGTAGTGAGTTTACTGTCTGGGCTATCGCAGCGTTTTACTATGCCAATTTCAAACTTCATATTTGCTAATAATGAATCACAATGCACCACTTGAATGGCATCTTTTATCCAATCATTTTGCGCAATATGCTTGGGTACAAAGGCCCAGCCTTGGTTTTTGGCCACCAACTCACTAATTAAATAGTAGCTGTCGATATACCAATGGCTGGGGCTAATAGGAACAGAGCTACCCAGACCAGCACGGTTACACTGCACTAGCTGCCGATACTGTTGTAGGTCCTGATAACGCAGTGACTCTAGCTCAACGAAAGGGTGCTGTTTACCCACAATTAGCGCTAATTCAAAATAGCCTAACGAGCCAAACATCACGTTGTCTGGCAAGGCTTTTTGACTCAGCATTAAGCCAATATCTAGTTGTCTATTTTCTATCGCCGCCGAGATGTCGTCTTGGGTACCGTTGGTTACCGTTAACTGTAGGTAAGGAAATTGCTCGCCTAAACGCATAAACATCGAATGAATAGCTTCAATAGGAATCGCTTCATCAATCGCGATTTTTAAAGCTATTGGCTCTTTATTGGCGGCGGTTAAAGCGCGCGACTGTAATCGACGACATTGTTCTAATACCTGTTGAGCCTCAGGCAGCATTTGTTGACCAAGGGCGGTAAGAACCGGCAGCTTGGCACTGCGATCGTAAAGCTCGAAACCTAAATCGGCTTCTAAATTAGCAATGGCGCTGCTAATTCGTGACTGTGCTTTACCTAGTTTGCGAGCAGCAGCCGAAAATGAGCCTAATTGTGCTGCACTTACAAAGGCTTGTAGCTGATCAATGCTCCAATTCATGCTTACTCACTTCAGTTACCTATCCGTTATTCGGATAGAAACTAACTCTTATGTATCTTTAAATCAACTATAATGCTCGGTCTTAACCTTGAGTGAGTGGCATGCAGCAGTCTATTTCTATCCCTAACGAGCAATCGGTAAGTGCCAACTTTTGGCGCTTTGCTATTCCGTCTGTAGTGGCGATGTTAGTGAGTGGCTTGTATCAAGTTATCGACGGTATTTTTGTAGGGCATTATGTGGGCGCGCAAGGGCTTGCAGGCATTAATATGTCTATTCCCGTTATGGCGCTAGTTACTGGTGTGGGCCTAATGATTGGCATGGGCGGCGGCAGTATGTTGTCAATGTATCGAGGAGAGAACAACTGCCGAGCCTGCCAGAATAGTTTAGCTTCAGCCTTGTTGCTGGTGGTGCTATTGGGATTGCTAATTAGCATAGTTCTGCAATTTGGTGACTCTCGCTTAATTGCTCTGCAAGGCGCAGAGGGCGAAGCGCAAAACATGGCGCAGCAATATTTGGGCATTATGTCGGCCGGGGCGTTAGTGTCTATCGCGGCAAGTGCTTTGCCATTGCTGGTTCGAAATGACGACAAACCCAATTTGGCCACCTTGTTTATTGTGCTAGGCGCTTTACTGAACATTGGGTTGGATTACTTGTTTCTCGCGCATTTTTCTATGGGCTTACGCGGCGCAGCTATTGCAACCTTAATTGCTCAGTCGGTCACTAGCTTATATTGCGTGCATTACTTTTTCTCAGCTCAAGCTAATACGCCATTAAAAGGCAGCCGGTTTGAATGGGCTAGTGCATCACGCATTTTACAGCTGGGGTCTTCTAGCTTAATGATGTTTGTGTACTTTGGCTTTGTGATGGCCTTGCACAATAAATTGTTTATGAGCTATGCCTCGGCCACCGATGTAGCGGCTTTTGCCATAGTGGGTTACCTAGGCAGTGTGTATTACTTCTTTGCCGAAGGCGTCGCCAGTGGTTTGCAGCCGCCAGTAAGTTATTACTTAGGGGCAAAACAAATCAATAAAATTGCTCAAACCGTTACCTTAGCATTTTCGGTGACAGTGGGCTCTGGTATTGCCATTGTGGTGCTTCTTAACCTCTTTCCAGAATGGTTTATTGCGGTTTTTTCTAGTGGCGATGAAGCCTTAATGCAAGCCAGTAAAGCCGGTGTGCGTTTGCACTTAGCTGGCATCTTTTTAGATGGCTTTTTGTTTATCAGCGCTGTCTACTTTATGGCAGTGGGCGAGGCGAAAAAAGCGCTATTTGTATCGGCGGGAAACATGCTAATACAGCTTCCATTTTTATGGCTATTGCCACAGTTTATTGGCGTTACAGGCATTTGGATTTCGGTGCCTTTGTCTAATTTAGTGCTTAGCGCAGTGGTATTGCCGATGTTGTATTTTAATCTGCGCGATCTGCAGCAAAGGGCTGAGCCAGCGCCGAGTTTGGTCTGTTTAAATTCGTAAATCACAAGAGCTTAGGTCAAAGCGCTTGGACAGTAAGCACTTTAAACACCCAACAAACACAGAATTAACGTTTTAATTTAAAAAGGAATAGCAGTAAATGACAGGGAAAAGTCTTGCCAAATATGAACAAGAATTGAAATGGTTGGCGCTTGCCTTAGGTATTGTAAGTACCGTGGCCGCTGTGCAGGATTGGTATCCACTCACTATTTTTGTCAGCCTGCCTTTTTGTTTAATTTGGATTTATTGTGCGTGGTTGCATAGCGAACGTCAGCTTAAATACATTAACATCATCTTCTCTATTGTTTATGTCTACGGCATTGTGCGTTATTTTTTAGTGGGCTAACTCGCATCCTGCTGGCTACTGGTGTAGCGTAGGCACATCTTTTGAGTTGTATACGCTACCCGCTGAGTAAATATGGATATTAAACAGTACATTGATTATTTCGACGACATTTCAGACTTAGCGCGCGAGCAGCAATTTACTTTGCTGGAGCAAGCACTAGAGAGCATTAACGCCCGCTTTTCGTTTCCAATTTTTATGGTAATTCGCTACTTGGTGCGTATTGGGTTTATCGCCGTATTATGCGGTGGAACATACCTTTTGTTTGGCTATTCAAGCTGGTTATTGCTTGTGTCTATTGTTGTGGCCTTGCTAGGTGCTAGGCTGCTTATAACAGAAATTACCGATTCACTTATCGCGAAAGCCCTTAAAAACATAGTCAGTAAGAATTAGTATCTTAATGCTGCTATTCTTTACTTTTCTCACCGTTACTAGTTAGCACAAACTGTTGATTATTCTGATTTATATCAGGTGCTTAGCCTGCTTATTTTAGTAGTCTTTTGAGACTTTTGTAGCCTCAAGGAATAGAGCAATGAGCAAGTGTGGGCAATGTCGCCAATTTACCCGAACTCCCGACAACCAAAAAGATTTGTGTGGCGCATGGGAACAACCAACAATGGCAGACCGCCAAGCTTGTGATTTTTTTGCACCTAAAGCCGCAGCGCGAAATTCCGCGTCGTTAACTTCCGAAAATCGCGAATAATTGTGGGTAATGGGTGTGTTCAGTAAGCTAGGTTCTACGTACTTTTAAGCTTGGCGCCAACCTCGTTATTATTGGGATATCTCCATCTTTTTGCCACATTTTCTCCAATAGCTGCATAACCTGTTGGGCTATTTCAGGCACCGGCTGAGCAATTGAGCTTAGCTGGTAACCTTGCCAAGAAGCTGGTGGTACATCGTCACAACCTACCACACGCAGCATTTCTGGAATCGCCACTTTACTTACTTCACGGCAACTGTCGATTAAGCCCATTGCCAGCGCATCTGAAGCGCAGAAAATACCTTCTAATTCCCGTAGAGTGTCTATAGAGCGTACGCCTAACTCAAAACCTGCGCTGTAGCCATAGCGCCCGGCATCTAAACGAATTGGTGGCGTTGCACCTCGTTGGCTGAGGATTTCGCAAAAGCCTTGGTAACGTTCAATCGAGGCTTGACCATCGCTACGTCCAGCCACAAAACCAAGTTTGTTTAAGCCTTGAGTTAATAAGTGCTGGGCAGCTAATCGACCAGCCTCTACGTTGTCGGTTTGTACCGAAGGAATAAGACCGCGTTGGTCGGCTCGGCCCAGTGTAATTAAGGGCAAGGAGAGCTTTTGGCATTGTGCAAAGCTTTCGGCTGGTAGGGAGCCCATTACCGCAATAACGGCGTCTACTTGGTAGCCTGACAGACGTAAAATTGCGGCGTCTAGGTCTTCTGCTTGTTTCACATTTAATAGCATGGGTTGCTTGCCATTAAGCTGCAAAGTAGTGGAAAGCTCCTCAAATAGAAACGATTGAAAAGGGTTGGAGAAATCACTTATCAAAATCGCAACTAAATGGGAGCGTGAACGGGTTGCTGGGGTGCTTAAGGTACGGGCCAAAAAGTTAGGCTGGTAACCTAATTCTTTGGCTGCGGCCAAAATCTTTTCCCGCTTAGCTGGATTGATGCTGGCCCCTTCGGTAAAAGCGCGTGATACCGCAGAACGTGATAGGCCTAAATGGGCGGCAACATCAGATGCGGTCACTTTTTTATTTAACTGATTGATGAGCTTGCTCCTTGTGATTGTCGATACTTAGTAAGTCGCTAATCGCAGCATCTTTAGGCCAGGCCCAAACAGGGCCATGCAGCTGTTCAATAAGATGAGGAGCGGTGCTTAGATTGGCTTCTTGGCAGATAATTTGGGCAGCCATGGCATCCCAGATATTTACTTCCCCCATGTAGCAGGCATCTAACTCGCCAGTGGCAACTTGAGTTAAGCCCCAAGCAGCTGAACCATTAACCCTTACTTGGTGGCCTGCATCAATTAGTACTTGGCTATGCGCCATATATTGCTGGGGAATGCCTGGTTGATAGTTAAGATTTAAACCCACCACTAACTGTTCTTTGGCCGCTGCCCGCGGCTTTAGTGCCTTAGCTTTTCCATCCACTATTTCAAATGCACCTTTGCCACGCACTGCGTAAAGTAGTCGCTGCAGGGCAGGGGCGACAATAATGCCTAAAGCAGGCCCTTGTTCATCGGCGAAGGCTAGGCTAACTACGAAGTCGGCTTGGCCATAAAGAAAGTTGGTCGTGCCGTCGATGGGGTCAACCACCCAACAAGGGGGCTGGTAGCGGCCACCATTTTCTTCACCTAAAAATTGATGCTGGGGAAAAGCGTTAAGCAAGGCTTGGCGAAGGTAGCTTTCTACCTCTTGATCAGCTTGGCTTACCCAATCTTGGTGGCCTTTGCTGGTTATAAGTAATGCGTCGCGTCGCTTAAACCAATCTATAGCTAATTCACCGGCGTGTTTTGCGATGGGTAAGGCGCTGGCTAATATTCGGTCTAGTGAGTTAGGCGACATGGCTAGTTCCTTGGTTTGTTGGATGCTCGATGCTGCATAACACTGTTCCCTCTTCGGCCAAACGGATGTTTGCGGTTGTTTGGACTAATTTGGCTAACCTAGCTCGTACGCTTGGGTCTATGTGATAAAGCCGCCACAGGCTATTTGCTTTACAAGGTAAGCCTTTAATATCTTGCCAAGAGCCATGGCTAGAGTGGTGTTCTAAGGTTTCACATTCCAAAAATACCCAGTCTGATTGAGCCGCTAGTTGTTCGCCTTGCTCTGATAACAGGCCATCGCCAGAATAAAACAAGCGGTGTTGGTCGGTATTACTTAGTTGCAAACTCAAATTGCTGACTGCGTGGCGAGTCGCGGCAGTTTTTATGCTCCAAGGACCAATGGTTGATGTGGTTGCGCTGTCTTGCCAAATAACTTGAAAACCCAACTGCGTTTGCGGCCAATAAGCAAATTCAATTAAAGGTTTTAGCACTGCCCATTGGGTTTGCTGGGCAATGATGTAAATGGGCTTTTTACGGCCTTGGGCATCCATCCAATTTATTAAGCTGGTTAAGCCCAAGCAGTGATCTGGGTGACTATGGGTTACATACACCGCGTCAATTTGCTCTGGCGTTATCTGCTTGGCAAATAGTGCCTTGGGTACCGACGGTCCACAGTCTATTAGCAAACTAAAACAGTCTTGTTTGAGTAACAAACTAGCATTGGTATGCTGGCCGTCGTAAGCGTCTCCACAGCCAATCACTTCGGCACTAAACTTATGCGGCATTAGATACCTCTAGTGCGTTAATACGTTGCTCATTGTGATCAAAAAAATGTAGTGTTGAATCGCTCAGTTTTAGCGGCAGCTGTTGGCCACAGTTATAGAGTTCGCTGCTTTCCACTACAAACTGGCTACCTGCTAGCTCGCCGTAATAAAGCCGAGCGTGGCCTAATGGTTCAACTACCGAAATTGTCATATGGCAATCGGGGTGCAGTTTATCAACAGTTACTTGGTTTGGCCTTAAACCTACCGATTGAGTATTACTAGGCAAGCTAATGTGATTAAGCAGCGAGCTAAACGCATCTTGTGGAATAAAGTTCATCACCGGTGAGCCAATAAAGGCTGCGACAAACTTATTGGCCGGTTGGTTATAGAGTGTTTCTGGTGCGCCAATTTGAGCAATCTCACCTTGGTTAAGCACCACTATTTTATCGGCGAGAGTCATCGCCTCTACTTGATCGTGAGTAACATAAATCATGGTGGTTTTTAGTTGCTGATGCAGCTGCTTTAAGTAAACCCGCATTTCGCTGCGAAGTTTTGCATCTAGGTTAGACAAGGGTTCATCAAACAAAAACAAAGCTGGCTCACGCACAATGGCGCGACCAATTGCCACCCGCTGGCGTTGTCCACCAGATAATGCCCCCGGCAAGCGTTTTAGCAGCGGGGTTAGTTGCAGTTTTTCAGCGGTTTCGTTTACCAACTGCTTGGTTTTACTTTTGCTTACGCCAGCCATACGCAATGGAAAAGCCATGTTTTTTTCTACCGACAAATGTGGATAAAGTGCATAGGATTGAAACACCATGGCCACTTCTCTGGCGGATGGATGCACGCCATTTAGGGTTTTGCCATTAAGGGCAATGCTGCCTTTGGTGATCGATTCTAAGCCTGCAATCATGCGCAGCAGGGTAGATTTTCCGCAGCCCGAGGGCCCAACAAACACCATAAATTCACCATCATTAATGCTTAAGTTTATCTCTGGGATAACTGTGTGGCCGTTATAGGCTTTAGCAACTTGTTTTATTTCTAGAGTTTTCATTTGTAGATGTCCTATTTCAATCCCATGGAAAAACCACGTAACAAATAGCGCTGCATGTAACCTGCTAGTGCCAACATGGGTAACGACGACACAATGCCTATGGCCATTAGCTCTCCCCAAGCGGTGCCGTCTTCGGTCATAAAGTTTGAGATAAATAAAGGGATGGTGAATTTGTCGGGGGTATGAATAAACAGTAACGAGAAGAGAAACTCGTTCCAGCCTAAAATCATGGCAAAAATAGCCGTAGCAACCAATCCGGGTGCGCATAGTGGAAATACTACAAAGGCTAAACGTTTGAGCAAGTGAGCTCCGTCCATTGCGGCTGCTTCTTCAATTTCTAGAGGAATATCGCGAATAAAGCTCAGCAACATCCAAATACAAAATGGCAGGGTATAAACCTGATAAGCCAATACCAAACCTAACTGACTGTTTAGTAGCCCAAGGGTATTCATTAAAGAGTAAAGCGGCACTGCAACTACAATTGGTGGCATCATTTTTACTACTAACACCGCCAGCAAAAATAGGTTGTCTAGCTTTGCTGGGAATCGATAACGTACTAGCGCGTAGGCTGCAAAAAAGGCAATGCACAGCGACACCATGGTGGCAGAAAGCGCAATGAATACTGTATTGGCCACCAGTATTGGCAGCTCTCCATTTAGCAGCGCTTGAAAAGAAGCAAGACTGATTTGCTGTGGAATTAAGTTAGCTCCAGCATGGAAGATCTCGCCAGGCGATTTAAAGGCAGTGCTAAACATCCAAACAATGGGCAGAATAAATAAAGCTACCGCAGACCAAACAAAAAAACGGTGTAAATAGCGGCTCATTGTTTGCCTCCCTTCATTACTCGGCGGGCGTAAAACAAGGTCATTAATAACGAGATGGCTAGCATGACTAATGCTGCCGCACTGGCCATACCTAAGTTAAAGAAACGAAAACCATATTTATAAACAAACATTGAAAGGGTTTCGGTGGCGTTGCCTGGGCCTCCTCCCGTCATGACATAAACTTTATCGAAGAGCTTGAAAGCGTCGATAGAGCGTAATAAAAACGCCAACATTAGCTGCTTTTGAATCAGTGGCAGTGTGATAAAGGTAAAGGCACGCCAGCCTTTAGCACCATCTACCATCGCTGCTTCGCCAATGTCTTTGGGGATAGATTGCAAGCCTGCCAATATGATTAAAAAGGCCATGGGGGTCCATTGCCAGGTGTCTACTAGCGCAATGGCGTACAGCGCTAAATCGGGGTTAAATAACCATTCTTGGGCTGGCAAGCCAATGGCTACAAGTGCACTGTTTAAAAGACCAAAATCGTAGTGATACCAGGAACGCCAGATTGATGAACATACCAGCGTAGAAATCATCATCGGGTAAATGATAATGGGCAGAGCAAAGCGGCGGCCAGAGAACTTTTGGTTAAATAGCAGCGCCAGCCATAAACCAAGTAGTACCTGAGCAGAAGAGGCTACAAGTGTAAAAACTAAGGTGTTTTTCATGGCGGCGATGAAAAAGAAATCTTCAAACAATTCTACAAAGTTAGCTAAGCCAACAAACTGATATTGTTTGCTTAGATAATCTACGCTGCCAAAGGCGTTAATCATTACCGAGCCAATAGGGTAAACAGCCAACAGCCCCAGTATTGTTAGGGATGGCAATAACAGTGCGGTCAGCTGTTTACGATTCTCAAATAACATTCAATCACTCCAACTTGGCTCTACTAAGGTAGAGCCAAACATCATGGATGGGTTTTACACTTTAATGACACGGCTAATGCGGCGTTGAGCTTGCTCTAAAGCTTGCTCTGGCGTCATTTGGCCTAACATGGTCATTTGTAAAAAGTCACCAAGGATGCTTTCTACTTCTGCCCAGTTATGAATACGTGGGCGAGCCTTGCCGGTAGTTAGCGCTTTAGCTTGTTGCGGGTACCAACGGTACTTGCTTACAACCTCAGCATCGTTGTAGATACTCTCGCGTGTAGGAGGGATGCCATAATCTAGCGCCAAGGTTTTTTGAATTGCTGGGCTGGTGGCAAATTTTAAGAACGCTGCCGCTTCGGTTTTGTTGTTGGCGTCAGCTGGGATCGCTAGTTGCCAAATTCCTAACATAGGAGCCGGCGCACCTACTTCTGCTGGTGGGGCCATAATTTCCATATCACCCACCACATTAGACATTTCTGGGTTATCTAAATTAGGCACCCATGCTGGCCATACTTCAATTGCCATGGCGGCGCTGCCTTTTTGTAGCGAGTCGCGCACCTCATCGGCGTTGTATACGTCAACCCCACGTGGTGCATATTGTTTCATGGCTAAAAAGGCAGTTAGAGCTTGTTTGGCTTCAGGAGTATTCAAGCTGGCTTGGCCGTTAGCGTCTACTACATCGGCGCCGTATCCCCATAAAATAGGTAAAAAGCCAGTTACAATTGGGTTGCCTTTGACCCCTCTAAATACAATGCCGTTAGTATCTTTGGCGCTGTTGGCGTTTATTTTTTTTGCTGCGGCTAATACTTCTGACCACGAGCTTGGTTTTTCAATGTTGTTGGCATCAAATACCGCTTTGTTCCAGGCAAACATAGCGACATTGCCTACCATAGGCATTGCGTACGCTGCGCTGTTTGCGTTAGGGTAGCGGCCAATATCAAAGGGCGCTTGAATAAAGTCTTTATCTTCAACTTCTTTAGGTAGAGCGGTAAGCCAATTGTTTGATAAGAACTCTGGAGCCCAGGTATCGTCCATCAAAATCACATCGTAGTTGCCGGTTTTTTCGCGCATCGACAAACTAATGCTCTCGTATAAACCTTTGCTTGGGCGCTTAACCAGTTTGATATTGGTGCTAGGGTGGGCTTTTTGATATTCATCCACAATGTGTTGCATGGCCTGCCCATAACTACTATCGCGACCGGCAATAACTAATTCTGTAGCGGCACTGCAAAAGGTGGCACTGGCTAGGGCTGTTGCCACAAGTAAGCGTTGAAACATGCTGTATTCCTCGTCCTTTGAAAATAAATAGTGTGATTGCACGCGCGTTCATTTTTCGCTATCCAAATTAATCAGCGAAAATGTCAATTGCATGACAGCAATGTGAAACTTATGGTCTGGCTTGGTTTTGCTAGATAAAATCATGAGGAAATGTTGAGGGCCATGAGCCTTGCTATATCTTATTTTCTGGGCGGTGCACGCTGTTTTTATATACTTGGTAAGAAAAACATCATCGATTGGTAAAGAAAGTTTCGGTTAGCCTTCACCGAACAGTCATGATCTGAGAGGTAATTTAGTGTTCCTTTTTTGAACGCGAGTGCAAGGATGAACACATGATTAAATCTATTACTGGTTTAGCGCTTTTGCTGAGCAGCTCTTGGGTATTAGCAGCGGTGCCCTCAGTGACGCCAATCGATCCCAATCGAGATCGCTTTAATGATATTTACTACATGCAACAGCACAATACTCAAGACTACAGCAACCAGTTAACTGATTGGTTGAACTACGGTTTTGGCGCGGTAGAGCTGGATGTCATCGATCGAGGGCAGTGGGAAAACGAGGCTCTAGGCCCTTATGTTTCTCACTCTAGTAGCCCAGGTAAACGCAATTGTTCTGGCGGCAGTAATACCCGCCTAGGTGATTGTTTTAACGATATAAAGCAATGGATTGATAGAAATAACCCAAACTTTCCGGTAGTTGTTTTAGTGGACATGAAGGTGAGCTGGGATCCTGCCAACGCCTGGAACCATGACGAAGTAGCATTGTTAGATGAATGGATGTCTAACCATCTTGGATCTTACCAATATAGCTTTTCTAATTATTTACAAAACTACCTAGTGCCTAAGGCTAGGCAAGCTAATTCTAGTCTTGCTAATTCGCCTGCCAAAAATGTTAGAGCATTAAGCAAAGCCTATGGGTGGCCACTCATTAAAGATATGCGTGGCAAAATTGTAGTGGTGTTAACTGGCGGAAAAATTGGCAGCAAAAATCAAAACTTTCGCTCTGGCTGGGATTGGTTGTGGAATAATCGCGGCGTTTACCCTGCAAGTTTTATGTGCCCTGAAGGCAGCACCGTTGACCATGTAAAAGTAGGTGGTAGCTTGAGCGGAATTTCTCGTGATGATTCGCAACGTTTTATTTGTAACAACATGGCTCAAACCAAGCATTACCAAGAGGTCGCTAACGAGGTAGCAAATAACAAACAAATGATGCATTTGTGGGGCACCTCGCCAGCCGCACCCGATAGTTTTGAATACAACTACGCCGCAGTGGCGCATGGAGTTCAGTTTATCAATCGAGAGAAAAATACTCCGCAGCAGCACACAACTTGGAACAATAGCATTCCTCTAGTGGGTGTTAGACGATCAACTCCTGGTTTTTTTCAGCTTTATAATGCTCAGTCACAACGCTGTTTAGCGGTTAAAGACGGAAGTTATCGCAAAGGTGCAGCCTTGGTGAACGAAACCTGCCGTAACACCGCTAGCCAGCAGTTTGTTTATACGGCCGAGTCACAGTTACGGCCTAAAGGAAATGCCAGTTACTGCGTAGACGTTGACGGCGGACGTGCAAGAAATGGCGCCAAGTTACACTTGTGGACTTGTGATGGTGGCGACAGCGAGCGTTGGTTACTTAAACAAAATGGCAGCTTTACCAACAAACATAGTAGCAATGGCGGCAACAGTGGCAATGGCTTTTGCATGGATACCAACAACGGTGGTTTACTCACCCAATATCATCTTTATTCGTGTAATAGCTACAATGCCAATACACGGTTTGAGTTACGCCCAGTAAGCCGTTGGCAAACCACTCACTAGTGGTATTTGCTTAGCAAGTTAAAAGGCAGCCGTGTTGGATTAAAGGCTGCCATAGCCAATTAGGATAGGCAGTTGTTAAGTAAGTGACTACTCTGCGTGTTAGCTTGTGGCATTTATTGAGGGGCTAGCGCTGGCATTGTCTACAATGACGCACTTTTTACGTATTTCAGGTAGTTAACATGAGCGACAACAACGCTAAACCTGCTTTGCCAGATCATCTTGCGGGCAACCCTCGCAGCCCTTTCCATGTTGCCGAGTGTTTCGAGCACGACATTGGCATTAAACTTAATGGCAAAGAGCGCACCGACGTTGAAGAATACTGTATTAGCGAAGGGTGGGTAAAAATCCCTTCACCTAAAGCTAAAGACCGTGTTGGCCAGCCAATGCTCATTAAACTTAAAGGCGAAGTGGAAGCGTTTTACAAGTAGGCCCGCTACCACAAATAGGTAAGCCATAGTGCTGTTAAGCCATAACGCCTTAACAGTACTATGGCTTTTTTATTGGCTAAAGCAGCCGATAAAGATTAAAAGTGATAATCTGCATTTTATTAGCTTGTTCCGAATAAGGATAAGCTCTTAGATGAAAAAATTGTCCTCCAAATTGCAGCGATATATTCAAAGAGAACTTAGTGCAACTATTTGAAACACCAAGGTTGGTAGTAAGGCCATTATCTTATCAAGACCTTACGGCTTTAGCTGAAATACTACGTGACCCAGAAGTTATGAAGTATTCAGTTCGCGGAGTCTGTGATGAAGACGCTACGCGAGACTTTATAGGCTGGTGTTTAAAATGCTACTCATCTCATAGGCTTGGCCCATGGGCTTTGGTTGAGAAAATATCAGATAAGTTTATAGGCTTTTGTGGAGTTTCACCTGAGATAGTCAGCGGCGTTGAGGAGATCAACTTAGGCTACCGTTTAGCACGTTCATATTGGCATCACGGCTTTGCAACAGAAGCGGTTAAAGGTGTAATAGAATATGTTTTCGAGCAAGAAAGGCGTGAATCCGTAGTTGTTCTTATCGAACCAGAACATGCTGGGTCAATTAGGGTGGCAGAAAAGGCTGGATTCGTTGAATACAGTCTTCAGCAATTTCATAAGCGACAAGTGCGCTTGTATCGAATGACTCGTCAACACTGGAAATTGCGCAATTGATTGTCGTGGCGAACGGTGTCGCGAATTTTTATCTGTTGTCTATTAAGCGATGTGATTTGTTAAACAAGAATTGGTTGAATACAAAATGATGAAAAAGTACATCTTATTAACTTTGTTGAGTTTTTCGTTTGCCATTGGAGCTGCGGATGAACCTCTTGATTGTGAGAATGCTATTTCTACCTTCGACACTAATCAGTGTGCTGCTATTGAGTTGGAAGCGGCAGATGCAAAGTTAAGCCAGTATTTGCAAGCTAGCTTTAAGCACAATGCTTATGATCCTGAGTTGATCATTGCTATTAAGGCAGCTCAAACGGATTGGAAAGCTTATATGTCTTCTCATTGTGACTCTATTTATACACAATGGCGAGAAGGGTCGATTCGAGGTGTTATGGCTATCTCTTGTAAAACGGCCTTAACTAAGCAGCGAACTCACGATATTTGGTCAAACTTTTTAACTTATATGGACAGTACGCCCCCAGTTTTACCCGAGCCTAAATAAGCTGCAGCTTTTCACATTTATCTCAATCAGTTAACGCAAGCACCACCTTCACCTTCACCTCTACCCCGACCCCGACCCCGACCCCAATAGTGCCTCTGGCTTAAATGTTCTGTTGACCTAGGTAGAGTGTTTATTCTACCATCGCAGGTAGAATGAACACTCTACTTGAGAACATCAATGCTTGAACAACAAATTGCCGAACAACTTGAGCGGGCATTTAGTGACTATGGGTTTACCGAGCCTAGTGTGGCTAAGTTGCAAAAAGCCTCTGGGGTAAGCTTGCGAACCTTATACCGTTATTACCCTTCTAAAGAATCGATGGTAATTGGCGCTTTGCAGCATAGACATGCTCGTTATATTGAGCTGCTTTCAGCTGAGCAAACAAACTCGCGAAAAGACAATCTGTTAGCAATATTTAGGCAACTAGAACAGTGGATGCAAACACAAGCACCCAGCGGGTGCATGTCGATGAGCGCATTGGCAGCATACCCCGATAACACCTTAATTAGCGAAGCAGTAAAGCAACATAAGCAAGATTTGTTAGCCCTGTTTGAAACGTGCTGTGGCGATGAAGCGCTAGCCATGCAGATCTTTTTGCTGCACGAGGGCGTAAGCGCTGCTTGGCCGGTAATTGGTGCTCCCAGCTTTGAAGCTGCTCAACTCACTTTAGAACAACTTTTAGGTAATTCGTAATGACAACTCTTCCAAAAGTAATGTGTGCCGTGCATATGACCGGTCACGGAGATACCGATAAACTGAGCTATCGCAGCGATGTAGCAATGCCAATTATTGGCGCGCGTGATGTATTAATTAAAGTAGCGGCCGCCGGGGTAAACAATACCGACATTAATACCCGTATTGGTTGGTATTCGAAAAGTGACAAGGCCGAGGACGCCTCTTGGTCGAGTGAGGCTTTGCAGTTTCCGCGTATTCAAGGTGCCGATGTTTGTGGTTACATTGTGGCGGTAGGTGAGCAGGTTGATCCGAGTAGGGTAGGAGAGCGGGTACTTATTGAGCCTTGTTTAACGGAAGTGAATGGCAAAGCGCTAGAGCAAGCTTGGTATTTTGGTTCGGAGTGTGATGGCGGCTTTGCCGAATACACTAAAGTAGCGGCTAGCCATGCCTACAAAATAACCAGCAAATATAGTGATGCAGAGCTGGCGTCGTTTCCTTGCTCTTACTCTACCGCAGAAAACTTACTGACCCGCGCTAAGGTGAAACAGGGTGATAAGGTATTAATTACTGGTGCTTCCGGCGGTGTTGGTTCGGCGGCCATTCAATTGGCTAAAGCACGTGGTGCGTATGTGCTTGCGCTGACTAGCCCAAGCAAGCAGCAAATGATTGAAGAGCTTGGTGTTGATGAAGTGGTACTGCGCAGCGACAAGCTTAGCGATGTGATGTCCGCAAACAGTGTTGACGTAGTCATTGACCTAGTTGCGGGTAGTTTATTTCCTCAGTTGCTTGAGGTTTTAAGGCCAAAAGGCCGTTACGCGGTATCGGGCGCGATTGGCGGAGCCATGGTGGAATTAGACGTTCGCACCTTGTACTTAAAAGACTTAAGTTTCTTTGGTTGTACCGTGATAGAGCCGGAGGTTTTTGGTAATTTGATTGCTCACATCGAGCGCGAAGATATCGCGCCGCTAGTTGCGCATACTTACCCATTAAAAGAGATAGTGGCTGCGCAAACCACCTTCTTAGAGAAAAAATTCTTAGGTAAAATTGTGCTAACGATGTAGCTAGCTACGCGCTATACATTTTGTTTGTCTATTAAGTAAAGCACTTAATCAAAAAGCCCCGAAGTAAAGTTGCTTCGGGGCTTTCGGATCTGCAGAGCGTTACTAGCTTTTGAGTTAATGAGTTAAAGGCTTAAGTGCAAAATGGGGAAAGGTTTTCCCATGTCATCAAGCGGGGAGCGAGAGACAAGCTTAAATCCCATATGTTGATAGAAACCTACCGCAGCTGGGTTTTGTTCATTCACATCTACTTTAGTGCAGTTTAAGGTGTCGATAGCATATTGCAGCAGCAGTTTACCAATGCCTTGCTCACGAGCAGAATTGGCAATAAACAGCATTTCAATTTTTTCATCGGCAGCGCCAACAAAGCCAATAATAGCACCCTTGGCATCTTTAACGCAGCGTAGGGCTACAGCAGGAAAGGCCTGCTCAAGGATGATAGGTTTAAAAAACTCAATGTCATCTTCTGTAATGAAGTCGTGGGTTACTCTCACAGAGTCTTCCCAAAGACTAAGCATTTCAGCGTAATCTTCAGCAAGCACATTTTCTACAATCATTATCTTGCTCAATATTTTTAATCAATTCGAACGGCCAAATAAACCGTATTTTTACCCGCCAATATTAGCAAATAAATGGCTGTGAGTGATAAGTATCGGGTTGGGGCATGGCTGATTGATTAGGAGGCTATTTGCTTTACCTAGTGTTAACAAATCTAATGCGGATATGTCGTAAACCATTTTTATCACTAACGCTTTTTAATATAGGTATTCCGTTATTTTACAAGCGAAGCCTTTGTTGATCCGCGTCAATTCATTTACTGCACCGCTCTCATTCACACTAGGGCAACTATAAAACAAAAGCTAAAACCAAGGTCAAAAGACCCAAGCACCCGTGGAGCGAGTGATGATAAATATCCCACAAGTAAAATTAGGTATTGTTGCGGTAAGCCGTGACTGTTTCCCTCTTTCATTGTCTGAGCAACGCCGTAAAGCGGTGGCTGCAGCCTGTATAGAAAAAGATATTGAAGTGGTTGAGCTACAAACCATTATCGAAAATGAAAACGATGTAGTGAAGGCGCTGGCCGAAGCGAAGCAAGCTGGCATTAACTCTTTGGCTATTTACTTAGGTAACTTTGGCCCAGAAGGACCACTAAGCATTATGGCGCAGCGATTTGCTGGCCCAACTATGTTTGTCGCTGCCGCCGAAGAAGCCACCGCTGGCCTTAAAGATGCGCGCGGCGATGCTTATTGTGGGGTGCTTAACGCCTCTTACAGTGCGGGGTTGCGCAACTTGGCCGTACATATTCCAGAGTACCCAGTAGGCACGCCTACTGAAGTTGCCAGCATGATTGGTGATTTTGTGCCGGTAGCTCGCACCATACTGGGTTTGCAAGGCTTGAAGATTTTCTCGTTTGGCCCACGACCACAAGATTTTGTGGCTTGTAACGCGCCAATTAAAGCTTTGTTTGATCTTGGCGTAGAGATCATGGAAAACAGTGAGCTTGATTTGCTGGATATCTATCAAGCTGCCGAAGGCCATGCCGACATTCCTAAAATTGTTGCCGAGATGGAAGCGGAACTTGGTGATAACAACCCATACCCAGATTTGTTACCTAAGCTTGCTCAGTATGAAGCTGCCTTGCTAGATTTTCATGCGGCTAATATGGGCGCGTCTACCTTTGGTGTGTTTGCCAATAAGTGTTGGCCGTCGTTTGAGAAGTTCTTTGGTTTTGTGCCATGTTACGTAAATGCACGTTTAGCGCAGCGCGGTATTCCGGTTGCTTGTGAAGTGGATATTTATGGTGCGCTGTCTGAGTACATGATCACCTGTGCCACTAATCACCCTGCTACCTTGTTAGACATTAACAACACTGTGCCACAAGATATGGTTGACGCTAGTGCAGCGGTAATGGGTAACTATACGGCGAAAGACCTATTCATGGGCTTCCACTGTGGTAACACCGCGCCAAGCTGCATGAAAAACTCGCAACTTCGTTTCCAAAAAATTATGCATAGCTTGATGGAGCCGGGCAAAGAGCCTGATATCACTCGTGGCACCTTGGAAGGACAAATTAAACCGGGTGAAATAACCCTATTTCGTTTGCAATCCACCGCTGATACTAAGTTACGTGCCTACGTTGCGCAGGGTGATATTCTCGATATCGACCCGCAATCGTTTGGTGCAATTGCTGCCTTTGGCATTCCTGAGATGCAACGTTTTTACCGCCATGTATTGGTTGAGAAACGCTATCCGCACCACGCTGGTATTGCTTTTGGCCATGTAGCTAAAACGCTGTACCAAGTGCTTAACTTATTGGGCGTGTCTGACATCGATTACAACCAGCCTGCTCAAGAGCGTTTTCCAAACGAAATCCCAAGTGTGTTTTTATAAACGCCTAAATAGGTAAAATTGCAGTCTTGAAAGCCGACCTTAGTCGGCTTTTTTGTTTGACTTATCTAACTTAAATGAGCAGATATTAAACTGTAGAATACATCTAAATTTGCTTATAGTTAGCTTGTCCATTTGGTTCGGCGTAGGGATAAACTAATGAGCAAGCTAAGTAATCGTATAAGTTTTTTATGGCTTTTTGGGGGTGTACTTGCAGCAATGCTTTTTACTCGTGAGCTTAATGCGAAGCCGACTCAACACGCCAGCCAAGATTACAACTTACAAGTAGAGGCTCTCACTCAACTGCCTGGTGTGCCTTGGGGTATGGCTTGGCTTAATGCCGATACATTGGTTATTACTTTGCGCCATGGTGAGTTAGTAAGTGTTAACCTTACTCAAGCTAAACAAGGGAAGAAAGCCTGGAAGAGCATTGCTGGTTTACCGGCAATTTGGGCGCAGGGTCAAGGTGGATTGTTAGATGTTGTACGTGGACCCGATGGAAGCTTCTATTTTACCTACAGCAAGCCACTCAATGGCAGCGGCGTAACAACCCTAGCTAAAGCGCAAATTAAGCAAAATGAATTTGGCCAAGTGATGATGAGTAACTGGCGAGATGTGCTCGTTACCAACTCTGCAGGTTCTACTAATCGCCATTACGGCAGTCGAATTGCGTTCGATGAATCTTATCTGTATTTCTCTGTTGGAGATAGAGGAGAGCGTGATAATGGCCAGAATACCGCTAACCATGCGGCCAGCATTATTCGACTAAATCTTGATGGTAGCCTACCAAGCAACAACCCTTTTGTAGCTAATAGAAAAGTAGCCGACGCTATATATAGTTACGGTCACCGCAATCCTCAAGGTCTCGCTTATGATACAAAGCACCAGCGCCTATGGGCCATAGAGCACGGCCCACGTGGTGGTGATGAGCTTAATTTAATTGAAGCAGGCGCTAACTATGGTTGGCCGATTACCTCTCATGGTAAGGAATACTGGGGGCCGTTAAAGGTTGGCGAAGCAGAAATAAAAGAAGGAATAAACTCACCCTTAAAAGTGTATGTTCCCTCTATTGCGCCTGGTTCATTAATGCTTTACTTCGGCGCTGCTTTTCCGGCCTGGCAAGGTGACTTATTAAGCGGAGCATTAAAGCTACAGCACATTAACCGCATCATTATGGATGAAAACGGTATGCCCGTTGGTGAAGAACGTTTACTTGAAGACTTGAATGAACGGGTGCGCGCACTACTTAGCGATAGCCAAGGAAACATCTATTTTAGTGGTGATAGCGGCAATATCTACAGGCTTAGCCCATTGGCCGTGCCTTAAATCTGTTTTTCAACATAGAGCCTTTGTGTAGTCTAAGCCATAGTATCGACAGATATTTTGGCTACTAGCTGAGCCTTGCCATGCAGTGTTAACCAACAGAGTATTGAAGATTAGCCTAGCGGGTTCGACCGCAACTAATAACTCTTCAGTGGCTCGTGCCAATATCTCAAAATCTTGAGGGTTAATCGGCTGAATACGAGAATAAGTTGATGACTTATTGCGTGAGTAGTATTGGCCAAATATACGTAAAAATGCAGAAAGCTGTTGGAATAAGTTGCGTTTTAAGTTCTCTAAATTTGAATCTTGGAAAAATGGCGGCTGGCAAACAATTTGAGAGATACTGTCGATAAATTCAGAGCTAAACTGCTTGGTTATGTAGGCATTTTCAGTAACAAATAAGCTTGCTTGTTCAGAGTTATTTCGGTTGCCACTTAAAGCATTAATTAGTTGGCTTATACATTGTTCATCATTGGCCGATAGCTGGGTTTGAGCGGTTTGGTTCAAACATGAGAGCTCAGGGTAAAATTGACTAAGTAAGGGCTTATTTTGAGTGATCTTATTTTGAATTTCTGGCCAAAAAATAATGCTGATAGATAGCTCTTGGCTAGATATAGATTCAATATAGTTTTGTATATGTGTGTCTCTATCGTGGCTTACGGCAAACACATAGTCACGATACTTTTGCTGGTCATCTTCAGGCCAAAAGCGACCATCTTTAAACTTGCTTAGTTCAGCATCAATAATTTGCTGAGTGATAATACTGCTTAACAATTTGCACTGTATTGCTGTTTTAGTTTCAGAACAAAATACATCCACCCCATCTTGCTTCTGCCCATTACGCCCATAACGCTGAAACGTTGGAAAAACAGCTGTTTGTGAACTGTTATAAACAGCTGTAACCATGTCTTCAAATTCATCGTCGCTGCGGGGAAGAGGGAGTTTACTAGCTTGAAATGTAGGCATTATTCATCACTGTGGTTACCTGAAAAATGGCAATATATCAAATTGAGCAATTACCAACATCACTCTTTACAGCAACTGTTAAGCCGCTTGGGCAAAGCTGTTTAACAGAACTTCAGCCACTGCTTTCGCGTGTTTTGCTGATGCCGAATCGTTAGTGGTGTGAGCGCCTACTATCGCGCCATCGGCTAAAATAGCTAGCTGTTTGGCAGTCTCTAAAGGTTGGGTGAGTGCTAACTCACTTAACTGTTGTTCGATAAGCTTTATCACCAAGTTTTTGTGTTCGGTGCAGGCAATATGTACCGGATTATCCGCTTGATGGTATTCGGCAGAGGCATTAATAAACATGCAGCCAAAAAAGTTATCTGAGTTAATCCAACTATCAAGAGCATCAAAAAAGGCCATGATGCGGGCAAACTGTGGCTGGCACTTTTGCTGGGGAGCAAGCTGTTCAATGCTGTTTTCTAAAAGCGCTAACAGCTGCTGATCACGCCGATATAGGCAAGCAACGATAAGATCTTCTTTCGACTTAAAATGGTTATACAAGGTTTTTTTGGCCACACCTGATTCAGCCAAAATGGTATCAATACCCGTAGCTCTAAAACCGTGTTGGTAAAACAGCCCTTGGGCGGTGTCGATAAGTAAATCGCGTTTAGTACTGGCCATAATGTTTCCTGATTGCTTCGTGATAAGTATACCGCTCTGTCTCCTGATTCGGCAAACTCTCTGGCTCACAAATTTTTCAAATTTAAATTCTCTTTTTAAAACAGCTTGTTAGCTGGCTATTCAAATTTGTCTCTGCCCTTTGGGTGATATTTTTATTGACATAGACAGACCTGTCTCCTAATTTAAATGGCAAGTAGACCGACTTGTTTACTTTGCGAAGGCGAAGTCATCAGGTTTTGAGCCAAGAATGTTTAATCAACTAAGGATAAGGTTATGTTAAAGCTTTACGATTTCGAGTTGTCTGGTCACGCCCATCGAGTGAGATTGATGCTGGCTTTGCTAAAACTGCAGTATCAAAAAATTCCAGTTAACTTAGCGCAAGGAGAGCACAAACAAGACGCTTTTCGCTCGATTAATCCTTTTGCTCAAGTACCAGTACTGGACGACGATGGCCTGGTGATTCGAGATTCCATCGCCATTATTATTCACCTTGCCAACACCTATGCGCCGAGCTGGAACCCGAAAAACAGCGAACAACAAGCGCAAATTCAACAATGGTTGGCGCTAGCTGCACGCAACCTCTCCGAAGGGCCAGCTCGCGCTCGTTTAATTACGGTATTTGGCGCCAAGTTTGATCAAGAGACAGTAATCGAAGCCAGCCATCAAATGCTGTCGATTATTGATGGTTTGCTTGAAGGTAAAGCGTGGATGGTAGGTGAGCGAGCGAGCATTGCCGACGTAGCATGTTACTCCTATATCGCTCATGCACCAGAAGGCAAGGTTGAGCTAGATGCTTACCCAAATATTTTGCGCTGGTTAGCGAATGTAGAAGCGCTTGATGGATTTGTTGCAATGCAAAAAACTCCCTTAAAAGAAGCCGTTTAAGTTAGCGCAAATAGCTCGGTGTTTAGCGATGTAAACACCGAGCTAGCCTAAAAATTGCTTAAACAGAACGCATTCAATGAATTACGACTCAAACATAGGAAAACAGTATGACCATAGAGCAACGCCTTCCACTACCGCCGTTTGATGCCGACACAGCTGCACTAAAAGTGCGCATGGCTGAAGATGGTTGGAACTCACGCAACCCAGAAAAAGTGGCTTTAGCCTATACCAAAGATAGCCAGTGGCGAAACCGCGATAGCTTTATTAAGGGCCGCGAGCAAATTCAGCATTTTTTGAGTGAAAAGTGGGAAAAAGAACAAGCTTACCGTTTGATTAAAGAATTATGGGCCTATAGCGGTAATCGTATTGCGGTGCGATTTGCCTACGAGTGGCAGGACAAAGCTGGCCAATGGTATCGCGCTTATGGCAATGAAAACTGGGAGTTTGATGAAAATGGCTTAATGCAAAAACGTTTTGCCAGCATTAATGACCTAGCAATAAGCGAAGAAGAGCGCCTGTTTCATTGGCCGCAAGGGCGCAGGCCAGACGATCACCCAAGCTTGAGTGATCTAGGTTTATAAAAATAACGGAGACATTCATGGGTGTTTTTCATCAAGGCGAATTGGTGGTACAAGCGCGTGCTGGCGTAAAAGAGCATATCGGGCCGATTGGCGACAAGTTTATTCGTGACTTTATGCCCGATCAGCATCGCGATTTTTTTTCGCAGCAAGCCTTGTTATACGCAGGGTTACTCGACAACGAGGGGCACCCATGGGCTTCACCGATATTGGGCGAGCAAGGGTTTATTAGCTCACCCAATGCTCAAACCTTGTCTATAGAAGCGAGAGCATTAATCGAGTATTCGGGGCTAGCCAGCCTAAGTGCTGGCGACAGCTTGGCTTTACTGGGTTTAGAGCTTAATACCCGCAGGCGTAACCGAGCTAACGGGCTGATTAGCTATGCTAGCGACCACCTGCTGCGTTTTGAAGTAGAGCAAAGCTTTGGCAACTGCCCTAAGTATATTCAAAAGCGCGAATTACAGCTTGATGCTTTTGCAGGGCTAAAAGCACCCAGAGTTACTGATTTCAAAAAACTAGCATCAAACGACCTAGTATTAAAGCAACACCTAGAGCAGTGCGATACCTTTTTCATTGCTTCGCGCGCAGTTATAAAAGGGCAAGCAGAAAGCGGAGGCGTTGATGTATCTCACCGAGGCGGAAAGCCAGGTTTTGTAGCCTTGCTCAAGCAAACAAATAGCCCTAAACAAAGGCTTATCTTTCCAGATTTCTCCGGTAACAACTTCTTCAATACCTTGGGCAATATAGTTGCCGATTCTCGAGTGGGGTTGTATATCCCGGATTTTGAAACTGGCTGTGGATTTTGGATAAAAGGTCATGCGGAAATACTGTGGGGCGAAACAGAGGAGTTTAACTATGAAGGCGCACAGCGTTATGTGCAGGTAAATATAGAGCAATGCTTGCGCTTAGATATTGCCACCTTAGTGCAGAGTTCTGATGTGGAGTATTCTCCCGCGCTAGACTTTTGATGGAACAAAAATAAGCCCTTTTTTCAACTCTGTTTGTTTTCACATTTCTTGTCCACAAGGTCTGGCATTCTTTTGTGCTGATGTTTTTGTTATTTTTCGAGCTAGGTGGCTAATGTAGTTTAGGAAAGGTGATAATCTGGGTTTATCAAATGTGTGATAAAAGGAAAGATTCCTTGTTTAAACAAGGAGTCTTTCCTTTTAATAACCTGTTAGCTTTTACGGAGACTTATGAGTAACTCGTGGCATAAAACTTCAGATGACCTTGAAGCAGATAATCACACTATTGAGTTTTGGAATAGACACTCTGAAGAGCTAAATAATGGTGAGTTTTGGGCTGACCGAATTAAAAAATATAAAGGTGAACCAGCAAAGAGGCTCAAACTGGCTTTAGAAAATCTGCCGTTACCTGCTTCGTTTCGAGAAGCAGCTATTGCAACTAGAGCACTAATCAGAGAAAAAAGAAAAGAAAAAGAATCCTATGATGAGCAACTCTACTTACTTTATTGGTTAGCAGCTGTTGATTCGTTTTCAATCCCGTACTCTGAAAAATTACAAGAGCCTGGATACAACGTGATTGAATCAATTCCAGGAGAGAAGTTAAAAACTTTACCTTTCTCTTATAAATCCCTCGGCTATACAGATTTAACTTTACTGAATAAAACTGATGTTAAGTGGCTAATTGAAGTTTGGGGCGAACCGGAATCACATAGTACTTTGCATAAGCTTCACCTTGATGTTTGGGAGGAGTACGAAGATAAATTAAAAATTAAGCGTGGCTCAGACCCTTTTAGTTTATCTTTAGAAACAACAGAAGAATCAGAGCCAAAAAAACAAATCGAGCATATTGCTAAGCCAACTACTCCAAATGAGAGCAGTAAAAATAATAATAAGTTACTGTTTATTGTTGCGGGGATAATCATCGCGGCACTTATATTTTTAAATAAAAGCTAACAATTTACTCAAAAGGACGCTGTAGTTGACCCGATTCAGTAGACACTTGATTAAAACAAGATGAGGTGTTTATGCCAGCTTATAAAACAGGTAAAAGGCTCAGCAATACTCGGTGGATTTTAAGGCTACTCGGCCAGCGTACTCTGGAACTCGCCAAACTTATCCCCTGTTGGGGCATTGCCAAGGTAACAACATATGATTGAATTATCCGGTGAAAATTGGTCTGGGAGTTTACTTTTGGATGCAACATCAAAAGCCCGTGGGCGAATTGATGGGTACTCGTGGTATCTTCAATTAAAAGGTAAATCGCTAGTGGTAGAAATTGCTGATGACCCGCAGATTTTACCAAAAGAGTTGCCATTGGTGGGCTTTGGTTGCGGTGGTTGGTTATATGAGAATGAGCAGGTTGCTTCAGCTACAAATGAAGAGGCGCTGATCGAGTATATAAACAAGGAATTGTTGCTTGTATTTTCGCTGTTTAAACAAAATAAACTTAACTATATTCCGGCAGTAAGTTGCCCCTGTAGTGAGTGATTAAACCGAAGAAACACCGCAAACACATAAAGTAAGCTTGCTCACATTGTTTGACTTAATAGGTAAAAACAAAGGCGCTTTCATCTATTTTCATTGGCTCAGTTTGTTGGTGTATATAGCCGCGTATAAATACTGAGTGCGTCTCTAGCTAAGAAGCTTGAGCTGCAACACAGCAACAGCCACAACACTGAAAATTGGCCTTTCCGGTTGTGAAAATAGTACTCCCACTGCATTTATTGCAGAATATTTTCAGATTGGACGAGTCTTAAGCTTGATCGCAGTGACATAACACCACATACTCTTTTACCATTCAGCGAACCCAGTTTATGGATAAATTGGCAGTGGTTGTTCTGGTATATCGGTTGTAAATAGTGCGAACTCATTTAATCCCACCAGCTTTCTACTCCATTTCAGTAAAAATATAAAAAGGGCGTTTAAGCCCAAGCATAATTAGGAACACAACATGGCAGCTTTTGGTACGGTTTTTATGCCACAAATGGCATTGGCAAAATACGAAGATCAACAATGGGGTGATAGTGAAATTGTCTCGTCTGACAGTATTAGCCTACACCCTGGTGCACACGTACTTCATTACTCAAGTACTTGTTTTGAAGGACTTAAAGCCTTTCGCCATGAAGATGGCAGTGTGCATATCTTCCGTATGGATGCCAACATTAAACGTATGGCGCAATCTGCCGAATTATTGAGTTTGCCTGCTTTTAAACCTGAGCTATTAGAGCAAATGGTTAAAGACATAGTGGCTAAATTTGCTAGTGAAGTACCCGCTGCACCAGGCTCTATGTACATTCGTCCCACTTTTATCGGCACCGAGCCTGCGATTGGTAAAGCGGCGGCTCCGACTAACTCCGCATTGTTATATGTATTGCTTTCTCCTGTGGGCGACTACTTTGCAGTAGGCGCTAAGCCTTTGCGTTTGTTGCTTGAAGAAAACGGTATGCGTTGTGCGCCGCACATGGGCATGGTGAAGTCTGGCGGTAACTACGCCAGCGCATTAGGGCCAATTAGCCAAGCGCGTAACGAAGTAGACGCCGACCAAGTATTGTTCTGCCCTGATGGCGATGTACAAGAAACCGGCGCAGCCAACTTTATTTTAATTGATGGCGATGAGCTCATTACTAAAGCGCTAGATAGCAGCTTTTTACACGGCGTAACGCGTAACTCTATTCTTACTCTGGCCCGTGATTTAGGCCTGAAGGTAAGCGAACGCCAACTCACCGTAGATGAATTATTAGAACGCGCTGCTAAGCCGGGTTGTGAAGCCGCTTTATCGGGAACAGCTGCAGTACTTACTCCAGTAGGCACCTTAATTCATAAAGGTAAAGAGCATACTGTGGGTAGTGGCGAAGCGGGTGAAACCACCTTAAAACTGCGCCAAGCATTGAATGACATTCAATGGGGTAAAGCCGAGGACCAACATGCTTGGTTAACCACCATTTAGTCTCTTTATCTAACGTTACTATCAGCCCGCATTATGCGGGCTGTTTTGTTTTATAAAGGCGCTATTTTTGCTGCCTTTAAAAAAATTTAAATTTTTTTAAATTAATTTAGCCTCGCTTTTGTTTTAGCTGCGATTACTTCGTTGAGATTGTCTTAAACCCTAATTCGTCACAACAAGGTATTCATACAATGCAAAACTTATCTTTCACCTATTCGCCTGTCGCTCGCTCTGTTGCCATTGGCATCGCTCTCGCGGCCTTGACCGCCTGTGGCCAAACTGGCGATGCAGAACAAGCGCAAACCAACCAGCAACCGCCTGCGACTTCTCCCGCTATTCAAGAACATCAGGCTCTAGTTAAACCTATGCACCCGATTGCAAAGCTTGAGCAAAGCCAAAAAAGAACGCGAGTGGCTCAGCAATCACAAATGGCCCTTGCCTCGCACTACGCAAACGATGCGGTTTATTATGAAGTGCAAAACACCGAGAACTACCAAAAATTCGATAACTTGGCAGTTATCTCGGTGGCAGAGCAACCGGTATCTACCTTTAGCGCCGATGTAGACAGCGCCAGTTACGCTAACATGCGTCGCTTTATTAATAATGGGCGACTACCGCCAAAAGATGCGGTGCGGGTAGAAGAGCTGATTAACTACTTTTCCTACGATTACTCTCAATCAGCAAACCAGCAGCTTAGTGAAGATCAACCGATTGCCATTGATACTTTGCTAACCGCTTCGCCATGGAATGAACACAACCAACTGATTCGAATAGGTGTTAGTGCTTACCAGCCCGACACCGATATTCGCCCAGCGGCTAATGTGGTGTTTTTGGTGGATGTATCGGGCTCGATGCAATCGCAAGAAAAGCTGCCATTGCTGAAGCAGTCAATGTTATTGATGCTTAATCAACTTAAAGCTCACGACAGTGTGGCCATTGTGACTTATGCCAGTGGCACTGGTGTGGCCTTGCCAGCGACTAAAGTGAGTGACAAACATGCCATTGAAAACGCCATTAATAGTTTAAGTGCCGGTGGCTCAACCAACGGTTCAGCGGGGATTGAATTAGCCTATAGCCAAGCGCAATACGGCTTTATTGAAGGTGGAATCAACCATGTGTATTTAATGTCTGACGGTGACTTAAACGTGGGCATTACCGATATCGACGAGCTTAAACATAGGATTAGCCAAAAGCGCAAAGCAGGCGTGCAGTTCTCAACCATTGGTTTTGGCACCGGCAATTACAACGACCATCTTATGGAGCAGTTGGCGGATAACGGTAATGGGGTAGCGGGTTATATTGATACCTTGCACGAAGCGCAAAAACTACTGGTTGATCAGCTAGGGAGTAGTTTGTATACCGCGGCTCTCGACGTTAAGTTTCAAGTAGAATTTAATCCAACCATGGTGTCTGAATACCGTTTGTTGGGTTACGAGAACCGCCAGTTAGACCGCGCTGATTTTAATAACGACAAGAAAGATGCTGGCGACATGGGCGCAGGCCACAGCGTAACCGCGATTTACGAAATTACCCCAGTAGGTAAGCCGGGTTTAATTGACCCACTGGTATTTCAGCAACAAAAGCAAAACAAAATGGCGGTAAAACCCAAAAATGAAGCCTTAGCTGAAGTGAGGGTTCGTTACAAAAAAGCCCAGTCTGACGCGTCGGCTAAATACACTCAACGTTTATATAATAAAGATCTTGTTGAGTTTGAGAGCGTGAGTAACGACGACCGCTTTGCTATTGCGGTAGCGGCGTTTGGTCAAAAACTCCGAGCTAGCGAACACCTTGATGATTTGGCTTATCAGGATATTATTGAATGGGCAAACAGCGGCAAGGGCCAAGACGCATTTGGTTATCGCGCAGAGTTTGTTAAGTTAGCAAGGTTAACCAATACCTTAGCACAGCAGAACAATACTCCTCAGCCTGTGCAGTTGCCAGAGCATGAGTACGCTGTGCAGCCATTACCCGTTACTTTACCGGCAAGGATTAATAACTAACACTATGAGCTCAATGAGTGATGAACAGTTGATGCTTGATTATGGACAGCGCGGTAACGTAGCCGCGTTTGACCAACTCTATCAGCGTCATCGCCAGCCTTTGTTTGCGTTTATTCGGCAAAAAATGCCCGAGGCCGCCTGCAATGAAGTATTTCAAGAGGTGTGGGAAGTTATCATCACCCAAGCGGAAGCCTATCAGCTGCCTATTCAAGGCAGTGTAACTGACCAGCCCTCTGGGCATTTTAGGGGGTTTTTATACACCATTACACGACGACGAGTGGCTGACTACTGGCGGTCTAAAGAGCGGAGAACAGATGACGCAGAGCAAAACTTTGATGAGCTGGCATCTTCTTCTAGCCCTGAAACAGAACATCAACAAGGCGTAGATAAACAGATTATTTTGCGCTGTGTTTCGTTGTTACCGCAAAAGCAGCAAGAGGTATTTAGTTTAAAACAATCTGGCTTGGCGGTAGCCGAAATGAGTCAAGTATTGGAAACCTCTTTTGATGCAATAAAAAGTCGACTTAGAGTCGCTTACCAACAACTTCGCGAATGCTGGGAGAAACATCATGGTTGATAAGCCGACAACAGATTCAACCCCTAGCGACGATGAGATAGATGCCATCTATCAGCAGGCAACAGAGAATATTCAGCCCTCGGAGCTGCTTGATAAACGCATTCAAGCGATGGCAAAAAAACAGGCGGAAACACTAAAGCCAAAGGCTAAGTCTTATTCTTGGGCGAGTGCCCCTTGGTGGGCTAGCGCTGCGTCATTCGCCTGCGTGGGTGTATTAGGCTGGTGGCTGGTTAGTGAAACGAGTGTGCCACCTAGCGAAATACAGTATCAAAGCCATGTGAGTTTGCTACAAGCTCCGCAGCTTGAAGCGCGTAGCGAAAGTGATGAGGCTTTATCTGAAAGTAAACGGAAACAACATGAGTTTATGGTGGCCGAAGCGCGTAAACGCGAAGAAAAGGCGCGCCAGCAGCAAGCCAAACCCAGCACCAAAACAGCCAAAAGACAGGCGGCGGAAGTGCCTGAGCAAGTGATGATAATTCAAGAACGCGCTTTATTTGATGCCGCCTCTACCCAAATGCCCGCTAGTGTAGTTACTGCTAAAGCCACTGAGCAACAGCGCTCCTGTATTGAAAACATCTTGCAAGGTGTTGAAGCAGAACAACTCAAACCGCTATTGGCTAGCGACCTGGCAAAACTAACTGATCTTGTTAAGCCGCAAGACTTACAAGAGATAAGGTGGCAAGGGCGCACTTGGCAGATATTCGAATACGATTTGGCTTGGTTAGTGACTCAGCAAAGCCCAGACGGAAATTTCAAAGAAGGCTATCGTATACCGGGTGGTTTAACGAGAAATTGTCAGCCCTAATTTAGCCTTAGCTGGCAAAAGTGAAAACTGAACTAGACTTGGCTAAGTAAGGTTTAGGAGCTAAGCAAGCTAAATAGCTGGCTTGTGGTAGGTATTATCTTGGAGGTTTCATGAAAGGAATGATTCGACGTTTAATATTGGCTGTTAGTATTGCGGCTGCGGGAGTTGTAGGCGGGGCAACTGCCAATAGCGAGGGCGTGATTAATGTTGCAAGCCAGCACACGGTTAGCCAAACCGCTGAACGGATGCTGCAGATACTCGAGAAAAAAGGCATGACGGTGTTTAATCATATTAAACACTCAGAAGGGGCTGCTAAGGTAGACATTGAGCTTAGAGATACTGAATTAGTGATTTTTGGTAATCCCAAAGTGGGCTCACCGTTAATGCTATGTCAGCAGTTAATGGCTTTAGATTTACCGCAAAAAGCCTTAGTTTGGCAAGATGAAGTAGGCAAAGTGTGGATTTCTTATAACGATCCTCAGTATTTGGCTAAGCGCCACAACATGCAAGGTTGTGAAGCGGTGTTAAGCAAAGTTAGCGGAGCACTAGCGGGTATTTCTAAAGCCGCCGCGAATTAATTGTTGCTGTAAATTGGCAAGCGTAAGCAAAAAGATAGGCTTTGCTTACGCTATTTAAGCCTAAAACTCGTTTTAAAGTTCGAAAGCTCACAAAAAAATCAATGGTTGTTTTGTGAGCTTTACCTCCCAGTTAAATATTGTAATAGACCTTGGTTCATGCCTGCCTTAAGCACTTATTGATGTAAAACAAAGAAGCCTCCCATCACATTCATATGACATTTACATCATCAATTGAATTAAATAAATTAACCCTAGTGATATTTAGTTGACTAAACTGTCAGCTTATAAGCATCAAAGGGAGTTAGATATGATTAATGGGTTCAAGAGCCGTAGCATTTCAATACAACTACAGTTGATTATTGGATTGATTATTCTGCTCGGACTGAGCGTTATGGCGGCGCTGGTATACAACAAAGCGTCTAAAGCTTTGTTTGAACAGGCGATGGTTGATCATCAGTCTAAAGTTAACGCTGTTGCTTCAATGGTTGCTGGGCAATTTGATGGTTACCTTGAACGGGCTCACGATCTTGAGGCAACATTTCGCAATGGTTACATGAACGGTGTTACCGTTGCCAACCGTGAAGTGAGCTTTGAATCTACTAGCGTTAAAGACATTCACATTCGCGGAGCGTCGCTAATAGGCGCAAACGGTTTTGTTGACCGTTTTACGCGAGATACCAATGCGGTAGCTACTCTGTTTAGCGCCTCTGGCAATGATTTTGTGCGAGTGTCTACTTCGTTGAAAGATAGCCAAGGCGAACGAGCGGTTGGGACCAAACTAGGCGTTAATCATCCCGGTTATAAGGTGCTACTCAGCGGTCAACCTTATCATGCCAAAGTGAGTCTATTTGGTAAGGATTACCTCACCTATTACTACCCCATTAAAAATGATCAAGGAAAAGTGGCAGCCCTAAGCTTTATTGGGGTGCCGATTGACCAAGCCACTGAGGAGATTTTTAGTAATCTCTCTAAGATTAAGTGGGGCGATACGGGCTATACCATTGTGGTGGATAACGATGCTAGTCACCTACTGGGTAACTATTTATTGCACCCTTCGGTTAAGCCTGGCGAGTCTATTATTGACCGCAGAGATTACGCAGGTAATCAGCCCTTTAAAGCGATTTTTAAAGAACCTTCTGGCAGCGTGTTTTATCCCTATGAGTATCAAGGTGTAGTCGGCGAGAAATACCTAGTATTTGCTGAAGTGGACGGGTGGAATTGGAAGCTACTGGGTGGCACTTTTGTTAGTGAAATCACTAAGGCGAGCAGCGATTTATTATGGTTGATTGTAGCGGTGTCTATTTCGGTAGCGGTGGTGGTGCTGATTGGTTTGGCTATGCTACTGCGAAGCATGACCAGACCCTTAGAGTTATTAAGTGAAAACATGCAGCGCATGGGCAATGGCGAAATTAGTGTGAGCTTTCAAGGCGGCCGAGCAGAATCTAGCAATGAGGTAGAGCAGCTTAGTGCCGGTGCAAAAGAGATGGCCAACAAATTGAATGTGTTGGTGAGCAGTATTCGAGAAACTAGCAGTGATTTGCAGAGTAAATCTAACGGTGTTTATAAAGATGCTGAGCATAGCCTAGGCCAGTTAGACTCTCAGCAAGCACAAGTTGACCAAGTGGCTGCCGCGATTGAAGAAATGTCGTCTTCTGCGGCCTCTGTAGCTCAGCAAGTCGAGGAAATTGCGGTGAGTGTGAGAGAGGCAGATAACAATACTCAGGAAGGCGCACAACTGGTTGAGCGCATGGTGAATGAGATTGATTTGCTCAATCAACAACTGCATTCATCTGCTGAAGCTATTGAGCTAGTGGGCCAAGAGAGTAACAATATTCAAGATGTTACTCGAATGATTAACGATATTGCCGACCAAACCAACTTGTTGGCCTTAAACGCCGCTATAGAAGCTGCTCGCGCTGGCGAACAAGGCCGTGGTTTTGCGGTGGTTGCTGATGAGGTGAGAACCTTAGCACAACGTACTCAGGAATCGGTGAAAGAAGTCGAAGGTATTATTGGCAAACTACAAAACAGCACCAATAACGCGGTGAAGATGATGAGCGAAAGCCAAAAACGCGGAGAGTTTTTTACCGAACATGCCGCGCAAACTGGCGAAGCACTTAATGGCATTACTGAGCAAGTGGCGAGCATTGCCAGTCAGTCGGTGACCATTGCAGCGACTACTGAGCAGCAATCGCAAGTATCACAAGAAATTGCGGCTAATGCTTCTCAAATTAGTAATTTAACCAGCGATAGCCGCACCACGGCGGCGCAAACGGCAAATAGCGCGACTCATCTACAAGATCTGTCGCAAGAGTTGCATCATCAGGTAGCGCAATTTAGTTAACACGACGAATACTATCGCCAGCGTGGCTGGCGATAGTATGTTGTTATCCGCTAAAGCGGCGACGAAACTCTCGTGGGCTTAAGCCGATCACTTTAATAAACACTTTTCGAAACGCACCAGGGTCTTCGTAACCCACCTTTAGCGCAATAGCCTCAAGTTTAAGCTGACTATTTTCAATTAATTCGCAGGCCTTTTGCACTCTTAATTTTTGCAAATACTGAATAGGTTTTAAGCCAGTTGCTTTTACAAAGCGGCGTAACAAGGTGCGTTCAGTAAGAAAGCACTGTTGGCAAAGTAGGGCAATGTTGATTGATGTGGGGTAATGGCTCTGCAAAAAATGCTGCACTTTAATGATGTCATTATCGCCATGCTCGAAACGAGGTTTAAAACTTTGATAATAACGCTGCTCGCGCAGCCCGGTATCAATCACCATGTTTTTACCCAGTTGGCGCATTATCCCTGGGTGGGTACATTGCGCAACCAACTCCAAGCCTAAATCTAACCAAGACATCACGCCCCCTGCGGTAATAACATCTCCATCGTTGATGAGTATGGCGTCACTTTACAGTTTTACATCTGGGTAATGCTTAGCAAATTCATCAGCTAGGCCCCAATGAGTGGTTGCAGTGCGTTGATTTAATACACCCGTTTTGGCAAGAATAAATGCGCCAGCACAAGCAGAACTTAACAGCACCCCGTGTTGATGTTGCTTGCTTAGCCAGTTGATAAAGTCTTGGCTTGGCGCTAAGTAATACTGATCTTTCAGGCTAGGTGGCACAACAATAATTTGCTGTGAGTTGTTCGCTTTTTGCGGAACCGTATCTGTACATTGCTCTGGTGTAAGCTGTTGGCAGGTAAAGCGGTGGTTATGCTGCATTGATTCCGTTATATCGTTAGCTAAGCTAAGCATTTCTTGAAGGCCAAACACTGCTGATTGCAATGCACCAGGATAATTAATAACAGTAATAGACGTTGATGTAGTCATGGTAAAAGCTTACTCACATTTAGCATGTTTTGAGGACGAAGGTCTTATAGAACAAACACCTAGCTTCGACCATTGGTAAACTACGAAGTTGCATTTCTCTGGGAATAAAATACGGGTTTCCCGGTCTTATAGTTTGTTGCTGTATTACTTACGGCTTTACTTGAAAACCAATGTTGGTATAAGTACTCACTTGCTATTACCTTATTAGTCCAAACTATGTTGTTTAAACAAGAACAGTTTAAAGCCACCGTAAGCCTATTACTGCTCGCAGTAATGCTAAGCGTGTGCGTGGCTAAAAACATCGGGCTTAAGGTAACGTGTCCACAAGCACATGTGGCGAGTGAAGAGCTTGCTGGTGGGCTTATTACTAACGAAGGTTGTCAACTTAGCGAACACGTTTTACAGCAGCAACAACAAAATGTAGAGCAAGTATTTGTAGTGGTGTTGTTTTTGGCCTTTGCAACTTTGGCTGCCCAAAGTGCTGGCTATACACTGCCTTTTGCTAAGCCCACTATTCCTCCTCCGCGACGGCTGTATTGTAGCCAGTGTCATTTTCGAGAATAAAACTGAACGCTTTCTCTCGCGTTTACTTTTTTCATTTTTGGAGATGATATTGAACATTTTATTACGACTAATGCTGCTGTTTAGCTTGGTGTTTTCTACCACGGTATTTGCTCAAAGTACTGCTTGGCTTAGCTCACCTCAGCATCCGCCAGCTCAAGTACGGCTTATGCTTACCGGCGAGTTAGACGCCGCAACCCAGCGTTTACCTGCAGTTTTACAAGTTAAGTTGGAAGACGATTGGAAAACCTATTGGCGGTCACCTGGTGAGGGTGGTGTTGCTCCTAGCATTGATTGGCAAGGTTCGAGCAATTTCGACTCGGCTGAATGGTTGTGGCCTGTTCCACAGCGTTTTTCATTGTTAGGCTTAGAAACCTACGGCTACCAGCATAGTGTTGATTTTCCGCTATTACTTACCGTGACTTCCTTAACCCAAGCCACTAAGTTGCAAGGGGTTCTTACCTTATCTACGTGCACCAATGTATGTGTGCTTACCGACTATCCCTTCAGCTTAGATTTTATTCCTGAACAGCTACGGGTAGACAGCGAAGCCATGTATTTATACAACAAGGCCAAGGTAGCGGTTCCACAGGTAGTGAGTAGCAATAACAGTGAGTTTATTTGGGATGCAAATCAGCAACGGCTGCAAGTAAATTTGGCCAAAGGCCTAGATTGGCAACAACCTACTGTGCTGGTGGACGGTGACCCTGATACCACCTTTAAGTTGTTGCAGTTAGAACAAAGTGCCAATGGCCTGAGCGCCATATTCAATGGCGCAAACTGGCTAGGTGAGCCAGAACTATTGGGTAATACGCTCAAGGTAAGTGTATTTGATAAGCAGCACGCTTATGAATATCACGCAACAGTACAAGCTGGCGCAGTAATGCTTGAATCTGTTTCTTGGTTTAAGTTGTTGGCGTTTGCCTTATTGGGTGGCTTAATCTTGAACATTATGCCCTGTGTATTACCGGTACTTGGCATGAAGCTTAGCTCGGTCATTGCTGCACCTCATCAACAACAGGCACACATTCGCCGTCAATTTGTGGCGTCTGCCGCGGGTATTGTGGCGTCGTTTTGGCTGTTGGCAGGCTTTGTATTGCTACTTAAGTTTAGTGGCCAAGCCGTGGGGTGGGGCGTGCAGTTTCAGCAGCCTTGGTTTATTGCTTTCATGGTACTGGTGACAGGCTTGTTTGCTATAAACATGCTCGGTGCTTTTGAAATTAGTTTACCTTCTTCTTGGCAGACTCGCTTAGCCACCAGCGGCGACAACAGCTACTTAGGGCACTTTTTACAGGGCATGTTTGCTACCTTGTTAGCCACGCCATGCAGTGCGCCATTTTTAGGCACTGCGGTAGCTTTTGCATTAGGCGCCGACACCGCGAGCTTATTGGTGATATTTACAGCCTTAGCATTAGGTATGGCCTTGCCTTGGTTATTGGTCGCTGCTTTTCCTCGTTTAGCTCAAGCCCTGCCAAAGCCCGGTAAGTGGATGGGCAAAGTGAAGCTAATTTTTGCACTAATGCTGCTGCTCACCTGTTTATGGCTAGTTAGTCTATTGGCAAACTTTGTAGCAACGCCAATATTGCTTGCTGTTGTGACTTTGCTGTTGTTGGTATTTGTATTGATTTTAGCTAAACAGCATGGCGCAAAAGTACTGCTGATTAGTTTAAGTTCAATGGTCTTGTTAGGCGGTGGTGTGGCTTTACTTGGTGCCTTAACCAGTGAGCGGTGGGCTAAAGCCTTGCCTACCGATTTAGTCTGGCAGCCTTTACAACAAAGCAATATTGCTGAGCAGGTTAAGCAGGGAAACGTTGTGTTTGTAGACGTCACCGCCGACTGGTGCATTACCTGTAAAGCCAATAAAGTAGGGGTGATATTACAAAACCCTACTTATAGCTTATTAAAGCAGCCTTCGACCCGCTTAGTGAAAGGCGACTGGACCAAGCCTTCTAATCAGGTGAGTACATTTTTGCAAAGCTATCAGCGCTTTGGCGTGCCATTTAACATTGTTTATGGCCCTGCGGCTCCGCAAGGTATCGCACTTCCCGTTATATTAAGCCACCAAGCCATAGAGCAAGCGTTCGCTCAAGCTACTGGCTCTGCTATTCGAATTCAGGAGTAAATCTATGATGACTTCAATCACTATTTCCACCATTAAAGCAACGATGAATAAGGCGGCTTTTTTGCTGATGAGCCTAGCATTTTTAGCATTCAACAGTGCACAAGTAAATGCTGAAACATCGAGCTTTAGTGATGAACAACGTGCCGAGCTTAAGCTACTTATCCGCGATGCGATGGTAGAGGATCCAGAGATACTGCGTGATGCGATTATCGCCTTTCAAGCATATCAAGAGCAGCAACAGCAATTAGGTGTAAAAGGCGTCATTCAACAACAAGCAGACCATTTGTTTAATAACCCCAATGACCCTTGGATGGGCAGCGATAAGCCGAGTATTACCATTGCCTATTTTACCGATTTTAACTGCCCTTACTGTAAGCGAGTAGAACCTTCGCTGGCCAAATTAGTTGAAGAATATCCGCAACTGCGGGTGGTGATTAAAATGGTACCGGTATTGGGCCCAAGCTCAGAAGAAGCGGCAATGTTTGCTCAAACTCTTTGGTTAGAACAACCGCAACAGTTTATGGCTTTACATAACAAGCTAATGGCTAGCCCAAGCCGTTTGACCAGTGAGTCTATCGCCAAAGTCGCTAAACTAACGAGCAGTGAAAAGTCACTCGAAGCCTCTAAACAAAATGCTCTGGTAAAACAGATTCTCGATGGCAATATTCGATTAATGGAGCAATTAGGCATTGGTGGTACGCCAAGTTTGGTTTTCTCCAACGATGTGATACCCGGATTGGTGGCTTACGAGCAAATAAAGCAGGCAATTGACGCTGAGCTAAATGCTAAGGAGCAAACACATGGCCAGTAAGATATGGAGTGCCTTTAAACAACTTATATCGCTGCTGTTTTTTGTTACGGTGATAAGCATTGGTGTAGACCTTTGGCGCTCCCAAGATCTGCCAGAAGGTCAGCTGCCTCAGCTAAGTGCTCAAGGTGTTAATGGCGAGTCGATTGATTTACATGCATTAAGCGAAAATGAACCGGTACTGGTATATTTTTGGGGCTCTTGGTGTGGTGTATGCAACTTTGTTAGCCCTGCGGTAAACACCATGGCTAATCACTTTAACGTGGTTACGGTGGCGTTACGCTCTGGTAATCAAAGCAAGGTGCAAGCCTACTTAAACCATCATGACTATCAATTTAACGTAGTTAATGACCCGCAAGGGCAGTTGGGGTCGCTATGGGGCGTTGGTGTAACACCCACTTTGATGGTGATAAAAGACGGCGAACTGAAACACTACACTGCTGGCTTTACCACGTTGCCAGGAATGTGGTGGCGCATGCTGGTGTCTTAACTGTATTGAAACGAGAGAAAAGCCACATCTAGCGTTGTGGCTTTTCCTATTCTAGTGTGTCTAAAGTCGCGTTATCTACAATTTGTTGATAACGGCCAGAGCTTTTTAACTTAGCGAGGCCACGGTTAAATGCAGCTAATAGCAGTTGATTTCGCTCACTATTTTTCTTTGAGAAAATCACATGGGTATAGGTTTGTTGTACCGACTTAGGATGGTAGGTAAACAGAGCGGCTTGTTCCGCGGTAAAGTGTTGTTGAATAAGTGTTTTCCCCACCATGATGTCGGAAGGAAAAAGCTGAACTCTATTAAGTAGCATTTTCTTAAAGTTAAGCAAATCCGAAGAGACATATTCTACATTAATCTCTCCATTTTTAGCCGCAGAGTCAAAGGCATGACCGTATGTATAGAGTTCGGTAGCGCCAATTCTATGTCCATGTAAATCGCTTATATTTTGCCATTCAAATGGCTCACTGCTGAGATGAAAAAATACCTTTGTGTGCCAAAATACCGGGTCACTAAACAGCACTTCTTGCTCTTTTTGCTCGGTTTTAGCCCAGGTTAAAGAGCCATCTACCTCTCCTTGTTTCACGTACATGTAAGCGCGTGCCCACGGTAAAAATTGGTATTCAACTTGGTAACCCTCTAAGGCAAAGGCTTGACGAACTATCTCAGAGTAAAAACCTTGGTGAGGAAGGTGTTTAGAGGTAAAGGGTGGCCACTCACTATTAGTAAGAGTGATCAGTTCTGCACTTTTAAGGGGCGTAGATAACACTCCTAGGCCCACGCAGCCTGCAAATATTAATCGGCGAAAGTACTGAGAAATAAGCAAACCCAATCCTTAGTTTAGGGAGACTAGCGAAATCCATTTCATTGTTTATTAAAGCAGCAATTAGCGTTTAGTGATAGTGTGTTTATTATGTAATTAAATAATAGCGATATAGATCTGAACAAAGTTGCTGAGCCAAATTACGGCTCTCGAACGTAGTGACTTTGAACTAGTTGGTCTAGCAATACAGTAGTTTTTTGGTGCTTGAAGCGTTTGATGCTAGGTAGGTCACCAAACAGAGGGGCGCCTCCACCTAAAAGCATAGGAAAGCGCGTAAGAATAAGTTCGTCGATGAGGTCTTGAGCTAAAAACTGCTGAATGGTAAGTCCTCCATCAATATACAAGTTATTGAAACCCTGTTGATTAAGCTGATTTACTAGAGTTGTTAGCTCACCGTTCATTAGCCGCACATCGCCTGTAAACCCTTCTGGTAATTTTTTTAGGCTGTTACTTAATACCATTACTGGTTTCCTGTAAGGCCATTCACAATCAAAGCTGATTACTTTTTCAAAGGTGTTTCTGCCCATGACTAAAGCATCAATACTTTCAATAAATGCGTTGTAACCTAAGTCCAGCCCTTCTGGGTTTGGCACGCTTTCTAACCACTCTAAACCACCATTTTTATCGGCGATAAAGCCATCTAGGCTGACTGCGATGTATACGATATTCGACATTTAATTGCTCCCGATAATCAAAAAGATCTTTAAGTGAGTGCGTCTAACGCTTGAAATAGCGTGTATTACACATATAATTCTACACTGTAGAATTATATGTGTAGGTTAACGAAAAATGACTAAAGTGGTCAAGCAAAAACAGCGTGGCAGGCCTAAGCAAAATGCCAACTCACTGACAAAGCAGAAGATTTTGTTGCAGGCAACAGCGTTACAGCAAGAGTCTGGAAAAGTGCCTAGCATAAGGCAGCTAGCCGCAGCTTTACAGGTTGACCCAATGGCTATTTATTACTATTTCGATAATAAAAACGCCTTGTTAGAAGCGTTAACGCTGACCTTGATTGAAGGCATTTATCAGCCGCAAGCCTCTGAGTTGGATTCACTAAGTAATCACTTCTGGAAGTGGGAGTTAACACGTTTATGTGAAAGCTATTTACTGCTGTTACAACAAAATGCGGGTTTATTGACTACTTTGCTGTCGATGAAAACACATGGCCCTGCAGAGTTATTTAGCCAGCGTTTTAGTTTGATATTAAGGCCGCTGAACCTTAGCCAAGAACATATAGAGCAAGCATTGCATTTATTGGTGGATTACCTACATGGTTTTGCTTTAGCAGTAAGTTGCAACAAGACCGAAGACCCTCTAACCATGCGAGTAGACGACAAGGTGATGGCATTTTTTGTTGACGCGCTAGCAGCTAAATCGACTGGTTAAATTAATTGCTGAATAATCCCCCTTAAGGGAAGCTCACTTCTTGTTGGCTGTCTAACCAGGTCGGGTATTTTTGCATGATTGAACGAAACAATGCCGAATCAATGAACTGCTTTAACCAAGCTTGTAGCTGTGGGTAGGGGGCTTGCTCAAACCAATGTAAATCTACCGAGGCAAACTGGCGAATAAAAGGTAATAAGGCCATATCTGCGAGGCTTAATTGCTCGCCCATTAGGTAGCGACTTTGGCTAAGTTGTCGTTCCATTTTTAGTAAAAACAGCTCGCCTTGCTGGCGGTAGTCTTCGGGGCTTTGTTCGGGAAAGCGCACCGCGTATTTGTATTTATCGAGTGCAGTTTTAAATTGTCCGTCGTTCTCTTCTACCCATTGCAGCATTTTGCTGTGATTGGGAGCAAGCCATGCTTGTGGATCGGCTTGTTCAAGTGCCCACAACATAATCTCAACGCTTTCTTCAATCACTTCACCGTTTTCAAGCTTTAATACGGGCACTGTGCCCTTGGGTGAAAGCGCGAGCATTTCCTCTGGCTTGTTTTTCAGCAGTATTTCTCTGAGCAACACAGGTGTTTGGCTTATAGCAATGGCTAGGCGGGCGCGCATTGCATAAGGACAACGACGAAAAGAATAGAGTGTGGCGGGCATAAACTGTTCCTTCAATTTAGATGGGCTGACCTTAACCAGTTAAGCTAAACCACGCAAGCCTATGACTTTAAACCTTGCTAAAAAGTGAGTCTAACGCTAACACTAATTTATTATTAATTTTTCTCATATTAATGCCGCCTGTAGGCGTGCAATGTTATTTAAAGGAAAAGTAATGGAACATAGAACGCGAAGTGTTGGCATTGTTGGAGTGGGTAATGTTGGTGTGGCAGGTGCTTATGCTTTGTATCTGCGCGAAGCTTGTGAAGAACTGGTGCTGGTTGACATGAATAAAGCACGGGCTGAAGGAGAAGCCTTGGATTTAATGCACGGACAAGGATTAACTGGGCGAATGCAGGTAAGTGCTGGTGGATATACTGATTTAGCGCGTTGCCAAGTGATTGTTGTGACAGCTGGAGTGGGGCAAAAGCCAGGCGAGAGCCGATTAGAGCTATTAGAAAACAATACCAAGGTTTTTAAATCTATTGCCGAGCAGCTTGATCGCTATGCACCAAGTGCCATTGTGGTGGTAGCAAGTAATCCAGTAGACGTGTTGACCTTTATGTTGCAAGAACTTAGCCGGCGACCTAAACATCGGATAGTTGGTACCGGCACTATGTTAGATACTTCTCGCTTAAAAACCCTATTAGGTAACATGTACCATGTTGGTCCTCAATCTGTACATGGCTACATATTAGGTGAGCACGGAGACACCGAGCTGGCGGCTTGGTCTACGGTAAGTATTGGCGGCTTGGCCATTAAAGAACGAATGGTGTTGGGTATCGATTATTCAAAAAGCACGCTGGATGAACTGGCCATAAGAGTGAAGCAAGCTGCTTATAAAATCATTGAAGGTAAAGGTTATACCAACCTAGCCATTGGTGTTGTTATTGCTCGCTTGGTAGAAGCCATTCTAGATGATAGCAAAACAGTGTTGCCGATATCGGTGCGTTTAAGTGGCGAATATGGAATAAGTAATGTTGCTTTAAGTTTACCCGCCTGTGTTGGCGTGAAAGGAGTTGAAAAGTTGGTTGAATTGCCCTTAGAGAGTGAAGAGCTGGCAGCATTGCAATTGTCTGGTGAAACCATGCGAGAAAGCCTAGCTAGTATTGGTTTTTGAGCTAATTACGAGCTTTAAAGGAGGCGCTGAGCCTCCTTTTTTAATAGTTTTTTACCTAAGATCGACTTAGTTACAAACTGAGCCAGTTACTGTTGGGATTGGGGCTGGGGCGTTTGCTACGCCTTTATTGCCTTGCAAACCAAAGGTAACAGATTGCCCTGGTTGTATTTGGCCATTCCACGCCAGTGCTACCGCATTGTATGGGTTCGCACCGCTGATGGTGGCATTCCATCCGTTGCTCATGGTTGAGCCGTCACTATAGCTCCAGCTTACATCCCATGAGTTAATCACTAAGCTTGTATTATTAGCAATGGTAATATTGGCAACAAAACCAGAGCCCCATTCGTTGTCGATGGTGTACGTACAGTTAGCGACTACGGGTGCTTCGCTTACGATGATGGTTTTGCTCGTGGTATCTACACCGCCTTTACCATCATCAACACTGAGCATCGCGCTGTAGCTACCCACTGCTTGATAGCTGTGGCTTGCACTGACTCCAGTGGCAGAGTTGGTATCACCAAACGCCCAGCTGTAGCTAAGGGTATCGCCATCTGCATCGCTTGAGCAGCTTGCATCAAAGGCTACAGGGTCACCAACATACGCTGAGGTTGGTGTTGCGGTAAAACATGCTTCTGGAGGAAGGTTACTATTTGGGTCTTCTACCGTTACCGTCACCGTTGCTGGATCTGAGGTAAGCTGCTCATCATCGGTAACCGTATAGGTAAAGCTATCCACTCCCACATAGCCAGTATTAGGAGTGTAAGTTACTTGCGGACCAGTACCACTTACCACGCCATTGCTGGCTTGGCTGTAGCTGTAACTAATAATGCTACCGTTGCTGTCGCTACCTTCTAAGGTAATGCTGGCAGGCGTATCAATATTCGTGCTAGCACTTATATCTTTAGCCGTTGGTGGGCAGTTTACATCACAGCTTATCGGGAATAAATCCTCAAATAGAGCATTAGCTGTAGCTACGTCAACCTGTGCCCAGTATCGGTGATAGGTGTACGTTGGGTCGCGGTCTTCGCTAATCGCATTTTGTAATTCAACGTAACCTGGATCGGTATCGTTATAGAAAGGACGCATACTGCTAAAGGTGGTGTTCGCGTTTAAGTCTGCGCCTACTGCATTTACGCCGCTCCAGCCTGCAGGGAAGTATACCGGGTCGTTAATTCTGTCTCGGTAATCGCCGCGTGATTCAGGTGCTGATACCCCTTTGTCGGTGCGGTGGTTTGCCCAAAATCTGTCTAAGATATTCTGAGCAGCATCTTTAGCACCTTGGTGAACTTGCCCTTGGTGTTTTTCTTCAGCGGCCGCGTAATACATCAAGGCTTTGGCTAAGCTGTGAGCTACACCTACATCTTGGTTTTGCGAAGTCACCGTTACGTGTAAGTTGGTATTAGCTTGTGGGTTTGCTGGGTCCCATTTTTCAGGTAAGCCGCTAAACTCGAGGCCAGCAGCCAACTTAACATCGTTATTGCTGAAGTCGAGTACAGCTAAGCCTGTGGCTGGAGTGCTATCTAGGATCCAGCCAATCCATTTATCCATAATCGCTTTAGCACGGGTTTCGCCAGTAATGTAGTAGTACTCGGCTACGCGTTCGGTACCCCATGCTTGCCAGCCAAACCACGTGCCTGAACCTGGATCTTCATACACTGGGTTTTCGTCGTACACCATGCCGTAGAAGGTCGCGTCTTGGCGCTCTATCGGATAAGTAGAGTAAGTGCCATTCCAACTATTGGTTGCCCCGCCAGAAAATGCACCTTCTGCCGATTGAGTCCATTGGAAAAACTCGAGAGAGCGCTCTAAACCTACCGTCCAATCTTCTACCGAGTTAGGAGCCAGTGGTTTTAGCTCTGGGATTTGAGATAGTGCGTACGCAGCCATAGGGTTTTGGTAGGCGTAGTGAATATGGCTAGAGCCAATGCGCCAGCCCCAGTTCTGGCTAGTATCAATTGGGCCGCCCCAAGAGTAATACCACGACATTAAATAGTGAGCAGAATCATAGCCAGTGCCTGCGCTACCTTGTTCATCTTGTGAACCAATTTTTTTGAAGTATTTATCAAACATGGCTAAACGCAGGTAGTCGCCCATTTTTGAGGTTTTAGCCATTAAGCCAGGCGCCACCACTTCTGGGTCTACACCTTGGTCTTTCATCCATTGCAGTGCCCAGTACATAACTTGTACCACACGTGCATCGGCATCGGGTGCATTTGTGTAACGCCACTGCGCAGCAGGTGCTTGCGGCTCTGACACAAATAAATCTAAAAAGCCATACTGGCCACCCCACTTAAACTCTTCCCAAGACGGGTGGGGGACAGTTTCCCACACCGATTCTTGCTCGCCACGTTGAAAGGTATTGATGTAAGAAGGGGTAGAGACACCGTCGCCTAAGTTGCCATATTTGTAGGTATTGTCCATATCCAGTAGCCAATGCATACCGTATACGTCCCAGGTTCCGTAGGTGCTTGCTAGCCCAGCACTAATAGGGTCTTCACCCACTGCTGCGCCTGAATCAAGCGCCAGTGGGTAACTGGATGGTAATGGTCCCTCTGGCACATAAGTGGCTTTACCTGATGCATAATTTGCTGCCGTTGGCTGCATGGCCGAAGTAGGAATAATTTGGGTTTCAATGATTTCCCAAGCGTCGATTAGTGGTTGCCAATCACCGGTAATTTTACCGTGCACTGCTTCTAACCACAGGATGTATGAGTAGGCTTCTGAGGTTGACTCGTGGCCATGATCTGGCGCTTCAATAATAAAGGTTTCGATAGAATGGTAAGGGCCGCCGTCAGCGCTTAAGTAGCCATTTTCGGGGTTATAGATCTCGTTGCGCATTTCGGTAAATCTATCTTGATATACCCCTGCATTTGCCACGCTACTTAAACCTGCTGTAGCAAGTGCAACGGCAATAGATAGGCGTAAAGAGGGATGTTTAAATTTGCTTTTAGCCAGCTTGGACTGCTTGCTAGATGTTTTAGATAAAAACATGTGAATCTCCGTTTCATGTGAAAATACTCATCGTGTAGATGAGTTGAGTATTATCAATAGCAGGCGAGTCGTGGCTGGGCAGCTCTGTGCTAAAAGCTGTATTCTTCGTTCGCTAGCTATTTACCATTTGCTATGCATGTATGTTTATTCAACTTATTTGTGAGCTCGGCTAGTGTTCGCTCTCCGGCGAAGTCTTTGCGGCAAATTGCGCCCTCACGGTATTGACTAATCACATAATTCCCCCATGCGAATAAAGGTATAATTCACCTTTTTTATTTTTATTTTGTATTTACACAATAAAAATTAGAACTGTGAGCGAAGCACAAACTAAAAGAACGGTAAGAAATTTAGCGGGGATATTTCAGGCAAATGTCTCAGAAAATGAGAACTTGCTTAGGCAGCTAAACGTGATTAGCGGAGATTAAATACAAAAAAGGAGGCGCGAGGCCTCCTTTACTTACGGATTATAAAACGAACGGTGGATCTAGTTACACACTGCACCGGTTACGGTTGCTACAGGAGCAGGACCGTTAAATACAGCTTTATTACCTTGCAGGCCAAAGGTTACCGATTGACCCGGTTGGATTTTTGAATTCCAATTTAGTGAGCTGGCTGAGTATGGGTTGCTACCACTAAAGTTAGCATTCCAACCGTTGCTCATTTCTGAGCCATCAGCGTAGTTCCAGCTTACATCCCAACCATCAATCACTTCGTTGCCGTTGTTGGTAATGGTTACTTTAGCCACAAAACCAGCGTTCCAATGGTTTTGAACTTCGTACTTACAGCTTGCACTTGATACTGGCGCATCAGCAATAGTAATGGTTTTGCTCGCGGTATCTACACCACCTTGGCCGTCGTCTACGGTTAATACCGCATTATAGCGACCCGCTTGGGTGTAGCTATGTTGAGCAGAAGCACCAGTGCCCTTGCTGTTATCACCAAAGGCCCAGCTGTAGCTTAGCGTGTCGTTATCAGCATCGCTTGAACAGCTTGCGTTGAAGCTGATAGCGTCACCAATGTTGGCACTGCTTGGTGTAGCGCTAAAGCAAGCTTCTGGTGGTAAGTTACCGGCAGGCTCTTCAATGGTAATGGTCACGTTGGTGCTATCTACACCACCTTTACCGTCATTTACCGTTAACATCGCATCGTAAGTACCCGCCATTGTATAGCTATGCTTAATTGACGCACCACTGCCGTTGCTGTCGTCGCCAAAGGCCCAGCTGTAAGTTAAGGTATCGTCATTAGCATCACTTGAGCAGCTTGCTTCGAAGTTGATGATGTCACCTACCATTGCGCTGCTTGGAGTAGCGGTAAAACAGGCTTCTGGTGGAACGTTGCTGTTAAGATCTTCAACGCTAATCGTCACCGTAGCTGGTGCAGAGCTAAGTTGCTCATCATCGCTTACTGTATAGGTAAAGCTATCTCCCCCTACAAAACCACTTTGTGGCGTGTAAGTGACTTGTTTACCGTTGCCACTTACTGTGCCATTCGCTGGCTGAGTATAGCTGTAAGCTTCAATAGTGCCGTTGCTGTCACTGCCTTCTAAGGTAATGCTAGCAGGCGTACCTACTGAGGTTTTAACCGCTATATCTTTAGCTGTTGGTGCGCAACCATCGGCACAATCAGCCTCAGGGAACAAATCAGAATACAAGGCGTTTGCTGTTGCAACATCTACCTGCGCCCAGTAACGGTGGTAGGTATAAGTTGGATCGCGACCTTCGGCCATGGCGTTTTGTAGCTCTTGATAACCAGGATCCGAACTATCATAGAATGGACGCATGCTTGAGAACGTTGTATCAGCGTTTAAGTCTGCGCCTACTGCATTCTTACCAGTCCAACCCGCAGGGAAGAATACTGGCTCGTTAATACGCTCAGGGTAGTCACCACGAGTTTCAGGTGCCGAAACGCCTTTATCAGTGCGGTGGTTAGCCCAAAAACGGTCCAAGATCATCTGAGCCGCATCTTTAGCTCCCTGGTGAACATCACCTTGGTGTTTTTCTTCTGCTGCAGCGTAGTACATCAGAGTTTTAGCTAAGTTGTGGGCAACTCCAACGTCTTGTCCGTGATCAATAACTTCTACATGTAAGTCGTTATTAGCTTTAGGATTAGCTGGATCCCATTTTTCTGGTATACCAGAGAAGGCCAGTGTAGCGGCCAGTTTTACATCGTTATCACTAAAGTCTAGAACTGGCAGGCCTTTTTCTGGTGTAGCGTTTAGTACCCAAGCTACCCATTTGTCTAGAATGTCTTTGGCGCGTTTCTCACCCGTAATGAAGTAGTACTCAGCGACTCGCTCAACACCCCATGTTTGCCAGCCAAACCAAGTACCTGAACCTGGGTCTTCATATACTGGGTTTTCATCGTATGCCATACCGTAGAAGGTATTGTTAGCGCGATCGGCTGGGTATGTGTCGTACTTGCCATTCCAGCTGTTGGTTGCACCGCCAGAGAATGCACCCTCGGCTGATTGTGTCCACTGGAAGAATTCTAGAGAGCGTTCTAAGCCGGTGTCCCAATCTTGCACAGAGTTAGGCGCTTTCGGCTGCAGTTCAGCAATTTGAGATAGCGCGTAAGCGGCCATTGGGTTTTGGTAAGCAAAATGAATGTGGCTTGAACCAATTCGCCAAGCCCAGTTGGCTGAGGTATCGATTGGGCCGCCCCAAGAGTAGTACCAAGACATTAAGTAGTGAGCAGAGTCATAACCCTGGCCAGCACTACCTTGTTCGTCTTGAGAACCAATTTTTTTGAAGTACTTATCAAACATGGCTAAGCGAAGGTAATCACCCATTTTAGCCGCTTTGGCCATTAAGCCAGGCGCAACTACTTCAGGATCTTGGCCACGTTCTTTCATCCATTGCAGTGCCCAGTACATTACTTGTACAGCACGAGCATCGGCATCAGGAGCGTTGGTGTAACGCCATTGTTTAGCAGGTGCTTGAGACTCGGCAACAAATAAATCTAAGAAGCCGTATTCTCCGCCCCAGCTAAAGTCTTCCCACGATGGGTGAGGAACAGTTTCCCATACAGACTCTTGCTCACCACGTTGGAAGGTATTGATGTATGAAGGCGTTGAGGTTCCGTCGCCTAAATTACCGTATTGATAAACATTATCCATGTCTAACAACCAGTGCATACCATATACATCCCAAGTACCGTAAGTAGAGGCTAAACCAGCACTAATAGGATCTTCACCAACCGCTGCGCCATTAGTAAGTGGTAGTGGATAGCTTGACGGCAATGGCCCTTCTGGAACATAAGTCGCTTTACCGTTGGCATACTTATCTGCAGTAGGTTGCATTTCAGACGTAGGGATAATTTGTTCTTCGATAAGATCCCAGGCTTTAATTAGAGGCTCCCAGTCACCGGTAATTTTACCGTGAACGGCTTCTAACCACAGTATGTAAGAGTAGGCTTCTGAAGTTGACTCGTGCCCATGATCAGGTGCTTCAATAATAAACGTTTCAACAGAGTGATAAGGGCCTCCATCAGCACTTAAATAGCCGTTTTCAGGGGCATAAATCTCATCACGAATCTCGGCAAAGCGATCCTCATACACTGAGGCGTTAGCAATACCAGAAAAGCTAACACCAATCAGTGCGCTAAGAATTGCAGTGGTTAGTTTAGAGCGTTGTATTAATCCTGTAGCTTGATTTAAACCATGCTGATGGTTCAAACCCAAACGTTTAGCAAATTGCATTGTAAACTCCATTTTAAAAAAGAAGCCCTTTGCAAGGGCGTCGCTGTCACCTTTAGAACACATTGGTCACTGTTGCTGTGTGGGGCTTTATAGCCGCTTCACTTTGCAACAATTATGTATACAGCTCGGTAAAGCAGAGTTCATCGCCAATCCTTTGGTTAGCTTGGGCGTGTTACTTTTTTCACAGGGGAGTAAACACCTAACCAACTGATTGCACGATAAACCCGCGGCTAAAGGTTTAAATTAAATAACAAAAATATCTATAGTTGATTTTGTTACCAAATCTTTAGGTGTGATCTAAAACAGTGAATGATTAAAAATAGAACGGATTTAGCTTGTGGTTTCATGCGAGATTGCATAAATATGTGATTTTGATCGGGTTGAGTGTTGGCGAGAATATCAATTATTTAGCAGCTTTATACAATAATTACTGCTTTTATAAATATTAACTTATGACTTGAAAGTAGCTTTTCTTAACATTTATTTTAATAAAATTAACTATTTATGATCATTTCGATAGGTGTTTAAGTGTTCCTCTATGTGAACATTTCGCGCTAAAAAAGCGAATAAACCGTTAATGTAAGTGTAGCTATTAAATGTTATTTATGCATTTTTGTCAAATAAGCTGTCTCCTTATTGAGACAGGCTAAATGTTTGTACCTAGCTAGGAATAGACTGGGCTGTAAACGATTTTAGTGAGTTATCTGTTTTTAAGGCGATAGTGCTGTCTTAAATTGGCGACATCGGTGGGGCCTATTTTGCTTAGGCGATGGGCCAAATGAACTTGGGTAGATTGAAGTAAATAAAGTAGTGCAGTGTTGAATTGGCTTAGTTTAGGGTAGTGTTTACGGCGAAACCAATATATGAAGCTTATTTAGGTAAGGCTCGGTTATTTAACCAGGCTAGTTTTCGCAATTTAAAAGCGAAAAATGCCGCTGCGAATACAGCTAAACATAGCAAGCCGCTGCTGCCTATAACCAATAATATAAGGCCACAGAATAGTGCTGAAAAGCCTGCCGCGTAACGCATTGCTCCTTTTAGCAATTTTACACCCGCTAAGGCAGCGGCCAAATAAATCACTACGAATAAGCCATTGGCGTATTCCAACAAATAGGCGAAAGAGAAATCCCAATAATCTCGAGCAATCAACACTAAGGCAATTGACGCAGTTACAATACAAGTAGCGACAATTGGTGAGCCGTTGGCGCTGCATATTCTTAAAGGGTGTTGATTGCCTTTTTCCTCAGCCGTGCTGTAAAGCATATTAGCAAAGCTGATGACATAGAGGTTGACCGCACAAAAGCAGCCGAAAAATCCTACCGCAGCCACTAAACTTGCCGCCCATTTTCCACTAGATAAAGCGGCGATATGGGTAATAGAAAGCAGGTTTTGTTGCTCGCTGCCATAGGCATGCATAACGACTACCGCATAACTAACCAGCACATACACAAATGCCGCACTGCCTACGCCCAGCAATACCGACTTAGCAAAATCACGTTCGGGGTTACTGAACTGCTTGGCCACATGGCAAATGGCTTCTATGCCAACAAAACACCAAAACATTAGTGCCATTGACTGGCCCAGCGAGTGTAAAGAAAAACCAGCATGCGTAAATTGTTCGCGTGGGAAAGGCTGAGTGCTCATCACCTTAAAACAAATAAACAAAATGGTGCCAATTAAGGCAAGGCTTAGCAAAGACTGTACTTTAGCAGAGGTTTCTATACGGGCTAGGTTCATAAAAAAAACTAGCGCTAGCATGGCGAGTTCTAAGTAGATTAAGGGCAGGCCAAGCCCTCCAAACACTTGTCCAAAGTAGCTGGCGCCGGCAATAAATACTACCGGAGGGCCGATGGGGGCGATGGACAAATAGACCCAGCCAATCGCCTTGGCAGCGTCTTCGCCAAAAGCTTGTTTAACGTAATAGGCGGTGCCGCTTTCGTGTGGGTAGCGTTTGCCTAATGCAGCAAAGGTAAATACTACCGGCAACATGGCAATAATCATGATTACCCACGCTAATAAAGAGTACGCTCCCGATTGATCGGCGGCGAGGGCAGGGATAATGAGTACACTAGAGCCAAGCAGTGCCGAGACTAATAAGCTGGCTCCTTGAATTACCGATAAACGCCCTTGAGCCAAGATTAATCCTTAATCACTGTATCTTGCAGAATGCTAATTTAACAAAGTACTTTGTTAATAACCATGCTTTAGAAGTGCTGCTGTAAATGGTTAATAAAAGCGCTCACTTTTTTGGTGAGATATTGGCGATGTGGGTAAATAGCATACACACCAATGCCGTCGTTGAGGTAGTCATCAAACAGGCTCACTAAGCTGCCGTTGGTGAGTTGCTGTTGTACGGCAAATGCCGGTGACAGGCAAATACCTAAACCTTGCTCGGCTGCAACAGCTGCTGCTAAGGCACTGTTTACATTGAGTTGCGGATTCACTTTTACACTGTGTATTGAACCTTGGCGGGTAAACTGCCATTTATTCCCACCTCGGCGGTTGCTGTCTACGATGCAGGCAAGGGTAGATAGCTGCTCGAAGTGAGTCACTTGGTGCTTGGTTACAAATTTAGGGCTGGCGACGAGTATTTGTTGGTAGCTGGCAATCTTTCGCGCAATCAAATTTGAATCGTCTAATTGGCCAATACGTATGGCGAGGTCGAAGCCTTCTTCAACAATGTCTACATAGCGGTCATTTAGCACCAACTCTACTTTTAGCTGAGGGTGCTTTTGCATAAAGCTGGGCAGTATTTTCATTAGGTTTAGCTCGCCAAAAGTTTGCGGCGCACTTAAGCGTAACCGTCCCGACAATTGCTCATTTTGTTGTTGGCTGTATTGGCTCAAATCGTCCACTTGCTCAAGAATAGCTCTAGCCCGTTGATAGACCTCTTTACCCGATTCGGTAATCGACAAGGCACGAGTGGTTCGGCTAATTAAGCGACTATTGAGCTGCGCTTCTAGTTGGCTAACTTGCCGACTGACCATCGCTTTGGTTTTGCCTAAGTGTTGTGCGGCTTGAGTAAAACTGCCGTGTTCTACCACCGCAACAAAACTAGAAAATAACGCTAAGTGATTCATTCGTTCGCCTTAACTGTATACAAATAGTAAACAATGTGTCGATTGTGATGGCTATTGTTTACGAGTGAAAGCGGGACGATACTTTCTTTACGCCAGCCACTTGGTTTGGCCTTAATCAAAGTCACTAGGAGAGTAACAATGGATAACAAACAAGCCTTATACGCTGGCACTTTATTACGCATCAGTTTAGCGGTGATGTTTTTATCTCACGCATGGTTAAAGATTGCGGTGTTTACTCCTGCGGGCACAGCCCAGTTTTTTAGCTCATTAGGTTTACCGGGTGCGCTTGCTTATTTAACCATTGCTGCTGAGTTGCTGGGCGGCACAGCGCTATTGCTGGGCGTAAAAACTCGTGTGGTTACAGCAGGGTTACTGCCAGTGTTATTAGGTGCTTTGTTTTTTGCTCATGCTGGCAATGGTTGGTCGTTTTCAAACCAAGGTGGCGGCTGGGAGTATCCGCTATTCCTCATGATGGCTTCATTTGCGCAAATACTGCTAGGCGATGGTGCTTATGCCTTAAAACCTAAAGCCCTACATAACAACGCCGCCAGTGCTTAGCGCGACTCACCGATTCAATCGTAAAGACCACAACTAAGGAACTAATATGTTAATGAATGGCGAGTGGCAAGCGGCCTGGGACCCTTATCAAAAAACCAATGAAAACGGCGACTTTATTCGCCAAGCATCCAGTTTTAGACATTGGGTTACCAAAGATGGAAGCGCAGGTAGAACCGGGCGGGCAGGCTTTAAAGCTGAACCGAATCGCTATCATCTTTATGTGGCCTTAATATGCCCTTGGGCCAGCCGAGCCTTAATGGTGAGAAAGCTCAAAAAACTGGAGTCGGTGATTAGTATTAGCATTGTTGACCCGCGCATTACTGAGCAAGGCTGGAGTTTTGCTGGCAAAGGGCTTACGGGGCTAAAGGGCGCGAGTGAAGACCATTTACACCACAAGCAGTTTATTCATCAGCTTTATACGCATGCGGATCCTAAGGTCTCTGGTAGAGCCACTGTGCCAGTGTTGTGGGACAAATTCACCGACACCATTGTAAATAATGAATCGGCAGACATTATCGAAATGCTAAACAGTGCGTTTGACCAATGGGGAGATGCCAGTGTTAACCTGCGTCCCCTGCATTGGTTGGCAGATATTAATCAACTTAATCCATGGTTATACGAGCATATTAACAATGCAGTATATCAAGCGGGGTTTGCCCAAAGCCAAACCGCATATAAAGAGGCAGTGAGTAGGCTGTTTGCGGGCATAGAAACACTAGAACAACGCTTAAGTGATGGCCGCGATTACTTGTTAGGCAACGAGTTGAGCGAAGTTGATGTAAGGCTGTTTGTTACCTTGGTACGTTTTGACGCCGCTTATGTAGGCGCATTTAAGTGTAACCTTAAGCAATTGCAGGATTACCCATTATTGAGTGACTACTTGCAGCGTATTTATGAGCTTCAAGGCGTGTCGGAAACGGTAAATATTGAGCACATCAAGCAAGGTTACTATTCAGTTAAAGCCTTAAATCCTAGCGGTATAGTGCCGATAGGGCCGAAGCTAGCCTTCTTGCCCGCTAATAAGGTGACTTTATGAACAACACCTTAGCGCCGGTACTGTTTTTATCTCATGGTTCGCCAATGCGAGTGCTGGAGAGTAGCCCTGCGAATACCTTTTTAAAAAGCTTAGCGGGGCGAATAGCTACCCCAAAAGCGATTGTTGTAGTGTCTCCCCATTGGGAAACTACCGGTTTGCATTTTACTCAGCAAGCGCAGCTAGAAACGATTTACGACTTTTGGGGCTTTCCTAATGCGTTAAACCAAATTAAGTATTTGGCTGACAGCCCTGAATGGTTGCACCAAACACTTAAACGGAGTTTGCCACACGTTGCGGGAACCAAGCGGGGCTTAGATCATGGCGCGTGGTCACTACTGCACTTGATGTACCCCAAGCAAAATGTGCCAGTGGTTGGGCTTAGTTTGCCTCGTGACGCAAGCTTGGCGGAGCTATATGCAGTGGGTGAACAACTGGCTGGTTTACGGGCTCAGGGCATCATGTTGGTCACCTCTGGCATGGCTACGCATAACTTGGCAGCGCTGGCTTACCAAGGTGAGCCCAATAGCTGGGCACTGGCATTTGTAGAATGGCTTCAGCACACAGTGGAACAGTGTAATATTCAAGCCTTGCTTAATTATCGTCAGCTGGCGCCTGGCGCTCAACAATCACATCCGCGAGATGAACATCTAAGGCCGCTGTTTGTTGCTTTAGGCGCAGCAGGAGCACAGCCTGCTAAGTTAATACACGATTCTTGGGAGCTAAAAAACGGCAATAACTCTAGCTGGCTTTGGGGGGAACTTAATGAATAATCGCGGTATTACTTTACGCCAAGCCCGTAGCCTAATCACAGAGTCTCTAGCGTTAGCGAGAGGCAAGGCATTACCGCCTTTGTCGATTGTTGTTCTGGATAGTGGTGCACACCTAAAAGCCATGGTTAGTGAAGACGGTGTAGGGACTCAGCGCTATCAAATTGCCTTAGGCAAAGCTCACGCAGCATTAGGCATGGGATTTAATACTCGGCAGTTTTATCAATTGGTTAAATCAGAGGTACTGCCAGAAATGTTTGCTGCAACTATTAACGGGGCAACGGGCGGTGAGTTTATTCCTTTACCAGGCGGCGTGCTTATTGTTGAGCAACAGCAAGTGATGGGGCAATCGGTATTTCTGGCGCATCGTCTGATCTAGATGAATGGGTCGCGACTAACGCTATCTCAAAATATTCCTCTTAAACCGCTATGTAATGCGAGGGCTATGTTAAAAAAAGCAAAGCGCTGTTAGATGCCGTTTACTCCTAGAGATTTTTATTTGGCTTTTAGGTAATCTATTGATGGTTTAAATAATAGCTTCTATTGGCAATAGCCTTAACATGCTCGTTCAGTATTGCATTGGCTATTCATAGAAAGTGGCTTATTGCCTGTTACAAAAGGATGTGAAAAATGAAAGGGCTTATTCTGTTTTTATCACTGGCGCTTAGTTTGTGTTCGCCCGCTAATTGGGCTAATGATAGCGCGTTACAACAAGCCTATGATTACCAACAAAGCGACATCCAATTGCAAGGCTCTGGCGTTGTTGAGCGGATACTTCCCGATGATAATAAAGGCTCTAGGCATCAGAAGTTTATTTTGCGTTTAGCCAGCGGCCAAACCCTACTGGTGGCACACAATATTGATTTAGCGCCGCGTATCCCTTATTTAAAAGAGGGTGATACGGTAGCGTTTTATGGTGAATATGAGTGGAACCATCAGGGCGGCGTTATGCATTGGACACATAAAGACCCAAGAAATAACCATGAGCATGGTTGGTTAAAGCATGGTGGTAAAACTTACCAGTAATTATGAACTTAAACGTTGATGTAGTCTGCAGTAGCTTTGCCTCTGCCGAAGCTCTTAGTGAATTTATGAGAAAGCATATTGGCTACGCCTCAAAGCAGCAACGTGTATTATCTACATCTCATGGTTGCTGGTGGAAAACTCCGCAACAAACCTTTGAAGACGGGTATGGCTTTTGTTATGACCTAGCAGCATTTGCATTACATGGCTTGGAGTTATCGAATATTGCTTGCGCAAGGTTATTGTTTGTCTCTTGGGGAGAGTGGGGGTGCAAATCCAATGCTGGCCATTTTGTATGTGTGTATCAGCAAAATGATGGGTATTTTTGTATTGATAATGGCAGGCTAAAAGGCCCTTTTTCATTTGAGCAACTATTGTTAGTCACCTCGCGTAATCATAAGCTTAAATCATACCGTTGGTTCGAAAAGCATGATATTGCTTATCATACCCGCTATAGCGATATGACAGGCTTTAGCGATATGACAGGCTTTAGCGATAGCACGTTGCTTAGCGGTATTTGAATATACACCGCAAGTGCTGATCTATAACAAGGGATAAGAAATAAGGGATTAAGATGAAAGGAAGCTGTTTATGTGGAGCGATAGAATACTCGGTTGCTCAGCTTGATTCTGCCATTGCACATTGTTCATGTTTAAGTTGCAGAAAAGCTCATGCGGCTGCCTTTACCAGTACCGCGGCGGTTCATCGTGATCATTTTTGTTGGCTAAAAGGCGAGGGCAAGCTTAGTGCCTATGAGTCTTCGCCGGGTAAGTTTCGTCACTTTTGCTCACAGTGTGGCTCTCAATTAGTGGCAGAAAGAGCGGGTAAACCCATGCTAATACTAAGAGTGGCAACACTTGACCAAGATCCTCTCACTAAACCAGAGTTTCATATTTGGAAAAATCATGAAGTACTATGGTTAGAATATGGTTCTCAGATTAATGCCTACTCAGAATGGCAAGAAGGCCGTTAAACGGATTCTGCTCACCCTTGGTTAGCGAGTGTTGGAGCTGCGTTTTGACCGCTATGTGCCTTTAAACGAAAGGTGTTTAAGGAAGTTAACACTCTTTTAAATGCACAAGCTTTGTATCGCTGGTTGGGTAAGAGCATTGGTTTAAGGGGAAGAAATAAGTGGCCACATTAGTATTGGCCACTTTTTTTTGCCGGTGGTTTACTGAGTTAGTGATGTATAGCTAACTCAGTTTAAAATGCGACAGTTCGCCAAGTTGCTGCTGCGATTGCTGTTGTAATGACTCACTGACTTGCTGGGTTTGATTGGCATCGCGGTTGGCCAATTCACTAAGCTCAACAATTTTTTCCACATTATTCGCCACTTGCAAGGCCACGGTGTGTTTATCTTGGGCGTTGTTGGCAATTGCCTCACTGCGTTCTTGAACGGTACTTAACAGCTGGGCGACTTGTTCTAGCTGTTGCGAACTTTGCTCGGCTTCTTCAATACAGCTGCCCACCATGGTTTCACCCTGTACCATCATGTCCATAGCCTGTTGTGCTCGACCTTGTAGTTGCTCAATCATGCTAAGAATTTCTTGGGTTGCTTCGCGGCTTCGGGTGGCTAAGCCGCGCACTTCATCGGCCACCACGGCAAAGCCTCGGCCTTGCTCTCCAGCACGAGCAGCTTCAATGGCTGCATTTAAGGCTAGTAAGTTAGTTTGCTCGGCAATGCCTTGGATAACATCTACGATGCGATTAATGTCGTCACTTTGTTGTTTAAGCTCGCTAACTTGCTGGCTGGCTTCCACCACCGTAGTTTGTAATTGGTTAGTGGTGGCTAGGGTCGATTGAGCCGCTTGATGGCTTTGACCGGTAAGTTGATTCACTTGGCCAATATCGTCTCGGCTTTGTTGTGCCTGTTCAGATACTTCGTTTACGCCTACTTCCATTTGGCTTACTGCTACGGCCACCAATTGGCTTTGGTCTTGTTGTTCTTGAATTACTTTGTGAGAGTGTTGGCTGGTTGCTAAGCCGCTTTCTGCACTTGCCGCAAGCTGTTTAGCGTTGTTATTCATTTGGCTAACCACGTGATTCATTTGCTCACTTAAATGAACCAGTTGCGTGGCAATCTGACCAAATTCATCTTTAGACTGTTTCCCTTGGTAAGCGCTAAAGTCGCCATCTACCATGCGTTTTATTTGGCTAAGGGTGTGGCCTAAAGGAATTCGAATATGGCGGCTTACACTCCAGGCGACTAATACAGTCACTAACACTGAAAACAGCAATACCGCCAATGTTTGGATTAGCGCCGAGCTAGCGCTTTGCTGAGCCGTTTGGTGAGCGGAGGTAATAATCTCACTGAGTTGGTTTGATAGATCATCTAGCTGCAACAATACCGTGTCGGTTTGTTGATTGAGCTGAACTAAGTGTTGATTTTGACGGGTAAGAATGAGTTGCTGGTTCTTTAAATGATCAAATAAACCATTACTAGCAAATGCTTGAGTAAGCAGTTCAAAGTAGCTACTTAACTCCTCTGCGCTGCTAGGGTCGAGCTTGATGAGCTGTTGCTGCTTCTCTTGCAGTGACGAGTTGTAACTGTTTATTACGCTGAATAATGAGTTAAATTGAGCTTCGTTTTGAGCGTAAAACAGTTTTTCTAATGAAGCAGAGAACGCGCCTATATCTGCTTGCATGCCGGTCACTACCCACTCGGCATTTTCTTCCACCATTTCAATCATAAACTCCATATCGCCTGGAAAGTTCTTCCATTTGTTGGTGAAGTTTTGACGTTGGTTGGTTAGCGTTTGTTGGGCTTGGAGTGCTTCATTACCTAAGGTTAACTGGGCCAGGCTGGTGGTTTTAATGTTGCTCACATCTTGATCTAGTGAACGTAAACCATCAAGAATTGCTGGGTAAGGTTTAGCCAGCTGAGACAGGGAACTCATTCGCTGACTGTAACTACTAAACAAGCTTGATACCTCTTGTTCTAGCTGCTGTGACTGTTCGGCATGTTGACTGCTACTGTGTAAGCCGACTTTACGTGCAGAGTTAAGTAATAGCCCAGAGAGCTGATTAACTTGTTCAGCCATTGGTGCTAATCGACTGACTGTGTTATCCAACTGGGTTTCCAGTTGTCGCATGTTTAGTTGGCCAATTAAGGCTACCACTAGTAGTAATGCTAACAGCACGCCAAAACCGAGCAGCGTTCTGGTTACAACTTGTAGTTTCATTCTGGGCTTCCCTGTTTATTGCTATCCTGCAATCACATCATTAACCATAGTAAGCATTTAGTGTTTGGCTACTTGCTTTCTAATTGATTGATTTTATGGATAAACCTAACGATTCATTCGTTGGCTAATATAAATACCATAAGCTGATATTGGTTGACCAGATAAAAAATTGTAAATTAAGTGAAACCTAGTCGATAAGATTTAACACCAATGGTGAACTGAGTGAATCACCCTGTAATTAAGCCTTAGCATGGTTTTTGTTTGGCGTAGATAATTGCTCGTATATAAGAATAAAATAGCGCTATTTTTAGACGATTTATTTGTTATGGCGATGTTAGTTATTCGGTAGTGCTAAAACCACAAAAAACCAAGTTGATTTATGTGTTAGTGCTCCATTAGTGCTTAACTATTGTAGATTTCTTCATAGATCTCATTCGCTTATTTCAACTTACTAAGTTGTTTAGCTTTTATTAAAGGGCTTAGTTATGATGTGCAATATTGATAAGAAAGCTGTCATTAATACTCTTTCAGCTTTAAGGATGAAGATGAAAAAAATACTCACTGCTCTAATTGTTTCAAGCCTATCTGGTGTGGCTTTGGCTAATTCCTGTGATAACGCTGGTTTTGACAATGCCTCTCGCGGAAACGAGCGCTTACGGGGTGATATTAAAGCCTTGAGTGAGCAATATGTTGAAGCGTGTTCTTGGGATTACGACATGCCGCGTGAAAAAGTATGCAGCCTGTTTACCGGTAAGCTTAAGCAATTGAACACGATTAATGACGCGCCGCTAGCAAAGGTATTAAGTCAGGCTGAAATGGCAACCGATGCATGGTATGCCGTGCATGAAAATTGTGCTGATAAGGGCCTTAAAGGCAATGCCGACAGTGCCTTCGAGGCTTATGAAGAAAGCTTTGATGCCTACAACAATCTGATTAAAGAAATCGATACTCGCTATAACCAAAGTTGTCGTCAGCAAATAGAAGAAAACATTAGTAAATACTGCAAATGATTGGCTGATGAGAAAGTTACTCTTCTTTTATACTCCCACTTTGCTAACAGCACAGTATTTAGGAAGAGGCTAGCATGCTTATTTTCAGCATGCCTTAGATTAATTGTTTAACAAGGTAATAAGGACGATTACTGAAATTGCCTATAAACTCAATTATCTGAGTACGACTCATTTTATTCGCACACTTAAGCGCCAAGCAGGCCTTCGCACTGGAGACTACCTACCTTATGTTTTATATGGTTAAATCTTTTCGTTTGGTAGCGAGCGTAATTTGCGGGCTACTGATATCAACGACGAGTGATGCTGCTGAAGAGTTGGGAGTGGAAACACTCGCTTTATCTCAATCGCAATCGCTTACTTTGGTTTTAATGCCTAGCAGTGGCAAACAGCGTGAAGCCTATAAACGCTTGATTGAGCAATTTAGTGAGAACTACCCAGATGTGGCAGTGGGAACCCTTGTTTACGAAAGCGAATACTACAAAAAAAACATTGAAAGCATTTTGCAAAGTAACGACGGCGAAGGTGATTTGTTCTTTTGGTTTGGTGGGGAGCGCTTACGTAAACTCGCCGAAGAGGACTATCTGCTTGATATTAGCTCTTGGTGGCAAAAAGGTGAGTGGAGCGAAAAGTTTAGTGCATCTTCAGAGCAAGCATCTCAGCTGAATCAAGCCCACTTTGCTTTGCCAATTAATTATTATCAGTGGGGATTTTATTATCGTCATTCGATGATTCGCCACTATCCAGATACCTTTACCTCATGGCCGCAACTGCTAAACACTTGCCAAGAGTTAGCCAAACAGGGTAGGCACTTGGTGAGCATTGGAACCAAAGATGCGTGGCCGGTAGCGGGGTGGTTTGATTATATTAATTTACGCCTGAATGGCTTAGCTTTTCATCAGCAATTGTTAGCCGGGGAAATCTCATTTTACGATCCTCGTGTTGAACAGGTTTTTAGCTTTTGGCAGCAAGCCATCTCCGCTCAATGTTTCATTCCTAGTAGCGATCAGCTGCGTTGGAAACAAGCGCTTCCGGCGATGTATCGTGGTAAAGCCGCGTCAGTACTAATGGGTAATTTCTTTGTGGCTACGGTGCCAGAACGGGTAACAAATGATTTAGCGTTTGCGGCGTTTCCGCCACTCAAAGCGGGACAAGACTATTATGAGGAAGCCCCAATTGATGTGATTGTGGCTCATAAGCAAGCTGAAGGAAATGTAGCGGCTTATCAATTTTTAGATTTCTTAGTCTCAAGCCAAGCTTTAGTTGCCCTTAACCAAGACCTAGGCAAAATTAATCCATTGCTCAACGCGCCAGCTAGTAGCGACAAATTTATAAAAGAAGGCGAGCAGTTGCTGCGTAATGCCAAAGGTGTGTCGCAGTTTTTTGATCGTGATAGCCCAAGAGAATTTGCCAGCCCAGCTATGGCAGTGATGGTTGATTTTTTGGAGCAGCGAATTGATGCTAAGCAAGCAATGCAACAAATAGAAGCTATTCGCAGTAAGGTGTTTGATTCCGCTGATTAAGTTTTATCTTTTAGTTTGGGTTTCTGCCTAAGGACTTAATATAGTTCTAACTTTACAAAGATGTTGGCAATGACAATAATGTGATTATTCAAGCCTTAGGAATTCCCCATGAAAACCACAGATAACATCTTATACCGTATTAAAAGCCAAGGTGGCCAAACGGTAAAGATGTTGGCCGAGCAACTGGCTATAACCAGTATGGGTGTAAGGCAGCACTTACAAAGTCTTGAAAAAGAGGGCTTGATTGAACATTTTGACCAAAAAGTAAAAGTAGGTCGGCCCACTCGGTTCTGGCAACTTACTGATAAAGGCCATGGCCGTTTCCCCGATTGCCATAGTGATTTAAGTGTTCAGTTGTTGGGCGCGGTACAACAAGTGTTTGGTGATGCAGGCATGGAACAGCTTATTATTCATCGCGAGCAACAAAGCTTTAGTGCATACCAACAAGCGCTAGCAGGGCACACGGACATAGCCGATAAACTTGAGCGACTCAGTGCCAAACGAAGCCAAGAAGGTTACATGGCTAGCTGGCAAAAAGATCAGCAAGATTACTATTTTATTGAGGACCATTGCCCAATATGTGTAGCCGCTACCGAGTGCCAAGGTTTGTGTCGCTCAGAGTTAGAAATGCTGCAAAAGCTGTTTGTAGAGTGCCAAGTGGAGCGCACTGAACATATTGTTACTGGTTCGCGCCGCTGCGCTTACAAACTCAGCCCGTTGGATAAAGCATGATAAAAGTTCAGATTTGCTTGTTGTTATTGAGCCCTTTGTTTAGTTCGTTTATAGCGGCCTGTGAGTTGGCGGCTATTCCTTTTAGTGAGCAACGTATGGGTTGTGGTTGTAGTTACTACTTCCCCGCTAAACCGCCGATTAGGCCAAGCATTGTGTTGCAAACTGACCTTGATGGCACGAATCCAATAATGATGCGCAATGGTAAATTGGTGAACCTTTGGGGGGCGCGGCCTAGCGCCCTGTTAATTGAGCCTGGTTATCGTTCGCTGCAAGGTTTTCGCTATCACGCGACTTCAATACAGCTTGAGAATATGATTAGACCAGGCTGTACTTGGGGCGAACCAGGCTGTGAAGTAGTCGGGTATCTAAGCCAAATTGCTACGGCAGAAAACTATCAGCAATGCCAATGGGCCTTACAAGGTGATTGTGGTTGTTAACTTGGACAAAAAGGCATCAAGATGAAGTATGAAGAAGTACTCGAGTTTTGGTTTGAGCAATTAAGTCCCCAGCAATGGTTTAGTGTTGATGAAGGCTTAGACAAGCTTATTTCTCAGCGTTTTAGCGCCTTGTTTGAACAAGCGACACAATGTGAATTGTTTAGCTGGCGTGAGAGTGCAGAAGGCTGTTTAGCTGAAGTGATTGTACTTGATCAGTTTTCTAGAAACATTTATCGCGGCTCGTCTAAAGCATTTGCCAGTGATTCCTTAGCGCTCGCCTTAGCACAGCATGCGGTGAGTAATGGCCAAGATCAGCAGCTAGCAAGTTCACAGCGAAACTTTTTATATATGCCTTACATGCATAGCGAATCTTTGTTGGTTCATCAACAAGCTGAATGCCTGTTTAATCAAACAGGTTTAGAGCAAAGCTATCAATTTGAACTGAAACATAAAGTGATTATTGAGCAGTTTGGTCGTTACCCTCACCGCAATAAAATACTAGGTAGGGAGTCTAGCCAAGCCGAGTTAGATTTTTTAGCCGGGCCAAATTCTTCTTTCTAAACGATCTCATAGACTTAAAGCGCTGACATAAAAATGTCATGTTTTTTTGTGCTGCCAAACCCACTTAGACACTAAGCTTTAAAGGTATTAGTTGGTGTTGGAGTAGTGGGTGAGAAGGTTGCTGTTTAGCCTATTGGTGAGTTTATTTTCAGTTAATGTATACGCTAGCGTGAGTTTGCTGGGGCCGAGTGACGAGCCTCAAAACGTATTTAAACAAGCCAATCAGCAGCCGAGCAACAGCACAGCAATGCCAAGTCATTCTATTGTTGTTAAAGGTGCGCAAACCAATGAAGTGGGCCTTGGAGAACGTTTACTCAGTCGGCTTAATTGGCCTCCTTATGATCCGCAATCGAACTTGCTCGTTACCGATATTAGCGCTTACCAATTGCGTTACCCACAGCTTCAGCAGTCAATTCAGTACTTTCATCCGGAGCCTCTATGGTATGGCTACCCTCAGGCAAGAAATGCACGTGACCAATTACAATGGTTACTGCTGGAGTTAAGTCTCGCGGGCGGGCCTAAGCAGCTTAGTGATTGGTTAAGGCAAATTAATCATGTAGATAACGACAGCCCACAATGGGAAGCTTTGTATACCGATGCTTATCTTGGTGTGATGGCCTTTAGCCAGCAGCTGATGCGTTTAGATTACGCCCAAAGCATGGCATTAAATGACATCGCGACGACGCCATTACACATTTTAATTGATGAGCCGTGGTTAGCACGATTAAGCCGTAGCGATCTTTACCAGCAGCTAACCGGCTTAAGAGGTGAGCTTGACATAGAGCGTTTGCGCTATCGCCAGCAGATTTTATATTGGGTCAATGCTCAGCAGCAGCGTCAGTCTGCAGATAACATTAAGCGCGGCCAGCTGATTCATGCTGGAGGCCGCGACTCTCGGGTTCCGTTAGTACGCCAACGTTTAGCTGAGTTTGATATTGCTAATCAGTTTAGTGACGATTTGGACCAAGCAGAACTAATGGACCAAGCTACAGTGAACGCCTTACAACAGTTTCAGGCACAGCATGGGCTAAAAGCAGATGGTATTGTGGGCAACGATACTTTGTATTGGCTTAACTTTAAGCCGATTCATCGCTCCAAAATGTTGGCCAGAAACTTACTCAGAAAACAACTGTTACAACGCTTTATGCTAGTGTCTGACCAGCAACGAATAATGGTAAATGTGCCTGCTTATCAAATGACTTATATGGACCAAGGTGCAGAGGTGTTTCAATCTAAAGTCGTGGTTGGTCGGGCTTCACGCGCCACACCGCTATTAGTGAGTGAAATTAGCAGTGTGGTAATTAATCCCTACTGGAACGTACCTAGAACCATTGTGCGTAGAGACATTATTCCTAAGCTTCGCCGTGACCCTAGTTATGTAGAGCAACAACGTTTTGAGTTGTTTGATTATCACGGAGCCGCAGTACAAAGTGAGCAGATTGATTGGACTCTGGTAAAAGATACTGGTGCTTTCCCATATCGTATGCGTCAGCGTCCAGGGCCAGGTAATGCCTTAGGGGCTTACAAGTTCCACTTTGATAACCAATTTGCGGTATACCTGCATGATACCTCTTCACCTGAATTATTTTCGGAGCAGCAACGAGCGTTTAGTTCAGGATGTGTTCGAGTGGAAGCGGCTGAAATACTAGCGGCTACCTTGTTAAAACAAGCCGGTTATAGTGATCAGTATAAACAGCATTTAATTGCTAAAGGAGAGCCCAAATGGGTGCCTTTAAGGCAAAAGGTCCCTGTTTATCTCGTTTATTTTACTTCGTGGTTTGATGGCTCTGGCGGTTTGCATTATCGAAAAGATATTTATAACTTTGAAGCTAGCGAAAGCGCTCTGGCAAGCTAAAAAAGCTCAATTTAACAGAAGCTTAATCCAACTGTGTAAACAATGTTTGCTTGCATAAGGCAAATGTTTCTTAGTGCTTTGTTTGATTTTTAGGTCTCTTATCGGTATTTTGCTCCAAGCTGGTGGTTTTTTGATCTATTGGGGTGAGTGTAAATGTTAGACCGAAAGATGAAACGGCGGTCGTTGTTGTTGGGTTTGAGCGCTGGGTTAATCGGTCTTGGAATACCAAAAAGCTTCGCAAGTTCAAGTATTGCTAGAGAGTTACCTGGCGAGCGCTTCCTAAGTATGACTAGCTTACATACCAATGAAAGTTGTGAGGTATGTTTTTGGAAAGATGGTCAGTTTCAAGAGAAAGAAGTAAAGCAGTTAGATAGCTTGTTGCGAGATTTTAGGCGCAATGAAGCCACCGATATGGATAAGGCGCTATATATGCAAATGGCACTGCTTCAAGAACGTCTTGGTGGCAATGTTAAGTTTGACATTATTTCTGGATATCGTTCGCCAGCAACTAACGAAATGCTACGCAGTAAAAGTGGCGGTGTGGCGAAGAAGAGTTTTCATATGACCGGGCAAGCCATCGACTTAAGGGTGCAGGGGCATGACTTAGCTAAAGTTCATCGCGCGGCACTAGAGTTGAAATTAGGCGGGGTGGGGTATTACCCACGCAGTGGTTTTATCCACCTTGATACCGCAAGAGTACGCAACTGGCGTGGCTCTTAAGTTAAAAACACCGTCACATGTTAGAAGGCGTAAGTAATTATTACTTACGCCTTTTTTATTACCTGATGTATCGCTGCGAAGGTGGAGTACCGGCTTAATAATCTGAATCATATGCTTTTTTTAGTCACAAGCTTCTTATTGTTTAGCGATTTGTGGTTAATGCTATGTAAATTAGGTATATGAATAGATAAAAAATCTATAAATAACCTGAAACATTTCCCAAAAGTTCTTTTTGTAATGTTTTTGTCATATTGGGTTGTTTCAATGCATCCCGACTTAGACAAACTGATTGTTAATTTTTAATTGCGAAGAGAAATCTTATGAAAACCAAGTTAATCACGGCATTAAGTGCTGCTTCTATGTTGTTTGCTGCAAGTTCATTTGCTAGTAACACTGTTACGGTCTCAGGTTCTACTTCAGTATCTGGCATCATGGAAGTACTTGCTGAGAGGTATCAGGCTACTCAGCACGATGTGGTTGAAGTACAAAGTACTGGCTCGTCTGCTGGTATTCGCGCTGCTAAAGAAGGTACCAGCATGATTGGTATGTCTTCTCGTGATGTTAAAGATTCAGAGAAAAACCAAAGCACTCAAGAAGTGATTATGGCGATGGACGGTATCGCAGTAGCAGTTAACAATGCTAACTCAGTAAAAGATTTAAGCATTGAGCAAGTTAAAAAAATCTACATGGGTGAGATTAAAAATTGGAAAGAAGTAGGTGGCGCTGACCAACCTATCGTGGCAGTAACGCGTGAAGTAGGTTCAGGTACTCGTGGTGCATTTGAAGACATCATGGGTCTAACCCGAAAAATTAACGATATTACTGTTACAGCCATCTCTCCACGCGCTCAAGTGGCTAGTGGTAATGGTGCTATCAAAACCTTAGTGGCTAACAACCCATACGCTATTGGCTTTATCTCTCTAGGTTCAGTTGACGGCTCATTAGCTGCTGTATCTATTGAAGGTGCTGCTGCTACTAAAGACAACATCAAGTCTGGTGCTTACGGTATTGCCCGCCCATTCGTATTGTTGGTAAACAACCAGCCAGCCGCTGAAGCACAACAGTTCCTTGATTACATCATGGGTACTGTTGGCCAAGCCATTGTAGCTGAAGAAGGCTACATCGAAGTTAACTAAGTTTCCTATTCGAAACGAAGAAAAGAGGCATAGCAATATGCCTCTTTGTTGTACGTTGATTTTGGAATGAAAATAAAATGAATCAAACGATTGCTGCTCCAACTCAAGAATTTGAGTTTAAAAATCCGGCGCTGATAGATGCGCTTAACCAGTCTGCTCACAAGGTCGACTGGGTTGGTCGTATTTTTAACTTACTATTTTTGGTGAGTGCATTAATTGGCGTGATATCAGTGGCCACTATTGGCTACTTTTTGGTGCTTGAAGGTTTACCAGCGATTCAGTTTGCTGGCTTAACCAACTTCTTATTAGGTGTAGATTGGTATCCGCCTGCGCTATACGGCATTGGAGCAATGATTGTTGCTTCGGTTGTATCGGCTTTAGGTGCGGTAGTCATTGGTGTTCCGGTTGCCTTGTTAACCGCGATATTTTTAGCAGAAGTTGCGCCTAAATGGTTAGCTAACATGATTCGACCAGCGGTTGAGTTGTTAGCGGGTATCCCTTCTGTAGTCTACGGCTTCTTTGGTTTAGTGATTATCGTACCGGCCATCGAATCAACCTTTAATGTGCCAGCCGGTAGTACGTTGCTAGCAGGTATAGTTGTACTGGCGGTGATGATTTTACCCACCGTTATTACTATTGCTGAAACCTCGATTCGCGCCATCCCTAAAACCTATAAAGAAGGCTCTTATGCCTTAGGTGCGTCGCCAATGTTCACTATTTTTAAAGTGATGTTGCCGGCTGCGCGCTCGGGTATTTTGGCGGGTGTTGTGTTGGGAGTAGCACGTGCAGTAGGCGAAGCCATGGCCATTATTATGGTCATGGGGAACTCAACAGCTATGCCAGGTTCGTTGCTGGATTCAGCGCGCTCATTAACGGCGAATATTGCCTTGGAAATGTCTTATGCAACAGGCATTCATGCAAGTTCGTTGTACTCAACCGGTATTGTGTTATTGGTGTTTGTGATGCTGCTAAATACTAGTTTGCTTGTATTAAACCGTAAGAAGGTGAAGTAATGCGCCGTCGTATTGAAGATAATGTTGCGCTAAGCCTTATTTGGGGCGGAGCCGGCATGACCATTTTATTTTTAGCGTGGATGCTTTGGCATATTCTTAGCAACGGCCTAAGCCATGTTAGTTGGGAGTTCGTTAGCTCTGCGTACACTACTATTGGTGAAACTTCGGGGATTTTCTCGATGATTGTTTCCACCATTTATATGGTGGTGTTATCCATTTCTATTGCTGCGCCCATTGGCATTATGACCGCGCTGTACTTAACCGAGTACGCCAAGCCAGGCAGTCAATTAGTTAAAATTATTCGTTTTTGTACAGAGTCATTGGCGGGTATTCCGTCAATTATTTACGGCCTATTTGGTATGACCTTTTTTGTGGTGACCTTAGGTTTAGGCTTTTCAATTTTATCTGGCGCGTTAACGCTGGCTATATTGATTTTGCCAGTGATTATTCGAACCACAGAAGAAGCGCTGATTGCCGTTCCACAATCTTACCGTGAGGCGTCTTACGGTTTAGGTAGCTCGCGAATCTACACTATTTGGCGAGTGATTTTGCCATCTGCGATGCCGGGTATTGTGACAGCAGTTATTTTAAGTACTGGTCGAATCATTGGTGAATCTGCCCCGGTGTTTTTAACCGCAGGTATGGTAACCAGAATCCCTGAATCAGTGCTGGATTCTGGCCGTACCTTAACGGTTCATTTGTATAAATTAACCCAAGAATTGTTCACTGTTAATGAATGGAATCAAGCCTACGCAACTGCCACCGTACTTATAATATTGGTGCTTGCTATTAACCTACTGACTAAATTGATCGCGAGTCGATTCAACAAAGCTGCTTACTAAGAGATTGATATGAATAAGTTTGACGTTAAAGAACTTGATTTACATTACGGCGACACTCACGCATTAAAAGGCATTAACTTACCGATCCCTGAGAAGAAGGTTACAGCGTTAATTGGCCCTTCAGGTTGTGGAAAATCTACCTTATTACGTACCTTAAATCGTATGAACGATTTAATTGAGAACGTCACCATTAAGGGTGATGTAAAACTAGAAGGTAAAGACATTTACCAAGATCGCAATGTAGCAGCGCTGCGTATGAAAGTAGGTATGGTTTTTCAAAAAGCTAACCCGTTTCCAATGAGCATATACGAGAACGTAGCTTATGGTTTAAAAGCCCAAGGGATCCGCAATAAGAAAGTCTTGGATGAAACCGTAGAAACGGCACTGCGTAGCGCTGCATTGTGGGATGAAGTGAGTGATCGATTAAACAGCCCTGCATTTGGTTTGTCTGGTGGTCAGCAGCAGCGTTTGTGTATTGCTCGTACTATTGCTATTCAACCCGATGTGATTTTGATGGATGAGCCAACCAGCGCGCTAGACCCTATCGCGACTCACAAAATTGAAGAGTTAATGGATGAGCTGCGTAAAAAGTTCACCATTGTGATTGTTACGCATTCTATGGCGCAGGCTAAACGCATTTCAGATAAAACTGCATTTTTCTGGATGGGTGAATTAGTTGAGCATGGCGACACCGAGCAAGTATTTACAGCACCAGTAGACGAGCGAACCCGTGGTTATGTAAACGGCGACTTTGGTTAAGTTTATTGCTTAATAAAAAGCCGCTGGTTACGCAGCGGCTTTTTTGTATTTAGCGATTAATAGGCAAAGACTCTATATGCCATTTAGGGGCATCTCTTCGGCGTTGCTCACAACGCTTCAAAATGGCTTTTTTCGCTTCGTTATTTACCCCTGTCCACGCACAAATTTCATCTAGACGACGAAAGCAACCGACACAAACATCTTCACCATCGAGGGTACACTGGCGAATACAGGGTGATTCAATTTGCTCTTGTAAGTCCATTTTCGTGTACCTCGACAGTTATAATCTGCTCACTCTACCAAGCTATAAGGAAGCTGGGCGATGGTATACAGGCTTTGCTCATCACCTGCTAAGCGAAACTTAGCTTCTGCATCGGTATCATTATTAAGCACCGCTAATAACTCTATATAGCCAGGCTCAAGTTGTACCGCTTGTAACACAGTGCCTTTACCGCGCCAATTGTCACCCATTTGCTGCTCTAAGCGATCACCGGCTTTGGGTAATGTATTGCCATGACCAGCAAGACGTAACGAAGCGCGTTTATTGGCTCCACGATATTTAGCGCGGGCAATGGTTTCTTGGCCTGTGTAGCAGCCTTTAGAAAAGCTTAGTGCATCGAGGTGCTGCAAATTAAGCGCTTGAGGAATGAATTGCTGCTGAGTTTGCTGCTCAATGGTAGGCAAGCCTGACACAATTTGCAGTGCTCGCCACAACTCGTTAGCGTCTAGATCACTGCTCGGTGCATCTTGCCCCCAGTCAGCCGCTTCGGTAATCACCAAATAACGGCGCTTAGGGCCGTCGATATGCACACAAATACCTTGTTCGATTAATCCGCCATGGCTAGCAATTTCTTCACCAAACTTCTCGGCAATGTAATGCGGTGCTTCGCTGCCCATTACTGCCGTGGTATGTAAGGTGGTTTCGGTTTCGATATTTACTTTTGAGAATACCGCATACTTTTTTAATTCTTTTAACTGAGATTCAGCCAAGGATTGAGGCTGCAGGTAGAGGTAGTCTTGCTCTAGGCGCAGTAAACGCAGTACCGACCATATTTTGCCCGTTGGATCGCAATGAGCAGCAAGGCTTTGTTGACCAGGAGATAAGCTATTTACGTCACAGCTCAATTGGCCTTGTAGGTAGCTATTAGCATCTTCGCCGCTCACTCTAACCAAGTGCCATTGGTCTAATGGTTGAACTAATAATGGAGGCAAAGTACATAAAGTTTGTTGAGACATAGTCGACTTCCGTTGAGAGCTAGGTCAAGCTTATTAAGGTGTAATTTGGTGGCTGAAATGGTATCTTCGTTAATACTTTTACAGCGCCGCTAATAAGCCTTTTAATGGGCTTCAGTATTGCTGACCAGTGTAACTCATGTCTACAAGGAACAACATGCAGGAAAATAAGTCACGTTTAAAATGGGCCTGTCGTAGGGGAATGTTAGAGCTTGATGTGTTGTTTATGCCTTTTGTTGATGAGGCTTATGACGAATTAAGCGACGAGCAAAAACAAACCTTTAAACGTTTATTGGCTTGTGACGATCCTGATTTGTTCGCTTGGTTTATGGGCCACAAAGAATGTGAAGATCAACAACTCGCAGACATGGTTGATGTTATTCTCAAGCGCGTCAAAGTGTGAGTTCTCGGCAGCGCGCTCGCGCTGCTACTTCTATTTAGTCTTCGCCAATGGCTTGCTGCAAGTTACTTTGCTGTTAGCTTTTCCTGAGTTGATGCCGCTCTTTGCTTTGTGCCTTTTGGCGACAAGCTGCTTTTTTTACCATTGGTGGCATTACCAACCTAGTGGGTACTTTAGTGCTGAGCAGATTGTGTATCAGCAAGGTGAACATCACGTTAAGCACTTATGGTTGGCCAATTCTCGGGTAGCTTTTGGAGCGTGTTTGGTGGTTTCTAGCACTCAAGATAAGCCTACTATCAAAGTGATTTTTGCCGACAGCTTACCCAATGATGTTTACCGCCAGCTGTGCTTTGTTATCAACTTCCCGCAAGCTTAGTAACTATCTCCTGCTTTAGAGAGCGACAGAGACAAAAAAGGCTTACCGTAGTAAGCCTTTTAAAGCGCGTTTAAGCGTCGTTATCATCTTCTTGGTAGAAGGTTTCTGGGTCTAAAATAGTGGGTTTAATTTTGTCTAGCTTATCTGGATAATCTAGATTGTAATGCAGGCCGCGACTTTCATGGCGGCGCATGGCACAACCTACAATTAACTCAGCAACTTGCAACAAATTACGTAGTTCTAGCAAATTATTGCCCACTTTAAAGTTTGAGTAGTACTCAAAAATTTCTTGCTGCAGCAAGTGAATTCTTCGCATTGCTCGCTGTAAGCGTTTATTAGTACGAACGATGCCTACGTAGTCCCACATAAACAAGCGCAGTTCGTGCCAGTTGTGGTTAATAATAACTTCTTCATCTGAATCACTCACTTGGCTGTCGTCCCAAGGTTGTATTTGATGGCAAAGCTCAACATCATTTAAGTGCTGCTTAATGTGCTGGCTGGCGGCATGAGCAAACACTACACACTCCAGCAAAGAGTTACTGGCCATGCGGTTAGCGCCATGTAAACCGGTATAAGCCACTTCGCCAATCGCGTATAAGTTGGCTAAGTCGGTTTCGCCTTGCAGGTTGGTGACCACGCCACCACATGTATAGTGGGCAGCGGGCACTACCGGGATTGATTGTTTGCGAATATCAATGCCCAGTTCTAAGCAGCGTTTGAGAATAGTAGGGAAGTGAAGCTCAATAAATTCATCGTCACGATGGCTAATATCAAGGTATACACAATCGGCACCTAGGCGCTTCATTTCATAATCGATAGCGCGAGCCACAACATCACGTGGGGCGAGTTCTTCGCGTGAATCAAAGTCTGGCATAAAACGGCTGCCGTCAGGACGTTTTAATAAGGCTCCTTCACCACGAAGCGCTTCGGTAAGTAAAAAATTACGCGCTTCAGGATGGAATAAACAGGTTGGATGGAACTGATTAAATTCCATATTACCCACACGGCAACCTGCACGCCAGGCCATGGCAATACCATCGCCGCTGCTTACATCTGGGTTACTGGTGTACTGATAAACTTTGCTGGCGCCGCCAGTCGCCATTGCCACAAATTTGGCTTTAACTACTTCTACGCGTTCTTTATTACGGTTCCAAACGTACGCGCCAACAACCCGTTTTTCATTACTGGTGGTTTCGGTGATTAAGTCCACGGCATTAAAACGTTCTAGCAAAGTAATATTAGGGTGGCTAAGCACTGCTCTTACTAAGGTTTTTTGAACGGCCTTACCAGTGGCGTCTGCAGCATGCAGAATACGGCGGCGGCTATGACCGCCTTCACGCGTAAGGTGGTACTTGGATTCGCCGTTAGTGGCGGTTTCTTGGTCGAAGGGCACACCAAGGTTAATGAGCCAATCAATACACTGCTTGCTGTTTTCTGCGGTAAATTTAACCGCTTCTTCATCACATAAGCCGTCTCCGGCTATCAAGGTATCATTGACATGTTCTTCTACGCTGTCATTCTTATCAAACACTGCGGCGATACCGCCCTGAGCATAATAAGTGGAACCTTCTTTCAGTGGCCCTTTGCTCAGCACGTGGACTTTGGCATAATCAGCCAAGTTTAAGGCCATAGTTAAGCCTGCAGCGCCACTGCCTATTATTAGAACATCGCTAGTGTATTCCATAGATGCGCTCTTATACGTAGTTAAAAGAAAAATTGGAGTATAAGCTAGTTTAACTGAAACTTACTTAAGTTTGCAGTGTCTCACAGAGGCGCAAAATTTTATTTGGTTGGAAGAGAACTTTTTTGAAAACAAGCAGTCTGAAGAGATGTGCCGCCAAAAAAGCTACCGAAACTCAAGCATTAGGGAGACGGTAGTTACAGATGTCAGAACAGTGGACAGATCAAACGTTGGTCGAACGGACACAGCGTGGCGATAAAGCGGCATTTAATTTGTTGGTACAAAAATACCAACATAAGGTAACAAACCTTATATCACGTTATATCGTGAATCATGGTGATGTAGCAGATGTAACGCAAGATGCGTTTATCAAAGCTTACCGTGCTTTACCTAACTTTCGAGGCGAAAGTGCGTTTTATACTTGGTTGTACCGAATTGCGGTTAATACTGCGAAAAACCATATTGTGGCTCAAGGGCGTAGACCCCCAGCAAATGATGTGGATGCGGAGGAAGCAGAGTTTTACGATGGCGCTGAAGCTTTAAAAGAAGCTGACACTCCAGAAACTTTGTTGTTATCCGAAGAAATAAAAGAGGTAGTTTTTGCTACAATGGAAGGACTACCTGATGATTTGCGCACAGCAATTACTCTTCGAGAGATAGATGGCTTAAGCTACGAAGAGATTGCAAATGTAATGGATTGTCCTGTCGGAACCGTGAGATCACGGATATTTCGAGCAAGGGATGCAATTGAAAAGCGAATACAACCGCTTTTAAGTAGGTAACTTTGGGGATTAATGACCAATATGGCAAATAAAGAACAGTTATCCGCACTGGTTGATAACGAATTAACCGACGCAACACTGTTAGATCTGTTAGCCAATGAGCCAGAGCATACAGAGCAGTGGAGTAATTACCATTTGATTGGTGATGTACTTCGAGGCGATGCGCCAAAGCAAATCGATATAGATATTGCCAGTAAAGTTGCTTCAGCCCTAGAGCAAGAGCCTGCTATTGTAGCGCCTAAACCTCAGGTTACAGAGACTAAAGAATCTTCTGTTAAGGTGGTTCGTTTCTTTAAATACGCTGGCCAATATGCAATTGCTGCCTCGGTAGCTGTAGCGGCGATTATCGGTGTTCAACAATATTCTTTCCAAGCGGGCGATGCCGAACAGCCTCTGCCGGTTTTTAATACCGTGCCAGTGGGTGGTGCAGTAGCGCCAGTTAGCTTGCAGTCTAACCCACAGCCTCGTGAATTAAGCGAAGCTGAAATTGTCGAACAACGTAAACGTATTAGTGCCTATTTACAGGACCACCGTTTTCAGCAACGTATCGTAGAGTAAAAATATAGCCTATGCGCTTTAAGACTATCGGGATGCCAGTAATGTTGTTGCTGGCATCCTTTTCTGTTTCAGCAGAAACTATCAACACCTCATCCACCGCTGATGCTAGTTCTAGCATTGTTACTCAAACTAGCCCCGCTATTAGCTTGCTTCAAGATTATCAACACGCTTTTCGACAGCGACAATATGAAATTTCATATATTGTCGTACGCCAAGGCCACATAGAACCTGTGCGGCTGATTCATGGTGTAGTGAATGACGTTGAAGTAGCTCATCGAGTCTACCTCAATGGCCCCGCTAATGAAGCGGTGTATCGAGACGGAACCGTGGCATTTTTTGAACCTGGGCAAACTCCTTACAGCCTTTCAACTACTCGCTTGCCGGGAATGTTTGGTAATTTGGCTGCTGTGGACTTAGCGCATTTACAAGCCAATTACGATCTTGTTATTGCAGGTAAGAGCCGCGTAGCAGGGCGTCCCGCTCAAGTGATGCGGATTGTGCCTAAATCTTCAGACTTATACGGCTTATATTTTTGGATAGATTATGGATCGCAGCTACCTTTGCGTTTAGACATTGTTGACCAAAATGGTGAGCTAGTAGAGCAGCAAATGGCTGTGACCTTATCTGAGTTTGAACAACCAAGTGAATGGATGGTAGAGCTCTCGAACTTAGATTTACCTAGTACGGTTGTGGGTAAAGAAGCGGTTAACAACGAAAAACATAAGATTAATTGGCGTTTAGGTTGGCAGCCCAAAGGGATGAATATTGCACAAAAAGAGCAGCATTCTTTGGCTGTGTTGTCTGAATCTGTTGACTACATCAAACTCAGCGACGGCTTATTTGATATCTCGGTTTACGCGAACGCAATTGGCCAAACGAATCCTTTACGTGAGCAACTGGTTCGTCAAGGTGCGACAAGTTTGCACACTGTAGTGAGAAAAGGCATTGAAATTACGGTTGTGGGCGAAATTCCGCCAGAAACTGCGTCAAAAATTGCTGACTCCGTAGTTATCGGCCCATACCTAGAGAAAGCTAATGAGCCAGCTCAATAACGGCTCGCTGATCATTGAAACCGCTAAAGTCGTGGAGGTAGATGACGGCTATGCAACCGTAGAGTGTGTCAGTAAAAGTGCCTGTGGTAGTTGTGGAAGTGCCGAGCATTGCGGGAATAGCGCTATCGCTAAAGCTTTTCCAACTCGAACTCACCAACTTAAAGTAAAACTCACTGATTCAGTAGAAGTAGGTGATCAGATTGAATTGGGTTTGGTGGCAAAAAATATGCTGCAAAGTGCTTTGCTCGTGTATTTACTGCCCTTGATTATGCTTATCGCAGGTGCAGGTATCGGAAAATGGTTAAGCCAACAGATTATGGCGGGTGATTGGCTTATCGCTTTAAGCGCGTTTAGCGGTTTGTTACTTGGCTTTTTATCGGTACGTTTGCTGGCTAGGTATTTTATTCATCATTCGCGTTATCGACCACGAATGCTGAGTCGGCAAAGTTAAGTTTTTTAAAGCGTCCAAAATTGGGCGCTTTTTTAGTTTTATTACTGGTAAAACATTTACTGAAATAAGTACGCATTTTTTTTGGATTTTGATGGATTGTGGTAGTATCCGCGTCAACGATACAATGCGCGATTGCTGCATTTTAAAGAAAGTTGAGCTTTGGTTTGCTCATTGATGATTTTACAAAGGTAATATCTTGATAAATAAGAATATTCGTAACTTTTCGATTATCGCTCATATCGACCATGGTAAATCGACCCTATCCGACCGCTTAATCCAACACTGTGGTGGCTTGAGTAATCGTGAGATGGAAGCGCAAGTTTTAGACTCTATGGATTTAGAGCGTGAACGCGGAATTACCATTAAAGCACAAAGTGTCACCTTGGATTACACCGCCAAAAACGGTGAAACTTACCAACTTAACTTTATTGATACCCCAGGGCATGTTGACTTCACCTATGAAGTATCACGTTCTTTGGCGGCTTGTGAAGGTGCTTTACTGGTAGTTGACGCAGCGCAAGGCGTAGAAGCGCAGACCTTAGCCAACTGTTATACGGCGATGGAAATGGAATTAGAAGTCATTCCTGTGCTTAACAAAATTGACTTGCCACAGGCTGATCCTGATCGCGTAGCTGAAGAAATTGAAGACATTGTGGGGATTGACGCCACCGACGCTACAGTTTGTTCTGCTAAAACGGGTTTAGGTATTGAAGACGTATTAGAAACCATTGTACGTGACGTTCCGCCACCAGAAGGTGACGATGAAGCGCCGCTACAAGCACTAATTATTGACTCATGGTTTGATAACTACCAAGGCGTAGTGTCGTTAGTTCGTGTCACTAATGGCGAGCTAAAAGCCGGTGAACGAATGGTTGTGATGTCTACCGGACAAGCACACGTAGTGAATGAAGTGGGTATTTTTACGCCTAAGCAAACCAATACTGGTGTGTTGAAAACAGGCGAAGTGGGCTACATTGTGGCAGGCATTAAAGATATTCTTGGTGCACCAGTGGGCGATACGCTTACCACGCTTAAGAATGGTTCTGAGCAAGCTTTACCGGGCTTTAAAAAAGTTAAACCTCAGGTATATGCAGGTTTGTTCCCAACCAGTTCAGATGATTACGAAAACTTTCGTGATGCCTTAGGCAAACTAAGCCTGAATGATGCTTCTTTATTTTATGAGCCAGAAAACTCTACCGCTTTAGGTTTTGGTTTCCGTTGTGGTTTCTTAGGCATGTTGCACATGGAGATTATTCAAGAGCGCTTAGAACGCGAATACGATCTTGATTTAATTACCACTGCACCTACTGTGGTTTACCAGGTTGAAATGAACAGTGGTGAAGAGCTGTTTGTTGATAGCCCAGCTAAATTGCCGCCAACCAATAATATTGCTGAAATTCGTGAACCCATCGCTGAAGTAAACATTTTGGTGCCACAAGAGTACTTGGGTAATGTGATTACCTTATGTGTTGAAAAACGCGGCATGCAAATCAACATGGCTTATCACGGTAAGCAAGTTGCACTAACTTACGAAATTCCAATGGCTGAAGTGGTATTAGACTTTTTCGATAAGCTGAAATCGACTAGCCGTGGTTATGCCTCGTTGGATTACAATTTTAAACATTTCCAAGCGGCGAATATGGTGCGTGTAGACATCATGATCAATGGTGACAGAGTGGATGCCCTAGCATTAATTACTCACAAAGATCACTCTGAGTCTCGTGGTCGCCAGGTCGTAGATAAAATGAAAGAATTGATTCCGCGTCAGATGTTCGATATTGCTATTCAAGCCTCAATTGGCATGCATATTATTGCACGCTCTACTGTTAAGCAGTTGCGTAAGAACGTTATCGCCAAATGTTATGGCGGCGACGTTAGCCGTAAGAAGAAACTATTAGCGAAACAAAAAGCGGGTAAGAAACGAATGAAGCAAGTAGGTAACGTGGAAGTACCTCAAGAAGCATTCTTAGCCGTACTACATATTGGAAAGGACTAACATGGCCACTATATTTCCGCTAATTCTGGTATTGGCTACATTTGTAACCGGAATTATCTGGGCTTTAGATAAGTTTCATTGGGAAAAGCAACGTGCCGCGAAGTTGCAAGATGCTCGAACTGCCGCTGGCGGTGATTTACCTAGTGACGCAGAAGAGAAGATCACAGCGCCTCCAGGGTGGATTGAAAACGGGCGTTCAGTATTCCCGGTTATTGCCATTGTGATGGTGCTGCGCTCGTTTATTTACGAGCCTTTTCAAATTCCATCTGGCTCGATGATGCCGACTTTATTAGTGGGTGATTTCATTTTGGTTGAGAAGTTTGCTTACGGGTTGAAAGATCCGGTAACTCGTTCGACCTTATTGGAAACTGGTAGCCCAGAGCGTGGCGATGTAGCGGTATTTAAGTATCCTCAAGATACTCGTATTGATTACATCAAACGCATTGTAGGTTTACCCGGCGATCGAGTGATTTATCGAGGCAAGCAGTTGTTCATTCAGCCAAAGTGTGAATCCACACCTTGCCCTGAGTTGAAGCCTGTTCCACTAGACTTTGAAGTGTCAGGTCGCTTTAAACAAGGCCCTATGTCACTAGAAAATTATCATGAGCAACTGGGCGAAGTGAGTCATGAAATATTGATTAATCCAGCAGCTCCAGATCGCGTGCAATACTTTTATCAGCAGCCAGGTACGGCTAAAGATGAGTGGATTGTTCCAGAAGGTCATTACTTGGCCTTTGGCGATAACCGCGATAACAGTACAGACAGCCGTTACTGGGGGTTTGTTTCTGATGAGAACCTAGTAGGTAAAGCCGTAGCTATATGGATTAGCTTTGAATTTGAGCGCGCCGAAGATTCAATATTACCAGGATGGATACCCACCGGTGTTCGATTTAATCGCATTGGTGCGATCAAGTAAAAGGTAGATGATGATTAGCTCAAACCCAGAACGCTTGCAGCGTGCGATAGGGTACAAATTTAAAGATGACAGCCTGCTTAACTTAGCATTAACGCATCGCAGTGCCGGAGGCGTACACAATGAACGCCTTGAGTTTTTAGGCGATGCGGTACTGAGTTGGGTGATTGCTGACGAGCTTTACCACCGTTTTCCCGATGTATCTGAAGGCGACTTAAGCCCTATGCGTTCTACTTTGGTTAAGGGTAAAACCTTAGCTGAGCTAGCCCGTAATTTTGAGTTGGGTGAATACATTAAATTGGGGCCCGGTGAATTGAAAAGTGGCGGCTTTCGTCGTGAATCTATTTTAGCCGATGCGGTTGAAGCAATTATTGGTGCAGTATACTTAGATAGTGGCACTGATAGCGCCAAAACTATGCTGCTGAATTGGTACCAAGATCGCTTAAACACTATTGAACCAGGTTTAAGTCAAAAAGATCCTAAAACCCGTTTACAAGAGATTTTGCAATCACGTAAACAAGCTTTACCTGACTACCAAGTAGTAGACATAAAAGGTGAGGCACATAATCAGCAGTTCACCGTGAGTTGTGCTGTAGAAGGCTTAGATGAACCTGTTGTTGGCACTAGCACTAGTCGCCGTAAAGCTGAACAAGTTGCCGCTGAGTTGGTATTGGAGCGTTTAGTATGAATTATGATACTCGTTGTGGCTTTGTAGCCATTGTTGGTCGCCCAAATGTAGGTAAATCCACTTTACTTAACTCTATTCTTGGCCAAAAGGTAAGCATCACTTCTAAGAAGCCACAAACCACTCGTCACCGTATTCTAGGTATTGATACCGATGATATCTATCAAACTATTTTTGTAGATACTCCCGGTTTACATATTGAAGAACAGCGTGCCATTAACCGCTTAATGAACCGCGCTGCGACCAGCTCTTTGGGCGATGTGTCAATGGTGGTGTTTGTGGTTGAAGGCACCAAGTGGACAGCCGATGATGAATTGGTACTGGGAAAATTACGCCATTTAAAAGTGCCAGTAGTATTGGCAATTAATAAGGTGGATAACGTACAAGATAAAGAAGAGTTATTCCCGCATATGAAGTTGATGCAGGAAAAATTTGATTTCTCACACATACTACCGATATCAGCCAAGCAGGGGAAAAACATTGAGCAAATTCGAGAATGGGCACAACAAACCCTGCCTGAGAATGTGCATTTTTTCCCTGAAGACTATATAACCGACCGTTCTTCGCGCTTTATGGCTGCAGAGATTGTACGTGAAAAACTGATGCGTTTTACCGGTCAAGAATTACCGTATTCAACCACCGTAGAAATTGAACAGTTTAAGATGCAAGAGAATGGCGTGTATCAAATCAATGCCCTTATTCTTGTTGAACGCCCTAGCCAAAAACGAATGATTATTGGCAGCAAAGGCGACAAATTGAAAACCATTGGTAAAGAAGCCCGCTTAGATATGGAGCGTTTGTTTGATAACAAAGTGTTCCTAGAAATGTGGGTGAAGGTTAAATCTGGTTGGGCCGACGATGAGCGCGCTTTGCGTAGCTTAGGTTACGGAGACGAATAAGCTTGCCTGAACAGGCACTTACTCCCGCGTTTGTTATTCATACGCGGCCTTATCGTGAAACGAGTTTGTTGGTTCAGCTATTCACGTTAGAATTTGGCAAAGTAAGTGCTGTAGCAAGAGGTGCGCGGGCTAAACGGTCTAAATCGCGCGGCATTTTGCAGCCTGGCGTTCCTTTGCTGGTTGAACTTGCTGGCAAAGGTAGCTTACTCAATTTTAAACAAGTAGAGGCCAGTAATTTAGCTTTGCCGTTGTTTGGCAACTACTTATACAGCGCCCTCTACCTGAATGAGCTATTGTACTATTTGCTCGACGAAAATACCGCTTATCCCGGCTTGTATCAGCTGTACCAAGATAGTTTAATGGCATTGGCGAAGCAGCAACCTTTGGAAGCCTGTTTACGTGAATTTGAATTGAATTTGATAGCTGATTTAGGTTTCGCCTTAACTGAGCCAGAACAGCTTGCCGATGGTGTTAACTATCAGTATCGTTTAGACCAAGGATTTGTTGTAACGTCTCTTCGCTTAAGTAATGTTATTTTTAGTTACCAAGAAGTGCTGATGTTGCTAAGTTTTGATCCGCTACAAGCGTCACACCTTGCTTGTGCCAAACGTTTTTGTCGAATCGCGATTGCGCAGTTACTCGGTGGAAGAGAACTAACCAGTCGTAAGCTATTTACCCCAATTAAAACTACCAATAAAGCTGTTCGATAACAGCATTGTTGAAGAAGGAAAGTACGTGAGTGACATTTTATTAGGCGTTAACGTCGACCATATCGCCACTTTACGCCAAGCGCGTGGCACCACTTATCCAGATCCTGTTTTGGCTGCTGGCATTGCTGAAATGGCCGGTGCCGATGGCATTACCATTCACTTGAGAGAAGACCGTCGCCATATCGTGGATCGTGACGTAGCGGTAATGAGCCAAACAGTGCAGACCCGTCTAAACCTTGAGATGGCTGTTACCGATGAAATGATAGAAATTGCTTGTCAGCATAAACCTCATTTTGTATGCCTAGTGCCGGAAAAGCGTGAAGAGCTAACTACAGAAGGCGGCTTGGATGTTGTTGGTAATCTTGAGAAGATTACCGCCGCGGTGAGCAACTTATCTAAAGCGGGTATATTAGTGTCGCTGTTTATCGATGCAGATGATGAGCAAATTGATGCATCGTTAGCCTCAGGCGCACCGTTTATTGAGTTGCATACCGGCCATTATGCCGATGCAAAAGATGAAGCTGCCCAGCAATCAGAATTAAAGAAAATTGCAGCAGCCGCTAGCTATGCCGCTGATAAAGGCCTAAAAGTGAATGCTGGCCACGGTTTGCACTATCACAACGTATTGCCTATTGCGGCATTACCAGAAATTATTGAGTTGAATATTGGCCATGCCATTATTGCTCGCGCGGTAATGGTTGGCATGACTGAGGCCGTAAGCGAAATGAAAGCCTTAATGGTACAAGCGCGCAAGAGCGAGCAATAAGTCGTGGCCGTGGTAGGTTTGGGCACCGATATTGTACAGGTAGCGCGCATTGCTAATAGTAAGCAAATGCAAGCCCTAGCAAAGCGTGTTTTAACCGAAAGCGAACAGCTACGATTTGCTGAACATTCTTCAGCGGCTCGTTTTCTTGCTAAACGCTTTGCTGCTAAAGAGGCTGCTGCCAAAGCTTTGGGAACCGGCATCGCCAAAGGCGTTGGTTTTCAGCAAATTGAAATTAGTAACAACCAATTGGGTAAACCCGAGTTGCATTTTAGCGGAGCCGCTTTAGCGTTAGCAGAGCAGCTAGGGGTAACCAGTCAGTTTATTAGTATTAGTGATGAGCGCGATTACGCGGTGGCTACCGTAGTACTAGAGCGCGAATAAAGGAGAAGTATCTTGGTTGAACGATATCGCGTTCAGTTAGACTTATTTGGTCTAATGAAGCTGTTGGCTTTAGTGGGTTTTGGTGTAGGTGTAATAGCTGGCTTGGCTTTGTTAATCTATACCATTATGAATGGTGGAAACATTATTCAGGCGATATTGCCGATGATTATTTCGCCGTTCAGTAATGCTTTAGTGACGGCTTTATTTGGCCTAGTAAGTTACCCCTTCTACAACTGGTATTGTAATCGCAATAGAGGGCAAGTGCTCACCGGGCGATTCTTAAAAGAACAACAAGACCAAGCTAAAATAGAAGAAGAACAATAACAAAAACCGCTGCAAAGCGGCTTTTTTCTTGGAGTGAATCCCATTGAGCGATTAGTTGAGTTGTTGGTTGATTTGCTTAGCAGCGAGTTTCACTTTTTCAATCTCATCACTTAGCTCAAGCAGTTCAGGCTCAACCCTAGCCACCTCTCCATGCTGACGTAAGCTATCTTCAATAGTGCCAGCTAAAGACTCTAGGCGTTTACAGCCGCTGTAAGCACAGCCGCCTCTAAAGCGATGGATCAGCAATACAAATTCATCAGCGTTTAGCTGCTGAGCAAGTACTTGCTCAATGCCGCTTTCTATTTCAGCAAAGCTTTCTTGAAGCATCACAAACATATCTAGCGCAAGAGTTTGATTATTGTTGGCACGTTGCATGGCTAATTGCCAAGACAAGCTGGCGTTTTCAAACTCCAATATCTGCGGTTGCTCTAAGGTAGACACTAAGTTTTCACGACTGAGCAATTTGGCGTTGGGTTGCCAGCGATGAATAAGCTTCTCTAAAGAGGACTCGTCGATAGGTTTGGCAAGGTAGTCGTCTACACCTTGGCCGAGCAGCTGTTCCTTTTCACCGGCTAAGGCATGCGCCGTTACCGCAATAATTGGTGTTTGCTGGTTTTTACTATTTTCACGGATTTTTTGTGTGGCGCTAATACCGTCTAAAATCGGCATTTGAATATCCATCAATATCAGGTTGTAAGAGTTTTCTTCGGCTTTAGTTATTGCCTCTAAGCCATTCGTACAGGTATCTACTTCGGTCACCAACTCTTCCAACATGGCTGAAATTAGCTTGAGGTTGGCGGCGTTGTCATCAACTGCGAGTACTCGCAGGACCAGTTTTGAGCGCGATACTTTGGCGATTGGCGTAACAACAGGAGAGTCGTCGATGCGGTCATCTACCAAGGCGTGTGCGAATTTACGATGATTAATGGGCTTGCTAATGCAGTGTTTCGCACCTGCTTGTAAAATCACTTGGTGAATATCGGGATCGCTTGAGTTAATCAGCGCAATCACTTCGTAAGACACTTTAAGTGCTTGGGTTATTTTTTGTTGAAGAGGCGCTAAATCTTTCCAATCGCTATGGCCGATGACCAAGGTGCCCTGAAAATCGACAAGGGCATTGCGCCACTGTTGCTCAGTGTTAACGGTTTGCAGTGGTAACTGCCACTGTTCAGCCAAGCCAGATACAACCGCTTGGCTAATCTCGTGAGGTTCAAACAATAATACGGAGGTCTTACTTAAGGCGGTGAGTGGAAGCGGTGCGCCCAATACCATTTCCGCAAGTTCCATATGGAGCTCAAAACCAAAAATAGCGCCATGTTCAGGCTCAGAGCTTAGTTTAATGTCGCCCCCCATTTGTTGCACTAGCTTCTGGGTAATCACTAACCCTAATCCAGTACCACCGTATTCACGGTTAATGCTGGTGTCTGCTTGTTTAAAGGCTTGGAACAGCTGAGACTGTTGTTCTTTCGAAATACCAATACCAGTATCTTGTACCGAGGCGCCAAGTATTACTTGCTGACCTTGTTGCTTAACTAAGCCAACGTTTACAGTTATTTGCCCTTGGTGGGTAAACTTAATGGCATTGCCCAACAGGTTGGTAAAGACTTGTTGTAGGCGCAAGGGGTCACCTCGTAAGCCTTCGGGAACATTTGGTTCAATCAGAAGGTTTAATTCTAGGTTTTTATCTTGAGCGCTAGGTGCGAGTAGGGTGACTACATCGTTTACTGTATCGCGAAAGTTAAAGTCGATACGTTCTAGCTTTAGTTTACCGGCTTCTAATTTTGAGAAATCTAGAATGTCGTTAATGATAGCTAATAGGTTGTTAGCCGACTTTTCAATGGTGAGCAGGTAATCTGCTTGGTTATTGCTCAGTTGCGTTTTTAGTAGTTGGCGAGCAAAACCAATGACGCCATTTAGTGGCGTTCTAAGCTCATGGCTCATGTTTGCTAAGAATTCAGATTTAGCTTTTGCCCCTTGTTGGGCTTCTTTTTTAGCAATATCCAGCTCAATGTTTTGAATTTCAATCTGCTCTAAGGTTTCCCGTAGATCACTGGTGGCTTGGTCAATGCTCTGATGCATCTCTTCGTGGTACTCGGCCAAGGATTTCGCCATGGAATTAATACCATGTTTCAGTAAACCCAACTCACCTGTGTAACTGCCATCTACCCGCGCATCTAAGCGCCCTTGGCGAATTCTATCTACAATACTTACCATATTGGTGATGGGCTGAGTGACTTGTTTACTTAATTGGAAGGCAAACAACACACTAATCAGTACACCAAATAAAACAATAAATAGGGCAACGGTGGTATCTCTAAACTGCAGTAACAACGCCCTGTCTTTGTTGTACTGCATTGAGATATAGCCCAATAATTCGGGCTTACCATTGCTAAATGCTGCGAAGCTACCTTCGGCTTCAGCCCAAATGGGGGCGCGTAAAATAATGCGATTGGGGTAAATTTCTACTTGAGTTGATTGCGGGAGCGGTAATTCTGGATCGCTTTGCAACAAACGAATATTGCGGTGGTAGTTACTGGTGACAAATAGCTGATTGTGTTTATCGTAAACCGCAATGCTCTTGATAAGCGGAGACATTTTACGGTGAGTTACACTGATCAGTGATTTAACTTTTTCTCGGTTGTAACGGCTTAAACCTACTTCACTGGCAATAGCCAGCGGTTCAATAACGTTAACCCCTTGTTCAATCACAAAGTTATCGAGTTGCTGATTACGGTTAAAAGTAAAGTAACTCGCTAACAAGATCCCCACGAACAGAGTGGGTATAATGGTGAGAATATATACGCGGGCACGTAAGCCATACTTGGTCATAAACGTTTCTTATGGGAAAATGACATGGTTCCAATCGCTTATGATGACATAAGCCCATCCCTTTTTGTATTCACAGGTTTAATAAGTCTCTTCTATGGCGCAATTTTTTAAAGCTAAACCCAAATCGAACAATGTTAAAGCTCTTAGAGGTGTAGAGGTTTTGCAGCTCGATCACCACTTAAAGGGCGTAGTTAAAGCCAATGGGCAAACATTTTTTGTCGACGATGTGCTGCCAGGAGAGCGCATAGATATTTTGCCGGCGAGTAAATCAGGCCCTGCTAAGTTGTTAAAACGCTTGAGTTCTTCACCTCAGCGTTTAGAACCTGAATGTGAGTTTTATCAACGTTGCGGCGGCTGTAGTGCACAGCATTTAGGCGCAGCCGAGCAGCGTGAATACAAACAGTACGCGGTGGCTGCATTGATTTCACGTTTATCCGGTTTTACCGATTTGCCGAAGATTGAAACGATTTATGGTGATGAATGGCAATATCGCCGGGTTGCTCGATTAAGCTCTTGGTTTGATAAAACCACTGGCTGGCAGTTGGGTTTTAGGCAAAAGGCCAGTAAGCAATTGGTGGCTATTTCAGCATGTAAGGTGCTAACGCCCCGGCTTTCGGAACTAATTCCTGCTTTACAGCTCTTAGTTAAGGCTTGGCCTAAAACGGTTGGCTTGGGGCATATTGAGTTAATAGATTGCCAACCTCAAACCGTTTGCAAAATTCGCTTAACCAAAGCGCCTAGTGAGAAATTAGAGCTGCAATTAAAGCAGTTTGCCGAGCGACATAATATTGGCTTGCAGTTGCACACTGAGGAACAGCGATGGCTAGTAGGCTCTGATGCCTATTACACGTTAAACGAGCAACAGCTAAACTTGGCGTTTACGCCCGGTGACTTTATTCAAGTGAATGAAGCAATGAATCAACAGATTGTGTCTACTGCTATAGATTGGTTGCAGCTTAACAAAAGCGATGTGGTATTGGATTTGTATTCTGGTATTGGCAACTTTAGTTTGGCGATTGCCCAGCAAGCTCAGCAAGTGATTGCGGTAGAAGGCGTAGCGGCCATGAGCGAACGTGTGATGTTTAATGCAACACGCAATGATATTAGTAATATTCAAGCTTTTAGTGGTGATTTAGAACAGGTTGAAACCGCAACAGTATGGGAAAATTCAGCAGTCACTAAAGTCTTATTAGATCCTGCTCGTGCAGGTGCAAAACTTGCTATTACTCAGGTTGCCAAGCTTAGCCCAAGCACCGTAGTATATGTGTCCTGTAACCCTGCAACACTAGCTAGAGACACAGCAGTGCTTAAACAGGCGGGGTACCGGTTAGTTAAATTAGCGCTGGTAGACATGTTCGCCCACACTGAACACGTTGAAACAATGACCTTGTTCGAACGCTAGGTGTTGGCTAGTTTGTTAATAGAGAATAATAAAACAAAGGAAATGTAGCTGTATGGTCTCGGTTCGAGAAACACACCTTAATCAAGAGCTCTTGTTTGATGAAAATCAATGGGTTGAAAGCTTAGATATAGCGGTTGAAGACCAACAGCGCTTATTTGTTGCCTGTAATTATTTTCGTGCCTTAGATGCAGATAAACAGCAAATCCACAGTTGTTTGAGTAAAGGCAAAGAGATGGTGGAGATCCTTGTTACTTTGAACATGGATCTGCCAACCTTAAAAGCGGCGTTGCTGTTTCCTTTTGTGGATGCAGGTCTACTTTCTAAAGATAAACTAAGCCCACAGTTTCCCGATGAAGTGATAAAGCTTCAATACGACGCGGCGCAAATGGATGCAATGAAAGTACTGCGCACCGGGCAAAACAAGAGTTTATCTTCAATCCAAATTGATAATGTTCGTCGCATGTTATTAGCGATGGTCGGTGATGTACGTGCCATTGTAATTAAGTTGGCCGAACGTATCTGTTTTTTACGTGAAGTGAAAAACGAAGAAGAAGATGTGCGAGTACTGGCAGCTAAAGAGAGCCAAGACATTTATGCGCCATTGGCTAACCGTTTAGGTATTGGTCAGCTTAAGTGGGAATTGGAAGATTTCACTTTTCGCTATTTACATCCTATTACCTATAAACAAATTGCCAAGCAGCTCGATGAAAAACGTTTAGACAGAACCCAGTATATCGATGATTTTGTTGCCAAGCTACAGCAAGAAATTGAAGGCGCAAATATTGATGCCCAGGTTTATGGGCGACCAAAACACATTTACAGCATTTGGCGGAAGATGCAGAAGAAAGATTTATCTTTCGATAAGCTGTTTGATGTTCGCGCAATTCGAATCGTCGCTGAAAAGCTGCAAGATTGTTATGCCATTCTAGGTATTGTACATACCTCATGGCACCATATTCCTAGCGAATTTGACGACTATGTTGCTAATCCTAAACCTAACGGTTATCAGTCGATCCATACGGTAGTTATTGGCCCTGAAGGCAAATCTATCGAAGTGCAAATTCGTACTAAACAAATGCACGAGGATTCCGAGCTGGGCGTGGCCGCCCACTGGAAATATAAAGAGGGCGGTGCTGGCTCTGCTGGGCGCAGTGATTTTGAAGATAAAATCGCCTGGCTACGCAAGCTACTGGCTTGGCAAGATGATATTGCTGAAAACGGTTCAATGTTAGAAGAGCTTCGCTCGCAAGTATTCGATGACCGTGTGTATGTATTCACACCAAGTGGCGAGGTGATTGACTTACCATCGGGCTCTACGCCATTAGATTTCGCTTATTACGTGCATAGCCAAGTGGGTCACCGATGTATTGGCGCTAAAATAGGTGGGCGCATCGTGCCGTTTACCTACCAGTTACGCACAGGTGAGCAAGTTGAAATTATTACTCAAAAAGAATCTAGCCCAAGCCGTGATTGGCTAAACCCTAATCTAGGGTATGTGAAGTCGTCGCGGGCTCGAAACAAAATTGCCACTTGGTTTAAGAAACAAGATAAAGATAAAAATCAAGTTGTTGGTAAAGAGTTATTAGAAGCTGAGCTTAACAAGCATGGCTTTAAGATGAGTGACGTAGAAAGCTGTGTAGAGCGCTTTAATGTTAAAACCTTAGATGACCTGCTGGCGGCTATTGGCGCTGGCGACGTGCGTTTAAACCAACTGATTCATCATCTGCAGGCTACTCTTCATAAACCAACAGCTGAAGAACTTGACCGCCAAGCACTTGAGACTATTACCAAGAAAGCCGAACATCACGGACAAAAGAAGAAACGTGCTAAAGATGCCATTGTTGTTGACGGTGTCGGTAACCTAATGACCCATATTGCGCGCTGTTGCCAGCCCATCCCAGGCGATCTCATTAAAGGGTTTATCACTCAAGGTCGTGGTATCTCAATTCACGGTGCCGATTGTGAGCAATTAGCTGAGCTGGTTAGTCGTACCCCGGAGCGGGTGATTGACGCGGTATGGGGTGGAAAAGATTCGGGTGGATATAACCTCACTATTCGTATTGTTGCTAATGATAGAGGGGGGTTATTACGAGATATCACCACGGTGTTAGCTAATGACAAGGTGAACGTAATGGGCATGCAAAGTCATTCAGATGTGAAAAGCCAAACTGCTACTATTGATATGGAAGTAGAGATTTATAATCTCGAATCTCTGTCTCGAGTGCTATCTAAGATAAACCAGCTTAACCATATTATTGAAGCTCGTCGTTTACGTTAAGCCTGTTGGAAGCAATAACAAATGAATCAGCGTCCTTACACTATGGATACGCTGCTTGGCATTATGGCTAAGTTGCGAGATCCCGAAGTTGGTTGCCCATGGGATCAACAACAGCACTGGCAAAGCATAGTGCCGCACACAATAGAAGAAACCTATGAGCTGGTTGATGCGATTAATCAGGCGATAGAAAGCAAAGATTTTTCAGAAGTAAAACTAGAATTGGGTGATGTGCTTTTTCAAGTGGTTTTTTATGCCCAGTTTGGCCAAGAGCAAGGAAGCTTTAACTTTGCTGAAGTGGTTGATGGTATATGTGAGAAGCTGATCCGCCGCCACCCCCATGTGTTTACTGAGCAAGCCTTTGCCGATGAAGCTGCCATAAAAGCCAATTGGGAAGCTGAAAAAGCCAAAGAGCGCGCGGGTAAATCGGCTAGCAAGGCGAGTGTGTTAGACGATGTGCCTATGGCATTACCTGCATTAAGCCGTGCACAAAAGCTACAAAAACGCTGTGCTCACGTAGGGTTTGACTGGCCAAGTGTTGAGCCAGTCATTGATAAAGTGAAAGAGGAACTTGAAGAAGTTCAAGAGGCTATCGCCTCTCAACAATCCCAAGGTGTAGCCGAGGAAATCGGTGATTTGTTGTTTTCTTGCGTAAATTTAGCTCGCACCTGTGATTTTGATGCGGAAGACTTATTGCGCCAAGCCAACCAGAAATTTTCTAATCGATTCAGAGGAGTAGAGGCTCGAGCGGCTGAAAGTGGCAAAGATCTTAAGCAGATGAGCCTTGAAGAGATGGATGCGCTTTGGGATAAAGTGAAAGAAAATTACAAAAATTGATTTACAACAAAACCACTAAATCTTAGTCTTGATACAGTGACATTGATTGTGGTGTTAAAGAGGCTTTGCTATACTATGCCCCCGTCCAAGTATCGCAGATACGCCCTTAACACATCCAACTTCTCAGGTTAGACATGACAACAAAGTACATTTTCGTCACTGGAGGCGTAGTATCCTCCTTGGGTAAAGGTATTGCCGCTGCATCATTGGCTGCTATCCTCGAAGCTCGTGGTCTTAAAGTGACCATTATGAAGCTTGACCCGTACATCAACGTTGACCCCGGCACGATGAGTCCGATCCAACACGGCGAAGTATTTGTGACCGAAGACGGCGCTGAAACTGACCTAGATTTAGGTCACTACGAGCGTTTCATTCGTAACAAAATGACTAAGCGTAACAACTTCACAACGGGTCGGGTTTATGAAGATGTACTACGTAAAGAACGTCGTGGCGATTACTTAGGCGCGACTATTCAGGTTATTCCTCACATCACCAATGCCATTAAAGAGCGCATTGTAGCGGGTGGCGAGGGCGTAGATGTTGCCATTGTAGAAATTGGTGGCACGGTGGGTGACATTGAGTCACAACCTTTCCTAGAAGCAATTCGTCAGTTGGGTACTGAAATTGGCCGCGAGCGCGCCATGTACATGCACTTAACCTTAGTGCCATATCTTGGTGCTGCTGGCGAAGTGAAAACTAAACCGACTCAGCATTCGGTGAAAGAGTTGCGTTCTATTGGTATTCAGCCAGACATTCTTATTTGTCGTAGCGACCGCGCTATTCCGGCTAATGAACGCGCTAAAATTGCGTTATTTACTAACGTGCCAGACCGCGCAGTTATCTCACTGAAAGACGTAGACAGTATTTACAAAATTCCTGCGTTACTTAAATCACAAGGCTTAGACGCGTTAGTGATTGAACGTTTTGGGGTTGAATGCCCAGAAGCTGATCTAAGTGAATGGGAACAAGTGATTTATGAAGAAGCCAATCCAACCAATGAAGTGGTTATTGGTATGGTGGGTAAATATGTTGAGCTTCCCGACGCTTATAAATCAGTCAATGAAGCGCTTAAACATGCCGGCCTTAAAAATCGCTTAAGCATTAAAATTCAATATGTAGACTCCCAAGATCTTGAAGTAAAAGGCACCGATGTTCTGCAACATCTCGATGCTATTTTGGTTCCAGGTGGTTTTGGCGAGCGCGGCGTTGAAGGTAAAATTTTGGCCGCCCAATATGCCCGTGAAAACAAAGTGCCTTATTTAGGTATTTGTTTAGGCATGCAAGTGGCGTTGATTGAATACGCACGTAACGTAGCTGGCCTGAAAGGTGCGCACTCTAGTGAGTTTGACGCTAAGTCTAAATATCCGGTAGTAGGTTTAATCACCGAATGGATTGATGAAGACGGGAAAGTAGAAACACGTGATGTAGATTCAGACTTAGGCGGTACTATGCGTCTTGGTTCACAACTATGTCACCTAACTAAAGGCTCTAAAGTAGCTGACTTGTACGGTAGTGTAGAGATTTACGAACGCCACCGTCACCGCTACGAAGTGAACAACACGATATTGCCTAAGATTACTGCAAAGGGCTTGCAAGTAACGGGTCTTTCGTCAGATAAAAAGTTAGTAGAAATAATAGAAAACCCAGCTCACCCTTGGTTTGTTGCTGCTCAGTTCCACCCTGAGTTCACCTCAACCCCTCGCGATGGACACCCATTGTTTGAAGGGTTTGTGAAGGCTGCTGGTGAATTTAATAAAGCTCGCTAGAATCAATTAGCGGGTAACGTTTTTTAGAGAGTTAGAAGTTCATTTATATAGAGGAAATTAGTAATGTCTAATATCGTAAAAGTACTTGGTCGCGAAATCATGGATTCACGCGGTAACCCAACTGTAGAAGCTGAAGTTCATCTTGCTGATGGTTCTATCGGTATGGCTGCTGCTCCTTCAGGTGCATCAACGGGTTCTCGTGAAGCCCTAGAATTACGTGACGGCGATAAAGCTCGTTACTTAGGTAAAGGCGTATTAAAAGCAGTTGAAGCTGTAAACGGCCCAATCGCTGAAGCGCTAGCCGGTAAAGATGCATTGGCTCAAGCTGCTCTTGACCAAATCATGATCGACCTAGATGGCACAGAAAACAAAGCTAAGTTTGGCGCAAACGCTATCCTAGCTGTATCTCTAGCTGCTGCTAAAGCTGCTGCTATTTCTAAGAAAGTACCACTATACGCTCACATTGCTGACCTAAACGGTACTTCTGGTGTTTACTCAATGCCTCTTCCAATGATGAACATCATCAACGGTGGTGAGCACGCAGATAACTCTGTAGACATCCAAGAATTTATGATTCAACCTGTTGGCGCTGCTAACTTCCGTGAAGGCCTACGTATGGGCGCTGAAGTTTTCCATAGCCTAGCTAAAGTTCTTAAAGCTGGCGGTCACTCAACTGCTGTTGGTGATGAAGGTGGTTTCGCTCCAAACCTAGAGTCTAACGAAGCGGCTCTTGCTGCTATTAAAGTTGCTGTTGCAAACGCTGGCTACGAGCTAGGAAAAGACATCACTTTAGCGATGGATTGTGCTGCATCTGAGTTTTACGACAAAGAAGCAAACATCTACGACCTTAAAGGCGAAGGTAAAAAATTCACTTCAGAAGAGTTCAACGTATTCCTACAAGAACTTACTGAACAGTACCCAATCGTTTCTATCGAAGATGGTCTTGATGAGTCTGACTGGGATGGTTTCGCACACCAAACCAAACTAATGGGTGATAAAATCCAATTAGTTGGTGACGATTTGTTCGTAACTAACACTAAGATCCTTAAGCGCGGTATCGACAACGGTATTGCTAACTCTATCCTAATTAAATTCAACCAAATCGGTTCTTTAACTGAAACTTTGGCTGCAATTAAAATGGCGAAAGACGCTGGCTTCACTGTTGTTATCTCTCACCGTTCAGGCGAGACTGAAGACGCAACTATCGCTGACCTAGCTGTTGGTACTGCTGCTGGCCAAATCAAAACAGGTTCATTGAGCCGTTCTGATCGTGTTGCTAAGTACAACCAATTGCTACGTATCGAAGAAGCTTTAGGTTCAAAAGCACCTTACAACGGTCTTAAAGAAGTTAAAGGTCAGTAATTCTTTTTGAATTAAGCCTATAGCTTTATAAAATCCTCGCTTTGGCGGGGATTTTTTTTGCCTTGGATTTAGATAAATCATACAACGCTTATGGAGTAACAATCGGCTTTATGGGATTATCTCTGTCAGGGAGGAACCATGCGTTCGTTTAAAATTTTACTGATACTGATTGTTTTGCTTTTACAGTACCAATTATGGTTTGGCAAAAACTCATTAAATGACTATTTTGCTTTGCGTGATGAAGTGGCAAAACATGCGGTTGCTAACCAAGATCTTGGTCAGCGCAATGCAGTGTTGGTTGCAGAAATCGCCGATTTGCGTAGCGGCTTAGATGCCGTGGAAGAGCAGGCGCGTAACGAACTAGGAATGATTAAAGAGGGTGAAACCTTTTACCGAATTATTCCTTCCTCAGAACTTGAATAATGGTTGACTCCGAGTATCACTAATAAATGATTTCTTCTATTAAGCAATATACTGCATTGCTACCAGCAGCGGGTATTGGTAGTCGCATGCGAGCAAGTATCCCAAAACAGTATTTGCCTTTGGGTGAGAAAACAATTCTTGAAACAACCGCTGCTGCTTTTCTTAGTCACCCTGCTATCGCGAAGGTGATTGTAGTTCTCCATCCAAATGATCGTTGGTTTAAAGACTTATCAATTGCCTGTTCTTCACGCATTCAAACAGTTGAAGGTGGTGATGAACGAGCAGACTCTGTACTTGCAGGTCTACAAACCATTAATGAAGATGAGTGGGTATTGGTACACGATGCAGCACGGCCTTGTATTACTCATCAAGACATTAGTTTACTTATTGCAAGTTGCGAGCAACATCAGCATGGCGGCATATTAGCCAACCCGGTGCGCGATACCATGAAGCGAAGCGCTGATGGTAAAGTTGAACACACAGTGTCACGAGAGCAACTTTGGCATGCCTTAACGCCACAAATGTTTTTGGTTCAATCGCTAAAACAAAACATCAGCAATGCTATGGCTGCTGGTGAAAAAGTCACTGATGAAGCGTCTGCTATGGAATGGGCGGAACAGCCAGTGAGTATTATTGAAGGTCGTAGTGACAACATTAAAGTGACTTGCCCTGAAGATTTGGCCTTAGCCAAGTGGTATTTAAGTCAGCAACAACAAAAAGAGGTAGTAGGGTGAGTATTCGCATTGGGCACGGTTTTGATGTACATAAATTCGGTGGACAAGGGCCGCTGGTAGTTGCTGGCGTGGCAATTCCTTATGAGCAGGGATTCATTGCTCACTCTGATGGCGATGTTGCCTTACATGCTTTGTGTGATGCTTTGTTAGGCGCGCTAGCGTTAGGTGATATAGGACATCATTTTCCTGATAATGACCAAGCGTATGCGGGGATAGATTCCCGCATTTTGTTACGCCGAGTAGTCGAACAAATTACTCAGCGAGGTTATAAGTTAGCCAACCTCGATTTAACTATTGTTGCCCAAGCCCCAAAAATGGCACCGCACATTGAAGCAATGCGCCTCAATATTGCCGAAGATTTACATGTCAGCATTAGCCAAGTAAACGTGAAAGCCACTACCACTGAAAAACTTGGTTTTGAAGGGCGTAAAGAAGGGATATCGAGTCATGCGGTTGTGTTATTGGAGAGTATTTAAATGAGTGATTATTTAACGCTAATTTCGCAACTTAATTACCTGCATGGTAAACCGAGCTGTAGTGGTTTGCTCAAACAACAAGCCATAGATTTTAAAGTTGATGAAGTACTGCCGTTCGAGTTCAGTGACGACGGCGAGCATATGTTGGTGAAGATTGAAAAAACTGGCGAAAACACCTCTTGGGTAGCAAAAATGCTAGCAGAAGCCTGCCAAGTAAACCCCAATGTTATTAGCTATGCAGGCCTAAAAGATCGCCATGCGGTCACCACCCAATGGTTTAGTATTCAAATACCGGGAAAGGACAATGTTGCGTTATCTGAAGAGTTAGGCGAAGGCGTTAGAGTGCTTGCAACCGCAAGGCACAACCGCAAACTCAAGCGTGGTTCTTTGTCGGGAAATAATTTTGTGATTCGCCTACGAGACGTTTCGGATATTGAGCAAGCGTTAGAACGAGCAAGTAAAGTTGCCGAATCTGGTGTACCTAACTACTTTGGCTCTCAACGATTTGGCCGTGGTGCCAGCAATATAGATAATGCCTTAAACATGTTTGCTGGCAAACGAATTCGTAGCCGAGAAAAACGCAGTATGTATTTATCTGCCGCGCGCAGTTTGGTTTTCAATCATGCTATTAGCCAACGCATTGAGCAGCAGTTGTTCACTCAGGTACTCAATGGGGATGTGATGAAGTTTGCTACGAGCAATGCACACTTTGTAGCCAATCAAGTTGACCAAGGTATTGTAGAGCGTTATTTGCAAGGCGAAATAGAATTGTCTGCCCCAATGGTTGGAAAGGGTGAGCTAGCCAGCCAAGACAAAGCCTTAGAGTTCGAGAGCTCCGTGTTAGCGGCCTATCCAGAAATAGTCTCAGGCCTAGCAGATGCTGGCTTAAAAATGGAGCGGCGCGCATTAGCTCTTCGTCCAAAAGACTTTTCATTTAAAGCCGAGGGTAATGATTTAGTGTTGAGTTTCTTTTTAAGCGCCGGCAATTACGCCACAAGTATTTTGCGTGAAATTGTTAATTGTGAAGGCGAAGGCAATGACCATATTAGTGAGTAACGATGACGGCGTATACGCGCCGGGTATTGTATGTTTGGCTCAAGCGTTAAAGCAGATTTCACCAGTATTAACCGTTGCCCCCGATAGAAACTGCAGCGGCGCGAGTAACTCTTTAACCCTTGAAGATCCGCTGCGGATTGTTTATCTCGATGAAAATACCATCTCAGTAAAAGGCACGCCAACCGATTGTGTTCACTTAGCGATTAATGAGTTAGTGGATGAGTTACCAGAAATAGTTGTTGCTGGGATCAATGCAGGTGCTAATTTAGGTGATGATGTACTCTACTCGGGAACTGTTGCTGCGGCCATGGAAGGGCGTAATTTAGGGCTTCCTGCTATTGCAGTGTCTTTGGTGGGGCGAGAGGGCAAACACTATGACAGCGCCGCTAGCGTAACCTTAAAGTTGTTGGAGCAGTTGCGCGAGCATGCGCTTCCAAGCAATCAAATTCTTAATGTGAACGTTCCTGATTTACCTTTAACAGAAATCAAAGGCTTTAAGGTAACGCGATTAGGCAGTCGTCATCGCGCAGAGGTCATGGTGAAACAACAAGATCCTAGAGGCCACGATATTTATTGGCTGGGTCCTCCGGGTGAAATGCAAGATGCCGGCGAAGGAACCGACTTTGCGGCAGTCGCCGCAGGCTATGTTTCTATCACACCACTAACGATAGATATGACAGCACACAGCTTTATTGGCAAACTAGATACTTGGATCAAGGATTGGGAGGCAAGGTAATGCAATTTGGCGAAAGCCCGAATAGTTTGAAATTGGTTAATCAACTGCGTCAACACGGAATTCAACATACCGCTGTGTTAAACGCCATCGCTAAATTGCCACGACAGTATTTCATTGATGAAGCCTTAGCCCATCAAGCCTGGGATAACACTGCTCTGCCAATAGGTCAGGGGCAAACGCTATCTCAGCCTTACATTGTGGCTAAAATGACAGAAATACTGTTGCAAACTAACCCTAAGAAAGTTCTAGAAATTGGTACCGGTTCAGGTTACCAAACAGCGGTATTAGCATCGCTGGTTGACCAAGTCTATTCTGTTGAACGTATTAAAACCCTTCAGTTTCAAGCTAAAAGACGCTTAAAATTGTTGGATTTACATAATGTTGCAACAAAACATGGCGATGGTTGGAAAGGCTGGTCAAGCAAAGGTCCGTTTGATGCCATCATCGTTACTGCTGCAGCAGCTGCTATTCCAGAGGCGCTTGTTGCGCAGTTAAGTGTTGGCGGCCGAATGATTATTCCAGTGGGTGAGCAACAGCAACAACAGACACTTGTCCAAATCGAAAAGCAAGCACAAGGTTTTACTCAACACAATTTAGAGCCTGTGCGTTTTGTTCCTTTAATTAATGGTGAATTAGCGTGAAAATTTTTAGTGCCTTATACGACAAAGTGATGACTTGGTCTGAGCATCGCCATGCCGTTCGATATTTGTCGGGCATGAGTTTTATCGAATCTATTTTTTGGCCGATCCCCGTTGACGTAATGTTAGCGCCCATGGCTTTATCACGTCCAAACAGAGCCTGGCGTTTTGCTATGCTTGCCACTATTTTCTCGGTACTCGGTGCCGCTTTAGGTTATGCGCTCGGCCAGTTTTTTTATGAGCCAGTGGTAGAGCCACTGATTCAGTCGGTAGGTTATCAACACAAAATGGATGTCGCATTTGAATGGTTTGAAAAGTGGGGCGTATTAGTTATTTTTGTCGCCAGCTTTACGCCAGTGCCTTATAAAGTGTTTACCTTGACTGCAGGTATTCTAAACATGGCATTTATTCCTTTCATTCTGATTTCTTTGGTCGGTAGAGGATTACGCTTTTACTTGGTTGCTGGTTTAATGAAGTGGGGCGGCGCCAAAATGGAAGCTCAATTACGTAAGTATGTTGAAATTCTTGGTTGGGCAGTTGTTGTGTTAGCAGTAGTGGCTTATTTGCTACTGCGTTAACTGAATGGTTTATCTGCGTTATGTTTGCCTCATATTAGCCATTAGCTTACTGCAGGGATGTAGTCGAGAAGGTGGTCCTGCGCCAGTAACCGATGCTGGTGTGTATAACGCAGATACACGCGGCGTGTTAAACAGCTCGCAGTATAAAGTTAAAAAAGGCGAGACTTTATACTCTATTGCATGGCGAGCTGGGCTTGACCCCAAACAATTAGCAAAAAGAAATAATATTCCAGCGCCTTACACAATTTATGTCGGTCAAACTATTAATTTGAAAGCTAGCAGTGTTAAAACCAGCAAAGCTAAAACGAATAAGCATAAAACTGTGAAGCCGCAAGTTAAAGATGTTAAGAAATCGTCAAAAAAACTTGAATCAACGTCAACAAAGGCATACGCTAAAAACTCGCCTAAGATTGTAGTAAGCAGCCAAACAGGCTCAGTCAAAGGCTGGGTTTGGCCAACAAAAGGTAGAATTATCAAAGGTTTCTCTAATAAAGAGAATGGTAATAAAGGCCTTGATATTCGCGGCAGCCAAGGGCAGAAAATTGTAGCTTCAGCACCGGGTCGAGTGGTGTACGCGGGCAGCGCGTTAAGAGGTTACGGAAAACTTATAATAATAAAGCATAATGACGATTACTTAAGTGCTTATGCACATAACAGTCGTTTACGTGTAAAAGAAAAACAGCAAGTAGTAGTAGGGCAACATATCGCCGATATGGGCGATACAGGAACAACCGATACGCGATTACATTTTGAAATCCGTTTCAAAGGAAAGTCAGTAGATCCAAAGAAATATCTACCGGCACTCTAGCCTAGATTGCACATAATAATAACAGCAATCAGGTCTTGTTCAGGGAGGTTATGCTATGACCCAAGTAAAAACTGCTGTAAAACTAAAAAGTGTTTCAACTGGCGATGCTAAAAGCGCAAAGGTTGACAAAAAAGCTAACAAAGACGACATCATGCAAGCCGATGTTTCCAAGAGTTTAGATGCTACTCAGCTCTATCTTGGCGAAATTGGTTTCTCACCTTTACTTACCGCAGAAGAAGAAGTTCTGTACGCCCGACGTGCCCTTAGAGGTGACGAAGCCGCGCGTAAAAGGATGATTGAAAGTAATCTGCGCTTAGTAGTTAAAATAGCACGACGATATAACAACCGCGGCTTGGCTCTGCTGGATTTAATCGAGGAAGGGAACCTTGGTTTGATTCGCGCAGTAGAAAAGTTCGATCCAGAACGTGGTTTCCGCTTTTCAACTTATGCTACTTGGTGGATCCGCCAAACTATTGAACGAGCGATTATGAATCAGACTCGTACAATTCGTTTGCCTATTCATGTGGTTAAAGAGTTGAATGTGTATCTTCGTACTGCACGGGAACTGGCTCATCGACTAGACCACGAACCTACTGCAGAAGAAATTGCCGAAACACTGGACCGCCCAGTAGAAGATGTGACTAAAATGCTTCGTTTAAACGAGCGTATTAGCTCGGTTGATACCCCGATTGGTGGTGATAACGATAAAGCATTATTAGACATTATCTCTGATGAAAATGATCACGGCCCAGAACACAAAACCCAAGATGATGATATGAAAAATAGCATTGTTGGTTGGTTAGGCGAGCTTAATAGCAAACAACGCGAAGTATTGGCACGCCGCTTTGGGTTGTTAGGTTACGAAGCCTCTACCTTGGAAGATGTGGGCAGAGAAATTGGTTTAACTCGCGAGCGAGTAAGGCAAATTCAAGTGGAAGCATTACGCCGCTTACGTGACATACTGTCGTTACAAAATCTATCTATAGACTCACTATTTAAAGTCTAGTGATGTTATCAATTAAAAAAAGGAAGCTTAGGCTTCCTTTTTTGTTTTGTCTGTACCGTCCTAAATAAGGTTGACACATATCCAACATGAAATTGGAGAGTGTCATGAAAACAACCAGTAAACGTACCCAACGAAATTATTCTCTTGCCTTTAAATTGGCAGTGGTAGACCAAGTTGAAAAAGGCGAAATGTCTTATCGACAAGCTCAGGACTGTTATGGGATCCAAGGTCGCTCTACCGTTTTAGTTTGGCTTCGCAAACATGGTCGACTAGATTGGTCTAAAGGAATAGAGCATACGAGAATGGTAGTTACTGCTATGTCAAATTCTTCTTCGCCTCAAACCCCAGAGCAACGCATTAAAGAGCTAGAGAAGCAGCTAGAAGACTCTCAGATGAAAGCTGATTTCTTTGAAGCGGTGGTAAAAGTCATGGATAGAGACTTCGGAGTTCGGCTCTCAAAGAAGCGCAAGGCCGAGTTATTAAGGAAAAAGCGGTCCGAAAGTTAACTGTAACGAAAGCCTGTCACTTCATGGGTATTACACGGCAAGCTTTTTACAAGCGCGGTATTGCCCAGGCTCACCAAATACAAAAAGATGAGTCAGTGCTCAACTTTGTGAAAGTACAAAGAATGATGCACCCTCGTATCGGGGCTCGTAAGCTCAAGTACCTACTTGCCCAGAATGATATCGATATTGGCCGAGACCGCTTATTTTCTTTACTAAGAATGAATCGATTATTAGTTCATAATCGAAGGGCTTACCATCGAACTACAAATAGCAATCATCGTTTTTACTGCCACCCTAACCGCATAAAAGAAGGCCTAATACCAGAGAGACCAGAACAGTTATGGGTGGCTGACATCACCTACTTGGCAACGCTAAGCGGTGAAGCCTATCTCAGTCTCGTGACGGATGCTTACTCAAGAAAAATAGTGGGATATCACCTAGGTAAGGATATGAAAGCTTACACGGTCAAACAAGCATTCTTAAATGCGTTGAAGGAACGAAGGTCTATAGGGGAGCTTGTTCATCATTCGGACCGAGGTGTTCAGTATTGCTCCAGTGAATATCAAGCGATACACCGTCAGCAGAATGTATCTTGTTCGATGACAGACGGTTATGACTGTTATCAGAACGCCCTTGCGGAGAGAATAAATGGAACACTAAAGATGGAGTACTTGCTGAATAAACCTACAGACTTAAATGAGGCACGAAAAATGGTCGATGAATCGGTTAAGCTCTACAATGAATATAGGCCTCACGAGGCACTAAAATACAAAACGCCCGATGAAGTGCATCGAGCGTTTTAGTTAATCAAGTGTCAACCCATATCAGGACGGGTCAGTCGTTTAGTGCAGTTAACTATTTGCTTGTTGCTTTAAATTAAATAATAAGTCTAATGCCGCTCGTGGCGACAATTCATTTGGGTCCAAATTACGCAGTTGATCTAGTATCGGGTGTTCTTCAACACTGCCTAAGTCCATGCTTAATTGAGCTGCTAAGTCACTTTCTGGAATGCTTGGGGTATCTACCGGTGCAGGGTTAGCCGCTTCTAACTGTTTTAACTTACGTTTAGCTTGTGAAATTACAGCTTTAGGTATTCCAGCTAATGCGGCAACTTGTAAGCCGTAACTTTTACTGGCTGCCCCTTCCTGAACTTGGTGCATAAAGGCGATAGTATCTTGATGTTCCACGGCATCTAAATGAACATTAGCCACACCGTCTAGGATTTCTGGCAATTGGGTTAACTCAAAATAGTGAGTAGCAAATAGTGTTTGCGACTCTATTTTACTTAAGGCTTGTGCTACCGCCCAAGCTAAAGACATACCATCATAGGTACTGGTTCCACGGCCAATTTCGTCCATCAATACCAAACTGTTGGTTGTGGCATTATGCAAAATATTGGCGGTTTCAGTCATTTCCACCATGAAGGTAGAGCGGCCACTGGCTAAATCATCTGACGCGCCAATACGAGTGAAAATCTTATCGATGGGGCCTAGCGTTGCGCTTTCTGCTGGCACAAAACTTCCCATGAAAGCCATCAAACATATCAGTGCGGTTTGGCGCATATAGGTAGATTTACCACCCATATTTGGACCTGTTACAATCAGCAGTCTGCGCTTTTCTGCAAGCGTTACAGGGTTCGCAATAAACGGAGTGTCGTTTACGTGTTCAACCACTGGGTGTCGGCCACCCTCAATACTAATTCCCGATTGTTCACTAAAGTGAGGGCGTACATAGTTTAGGCTTTCCGCTCGCTCGGCTAAACAACACAGTACATCAAGCTGAGCTATTGCTTGAGCGCTACGCTGCATATTGCTCAAACTTGGCATGAGCAAATCCAACAGTTCCTCATATAGCCGCTTTTCTAATGCCAAAGCTTTACCTTGGCTAGAGAGCACTTTTTCCTCGTGTTCTTTAAGTTCCGCGATAATGTAGCGTTCCATATTCTTTAGCGTCTGCCTGCGAATATAGTGCTCGGGTACTTGTTCGGAATAAAGGCGGCTTACCTCAATGTAAAAACCGTGTACTTTGTTATACCCAATCTTTAGGTTGGCAATTCCGGTTTGTTCGCGTTCCCGTTGTTCTATGTCTTTTAAGAACTGAGTCGCTCCCTCGCTTAGGTCTCGCCGCTCGTCCAACTCTCGATGGTAACCTGGTGCAATCACTCCGCCATCCCTAATGAGCACAGGAGGATTATCAATTATTGCTCGCTCTAACAAGGCTAAGGTATCGGGAAACTCACCAATATTTTTAGCTATTGGCGCTAGTGCTTGTGTAGAACTTAAATAAGATTGCAGTTCTGGTAGTAAACTAAAGGCGTTACGCAACCTCGCTAAATCACGCGGTCGGGCAGAACGAAGGGCTAAGCGGGCCAATATTCGCTCAATATCGCCAATCGACTTAAGCACAGTTTGCACTAGAGGATAAAGGTCGGTTTCTAGTATTTCAGCAATGCAATCTTGGCGCGCACTCACTTGTTGCTGGTTGCTTAAAGGCTGGTGTAACCAGCGATTTAGCAAGCGGCTTCCCATGGCAGTGGAGCTGCGGTCCAATATCGAACTTAGGGTGTTTTCGTAGCCGCCAGCAAGGTTACGGGTTAACTCTAGGTTTTTACGGCTTGCGGCATCAAGTTGAATAAACTGATTTTGGCTCTCAACGATAATTGCATTGATATGCGGTAGGGCAGTGCGCTGAGTATCTTGAACATACTGCATTAAACAACCGGCTGCTGAAAGGGCTAGCGGGTATTCACTTACCCCAAACCCGTCTAAATGCCGAGTACCGAACTGCTGATTTAATACTTTTTGTGCGGTGGCTAAATCGTATTCCCATTCTCCACGACGTCGTAAACCTTTGTATGCTTGCAGCTCCGAATAAAACTCGAAGTCATCAGGGTAGAGCAGTTCCGCAGGGTTTAAGCGTTGTAGTTCGGCTTGTAGTTGTTGTTCACCGGTAAATTGATTAATCACGAATCGGCCACTGGCAATATCTAAATAAGCAAGACCAATTTGTTGTTGCTGGTTTATTACGCTGACTAACAAGTTATCTTGTTTCTCTTCCAGCAAGGCTTCGTCGCTCACCGTGCCTGGTGTGATAATTCTAACAACTTTTCTTTCCACCGGCCCTTTACTGGTAGCCGGGTCGCCAATCTGTTCGCAAATAGCGACTGATTCACCTAATTGAACCAGGCGCGATAAATAATTCTCTGCTGCGTGGTAGGGAATACCTGCCATTGGAATAGGTGTACCAGCAGACTGGCCACGTTTTGTTAAGGAAATATCCATTAACTCAGATGCGCGTTTGGCATCGTCATAAAACAATTCGTAAAAATCGCCCATTCTATAGAACAATAAAATCTCGGGATGTTGAGCCTTTAACGTTAGGTATTGGCGCATCATAGGAGTGTGTTTTTCTAGATTTGTCTCAGTCATGGGTCTTATCGAACTACTCGGTTAATGGCTAAACGAAGCAGCAAGGATAAAAGCTGTCAGCCGAATAGGCAAAACTCTTTTATGAATTTTCTGGAATAAACTTGATACTGTATGAATACCCAGTATACTACTGGTCATTAAGATAGTTAAAAGCACCTACGAGGGCGATATGGATCAGAACAAACAAAAGGCATTAGCTGCGGCCCTAGGCCAAATTGAAAAACAATTTGGTAAAGGCTCAATCATGAAGCTTGGTGACAACCGTACCATGGATATCGAAACCATTTCTACAGGTTCTTTATCCGTTGATATTGCCTTAGGCGCTGGCGGTTTGCCAATGGGTCGTGTGATTGAAATCTATGGTCCTGAAAGTTCTGGTAAAACTACTCTTACCTTAGAAGCCATTGCTCAAGCTCAAAAAGTGGGCAAGGTATGTGCGTTTGTTGATGCCGAACATGCCCTAGACCCTATTTATGCCAAAAAGCTTGGTGTAGATGTAGACAACTTATTGGTATCTCAACCTGATACTGGTGAACAAGCCCTAGAGATTACCGATATGCTAGCGCGTTCTGGTGCCGTTGACATGATTGTAATTGACTCGGTAGCAGCTTTAACGCCTAAAGCTGAAATTGAAGGGGACATGGGTGATAGCCACGTTGGCCTGCAGGCACGTTTAATGTCGCAAGCGTTACGTAAGCTAACTGGTACGCTTAAGCAAACCAACTGTATGTGTATTTTCATTAACCAAATCCGTATGAAAATTGGTGTAATGTTTGGTAATCCAGAAACTACATCTGGCGGTAATGCACTGAAGTTTTACGCATCTGTACGTTTGGATATTCGTCGCATCGGCGCGGTGAAAAGTGGCGATGAGATCGTTGGTAACGAAACTCGCGTTAAAGTGGTTAAAAATAAAATCGCTGCACCATTTAAACAAGCCGAGTTCCAAATCATGTACGGTGAAGGTTTTAACCGTTACGGCGAGTTAGTTGATTTGGGCGTAAAAGAAAAATTGGTCGACAAAGCTGGTGCTTGGTTCTCTTACAAAGGGAACAAAATCGGTCAAGGTAAGGCGAATGCTTCAAATTACTTGAAGGAGCACCCAGAAGTTGCTCAAGAGATTGAAATGACGATTCGTAACAACCTGCTTAACAACACCGAAGTTGTTGAAGAAGATACAGCTACTGAAACTCCGGCTGATCAAGAAGCATAAATTGATTAGGAGCCGAAAGGCTCCTTTTTATTATGACCAATCGTAGCGCACTTCACACCACCATCGATCTGCTCTCAAGGCGTTCATATAGTCAGCAGCAATTGTTGCAGAAATTGCGACAAAAGGACTACCAAGAAGCTGAAATCGCAGATGCGATTAACTATGCCATTGAAAATGCTTGGCTTAACGATCATAACTACGCTAGTTCTTTAACTCGCGCTAGATTAGCTCGAGGTTACGGGCGTAATTACATAAAACAATACCTGCAAAGCAAAGGCATCAATAGCGACTTAGCTAATCAGGTCCTGGCTGATCCTGAATGGGATTGGTATCAAAGCTTAACCTTATGTTTTGAGCGAAAGTTTAAACAAGGTCTCCCTTCTGACCGCGTACTTAAGCAAAAATGTACTGCATATTTATACCGCCGCGGTTTTGACTTTGAGTTAATCAATACGCTATTTAGCGAACTACAACAGCAATAAGCCCTCAACACTTTGCCTGCATGGGTCTGCGTGATATATTGTCGCGATTAATTACGGTTTCACCTATTTTAGCGCCTATCGACGAGTAACCCCGAGTTTTACCACGATGTCGAGTTGCTACAAACCCCCAGGAAATAGATTCATGAAGATGACTTCAGCTGAAGTAAGAAATGCATTTTTAAGCTTCTTTAACAGCAAAAATCACCAAATAGTTGCCAGTAGTTCGTTAGTTCCTCACGACGATCCCACCTTACTGTTTACCAATGCGGGTATGAATCAATTTAAAGATGTATTTCTAGGCATTGATAAGCGTAACTATTCACGAGCTACGACCTCTCAACGTTGTGTACGTGCCGGTGGTAAACATAACGATTTAGAAAATGTTGGCTATACCGCACGTCACCATACGTTCTTTGAAATGCTAGGTAACTTTAGCTTTGGGGATTACTTCAAAGAAGAAGCTATTGGCTACGCTTGGGAATTCTTAACTGATGTGGTCAAGTTACCTAAAGAAAAGTTGTTGGTTACGGTTTACCAAACCGATGACGAAGCGTTTGATTTATGGGCCAACAAAATCGGTGTGCCTAAAGACCGTATTATTCGTATCGGTGATAAATCTCCAGAGAAGAAGTTTGAGTCAGATAACTTTTGGCAAATGGGTGACACTGGACCGTGCGGTCCATGTACCGAGATATTCTACGACCACGGCGAACACATTTGGGGCGGACCTCCAGGAACGCCTGAAGAAGATGGCGATCGTTTCATCGAAATCTGGAACGTTGTATTCATGCAATTCAATCGTCAAGCAGACGGTAGCATGGAACCACTGCCTAACCCGTCAGTAGATACTGGTATGGGTCTAGAGCGTATTGCTGCTATTTTGCAGGGCGTGCACTCAAACTACGAAATCGATATTTTTCAGAATCTAATTGCTGCCGCGGCCAACATTATTGGTACCAGCGATTTGGAAAACAAATCACTGCGAGTAATCGCAGACCATATTCGCTCTTGTGGCTTCCTCATTGCTGATGGTGTTATGCCCGCCAACGAAGGTCGTGGTTATGTATTACGCCGGATCATCCGTCGCGCTGTTCGCCATGGCAATAAACTGGGTGCAACAGAAGGTTTCTTCTACAAACTATTACCCGCCCTAATCGCTGAAATGGGCGAGGCTTATCCTGAGCTTAGTACTCAACAACCAGTTATTGAGCGAGTCCTTAAGCTTGAGGAAGAGCAATTTGCAAAAACATTAGACCGCGGTTTAATCATTCTTGACGAAGCCTTAAATGAGCTCGAAGGTTCGGTAATTCCTGGCGACTTGGTATTTAAGCTTTATGATACTTACGGCTTCCCCGCTGACTTAACAGCAGACATCGCGCGCGAGCGTGAACTGAGTGTTGATGAAGCTGAGTTTGAAGCTGCAATGCGCGCGCAGCGAGAACGTGCCAAGCAGGCTAGCAATTTTGGCACTGACTACAACGATAACTTAATTATTGATAGCGAAACTGAGTTTTTGGGTTACCTCCACTTAGAGGCGGAAGTTAAAATCGTTGAGATGTTTAAAGACGGTGAAGCTGAATCAACCGTTCGTAGTGGAGAGCAAGCGATTATCGTTCTCGATAAAACGCCTTTTTATGCAGAGTCGGGTGGCCAAGCTGGTGACGCTGGCGAACTGATGTATGAAGGCGGCAGCTTTGTGGTGCAAGATACCATTAAAGTAGGCAAAGCTTTTGTGCATAAAGGTTATGTGCAAGGTGGAGACTTATGTTTACAAAAAGTCGTTAAGGCTAAAGTAGATTCTCGTCGACGTTGGAACACGGCGTTAAACCACTCGGTCACGCACATATTACATGCTGCATTACGCCAAACCCTAGGTGAACATGTTACTCAGAAAGGCTCACTGGTAGAAGCTCAGCGCTTACGTTTTGACTTCTCTCATTTTGAAGCTATTTCGATGAATTCAATCCGCCAAGTTGAGCATTTAGTTAACCAGCAAATTCGCCGCAATCTGCCGGTAATAACTAAAGTTATGAACCTTGATCAAGCTAAAAAAGCTGGTGCTATGGCTTTGTTTGGCGAGAAGTACGATGACGATGTTCGTGTTGTTAGCATGGGCGACTTCTCTACCGAGCTTTGTGGCGGAACCCATGTTAACCATACCGGTGACATAGGCTTCTTCAAAATTACCAGCGAAGCCGGGATTGCAGCGGGCGTTCGCCGTATTGAAGCGGTAACGGGACAGTTCGCAATAGACCTAATACACCGTATTGCTGAAGAAATGGAGAAAGCCGCCAACTTAGTGAAAGGCGACCAGTTCAGCATTGGCGAAAAAGTGATGCAGTTAGTTGACCGCAATAAGATGCTTGAAAAAGACGTCGCTCAACTAAAAGCTAAACTAGCAAGCGCCGCTAGTAATGATGCCGCAGATCAAATACAAACAATTAACGGTGTGAAAGTATTAATTGCCTTCTTAGATGGCGTTGAAGGTAAAGCCTTACGCAGTAGCGTAGATGAGCTAAAAGTGAAACTTGAGAGTGGCGTGATTTTATTGGCCACAGTAAACGATGGAAAAGTAAGCCTAGTGGCAGGTGTGACTAAAGATTTAACCTCTCGTGTTAAAGCTGGTGAAATGGTGAACATTGCCGCCCAATGTGTAGGGGGGAAAGGTGGTGGTCGCCCAGATATGGCGCAAGCAGGCGGCTCTAATCCGGATGGATTGCAAACTGCACTTGAGAAAGTGAAAGAGTGGTTAAACGAGCAGCTGTAATCAACTAGGCATTAAGTGTTAAAGAAAAAGGAAAGCAAGTGGCACTAATTGTTCAAAAATATGGTGGTACCTCGGTAGGCACGCTTGAGCGTATTCAAGCGGTTGCTGACCGAGTTATTCGCAGTAAAGCAGCCGGCGATGATGTGGTTGTGGTTCTTTCAGCAATGTCTGGTGAAACCAACCGTTTATTGGGTCTTGCCAATGAAATAGACGAAAATGCCGCCGAACGCGAAAAAGATGTACTGGTATCGACGGGTGAGCAGGTCACTATTGCTTTACTTAGTATTGCCTTGCAGAAGAAAGGTTGTGACGCTGTATCGATGACAGGCGATCAAATTCGCATGCATACAGACAATGCCCACGGCAAAGCGCGTATCACTAGTATTGACGATCACAACATTCAAGCACATTTGCAGCAGAATAAAGTGGTGGTTATTGCAGGTTTTCAAGGGCGCAGTCCAGAGAACCACATAACAACGCTTGGTCGAGGTGGTTCCGATACTACCGCTGTAGCAATTGCTGCGGCCTTAAAAGCCGATGAGTGCCAAATCTACACAGATGTAGATGGCGTTTATACCACCGACCCACGGGTTGAGCCTAAGGCGCGCCGCCTTGAAAGCATTACTTTTGAAGAGATGCTAGAAATGGCGAGCCTTGGCGCTAAGGTTTTGCAAATCCGCGCAGTTGAGTTTGCTGGCAAGTACAATGTGCCGCTACGTGTTTTATCTAGTTTCACTGAAGGTAACGGTACCTTAATCAGTTATGAGGGAAATAAAATGGAGTCACCCGTAATTTCAGGCATTGCGTTTAACCGCGATGAAGCAAGCTTAACAATTTTGGGTGTGCCAGATAAACCTTCTGTAGCAGCGTCTATTTTAGCCCCAATTGGTGATGCTAATATCGACGTGGATATGATCATCCAAAACTCTATGGGCGACAATACTGCCGACTTTACCTTTACCGTTCACCGTAACGATTACAAGCGGGCTAAAGAGCTGCTAGAGGACACCTCTAACAAGTTGGGCGCACGTGAAGTTCAAGGTAAAGATTCTCTGGCGAAAATTTCTATCGTTGGGGTAGGGATGATGAATCACCCTGGTGTAGCGAAAACAATGTTCGAAACTTTGGGTGATGAGGGGATAAATATGCAACTAATCTCTACTTCTGAAATCAAAGTATCGGTGGTAGTTGACGAAAAGTATTTAGAGTTGGCTGTGCGTGCATTGCATAGTGCATACAACCTAGAGCAATAATGATGACTCTTTGGCTTAAACAAGCTAGTCTATACGCTAATAGCAGAAAAATAATAGCTTTGATAAGTCGCTAAAGAACAAGAAAACGAATTTAAGGAGATAATGAATGCTAATTTTGACTCGCCGTGTAGGCGAAACGTTGATGATTGGGGATGAAGTAACAGTTACTGTATTGGGCGTGAAAGGAAACCAAGTACGTATCGGTGTGAACGCTCCTAAAGAAGTATCTGTGCACCGTGAAGAGATTTACATGCGCATTCAAGCCGAGAAAAACGCTAGCGCCTAAGCGCACGTTTTATCGCCATGATTTGACTATAGGAAGCCTCTGGCTTCCTTTTGTTTTTTAGGGCTTTGCTCAAGCCATTTTGATGTTGGGTAATCTACAATGCTTGCAGTCTCCGCTTAGCTTTTAAGCTGTTAGCTAACAAAAAGGCAGCGAACTGTTCGAAAGCTGAACGAACAAGAGAAAAGTGGTAAAAAAGGTTTGACTATATTTTTGGAAGCAGTAATATCTGCATCCGAAATCGCGGTGAGGTGGCCGAGTGGCCGAAGGCGCTCCCCTGCTAAGGGAGTATAGGGTTTGTAGCCCTATCGAGGGTTCGAATCCCTCCCTCACCGCCATCGATTTCAACGCGCGTGTAGCTCAGCTGGATAGAGTACCTGGCTACGAACCAGGCGGTCGGAGGTTCGAATCCTTCCACGCGCGCCATATTTTAAAGAGTGACTCGTCATTCTTGTTTCAAAGTGTTTTCTGCGCGCGTGTAGCTCAGCTGGATAGAGTACCTGGCTACGAACCAGGCGGTCGGAGGTTCGAATCCTTCCACGCGCGCCATTATTTAAAAAGCTCATAGTTAATGTGAGCTTTTTTTATTGAAGTGTTACCTGTGCGCGTGTAGCTCAGCTGGATAGAGTACCTGGCTACGAACCAGGCGGTCGGAGGTTCGAATCCTTCCACGCGCGCCATTATTTAGAAAGAGTGATTCGTCATTCTTGTTTCAAAGTGTTTTTGCGCGCGTGTAGCTCAGCTGGATAGAGTACCTGGCTACGAACCAGGCGGTCGGAGGTTCGAATCCTTCCACGCGCGCCATTCTTCTTGAAGAGGGTATTTATATCTTCTTTGGTGAAGCGAAGTCGAGGTGAGGTGGCCGAGTGGCCGAAGGCGCTCCCCTGCTAAGGGAGTATAGGGTTTGTAGCCCTATCGAGGGTTCGAATCCCTCCCTCACCGCCATCGATTTCAACGCGCGTGTAGCTCAGCTGGATAGAGTACCTGGCTACGAACCAGGCGGTCGGAGGTTCGAATCCTTCCACGCGCGCCATCTCTTTTAAATTTGAAGCTTTGCTTATTCTCATCTAGGCTTGTTTCATACCCAACGCGCGTGTAGCTCAGCTGGATAGAGTACCTGGCTACGAACCAGGCGGTCGGAGGTTCGAATCCTTCCACGCGCGCCATCTTTTTTGTTTTATTATCCAATCTCTTAATACCCCTAGATCACTATTCACCACTTATGCACCTCAAATTTCCAACTCTTGTGATCGAGATTACTACTTTTGGAGTAGTTAAGCTGCTAAATTACTAACAGTAATACGCTGTCAAGCTACTGTGAATAGCATGTTAATCATTTGTTAAGCTTTGGGCGTTTACCCTGTATAAGAGCTAAAGTCTTGGATTATTGCGGATTTTGTCATTGATAAAATAAAGTTAACAATACCAAGGTTTTGAATAATTATTCAAAATTCAAGTTTGATTTTTGTCGTTTGACATGTAATTCTTACGCCAATCTCAAAGGATGTGGATTATATAATATGATGGATATGACTGAGGTGCTCTTAGAAGCAGCAACGTTAATGGGGGTCGGGATGATCGCCGTATTCTCGTTTTTGTCGCTATTAATTGTGGCTGTAATGGGCTTAGCTAAACTCGCACCACCTTTAGCTGACATTCCCGAACCTAGCCAAGCTTTGCCAACGTCTCCCCAACCCGCCAATAATGCCACTGTTGTAGCTGCAATTACTGCTGCTGTTCAACAGTACCGGAAGGCCCAATAACTAAAGAGGATTTAACGCAATGTCTAAACCACTTGCATTAACCGATGTTGTATTGCGCGACGCGCATCAATCATTGCTAGCAACTCGTCTTCGTATCGAAGATATGTTGCCTATTGCTGAGCAACTTGACCAAATTGGTTATTGGTCTTTAGAAACTTGGGGCGGCGCTACCTTTGATGCTTGTATTCGTTACCTTGGCGAAGATCCTTGGGAGCGCCTACGCGAACTTAAAAAGGCGATGCCTAACACGAAACAACAAATGTTGTTACGTGGACAAAACCTATTAGGTTACCGTCATTATGCCGATGATGTAGTAGAACGCTTTGTAGAACGCGCTGTGAAAAACGGCATGGATGTATTCCGTATCTTTGATGCGATGAACGACCCTCGCAACTTTCAAACAGCAGTTAAAGCGGCGTTAGATTGTGGCGCACACGCCCAAGGTACGATTTCGTACACGACTAGCCCAATTCATACCTTAGATAACTGGGTAGATTTAGCCAAGCGTTTAGAAGATATTGGCTGTCACTCTGTTGCGATTAAAGATATGTCAGGCCTGTTAAAGCCTTACGAAGCCGAAACGCTAATTAAACGTCTTAAAGCTGAAACCGATGTAGAAATTGCACTGCACTGTCATGCTACAACCGGCTTAAGCTTACCTACGCATATTAAAGCCATTGAAGCAGGCGTAGACATTATTGATACAGCTATCTCGTCAATGAGCTGTACTTACGGCCACAGTCCAACAGAAACCATTGTAGCGATGTTAGAGGGCACTGAGCGCGATACAGGCTTAGACCTTACTAAGCTAGAGTCTATTGCCGCTTACTTCCGTGAAGTGCGGAAGAAGTACGCGAAGTTTGAAGGTAGCTTAAAAGGTGTTGATTCACGCATCCTTATCGCTCAAGTACCAGGCGGCATGTTAACCAACATGGAAGGCCAGTTAAAAGAGCAAGGGGCGGCCGACAAGCTTGACGAGGTATTGTTAGAGATCCCTAAAGTACGTAAAGATTTGGGCTACATTCCGCTGGTTACACCAACCTCGCAAATTGTTGGTAGCCAAGCCGTGCTTAACGTTTTAACTGGTGAACGTTACAAAACGATTACTAAAGAAACTGCCGGTATTCTTAGTGGTCAATATGGTAAAGCCCCGGGCGAAATTAACGCCGAGCTACAAGCGCGCGTATTAGACGGTGCGGAAGCAATTACTTGTCGCCCTGCTGATTTACTGCAAGCAGAAATGGAGCGTCTTGAAACAGAGGTTGTTCAACACGCAAAAGACAAAGGCTTTAAATTGGCTGATGCGGTAATCGATGATGCGCTTACTTATGCCTTATTCCCACAAATTGGTTTGAAGTTCTTAGAGAATCGCGGCAATGCTGATGCCTTTGAACCTGTACCAAGCGCTGAAGACGTAAAGGTTGCCGCTCCTGCTAAAGCCGGTGCAGTAGAAACTTACTCAGTGCGGGTTGATGGTCAAGTGTACAGTGTTGATGTTGGTCCTGAAGGCTCAATTGATGGTGTTAAAGCCGTTGCTCAAAGCATACCAGCCTCTGCGCCAGTAGCGAGCAGCGCTAGTGGCAATGGTGAAGCGCTACCAGCTCCACTTGCGGGTAACATCTTCAAGGTTCTGGCTAAGCCAGGAGCCAATGTTCAAGAAGGTGACGTATTGCTGATTATGGAAGCAATGAAAATGGAAACTGAGATCCGTTCCGCTAAAACCGGGGTTGTTGACGAGGTTCTAGTTAAAGAAGGTGATGCGGTTGCAGTGGGCGAAGTCCTGCTAAGCATCGCGTAAGGGAGCCATAAAGTGGAAGGATTAATTAAGCTATGGTCTGAAACAGGCCTAGCTAACTTTGAGTTTGGTCAGCTGGTCATGATGGCGGTAGGTTTACTGCTGTTGTATTTAGCTATCGTGCGTAAGTTTGAACCATTGCTGCTATTGCCAATTGGTTTTGGTGCAGTATTAGCAAATATTCCAAATGCGGGATTCAATGATGAAGGCGGTTTGCTTTACTACATCTACCATGTCGGGATTGAAACTGGGGTATTCCCATTATTGATCTTTATGGGAGTTGGCGCGCTGACAGATTTTGGTGCGCTTATCGCCAACCCAAGAATGTTGTTATTGGGTGCTGCGGCGCAGTTTGGTATTTTCGCTACCTTGTTTGGCGCTATTTTACTAAACGCCATTCCGGGCTTCGATTTCAGCCTTGCTGATGCATCGGCTATTGCGATTATTGGCGGTGCCGATGGCCCTACTGCAATCTTCTTGGCATCTAAGTTAGCACCAGACCTACTCGGTGCTATTGCGGTAGCAGCATACTCTTACATGGCATTGGTGCCGATTATTCAACCACCGATCATGAAAGCGCTAACCACAAAAGAAGAGCGCGAAATTCAAATGGAGCAGCTTCGCCCGGTGAGCATGCGTGAGAAGATCATCTTCCCAATTGCAGTGCTTGGCTTAACTATCTTGTTCTTACCAGCAGCAACACCACTTGTGGGTATGTTCTGTTTAGGTAACTTGATGCGAGAAAGTGGCGTGGTGGATCGTTTGAGCAAAACTGCTCAAAACGAACTTATCAACATTGTGACTATCTTCTTAGGTTTAGCTGTAGGTTCTAAACTGTCTGCTGACAAATTCTTAACCGTAGAAACCTTGGGTATTCTTGGCTTAGGTGCCGTGGCGTTTGGTATTGGTACTGCCTCAGGCGTATTAATGGCTAAACTCATGAGCCGCTTGAGCGGTGGTAAGATTAACCCATTGATCGGTGCGGCTGGTGTATCAGCGGTACCTATGGCTGCACGAGTAGTGAACAAGGTTGGTTTAGAATCTAACCCACATAACTTTTTGCTAATGCATGCTATGGGTCCGAATGTGGCCGGAGTACTAGGTAGTGCTGTAGCGGCGGGTGTATTGTTGTCGCTTGTTGGTGGTTAAACAGGTTATTAGCTGAACCAAAAAAGCTTGCCTCGGCAAGCTTTTTTATTGGCTAATTAATGGGTTATCCATATCATCAACGAGAAGAAACCGATCAGCGCAGCACTCAAACCAATAATCCAATAGTAGCCTTTTCGGCCTTGTTTAAAGCTCAAGCCAAAATGAAAAAGAAAGAGCGTCCATAATATCGTCAACAACAAAGGTATTAAGAAAAAACGCACCATAGTCTTACCTATTACTTCGCTTAAGTGATTGAACAGCTTTTAGTTTACCTGCATTAACGCTGAATAGAAGCGCTTTACGCTACAACTTCGTTTGGCTTCACATACAATCATTTTAGTTTATCTCTTTGCTTGATATTCAGTATCTGAAGCCTTTGCTGTTTGCTTGCTTAGAATTTAGTCCACCTTTGTCAAAGCTTATTGGTATGATGCAGCATGAATCGGCTGCTGTTCAGTCCGAGTAGTTTACGAGTGCTCAATGAATATCCAACAATACCAAGATTATGAAGCCTTTATCTTTGATATGGACGGAACCCTCATCGACTCAATGAAGCAACACCAACAGGCTTGGGAGTTTGCTTTACAACAGTTCAATATCCCTTATACCTCCGAGCAAATGCTAGCCATGAGCGGTATGCCTACGGGCTTATCGGTTGAAAAGCTGCTTGCCGATGCCCATATAAGCAATATTGATGTTGCTGCAGTAGCTGAAGCAAAAGAACAGCGTTATCACCAATTGGTAAACAGTGAGGTATTGGCGACACCGTTGATTGAAGTATTTGAATACTACCTTGGTAAAAAACCAATGGCGGTGGGCACTGGTGCTAGTCAGCGACAAGCTGAGTTGATATTGACTAAGCTGGGTATTGCTAAGCAGTTTGAAGCGATTGTGGGGGCAGATCTCGTCGCCGAGCACAAACCAGCACCAGACACTTTTTTAAAATGCGCAGAGTTAATGAACGTTCAGCCACAAGCCTGCTTGGTATTTGAAGATGCCGATGCAGGCGTCGTTGCCGCTAATGCCGCGGGTATGGATGTTGTAGATGTAAGAAATTTATGGCCGGCGAACTATTTTGTTGATTAAGTCGTTCTATTGTTAGCCTTATTATTTTTTAGCGCCTTTGTCTCCGCCACTTTGCTACCGGGTAGCTCAGAGGTGTTATTGCTTGGTTTAGTTAGCCAGGTGCCAGAGCAGTGGATTAGCCTATTAGTGGTTGCCAGTATTGGCAATACCATTGGCGGATTAGTCACCTTTGCCATGGGCTGGGGCGCTTTTAATTACGGTAATCGACATTTTACTTGGTTACCTAACTTAAGTGAGCAGGCCAAAGCTAAACCTTGGTTAACAAAATACGGTGCTTGGAGCTTGTTAATGAGTTGGGCACCGGTTATTGGAGACGCGTTGTGTTTTGTTGCGGGAGCCGCCAAGCTTTCGGTATGGCAAAGTACTATTGCAATGTTGATTGGTAAAACCATTCGCTACGCCTTGCTAATATGGCTAGGCAGTTCTGTAGCCAATTTATAAGAGAGAGGACAATATAGTGCTTAGATGGTTAAGTGTATTTAGCATCTTGTGGTTAGCAGCTTGTACTCAGATAGATCCCAAGCCCGGCGATACTCTGCCTAAGGGAGTCCAATTAATAGAGGCTTCGCAGGCCAACAATAGTGATATTAAAATCGCTTATAAAAAGTACCGTTTGGAAAACGGCTTAACAGTATTGCTGTATCAAGATGATAACGCACCACTGGCACATGTTGATGTGACCTATCATGTTGGCTCAAATCGCGAAGAACCAGGTAAATCTGGTTTTGCACATTTCTTTGAACACATGATGTTTCAAGGTTCAAAACATGTTGGTGATCAAGAGCATTTTCGTATCATCAACGAGGCGGGTGGTACCATGAATGGTTCCACGACCAAAGATCGTACTAATTACTACCAAACTGTTCCGGCTAATCAGTTAGAAAAAGTACTGTGGTTAGAAGCCGATAGAATGGGTTTTTTACTTGAGGCGGTCAGTCAAAAGAAATTCGAGATCCAACGAGATACCGTTAAAAACGAACGAGCCCAGCGAGTAGATAACGCTCCTTATGGTTTGTTGTCGGAACGTGTTGATGAAGCCTTGTACCCTCGTGAACACCCTTATTCCTGGCAGCCAATTGGCTATATTGAAGACCTAAATCGGGTAGATGTGAACGACCTAAAAGCCTTTTTCCTTCGCTGGTATGGGCCAAATAACGCGGTCATCAGCATTGGTGGTGACATTGACGAACAGCAAACACTAGCTTGGGTTGCTCAGTACTTTGGCAGTATTCCAAGTGGGCCCGAAGTACCTGAGATAACCCCTCTTCCTGCTCAACTTAGCGAAACTCGCTATATCTCTTTGGAAGACAGAGTGCATATTCCGTTGTTATACATTAGCTACCCAACGGTTTACGCAGGTGCAGATGACGAAGTTGCGCTAGATATGTTCTCTGAGATCTTGGGTGGCGGCAAAAACTCATTGTTGCATCAGTCTTTGGTTGAAAGTGGTAAAGCGCTATCGGCGGGTAGTTCTCATTATTGCCGTGAAATGGCCTGTACTTTATCAATTTACGTACGCGCCAATCCGCAAGCCGGTTTAACGTTGGCGCAGCTACAACAAGACGTAGATCAAGCAATTAATGATTTTGCTGAACGGGGCGTAAATGCCGAAGATTTGCAGCGAGTACGGTCTTCATTAAAAGCTTCAACCATTTACAGCTTAGAAAGTGTCTCTGATGTTGTCACTCAGCTCGCCTTTGGTGAAACTTTCTTTGGTCAGCCTTTGTATATTAGCCAAGTGCTAGAACAGTTTAAAAATGTTGATGACAAGCAGGTGCAGCAAGCTTATCAGCAATACATAATAAACAAACCTCGAGTGGTGATGAGCGTAGTGCCTAAAGGGAAAACACAACTGATTGCAGGGCCTGATAACTACCAACCAGAGCCGCGCCAACTGCCTGAGCACCAGCATTTAGATGATAATCAACTCGCGCTGCGCGAGGTCACCGATAACTTCGATAGAAGTGTTGAGCCTGCCTCTGGGCCAGCGGTTGCTGTAAAACTACCAGACTTATGGCAAGCTAAATTGAGTAACGGTTTGCAAGTACTAGGCACCTCAGAACAAGCTACACCTACCGTAACTCTGCAGTTTCGCTTAGCCGGTGGCAGTGTATCGGAGCCTGCGGGTAAAGAAGGTTTAGCTAAACTTACTGCGCAAATGCTGATGCAAAGTACTCAACAAACCTTAGCCGCAGATTTAGCCGATGAACTGGTTGAGTTAGGTGCATCGGTAAGTTTTAGTGGCGGCTTGTACAGTCAGAATGTCAATTTAACATCATTGACCGAAACATTGCCTCAAGCCTTAAATGTGTTAGAGCAACGTTTATTAACTCCCGCTTTTGACCCCCAAGAGTTTGAACGAGAAAAAGCGCGCCATCTACAAAGCATTGAGCAAAAATTTAACCAGCCTAGTTGGTTAGCCAGCATCGCTAGCCAAGGCTTGTTCTTTGGCGAAGGTAGCCGTTTAGCCACTTCAAGTTATGGCAGCCGCGAGAGTATTGCCTCGCTAAGCCTTGAAGATGTGAAACAGTTTTGGCAACAACATTACCAACCTGACGGAAGCCAATTGGTCGCGGTGAGTAACTTAAGCCAGCAACAACTTGAAACAGCACTTACGCCTTTACAGCAACAGTGGCAGGGTAAAGCTAGCCAAGCCGCGCATTTAGTAGCGAAGAAATCGGCCAGCAACAACACCATTTATCTACTTGATAAACCCGGTGCGGTGCAGTCTGTTATAAGAATTGGTCGTTCAGCGATGCCCTATGACGCGACCGGCGAATACTTTAAAGCCAATTTGATGAACTTTAACTTTGGCGGTAATTTCAATAGTCGTATCAACATGAATCTACGTGAAGACAAGGGTTACACCTACGGGGTGAGCAGCGGCTTTGGCGGCTTTAAAGACGGTGGTAGCTTCGTGATTTCTACCGATGTGCGCCAAGACGCAACGGCGCCAGCGATAAAAGAGCTGCTGACAGAGTTAGACGCCTATTCAAAGCATGGCCCTAGTGAGCAAGAGCTGGCTTATATGCGCAGCGCTGTATCGCAACAAGAAGCGTTGGCCTATGCCACGCCTTCGCAAAAAGCCTCGTTTTTGATGCAAATGCTAGCCTTCGATCTAACCCCAGAGTTTGTGGCCACGCAAAATCAAATTACTGCCACCATTAGCCAAAGTGAATTACAGCAGTTAGCTGCAAAGTACTTTTCACCAGAGCAAATGATAGTGGTTGTGGTAGGTGACAAAGAACAGCTGTTACCCGAATTAAAGAAAATAGGTATGCCAGTTCAAGAACTTGCATTGTAAAGGACCTACGCGGACGGTGGTAAAAGGTGAGTGAACTCGCTATGCTTTGCCACATTACGCGTTACAACAAATAGTGAGTTCAACTTGACTCAACAGTTTACAACTCGGCTGACGCAACTGAGCGCAGCAATGGCTGATACCGGTGTGCTAGGCATACAACGTGGTATTGAACGTGAAGCATTACGTATTTGTGAACAAGGGAAGTTGGCGCCAAATGGCCACCCTAAAGCACTAGGCGCTGCTTTAACGCATCCTCTCATTACTACCGATTACGCCGAGACATTGCTGGAGTTTATTACGCCAGTATCAGATAGTGTAGAACAGGTGTTGTCGCGGCTTACCGATATTCATCACGAAACGATGAAGCAACTAGACGGCCAGCGTTTATGGCCGTTGAGCATGCCTTGTTACATTGGTGATGAAGAAGACATTGTATTAGCTGACTATGGTCAGTCTAATATTGGCAAAATGAAACACGCCTATCGCCAAGGATTGCGTCATCGTTATGGCAGTGCCATGCAAGTGATCTCGGGTGTGCATTATAATTTCTCATTGCCGATGAGCTTTTGGCAGAATCTGCAAAAAGTGGAGGGTGACCAGCAAGATATTGCTGAATTTGTCTCTCAGCGTTACATGGGCTTAATTCGTAACTTTTATCGTTACGGGTGGATGGTTGCCTACCTATATGGTGCTTCACCGGCTTTATGTGGCTCGTTTATGAATGCAGGCGACAGTGAACTGGCATTTGAAACCATGGGTAAAGGTACCTTGTACTTGCCTTATGCTACGTCATTACGTTTAAGTGATTTAGGTTATACCAGCTCGGCTCAGCATCAATTAGACATCAACTACAACAGCGTTAGTGAATACGTTAAAAGTGTCCGTAAAGCAGTAAGCACTCACTCCGATGAGTTTGCCAATATTGGTGTGAAAGTTGAGGGTGAATACCGCCAGCTTAACGCTAATATTTTGCAAATCGAAAATGAGTTATACGCACCTATTCGCGCTAAGCGGGTGGCTAAACCTGGGCAAACACCTTCTCAAGCATTGGCTGAAGACGGCATTGAATATATCGAAATTCGTGCTTTAGATGTTAACCCGTTTAGTGGTGTAGGCGTAACAGAGTCACAAGTTAGAGTGATTGATAGTTTATTGTTAGCGTGTGTATTGATGGACTCACCAGAGATGGACCAAAACGAGTTACAGCAAAGCCGAGATAACTTTAATATAGTGGCTATTCAGGGGCGTAATCCGGCACTAGAGATGACCATTGCCGGGCAAACTCAAGGCTTACCTAAGCATATTGAGCAGCTGCTTGAGCAGATGAGTAAAGCCGCTGAATTGCTGGATGTTCAACGTGAAGCCCCTGATTTCTCGAATGCTCTAGAAGAGGTGATTGCTGATATCAGTAATGACAATACCTATTCATCTCGTTTCTTACGTTTGCTTAAAGCTCAGGCTCAAGATAACAGCGGCTTAGGCTTGCAATGGGCTGCACAATATCGCGAAGAGATGCTTGGTCATACGAGTATTAACTGGCAAGATCAAGACTTTAGCGCGATGGCTGAGCAAAGCTTTATTGAGCAACAAGCAATAGAAGCTGGTGATGACCTCGATTTTGATGACTTTTTAGTGAAGTACTTTGAGAATGCCAATAAATAAGGAAGTGCCTGTAGTTAAGTTTGCCAAGGCTTTGGTAGTCATTCTAGGTTTAAGTGTATTGGCGGGATGCAGTAGTGCGCCGCCGCAAGACCCTGAAAACTTGTGCAGTATTTTTGAAGAAAAGCGCGATTGGTATAAATCAGCCAAGAAAATGAACAAGAAATGGGGAACCCCTGTGCATGTTCCTATGGCAATGATGTATCAAGAGTCTAGCTTTAAGCATAATGCTCGCCCACCGATGCAATATTGGTTTGGTTTTATTCCGGTTGGTCGAGCAAGTACCGCTTACGGTTATAGCCAAGCCAAAACCATGACTTGGGATGATTATGTGCGGGAAACAGGAAACTCTTGGTCTTCGCGCACTAACTTTGATGATGCGATTGATTTTATGGGCTGGTTTACCAACAAAACCCATAAAATAAACGGCGTATCTAAGTGGGACGCACGCAACCAATATTTGAACTACCACGAGGGCTGGGGTGGCTATAAACGTGGTACTTATCACCAGAAACAATGGTTAGTAAAAGTAGCCGGTACGGTAGACCAACGTTCTAAACGTTACGCCGCACAGTATAATAAATGTAAAGAAGATCTAGATAGTAGCTGGCTATGGCGACTGTTTTTTGGTTGAATACACCCCATTAAGTCATCTTGGCTTAGCTAGGATTTGAAGAGAGATAATCATGCCTTTATTAGATAGTTTTACCGTTGACCATACACGTATGCATGCTCCTGCAGTTCGCGTAGCAAAAACCATGGCAACGCCAAGCAAAGACACCATTACTGTGTTTGACCTTCGTTACTGTGTGCCAAATGAAGAAATTCTGTCAGAAAAAGGCATTCATACTTTAGAGCACCTTTACGCTGGCTTTATGCGCGAGCATTTAAATTCTGCGAATGTAGAGATTATTGATATCTCACCAATGGGCTGTCGTACTGGTTTTTACATGAGCTTAATTGGAAGCCCTAATGAATCTCAGGTTGCTGAAGCGTGGCTAGCGTCTATGCATGACGTATTAGCGGTAGAGCAACAAAATGACATTCCAGAGCTAAACGAATATCAGTGTGGTACTTACTCTATGCATTCGTTAGACGAAGCAAAAAGTATTGCTAAGAACATCATAGACCGCGGCATTAGCGTAAATAAGAACGACGAGCTAGGTTTGTCGGATGAGATTTTAGGCAAGTTGTAATTAACCATTGCGATTAAAAAAAGCCAGCTTAACGCTGGCTTTTTTGTTAGATAATTTTATCCAATTATTGTGGATTAATTGGTTTTCTCTTTTGGCTTAGCGTAAAAGGCTGGCATCACTCGCGCTAAGCTCACGGTATTATTTTCTATCTCTACAATCTCGATAGGGTATCCAGCTAAGCGTAAGCATAAGTTGGCCTCGGGAATATCTTCCAGATGCTCTACAATCAAGCCATTGAGTGTTTTGGGACCATCGGTAGGTAGCTTCCAGCTCATCTCTTTGTTTAAGTCTCGAATGTTCACCGTGCCGTCGATTAGATAGCTACCGTCGATTTGCGGGTGGATTTCTTCACTCGGCGCAGGTGCGATGCTAGTGGTAAAGTCACCCACAATCTCTTCTAGAATATCTTCTAGCGTCACTAAACCTTGAATATCCCCATACTCGTCAACAATCAGCCCAATTCGCTCTTTGCGTCGTTGAAACTTCAACAGTTGAACATTCAGCGGTGTACCTTCGGGAATAAAGTAAATCTCTTTGGCAGCACGCAGCATGGACGTTTTATCAAACTGTTCGCGAGACAACAAACGTAATGAATCCCTTGAATGCACAAAACCCACTGAATCATCAATGCTGTCGCGGAACAACAAAATTCGAGTATGGGTACTTTGAGTTAGTTGCCGAAGAATACTGTCCCAATCGTCGTTAATGTCGATGGCGGCAATTTCGTTACGTGGGATCATAATGTCATCCACGGTAACTTTTTCTAGGTCAAGAATACTTAACAGCATGTCTTGGTGGCGCTTAGGTATCAGTGTACCGGCTTCATCCACTACGGTGCGTAATTCTTCGGGGTTAAGGGCTTCGTCGTCTTTGCTGTTAGGATTTACTCCCAATAAGCGAAGTAGGCCATTAGTGACACCATTAGTGGCCCATATTACCGGAAATAGTAACTTCATGAGCGGGCGCAACAAAAGCGAAGCGGGAAACGCAATGCGCTCTGGATAAAGCGCCGCCATGGTTTTAGGCGTGACTTCTGCAAAAATTAAAATAACAAAAGTGAGCGCTAAGGTGGCAATGGCGACACCCACATCGCCAAACAAGCGTAATCCAATAATAGTGGCAATTGCCGAGGCGAGAATATTCACCAAGTTATTACCAATAAGGATTAAGCCAATTAAGCGGTCTGGACGTTGCAGTAATTTGTCGACGCGGCTCGCTGCGCTGTGTTTGGTATTCACCAAGTGACGCAGGCGATAGCGATTAAGCGACATCATGCCAGTTTCAGAGCTAGAAAAGAATGCAGAGCAAATAATGAGGAATACGAGCAGTATCAGTAAGCTACTCGTAGATATGTCGTCCAAGCAGGAAAATCCTTGATTTATATAACCGCCCTAATTTATATGCTGGCTTTAAGGGCTGTCAAGGTTAGATTGTTAGCTAAGGATGATTTCCTTAACAAAGCGTGAGCCAAAATAGGCTAAACTCAGCAAGATTGAACCAATTACCGTCAAGATCACCACCGATTTACCACGCCAACCTCGATAATGGTGGCCCCAAAGTAATGCTGAATAGATAAACCAAGCGATTAAACTAAAGATAGCTTTATGGCCGCGGCCATTAGCAAAAAAGTCGGTGAGAAACACAAAACCGCTAAGCAAAGAAATACTCAGCAATATCAAACCAACTCTAATTAGCGTGAATAATTGTTTCTCAATACCCATCAATGAAGGCATAGCCGGGTGAATAGCCCCAGGTTTGTGGCGCTTTAAGGTCCAGTCTAAATAGGCCATTTGTAAGGCATATAAACTCGCTATCATTAGCACTGTAAAGGCTGCAAGAGCTACACTAATGTGTATTAGAACTTGTGGTTTAAGCTCCAAATGAATGATGTAATCACTGGGAATAAGCACCGCGAGTAACATCGTTACTATGGCAAATAGATACACAACCGGCAGAACAAACCACAACTTAAAGGGCTTGGCTAACGCTGTTACGGTCATCGTGATAAGTAAACTCACTAAACCAGCTACGTTAAAAATGCTTAAATCTTGGCCCTGCGCCAAAAACAAATGTTGGAATTCCCAAATACCATGCAGCAGCATGGCGCAGCCGGCACTTAGCCAAAGCCACTTATTTGCGCCACTTCGTTTATTCAGTAAACCGGTTATGCAGACATACGCGGCCAACAGATAAAACACAGTGGTAGGAAGAACCAATACATTCATGATTTAACGCTAACTAACTGATTGTTTGGGTTCAGTATACGCGCCCAATACAGTCAGGGCTAGAATTAGCTTTTAGAATATCCTTGCTAAGGTATAATGTGCGCGCTGAACTATGCTCGCTATATGATCAACAGGAAAAAGCATGTTTGAAAACTTATCTGATAGACTCTCGAAAACGCTAAAAAATATCAGTGGCCGCGGCCGATTAACTGAAGACAATATTAAAGATACGCTGCGTGAAGTGCGTATGGCCTTGCTAGAAGCCGACGTAGCCTTGCCGGTTGTTCGTGAGTTTGTCAAACGAGTAAAAGAACGCGCCTTAGGTCAAGAAGTCAATAAGAGCCTTAGTCCTGGTCAAGTCTTTGTTAAGATTGTTCAACAAGAACTTGAAGCCGCCATGGGCGAATCTAACGAAAGCCTAAATTTAGCTGCGCAGCCGCCAGCGGTTGTAATGATGGCTGGTTTACAAGGCGCGGGTAAAACCACTTCGGTAGCCAAACTTGCTAAATATTTAAAAGAGCGCGAAAAGAAAAAAGTAATGGTGGTGAGTGCCGATATTTATCGTCCCGCCGCGATTAAACAGCTAGAAACATTAGCTGCTGAAGTAGACGCCATTTTCTTCCCGAGTAACGAACAGCAAAACCCGGTTGATATTGTGAATGGCGCGATTGCTGAAGCCAGAACTCAATTTGCCGACGTATTGCTTGTAGATACTGCTGGTCGTTTACATGTCGACGAAGACATGATGGACGAAATTAAAGCGCTCCACCAAGCTGTTGAGCCAGTAGAAACCTTGTTTGTGGTCGACGCCATGACCGGTCAGGATGCTGCCAACACCGCTCAAGCTTTTAACGAAGCCCTGCCACTCACTGGTGTCATTCTTACTAAAACTGATGGTGATGCGCGCGGTGGTGCTGCATTGTCGATTCGCCATATTACTGGTAAGCCAATTAAATTTATGGGTGTGGGTGAGAAAACCGACGCTTTAGAACCTTTCCACCCAGATCGTATCGCCTCACGCATTTTAGGCATGGGTGACGTACTGTCTTTAATCGAAGAAGTCGAGCGTAAGGTTGATAAAGACCAAGCGCAAAAGTTGGCCAAGAAAGTACAAAAAGGCAAAGGCTTTGATTTAGAAGACTTCCGCGAGCAGCTGGTGCAAATGAAAAGCATGGGCGGCATGATGGGCATGATGGATAAATTGCCAGGCATGGGTCAAGTGCCAGACAATGTTAAAGATCAAATGAATGATAAGCTCACCAATCAAATGGAAGCCATTATTAACTCAATGACGCCGGGTGAGCGTAAGCGCCCTGAAATCATTAAAGGCTCACGTAAACGCCGTATCGCGGCAGGTTCTGGTACTCAGATCCAAGACGTAAACAAACTGCTGAAACAATTTACCCAGATGCAAAAAATGATGAAGAAGATGTCGGGTAAAGGCGGAATGCGTAAAATGATGAGCCAAATGAAAGGCATGATGCCTCCAGGTGGAATGGGCGGCATGGGTGGTATGGGCGGCGGTGGTCGCGGCCGATTCTAAGTTGCTATCAAAAAGATGATAAAAGCCCTGCTAGATGCTGGGCTTTTTTAGTTTTGGTCTGGCCTGGCCTAGTAAAGTTCAGCCATTAATTGTTGTAGTTGGTTAAAGTCTAGTGACTTATCAGCATCTACGCTGGCATCACTCGGTGATGGATGAGCGCATAACACAATGCCGTCAGCGCCTAATAGCTTGGCTGCTTTGGCCATTGGAGCTACCGAGCTTAAATCTTCTACCGCTTCGCCAGGGTTTAACACAATCGGTAAATGGGTGCGTTCGCGTAGCAAGCTAATGGCGCCTAAATCTAAAGTGACTTTGTTTTTGCCTTCGAGGGTTCTTACGCCAGCTTCACACAAAATAACTTGTTGGTTACCTTGAGCCAGAATGTAGTCGGCGGCATGTAACCATTCATCAATAGAGGCCATATTGTTGCGTTCTAGCAGAATAGGGCGAGTAGATTTACCGAGCTCTTTAAGCAGGTTGAAGTTTTTCATATGGCGAGAGCGTACGTGCAATATATCTGCTTTGGCAGCTAGAGTGACCACTTGGTCAACAGCACTTACTTCGGTCATGGTTGGCAGTTTGTACTTTTTACCTGCGGCATTTAAGTAATTTAACCCTTCTTCGCCTAAACCTTGGAAGCTATACGGTGAACTACGTGGTTTAAAGCAGCCGGCAGCTAAAACCGCAGCGCCACTTTCTTTGGTTGCGCCTGCACAGTTAATAATCTGCTGTTCTGATTCCACCGCACTTGGGCCAGCAAAGGTCACAAACCCGCCGTCACCAATTTTTACATCGCCAACTCGAACTATGGTGCTGGTTGATTTATGTGAGCGACTTGATAGCGCGCCATCAGATTGAATAGTGCTAATCAAGCTTGGTGCCACTTTGTTTTGGTCACGTTTGTTAGCCAGTGCTTCTAGTGGAATTAGGGTTGGGTCAACATTCTCACTGGGGTAGCAGCCAAGCACTTTTATATAACGGGTTAGGCGAGTGAGCTCGGCTAAGGCCGATTGCATTTGTGCTGACTTAACGTTGGCGGATACATCCACATAAAACATCTCTTCCCAGGGATTACCTTGAACTGGGCGAGACTCTAACTTGCTCATGTTTATATCGTGTTCGCGAAGTACTAATAGTGCTTCAACCAAAGAGCCTGCATGTTGCGCGGTTGACATAATAAAAGTCGTTCTCGCAGGTACTTGCTCTGCAACCTCCACCGGTTTACGAGAAACTACAATGAAGCGGGTATAGTTTTGCTGTTGATTGGCAATGTCGGTTTTTAGTGCTTGTAGGCCATACATTTCGCCACCCACTTTACTGCCAATAGCACCTACTGTGAGATCATCGCCACTGGCAACAACCTCCATGGCTTTTGATGAGCTATCTACAAAATCCACGCGGGTACTGGCCAAAGTACGTAAGTACAAATTACATTGTGCGTAAGGCTGTGGGTGTGCATATAAGGTGGTAATTTGTTCTAGGTTAGCGGCAGGGTGGGCCAAAATACAGTGATCGATGGCAATAGACAGTTCACCTACAATCGACAAACTGGTGTGCTGCATCACATCGTACACTTCGTTGATGCTGCCTGAACTGGTGTTTTCTATCGGTAGCATGCCGTAGTCTGCTTGGCCAGATTCCACAGTATCAACAATGTCTTGAAAACCACTGCAGCCAAACTCAACAATTTGCTTTTTGTAACGGGAGAAATACTGATGAGTAGCAATGTTGCTGTAAGAACCTTTATTGCCTAAAAAGGCGACTCGAACTGCTTGGGCGTGAATGTCTGGGTTGGTAATACCTTGCAAAAAAGCTTGCTGTGAGAGCACCGAGTCTTCAATGATTGTGTGATAAAGCTGGGTCACATAGTGAGCGTCTAAACCCAGCTCGCGACCTTTATTGATTAATTTTACTAAAAGCAGTTGCTCGCGCTCTTGGTCGCGGATCGCTTTTGGGTTTTCTATTTTGCTTTTGGCTACTTCTACACTAAGTTGGCGACGCTCGGTGAGTAAATTTAATAGCGATTGATCGAGCTCTGTTATTTTTGTTCGGATCTGCTCTAAGTCAGCCATGTTGTATTCCCTGTCTAAAAAAAAAGCCCCCTAGTAGGAGGCTTTATGGATTCTGTGTGTTTTCTTTTTTACACCAATTCCGTCCGCCTCCCTAAAAGAGTGGAGTAAAAAAGAAACCAAACAAAAATCGGGTGTTTAATAATTTCATGCTGTCAGACTAAAAAGCAATCACTGTAAAGTCAAGTAATACCAAGCGATTAGTTACTTGGCATTACTTGTATTACTCAGCCTTATGCGGCTTGTTCATCCTCGGTACTTAGCTCGTCTTCAACGGGCTCTCGTAAGAAATCTTTCCCTGAGCGGCTAGCGCGGTGAGCGTTGGGCTTATCTTGGAAGCGGTGTAATTGGCGTTCCAGCTTTTGCCCTAGGTTGTTAATGGCCACACTCAAATCTTGGTGCGCATCACTGGCAAACAGTTGTCCGTTTGGCAGGTTAATCTTCGCTTCTATTTTTACCTTTTTGTTGTCAGTGGTAATGGTCACTTTTGGTGAAATGAGCGGGATTTGGTTTTTTTCCAATTTTTCAAAGCGCGCGGCAATGTGCTCGCGAATGGTTGGGGTAATAGAAATGGTTTTACTGGTAATATCAATAATCATAAGCCTCCCAAAGACTATCTAGTAATTATTTCACTTCCAGAATACGATTTTAAGAAATAAAAAACCAGATCTAGATCACTATTTCTTAAGGGTTAGCTTTAGCCGATTAAGCAATGTGACTGCTTAGCAAAAAGTATTATAAATTCCTCAAAATCGCTTGAATCTTGATGGTTAATTCGGCACATTGGAATAGATAACAAGCGGTTGATGTTAGTCGGTAGTTAGAATTTCTCTCAAACCTAAGGACAACTAGCTTTATCTTTAACCACTATGGACAGTAAAAAGCCCATTAAAGCTGTACTGAACTCCTCTTTTTCATCTTCTGAGTTTACTGCTTCCCTCTCCCAACTCGCGCTGGCCTTAGCGGCCCAACCTAGCGAGGGTTTCTTTAATGAGCTACTTTCCCAGTTAGCCAAACGCTGTAATGCTTATGAAGCTTATATAGCCCGCTTTGACTCTCGTGCTCCTCAATTACCCTGTATTGCTTATTGGCGCGGTGGTCAGTTTATTCAAAACAAACTGAGCCCTGCTACTCCCAAGTTGTTGGCGGCAATTAGACAACATTCAAGGCTGACCATTAGTGATTTTTCTGCATGTTATCCCGATTATGCCAGTGTTCAACCCGAACTTACGGTCAACATAAATGGCTTTTGGGCGCAGCAAATTGTTGAGCAAGATAGGGTTGTTGGTTATATGGCGTTCAGCTTTATTGATGAAGACTTCGACGCTGAACGGCTAAGCCATATGTGTCAACCATTCATCGCTCGTTTAAACGCAGAGTTTTTGCAATACCAACAGAATGAGGCATTGAGCCTGTCGGCTGTGGCTTTTGAAAGTAATGAAGGCCTTATTATTACCGACGCCAATTATCGTATTGTAAAAGTAAATAAGGCTTTCGCTCAAATTACCGGTTACCCATCAAGTGAAGTATTAGGTTGTGAGTTAAGCGCAATATTTGCCAGCCCTAATCCGGTTTTTATTGAAGAAGTTAACGGCACGGTTCGGCGCAAAGGCGAAGTGCAGCGAACCCGCAAAAATGGTCAGCAATATACTCAATTGGAAACCATAACTGCGGTGCATAATAAAGGCTCGGCAGTCACTCACTATGTTGTGTGTATTCAAGATATCTCTGCCAGTATTGAATCAGAGCAAAAAAATCAGCACTTAGCTTTTTATGATGAGCTCACTGGTTTACCTAATCGGCGTAAGCTGCATGAAGAGTTATCGATATGTTTTAGTCGCGCCAAAAAGCAGCATGTTATTGGTGCTTTGCTATTTATCGACCTTGACCATTTTAAGAATATTAATGATTCGTTGGGGCACGCCGCAGGGGATTGGGTATTGCAACAAGTGGCTAATCGTTTACAAGATTTGATTCGAGAAGGGGATGTTTTAGCGCGTTTAGGCGGAGATGAATTTGTTTTGCTACTGGCCGACTTGGGCGAGAGCCCGCCTCATGCTGAGCAGCAAGCCAATATTGTGGGAAAACGACTGATTCAAACTATTTCTGCTCCTTATCCATTTGATGGTCAATCGCTGCACATAGGCGCCAGCGTGGGAATTACGTTATTCCCAGGTAAAGGCCAAACCGCTGAAGATTTGTTAAAGCAAGCTGATACGGCTATGTATCAAGCTAAATCGGCCGGGCGACGCACTGTAATGTTCTTTGATGATGGCATGCAGCGCCAAGCCGATAAACGTTTGCAAATGAACAATGCCTTGCGCAACGCCTTGGCTAATCAAGAACTGCTGCTTTATTTCCAGCCGCAACATATGGTGTCCACTGGTGAATTAGTGGGTGCGGAGGCCTTAGTCCGTTGGCAGCCAGAGGGAAAAAGCATTGTTTCGCCCACCGAGTTTATTCCTATGGCAGAAGAATCTGACCTGATTATCGATATTGGAATGTGGGTATTAGAGCAAAGCTGTAAACACATGGCTAAGTGGCAGACGATGGGCTTGTTGCTACCTGAATTATCAGTAAATGTGAGTGCTAAGCAATTTCACCACCCTGATTTTGTCGATAAAATTGAAGAGCTTATGTCTCGTTATCAATTGGATAGCGCGATGCTCAATTTGGAAATTACCGAATCGGTGGTGCTGGGGCATGCTGAAGATACCATTCGCAAAATGGAGCAGCTAAAAGATATTGGTTTGCGTTTTTCAATTGATGATTTTGGTGCTGGGTATTCCTCTTTAAGTTATTTGAAACGCTTGCCAGTGGATGAGCTCAAGATTGACCGCTCCTTCATTAGAGATATTCCACGAGATAGTCGAGACATGGCCATTGTTGATGCGGTGTTAGCCATGGCTAATCATTTAGGCTTTACTGTTACCGCCGAAGGAGTGGAAACTCGCCAGCAATTGGAATTCCTTAAACAACAAGGATGTACCTTTTATCAAGGCTATTTATCCAGCAAAGCAATCCCTGCAGACGCAATGGAGCGATATATTCAACGTTTTCAGCGGAAATATTCCCAATAGCCCTTTATCTTTTGCTTTCGAGTCGGGTATAACTAGGTGTAGATATTAGTTAAGTTGATGTTTCAACTCACTCAATAAGGAAGCGCCCATCATGAAACGGCTGTTATCGGCTTTTTGTATATTGGTTTTTAGTTTTGCTCATGCCGAGGAATTTAGTCGTTCTCACGCTTTAGTGATGCACGGTGAGCCTGCCTTACCTGCTGATTTCACGCAGCTTCCCTATGTAAATGTGAATGCGCCCAAACAAGGCAGCATGACTCATGAAGCGCAAGGTACATTTGATACCTTTAACCCGTTTATTGTTAAAGGGAATCCCGCCGCTGGCGTAGGCCAAATATACGATACCTTGCTCACCGCTAATAATGATGAAGCCTTTGCCCAATATGGCTTGCTAGCTGAAAGCATTGATATGCCAGAAGACCGTTCTTGGGTGCGCTTTAATTTGCGCCCTGAAGCTCGCTTTCACGATGGTGAGCCAGTGACCGCAGACGATGTGGTATTTACCTTCAACTTACTGCTAGAAAAAGGCGCGCCGTTTTATCGTGCTTATTATGGCAGTGTGAAGGAAGTGGTCGCCGAATCGAAACAAAGCGTGCGCTTCAATTTTGTTGACGGTACTAACCGTGAGTTGCCGCTTATTTTGGGGCAATTACCCATCTTGCCTAAACACTTCTGGCAACAGCATGATTTTTCTAAAGCCGATCTTACCTTGCCACTGGGTTCTGGTCCCTATCAAATAGCCAAATTTGATACTGGCCGTTCAGTGAGTTACGCCTTAGTAAAAGACTACTGGGCTAAAGACTTACCCATTAGCCGTGGCCGTAATAATATCGCAACCATTAACTATGAGTATTACCGAGACTCTTCAGTTGCCCTAGAAGCATTTAAAGCAGGGCGTATTGATTACCGCATAGAAACAAGTGCTAAAGATTGGGCAACAGCTTATACAGGGCCAATGTTTGATAGCGGGAAAATCCACACCGACACGTTATTAAACGAAAACCCGCAGGGTATGCAGGGCTTTGTTTTTAATACTCGCCGCCCCTTATTCAACCAACCAGAAGTACGCAAAGCCATTGGTTTGTTGTTTGATTTTGAGTGGACCAACGAACAGCTTTTTTATGGTGCTTATAAACGCACCGACAGTTATTTTGCCGCCTCAGAGTTAGCTGCTACCGGTTTACCACAAGGTGGCGAGTTAGCCTTATTAGAACCTTTTAAAGACCAATTGCCTGAAGAAGTATTCACTAAAGAATTTAGCCTAGAGAAAACCCGCGGAGACGGTAATATTCGCCCGCAAATGCGTGAGGCTTTGGCTCTGCTGAAAGGCGCTGGATGGACCCTGAGTAAAGGCCAATTAGTTGATGCTAACGGCAAGCAAATGCACATTGAGTTTTTAATTTACCAAAAAACCTTTGAGCGTATAGTGCTGCCGTATACCCGTAATCTACAGAAAATAGGTATTAGTACTGAAGTACGGGTAGTGGATGTATCGCAATACGTTAACCGAGTGCAAAAGTTTGATTTTGATATGGTGGTAGGCAGCTTTGGCCAATCATCTTCACCGGGTAACGAACAACGCGATTTTTGGGGAAGTAAAGCCGCAGAGCATGTAGGTTCTCGTAACATAATTGGGGTAAATAGCCCGGTAGTAGACAAACTTATTGAAGCGGTTATTGGCGCTGATGATAGACAAGCTTTGGTTGATGCTACGCGCGCTTTAGATCGCGTATTATTGTGGTCGTATTACGTGGTACCGCAATGGCATTTAAACGCGTGGCGGGTGGCTTATTGGGATAAGCTTAAGCGCCCAGAGCGTAATCCAAAGTTCGCCTTAGGTCTTGATAGCTGGTGGGTAGAATAAAACCTCAATGACTAGCTACATTCTGCGTCGCCTTTTATTGATGATCCCTACCTTGTTGGGGATTATGACTCTTAACTTTGTGATTATTCAGTCGGCCCCTGGTGGGCCCGTTGAACAAGCCATTGCCAAAATTCAAGGTATTGATACCTCGGCAACTCGCCGCGTTGATTCTGGCGTGGACACCGAGATTATTCAAACCAACAACGGCGGTGGCGGCTCTAGCCAATATCGCGGAGCCCAAGGTTTACCGCCAGAGTTAGTCAAAGAACTTGAGCAACTTTATGGTTTTGATAAGCCAGTGCACGAGCGCTATTTTGATATGCTGGGCAACTATCTGCGCTTTGATTTTGGTGACAGTTTCTATCGTGATAGCTCAGTTGTAGATCTCATCCTTGAGAAAATGCCGGTCTCTATTTCACTTGGCTTATGGACCACACTATTGGTTTACGGTATCTCTATTCCTTTGGGGATCCGCAAAGCGGTGCAGCATGGCAGTCGCTTTGATGTATGGAGTTCGACATTGGTTACTGTCGGGTTTGCCATTCCTAATTTCTTGTTCGCAATTATGTTGATTGTGTTATTTGCTGGAGGCAGTTACTGGGATTGGTTCCCGCTGCGTGGATTAACCTCCACTAATTGGGAAGAACTCAGTTTACTGGGTAAAGTGGGCGATTATTTTTGGCATTTAGCCTTGCCTGTTACCGCCATGGTAATTGGCAGTTTTGCTACCTTAACCATGTTAACCAAAAACTCCTTTTTAGATGAAATTAACAAGCAATATGTACTGACCGCCCGTGCTAAAGGTTTAACCGAAAATCGCGTGCTCTACGGTCATGTATTCCGTAACGCTATGCTATTGGTTATCTCCAGTTTGCCAGCCACTCTTATAAGCATTTTCTTAACGGGTTCATTCATGATTGAAGTGATTTTTTCGCTTGATGGCCTGGGCTTGTTGGGCTTTGAAGCCGTGGTGAATCGTGATTATCCAGTGGTATTTGGCACCTTGTATATGTCTACCTTAATTGGTCTAATCTTGAAGCTTATTAGTGATATTACCTACACTATGATTGACCCTCGAATCAACTTTGAGGGGAGGCAGTAGCATGGGTGTAGTTGCACAATGGAAACGCGCCAAAGCTAGCCCGCTTAATCAGCGAAGATGGTTACAGTTTAAGGCTAATAAACGCGGATATTGGAGTTTTTGGTTATTCTTGCTGTTGTTTGTGGGGAGTATGTTTGCAGAATTTATTGCTAACGACAAACCGGTGTTAATTCGTTATCAACAGCAATGGATGATGCCTATTGTTAGTCACTATACCGAGCTTGAATTTGGTGGTGATTTAGATATAGAAGCTGATTATTCAGACCCTTACATTCAAGAACTGATTAAAGAACAAGGTGGCTGGATGATCTGGCCTCCGGTGCACTTTTCTTATGACACGATTAATTACAACCTCACCGAACCCTCTCCGTCGCCACCAACGCTAATCAATTGGCTAGGCACCGACGACCAAGGCAGAGATGTATTTGCCCGCTTGCTTTATGGCTTCAGGTTGTCTGTATTGTTTGCTTTAGTATTGGCAATAAGCAGCTCTGTGATTGGCGTAGCGGTAGGTGCCATGCAGGGGTATTTTGGTGGGCGAGTGGACTTGTTAGGTCAGCGCTTTATTGAGATTTGGTCGGGCATGCCACAAATGTTCTTGCTGATTATTCTGTCTAGCTTGGTACAGCCTAGCTTTTGGTGGCTATTAGGTATTTTGCTGCTGTTTAGTTGGATGAGCTTAGTGGATGTAGTGAGAGCAGAGTTTTTACGCGGCCGAAACTTAGAATATGTAAAAGCCGCACGGGCTTTAGGCGTGGGCGATAGGGCGATTATGGCTCGACACATTCTGCCCAATGCAATGATCGCTACGTTAACCTTTATGCCGTTTATCTTTATTGGCGGCTTAACAGCATTAACGGCCTTGGATTACCTAGGCTTCGGTTTGCCTCCTGGCTCTCCCTCACTAGGAGAAATGGTGGCTCAAGGAAAGAATAATCTGCAGGCTCCATGGTTGGGTATTACTGCTTTTTTCTCTATGTCGATAATTTTAATCCTGTTGGTGTTTATTGGCGAAGCGGCGCGAGATGCATTTGACCCGCGTAAACGAGTATAGGTAGCTGCAATGAATAAGTTATTAGAAGTAAAACAGCTATCGGTGTGCTTTGGCCTGCCTGAACCAGTAGTAAAGAAAGTGAGCTTTGATGTATTTCAAGGGGAGACTTTGGCCTTGGTGGGCGAGAGTGGTTCTGGTAAATCGGTAAGTGCTTTATCGATATTATCCTTACTGGGTGAAAATGCTGAAGTGACAGGCGACATTTTGCTTAACCAGCAATCGGTACTTAATCAACCGGTTAAATTGTTGCAAGCGCTGCGTGGCGATCAAATTGCGATGATCTTTCAAGAACCACTCACGTCGCTAAACCCACTACATAGTGTTGAAAAACAAATTAGTGAAGTATTGTGTGTGCACCGCGGCATGCATAAGCAGCAAGCGCGGGAGCGTGTGCTAGAGTTACTTGATTTAGTGGGTATTGTTGAACCAGAGAAACGTTTATCGAGTTTCCCTCATCAGCTATCTGGCGGACAACGGCAGCGAGTAATGATTGCCATGGCATTAGCGACAGAGCCTAAACTGCTGGTTGCCGATGAACCTACCACAGCCTTAGACGTTACCATTCAGCAACAAATTTTAGAGTTACTGCAAGAGCTACAACAAAAATTGGGTATGGCGATATTGTTGATTACTCACGACCTAAATGTAGTGCGCGGTTATGCCGACCGTGTCGCGGTAATGAAGTGTGGTGAGCTAGTGGAAGTTAATAACTGCAAAGCGCTATTTGCAGAGCCGCAACATCCTTATACCAAAATGCTGCTCGATTCAGAGCCAGTGCGAGAGTTTTTGCCTGAGGCCAAGCAAGAGATGTTGCTTGATGTAAACAAACTCAAAGTATGGTTTCCAATAAAGCGCGGTTTTTTACAGCGCACGGTTGATCACATTAAAGCGGTCAACGGTATAGATTTTCATTTGAAGCGTGGAGAAACTCTAGGCATTGTTGGCGAGAGTGGCTCTGGTAAAAGCACCTTAGCTCAAGCGGTATTAAGGCTTACCGACAGTGAAGGAAGCATTGCCTTTAAACGGGAATTTATTCAAGACCATTCAGTTAAACAAATGCGCCCATTGCGGCGTTTCATGCAGATTGTTTTTCAAGACCCTTTTTCTAGCTTGAGTCCACGAATGTCGGTATTGCAAATTATCGGCGAAGGGTTGAATCTTCATTTCGATTTAGACGAACAAGCCCTTAAGCAGCGTGTATCAGAGGCGCTCATTGATGTCGGTCTAGAGCCCGATACCATGCATCGTTACCCTCATGAGTTTTCTGGTGGGCAGCGGCAACGTATTTCTTTAGCTCGCGCGCTAGTATTAAAGCCTGAAGTGTTGATTCTCGACGAACCTACCTCGGCATTAGATTGCACGGTACAAAAGCAATTGTTGGAGTTATTACGAAAACTTCAGCAAAAATATAACCTTAGCTACTTGTTTATTAGCCACGATTTAGCGGTTATTCGCGCCTTAAGTCACCGCGTGATGGTGATGCAATACGGGCAATTGGTTGAGCAAGGCGAAACCGAACAACTTTTTTCGCAACCTAAGCAAGAATATACTCGCCGATTAATCAATGCTGCGTTAATCTAAATATCAGTAGACTCAGTGATAGGGTGCTATAAGCAATGCTTCAGCGGTTGTGGCAAGTAGTAGTTTGTATGATTTGTGGAAGCAGTCTGAGTTTAGCGCAGGCTGTTGATTTGACTCCGCAACAGCAAGCTTATAATGAAGTAAGAAAGCTGCAGCGCAGCCAAAAGTGGGATAAAGCGGAGAAGTCTCTCACTAAGCTAAGTCAATATCCTCTTTATAATTACCTTCAGTATTACCAGTTACGCGGCCAAATGCGTAAGGTCTCTCAAGACCAGGTAGAACAATTCATGCAAGATAACCCACAGTCCTACCTTCGCCACGCCATTCAGCGACGATTTATGGTGGAACTGGCTCGGCGCAAAGAGTGGCAAAGCTATCTCGATTTTTACCCTAAACTACCCAATAGTACAGATTTACAGTGCTATCACTATTACGCCAATTTAAAAGTTGGCGACGCTGAATACGCTTGGCAAGGTGCCGAAAGCTTGTGGCTACATGGGCGCTCCCGTCCTAAGTCTTGTGACCCTTTGTTCGATAGTTGGCAAAAAGCCGGCAATATTAGCGACAAGTTACGTTGGCAGCGGATGTTACTGAGCTTTCAAGCGAATCAAGTTAGCTTACTCAAATACCTCTCTAAATCTTTATCAGACTCAAAAAAATCTGATGCCAAGTTGTTGATTGATGCTTACTCCAAACCAATGGTTGTTATCAGCTCCGGTAAACTTAAAATAAACCAATCTAGCCGCCATCAAGAAATTGCATTGTTAGCCATAAAACGCCTAGGGCGCAAAGATTTAGTGGCTGCGGTAGAGCATATCGAACGTTGGTCGAAGCCCTTAAGCAAATCGAGCTCTTTATTCCATAGTACAGAGCGTTACTTAATTGGAAGGGTGATAAGTGATCCCAGCCCTGAGTTGCTCAAATGGGCCGACCGCCAGCTACGTTTACAACCCCATACCAGCACGATAGAGCGGCGGATCCGCTTGGCCATTTCGCAGCAAAAATGGGACCAAATTGGTTTATGGATTGCGCGCTTGCCAGAGGCTAAACAGCAGCAAGAACGTTGGATTTATTGGCAGGCTCGCTCGCTAGTGGCACTTGGCCAGAAAGAACTCGCCACCCCAACCATAGAAAAATTGGCCGAAGAACGTAGTTATCATGGATTTCTAGCCGCGCAGTACTTGGGTCAAGATTATCAGTTAGGGGAGCAACTCCATCAAACCTCTGACGATACTTTAGTGCAGCTAAATCAGCACCCAGTGGTACTTAGAGTGAAAGAGCTATTGGCACTTGAGGAGTATTACTCGGCGCGCACTGAATGGGATACCTTGCTGCGTCGCTCAAGCTTGTTACGCCAGTTAGATTTAGGAGTATTAGCCTTAAGCCATAATTGGCAAGATTTTGCCGTTCAAGCCTCTATTATTGCTAAGCAGTGGGATCAGCTAGAAATGCGCTTCCCTTTAAGTTTTGCTAAAGAGTTTGAGTACTTTGCTAATAAGCGCCAAGTAGAAGCTAGCCTGTTATTCGCAGTCGCGCGACAGGAAAGTGCCATGTATCCGCTAGCTCAAAGCACTGTAGGTGCTCGAGGCTTAATGCAGTTGATGCCTGCAACTGCTAAAGAAACTGCGCGTAAAATTGGCTTTAAATACCGTTCACGCACGCAGCTATTTACGCCTGAAGACAATATTAGATTGGGTAGTGCGTATTTAGATGGTTTGCTTAATCGATATAAAGGCAATCGAATTTTGGCCGCCGCAGCTTACAATGCAGGCCCACATCGGGTGAGCCGATGGTTAGCCGATAGGGGAGATGTTCCTGCCGATGTATGGGTAGAGTCTATTCCTTTTAAGGAAACCCGCCATTACGTGCAAAGTGTATTAGCTTACCAGGTGGTGTATCAATATCGGCGCCAGCAAGAGATTACGCCATTCCTAACGCCAAAAGAACTGGGTTACCCTTATGGCAAGCCGAAAGGCTAAGTCATTAGTACTCGACATTGGGTTTTAAGCGTTTTGCTTTGTTATGGAAGCCGTGATGGGATGGTTGAGTTAATAGAGTTGTTAAAGGCGTATGCGAGAGCTTACGCCTTTTGTTTAGCGCTCTAAAGCAGACTAGGGACTAAGGCGGTCGACTTTCCAGCCTTTTGCATCACTGGTGTAGCGAAACCTGTCGTGTAAACGATCGGCTTTACCCTGCCAAAATTCAATGCTGTCTGGCACCACTCTATAGCCGCCCCAAAACTCGGGTAAAGGAATGGGTTTGTTAGCGAACTCTTGTTTGTAGTGTTGTACTTGTTGTTCTAGTACTTCACGCTCAGCAATGACTTGGCTTTGGTGACTTGCCCAGGCTCCTATTTGGCTGCCACGGCCACGGCTGTGAAAGTACGCTTCAGATTGCTGGTGGCTCACTCGTTCTACACGACCTTCAATTCGAACTTGGCGTTGTAGGATGTTCCAGTGAAAAGTGATACAAGCTAGTGGTTGATAATCTAACTCTTGGCCTTTTCTACTGCCATAATTGGTATAAAAAACAAAGCCTTGCTCATCAAATTCTTTGAGTAATACCACTCTAGCAGAGGGGCGACCATCTGGCCCAACTGACGATACCGTCATCGATTCTGGTAATACAATGCCAGACTTCTCTGCCTGCTGTAGCCACTCGCCAAACAATTCAAATGGGTCTTCGTTTCCTGTTGGCTCCGGTGGTGACAACAGTACGCCTTGGCCTAAGGTTAACGCACAACGTATTTTACTTAACAGTGACATAATCAATTAGCTTAATTGGTTGATGCAACGAACAAAATGTTGCATGAAGAGATAAAAAGTGAATAGCCGATTTTGGATCATAGTTTACACTCAGAAACACAGTTTAACTATCAAGTTTTGCTTTGGCTTGGTATAGTTTTGCCTGGTTCGGATTTCAAGTTTAATTCTGCTTTGCAGACGAATAGAGGGTAAGTAATTTGGCCACAATTAAAGATGTTTCTCAGTTGGCGAATGTTTCGATATCAACAGTATCTCGTGTTATTAACAATACTGCTCAAGTCGCACCCGAGAAACGAGAGGCCGTACTCAGAGCGATGGAAGAACTGCATTATCGCCCAAATAGCTTTGCCCAAGCTTTAGTGAGCAAACGCTCCGACTGTATTGGTCTTATCGTTGGTGATTTAGGCGGTGGTCCGTTCTTCGTGCAAATGATGAAAGGCATTGAAGAAATTGTTGATGAGTCTGACAAGTACACGATTGTGATGTCTGGTCACCATAGCGCAGAAAAAGAGCGCCATGCCATCGACATTTTATTGCAGCGTCAATGTGATGCAGTGATTGTTCACTCTATGGCACTAAGTGACCAAGAATTACGAGAGGTTGCAGATTGCGATACTCCGTTTATTTTTATCAATCGCTTAATTCCAGGTTTCGAGCATCGTTGTGTTTATTTAGATAATCATGAAGGTTGTTACAAAGCCACATCGTTCTTGTTGGAAAAAGGGCATAAAGACATTGCCTTTATTACCACTGATGATTTGTCATTCTCCGATGGTGTAGAGCGTTTGTCGGGTTACCGTCATGCCATGGAAGAATCGTCTGGTCCGTTAAACGAAGAGTTAATTGCTCGCGCTTACCCAGATGAAATAGGTGGCAGTCAAGCAGTAGAGAAGCTACTTGAACGTGGCGTAGAGTTTAGTGCCATTGTGGGTTACAACGACTCAATGGTAGCTGGTGCTTTATCTGCTCTGCGTGATAAGGGTTACGATATCCCTGGTCAAATCTCGGTAGTAGGCTACGACGACAATCACTATGCGCGTTTTGTTCATCCTAAGCTGACTACGGTTCGTTACCCAATTGAAGATATGGGTAAACGCGCTGCGCAGTTAGCCATTGATATTTTAGAGACTAAAGGTCAAGAGATCGGTCCAAATGTTATGGATCTAAAATTCCTTCCAGAGTTGATCGTTCGCGACTCAGCTGCTAAAAAATCGTGATCTAATTCAAATAAACATTAATAAGGCTGCTTGCAGCCTTTTTTATGACTTGTCTTGAAACCCTTTTCTGGTATCGTTTTCACATCGAGTGCAAACTGTTAGCCGCATTTGAAGATTGAGTTTGAGATGACTTAATTGAAACTTTCCCGCTGTATAGAGTTGTTTGAATTACTTAGCTTTTCTAGGTATCAACAATTCTAAAAAACTTGCTGTTACGACCTAATTTATTAGGTCGTTTTTTTTTGCCTACGTTTCACTGCATAATGGTGCTAAGTAAGGTAAAAAGGGAAAGTAAGTGATTAAACGAATTAGTATTGTTGGTTGTGGCTGGTTAGGCTTGCCACTAGCAAAGTCCCTGATAAAAGATGGCTACTCAGTGAACGGCTCTAAACGTGAGTTGCACGAGCTCGCTAAACTGCAGGCCCAGGGCATTAAGGCCTATCAATTAGAGCTAAACCCCCAAGTGGAGTCTAATGATATAGCGGGCTTACTTAACTGCGATTTATTGATCATTAATATTCCTCCTGGCAGAAAAACTAATACTGCTGAATTCCATATCGCACAAATAAACGCGCTGTTACGTGCAGCCGAGCAGCAGACGGTTAAGAAAATTCTCTTTATATCCTCCACTTCAGTGTATGGGTCTCAACAAGGTGTAGTTGATGAGCTAAGCGAACGCTTGGCAGAAACCACTTCAGGTAGGGCTTTAAAACAGATTGAAGATCAAATATCCAGTCATTCTGCTTTCCAAGCAACGGTGTTGCGTTTTTCAGGCTTGGTAGGTGGGCAGCGTAAGCCCGGCCGATTTTTGTCGGGAAAAACCGTTAGCGGCCCTTTAAGCCCTATTAACATTATTCATCGAAGTGATTGTATTGGCTTAATCACTCAGCTGATCAAACGTGACCAATGGGGAGAAGATTTTAATGCCAGTGCTAGTGAAAACCCCAGCAAGCAAGCGTTTTACCAGTTAGCCGCCGAGCAGCTAACGCTTCCGCCTCCTCATTTTGTTGAAGGGACGAGCTCCAATAAAGTTATTTCCAATCAGAAAATTAAAACAACCTTAGGTTATCAATTTAACTACCCTGATCCCATGCAATGGTTACAGGCTAATATTCAAGAGGCAGAATAATGAGCGATTTTAGAAGTGATACAGTAACTCAGCCTAGTAAAGCAATGCGGGATTTAATGAGTCGTGCGCCCGTAGGAGATGATGTTTATGGTGATGATCCCACGGTAAATAAACTACAAGATTACGCTGCAGAGCGAATGGGCAAACCGGCTGCGTTATTTTGTAGCTCGGGCACCCAAGCTAATTTGTTGGCCATTATGGCCCACTGTCAGCGGGGCGATGAGTATATTTGTGGTCAAAATGCGCATAACTACAAATACGAAGGCGGTGGAGCCGCTGTATTAGGTAGCGTGCAACCGCAGCCAGTAGAGAACAGCAGTGACGGCAGCTTGTGTTTAAGCAAGGTTAAAGCAGCCATTAAATCAGACGACTTTCATTTTGCTAAAAGCCGTTTGTTATCTCTGGAAAACACCATTGGTGGGAAAGTGCTGCCCATGGACTATGTAAACAGTTTGCGCCCCTTTGTTGATCAGCACAATTTGGCACTACATTTAGATGGTGCGCGTGTATTTAACGCCATTATAAAAAGTGGCGAAGATGAACGTAAACTGGTTGCTCCTTTCGACAGCTTTACAATTTGTTTGTCTAAAGGCTTAGGTGCGCCAATCGGTTCATTGTTACTGGGTAGTGAAGAGCTAATTACTACAGCCACTCGTATTCGCAAAATGCTAGGTGGCGGTATGCGCCAAGCCGGGATTATTGCCGCCGCTGGTCATTATGCTTTAGAGAATAATGTGAAACGCTTAGCTGAAGACCATGCTAATGCTGTTTTTTTAGCTGAACAGTTGGCGAGTATAGAAGAACTTGAGTGTGACCCAAGCGCCGTTCAAACCAATATTGTTTACGCTAATTGCCGCAGGAACCAATCGGGGCCTTTAGCGGAGGAACTAGCTAAACAAGGCATACTGATGACGGCTGGCTCGCCAATGCGTTTTGTGACTCACTTAAATGTGAATCAACAAGACATTCAAACGCTCATTGCGGCCATAAAACAGTTTTACGTTAGTCACTAAATTAAGGCGAACCATGAAGATTGAAATGCTGAGTACTGGTGATGAAGTGCTGCAAGGCGATATTGCTGATACCAACGCCGCGTGGTGCGGCCAAGAGTTAAATGACCTTGGTTTAAGCTTTAGCCGCCGCCAAACGGTCGCAGATAACTTAGACGATATTGTTGATGCCTTAAATCAAGCCGCAGAACGTAGCGATTGGGTATTAGTAAATGGCGGTTTAGGCCCAACTTCAGACGATTTGAGTGCCGATGCTGCAGCCAAACTGGTAGGCAAAGCGCTTACCCTTAATCAACGTTGGTTAGATAAGTTGCAGCAGTGGTATACCGATCAAAATGTCATTATGCCAGAGAGCAACATTAAGCAAGCTATGTTGCCCGCTGGAGCAGAGCTGGTTGATAACCCCATTGGTACCGCCTGTGGTTTTATTGTTGAGCATGCTGGTGCACAGTTGTTATTTACTCCAGGTGTGCCAAGTGAGTTTAAACGTATGCTAAAAGAGCAGTGGTTTCCTATGCTTAAAGCGGCTGCGCCAAGTGCTCAAGGTGAAGTTAAGCGCTTTTATACTTTTGGCTTGTCGGAGTCTTCTCTTAACGATCGCTTTAATGATCTAGTGTTACCGGAAGGGGCGCGTTTAGGTTATCGCTCATCAAGACCAAGCATTGAAGTAAAGTTGTTTTACCCCCGCCAAGATGAGCAGTTTACTCAGCTTAGCCAGCATATTCGCCAGGAGCTAGCGGAGAACGTATTTACCGAAGACCAAGGTAATTGGGCGCTGCACATACAGCAAATGATGATTGCTCAAGGGAAAAAGTTGGTGCTGGCCGAGTCATGTACTGGTGGCATGCTAGCTGCGGAGTTAATCGCAGTGGCGGGGAGCTCGGCGTATTTAGAGCGTGGCTTTGTTACTTACAGTAATGAAGCTAAGCAGCAGAGCATAGGTGTTGCTAAAGAAACTATTGAGCAATTTGGAGCGGTATCTATCGAAACCAGTCAGGCAATGGCTTTGGGGGCGTTACAACACAGCCATGCCGATATCGCACTTTCCATTACTGGTATTGCCGGCCCAGAGGGTGGCAGTGAGGAAAAACCAGTGGGTACGGTGTGCTTTACTTTAGCCGAAGGCGACCGCTGTATTAGCCAACAGTTACTATTAAGTAATCGAAGTCGTTCTGTAGTACGTATTATGGCTACCGCTGTGGCAATGGACATGTTACGCCGTTACCTTACGAATTTACCTGTCGCAGGTGACTATCAACACCTAAAGCGGATAGCCAGCAGAAATTAACCCACCACGAAATTTATTCAATACATACGTGGTCTGTTATAAAAAGGAGATGCTATGTTGTTGAAATTTAAGCGTGATTGGGAAGAGTCTGAATCTTCCGTAACCCCCGAGGCGTTGTTTAAACAACGCCGCAATATTATCAAAGGCTTAGGTGTCGCCGGTGCCAGCAGTTTACTGCCGGTTACCGGTCATGCGGCTTCGTGGTTTGGTAGTGACGACGATGAACCGGCTGCCATTGTGCGTAGAGCCTTACAGAAAACCGATATTGCGCCGCTGCACAATGATGCGCTCACTCCAGAATCCAAAGCCATTAGCCACAATAACTTCTATGAGTTTGGTACCGCTAAAGACGACCCAGCAAAAAACAGTCGCAACTTTAACCCTACACCTTGGTCTATCACCATTGATGGCTTAGTCGAAAAGCCAGTCACTTTAGATCTCGACGATGTGATGGCCAAAATGGCCTTAGAGCAACGGATTTATCGCTTACGCTGTGTTGAAGCCTGGTCGATGGTCATTCCTTGGGTTGGCTTTTCGCTTAGCGACTTATTGAAAATGGCCAAACCTTTGTCTTCGGCCAAGTATGTTGCCTTTGAGACTCTTTACGATCCAGAACAAATGCCCGGGCAAAAAAGCCGCTTTGTCGGTGGCGGTATAGATTACCCTTACGTAGAAGGCTTACGCCTTGATGAAGCAATGAATCCACTGAGCTTTATGGCGGTGGGCATGTATGGCAAAACTCTACCTGCGCAAAATGGTGCGCCGCTGCGTTTAGTTGTGCCTTGGAAATATGGCTTCAAAAGTATTAAATCTATTGTAAGGATCCGCTTTTTAGATAAACAACCACCAACAACCTGGAATCTTTTAGGGCCCAGTGAATACGGCTTTTACGCTAATGTTAATCCTCAGGTTGACCATCCTCGTTGGAGCCAAGCCTCGGAACGACGCATTGATGATGCTGGCTTGCTTGGGCGCAAACGCATCGACACTGAAATGTTTAATGGCTACAGCAAACAGGTAGCCCATATGTACAAAGACATGGATTTGAGTCGTTATTATTAATGGGAGCCGATGTGAATAAGCGCATTAACCAGTATTTAGCCAAGCATCAATGGCAAACGCGGCTCGCTCTGCATGTATTGCTGCTCAGCCCTTTTGCATACTGCGTAGCAGCTGTTCTTAATGAGTGGTGGGGCGGCGACCCTGTACAGGCTATTATTCATTATTTTGCTAACAGCGCGCTAAACATACTGCTGATTACCTTGTGTTTAGCGCCGTTGTCACGGCGTTTTAAATTGCCGAGCTTGTTAGCGTTTAGACGGCTTATTGGATTGTATGTGTTTGCTTATGCCTTGCTGCATTTAGCCGCTTACTTGTTAATAGATCTAGGCTTAGACTGGGGCTTGTTTTGGCAGGAAACGATTAAGCGCCCGTATATTTGGTTAGGCATGCTGGGTTTTGTGGTATTGCTGGCAATGAGTATTACCTCGCTTAAAAAGCTACAGACGGGCTTGGGGCGCCGCTGGCTGCAGTTACACGGCTTTATCTACCCAATTGCTTTACTGGTGGTGATTCACTTTTGGTGGTCACTTAAATCTGGTTGGCTGGAACCGGTGATATATTTAGCGATTATTGGTATTTTGTTTTTTGTGCGTAAAGTGCAAATTCAGCGCTGGTTAAGCAGCTTTGCTAAATAGTTAACTTTTCGCATTCCAAAATGAAAAGTTGCTTTTCCCATTGTGTTTTACTTGGTACATAGCTTGGTCGGCACGGTGAAGTATTTGGCTGAAGTCTTCATTGTGACGATGAAAACTACATACGCCAATGCTCAAGCTCACGGCCACTTCTATATGATTGTATTTAAAGGGCTGATCAAAGCTTTTCAGTAATTGCAGACAAAGCTGTTGCAACTTTTGTGGTTCGCTATAGGGAACGAGTAGGGCGAACTCGTCACCACCAATCCGTCCACACTTCCCGTGAGCAGGACTGTTGTTTTGAATCTGTGCCGCGCAAGCCTTAAGAATATGATCTCCTGCGGTATGGCCATGTTGGTCGTTAATTGGTTTAAATTTGTCTAAATCAATAAACATTAAGGTGCCGCCTTCATCCCCAATGTTTTGGCAGTAGTCATTAAACTGCGCTTCAAAGGCATGGCGGTTTAGCAGGCCAGTTAAGTTATCTTGATGGGCCAGTTTCGATAAACGATGTTGATCCAAGCGCAACTGGGTAACATCGATATGGGTACCAATCACTCTTAGCGGGTGGTTATCGTCATCATATTGTTGAACGGTGCCGCGGTCTTTTATCCAGCGAGTACTGCCGTCTTGGTGAAGCATCCTATATTCAATATTGTACTCATCACTATGGCCATGAATCATCGAGTCAAAGGCTTTTATCGCCAGCTCTTTATCTTCTGGGTGAAGATTAGACTTCCAGTTTTCGTATAGCGCTTCTTGTTTTGTGGCGGATATACCACAAATTTTTCCGTATTCAGAATTGTAAAGGCTCAGCCGTCCACTAGGGATATGTTGCTCCCATAGTACTAAACCACTGTCATTTAAGGTGATATTGAGAAGATTTTTGGTGTCTTGTAACTGGTGGGTCAGTTGACGATTTTTCTCTCTTAATTGAGCGATAATCTTGTCGCTTTCATCCATAAATTCGACTTTACAATAGTTTTACAATTGTAAGCAGCATATCAAAAAATGGTATGTCATTCCCATACAACTTTTGACTGCTCGGTCAAATAAACCAAGTGATTCACTTTTTTTTGGTGTATCACTTGGTTTACATATGGTGTTAGTGTCTGCTGAAGATTACCATGAACCCGTACTAGGCATAGACAACCAAGGTTCTTGTGCAGGCAAAGACTCGCCTTGCTGTAATAGTTCTACTGAAATACCATCAGGCGATACTACAAATGCCATGTGGCCATCACGAGGCGGGCGGTTAATGGTAACGCCGGCATTTTGTAGCTTTTCGCATAAGCCGTAAATATCTTCTACCGATACTGCAATATGACCAAAGTTACGACCACCGCTGTAGCTTTCTTGATTGCCATTTTCGTCTGGCCAGTTGTAAGTAAGCTCTAGGCAAGGTGCGTCTTCGGCTTTTACGCGGGCTAAGTCTTCATCTGCGGCCAAGTAAATTAAAGAGAAGCGACCTTGTTCGCTCTCGTAGCGACGGGCTTCGGTCATCCCTAACAAGTTGCAATAAAAGTTAAGTGATTCATCGAGGTCTTTTACTCGAACCATGGTGTGAAGAAACTTCATTTTTATCTTCCTATCGTATGTAAACGTTTATAAATTTATGAGTTACTGAATGTCATATTAGTCTTGAGTAATACAAACATCGCTTGTTGGAATACAACTGCAGCTAAGAATAAAGCCCTGTTGTTTTTCATCGTCGGTTAAGCCGCTATCTTCCAATATCTTAACGTCACCACTTTGCAGTTTTACTTTACAGCTTCCACAAAATCCTCCGCGGCAAGAATAGCTTAAGTTTAAACCAGCCTGTTCGGCTTGCTCTAATAAGTTCTGCTGATTATTGCCTTGAACATAAGTATCCCAGCTATCAAACAGAATATTGACAGGTTTGGTCTCCACCTTCTCTGTGAGCTGGTGGCCAAAGCTTTCTTCAAAGTAATCTGACTCGTACACCCCAAGAGCTAGTAGCTGCTCTTTCGCGCTTTGCATAAAGGCTTGTGGGCCACAAACAAACACTGTTCGCTGATCTAAATCAGCAATGTCCATTAACATACCGCGATTTAAGCGGCCTTGGTAACCTTGCCAATTGGCTGGGGCATTCTGAGTAAGGGTGTAGCGAATACTGCAGTGTTTAAAGTTATTGCTGAGCTGGGCTAGCTCCGCTTCGGCAATTAAGTCCTGCTCGCTATGGGCACTGTGTAAAAACACGATGTCTTTTTCGATATTCATGTCACTTAAGTAACGAAGCATCGATAGCATAGGCGTTATGCCACTGCCAGCAGACAGCAATAGCAGCTTTTGGTTGTTACTTTGCTCTAGGTGGAAGTCGCCACTTGGCGCGTGAGTGTTTAAGTGCATACCCGGTTTAAGGTTATCGTGCAGCCAGTTAGACGCTTGGCCGCCGGTCACTCGTTTTACGGTAATGGCTAAGCGATAAGGGCGGCTAGGTGAGCTTGATAAGGTGTAATTACGATGAACAGGCTTGCCGTCGATCTCAAGTTCAAGCCCCATGTATTGGCCGGGTAGGTAAGTAGCTTGTAAATGTTTAGGTGGCTCAAAGACAAAGGTTTTTACATCGTGGGTATCTTGCTGAACTGCAATGCAACTTAGCTTAACCGCCTCACCTTGCTGCCACTGTTGAGCTGAGGGAGTGCTGTTAGCTTGCCGTTTTTCAGAGGTATCTGGATATACCTCTGCTTGGCGCGTTTCTAGTACTTCAATGCTGTCGTACAAGCTGATTTTGCCACTATTTAGAGCCACAACATTTTGCCCAAAATACACATTGCCGCCGTCTCCTTGGCGATATTTGGCGAAGGTAGCAAGCGGCTCTTTATTCGGATGAAATTGACCACTGGCTTGGTCGAGAGTTGTGAATATACAGCGAGAACAAGGGTTTTGTACTTCAAATTCAACTTCACCAATTTTAAAGCGCTTCCAACCATCTTCGGCAAAAGCCTCGGTATTTTTTACCACAATGTTAGGGCGAAACTGTTCCATACAGTGAATAGCGCTAGAGCGCAAATTGAGATCCTCAAGCGACGCTTCAGAAATCAGTAGCAATGGATAGCCATCGGCAAAAGAAACCTGACTCTCTCGTTGTTTTACTTTGCGCTGAGATTGCTGACCAAAAAACACCAAGTGACAAGGTTCGCCTAAATACTCACTAAACCAAGCATCGTAAGAGCGGTGGCAATGTTGCGCTTGTACGCTGTCTTTCCAAATCATTACCTCACGGTAATCCTCTGAGAACTCGCTATAAACAATATCAAGCGCTGCCATATTAGGTGCGCGCAAATGCAAACCATCGCGATTTAGCGCGCTATGGACTTGTGCCAATTTAGGGTGAGTTCTCGCGGTAATCTGTATGCCGTCTGGCTGGCAAACAACAAATCGGCGGTCAAAAGCTAAACCGTGTTCCTCAACATAAGCATGATTAAGGTGGATACCGGCCGTTGATTTAATGGGATAAACACTCAGTTGGCTTAGTCGTGCATCACTCACAGTTTTACTTCCTTCAGCAAATTGGTTTTTCAATACTACTCAAGCTCTTGCGTTCAAGCCATAGTAATTTGGCTGGTTAGCATGCTAAAAACTGCTCAGTGTTACTTGGTAATTCCGCATATCAGCTTTATACTGTTTGTATATACAGTTATGAGTGCGGCATATTGACAACACCAGCTTCAATTCAGCGTAAGATTATCCATGTAGACATGGATTGTTTTTATGCGGCTGTGGAAATGCGTGACCAGCCAGAGTTAGCCAATGTGCCGCTGGCTGTTGGTGGCATGCGTAGTGGTCGAGGGGTATTAACCACCTGCAATTACATTGCTCGCCAATATGGCATTCGCTCGGCGATGCCAACTCATAAGGCTATGCAGCTTTGTCCTGATTTAGTGCTAGTGCCGCCACGTATGGCCGCCTATCAAGACGCCAGCCAACAAGTGCAGGCAATTTTTCATGATTATGCTGACGCAATAGAGCCATTATCTCTCGATGAAGCCTACCTAGACGTAACCAGTAGCCAAGCCTGCCGTGGTTCAGCCACCTTAATTGCCGAGCAAATTAGGCAAGATATCTTTGATAAAACCGGTTTAACTGCTTCGGCTGGAGTCGCTCCTGTGAAATTTCTTGCCAAAATTGCTTCAGACTTAAACAAACCCAATGGTTTATTTGTGATTAAACCTGAGCAAGTAAGCGAATTTATTGAAACCTTAGCCCTAGAAAAAATTTCTGGTGTAGGCAAAGTGAGCATTGAAAAACTGCATCACCAAGGGCTTTACACGGGGGGAGATATTCGTCGTGCCGAGCGAGATAAACTAAAACAAATTTTTGGCAAGTTTGGTGAGATGTTATGGATGCGTTGCCAAGGCGTGGACGAGCGGGCGGTCAGTAACGACCGGCAACGTAAATCAGTAGCGGTGGAGCGTACCTTTGCGCAAGACGAAGGTGACCAAGGTATTTTGGTGGAACGTTTAATGGCTTTGCTGCCAGAGTTAAAACGCCGCAGTGAAAAGCACCTTAAACAAGCCAAAATGAATAAATTAGGCGTAAAAGTGAAATTCGCTGATTTTCAGCAAACCACCAAAGAGAAGCAATGCCAACAGATTGATGAAACAACCTTATTGGAGTTGTTTAACGAAGCGCTAGCAAGAGGTAAGGGCAAAGCCGTACGATTGATTGGTTTGCATATTGGTCTAGCGCCAGAGCAGCAAAACCAGTCACCGCAACTGATTTTGCCGTTTTAGTTCTGTTATTTAGTGATCTCGCGGTCGTAACTTAATCGCTTAGCGGCATCTAGTGTCAGCATTTGCATAAAGGCACGAGTTTCTGCATCGCTGCCTGATGGTGTGCCTGAATTACCCCCTGCACCAAATACGTTGGTGGGCACATTACGTTTAGCAAAAGCATCAGCCCAAAGCGCTTGAATTTTCACTTCTGCTTCCAGCTTTTGCGCCAAGGCGTTATCGGCTTCTAAAATCACTCGTTTTTGGTAGGCTTCAGCTTCGGCCAATGTTTGCTGGGTTTCGGCTTCAATACGCGCTTTTTCTAAATTGATTTCAGCGGTTTCTTTAGAAATTTTCGCTTGAGCTTTTAATTTTTCAGCATTGGTAATCGCTAACTGCTTATCAGTTTGTGCTTCAGTGGTTTTTTGTATTTGCTCTACTTTCGCTTTGGCCTGACGTTCGGCAACTTCACGCTCACCGCGAGCAATGGCTAACAAACGTTGCTCTTCCTCTTGAACACGTTGCTCTCTGGCGATTGCTCGGTCGGCTGATGCCTTTTGTTTTAATTGCATACGCTCGATAAATTTAGCATTAGGGCGCATATCGGTGATGAGAGCAGATACTACGGTTACCCCAAAATCGGTGAACCGTTGTGATTTACGTAAAGGTAGTCCGTCTTCCCCAAGTACTTTATTTACCACAAAAACGGTTTTGCTATTATCGCCATACTCATCTTGGTCGGTACCTAAAGCGGCATTAGCACTGCCTGTTGATTGTTTAGAATGAATGATAATTTCTTCTCGTTTAACCAATAAAATACCGCTGTTCATTTGGTTTTCAAATTCAGAGTTGAATTCGGTGCGTCCGCCTGCGTAATACTCCTCAGCTGCCATTAAAGACGCGTTGGCTTGCAAGGTTTCTTTAAATGCAGGAATGAGGGCGGTGCGTAGCAAGTTTTCTGGTGATCTAAACTCGTGGGCTAGGTGGAGAAAAGATTCATGATCTGAAGGGATTGAAAAGCGCACTGTCGCTTCAGCATGGGCATCAACTTGGTCCAAAAACATGATGCTCATTGGTGGCAAGCTAGCTGAAGAATTGTCAGAATCTTTTTCGGCTCGAATTGAGTTGGTAGATGAACCCGATAAGGCCTGAACCGTCATGGCTCTTTTCCATGAATTATATCGACCAAAAGGATAAAACTTATAGCCGACCTCGGTTACTACCGCTTCGTTACCGGTTACTGTTCTTACGTGATAAATGTAACCTGGCTCAGCGTAGAAAAATGAGTTACTTAAGGTGTAAATGAGTCCCGCAATCATCACTAATACAGCCACAAATTTAACGTTAAATTTGAAACCACTGCTTAGCTTATTGATTTTATCCAAACTTAGCTTTTTATCTAAGGTGTCTTCACTCATTACTAGATCCTTCTAATTGTTTTATATCGATATTTAATGGCGCAGGATACTAGCACAAGTTGATTAATGCTTGATGGAAATATCATTAAAATAGAGAAGTAGTTTAGAAAATAGCGAGAGGGGCTAGTTGATTTGAAAATGTAACGAGTAATTAAGATACCAAGCTGACAGGATGCCAGCTTGGTGGGTATTGCTTATGCTTTTACGGGAACGTTTTTCAATACGGCTACCAGTAGTTGCCAGTACTTTTCTACAGCGGCAATTTCTACTTTTTCGTCTGGGCTATGTGGGAACTTGATGGTTGGCCCAAAAGACGCCATATCCCATTCAGGGTAAGCACTTTTAAATAAGCCACACTCTAGTCCTGCGTGAATCACCATTACATTCGGGCATTTGCCAAACAGTTCTTGGTAACTGTCTTGAACGAGAGTTTTCATTATCGAGTCAGTTTCTGGCTTCCAACCTGGATAAGCACCAGAGAATGAAACGGTAGCTGAAGTAAGGCTGAACAAAGAGGCTAGGCTGGCTTCTACTTGTAAACGGCTAGAGTCAATTAGCGAGCGAACCAATACTTTAATATCGATGCTGTCTGCGCTTTGGCTAATTACACCAAGGTTAAGTGATGTTTCTACCACGCCTTCAACTGCTTGGCTCATGCTAACAACGCCGTTGCTACAAGCATTTAAGCTGGCAACAATTTGCTGAGAAAGCTCGCCAGTCAAGCTTTGGCTTGGCGTATCAATGGCGGCTGCGGTGATCTCTAAGTCAGTTTCTACTGCACCAAATTCACCGACAATGTCGTCGATTTGGCTAGCAATAAACTGCGCTAAAACGGCCTGTTGTTCAGCTTTATAAACCAGCTTAGTGCTAGCTTCGCGTGGAATAGCGTTACGTAAACTACCGCCTTGAATATTGCACAATACAGGTTCAAAACCTTGCTGTTGCATGGCAGCTACAATGCGAACTAGTAGTTTATTAGCATTGGCTCGGCCGGTATCGATATCACAGCCAGAGTGACCACCTTTTAAGCCTGTAACACTTAACTCAATCGCTAGTTGTTGGGTGTTGGTAGCTTGATATTCGCTAGCAAAGCTAATGCTGGTATCGCCGCCACCCGCACAACCCATGTACACTTCGCCTTCTTGCTCAGAGTCGGTGTTAATTAGCAGCTTGCCTTCTAATACACCCGCCTGTAGGCCAAAAGCGCCGGTCATGCCTGCTTCTTCATCAATGGTAAATAGCGCTTCAATTGGGCCATGCTCAATGTCGTTGCTGGTAAGTACCGCTAAAATTGACGAACCACCGATGCCGTTGTCAGCGCCTAAAGTGGTACCTTCTGCGGTAACCCAGTCGCCATCAATGTAGGGGCGAATAGGATCTTTAGTGAAGTCGTGTTGGGTATCGTTGTTCGCTTGCGGCACCATATCTAAATGGGCTTGTAGAATCACACCTTGGCGATTCTCCATGCCAGCGGTAGCAGGCTTTTTAATGATCACATTACCAACAGCATCTTGAAAATGTTCAAGCTGATGCTCGCTAGCTAAACCTGTCACCCAATCGATCATGGCTTGTTCATGCTTAGAAGGGTGAGGAATAGAACACATGGTTTCAAAATGCTGCCACAAGGCCTGTGGTTTTAGCGAAGATAGTGTAGACACAAAGTCACCTTAAAATCTGTATTTGTAGAATGAATCAGACTGTAGCAGCTCAATTCTATGAATATAAGCCTGTATTAAGCTATTTAGCTGGAATAATTGTTTATAAACAAGTTCTGATTCAGTAGAGCATTAAATTCGCCTTGATGGTTAGCATGATAATCACTATCAAAAAAGTCCTAACGCTGGCAGATAATCCAAATAAATGTGCTGCTCTAGCGGATATTAACGCTGTGAGTTGGTGATTTTAGGTTTTTTTGCTGATCTAGCGCAGGTTGGCTTCATCATCCAGTAGCATCTTACTTAGGCCACGAATATAATGCCTCGCGATTTCCGCTGTTAGCTTTAATGGAATGCCTAACAACGGCCAACTAAACCACTGTCTGTCCAAGGAACATACACTGCTATGTTAGAGAAACTATTTAAATTGAAAGCGCATGGCACTGATGTGCGCACAGAAGTCATTGCGGGTTTAACCACCTTCTTGACCATGGCCTACATCATTTTTGTAAACCCTAGCATGCTAGCTGCCACAGGGATGGATCAAGGCGCAGTATTTGTTGCGACTTGTTTAGCTGCAGCGGTTGGTTGTTTCATTATGGGCCTTTATGCCAACTATCCTATCGCTCAAGCGCCGGGTATGGGCTTAAACGCATTCTTCACTTATGGCGTAGTGCTTGGCATGGGTCATAGCTGGCAAGTAGCGCTAGGTGCGGTATTCTTATCGGGTGTTATTTTCATTTGCTTGAGCTTGTTTAAAGTTCGTGAGTGGATTATCAACTCAATTCCGCAAACATTACGTGTAGGTATTGCTGCAGGTATTGGTTTGTTCCTTGGTTTTATCGCCCTTAAAAATGCTGGCATTGTGGTAGACAACCCCGCTACGTTGGTGAGCTTAGGTCACGAGAACCCACATCAGATGATTCTAGCGGCATTAGGTTTCTTCCTGATTATTGGTCTTGAGTACCGCAAAGTTAAAGGCGGCGTGCTTATTTCTATTTTGGCGATTACGGTATTGTCGATTGTATTGGGTTACACCCAATATGGCGGTATTGTTTCTATGCCACCTAATCCAGCTCCTACCTTTATGCAGCTAGATATTATGGGCGCTTTAGATGTGACCATGATCAGTGTTATTTTTGCTTTCTTGTTTGTTGATTTATTCGACACAGCAGGCACCTTAACTGCGGTTGCTCAGCGCGGTAAATTACTGGATGAAAACGGCAATTTACCAAACCTTAGAAAAGCACTGTTAGCTGACTCTAGTGCCACTATTGCAGGCTCTATGCTGGGTACATCTAGCACCACTTCTTACGTTGAAAGTGGCGCGGGTGTAGAAGTGGGTGGCCGCACTGGCCTTACCGCTGTAGTGGTTGGTGTGCTATTTATCTTAGCGCTATTGTTCTCGCCATTGGCTGGAATGATCCCTGCCTACGCTACCGCTGGTGCCTTGTTCTACGTATGTACTTTAATGCTATCGGGCCTTATTAACGTAGACTGGACCGACTTAACCGAAGCCGCTCCGGCTGCAATTGTGGCTATTTTAATGCCGCTGTCGTTCTCTATTGCCGACGGTATCGCAATTGGTTTTATCTCTTACACCGCGATTAAGCTGTTAGCCGGTCGCCATAAAGAAGTACCGTTAAGCGTTTGGGTACTGGCTGTAGTATTTGTTCTTAAGTTTGCTTTTTTCTAAAGCTGACTAAAACCTTATAACAAACAAGGTCGTCACAATGTGGCGACCTTTTTTTATGGTATATTTTATTTATTAATAAGACTGCGAGTAAGTTGTTGTGAAGGAAAATCTATCCGAAGTATTGTTTAAGCCACGTATTAATGTGGTAGAAACCTCCACTGTTTCAAACTCTAATGCGGCTCAATCAACCGCTATAGGCCAAGAAGAAGGCAGAAACTGGTATCGCTTGTTACGCCGAGAATATTGGGCATGGTTAGGCTTAGATCCCATTGAAACCGAGCGTTTGTTTGCCAGTATCGCCATGTGCGACAAACCACGTACCAGCGAGCTGTTAGACACCATTGGCGGTTACCAACCGGGTAACTGGAATTATGAGTGGATGCAACGTGCGGTAGGGCATCAAGTTAAGGCTAAACAAGCCGCTGAAAAAGGTGAACAACAGCAGGCCTACAGTGAGTTTTTGCAAGCCAGCTACAGCGCCACTGTAGCGGCTTATCCGCATTTTAAAGGGGACGATTTAGCTACCTCTGCACATGCGCTTGCTCATAGTAATTTTGTGTCTGCTATGGAGCACAGCCAGTATCAATGCAAAATTATAAATGTGCCTATTGAAGGCAAACAAGTGCCTTGTTATTTGCATTTACCAGACACCGATTCGGTAAAACCGGTGGTGTTAGTGAGCGGCGGCTTAGATACCATTCAAACCGAGTTGTATCCGTTTTTTGAGCGATTCTTAGCACCAGCTGGCATTGCCATGCTGTGTATCGATTTGCCAGGTGCAGGGCATTGCTCTCACTGGAAATTGCAACAAGACAGCAGCAAGATCCACTTAGCCGTGCTAGACCACCTCCCTGAAGTGCCATGGGTTGACCATGCCCGGGTTGCCATGTTGGGTTATCGATTTGCTGGTAACGTAGCAGCACGTTTGGCATTTATCGCTTCCCAACGTTTGCGCGCAGTAGTGACGGTGGGTGCACCAGTAGACCGATTGTTTACCGATATTCAGCGTTTCCAAAACTTGCCACAAATGTATCAAGACTGTTTAGCCAATCGCAGCGGGAGCAACGCAGGCAATACCGAAAGCTTGTTTTATCGTTGCTTACCCTTGTCCCTCAAAACCCAAGGCATTTTAGGTGGGCCACGCACCAAGCTGCCTATGTTTGTGGTGGGGCGTAAGAATGATGCAATTAGCCCGCAAACCGATATCTCTTTGTTAAATATGGCTTCATCTCATTGTGAAGTTGAAATGCTAAAAGAGGTGGATTCACTAGAAAATTACAACCAAATCTTCACAAAGGTCACGCATTGGCTACAAAAGCAATTGTGATTTCAGTTAATTGTGGTCATTATGGTGATACAAAATGTTGTTGAACAACCATCACTGTGGAGAGATTAAGCGCATGGAAGTGACTTGGCCAAGCCATGGAAAGTTGACCTCGAGATTTACCGCTATGGGGCCGTACTTTCGCAAGGAACATAGTAGTAAAGAACAGTACTTTTTTGATTGCCTAGCCTCTTGTGTTAGTGACAAACCAGCAGCAGAAGAACGCGAGTTTTTTGGCTGGTGGCTAGAGCTACGTGTGAGCGAAGACAATTTTGAATATCATTACTGGTTCGGACTATACGACAAGCAGGGCGAGTGGCAAGAATGCGCCATTCCAGCAAAACACCAAAAAGAAGTTCAAGACTCTTTAGACGTGTTTTACCAAAAGCTGCTAGTAACCCTACAAAAGTTAGAACTTAGCGTTAGCGCTGCTCCCTCGTTATCCCCCAATTTGGCTCTCCCGGCAGCTTAAGCCGAAGAGTTCCGCAAAAAAATGGCGCACAGAGTCTGTGCGTCTTATTAATATCAGGTAGAATACTCGCTTTGCGTTTTAGCCGAGTTGGAATAGTTAACAAGCATGTTGAAGCAAACCATTGTAGTTAAGTTAGGCACCAGTGTGCTTACTGGAGGCACCTCTAAACTTGATCGCGCCCATATGATCGAATTGGTGCGACAGTGCGCATTGTTGCGTAAAGCGGGTCATCAGCTAATTGTGGTCTCTTCAGGCGCCATTGCGGCAGGGCGTGAACACCTTTCGCTTACGCACAATAACATTGCGCCCACTATTGCCAACAAGCAAATGCTGGCAGCGGTAGGCCAGAGTAGATTAATTCAAACCTGGGAAAGCCTGTTTGGTATTTACGATATGCATGTTGGGCAAATGCTACTCACGCGAGCAGATTTAGAAGATCACGAACGCTTTCTCAACGCTAAAGATATGCTCAAAGCGTTGCTAAAACACGGTATTGTGCCAATCATTAATGAAAATGATGCAGTAGCAACGGCTGAAATTAAGGTTGGTGACAATGATAATTTGTCGGCGCTAGCCGCTATTTTGGGTGAAGCGAACAAGCTACTACTGTTAACCGACCAACCCGGTTTATATACCGCGGATCCTCGCAACAACCCTGATGCTAAATTGATTGAAGTAGTACCGGAAATTAGCGCGTCTATTATTGCCTTAGCAGGTGGCAGTGTGGGGGGCTTAGGAACTGGTGGTATGGCAACCAAGTTACAAGCCGCTGAAGTGGCTGGCAGAGCAGGGGTTGAAGTGATTATAGCTGCGGGCCATGCTGAAAATGTGATTACGCGTTTAGTCGAAGGGGAAAGTGTGGGTACACGTTTCCCTACTTCCAATACCTCTCTCGAAAATCGCAAACAGTGGATTTTGGCCGGTTTTCCACCAGAAGGTGAGTTGGTATTGGATGATGGTGCTTGTAAGGCCATTATGGACTGTGGTTCAAGCTTGTTACCAAAAGGCATCACCGCTATTCGAGGCAAGTTTAGCCGCGGAGATGTAGTGCGTATTGTCGATAGCAAAGGTTTAGAAGTTGCTCGCGGTGTTTGTCGCTACCAAGCCAAAGCGATGGACTTAATAAAGGGCTTACATTCAGAGAAAATTGAAGAAACCCTGGGGTATGGCTACGGGCCTGTTGCTGTTCACCGTGACGATTTAGTATTGAAATAGGAATTCCAAATGAGTTTACAAACACTAGGGCAACAAGCCAAACAAGCTAGCTTTGATTTAGCAACCTTAAGTACTAGCCAAAAAAATGCAGCGCTAGCGGCCATTGCCGATCAGTTAGAAGCTCAACAAGAGCGCATTCTGGCGGCTAATAAAATTGATTTAGATGCAGCTCGTCAATCGGGTTTATCTGAAGCTTTACTCGATCGCTTAATGCTAAGCAGCGAACGCTTAGCGGGCATTGCTGGCGACGTGCGTAACGTCATTTCACTTAACGACCCTATCGGCAGCGAGATGGATTGCCGCGTATTAGAAAATGGCCTGCGTTTATCACGACGCCGTGTGCCATTAGGCGTAGTAGGGGTTATTTATGAAGCACGCCCTAACGTAACCATTGATATTGCCGCTTTATGTTTAAAAACCGGCAACGCCAGTATTTTGCGCGGTGGTAAAGAAACCTTCCATTCAAACATGGCGCTTGTGTCGGTCATTCAATCTGCCTTAGAGCAAACAGGTTTGCCAGCGGCAGCAGTGCAATACATTGAAAAACCAGACCGCGAGCTAGTAGGTGAACTACTGCGTTTAGACGATTACGTGGATATGATTATTCCTCGTGGTGGTGCTGGCCTGCACAAAATGTGTCAGGAGAACAGTACCATTCCGGTGATTATCGGTGGATTTGGCATTAGCCATATTTACGTTGATAACTCGGTAGATTTGGCTGCTGCTCTCAATGTTATTGAGAATTCAAAAGTGCAGCGACCATCAGCATGTAATGCCTTAGACAGCCTATTGGTTGATCAAAACGTAGCTGCCGAGTTACTGCCTATGCTAGCCGATTGCATGAATAAATCATCGGTTAAATTAGTGGCCACTGAAAATGCCATGGCGGGTTTAGCTAACGCTAAAGACTTACAAGTAGCTGGCGAAGGTGACTTTGATACTGAATGGCTAAGCTATACCTTAGGTGTGAAAGTAGTAGCAGACGTAGAGGAAGCCATTGCTCACATGCGCACTCACAACGCTAGCCACTCAGACGCTATTTTGTCGAATAACTTAAATGCTGTAGAGCGCTTTGTGAATGCTGCAGGTTCTGCAGCAGTTTACGTAAATGCCTCAACCCGATTTACCGACGGCGCGCAATTTGGCTTAGGTGCCGAAGTAGCAGTATCTACCCAAAAGCTGCATGCACGAGGCCCAATGGGCTTAGAGGAGTTAACCTCTTACAAGTGGATCGGTATTGGCGACATGTTAGCTCGCCCTTAAGTTTTAATTCACTTATGCTAAAAGCCTGCTTTGCAGGCTTTTTTGTTTTTGGGATGCAGGAGTATGCGTATGTCTCGCCAACTTTGGTTAATTCGCCATGCTAAATCCAGTTGGGACGATCCAAGTTTAGGTGATAGACAACGCCCTTTAGCAGAGCGCGGCCACAAAGCTGCACAGCTTATGGCAAGTCACTACGCTAGCCAGTTTTCTCAGCTTGAATTAGTACATTACTCACCAGCTCTGCGTGCCCAGCAAACCTGCGAATATTGGTTAGCACAGCGTAGTCAATTTCTTAAAGGCAGTGAGGTAGAGGTCGACCTTCAAATCACTTGTGAAAACAGCTTATATACTTTTCGCTGGGCAGATTTGCTGGTACATATTCAAAGCTTACCTAAGCAAATAAGCAAAGTTGCACTAGTAGGGCATAATCCAGCCTTTGAAGACCTAGTTAACTACTTAACGGGTGAAGACTTAATTAAGTTTCCTACCGCCAGCCTAGCGGTGATTGAGGTTGAGTTAGATTGGCAAAATTGGAGTGAGCAGAGCGCCTATTTAAGTTTGTTTGATACACCGAAGATGTTGGCGGCAAGGTTGTAGATTTTAATGAATCTAAAGGCGTTTTGGATTAGCCTAAGTTTGGTAGAATAAGGTCAATAGCCTTGTTAAGTAACAGGCTGAGGCGGGCCACTTCTACCGGCTGAATAATACCCTTCGTTTAGTAAATTAATGACATTTTGTACTGCCCACTCTAATTCGTCCTGGTTACAGCAATACTCGGCAATTTTTCCAAACTCACTATAGGAAGATTGGTTGAAACCATCTTCAATGTCGTTGAACCAAACAATCGAAGATCCAATAATTGCAACGACCCAAAAGCCACCACCAAGTGAACCGTAGGTTTCTTCTTCCCATTTGTGGGGATGAATTTTGATAACCTCCCAGATCTTAGCCTGCTCAGCGGTCATACGATCACATGCGGAATTTATTCTATCCCAAAGGTCTACTTCTGTTATTGGCTTCCAGCTCATAGTAAAAATGCCATGCGTTTAGAATCACTCCTAAACAGTTCGTTAGGTTTTGTACTGCTCATTGTATGTCTCTTTAACGAATTCGAGAAACTTCACTTGGTGCTGGGATAATGCTTGCTCAATCTCTATGTGTGTTATTTTGTCTATATCATCCAACTGCTTGATAACATCAGGATGCTCCCAGTTCATACCTGAACTACACAGCATTGAGTAAATAGCCCACAGTCGGTCGTACTGCCAAACCAACATTAGGCATGCATTAGAACACTTATCGAAGTCTTCGATTTGAAAAACTTGAGCTTTAACAATTAGTGAGCGAATACGGTGGACAGAAGAGTCACAAGGAATCAAATTGTCCTTTAACTTTAGTGCCGCTTCATTTCCAGATTTTTCGATATACCTAACTAATCGGGGATGTTTCAGTTCATTGTTTAGACTCATGTCATATTGCATGCTCTTAATTGCAATTCGAATATATTGGAGCTGCTGAGTCGGCAGGCTAACTTGATGAATAAATTCATGAACAGAATCAGTAAGTTCATCGAGTAAACCGGTAACTTTTTGCACTTTTAGCTGTTTCTTCCAAGTAGACATTGCAACCCAAGCGATTATCAATGTTCCGACACCGGTTGCAACTTGGATCATTTCACCCCAATCCCAAGCCAAAATTTTGCACACTAGTTCCATTAGCTACCTTACTTGATTAAAAACCTAACGAACTTATTAAGAGGAAAACTCCTTGTTGAAATGAGGGAGGCTTTCTTCCTCTCCCTCATTCAATAAGAATTAGACTATCACCTTTCCTAAGTTACATCAGCCACCTAGCTCTAAAATTAATAAAAATATCAGCATGGAAGTGTGCGGGCGTCTGTGGAAAATAGTAACTGCCATTTGCTGGTGTATAAGCGCAGTGTTTTTGTGGGTGAAGTTATAAGCACAAAGTTATAAAAACCCTATAACTCTATGACAAATCTCTTGAAATTCTATCAGCCAATGCCGGTAATTTTTGATGCTTCCCACAAAGCATTTTTATCTAAGTTGTCGCCCTTATACGCTATGCGTAGGCTGCTTAATAAAGCAAAGCGGTATCGCTCAGTAAGGGGCTAAATGACTCGTCTAAACCTAAGCCAAAATTGGCGGTTAACTTCTCCTGATTATCCTGAGATTGATGTCGCCTGCCAAATCCCTGGTGATAATCATTCAGCCTTGCTAAATGCAGGCTTGATACCAGATCCTTACTCGAAATGTAACGAGCAAGATGTGCAGTGGGTGGGGCAAGCTGATTGGCAACTGAGTACTGAGTTTGAGCTGAGTGATGAACAGCTAAATCATGATTTTATTGAGCTGGCCTTAAGCCGAGTAGATACGGTGGCCAAGGTTTACTTAAATGACCAACTGCTGGCCAGTTGCGACAACATGTTTCGCTTATGGCGCTTTAACATTAAGCCCTATGTTAAAGCTGGGTCTAATAAGCTTCGGGTGTATTTCCATCGCGCCGATGTTGCCGCCAAGCAACGCGCTGACACCCTGCCTTTTGTTGTGCCTTCGTCCATGAGCAATAACCAAATCCCCTATATGAACAGTTTGCGTAAAAGCCAATGCCACGCCGGTTGGGATTGGGGTATTTGTTTAATGGTGAGCGGTATTTATGACCCGGTGCAAATTAAGCTGGCCAATCAAGCGAGATTGTTAAGTACCCAAGTAGAGCAGCACTGGCAAGGGCAAGCTGTTGAGTTGGTGATTACCATAAAGCATGACCTTGATTGCTTGCAGCCTATTCACCTTAGCTTTGACGACCAACATGTAGAGGTTATCCCAGAGCTAGATAGCCAGACCAGCGTGGCGAGCATTCATTTAGACAACCCAAAGTTGTGGTGGCCAGCAGGTTACGGCGAGCAGCCCTTATATACGCTGCAAGTGAGTTTGGCTGAACAGCGCATTGAGAAAAAAATTGGCTTGCGAAGTTTGGCGTTAGAGACTCAAAAAGATCAACATGGTTCCGCCATGACCTTTATTGTTAACGGTTGCCCCATTACCGCCAAAGGCGCTAACTGGATCCCGCTTGATGCGATGCCATCGAGGCAAACAGCAGAGCGTTATCGCCAGCTATTAACTGATGCTAAAGCCGCCAATATGAATATGCTGCGGGTATGGGGCGGTGGCCAATACGAGGCCGATGAATTTTATCAACTGTGTGATGAGTTAGGCTTAATGGTGTGGCAAGACATGATGTTTGCCTGCTCATTGTATCCCTCTACCGATGAGTTTGTGGCCAATGTGCAGCTTGAATTAAGCGACCAGATTCAACGTTTACGTGACCATAGCTGTATTGTGCTGTGGTGTGGTGACAATGAAGTGATTGGTGCCATTAATTGGTACCCCGAATCTAAAGCCAATCGCGAACGTTATGTGGTGAATTACGACAGGCTTAATCGCGCCATTCAGCAGGTAGTAGAGCAACATGATGCTAGCCGGGTATTTTGGCCTAGTTCGCCTTGTAATGGCGCTTTAGATTACGGCGACGCGTGGCATGATGATAGCCAAGGCGATATGCACTTTTGGGATGTATGGCATTCGGGTAAGTCCTTTGCGGCGTATCAAACCATAAAACCACGTTTTTGTTCTGAGTTTGGTTATCAATCTTGGCCATCGTTGGCTGAGGTAAAAACCTTTGTGGAGCCTGAAGACTGGAACGTAACTTCACCCACCTTTGAGAATCATCAAAAGAATCCAAGCGGTAATAGCATTATTACTGAGATGTTTACTCGGCTGTTTCGCTTTCCTGCCTCTTTTGAAAAGATGTTGTATTTAAGCCAAGTGCAACAAGCCTTGGCGATTAAAACAGCCTGTGATTTTTGGCGAGCTAATAGCCCCCAATGTAGAGGCATGCTGTATTGGCAGCTTAATGATAATTGGCCGGTAAGCTCGTGGTCGAGCATTGAATATAGCGGCCGCTGGAAGCAACTGCATTATCACGCAAAACGCTTCTTCGCCCCGCAATACCTAAGCTTTGTAGAAAGTGATAAGGCTTTAGAATTACGCCTTATTAAAGATAGCGTGAGTGCTAGTTTACTAGATTGCCAATTGCAGTTTGTTAGCTGGCAAGGGGATCTAGGCTTTAGTAGGGCGCTAGAGCTTAATATAGCTGCCGATGCTAACGATGTGGTTTGGACGATGCCTTTGGCTGAGCTTGAGAAACAGCGCACTCAAGGCTTTTACATTGTGCAATGGCGCTCAAACGGAGACGAACTGCAAAACACTTGGGTGGGCGAAGCCTACAAAAGCTTAGCGATAGCCAAAGCAGAAGTGAGTGTTCAGCTTGATGAGGAAAACCAACGCATAACTTTAAGCACTAACAAACCTGCTTTTTTTGTGCATTTAGAAAGCGACGCCAGTGGCCGCTTTTCTGATTCAAGTTTTACTTTGCTGCCACAGCAACCAATAAGCCTTAACTACATGGGTGATGAGTTTGAGCGCATGGCGGCTAGCTTGAGGGTGTATCACCTAGCAGATAGCTATTAGCGCCCGATTAGTTTACTTCCCAAGTTTTAGCAGCGTCTAGCAGCGCGCTTAGCTCTGGCTTTGCACTGGCACTGGCTTTTATGCACAAGCCTATGCTGCGATACATGCGTGGCGCGAGCAGTTTTACTTGTTGTAAATCGGCGGCGGTTTCTAATACGCCAGTTGGCAAGAATGATATGCCTACACCGGCGCTGACTAGGTGTTTTACTTGGGTTTTATGTTGGGCTTTGGCCACTAGGTTTACTGCAAAGCCTTGCGAGGCCAGCAGGCTTAAGGTTTGCTGGTGGGCTTCGCAGGCCACGCATTCAATAAAGTCGTAGTTGTTTAGCGCGGCAATCTCTACTTGCTGCTGCTTGGCAAGTTCGTGCTGCTGAGGCACACACAGTACATAGTCTTCATCCCATAATGGAATAAATAATTCGTCTTCTTGCTTCAATACATCAAGGCTTAAGCGAGCTTGCGCTTGAGTATCTTGATCGTCCAATAATTCAAATTTAAACAAGGGCTGTTGTTGCTTACAGTGAGCGATGAACTTAGCAAACAAGCTGGGGCTAATATCGTGAAAGTTAGCTAGCTTTAGCGGCAAGCTAGCGGGAAGGTTGGCAAACAAACTAGACATTTTATTCAATTGCCCCAGCGCTTGAACCGCCAAAGGATATAAATGGTGAGCTTGGTCGGTTAAATCTACGCCGCGTTTGTGGCGCACAAACAGTTGCACCTCTAGCTCTGCTTCCAGTTGTTTAATGGCCGAAGACAGTGACGGTTGCGACACAAAACAGCGCTCGGCCGCTGCCGTCATCGAGCGTTCTTCAAACACTGCCACAAAACATTTAAGTAAACGTACATCCATAATTAAAACCTATGGTAACCAGAGGAAAACGATATTTTACACCTATATAAACCAGAACTATAGTTAGCGCCATTACCGAGCAGCAACATTTTTTAGCTGTTTGAGTCCTTTATAAATGTAGATTTGGAGAGTTACTATGTCTAAGCCTTTAGTGGTTATTACGGGTGCAAGTTCTGGTATTGGCGAAGCTTGTGCAAAAACACTGTCAGCAGCCGGGCACCCTTTATTGTTAGTCGCTCGACGCATTGAGAAATTAGAAGCTCTAAACCTACCAAATACCCTTTGTCGTAAAGTAGACGTAACTGAACTGGGTGATTTTGAAGCGGCGATTAAAGATGCGGAAGCACAATATGGCCCAGTAGACATGTTATTGAATAACGCGGGTGTAATGTTGTTAGGGGCTGCTCACGAGCAAGCGCCAAGCGAGTGGAAAACCATGTTAGACGTGAACGTGATGGGTTTACTAAACGGTATTCATCTTGTATTGGCCAGCATGAAGCAGCGCCAGCAAGGTACCATTATCAACGTTAGCTCAATTGCTGGTCGTAAAACCTTCCCAAGCCATGCGGCATATTGCGGCACTAAATTTGCCGTTCACGCGGTAAGTGAAAACATTCGTGAAGAAGTGGCGGGTGACAATGTTCGGGTAACGGTTATTGCCCCTGGCGCGGTAGAAACCGAGCTGCTTAGCCATACTACTAGCCAAGAAATTAAAGACGGTTATCAAGTATGGAAAGAAGAAATGGGCGGTGTACTGAATACTCAAAACATTGCTGACGCAGTAGCTTATGCTTACGGACAGCCGCAAAACGTATGTATTCGTGAAGTAGTATTAGCCGCTACTGGCCAACCTGCTTAGTATTGGCCGTTGAAAGAAAAGAGAGCCTAGGCTCTCTTTTTTGCTTTTGGGATTACTTTGAATGTTTGTTGTTAAGGGCTAAAAAAAGCCTAGCGGGTTTATGTCGTAACTTATTAATAAGTTTTTAGTATTTTGGTAGTGCGATATCGCCACTTGGTGGGTTTCGCGACCAATTCCCGAGCGTTTATAGCCGCCAAAAGCAGCGTGAGCAGGGTAGGCGTGATAGCAATTTATCCATACGCGGCCTGCTTCAATTTTTCGTCCCATACGTTGAGCTAGGTTCATATCTCTGGTCCACACTCCGGCACCCAATCCATATTCACTATCGTTCGCAATTTTTAGTGCTTCGGCTTCATCTTTAAAAGTAGTGACAGAAATTACCGGGCCAAATATTTCCTCTTGGAATACCCGCATATCGTTGGTGCCTTTTAGTATGGTAGGGCGAACGTAGTAACCATTGTTGTGTTCCCCCTCTAAGCTAGCGGTAACGCCTCCGGTTAACAGCTCAGCGCCTTCATTTTTGCCAATTTCGAGGTAGCTCATAATTCTGTCTAGCTGCCCTTTAGAGACTTGTGCGCCTACTTGAGTATCGGTATCAAGAGGGTCACCTTGTTTAATGGTTTTTACGCGTTCTAATACTCGCTGCATAAACTTGTCATAAATAGATTCTTGAATTAATGCGCGAGACGGGCAGGTACATACTTCACCTTGGTTGAAAAAGGCCAATAGCAAACCTTCAATGGTTTTATCTAGGTACTCATCTTCGTGATCCATGACATCGGCAAAGATGACATTGGGTGACTTACCACCAAGCTCAACGGTGGAGGGAATCAGTGATTCAGCCGCACATTTTAAAATGTGTTGGCCAATTTCGGTGGAGCCAGTAAAGGCTAATTTAGCAATACGCGGGCTAATGGCTAAGGCTTGGCCAGCTTCTTCACCCATGCCATTAACAATGTTAATGACGCCTTTGGGCACTAGGTCTTCAATCAGCTCCATTAATACTAAAATGGATGCCGGAGTTTGCTCTGCCGGTTTTAGCACCACGCAGTTACCTGCCGCCAAGGCTGGGCCGAGCTTCCAAGCCGCCATTAACATTGGGAAGTTCCAAGGGATAATTTGACCAACTACGCCTAATGGCTCTGGGAAGTGATAACTCACTGTATTGGCGTCTAGATCGGCAGCACCACCTTCTTGAGCCCGAATACAGCCAGCAAAATAACGGAAATGGTCAACCACCAAGGGTAAATCGGCGTTTAGTGTTTCGCGAATGGCTTTACCGTTCTCCCATGCTTCGGCCACTGCCAAATACTCAAGGTTTTGCTCAATTCTGTCGGCAATACGCAATAACATATTTGAGCGCTCGGCGACTGAAGTATTGCCCCAGCTTTCTCTGGCAGCATGGGCAGCATCTAGCGCGAGGCCAATGTCTTGGGCATCTGAGCGAGCAACCCGGCAATATACTTCACCATTTACTGGTGAAGGATTATCAAAATATTGTCCATTTACTGGGGCGACCCATTCACCACCAATAAAATTGTTGTAGTGCTCTTTAAATGTAATTAATGAACCGCTCGTACCAGGCTGTGCATATAGCATCGTCAATTCCTTTTATAATTCCATTTGTTATTAAAGTGTTTCATTTTGTGGCGCGCTTATGGTGCGCGCTAACCCTATAGAGCAAGGCTTGCACCAAGTTGCAGAAACTTGTTGTTAATGAAATGTAAAGTTATGATTGGCAAGGTAAACAAGTTTCTTGGGCGTGACGGGCTATAAAGCAGCGGAATGACTTAGCGTGTCACACTGTCATTATCTGACACAGTGGAAGTGTTACATTTTGGAACAACGCTATGATTAGCAAGCCGCAATTACCTCGCTCTATTGATGCTTCTTGGCTTCGCAGCCAGCATGCGGGTTTATCTGAGCAAGCTGCACCTACCGAGTTACGCTTATCGTCCAGTGATCTTCAGCAGCGCCACTACCAAAACCAACAGCTCATTACCTTGGTAGAGCGTTACGCCTATCCTTTGTTTGAACAGCTTATGGCACATACATCGAGTCGCTTGATTTTGTCAGACATGGATGGCTATGTGATTCAGTATTGGGGAATTGAGCGCTACAGCGATAAGTTGGCGAATATTGCGCTAGAAACTGGCGTGAATTGGCTGGAGCAATACAAAGGCACCAATGCAATTGGTACCGCTATTGCTACCCAAAAAACGGTGGCAGTAATTGGTGAACAGCATTTTATAAAGCAACATCGTTTTATGAGTTGCACCGCTAGCCCTATTTTTTCGCCAAGTGGAGAAATGATAGCGGTGTTAGATATTACCAGTGAACAGCAGCGACATAATCAACAAACTATGCATCTTAGTAGCAGCTTAGCTCAGCAAGTTGAAACAGCCTTGTTGTGTCAGCTACCGCAAAGCCACTACAGAATTGATTTGGCGGCGCAAGCTCACTTACTTAACTCTGGCTGGCAGGGCATTGTTGTTGCAGATAGTGAGGGCAAGATTGTTGGTCATAACCCAATGGCGCAGCAGCTTATTAAGCAGCTCAGTATTGGAGAATCTTTAGCTGAGCACTTAGGTGAGCGATGGAGTAGTGAGGGGCAATCTGATAAAGCCAAATTACATTTACATACTCGATCGCTTAAACCAAGTACAGCCAAGTATGAGGCGATTCACGCGGGCAGCGAGCAAGATTTTAGCCTTGACCCAACGGTAAATAAGGCTTGGCAGCATGCGTTAAAAGTAGTGAGCAAATCGATTCCACTGTTAATTCTGGGCGAAACAGGTGTAGGCAAAGAACGCTTTGTTAAGCGCTTGCATCAGCAAAGCCAGCGCTCGGGTAAATTGTTGCAAGCAGTTAATTGTGCCGCTTTACCTAATGAACTGGTGGAGGCTGAGTTGTTTGGTTACCAAGCGGGTGCCTTTACCGGCGCTAACCCAAAAGGTTTTATTGGAAAAATTCGCCAAGCCGATGGTGGATTTTTGTTTTTAGACGAAATTGGCGAAATGCCTTTAGCGGCACAGTGCAGATTATTGCGTGTGCTGCAGGAGCGTGAAGTGGTGCCTATTGGCGGCAATCAAGCCTTTCCTGTAGATGTACAAGTGGTGGCGGCTACTCACGTTAATTTAACTGAACACGTGGCGAGCGGTTTGTTTCGAGAAGATCTTTATTATCGGCTGAATGGTTTACAGATATGCTTACCAGCACTGCGAGAGCGCAGCGATAAAAGCCAATTACTCAGGCAGTTACATCAGCGTTATTGTACTAGTGAACAAAGCATTGACCTTGAACTGTTTGCGAAGCTGCTGGCCTATGAATGGCCAGGAAATATGCGAGAGTTAGATAACTTTATGCAGGTAGCGTGTTTACTGGCCGAGCAGCAAAGCCAGTTGAATTGGAATGATTTACCTGAGTCTTTACAAAAGCAGCTAGCGAATTTGTCGTTAAGCAGTGATTCATCACCAAACGATCTAAAACAAACCATTGATGAGAATATTGTGTCGGTGTATCAACGCTGCCAAGGCAACATCACTAAAGCCGCCAAGCTATTGGGGATTAGCCGAAATACGCTGTATAGAAAGTTACGGAAATTGAAATTAAAGCACTAAGCAAAAAAAGAGAGCCGAAGCTCTCTGTGATTCGGCCTACTTAATGCAATCTATTGAGTCGCGTCGGTTGGGCCGTATATTTTGTATTCACCTGCCATTTGTAGTACCGAGAACATATGTAATAGGCCGTCGTAGTAACGCCATTTACCGGTTGGCGTGGCTTGCTTCCATAAACGTTCGGTAAACTCTTTTGCTTCTTGGCTGTTAGTGATCATAGCTGCGGTGCCGTTCATGGCGTTTTGGCCAGAGCTGCCCCATTCAGAAACAATACGACCATCCATTTCATGGACTGCGTAGTTTTGTCCTTTACGCTTGTATTCATCTGCGTAGAAACCAATCATGCGGTCAGCGAGTTCTTGCTGTCTTGGGTCTGCGTTAAACCAATGGTGGTCCATGGCAATGTTACCAATCACGCGGAATGCGTCGTAACCCGATTTATGGCTAATGTCGTTAAACGACGTTTCTTGCGGGGTACCGTTAAAGGCTGCGTACTCTGGGTACAAACCTGTTTCAGGGTGTGCAGCGTTGTATAGGTAATCACGACTTACTTGCGCAGCGTCTGCCCACAGTTGATTGTCTTCATCAGCCCAGCGAGCTAATAGTTCGTAAAACGCGGCTACGTGGTAAGAAGGGTCTGTGTAAACACCTAGGCCTTTCTCAGTTACAAACAAAATTTGTTTTTCTTCACGGCTGAACATCGTAACTTGCGAGTCGGTTTCTGGCTTGTTTACCATCGCTTGCAAAATTACATTGGCTTCATCTTTGTATTGGTTAATGCCTTCACCTGCGCCCCAACGGTTTTCTGCAAAGAATAAGGCCATGGCAAAGTAAAGCTCACCATCTGGTGCTGGATTTTCTGATTTGTGTGCAAATGGCGCTGTCGCATTAAGGTGCCATGCAAAATAATCTTGGTACCAACCATCTTTGTGCTGCATGTAAGTTTTCGAAAACTTCCACAGCTTGTTAAACATTTCTTGGTCGTCCATTTGCACGGCGATCATCATGCCGTAAGACATACCTTCAGAGCGAATATCGTTACTACCAATGTCTTTAATAAAGCCCATGTCGTCGCCAACAGGGAAGAATACTGCTTTACCGCTTTCGCTACGCGAATCTGAATAAAAGAGTTGTTGGTAGGTATCGTTAACTTTTTTGCTCACTTGTTCTGGGCTAGCAATACCTAACTCGACAAATGCATTGCGGTATTCACCGCTGTAAAATGCCCCAGGTGCAGTGTTAGCTACATTCGCTACAGCTGTGCTTTGCGCTGGTGTTGACGACTTCTCTACTGGCGCAGCGCAAGAGGCTAGGCCTAGCGGTAAAGCGCAAAACGCCACCGTTTTTACAAGCTTGATTAAAGCATTGCTTTGAGTACTCGAAATATTCATTGTCATAATAACGTTCGCTACCTTTTACTCAGGTTATTGGTTTTCTACGGGTCTATTTGGGAATGGAACTGACTCGTATTTCTACTCCAGACTAGAGTAACTGTGATATTGCTCATACTGTGAATTTGCGTAAATCCCTGTAAAATCTGGATTGTTTGCGTGGCTTCTCATAACGTGGTTTACGTTTTTTCTTGTTCGCGATTTGCAAATAAAGGTCTGCAAACAACTACCTTAGTAAAGTGTCGGGTTTCTTTACAGTTGTGCTTTTGTAGTAATTTAAGCAATAAATTGAATTTTTAGCCAATCAGCTTACTTCATAAACTTTTCATAAAAAAACAGTGTAAAAGTAGTGATTTTGTAGGTTTTTAATAAAGCGATGGATTGTTCTGCATTTTAAATTTTATCTTATAGAAGCCAGTGCTTCTTGCTTTATATTTTCAATCATTCCGAATTTTTAAAATTATCAGTAGTGAGTGTTTATAGCCGATCTGCTTAGTCATAATGATTAATTGTCATATAATCCCCTAATTTTATTGAAGATTTAGTTATAAGCATTGTGTCGGTTAAACTTACATTAGATGTGATGTGGATCACTGTGTGTTTTTGAGTGAATAGTTAATTAGCGATATAAAACAATATCTTAGATGGGTTTTTAGGTTTTTTATAGAACTGGCTTAGTACTTGCGATAGTTGAGGTGCATAAAAGGAAGACTTTTTTTCAACAGCAAAGGACTTGAGCGATGAAAGCACTACTTTCAACCCTAACGACACTCTTGATGGCCGTGTCTATAAATGCAAATGCAACAGTGATGTTAACCAGTGAAAATCCAGCACAAGCACCGGGAGTGGCAACTTATTTAGGTGATTTTCCAACACCTTTTAGTGACCCTGCTTCAGTTATCGGTGTTCCAGTGGCTCAAACAGTATTTGATGTAGGCAGTGATATTCGTGCCGCATTCATGTTAGACCTTGATATGTTGGATCAAACGCAAGATGAAGGAGCTGGTGGCTACTTAAACGGACTATTAGACCTAGAGTTTTACTGGTTTAATGGCGGCGATTTAGTGTGGCAAAACTACAACCCTTACACGTGGCTTCAAATTGAAGATTGGCAAGCAGATTTTGATGTACTGTCGGTATGGAGTGATACCTCTTTGTTTGATGCTGGTCTAGTGACTAGTGGCGAATGGACAGTAGTTGCAGCCGTTGAGGGCGCGGTAGTAGGCGGGCAGCAGTTTTCTGTTCCTGAGCCTGCGAGCTACGCCTTAGCCTTGTTTGGTTTACTGGCTATTTTTGGAAGAAAAACACGCAATACTTTTTTTGCTAAATAAACATATAACGATTGGCAAGGTCATTAAATGGTCATTTAATTAATCTTGTCAGTAGGTGTTTTTATATGTATTTTATGTTTTATTCGATGTTGTAACTGAAGGAGCCAATTATGGTTTATTTGAAACGGACTTTGACAGCGGCTTTGTTGTTTTCAAGCGGCTATGCCATGGCGGTTGATGCGCCAGCGGCAGCTACGTTGCCGTCTCCAAGTGATTTGTTTGCGGCGATCAATGCGGGTACTCCAATTAGCACTGCTGATTTATTGGCTAGCGCTGGTTTACCCGATTTTGTGCCTAGCCTACCGGGTAACGGCGGTGGCCCTGGCGGTGGCGGCTTAACAGCTTCGCCAAATTAGTCGCTTATAAATTAAAAAGAGAGCCTTTAGGCTCTCTTTTTTTTATCTTTGATTTAGTGCTGTTTACTTAACTTCTTCGCCTTTGGCTTGTAAGTCAGCATGATAGCTTGAACGCACCAATGGGCCACAAGCAGCATGCGTAAAGCCCATGGCTTCAGCCTTAGCTTTTAGTTCTTCAAACTCTGCTGGTGGTACATAGCGCTCAACAGGCAAATGGTGGCGACTAGGTTGCAGGTACTGGCCTAGTGTTAGCATGGTTACGCCGTGGTCGCGTAAGTCTTGCATCACTTGCAAAATCTCTTCGTTGGTTTCGCCTAACCCCATCATTAAGCCCGATTTAGTCGGTACCTCTGGGTGCAGCTCTTTAAAGCGTTGTAGCAAGGTGAGTGACCATTGGTAATCTGAACCTGGACGTACTTGCTTGTATAAACCAGGTGCGGTTTCAAGATTGTGATTGAAAACATCTGGTGGAGTTTTATCTAAAATTTCTAATGCGCGATCCATACGACCTTTAAAGTCTGGCACTAGGGTTTCAATTTGAATATGCGGGCTATGCTTGCGAATTTCGCTTACACACTCTGCAAAGTGGGCAGCACCGCCGTCGCGTAAATCATCCCGGTCAACTGAAGTGATCACCACATATTTCAGCTTCATATCCGCGATAGTAGCAGCCAGCTTGGTTGGTTCGTCGGCATCTAAGGCTAGCGGTTTGCCGTGGCCAACATCACAAAACGGGCAGCGACGCGTACATATGTCGCCCATTATCATAAAGGTAGCGGTGCCGTGGTTAAAACACTCTGCCAAGTTAGGACAAGAAGCCTCTTCACACACCGAGTGCAAGTTATGCTTACGCATTGCACTTTTAATTTCGTTAATACGGGTGCTGTCTGATGGAAGTTTGATACGCATCCATTCTGGCTTGCGTAACATGGTTTCCTTTTCAGAGGGTATTACCTTCACTGGAATAAATGCCATTTTGTCGGCATCTCGAAGTTTTACTCCGGGCTCCATACGCGCTTTTTTTGCACTCATAGTGTGGGCAGTCCTTGTTGCTGTTCTGTATTGTTGTAAGCCAGTTGCGTAACCAGTACTTGGGTAAGGGTTGTGGCAAGCTGCTCAACGGTGAGGGTCTTGTTAAAGTCACTGACTTGAGCCATTTCTAGGCCGGCGTAGCCGCATGGGTTTATCAGCAAAAACGGACTTAGGTCCATGTCTACGTTTAATGCTAATCCATGAAAAGAGCAGCCTTTGCGAATACGTAAGCCTAAAGAAGCAATTTTCTTGTGGTCTACATAAACGCCGGGTGCATCTTTTTTGGCATAGGCTTCAATCTGGTAAGCGCTTAGTGTTTCAATAATGCTCTGTTCAATAATGGTGACTAAATCACGCACACCTAGTTTGCGACGACGAATGTTCAACAGTGGGTAAGCCACTAATTGACCAGGGCCGTGATAGGTTACTTGCCCTCCTCGGTCGGCTTGAACAATCGGAATATCGCTGCTGGCTAGCAGGTGTTCTGGTTTACCAGCTTGGCCTTGGGTAAACACCGCTTGGTGTTCAACCAGCCACAACTCATCAGCCTGTTCAGCACCGCGTTGATCAGTAAAGTCACGCATTGCTTGAAAGACTTGATTGTATTCTTGTAAGCCTAAATGGCGAACTACTAGGGTGTTTTGGTCAGGCATTACAGTACGTGGCGTACGTCTTCAATAGCACCAATTTGCGTGTAGAGGTTTTCAATATGCTCTTTGCTCGTCACTTTTACGACGAGAGAAATTGCTTTGTAGTTACCTTTACTGCTTGGGCGCGTTTTAGGGCTGTAGTCACCAGGTGCTAAGCTTTGGATTACGCTTAGTACTTGATCTTCTAGGGTGTCGTTATTTACCCCCATGATTTTGAACGTAAAATCACATGGGAATTCTAAATACTCATCGAATTTGGTTTGCATATCTGACCTAAGAAAACTGATTTAAGCTGCGACGTTGAGTCGAGCTAAAAATAAAAAACGCGTTATTCTAACGCGTTTTTGTGATCTTTGCCTAAGAATTCCGCATATCGCTTTCGCGAGTATGCATGGGGCTATTGGGTTTAGCTAAACAATGAAGCAAAGAACAGTTTTATGTAGTCGAGCAAACGTTTGAAAATACCACCTTGTTCTACATCTTGAAGAACCACTAGCGGGTATTCTGCCACATCTTCATCACCCACTTGGAAGTAAACAGAACCAACAGTTTGGCCTTTACTCAGTGGGGCTTTTAGCTCTTCTTTTAGCTCAAAGCTGGCTTTTAGCTGTGCCGCTTGACCACGTGGCAAGGTTAACGCGATGTTTTGATTAACGCCGAGTGATACAGAGTCTTGCTCCGCCATCCACACGGTTTGCTCTACAAAGCTATCGCCCGCTTGATAAGGTTTAACGGTTTCAAAGAATCGGAATCCCCAGTTAAGCAGTTTTTTACTTTCCGCTGCGCGTGCTTTTGATGAATTGGTGCCCATCACAACGGCCACTAAACGCATGTCATTATCGGTAGCTGACGACACTAGGCTGTAACCCGCTTTGCTGGTGTGGCCGGTTTTCATGCCATCTACATTTAGGCTTTTATCCCAAAGTAGGGTATTGCGGTTATGCTGAGTAATGCCATTAAAGGTGAACGCTTTTTCTTTGTAGATGGCGTACTCGTCTGGCACATCTCGAATCATGGCGGTGGCTAATACAGCCATATCTTTCGCGGTAGTGTATTGCTCGGTGCTATCTAAGCCGTGGCTGTTGGCGAAGTGAGTATTCACCATGCCTAGATGGTCGGCCCATGAGTTCATTAAGCTAGCGAATGAATCTTCACTACCGGCAATGTGCTCGGCCATAGCTACACAGGCATCGTTACCAGATTGGATAATGATGCCACGGTTAAGATCGGCGACCTGAACTTGCTTACCCACTTCAATGAACATTTTTGAAGAGTCGGGGAAGTTTTTCGACCACGCCTTTTCACTAATAGTTACCATATCGTTCGGGTTAAGTTTGCCTGACTTGATCTCTTTACCAATAATGTAGCTGGTCATTATTTTGGTTAAGCTGGCCGGTGCTAGGCTATCTTCTTCGTTTTCTGAAGCCAGTACTCGGCCTGAATCGAAATCGACTAGGTAGTAGGCTTTGGCTGAAATAATAGGGGCGTTGGGAATGACTTGTGGAGCCGCGAAGGCCACGCTCACACTGCTTGCAATCAGAAGCGCTGAGGCGCAGCTAACACGCTGAAATACATTTTTAATCATGGTTGGCTCTTTGGCTTGTTAGTCAATAAAACACGGACGGCAAACACTATAGCAAAACTTAGGCGGTGTTTGTTAGTATCCTGCTGTAAATCCGCTAGTTTGCTTTTAGATTAATAATATAGGCATCTTTATAGTGGCCTTTTTTCATATTAGCTAAGTACTTTTCGGCGCTAAGTACATCGTAATAAGGCCCTAAACGAAGCTTTGTCCAGCCGTTTTCATCAATGAGTTGGGTGGTTAGCCCATCGGCTTCTAGTTGGTTTTGGTGTTGTTTAATAACTTGCTTATTTTTACTGGCCAGCAGTTGCACGTAATACTGCTTACCATCACCAGAAGCGGCATCTAGCTCTTTATTGTTGTCGAAGCGTAGTAGCTTTATTTTAACCTTGGCGGTGCCTGATTTGAGCATGTCTAGCTTATAGGCTGCTGCGTAAGATAAATCGATAATACGTTTTTGGTGGAAGGGGCCGCGGTCGTTCACTCGCACAATAACGGTTTTGTTATTGGCCAAGTTTGTCACTTCAACATAGCTCGGTAGCGGTAGATTTTTATGGGCCGCCGACATGCTGTACATGTCATAAATCTCGCCATTGGAAGTGAGATGACCATGGAATTTTTTACCGTACCAAGAGGCTTCACCTTCAATTTCGTGTTCTTCAATTTCACGCCATACTTTGTAGCTTTTACCACGCACCGTGTAATCTCGATTTCCTTGGCGGCTGTATGCCTCAAAACGAGGGATAGGATCTTCTAAATGTGCTAATTCGGGCGCGGAATCTGGGGCTTGGTCGTTGCTCATCCCATAGCGCTGATTGCTACTGGGCGAAGAACTACATGCGTTAAGCGCTAAGACCAGCATTACACTGGCTATGTAAGGGCTTAGTGATAGCACACCTGATAAACGCTTATTTTGCATTTAGTTTTGCCTTGGCTTCTCTTAACTGTTCGCTGAATTGATAAACCGCCATTGCATACAGAGGGCTGCGGTTATAGCGAGTAATTACATAAAAGTTGTGCTCGGCAAGCCAATAGCTATGTCCATTGGCTTCTTCCAACTCTAGCAGTTTGACTGGGGTTTCAGCGGCAAGCTTTGTAGTGCTGGTAATGCCGCTTTGCTCAAGTTGTTGCCAGCTATCTTTTATCTTTAAGTCACTGCTTAACCAAGGCTTCGCTTGAGTGGCTGTAGATTGAGCAGAATGCACCACTGGTTCACCCAGTTTCCAACGGTGTTCGCTAAAGTAATTTGCTACGCTGCCAATGGCATCAACAGGGTTATTTAGCATATCAATTTCACCATCTTGGTCAAAATCGACACCGTAATGAATGTAGCTTGATGGAATAAACTGGCCAAAGCCCATTGCGCCTGCGTAAGAGCCTTTTACTTCATCTAGCTGCCAGCCTTGCTGTTCTGCTAGGCGAATAAAGTAGGCGAACTCTTTACTGAAAAACTGGCCGCGTTTAGGGTAGTGAAAGCCTAAAGTATATAGGGCGTCAATCACTGGATAAGTGCCTTTGTGGCGGCCGTAGTAAGTTTCTACGCCTATTATCGCCACGATAATCTGGGCAGGGACATTAAACTCTTTTTCAGCTCGTTCAATGGTGACTTGGTGTTCTTGCCAAAAGGCAAGACCGGCCTCTAACCGTTCTTCAGTGAGAAATAGATCACGATATAAATGCCAAGGTCTGGCTTCCCAAGGACGAGTAATCGCGTCAATCACTGCTTGCTGATATGTGGCTTGTTCTGCCGCTTGCTCTAAACTAGCGAGCGGAATATTGAGTTCTTGGCTTAATGCTTCAATACGTTGCTGTTGTTCGTTATTGGCGAGAGTGGTGCTCGACCAAAGTTGAGACAAGGCAAGTACTAAGCAACAACATAAGCGCATAACAATCCTTATTGGGCATAAAGCCGTTTGTGGGTGTGAACAGACATCAGAATGCCAAATCCTGCCATCAGTGTCACTATTGAAGTGCCACCGTAACTCACTAAAGGTAAAGGAACCCCAACGACTGGCAATAGGCCACTTACCATTCCAATGTTTACAAATACATAAACGAAAAAGGTGAGGATAATACAGCCCGCCAGTAAGCGACCAAAAGCGGTTTGTGCTTGAGTGGCGATAAACAAGCCGCGACCAATAATGTAAAAGTACAAACACATTAATAACACCACACCAATAAAACCAAATTCTTCGGCAAACACCGCAAAGATGAAATCAGTATGTCGCTCAGGTAAAAAATCTAGCTGTGATTGGGTGCCTTGCAGCCAACCTTTACCGGTAAAACCACCCGAGCCAATGGCAATTTTAGACTGAATAATGTGATAACCTGCACCGAGAGGGTCGCTCTCAGGATTCAGTAAAGTTAGTACTCGCTGACGCTGATAGTCACGCATCAAAAAGAACCATAATAGAGGGATGAAGGCCGCCACTAAACCGCCTGCAGCAGCCACCAGACGCCAGCTCATACCTGCTAGGAATAAAGCAAAAATACCCGATGCGGCTACCAATAAAGAGGTGCCTAAATCGGGCTGTTTAGCAATTAATAACGTAGGGCCAATGGCGATGGCTGCCCCAACACATAAGTGTTTAAAACTTGGCGGAAGAGGGTGTTGGCTGATATAGCGGGCCACCATTAGTGGCACTGCTAACTTCATGATTTCGGAAGGCTGAAAACGTATCACACCTAAATCTAACCAGCGCTGCGCTCCTTTACCTACATCACCCACTACTAAAACCGCTATAAGCATAAGTAAGCCACTAAAAAAGAATAGAGGCGCCCATCGCATATAAACATCGGGGGGAATTTGTGCCAGTACAAACATCACTATAAGGGCTAAAGAAATGCGTACGAATTGGCGGTTTAGCATGGCACTGCTTTCGCCGCTGGCACTGTATAAAACAAACAGACCTAAACCAATTAAGGTAACTAAGCCTAGTAGTAGTGGCCAATCTAGGTGCAGCCTCCACCATAAAGAGTTTTTTTGCTCTTGGCTGTAGTTGCCCATGCTTACAATTGATCCTTAGCGTCAAAATAACTATCGAATAACTCACGGATAACCGGCGCTGCATTTGAACTGCCTCCACCCGCGTTTTCTACTACCACAGAGGCCACAATCTCGGGTTGTTCAAAAGGTGCGTAGGCAACAAACATGGCGTTATCTCGGTGTTTTTCTTTTAGGCTTTCTGCGTCATATTCTGCGTCATCGGCGATGCTAACAATTTGCGCGGTGCCCGACTTACCAGCTGCTACGTAGCTTGTATCTTTAAACGCTTTACGCGCTGTTCCGTTGCTTTTGTTGATGACCCCATACATGCCATCTAAGGCTACTTGCCAATTCTTCTCGCTGTTTAGTGCGATTGGTGCTTGTACCTGTGGTGGCAAGCCAATGTGTGAGTTGGCATCTCCCACGCTTTTAAGTATTCGCGGGGTAATAATTTTGCCTTTGTTAACCAAGATGTTGGTTGCTTGGGCTAGTTGCAAAGGAGTGGTTGTCCAGTAACCTTGGCCAATGCCTACCGAAATTGTGTCGCCTTGCCACCAAGGTTGGCGATAACGGGCACGTTTCCACTCGCGGCTGGGCATATTCGCGCGACTTTCTTCGTGAATATCAACGCCGGTATATTTACCAAAACCAAACTTGCTCATATAAGCATGCATTTCATTAATGCCGGTTTCGTAAGCCAATTTGTAGAAGTAGGTATCAACACTTTGTTCAATGGCTTTATATACGTCTACCCAACCATGACCCCAACGCTTCCAATCACGAAAACGGCGCTTGGTATTAGGGATTTGGAACCAGCCTGGATCCCAAATACGTTGCTCTACGCTAATTTTACCCAGTTCTAGGCCCATTACCGCTAGCTGCGGCTTTACGGTAGAAGCTGGCGGGTAAACCCCTTTTGTTGCGCGGTTTATAAGAGGGCGGTCGGTAGAGTTGAGTAGCTTATTGTAGTTCTTACTGCTGATACCATTTACGAATAGATTCGGGTCGTAGCTTGGGCTAGATACCATTGCTAATACGCCGCTGGTTTTAGCGTCTAATAATACTGCAGAACCACGGCGACCAGCCAACAAACGCTGGGCTTCTAATTGCAGGCGAATATCTACGTTGAGATAGAGATCTTTGCCGGGAATAGGCGGCACGATTTTCATGGTGCGAATAATACGACCACGGTTATTTACTTCTACTTCTTGGTAACCAACGCTGCCATGCAGAATTTCTTCGTAGTAACGCTCAATGCCTTGCTTGCCAATGGTTCGAGTCGCATCGTACTCAGCCAGTTTGTTTTCTTTCTCGAGGCGCTCTAAGTCTTTCGCATTAATTCGGGCAACGTAACCGAGTAGGTGAGTAAGGCTATCGCCGTAGGGATAGAAGCGAATTAAACTCGCATCAATACTTGCCCCATGAAATTTGTGTTGCTGCACGCTAAACATTGCCACTTGTTCGTGGCTAAGTTGCGATTTAAGCACTACCGGTTTAAAGCGACGAGTATGTTTACGGTTTTGCTCAAAGCGTTCAATATCGTTTTCGCTCAGTTCCAGCAATTCGGATAACTCAAGGATCATCTGATCCAAATCGTCGACGTTTTCGGGGATGATTTCTAAGCTAAAGTTAGGGCGATTCTCGGCCAATAGGGCACCGTTGCGGTCAAACACCAGCCCACGAGGTGGCGCCAATGGCAGTACTTTAATGCGATTATCATTTGAGCGGGTGGTGTAAGTGTCGTGTTGCTCAAATTGGAGGTAATGAAGGTTACCAAGTAATACACAGATTAAGGCAAAAGTACCAATAATCGAGACGAGTGAGCGGCGGTTAAATAACCGTGATTCCGCCGAGTGGTCCCGCATTGCGACGCGTTGTCTTGCCATATCTTAGTGATTATTCTCTATGGTAGGGGTGATTGGCTGTTACGCTCCAAGCGCGATATAGCGTTTCGGCTACTATCACTCGTACCATGGGATGAGGCAGTGTTAAGGCTGACAAAGACCAGCGTTGCTCGGCAATCGCTGTGCAACTAGGGGCAAGGCCTTCTGGCCCGCCAATCAGTAAACTTACGTCGCGGCCGTCCATTTTCCATGCGTCTATTTGCTTAGCGAGCTGTGGCGTTGTCCAAGCTTTACCGGTGACTTCTAAAGTCACCACTCGGTTACCTTTAGGAATGACCGCCAAGGTAGCTTCACCTTCTTTATCGAGTATGCGCTTTATATCGGCATTTTTACCGCGATTTCCGGCTTTTACCTCGATTAACTCTAGCGGCATATCCTTTGGGAAGCGACGTGCATATTCTTGATAGGCAGTCTCAACCCAGGCAGGCATCTTAGTACCTACCGCCACTAACTGGATTTTCATCCGGCTTTAGACTCAGAAACAGCTGGAGCCCATAGCTTTTCTAATTGGTAGAAGTCACGCGCGCTGTCTTGCATTATATGCAATACCACATCGCCTAGATCAACCAATACCCATTCAGAGTCATCAACGCCTTCAATGCCAATCACTTCTAATTCAGATAGCTTGGCTTCTCTGATGACGTTGTCGGCAATAGATTTAACGTGGCGTTTTGAATTACCGCTACAAATGATCATTGTATCGGTTACGTTAGAGAGTTGGCTTACGTCTAGATTTTGAACATCTCGACCTTTCATATCTTCGATTTTGTCTACAACAAAATCAATCAGTTGTTGGTTTTGCAACAAAAGAACCCCAATTTTGGACTAAAAGATAAGTATATCACGCTCTGTCAGGCTAGGTTAAGCACCGTAAAGCTTATGTTGGATAATATAATTTACGGCAGATTTAGGCAGTTGATTTTTCAATGATTCAAGATCAGTTTTTTGGGCGAGTTGTAAGCGAATTTGGCTAGAAGATATTGCCATTGGTTGTAATTCGCAAAAATACACGTGACCCGCTTGCTGTTGATGCAATGTCTCAATGTTTTCACATCGCTTTGGTGCCAACCAAGCGCTAAGTTGTGAAGATATATCCAATTGGTAACCGGGCCGAGCAATGACAATGATATGGGTATGTTTGGTGAGGTTTTGCCAATCTCGCCATTTATCTAAGTGATTAAAGGAATCTAACCCCATCACAAAGGCGATATGATTATTGGGGAACTCTTCGGCAAGCTCGGCCAAGGTATCGCTAGTATAAGAGGCCCCTCCTCGTTCTACCTCTCGCCAATCTAGGTTTAGTTGAGGATAGGCTTCAAGCGAGGCTGCTAACAGCCGCTTGCGATGCAAAGGCGAACTAAATTGTTTGGCTTTTAGCGGCGATAGCGCATTGGGGAGTAAAGTAATATCTTGTGCTTGAGTGGCTGCTAGTAATAGCTCTGCACTACGAATATGACCCAGATGAATGGGGTCAAATGATCCACCAAAAAAAAGCTTAAGCGTGCTCATGAGATGGCGAAGCAAGCTCGAATACTAAGCGTTCTAATTGATGCCAAGCTAAGTCACCGGCAAATTGTTTAATGGCTTGGTCAATAGCTGCAACTTGCAAGCGCGCTTGATTAATTTGCTTAGCGCTATAGCGTTTTGCCGCGCTGCTTATTAAGCCTTGGCGTTTGTTCCACACACCATGTTGCTTAAACAAACTTGAATGATGGCTAGTGGGCTGTTCTTGAAGCAGTTGCAATAACTTAAATTCTTTGTCTAAACCCCAGTTAATCAGGGTCGGTTCTTCGCCTTCTAGCTGTAGCTGTTTGATAATTAACAGGCTGCGTTGAAAGTCAGCAGCGAGCAAAGCATCAACTAACTGAAAGCTGGAAAAGTGGTTGGCATGAGACAAGCCCGCTTCAATTTCTTTTAAGGGAGGTAGTTGCTGCCCCCAGCGCAAGGCAATGTTGTTAATTGCTTGGCTAAGCGCTAACAGGTTTCCTTCATAGTAGTGCACTAATAACGCGATTAAGTCGTTATTTGTTGGAAGTTGCTGCTGAGCTAATCGTTGTCTAACCCAAGCTTGTAGCTGCCCACCCTCAGGTGGGTAAATCATCACAACCAAACCTTGCTGGTCAATAAATTTGTACCAGTTTTGCTTTTCGTTGGCTTTGGTTACTTTAGGCACACTTAATAACAAGCGTGTTTCTGGATTGATCAGCGGTAATAGCTCATCCAGTTGATTTTGAATGGCTTTGTCTGGCACGCGATCTAATTGCAGCTCAATCAGTCGATATTGGCTGAATAGCGATAGCTCCGACATAGCGTCAAATATGCTCGACCATTGAAACTCTGCATCTAAAGTAAATTTTAAGCGTTCTTCGGCTAAACCCTGCTTTTGCAGTTGCTGGCGAATGCTATCAATACTTTCGATTTTGATTAAAGGCTCTTCTCCAGCCACCAAATAGCAGCTAAATTTAGCTGCATTTTGTTGTGACAGGCGGTCGGCATAAATTTTCATTTACCAACTTACCGTGGCAAGTTGACGCATGATTTGGTCGGCGGCCATTGTGCGCAATTCATCGTACAATAACTCTCGCTCGCGTTGTTTAGCCAAGGCGGCTAGCGGGTTATCTTGGAAGTCCCGGTGCAGCTGTACGCTAATTGGGTAGTTACCTTCCTCAGCAATTTGTAGGTAGCCACCCACTTGATAGCTCAGTTCGTATTCCGCTACTTGGCCATTTTCAAAGAGTGAAAGTGTACGTTTGTTAATATTTTCGCCACTTAAGTGCAGGGTGGGGACGTCGCCTTGTGGAAACTCAAATACTGCTACATTGTTTTGAGTGAGCTGGCGTTTTACCTCACGAACCAATGGGCTAAATTCATCGCTGGAAGAAACATAAATCTGGGTGAGTTTATCATCGAGTAAATAACTGCGGCGTGGAGCAAAACCACAAGCACTTAATAAACTGATGCTCAATATTAAAAAGCCGTAACTAAAAGTTTTTAAAGTCATGCTATCTCGCAATAAAAAACGGCGGGTTAGTAGCCCGCCGTAAGGTTTAGTTGGCTACAATGTTTAGCAACTTGCCGGCAACATAAATTACTTTGCGAACGGTTTTCCCATCCACAAACTTACTGACGTTTTCATCGCCCATGGCTAATGCTTGAACGGTGTCTTGGTCAGCGTCGGCTGCCACTGTTAATTTAGCGCGCAATTTACCATTTACTTGAACAACGATAAGCTTGCTGTCTTCAACCATGGCTTTGGCATCGGCTTCTGGCCAACGTGCGGTATCAATGTCACCAGCATTGCCTAGTAGTGTCCACAGTTGGTCACAAATGTGCGGTGTAATTGGCGACAGCATTAATACCACTGCGTTAATCGCTTCACGTGTTACCGCGCGATTATTGGCATCGGTTTGGTCAGCTTTAGTCAGCTTGTTCATCAACTCCATAATTGCTGCAATAGCAGTATTGAAGGTTTGACGGCGGCCAACATCATCACTCACTTTGGCAATGGTTTTGTGTACATCACGGCGCAAATCTTTTTGAGCAGCGTTGAGGCTAGCGATGTCTACGGCACCCGCTTCTCCGGCATTGATATGGTCGTAAGCCAGTTTCCATACGCGACGTAAGAAACGTAATGAGCCTTCTACAGCGCTGTCTTGCCATTCTAGTGTTTGTTCTGCTGGTGCGGCAAACATCATGAATAAGCGAACGGTATCAGCACCGTACTTATCTACCATTACTTGTGGGTCAATGCCGTTGTTTTTCGATTTCGACATTTTGCTCATGCCTGCGTAAATTAAGGCTTTGCCTTCGGCGGTTTTAGCGCTGGTAATACGGCCTTTTTCGTCTTTCTCGGTTACCGCATCTACTGGCGATACCCACACTTTTCCGCCTTTCTCATCTTCATAGTAGAAGGCATCAGCCAATACCATGCCTTGAGTCAGCAAGCGTTTGAATGGTTCGTCAGAGTCAACCAAGCCGCTATCACGTAATAACTTGTGGAAGAAGCGCGCATACAATAGGTGTAAAATTGCATGCTCAATACCGCCGATGTATTGATCGACAGGTAGCCAGTAGTTTGCTTGTTCTGGGTCAAGCATCATGTCTTCGTTGTTGGCGCTACAGTAACGGGCGTAGTACCAGCTAGATTCCATGAATGTATCGAAAGTATCGGTTTCGTGGAAAGCTTCTTGGCCTTCAAATTCAGTTTTTGCCCACTCAGGGTCAGCTTTGATTGGCGAGGTCACGCCATTCATCACTACGTCTTCTGGTAATACAACCGGTAATTGGTCTTCAGGTACTGGCACTACGTCGCCGTTAGCAAGGTTTAGCATTGGGATTGGCGTACCCCAGTAACGCTGGCGGCTTACCCCCCAATCGCGCAGGCGGAAGTTAACCTGTTTGCTACCTTTACCCATAGACTCAAGCTTAGCGGCCACTGCATCAAAAGCTGCACTAAACTCTAAACCATCAAACTCACCAGAGTTAAACAATATGCCTTTCTCGGTGTAGGCCGCTTCAGTTAAATCTAACTCGCTATCGCTTGGCTTAATAACACCAACAATGTCTAAACCGTAAGCATGAGCAAACTCAAAGTCACGTTGATCGTGAGCCGGTACGGCCATTACAGCGCCAGAGCCGTAACCCATTAATACAAAGTTAGCCACCCAAATAGGAACCAGCTTACCAGTAAGTGGATGAACAGCATTTAGCCCGGTGGCCATGCCTTTCTTCTCCATGGTCGCCATATCGGCTTCGGCTACTTTGTTGTTTTTACATTCTTCGATGAACGCGGCTAACTCAGGGTTTGTTTTAGCGGCTTCTAAGGCGAGTGGGTGCTGGGCAGCTACACCTACGTAGGTTACTCCCATTACGGTGTCTGGACGGGTGGTGTAAACCGGAACAAGCTGCTCGCTGTTCTCTAAACCAAACTGCATTTCTACGCCTTCAGAGCGACCAATCCAGTTGCGTTGCATGGTTTTAACTTGCTCTGGCCAGTCGTCTAACTGGTCTAAATCGTCAAGCAACTCTTGGGCGTAATCGGTGATTTTAATAAACCACTGAGGAATTTCTTTTTGTTCAACTAAGGCTCCTGAGCGCCAGCCTCGGCCATCAATCACTTGCTCGTTAGCCAATACTGTTTGGTCTACTGGATCCCAGTTTACCGTGGCCATTTTTTTGTAAACTAAGCCTTTTTCATAAAGCTTAGTGAAGAACCACTGTTCCCAGCGGTAGTAATCTGGTTTACACGTAGCAAGTTCACGATCCCAGTCGTAACCAAAACCCAACTGCTTAAGCTGGGTTTTCATGTATTCGATGTTTTCGTAGGTCCATTTAGCGGGCGCAGTATTGTTATTAATGGCGGCGTTTTCTGCTGGAAGACCAAATGCGTCCCAACCCATTGGTTGCATAACATTTTTACCCTGCATGCGCTGGTAGCGAGAGACTACGTCACCAATGGTGTAATTGCGCACGTGACCCATGTGCAAACGGCCACTTGGGTACGGGAACATTGACAGGCAGTAAAACTTTTCTTTGCCTGGTTGCTCTACAACTTTAAAGGTTTGCGCTTTTTCCCAGTGCTGTTGCACTTTGGTTTCTATATCACGTGGACTGTATTGCTCTTGCATCTAAGGAATCTTCCAGAAATAACCAAAAATTTGGACTGAGTAGCACTCGGCTACTGTACTCGATCCGCATAGGATACCGAGTCCGCCTGCCGACAACAATAGCTAGCGCACATTTGCAGTGAAACAAAAGGTCTATGCTTAATAATGATGATGCACTTTAGACAGTGGGTGATTTATGCCAAAGCGAGTTAAAGCCTATCAAGAGTTTGTTGAAGACTTAGAAAAACGCATCCAAGAGAGCGGGGAAGTGGGTCAAGAAGAGCTGTCTAAGCTGATTGATACCACCCAAGAATATCTACAAGCAGCCAGCGATTTGAGTCAAGACGAATGGCAACTAATTGCTAATTATGTTCGCCGTGATTTAAGCGATTGGCGTAACGACTATCGCCGTGCTTACGATGAAAGCCCCGGCATGGCGCTGCTTAAAGAAAGTATTTGGTATTGGTTAGCGAAAATGAGCGACCAAAGCCAAGTTGAGTGGCACGAGCTGATTGGCGATTTACAGCATCAAGGTATTTATCACAGTGGAGAGCTGATTGGTTTAGGGGTGATTGAATGCGCCGAATGTGGCGATAAGGTGCCATTGTGGCACCCAACCGTTATTAGTCGATGTGAGCATTGCCAAGGGAAGCGTTTTTATCGCCACCCGATTAGTGAGCAATCGGCTTAGTTTGCTTTAACACGCCATAACTTTGGGCAGTGAGCAAACTAAAGATGATAGGCAAACGCTACATAGAACTGTGTGGCTCTACGCTAATTTGTCTGCTGCTGGTTTAAGTAAACGCTGTCTTAGCCTTGGCATTAAACCACTGGCTAAGCCAAGCAATACCACCAAGCTTATTGGCCACAAGCCAAAGCGTTGATATGGCGTGATACCGGTGGCTGGCGTAACTTCGCCACTCAGTGTGAGTTGCTTATACTCTGGCGCGTGTTGCTGCACCTTGCCAAATCTATCAATGATCGCCGTAACACCAGTATTGGTTGAGCGAACCACAGGGCGACCAAACTCTAAGGCGCGCATTTGCGCTATCTCTAAATGCTGTTTAGGGCCAATCGAGGTACCAAACCAAGCATCATTACTTACCGTTACAATGGCATCGGTTTGCTCGCTAAATTGCGGGCGTAACAGTTCGCCAAAAGCTATTTCATAACAGATAGCGGCTAGCCATTGATGTCCTTTTACTTCTAAATTGGTTTGCTGTGTATCGCCACGATTGAACGAGGACATGGGCAAATTAAAGAAGGGCGCGAGTGGGCGCAACAAGTCTTCAAAAGGCACAAATTCACCAATTGGTAATAGGTGGTTTTTGTAGTAGCGATTTGGGTTTTCGTAATAATACGCTGAGCTTGCACCGGCTTCTTTAGATTGCTGACCCAAGGTGACCAAGGCGTTGTAATAGGCATTGGTTTGTAAGTTATGCGCAATAACGCCGGTAATCAGCGCTTGTTGTTTATTCAGTAATTGGCCATCCAGTTCATGCAGAAAATCAATGACTTCATATTCTAGAGCGGCAATTGCTGACTCAGGCCAAACAATCACATCGGCATTTTCAATGGCTAGCGTTTCTTGTTGGTACATAAGCAAGCTAGCAGCGCGATTTTGAGGTAACCATTTTATATCTAGCGGCACGTTACCTTGCACCAAGGCTACAGTGAGCGGCTGTTGAGCGGTTGTCCAGCTATGGCCTTTGAAGATCAAACCAATCAATAGCGGTGTTACTACAACGGCACTGGCTAGCCAGCGAGTTTTACCTGACTGACGGATAATCAGTGCGCCACCGGCAGCCAGTAGCAGCACCAACCAAGTGACACCATACAGTCCAAATATTGGTGCAATGGTGGATAATGGCGAGTCAATTTGGCTATAACCGGGTTGAAGCCAAGGAAATCCGGTGAGTACCCAACTACGCAACCATTCGCTTAATAACCAGCAGGCGGGAAACCATAGTAGGTAGAACATTGCCGAGCGTTTGCCTTGCCACTTATTGGCTAACCAGCAAGCCAGCGCGGGGTATAGCGAAAGATATCCTACCAGCAATACCATCAGTGCTAGGCTGACAAATAGGGGCATTCCACCAAACTCAGCCATGCTCACATGTACCCAGTGGATACCGTAACCAAACCAGCCTAAGCCATAACACAAGCCTAATTTAAAACCCGATTGCTCAGGTTTTAACAGCAGCAGCAAAAACAGTAGTGAAAGCGGCATTAATGGCCAGAGGCCATAGGGAGCAAAGGCGAAGGGGGCAATTAAGCCACTAAGCAAAGCGGCTAACAGGCGTAGCCGCGGTGTTAAAACAGGCATGTTATTCTTGAATACTCAGCTGCAAGGCTTTCTCTTCTGGAATGCTCACTTGAAGCTGAACCACACGGCGGCGGTCAGCAGTGCGAACTTTAAAGTGATAACCTTCAATTTCAATTTTTTCGCCGCGCCCTGGTAAGTGGCCAAAGGCATGAGTGACTAAACCACCCACGGTATCCACTTCTTCATCGCTAAACTCACAGCCGAAGTATTGGTTAAAATCTTCAATGTCGGTAAGGGCATTAACCGCAAAGGTTTTGTCATTGATGCGGCGAATATCGTCTTGTAAGTCTTCTTCGTTGGCAAACTCATCTTCAATGTCGCCAACAATTAACTCTAGAATATCTTCAATGGTTACTAAGCCAGATACGCCACCAAACTCATCCACCACAATGGCCATGTGGTAGCGCTCGCTGCGAAACTCTTTCAACAGTTTGTCGATGCGTTTACTCTCGGGAACAACGACAGCAGGGCGAATCACTTCACTCAGGGGAGTGGTTGAGGCTTCTTCGGTAAAGGCAAACTTGAGCAAGTCTTTAGCAAGTAATACGCCTTCGATATGGTCTTTATCTTCGTTGATCACCGGAAAGCGTGAGTGACGCGCTTCGGTAAGCGTAGGTAAACTTTCGGCAATGGTTTGATTGACATCTAAGGTCACCATTTGCGAGCGGGGGATCATGATGTCACGAACGCGTTGGCTTGATACATCAAGTACACCTTCAATCATTTCTCGGGTGTTTTGGTCGATCAGTTCTCGTTGATTGGCATCTTGAATAACTTCTACCAATTCCTCTTTGCTTTTCGGTTCCCCTTGCACCAGTTGAATAATTCTCTCTATCCAACCTTTTTTAGTGGAACCGCTGCTCGAGTGAGGGTTGTCGTCGCTCATATTCTTTCGTTTTACCTAGTTTGTTATAACGAATATTAGTAAGGGTTACTAATACCCAATTTGGTGAGCACTGCTATTTCTAGTGCTTCCATTTCTTCTGCTTCTTGATCGTCGATATGATCATAACCTAGCAGATGAAGGCTGCCATGTACAACCATGTGCGCCCAGTGGTCAAACACTGCTTTTTGTTGCTCCGCGGCTTCGCGTTCTACTACTTGGCGACAGATAACTAAGTCACCTAGCAAAGGCAGCTCTACGCCGGGAGGAGCTTGAAAAGGAAAAGATAACACGTTAGTTGGTTTATCTTTATTACGGTACTGCGAATTTAACGCTTGGCTTTCGGCTTCGTCAACTATACGAATGGTTAATTCAGTATCTTGATCATGCTCTACCAAGGTTGCGTGCAACCACGCTTCAAAAGCGGTAATGGTTGGCAGGTTCTCTTCATCGCCGGTGGCAATTTGCAGGTCAACGTAAGGCATGTTTAGTCATCGTCTCGCTGGTTTAGCTTTTGGGCGGCTTCGCGACGCTGTTTTTGTTTTTCTTCAGCAATACGGTCGCGTTCATCTTGTTCTTCGTAGGCTTCAACAATGGCGGCCACAATAGGGTGACGCACTACATCTGCAGCTTGGAAGAAGTTAAAGCTAAGCGCGGGTACTTCACCTAATACTTCGATGGCGTGGCGCAGGCCCGATTTTTGGTGGCGAGGTAAATCAACCTGAGTGATGTCACCAGTAATCACCGCACGTGAGTTAAAACCAATACGGGTTAAGAACATTTTCATTTGCTCCACCGTGGTGTTTTGGCTTTCATCTAAAATAATAAAGGCATCATTTAAGGTACGGCCACGCATGTAAGCTAACGGCGCTACTTCAATAACGTTACGCTCAATCAATCGTTCTACTTTTTCAAAACCAAGCATTTCGAATAGTGCGTCGTATAGTGGGCGTAAGTAAGGGTCTACTTTTTGGCTTAAATCACCCGGTAAGAAACCCAGCTTTTCACCGGCTTCTACCGCAGGGCGAGTCAGCAAAATACGGCGTACTTCTTGGCGCTCTAATGCGTCTACTGCGCAAGCTACAGCTAAGTAAGTTTTACCTGTACCAGCAGGGCCAATACCAAAGGTGACATCGTGACCTAGCATGTTGCCAATATAGGCGGCTTGGTTAGAAGTACGCGGTTTAATCACGCCGCGTTTGGTTTTTATATTGAGTTCTTTGCCGTAATGCTGAGTGGTTTCATCATCTTGATCAAGCACATGGCTTTCTTGAATTGCCAAATGCACTTGCTCAGGGCTTAACTCAGGGATATCGCCGCCTTTAAGCGGGGCGGTTTCTATGTATAAGGCGCGCAAAATAGTGCCCGCAATCAAACACATGCCGTGGCGACCAGTAATTTGAAAATTATTGTTTCGATAACTAATTTCTACACCTAAACGGCGCTCTAGTTGTTTCAAATTATCATCAAGTGGACCGCAAAGTTGCGCGAGGCGAGGGCTAGAGGCTGGCTCTAAGTAGATCTCAATAGAATTGATTTTATTACTCAAATTGTTTTATGGGCTGGCTATTTAAAGCCAGCCGCAACTCCTTAAAAGCGTATCTGCGACTAAGGCGTAAAGCTGGCCACGCCTAAGTGGTTAGCTTGCCCATCGGTTTTGTCGATAATAGTGGCAGGCGCAACGTCATTACGCAACTGCATTTGTTGCTCTGTTCTTAGCAACTCGCCACGCAATGAGTGGGCGAATACATCAACAATTTTTACATCCACGAACTGACCTATTACGTCATGGCTGCCTTCAAAGTTCACTACTCGGTTGTTTTCAGTTCGGCCGCGTAGTTCCATTGGGTTTTTCTTTGAAGGGCCTTCAACCAAAATACGCTGCTCGGTATCGAGCATGCGACGGCTCACTTGCATGGCTTGTTGGTTGATGCGTTCTTGCAATATGTAAAGACGCTGTTTCTTTTCTTCTTCAGTGACGTCGTCAGGCAAGTCGGCTGCTGGCGTACCAGGGCGAGCGCTGTATACAAAGCTGTAGCTCATATCAAAGTTTACTTGCTCGATTAGCTTCATGGTGTCAGCAAAATCTTCAGTACTTTCGCCAGGGTAACCTACGATGAAGTCAGAGCTAATTTCAATATCTGGGCGCGCTTTACGAAGCTTACGAATAATTGATTTGTACTCAATGGCGGTGTGGCCACGCTTCATTAAGTTAAGAATGCGGTCGGCGCCACTTTGCACGGGTAAGTGTAAAAAGCTCACTAGCTCAGGCGTATCGGCATAAACTTCAACGATGTCATCGGTAAATTCGATAGGGTGACTCGTGGTAAAGCGTAAGCGGTCGATGCCGTTAATACTGGCGACATAACGCAGTAGCTCAGCAAAACTACAAATACTGTCGTCGTGTTGTAATCCTCGGTAGGCGTTTACGTTTTGCCCTAACAGATTGACTTCGCGTACGCCTTGCTCGGCGAGTGAAGCAATTTCGTAAAGTACGTCATCCAGTGGTCGGCTAACTTCTTCACCACGGGTATAAGGCACCACACAGAAAGTACAATATTTACTACAACCTTCCATTATTGACACAAAAGCACTGGCGCCTTCGGCACGTGGCTCTGGTAAGCGGTCAAATTTTTCAATTTCTGGAAAGCTCACATCAACGACTGATTTTTCGCCGCCTTTTACTTGCTTGATCATTTCTGGCAAGCGGTGCAGTGTTTGCGGGCCAAATACAATATCTACGTATGGTGCGCGTTCGCGAATGGCTTTACCTTCTTGCGAAGCAACACAGCCGCCAACACCAATTACCAAGTTAGGGTTCTTTTGTTTTAGGGTTTTCCAGCGACCAAGTTGATGAAAAACTTTTTCCTGAGCTTTCTCACGAATAGAACATGTATTCAGCAATACAACATCTGCTTCGGAGGCTTCTTCAGTTAACTGAAAACCATGGGTCGCATCGAGTAGGTCGGCCATCTTCGACGAATCGTACTCGTTCATTTGGCAGCCCCAAGTTTTGATATGCAGCTTATTTCCCATCGTTTTACTCATCATTACATCGCTAAAAAAGGACGCGTATTTTACTGGTTTATGTTGAGCCTTACTAGTAACAATCGGCGCTTTGCCAGAAAAAGATTAAAAAATGGCCGCTGCGTAAAGCCAACAAGCGACTCCACATTATCATCAGCAAGATTCGCAACCTTTTACGGCTTCGGGTTACACTGCAATAAATAGTGAGAATGAATTGAAATACCATGGAAAATTTTGATGTTGTGGTGGTTGGCGGTGGCATGATCGGTGCCGCTAGCGCGCAGGGCTTTGCTCAGCAAGGTTTGTCGGTGCTGATGCTAGAGTCTTACCAGCCTAAAGCCTTTGACACCAGCCAAGCTATAGATTTACGGGTAAGTGCCATTAGCCAAGCTAGTGTAAATTTGCTGAAGCAACTCGACGCATGGTCAGCCATTAGTGCAATGCGATTGTGCCCTTACCAGCAGTTGCAAGTGTGGGAAGACCCACAAGACAAACTGATATTTGATTGCGCGCAGCTAGACTTACCCGAATTAGGGTTCATGGTTGAGAATCGAATTATTCAACTTGGACTATGGCAGGCCAATGAGCAAGCAGGCGTTACCCGTAGAATCGTTCATAATAGTCAGCTTCAAACTAATACCGCTGAAGGTGTCAGCCTAAAAATCGATGACACTGAAGTGTTTGCTAAATTGATGGTGGTAGCTGATGGCGCTAATTCAAGTATGCGCCAACAACTTGGTTTAGGCATTAGTGCTTGGGATTACCGGCATGACTGTTTTGCGATAAACATTAAACTGGATGCCCCCCAGCAAACGGCTACTTGGCAGCAATTTTACCCTAGTGGCCCGCGCGCCTTGTTACCTTTAGCCGAGCAGCACGCTGCGCTAATTTGGTACGACAGCAAAGACACTATTCGCGGTTTAAAGCAGCTAACAAGCAACCAGCTTAAACACCGTATTGAAGCAGAGTTTCCTGCTCTACCGGGAGACTTCGATATTTTAAATAGTGCCAGCTTCCCACTAACTCGTCGCCACGTTAACCAATATGTAAAACACCGAGCAGTAGTAATTGGCGATGCGGCGCACACCATTAACCCATTGGCAGGGCAGGGGGTAAACTTGGGTTATCGAGACGTGAAGTGCTTACTTGAGCAAGTAGAACACTGTGGTTTAGAGGAGCTAGATAAAGCATTACGCCGTTTTGAAGTACGTCGCAAGCCAGATAATTTAAGCATGCAAACCAGCATGGACGTATTCTACCTAATGTTCTCTAATTCCTTATCGCCGTTACAACAGCTACGTAAGTTAGCGATTAAAGGAATGCAGCATAGCGGGCCCATAAAAAACTGGACCCTGAAATATGCGCTAGGCGATATTGGGTAAAGGTATCAATCGGAATGCAAAGCCTGAGTCATGCGGGCTTTTTTGTTTCTGAAGAAAGGCTTAAGAAAACGGTTATAGAAGTGTGTGGCTACTAATACCGAATTTAGAAAGAAAAAAGGCCTGCTAAAAAGCAGGCCTTTTAAGGTGGCAGGGATAGCTGGATTTGAACCAACGAATGGCGGCATCAAAAGCCGCTGCCTTACCGCTTGGCGATATCCCTACAAAACTCTTTGAACTGGATTCTTCATTAAGAGAAGAATGGTGCGGAAGGAGAGACTTGAACTCTCACACCTTGCGATACTAGAACCTAAATCTAGCGCGTCTACCAATTCCGCCACTTCCGCACGAAATACTTCTAAAACTAATGGTGGCTATGGCGGGACTTGAACCTGCGACCCCAGCATTATGAGTGCTGTGCTCTAACCAGCTGAGCTACATAGCCATCTGTATTTTCACTTAAGTGAAGCTACAAATATTTTGGCAGGGTATAAATGCTAGTCTACGACATAGTACTTATTCTCTTACCAGGGCAATTGCCCTTCAGTTACTGCGTTCTGAAATTATAAACCTGAGCACAATAAAGTGGCAGGGATAGCTGGATTTGAACCAACGAATGGCGGCATCAAAAGCCGCTGCCTTACCGCTTGGCGATATCCCTGCAGAAACTGTTCGAAACACGTATTGCTACAGAGTTTCTGTGTCTTAATCTTTCAATTTAGACTGGCAATCTAAAACCTAAGTTCTGATTGCTTAACTCAAGTATACATACTCAAGCTATAAATGGTGGCAGGGATAGCTGGATTTGAACCAACGAATGGCGGCATCAAAAGCCGCTGCCTTACCGCTTGGCGATATCCCTACAGGGTGTTACTTTTTGGCTTCTTCTCTAAGAGAAGAATGGTGCGGAAGGAGAGACTTGAACTCTCACACCTTGCGATACTAGAACCTAAATCTAGCGCGTCTACCAATTCCGCCACTTCCGCATTTTTCTTACCGTTACTTTAATAGTATACAGTAATGGTGGCTATGGCGGGACTTGAACCTGCGACCCCAGCATTATGAGTGCTGTGCTCTAACCAGCTGAGCTACATAGCCTTGTGAACGACGCTTTGCGTTGTTAACGGCGCGTATTATGCGTATCAGACCCAATAGCGTCAACCGTTTTTTTGCCAAAAAACCGCAAAAAAGTTTGTTTGTGCAGTTTGTGTACGCGATGCTGGCTGTTTGTTCAATATGCCTGTTTGCTTTATGTGCAATTGCCGATTTTGGTTAATGGAAGGTTTAGTTTTTAGCCTTTGCATTTATGCGGCTTGAAATATTCATTATTGCTTAATTGAAGATGTGGTGAGCCAGTTAGTAAGATAATGGGTTTAATTGGATGAAGTATAAGGAAGTGAGTGGGGCTGAAGGTAAACCAAGTCTCGTTTAGCTAGGTTACGGGTTGGCTAAAACCTAAAGTACAGCAGCTTGAAAGTGAAGTTTGTAGGATAGAACGTACTGGCTAATGCGGTGAAGTAAGTTTGAAATTTGCTGGCGCTAATAAAAAAGCCAACTCGAGGTTGGCTTTTTTGATGGGTTTGGGCTTATACGTTAAATAAGAAGTGAATCACATCACCATCTTTTACCACATAAGTTTTACCTTCTTGGCGCCATTTACCCGCTACCTTGGCTCCAGACTCACCTTTATGTTCGATGTAGTCATCGTAACCAACGACTTCAGCGCGAATGTAGCCTTTTTCAAAGTCGGTATGAATCTTACCAGCAGCTTGTGGGCCAGTAGCACCAACAGGTACTGTCCATGCGCGAACTTCTTTTACACCTGCGGTGAAGTAGGTTTGTAGATCAAGTAGCTCGTAACCGGCTCGAATAACGCGGTTTAGGCCAGGCTCTTCTAAGCCCATCTCGTCCATAAACTCCGCTTTTTCGTCAGCGTCTAGTTCGGCAATCTCGCTTTCAATTTCGGCACAAACCGCCACCACAACTGCATTTTCTGCCGCTGCAATTTCTTTTACTTTATCTAAGTAAGGGTTATTTTCAAAACCGTCATCGTTAACGTTGGCGATGTACATAGTTGGCTTAGCAGTTAAGAAGTTCATATAAGCAATGGCTGCTTGTTCTTCTTTGCTTAAGTCTAAGCTGCGTAGCATTAAATCTGCTTCTAAGTGCGCTTGCACTTTTACTAAAATTTCGGCTTCAAATTTGGCGTCTTTGTCGCCACCTTTGGCCTTCTTCGCGACTCGGATCTGAGCTTTTTCACAGGTATCTAAATCAGACAGCGCTAACTCAGTGTTAATGGTGTCGATATCTTCTGCAGGGTCTACTTTACCCGCTACGTGAACGATGTTGTCGTTTTCGAAACAACGCACTACGTGACCGATTGCATCGGTTTCGCGAATGTTGGCTAGGAATTTATTTCCTAAACCTTCACCTTTAGATGCGCCCGCTACCAAACCTGCAATGTCTACAAATTCCATGGTGGTAGGAAGAATACGTTGTGGGTTCACAATGGCTGCCAGGGCGTCTAAACGCGTATCTGGAACAGGTACTACGCCAGTGTTTGGCTCAATAGTACAAAATGGAAAGTTAGCAGCTTCAATGCCGGCTTGCGTCAGAGCGTTAAAAAGGGTTGACTTGCCTACGTTTGGCAAACCAACGATGCCACATTTAAATCCCATAATAATACCTATTTGTTTAAGGGGCTTAGCCCGCTTTGTAACTATGTAATCGATTCATTGCTTTGCTTAAACCATCTTTAAGCAAAATATCGGTACTGCGCACCGCTTCATCAATTGCATGATCAATCAGTTCTTGGTCGGCTTTAGGTGCTTTACCTAATACATAACCTGAAACACGGTCTTTGTGACCGGGATGTCCAATACCTATCCGCAAACGATGAAAATCTTTGTTATTGCCAAATTTACTGATGATGTCGCGAAGCCCATTGTGACCACCATGACCACCACCTTTTTTGAAGCGCGCTACGCCCGGTGGCATATCAAGTTCGTCGTGAGCAACCATAATTTGCTCAAGCTCTATGCGATAAAATTTAGCTAAAGAAGCAACAGATTTGCCGCTTAAATTCATAAACGTTGTGGGGATTAACAAACGTAACTCTTGATCGGCGAGTTGAATACGGCCGGTGAGTCCGAAATGTTTACTGTCTGGTTTTAATTGGACGTGATGATTATTGGCTAGCTGAGTCACTAACCAGGCGCCAGCATTGTGGCGAGTTGAAGCATATTCGGGGCCTGGATTACCCAGGCCCACGAGTAAACGAATATCGTTTATCACTATTCTTCAGTAGCTACTTCTTCAGAATCAGATTCAGATTCAGGAGCTTCTTCAGCCACAGCTTTAGGAGTAGTAATAGATACTACTGCTTGGTCGTGGTTTTCACCTTTAGCTAATTCAACAGATGTTACGTTAGCAGGTAGAGTGATGTCAGAGATGTGTAGAGAGTTACCTAGTTCTAGGTTAGCTACGTCTACTTCGATGTACTCTGGAAGATCTTTAGCTAGACAGCTAACTTCGATCTCTGTTGCCAAGTGATGTACTTTACCGCCATTCTTAACTGCTTCTGCTGACTCTTCGTTTAAGAAGTGTAGAGGAACTGCTTTGTGGATAGCTTTAGTATTGTCAACACGTTGGAAGTCAATGTGTTGTACACGTGGCTTAAATGCATGACGCTGCATGTCTTTTACTAATACGTCTACGGCTTCACCAGCAACATTCAAAGTAATGATGCTTGAGTAAAACGCTTCAGCTTCTTGCGCTTTCATCACGTGACGTTGTGCAAGAGTGATTGATACAGGCTCTTTGCCAGCACCGTATACGATAGCAGGAACTTTTTCTTCGTGACGTAGGCGGCGGCTCGCACCTTTCCCTAGGTCTGTACGCAGTTCAGCGTCAAGTTTAATGTTAGACATTTGTGTTTCTCCAAATAAAAAAATGAGGCTAAAGTTTCGCGACCAAACTCTAACCAGTACCTTATTGAACAGTGAAAAAGTGACTTGCACTGACCCACTTCAATTCAAAAGGCGCGGCATTCTACCATTGGCGTTTTTGAAAGCCAATAAAAAAGCGCGGTAATTCACATTACCGCGCTTTTTAAAATCTTTCGCTGAATGTTACTTAGAACATTGCTGAGATTGACTCTTCGTTACTGACGCGACGAATTGCTTCTGCAAGCATTGGCGCTAGAGATAGTTGACGTACTTTCTCTACGTTGCGCATTTCATCGGCTAGCGGAATAGAGTCAGTAATAATTACTTCATCTAAGGCTGACTCTGTAATGTTTTGCGCAGCGTTACCTGAGAATACTGGGTGTGTAGCATAAGCAAACACGCGCTTAGCGCCTTTAGCTTTAAGTGCTGCTGCTGCCTGACACAAGGTACCGCCAGTATCAATCATGTCATCAACCATGATGCAGTCACGACCATCAACGTCACCGATGATGTTCATTACTTGCGCTACGTTTGCTCGTGGACGACGTTTGTCGATAATAGCCAGGTCACTGTCGTTAAGCATTTTGGCCACGGCGCGAGCACGTACAACACCACCAATATCAGGTGATACTACTACTGGAGACTCTAGGTTTTTGTCTAGCATGTCTTGCAGTAATACAGGGCTACCAAAAGCGTTGTCTACTGGTACGTCGAAGAAACCTTGAATTTGTTCGGCGTGAAGATCAACAGTAAGTACGCGGTCAACACCTACACTCGATAGGAAGTCTGCTACTACTTTCGCAGTAATTGGCACACGTGCACTACGTGGACGACGGTCTTGACGAGCATAACCAAAGTAGGGAATTACCGCAGTAATACGACCCGCAGAGGCACGACGTAGAGCATCAACGATTACAATCAGCTCCATGACGTTGTCGTTAGTTGGAGCGCAAGTGGATTGGACAACAAAAATGTCTCCACCACGAACGTTTTCGTTGATTTGTACACTAATCTCGCCATCACTGAATCTACCTACTGAAATATCACCTAGGGTGGTATAGAGGCGGTCAGCAATACGCTGGGCAAGTTCGGGCGTGGCGTTACCGGCGAAGAGTTTCATGTCTGGCACGATGGAAACCTCAGATTTATCGGGTCAATAGAGCGTTACGTTTTTTAAGAACCTAAGAATGAAATTTCTTAAGCTCCTGCGGTGTTTTCGAGTGTTTTTTCGTTTTTCAACTGCTCATGTAAGGGCGATTGATTACAGGCTTTACACACAAAACCAGAAACATTTTTAGGGCGTTTTTCTAGCACTGACAAGGCTTCACGCTCTGTATCAAAGGCAGCAAAAACACAAGAACCTGTTCCTGTCATCCTCGACGGCGCGTATTCTAACAACCAGCTAAGAGCTTGTGCAACCTCCGGATAAACTTTAGCCACAATTTCTTGGCAATCATTTTGCCAATCACTGTTAACTAATTGTTGCCAGCTTCGCTTTGCGGTGTTTCTTGATAGGAGAGGGTGACCAAATACACTTTCTGTAGAAACATGCACATGCGGATGCAAAACCACATACCATGGTTCTGCTACAACTACGTTTTGTAGTTGTTCTCCCACGCCTTCGGCAAACGCACTATGACCATGAATAAAAATAGGCACATCGGCGCCAAGTTGCAAACCTAAAGTGGCTAGTTGATCGAGGCTTAAGTTGCATTTCCACAAGTGGTTAAGCACCAGCAAGGTGGTTGCGGCATTTGACGAGCCGCCACCAATTCCGCCGCCCATTGGCAAGTGTTTATCTAGGGTAATACTTACCCCTTGTTGAATATGACTATATTGCTGTAAAAGGCGGGCGGCTTTCACCACCAAGTTGTCTTCCGCCGGAAAATCTAATTGGCTGTTTAACTCTATGCTACCCGATTGAGTAGGCGTGAAAAAAAGCTGATCGCAGCAATCAATAAATTGAAACAAGGTTTGTAAGTCATGGTAGCCATTGTCACGTTGGCCAGTGATGTATAAAAAGAGATTAAGTTTGGCGGGTGATAACCACGGGCCACTAGTTGCTTGTTGAGTCATTAATCTGCCATTTATGAATATTGAGTTTTAGTAAATTGTCGGTCGAGCGCATCTCTAATTGGCGGGGCAGGGTATGCGTATTGTATTGGGCGTAATTAACATAGCTAATTTCCCACTGCTCATCGGTGGTAAAACCTGCCAAACGGTGTTGAGGGTTTAGCTGGTAGTCATTTTGAGTGGGTATGCCCAGTAGCCACTTAGGGAGTTGTTCAACAGGAACCTGCCAGCCAGTGAGCCGGTGAACTAACAATTGTGCATCTTTGCCTGAGTATTCTTCGTCTTTGGTTTTTACCCATACTTTTCCAGGTTGGTAGTGCAGCTCTATACCTTGTATTCCTAAGGGGCCGTTAATTCTTAAAATGCTTTTGTCGCCTTGCTGTTGCCAATATAGATTGGCCGCTTGGCGTGAGGCGTCGCTAATAAACGCTATTTTGCCGCTCAATTGCCAATTGTTTAAGCGATTGAGATCGGCTAAATGGCTATCCCATTCACTGTTATCAGTGCTAATAGGTGGCGCAATGCTACAAGCGGTTAAGCTCATCGCAAAGATGATGATAAAAACGAGTTGGCGCACAGTGATTCCGACTTTTTTTTGCAGTATAAAAGTTCAAGGTGCTTGCTGTAAATTGCTTATCAGCAAAGATGTGTCGCTAATTGAGATTAAATTTAGTGCATCAAGCGCTGCTTAACGTGCGAGTTTCTTTTATTTAAGTCCACATTCCCGTACAATTTGTGTTTTTACCCCATTAGGAAACGGCGCTGCAAAGCCCCCCACAACGATGACTCTGCAAGTCTTAGGTATTAATCACAAATCGGCTCCCGTCGGCTTGCGTGAAAAAGTCGCGTTTAGCCCTGAGCAGGTCAACCATGCGTTGAGTCACGCTAGTACTCAGCTTGGTGTGGAGATGGTGATTGTATCTACCTGTAACCGAACCGAGCTGTATTGCAATTTAGGCGATGTAGATTGCCAAGCCGTTGTGCAATGGTTAATTAACTACAAGCAGTTATCAGAGCAAGAGGTTAAGCCCTGTTTATATCAATATGAGCAGCAGCAAGCCGTAGCGCATTTAATGCGTGTGGCCAGTGGCTTAGATTCTCTTATATTGGGTGAGCCGCAAATTTTAGGGCAAATTAAACAAGCCTATACCGAATCTCGTGAAGCAGGCGCAGTGGGCAGCGTATTGGAGCGTTTCTTTCAGCGAGCGTTCTCGGTTGCGAAACAAGTGAGAACCGATACTGATATAGGCGTGAATGCTGTTTCAGTGGCGTTTGCTGCGGTGAGCTTAGCGAAACAAATTTTTGATGACATTAGCCAGTCTAAAGTCATGTTAGTAGGCGCTGGTGAAACCATTGAGCTAGTGGCTAAACATTTGGTTGACCAAGGTGTAAATAAGTTAATCGTGGCCAACCGTACGGTATCTCGGGCTAAAACCTTGGGTGATAAGTTTGGTGCAGAGGTGATTACACTAAACGAAATCCCACAGCACTTGGCGGCTTCAGACATCGTGATTAGTTCTACTGCCAGTCCTTTACCCATTATTGGTAAAGGTATGGTGGAAACCGCGTTAAAGAAACGTCGCTTTCAACCGATGTTTTTGGTGGATATTGCAGTACCACGCGATATTGAAGAACAAGTAGGTGATTTGCGTGATGCTTACTTGTACACCGTAGATGATTTACAAGGTATTGTTGAACAGAATATGGCCTCGCGCCGAGAAGCTGCTGAACAAGCTGAATTTATTGTTAGTGCTCAAAGTGAAGACTTTATGGCTTGGTTACGCTCGTTAGAGTCGGTAACTACCATTCGTGACTACCGCAGCCATAGCGAGCGAGTTCGTGATGCCGCAGTAGAGAAAGCTATGGAGTCCTTAGCCAACGGTAAAGACCCCGCAACAGTGATTCGCGAAACCGCCTTCCAACTCACCAACAAGTTGATTCACGCCCCTACCGAAGCCATTAATAAGGCTGGCCGCGATGGTCGTCTCGAAGAGCTGGCAGTAATACGAGAGGCTATAGGCCTAAGAAAATAACCCATTTGTGGTCGATGTTTCGTTGCTAGCTAAAGCCGACGGAATATTGCGTTTATAGAGAGAAAGCATGAAAGCGTCAATTATAACAAAACTTGAAACCCTGAAAGAGCGTTACCAAGAGGTTCAAGTATTACTCGGCGAACCAGAAATTATTTCTGATCAAACTCGCTTTAGAGGCCTGACAAAAGAATATTCGCAGTTAGAGGAAGTGGTAAATTGCTTTACTGCTTACCAGCAAGCTCAAGAAAACTTTGAGTCGGCTAACGAGATGATGCAAGACGACGACCCAGAAATGCGTGAGATGGCTGAGATGGAAGCCTCCGAAGCTAAAGAAAGCATGGCAACCTTGTCGGAAGACTTGCAGTTATTGTTATTGCCTCGCGACCCGAACGATTCTCGCAGCGTATTTTTAGAGATCCGCGCAGGCGCCGGTGGAGATGAAGCGGCTATTTTTGCCGGTAACTTATTCCGCATGTACAGCAAGTTTTCAGAGCAGCAGGGCTGGCGTATGTCGGTTATGTCGGCTAACGAAAGTGAGCAAGGCGGTTACAAAGAAATGATCGCTAAAATTGACGGCGAAGATGTATTCCGCTTAATGAAGTTTGAATCTGGTGGTCACCGCGTTCAACGGGTACCAGAAACTGAATCGCAAGGCCGTATTCATACTTCTGCCTGTACCGTTGCTGTATTACCAGAGATTCCTGAAGCTGAGCAAATTGAGATTAACACCGGTGATTTACGGGTTGATACTTTCCGAGCGTCTGGCGCAGGTGGTCAGCACGTTAACAAAACTGACTCAGCCATTCGATTGACTCACTTACCTACAGGCGTAGTGGTGGAATGTCAGGAAGAGCGTTCACAGCATAAAAACCGTGCTAAAGCGATGTCGGTACTGTCGGCTCGCTTGCAAGCTCTAGAAGACGATAAACGTCGCGCAGAAGAAACCAGCATGCGTCGTGAATTGGTTGCCAGTGGTGACCGTAGTGAACGTATTCGTACATATAACTACCCACAAGGCCGCGTGAGCGATCACCGTATCAACCTTACCTTATACCGTTTAAACGATATATTGGAAGGTGAGTTACTGGCCTTACTTGACCCTATTCTACAAGAGTTTCAAGCTGATCAACTGGCGGCATTAGCAGAAGGTGAAGGCTAAATTGCCGAGTATTGCCCAGGCTCAAGAGTGGGCCAAGCAAGCTCTAGCGGGAGGCGAGTCACCGAAGGTTGATGCTAAGGTGATTTTGCAACACGTATTGCAATGTGAGCAAGCGTATTTGCTCACTTGGCCTGAGCGAACGTTAACGGCCGAACAGTGGCAGAATTATCAACAACTGGTGGCCAAACGCCTAGCGGGTGAGCCGGTGGCTTATATTGTTGGCTCACGCGAGTTTTGGTCGTTAGCCTTAAAAGTCTCTCCTGCAACCTTGATCCCGCGCCCAGATACTGAAGTTTTAGTTGAACAAAGCCTAAAGAAACTCATTAATCACGCCGATACTAAAATAGTCGACTTAGGAACCGGCACTGGAGCAATTGCTCTTGCGCTTGCCAGCGAATTACCGCAAGCGAGTGTATATGCCAGTGATTTACGAGACGAAGCCGCAGCATTGGCGAAAGAGAATGCTGCGCTGTTAAAGCTTGCTAATGTAGAGGTTAGGCAAGGTTCTTGGTTTGCCCCCTTTAGTGAGCAAAAATTTGATTTGGTGGTAAGTAATCCACCTTATATTGACCCACAAGACCCACACTTGTCGCAAGGCGATGTGCGCTTTGAGCCTAGCTCAGCGCTTACCGCAGAGCAGCATGGCTTGGCCGATATTCAACATATTGTTGAACAAGCACCAAGCTACTTAAAAAGTGATGGTTGGTTAATGTTAGAACATGGTTACGACCAAAAAACGGCGGTTCAGCAGCTTTTAATACAAGCTGGGTTCAAAGATGTATTTACTGAGCAAGACTATGGCGGAATGGATCGCGTAAGCGGTGGCCGGTTTAGTGGCTAATGTGGTTCTGGATTAGCGCTGCCAGTAAAAGAATAAAGTAAGGAAAGAAAACGAGTGATTTTTCGCATTTTAGGTATTGAAGAAGAGATCACTGGGCAGTCCTTTGCGTTGGTCCGTAAAACCTTGCATAGGCTGTGGTTAGATTGGCTCAAACTCAATCCATTAGAAGACACGGTTGAGCTTCGATTTGAACAGCTCAAAACGCTTTTTTATAAAGACTTGGGCTTCAGCAGTGATTGGCAGTCTTACTATCACAGTAAGAACTGGTTGATTAGTGATGCCTTGAGTCGGCGTTGTGGTAATGGCACTAGTTTAGCGGTGTTACTGCATTACTTTGCCCGTAAACTCGATATTGAATGTCACGCCTTAGCCTTTCCGGCACAAACAATTTTGGCGGTAAAGCTGACCGATAGATTTATCTATTTTGATGCCTTTGCGGGTGAGCAAAAAAGCTTAAGCCAACTTGAAGTGATTCATCGCGGACATAAAGGCAACTTGGCTCGATTACTGAGTGACAACTTAGAACCGATTAGCTCTTCACAAGTGACAGAGCGCTGGCTGGGCGAATTAAAGAGTGCCTGTTTACGCGAAGATGAGTTTGAGAAGGCATTGCGGGTTTCCCAAGTGTTACTACGCTTAAAGCCTGGTGACCCACACGAAATGCGTGACAGAGGGTTTATCTATCAACAACTCGATTGCAATAGCGTTGCAATTAATGACTTTGAATATTTTATTGAACAGTGTCCCGACGACCCATTGTCGAAGATACTAAAGGTGCAAATCCACTCCATGGATTCGCAACCTGCCATTTTGCATTAAGAGGAATAGCATGCAGCAGAAAACCGTTAATATTGGCGCAATCCCCGTAGCCAATAACGCGCCATTTACTTTGTTTGCCGGAATGAACGTATTAGAGTCTCGTGAATTAGCGATGCGTATTGCTGAGCATTTTGTAGAAGTAACCAGCAAGTTAGGTATTCCTTACGTATTTAAAGCGTCGTTTGATAAAGCAAACCGCTCATCAGTGCATTCTTACCGTGGACCAGGCATGGAGCAGGGTTTACGTTTGTTAGAAGAGATTAAGCAGCAGTTTTCTATTCCGGTGATTACCGATGTACATGAAATAGCGCAAGCCGCTCCAGTTGCTGAAGTGGCAGACGTTATTCAACTACCTGCCTTTTTAGCACGCCAAACCGACTTAGTTGAAGCAATGGCTAAAACGGGCGCGGTAATTAACGTAAAGAAACCTCAGTTTTTAAGCCCGTCACAAATGGGCAATATTGTTGATAAGTTTGCTGAGTGCGGCAATGAAAAGATTATTCTGTGTGAACGTGGCAGCAACTTTGGTTACGACAACTTGGTGGTTGATACGCTAGGTTTTGGTACCATGAAAAAAGTTAGTAATGGTTCGCCAGTTATTTTTGATGTTACCCATGCGCTGCAGTGTCGCGATCCATTAGGCGCTGCCTCTGGCGGTCGCCGTGAGCAAGTTGGCGAGTTGGCTAAAGCCGGTATGGCTACCGGACTGGCTGGATTGTTTTTAGAAGCACATCCAGATCCAGATAATGCACAATGTGACGGACCAAGTGCATTGCCCTTGTCGAAGCTAGAGCCATTTTTAACGCAGATTAAAGCCTTGGATGATTTGGTGAAATCTTTCGACGTTTTAGATACTCATTCAAAATAAGAAATTTGTCGATAATGGCAACTTTCGGTTTCCCTAATCTTCTTCTCTTGCTAGGGTAAACAACATTAACAGGGCTGAAAGTCGCTATTTTTCAGCCCTTAGCTCAACAAGAAAAATGGAAGTGATATGTTAATTAAAGCCTTGCGCACCGGGTGTATGTTAGTGACTTTTGGTTACCTTAGCGCTTGTGCCAGCACTTCAAGTCAAGCTCCGCAAACGGTGGTATTAGCTACACCTTTACAAGTTAATTATCAATCTGAAGTCGCTCTAGCGCGTCTTGGACAGATGCTTAACTCTGGTGAATACAATCAAGACCAAATGGCGCAGCTTTATTACGAGCGCGGCATTGTATTTGACCGCGTTGGGTTGCGAGCCTTAGCACGCTTCGATTTTAACCGGGCTATTCAGTTAAAGCCTGACTTTGTAGAAGCCTATAATTTTTTAGGTGTTTATTTCACCTTAGCCGAAGAGTTTGATAGCGCATTTGAAGCTTTTGACTCGGCGGTAGAGCTGGCACCAAATTATAGCTTTGCTTATTTCTATCGTGGAATTGCGCTTAATTATGCCAACAAGCCTGAGTTGGCCATCGTTGATGTAAAACACTATGCAGACCAAGCTCCTAATGACCCTTACCGTGTGTTGTGGCGCTACCTTATTCAGCTTGAAGCCGGTGAAGAGGGCGCAGCTGTAGAGCTAAGCGAAGCCTTAGAAACGTATCAAAATGAAGATTGGGGTTGGGAAATTGTTCGTTTGTACGCTGGCGAAATCACTCAACAAGAGTTTCTACGCAGCACCATGGATGTAGAGGGTGATAACCGCGCTTTGGCTGAGCGTTTATGCGAAGCTTATTTCTACATGGCTAAATTAGCCCAGCGCGCTGGCGACCCTCAGTTGGCAAGCAGTTACTTCAAATTATCGTTAGCGAACAACGTGTATGATTTTGTAGAACACCGTTTGGCCTTGTTTGAACTAAACCGTTATGAGAGCCAGATTTAACTCGCTCTCATCGCGATTAGATTTGGTTTAATCTTGCTGGCGAATGCCAGCAATTTGGTGCCAGTAGCCGTTAACACTGTCGGGAGTGGGGAAGGGTTCGCTGGTTTCTGTGCGACGTCGAAAAGCTTCTAAGTGTTCAATACTCTCTTCACCCAGTGGACTAATCCGCACTATATCAACTAAACCCTGCATGCTTTGTTGGTCGTTAATTAAGTCGTAGCAATCACCAGAAAGCGTTTGAATACCGTTAAGTACAAACAGTGGCTGGCCTTCTTGGCTGTCTACTCGACGACCGTTAGGGTAGTTAATACAGCAGGTTTCGCAGTTGTCTTTGCTCTTGCCTTCAGACTGTGCAGTGAAGCAACGCGCGGAATAGGCTAGTGGCAAATGTCCATAAGCAAAAACCTCTATTTCAAAGCGTTCACGAATACCCATTTCAGTACACTCGTCACTGAGCTTTTGTAACCAATCTCTCGATAGCTCAACTGGCATTACCCAGCGTTGCATGCCTTGGTCTAGCAATACTTTCAAGGCATAAGCGTTGTAAATGTTAATGGCAGGGCCACAAACAAATGGTAATTTAGCTTTATGGGCTTCTTCGATAGCGCTGAAGTCATTGGCTTCAATGATAAAGTCACCGTTATCAATCAGCTTTTTTAAGTTACGGATCTCAGACGGTGCCTCTAGCAAGGCCATGGTAGAAATCGCGACTTGCTTACCTGCTTGGTTCAGTTGTTTTGCCAGGTCTATCCAATCTTGTGCTTTCATGTTGCGACGTTTGCTACAAACAGTTTCGCCAAGGTAGATAATGTCTGCGCTACTGGCTTTAGCCAAGTGGTAAAACTCTTCAATTTTATGGTTTGGCCAATAATACAAAATTGGCCCAAGTGCATACTTCATAATGTACCTATTTCTATTGCCAAGCTTTGTGATAAGCGCCTAAGGTAGTTTGGCTGCCTTCAGACAGTTTCGCTAATTGGCTCATCCATTGATTTTTTGCTGCATACTGCTCAGGGTCACGCTGGTAGCTATCAATAGCTTCACGCCACACTTGAGTCACTTGCGCGACATAGGCTGGGCTGCGTTGCCGGCCTTCAATTTTTACTGCAGAGATATTGGCAGAAAACAGTTCTGGCAATAATTCGAGGGTATTTAGGCTAGTAGGTTCTTCAAGCGCATGATAACGGTGGCCATCTACATCGAAACGGCCCTTACACAGCGTTGGGTAACCAGCTGTTTCATTGGGCCCATAGCGGTCAATTAGAATGTCATTCAGGCGAGATTCTAAGCCTTGTTCGGTTTCTTGCCAGCGAACAAAAGAAGCTGGTGAACAGGCTCCAACCGTATTTGGTGATTCGCCAGTTAAATACGATGACAAATAACAGCGCCCTTCTGCCATGACACACAAGCTACCAAAGGCGAATACTTCAAGCTCCATATCTGGGCAAGCTCTAGAAAGTTGCTTAACTTGGTGTATCGATAGCACGCGTGGCAATACCACCCGTTTTACATTGAAGTTACGTTGATAGAATGCAATTGCCGAGGCATTAGTGGCCGAGGCCTGCACCGATAAATGTACCGTTAAATTAGGATGACGCTGTTTAGCATATTCCAGTAAAGCAATGTCGGCCAAAATCACCACATCGGCACCAATTTCAACGGCGCGATCAATGGCTGCAAACCATAGGTGGTGTTGCTGAGGGTGAGCAAAAGTGTTGATTGCTACGTGCAATTGGCGCTGGCGGCTTTTTAGGTAATCAACGGCTTTATCTAGTTTTTTGCCTTCGAAGTTTAAACCCGCAAAGTGGCGTGCGTTAGTGGCATCTTTAAAACCGATGTAAATGGCATCGGCGCCGTGGTCTACCGCTGCTTTCACTGCAGGTAATGAGCCGGCAGGACAAAGTAATTCCATATGTCGCTCTACTAGAGATTTTTTGTCATTCTACTGGGCTTAGTTCTATTGGATATTGACTCAGCGCAGCTTTGCGCTAAGCAAACTTGAGTAAACTGAGCCACTTATATACGTTGATTTTATTTTTATGAGGTAACTAAGTGCTTACTCGCTTAAAACGGTCTTTAGTGAAAGAAATGCCAAGGGTATTGAGTTTACCTGCCAAATATTGCCCTTTTTCTTTACAAAGTTTAGTGATAGAAAAAGCCTTAGCTGTATCCTTTGCTGAGGCCATTGAAGACGGTGACTTGGACTTTCTAGAACAGCGCCATTTAAAGTTAACAGTGAGTGATTTAAACGCGAGTTGGTACATCACTTTTAGCCAGCAAAAATTGCAGGTACAAGCCAAAGCTGACACTGTTGATGTGAGTTTTTCCGGTGAGTTAAATGACTTTGTGTTGATGATGGGGCGTCAAGAAGATCCTGATACGCTTTTTTTCCAACGCCGATTGAAAATAGAAGGCGATACAGAGTTAGGTCTAGAGCTTAAAAATCTCTTGGATAACTTAGACATTGATGACTTGCCTAACTGGGTAAAAACAGCGCTTACTCAGAGTGCTGAATTAGTGGCGCAATACCAGCCTGCATAGACCCAAAATAACAAAACTGCAATCACTTAAGTGATTGCTATGTCTCGAATTATAAGCCCAATTTAGGCGCAAACAGCTTCATTTGAACTACACTCAATGCAGGGTGGATGAAGAAGAGGTTTGCATGCGAGTTGGGTTGCTGCTTTTATGTCTATTAGGGCAAGGCGCTAGCGCAGTCGAGATAAGTTTTTTGTACTATCGAGAACAAGGTAGCGCTACCTTCCGAGCGCTGCTTGAAGAGTTTTCTCGTGACCATAACCATCAAGTTACGTTGTACCAAATCACCTCAGAAAGTTTAAAACCCTCTTTAATAAAATCAGTACTGCAAGGTACTGCGGCCGATGTGGTTTTTGCCCCTTCAGACTTCGTAGGTATTGCCGAACAAGGCAAATTTTCTGAGGTACCGCAGGCGCTCATTAGCCAGAAAACCAATGCCGAAATTCAACTCACTGCCAGCATCGATAATACGCTTTACGGTATTCCCATTTTACAGGGGAATCACCTCATGTTGTTTTACAATCGCCAGTTAGTGAAAGAACCAATAACGACTTGGCAGTCTTTGTTAGAGCAAAAGGATCAGTTTGATGAGGCTGGCGTGGCGGCCATTGGTTGGAACTATTCTGAGATGTATTGGTTTGCGGGCTTTTATAATACTTTTGGTGGGCGAATGACCCGTGGAAAATTGGTGACCTTAAACGATCCGCCAATGAATGATGCGCTTAATTTTTACAAAAGCTTAGCAACCCGAGGGTTGGTGAGCTCTGAGTGCACCTACGACTGTGGATACAAAGATTTTATTGAAGGCAAAGTAGCGTATGCAATAAACGGTGAGTGGGCAGTTGCTGATTTTGAGAAGCACTTAGGGGATGACTTAGGTATTGCGTTAATTCCCAATATTGGCAAAAAAGCCTTTCGACCGTTGTCTTCTAGCTTAGTGTTAGTGTTTCCTGATAACAGTTTAGATGGCCCCAAAGCCGAGGCGCTTAAGCAATTAAGTGTATTTTTGCAAAGCGAAAAGGTTCAGCGCGTACTTTACGAAAAGGCGCGTTTCTTACCGGTAGATAGCCAACTAATTAGTGAAATAAAAGCAAACTCTGATGAAAACGAAAGCGCAATGCTGGCTCAACTAGAGTTAGCGGTACCGATGTCGGCCGAGGCAGCACAAGGTAGTGCTTGGATTGGCTTGCGTAAGGGATTTGAGTTATTTAATAAAGGCGTCATTGATGCAAATAAAGCTGGAGAATATATGCAGCAATATGCCGAAAGAGATTATGGACAGCATCTAAAAAATGAGAATTAAGGCCAACCAACTTAGAACCATTTTAGCGCTTAGTATTTTACTTGGAGCCTTGTTGCCCAGTACGCTTATTGGCTCGTTCATGCTCAAGCAAATTGCTGAGCAAGATCAACAGGCTATTACTCAAACCTTGTATTTAAAAGCTAATAACATTGCCCAAAACATTCAGCACAGGGTGCGCCAATTACTATTAGATTTGCAAAGTTTGGCGCAGGTAAATGATGTTGTATTAACACCCACCTCAGCAATTTTTGGTTTCCATTCTAATCAGCTAATAACTGAGGTACTGCAACAAAACGATTGGGCCTCAGCGATTTATATTGTTGATTTAGATGGCCGAATTATTGAAGGTGCGCCACTTCAAGCTGAAATTCTAGATCTAAAAGCGCATTTACCTGCAGTTCGCAGGCTCAATCAGTTGGTCAAGCAAGGTAGCAATAAGGCGGTGGTAGAAGTATATCAAGACGCCGAGTTTGCCCAATTAGTAGAAAATGGAGAGGCGATAGATAGTGATTCGGGCTTGTTGCTGATGCAACCTTTAGTACAGAAAAACTTAAACGCGATAGAGAACAGCCAACAGGTGGGGGCATTGTTGGTTTTTGTGCCGATGCAATCGCTATGGAAAGAAGCTGAGTCGAGGATTTCTCAGCACGGAAGTTTAGAGCTATTTCACTCGCAGCGTTTGTTATTTAAAGGCACTAAAGGCGAAGAACCGATTCGTAGATTTTACATAGATGTAGACTTAGATTTGAGTAATATGTCGGAGCCCTTGTCGCTATCACTCAGTGCTGAAAGCCGCTCGTTTTGGGGCTTGTTGGTAGAGCGCCAATCTAATGTTGTAATTATCTTGTTGGTGATTTTTGTTTTGGTGGCGATCATCGCGCTAATGCTAACTCGGCGTATTGTGGATCCTTTAGAGCACCTTAGTCGTTTAGTGGCTAATTATTCAGAAGGCCGCTACGACAGCAAAGCGCCGTCGTTGGCCTATGAAGAGTTCAATCAAGTGGGTAGTTTACTTAATAGCATGGCGGAGAGAGTGACTCGAGATCAGGAACAACTGGAGCAACGAGTTACCGAGCGAACTTATGAGCTCGAGCAAGCAAATCATACCCTACAAGATACATTGGGTAAGTTAAACGATACCCAATTAGAACTGGTGGAAAAAGAGAAAATGGCTGCCTTGGGTGGCTTGGTAGCCGGAATGGCTCACGAACTTAACACCCCCTTAGGAGTGGGAATTACTGCGGCCTCTCAATTAGTGAGTTACTTTCAAACGATAGGGCAAAGCTTAGAAAGTGGAACCTTAGCCCGCTCAGACTTGGAAGCGTTGATACGTCAAGGGGCAGAGGGCGGTGAATTACTTGAAAGTAGCTTGCAGCGCTCGGCAGCCTTAGTAAATACCTTTAAGGCCTTGGCTGGCAGCGACATTGATGCCAGTTTGCAGCGACTAAATCTAAAAACATGGTTGGAGCAACAACTACAAATGTTTTTGCAGCCTTTTTCGGAGCGACAAATTCAGTTGTCTATTTCTGGGGCAAATCCAAATATGTTGCTCAATCAGCGCGCTGTAGAATTGGTATTTTCTTGTCTAATTGATAACTCAATTCAACATGGATTTTCTAGCCAAACCTTCCCGCATATTAAAGTGGATATTAGCGCCTCACATGAGACTGTGGAAATTGTTTATCAAGACAATGGAACAGGCGTGCAAGCCGAAGATATAAACCTCATCTTTAATCCTTTTTATACAACTGGGCGCAGCTCTGGCAATGTGGGCTTAGGGTTAAATCAAGTATATAACTTGGTGCATCAACACTTACTTGGCAGCGTAGAGAGTTTTACCGCGGAGCCACAGGGTTTGGGTTTCAAAATCAATTTGCCTAGAGAATACGGTAAGTAGTTGAATGTAAGGCGCTTTCCTCTTAGCCTTTTTGAGGCCAAGTAACGATCTTTCCATTATCAAAAATAGTCCCTGACTGGGCGACCTGCAGCGATATAAATATGTTGTTTAGCGCAATATGACTGTGCTGATGAATGAGCTTAGCTAGCAAGCTTAATAGCTGCTGCTGGCGCTTCTCACTGTGCACATCGGGTACGATCAATTCTGCAATGAGAGGGGGCTGATGAACATGTTGTTGCATATGTACTTGCTGGTTAACGAAGTAGTGCCCCGGCTGAATGTATTGCCAGTCAAGGCTAATATGCTCTAGTTGAATCTTGGCCTGTTGGGCAAAGTCTTTGGCCAGTTTGTTCAAAAGCGCTGGCATATCTACTGAGTCGGTCAGTGCTAGGGAGCGAATATGCACAATTGGCATTAACAACTTCTCCGTTTACGAGTTAAGCAATACGCTTAGCCTAACTCATTGGCTAAATTGTTCAAATTGTTGTTGAATTTGTTTATATAGCTCACCGGTCCATTCGGGTAAATGATCTGGTACTGGGAATAAGGATAACAGTCGTGGATCGTGAGGGGCAATGACCACTTTACTGTTGTTGGGGCCAATTCTCTCCACCAGTACAAACAGGTCTTCGATGTTTTGGTCACCCATGGCTAAACAGCCTACCGATGAGGTTTTACCGTGAATAAAAATATTGGAGCCGGGCTGATGGCGCTGTTCTAGTTTAGCTTTCTCTAAATCAAAACTGTTGGGATAGTTTAGCTTCATCGAAAGGTGGAATTTGCTATTTGGATTTAAAGCGTTTATTTCGTAAATCCCTTCGGGCACTTGTAAGTCGCCTTCACGCAGTTTTGGGCCTGCAGTGCCGCTGGCATGTCTAATCCAATAGGTATTTATAAACTTAAACCCCTCTCCACTGTCTGCCCAAAGCTCCAGTCGGCGTGACCGTTTGCTGGCCAATAAAGTTATTTTTTGTGGGGGGTAGTCCACTTTAGCGGCGACAAATAGCGGTAATAGCCGCTTTAGACTATCGTTATGATAAGTCTTAATCACTTGTTTAATAGAACGTTTACCCGCGGCGGTCGGCTGGCTTTCATGCCAAGCTGAGGCATGCAGAGAAGCGCTGCAAAAACTGAGTAACATTGCGCAGCACAGTCGATAAAAACTCAAAGGCTAATACTCTATCGAATAAGTGAGTGAGAAGTGTACTTGTACTTAATCAGAAGTGCTATAGCTGGCCAGTTTGCAATGGCATTATCGCCATTATCATCAAAGGCCGTTAGCCTAAAGAGGACATTTGTTTGCTCAATATCAAGCCTTTTGTCTTTGCTATGTTGTTTTCCAGTACGCCCCTTTATGCCCATACTTTGGAAGAGTTGCGGTATTACAGCGAAGAATATTTCCCTTACAACTTTACTGAGCAAAAACAGGTAAGTGGTTTTTCTATTGAGCTTTTAGCGTTAGTCTTTAAACAGCTTGGTAGCCCAATGCCAAAGGTAGAAATGGTGCCTTGGGCACGTGGCTATTCTATTTTGCAGCAACAAAGTTATACGGTGTTGTTCTCCACAATTAAAACTCATCAACGTAAAGACTACTTTAAGTGGGCTTGCCCGATTAACTCTGCCAAAGGCCAGTTTTATGGCTTGTCTGATAGTAAATTGAAGATTTCCCAACTGAGTGATGCTGCGAGCTATAAAATTGCGGTGATTAAAGGGCAAGCAATAGACGGCTACTTAAGTAACACCGAGTTAAAAGACAATCTGCACAGGCTAAAAACTGTTGAGCAAGCGTTTAAGTTGTTAGCCTTACGCCGAGTCGATTTAATTGCGCTTGCCGAGCAAAGCGTAGTAGGGCATGAATCAAGTTTTAAACCCATTTATCGCTTATTTGAACACCAATATTGTTTTGCCTTTAATCGCTCAATTAGTCAGCTAGAGTTACAACGCTTTCAACAAGCCTTGGCGCAGGTACGTGAATCTGCCGAGTTCGCCGCTCTCTTTAAAAAGTACTTTGAATAGCGTTATTTACCATTTGCAACTTTAGTCGAATAGCTATGTTAATAGCTTGTTAATTCAAGCCGCGATGTCTAGGATGAAAATTCATTAAATCATTGTGATTTCATAATCAACACCGTGTTTGGCTCGAGTTGTATCTGGGCTGCTTACTAAGGAGAGTAAAACCATGCGTAACTGGCTTGGCAAGGTCGCGTTAATCGCGAGTGCATTATCTTTTTCAGTACACGCTGACACAGGCACTAATTACCTGTTAGCAACAGCCAGTACTGGCGGTACTTATTACCCAGTGGGGGTGGCGTTAGCCACTTTAACGAAGGTGAAAATTCAACCTAAGCACAAAGTGAGTGTTTCGGCGATTAACTCTGCAGGCTCTGGTGAGAACATTAAGCTTTTGCGTGACAAAGAAGCGCAGTTTGCCATTTTACAAGGTTTGTATGGTTCATATGCGGTAAATGGTACTGGACCTCTGGAGAAGGAAGGCAAGCAAACTCACCTTCGTTCTATCACTATGTTGTGGCAAAACGTTGAGCAATTTGTGGTGAAAAAGGAGCACGCTAAAAACGGTGATTTAAGTGATTTACTGGCGTTGACGGGTAGCAAAGTAGCTTTAGGTAAAAAGAACTCGGGCACCATTGGTTCCAATCGTTTTTTACTGAGTAATCTTGGTGTGGATATAGATAAACAAATGGAGCTGTTTTCAGCAGGTTATGGTCCATCAGCAGAAGCCCTGCAAAATGGCCAAGTTGAAGGCATTAACACACCTGCTGGTGCACCTACTGGTGCGGTAACCAAGTTGTTTGCAGCCGCTGCAGCGGATGTTATGCCCCTTGCGGTGACTGATGAACAGATGAAAAAGGCCAATGGTGGTTTAGGTTTGTGGACCCGTTATGTTATCCCTGCCGGTACTTATCCAAATTTAAGCGAAGATTGGAATACTATGGCGCAGCCTAATTTTCTGGCGGTACACGCTGATGTAGATGAAGAGTTTGTCTACCTGCTCACCAAAACCGTTTACGAAAACTTAGGCTTTTTGCAAGCCATTCATAAAGCGACTAATGCAATGGCCTTAGACAAAGCGCTTGCCGGTTTGCCCGCGCCGCTACATCCAGGCGCTGCTCGTTACTACCGCGAAGCTGGCTTAGATATTCCAGATCACCTTGTTGCCAACTAGTTAGCGAGGCTTAAAGCCTAGGTGTAGTGCCTAGGTTTTTTCTTTTTAGATTCTTCTACCTTCAGGATCCTTAAGCATGCAGTGGAACGCCGTACCTGACAGTATTCGTCAGGAAATTGAAGATACCCGTGCTGTACCCGTGGTTTATGGTTTGGGCATTGTAATTAGCCTCGCTCATGTTTATTTCAATATCTTTGCCGACATCGCAGTGCTGCAACAGAACATCTTACACTTCGCAGGTTTTGTACTGTTATGTGGCCTACTTAAGCCGTTAACAGACAATAGATTTGTTTCATTTCTCGATAAGGTATGGGTGTTAGCGATTGCGCTATCTGCTGTTTATTTACTGTTTGCTGAAGACCTAATCTATGAGCGTGGAGTACGTTTAGTCGCTTTAGATTGGTTGTGTGGCACGGTAGTGATACTCGGCGCTATCGATATGACTCGCCGAGCAACCGGTTGGGTTATCCCTATTTTAATTGTAACCGCGATTTCTTATTTAGCATGGTGGGGTAATTTTGTTCCAGGGGTGTTTCAGTTTAAAGGTCTTAGTTTAGAAACGCTGTTGTTTAGAAGTATTTATGGCGACGATGCCATTTTTGGCAATATTGCTCGAATTTCGGCCAGCTTTGTATTTATGTTTATTTTGTTTGGCGCGTTCTTACTGCGGTCTGGAGCAGGTGACTTTGTCATTCACCTATCGAAAAGTATTGCGAGTCGTTTAGTCGGAGGGCCGGGCATTGTTGCGATTATTGCTTCGGGGTTAACCGGGACTATCTCTGGCAGTGCGGTAGCCAATACCGCATCAACTGGTGTAGTCACTATTCCATTGATGAAAAATGCCGGCTTTAGCCCTCGATTCGCTGCAGCAGTAGAAGCATCAGCCTCAACAGGTGGGCAAATTGTTCCGCCAATTATGGGGGCAGGGGCTTTTGTTATGGCCAGTTATACTCAGATCCCTTACAGCACTATTGTTATGGTGAGTATTTTGCCAGCGATACTCTACTTCGCCTCATTAGTGTTTTATGTGCGCACCGAATCTTACAAGGCCGGGCTTACCCGCACCATGGATAAAGCACCACCGCTGTTACCAATAGTGATGCGCGAAGGTTTGTCGTTTATAGTGCCTGTTACCCTGCTCATTGTGTTGTTAGTGATGGGGTACACACCCACCTATGCCGCGGTAATCGCCATCATCGCCGTTGTTGTTAGCTCTTGGTTTACCCCCAATAAAATGGGCTTTCGGGCGATTGCCGATGCGTTTGCGCTGGGTTCTCGAAATATGGTGGTTACGGCGGTATTGCTTTGCTCTGTAGGCTTAATCGTTAACGTTATTGCCACTGCTGGTATAGGCAATACATTTTCTTTGATGATTACCGAGTGGTCGGGTGGCAGCTTACTTATTGCTTTGTTACTGGTGGCTATTGCTTCCTTGGTATTAGGCATGGGGTTGCCTGTTACCGCCTCATACATTGTGCTGGCTACCTTATCCGCACCTGCATTATTGCAACTGATGGCTAATGCAGAATTAGTTAGTGTACTGAGTTCTGGCTCGATTAGCGCTGAGGTTCAAGCGGTATTGATGCTGGTAGGCGTTAGCCCTGAGCAAGGCAGTTTAAGTTTGGCTGAAGCGCAGAACGTTATTGCGCAAATGCCGGACGAAATGATGGCCTTATTGCGCCCGATGCTGCTTGATGAAGCGACTATTTCAATGTTGCTGTTAGCATCCCACTTAGTCATTTTTTGGTTATCGCAAGACAGTAATGTTACGCCGCCAGTATGTTTATGTACGTTTACCGCAGCCGCAATTGCTAAATCACCACCAATGGCTACTGGCTTTACTTCTTGGAAAATTGCCAAGGGTTTATACATTATTCCGCTATTGTTTGCCTATACGCCACTTGCTCACGGTAACTGGTTAAATGCGCTTCAAGTGTTTGGGTTTGCTTTACCCGGTTTATATGCTTTTACCTTGGTGATGCAAGGCTGGCAAAAACGAAAGCTACAACATTGGGAGAGGGCATTAATGGCCTGTATAGCATTAGTGCTGCTTTGCCCATTGGCGCTGCAATGGCAGATTATCGCCTTGGCCGTTTTAGCGATAGCCATGGTTTACTTTAGTCGAAGCTCGCAAGCCGTAGTGCGTGCTTAGCATGATGTTTTTATTGATTTAATCATGAAAAGTTTCATTGAAAAAACGCGCTAGTCGATGCGCTTCACAGTTTGTTATATGTTTTAGGTGCAAGCGGGCGCGTGGCTGGAAAGTGAGCATAAACGGGTTAAAATAAACCTTTATTTGACTTATCAAAGAGAGCGAACATGACAGAACGCGCATTTAGTTGGGGGCTCATCGCTCCTGGTCGTATTGCCCGTAATTTTGCTGAAGCTTTAGCTGTAGTTCCTAACGCTGAGTTATATGCGGTGGCGAGTTCAAACTTAGCGCGAGCTCAAGCATTCGCTGATGAGTTTTCTGGCCAATATGCCTATGATGATTACCAGCGCTTAGCCGAAGATCCAAATGTAGATGCTATTTACATTGCCAATCCCCACCGGTTTCATTTTGACAGTATTAAAATGTGTCTAGAGGCTGGCAAGCCGGTTCTATGTGAAAAACCCCTCACAGTAAATGCCGCGCAAACTCAAGCCTTGGTTGATATCGCTGAGCAGAATAAGGTGTTTTTGATGGAAGCCTTATGGACCCGTTTCCAGCCTTCCTGGCAACAAGTTCGCCGTTGGTTAGATGAGCAATTGATTGGTGATATTAAGCTAATGAGTTCTAGCTTTGGTTTTAACATTCCGCGTGATGATAATGACCGCTTACTAAATATCGACTTAGCGGGTGGCTGTTTACTGGATATGGGCGTGTATAACGTATCGATGTCCCAGTTTGTTATGCAAAGCAATCCGACTAAAATTTTAGCCGATGGCATTGTCGGTGAAACGGGTGTTGACGAGCGTAGCTCGGTGATTCTGAATTACGGTAACGCGGCCAGTCAGTTTACCTGCAACTTTCTGGCTACCACCGAAAATGATTTTACGATTTATGGGACTAAAGGTTCTATTCGAGTGCCAAACATGTTCTGGGTAGGTACTAAAGCCAGCTTGCGTGTTGATGGTCAAGCTGAGCAGATGCTTGATTTTCCATTTAAGGCCTCTGGATTCGAGTATCAGATTGAAGAAGTGATGCAATGTGTTGCGGCAGGCAAGTTACAAAGTGAAGTCATGGGCTGGCAAGACAGTATTGCTACGATGCAAACAATGGATGAAATTCGTGCTCAAGTTGGCGTTCGTTATCCTTTTTTAGGTGAATAAAAGGTACTAATTAAGTCTTTGGGTTAAGGCTAAGCATTTGCTAGTTGACCTAAAAAAGACGAGGACTGGCGAATAATTCAACGAGCAGAGAAAAACTTACGCTTAATTGACTGAATTGCGAGCGGTTAAACGGTTTTAGTCTTTACATTCTAAATTCATATACGTAATATTCACACCGCTGCGGAGGGGTGGCAGAGTGGTCGAATGCACCGGTCTTGAAAACCGGCAAGGGTTAATAGCCCTTCGAGAGTTCAAATCTCTCCTCCTCCGCCATATTAAATTTGCCATGCCAAAGCATGGCTTTTTTAATCGCAGCAACACCCCTGCGGAGGGGTGGCAGAGTGGTCGAATGCACCGGTCTTGAAAACCGGCAAGGGTTAATAGCCCTTCGAGAGTTCAAATCTCTCCTCCTCCGCCATTTTTAAAAAGCCACGCTATTGCGTGGCTTTTTTTCGTTTTAAACAGTATAAAAACATTTCCCGATTTTAACTTTCTGAAATTAAAGCTATTTCTTCCACCTATCTTTACAGTTTCAAACATATTTTTTCGCCACATTGGTGACATTCATATTCTTGACATGTTATGGTCATAAAAATTAAATTTATCAATTATAAGGTGTATGGCACATAAACTATTAGTCAAATAATGGCTAAAAAAATGTTGTTGTGCTTTATATTTTTTGTTGACAAATACAATACAGATACCTATAAATGGATTTCTTAGTTATTTTTTTTGAGATCTCGATCACCTTAAAGTCTGTGTTGTTTTTAAGTTTTGTGATTTAGGTCTGCTTCGTTTTGACCTGTATGAAGAGTTCAGCTAAAGAGCAGAAAATGCCAAGCTTGAATTTAGTAACGACCCATTTGAGACACAGATATACAAGCACAACATGGATTTTCAGCTTGATTTAGAGGTATGCAAATGGATATGCAGAACCAAAATGGTGTCGTTCGATCTAATGAATTTGAACTCGCTGTCGTTTATCGAATCTCAGATGTTTTTCTTATTATTGCCGCTCTGGCAGGTTTATCTTGGCTCAAAAATGGCAGTTACGAATTTGCCTTTCAACTGATGGGGGTTGGACTTTCAGCCATCTATCTGGTGGTTGCCGAGTCGTTTAATCTTTATCGCTCTTGGCGAGTTGCTTCACTCAAAGAGCAGGCGATGGTTAGCTTGTGGGTTTGGGTTGTAAGCATCGCGTTATTGTTTGCAGTTAACTATTTCCTCAAAGTATCTGCTACTTATTCTCGTGTTGTGGTTGGTTCCTGGGTGTTGATTACACCTATGTTGCTCATTTTGTCACGTTTAGTGTTTCGAGAAAGCTTAGCGGTCTTACGCCGTTTTGGTTACAACACAAGGCGTGCTGCCATTATCGGTGTTTCCCCTAACGGTATTCAACTTAAGGAAACCTTTGAAAACAGCGATGAACTGGGTATTCAGTTTGTTGGTTTCTTCGATGACCGTGATAAATCTAGACTAGAAGACTCTGGCTTTATTGGGCCGATTGCTAAAGTCGACACCGTATTAGATATGGCTAAGCGTGGCGAAGTTGATCATGTCTATATTGCTCTGCCTATGCATGCAAAAGAGCGGATCACCAAGTATCTACAGCAGCTCTCAGATACCACTACCACCACTTTCATTGTTCCTGATTTCTTTACTTACAACTTACTGCATTCACGTTGGAGTTCTCTGGGGGATATTCAAACCATTAGTGTTTTTGATAGCCCGTTCAGAGGCGGCAGTATGTTGGTTAAACGGATTCAAGACATCGTGCTTGCTTCCATTATTATCATGTTAATTAGCCCATTGCTGTTAGCGGTAGCCATTGGGGTTAAGCGTTCTTCTCCTGGCCCCATTTTGTTTAAGCAAGATCGCTATGGTTTAGATGGCAAAAGAATTCGAGTTTGGAAGTTTCGTTCTATGAGCACCCAAGATAACGGCGCGGTGGTTAAACAAGCCACTAAAAACGACCCTAGAGTTACTAAATTTGGCGCGTTTATTCGCCGTACTTCGTTAGATGAATTGCCACAGTTCTTCAATGTACTGATGGGGAGCATGTCTATTGTTGGGCCTCGTCCACACGCGGTATCGCACAACGAAGAATATCGTCAAATTGTTAATCGTTACATGCTACGTCATAAAGTAAAGCCTGGTATTACCGGTTGGGCGCAAATAAACGGTTATCGTGGTGAAACAGATACCTTAGAAAAAATGGAAAAACGGGTTCAATACGATTTGGAGTACATTCGTGTTTGGACATTGTGGATGGATATTAAAATTGTTTTCCTCACCATTTTTAAAGGTTTTGTAGGTAAAACAGCCTACTAGAAACAAGCTTGTACAAGGAGTTTTGATGAATAGGGAACGTTTGTTGGCGTCGGTTAAGCTGGCCAGTCATAAGTGGCAAAGCTGGTTAAGCATAGTATTAGGTTTACTGGTGCTTAGCTCTCCTGTTAGTGCCGATGACTTAGATCTGAGTTACCGCTTGGGCGCTGGTGATCGCATACAGATTGTGGTTTACGGCGAGAGCGACTTGTCGATGGAGCTACTGGTGACTAACAGTGGCAAAATCGATTACCCCTATTTAGGCCGTATTCCGGTAAATAATCTTACTGCTCAGCAGCTTAAAGAGAGTATCGAGCGCGGTTTGCTTGGTGATTACCTTATTAATCCCAAGGTGGCCGTTAATATTATTGGTTACCGTCAGATTTTTATTAATGGTGAGGTGGAGCACCCCGGTGGTTACGCTTATCAACCAGGGCTAACGGTAGAAAAAGCTATCGCTTTAGCGGGAGGCTTTACCGAGCGAGCATCTAAAACCAACATCAATATTACACCGGGTGATGGTGATAATGATTTGGTTAAAGCCGCGTTGAAACACAAAATCACACCCGGCGATATTATCGTGGTGAAAGCGAGCTTTTTCTAAGCTCGGTCAGTTAAACATATTAGACGGTTTTACCAACAGGGAAGTAGGTAGTTAATGACAACAGCAGTGAATGGTGCATCGACATTTCGTGGCAATAATCGAAACGATGATGAGTTTATCAATGTGATGCAATACCTTGTGATATTAAAATCGCGTTGGTTAATGATTATTGGGTTTACTTTCATTAGCGTTTTGCTGGCGATATTAGTGGTATTTGCCATTAAACCTACCTATCAAGCAACTGCTGTACTGCTAATTGAGGCAGAGCAACGAAAAGCAGTATCCATCGACGATGTGATTGGTATTGATACGTCAAAACAAGAATACTATTTAACGCAGTTTGAACTCCTTAAATCGCGCAGTATTGCCCAGCGAGTTATTGATGAGTTTAAACTCTATGATAATCCGGAGTTTAATGGTGAAAACGACGGAAAAGGTTTAAGCCTTGGTGGTGTAAAAGCCATCTTACAATCTGTGCCATTAATCCAAAGTTTTATGCCAGTGGATGAACTTCCAAATTTAGAGCAACAGCAAGAAATTGCTCGCCAAAAGGTAATGAAGACATTTCGCGATAACCTTCATATAAACCCGGTTAAAAAAACCCAACTGGTTAATATTAGTTTTGACTCTCAAGACCCTAAGTTGGCGGCCAAAATAGCCAATGCAGTGGGCGAAACTTACATTAACAGCAATCGCGAAAGCCGTATTATCGCTAACCAAGAGGCGACGAACTGGCTGGCTGATAGGATTGGCGTATTGCAAGCGGCGGTTATTCAATCACAAGGGCGCTTAAGTGAGTTTTTACAAAGAGAGCAATTAGTTGATGTTAGCGGAATCGACAGTTTAGCCAGCTCTGAGTTGGGTAATTTAAGTCGTCGACTAGCTGACGCTCAAGACCGTCGTACGGCTTCTGAGTCAATTTATTACCTATTACAAGATAACAAAAATACTGCTATTTCTGAGTTGTCGTCGGTTACGGCTATTTCTAACCACCCGCAGTTACGTGATATACGTTTAGCGCAAATAGAAGCCGAGCGTTTAGTGTCTGAACTGAGTAAGCGTTACGGACCAAAGCATGACAAAATGATCCGCGCTCAAGCCCAGTTAGCCTCTGTTAAAAATCGCTCTGAAGTATTATTAAGGGTGCTAGCATCTGGCGTAGAAAAAGAACTCCGTAGTGCGCGAAGCCAAGAAAATGCGATTCGCAGCGAAATGGAAAACAAGAAAGCAGAATTTCAAGATATTGCCTTAAAACGCGCAACCTACAATGCCTTAAAGCGCGAAGTGGATAGTAACCAAAATCTCTATGATTTGTTTGTTACTCGACAAAAAGAAACCAGCGCGACCAGTGACTTTCAAGCTGCGGTTGCCCGCTTTGCTGACCGTGCCGTTACCCCATTATTTCCAGCAAAACCTAAAAAAGGCATTATTATTTTGTTGGCCTCGGTGATGGGGATGATGTTGGCCATCGTTTTAGCCTTGTTAGGCCAGTCTTTAAACAACACTATTGAAAGTGCCTCAGGTATCGAAGATAAGTTACGCTTAACCCCATTAGGCGTGATTCCTTTAGTTAAAGGTTCTCGTTTTAATAAAGACACCTTGCCTTTAGAGCAGTTCTTCGACGAGAAGCAAATCAACTTTAGTGAGGCAGTGAGAAGCATTCGAACTTCGGTCATGCTAAGCATGATGAGTCAGCAACGTAAGTTGTTGTCTATTACCTCATCGGTACCTAATGAAGGTAAAACCACCACCGCATTAAACTTGGCCGTAGCAATGGCGGGTATGGAAAAAACCCTGCTCATTGATTGTGATTTACGTAAGCCTTCGTTAGGTGAGCGCTTTAATTTAAACCGTGCCCATCCTGGTTTAAGTAACTTGTTGGTGATGGAAGCTGAGCTTGATGATTGTATTGTGCATCACGAGCGCTCTGGCTTAGATTTATTACCGGCCGGTATGCAAACCGCTAATCCGCAGGAGCTGTTAGCCGGGGTGAAGTTTAAAGCTCTGATTGACGATCTCAGCCAACATTACGACAAAATCATTATCGATACCCCGCCCATTGCCGCGGTGAGTGACGCCTTAATTGTGGGGCAAATTACTAAGTCGAGCATTGTTGTGGTGAATGCTGGCCGTACTAAAGTAAGCCAAATTGAGCATACATTGTCGCAACTGATTAGCCACAACGTGGTGGTCGATGGCGTTATCCTTAATCGGGTAAATCCAAAACATGAAACCCGCTACGGCTATTACCGCGAATACGGTACTACTGCATGAATGGCTTTAAGCGAATAGAGTCCTTAGTGAAACGCTTTGGCAGTATTACCTTGCTGCGCGCCTTTAGTGCAACAGGCTTAATCTTGTTTTCGTCGGTGATTACTTGGCTCTACGGCATGGACAGTTTTGGCAAGGTTTCTTTTGCTATTTCTATCGCTAACCTGATTCTGGTGATTGGACGTTATGGCTCTGAGTATTCTTTCTTCGGCCAGTATTTTGACCTCTCAACCCAAGGGGAAACGTTAAAAGCCTCTAGAGTCTTATTTGAAAAATGCCGTTTATCATTGGTATTAAGTTTAATTTTATCGGTGATTATTGTTCCCTTAAGCTTTGAGCAACCTGAGGTTATGTTGTTCTGCTTTTTATATATAGCAGGCTTTTCTATTGTTCAAATGGTGTCTTTATCACATCGAGTGATTAAAGAGTTCTACCGTTCCTACCTGTTTGAAGCTGGCGTGTTTTTTGTGTTTAGCTCGCTCATCTTCTTACTTGCGGCACTGTGGTTTAAACAAAGTAATGTGTTTGTTGTTCTTAGCGTGTGCTTAATGGCGTATTTTGTTTTGTTCGCTATTTTTGGGCTAAGTAAATTGCTACAAGGTTTTAAGCAACACGACCCGCAGCCAAAAGGCGCTTTGGGTCAGCAACTTAAACAAGACTCCAAGTTTCTTGCGTTCACTTTAAGTGAATACGTATTATTTTGGGGCATCATTTTAATCAGTGGTTACACCTTAAGTGAATACGACACCGGGGTGATTGCATGGGGAGGGCGAATTTTTCAGTTGTTCGTTTTTATCTTAGCAATACGCAACAGTGTGCAGGTTCCAGAAATTCTTGCCTCCAAAGACATTAAGAAAAGCTATTTAAAAGTACGTAAAGACGGGGTGTTTTTAAGCTTTGCAGGATTGGCTTTATCGGCGCTTGCTGTACTGATACTTTTTCAGTTTTCAGAGTTGGCTGGGTCAACAATTTTAGTATGGGGTCTATTTGCATTGGCCGCTTGCGTGCGACTTTATTTCGGACCGGTTTATCATATTTTCGTCAAGTTTTCCGCTGATAAGCAGGTTTACACAAACTGTTTGCTTACTCTGTTGGTGTGCCTAGTGTGTTCGGCTGTTTCACTCAAGTTTTCAGCTGGAGTGCTGGGCTTAGCAGTTTGTTATTTGGCCACTTGGTTAGTCTCGTTAACGTATGCCGATAAACAGTCTTCGGGCGGATCATATGCTCGAATTTAGACGCACCAAGTTGGGTGTTTGCTACTTACTGTTTTGGTCGCTAATGCTGCTGTTTTTGATGACTGTCGGTAAAGACTTTTTGCCCTGGAAGTGGGGCTACGACGCGATGAAAATCGAAGGTCGCTTTGTTTTCTTTGAATTAGACGGCTCCTTTCAGGCAACTCGTGAACTGCTTTATTTTCTTGGTAGAGAGAGTGCAGTCGCCTCTACAGCGATAATCGGCTTTTTATGGATTTTGGTGATTTCAAAGTTTGTTGTCACACTGAAAGACTTTCTTATTGTTAGCTTATTTACCCTACCAAGTATGTTGCTTAATGTTATTTGGCCAGCTAAAGAAACCATAGTAATGGCGCTATGTTTAGTGGTTTTCTACTCCACCTATTTTAGTCGAAAAGCTTTTCTGGTTTGCGTAATCGTGTTCTACATTGCCTATGCAGTGCAAGTGCGTTCCTACTACTTTTTAATCTTAGGCGTGTTTGCTGCGGGTTATGTGATTCAATACTTTAGTGATAAGGGATTTCCAATACGCAATAGCCTTAATCGTACCGCCTTCCAATTAGCCAGTTTTAAACCCGTTTGGTACTTTTTAGCATTTTTTGTATGTTTAGCGTTTTTGCTTCCCGATGCCTTTTATCAAATGTCTCAAGGGCAACGAGACATTTCCAATAACTACGCAAAGTTAGAAGGCAGTTTCAATGTGACCGCATTTGATAACTTGGTTGATGTTGCCCGCGGGATCCCTTTTATCATCAACTTTGGCTGGGCTTTATTGCAACTTAGCTTACCCCTGCTATTTGCCCAAGGCTTAAACCAACTGTTGTTATTGCTGTTCAGTGTCGGCGTGATAGTCATTTGTGGCCAAATGCTTAAACGCAAACAAGGCGATTTACTGCTGACCTTATTTTGTTCTCATATGTTTGTGCTGTTGTTGTTTGAACCAGACCAAGGAAGTTATTTCAGGCATATCTTATCAGCAGCAATTTACCTGCTTCCTAGCTATTCATTATTGTTTGGAAGTTCACGACAAGGAGTCTTAGATGACCAATAAGGATATCCATTATCTGATTGCGGCTGTGCCCTACAGTGACAATTATGGTGATGCGCTCATTCATCATTCTTTAGCATGGAAGCTAGGTAATTATGACATTTCAAGTGACGCCTTAGATATTGCTGGGCGACACGACTTCGCGCGCAGCGCATCGCAAAATGCGATTAAAGATAAGATTCTAAAAAGTCGTTTTGAATGGGTAAGACAAGTATTTATTCCTTTGAATGGCATGCTGGTGGCACTAAAAAACTACCGCGTATGGATGGCAAAAATTAAAGCGGCCGATGTGGTATTGATTGGTGGCGGCAATTTGATTAGCGATGTGTATTTAAACTTTCCGTTAAAGTTGTATTTTTTATCGCTGTTTTGCTACTTCTCAAATACTGATTACGCCGTGGTCTATGTCGGCGTGGCTAAGCGCATGTCGGGTTTAGGGCGTTGGTTGTTTAAAAAGCTGTTTAGTGCCAAAAAATGTCGTTATATCTCAGTGAGGGACGCCGCTAGCAAAGCCAACATAGAGCAGCTATTTGGTGCTGAACTGGCGAGCAAAGTGGTAGTGAGCATAGATCCCGCGGTGAACTTAAACCTCACTTATAGTGATTTAGCGAGTTCTGAACTCTCTTCAACACCCTATGCGGCCATTAATATTGTGAATCCCACGGTGCTAATGGTGAACTCTGATCACGATGTTAATTTTAGCGAACAGAGCTATTTGCAGTGGTTGAAGACGACTGTAGATAAGGTTAAAGCGGCGGGATTAGTACCGGTGTTATATACCAACGGCGCGCAGGAAGACGAGCAATACATGAGCCACATTGCTGCACAGCTTGCTGATGCCAAAGTGGTGAATACCGAGAAGGTAGAAGATTTAGTCTCTGTGGTTAGCCAAGCGCAATGTGTATTTGCCACCCGTTTACATTCTGCCATTAGCGCATTCTCGTTTTCGGTGCCTTTTACGGTGATGAGCTGGGACAGTAAAGTGAGCTCGTTTGTTGCTGCCGCTAAGCTGCCCACTAGCATGTTGTTTGATTTTTCCACAGAGGGGATGAAGCAACATGCCGAGCAAATACAGCTAGCGGATATGAGTGAACTTAAGGAACAGGTTGTTCAAGCTCGACATCAAGTAGTAAGTGCGTGGGATGTTGAATTTCGAGATATGTTGCAACGCCTAGACAAATACCAAGCAGAGAGCCAGTTATCATGAAAATACTACATGTTACCGAGACTCTGGTGGGCGGAGTGGAAACCTACCTCAATACTATTATTCCCTACCAAGTTGAGCGTTATGGTTCGGAGAATATTCAGGTTATTGCGCCTAAACAGCACATCGCCGAAGATGCGCCGTTAAAGGCTTACTATCAAAGCTTTGAACGACCAAGCCGCAGCCTAGGTTCGTGTGCTAATTTGGCTAAATTGTTCAAACAAGCGGTTATCGATTTTAACCCCGATGTGATTCATATTCACAGTACGTTTGCCGGTGTGGTGTGCCGTATACCGGGCTTAATCTCAAAGCGCAATCAGCGCAAGGTAGTGTATTGCCCTCATGGTTGGTGCTTCGACGGCTATACCGGCGTTAAAGCCAAAGTTTTTTCTTTGATTGAAAAAGTACTGGCTTACCGAGTCAGCTCTGTCATCAATATTTCTCATCATGACTATCAAAGCGCACTGCAACAAAGCATTCCTGAGCACAAAATGGTGGTGTTTGAAAACGCCCTTAATGACTTAGAACTTGCCAAGAAAAGTACCACCAAGCAAGGCATGTTAAAGCTATTGTTTGTGGGGCGACTAGATAAACAAAAAGGCGTCGACCTGCTGATTGACGCAATCGCTCATGTAGATAGTGAGGTTGAATTGCATATTGCGGGTGCGAGTGTGGTGTCTAATCAGCAGCTTAACCTGTCTGATGGCCGAGTGGTTCAGCATGGTTGGTGTAGCCAAGAACAGCTTCGCGATTTATACGCCTCGGTGGATGCCTTAGTGGTGCCGTCGCGCTGGGAAGGGTTTGGTTTAGTTGTGATTGAAGCGTTTCGCCAAGGCTTACCGGTAGTGGTGAGTGATGCAGGAGCTTTACCAAGTTTAGTCACCGAAGGCAGCACGGGTTACGTATTTGAAAACAGTAACAGCGATGCATTAGCCAGAGTGATTTGCAAGCTTAACCGTGAAACGCTTGAGGCGATGTCTCAACAGTGTCGAGAGGTATTTGTTAGTCGTTTTGAAGCGAAGCGCTTAAACGCCCAACTGAGTGATTTGTACGCAGCTGAGTAAAGCCGCGATGCATGTAATAGCCGAAAGCGGTAAACCAAAGAGAAGGTAGTAATGGCGCAAGTTAGAGACAAGTTGTGTTTGTTAGGAGTGCTGCTGGTGTCACTGTGGGTAGCGGTTGTGTCGGTGCAATATGGTTTAGCCAATGCCAATAGTTATGCCGTTGATGCTTGGCATAAACGCTGGCAACAAAACCTAAGTTCACAACTTACCGCGAATAATCTAGACGTTGCAGAACAAGTTACCCACGACATGTTAGCGTGGCAAAATACTCATCCTCACTACCAAGTACTGGCGGCTAAACAAGTAGAATGGAACAATTTTTTCAAGCTGGTTTTAGCCTCTGAAACAGCCAATAAATCCATACTTAAAAAGCACAACTTACTAAAAGCCCAAAAGTACTATTTGCGCTCGGTTGAACTCAGACCAACTTGGCCTAATACCTATGTTGATTTAGCAAAAAATGCCTTGTATCGAAAAGCCGATAGTCAAGAAGCAATGCATTATTTAGGCATGGCCCGCAAAGTGGGAGAGAACGCGCCTGTTACCTTGTTTGCCTACCTAGAAATTGGTTTAAGCCTGTGGCCTGAATTAACGGTCGCCCAGCGTACTCAGGTGGCGGAGGCGCTACTAAAAGTTGAGCAACATGATTTTATGCATCGTGGCCTTAGCCAAGCAATGTTAAAACCGCAGTTTAAGCAACGCGCTTGTGCCTTATATTTATTAGCTGGAGTAGATTATGCCGCTTGCGCAAAGGCTTAATCAGCGACTTTGGCAAATTGCTTGCGGCTGCGTTTGTATAGCGCTGCTGGTGGCCACAGGCTTAAAAAGCTCCGGTAACTACAGCGTGTTTTTTGCACGCTTAGAAATCTACTTAGGTGGCGATACGGTGGTTCATTTTGTGGCGGCATTAACCTGCAGTACGTTGTTAATGATGGCGGTGAGTGAGCGTATTTACGCGGTTAAATTTGCGGGTATTCGGGCAATTATGTTGCTGTTGTGCTTAGCATTTACTGTCGATGAAGGCTTGCAGGCATTCTCGGTGTATCGCCAGTTTTCTTGGGGTGATCTTGGCTTTAATTACGCAGGCTTATTGTCTGCCAGCGTATTGGTTATGTTCTTAAAACGACCTTCTACGTGGGACTCAGCAGGAGGTGAAAATGTTCATTGATTTACATTGCCATATTCTTCCAGGCATTGATGATGGTGCGCAAAACCTTCAGCAAGCCATTGAAATGGTAAGCATGGCGCAAGCCAATGGTACTAAGGTAATGGTGGCCACACCACACATGCATCCGGGCACTTACAACAATACCCCTGCAACCATAGAAGCCGCCTTTAATACCTTACAGATAGCGCTATCGCAACGAGACATTGATGTCGAGTTGCGCAGCGCGGCCGAGGTTCATTTGTGCCCAGAGGTGATGCAATGGGCAATGCAAGAAAAGCTGCCTTTTATTGGAGAGTATCAGCAAAAGCCTTTGTTGTTGTTGGAGCTTCCTCACGGCAGTGTGCCACAAGGTACCAGCACGCTTATTCGTTGGTTACAAAAGAACAGTATTCAAGTGATGATCGCTCACCCTGAACGTAACCATGGGATCTGGAAAAACCCGTATCAGCTGTCTCAGTTGATTAAGCTCGGCTGTTTGTTCCAAGTTACTGCAGATTCGTTCTTAGGTAAGTTTCGCCAACAAGCGCAATCTATTGCTGAGAGTTTATTAAAAGCAGGCTCTATTCATATTTTGGCCAGCGACGCTCACGATATAGAAAAGCGCACCACAAACTTAAATCCAGCGTTCGAACGTATAAAGCACTTAAGCAATGAAGAGCATGCAAAGCGTTTGTTGTGGGACAACCCGGCTCAAATATTGGGTATTAGCTAAGTATCTCTTGGCTGTTTACCAGAACACTAGCTAACCCGAGTGGCGTATTACATTTATGATCAAGCAAAATACAGGAAGTAGTTGAAATGCGAGTAGCGTCGGCGAAATTAGAAGCGATAATTTTTGCTAGTTTCATATTTTTGTTGGTATGGCTGCCAATACCGTTAGGCAGTAATCGACCATGGGCTTGGTCAATAATGGAATTATTGATTGCCATGCAAAGCTTGGGTTTAGTGTATTGCTTTCGTCATAACATTCCTTGGCATTACCTACGACCCGGTGTGTTCTTGCTGGTGGCGTTAGCGCTGTTCCAGCTGTTTACTGTATTACAGTTGGTGTCGCTGCCCGCTGGCTTATTAGAGTGGTTAGCACCTAATAATGCAGAGCTACGTCACCGAGTATTGTTAGATGCGTCGGCTAACGCTGCTGCACAGCCCTTATCCCTCGACCCAGAGCAAACCAAAATCAGTTTGCTAAAGGGAGTAAGCTATTTGCTGTTGGCATTAAATACGCTATTGCTGGTTAATCGACCAAAGCGGATCCGCACTGTACTGGTTGCTATTGTGGTGAGTGGTACTTTTCAGGCCTTTTACGGTGCGATGTTGCTGTTAAGCAATACTGAACAAAGCCCTGTATTTGGCATGGACATCGGTCCCGTTGCAACGGGCTCTTATGTGTATAAAAATCACTTTGCTAATTATCTATTGCTTAGCTTAATGATGGGGCTAGCGTTGATTGTGGCTGATTTAAAAGTGAATACTGCCAACTCTTGGCGAGTGCAGTTATCTGGCCTGCTAGACGCCGCCTTAAGTCCCAAAATGTTAGTGCGTATGTGCATGATCATTATGGTTATTGGCTTAGTGATGTCTCGCTCGCGCATGGGCAACAGCGCGTTTTTTGCCACAACGCTTATTGGTGGTGTACTGGCTTTGCTGCTTTACCGACAGCGACCCAAAACACTTACGGTATTAATTGTCAGTATGTTGTTGATTGACGTATTAATCGTGAGTTCTATGTTTGGTTTAAGCAAGGTACGAGAGCGTTTGAGTTCTACCGTACTGGTAGACGAGGGGCGAATATACATATTTGATTGGGCGCTAAATATGTTTAAAGATTTCCCGGTATTTGGCAGCGGAGCGGGGAGTTTTTACTCAGTGTTTCAGGCCTACTTACCTCAGCCAATTAGCGCGTTTTTCGATCATACCCATAATGATTACCTACAATTTGCTATTGAATCAGGGCTGCCTATCACTCTGCTGTTAGGTGCTGCAGTGTTATGGGTTGCTTATCGCTGTTTAACTACCTTGAATAAACGCAACGATCCCTTAATGAAAGGCACAGCGCTAGGATGTTTTATGGCGATAACGGCGATGCTTATTCACATCAGTGTTGATTTTAATTTGCAGGCACCCGCCAATGCCGCAACCTTTGTTGTGATACTTAGCTTAGCGTTAATTGCCAGCCATATGCCAAAACAAGGTTACGACACCAAAAAACTTAGTTCAACGTAGCCTTAGTAGAGGGAGAAGGCTTGCCGGTATTTTGGCGAACGGCATTGCGAACTTTTTCTACTGGCATGTCTATGCACTTAATCACGAACAGTGAAATGGCAATTAGACCTAAGCAAACGAGGAGCAGAGCCTCTAGGCTAAAGGCATCTTTAAATTTAGAGACTTCTCCCAGCAGCAATACACTGGCTACCATGCTTACTTGGTAGTGAAGTAAATAAATGGGGTAGGAGAAGTCACCGACAAACTTATCAAAGCCTTTGCTTATTTTGTTACTAATGCTGTTACCCAAGGCTAAGCTCAATACCAACAGCGCACTTACCAACATGTTTAGGTAAAACATCAACTCTACAAGCGTTGAATTAATGCCCTGAGGGATTAACCAAGCCACAATTGCTGAAATGCTCACCATGCTAATCAGGATAAGGGCTGGGCGTGTTAATAGGCATTGTAAGCCCTGCGGTACCTTTTCAAGCTTAACGATGAAATAGATAAGCGCGCCAATAGAGAAGGGCAAAGAACCTGCTGGAATAGAGAAGTAACGAGCATGCCAATATAAGTTGGCTGCGTAACTAAAACCGATAAACAGCAGCGACAAGCTAAACCATATTATGGTGCGTTTAAATGTTTTAGAAATACCTAAACAAATAGCAACATAAAAGAACAATTCAACGGTAAGCGCCCACGCAGCGGGTGATAACCTTGGTGTAATGGAGTGGGGGATCCAATGAGCGAATACCATGGTGATATTGCCAAAAACACTCAACATATTGTTCGGCAATGCAATGGTAGAAAAGCCACCTCTAGGCATTTGAGTTGCAAATACTAGCAACAACACAAAACTGATTAAACAAGCAAACCAATAGGGTGGGTAGAGCCTTAAAAAGCGATTAAGTGCGAAACGTTTTCTGCCGCTGGCATTGTAACCATAGCTATTATGCATAACGTAGGTCATTAAATAACCGCTTAGAATGTAAAAGCCAAATACAGCAAAGCGACCGAAGTCGCTAAGCCAAAATAAGTGACCAAATACCACCATTAACGCCCACAGTGTCCTTACCGTGCCAAACATTTGTTGCCTATTTGTTTATTCTAAAAAGTGAACAAGCATCATGGCAGTAGTTTATAGTTTCATCAATGTTTTACTCAGTAAGCGCTAACTCTCTTAAAGGATACTGCTGTAAGTAGCTGGTCATTGCATTGGCTAAATTTACCGACCAAAACTGTCCAGCTAAGCTTAGCTTCACACTGTTATCCTCTTTATTTACTAGCCCATTCTTTTGCCATGCTTCAAACAAAGGTAAGCAATGCGCAAAGAGCTCATGACCGTTAGGTAATACCTTAGCGCTTATTATACCTTTGTCGCAGGCACTGGTTATCGCTGCTTTTAACTCGGCATTTTCTGCAGGTAAGCTCAACTGCTCAAACGCCCAGTTGTGTTGTTGGATACCTGCTTTCCAAGCCTCAATATCGCGGGTTTGCATTAGGGCGTATCCGTTTATATTGCCGCCAGCACCGGCGCCAATAGGCAGGATTTCTGCGCCTTGTTTGACTAAAGAGTTGTAACGGCTTTGCTCGCGAGAATGACTGGCCCAGTGGCAGTAACTTAGTTGCTTAAAATCTCGTTGGTTAAAAAACTGGTGGCCTTGTTGGTACATTAACGCTTTATCGCTAGAGCTTAAGGGCACCGCTTCGCGCCCTGCATCAATATTGCGTTGTAGGCCACTGCCTCCAAAGGTGAGTAATTGGTATAAATCCACACCATGTACGCCGCTATCAATTACATCTTGTAAGTCTTGCTGCCAGTTTTGTGGAGTTTGATGTGGCAATCCATAAATCAAATCTATAGCAATTGTCGCGCTATTTGAGGCGGTGAGTTGCTGCAAGCGTTCTAAAATGTATTCTCGGTCATCTAATCTTTTGGCTGCTCTGCGTACTTTTGAGTTAAAGCTCTGCACACCAAAGGAGAAGCGGGTGAAGCCGCCTGCTAACGCCGCTTGAAACTTGTCTTCGCTAAACTTATTGAGCCTGCCCTCTAAGGTGATTTCGCAATTAGCGCTGAGCGGAAAGTAAGTGAAAATTAGCTGGCCTAGTCTATTTAGCTGCTCGGGGTTTAAATCGGTTGGGGTGCCTCCGCCTACGTACACCGCATCAAATGGTTTAGCTTGGCTCCATGGGTAGCGTGATTTAGCAATTAGCTCTTGCTCTAGCAGAGTAAAGTAATCATCCATCATTTGCTGGTTGCTGGCGTACTGGAAAAAACTACAGAAGGTGCAGCGAACGCGGCAAAATGGAATATGAATATAGATAGCGCGCGGGCGAGGGCTTGCATCTTTATTGGCTAATTGTTTAGTGAGCTGCTCACGAGCTTGCTCACCACTTAAGGCTTCGCGTTTGCCATGGTTGGCATGAGCACCTGTTTTTTTAGTGAAGGCAAATTGTAACGGGGAGGGGCTAGCTTGCCCCGTTAACGCTTCCGACAGGTGCGCAGAATTTACAGGAATGGCAGTAGACATGGTGTGCTCAAAAAGTTATTTAATCTAAATGTAAATCATTATCATTTGTGTTTGTTTGATCTAAACCAAGTATTCTTCTTTTTGCTTCGCTTTTGTTAGATAATTTTGGCTATCAACACTTTTGGCAAGGATGGTTTAGCGGCTTTAGGCTTTAGCTATTTGTTCGCGTAGACTGGTTGTAAGCGATTGTTGTTGAACTATGATTAGCTTATTCACTTCATCATCAAGGAAGAAAGATGAACCTGCATTCAGGCATTGCCCTCGTCCCTACTTTATTAGCTGCTAGTTTGTTAGCAGCCTGTAGCTCAGCCCCACAACAAACTTGGAAGGTTGACCAAAGTTACAAAATTACCGTGTTGCATACTAACGATCACCATGGTCGTTTTTGGCAAAACAAATACGGTGAATATGGCTTAGCCGCACGCAAAACCTTGATTGATAGTATTCGTGAAGAAGTAGCCGCCGAAGGTGGCAGCGTACTGTTGCTGTCGGGCGGCGATATTAATACCGGCGTGCCAGAGTCCGACTTGTTAGACGCCGAGCCAGACTTTAAAGGCATGAACATGTTGGGTTACGACGCTATGGCCTTGGGAAATCACGAATTTGATAACAGCCTAGAAGTATTAGCCAAGCAGCAACAATGGGCAGGCTTTCCTTTTCTATCCGCGAACATTTACCAAAAATCTAACGGCGAACGTAAATTTAAGCCTTACCACATGTTTGATCTGCAAGGGGTAAAAGTAGCGGTTATTGGCTTTACTACCGAAGATACTTACAAGCTTGTACATCCAGATAATGTCGCCGATTTAGAGTTTCGCGATCCGAAGCTTGAAGCAAAACACGTTATTGCAGAGCTAAATCAAACAGAGAAACCTGATTTGGTGTTTGCGGTGACACATATGGGGCATTACGCCAATGCTAAACATGGGGTAAATGCGCCGGGCGACGTGAGCTTGGCGCGCTCACTTAATGAAGGTGAATTAGATTTAATTGTTGGTGGTCATTCACAAGAGCCTGTGTGCATGGAAGGCCCCAACATGTACACCCAAACGTTTAAGCCGGGTGACGAATGTAAACCCGATAAACAAAACGGCACCTGGATAGTACAAGCTTATGAATGGGGCAAGTACGTAGGCCGCGCCGATTATAGCTTTAAGAACGGTGAGTTCACCCTCGATAGCTATAAGTTAGTGCCGGTTAACTTAAAGAAAAAAATAACAGTAGATGGCAAAAAACAGCGGGTATTTGTGCAGGATGAAATACCCCAAAATCCTGAGGTACTGGCGCTACTCAGCCCTTATCAAGAGCAAGGTCAAGAACAGCTGGGGGTTAACATTGCCGAGCTAAGCGGCCGCCTAGTAGGGGACCGCAACAAGGTTCGCTTTGGCCAAACTAATTTAGGCCGTCTTATTGCCACCGCGCACAAAGAGCGAGTGAATGCCGACTTCGCTGTGATGAATTCCGGTGGTGTGCGCGCCTCAATGGAAGAAGGCGAAGTAAGCTATAAAGACGTACTCACGGTACAACCTTTCTCAAACACTATTACCTATGTAGACATGAGCGGCAGTGAGGTGATGGACTATTTATCGGTAGTGGCTGCCATGCCGGTGGATACTGGCGCTTATGCGCAATTCTCAGGGATTGGTATGAAAGTAGCTGCTGGCAAGGTAAGCGAAGTGGTGATTGGCGGTAAACCTTTAGACGAAACAGCCAGTTACCGTTTTACTATTCCTAACTTCAACGCTTCTGGTGGCGACGGCTACCCGAAAATTACCGGCCACAGTGGTTTTGTTGATACTGGCTTTGTAGATGCCGAAGTACTTAAAGCCTACCTAGAGCAGCAAAGCCCAGTGAATGCAGCTGACTACAATGATAAAGGCGAAATTACCTACAAGTAACTAGGTCTTTTGATTAGAAAAGGCCTCGATTGAGGCCTTTTCTGATTCAGAAGTGCTAAGGCAAAATGGCGAATAAACCCGAGCAATTGGATTAGAAGTGCAAGCCTTGGTGCGTCTTATGCTTTCTTTACGAACTGCGCCGTTATCATCATTTCACCTGCGCCATCAACTTTACAGTCTAGTTGATGGTCTTTGCCATCGACTATGCGCCTGACAAGGGCTTTTGTGCCAATTTTTAAAACCAAAGAACTGCTTTTAACTTTTAAGTCTTTGGCTAATGTCACCTTGTCACCTTCAGACAACAGCGTCCCGTTTGCGTCTTTTACGTTAATCGTTTCAGCTTCGGCTGCTTCTGCTGGGTTCCATTCGTAAGCGCATTCAGGGCATACAAGCTGGCTTTGATCTTGATAAACATATTCGGAGTGACAGTTTGGGCAAGGTGGGAATGACATGGTTTTCGACTTCTGAAATTGGATTAAAGCGCTATGGTACTGTGCTAATTCAACAAGAGCGAGTTTAGAGAGTTACAAAATTCAAGCGAGTATTGCTGAGTCTTGTTAACCATTTTATAAGTTAGCATAAACACCTCATCTTGTTTAAATGAAGTGCCTATGGAATTAGATGAATGATGGTAGTGTATTTGATCCGATTGTTATGTGTTTTTAGCATCGCCAAATCAAACTAAATACCGGTATAAATGCTGATAATCCCAGAGTGAACCAATAGCCCCAATAAACTATACATTTACAATGGATTTCACATTGGGAATCGGGTGGTCAAGAAATGTACATCATTAAAGCACCTGAAATATAGTAAGGCCTGAAGCTTGCCACTACGCAAGCCGGCAACTGGGTTAGCTAAATGAGCCTTTTAGGAGTCAACAAGAGTGCTTGGTACTATGGGTGTCTTTTGATAGCTAAGCTATTTAGGGCTTACTTCAAGCTCCATGTTCTATTATATCTAGTAGGTAACTTTTAGCAGAGTAGTGGACAATAATGGGTATGCACCTAAAACAAAACAAAGCGAACGCCGTAGCATTTTACCAAATGGCTTATTTAGGAGAGCCAGCAAAAGCCGTTGAGCTGTATGTGGGTGATGAATATATTCAACACAATCCCTTAGTGGCAAATGGCTTGCAGGGCTTCATTGATTATTTTGAAGAGATGCAACGTGACTACCCAGACAAACAGATTCGATTTTTGCGCACCATTGCTGAGGGTGACATGGTTGCGCTGCACACTCATCAAACTTGGCCGGGTAACGATCAATATGTCACCATGGATTTTTTCCGCTTTGATGAAAACGGTAAAATAGTGGAGCACTGGGACAGTATTCAACAAGTGCCAGAAGGCTCTGCCAATGGCAATAGTATGTTTTAGGGCACTGCTGCAACTAAAGAGAAACCGACTTGTGAGTCGGCTTTCTTATTGGTCATTTAGCGCAAGCGAGCCGAGTTAACGGCTGCGATTTTACAGGTATTTTACCCAAGCTTGTTTACTGGCATGTTTATAGCGAGCAAAGGCGCGAGTAGGGAAGTACAGCAACACAGCCAGTATGGCAGTGAGTAACCACACTTGCCAAAGCGCAGCAAATCCAAATATATCTCCAGCGTTCGGGCCAATCCCCCACATGGCTAGCTTGTAGCCAATTAACAATACGTATAAATGAAATATGTAGAAGAACATGGGCGCTGAACCATAAGTTTTTAGCGCGTCTGTGAGTTTATTTTGGGTCTTTTCAAAAAGCGCTAACAAACTTAAGGCTATGCCTAGCGTGAGCAATATAAACATTAAAGACGGCGGGTATTTAGTGAAGTTTAGAAATGACATCACGCCTTCTAACCAAGTTGCACCTGCTTGCCACGGCAAGTCTTCCCCGTAAATATTAAATCCACGCAACACTAACATTAAGCTCAATGCCAGCAATGACAGTTTTACTAAAAAAGCTTGGCGTTGCTCACTGTTAAAGCTACGGCTAAATACTGGGCCAATGGCATAACCCAACAGTATTACACCAATCCACGGCAGTACTGGGTAAGAAGCAAACACAGTGAATGAGTCGCTGCTATAAAGTGGCCCACGGTCGTGCAAAATAGTCCATAAGCTGTAACCCCACTCACCGAGAGAAAATTGAATAAACTCCAAGCTATTATGGCCAAATACAATGGCTAACCCTAAGGCGGCAATCCACTTGTGTGGCAGTTTACTTAGCAAACCTAGGGTAATCATGCTTACGCCAATCGCCCAAATAACTTGCAGGTAAAGCGCGTTATAGGCACCAAACCAAGAGAAGTTAATTAAGGTTACTTCAAGCAGGACTAAAAATAGCCCTCGTTTTAACAAAAACTGCTGCGCAGAGCGCGGTGGTTTGTTAGCGGGGTTTGCATAGAGCCAGGCAGAAACACCGGTAAGAAACACAAATATTGGCGCACATAAGTGAGCCAAGATACGAGTGAAAAATAGCTCTGCTTCGGTGTCTTCTATGGTGATAGGGTCGGTGATTTTATGCTGATAATAAAAGCGCTCGCGTAAGTGATCGAGCAGCATAAATACCATGACCAAACCGCGCATTATGTCGATGGAGGCGAGCCTTGGCCCTTTAACTGGGCTGTTTTGGGGAGTCACTGTGTGTGTATTCATTAATTCTTTTCGTTTTGTGTTCGGCTTCGGGTTCGGCTTCAGCCATTGTTACTGGGCGAATACTTCGCCCTAGCCAAGGCTAGTTACCAAATAAGTAAGCTTGCTTAAATCTTAATTAAAGCACTAAGCGTAGTCGTCAATGCTTAAACAAAAAGAACCGGGGGCGCGCGAATGCTTTTCCCGTGGCAAAATAATGGGGAATAGAAGGTTGCTTGGGCAGTGCTAATGTCTAAATAGTTGGCTTCTACTCGATGAGCGGGTGGGCTGACGAGCAAGCTTATAGCACAGCTGTGCAATAGTGATTGCGAGTGACATTGGCCATTTTTATGCTGCTCTACGCTGCCACTGTTTACATGGGAGTGGTGACCTGCTTCATGCATTAACTCGGCAAGCGCCAATAGACTAGTGGTTTGGCCTAAACCCACTGTCCAAATAATAAGCGCTATAGATAAAATACGATGCTGAAACATGTTTTAGTATATTTGTGTCGGTGATTTGGGGGTATGACAGAGCTTTTTACCAAAGCCGGAGGCTGTAAGCAATTTTTCATTGGCTTACTTTAAGCTTTGCTGAGTTGCTGAATAATCGGTGTTTACGCTTTTGCTTTCGTGTTGGGCATTTTGTAACCCGGTAGTTTTCGAAAACCCTTCGCCTGAAATTGGTTTTTAGTAGGCTTAGCGGGCAATGCATTTAAATTAAAAGGTTTAGGCTGCTTACCTTGAGATTGATTTAACGCGTCTACCAAGGCCTCGTGATTGTGCATGTGTGGAGCCGAAAACAACATATCGTGGCTGCAGGCGTAACTTGCTATTGGGCTTAGTGCGATAAATGCAACGAGCAGATATTTTCTCATATTAGCCTCTGGGGATGTGATTGAAATAAATAAGAGCGCCAAAGGCGCTCTTTAAGTCACTACCTAAGCGATTAACGCAAAGTGATTTTTGGGTTTTCTGCTGGTTTGTCTAGCAAGCCAAAGAATGCAGGAACGGTTGCTGCGTCACCATCTAAGGTGATATAGCCCGCTTTCACTGCTTCAGCAAAATCTACTTTACCTACTAATAAACCTAGGAATACTGGTTTAGTAAGATTAACTGTTGCTTTCGCTTCGCCGTTATAGCTCTTGTGGAATTGCGCCACAGAGCGACGAACTTCTAGTGCATGAACTTCTTTAGTGTCTGAGAAGTTAAACGCAATGGTGAAGTGTTGGTCGGCGCTGCGCTCGGCGTTTAAGCTAAAGCGAAGTGCGTTAACAAGTTGCGAAGGTTCAAACTCAGCCATTAAATCAGGGGCTTGAAGGTTGATTTTCTTCGAGTAATCAATGGTACCGTCTAACTCTTGAGCAGAGGTTAGGTACCAGTTACGCCAGTTGTTATTGGTTTCACGGTAACCTAGTTCACGCAAGGCTTTAGCTTTAAGTAGGCGAGGTTGCATGTCATCAAGGTCTACACGAATGACGTGAGTAGTAAGCTCTGCGCTCCATTGGTAATCGCCATTGTCAAATGCGTCGATAGCGAACTTCATCATTTTGGCTTTGCCGCCCACCATCTCAACATAGCGTTGAGACGCATCTACCGAGTAGGTCGCGTTTAGTGTTGTTGGGTCACCATCAAACCAGCCCATTTCACCTACAAAGATTTGCTTAGCAGCATGGCGAATAGAACCGTAGAAGTCACCTAACCATGGGTGGTTTTCAAGGTGCTTAGGCAACTTAATTTCACGGATCAAATCTTCTTGAGTAGAGCCGTTGTTAATCGCTTTAATTGATTGGTCGTAAGTAAACTGAATCGCATCTCGGTATGCCGTTAGCGTGTTGTCTACGTGCTTAGCACCAACCACTGGGCGACCATGAGATAACATCATTGTTTCTGCTTGGTATTCACGAAGTACGTCGATACCAGGGAACCAAATGCTTGGGTCACGGTATTTAGTGCCACGAATGGTGTGCAAGTTAGGGAAGCTTTCGCCTTGGATTACTTCAGAACCAAACAGTAAGTTAGCTTCTGGGAAGTAGGCAGTGATTTCGTCAGATGCTTCAGAAGGAACGTGTTTGAACTCAACCTTAACACCAGCAATGTCCATCTCTAATACGCCGTTAAAACCTTCAACTAGAGTATTAGGGGCAATAAGGCTGTGCTCGCGAATTTCAAAATCTGGACCTAGGCCACCGTTAATTCGGCCACCTTCTTCTACGCTAAGTAGAGTTCCTAATGAGTAGTCAACACGGAAACCAAGTGCCGGACCAGTGCCGCCCATAGAGCCTTTAACTACATTACTCATAAAGGTATCGTGAGCAATAATTAAGGCGTCTTCTGCGCCTTCAATACCACGTACGCCAGCGTAGTGATCTGGGTGCCAGTGCGAGTACATAACAGCTGCAACAGGCTTTTTGTTGCCGGTTACTTTACGGAAATCAGCCATTACGTCTTGCATTTTGTCTACTGACTCAACCGGATCAAGAATGATAAGGCCGTCGGAACCGTCAACAATCATTGGAGAGGTTAAGCCGTAACCGTAAACTTGAAAGTACTTATCTTGGTATGCAAATAAACCCTTATCCATTTTCTGCGAGTGTGCAGTTAACTGTGGGTGAACTTTGTCTGATTTAGCATCAAAGGCATCGTTGCCACCGGTAGGGATCCACTTCATGTCTTGGTTTTCACCATGCCAGTAGTGAGTTGCACCAGAGTCTTCACCTAAGTAGTAATCGTGTGAAAGAGTAGGAATGGTAATTTCTACGTCATCAAAACGGTGACTATGGTTGTCGCCCGCAACCGCTAGGTTTGCTAAGCCAGAGGCAATAAGTACAGATAAAGCAATGCTTGTTTTTTTCATATCGAAGCTAGGCCTTGTTTACGTTTAAGTTGGCACTACGCTACGCCAAAGCGTTATCGCTTTGCTGATATGTGATATAAGATATCTAATAGTTGATGAGTAAAAAGCAGAATTCTTAACTTATGAAACATTCAGACTACAGTCTCATTCCTACTTTTGTGGCGATAGTGGAAGAGCGAAATTACAGTAAGGCCGCTAAACGCTTGGGCATTAGCCAATCGGCTGTGAGCCAGAGCGTGACTCGCTTGCGCGACATTTTTAAGGATAACTTATTTACTCGCGGTAGCCACGGTGTAGAGCCCACCCCGTATGCCATGGATATTTATCCTGCCTTGGCCAACTCGGTAGAGAGTATTGCTCATATGTTGCCAGAGCAACGCCACTTTAATCCGGCCAAATGCCAACGTCAGTTTACTATTGCGGCTTTAAGCGTATTCAGTTTCACGTTATTTCCGCAGTTATCAAAACGCTTATTTGAACAAGCTCCGTTGGCCTCGGTAAAAACCGAACCTTTGTTTGGGCAGGATATGATCAGCTTATTGCGCACCCATCAATGTGATTTGCTGATTGAAGCTGAATCAAACCGCTACCCCAATTTACGCTCGCAAGTGGTCATGCAAGATAAGTTAGCGGTGGTGTGCAGAGCGCAGCACCCAAGAATAAGTGGTAGTGAAATTAATCTAGAGCAATATTTGAGTGAGCAACATGTCATTCACTCCCAGCCGGAGCAAAAATTCGGCTACCTCGGTGACATGGGAATAGCGGGCCTAACAGAGAGGCGGGTTGCCTGGCAGGCGAGCGGCATTATGGATATGTTACCGCTTATTGCCCAAAGTGATTGCATGGGCATATTACCTGAGCGATTAGCCTCTCGGCATTGCCAGCACTTTGGCTTAAAGCCCTTACATGCAAACTTTTTGCCTGCACAAATAGTGGTGAGCATGTATTGGCATCCTTCACGTACGAATGACCCTGCGCATCGCTGGTTAAGAGATCAATGCTTGTTGTCGGGTCAGACATGAGCCGATTGAGCACGCTTTAATCATTCGCTTAACTTATTGATTTAGTTTCTATTTACCAATAAAGTTTGTTGCTAAAGTAGTGCGGCTTTTATTTGATAAATAGGGATTTTAATGAAACAAGCAGTACTATTAATCATCGGCGTATTGGCACTAAGCGGATGCAATTCTCAAGCGACTCCCACTGGCAAAGCCTGTATGGGATCGCGAGGCGGCTCATTGGTAGAGGGCTTAAATAATCAGTGTAAAGCCGGCGATGCCATTGCCACTAAAGAGCCAACTTATTATTGTGATTTTAATTATGCGATTGCCTACAACGACTATAATTCGGCCATGTGTATTTATAGCGGCAAGCTCAAAGATGAGCGCACAGCAGGTTAGCCGTTACTTGCTTCTCTAATAACTAAAAAGGCAGCACTTATTGTGCTGCCTTTTGTTTTTCGGTTTGTTTCGTCGCGTTTGGCGCGTTAGCTGTTATCTATCACTTCAGCGGTGACTTCATTTCCGCTACGTTGGCCTTCGCTAAATGCTTTTACGTTAAGCAAAGTTGTGTCGGCAATGCTCTGCAAGGCTTCTTGGGTTAAGAAGGCTTGGTGGCCAGTAAAGATAACGTTATGACAAGCCGACAAGCGGCGGAATACGTCATCAAGGATCACTTCAGCTGACAAGTCTTCAAAGAACAGCTCTTTTTCATGCTCGTACACATCTAAAGCTAAGCCGCCTAAGGTGCCGTCTTTTAGCGCTTCAATACAGGCGGTAGAATCCACTAACTTGCCGCGACTCGTATTAATAAGCAGGGTGCCTTTTTGCATTTGGCTAAAGGCAGATTTACCAATTAAATAAGTATTTTCGGCGGTAAGTGGGCAGTGCAAGCTAATGATTTGTGATTGTGCCAAAAGCTCTGCCATAGTCACGTATTCAATACCCAAATCAATTGCTGCTTGGTTTGGATAAGGGTCAAAGGCGATAACTTTACAGCCAAAGCCTTTTAAAATACGCGCAGTAGCTAAACCAATTTTGCCGGTACCTATTACCCCTGCGGTTTTACCGAAGATGTTCATGCCGGTTAACCCTTCTAACGAGAAGTTGGCATCGCGGGTTCGTTGGTAGGCTTTGTGAATACGGCGGTTTAGCGTCATCATTAATGCTATGGCGTGTTCGGCCACAGCTTCTGGCGAGTAGGCAGGTACTCGAGAAACGGTAATGCCTAGCTGTTCTGCTTTAGCTAAATCAACATTATTAAAACCGGCACAACGCAGCAATACCAATTTAATGCCGTGATTGTGCAGCTCTTCTAAGGTTGCTGCCGACAGGTCATCGTTTACAAAGGCACATACTGCATCTGCGCCATGCGCTAAACGCGCCGTTTTAGCAGACAAGGCGATGTCGAAATATTCTATGCTAATGGCTGAAGAAGTATTTTGTGCATCAAAATGGTCACGGTCGTAGCGCTTAGCGCTGAAAAAACTGATCTTCATAGCGGCTCCTAAAACAATAGTAGCTAACGATAGCTTGTTTTGTAATTTTATTACATAATAGCGTCATTGAATAACAAAAGTCGACAGAAGTTATGAGAAAGTTTCAGAAATCAGCTGTTCTAGAAATTGCCTCCGGCCTATTGGTTATTTATGCCGCTTTATGGCTTGGTCGTTGGCTGGGCGAACTTAGCGGAAACCTTCTCCCTGCAAGCATTATGGGTATGTTGCTGCTTACTACAGCTTTGCAACTCCGTTGGGTAAAGCTGGCTTGGGTAGAGCGTACCGCTAATCAATTTGTGCGCTGGATGTCCCTGTTGTTTGTGCCTATTAGCATCGGCTTAGTGGAGCACATTGAAACTTTATTACAGGCGCTGCCGGCAATGTTGGTCACCTGTGCCTTCGCTACCTTAATATTGTTAGTGGTAATTGGTAAGCTTTACCAGCATTGGGAGCTAAAAAGCGACTCAAATAATACCCAGCAACCAGCGGTAAATGAGGATGCTAAATAATGATTAACTTCCTCTATCTTCCACTCACTATTGCCTTATTTATTGCCGCTAAACACTTACAGCAACGCTTGTCGGTCACCTGGCTAAACCCAGTACTGATTACACTCACGATTTTAGTTATTGCCTTATTAGCCTTAGATATTCCCTTTAACGACTACAACCAGTACAGCGGTTGGTTAAGTAAACTGTTAGAGCCAGCGGTGGTCGCCTTAGGCGTACCCTTATATAAGCAGCTTTACGAGATAAAAAGAGAACTACCAAGAATTGCGATTACCATTTTAATAGCGGCTGGTATTGCCATTAGTACTACCGTAGCTATGGCCTTGTTGGTAGGCGCCACACCAGAAATTGCCGCTTCGCTCGCGCCCAAATCGGTGACAACGCCCATTGCAGTATTAATTAGCGAGCAAGTGGCCGGCGAGCCAGCACTCACCGCTATTGCAGTACTAATAACTGGCTTGGTAGGGGCAGTGGTGGGGATCCCTGTGCTAAAACTGTGTGGTGTGCATTCAAGCAAAGCGCAAGGCATTGCTATGGGCACCGCTTGCCACGCCTTAGGCACCGCAAGAATCGCCGAAGAAGGCCACCAACATGGCGCTTACGGCGCATTGGCTTTAGTACTTAGTGCCACCTTTAGTGCGCTGCTTTGCCCGCTAATTGTACGGCTGTTTGTTTAACCTTGTTTAGAAAATAGCCGTTAAGCCAGCCTTGCATATGGCCTTATGTCGCATTCACCCGTTTAGAGTTTCTCTAACAGCCCCGTAATCTTTGCCTTTAGTCATATTATTGTTAATAAATGTTATTGGGCTAATTAATTGTATAGAAAGCACTTACCATTTTTGGTACTTTCCCTTCTAGGTTATTGATAAGGATGTTAAAAGAATGTTGTTGAGTAAGTGTTTGCGTAGAAGCTTCGTTTTGGGGTTAAGCGCTCTGATTGGCTTGAGTAGCTGCTTGGCGGTAGCTGGGCAAGGTAAAGACCATCATGCATTTAACCGGGTTCCCGGTGCCCAGATGAAAGGGTACGATAAAGTTGATTATGAAGAAATTAACTTATTGTTGAGCAAGCCTTACCGTTTACAAGGTAAGTGGCAAGTGGATGAAACAGAGCGTGTTGGCGGAGTATATACCTACATACACTACGACTTGCCTTCTAATATCTCAACTATTCAGGCATTTCGCAATTATCAAAAACTCGTTAAACAACAAGGGATGGAAGTGCTGTTTGAGTGCGATAGAACTTGTAGTAAGGATTTTTCGATTCACAAGATAATAAATATATTTGATGATGGTAGAGATAATTATCTAAATGGCTCCAGTAATTTATTTTATTTGGTGGCACGTAAGGGCAATTTAAATGTAGTTATTTTTATTAATGATTTAAATAACACTAGCGTTTTCCAATATGTCATTGAAGAAGAACAACTTGACGATTCGTTAATCTCACCCATCGCTCTTAGCCTAGTTGAAAGCGGTAAAATCGATTTATACGGCATTTTATTTGATACCGGCAAGGCAGAGATTAAGCCTGATTCTGCCGGTGAATTGGCCGATTTAGCCCAAGTGCTTACCGACTACCCCAAGCTTGAAATAGATATTGTTGGCCATACCGATAACGTGGGTTCTAAACGTGATAACCGTAAATTATCGGCTGCCCGCGCCGAGGCGGTAATGGACTATTTGATTGATGAACATAGCATTAGTGAAGACCGCCTAAACACCATTGGTCGTGGCCAAACTAAGCCTGTTGCCGATAACGGTACCGATAAAGGCCGTGCGCTAAACCGCCGAGTAGAAATTAGCGCCTTAAATGCACAAGTTATTGTAGAAGCGCAACAACAAGATAACGCTCAAATAGCTAGCTCTAACCAAAGCTCTAACAACTCCTCTACGAGCAGTAAATCTGAAGAGAAGTCGGGCGGCATTGATATGGATGATATTGGCAAGGCTGCCGATACAGCAGGCAAGATCTTCAAATTGTTCTAGTGGTTTAATTAACAATATAAAAGCCGAAGTTACTCGCTTCGGCTTTTTAGTTTTATATGTCCCGTCCGGAAATAGGTTGACATAAAGAGGACGTCTTTATGACAACACTCATTAACTCAAGCCGTAAGCGCACACAACGAGATTACACCTTAGCCTTTAAATTAGGTGTCGTAGCGCGCATCGAAAAAGGCGAAATGACGTACAAACAAGCACAAGCCCGATTTGGCATTCAGGGGCGTTCAACCGTACTGGTTTGGCTCAGAAAACATGGTAGGCTTGATTGGTCAAAACCTTTTCAGCATCCCCTTATGCCTAATTCAAAAGAAACGCCAGCAGAAACCATTAAGCGCCTTGAGCGTGAGTTAGCCGAAGAGAAGCTCCGTAACCAAATCCTCAATGGTATGGTCGATATCATGGACAATGAATACGGAGCGGGCCTCAGAAAAAAGTACTTATCCGGTACGTCTGGCAAGCGAAAACCGACAGCGAAATAAACCTCGCTGCTGCCTGTCGCGCGGCAGGTATTTCACGGCAATCTATTTATCAGGCGGTCGCCCGAATGGAAAACCGTAGAGCGACGTTATCGGTCATCAAAGACTGGGTAGCGTACTGGCGTAAATATATGCCGCGATTGGGTGGGCGCAAGCTCTACGCGTTGTTAAAACCGACACTGCTTGAGCACAACATTAAACTTGGCCGAGATGAGTTCTTTGCTTATTTGAGACGAGAGGGCTTGCTGGTTAAACCCAAAAGAAGCGTCACCAAAACGACGTTCAGTAAGCACTGGATGAAGAAACATCCGAATCTGCTGAAAGAGGAAGGACTGCATGATGCAGAGCATGTGCTAGTTAGTGATATTACCTACCTTGAATCAGACCAAGGTGTGCATTATCTGTCGCTGGTCACCGATGCGGGTTCTCGTAAAATAGTCGGTCATCACGTGAGTAAGGACATGAAAGCTGACAGCGTAGTGAAAGCGCTAAAGATGGCGGTTAAAGATAAGCGCTATATCGCTAACGCGGTACACCACTCAGACCGAGGCTCACAATACTGTTCGGCTGTTTATCAAGATGAACTATTTATTGATAAACCAAATTCGACCATCGATGACAGACGGCTATGATTGCTACCAAAACGCATTGGCGGAAAGGATAAACGGTATACTGAAGCAAGAGTTTTTACTGTACCGATGTAAGACACTGAAAGAACTAAAGAGACTGGTAAAAGAATCGATAGCGATATACAACACGATGAGACCGCACCTGAGTTTAAATATGGAAACGCCCAATCAGGTGCATAATAGAAAAGGCCAGCTACTGGAGCTGGCCTAAAAACCGTCAACCTATTTTAGGACGGGTCAATAAGCTGGCATAAACACCTCATCTTGTTTGAGTGAAGTGTCTACTTAATCGGATCAACTACAGATATCGGTTGAGGATGGACGAACAGGTCAGAGTTTATCAGCTTGCTTTAAGGCATTGCCCCTTGAATCAAAAATGGGGACACGTTCCATATCGATGGACATGAGTAGAGCGTATATAAATGCAGCATATGGCTACTTCGGTGAACGGGCTAAGCAAATGATAGCCATAGACCATTTTCATATCGCAAAGGTGCTCACTAAAGCGGTAAATGACGTAAGAAAAAGCGAACTCATGGAGTTGCCCCACCACTTAAAAAGAGAGTGCCACCAAACACGGTATGGATGGTTAAAACGAAACAGCCACCTGCATGGGACATTGAGAGAAAGAGTGAATACGCTAGCCAAAATGATGCAAAACACAGGGTTGAGCTGGATATTTAAAGAGCAAGCAAGAGCCATTTGGTATGGCAATGCAGCTAACGCCAAAGCGGCTTGGAATGATTGGTTAGCACTCATAAAGGTCAGTCAAATCAGACCTATGATGACAGCAGCAGAAACAGTGAAAACGCACCTAAACGGCATCATCAATGCGATGCGTTATAAGGTATCAAATGGCTTGGCGGAAGCGATAAATGGAAACATCCAGCGACTAAAAATACGCGCAATGGGCTTTAGAAATAAAGAGCGCTTTAAACAAGCCATTTTATTTCACTTTGGAGGGCTTGATATGACTTTCCACCAAGAACGGTGAAGAGCCTCAAATACACAGTTAAAAAGTGCGCAAACCTTGGAAGCTAAACTAATTCCAAGATTCCCTCGTTACCAACTAGCAAAGTCGAGATTCAAAACCATTAGTTTTGGTATGAAAAAAGCCGTGTGTAACCGTGTAATTCGTAAGAGGGCGTAACAAACTTTGGGGCATGAGCATGCCAGATTTCACTTGCCCCTTTCCTTCATTATCGCCGAGTCGCGGAAGTGACAAGCAATTAAGCCGAGCACTGATTGAGCGTAGCGAGTTGCGCAGGTGCGCTTGGCACTGAGGAACGTAGGATAAAGATAATGCAGGGCGACCTTTCTTTTTGCTTCGTTTATCTTTGGTCGCTAAAGAAAAATGACGTCGCCGAGAGGTGAAATCCAATACAGCTGCCAAGGGAAAGCAGCATCAAGTTAACAAGCTTTGGGGCGATGAGCTAACACGCTGACAGTTGTGGTATGGCTCTGTTAGTTAAACATGCCCAGTAAGCTAATAGTTAAACCATTCCCAAGAAGACACAGAACGTGGATTAATTACGTTCTGTTTCTTTATCGGTTTTACTGGCTAAGCCCTGCGCTTTTTAAACGCCAGCCAGCCGGCACTTAAGATGGTTTTACATACCACACCAAGTGCACTTAATTTAGGATCGGCATTTTTACCTGCAGCAATACGCCACATTTGGTGTTCGTACCATACCAGCCCTACCATTGCCATTTTGTCTAGCGCAGGCTTGCCAGTGGTAGGCACAATTAGCGGCATTCCGTGGTTTGGGTTTTCTATTAACTTATTAGGAAAATCGGGGTCAACAGCCATGGTTCGTGCAATGCCAATAAAGTCTGTGGCCGATGTACTTAGTGCTTCATTCATTGCTGGTCCAGTTCTAAAGCCACCCGTTACCACTAATGGTGTGCTAACCAATGATCTAACCTTTACCATGTAATCCATAAAATAGGCTTCACGTTTTATGGTACTTGCCTTTACTGGGTCACTTTTATTTTTAGATCCCATCATAGAAGGGCTTTCGTAGGTGCCACCCGATATTTCGATTAGATCGATACCGTTATCACTGAGTGTTTGCACAACCTGCATTGATTCTTCTTCAGTGAAGCCGCCTTTCATAAAGTCGGCGCTGTTAAGCTTAATACCAACCGAAAAGTCATCACCTACCTCTTTGCGGATTGCGCGATAGACTTCGAGCACAAATCGAAGTCGATTGTTTAATGAACCACCCCATTTATCGCTGCGTTGATTGTGCCTAGAGGACAAAAACTGGCTAACTAAATAACCATGAGCGCCATGAATTTGTACCCCAGTAAAGCCGGCTTGTTTTGCAAGCTTGGCACTGGTGGTAAATTTATTAATAATTTCATGGATCTCGGTATCATTTAGTTCACGCGGAGTATTAAAGCTTTTTTCTAATCCATGCCCTAACGATATAGCAGAAGGTGCAACTGGCTGCTCGCATAAAAATGTCGGGATTTGTTTACCTGGGTGGTTAAGTTGCATCCATATTTGTGAGCCATTTTGTTTTCCTGCCTCAGCCCAATGTCTAAATAACGCTAAGTCACTTTGCTCATCTAAAACAATATTTTTGGGTTCACCCAGTGCAGATCTGTCCACCATTACATTACCGGTAATCGCTAAACCAATTCCACCTTTTGCCCAACGCTGATATAGGGTTACTACGCCGGTAGTAGGGTTATGTTGCTTATCGCCGAGCTGTTCACTCATCGCTGATTTAAACAGGCGATTTTTAATCACTTGGCCATTACTAAGGGAAAAAGGTTCACTGAGCTTAATTGCATTCATGCTGGTTGTTACTGCTATATTCTTTTTATTGGATTGGCTCAGTATGCGTTATTTTATGGTTATTTCCGAGCATTTAGCGTCTATTTAGACCCCATTTAAGCTTCCGCTTTGATTTAAGCAGACATAGCTGGGTATCAACTCTAAAACGCACTTTGGGTTGCAACACTTTAAAGACTTTTGATAGTCGGCTGGCTCTTCTTTCGCTGGAGCGTGTTAACAAGCTTTGCTGTAAGTAGCTAAACTATAGTGTTTGCTAAGCACCAGTAGATAAACAAAAGCCGCAACGGTTAGCTGCGGCTTGTTAGTTTAGCAGTGGGCAATTAAGCCTAAGCGGAACCTTTAGCAATAAGTAGTTCGCCGTGCAGCGCCACAAACTTATCGTAAAGTTGGTCTTCGGTCTCTTTGTGTGCAGGGTCTACGGCAATGCAATCTATTGGGCATACATCAATGCAAGTAGGGCGCTCGTAGTGGCCTTTACATTCGGTGCAGCGCTCTGGGTCGATAACCGTAATAATGCCATCGTAAGAAATAGCTTGGTTGGGGCACTCTGGCTCGCACATGTCGCAGTTAATGCATTTTTTGCTGATCTTTAAGGCCATAATATTTTTACTATCTTCATCTGTTACTGGTGTTATTCAAGGTGGTTAAACTGTCCGTGAGGCTAAGTAACCAAGCTGGTTAAGCTGCTTAATACCAAAGATGATGTGTAGTGGTTGACTATAATGAGTGTAGCTTAAGTCAACGATGTTTTAATTATGATCACGCTAGGGGCAAGCTGCGCGCATTCTAACACAAGCTAAAAAAAAACCAATATTGTCACACAATTTGTCATGTTTTAAGGAAGCAAGTGGACGAGTGGGTGAGCAGAAGAATACAGAAAGGGTGAACCGGGGTAGTTACCGCAGTGAAACACTACGGTAATGCTACAAATAGTATTGCTTAGTCTCGCCTTGGGCCACCTTCGGGCATGCAGCTAAGTTCGTCGTTGTCTGGTGGCGAACCACATATACCATTAAGCGCTTCATCATCGCGGCCATAAAAGCTACAGCTGTCGCCATCGTTAGCGCTTTCGCAGGCTTCTACCGCTTCTTTCGGTGGCTGACGCTTTTCTTTTGCTTCGGCTAAATTAACCGTGCCGGTAATACAAACAAATAGCAGCGTGGAGAATACCGCTTTTCCAAGGTGAGTTTTAAACCACATATCCGTTTCCTATTCTTAAATGAGAGTGCATAAGTGTATAAATACAAAGTGCAGAAACCATGCAGGAATGGTGTAAACACGGTGGTTTTATTTACTCAACTTTATACCCCAGTCCGTAAATAGAGTGGATGATGTCGCAGTTATCGTTTTGTTCTGCCATTTTTTTGCGTAGGTTTTTAATATGGCTGTTAATGGTTTGCTCGCTCACAATTCGATTGTCTGAGTAGCAATGCTGCATGAGTTGTTCTCGTGAATAAACTCGTCCAGGTTGCTCCATTAAAGTCTGTAGTAGTTTAAATTCGACTGGTGTGAGCTCTAAATCGAGACCATTCACCCGGCATTTAAAGGCATTCGGGCTGAGTTCTACATTGCGGTATTTGACAGAAGAATGACGCTCTTTGGGGGCATTAACACGTCTTAATATTGCATGCACTCGGGCTACCACTTCACGTGGTAAAAAGGGCTTACATACGTAGTCATCAGCGCCCAGCTCTAAACCGAGTAGGCGGCTAATTTCATCTACCCGTGCGGTCAGCAGCATTATGGGCACATCGCTAAATTCGCGCACTTGTTTACATATAGTTAAACCATCAACCCCTGGTAGCATGAGGTCTAGGATAACAAAGGCGGGTTGTGAGGCTTTAATTGCGCTTACTGCGTGGTTGCCTTCGTTAAGAGTGCTCACTTGAAAGCCGTCATTCTCTAAATAGTCTGCTAATAGCTGGGCGATTTTTTGTTCATCTTCAATGATCAGAATATGCTGTTTAATCATTATTTTCTCTGGCTATGAGGGGTAAACGGACCTCTATTTTTAAGCCACCCAAGGGAGATTGTTTGGCTGTAATATTGCCTTTATGGGCGTTAACAATGTTTTTGCATATCGCCAAGCCTAAGCCAGCACCCGCGGTCCGTCGGCTCCGTGAAGCATCGGGTCGGTAAAGCGGCTCGAAGAGCAGTTCTAATGCACCGCTATCTATACTTGGGGCGGTGTCGTTAAAACAAATGATGACTTCACTGGCTGTAGCTCTGAGCTGTATATCTATATCGCCGGGAGCAGCCGTATAGGCGAGAGCATTTTCTACTAGGTTGGTGAGTAGCTGTTGCAGCCGTATTGGGTCAGCGCTTATCTCATTATTGTTGCTACAACTTAATGTAATGTTTAATCCGCTTTGTTTGGCTCTTGTGGTCACTGACTCAACGATTTGCTCTAGATGCTCTGATACCTTGAGTGTTTCAAAATGATATTCTAAGCCACCAATATCCGATAGCGAGAGTAAGTAAAGGTCTTCTATGAGCCGCCGTAGACGCGAGACTTCGTTGTCTATGGAGTTAACTTGAGACATGTTTAGTGGGCGAATACCGTCTTTTATAGCTTCAATTTCTCCGGTTAGTACCGTGATAGGCGTTCGCAGCTCATGAGATATATCGGCTAAGGATCGGCGGCGCGCGCTACGATTGCTCTCTAGCTGAAGTCCTAAATTATCCAAATCGCTCATCAACAGGCCTAATTCGTCGTGACGTTTTTCGCTGATGGGGTTGGAGTAATTACCTTTAGATAACTCAGAAATACCGGTTAATAAACGTTTTACTGGTGCTAGCAACATTTTGGCTAAAAGTGCCGATACTAACGCCGCCATCGCCAAACATATAAGTCCAATAGCGATGCTAGCTCTGGCTTGATGCTGGGAAAAGGCGGTTTCCTGTGGCGAGTGAAACTCTCGCCTTGGTGTACTGCGAAGCTCCCCTACTATTTTCTGGTTAGAATAAACGTTTACGCTAATAGGTTGCGGGCTGGCAGCAATTTGAGGGCCAGCTAAGCGCTCCCCTTGTTGGTTATACAGCGACGTGGGAGTGATGAAATGCGGTGGTGGCGAAAATGGGTCAAATGCTTCGTCGAAATGAGGCGGCGGGTGTCTTGGGCCGCGTGGCTTTGTACCCTGCTTGGTGAAAGAGTGGATGCTTAATTCTTCAAAGGTATCTGACGGTAGGGAGGCCCAATCGTTGTTGGCTTGTTGGTATTCGAGCGATAAGGCCGAGGCCAAGCTTTGCAAGCGCTGTTGTTCTAGTGCATTTACGTAATCAAGAAATCCGCGCTCAAAGCTCCAACGAGCCAATAGCAAGGTTACGCAAAGGATAAAGAGAGTAAGCCCAATAAAGGCTGTGCTGAGTTTTTGAGTTAAGGACATTGTCGTTGAGTTTAGCCGCATAATAGCGCTACTGCTGTACACCGCAAGGATTAAGCTTTGTGGGTTAATTATGCCAAATTTTTTGTAATGAAAAATGGATAAAACATGCAGATTCACTTTCTCGCCTTAGAAAAATCTGCTTAAGTCAATGTTCGCATATTCTAGTAACTGCATTCTTTTTCCCTACTTACTCCACGTTATCTGCATTTTTGCGCATAACACTAGACGCTTAATCAGCAATTAGAAAGGATAAGGCATGCTGGGCGAACGCCATTTACACCCGTTAACGAAGTCTCAATGGCTAATACTGTTCGGCTTGGGTGTATTACTCAATGCTTGTAACAGTATCGACAATCCTTTAAGCCCCAAGGAAGAAGAAGCGAGTTTGGGCTTTCAACTAGTAGATACTGGACAGACACATTGCTCCGATAACGACGGAGAAATCATCGATTGCCCAAGTAGTGATGCAGCCTTTTTTGGGCAAGACGCTCAGTATTCAGGAAGTGCCTTTAGCTTTACCGACAATAATGACGGCACCGTGAGTGATAGTGTAACTGGCTTAATGTGGCAACAAGTGCCCAGTGATGAAAGTTTTAGTTACCAAGAAGCGGTGGATTATTGTAACGAGCTTGAATTAGGCGGTTTCAGTGACTGGCGTATTCCAAATACCAAAGAGTTGTTTTCGATCAGTGATTTTTCTATTGGTTGGCCTTATTTGGATACGGCGTATTTCGCTATTGCTAGTTATACGGTGAGTAAAGATGAGCAGTACTGGACAGAGCGTTATGTAGGTACCACAGCAGACGGGGGGACTGAAGCCGCCTTTGGGGTGAACCACGCAACCGGTCACATTAAGGCTTACCCTGCTAGCGTGTCTGGCGCAATGGGTAACTATGTTCGCGCTGTACGTGGAGGGAGTTACGGTGAGAATGAGTTTGTAGATAATGTGGATGGAACGATTACAGATAATGCCACGGGCTTAATGTGGGCGCAGGCCGATAGCGGGTATGGAATGAATTGGCAAAGTGCTTTAGCTTACGCTGAAGAGTCTTATCTTGCTGGCTTTACCGACTGGCGCTTACCTAACATTAAAGAGCTACAAAGCATTGTTGATTACAGTAAGTCGCCTAGTGCTGAAGATGAAGCCAATTTAGGCCCCGCCATTGATAGCGAGTTTTTTGAGATAACGGTGCTGACATCAGATGTAACAAATACCTCCACTGATTATGGCTACTTTTGGTCAAGTACTAGTGCTTACTTTGGCGGCGACAGCTTAGATTACTATTATGCTTGGTATGTTGCTTTTGGTACTGCTCCAGATGATGAGGGGAATGATTTTCATGGGGCGGGTGGAATGCGTTTTGATACAAAATATGCAGATGGACCCTTAGGCGAAGGGGGCGAGCGTTTTTATAATTTCGTACGTTTAGTGCGTGACGCCTCTTAGTTAAAGCTAATAGTTAAGGTTAAAAAAGCCGATAGTTAAAACTATCGGCTTTTTTTAGTTTATTTCAAAGCCACCAATTAAGCTTTTACTTCGCTCGCTTGATGCGGGTTACGCGTATCTTGGCCAGATTGTAAGTTACGCATGATCAGGGCGTGGTTTAAATCTATGTTTTCTGGCACTGGTAAAAATACCGTGTGGCCGCTGCCTTTAGCGTCATCTATTAGCTCACCCTTCTTATTTTCTAGGTGCTCTAGTTTGAAGTTAAGGTTGCCTTGTGGCGTCATTAACTCAAGGGTGTCACCTAATAAGAACTTGTTCTTAACGGTGACTTCAGCAAGGCCAGCAGCGTTACGACCCGCTACTTCTCCAACAAACTGTTGAGTATCGCTAATCGAATAGCCATAGTCGTAGTTTTGGTACTCGTCGTGAGTATGACGACGCAAGAAGCCTTCGGTGTAGCCGCGGTGGGCAAGGTTTTCCAAGGTACCCATTAGGCTTGGGTCGAAAGGCTTGCCTGCAACTGCATCGTTAATCGCTTGGCGATAAACCTGAGCGGTACGGGCGCAGTAATAGAAAGACTTAGTACGGCCTTCAATTTTAAGTGAATGCACACCCATTTTGGTTAAGCGCTCTACGTGTTGAATGGCACGTAAATCTTTTGAGTTCATAATGTAGGTGCCGTGCTCGTCTTCAAAAGCGGGCATGTATTCGTTAGGGCGGCCTTGTTCTTGTAATAAGAACACTTGATCACTTGGCGTACCTGAACCCAAAGTTGGCTCTACTATTTGTGGCTGCGCGGCAATAATGTCGCCCACTTCGTTTTCTTTGGCTTCGTGTGCGTTGTATTTCCAGCGGCAAGAGTTAGTACAAGTGCCTTGGTTAGGATCGCGCTTGTTAATGTAGCCAGACAACAAACAGCGGCCAGAGTAGGCCATACATAATGCACCGTGTACAAATACTTCAAGTTCCATTTCTGGTACTTGCATACGAATTTCTTCGATTTCGTCTAGCGATAACTCGCGCGACAAAATAACCCGTTCAACCCCTTGCTGGTGCCAAAACTTAACGGTGGCCCAGTTAATCGCGTTAGCTTGAACCGATAAGTGAATAGTTTGGTCTGGAAAGGCTTCTCGCACCATCATAATCATGCCTGGATCAGACATAATTAAGGCATCAGGCTTCATGGCAATAATTGGCTCAATATCGCGCAGGTAAGTTTTTAACTTAGCGTTGTGCGGGGCAATGTTACTTACCATGTAGAGTTTTTTGTTTTGCGCGTGAGCTTCGTTGATCGCTAGCTGTAAATTCTCGGCATTAAATTCGTTATTTCTAACGCGTAACGAATAGCGAGGTTGGCCAGCGTAAACCGCATCTGCACCGTAGGCAAAAGCGTAACGCATGTTTTTTAAGCTGCCAGCAGGTGACAGTAATTCTGGTGTAAACATCAAAGCTCCGGGTCTGAGTCGAATCATTGAGGAAGGCTGCGAGCAGCACAATAAGGGCGCGCATTTTACGCGGAGAGAACAGGGCTTGCAATGCTTTTGGCTAAAAAATCACCAACCAATTAATAAGTACTTGAAACTATGTTAATGGTTGGTGAATGAGGTAAGTAACTGTGGGGACTTAGCTGGTTAATTCGCCGCCTAAGGCTGCGATGAGATCTGGGATCATTTTAGTCAGCTCGCCACTGGTTAGGGCGAAATCGGCATCAAACCGAGCGGCAACATCACTTTTGTCGATGTCTTCGTTTTGCTCTGTGATGGTATCTGTAAACTTAACCCCTTTAATGCTCATGTCTTCGCTAATTAAAAAGCGAATAGAATCAGCCCAAGTCAGCTCTAGTTTAGTCACGAATTTGTCGGCATCTAGGTGTACTTTGATTTCGTCGCTGAATAAGTCTTGTTCTTTACAACGAATAATACCGCCGCCTTCTAGCGCGCTGCGCAACTCGGCTTCTTCACCTAGTTCAAAGTTAGCGGGAATGGCTTTTTCATTTAGCCAATCAGTCATGGTTACGTCTGCTTGGTTGGCTAACTTAATCGGGGTAACCGGCAAACTGCCTAAAGACTTACGCAATAATGAAATCACTTCTTCGGCTTTTTTGGCGCTACCTGCGTCAACAGCGATTAAGTTGTTATCTGGGCTTACCCAAGCGTAAGTTAGGCTAGTGCGAGAAAATGCGCGCGGTAATAGCGTCATCACAATTTCTTCTTTTAGTGCGTCTTTCTCCGCTTTTTTAAGTGGGCGCTGCTGCTCTTGCTCAATTAACTCAACTTTGTCGGCTAAGGTATCGCGAATCACCGATGCCGGTAGCATCTTTTCTTCTTTCTTGGCACATACCAAGTATTCGTTACCGATAACGTGAGTAAGGCTTTGGCCAAATTTGCCCATTGGCGTTACCCAACCAAATTTGCTGATGTCTTGGCTTCCGCAAGGGCTAAAGCTTAGCTCGTCTAGCGTAGCGTCTAGCTTTTCTGGTTCAAGTTCCAGTTCTTTGGTAATTCGGAACAGCATTAGATTTTTAAACCACATAACGGAATAGCTCTTTGATAAATTAGGGGCGCTATTCTACCAAAACTGATTGACTTGTCAGGCGGCAATGTTGGTTTTTTTGAGGCGCTGAATGTGGATTTAAAATTAACCTTGGGGCTTTAACAAGAGCGGTAAATCAAAAGCATGGCTTATTGTGCTTTCTTGTACGCCTTTAAAGATGCCGTAACTGTATATTTCCTAAATGTATTTGATCTTGAGAGAGCAGAGTAATCTACCTATTATCAATATATTAGCGCCAGGTTGCAGAGTGAATTAGTGAATAACTACACCGTCGAATATTTCCGCTATTGCTTAGTGCTATTTGAGTAAACAAAGGAGATAAATTGCCTAAAGTATTTGTGTTTGGAACATTGAAAGAAGGATTCCCTAACCATCGGTCGAATAGAGGCGTTCGATTTCGGAGTGAGTTTGAAACAATAGAGCGCTACCCTTTGTATCTTGTGGGAGATCGCTATTCACCTTGGTTGATTTTGCAAAAAGGTTCAGGAAGTCGAGTTTCAGGGCAGGTATTTCAAGTCTCTGATGAAGCACTCGCTGTAATGGATAAATTGGAACGTATTACCGAGCCAGATGGCTATAACAGGGTTGAGATATGTGTTCGTTGTAAGGTTAGCAATGACCAGTTTGTTGTATATGCTTATGGTAAACCTAGACAGCAGATAAACCCTAAGGACGTTAAACGCGAACTAACGGGCGAGTACTCAGCTGAGGATGCACTGCTTTACAGTCGTCGTTCTTTCTAGCGCTTGGTTTGGCATAGGGCGGAGTGAGTTAGGTTCTTTTTACTTTGTATAAGCGATAGTGCTGTCGCTAGCGATTAACCATTCTATGTTATTCAGGAGTAGCTGCTTGTCTACAGTCATTCTGCAAGGCTTTATCATGGTTAACGACGCCGATCTTGAAACGGTAAAATGTGCGCTGATTCATCACAAACAACTCACCTTAGCCTAGGAAGGCTGTTTGGTGTTTAGGGTTGAGCCTGATGAGATTAATCCTAAGCAATTTAATGTGTATGAAGTGTTTATTAGCCAAGCGGCATTTGACTATCACCAAGCTAGGGTTAAAGCCTCTTATTGGGGTGAGGTAACCAAAGATCTTGAAAGGCATTATCAGATAACTACAGCCTAAGGTAAAATTGAAAGCCTTACTTAGAGACTGCGCAAAGCGCTGTCTTATAAAAAAGGCCTCAAACAGAGGCCTTTTTTTGTTACTTTGTACCGTCCTAAATAAGGTTGACACATATCCAACATGAAATTGGAGAGTGTCATGAAAACAACCAGTAAACGTACCCAACGAAATTATTCTCTTGCCTTTAAATTGGCAGTGGTAGACCAAGTTGAAAAAGGCGAAATGTCTTATCGACAAGCTCAGGACTGTTATGGGATCCAAGGTCGCTCTACCGTTTTAGTTTGGCTTCGCAAACATGGTCGACTAGATTGGTCTAAAGGAATAGAGCATACGAGAATGGTAGTTACTGCTATGTCAAATTCTTCTTCGCCTCAAACCCCAGAGCAACGCATTAAAGAGCTAGAGAAGCAGCTAGAAGACTCTCAGATGAAAGCTGATTTCTTTGAAGCGGTGGTAAAAGTCATGGATAGAGACTTCGGAGTTCGGCTCTCAAAGAAGCGCAAGGCCGAGTTATTAAGGAAAAAGCGGTCCGAAAGTTAACTGTAACGAAAGCCTGTCACTTCATGGGTATTACACGGCAAGCTTTTTACAAGCGCGGTATTGCCCAGGCTCACCAAATACAAAAAGATGAGTCAGTGCTCAACTTTGTGAAAGTACAAAGAATGATGCACCCTCGTATCGGGGCTCGTAAGCTCAAGTACCTACTTGCCCAGAATGATATCGATATTGGCCGAGACCGCTTATTTTCTTTACTAAGAATGAATCGATTATTAGTTCATAATCGAAGGGCTTACCATCGAACTACAAATAGCAATCATCGTTTTTACTGCCACCCTAACCGCATAAAAGAAGGCCTAATACCAGAGAGACCAGAACAGTTATGGGTGGCTGACATCACCTACTTGGCAACGCTAAGCGGTGAAGCCTATCTCAGTCTCGTGACGGATGCTTACTCAAGAAAAATAGTGGGATATCACCTAGGTAAGGATATGAAAGCTTACACGGTCAAACAAGCATTCTTAAATGCGTTGAAGGAACGAAGGTCTATAGGGGAGCTTGTTCATCATTCGGACCGAGGTGTTCAGTATTGCTCCAGTGAATATCAAGCGATACACCGTCAGCAGAATGTATCTTGTTCGATGACAGACGGTTATGACTGTTATCAGAACGCCCTTGCGGAGAGAATAAATGGAACACTAAAGATGGAGTACTTGCTGAATAAACCTACAGACTTAAATGAGGCACGAAAAATGGTCGATGAATCGGTTAAGCTCTACAATGAATATAGGCCTCACGAGGCACTAAAATACAAAACGCCCGATGAAGTGCATCGAGCGTTTTAGTTAATCAAGTGTCAACCCATATCAGGACGGGTCACTTAGTTATTACTTTTTATTGCTCGACTAATACCGCTTCATCTAGCATAAAAGAGCTTCCGCTAGCGGGACCAAAGAAGTGCAGGGCGGCTTCTTTTAGGGTGCCTGTATAATTAAGCGTAAATTGGCTGCTAAGTGACGACCATGCCGTGGTGCCAGTTACTTGGTCAAGGCGTACCCAGTGGTAACCATTGCTATCTTGGTAGTAAAGGCGGGTTTCAATTTTATCTGAACCTGATGCCATGCGAACCCAAGCGTCTAATTGGTAGGTAGCGCCGTTTTTAAGTTTAGTGGTGATTAGCTGTTTAGGGCCGTGATACCACTCGGTTCGATTGCTACTAGATAGTCCATAGTTACCTAAATAGGCGGTATCTGTAACGCGAGTAGTGGCCGAATATCCCGACTGCCAACTCGCAGCGTTGCCTGATTCAAAGCTACCATTACCTAATAGGTTTACTGGCTCTTGAGGCGGAATGTCTGCTCCTAAGCTCACTACCGATACTTGGTCTAAATAAAATTCGCGACCCGCTTCTGGGCCATAGAACATCAAATAAGCTGACTCGATGCTGGTGGAGCTAGACAAATCTAACTCTGCAACAAACTCGCTCCATTGCTCACCGTTCATCGCGCTTTTGCCAAGGCTTATGAAGCGGAAGCCATTGTTATCAGTAATTGCTAAAGTAGCCTGAGCGGGTTGAGAGCCTGTACCCAGCAGTTTAACCGAGCCTTTAATTTGATATTTTTGCCCCTGTGTTAGCTCCTTGCTTAAGTAGATAGCAGGGCCCGCGTAGTTTTTCGTTCGCCCATGCGAGCGTAAACTGTATTCGCCAGTTGCGCGGGCCATCGCCGATTCGCTCACTTGTGAATTGTACTGACCAAGCCAAGGTGCTAATCCTTGTTCAAAACTGGCATTACTTACCAAGTTGCCTTCAATCTCTGGCACTGGATTGATGGGGTCGGCTTCTTCACCGCCATTAGGATTTTGGTTTACTAAGCTAACTTGGTCTAAGTAGAATTCACGGCCTACTTCTGGGCCGTAGAACAATATATAAGCGCCTTTTAGGTTTGTGCTAGTGGTTAAATCAATAGTGCCTTCAAGCGTTACCCAGCCATCTGGGTTAATCATTGTTGCGCCAATTGATTGAAAACGATGTCCGTTTTGGTCTTCTACCGACAGCGTGGCATTTAGTTTTTGACTGCCTTCACCAAGCAGTTTTATCGCTGCTGAGTAATTGTATTTTTCACCCGCTTGTAATTTGTTGTTTAACTGAAACGCTGGGCCTGCATAGCTGTATTTTCGGTCGTATGAACGTAAGCTTTTCTCACCGGTAAAACGACGTACATCGTTAAGGGCTACCGCTGAATCATATTGACCAAACCACGGCGTTAAGCCTTCTTCAAAGCTAGCGTTAGTGATGATGTTGTCGTCGATAACCGGTACTGGGTTAATTGGATCTGGCACTATCGGTTCAACAGGGTCTACGGGGTCAACGGGGTCTACTGGGTCTACCGGGTCAACGGGGTCTACCGGGTCTACCGGATCAGTAGGGTCGACAATCTTAGAAGGATAGAAGGCGGCCATTTGTGCAGAAATTTGGTTTACCGCTAAGGCTGAGTCTGCGCTGTTAGAGAAGGATGCGTCTACCCCGCAAGGTTGGTTCTTACAACTGGCAATGCGTGGATTAGAGAATACGTCTACCGATGGCGCATTATATAAGTGAGCGTAAGCCATAATAGTGGCAAAACTATAATCTACGCCGTGGCCCATGCCATATGGGAAAACGCCACCAGCGGTGTCTTGTTTGCGGTCGTGGGCTAGGCCCATATTGTGGCCAACCTCGTGAGCAAAAGTTGCCCCACCGCAGTTAGAGCCTGAGATAGAATACATGTAGTTTTTGAACCAATCGTTCATTTTCCCATTACTACCAGTACCAACATAACCTAAACCACAAATGCCTCCCGTGGCTTTGGTTAGCATGGCCACTACATCAGCGCCATATTCGGCGCGCAGTTCTTTTACTTGGGCGTTATTTACTAAATTGTCTAAGGCTGTTCCATCTAATGCGGTAGCGTTTACGCCGGTAAATTTTTGTTGATGTACTAAACGCATCCGAACACTCATGTTACTGGCTTCGTATGCTGAGTTGCTATATGCGACTATTTGGTTGATGTAGGTTTCTATCGCACCGCGGCGATCAACTTCTGCTACATCATCGTAAAGCACCATTACATCAATGGTATCTAGCGCCAGCGCTTGGTTAGCGCTAAGCGCAATAGTGCAAGTTAATGCTGCACCTGAGAGTGATTTTAACCACGATGACTTAATTATTTTTTTCATCTCATTTCCTTTGATTCGCCACTAAGCTCGCGGCATCCTTGCTGTGTAAGTATGTTTTATTGTTGTTATTTAGATTTCTGGTGTTGGTTGCAGATGGTTATTTGGATTTGGCACGATGTAATCAGGTTTAGAAAAGTCTTGTAGATTGTGTAAGTCAGTCGCCGAGGCTATCCACCCGTCAGCGTTATTGCTTTCTATTACATATGACCCCTGCGGTGTGGTGATATTGCCAAAGGTGCCATGTTCGCCGTGGGTGAATACCACTGAATAACTATGTCCATCAAGGTCAAGTATCTTGCCAGTAATCGTTCGGTCACCGTTTTGGTGAAATTCTACTTGGGTACCTAACACTTCAAAATGTTGATCTATTTGTGGAATATGCAGGTCAAATTGTTTGCCATCGGTAATCGATGTGAATGCTAATGAGTTGAGCTCAAAGTACGCTCGATTTACTCGAGGATCCTCAATGTCCTGATAATCACTGGGAACTCCTTGTTCTGAACCGCGCCATAGTGTTAGGTCTGCGGTTTCGGTAATGGCAGAGGGGGGAACGAGGCTAGGCTCGGCGATGTTTTCCGGTAATTTAGGCTGCTGTAGCGTTGTTTGAGAAAGCGATGGCTCATTTGCGCTGGGTGGGGTTGGTTTGGGTTGAGTAACTGTTTCTGCTAAGGAATTGTCTGGGTGAAGATGATGGACTTGTCCTGGTTGGCGGGCGTTAGAGCTGATGTAATAAACACTGCCACAAACCACCGATAAAACAATATAATATGACAATTTGTTAAAGCCCATAAAAACACTCCTTGTGCTACTTAAATTTGGGTGAATCGATAGATGATTGCGATTATATATTTTGCTGAAAAACGCTCAGAAGGTGACGTGTCGGTTAGTCACTTATATGCGTAAATCTAGAATAAAAAATCATGTTGGTTTCTCGTTTTTGTCAAATGTAAACCACCTTGATGGCTACATTATCAAAAGAGCAAAAACTCTACATCTTAACCACAATTCTATTTTTACAGTTGGTTATGAGTTAATTGAGCGAATAGTAAATAATATTAAGCGTATTTGCCAGAGACTTTTACAAAAAATATAGCATCTGCTGATGTTTTGTATCTATGCATTTTAAATCGGCTTTTAGGAGATATTGAAGCGTATCGCGCTAGCTACCTTGTAAAGTGGCGAACTCGGTAAGTAACTGTAGCTGGTGGCGATTATTTCCCTCATGTTTTATTGCTAACGGTAATGAATTTTTTCTTAGGGTTATTTTGCTGTGGCTGGTTTAGCAAAAATGCAGTGAATACCTAGGGCGGCTTGCTGGTTTGGCGTAAACTAAGTTGGTTAAGTGCATTATTAACCTCGTTGTTGTTGGAGATATTTATGAGAAAAATTGTTTTGGCGTTTGCCTCCTTGCTGTTTATATCAACGTCACATGCTGAATTAGCTAATTTGCCTTCGCAGTTAAGTATCGAAAACGTGAAAGAAGTTAAACAAGGCCTTTTGGTTGCAGTGTTACCTGCACCTAGCATCAATAGTTGTCCCGCAAGCCAAGGGGGCTTGTATTTACTTAATGAGCACCCGCAGTTTGAAGAATACTCTTTATTGCTAACCCAATTGGCTGGTTCAGGTAAGAAAGTAAAACTGGAAGCCCAAACCCGTCAATATAATAGCTTTTGTGACATCTCCACTATTACCCCAGTACCGTAAGCCTTAACTGAAGCAGCATCACAGAGTCAAACTGTCATTTGGTTATGGCTTCTGTAAACCTGAAACCAGTAAACGTTGATAGGTGTTAAGCGAATCATTTGTGATTTTGTTAACACCTTGTGATCTATGTCGGGCATGAGCAAGGAGAACAAGATCTAATTCACACTGCTATTTTTCCTTATTACCCATAATGATTAATCTATGAACAGAAAGTGAAGCAAGTCCTTTGAACTCTTTTACTAACGCTGCGGGATTAACACTTCGCAAAGCCGAGCAAAACGATTACGAAGAAATTGGCGATATTTGGCTTGCTGCCAGTTTGCGCGCACATGATTTTTTGCCCGGCAAATATTGGTGGGAGCGACAAGACGCGCTGCAGCGTTTGTACCAATTTAAATCTGAGGTTTGGGTTGCCGAAGTGGCAGGACAGGTCTGCGGCTTTTTAGCACTGATGGACGAAAAGCTCATCGCATTATTTGTGTCGCCAAGTTGGCAACGTAAAGGCATTGGCTCACAGCTATTAGAGCTAGCTAAGAGTTTGCGTTCGCGATTGGTTCTACATTTATTTGCCGATAATTCGGAAGCCTTTAGCTTTTATTTGCGCCATCGTTTTGAGGTAGTGTGGAAAAGGCCAGAGCGTTATACCGGTTATACTCTGGTTCACATGGGGTTTAATTTACAACCGGCTTTGGTAGAACCAGTGCCAACGCCTTAACGCTGGCACTGGTGTTAGTACTTACTTACCGTATAAGTTCTCGAAGCAGTAATTGGTGGCTTCAACAAAGCCCTCAACACTGCCGCAATCAAAACGTTTCCCTTTAAATTTATACGCCATTACACAACCATTTTGTGCCTGGGTTAACAGCGCATCGGTTAATTGAATTTCGCCATTTTTCCCTGGTTTGGTATCGCGAATTAAGCTAAAAATATCGGGAGTAAGAATATAGCGGCCAATTACCGCAAGGTTAGAGGGCTCTTCGCCTTTGGCGGGTTTTTCTACCATTGAAGTAACACGGAATAAATCGTCTCGTAAGGCTTCACCTTCAATGACCCCGTATTTATGAGCCTCTTCAAGGGGCACCTCCATTACGGCAATAATTGAGCAACGGAATTGTTCGTAGAGTTTGGTCATTTGGGCCAATACGCCACCGTCATCACCAAAACATAAATCGTCGGCTAACACTACGCCAAAAGGTTCTTGGCCAATCAGTGTTTCGCCACAAAGAACCGCATGGCCTAATCCCATCATTTTCTTTTGGCGAGTGTAGGTACAGTTAACATTGTCGACCAGGTGGCGGATTTCTTTTAAGTACTCTTCCTTGCTGGTGCCTGCAATCTCGTTCTCTAACTCATAACTAATGTCGAAGTGGTCGGCAATGGCGCGTTTACCTCGACCGGTAATAAAAGCCATGTCGCTCATATCTGCGGCAACCGCTTCTTCCACGCCGTATTGCACGAGTGGCTTGTTTACAATAGGAAGCATTTCTTTCGGCATAGACTTAGTGGCCGGTAAAAAGCGGGTACCATAGCCAGCTACGGGAAATAAACATTTCTTTATCATGGTCATTGGAACTCCTTGTAACCTTACATTCTTAATGAGTGCGGGTTTATTAACGTCTGCTGTTACCCAGCAAGAGCGATGCCAGCAAGCGGCCACTATAGTGCTAAGTGTTTGTTTTAATGATGAATGATAGATTTTCCTTTGATATCACTTAAGGGTTACCTAGGTTGTATTTGCACCTTGTTGGTGCGAAATAGATGAATGCATCATTAGCTTGCGTTAAAAGCGAGCATTGATGCCGGATGACCCGCCTTGCGGTTTAGAGATAAGTGTTGCTTTAAGTGCAATCAATTTGATTAAAGGTCTTTTTATACAGTCACTTATGATTGTGCAGCGAATCGAGTTTGATTATTGAGTGATTGGCACAGTAATTGGAAACGTTCTTAGATGAGAATCAAAAGCCATTATTGAGGACCCTACATGGATGAACTCGAGCAGCTGCTTACTAAAATCTACGGAACAGAACTAGACACAAATTTAGCCCAACAAATCTTGAGTAAAGTGGAGCGGGTTAAACCAAGCTTTCCTCGTTATCAAGCATGGTCTGAGCAAGATCTCATTCTCATTACTTATGGCGATAGCGTGCTCAGCAAGGGTTTAATGCCTTTGCAAAGTTTGCATCAATTTTTGCGGGAATATCTATCTGGTTTAATTAGCTCAGTACATATATTGCCGTTTTTCCCATTTAGCTCAGATGATGGCTTTTCTGTCATCGACTACAAACAAGTGAATTACAACCTTGGCGATTGGAGTGATATTGCCACACTTAACCAAGATTTTGAGCTTATGTTTGATTTGGTCATGAATCATTGCTCGCGCCAAAGCTTGTGGTTTAACGATTTTGTGAATGGGTCGGGTGAGGGCAAAGACTACTTTGTAGAGTCTGATCCTAAGCTAGATTACAGCGCGGTAACCCGCCCTAGAACTAGCCCACTGATTGTTGATGTGTATACGCGCGAAGGTTTGAAACACGTTTGGGCGACCTTTAGTGACGACCAAATCGACCTAGACTTTTCTAATCCAAAAGTGATGTTAGCCTTTCTCGATATTTTTATTTACTACTTAGAACAAGGTGCACGATTTGTGCGCCTAGATGCGGTGGCCTTTGTATGGAAGATACTGGGTACCAACTGTATTCATTTACCGCAAACTCATTCAGTAGTGAAGTTGCTGCGCTGGGTTATGCAGCAGTTGGATCCCAACTTGGTATTGATTACCGAGACTAACGTGCCTCATCAGGAAAACATCAGTTATTTTGGCCAAGGTGACGAAGCGCATATGGTTTACCAGTTTGCACTGCCACCCCTGTTATTACATGCCTTAAACCGTGGTAATGGACACTACCTTACGGCTTGGGCGCGTGATTTAGTCGCACTGCCTAAAGGCTGTAACTATTTTAACTTTGTTGCATCGCACGACGGAATTGGCGTGAGAGCGGTAGAGCAAATCATTCCTAAGCATGAAATTACAGATTTAGCCGAATCGGTTCACAACTTTGGTGGTTTTGTGAGTATGAAGTCGAACGGCGACGGCACACAAAATCCTTATGAATTGAATATTTCATTATTTGATGCCCTGCAAGGTACCCGTACTGGTTCAGACCAATGGCAAGTAGAGCGCTTTTTATGCAGCCAAAAACTGTTGTTGAGTTTGCAAGGCATACCGGGTGTGTATATTCATAGTTTAACCGCTACGGCTAATGACCATACCTTGGTTGAGCAAACTGGCCGAACTCGCTCGATTAACCGCCACCGTTGGCAGCGTGAAGAGTTTGAAGCTTTACTTGCTCAAGAGCACAGCTCACAAGCCCAAGTGTTTCAACGTTATCGTGACTTATTGGCCTTACGTAAAACCATTGGGGCTTTTCATCCTGAATCGGCGCAACGGGTTTACGACTGTGGCGATGCTTTATTTGTATTGCAGCGTGGCGATGCGCCAAGAGATAACGAAACTGTTGCTAGGCAGTCTCTCCTAGCGGTATTTAACTTAACAAAGTACCCGCAACAAGTTGAGCATCATGCGCAACTGCCAAAGGCTTATTTGGGTGAGTGTGAAGACTTGTTGGGCGATACCGTTATTGAGTTAGCCAGTTGCAAACTGAAACCCTATCAAGTGCTTTGGTTGGTGCCTAGCTGCTAAGAAGCCAAGAATCTAAAATGCCTCCGGATTTGGAAGCATTTTAGTGTGTTTTCATTAAGCGGCTTTGGTGACCTCAAAACGCTCCACCAGTTGATGTAGGCGAATAATCGAGTTTTTAACCAAGGTCGTTCGGCGGGTAAGTTGTTGCGAAGACAGTTCAAGTGAAGAGGTGGTGACTTGAGCCTGCTCTGCGGTTTCGCTATGCCGCTCGCTGTTTCCGGCAATCAGGTTAATGGTGTTAAACATGCTTTCCACTGCGTGTTGCAGTTCTTCGCTACGTTGGCCGGAATCGAGTAGGGCAGAGCTTTGGTCGACATTTTTAACGCCTTGCTCCATGTAGTCCACTGCGGTCTCTGTTTGTGAACGCAGCTTACCCATGGTGTTACCAATGTGGTTGGCCGCTTCCGATGTTCTTGTGGCAAGGTGCCTTACTTCATCGGCGACCACCGAGAAACCTCTACCGTGTTCACCTGCGCGGGCTGCTTCAATAGCGGCGTTTAAGGCCAGTAGATTGGTTTGTTCTGTAATACCCGTAATCAGTTTAACGATGTCTTCAATCTGCTTCATTTCGTTGTTTACGTGGTTAACACTTTTGGCTGACGCCTCAACTATTCGTTTGATCTCTTGGGTATTTTCTACTGCATGTTGGTATTCAGTTTCGGCGCTTTCAACCATATTGCTCATTACTTGTTGTAGGTTTTCTGCTGATTGAGTGGCTTTGATAATTTCGCCTTGTTGGTGTTGAGCGAGATTAAGTAATGAATCGATAGAGTTTGATGTTTGCTGAGTGCAGTTATCTACCACTCCACAGCGGCGGAGCATTGAGCTACTCACTTGTTTTACTTCATTTGAGGCATAGATAATACCGCCTACTACGCCTTCTAGATTATCAATAAAGCTATTGATCCAGCGGCCTAGGTCGCCGGTTTCATCGGGTCGAAACCTGCTGGCATCTAGGCGACGTTTTAAATCGCCATCACCTTCGGCAATGGTTTGAATGACGCCACTCATTTTCTCTAAACGCTTAGCTAAAGGTGCAGCAACAATTTGCTTAAACGCTAGCCAGCTAAGGGCTGAAAATAGCAACAGTAAACCGGCCAGTTGATTCACGCTTAAGCTGAATTGATTGGCGATTACTAGCGGCGGCACAATGCTAAATAGAGAGCTAAGTAAATATTTATTACTTAACTTGTGGCTGAGTGAACGGTGACGATAAACCTCTTCCAAATCGGCTTCACACATCATACCCCACACATCGGGTGAACCGCGTAGTTGAAAGGTTATGCCTTTACCTACCACGGGGATGTGGCGGTAATCAGAATAACCGGGATAATCGATGAATACATTGTTGCCATTCTTGATGGTTTCACGCACGCCAGGGTGTAGGTCTTTCGTGGCGGGATCGGTAAAACGGATCTCAAACTCAGTGTGCTTAGCCACTTTAACTGTCCCCCAATCGGTACTTACGCCCGATTTAAGGTTTTCGCCGTGAGAAAAGGTGTTGTCTTCAAATCGGGATCGCGATAAAGCGATGCCTGGTTTTATAGAGCGGTCGAAGTTTGCATCAACCATAAAGATGTAGTTATCGCCAGATTCGCTATAAATATGTCCGGCTTCACGTTGAATTAAATCACCTAATACATCATTAGGTACCCGACCGCATAAGCAACCGGCAATTTGACCATTCACCTCTAGCGGTTGGTAAAACATTAAGGTGACTTGGTCATGGAATTTTGAGCTAGATGCGCCAGGAGCAAGTGTGCGTGGATCTTGATAAGGTCCGTGCAGAAATTGTTTTGCTATACCTTGCTCTAGGGCTTGTTTACTGGCAGCTATTTGTCCGGTGTGTGGCTGGAAGCTGCTGGCGGTAACTTTACCTTGTAGGTCTACAATAAATAGCTCCGAAAAATCGTTGTTTCGGCTTAGCAGCTGAGACAATACTTCGGGCTGTTGTTCTAGCGGTTTGGTGGCCAAATAAAACATCGCGTCTTGTAAGAAGTCCCATTGAGTATTTGCCCAACTATGCAGCAGTTTTACCCGCGTGCTAGAAATGCTCTCAAAGGTTTGCTTTAGCTGTTCTTTACGTTCTCTATTTAGCCAACATGCTTTACGCATGGCCAGTTTTCCGGTCTGTCCAAATATGGGCAACCAGTGTTTTTCTTGTGATGTTAAATGCATTGAGCCTAAGTCCATTTATATTATTTTTGCATGATTAAGCAAAAAATATGCCCTTGCATCTATTTGGGGCTCGCTAGTGGTGATAGTGGGATTGATAGATTTTCATATGATATTTTAATATATATTTCGAACCGTTTTGGTGCCTTTGTTTTATTGTGGTGCAATAAATGGAGCTTAGGTGAATGCTCGTACGCCAGTTTATCAGTATGCAAAAACTAAAGAGTTTTAAGAGTGTGACGTGCATAGGCATTTATACTCGGCTGATTTAACGGTATTTTGATATATTGGTTTACCAATTTTATTCTATGTACTGACTATGACCGCACTGACTGTTTTAGGCCTGATTGCTGCCGCTTGCACCACTTTTTCTTTCGTGCCACAAGTATTGCAAATTATTAAAACCAAAAATGTTTCAGGTATTTCCTTGTCGATGTATAGCATTCTAACTACAGGTGTGGGTTTATGGATGTTATACGGCTTCTTGATTCAAGATTTGGCTGTGTTTGTGGCTAATGTTATTACTTTCATTCTTGCGTCCTGGGTGCTTATTCTGACTATTATTGAACGTGTTAGAGCAACTAAAAACCAATCAAAGCGCTAGTTTGCTATTGCTTTCGCAATGCCGACGGTGAGGCTGACTACACTTAAAAGGTTTTAGGTCGTTTACCGTGGCGAGTGAGTTACAGGCTTTAAGCATGCAAATAGCATGAAAGGGGAGTAAGTGAGAGCGTGGATAGCGAGTGTTTTAGTTTGTCTTAGCCTACACTCTGTGGCTGAAACAGAAGTAAGCATTATTGGTGATATAGGTACTATCAGCAACTACCAACAGCTGTTGGAACTGAAAGGTGGAGACCCTGCAAAAATCACCGATTACCGTTCTGCGGTTTCTGACCGAGCAACAGTGAGCCTATTGTTAATGGTGCAAGCACTGAGTTTAAGTTCGTTAGACCATTCATTAGTATTTACCTATTCCCCTAACACAGGCCGCAGCCTTCGCGAAGTAAAAAAGGGAAGTGTGGCCGTTTATCAATCTGATATTTGGGAGAGTGAGTTTGATACAAGCACTTATAAGTCGCGGGCAGTTATTGCTAAAAATACCTTTGAGAAAGGCTTTTATGTAAAACAAGGTTCGGCCTTACTTGAGCAAGATCTAAAGATTGAGCAGCTTCTGGACTCGCAGGTTGCACTTGGTAAAACCTGGTATCAGGATATTGCGCAACTTGAGCAAATTGGTTTTACTAAAATTAAGAAGCTTAATCGTAATCAGTCATTGTTTGGTTTGTTGAGTAAAGAGCGAATTAGCATTGCCTTTCTGGAGTTTTCTAATAATTCTGAGTTAGCCATTTATGATCAATATGGCGTGTTTTTACCTATCCCCAACTACAAGGTTAGTTTTACTCAAAGCCGTCATTTTATGGTGTCGAAGCAACATCCTAGCGGCAAAAAGATTGCCGAAGCCATTGATCAAGGCTTAGACATTTTGTTTAGTATGGGTTTGGTACAAAAAGCCCTAGAGCAATCGGGAGTTGCACAAAAGCGGGTGGAAAATTGGCAAGCACTTACTCAAACAGGAGAATAGCGCTGCTTGTTGACAGTGCCATAAAAGAGCGATTAGAAACAGGTTTTACTGTAAGAGGTAAAGCGAGGGTTATCACCGCTTACATAGGCGCAGCCATTTTTAACATCGAATACCATCGCCTCTACAGTAACAAAGTCTTTACCCTGATATTTAGAGAGGTTAATGGGCTTTTTGTTAAACAACCACTGCATAGATTCAACACTGAGCTCAGGTGAGTAATCTAAGAAAGTGAAGACGGCTTGCTCACGAGCGAAGGTATTGAAGAAAGCTTGATTCGCTTTAAAGCTACCCATGTTGTCTAGCATGGTTTGTTTAAACTGCTCGGTATGATTAGCATGGCCGATACCGCGTTCATTACCGCTAAGCAGTTCCATACCGTCGGCATGGATACGAATAGCGGCGTGGTTACCTTGGTCATCTGCTAGAGTGAAATTAAGCGGCGTAATGCTAGTGTACCCTTCAATGGTTGTAATAAAATCTTGAATAGATTTAGCGCCAGTAGCTGCGGCAAATATTGCATCGGTAGAGACTAAGTTACTGCGACCTAAACCATCTTCGCCAGCGGTTACCCCTAAGAAATTAATCACAATGCCTACATGTTTGCCCATGCCCTGAAAGTGAGCGCCATCGGTAGGTAAAAACATCACGTCATCCGTTTTTACTATGGTGGTATTTGCGCTTAACGCAGCTATAGCTAAATCGTTAGTTTGGCCAACGATGCCATTTTTAAACGCTACTGTGGTGCAGCCATTCATATCTTTAACCGTTTGCTGTTGTTGCATCGATTTAATGATTTTTTGGTTCACCGCCCAATCGGTCATGCTGGCTTCAGCAAATAGTTGTTCTACTGGTACGCCTCGGATAACGGCTTGTTGCTCCATCATTGCGGTATACTCAGGGGCAATTTTTCGATTGTTTTCAACCGCAACTTTAAAGCTATTTATGATGTTTTGAGGCGCTTGCTCTCTAGGTTGTTCCGCTAGGTAAGTAGCCAGTTGTTGTTGTGATTTCCCTGTGAAGTCTGCCACCTCAACACTAGGCTGGGCAGTTGTTCGTTGGGCGTTAAAGTAAGGTAAATCGTCGCCCGGTTTGTTAGCCGCTAAAGCAAGGTTGGCAGCCGACATGAGCAATATTGCTGCGCTTGCTTTTAGTGTATACGAAGGTAGATTTTTCATTGTATTTGCCTCAGTTAGTTCGGTCTGATTTGTTAACTTAGGCTTAGCTTAACAAAGCGTTTTTCTATATATTGGAAGAGTGATAAGGCAATGTTACGGATTATGGAATGCCAAATTTAGACAGTGAAGGCTACGAGTTTTTTGGTTTAAAAGACGCCGAAATAAGAGGTATGTTGATTGAGCGAATAGAGTTTTTAATGGCCAACTTATCATGGTCGAAAAAGACCTTGGCCGATAAGGCCGGTTTACCCACTAGCTCTATATATACCAAGCTAGACAGAGAAAGCACCGGCCAGCTAACGTTATTAGATATGTGTGCAATCGCAAAAGCGATGGATATCAGTGTGATACAGCTTTTACCCCTAACTGCCGCCGAGCGCGTGGCGGGGGGCAAACCGCCAGCAAAAGCCTCTATGTTGAAAATGTGGGATGTATTGCTTTCGCGCAGCGCCGAAGAACTGGAAGTGATTTATCAAATAGACAAGTTGTTACATGCTAAAAAAGCTGAGGCTCAGCAGCGGTTTGCATTTGGTGGATACAAATGACTCCCCAGTAAAAAAGCATGCGGCGCTGTTCTGCGCAGCAAAAGGCTAGGCAGCAAAGCCAGGGTGAGTAAATAAATTTAGTTTGTTGAACATTGCTGTTAAATGCTTATTTGTTTCAAACTGAATACCCACACGTAAGGTATTAGAAGCGCTATGTTGTTGGCTCTTGATTTGACCATTTAACACAATCGGCTTTTCTGGGGTTAGTGGAAAGCGCAAAATGAGTTGCACAAATACCATGCTTAAGCGATGTTGGTTTGCAGGTGCGGCTACCTCAATTCGACAGCCCCCTTCAGATAAATCTAACACTACGCCTTCAAGCCGTTGTGTAATATTTTCGGGCAAGGTATTGGTGTCTTGTTGCTCGCTCACAAGTACCGGTAGGTGAGTGCTAATGCGACTATTGCTGCGTAAGCTAAAAAACTCAATTTGCTGTGGATATTGAACAAACAGCAAAATCTGTGGCTTTTTATTTAGAGTCATTACCTGGGTTTTGAACGCTACACATACCCCTACGTCGCCTTCAGCCATCATTCTTACGACACAACTTTTACCTTCAAAAACACGCTGCATATTTTCTGCATACACTTGCTGGGGGATAGAAAAAGCAAAATAGCCACCCTCTTGGTAACCCACCAGTTTAGCTTTTATTCGCTGACTGTCGCCTGCAGATAGCTGTATGTCTACCATGGTACCCGGACGAAACTTAGTCAAGGTATTTACAATGGTCGCTCTGTCATTGGTGGTTTGTCGTTTACTCAAGGTGTGTTCCCCTCAAATGAAAGTGATGTGTATTGCTTTGAGTTGGCACCGCTTCTTTGTAGAGTATTTCTTCAGCCATAAGCTCAAAATCTAAGGCGAGCACACTGGCAAAAAAAGTAATGATAAGAGCAATGCGTTTACGGTTCATACGAGCAACAGGTGATTAAGATAGGGGATCATTTTACAAGGCTCTCAAATAAAAATTGATGTTTTGCGAATGACGGTGAGTGAAATTAAGTACAGAGCTTGAAACAGGCATGTTCTACTTAATTACTTGAATTAGTCGCGCTGGCGTTTCGCATTAGAGATAACTCTTACTGGCAAAAAGTGCTTTGTTAACAGATAAGGCCTGATAAATCGGTTACTGGATAGGGCAAAAAATAGGCGAAGAATATTCGCCTATTTGTGTACTTTGTTGGGATTAAAGGTTTAGGTTGTCTTGAGTCTTTAGCAAAGGAGCATCGATAGAGTCACCTGCCACTGGAATATAAGTTAAGCCGGTAGCAAGCTCCACTAAGGCTTTGCCTTCTGTGGTGAGGTATTGGATGTACTCAATCATTACTTCATTGTCTACAAATCCACTGTTTACCGTAGCACTTTGTGCGCGTTCGGAGAATATGCTGTAACCATCGCGTCCTGCCGCAATATAAGCATTGGTGGCAATGCGATAAACGGTTTCATCTTCTATGTTGGCGCAGTTGCCTGCCTCAACACCGCTGGGACACACTTGTAATGATTCTAAGCGGTTGCCTTCAGCAGCGGTACCGTTATACGTAAACTGCAGATTGGCGAAGGTAGGAAAGGCTCCCGATGAGGTAGTTCTGGCGTAATCAATAGCCGTTTCGAGTAAATCTTTTACATCAAGGCCTTTAAGTTCAACCACCGCGAGCTGGTTGCTAAAATACAGTAAGCTACCCATTATGTATCCTGCAGTAACGCCGCTGTTACCTTGTTCCACAATGATATGATCACGTACTCCACCGGTATTGGTAATTGCCATATCTACCTTATAACCTGCATTGTTAAGTTTCCAAACCATTGATGTAGCAACGTGAACGCCTGCTTCGGAGCCAGTTCCAGCCAAAGAGGCTCCACCACGGTTTTTACCTGGTATACGTACGTGGTCGAGTTGCTGAGTATCTACGGGGTCGTTAGCATCGTTAATTGTGCCAATCACCTGTCCTTGGAAGGCAGCAACTTGAGGCAAGTAATCAGTATCGATGATGGTTCGCACTGTTAAATCTTCAGTTGTCACTGCAATGTTGTTTTGTTTGCTAACGAAGTTTTCGGTTGCGGTCTGGTCTTCACTGCTTAAAGCAATTCGACCGGCGTCTTCAACATATTCATGTAAGAAATCACCGCCAATAAGCAGAGTATTGCGGCCTTCACAGTTTATCACTTCGCCATTGGCGCTAAACGATACTGTGACTTGTCCAACGGCTTGTGCATATTCACCAGCTTGAACCACACAGGTTTTGCTTTGTCCGTCAGGATTGGTGATGAGCTCGGCGTAATCAGTATTGGCATCACCATTACCTAAACCAAGGTTAGAAAAATCGCCCAGTAAAGTATGAGAGTGGCCGCCAACGATGAGATCTACGCCGTTAACGTTATTAGCGACACGCAAATCACGGTCTAAGCCGATGTGACTGACCATGATAATGTTATTAACTCCGTCTGCGTGCAGGGCGTCAACGGTGGCTTGAGCAGAGCTTACTTCAGACTCAAATGTAAGGAGCTCTCCCGGCGAAGATATGGTGGGCATGTCTTCTAACACTAAGCCAAATATACCTACACGCACGCCGTTAAATTCTTTAACTACATAAGGTTGCAGATTAGTTTGGTTGGCCAAACTTGGGTCAGCACTAACATTCATGTTGGCAGCAAGCACTGGAAAATTAACATCCTCTAAAAATGCGATTAATGCGTCGTTTCCTAAGTCAAACTCATGGTTACCCACCGCCATTGCATCAAGCCCCATTTGACTCAGCAAACGGGCATTACCTTCGCCTTTTAACAGGTTGAAATACAAAGAGCCTTGAAAAGCATCGCCGCCATGTAGAGCCAAGAACGGCATCCCCGATTCAGCGGCGGCCGCTCGTGCTGCCTTTAACTGAGTGGCTAAACGTGGGTAACCCCCAACGCTGGTTCTAACATCAAAATTGCTACTCTCTGTCGATAAATCCGCATTGACAAAATCGAGGGAACGGGGATCAAAATTAGAGTGAGTATCGTTGATATGAGCAATGGTGAGTTGAAATGGCTCAGCCTGGATATTATTGTCATTATCACATGCACTAAGTGTCAAAATAGCCGCAGTGGCTAAAGATAGTTTGGTTTTAATCAGCATAAAATTCCTTTTAGATTTCCGTCGAAATGTTAATAAACGTTTATTGGGAAACCTATTTAGGCTGGTATGACCTTAGGATAGTGTGAGTAGTATCATGCCAAGTAAACTCTATGTAATAAAAATGTCACATACTTGCCAGGATTGTTGTTTTTCTAAATTGAGTGAAGCAAGTGACAAGCGAAGATAAAGGGGGAGTAAAGCAGCTCGGTAGTGACCTACCGAGCGCATTAAGGGGAGTTAGCAGTTATCTGCCTCTACGGCTTCGTATAAACGTTCTAAAAAGTCTGGTGCGGCGCTTTGTACTCGGTTCCAGCTTGGAATAAACGGTGTCGCCGACGGATTCTCCAAGAAGGTTTCACCGGCTACAGTAATGGCTTTGGCAAACAGTTCAACAGCGTCTTCTTCGGCGTGGCGGTCTAAGGTTAAGCCGTTAATTAAGGCGTCGCTGTGGTAGTTATCGATAAAGTCCAAGGCCATTCTATAGTAGGTGGCTTTTAGTGAACGCAACTTACCGGGGCTAAAAGTATGGCCCTGGGTGGCCAGTTTACGAATCACAGCTTTACTGATATCGGTGGCCATTTTAGCCAAACCAGCATCAAGGTTATCTAAACTTAAGTCTTGATGTTTATGGTCGTAAACATCAGCAATATCTACCTGACAAATACGGTTAGTAGAATGGTTGCGGTAAATCTCGGATAAAACGCCAATTTCTAATCCCCAATCTGACGGGATCCGCAAGTCATTAAGTACGTCTGACTGCATCGAAAATTCGCCTGCTAAGGAGTAACGGAAGCTATCTAAATACTCTAGGTAATCGTCGTAGCCTTCAATTTTCTTCAAGGCTTTAAGCAGTGGAGTCACTAACAGGCGAGCTACTCGGCCGTTTAACTTGCCATCGGCATGGCGGGCATAAAAGCCTTTACAGAATTCGTAGTTAAACAAGGGATTAGCAACGGGGTACATTAAGCGCGCTAGCATGCTGCGGTCGTAGGTTGTAATGTCGCAATCATGCAGGCCAATGGCTTTACTTTTGCCTGAGGCAAGCGCATACCCAAAACAGTACCACACGTTACGGCCTTTGCCAGCTTCTTTGGGGGCAAGGTTGTGCTCGGCTAATTGGGCGTCTAGGGCGCGTAAGCGTGGGCCGTCATTCCATAAAATACGAACATGTTGTGGCAGCCCTGAGAAGTACTCTTTGGCGTAGGCAAATTGTTCTTCGGTGGCGCAATCCAAACCAATGATGATTTCATTGAGATAAGGTACTTTAGCCAACTCTTCCACAATAGTGGCTAGCGCTGGGCGCTCCAATTCTGAGAATAAGGAGGGAAGTACCAAACTCATCGGTCTAACTTTTGAGAACGCTATAAGCTCCTGCTCTAACTCTTCGAGTGGGCGATCGGTTAAGTTATGTAAGGTTGTCACAATACCGTTTTGATAGAAATCAGCCATGGTTATGCTCCGTTTATCATGGAATGTAAAATCTGTTGCATCGATTGATGCCAGCCATAAGGGCCTGGGTAGGGCGCTAGGCTTGAATTTGGGTGATTGATCATTAACGCAGATGAGTGCTTTTTAGGGATAACCACCGGCACATCGGCTTGCTCTAACATGCTACGGTCGTTGTCGCTGTCGCCAAGCGCAATGCTGGTAAATTTGCGTTGGTAATGTTGCTGGTAGGTGCTGGTTAGCCATAACATGGCGTCGGCTTTATCAAACTTGGCTTTTACGTGGTAAAAGCGCCCACCTTTAACCACCGCTAAGTTGTGGGCTTCGAGCTTTTTAATAAACAAGGCGAGTTGTTCGTCGCTGTCGTTCCATAACAAAGGCTCAGAGGCCATCCTTTGTTTCGCTAATTGGGCATCGTATTTAGGTAGGCCAGTGTTAAGTTGCACTTCTGCAACATTCATATCGTTAAAACCTTGAAAACGAAAATGGTACTTTTGGCGCAATACACTCAAGTACTGGCAAATGTCAGGATAACTCGGGCCGAAGGTTTTTATTTTCCAGTGTTGCTTACCTACATTGAGTGGGCTTAGCTCATCATGATGGATTGGACTGTCTGCTGGAATACAAACCGCTGAGCCATTCTCAATGGCAAATGGCTGCTGTAATGACATTTTCTTTTGCAGTTCCAATACTTCCATAAAGGTTTTACTGGTATTGAAAATGACGGGCACTTTAAGCAGTTTTAATTGGTTTAAGCTAGGTAGGGCAGCCTCATAGCTATAACTATCATGATCTAACAAGGTGCCGTCTAAATCGGTAAATACCAAAATGCTGCTGGCGTTAGTGTATAGCTCTGTTGATGATAGTTGCTTAGCGAAATACTGCATGCTGCCCCTAAATGTTAGCCTAATTGCGTTTGTAGTTAACAAAGCACGAGCAATGCCATAACCGTAATTTATTTTTACTAACCTGTATAAAAAACCTTATTATTCATATTGTTAACTATTGATTTAAGCTATGCTGTCGAACCAGTGATAAGACTTGCGTTGAACTTGATTGGTGCAGCGCTAACATTTAATAGTTTCCTTGCACCAAATTGGGTCTGGCTGTATTTACTTAAGTCTTTGATTTACACTTATTGCTGTCATAAATCTGTCATTAATACGTCGCATAATTGCCACAGTTTCTTAGATTGAGATGAATGTGATGCCCAGGAAGATACTTGTTGTAGAAGATGAAGCGCCAATCCGTGAAATGCTGTGTTTTGTATTAGAGCAGCATGGATACGAGCCGATTGAAGCTGCTGACTATGATCAAGCCATAGCAAAACTTACAGAACCCTACCCAGAGTTGGCATTGTTAGATTGGATGTTGCCAGGTGGCAGTGGTATTTCAATTATTAAGCACATGCGTCGCCACGACCTAACGCGTCAAATCCCGGTGATTATGCTTACCGCTAAAGGCGAAGAAGAAGACAAAGTTCAAGGCCTTGAAGCGGGTGCAGACGACTATCTAACCAAACCGTTTTCACCTAAAGAATTAATGGCGCGCGTAAAAGCGGTTATTCGCCGTATTTCGCCAACCTCTTTAGAAGAAACCATTGAAGTTCAAGGCTTGCGCCTTGATCCGGTATCGCACCGAGTGAGTGTTGAAAATGAACCCTTGGATATGGGGCCAACAGAGTTTAAGCTACTGCACTTCTTTATGACGCATCCTGAGCGTGTATATAGCCGTGAGCAACTGCTAAACAATGTTTGGGGTACTAACGTGTATGTAGAAGATCGTACAGTAGACGTGCATATTCGCCGCTTGCGTAAAGCAATTGGCCTACAGGGATATGATCGTTTAATTCAAACTGTACGTGGTTCTGGTTACCGTTTTTCAACTAGGGTGAAGTAACGACGAATGTTTGTGCCTTTCTCATGGCAACGCGTAATATGGCGAGTAGCGTTAGTTTATTCGCCTTTATTCGTTTTAGGTATGTTTACCGGCTATACCTTAGAAATGTGTTTGTTGGCGGCGGTCATTCATATTGTTTGGATGTATAACCAACAACATAAGTTGCTAGATTGGCTATATAACCAGCGTAAGTTGTCTCCACCTCATGGTTCTGGCAGTTGGGAACCAGTATTTCATGGCATATATAATATGCTTAAGCGCCGGCTTGGCCGAGAGCGCGAACTTGCCCAGTTAATGAAGTACTTCCGCTTAGGTGCCGAGGCCTTGCCCGATGCCATTGTGGTGATTAATCAAGACGGCGCAATTTTGTGGTGTAACCAATTAGCGCAAGGCATGTTGGGTCTAAAGTGGCCTGCAGATGCCGGACAACACTTAACCAACCTCGTTCGAACCCCTAGTTTTGTTAACTACTTACGAAAAGGTCGTTTCGACCAACCCTTAGAAATTATTAGCCCAGTACAAAGCAACGTATGGTTAGAATTTCGTGCCATGCCTTACAGCCAACAACAATTGTTATTGGTCATTCGCGATGTTAGCCAGCTACGTAAATTAGAAAAAATGCGCAAACGTTTTGTATCAAACGTAAGCCACGAATTACGTACACCGCTCACGGTGATGCGTGGCTATTTGGAAATGTTAGATCAAGATGAAGTTGACCCAATGATTTGGGGCAAAGCGCGCAATACCATGCTTGATCAAAGTAGTCGCATGGAAAACTTGGTTAACCAACTACTCACCTTGGCTCGAATTGAATCGGCGTCGGTTGAAGACAATCAAGAGACTATCGATTTTTCAGCGATGGTTGGTAATCTCGAAGCCGAAGTGACAGGTCTTGCCAAAGACAAGCAGCATAGTTTTAGCTTTAATATTGAATCTGATATTCATATTAAAGGCGACCGCGAGCAGCTACGTAGTGCTTGTGGGAATTTGTTGGGGAATGCAATTAAGTACTGTGGTGAGCCTGGGAAGATTGAAGTTAGCCTTACGTTGATTCCACTTGGAGCTTTGTTTGCCGTAAAAGATTCAGGCCCCGGCATAGCCCCCAAACACCTGCAAAGATTAACCGAACGTTTCTATCGTGTAGATAAAGCGCGTTCGCGCGATACTGGCGGTGCAGGCTTGGGTTTATCGATTGTTAAACACGCGCTTCAGCATCATGACAGTGAACTAAAAATCAAAAGTAGTGTGACAAAAGGCAGCACGTTTAGCTTTATTATCCCGCGAAAATTGTTCATTTCAGAGGATTAAATACTCTTCTTTCTTGGACGCAATGCGTAGCTTCACAGCTTTAAGTGATGACCATTTTTTTTAGGCAATTGAGCTTATACTAAAATATAAGTTTGATTTTTATGGTTATTATCTTGACGTTATTCTCGCTTTTTCGACCTTACTTCATGTTGCTATTGAGCCTTTTCTGTCTTGGGTTGATGCCTTTTGCCGCGAATGCCGCAGATGATGAGGTGGCGTTGACTGAAAGTAGTGACCTGCTGCAATTTCCTTTCTATATCCAAGAGCCTTTTGTTGGCGACTTGCCCGAAATAAAAGAGCGCAAAATTGTTCGCGCACTGGTGACCTATGGTAAATCTGATTTTCATTTAGCAAACGGCCGCCCCTTAGGTATACAAATCGAACTGCTTAATCTTTACGAGAAATTTCTAAATAAAGGCATTCGCCGAGACGTAAACAAAACCAAAGTTAAAATAGTGCCGGTTCACTTTGATCAGTTAATCCCTGCATTGGAAGCTGGCCGTGGCGATATTGTGGCGGCATTTTTAACTGCAACGCCAGAGCGGAAAAAACAGTTGAGCTTTGCCTTGGGCAATGCAGATAACATTAGCGAAGTACTGGTCAGCCATAAAGACGCGCCCGAGGTAAACAGTTGGCAAGACTTATCTGGCAAGAAAATTTATGTAATGCATGGCAGTAGTTATGCTGAACACCTTGAAGCGCTTAATTTCACCTTGAAGTTGCGGGGTGTTAAGCCGATTAAAGTGATTGAAGCTGATGGCAACCTGCTGTCTGAAGATGTGCTGGAAATGGTTAACGCAGGGGTTATGCGGTATACGGTAATTGATGATTACAAAGCACGTTTGTGGGAAAAAGTATTTAAAGATATACGCATAGACAACCATTTAAAAACCAGTCAAGGACAAAGCTTAGGTTGGGCAGTACGAAACTCTAACCCTAAGCTACAAGCTAATCTTCAAGAGTTTGTTAATACCCAAGTGAAGCAAGGCAGCTTGTTAGGTAACACCTTGCTCAACAGATACTTTGATCATACCGCTTGGATTAGCCGGCTTGCCAATTCGGAAGATCGAAATCGCTTCAATCGTTATGTGCCTTTCTTTAAAAAATACGCCAATGAATACGAATTTGATTATTTGGCAGTGGTCGCACAGGGCTATCAAGAGTCGGGATTAGACAATAGTAAAGTGAGTCACCGTGGTGCGCGCGGGATTATGCAGCTGCTACCGTCAACCGCTAAAGAAATGGGCTACAACGATTTAGCCGATCCAGAACAAAATATAGCCGCCGGTATTAAATACCTAGCGTGGCTTCGAGAGCACTATATTAATGAAGACGATATAGAAGAAAGTGAGCGAATGGCACTGATTTGGGCTGCCTATAATGCCGGCCCAACCAAAATGAACCAAATGCGCCGCTTAGCTAAGGAAATGAATTTAGACCCCAATGCTTGGTTTGGAAATGTAGAAATTGCGGCTGGGCGTATTATTGGCAAGGAAACGGTGCGGTATGTCTCTAATGTTTATAAATATTACATTGCGTATACCTTAGCCTTGGAGCTAGAGAACCAGCGCGAAGATGAGTAGAGAGAATTCCCCAATCTGCTTTACTAAATAACCCAATCCCACAAAAGGCCCAAAGATGGGGCGATAATAAACGAGCTTAAAGGCTCGTTTTTTTGCTTAGCTCACAACATAGATAATTCAATAAGTGTGCTAATTGCTAAACTAAACATCTAAAGTTAGTATTGTAATACAATAGTGAGTTTTTAGGATAACCCTCAAGCATGAAGCTTTACGTAACCCCCTTAGCGATAGCCATCTGTTTACCTCTTGTCGGCTGTGGAGGCTCTTCAGAAGTGGGAGGAGGCAACACCACACCAAGTATTCCTGATGAACCGAGTGTGCCAGAAGAGCCGGGCGAGCCAGTAGATCCTAGTTGCAGTGCGCCTAAAGATTTGATCTTTAAGCTTGCCAATGACGATGGCGCACATAAAGTGGGCTTTGGACCTGAGAATGCAATAGACGGCAGTATCGACAGTGACTCACGTTGGTCTTCAGAAGGTATCGGTAAACAGATTACTTTTAGCCTGAGCAGCCCTTCTATTCTTAATAACCTGAGTCTGTATTGGCTAAACAATACTGAGCGTTCAACGTATTACGATGTGGCTATCTCAACCGACAATGTCACCTGGCAAGATGTGGTTAATGGTGGCAACTCTGACAACGCTACAGGCACTCCAGAGTTTATAGACACCAGTGATACCTTGTATCAAGATATTCAATACTTGCGAGTTACTGGTAATGGAAACTCAGAAAGCAATTGGAACAGTTTGATTGAAATTACCGCTTTGGGCTGTAATGACGAAGAGGTGACAGAACCAGTTGAAGATCTTAATCCTTCGTTGCCACCATCGGCTAACTTTGATCTCCAAGATTGGTACCTAAGTATTCCTACCGATACGGATAACTCGGGTACTGCTGATTCGATTAAAGAATCAGAGCTCAACAACGGCTATGAAAACAACGAGTACTTTTATACTGGCGCAGATGGAGGCATGGTATTTAAAAGCCCGATTTACGGTTATAAAACCTCGGCCAATACTACCTATGTACGTACCGAACTGCGTGAAATGTTGCGACGTGGCAATACCAGCATTAAGACCCAAGGCGTAAATAAAAACAACTGGGTGTTTTCTAGTGCGCCGTCCAGTGCGCAAACTGCCGCGGGTGGGGTAAATGGTGAACTGTTTGCCACTTTGGCGGTGAACCACGTTACCACCACTGGTGATGCTTATCAGATAGGTCGAGTGATTATTGGACAGATCCACGCCAATGACGACGAACCTATTAGACTTTATTACCGAAAATTACCTAATAACCAAAATGGTGCGATTTACTTTGCACATGAATCGCGTAATGCATCGAGTGACGATTGGGTAGAGATGATAGGAAGCCGCAGTGACAGTGCCAGTAACCCTGCAGACGGTATCGCACTAGATGAGAAGTTCAGTTACCGAATTAAAGTAGTTGCAAATATGCTTTATGTAACAATTTATCGAGAGGGCAAAGATCAAGTAACGGCGAGCTACAACATGAGTAGCAGCAGCTATGATGATGCCGACCAATACATGTACTTTAAAGCTGGTGTATATAATCAGAATAAATCGGGTGACGATGATGATTATGTTCAAGCTACATTTTACGTATTGAACAATAGTCACGACGGTTACAACCCTTAATAATCAAGCCCGGTAGCCTCACTACCGGGCTTGATTCGCTAAACACCAAAAAATCGCCATTATTTCCCACTGAATAGTGATTAAAAATCAAAGGGTTAAATAGAAATCTTTTAAAGAAAGACAGTTTTTTTACGAAAAAAAGAGGCTGACATATAACTGTCACACAGTAGAAATATAATTGTCATCGAATTCACCAATACTACATGACGAAAATAACTCAACGCGTCATTTATGGAGATAAAGATGACATTTAAAAAATTGCTTAGTGCAGTAGCTATTTCTGCTTCATTGGTAACAACTACCGTACTTGCAGCTGGCCTGGATGCCACTCTACCGGAATACAAAAAGACCACCGGTATTTCTGGTAACCTTTCTTCTGTAGGTTCTGATACTTTAGCTAACATGATGACTTTGTGGGCTGAAGAGTTCAAACGTGAATACCCTAACGTAAACGTTCAAATTCAAGCTGCTGGTTCTTCTACTGCTCCTCCAGCACTCACTGAAGGTACTTCTCAGTTCGGCCCAATGAGCCGTCAGATGAAGAGCAAAGAAGTTGAAGCCTTTGAAAAACGTTTTGGCTACAAGCCTACTCCAGTTCGCGTAGCAATTGACGCATTGGCAGTATTTGTACATAAAGATAACCCAATTGAAGGTTTAAACCTGGCTCAAGTTGACGCCATCTTCTCTTCTACACTTAAGTGTGGCGAGAATGGCGTTGCCGACCGCTGGGGTCAAATTGGCCTAGACGGTTCGTGGGCTGATAAAGACATTCAATTGTTCGGTCGTAACTCAGTATCTGGTACTTACGGTTACTTCAAGAAGAAAGCATTGTGTAAAGGTGACTTTAAGAACACGGTAAACGAGCAACCTGGTTCTGCTTCAGTGGTTCAATCAGTGTCTTCTTCGTTGAACGCAATCGGTTACTCAGGTATCGGTTACAAAACCTCTGGTGTTAAAGCCGTTGCTCTTGCTAAGAAAGGTAACGACTACATTGAAGCTAGCCTAGATAACGCTGCTACGGGTAAATACCCACTTTCTCGCTTCTTATACGTTTACGTTAACAAGCACCCTAACAAGCCTTTAGCACCAATGGACCGTGAGTTCCTAAAAATGATTCTGTCTAAAACAGGTCAAACTATTGTTGCTAAAGACGGCTACGTACCACTACCTTCAAAAGTGGTTATGGCTGACTTAGAAAAATTAGGCATCTCTCTATAATTTGAGACTTGCTTAATTTACAAACCCTCGCCTTGGCGGGGGTTTTTGCGTTTTAGGGAACAGCAAACCAATCCATTTGCTAGTGCGTATCGTACTTAATCTTAATAACAGAGGGAGAGCGGTATGATTAGGCAATTAGTGTTCGTGAGTTTATTGATCAGCACCCAAGTGCTAGCAGCGGGTAGTGGGCGCTATGAATCCAGTAGTGATAAATCACCGTTGGCAAAAGTAGAGAAGCTTGTTGCGCAGGAAGACTACATTGCGGCAAGTACCTGGCTACAAAGTTATCTTCAAAGCTCTAAGGGCAGACGCTCAGCAGATGCCTGGAATTTACTGGGGTTTAGTCAGCGTAAGTTAGGCCAATATTCACAAGCCTTGTATGCCTACCAACAGGCCTTGTCGATCAAACCTTCACATCTAGGGGCACTGGAATACTCGGGTGAACTGTATTTGAGTATGCAGCAGCCGCAGCGCGCTCAGCAAAATCTACAACGTTTAGAGCAATATTGCGGTGACTGTGAAGAAAAATTGCAGCTTACATTAGCAATAAATCGCTATGTTGCTGAAAATTAAGGTTTTTGTCGTTAGCTTGAGACAGTCGATGAATAGTTATTTATATGGCCTAGTAAAGATAACTAGCAATAAATCGCTTACTGTTTGCCATGAAACTGTTTTCAACAGCAGATCTAAGTGAGTTTTGTATTTAACTAAATTGTCACTTGAAATGTGATTCCCGTCACATTAAATTATAGGTGTGACTTGGTTCACACTTAGTTCAAGTCATTAACAATATTAAATACTTAGGAGAACGATTATGTTTGATTACTTTGGTGCACTTTACTCGTCGTATTATTTTACGAAAGCTGATGATTACAACTTTTATTGCGAAACTCGCAAAGATATTCACCGCTAAGCCACTAACTTATAGGTGAGTATATGGTTCTTCATCCGATCATTGGTTCAGCATTGTTAGCTTATGTTCGTTTTGGATGCTTAGAGCAAGGTAAACGACAACAGAGATAAATGTAATGAATCACGATAAACCCAGTGCCTGACTGAGTTCGCTCTTTCAGGCATTTTTTATGTGGGTTCCCAGCTCTTGCTGTTCTTCTCCTTTCTGTTAGGTATTTCAGTAAAAACTCTAAAATAAACTTGCAATGTGATGCGTGTCACATTATTATTCGTTTCGTGACTTGGTTCACACTTTTATTTTTATTGGGAGAAACACTATGTTTGATTACTTCGGTTCTTTATATACCACTTACTATTTTACTAAAGCTGCGGGTTACAACAAAGCTACTGATTCTAACAACCTACACCGTTAATCCTCACATTTGAACATGTGGGCTTAGCACTTAGCCTTTCGCTGTAGCGAAAGAGTGATAGTAACCTGAGCGAGAAACACTATGAGTCAAATGCATTAGAATGCCTGATAGCGAAAAGCATCAGGCATTTTTCATTTCATCGTTTTATTTACTTCTTATCAAATTACTTCGGCCAAAAATTACTTATACTGCTTAGCAATGAAAGCTAAATGAGAGTTATTTATGTCGTTGATCCAACCGCTTATTCTTAAGGCTGAACAAAGCCATGCAAGCTTCTTACGTTTCAGCTTAGTTGAGCAGCAATCATTAGCTGCGTGCTTGGCATCTTTAGTTGATACTTATAATGCTGACGACAGTGTTATTGGTTTTGGCGCACCTTTACTTGCCTTAAACAGCAGCAAAATCCCTGGTTTAAAAAGTGCGATTAGCATTGAAGGCGTAAAACGCACCAGCCCAGCTAATCAAGATGATTTATGGCTTAGGGTAAGTGGCAGTGATCCCGGTGAAGTGATGCTAAGAGTACAAGAGTGGCTAGCAGTGTTATGCCCAACATTTAGTGTGAACGAGCAAGTAGAGGGCTTTTGTCACCGTGGCGGTAAAGACTTAACTGGTTATGAAGATGGCACTGAAAACCCTGAAGATAATGCCGCAGCGGTTGTTGCGTTAACGGGTGAACCTGGTGTTGAGGGATCGTCGATGTTAGCGGTTCAAAAGTGGCAACATCAAATGAAACACTTCAATAGCCTACCGAGTAAGCAACAAGATGACTTAATAGGCCGTAGAAAAAGCGATAACGTAGAGTTTGCAGAGTCTCCGCCGTCTGCACATACTCGTCGTACCGCGCAAGAAAGCTTTAGCCCTGAGGCCTTTATGTTACGCCGAAGCTTGCCATGGGTTAAGCAGCAAGACTGCGGATTAAACTTTGTCTGTTTTGCTAACAGCTTTTACCCTTTTGAAGCGCAGTTAAAACGCATGTTAGGCTGCGAAGATGGCATTGAAGACGGCTTGTTTGAGTTTAGCCGCCCATTAAGCACTGCCTATTACTGGTGCCCACCAGTAGCCGGAGAAAAACTCGATCTTAGTTACTTGCAGTTTTAGTCTTCCTGCTCTGTTTTATATAAGCTCATCCCTCGCGCTTTATAATTAGCCAGCGCGCTGGGGTGGTCTAAATCACAAGTATGTACCCATACTCTGTGGGTTGGCCATTGCCAGGCTGTTTCTATACAGCGGGTTAATAAGCCCCCGCCTAAGCCTTTGCCTAAAAATGCTTTACTTAAACCAAAGTAAGCAATTTCTACGCTGTTATCAGCGTGTTTTTCTAGTTCAAAGTATCCTACAAACTCAGATTCTAGATAGGCGGCATAGGTTTTTAGCTGCTCACCCGAAGTGTAATTTTGCCATTGTTGTTGGCTCCAACTCAGCTTATCTGTCCATTGCCAATGTTTACCTACTTCGGTGTAAAAGGCCAAGCTACTCTCAGCTTGATGCTTCGTCACTTCGCTCACCGTGATTTCTGAGGGAAGGGTCTTGCCCTTTATTTGCGTGAGATCAGTTTGCTCTAAGTAATAAATGGTGGTGCTCATGGTTTACTCGTATTACGTATTTTCCCTGAGTTTAACAACTTGAAAGCGTCTCCTCTAGATGATTGTTAGCCTTAATAAGTTATTGATTTGTAATTGCTTTTGTCAATGTAAAAAGATATGTACAAACGTCAGTATATTTTACAAGTTGTTAACTTTGACTTTTGAGCAATAAGTCAACTTGTTGATAAGGAATGTGAATAAATTTTTGGCGTGGTTTATGCATTTAGTTTTTGTTGGATATTTCTCGGTTAGTGCAGTGCTATCACTAGAGCCAGTAAATACTAATGAGGGTTTTATGAGTAAACGATTATTGCCGATTTTGGGTTTTAGCTTGGCCTCATTATTTACCACCATCACTTGGGCGGTACCTGTTACATCTTTTGTCCCCGGAGGCGTGTGCGACCCATCTCGAGTAACCCTGACTTCCATTATGGAGTCCGGTCAGGCGAATGAGCTGCTTGGTGGCGCAAATCCATCTTATTCAGCAGGTTCTTGTTTGTTATTTGATGGCAACGATGATAATGCTGAGAATAAACCCAATGTGAATATTGGCCAAAAGAATGATGGACTGCTAAATACTACTTACGGGCTTGGTAACTCCTTATTTTTTATTGAGCCTGATGAGTTACAGAACCTCGATAACAATCCTGTCGATGTGGCTGATGATCCTGGTTGGATCCACTTAGCCAGTGTAAATGAAAACCTAGATGTTGATTACAACCAAGTTGGTCCGGTGGTTAATAGTGGGCTTTCCTTAGACATTGGTGCTTTGCTCAGTATGAGTTTTACTTGTGTGGAAGGGGTTACCGGTGAATGTAAATCGCTAACGTGGCAGATAGAGACAGATCCAAGCATTATTGACCAAGTCTCCCAGATTCTGGGAGGCGCTACCTTTGATCATTTAGCGTTCTCGGTAAAAGCCTCTAATGGCTTCATTCTGTACGATTTCGATTTTATCGATATCTTTGCCCAAGAGTTGAGTGATTTCCCTAATTCAACGTTTAATTTTACTACCCCTTACAAACTGTCTGGTACTCTAAATACAAATGATTTTCTTAACCCTCAAGGGAATAACGCTCAAGGCATTTCGCATTTGAACGTTTGGGCTCGAGATCCTTCAGACCCTGAACCACGTGTATTGGTAACAGAGCCGAGCACCTTTGGCATTATCATCTTAGCGATATTTGGTGTTGTTATTACACAATACTCACGTAAGTATTAGTCGCTGCCTTTCCACTATAAACACCTCTCACTGGGGTGTTTTGTTATTTAAAGCCGCCAATTGTTGAGGTTAAAAGCGTAACTGTTGCATATTGATTATCCTCATGTAAACGTTTTCCTTCTTTCGTGATGATCTTCGCATTATTGCCTCGTTAGGCCTACTAGAATCATCTGTAAATTAGGGACTGCTATTTTTATAAAACGGCTAAGCTTCAGCTTGATACTGAAATCAAGCCTGCGCTTTGGAAATAGCATTGATTATTTGGCCCTCTGGCCTGAATTGGAGAATAGAATGACGCCTGTAAGCGCCAATTTGCTAGCCCAGCGAGACTGGGAAAACCCCGCAGTAACAGAGCGAAATCGCCTACTGTCTCACGTTCCCCTTCAGTCTTTTTCAAGCGTTCAAGATGCTTTAGCCAACACTTGCCCAAAGCATAGCCTTAGCTTAAACGGTGAGTGGCGTTTTTGTTTGTTGGCACAGCCAGAGCAGCTTAGCGATGAGTTGTTATTGGGGAAGGCCGGGCAATGGCACTCAATAGATGTACCTAGCAACTGGCAATTAAAGGGCTTTGATAAGGCCATTTATACCAATGTCATTTATCCTTTTGCCGTAAACCCGCCGCAGGTACCCAGTGATAACCCAACCGGGGTTTATCGACGTACTTTTAGTTATCAAGATGATTGGCAACATCAGCAAGTACGTTTGCGCTTTGACGGCGTAAATTCGGCCTTTCATGTCTTAGTTAATGGTCAGTTAGTGGGGTATGGCCAAGATAGTCGTTTGGCCAGCGAGTTTGATATTAGCCACTACCTTCAGCAAGGAGATAATGAGCTGTGTGTGGTGGTTTACCGTTGGAGCGATGGTAGCTATTTAGAAGATCAAGATATGTGGTGGTTGAGCGGTATTTTCCGCGACGTAAGCATTTACGCCAAGCCTAAATTACATATCGCCGACTTTAGCATTAACACCGATTTAGATGCATGTTACCGCGATGCCCAATTGACGCTAGAAATACACTTGGCGGGTGTGGGCTTAGCCGACATGGAGAAGTGCTATGTCGAGCTACAGGTATTTGATGGCCAGAGTGCTTTATTCGATTCACCGATTAAAGCTGAAACCCATAACAAGGCCATTGACGAAAAAGGCGGTTTTGCCGACCGCATTTTTATAGATCAAACAGTGCATTCCCCCAAACTGTGGAGTGACGAGCAGCCACATTTGTATCAAGCGGTGATTAGCTTGTTTAACGCCAAAGGCGAATTGCTAGACGTTGAACAAAGTGCTCTAGGGTTCCGTTGTATTGAAGTATCTGATGGCTTGCTTAAACTCAATGGCAAAGCCCTGCTGATTCGCGGCGTTAATCGCCATGAACATGACCCTGAGTTGGGGCATGTAATGACAGAGCAACGGATGTTGCAAGACATTAAGCTACTCAAGCAAAACAACTTTAATGCAGTGCGTACCGCGCATTACCCTAACCACCCTCGCTGGTACGAGTTATGTGATGAATACGGCCTATTGCTGGTGGATGAAAGCAACTTAGAAACCCACGGTATGTTTCCTATGTGTCGCTTGTCAGACGATCCTGAGTGGATGCATGCATATATGCAGCGAGTAACACGCATGGTTGCTCGAGATAAAAATCACCCTTCAATTATTATTTGGTCTCTCGGTAATGAGTCGGGTTATGGCAGCAATCACGACGCTATGTATGGCTGGTTAAGACACGCGGATGCAAGTCGACCTATTCAATATGAAGGCGGCGGCGCAGATACTCCAGCTACCGATATTCTTTGCCCAATGTATGCGCGAGTTGATTGGGATACCGGTGGGGAGGGCATTCCTAAGCGCGCTATTACTGCGCATATTGGCGACCCTAACGAGCGGCGGCCACTAATCCTTTGTGAATATGCCCATGCCATGGGGAATAGCTTAGGCAGTATCGATGAGTATTGGCGAGCCTTTCGTTTACACCCTCGTTTACAGGGCGGCTTTATTTGGGATTGGGTTGATCAAGGAATAACAAAGTATACAGATGTTGGCGAAGCATACTGGGCTTACGGCGGGGATTTTGGAGACAAACCCAACGACCGACAGTTTTGCATTAATGGATTAATTTTCCCCGATAGAACGGTGCACCCAAGTTTGGCTGAAATTAAATATTTGCAGCAGTATTGGCAAATCCATGCGGAAGACTTAGATAGTGGAGCCTTTCGGATAACCAACGAGTACTTGTTTAGCGATAGCCAAAACGTTTCTTTAGTTTGGCGCATAGAGCAGCAAGGCGAGCTGTTTGACCAAGGCACCCTAGAAATTGATATAGCAGCAGGTGAAAGCCAGCTCTTTCATCTTCCTGCTAAGGCAATGAGTGCACTGGCTAAACAGCGCCACGGAGAGTTCTGGCTGACGTTAGAAGTAAGCCTAAGCAGCAAAACTCCATGGGCAGAAGTAGGGCATGTAATGGCTCAGCAACAATTTAAACTGCCAGCCGGTGGTTTATTGGCTAAACCAGCCTTAAGTAAAGCAGCGGTGACGTGCCAGCAAAAAGATCGCCTAATTAGCTTTGTTTGCCCAGAGCAAACAGTGGTTTTTGATTGTGTTTCTGCACAGTGGGTGTCGTGGGTTAAACACGGCAAAGAGCTGTTTACTGCTCCTTTGGCTAATAACTTCTATCGTGCCCCATTAGACAACGATATTGGTGTTAGTGAAGCTAGCCAAATGGATCCTCATTCTTGGATAGCGCGTTGGCAAAACGCGGGTCTGAATCATTTAGAACGTGCGGTTAGTAAGTTTGAGTTCTCACAGTTAAGTAATGGTTGTTGGCAACTTGAGTGCGATAGCGATTTTAGCTTTGAGCATCGTTTGGCTTTTTCTGTGGAACAACGCTTTTTGATTAGCGCTGATAAAGTGGAGTTGAGTACTGCGGTAGATGCAGCGCCTTATCTTCCTCCTTTACCGCGTGTGGGCTTGGAGTTGAGCTTAGACAAACAGTTTAGCCAAGTAAGTTGGTTTGGTTTAGGCCCACATGAGAACTACCGTGATCGTTTGGCCAGCGCGATAGTGAGCCGTTACCAATCGAGCATTGACGACTTACATACGCCGTATATTTTCCCTAGCGAAAATGGCGGGCGCGGCGCGATTCGCCAGCTAGAAATTGAACGTGATGATGGTTTGGCGCTAGCGATTAATTGCCAACCACATTTACAGTTTTCCGCTAGGCGTTACAGCCAGCAGCAACTTAGCCAGGCGACTCATAACTACCAGCTAACAGATAGCGGATCGGTATTTGTGCAACTCGATGTTGCCCATCAAGGCGTTGGGGGGGACGATTCTTGGAGCCCGTCTGTGCACCCTAAGTATCAAGTGAGCGATAGCCATTATCGTTATCAAATAGAGTTTTCGCTGCAAGGATTAAAATGATGAATATTTATCATTTGTACGGTCAAACTAGCAGTGTGTTGCTAAAAGAAACTGACTCTTTGCCAGAAATCGTTTATTGGGGGCGTAAGTTAAGTTTGCCTATAGATAGCAACTTACTTGGCGCAATATCAAGACCTTTAGGTGAAGCCAGTTTAGATGAGGATGTAGCACTTACTGTATGCCCAGAAGCGAGTGACGGGTGGTTCTCTAGCCCTGGTTTAGAAGGCAACAGGGCTGGCAAAGACTGGTGTCCTCGCTTTAGTGCTAAGTGTGTGTTGTCGGGACATTCTTCGTTATTGATAACTGCGCAAGATAAACAGGCTCAGCTGGCCTTGGAAATTACGCTGCACTTAGATGAGAGTAGCGACGTACTCAGTATGCAATCAAGCGTGACAAATTTAGGTGAACTTGATTACAGCCTGCAGCGCTTAGCCTTAACCTTGCCGTTAACGGCGCAAAGTAATGAGTTGTTGTCTTTACATGGGCGTTGGACCAAAGAGTTTCAGCAGCATCGCCAGCCGTTAGAGCGCGGCATTATTGCACAAGAGAATCGTCGTGGCCGTACGTCACATCAGTATTTCCCTGGCGCGGTGATTGGCGAGAAAGGCTTTAATCAGCAGCAAGGTGAAGTGTACGGATTTCATTTAGCTTGGAGCGGTAATCACAAAATTCAAAGCGGGGTTAAAACCGATGGTCGGCGCTGGCTACAAGCAGAAGAGCTTCTGCTAAGTGGTGAAATATCGTTAGCCAAAGGGCTGCGCTATCAAACGCCCAGTTTGTATGCGTGTTATTCGGCCAACGGCCTTAATCAAATGAGTGCCAATTTTCACAAGTTTGTGCGCGCACATATCTTACGCTTCCCACAAGCCGATAAACCGCGCCCGGTGCACCTGAATACTTGGGAAGGGATTTATTTTGACCACGACCCAAGCTACATCAAAAAGATGGCCAGTTTAGCCGCCGATATCGGCGTAGAGCGTTTTATTATCGACGATGGCTGGTTTCCGGGGCGAGACCACGACAAAGCCGGTTTGGGCGATTGGTACTTAGATACTCAAAAATACCCCAATGGCCTAGAAGAAGTCATCGATCATATTCAGCAACTGGGTATGGAGTTTGGGTTATGGTTTGAGCCAGAAATGGTCAACCCAGACTCTGCCTTGTATCGCAATAATCCTGAATGGGTGCTGGGTCAAACAGGCTACGAACAAAAAACCGGGCGTTACCAATACGTATTAGATTTACAGAATACCGAGGTATTCGACTACTTGCTGGAGCGACTCGATAGCTTACTTAGCCAATATGCTATTTCATATATCAAATGGGACATGAACCGAGAACTGGTGCAGCCTAGCCATTTAGGAGAAGCGGCAGTACACCGCCAAACTAAGGCTTTTTACGCCTTGGTAGATGAGTTAGCTAAACGCCATCCTCAGCTAGAAATTGAAAGCTGTTCTTCGGGAGGAGGGCGCATCGACTATGAAGTGCTTAAACGCAGTCACCGTTTTTGGTTATCGGACAGTAACGATGCTTTAGAGCGACAGATTATGCAGCCGGCGATGTTGTACTTTTTCCCTCCTGAAGTGATGGGTTCCCATATTGGTCCAGCGCATAGCCATACTACATACCGACAGCACAGCATTGGTTTTAGAGGATTGACTGCGCTAGTTGGCCACATGGGAGTGGAGCTTGACCCTGTAGCTGTAGATGCTGAGCAACGTGAGCAGTTCGCTCACTATATCGCTTTACATAAGTCGCTACGGCCTTTGTTACACAGCGGGACTTTTTTACAGCTGGCTGCAAGCGATAGCTCTTGGCAAGCCTATGGGGTGCAAGATCAGCAGCAAGGAGAGGGCGTTTATTGGGTTGTGCAACTCACTATGCCGGATTACACCTTGCCGGGAGCGTTGAGGTTTACTGGGTTGGATCCGCAAGCGATGTATTCACTTGAGGTTCTAGATAAACCTGATTTTAAACACATTATGAAACAGTTTCCCACTTGGATGGAGAGCAATGCCGCTTACCGTGGCGATACCTTGATGAAGCTAGGCATTCAACTGCCGATTATGGATCCTGAAAGCGCCATGCTGCTTAAACTCAGCCAGCAAGCTTGAGTTAGTGCTTGGCTTAATGGTTCTGCAGTTGAGTGTATTCTTGCTGGCTAAGTGCAAAATTGTTTAATAAAGTGTATTGCGCTTCGCCGCTTAGTGGATTTTGTTGATTAAATGCAATATCGAGTAGCAGGGTTTTTAAAGGCTCTGCTGCAGGAATACTGCCACTGTTAATGCTGTCAAATACGGCTTCTTTCAGCATGTTTGAGTCACCCTCTAGCATGTTACTGGCAATTTCACTTCGTTGTTCACTAGCACTAAAGCGCATCAGCTGTGAGAGTAGCATCTCGGCCTCATCCCCCTCAGTTTCAAACACCTTATTTTCAAGCTCGCGGGTAAGTATGTCCCGGTCAGCCTGGCTGAGTTGATAAGGTTGAATTAAGTTAAGTGCTTCAACACTACTGTAGTTATCAGAGTGATTTATCACCGCCATATCTATCAAGCTATTAATTAACTGCTCCGATTGAATATTCGTTGAGGTGCTGGCCAGTATCGCAATGAATTTTTGTTGAGATTGCGGATCAGTTTGCATCGCATAGTGTTCAGCCAATTCAAATAAGGCGGCATCACTTTGCGGGTTCGATGCGCCTTTAATGGCTGATATCAGCAAGTTGAATTCAGGGTCTTCAATACTTAGGTTCTCAAGTTGACTAATCGTGTCATCTAAACTGTTGGGGTCGTTGCGTAGCGAGTGTTTAAGTGCATCAAAGCGCTGGGCTGACTTATTCTCTGTTTGCTCTTGATGACTCTTTTCAAGCGCTTGTTTATTGGTAGGTGTAGCAACAATAGGATTGTTGGTATGGCCTGTTTGCATATTTGAGGAGATGCCATTATACGATGGATAAAGAGTGCTGCTTGTATCGCGTCTGGAACTTGTCGTTTCTTGTGCTAAGACACTTTGCATGGCGCTAGTTTGATGGCGACTATCGACAGCTGTTGGATGATAAACAGCTGCAACCAGGTAGCCAGCAATAAAGCATGCACCAAAAGACAGTGCCAAACGTAGGTTTTTCATTGTGTTCTCCAAGCAGGCCAAGCTGCAGTGCTTACTTAATTGCCAGCATCTTACAGTCATTCAAATGGAAGAGACTAAGCTGGAATAAGCTACTTAGTCTCTGCACAATTGAGCTTTAGCGTAACCAAAGCGATAAATCTACCGCGCCTTTGTGATTAAGGTTAGCATCGCCAAAAACCTCAATGGCTAGGATCTGGTAGCCATTGGCGATTCCGTTGGTTTTAAAGCCTAAATCTGAGTTGTCCCAGCGGTTTGCATGTGGGCCAAAATCCAGTTCTTGGTTGCTTCCTGTGGAAGTAGGGGAGCGACGAACACTCCAATATTGTTTGAATTGTCGGCTATCACCGTTGCCACAATATTGAGCGCCGTTACGGTCAACCAAATATACGTCGTAGGTGGCTCCGTTGGCATTTACTGTGCCTTTACTTATCGCAGGTGCTCCAGCATTTTCGTCCCAAGGCACAAACTTACCAGGGCCCTTCCAGCTGTCTACTACATAGTACTCTTGGGAGTTACTGCCGCTGCAAGACCAACCATAAAGTGCGACTAAGGCTTTTTGAATATTTGAGTTGCTGGTGAGCTCGCCAACGTTGTAACCAATTTTTCTGTAACGTGCACCATTTTCCCAACCTAGGCCGCCAATGGCGTCTTCGCCCCAAGATTTGGCCATGTTCCATTCAGCCCGATAATGACGTCCCGCATCATTATAAAAACCGATTTTCACATCACAGCTTTTAATGTTGTTTTGGCTAAGTTCAAACCACGAATAAAAGTGGCCTCGATAGGTGCCTGAGCCGTAACCATTGTCTGAGTCGGCTGCGGGGTCACAAATCGTTTTACCAATACTGGCTGCTAAGGTTGTATTCGGGGTGAGTGAAAGTAATGAGCCAAATGCTAATGATAAGGCTAGAAGTGGAGTTTTCATTTGGGTGTTCCTATTCCGTTTAGGTTACCAACGAACTAGTCAGAGAATGCGTTTCATAAGACCATACAACTCGTTAAATGCTATGTTTAATTATTTGAATTTGTGTACATTTTTTGTACGGACATAGTATTGGCTTGGTAAGATTTCTAGGTCAAACCCAAAAATTAAAAGACAAGGGCGCATCATACTAAGCGATGAAATTTTGCCGTTTACAAAAAAACGAAATTGACTAGTGATAAAAAATGAACGAAACGATCTATTGTTTTTTCGTACTATTTAATTGCAGAGGGGGGTGATCCAGCCTGTAAGCCAGCTAGCTACAGCAAGGTAGCCACAAAGTATGCCTTACCATTAGCTTTACCGACCAAGACTAAAGCAACAAGCTTGATAGGCAGGGGCAAGTTCGCCCCATTTATTCCCTTTATAGTTAGCTGCTGCTTTCATGAACATTTGAAGCGCCGCATCTTTCTATTATTAGCGGGTTTATTGTGGTAGCAGTTGCAATAAGAAATTTTGCTTCCCTATTGCCTTAGGCCTCCACTTCTTTTGTCAGAGAAAAACTCATAACGCTGCTACTCATTGTTAAGACTGAAAATGATATTCGTGACTTAGAGAGAGCTGTAACCAGCATAGGAGGTCTAGAAGCTAAACCTTAAAGCGAAGGAGTGTTACACAAAACATTAAGTATTTAGTGAGTAAAAAAAGGGTGCGCCATAGCGCACCAAAAAAGAAAGTGGTATTCGGAATAAAATTAGTTAATTGAGGCTAAAATAGCATCAAGTTTGGCGTACTTCTCAAAGATTTTTTGTTCCTCCGCTTCATTATAAGTATTACTCAATAAGGCTATTTCACTATGCTGAATGTCTCGCCATAGCTTCAAGGCTTGTAACTGTTCTTCGCTGGTTAAACTTTCCAGTACATTCACTTTAACAAGGTCGGTTTTAGTCTCGTAGAACAGTTGGTCTAGGCGCTGATAAAGAACGCTGAAGCTGATTTCAGCTTTCACATTATCGTCCAGTTCGCTGCCATCTAGTTGGTACTCTAACGCTAGCATTTGCTCACGCCATTCTAGCGCTTGAGATTGTTGGTCTAGCGGTAAACGTGAGATAGAAGCGTCGTAATCAACCACTATAAAGGGGTCATTAAATGGCTCGAAGTCTTTGATGGCCTCGGCTTGCGCGCCACTGAGGTATAGCGCTAAAGCGAGCAATGGCGCGAGTAACCTCAAGTTTTGTTTAAGTCGGTATTTCATGCTAAATTCCTTAATGACTTAGTATTTCATGCTTATGTCAAACCAGCCGGTTTAGGGTGCATCCTGATCCGGTTGGTACTCTAGCAAATCACCAGGTTGGCATTCTAAAACCTGACAAATCGCATTTAGGGTTGAAAAGCGGATCGCTTTAGCGCGGCCAGTTTTCAAAATAGATAAATTCTGTATTGATATTCCTACTGCTTCAGACAATTCATTTAAGCGCATTTTTCGTTTAGCTAGCATCACATCTAAGTTGATTACTATTGTCATGAACCGCTCCCACTAAATAGTTGCATCTACATCAGCTTGAATTTGCACGCCCAAGTGCATTACGTGAGCAATTACAATCATAAACAAGCCTGCTAATAACAGTGGAAAGTCGAGAGAGATATACTCCATGTTTGTCCATTCATGTGGAGGAGGGATTAAGCCAAACATATCTCCCATAGGTGGACCATTAAACGGGCGGTTCATCTCCATTTCAAAGGGGATCATGATGTGTTCAATAATGTAATTAGCTACACCATTCACCACAAATAGCGCTACTAAGGTCCAGCCTATACAACGAAAATGGCTAGTGGTTTCTAGAGTAAATACCTCACAAAGACTATATGCCTTAAATAATCGGTCGATTTCCCAGACTAAAGATGCCATGAGTAAAGACGTAGTGAAGAAGATGGCCACCGAGCTAATTCTCATAGAAATAGGCAAGGGCTCGGGGTGTAAAAATGGTGCATCTGGCGGTAGGAGTAACAGGTCGTCAAAGGGCAATTCTGGTGGGCCAAACACCATTTCAACCAAGTTGTAAAAGCTATATACCCAAGGGCTGTGGCGCATTGGCTCAATATCTAAGCCTAACTCGCTAGGAAAGCCGATTAAACACACCAAGATTAGTGCTACTAAGCCCCATAAGAAGATCCGCATTCTTTTACCTACGGCACTAATAGCCTCAATGGACTGCATTGTCTATGTTCTCCCTACTAGACGAATCTTTACGATAAACAATGTTTATTTATCGTTTATCATTAAATAATGAATGATAAAATTCTCAAAGTAAATACTTATAAGAGAGGTTTTTTTAGGTAAACTTAAGCTTTGCTGATAGCGTTTTTTGCTTTTGACAGGCTGGTCTCATTTAGTTAGCGTTAGCACTTATTACATCCATCGGTAGCCCCATCTAAATGAACTCAATTGTGACTAATCAATTAGAAGCGAAATGCCTTGCCTTTTTACAGCAGCAAGTCTGTGCTGATGCTGCCCATAAACTTGATCATATTATGCGAGTTGTTGGCTTAGCGACGTTGTTTTGTCAGCAAGAAGACGCAAAGTTAGCGGTGGTTTTACCCGCGGCCTACTTGCATGACTGCGTGACGCTAGCTAAAAACCACCTGCAGCGTGCTAATGCCTCAATGCTTGCTGCAGATAAAGCAGTAGCGTTCTTGACTGATATAGATTATCCCGCCGCTTATTTGGCCGACATTCATCATGCTATTTTGGCGCATAGTTATAGTGGGCAAGTTAAGCCGCAAACCTTGGAAGCGAAAATTGTTCAAGATGCCGATCGCTTAGATGCTTTAGGCGCTATTGGCATTAGTCGCTGTATTCAGGTTGGCAGTGGATTAGGAAGAGATTTGTATCACGCCAATGATCCCTTGTGTGAGCAACGCACTCCCAATGACACGCTGTATACCATCGACCATTTCTTTACTAAATTATTGTTAATTCAGGATACAGTGCACACCGACGCCGCTAAGAAAGAGGCCAAAATACGGAGTCAGTTTATGCAGCGCTTTTTAACTCAGCTAAAAAGTGAGTTATCGTTTTAGTTCAGCCATTCACTTTGATGTTGGGGGACTTAGACTGCTGTTTAAAAGCGTTGAGTACTAACCATCCTTGGTCAGCTTATTACTGTATATTTAGAAACGGAAATCGAAACCTATCGTTCCAATTGTTTCCTCAGACTTTACACTGCCTTTGTTACTAATCGGGTTGTAGTAAGCACTGTCTACTTCAAGCACGTCGTACTTCACTTCTAAGTAGATGTTTAAGATGTTATCACCTAGATGAGTACGGATACCTTGTAACCACATTAGGTTTACCACATTCATTTCTACGCCATCAAAAGACTTACCCATATTGGCATTAAGCACTGTGTAGTGGGTATTGTTCCAAGGCTGTAACACGTAGAGATTAAGTGAGCTCATATGAGAGTTGTCTGAGCCTAAAAATTTTGCAACGTTGGTTCCGTTTGCGCCGCCAAAGTCTGCAATGCCTTTGCATAAACCATTTTCTAGGTCACCATAATTGCGGCAATTAGAATCAATGCTGTTACCAATACCATCTACATCCCAGTCAACATAGGTGTAGTTGATAGATGGGAAGAACATTGTACCTTCGGCAGTTTTTAGCGGCAGCATGTAACCAGCGGTATACATGTTAGTAAGATCGGTCACGCGATATAAATCGGTATACACGCCACCAAAGCGCGCATCAAAGTGAGCAAGACGAAAGCGGAAGTTGTCACTTTCGGTGTAGTACTCACCTAATAAAGTGGTTTGGGTTGTTTCTGTTCCGCTACCACCGCCAGCAGCGAGTTTAATTTGGCCATTATGGTCGGCAGCGATGCCTCCACGCCAATTGCTGTTACGAGGATCGGCATCGTGAAACTCTTCATCAGCAGTTGGTGCTGCTACTTCTTCAGCGAAGCTTAACGGTGAGAACAGAGCGGTTAAAATCGCCGATGCGATTAGCGTGTTGTTTAGGTTTGTCATAGTAACTACTGGGTTAGCTGTTTGAGTGACGGCATCTTACAAACAAGCTGTTTTTTGTAAAATACCCAGTAGTGACTTTAACTAATTCGATTTCTGACTTGAGCTGGATATAGAGTTTATTATCGATATAATCCATTCGTTTAGTGGATTATCTTTGTTTTGCTGGCGAAGACAAACTACGATATCTGAGACACCTTCGGCAAAATCTTCTAGGCTTTGCGGCAACGACACGCTGACTAAGCTGGTTTTTTCTGGCAGCATTGAGCGACTTGCTGCCAATATCCCTTCGCTTTGTTCACACGCATTCATCGCTAACAGAAAGTTATCGGTTTTTAGGCTGATTTGCGGCTCCACTTTTAGGTTATTAACTAGCATGTCGAAGTGAGCACGTAAGTCGTTCCAGTTACTGGCATTCCAAATAATTAAAGGCCAATGAAAAATACTGTCTAAAGTCTCTGGAGGAGAAGTGGCTAAAGGGTGTTGCGGATTGACGAGCAAGATAAACTCATCTTTAGCGATGACTTTTTGACTGATTGATTTAGGTAAAAAGCGGTTAAAAAAGTTCACACCTAAGCAAGCTCTACCTTGCAGCAACTTCTCTGTACTTGACTCACCCCATTCCTCTAAGCACCAAGTAACATTGGGAGCGGCGTCTGACAGCGCCTTGTATAAACGAGAACCATAAACAGACATGAGAGGGCGATTTAAAATAATCACTCGCTCACCTTCTAGTTGTGAAGGGGCAATTTGTTTATCGTTCTGTAAGGCCTGCTGCGCAGCATGTAATAACCCTGGGATATGCTCTACAATTTTTTCTAAATAGTTGGTGGGCGCTAAACGATTGCCAGAACGTATGAGCAGGCGATCATTTAAAATCTCTCGCGCTTTGGCTAAATGGCGAACCACTTTTGATTGAGAGAGTTGTAAACGTTCAGCCGTTTTATAGGTGTTTTGGGTTTGATGTAAATCAAGCAGTACTTTTAGTGTGCCTAACTCTATTTCATCGAGCCTCATTCTTAATATCTTTTCATTATTTGGTATTTATGTCTGCATTGTAATCTAATTGTGAGATTTAGTATTGATTTGGTCGGTATTTGGGCGAGATTATCGTTAAGCCTGAACACTGTGTGGAGGGCTAAGAAAGAGTATTAACATGGATGTGTCGGTAACAAAAAAGCCGACGTTAAGATGTGTCGGCTTAATGATAGCGCTTCGCTTATTTTACATTACTCATCACTTGTTATTACTCGGCGTGGCTTAGATTCAATGGCTTTAAGGTAGTCATGGGTCCAAATTTGCGAGCGAATTTTACGGCGATTGCCTCGGCTCACATAGAGATTTTGTTGCTTGCCATCTAATACTCGCGCCTTGGTGGTATCAGCAAACTGTAGCTCTAGTAAGTCGATAACCCGCTGTTTTAATTCTTCATCATAAATAGGTACACCCACTTCAACTCGTTCTTCAATGTTTCGAGTCATCCAGTCGAACGAGGCAATGTAGACCTGATCTTCTCCACTGTGGTGGAAATGAAATACTCGAGGGTGTTCTAAGAAGCGGTCAACAATACTAATAATACGGATATTGTCGCTTACCCCCTCTAAACCTGGCACTAACGAACACATGCCGCGGATCACCATGCGAATTTTTACCCCAGCTTTGCTTGCTGCATACAAACGGGTCACTAAGCCTTTATCAACTAAGTTGTTTACCTTAATGGTAATGGCTGCAGGGTGGCCTAAGTTGGCTTGGTTTATCTCGTAATCAATTAAGCTGAACAAGCGGCGACGAGTATCGTTAGGCGAAACAATTAAGTGCTGGAACTTAAAGCGTCGATAAGGTTGCTGAATAAAACGAAATACGTTTTCTACTTCTTGGCCAATCTCTTGGTTTTTAGTAAACAGCGCAAAATCGGTGTAAATTTTGGCGGTTTTTTCATGGAAGTTACCAGTACCAATATGGCTATAAAATACCCTTTGGTCGCCTTCTTTACGTGTAACAAGCAACAACTTAGAGTGCACTTTTAGCGAGGGCACGCCAAAGACTACTTTTACGCCGGCATCGGTGAGCATTTGTGCCCAACCAATGTTTGCGCCTTCATCAAAACGAGCGCGTAATTCAATCACTACGGTGACGCGTTTGCCATTATTGGCGGCGTCAATTAACGAGTTCATTAGGTGAGATTTTTTGGCCACCCGATAAATGTTGATTTTGATGCTGCTGACTTTAGGGTCAAACGAGGCTTGGCGAACAAACTCCGAAATATAACGGAATTTATGGTAAGGGTAATACAGCAAAATATCACGCGCGCTGATAGCGTCAAATACGGTATCAAAGCTATCAAAATCTCGGCAATTTAATGCCGGAATCTTGTTGTTTTCTAGGTACTTCCTGCCCACGTTTGGAAAGCCAATGAAGTCTTTAAAGTTATGATAACGACTGCCGCTTACACTGTGGTCTAGTTTTGAGATGTGCAGCATTTTACTCAAGCGTTTGATCATACTGTTAGGCATTTCTCTGTCGTAAACAAAACGCACCGGTTCTGCTGTTAAACGCTGTTTAATGCCTCCAGACATTTTCTCTAATAAACCTTGGTCTACCTCATCGGTGAGATCGTAGTCTGCATCGCGGGTCATTTTAATTGAGTATGCCGATATGGTGTCGTATTCGTAAAATCCACGCAGTAAATCATCCAAACAAAATCGGATAATATTATCCAAAATAATCATTGTTTTGCGGGTTTTAGAACCATCTGGCGGCAATACTACAAAACGCGGCAGGGTATCGGTGGGGATCTCAATCAACAAGTGACTTTCTTTATCCCCTTTTTTAACTTCAACCGCTAAGTAGGTGTACTCATCTTTTAAGAAGCGAACCAAGTCTGTACGTTTGGTAATAACAATGGGTGTGATGTGACGAAGAACTTTGTCTTTAAAGTATTTACGCACCCAGTTTTGATGATTATCACTTAGCTGGTCTTCATTAATCAGGAAGATATTACGGCGTGCTAAAGTGAGAATAATTTCTCGGTAGGTCTCATCAAAGTCTTGCTGTAATTCGGCAAGCTTGGCTTGTACGTCACTAAGTAACTTGATCGAGCCGTCGTCTTTCTGTTTTAACTCATTTAAGATGATTCTGCGTTTTAGTGCTGCCACGCGTACTTTATAAAACTCATCTTGGTTATTAGAAAAAATCCCTAAAAAGCGCACTCGCTCGATGATAGGCACGGAGTGGTCTTGGGCTTCTTGCAAAACACGTTGGTTAAACGAAAGCCAACTTAACTCTTTCTCAATATAAAGACTGTCGCTCATTGGTCACCTATATAAAATACTGCTTAAGTTACTCATCTAGTCTTGGTCAAAATCTACCATCAAGTCATCAGCTAGTGATTCCAAAGAATCTTGAATATTGCTTAGCTGCTCTTCATTAGCGCAAGGTACTAATAGATGCGCGGTAAAGATAAGGCCGCCCCAGTTAGGCGCGCTGGCAACAAGGGTGTTTATTTCAGTGATGCTAACACCTAGTGCATTTAGCGCTTGAGTGACTTCTTTAACAATGCCTACACGATCGTTGGCTGTAACGGTAATAGCCACTTGAGCTTGCTCTGCATCGCCACTTTTATCGCCTTCTGCGATGTTAACCAACAAGCCAGCTTGATCTTGTAAGGCACGGCTTAGGCTAGCTAAGTGCTGTTCGTCTACCTCTATATGCAGAATGCCGGCAAACTGCCCGGCAAGCTCGGTTAAACTGCTGGCTAGCCAGTTGCCTTTGTGTTGCACTACTAAAGAAGATAATTGGTCTACAATACCTGGGCGGTCTTTACCAATTACGCTGACTACGAGTTGTTTCATCTTGTTGCTCCTTAGTAGGGTAGGTTATCGCGCTAAGTGCAGAAAACTAAGTGTAATTCCCGAGGGATTAAAGTATGCATAGCTTTTATTGATTTAGGAAGATGTAAGCCCGCGCACTTGAAGAAAAATCACCCACCTACGCAATATAATTTCACTGTAATATTAGCTACATACAAATGTAACACTGGCTTGCTAATGATAGAACAGTAAGCCCCTTAAAGCCCTCAAAATTGTGACATTTTTTTTAGTATTTCGCTCTGTAACAATACTGTCATAAAACTGCCATATACTTTCGCCAGATCTATTAAATTGTGAGGGATATATGACGCAGTCAGTGTCATTTAATAGTAGTGCTCAGCGGCAAATTAAGGACCGACTAACCCGCTACAGCGTAAGTGCTGGCGGAATCGTAGTTCTTTTGGCGTTGATCTTAATTTTCTTCTATTTATTGTATGTGGTAGCACCTATTTTTTATGGGGCTAGCTTAGAAAAGTCAAAAACCATTCCGCTAAACGATAGTCATACTACCGTGGCCATTGGTGTTGAAGAACAAAACGAAATTGCCTATCGCTTTAACAGTGATGGTCGCCTACGTTTCTTCAACCTAACCGATACGCCGCGTGAGTTTACAGACTATCAAGTTGACGCAGAAATAACTGCGGCAGACCGCACAGTGCCAAACCAAGGTTTAGTGGCCTACGGTACTCGTGAAGGTACTGCTTACGTGGTTGCGCCGAAGTTTGGCGTTAGTTACCCCAACGACAAACGCTTAATTACGCCGAGCTTAGACTACCCAATGGGTGAGCAAGCATTGAGCATTGATGCCCAAGGGCAGCCTATTGTTCAGTTGGCGTTTGAGCGCGAAGAAGAGTCTGCGGTAGTAGCAGCCATTACCGAAGATGGCCGAGGTATGTTGGTACGTTTAGAAGCCGAAGAAGACATGTTTAGCGAGTCTTTAGAATGGTTGCCTGAACTCGCTGAAATTCCGAGTCTGCCAAAAAGTGTTGATCAAATGCTGGTCACACCTGACTTGCGTCGTTTGTATATTCGCAGCGGTAACCAACTAGCAAACTACAACATTTCAAACATTGATGATGTGCGTTTAAACTCGGTTGATTTCATCAACAGCAAAGATGCTAATGTTACAGACCTTGCCTTACTCACTGGCGCTAGCTCGCTGATCGTTGCAAACGATAACGGCAGTATTACTCAGTGGTTTGATGTGGCTAAAGATGGCGTACGTAAACTCACTCAAATTCGCGAGTTTAACGCTGGCACTAAAATCAATGAGATTGGTGTTGAGTATTTCCGCAAAGGGTTTGCAGTAAGTGGCGAAGATGGGTCTATTACCCTATTTCACACTACTGGCGGTGGGCGCTTAGTGCGCGAGATGACCGACTCTAAAGCCTTTGGTTTAGCCTTCTCACCACGTGCCAGCGGCCTGTTAACAGAATCTGAGAAGGGCCTAGAATTTTACCACGTAGATAATGAGCACCCAGAAGTAACTTGGCGCGCATTGTGGAGCAAAATTTGGTACGAAGGTTATCCAGAACCGCAGTATGTTTGGCAATCAACCTCGGCCAGTGATGACTTTGAGCCTAAATTGAGCTTAGTGCCGATTTCCTTCGGTACCATTAAAGCTGCTTTTTATGCGATGTTGTTTGCTGCACCCATTGCCTTAGCGGGTGCTATTTATACCGCTTACTTTATGTCTGCGCCGCTACGTAAAGTGGTTAAGCCTACCGTTGAAATTATGGAAGCTTTACCGACGGTAATCTTGGGCTTCTTAGCCGGCTTATGGTTAGCCCCTCTTATAGAAGACAACTTACCCGGTGTTATCGCCATTATGGTGTTACTGCCGGTCGGCTTCCTAGCCACTGCTTTTGCTTGGTCAAAAATGCCGAAGAAAGTGCGTCAACTATTACCAGACGGTTGGGACGCCATCGTGCTTATCCCTGTAGTACTGTTTATTGGTTGGGGCTGTATTCAAATTAGTCCAGCGCTTGAGCAATGGATGTTTGATGGCGATGCACGTTTGTACCTGACCAACGAGTTAGGGATTAGTTTCGACCAACGTAACTCAATGGTGGTGGGTTTAGCCATGGGATTTGCGGTTATTCCTACTATTTTCTCGATTGCCGAAGATGCGATTTTCTCGGTGCCTAAGCACTTGAGCAATGGCTCGTTAGCGTTAGGCGCTACGCCTTGGCAAACCTTGACTAAGGTGGTCATTCTTACCGCCAGCCCAGGTATTTTCTCGGCCGTAATGATGGGCCTCGGTCGCGCAGTTGGCGAGACCATGATTGTACTGATGGCTACGGGTAATACTCCGGTAATGGATTGGAGTATCTTCCAGGGTATGCGTACTTTGTCGGCTAACATCGCGGTAGAAATGCCAGAGTCTGAAGTGGGAAGCTCACATTACCGAGTGCTGTTCTTAGCGGCCTTTGTATTGTTTGTATTTACCTTCGCATTTAACACCATTGCTGAATTTGTGCGCCAACGTCTGCGCGACAAATACAGCTCGCTGTAATAGGGATATGGGAACTAACCGATGAATAAGTGGTTTAAATCAGGTAACCCGTGGATTTGGATGACAGCCGGTGCGGTAAGCATAAGCTTAGTAGCAGTAATTGGATTACTGCTACTGATTGCCGCACGAGGCTTAGTTTACTTCTGGCCAAGCCCAGTGCTTGAAATGGAAGTTCATCAGTTTGGCAAAAACCAAACGGTTATTGGTGAACTGTACGAAACAGAGTTAGTGCCAATTGAGCGCTTACAAGCCTCTGGTGCTAACTTAGAAGGCTTAGACGGTGATTTTGTAGAACGTTTTCTAATAAAAACCGGTAACCGCGAATATGTTGATCTAGATTTTCGCTGGCTAACTGAAAACGAAATCTTGTCGAAGACACGCCCAGAAAATATTGCGGTGGTAGAGCGTAGAACCAACGGTAACTTTTATGGTTACGTTGAAGGTATTGTTAAAGGCGGCGAAACCATTGACGCTTCTTTAGATACTGACCACGCAACATTGTATGAGCTGTTAGAGCGTTCAAACGACATTATTGAACAAGCTGACTCGTTGCAACGCAGCGATATTGGTAGCATTAACTACAGCCTAGAGCGTTTACGCCTTAAACAGCGTAAATATGAAATGGCTGAAGAGTTAACAGCTGAGCGCCTAGCGGGTATTGAGGCCGAAGAAGAACAGCTTCATCAAGATTACTTGGTATTAGAGAAGCAGTTGTTCGCTTACCGAGACGATGCGCGTCGTGACCAACTTGTTATTCGCGATATGCGTGGCGAGTTGGTGACCATTCCAATGGACAACGTATTGGATGTGTTCTTCCCTAACGAGATGAACTGGTTTGATAAAGTAGGCCATTGGGTGCATCAAGCAACCAAGTTTATTGTATCTGAACCGCGTGAAGCGAATACCGAGGGCGGGGTATTCCCAGCCATCTTTGGTACGGTATTCATGGTAATGCTGATGGCGGTTATTGTTACGCCTTTAGGTGTGGTTGCCGCTATTTACTTGCACGAATATGCAGGTAATAACAGCTTGACTCGTTTGATTCGTATCGCGGTGATTAACTTAGCGGGTGTACCGTCTATTGTATACGGCGTATTTGGCTTAGGTTTCTTTGTGTACATGCTAGGTGGCAGTATTGATTCCTTGTTCTATCAAGAGTCTTTACCTACACCTACCTTTGGTTCACCAGGGGTTATTTGGGCAGCCTTAACCTTAGCAATTCTTACCTTACCGGTGGTTATTGTTTCCACTGAAGAAGGCTTGTCGCGTATTCCAAGTGCGGTTCGTCAAGGTTCGTTAGCGTTAGGTGCGACCAAAGCAGAAACCTTGTGGCGTATTGTTATTCCTATGGCTAGTCCAGCCATTATGACTGGATTGATTTTAGCGGTAGCTCGTGCAGCAGGAGAAGTAGCACCATTAATGTTAGTGGGTGTGGTGAAGCTAGCGCCAACCTTACCTTTAGATGGTAACTTCCCGTTTATTCACCTTGAGCGTAAGTTCATGCACTTAGGTTTCCACATTTATGATGTAGGTTTCCAAAGCCCGAATGTAGAAGCGGCACGCCCTCTGGTATATGCCACTGCATTTTTATTGGTAACGGTTATTATTGGCTTGAACTTGGCAGCCATTCAAATCCGTAACCGTTTACGTGAAAAGTTTAAAACGTTAGACCAATAAGCTAACGGCAAATTTGTAGGAAAAAAAATGATTTCTTTGAATACAGAAAATAGTCGAGATACTAAATTAGATTTGGCTAACTTAACGGCAGAACAAACCGCTTTGGAAGTAAAGAATCTCGATCTTTACTACGGTAGTAAACAAGCCTTGTTCGACGTATCGATGAAGATCCCTAAAGGGCAGGTTACCGCATTTATTGGCCCGTCGGGTTGTGGTAAATCTACCTTGTTGCGTTGTATTAACCGCATGAACGACTTGGTTGATATTTGTAAAATTAGCGGCGAAATTATGCTGCATGGCCAAAACATCTATGACAAAAGCGTAGATGTTGCGGCGCTGCGACGTAATGTGGGCATGGTATTCCAGCGCCCAAACCCATTCCCTAAATCAATTTACGAGAATGTGGTTTACGGTTTACGCCTACAAGGTATAAAAGACCGCCGAGTATTAGATGAAGCAGTAGAGCGCTCATTACGCGGCGCAGCGCTGTGGGAAGAAGTAAAAGATCGTTTGCACGAGAATGCCTTTGGTTTATCAGGTGGTCAGCAACAACGTTTAGTTATTGCCCGCGCCATTGCTATTGAGCCAGAAGTGCTATTATTGGATGAACCTACATCAGCTCTCGACCCAATTTCAACATTGACGATTGAAGAACTGATTAACGACCTCAAGAGTCGTTACACCGTGGTGATTGTGACTCACAATATGCAACAAGCGGCGCGTGTATCCGACCAAACAGCCTTTATGTATATGGGCGACATGGTGGAATACGCTGATACCAATACCTTGTTTACCACACCGGCGAAGAAACAAACCGAAGATTACATTACAGGCCGCTACGGTTAACCATACCGTGGCTGAGGAAGAGATATGGATAAGTTAAATATGAATAAACACATATCTGGTCAGTTTAATGCTGAACTGGATCATGTGCGTAATCAGATTATGGCGATGGGTGGATTAGTTGAACAGCAACTAAAAGACGCACTTAGCTTGTTAAGCCGGCCCGATGCTGAATTGGTGAATAAAGTTATCACCACCGATAGCAAAGTTAACTCTTTTGAAGTGGCGATAGACGAAGAGTGTACGCGCATTATTGCGAAGCGCCAGCCAGCAGCAAGTGACTTACGTATAGTCATGGCCATTATTAAAACCATTGCGGATTTAGAACGTATTGGTGATGCTGCAGAAAGCATTGCACGTATGGTTGAGCGCAATATGGACAAACCTTTTAAAGCATCGTTAACCAGTTTGGAGCATTTAGGCCAACATACGGCAAAAATGCTGCACGACGTGTTAGATGGGTTTGCACGTATGGATGTAGAAACTGCGTGGCAAGTACACCAAGAAGATAAGAAAGTAGATAAAGAATACGAACGTTTGATTCGTGAGTTAATGACTTACATGATGGAAGATCCGCGTTCTATTCCCCAAGTACTAGATGCTTTAGCTGCTGCGAGAGCGATCGAGCGTGTTGGCGACCGCTGCCAAAACATTGCTGAGTACATTATCTACTTCGTAAGAGGTAAGGATATTCGCCATTTAGCTGGTGATGAAGTAGAAAAACTGCTGTAGTTAATCGGTATTTCCCAGTTAAAAGCCGGCATATTGTCGGCTTTTTTATTTTTCCGAATATTTTTTTCAAAAAAATTTTTGTTTTTCTGGTCTGAACAGTCAGAGATTAGAGTTTTGTTTTATAACGACTCACTTTTAGCTTCGGTCGAGTCAACGATCAACCTCTCAGTGAAAACTGCAAAATAAGATTTAAACTGCTGTTTTAATTTTTCCTTAAGTTACTATTTTTAATCGATAATATCGCCTTCTCTTGTTTCTTTTCATTTATTTCAATTAACCTTTACGTTTACGTAAGGGTTAATTGGTTCTACCGCTAGTCGTTACGATAACGTCATTAGGTTATTTAGTTACGTAATTAACTTCCTTTTTTAGACTTTTGTAGTAACGGAGATGTTGCTGAAATGTTGCCCATTTAGAGTTATTACTTTAAATAAAGCTTTGCTTTTGTTTTTTGCGATGATATAAAAAACAGGGTCTTGAGGTGATTTTGAAACGGTTGTTTTAAATTTATCTGCTGGTGAGACTTTAGTTTTAGTGTTTAACATTGAGGCTGTTGCTTATCGTAACTTGAGTTACACCTACGTGATTATTACATTTTGGGTCGTAATTTACGGGTGATTCATTTGACATATAAGCAATAGGTAAACACTGAACGCATTAGCCGACCATGTTAAACAGGCTGAGGCCTATTTAACCCAGCTACAGTGAGGCAGTAACCACAGCCAATAGCAATAATAATGCTGACCATGGCGCCTCACACATTGGCTCAGTACTTTTAGATAAAACCAAAAAAAAGGTAAAAGTACTGAGTTAAATTTTCCAAGCCCTGTTGGCTTGGTGTGTACTAAAATAATCCGCAGTTATAGCGGGTATAGAAAGAACTACGTGAATATGCGGTACAAATAAATTGTATCTAGGAATAGGGTCTAAGAGGGATTGAACATGACATTAACAAGAGAACAGCAAATTCAAGCATTAGAAAAAGACTGGGCAGAGAATCCTCGTTGGAAAGGGGTTAAGCGCCCTTATAGCGCGGAAGAAGTTGTTAAATTGCGCGGTTCATTCATTCCAGAAAATACAGTCGCGCGTCGCGGCGCAGAAAAATTATGGTCTCTCGTCAATGGCCAAGCCAAAAAAGGCTATGTTAACTGTTTAGGTGCGCTAACCGGTGGCCAAGCCGTTCAGCAAGCTAAAGCGGGCATTGAAGCCATTTACCTATCTGGTTGGCAGGTTGCTGCCGATAACAATTCTGCATCAAGCATGTACCCAGACCAATCCTTGTACCCAGTTGATTCTGTGCCAAAAGTGGTTGAGCGCATTAATAACTCTTTCCAACGCGCTGACCAAATTCAGTGGGCAAACGGCCTATCGCCAGCGAACGGTGGCTTAGATTACTTCTTGCCGATTGTGGCAGACGCTGAAGCAGGTTTTGGCGGCGTACTAAATGCCTTTGAACTGATGAAAAATATGATCAAAGCAGGTGCGGCAGGTGTTCACTTTGAAGATCAATTAGCGTCAGTGAAAAAATGTGGTCACATGGGCGGTAAAGTATTGGTTCCAACCCAAGAAGCGGTTCAGAAGCTAGTCGCTGCACGATTTGCAGCTGATGTAGCAGGTGTACCAACACTGGTTATTGCCCGTACTGATGCCAATGCTGCTGACCTATTGACTTCAGACGTTGACCCTTATGACGCTGAATTTGTGCAAGGTGAACGCACAGCAGAAGGCTTCTACAAAGTAAACGCGGGTATCGATCAAGCGATTAGTCGTGGCTTAGCTTATGCCGAGTACGCAGATTTGATTTGGTGTGAAACAGCGACGCCGTGTTTAGAAGAAGCGCGTAAATTCGCTGAAGCTATTCATGCTAAACACCCTGACCAACTGTTGGCTTACAACTGTTCTCCATCATTCAACTGGCGCAAGAATTTGGATGATGAAACCATTGCGAAGTTCCAACAAGAGCTTAGCGACATGGGCTATAAATACCAGTTCATTACTTTAGCCGGTATTCATAACATGTGGTACAACATGTTCGACTTAGCGCATAACTACGCGCAGGGCGAAGGCATGAAGCACTACGTAAATATGGTGCAAGAGAAAGAATTCCAGGCTGCAGATCGTGGTTACACCTTTGTAGCGCATCAACAAGAAGTGGGCACCGGTTACTTTGATCAAGTGACTAATGTTATTCAAGGTGGCCAATCTTCAGTAACCGCGTTAACGGGTTCTACCGAAGAAGAGCAATTTAGCTAAGGTTTACTACTTAGACACTAATAATAAAAACGCTATGTAACACCTATTTGAGCAGCCTAAGGACTGCTCTTTTTCGATTTAATTAGTCTGATAGTTGCTCACAAATTCTTGAGCGTGTAGAAGTACCTTGGGGTAAAGCGCTAAAAATGCTGCATCAAGTTCTGCAGTGTGACAAAGAATATCCTCGTAAAGCAGCTCTAGCTTTGCCGGGCGGCGCAGTCGCCGACTAATAGCGCGTAAGGTGCCAGCAACACTGTCTTGATGCTGGTATTGTTCCAACCAATCATATTCACGCATATGGCTGGCGGTATGTTTGGCTTTGTCTGTTAGTGGGAAATGCTGGAGTTCTTGATAACACAGGCTTATAAACTCAGAACGCGAGTTGGTAGAAAATTGTTGCCAGTGCAAACTCAGCAAATAGTCGAAATACACGTCTAGGGCTATACCAGAGTAGCGCCTTAAACTGGCTTGAAAACATTGAGCTAAATCCAGTTGATTGACTTGCTGATCGGTAAAGCTATCTATTTTACGGTGTAGCTTTACGCCGAGTTGTACCTCGCTTTGGTAACTCTGCCAGTTTTGTCCTTTTACAAAGTCGCCCAGAAAAGCGCCCACAATAGACGTGTTAGTATGCTGAGCAATCTGAAAGTGCGCTAAATAATTCATTCACTAAGCATATATTAGGCAGCGGCACTTATGCAGCTTTAGCTACATTAAATCCAGTTGTTGCATGTATTGCTTAAAACCTTCAATCCAGAAATCACTATGTTCATAAAATAACGCGTGGCCGTTTGATGATGAGCCTAATGAGTAAAACTGCTCACTACCGATACAGATGCGCTGAGCAACACAGAAACCCACAACAAAACCTACCACTATGGCGAGGGCTACCAGCAAGCCAGCTCCACTATGACCACCTCGGGCTTGCGGGTAACCGAGGGCTCTCGCGGTAGGCGTAAAGGGTGGCGAAAGCGTGTTAGCTAGATTAAAGTGACTCTGACCCCATTTATTACATTTATTACCACTTATTAGAGCTGATGGGGGGAATATCTAGGGAACACAAACCTCTTTTACTTGGGATAAAGGTGTAAACTCCCTTCTTCCAGGCGGTGGTTTATATTACAAGGCGGGTACGGGAAAGGTTTGGATAAATGATTAAATCAGTACGAGCTAGCCTAAGAGTAGTAATTCTAGTAACAGGCTTAATTTTTTGGGCATATATCATGTTCTTTAGTCATCTCTCAGACGAAAAAAAACTAGAGAGCCATATTGCGACTTTTTCACCAAATACTAGCTATCGACTAGTTTCCGATAAAGGTAATAGAACCGTATCCTCTGGAACGCTTGCCGATTTTTACTCGTGTCTTAAGAAATACAGGTCGCCTTTATCTAAAATTGGAAAAAAAGGTAACACACAACATTATAAGTTGTGGCTCAATAAATTCACATACATATGGATAAGTTCAGTAAACGGTGAGGCGCTTTTATTTAACATGTATACCAAGCTAGATAATGAAGATAACTTCACCAGCTCAGAAGTCTATGCCATCAATTGCCGGTTAAGCTTATTGGGAACTGTAACGGTCAAATAAACTTGGAGACTTCTTTAGGAAAGAAAAAATAAAGGACACCCAAGTCTTTTACATTAAATCCAGTTGTTGCATGTACTGCTTAAAACCTTCAATCCAGAAATCACTATGTTCATAAAAAAGCGCGTGGCCGTTTGCTGATGAGCCTAGATAATAAAACTGAAAATCTATCTGTCCGCCGGCTTCCTTAAAAGCTTGAGCGTAGCTTTCAATTTCACTATCTGAGTAATAAGGATCGTTTCGGCCATACATAAATAGGTGTGGCAAAGGGTTGTTGTTCGCAGCCTTGCTAAATAGGCCTTGGTTGCTGGCAAGTGGGGTTTTGATTTGGCATTGGCCACCCATCCAACCGCCGGAAAAATTAACTACGCCTTTAAACTTCTGAGGGTGTTTCGCAGCGTAAACTACCGACAACAAGCCTCCTCGGGAATGACCACTAATAACAATCTTTTCTTGATCTAGCCAAGTTTGTTGCTGCAGGTATTGCATGGTGGCATCTAAGCTTTGCAACGCGTAGTTAATACCGGATTCAACGCTATTTACACTGCAATTGTAAGATTCATTATAACTGCCTTGTGATGCACCTCTGCCTCGTCGCATTGGTATTAGCAAAGCAATGTTGTGCTTGTTTAAGTAAGCGCCAAATCCCCATGGCTTAATGGTTAGCGTGTCGGCCACGACGCCGGGTCCTGTAGAGCCATGATTAAAGATGACTAATGGGAAAGGGCCTTCGCCTGCGGGTTTATATAAGGTTGCTTCTAACTGTATTTGCTTATCCCACAGTAGACCTTGCTCGGTCATTGGTATGTTTATGGTTTCTCCCTGTTCGAAAGCTTGAGCGCTAGTTGCTAATAAGGTGAGTAATAGCGGGGCGAAGCGAAGCATCATAGCTTTAAAATCCTTAATAAGCTTGACTGGTGAGACTAGGGTCTATTGATCTTTGGTGTTGAAATTTTGTTCGAGATAAGCGGGCTTTAATCGCGGCGAGCACTTAGAAGCCTAGTGGGCTAAGCAAAAAGTGCTTAACAAAGAGTAAAGTTCGCTTATCCGAACCCTTCGGGCAGCATTTCTTAGCCATTTATTCAGCGTTAGCGAGTGATTGTTAAGCCTACTTAACTGCACACTCACTGCCTTGCCTAAATGGCTAATAAATAGCTGCAAAAACCATCAGCAAAGATCAAAAGACCCTAATAAACAGCGATAGCTTACCACTGCTGCTGTCGGCTTAGTTTGGCTTTAGTTAAAAAAGTGAAGTGAAATTGACTGTGGGAAGAATTGTAGACAAAAAAAATCCAGCTCAAGGCTGGACAAAAAAACATAAGGAATGACTAATACGTGCTATCGCTAAGAGCACAATAGCAGGGGCGATTAGCGGCCCCATAAATCGACAAATTCAGTATCGGCTGAATACAGCGCCATAGGATGAAAGCGCCAAACAATTTATGGTGCAATCTTATCGTGACGCAGCTCACAAAACAACCTCTATTTGTAATTTTTTTACTAAAATTTAATTTATGTTCGTGTATTAGTTAGTGGTGCGTCACTAAAATTTGTAATATTGTTGTAATATTACCTAAGGGTCTGAGTGTAAAGGCTCTTGTTCTGCTAACATTTCTAACAAAGAAATTGCCACACCAACAAAATCAGTATCGGTAATAATACCTATCAGCTTTTTACCGTCTACCACGGGTAAGCATCCAATTCGATAACGTTCTATATGCCTTGCTGCTTCTCCTACACCAGCCTCTGGATCTACAGTATGTAACTTGGTCACCATAATATGGCAAAGCATAATTTGTTGTTCGTGAGCGGTGCGCTGTTCTTTGCTTGTGTTACTAAGTGAAGACTCTTGTGCCGCTAACAAAGTGCGCTCGCTCACTAGGCCAATGAGGTTTTGCTGATTATCGACGATGGGAATGTGGCGGATCTTATGTTCATTGCACAGGCTAATCGCTTGCTCTAGCGTAGTTTGCTCTGAGGCGGTATGGGGGTTAGTTGTCATGATGTCTGCAATTTTAATCATAACGATACCTCTTGTTGTTTATCTCTCTTAAATCTAGTGGTTTAGGGGGAAAGCGACTTGATAAAAATCAACGAATTTAACGCTTTTTGGGGCGCTGGTTAAGACTTGTCGTATCGCTAGAAAAAGCGCTAAAAATACAATTGAATACTTTGCAAAATGGGTAATGTTCTGCTGCAAAATACGTCAAAAACTTTGCTGTGTTTGAGGTTTACACCCTTAGTGAGGTAGTACGCTAAGGGTGGTTTTAATGGTGGGTTAACAAGCTGGCTCACGATTTAAAACAAGGTTTGGAACAGTCGGTTTGCGTAATCATCAGTCATGCCGGCTATGTAGTCGGCAATAACACGCGCTTGGCTATCTCCGTCTTCTCCGGCTTGCTGCCAGCGCCTACGGGTATTAAGGGGTAAGAGGCGCATTGGGTCACTAGCGAATGCTTGGAATAACTCCATTACTACTTGCTGGCCTTTAAAGCGCACCATTTCAATTTCTGGTGTTTGAATAACATAATGCAATACAAAGCGCTTGAGTACTTCTAGCGCTTGCGCCATTGGTGGGTCCATTCTGGCTTGTAAATCTAATAAGGGCTCGCCAAAGCGCTGTTGCTCTTGCAAACTAATAGAGGTGATAAAGGCGTTAACTAAACTCCCTATGGCGTCTTTTTGGTCGTAATGGTGACGACTAAACAGTTTGACCGATAGAGGGCCTATTTCATCCGCTAACCAGCATTGTTTAATATCGGCGATGGCAGAGGCCACTTGTTCTTGCCAATCATGGCGATTCACAATGCCCATTACAATGGCATCTTCTAAGTCATGCACCCCATAAGCAATGTCATCGGCTAACTCCATAATTGAACAGTCTAGAGACTTAAAGCTTGATTTACGGTGTTGTTGCTCGCCCATGTTTCTGGAGTGAACAAACTGTTCTCGGTCTTGTTCTGATACGCTGGCTAATACCCAGTCGTATAAATGTTTGTCGTCATCGTAAACACCTTTAGCTGGCGCCCAATCTGCAACCTTGAGCTGGCGAAAGCTTTTAGCTACAGGTGGCAAGGGCTGGCGTTGGAGCTGACTGAGCAAACAGGGGTACTTCATTATGCCTAGCAAAGTTCGGCGAGTGAGGTTCATCCCGTTATTTTTGGTGTAGGGTTCTAGCTTGGTAAGAATGCGAAAGGTTTGCGCGTTGCCTTCAAAGCCGCCATCGTCGCGCATCATATAGTTAAGCGCTACCTCTCCGCCATGTCCGAAAGGAGGGTGGCCAATATCATGAGCCAAGCACAAGCTTTCTATTAAGTTTAGCTCTGGAAGACAATGGTTTTGAGCATGCTTAACGGTGTGTAAGTGGCCAACAATGCCGGTGCCAATTTGAGCAACCTCGAGAGAGTGAGTGAGGCGCGTGCGGTAAAAGTCGTTATTACCAATGCTCAGCACCTGAGTTTTATTTTGCAAACGACGAAAAGCGGCTGAGTGGAGGATGCGGGCGCGATCCCGTTGCCAAGAGTTACGGTGGTCGTTACGACGTTGGCTTTGATCTTCTGCGTAGCGTGCTGTACCGGCTTGTTCACTCAGTGCATTCATTCAAGTGGCTCTTTAAAAAATGATGTTGTTTACAGTACAACACATTTTCTAAAAATAACATGACCTTATGCTAAGGCAAAAAGCAATAAAAAAGGGCGCAGTTAGCGCCCTCTAATTCACTTTACTTGGTTTAGTCCGCTTGGCGATAACCATCAAGGAAGGTAGCGATACGGCCAATAGCTTCTCGTAGCTCTTCTTCTCGAGGAAGAAATACAATGCGGAAGTGATCGGGTTTGCTCCAGTTAAAGCCGGTGCCTTGTACCACTAAAATCTTCTCTTGTTGCAATAAATCTAATGCAAACTGCTGGTCGTCTTTAATATTGAACTTCTTAACGTCCAGTTTAGGGAACAAGTACATAGCCCCTTGTGGTTTAACGCAGCTTACCCCTGGGATATCATTTAATAATTCCCAAGCTAGGTTTCGCTGTTCGTATAATCGACCACCTGGGACAATAAGCTCGTTAATACTTTGGTAGCCACCTAGGGCGGTTTGAATGGCATGTTGTACCGGTACATTGGCACAAAGGCGCATAGACGCCAGCATATCTAATCCGTCTATATAATCTTTAGCACGATGTTTCGGCCCGCTTACTAACAACCAACCAGAGCGGAAACCACATACGCGATAAGCTTTAGATAAACCGTTAAAGGTGAGCGTTAATACATCGTCTGACAAGGTGGATAGAGGCACGTGCAGTGCTTCATCGTAAATCACTTTTGAGTAGATTTCGTCAGCAAACAAAATAAGGTTGTGTTGGCGGGCAAGCTCTACCAATTCAAGCAGTAATTCTTTGCTGTATACCGCACCGGTTGGGTTATTAGGGTTAATAACCACTAAGCCTTTAGTACGCGGTGTGATTTTACTGCGAATATCTTCGATATCTGGGAACCAGCCGGCTTCTTCATCGCATTCATAATGAACCGGGTTACCACCAGAGAGTGTTACCGCTGCTGTCCATAATGGATAGTCGGGTGAGGGCACTAGCATTTCATCGCCATTATTTAATAGCGCTTGCATGGCCATAACGATAAGTTCGCTTACCCCGTTCCCGAGATAAATGTCCTCTAAGGTGGTGGTGCGTAAACCTTGTAACTGATAATGATGCATCACCGCTTTACGGGCAGAGAACAAACCTTTGGAGTCACAGTAACCTTGGGCAGTAGGTAGGTTATGAATTACGTCTACTAGAATTTCTTCCGGGGCTTCAAAGTTAAATTCGGCAGTATTGCCAATATTTAATTTGATTACTCGGTGGCCATCTTCTTCGAGGCGTTTAGCTTGTTTTAATACTGGACCACGAATGTCGTAGCATACGTTATCTAGCTTATGTGACTTCTCTATTTGATACATGATTATTTCTGTCCCTTTAGAATAGACGTATTAACTTACTTTTTTTGGTTGCATGCAAGTGTTTGCCGAAGGTATTTGAGCTTTTTCAGGATTTTTTATTAGTAAAGGGCTGAACCACCAATAGTTGGTGATAAACTGGCCGTGCAAAACCTCAAACCATTGCGAGACTATGTTAGAACTCAAACACTTAAAAACCTTACAAGCGCTTAGAGAAACCGGCTCGTTAGTGGTCGCTGCTCAGCGCTTATGTTTAACTCAATCGGCGCTTTCTCATCAGTTAAAAGAGTTAGAATCACGCATTGGGGCAAAGTTGTTTGTGCGTAAAACCAAGCCGATACGATTCACCATGGCGGGATTACGTGTGTTGGAACTGGCCGACAATGTACTAGAGCAAGTTCAGCATACCGAGCGAGAGCTTGCTAGGTTGGTGGGCGGACAAGCCGGGCGACTACATTTAGCCATTGAGTGCCACAGCTGTTTTAATTGGTTAATGCCAGCTATTGATAATTACCGCGGCCTTTGGCCTGATGTCGAATTAGATTTTAGCAGTGGTTTTAGTTTTGAACCCTTGCCTGAACTTGCCCAAGGCCAGCTTGATTTGGTGATAACCTCTGATCCCCAGCCTTGTGAGGGCATTGTGTTTCAGCCTTTATTTTCATACCAACCTACCTTAGCGTTAAGCCCAAATCACCCACTGGCAAAGAAAGCCGTGATTGAGCCCGAGGATTTTGCCAATCAAGTGCTTATTTCTTACCCGGTTGATACCCACCGCTTAGATTTATTTAATCTGTTTCTCGATCCCGCAGGCGTAGAACCGTTAGCTGTGCGCAAAGTTGATATGACCATAATGATGATGCAGTTAGTGGCCAGTGGTCGCGGAGTAGCGGTATTACCAAATTGGGCTTTAACCGAGTATGTAAACAAAGGTTATATCGTTACGCGCGAATTGGGTGACGGGCATTTGTGGCAGAACTTGTATGCGGCGCGCCATGAGAGTCATCAAGACAGCGCCTACATTGAAGCCTTTTTAGATATTGCGAGGGAGCATTGTTTTAGCCACTTACAGGGCATTAAAACTTTTGGTAGCAACTAACTAAATAGGATCGACGGCAATCAGTTGGTTGTCGAACATATTCTTAATTAGTCCAACAAATTCATCAATGAACTGCTGTTGCTGCTGAGTAGGGCTAGACATCCACACTCCAGACAATACCTGCTCTAAGTCATTTACGATGGCGTCAATTTCCCGAATAACAATGAAACGGTGTTCGCTCTCAAGATGCTCATGTTGGCGACAGACCAACATAACACTTTCGGATAACTGTTCAGATACATAATCGCAAATGGTTAACGGATTTTTCTGGGCTTGAGTGTGTTCAAATAAGGCCAGGTTATCTGTTAAAAAGCCAATTAGCTGAATGTAACCTTCGCTATCAGTTACCATTGTGTCATCTTCCTCTCTTAGTCACTTAGTAGGGGTAGTGTATAACGAATAAGCGCGAAAACAACATGCGCTGAGACACATTTGTTCACAGTTATAGGGTTTGAGTGAGCTCAGCTGAGTGAATATAAGCTTGGTTACAGGAGCTAGGTAGGTAGAGCCTTGGATTAGCGCGCTTCAAATCACGCAAATGATACTCCAATAATCGCTTATCGATTGGTGTGTTACTTTGGGTTTGCTGAAGCCAATTTACCAAGCTCTTGGTATTCTCTTGAAAACCGCTTTCTAACTGGGCGATTTGCTGCTTAGTTCTTTGTATTTCCTCAACATTGAGTGGCGAACGCTGTACCATGTTAATGAGGTAGGGAGTGAGTTTATGCGCTTGCTTCATATAGCTATCGCTTATTGGCACGGGTGACAGTTTTAAATTTTGTTGTCGTTCTAACTGACCACAAATGTGGTTAGCTTTAACCAAGGCAACGGTTTGCTGAATCACTTGGTTGGTATCAAATCCCTCGCCATACATCTCATGAATGCCAGTGGCTAAATCGTGTTTCGATAAACGCACTTTAGGGAAGGTAAGTTGCTCGCGGGTGAATAACCTGACTCGGTTAGGCGCCGCTTGCCGTGGCACAATAATGGCGATTTGGTTGCGCTTTTGTTCAACATAAAGGTTGGCTATCGCTTGGCTTTGTTGGCTAATACTGATTAGCTGACCACTGATTTGGCAATCAATTGATTTAGGAATATCACCCACATGGCTAGCACTAACATATTGATGAGGGTAATCGGGCAGGGCCTGAACTTGACCTAATTGTCGCTGCATAAAATGAGTCGCGATAGCTGCGCGACATATCGCGTTTTCACCAATCGCAGGCGGATTCAATACCTTCCAGCCAATCAACACAGCGGTAAGCAGCAACAAGCTGCTACTAATTGCTATTAAGGGTTGACGCCGAATGATCATGTTGGCCTCGCAAGACAAAGAAAAACACAGATAGTTAAGTTATCTGTTATTTGCCGAAAAACTAAAGAGATTATTGAAAGTATAGTCCACCAAAAGCGGACCGCAGGGGCAAGTATTAACGAAAGCGATAATGTTTGTTTGAGTACACCTCGGACAATTAGTCATACTTGGGGGAATGCAAACGCATTTACTGACGGATTTTGAAAACAGCCTGAATCTTAGTTACTTATCAATAAAGTGGAGTTTCACTCAATTGGGTTATTGAACGCTTTGTTCGGTGCTCTAGTATAGCATTCCATTTAAAATCTCTTGTCTAAAGCAGCTTATAGCTATTGGATTTATTATGCGTTTGGAATTGCCTCATAAAAGTTGGCAGAGAAAGACTCTTTTGGTACTGGTTTGTATGCTTATTGTGGGAATGCTACCGGAGTATAATGGTTTTTTTAGAAGTGATGATTCGTTTGAGAATACTAGTGAAATTTGTGGAACGGTGGAGTCATATTTTTATACTGGTTCTGGGAAAACATTCTCAGCTTGGTATCTGATTGTTGATAACGATGAAGGTAGATTTCAATTTAATGTTGACCGTCCTTTTATACTGCCATATATCCCTGACTTTAGAGAGCACATTGATTCGCCGATATGTATTGAATATATACCGATTCAATATAGCTCTCGAAGTAACAAATTTGTTGTTAATATTCTTTTTGATGGTAAAGAGTTACTAAATAAATCCTTAGTCAAAGAATATTATTTTACGCCGATAAGTCCTCTGTATCCGTTTTATCTTTTTGTTGTGTTTGTGTTGATTCTCGTTTTAACGGTACGGTTTGACGATTAGCCATGTGTGGCTAGCGGCCTTAAGATGAGTGGCTGCAGAATTAGCACTAATGGTTTAGTAAAAAGGTGTTAGGCAATTTGGCGCTTGAACGGAGGTTGTTCGGCCAGCTCAACAGTGCCTTTGGGCTTGCTGCAACAGCTAAGAATTTGCCCTTTAGGAATGTTAGCTAAAGGCGTGTGGCTATATTCCACTTCGCCTTTTACTAGGGTGGTTCTGCAGGCGCCACATACGCCCTCGCGACAATGAAACTCTGGGGTAAAACCCGCTTGTTCATAGGCTTCGAGAATGCTCTTGTGGTGGCCATCTACGACCACCTCAATGCCACCTGCTATAACGCGACCTTCTTGCTGAGACATTACAGTTCGAAATCCTCGAAGTCATCAATGTCGATGCTTGAATCAATCTGACCCACAAGGTAAGAACTGATTTCCGCTTCTTGAGGAGCAACTTGTACATTGTCTGAGACTAACCATGAGTTAATCCATGGGATGGGATTACTGCGGTCTTCAAAGCAAGGTAGTAAACCAACCGCTTGCATACGTGTATTGGTAATGTATTCAACGTATTGGCTTAAAATTTCTTCGTTTAAACCGATCATCGAGCCGTCTTTGAATAGGTATTGCGCCCATTCTTTTTCTTGCTCTGCAGCATCGGTAAACATGCGCCATGCATCTACTTCACACTCGGCAGCAATTTCGGCCATTTCAGGGTCGTCTTTGCCTTCGCGCATTAGGTTAATCATGTGCTGCGTGCCGGTAAGGTGTAGTGCTTCATCGCGGGCAATCAGTTTGATGATTTTAGCATTACCTTCCATTAACTCGCGCTCAGCAAAAGCAAACGAACAAGCAAAACTTACGTAGAAACGAATTGCTTCTAACACGTTTACCGACATTAAACACAAGTAGAGTTTTTTCTTGAGTTCACGCACGGTAATGTTGTGAACCACACCAGCCACTTCGTGTTGCCCTTCACCGTGTAAATGGTAAATAGAGGTGGCTTGAATTAAATCATCGTAGTAACCAGCAATATCGTTGGCGCGTTTGATGATCTCTTGGTTTTCCATAATGTCGTCAAACACTTCACCAGGGTTGCCCATTATGTTACGAATAATGTGAGTATATGAGCGTGAGTGAATCGTTTCACTAAAGGCCCATGTTTCAATCCAGGTTTCTAGCTCAGGTAAGCTGACTAGCGGCAGTAATGCTACGTTTGGCGAACGGCCTTGAATGCTATCTAACAGCGTTTGGTACTTTAGATTACTAATAAAGATATGCTGCTCGTGAGCGGGCAATTTGTTGTAATCAATCCGGTCACGGCTTACGTCTACTTCTTCTGGGCGCCAGAAAAAGGACAGCTGCTTTTCGATTAGTTTTTCAAATATCTCATGACGTTGTTGGTCATAACGGGCCACGTTTACCGGCTGACCAAAGAACATTGGCTCTTTGGTAGCGTCGTTGGCATTTTGAGTAAAAATTGAGTAGCTCATCTACATTTTTTCCTAAAAATTCTTGTTGCGCTTACACGCGTAAACTTGGCTTAAATCTTACATGCACCGCCAGCGCAATCATCGTCTTCTGGCTCTGGCTTCATATCGTCATGTTGGTCGCTCGCGCCATCACGGGTGTTATGATAATACAACGTCTTAACCCCATATTTATAGGCGGTTAATAGGTCGGCAATCAGCGCTTTCATTGGTACGCGGTTGCCTTCATAACGGGTTGGGTCGTAGTTGGTATTAGCTGAAATACTTTGGTCGACAAACTTCTGCATTAAGCCAACTAACTGCAAGTAACCTTCGTTATTTGGGATGTCCCATAGCAGTTCGTAATTTTGCTTAAGGTTTTCGAAGTCTGGCACTACTTGCTTAAGAATACCGTCTTTGCTGGCTTTAACGCTAATAAAGCCTCGTGGTGGTTCAATGCCATTGGTCGCGTTAGAGATTTGGCTTGAGGTCTCCGATGGCATTAATGCCGACAGGGTAGAGTTACGCAAACCATGCGTAGTGATTTCTTCGCGTAGCTCTTCCCAATCATAATGCAGCGGTTCGTCACTGAGTTTATCGAGAGACTTTTTGTAAGTATCGATAGGCAATACGCCTTGCGAGTACGTTGTCTCGTTAAACATTGGACAAGCACCTTGCTCTTTAGCCAAACGCATAGAGGCTTTTAATAGCCAGTACTGAATAGCTTCAAAGGTACGGTGAGTTAAGTTATTAGCGCTGCCGTCACTGTATTTAGTACCGTTTTTAGCCAAGTAATAGGCGTAGTTAATCACGCCTATGCCTAAGGTACGGCGACCGTCAGAGCCTTTTTTCGCGGCTTTGATTGGGTAATCTTGGTAGTCGAGTAAGCTATCTAAAGCGCGTACCGCTAAGTCTGATAACTCTTCTAGCTCGTCTAGGTTTTCAATCGCGCCTAGGTTAAAGGCCGATAATGTACAAAGGGCAATTTCGCCGTTTTCATCATGTACATGCTGCAGCGGCTTAGTGGGTAAGGCAATTTCTAAACACAGGTTAGATTGGCGTACCGGAGCTTGTGCTGGGTCAAATGGGCTATGCGTATTACAGTGATCAACGTTTTGAATGTAGATCCGACCTGTTGACGCGCGCTCTTGCATTAACAAAGAGAATAAATCAACCGCCTTAATTTGTTCTTTACGAATACTCGGGTCTTGTTCGTATTGCTCATACAAACGTTCAAATTTGTCTTGGTCTTCAAAGAAGGCGTCGTATAAACCTGGAGTATCACTTGGCGAGAACAAGGTGATGTTTTCGCCTTTTACCAAACGTTGGTACATCAATTTGTTTAACTGAACACCGTAATCCATATGGCGAACCCGGTTATCATCTACACCACGGTTGTTCTTAAGTACTAATAGTGACTCTACTTCTAAGTGCCAGAATGGGTAGAAAATGGTTGCTGCTCCACCGCGAACGCCGCCTTGTGAACAACACTTAACCGCAGTTTGGAAGTATTTATAGAATGGAATACAACCGGTGTGGAAGGCTTCGCCACCACGAATTTCACTGCCTAGGGCACGAATGCGACCAGCGTTGATACCAATACCTGCACGTTGCGACACGTAGGTAACAATAGAAGACGCTGTTGCGTTAATAGACTCTAAGCTATCACCACACTCAATTAACACACATGAGCTGAACTGGCGAGTAGGGGTGCGAACACCCGACATAATCGGCGTTGGCAAAGAGATTTTGAACTTAGAGGTCGCATCATAAAAGCGACGGATGTAGGTTAAACGAACCGATTTATCGTAGTGAGCAAATAAACACGCCGCCACCAAAATATACAAGAACTGTGCGCTTTCAAAAATCTCGCCGCTGACTCGGTTCTGAACAAGGTACTTGCCTTCTAACTGCTTAACCGCTCCGTATGAAAAGTCCATATCGCGCCAGTGGTCGATAAAATCGTCCATTTGGGCGAACTCTTCAGGTGTGTAATCTTTTAGCAAATGCATGTCGTAACGACCTGCTTCGCATTGCTTTACAACGTGGTCGTAAAGCGCGGGTGGTTCAAACTGGCCATAAGCTTTCTTACGGAGATGGAATACGGCTAAACGTGCAGCCAAAAATTGATAATCTGGGGTTTCTTGAGAGATTAAATCCGCAGCAGATTTAATAATGGTTTCATGAATATCTTTGGTCGCCATACCGTCGTAGAACTGGATGTGAGATTTAAGTTCTACTTGCGATACCGATACGTTTTTTAGGCCTTTAGCGGCCCAAGTAATCACTCGGTGGATCTTATCTAAGTTGATCGCTTCTTGTTTACCGCTTCGTTTGGTTATCAGAAGATCTTTATTCATGAAGGGGAGGCCCTGTATCCTAATTTTTGCTGCTGCTTATCTAGTACTGCTATTTACGGTTAGCCACTAGATATAGTGTTTTTAAAATCTATGGGTACAAGATAATGAGGTTTTGGCTTTTTCGCAAGCTCTAGCAGAAAAGAAGAAATTGTGTATAACTTGCAGATAACTCACATATGTTAGTGCTCACTAACTAGCTATCTATATAAGCTGGCTAGCTGGCATTAATGCAAGTTTTTTTTCGTAAAATTTTACTCAAAAAATTTATTTTTATAAAACTTGAAGCTGCCTACAATTCGCTCAGCCAGTCGCTTATAGTTTGTTCGAGTTGCTCACTTTTTTCACAGTGTAAATCTGCAGCCCAAAGCTCTATATTATCTTGCTCTGAAATGTAACCCCATAAGGCGAGCAAAGTGGTCATGTTTGTGTTGTTGCCTGCGGCGATATCGCGCTCGGCATCTCCCACATATAGGCAATGTAGAGGATCTACCTTGATGGTGTCGCAGGCGAGCAGCATTGGTTCAGGATCGGGTTTACGCTGGGCAATCGTATCGCCACCGACTAATACTGCGCATTGTTCAAACTCAGGGAAGTGAGCAAGTAGTTGTTTGCTTAGTCCTTCAGGCTTATTGGTAATCACACCCCAAGCAATCGAGTGCTGATTCAGCCATTGTAAAGCTTGCCTAATCCCTGAGAAGAAATCAGTGCCTTCACAAATGTGCTGTTGATAGTAATCAAGCAGCTGTTGGCGTAACTCAGTTTGGGCCTGGTTTGCCCAGTCTGTTTCACCAAAACCTGCTTTGAGCAAACCTATAGCGCCGTGAGAGCTTAACTGGCGTGCTTGCGCCATACCAAGCGGAGCTCGTTGGTGTTTGGCTAATACATAGTTAGCTGCTGCGCCTAAGTCGGGAGCGGTATCTAATAAGGTACCGTCTAAATCGAATAATACCGCCGCTTGTTTAGTCATTGTTTAGCTCCGGCTTTGCCAGTTGCACCATATAGTTAACATCAACATTGTTACTTAAGCGGAAGCTTTCAATCACCGGGAAAAACTGCACGCCGCTAATGGCCTCACTGCGTAGTGCATTGTCGTCAGCCCATGCTAACAATTCTGAAGGGCGAATGAACTTATCATGCTGATGGGTGCCGTTAGGAACAATTTTGAGTAGCTTCTCTGCGGCTAAAATCATGTACAAGTAAGCTTTAGGGGTACGATTAATGGTGGACACAAAAATCTTGCCGCCAGGTTTCACTAATTGAGCACAAGCAGCAATCACCGAACCAGGGTCGGGCACGTGTTCAATCATCTCCATGCAAGTGACTACATCATAAGCTGCTGGATGTTCTTCGGCATGGGCTTCGGCTGTGGTTTGTAAATAGCTTAACTGGCTGCCCGTTTCTAAAGCATGCAGTTTGGCCACTTCTATTTGCTCTTTGCCCATATCAATGGCTGTAACCTTAGCACCTCGAACAGCCATGCTTTCGGCCAAAATGCCGCCACCACAACCTACATCCAATACGTTCTTGCCAAATAAGCCGGCTGCACCCCGTTCGATATAGTCAAGACGCAGTGGATTGATTTGGTGCAAGGTTTTGAACTCACCTTGTTTATCCCACCATCGCGAGGCTAAGCCTGCAAAATGAGCAATCTCTTGATGATCAACGTTTTGGTTATTTTTACCGTGTTCCATTTAAGGTTCAATCCACATCAGTATTTGTAGGCATTATAAGAACTTGTTCAATGCAGTCACTAGCTTTTGTTCAATTCTTGAGTTTTTTCATTTTTCTAACTGAAAAGAGCGACATCAAGCCTGTTAAGGCCGCTATTTTATGGTAAAGTTTGCGATTACGCTTAGTAATTGTAAAAAGCAATAAAAACGAAGGATTTTGTCGTCTATGAGCGATCTAGCAAATCAGATTTCGCCGGTCAATATTGAGGATGAGTTAAAGAGCTCTTACCTTGATTATGCCATGAGCGTTATTGTGGGCCGAGCCTTGCCAGATGTACGTGATGGTTTGAAACCAGTGCATCGCCGAGTGCTATTCGCAATGAATGTATTGGGCAACGATTGGAATAAACCTTATAAAAAATCTGCCCGTGTGGTAGGTGATGTAATTGGTAAATATCACCCGCATGGTGACAGTGCTGTTTACGATACGATTGTTCGCATGGCGCAGCCGTTTTCGCTACGTTATATGTTGGTAGACGGTCAAGGTAACTTTGGTTCGGTGGACGGCGATTCTGCGGCGGCCATGCGTTATACCGAAATTCGTATGGATAAATTAGCCCACTCTTTGTTGGCTGATTTAGAAAAAGAAACCGTTGATTTTGTACCTAACTATGATGGTACCGAGCAAATCCCTGCAGTTTTACCTACCCGTGTACCTAACTTATTGGTGAACGGTTCTTCTGGTATTGCGGTAGGTATGGCAACCAATATTCCGCCTCACAACTTAACTGAAGTGGTTAATGGTTGTTTGGCAATGATCGAAAACCCAGACATCACTATTGATGAGCTGATGGAGTTTATTCCAGCACCTGATTTCCCAACCGCCGGTATTATTAATGGCCGTGCCGGAATCATTCAGGCTTACCGCACTGGTCGCGGTAAAGTGTCTATTCGCTCTAAAGCAGAAGTGGTTATCGATAAAAATGGTAAAGAAACCATTATTGTTCACGAGATCCCTTATCAAGTGAACAAAGCTCGCCTTATCGAGAAGATGGCTGAACTAGTAAAAGATAAGAAGCTTGAAGGTATTTCTGCACTGCGTGATGAGTCTGATAAAGACGGTATGCGTATTGTTGTAGAGCTTAAGCGTGACGCAGTGGGTGAAGTTGTTCTTAACAACCTATATTCACAAACGCAAATGCAGGTGTCTTTTGGTATGAATATGGTGGCCCTAGATAACGGCCAGCCTAAGATATTCAACCTGCAAGAAATGATTGAGTGTTTCATTCGTCACCGCCGTGAAGTAGTAACACGTCGTACCGTATTTGAATTACGCAAAGCGCGTGACCGTGCTCATATCCTTGAAGGCCTAGCTATTGCGCTAGCCAACATCGACGAAATTATTGAGCTAATCAAAACATCTCCTACGCCAGCAGAAGCTAAAGCGGCTTTAGTTGCGAAAGGTTGGGACTTAGGCGCGGTAGCGGCTATGTTAGAGCGCTCGGGTGACGACGCAGCTCGCCCAGACTGGTTAGAAGCTGAGTTTGGTATTCGTGATGGTCAATACTTCATCACACCAATTCAGGCTCAAGCTATTCTAGATTTACGTTTACATAAGTTAACGGGTCTAGAACATGAAAAAATTATTGGCGAATACAAAGACCTATTGGATCTTATCGCTGAATTACTGCACATTTTAAATAGCCCTGATCGTTTGATGGAAGTGATTCGCGACGAACTTATTGAAGTGCGTGAGCAATTTGGTGATGAGCGTCGTACTGAAATTTCAGCCAATAGCTCCGATTTGTCGATTGAAGACTTAATTAACGAAGAAGACGTGGTAGTAACGCTATCTCACGAAGGCTACGTTAAGTACCAACCATTGACTGAGTACGAATCTCAGCGCCGTGGTGGTAAAGGTAAAGCCGCGACTAAGATGAAGAATGAAGACTTCATCGAAAAACTATTAGTAGCAAACACTCACGATACTGTTCTGTGTTTCTCTACGGTGGGTAAAGTGTACTGGATGAAGGTATATCAATTACCTTTAGCCAGTCGTCAAGCACGTGGTAAGCCAATTGTTAACCTACTTCCGTTAACAGAGGATGAGCGTATCACCGCTATTCTACCAGTACGTGAGTATGAAGAAGACAAGTTCATCTTGTTTGCGACAGCAAACGGTACAGTTAAGAAAACGCCGTTAACTGCGTTTAAACGTCCGTTATCTAGCGGTATTCGCGCGATTAACTTGAACGACGATGACAAGCTAATTGGTGTTGATATTACCTGTGGTGATAACGAAATCATGTTGTTCTCGGATGCGGGTAAAGTTGTTCGTTTCAACGAGAAGCAACGTGACAGTGAAACTGGCGCGGTTAAGTTAGACCCAGAAACCGGTGAAGAGCTACTAGCGTTACGTCCAATGGGCCGTACTGCTGCGGGTGTTCGTGGTATCTCCTTAGATGCGGGCCAAAAAGTGGTGTCGTTAATTGTGCCAAACGGCGACGGTGATATTCTTACCGCCACCGAAAATGGTTACGGTAAACGTACTAAACTTGAAGAATATCCTGCTAAGAGCCGCGCAACAAAAGGCGTAGTGTCTATTAAAGTGAGTGACCGAAATGGCCTTGTGGTTGGTGCGGTACAAGTCACTGAAGCCCAAGAAATGATGCTAATCACCGACGGCGGTACGCTAGTTCGTACTCGCGTTAATGAAGTATCACTGGTGGGCCGTAATACGCAAGGTGTTACCTTAATCCGTACTACTGAAGATGAGAAAGTAGTCGGTTTACAGCGTATTGACGAGATAGAAGAACCGGAGTTTGATGAAAGCGCTGAAGGTGAAATACCCGAAGGCGAGGTAGCGGCTCCAGCTACTGGTGAAGAGCCCGCCGCGAGCAGTGATGAAACTGCCAGCAGTGACCCCGAACCAGAATAGTCATAAATAATAAAAACAACGGGCGGCTTTTAGCCGCTCGTTTTTGTTTAAAAACAGCATACGAACCACTTGAGTGGTCGCACACAACATATTAGTAAGAGATTTAGCATGGATAAAATTTATAATTTTTGTGCCGGTCCAGCCATGTTACCTGAAGCAGTAATGCAACAAGCACAGGCAGAATTTTGCAATTGGCAGGGGCTAGGTGTGTCTGTCATGGAAGTGAGTCACCGTGGCAAAGAATATATTGCTATGGCTGCACAAGCTGAGCAAGATCTTCGAGACCTATTAAACATTCCTGATAACTATAAAGTATTGTTTTGCCAAGGCGGCGGTCGAGGACAGTTTGCTGCTGCACCGTTAAACTTACTCGGCGACAAAACGTCAATTAGCTTTATTAGTACCGGTCAGTGGTCGAAAGGCGCGGTAGCAGAAGGTGAAAAGCACGCCGAAGCTAAAGTATTTGATGCGATAAGCACAAATGCTCAAGAGCAGGTAGCGGTTAAACCAAGCAAAGAGTGGCAATACGACGAGCAATCGGCTTATGTGCATTATTGCCCAAATGAAACCATTGAAGGCATTGCCATTGATGAGATTCCTGAGGTAGGTGATATGGTGCTAGTGGGTGACTTCTCATCTACTATTTTATCGCAACCTATCGATGTAAGTAAGTTTGGTCTTATTTACGCGGGCGCGCAGAAAAATATCGGCCCATCAGGCTTAGCCATTGCTATCGTTCGTGACGATTTACTCGATAAAGCTCATCAGCTTACCCCCAACATTTTTAACTACAGCTTATTAGCGGGTAGTGATTCAATGTTTAATACGCCGCCAACGTATTCTTGGTATTTAGCGGGTTTAGTCTTTAAGTGGCTAAAATCTCAAGGCGGCTTAAGCGCAATGGCTGAAAAGAATGCGGCGAAAGCGGAGTTACTCTATTCATTTATTGATAGTAGTGACTTTTACCAAAACAATGTAGCGCCAGAAAACCGCTCTAAAATGAATATTCCTTTTCAGTTAGCCAATAGCGATTTGGATGCGGCTTTTTTATCTGAGTCTGCAGCAGAGGGTTTAGTGACGCTAAAAGGTCATCGGATTGTTGGCGGCATGCGCGCTAGCATTTATAACGCTATGCCAATTGAAGGCGTACAAGCGCTAGTGAGCTTTATGCGCGACTTTGCTAAGCGTAACGGTTAAGGAAGTAATATGAGCTGTGATTTTCATGCCTTAGCTAGTCTGGGTATTCAAGGCTTACGACCTTACCAAGCAGGCAAACCTACCGATGAACTTGAACGCGAGTTAGGCATTAGCAATATTGTTAAACTAGCGTCTAATGAAAACCCAACGGGTATGAGCCCCAAAGCTAGCGCAGCAATCGAGCAAGCGATTGCTGAGTTAACCCGTTATCCTGACTCAAATGGTTTTTACCTTAAGCAAGCCTTGGCGAGTAAGTACCAATTAGCGCCAGAGCAGTTTACCTTGGGCAATGGCTCTAACGACGTATTAGATCTTATCGCTAGAGTATTTGTTAGCCCTGAGCATGAAGTGGTATTTTCACAACATGCCTTTGTGGTGTATCCCATTGTTACGCAGGCTATTGGCGCTAAAGCGGTGGTGGTACCGGCAAAAAATTGGGGCCATGACTTAGATGCTATGGCAGAGGCGGTTACTGATAACACTCGCTTAGTGTTTATCGCCAATCCCAATAACCCTACGGGTACCTATTTGAGTAGTGAAGCCTTATATGGCTTTATGCAAAAAGTACCAGAGCATGTAGTGGTGGTATTGGATGAAGCTTATTACGAGTACTTAAGCGAAGACCAGCAAACACCTTCAACACAATGGTTAAGTGAGTTTGCCAACTTAGTGATTACTCGCACCTTTTCTAAAGCATACGGCTTAGCAGGTTTGCGCGTAGGTTACGCAATTTCAAATCCCGAAATCGCCGATTTACTTAATCGCTTACGCCAGCCTTTTAACGTAAACAGTTTAAGTTTGGTGGCGGCTGCGGCAGCATTACAAGATCAACAGTATTTGCAACACAGTGTAGCGCTTAATCAACAAGGCCTAGCGACACTAGAGGCTTTTTTTGAGGAGGCTGAAATAAGTTTTATTCCCTCAAAAGGCAACTTCATTAGCTTTTTAGCGCCGGGCGGCGATGCCGAGGCTCTATACCAGCAGTTGTTACACAAAGGTGTTATTGTGCGCCCAGTAGGTCCTTATCAAATGCCTGGTTATTTACGGGTAAGTATTGGTACAGAGCAAGAAAATCACACTTTTATCCAAGCATTAAGCCAGCTTATTGGCACTAAATAAGTAGAGAATTTGAAACATGGAACAATTAACCCTACAGCCTATCTCTCGCATTAATGGTGAAATTAACTTACCAGGCTCAAAAAGCGTATCTAACCGTGCTTTATTGCTCGCAGCCTTAGCTGAAGGTGAAACCGTATTAAGCAATTTGCTTGATAGTGATGATATTCGCCATATGCTCAACGCGCTCAAAACATTGGGTGTGAGCTACCAATTGTCAGACGACCGAAGCCGATGCCGCGTAACGGGTTTAGGCCGAGCATTTAAAGTAGAGCAAGCCGAAGAGTTGTTTTTGGGTAATGCCGGTACTGCAATGCGCCCTTTATGTGCAGCTTTATGTTTGAGCCAAGGCGAATTTACCTTAACCGGTGAGCCGCGTATGGAAGAGCGCCCAATTGGCGCACTCGTTGACGCTTTACGCCAAGTAGGCGCCGATGTAACTTACTTAAAAACCGAAGGCTACCCGCCGCTAAACATTAAAGGCACAGGCCTTAAAGGTGGCAAGGTAGATGTTGATGGCTCAGTATCTAGCCAATTTTTAACAGCTTTTCTAATGGCTGCACCTTATGCCGAGCAAGACATTGAGATCTCTATAGTTGGAGAGTTGGTATCTAAACCTTATATCGATATCACCTTAAAGATGATGTCGGCATTTGGCATTGAAGTGGAAAACGATAACTACCAGCGCTTTGTGGTTAAAGGCCAACAAACATACACGGGTGCAGGCGAGTTTCTGGTTGAAGGTGACGCCTCTTCGGCTTCTTACTTCTTAGCTGCTGGTGCAATTAAAGGTGGCGAAGTGAAAGTGACAGGCGTGGGTAAAAAATCCATGCAAGGCGACGTATTGTTTGCCGACGTATTAGCTGCAATGGGCGCCGATATAGAGTGGGGCGATGATTACATTATTGCTCGTAGTGGTGAGTTAAGTGCTGTTGATTTGGACATGAACCACATTCCAGATGCGGCTATGACCATTGCCACGGCGGCTTTGTTTGCTAAAGGCACTACTGCAATACGTAACGTATATAACTGGCGAGTAAAAGAGACCGACCGCTTAGCGGCAATGGCTGCTGAACTTAAAAAAGTGGGCGCAACCGTAGTGGAAGGTCACGACTTTATTGAAGTGACTCCTCCAGCTAAATTAAACCATGCGGCCATTGATACTTATGATGATCATCGCATGGCGATGTGTTTTTCATTGGTGGCGTTAAGCGATACTGCTGTAACCATTAATGACCCGAAATGCACTTCTAAAACTTTCCCTGATTATTTTGAGCGCTTGCAACAACTTAGCGAATAAAGTAGTCGAAAATTTTTCATAACTTAGTTAGTCTTGAAGAGTCACTTAGGTGACTCTTTTTTTACATCCGCGTTTTATCTCAAGCACTGCTGAGACTAAAAATAAATAGGCGAAAAGCCAATACTAAAACGCGGCTAAAACGGTAACTAAAACTATGAATGTTTACACTGCGCGGCAGGCGATCCTCGATCGCAAGCAGCGAGTCGTCGCTTATGAGCTATTGTTTCGCGATGGTCCCGACAATGTGTACCCTGATATCGATCCACATGAGGCTACGTCTAAGCTAATTATTCGCACTCAGCTTAATGATGGCTTGCATGCGATTACTCAAGGTAAACCTGCTTTAATCAACTTTCCTGAAGAAAGTCTGCATTCAGAAATGGTGAAGTTACTGCCTAGCAAGCAGGTAGTAATTGAAATTCTTGAAACCGCCAAACCCAGTGAGAAACTGTATAAGCGTTGCCAATCGCTGTTTCATCGAGGCTACCGCTTAGCCTTTGACGACTTTGTTTATAAGGCTGAATGGGAACCTTATCTTAAGTTTGTCCGCTTGATAAAGGTGGATATTCAACGTACGCCTTTGGAACAACTAAGTACATTATTTGAGGCCTTAAAAACGCGCAAAAAAATTAAACTGTTAGCGGAGAAAGTGGAGACTCAAGAGGAATACCAACAAGCGCGAGATTTAGGCTTTAATTTTTTCCAAGGTTATTATTTTTGTCGCCCTGAAATGCATGTGTCAAAAGACATCGATGCCAGCTATTTAATGATTTCTCGCTTGTTTTATGCCGCCACTCGCGAAGATGTAAATATCAATGAAGTGGTGCGTTATTTTGAGCGTGACACAGGGCTTAGCTACAAATTATTGCGCTTTGTTAACTCTGGTAGTTTACCCATAGTGGAAGAAATGGCATCGATTAAGCAAGCCGTCGTTTACATTGGTAATACTCAACTCAGAAAGCTAGTCGCCTTGCTTGCCAGCGCGATGGCGGTAAGCCATAAACCGCGTGAACTAGTGCGTATGTCGGTACACCGAGCACGCTTTTGTGAACTGGTGGCTATGCATAAATCGCCAGCTATGCAAGAAGCTGCATTTTTATGCGGTTTGTTTTCCTTGCTTGATGCGCTTTTAGACAAACCATTAAGCGAATTGCTTTACAGTTTACCCCTAGAACAAGACATTAGAGATGCGCTATGTAGCGAGCAACCGTCGCTATTGCGTTACATGTTGCTCACTATTAAATCATATGAAGAAGGGCACTGGTATAAAACTGAGCGCTTAGCCTCACAATTACGAATGGATTATAAGCAAATTGAACACCTTAATTTGCAAGCTATGTTGTGGAGTGAGCAATATCAATCGCTTATTCAGCCTAGTTAAATAGCGCTAATGCTGCGTTTTATTAACTTTATGTGAATTTGTGACTTAACTGCCCATTTCTGCGACTTTTAAACGAGTTAGTATCGTTTGAATCAAATATTTTCTGGTTGTTTTTGGTATGCTGTTAGCAATAATGCACTTGGCGCAAAGAATGCCAAGGCAATAGCGCGAGTTTTAGGAGCTAATTAGTTTGCGGTTGTGCCTCGTTAGATACTTAACGTTGCTAGTGGTAGGTTGTTGTTGGTCGTTAGGCGTGAATGCCTATATAGTCAATGCGAGTGAATATCAATGGCTCGAAGATAATCCAGAGATAAAGGTGGCAGTAGTTGCTGATCGCCTGCCTTTGGAATACGTGGACCATACTGGCACTCCTGCTGGTTATGCCATTGATACCCTCAATAGTTTAGCCTTTCAAACCCGTTTAAAACTTGAATACCAAATTTTCTCTAGTGTTTCTGAAGCCATCTTGGCCTTACAGCATGGTCAAGTAGACATGTTAAGTAGTGCTAGTACTCACCGTCGCCTCAGCCCTTTTGTTAGTTACACCGTACCAAGCTGGCAACAGCCCTTAGCCCTGTTTAATCCTTTACAGCAAGCGCGCTTGAGGAATATGCAACAGCTCACCGGCAAGTCTATTGCGGTGGTTGCAGGAAGTAGCGCTCAGGAAGTTTTATTGGAGAATTACCCTGGAGTAGAGCCGCTAATTTATGCCTCTCTCGCCGATGCAATTCGCTCAGTAGTAGAGCAACAAACTATGGCGTTACTGGCGGGTAGCGATGAAGTGGCTGCTCACTTACGCGGTATGCCGCGTTGGCATCTACAACAGTCTTTTATATTAGATGAATCATTAGAGCATCAATTTGCTATTCGAGACGACTGGAAACCTTTGGTCGCATTACTCAATCGTGGCTTATTGTCGATGGATGATGCTCAATTAGCGCAAAGTTATCAACGTTGGCAGGCTTACTCGGCTCAAAGTGGTGATGCAACGAGTATCTCTTACTGGTGGTTCGTCGGTTTGCTGATGGCGCTATTTGTGGTCAGCATTAGCGTTATATTACTAAGACAAAAATTTGTTAAAGCCAATCTTAAATCTACCCAATTAAGAGAACAGCTAGAGTACTGGAAAAACCACGATGAAGTGACTGGTTTGCCAAATCGTCGCCATGTTACTCGCTTGCTCACCAGTTGGTTAGATGACGCAGTACCTTTGTCGGTATTGATGTTTGACTTCCCAAGGCAAAATGAAGTGTTTGAAAACTTTGGTCAACGTCTAGGCGAAGTAACAAAGGAAGCTTACGCAAAGCGGGTACAAAAAAGTCTGCGTAAACACTACCCAGAAGCCCAGCTTGCTTATTGGTATCATCACTATTTCGTGGTGGTTGTACCAAATGTGAATAAAGACAAAGAAGTGATCGAGATAGCCAAGCAAATCGTGCAAAGCTGTCGAGGTTGGTTGCGACTAGAGCAACTGCAACTGTTAACTCGTTGTCATGTGGGTTATTGCAGTTATCATCCTCGCCGAGAAGCGCTTCACAGCGATACCTTGTTAGCCAATACTTTTACTGCTTTGAATCATGCAGTGAAAACCGGCGTTAGCATTTGCCGTTATCGACCAGATTTAAGCCAAGCGGGTTTAGTTAAGCTAACCCTTGAATCTAAACTGCGTAAAGCAATTGGTAACAACGAACTAGATTTATTCTTCCAGCCACAATTTTGCTTAAAGACCAATAAAATGATTGGCGCAGAAGTATTGCTGCGATGGTTTACTCCAGAAGGTGCTATTTCGCCAGATGAATTTGTCCCCGTGGCCGAGGAAACTGGCTTAGTATTGCAGCTTGATAAATGGGTGTTTCAAAATGCCATGCGTTTTATGGCGCGTTTTTCTAGCCAGCTACCTGAAGGCTTCAAGTTATCAGTAAACTTTTCTGCCACTACGGTATCTTTAGGTCATGCAGAGAAAATCGCGATTAATTATGCGAGCCAATGGCAAGTTAATCCACAGCGTATTTGTATTGAGATTACAGAGTCGGCAATGATGGAACAGCCCACTGAGGCTAAAGCCAGTATTCAAAGAATGCGTGACGCAGGGTTTGGTATTGCAATTGATGACTTTGGTACCGGCTATTCGTCTATGGCTTATCTGAAACACCTGCCCGTGACCATTCTTAAAATTGACCGCGCCTTTGTTAGCGGCTTAGAAGAAAATTTATCCGATCAACATATTGTAAAAGCAATGGTGATGATTGCCCGGAGCATGAAATACCAAGTGCTTATTGAAGGTATCGAAACCCAAGCTCAGGCCAATTTGGCCTCGGTGATGGGTTGTGAACAAGCACAAGGTTACTTCTTTGCGAGACCTCTTCCGCAAAACGATTTTGTTAAAAACTACCTAACCAAACCTCAATCAAAAGAGAACTTAAGATTAGTTGTTAATTAATCTTGGCGCGTCTTTTGCTTTTCCCTGTATAACTAACAACAATGCCATTTATCTGGCGGTAGAGGGAAATCATGAGAGTTGATTCAGCAAACCTATTTAGCGAACTGCAATCAATGGCTGGAGAAATGAAAACCGGCGGCATTGGGCAAGACTTTGCTCAACCTAATGGTCAGCTAGGCGTTTCTAAAGTAAACAGTGATTTTGGTAGCTTGTTGAAAGATGCAATTAATAACGTAAATGGCTTGCAGTCTAATGCCAATGATTTACGCACTCGCTTTGATTTAGGCGACCGTAACGTAGGTATTGGTGATGTAATGATTGCCGCACAAAAATCTAGCATCGCGTTTGATGCCACCGTACAAGTAAGAAATAAATTAGTTGATGCATACAAACAAATTAGTTCTATGCCTGTTTAACATGGCTAGGGAAATATTGTGGCGAGCGAAGGAAGTAACGCAATGAGTCAAGAACCCGCACTACTAGGTTCAGATAGCGACGGTGATAGCTTGGAAGCAACAGAACAACAGAGTTCTGCACTTTCATTCTTGAGCAACAGCGACGTGCTACGCCAAGTCATTATGATTTTGGCTTTAGCTATCTGCTTGGCCATGGCCGTATTTTTATTAATGTGGGCCAAAGAGCCAGAGATGCGTCCGCTGGGTACCATGAATACGCCTGAGCTGGTTGAAACCTTAGACTTTCTTGACCAAGCCAAAATCCCTTACACCATAGAAGGCAATACGGTATTAGTTAATGCCGAGCAATATCAAAGCATCAAACTCAAACTTCGTCGTTCTGGATTAACTGAGTCGGTTCCTGATGGCGAACAAATTTTGCTTAACGACATGGGATTTGGAGTAAGCCAACGCCTTGAAGGTGAGCGATTAAAGCTTAGTCGTGAGCGCCAATTAGCCACCGCCATTGAGCAAATGAACTCAGTGAGCAAAGCCCAAGTATTATTAGCTATTCCTAAAAGCAACGTATTTGCCCGTCGCGAGCAGAAACCATCAGCCACTGTTGTGGTGAATTTGCGCGGTATGAATGGCTTACAACAAGAAGAAATTGACTCCATCGTAGATATTGTAGCCTCAGCCGTTCAAGGCTTGATTCCTAGCCGGGTTACGGTCACCGATCAAAATGGTCGCTTACTTAACTCGGGTAGCCAAGACCCACTGTCTTCTCGCACTCGTAAAGAGTTTGAAATGGAGCGTAAACGCGAGAGCGAATACAAAGACAAAATTGACGCAATTATGATCCCAATTGTTGGGGTGGGTAATTACACCGCTGAAGTAGACGTAACCTTAGATTTTACTGCTGTAGAGCAAACTCAAAAGCGTTTCAATCCAGACTTACCGGCAGTTCGTAGCGAATACACTATTGAAGATAATAATGTTGGCGGTGGCGCTATTGGTATTCCTGGCGCATTGACTAATCAGCCGCCGCTACCTGCTGAAATTCCCGAGCAAGCGGGTGGGGCTAATGCTCAAGCTCAATCCGGTAGTAGTCATAAAGAATCAACCCGTAATTACGAACTAGATACCACCATTAGTCATACTCGCTCGCAAGTGGGTGTAGTAAGGCGTTTAAGCGTATCGGTTGCTTTAGATTACAATAGTCAAGTTTCTGACTCTGGGGAAACCAGCCGCGAACCGCGGTCTGCCGAGCAAATGGGCAGCATTCGACGTTTGTTACAAGGTGGTGTCGGTTTTAATTTAAGCCGAGGGGATACTTTAGAAGTGGTGAGTGTGCCATTTTCTCGCCCAGAAATATTTACCGAAGCTGATTTACCTGTTTGGGAGCAAGCTTGGTTCTGGCGCGCCATGCGCATGGCGGGTAGTGTACTGGTCTTGATTGTGCTGATTGTGGCAGTAGTAAGACCAATGCTAAATCGCATCCTATCTAGCGGTGAAGACAGCGAACATGCTGAGACCGACTTAGATGCTGCATTGGCGGCCTATGAAAATGATGATGACTTACAGCTAATATCGGCAGACAATACTGAGGTCGATTTCGGTATTCGCGATGGACAGCTAAAACTGCCAGACTTACACAAAGATGAAGACATGCTGAAAGCGGTTCGAGCACTAGTCGCCAACGAACCAGACCTTGCAGCCATGGTAATTAAAGATTGGGTAATTAACGATGCCAAATGAAGATGAAATCAACCCAGAAGAAGTTCTGGGAGATATGAACGGCATTGAGCGCGCAGCGATTTTAATGCTGAGCCTCAACGAAGATGACGCCGCGACCATATTCCGTCATCTTGAACCTAAACAGGTTCAGCGTTTGGGTATGGCGATGGCCTCGTTAGAAGACTTTTCTCACGAGCGAGTGGTAGCGGTTCATCGTTTGTTTATCGACGATATTCAAAAATACACCAATATTGGTATTGGTAGTCAAGACTTCGTACGTAAAGCGCTAACTGCAGCACTGGGTGAAGATAGAGCATCTAGCTTAGTTGACCAAATTATTATGGGCAGTGGGGCTAAAGGCCTCGATTCCTTGAAATGGATGGATGCCCGCCAGGTGGCTAACATCATTCAAAACGAGCACCCACAAATTCAAACTATTGTGTTGTCTTACCTAGAAGCCGAGCAATCTGCCGAGATTATGTCGCAGTTCCAAGACAAAGTGCGCTTAGACCTCATGATGCGTATCGCCAACTTAGAAGAAGTGCAGCCTGCAGCATTAACTGAATTGAACGAAATTATGGAAAAACAATTTGCTGGTCAAGCCGGTGCTCAAGCAGCCAAAATGGGCGGCCTGAAGGCGGCAGCCAACATCATGAACTTCCTAGATACCAATATGGAAGGTATGTTGATGGACTCTATTCGCGAAAGCGACGAAGAAATGGCTCAACAAATTCAAGACCTTATGTTTGTATTCGAAAACTTGGTGGATATCGACGACCGAGGTATTCAAACATTGCTGCGTGATGTACCCGGCGAGTTACTGCAAAAAGCGCTTAAAGGCGCTGATGAAACACTTAAAGAGAAAATCTTCAATAATATGTCTAAACGGGCCGCAGAAATGCTACGTGATGATTTAGAAGCGATGGGGCCAATTAAAGTGAGCGAAGTAGAAACTGCTCAGAAAGAAATCCTATCTATTGCTCGTCGACTTTCCGAAGCCGGTGAAATTATGATTGGCGGTGGTGGCGGCGACGAGTTCTTATAAAAATGACCGAACAAGATAAACCCGTTAAACCACAAGATACAGAAGTTAACGCTGCAGCAGACGAAAACAGCGCTGACTCAGTAATGGGTGATGATATCGCGGCTTTACTGGAAGAAACCCAAGGTGTGCCTCAGCAACAAGACGAGGACGAAACATCTCAACACGCAGCAGAGCAGGCTCCTAGACCTGCACCTGCAGATTCAAACACTGACTCAATCATGGGTGATGATGACATCGCCGCGTTGCTGGAAGAAACCCAAGGGATGCTTCAGCAACAAGACGAGGATGAAACATCTCAACACGCAGCAGAGCAGACTCCAGCAGCTACGGATGCAAACACTGATTCGGTGATGGGCGATGATGATATCGCGGCTTTATTGGACGAAGCTCAAGCATTGCCGAGTAATGAGGCTGTTGAGCAATCTTCAGAGCAACAGGAACAGAATGATGAACAAGCTGCAATTGATGCCTTGCTTGCTGGCGTTGAACAAAGCAGTGAGCCTGAAGAAGCAATCGACAGCCCTGTAGTGGAAGATATTGCCTGGCCACTGCCCGAGTTTGAAGATACGACTCGTGATACCGCTGAGCCTGTTAGCAATGTATTAAACATGAAACCGGCTTGGTTTAATGAAGAGCCGGTAGAAGATGAAGCAGAAATTCAGTTTGAGCCAATGACCATTGAAGAGCTGGAAGCACTTCGCCAGTCAGCTTATGAAGAAGGCTTTGCTGAAGGCAAAGATGCGGGTCATAAAGAAGGCTTGGTTAGTGGGCAAGAAGAAGGCTTAGCTTTAGGGAAAACCCAAGGCCAACAAGAAGGCCTTAGCCAAGGCCTAACCGAAGGCCAGCAGCAAATTGATGCCTTGGGTGCGCAATGGGGAAGTTTGATTGACCAGCTGCACCAGCCTAATCGACAAATTGATGCTGAAGTTGAACAGCAGATTGTTGATTTAGCCATGAAGTTGACGGCTGAAATTGTTCAGGTTGAATTGGTTAGCAATCCCAATGTTATTGCTAAAACAGTAAAGCAGGCTGTAGCGGCCCTACCATTGCAAAAACAACATATTCGTATTCATTTACACCCGGTAGATTTGGCTATTATCGAGCAGATATTTCCTCCCGAAACCCAAGAAAAGAAAAAGTGGCAGTTGCTAGCCGATGGCAGCCTTACCCAAGGTGATTGTTTAATCGAGAATGATTTATCATCTGTTTCAGTTGAGATGAACGAAGTTATTAAACAAAGCCTACAGTCTTTTATTCGCCAAAATGGTCAAGACGATGACGCTGAGCCAACGACTTAGTTCTTATAACACCGAGCATGTGCGTAATAACCCAACAGTGGCGGGCAAGCTGACTCGAGTAGTGGGCTTAACGCTTGAAGCTGTAGGGTGTCGTGCACCAGTGGGCTCTTTATGCTCAGTAGAAACTCTCGACGGATTTCTAGAAGCTGAAGTTGTTGGCTTTTCCGGTGACAAGCTTTTTTTAATGCCGAGTGAGCAGTTAACCGGTGTATTACCTGGCGCTCGCGTGATCCCAATGCATGAGAATCATGGCATTCCGGTGGGTATGGAACTGCTAGGACGAGTGATTGACGGTGTGGGTAAGCCGCTAGACGGACTGGGCGATATTCATTGTAAACAGACCACTAATTTAAGCTCTGTTCGCCTTAATCCCATGGCAAGAAAACCAATTAAACAGCCTTTAGATGTTGGGGTTCGCTCGATTAATGCGGTGTTAACTGTAGGCCAGGGCCAGCGCATGGGCTTATTTGCCGGCTCAGGGGTGGGTAAAAGTGTATTAATGGGCATGATGACTCGTGGCACTACAGCAGATGTAGTAGTGGTGGGGTTGATTGGTGAACGTGGCCGAGAAGTAAAAGAATTTATTGACGATATTTTAGGTGAAGAAGGCCGCAAGCGAGCCGTAGTTGTGGCTGCCCCCGCCGATGCTTCTCCACTAATGCGTTTGAAAGGCTGTGATACTACCTTAACTATTGCCGAGTACTTTCGAGACCAAGGCTTAAATGTGCTGCTACTTATGGATTCATTAACGCGTTACGCTCAAGCGCAGCGTGAGATTGCCTTAGCAATTGGCGAGCCACCTGCTACTAAGGGCTATCCGCCCTCAGTGTTTGCAAAATTACCTCGCCTTGTTGAACGTGCTGGAAACGGTGGGGAAGGGCAGGGTTCGATTACCGCCTTTTTCACAGTTCTTACCGAGGGGGATGATTTGCAAGACCCCATTGCCGATGCGGCCCGTGCAATTCTTGACGGACACATCGTGTTATCTCGCGAGCTGGCAGACTCAGGTCATTATCCAGCGGTAGACATTGAAAAATCCATTAGCCGAGTGATGCCTGCGGTAACTAGCGATGGCCATCAGCAACTTGCTCGCCAGCTTAAATCCTTAAATGCCTCCTACCAGCAAAACCAAGACTTGATTGCTATTGGTGCCTACCAACGCGGTGCTGACAAACGTATTGATTTAGCTATAGGCATGAAGCCACATATGGATCAGTTCTTGCAACAAGAGATGAAAGAAGTGGTAGCTTATGACGAAAGTCTGACGCGGATGGAGCGCACCATGCAAATGGCTAATATTAATGCTCAAGGTCCGCTCAGTTAAACTACCTTGATGTTCTCTACTTAGGAGATGCTCATGGCACGGCGAGCGTTATATTTAATGGTTGAGCGCTTGCAAGAGCAAGAGCAAGCCGCAGTAAAAGATATGGCCGAAGCGCAGCAGCAGCTTAGCGAGTTTGAAGCACAGTTGGCTCACCTAGAGCAGTATCGCCGTTCTTACCTTGAGCAAGCGTTAGCAAAGGGCGTAGATGGCTTTTACGCAGATAGCTTTCACCAATACCAATTGTTTATTCAAAAGCTTGAGCAAGCCAGTGTGCAGCAGGGTAAAAGTATTGAGCAAGTAAAGAAAAACGTATTACTCAAACGTAATCAGTGGTTAGAGCTACAAGCTAAACGAAAAGCTATGGAGTTTCTGATTGAAAAACAAGTGAAACAGCAGCAGCAAAAACAGCACCGCGAAGAACAAAAGCTACTTGACGAATATGCGTTATATTCTCACCTTCGAGGCCAAGCCTAGCGCTTAGGCATAAAATATGCTTTGTTTTTTTCGAAATGAAAGATTAATGGCTAGTTAGCCTAGGGCAAATAAGCCTAAAGCTGGAAAAGACTAATTGTAAGGGCAAGTAACAATATGGAATTTCTGTTAAACGATGCAGGCAATGCCAAGCAGTTATCATCACTAGGAAGTGCAACTCTTAGCCCTTCTGAAAAGGGTGACGATTTTGCTAAATTAGTTAAAGAATTAGAACAACTTCCTAAAGCCGACAGCCCTGTAAAAGCCGCTGTAGAAAAAGAATATGCTAAAGGTGCGGAGTTTGATTCTAAAAAGGCTGTGGATAGCCCCGCAGAGCCCAGTCCTAGGGACTTACTTAAGCAACTCGATACGGCCAAAAAAGCGGCCGACGATATTGAAAAGGGTAATGTTGAGTCCGCTAAAAATGCTATTCCCATTGACCTTGTTAGTGAAGATGAAGCTGTAGCTGATTCTGCCGAAAAAACAGTTTCAGACAGTTCTTCATTAACGCAGGACTCAGAAACCAAAGAAAGATTAAACAGTAAGGCTGAACCAGAGCCAGAGTCTGCAGTTAAAGCAAACAGTGCTGGAAAAAGCGAAACTGATCCTGATATAGCTCAAGCAGCAAATAAACAAAGCGGCAGTGAATTGCCGCTTAACTCTGCTGCGTCTGATGATGCAGACGATACAAAAGCCTCATCTATACTGAGTAGCGAAACTAAAACATCAAATACAAGCTCCAATCAACTTGGCGTTTCTTCATCGAAAACTGACAGCACAATCAGTGTAGAGGGAGAGACCAACAAAGCTAACCCACAAAGTGCTAAAGACCTAACAGACTCAAAAGTGCTTAGTGAAGCCGCTAACGCGAAAAGTATTACAGACACAGGCGCTGCAGAAGTTAGTGGGAGTAAAGCGATTAAAGGCACTGAAGGCGAGTTAGATAAATCTGCAAAACTTGGCGTTTCGGCTAACCAAGTCGAACAACAAAAAGCTACCGAAAAAGAATTAAACAAAACCACTGCTTTTGTTAGCGGTGCGGTAGTTAAAGATACTGATAAAACGCTACAGAATAAAGTTGAAAGCGAACCGCTTAAATCCGCCAGTGGTAAAGAGGCTGATACGCTAAAACAGGCTAATGCTGGGGTAGACAGTAAACAAGATAAAGCAGCGCAGATAAACTCAGATACTAATAAAGGTGAGCCACTAAACACTCAAGTTGATGCGCGAGCTAAACAAGCCGCTAAAGTTTCATCTTCAGAGCAAGTGGTTATTCAGCAAACGGCCAACGACACGAAAGTGGTGCAAAATGCAGATGCTGGAAAAATGGCTGAAACAAACCTTAATGTTGATGCCAAACATAGCGAGACTAAACCTCCGCTTGCTTCTACTCAGTCAAATTTGTTGACCCCTAAAGCCAGCAGTACAGATGCTTCTCCAACTACTGATAAGTTAGCTGTTGCGACCATCGCAGCGAGCGCAGATAGCACTAGTAAAGATACTAGCGGTGAGCAAAAAGAGCAGCAACATAGTCAAACTCAACAGCATGTAGCGCTAAATCAAACTGAGGCCCCTAAACCGCAAGAACATCACAGTATCTATCGCTCAGCCTCTGGCGCTGATGTAGTCGCTCGCGCGGAGCAGGCAAATAGCGATGTTGCGTTAAAACAAGCGCAGCAAGCAAATCAGATAAACGATAAACAAGTTCAACAAAACGAGCGATTCAATCCGGCTCATTATCAAGCGCCTGCCGAACTAAATCAGCGGGTTCAATACATGTTAAGCCAAGGTATGCAAAAAGCTGAAATCCGTTTAGATCCTGCAGAGTTGGGCAGTATGCATATTCGCTTGCAGATGAACCAAGAACAACAGGTATCGGTACAAATTCAAGTTCAAAACCCTCAAGCTCGTGAAGCCTTAGAACAAACCATGCCGCGTTTACGCGAAATGTTACAGCAGCAGGGTATAGAATTAGGACAAAGCCAGGTGAATCAGCAAAATCAAGGCAATGCTTCGCAGCATGGTCAAGGTCAAAGCGCGGGAAGTGGACTTGCTGGAAATATTGACAATATTGACGACGCCGGTGAGCAAGACTTGAGCGCCTTGGTGGCAAACCAAGCAAACAGCGATGGTATAGACTTTTACGCCTAGTTTATTTGCTAAAGGCGCTGTTGAAGCGCCTCTTAACTGTGTAATAATGAAATCAGTTTAGCAAAAAGTTCATGGAAGCATAAATGGCTGAAGAATCAGAATTAAAAGTAGAAGATGATGAAGGTGGCAGTAAGAAGAAGCTGATCATCATTATTGCCGGTGTCGCGGTATTAGTTATTGGCGGTGTTGTCGGCTTTTTGTTGATGGGCGGTGAAGATGAAGCTCCTGCAGCTGCAACCCCCACTGAAGAAGTGACTGCTAGCGTTACTCATGAAGCATTATACGTGGGGATGCCGCGACCATTTGTCTTCAATATTGTGGGTGACCACAGAGATCGTTTGGTACAAATCAAAGTACAATTATTGGTGCGTGGTACTGCCAATGAAGCTGATGCGAAGCTACATATTCCTTTGATTGAAGGCACTTTACTTAACGTATTTAGCTCCGCTAGCGTTGAAGACATGTCTACTCAAGAAGGCAAAGATAGCCTACGTGAAAACTCGCTAATCGAAACACAAAAAGCATTAAAAGAAATTACCGGTAAAGTTGTGGTAGAAAAAATATTGTTTACCGGCTTTGTGATGCAATAAAGGAACAATGTGAGCGATTTATTAAGCCAAGACGAAATTGATGCGCTGCTACATGGTGTTGATGATATAGAAGAAGACATCATTGAGCCCGAGATGTCGGGCAGTGTGGTGGAGTTTGACTTTTCTTCTCAAGACCGAATTGTTCGTGGTCGCATGCCAACCCTTGAGTTGGTTAATGAACGTTTCGCACGGCACATGCGCATTAGTTTGTTCAACATGATGCGCCGTACCGCTGAAGTATCGATTAATGGCGTACAAATGATTAAGTTTGGCGAGTACGTGCATACTTTGTTCGTACCTACCAGTTTAAACATGGTTCGTTTTCGTCCACTCAAAGGCACCGCCTTGGTGACCATGGAAGCGCGACTGGTTTTCATTTTAGTTGAGAACTTTTTTGGTGGTGATGGCCGTTACCATGCAAAAATTGAAGGTCGAGAATTTACTCCTACCGAACGTCGTATCATTCAAATGTTGTTAAAAATCATCTTTGAAGATTACGTTGAAGCGTGGGCACCGGTTATGGATGTTGGGTTTGACTACCTCGATTCAGAAGTGAATCCCGCCATGGCTAACATTGTGAGCCCTACTGAAGTGATCGTGGTGAGCTCTTTCCATATTGAATTAGATGGTGGCGGTGGTGATTTTCACATTGCTATGCCTTATTCCATGTTGGAGCCTATTCGTGAACTACTAGATGCGGGTGTTCAGAGCGATAAACAAGATACCGATCAACGTTGGAGCTCAGCACTTAGCGACGAAATAATGGATGTCCCGGTTGGTTTACATACTAAGTTATTAGAAACTGATGTGACATTAAGGCAGCTGATGGAGCTGAAAACCGGCGATGTTATTCCTGTCGAAATGCCAGAAACCGCGATGTTGTTCGTAGAAGATTTGCCTAGTTACCGTGTTAAGTTAGGCCAGCGTAATGAACACATGGCGCTTAAAGTTGATTCAGTGTTAGAGCGTCCTGACACGGTCAAAACTGACCTAGAAATGGTGGTAAGCCGCCGTCAATCTTCTGCAGACGACGAGTAAGATGAATAAGGAAAAAATATGAGTGATCAAGACGATATGGCGGATGAGTGGGCTGCAGCTATGGCTGAAGTAGAGCCTGCACCGTTAGAAGAGTTTGTTGATGAATCGCAACCGATTAGCGAAGAGCAACAACGTAAGCTTGATTCAATAATGGATATTCCGGTTACCATTTCAATGGAAGTTGGCCGTAGTAATATTAGTATTCGTAACTTACTACAGCTTAACCAAGGCTCGGTAGTTGAACTAGACCGCGTAGCAGGCGAACCTTTAGATGTGCTGGTAAACGGTACCTTGATAGCCCATGGCGAAGTAGTAGTAGTGAACGACAAGTTTGGTATTCGTCTGACTGATGTAATCAGTCAGACGGAACGCATTAAAAAGCTCAAATAATGCGCAGTTCACTCGGCTTATTACTTGGTCTATGTGTTGCCTTGCCTGCGGCTGCAGAGCAAGAAATTAACGTGGCGCCCAGCTCTCAAGTTGAATTGCTCTCTTGGATAATGTCTTTAGCTGTAGTGTTGGTGACTATTTTGGTTTGTGCCTGGGTGCTTAAGAAAACCCGACTAAATCAATTTGCTGGCGGCCAGTCTAAAGTTATCACTAATTTGGCACTGGGCACTCGTGAGCGCATCATGGTGGTAGAAATAGGTGAGCAACAATATTTGCTGGGGGTCACCTCCCAGTCAATAAACCTATTAGATAAGTTGGAACAACCACTGGAAGCGAAACCGAATAAAATGAGTGGCCATTTTGCTAAACAGCTGCAAGGGATATTGTCGAAAAATGAAAAGTAAGCTGTTTTACGGTTTATTATTGTGCTTTGCGTTTGTTGCACCTAGCTTTGCTCAAGAAGGTATACTACCTGCCATAACGATGACCACCAACCCCGATGGTGGTCAAGAGTATTCTGTTACTCTACAAGTCTTAGCCTTGATGACCGCGCTGTCTTTTCTGCCAGCGATGGTCATTATGATGACGTCGTTCACTCGAATCGTGGTGGTGATGTCAATTTTGCGTCAGGCCATGGGTTTACAGCAAAGCCCGTCTAACCAAGTCATTATTGGTATCGCTTTGTTTTTAACTTTTTTTATTATGTCGCCAGTGATAGAAGAAGTGAACCAGCAAGCGGTGCAGCCGTATTTGAGTGAAGAGCTTACTTCTATGCAAGCGTTTGAGCGCGCAAAAGAACCGCTTAAAGAATTCATGCTAGCGCAAACACGCCTTACCGATCTAGAAACCTTTGTAAAGATTGCCAAGGTCGAAGTAGGCTCTCCAGAAGAAGTACCGTTTAATGTGCTTATTCCTGCATTTATTACTTCCGAACTAAAAACAGCCTTCCAAATTGGTTTTATGTTATTCATACCATTTTTGGTGATTGATTTAGTGGTGGCCAGTATTTTAATGGCCATGGGTATGATGATGCTGTCCCCAATGATTGTATCGCTGCCCTTCAAACTAATGTTGTTTGTATTGGTTGATGGCTGGAGCCTAGTGATGGGCACCCTTGCAAACAGTTTTGGCGTATAGACAAAAGGAGCCATAGATGGAACCGGAAGTCTTTGTAGATGTATTTCGTCTGGCATTAGGGCAAGTGGTTATCTTAGTGTCTGCTGCGATTATCCCAAGTTTGCTGGTGGGGCTCATTGTGGCTATTTTCCAAGCCGCCACTTCGATTAATGAACAAACCTTAAGTTTTTTGCCTCGTTTGTTAGTCACACTTGCTTCGCTAATGATTGCTGGCCATTGGTTTACCGGAAAGCTGATGGAGCTGTTCTTCACTATGGTTGATATGATCCCTCAGGTTGTTGGTTAGTGGAGTTTCCCTCCGACCTAATTATGGCGTGGATTGGCCAATATCTTTGGGCCTTAACCCGTGTAGCTGCAATGTTAATGGTATTGGCGAGTTTTGGTGGCAAATCGGTTCCTACTCGAGTTCGCTTAATGTTAGCTTTGGCGATTACTTTTGCATTAGTGCCGGTGTTACCAGACGTTCAAGGTATCGAAGTCTTCTCCTTTCAAGCTATTATCGTGATTCTTCAGCAAGTATTAATTGGTGTAGCGATCGGATTTATTTCTCAGCTATTAATGCAAACGTTTGTGGTTGGCGGACAAATTATTGCGATGCAAACCAGCTTGGGTTTTGCCTCTATGGTAGACCCGAATAATGGCCAAAGTACTCCTGTTGTTGGTCAATTCTATTTGTTGTTGGCAACATTACTGTTTTTGGCCATTGACGGGCATCTGCAGCTCATTACCTTAATCGCAATGAGTTTCGAAACGATTCCCATCGGTATGAGCGGTTTAGGCACTATTGATTATCAACACCTTGCTGGTTGGTACTCTCAGCTTTTTCTGGCCGCGCTTGCCTTGTCTATTTCGTCTGTTGTGGCCATGTTACTTGTGAATTTTTCTTTTGGTGTTATGACCCGGGCTGCACCCCAACTGAATATTTTTAGTATTGGCTTTGCGGTAAGTATGTTGTTTGGTTTATTTATTCTTTGGCTCACTATTGGTGGGTTCTTAGCGCACTTTGAACGTCAGTGGGAGGTTGGTCGCAGTACAGCATGTGCTCTATTGCGCATAGGTTGTTAACCTAAGGTCAAATTACTATGGCAGATGACGATCAAGAAAAAACGGAAGACCCCACGGGGAAAAAGCTTGAAGATGCTCGAAAAAAGGGACAGGTCGCTCGTTCTAAAGAATTAGGTACTGCCGCGGTACTCATTACTGCTGCTATCGCCATCATGGCGTTTGGCAGCATGTTGGCTGAATCCATGGTGAAGGTTTTCCAGTTAGCTTTTACGATGACCCGAGAGCAGGTGTATGACGTCAATCTCATGCTTAAGAACATCGGCATTATAGGTATGTTGTTGGTCAAGCCGCTAATGTGGATTATGGGCTTTATTACACTAGCGGCCTTAATTGGCAATACTTTGTTAGGGGGAATGTCTTTTAGTTGGGAGGCAGCCAGGCCAAAAGCCAGTAAAATGTCGCCGCTTCAGGGCTTTAAACGGATGATGGGTCTTCAAGCTTTTGTTGAACTTATAAAAAGTATTGCCAAAGTTGTTGTAATCGCAGGTGTAGTTTGGTTTGTACTGCGTTGGAAGTTCGCCGAAATCCTCACTCTTAGTATGCAGTCGATACCTGGCTCGATTGTTAATGCGTTAGACATGCTGCAATGGATGTTACTAGCCCTAGTTTGCAGCTTGATTGTTATCGTGATTATTGATGTGCCTTATCAAATTTGGAATCACAACAAGCAGCTGAAAATGTCTAAGCAAGAAGTGAAAGACGAACATAAAAACATGGAAGGTAGCCCTGAAGTGAAAGGGCGGATCCGTCGTCTGCAAATGGAAATGGCTGCTCGCCGAATGATGGCTGATGTGCCGCAAGCTGATGTGGTAGTGACCAACCCAACGCATTTTTCTGTAGCACTTCAGTATGACAAAGAGGGTTCTGGTGCTCCTAAAGTGGTGGCAAAAGGGGTTGATGAGGTTGCGATGAAAATTCGTGAAATTGCTCGCCATTATGAAGTACCGATTATGGAAGCTCCTGCGCTCACTCGCTCGTTGTATCACACCACTAAAATTGGTCACGATATCCCCGAAGGTTTATACGTTGCGGTTGCTCAAATATTGGCTTTTGTTTTTCAACTGGAGCAATACCGCAAGGGTAAAGGTAAGCGACCTAAACCGGTGGTTAGTGACTTACCTATTCCCAATGAACTTCGATATTAGTCTCAGTTCTCATCGCCAATCTTATTAAGTAATCGTATTGGCTCGCTTATTGCTTTTCTTGTTTCATCAGTTGTTAGGAAGTCAGTATTTCGTCATTTATGGAATTCATTAATCGTCTCACCAGCTTTAAGCTTCAAGATTTAAAAAAAGTTGATATTAATGTCATAAAAGGTATTGGCACGCCAGTTGTGGTGCTAGCCACCTTAGGCATGGTTGTTTTACCAATGGCTGCATGGCTGTTGGACATACTGTTTGCCTTTAATATTTCCCTCGCTTTAGTGGTATTGCTGGTAGCTATTTATACGAAACGCCCGCTAGATTTTGCTGTTTTCCCAACGGTGTTGTTGATTGCTACGCTACTGCGCCTTGCATTAAACGTTGCTTCAACTCGTGTTGTACTGCTTGAAGGCCACAATGGCGGTAACGCTGCCGGTAATGTTATTGAAGCCTTTGGTTCGGTGGTGATTGGTGGCAACTATGCGGTAGGTTTGGTGGTGTTCCTTATTTTGATGATCATCAACTTTGTGGTAGTAACTAAAGGTGCTGGCCGTATCGCAGAAGTAAGTGCCCGCTTTACTTTAGACGCTATGCCCGGTAAACAAATGGCGATTGATGCCGATTTAAATGCTGGCATCATTGATCAAGAACAAGCCCGTACGCGCCGAGCAGACGTAACTAATGAAGCAGACTTTTACGGTTCTATGGATGGTGCCAGTAAGTTTGTTAAAGGGGATGCCATTGCAGGTATTCTCATTCTGTTTATTAACATTCTTGGCGGCTTTATTATTGGTGTGGCTCAGCATGATTTAACCTTTGCTGAAGCGGCAGAGGTTTATACTTTGCTTACCATTGGTGATGGCTTAGTTGCACAGATACCTTCACTACTCTTATCTATAGCTGCCGCGTTGGTAGTTACTCGTCAAAATACCGAAGCAGACATGGGCGAGCAGGTTAGCTTGCAGATGTTTAGAGACCCGCGGGTAATGATAATCTGTGGTTCAATTTTGTTCATTATGGGTATTGTCCCAGGTATGCCTCATTTGGCATTTCTTACTTGTGCAGCGGTGTGTTTAGGTGCGGCTTGGATGCGTCATAAAGGCGATGCTAAAAAAGCGGCTGATACTTCATTGCAGCCAGCGAGCTCGAGCCCAAGTGCAAGTAGCGAACCAAAAGAATTGGGTTGGGATGATGTCCAGCCAGTTGATGTTATAGGCTTGGAAGTAGGGTATCGCCTAATTCCTTTGGTGGATAAAAGCCAAGGTGGTGAATTGCTGGCCCGCATTAAAGGCGTGCGTAAGAAGCTTTCTCAAGATCTAGGGTTTTTGGTACCAGCGGTGCATATTCGTGACAACTTAGATTTAGGTCCGAATCAATATCGTATTACCTTAATGGGTGTAACTTATGGTGAATCGGAAGTTTTTCATGATAGAGAAATGGCGATTAATCCAGGTCAGGTATTTGGTAAAATTGAAGGCCAGCCTACTACCGATCCCGCATTCGGCTTAGAGGCAGCTTGGGTAGCAACAGAGCAACGCGAGCACGCTCAAACTCTTGGCTACACTGTCGTTGACTCTGCTACGGTGGTTGCCACCCACTTGAGCCAACTCCTTACCAATAATGCATCTAACTTGCTCGGTCATGAGGAAGTACAGAATCTACTAGATATGTTAGGTAACAACTTGCCTAAGTTAGTAGAAGGTTTGGTGCCAGATACGATGACGCTATCTACAGTGGTTAAAGTGCTGCAGAACTTACTCAACGAAGGTGTGCCTATTCGCGATGTACGCAGTATTGTACAAACCTTGGTGGAATACGGGCCGAAAAGCCAAGACCCAGATATTCTCACTGCTGCTTGTCGTATTTCTTTGAAACGTTTAATTGTGCAAGAGCTAATTGGCAGTGAAGCTGAATTGCCGGTTATCACCTTGTCTCCAGACTTGGAGCAGATATTGCATCAATCTATGCAAGCAGCAGGTAATGATGGTGCTGGAATGGAACCTGGTTTGGCAGAGAAGTTACAAGTTTCACTTAACGAAGCCTGCCAAAATCAAGAGTTGGCTGGTCAACCCGCTATTTTGTTAACCTCGGGAATTTTACGCTCAAGTATGTCCCGATTTGTTAAAACAGCGATGCCAGCACTGAGGGTTCTTTCTTATCAAGAAGTACCAGAAGATAAACAAATACGTATTGTGAGCTCAGTAGGGCAGTAGCCTGAAGAGTCTGACAAAAGGAAGGTGAACAGTGAAAATGAAACGCTTTTTTGCGAAAGACATGCGAACTGCATTAGCCGAGGTAAAAGAAACCTTAGGCAGTGATGCGGTAATTATGTCGAATAAAAAGGTCACTGGCGGCATTGAAATTGTTGCTGCAGTTGAACCTTCCAATTTAAAGAACAGTGCTGCAGAGAGCAGCAGAGAGCTGGCGGAAGACAGCGTCAAATTATCGTCCCGGAATCCCGCTGCGGCAAAGAAAGCGCCAACAAACCAGCATCCTGGTCATGATTTTGACGAAAATGCCAGTTTGAAAGATAACTTAACCAATTTCATGCAGCGTCATCAAAAGCGCCAGCAAGAAAACTTGCAGCAATCTACCTTAAAACAGCAGCAACAATCGCAGCGCCCTCGTACCGTTCAAGCACCGCGTTCTTTAGCTCAGCAACAGGGCTGGGTGCAACAAGGTTCTATATCAAGTCAACCAACTCAATCCCGTTCTGCTCAGCAGCCTAAGCAAGATGCTGCTGGAAATGAAGTGGGTGAGTTGAAGAAAGAAATGGCAGCGATGCGCAAGTTACTTGAGCACCAAGTCTCTGGCTTGATGTGGCAAGAAGTTGAGCGTCAAGAACCGGTTCGAGCAATGCTCATTAAGCAATTGCAGCTAGTCGGTTTTGATGAGGACATGGCTGACCAAATCGCCGGTTATATTCCTGAAGAACTTGGTGTGCAAGAAGGCTGGCAGCATTTACGTGAGTTGCTCGCAAACCAACTTCCGGTCGGCCAAGATGAAATTCTGCTTAAAGGCGGTGCAATCGCTTTATTAGGGCCAACGGGCGTGGGAAAAACCACTACTATTGCCAAATTAGCCGCTCAGTTTTCTATGCGTCATGGCGCAGACAGTGTAGCGATGATTACCACCGATACTTACCGAATTGGCGCGCATGAGCAACTTGCTACCTATGGGAAAATTATGGGTTGTGCGGTGCGGGTTGCTAACGATGAAGAAGAACTATCTCAATTATTGTATCAATTTAAAGACAAAAAACTGGTGCTGATTGATACTGCCGGTATGAGCCAACGAGATTTACGTTTACACGAACAACTCGACAAGTTAGTTAAGAATAGCCGTGTGAATATACGTAACTATTTGGTGATGTCAGCTAATGCTCAACGTCGTGTTATTGAAGAAACCGTGAATCAATTCCAGCGAATTCCTCTTGCGGGTACCATACTTACGAAGTTAGATGAAAGCTTGGCCTTAGGCGAGGTTTTAAATGTCACCTTGCGCCACGCTCTGCCAATCAGTTACGTTACGCATGGCCAGCAAGTGCCAGAAGATATTGCAGTTGCCGAGCCAGCCAAGTTAATTGAGCAAGCACTGTCAGTAATTGATACTCAGTCTCAGCAACATTTTTGGTTTAGTGAAACCGAACAGCAGAAGGTTTCAGATGTATTCTAAAGACAACGAATTTGATCAAGCTAGCGGCTTAAGAATGATGCAACAAAAAAATAATGTGAAAGTTATCGCTGTAACCGGTGGTAAAGGTGGTGTTGGTAAAACCAACGTTACCCTAAATATGGGCATTGCTATGGCAGCCCAAGGTAAGCGTGTAATGGTGCTGGATGCCGACTTAGGCTTGGCAAATGTAGATGTACTACTAGGCCTACGCGTAACCAAAAACTTATCGCATGTACTATCAGGCGAGTGCACATTGGATGAAGTGCTCGTAAAGGGGCCCAACGGTATATTAATCGCCCCAGCAACTTCTGGTACGCAATCTATGGTTGAATTGAGCCCGGCAGAGCATGCAGGGTTGATTCGCGCATTTAGTAGCTTGAAAACTCCCATTGATATATTGCTGGTAGATACTGCCGCTGGTATTTCCGATATGGTGCTGAGCTTTGCTAAAGCCTCGCAAGATATCTTGGTTGTGGTTTGTGATGAACCCACATCGATTACTGATGCGTATGCTTTGATTAAACTATTATCTAACAAGCACGGCGTATACAAATTTAAAGTAGTGGCAAACATGGTTCGTAGTCTGAGAGAAGGCCAAGAACTGTTTGCTAAACTCACTCGTGTTACCGATCGCTTTTTAGATGCCACCTTAGAACTCGTATCGTGTATTCCATATGATAACAATGTTCGACTCGCTGTACGTAAACAGCGCGTCGTGGTTGAAGCGTACCCTAAATCTCCCGCTTCTTTAGCCTTTCGCTCTTTAGCGAGTAAAGGAGCTACTTGGCCGATTCCGGAACAAGCTGGTGGCCATTTAGAATTCTTCATCGAGAATCTTCTCGAATTCGGACAACGTAAAAATAGAGAACAGCTTAGTGAATAAAGTTGCCGCTTATGCCAGCGCTAGTGACACTAATGTGTTGGTGGAACGCCATGCAAATTTGGTAAAACGGATAGCGCACCATTTAATGGCGCGCCTACCGGCTAGCGTAATTGTTGATGATCTCATTCAGTCTGGAATGATTGGTCTTATCGAAGCTGCGCGTAATTTTGATGGTACCAAAGGTGCGAGTTTCGAAACCTATGCCGGGATCCGTATTCGTGGCTCAATGCTTGACGAAATTCGTCGTGGTGACTGGGTACCACGTTCTGTGCATAAAAACAGCCGCGCTATCAGTGAAGCTATTAACGCAGTTGAAAAAGAAAAGAATGGTGATGCCAAAGATGCTGAGGTTGCTGCTAAGCTGGGTGTAAGCCTAAGCGAATATCATTCAATGTTGTCTGACGTAAACTGCGGCCGAATTCTTGGTATTGAAGATCTTGGCGTGAGCGAAGATGTTATTTCTAGTGATGAAAGTCGCGAGCAAAATCGACCGTTTGAAGGCTTTGCTAATCAACGCTTTCAACAATCGCTAGCCGACTGCATTAAAGGCTTACCAGAGCGCGAAGCGCTAGTATTATCGCTCTATTATGACGAAGAACTTAATCTTAAAGAAATTGGCGAAGTATTAACCGTAAGCGAGTCAAGAGTCAGTCAAATACATAGCCAAGCGCTTGCTCGAGTCAAAACTCGAATGCGAGATTGGACACAATAGAGAAATTCATCCTTACAAATATGATAAAAGATGGACTAAAATTGTGTTTATTAAGGCATAATATCTTTATTACATAAATTTTTAGCCCGTTTTGAGGCTTGCAAAACATCCTGTTGGGGGACGTACCTTGGATAAAAATATGAAAATTCTGGTTGTTGATGATTTTTCAACAATGAGAAGGATTATTAAAAACCTACTTAGAGATTTAGGTTTCAACAATACTCACGAAGCAGATGACGGTAATACCGCGTTGCCAATGCTTAAAGGTGGGGACTTCGAATTTGTAGTGACCGATTGGAACATGCCGGGTATGGAAGGCATTGATTTATTAAAGAATATTCGTGCCGACGAAAGCTTGTCTCATTTACCTGTGTTAATGGTTACGGCAGAAGCGAAACGCGAACAGATTATTGAAGCCGCACAAGCCGGCGTAAATGGTTATATTGTAAAACCTTTCACAGCTGCCACACTAAAAGAGAAGCTAGATAAGATTTTCGAAAGATTACAATAATAAAGGAAGATGTGTGAGCACTGATACTCCGATCATCTCATTAGCCGATGCCAAAGCTTTGGTGTTGCTACTTGAAGAAGGAAACGTCTCCGAGGCGAATCAATTTGTCAGTGAGCTGTGTGCTCCTAAAGCCAACCTGTTGTTTGACAAAGTTGGTCAGCTCACGCGTCAACTTCACGATTCATTAAATGATTTCAAGCTAGATATTCGTATTAATGAATTGGCTAATCAGGAAATACCTGATGCAAAAGAGCGGTTAAACTATGTAATAGAGATGACCGACCAAGCCGCTAATAAGACCATGGATGCGGTTGAATCTGGCCTCCCTATTGCCGATCAATTAACCAGTGAAATCAACGATATTATGCCTGTTTGGCAAAGTTTGATGGAACGAAGAATTGAAATTGGTCAATTTAAAGCGCTATGTCACCAAATCGATATTTTCCTTAATAGTTCTTCAGCAAATGCCGATAAACTACGAAGTATGTTAACTGAAATATTGATGGCTCAAGATTTTCAAGACTTAACTGGGCAAATGATTCGTAAAGTAATCACCTTAGTTCAAGAAGTTGAAGAAAGTTTAGTGGAAATGCTGACCTTGTTTGGCAATGATAAAGCCGAAGTTATAGAGAAAAAAGCTCCTGCAAAATCGGCCATTGAAGCCGAAGGGCCAATATTAAATAAAGAGCAAAGGGATGACGTTGTTAACGATCAAGATGATGTTGATGACCTGTTATCTAGTTTAGGATTTTAAGGGAGTAGCGCATGTCGTTTGATGTAGATGAAGACATCTTACAAGACTTTCTCGTAGAAGCGGCGGAGATCCTTGAGCAGCTGTCTGAACAGTTGGTTGATTTAGAGAAACGTCCAGATGATAGTGACTTATTAAATGCTATCTTTCGCGGCTTCCATACCGTAAAAGGTGGCGCAGGCTTTTTGTCTCTTACCGAGCTTGTCGATGTTTGTCATGGTGCAGAGAACGTTTTTGACACCTTGCGTAACGGTGGGCGGGGTGTCTCGCCAGAGCTGATGGATGTTATTCTTGAAGCTCTTGATGCTGTTAATGATATGTTTGCTCAAGTGCAGGCTCGCGAACCGTTAACACCAGCTTCTCCTGATATTATTGACCGCCTGCATCATCTTTCTCAACCTGAATCCGCAGATGAAGCTCCAATTGCCGCCGCTGAGCCCGAGCCAGTAGCCGTTCCTGAACCTGTCGCTCCAGCAGCTGATAGTGGGAACATTGATGAAATCAGTGATGATGAGTTTGAACGTTTACTTGACGAGCTTCATGGTAGCGATGCGCCTAAGCCTGCTGCTCCTGCGCCGAGCGCGGCCGCTCCGGCTAGTGACGGTGATATTTCCGATGACGAGTTTGAAAAACTTTTAGATGAGTTACACGGTTCTAAAGCACCTAGTGCAGCAGCGCCCGCTCCAAAAGCTGCCGACCCCGCGCCCGCAACTAGCGGGGAAGAGATTGGCGATGACGAATTTGAAAAGCTATTGGATCAGCTACATGGTGCTGGAAAAGCACCTGACGTTAAGCCAGCCGCTCCAGCCAAGCCCGCAGCAGCTGTCGCGAAACCTCCTGCTGCGGTTAAGCCCGCTGCTCCTGCGAAGCCAGCTGCTAAAGCTGCGCCAGCCAAAGCAGAACCCGCTAAAGCTCCTACCAAGCAAGCTGTACCTCAAGGTGAAACGACTGTTCGTGTTGATACACGTACACTTGACGACATCATGAATATGGTTGGTGAATTGGTATTAGTTCGAAATCGCTTAGTCAGCCTTGGCCTAAATAGTAACGATGAAGACATGTCTAAAGCCACTGCCAATCTAGATGTAGTGACGGCTGACTTGCAAGGCGCGGTAATGAAAACCCGCATGCAACCTATCAAAAAGGTGTTTGGACGTTTTCCTCGAGTAGTACGAGATCTAGCTCGTAGCCTTAAAAAAGATATTAATCTTGAGTTGGTCGGCGAAGAAACTGATTTAGATAAGAACTTAGTTGAAGCTTTGGCCGATCCATTGGTCCACTTAGTCAGAAACTCCGTAGACCACGGTATAGAAATGCCAGATGAGCGAGTGGCTTCAGGCAAACCTCGTACTGGTGTTATTCGTTTATCAGCCTCGCAAGAAGGTGACCACATCCTATTGATGATTGAGGATGATGGCGCAGGTATGAATGCCGATAAGCTTAAATCAATTGCTGTTGAGCGCGGCGTGTTAGATGCCGATGCGGCAGCAAGAATGCCAGATAAAGATGCTTACAGCCTGATTTTTGCGCCAGGTTTCTCAACCAAAACCGAAATTTCTGATATTTCTGGTCGTGGTGTAGGAATGGACGTGGTGAAAACCAGTATTACTCAGCTAAACGGCTCAGTAGATATTGACTCTCACCTTGGTCAAGGCACCACTTTACAGATTAAAGTCCCGTTAACCTTGGCTATTTTGCCTACCTTGATGGTTGATGTAGGTAAACAAACCTTTGCATTGCCATTAACCAGTGTGAACGAAATATTCCACCTAGATTTGACCAAAACCAATGTGGTTGATGGTCAAGAAACGGTTATTGTTCGCGATAAAGCTATCCCGCTTTTCTATTTACAAGATTGGCTGATTAGAAATGGTCAACCTGGTGAACGAAGCTCGCAAGGGCATGTAGTGATTGTTCAGATCGGCCCTCAGCAAGTTGGCTTTGTAGTTGATAACCTTATTGGCCAAGAAGAAGTGGTCATTAAGGCCTTAGATCAATTATTGCAGGGCACGCCTGGCATGGCTGGTGCAACAATCACCAGTGATGGCCGCATTGCATTGATACTTGATATTCCTAGCTTACTAAAACGCTACGCTCGTAAAATGTAAGCGTTGCCTCTAAGAAGAACCGAGAATGGCAATAAAAGTATTAGTAGTTGATGATTCAAGTTTTTTCAGACGTAGAGTTAGCGAAATAATCAACGCAGACTCTACGCTTGAAGTTATTGATACCGCTAAAAATGGCCGAGAAGCTATTGATATGGTTGCTCGGCTAAAGCCCGACGTGATTACCATGGACATAGAAATGCCGGTAATGGACGGCATTACCGCTGTTCGCGAAATCATGGCTAAAAATCCAACGCCCGTTTTAATGTTTTCATCTTTAACGCATGATGGCGCTAAAGCGACCTTAGATGCGCTTGAAGCTGGTGCGCTAGATTTTATCCCTAAAAAGTTTGAAGACATCGCGCGTGATAGAGAAGAAGCCGTTAGTTTATTGCAACAGCGAGTGAAAGCTATTGCACGGCGCCGAGTGGTAGCAAGAAGAACCGCTAGCCCGTCAGCGCCGGCAACAACTCGTCCTGTGGTGGCTCAGAGAAGAACTCCTGTTTCATCAGGAGCTAGCAATGCTAGCCCTCCGCAGGCCACAGAACGCGCAAGCGTTAGCCCAAGGTTTAAACCTTCAGGTAAACGTTATAAGTTAGTTGCTATTGGCACCTCTACGGGGGGGCCAGTTGCACTGCAAACCATCTTAACCTCGATTCCTGCTGGTTTCTCAAAACCGATTTTGTTGGTGCAGCATATGCCCGCCACCTTTACCGCTGCCTTTGCTCAACGCTTAAATAGTTTGTCACGGATTAATGTAAAACAGGCTGAAGACGGCGATGAACTTAGACCTGGTTGGGCTTATTTAGCTCCGGGTGGCAAACAAATGTTAGTGGAAGGGCGCGGGCAATATGGTCGCTTACGCATCATTGAAGGTAACGATAAGGTAAATTATAAACCTTGCGTGGATATAACTTTTGCCTCTTTAGCTAAAAGTCATCAAAGCAATGTATTGGCGATGATCCTCACTGGAATGGGGGCCGACGGCCGAGATGGCTGTCGTTTGTTAAAAGAAAATGGCTCAACTATTTGGGCGCAAGATGAAGCCAGTTGTGTGGTATACGGTATGCCTCAAGCGGTTGCTAGCGCTGGTCTTGCTTCTGAGCAAATGCCTCTAGAGCAATTTTCTGATGCGATCGTTGCGGAAATAGGGAATGGATAAACTTAGCATCTTAGGCGTATTTATTGCGTTCTCTGCTGTTGGGTTTGGTCATACTTTTGCGGGCGGAAACCTTTCAGATTTAGTTAACCTGCATGCATTTATTATTGTTATTGGCGGCACTGTTGGAGCCGTTATGCTACAAACCCCGGCATCTCAATTTACTCAAGCAATTAAGTCTATTCCTAAAGTCTGGCAATCAAGCGATTTGATATTGAATCACCAATTCAAGCAAATTTTAGATTGGTCTCATATTGTTAGGAAAGATGGTTATCTTGTTTTAGAAAAACACCAACAAGCTGATGCTTTTAGTTTATGTGGTTTAGAAATGTTGGTTGATGGTGCAGAGCCAAGGCAGCTAAAACAATCGTTAGAAGATATTATCGACTTAGAACAAAACCGTTTAGAAAAACAAGCCGGAGTATTTGAAGCCATGGGCGGATATTGCCCAACTGTTGGTATTTTAGGGGCGGTGTTAGGCTTAATTCAGGCCATGGACTTTTTAACCAGCCCTGAACAGCTAGGTCAAGGCATCGCAGTCGCCTTTGTGGCCACCATTTATGGCGTTGGTTTTGCTAACTTTGTTTTTTTACCTATCGCTAATAAATTGCGAGCAGTCGCAAGCGAGCGCGCTATTTATCAAGAAATGACCTTGGCCGGTTTAGTGTCGATAGCCGAAGGGGCAAGTAGTATTGAAATCCAGCGCCGCTTGAGCGCATTTACTCAAGAGTTGACTTAAGATGCGACGCCGCTATGCGGTTCACGCTAAACCCAAGGCTAGTAGTGAGCGTTGGTTAGTATCTTACGCCGATTACATGACGTTGATGTTTGCATTGTTTGTAGTCTTGTATGCGATGGCTATTGCCAATGAAAACGAATATCCCGAATTGCAACAGCGCTTACAGCAAGCCATTGCCTTATTCGAGGAGTCAGATTCAGCGATTTTACCTATTGAATCAAACAGTGCTGCTAATAATGAAGAAGGTATATTGTTCTCTGGTGAATCTATACTGGAAGGTATTTCTCCGGCTAAAAAAACGCCCGTTCATTTCAGTGAAAATGATCATAATCCAGCATTAGACGAATTTTCAGAATTAGCCGAGCAATTAGTCTACGAATTTAAAGGTTTTCTAAAAAGCGACGATATAGTAATAAGTTATGATGAACAGTGGCTGACTATCGAATTAGACAGTCGTTTGTTTTTTGCCAGCGGTAGTGCTTATTTATTAAAACCAGCAACGCAAGTTATCGATCAACTAGCTGATCGGCTAAAACATACCGATAATTTTATTCGAGTGCGTGGTTATACTGATGAGACGAGTATAGATAGTGAACTTTATCCAAGCAATTGGGAGCTTTCGGCAGCAAGGGCTACACGAGTATTACGTGAGTTACAAAGCCGCGGAGTTACTCCCGCTAGAATGGCGATAGAGGCATTTGCAGAGTACGCACCAGAAGGTTGGGCTCAAGGCAATCGACAAAACAGACGCGTTGTTATCGCGTTGTCGAGTAAGGTATGGGAATCGCCTGTGGTTGCTAAACAAATAGACGTTCCAGCGGGTGAAGAGTTAGATAAGCCCTTAAGAAAACCCGATAGTGATACCATGTTAGCCGTGCCCATTGAGGGCGGTGGCGTTCGATTTACGACAAGGCAGGAAGAATAGGTGAAAGTTTGGACGGTTGCTAATCAAAAAGGCGGTGTAGGTAAAACTACCACGGTGATTTCGCTTGCCGGTTTATTAGCTCAGCAAGGTAAGCGGGTGTTATTGCTTGATACCGATCCCCACGCATCGTTAACTAGCTATTTGGGTTTTGATGTAGATAGCGTGCAAGGAACCCTATACGAGCTTTACCAAAATACCCAGCTTGACGATGCAATGGTAACCCACAGTATTCAGGCCACTTCTTTTGATAATCTTGATTTAATTCCCGCCAGTATGGCCTTAGCAACCTTGGATAAAGTGCTAGGGCAGCGAGAAGGTATGGGCCTAATTCTTAAGCGTATTTTGGCTAGAATTGAGCATCAATACGACTACGTTTTAATTGACTGTCCGCCAGTATTAGGTGTAATGATGGTGAATGCGCTAGCCGCCAGTAGCCGAGTGTTAGTGCCAGTGCAAACAGAGTTTCTAGCCATTAAAGGTTTAGAACGTATGGTGAAAACCCTCGCCATTATGCAGCGTTCTTGCCCAGAGCCTTTGCGTTACACGGTCGTGCCAACCATGTACGATAAACGAACCCGCGCTTCGCTAAGTGCATTAAAAGAGCTACAAGAAACTTACCCTAAGAATATCTGGAACTCAGTGATTCCAATTGATACCAAGTTTAGAGATGCCAGCTTGCGTCACGCGCCGCCTTCATACCATATAAAAAATTGTCGTGGAGTATTTGCCTATCAAACCTTGCTGGCGCACTTGCAGCAAATGACCGATGAGCAGGGGCTGCTATGAATAGCGACAAAATGATGGAAGAAGCATTAGGCAGTTATTTCGACTCTTTGTTAACAGAGCCTAATCAAGCACCTGAAAAAGCAGATGCTGAACCTATTGTTGAAGTAGCCAATCCACCAGAGCCGCAAATAAAACCTTTAGCTAAATTATTCGAAGAAGCTGAGCTGCGAGTTGCTGCTGTTGCCGAAGCCAAACCGGTTTTATTGCCGATTGCAGAGATTCCCGAACAAGCTCCAGAAGTTGAAGAACAACAAGAAGCTAAAGAGCAAATAGTTGTTGAAGAAGAACAGCATGTTGAAACTCTGGTAGATACTGAGTTTCAACCAGCGTCTGAGTCAGTTCCGCCTGAATGGCAAAATATAGAAACTGAAAATGATTTTCAGGTGCTATTCTTTGAAGTAGCTGGAGTGACTTTTGGTGTTCCGCTAACTGAGCTAGGTGGTATTCACCGTATATCCGAGGTGAGCCCCTTGTTTGGTAAGCCAAATTGGTTCTCGGGCATAATGATTGAGCGAGAACAAAAGTTATCGGTGGTTGATACCGCAAAATGGGTGATGCCAAATCAGCCTTTTGAACCCGATTACAAATATTTAGTGATGCTTGGGGAAACTGCTTGGGGCTTAAGTTGTGAAAAGCTGTTTGGTACCGAGCGTCTTACCAGAGACGATGTTAAGTGGCGTTCGGAACCCGGTTCCAGACGTTGGTTAGCGGGAATGGTTAAGCAAAAAATGTGTGCTTTGGTTCACGTAGAAGAGTTACAGAAAATGCTGAGCGAAGGCGTGAATATCGAAGGGCAATAAAATAGTGAGACACGGCTAGGTTTCTTAAGTGGAAAGAGTAGGAAAATCTGCCGTTTAGTTTTATAACATATGATATATACTGAATATATGAGTTGCGAGATCCGATTGGACTCACGAACAACAAAAAGGACACGCAGATGAGCGAGCAGCGTAATATCGCAGAAAATATTGCCGAAGATGAAGTACTACAATGGGTGACTTTTCAACTAGAAAGTGAGACCTATGGAATTAACGTAATGCAAGTGCAAGAAGTGCTGCGTTACACCGAGATAGCTCCTGTTCCTGGCGCACCAAACTACGTACTCGGTATTATCAATCTTCGTGGTAACGTGGTTACTGTTATTGATACTCGCTCGCGCTTTGGTTTGCCGTCATCAGACATTACTGAGAATTCCCGTATTGTTATTATTGAAGCTGAATCTCAAGTGATTGGTATTTTGGTGGATAGCGTAGCAGAAGTGGTTTATTTACGTTCTTCGGAAATTGATATTGCGCCAAATGTAGGCACTGAAGAAAGTGCTAAATTTATTCAAGGAGTAAGTAATCGTGATGGTCAATTGTTAATCCTAGTGGATTTAAACAAGTTGCTTTCAGATGAAGAGTGGGACGAAGTAAGCTCACTATAAATGGATTGGATTAATCTTATTGCCCTAGTGGTAACAGTGCTTTGCCTTAGTGGGGCCTTCTGGCTCCTTAGTAAGGCAAGGCAGCAAGCTGAAGCAAGTGAAAACAAAATGCTCAGCTTAGAAACGGTGACTAAAAACCTTCTTAAGACTCATCGAGTTATTGAAAAGCAATTGCAAGAGCTGCATGTTGCCAACGCTTCTTTAGTAAAAGAGCTTGAGCGCCAGAGTGATCAAGTCGAACAAGCATTTTTGCGAACCTCTCAAATTCAATCGCAAGACCCAGACAGTAAGTTATATACACGCGCTGTTAAATTGGTGGAATTAGGGGCGGATCTAGAAGAAGTAATGCGCGAATGTGAGTTACCAAAAGCTGAGGCTGAATTATTGCTTAGCTTGCGTAACAAGATGAAAGGCCAAGTAAGCTAAGCTTTATTTTTAGTGGCTCAGGTCTGCTCTGATAATTGCGACTTTAGAGGCACTTGTCGGCTTAGATTCTAGCCAACTTTTTTAGCCTAAATCAATTTACCACCAACTAATATTTCAAACGGAGCTAATGTGTTTACTTCCGTTTGATTAGTCTTCAACACTCCACCTTGTGGCTATCTAATCAGCTCCTATTACTAATAGTGCTGTTTTAAACGAATTTATCCATAGCTGATTATTATATTTTCGGTGCGAGCTTTAACTTACTCGTTGGTCTTAAAATAAACTTTGAATATTTGTTACTTAGCTTGCAAAGCGCTGTAAGCATGAGGTTAATTTAGCTGGCTAAGTTAGATTTAATGGTTAGCTGTGGTAACATCCAAGGCAATTATTTTGTCAAAATGATGATCGATGCTTAAAGCTAGTGAACTGTGTTGTGTAAGGGAAGAACGGGTATTGTTTGACGGGCTGTCTTTTACCTTACTCCCAGGAGAAATACTGCAAATAGCTGGCCCAAATGGGGCTGGTAAAACTAGTTTACTGCGGCTTATCGCAGGGCTTTCTCGCCCTGAAAGTGGTGAAATTATCTGGCAAGATCATTCTATTACTCAAGATGCCGACAGCTATCATCGAGATTGCCTTTATTTAGGTCATCATGCAGGGGTGAAAGCAGAGTTGAGTGCCTTAGAAAACCTCAGATTTTATTTAGGCTTAGCCGGGCAAAGTTTGGCGCAAGAGCAACTCTATGCTTTGTTAACTCGAGTAGGGCTAGCAGGCTTAGAAGAAGAGCCTGTTGCTCACCTTTCTGCTGGTCAACAAAGGCGCGTAGCGTTAGCGCGTTTATGGTTGGTAAAATGTAAGCTTTGGATCTTAGATGAACCCTTTACTGCAATTGATAAACAGGGTGTAGCGTATCTTGAACAAGTGATACTCGAACATGCTAAATCCGGTGGGATGGTGTTGCTTACCACGCACCAAGAACTAAATATTGCTGCTGAGCATTATCGAGTATTAGAGATAAAACCCGCCTTTGAAGAGGTGGTATAATGCAGGTTTTAATCACAGTCATTAAGCGCGAATTATTGGCTGCTTTTCGCCAAAAATCAGATGTACTAAACCCATTGTGGTTTATTCTGATTGTTATTACTTTGTTTCCTATCGCTGTAGGCCCCGAGCCTTTGTTATTGGCAAGAATAGCGCCCGGAATCTTATGGGTTGCTGCTTTGTTATCTTCGCTATTATCGTTAGAACGCTTGTTTCGCGATGATTATGCTGATGGCTCTTTAGAGCAGATGATTATTGGTGGCTCGCCGTTGGCCTTGATTGCTTTAGCGAAAATTGTCGCCCATTGGTTGATCACCGGCTTACCTATTTTGTTATTGTCGCCTTTGTTAGCAGTATTGCTGTCTCTAGAGTGGCAAAGTTTTCAAGCGACGTTCTATACCTTGGTTTTAGGTACGCCAGTCTTAAGTTTAATTGGTTCGGTTGGGGTGGCGTTAACGGTAGGTTTACGCAAAGGCGGAGTATTGCTCAGCTTACTTATCTTGCCGCTTTACATACCGGTGCTTATTTTTGCGACATCTGCGATTGAGGCTGCGTCTTTAAGCTTGCCCTATGCAGGGCATTTAGCGATTATGGGGGCAATTAGTTTACTGGCCTTAACACTGGCTCCTTTTGCTACCGCTGCCGCGCTAAAAGTTAGTATTAACTAAATATAATTAATTAAGTGAGAGAGTAAATACCATTATGTGGAAATGGTTACATCCTTACGCAAAACCTGAAGCCAGTTACCAATTAGCCGGTAAATTTGTGCCTTGGTTTAGTGTGTTTGCCGTTGTTTGTTTCGCTGTTGGATTGGTGTGGGGATTAGCCTTTGCTCCAGCAGATTATCAACAAGGCGATAGCTTTCGTATCATCTATATTCATGTACCTTCAGCCATTTTGTCGATGGGTGCATATTCCTCTATGGCCGTGGCTGCTTTTATTGGATTAGTCTGGCAGATTAAGCAAGCGGATATGTACGTAGCCGCTGTTGCGCCAGTAGGGGCGGTATTCACATTTATTGCTTTGTTCACCGGTGCCGCTTGGGGTAAGCCCATGTGGGGTGCTTGGTGGGTATGGGATGCGCGGTTAACCTCTGAATTAATTTTGCTGTTTTTGTATTTGGGTGTCATTGCCTTATATAACGCGTTCTCAGATAAAACCATGGCCGGCAGAGCGGCAGGCATTTTAAGCTTGGTGGGTGTTATTAACCTGCCGATTATTCACTACTCAGTAGAGTGGTGGAATACCCTGCATCAGGGAGCAACCATTACCAAATTTGATAAACCCTCAATAGATTCGGACATGTTATGGCCTTTGTTGCTGAACATTGCTGCTTTTACGTTTTTTTTGGGCGCAGTGAGTTTAGTGAGGTTTAGAACAGAACTATTACGCCGTGAGCAACGTAGACCATGGGTACAACAACTTATTAATCGCCACTCTCAGGCTAGAGGTTGAACGCCATGCAATTTGAATCAGTCAGTGATTTTTTAGCCATGGGCGGCTATGCATTTTATGTATGGCTAGCGTTTGGTGTTAGTGCTGCAGCCATGATCGCCATTGTGGTAGATAGCATAGTTAAACGTAATGCAATTTTTAAATCGGTGGCACGCCAATCGGCTCGCCAACAACGCGTACAAGCAGCAAAAGAGGTAACTGAACGCTTATGAACCCAAGACGTAAAAAACGCTTAACCATTGTGTTGGCCATTGTACTTGGATTGGGGGCGTCAATCGGCTTACTGCTATTTGCTTTGCAACAGAACATTGATTTGTTTTACACACCTACGGAGCTTGTGAAAGGCAAAGGCAAGCAAGAAGTGAAACCTGAGGTCGGCCAACGATTACGTATTGGTGGCTTGGTGCTACCAGGCACGGTGGAACGCTCACAAACTAGTTTACAAGTTAGCTTTAAGCTTAGTGACGCTGGCGGAGGAATTGTTACGGTACTTTATGAAGGCATACTTCCAGATTTATTCCGCGAAGGGCAAGGCATTGTGGCACAAGGTGAGTTAGTAGATGCAAACACCGTGTCGGCATTTGAAGTACTAGCAAAACATGACGAAGAATATATGCCACAGGAAGTGGCAGAAGCGTTAGAAGGAATGGAACACTTTAAACCCGAATATACAGAGGCCCAACTTCAGGGCTCTGGACACTAGAGACGGAACTATGATCCCGGAACTTGGACATTACGCCTTAATTTTGGCGGTTACTCTGGCTATTTTACAAAGCGTTTATCCCTTATGGGGCGCCAGTAAAAATAGCGTGGCCTTAATGAAGTTGGCGCGACCACTGGCCTTGGGGCAATTCGCCTTTGTTGGCTTGTCATTTGTGGTATTAAGTTACTCATTTGCCATTAATGATTTCTCCGTCGCTTATGTGGCTAATAACTCAAACAGTCAACTGCCCGTGTATTACCGACTATCTGCAGTTTGGGGGGCACACGAAGGCTCGCTATTGCTATGGGCACTTATTTTAGCTGGTTGGGGAGCTGCTGTGGCTATGTTTAGCCGTGGTTTGCCTTTAGATGCAGTGGCGCGCGTTGTTGCAGTTATGGGCATGATTTGTGTTGGTTTCTATTTGTTTATTCTGCTTACTTCGAATCCCTTCGATAGAACGTTGCCGTTCTTCCCGGTTGATGGACAAGACTTAAACCCCTTATTACAAGACGTTGGTTTGATATTCCATCCGCCGCTGCTGTACATGGGTTATGTAGGTTTCTCCGTAGCTTTTGCTTTTGCTATCGCTGCACTGCTCGCCGGGCGTTTAGATTCTACTTGGGCACGCTGGTCTCGCCCTTGGACAATGGCTGCATGGATATTCTTAACTGTAGGCATCGCACTAGGTAGTTGGTGGGCATACTACGAACTCGGTTGGGGTGGTTGGTGGTTCTGGGATCCAGTAGAAAATGCATCGTTTATGCCTTGGTTAGTGGGCACTGCTTTGTTGCATTCTTTAGCGGTAACTGAAAAGCGAGGAGTGTTTAAATCTTGGACGGTATTGCTGGCGATTTCAGCTTTCTCACTTAGCTTATTAGGTACCTTTTTAGTTCGTTCAGGAGTATTGGTTTCGGTACATGCATTTGCTAGTGACCCTGCTCGTGGCTTGTTTATTCTAGGCTTTTTACTAGTAGTGATTGGTGGTTCATTACTGCTGTTCGCTATTCGCGGCTCTCAAGTTAAAAGCCGTGGTAGTTATAGCTTGTTTTCACGAGAAACCTTTTTGCTGATTAACAATATCCTGTTGATCGCGGCGTTAGTGGTGGTGTTGCTAGGCACCTTGTTGCCGCTAGTGCATAAAGAGATAGGCTTAGGCAGTATTTCTATTGGTGAAGCGTTTTTTAACAGAATGTTTAGCTGGATGATTGTGCCATTTGCTTTGGCTTTAGGCATTGGCCCGCTGCTGCGATGGAAACGTCAAGATATACGACCACTTAAAAAGTCTTTAAGCCTTATCGCTGTGTTTAGTTTAGCGGTTCCGGCACTGTTGCTGGTAATGCTTGCGCCAAAATTTTATGCCTTAGCCTATATGGCCTTAGTGTTATCTTTTTGGGTGATTGCTTGTACCGCCCTAGAAGTGTATTTACGGGCAACGCATCGCCACAGCTTTATGAAAGGCGTTAAAGTACTTAGCCGCTCTCACTGGGCAATGGTATTAGGCCATCTGGGTTTGGCTGTAACGGTCATTGGTGTTTCCATGACTAGCCATTACAGTATTGAACGCGATTTGCGTATGGAGGCGGGTGAATCGGTTACCTTCGCTGCCTATCGTTTCCACTTTAAAGAAGTTAACCCTTTAGTTGGCCCTAACTATGAAGGTCACGTTGGGGTGATTGACGTATACAAAGGCGAACAGCTTGCTACTACTTTACGCGCAGAAAAACGTTTCTACCGTGTGCAGCGCAATATGATGACAGAAGCAGCCATTGACGCTGGCTTGTGGCGAGACCTTTATGCTGCAATGGGTGAGCAATTGCCCGGAGGTGCGTGGGCTGTACGCTTGTACTACAAGCCATTTATTCGTTGGATTTGGTTAGGCTCTATCATTATGGCTATTGGTGGCATTTTTGCTATGGCGGATAAACGTTACCGCTTTAAAGTGAAACAAGAGCAGTTGAGTGACAAAACTCCTGCTCAAGCTAAAGCATTAGCGGAGGAGTCGTAAGTGAACAAACGCGCGATGTATTTCCTTTTGCCACTGATCGCATTTTTGTTTATGGCGGTGTTTTTATATCGCGGTTTATATAGCGATGCCACAGAGCTTGAGTCGGTACTTATTGGTAAGCCAGTGCCTCAATTCACTTTGCAGGATATTTATCAGCAAGACAAACAACATGACGCTGCTATTTTCAAAGGGCAGCCTCTGTTGTTGAATGTGTGGGCAACGTGGTGCCCAACCTGTCGAGCGGAGCATACCTTCTTGAATTCGTTAGCGGCACAAGGCGTAAAAATTGTCGGCCTTAATTACAAAGACGACCGAAGCAAAGCAATTAAGTGGTTAGAGCAATTAGGCAATCCTTATCAAGTGAACTTGTACGATGGTAAGGGCTTACTCGCTCTCGACTTAGGGGTATACGGTGCACCTGAGACTTACTTTATTGATAGCCAAGGTGTTATTCGTTATCGCCATGTGGGCGACGTGAACGCTCGTAACTGGCAAGAAACCCTCGGTCCTATTTTTAGTGGCTTGGAGTAACGATGAACAAACATCTACGAAGTATTCTGGTCGCCTTATGTTTTTGTGTGCCAATAGTGGCCAATGCTGCGATTGAGGCACATGAGTTTGATTCTCCAGAGCAAGAAGAGCTTTTTAGGGAGTTAACCCGTGAACTACGTTGTCCTAAGTGCCAGAACAATAATATCTCTGATTCAAATGCTGGTTTAGCCCAAGACTTACGGGAAAAGACTTATCAAATGGTGAAGTCGGGTAGTGATAAACAGCAAGTTCTAGATTATATGGTGGCGCGTTATGGCAATTTTGTTCGTTACGACCCACCACTAACACCTGCAGTACTAACGCTTTGGTTAGCTCCTATTGGCATTATTTTTATTGGTGGTTTTACAGTTTGGCGCTTAGCCAGGCGTAAAAAAAGCGCTCAGCCAGAGTTAGATTCACAGGAACAACAACGCTTAGCAGAGTTGCTTAAACAAACGGAGCAAAAGAAATAATGACAGTATTCTGGTTAGCTGCCACCGTTCTTACTATTGTAGCGTTAGCAATAATAGTGTTGCCGCTTTGGAAGCAAAGACAATCGAAGTCGGTCACCCAAACTGAGTTAAATAAAACTCTCTATAAAGACCGCTTAGTTGAAATTGAGCAAGAAAACCAACAAGGTTTAACCGAAGACAGTGACGTGCTAGTGAGTGAACTACAGCACAATTTGTTAGACGATATTCCTGAGGAAACAGCCAAAGAGCAATCTCATGTATCAGCTTGGGTAGCGATTCCTGGTGTGGTGTTTATTATCGCTTTATCTATTGGTATGTATGCAAGCCTAGGCGGTTCAAAACAAGTTCAAGATTGGCAAGACATTGTTCAACAAATGCCCGAGCTAAGTAATAAAGTGTTACTTGGTGAGGGAGGAGAAGTAACCGAGCAAGATTTGTCGAACTTCGCATTGGGCTTGCGAACTAAATTGCATAACGATCCTTCAGATACTCGTGGTTGGTTTTTGTTAGCTAAAGTCGGCCAAGCACTTAATCGTTTAGATATTATGATGGATGCAGCAGAACAAGCTTATATGCGTGACTCTAACAGCGCCAATATTGTGGCTGTGTATGTTCAGTCTTTGTTCTACAGCGGCGAGCCAAATCAAGCGGCAAGAGCAGAGCGAATTTTGGTGCTAGCCTTACAAAAAGACTCGAGCCAGTTAGAGTTATGGTCGTTATATGCATTTATGGCTTTAGAGCAGCAACAGTTTCAGTTAGCGATAGACCGCTGGCAAACAATGCAAGGTTTGGTTGATGTAGACTCTGAACGTTATCAAATGCTTGGACAAAGCATCGAGTTTGCTAAAGGACAAATTGACGCTCAGCAGCAATCTCGGCCAGCTGAAGTTGTGAGTGTTGACCCAGTAGTACCAAGTGGACCTAGTTATAGTATTACCGTTGATGTTAAAGATGGCTTAGCGGTACCAGATTCTAGCTTTTTGTTTGTGTTTGCTAAATCGGTAAATGGCCCGCCGATGCCTTTAGCGGCTAAAAAGGTTGCTCACCCTCGCTTCCCTGTTACGGTGAACTTATCCGACAGTGATAGCATGATGGAAGGGTTGAAGTTGTCGCAGCAAGGGGACTTCTACATTACCGCGCGTTTGTCGTATGACAATAATGTACAAACTACCGATGGTGATTGGGAAGGAAAATCTTCTGCTATATCTCAAGGTGGTGATAGCCCAATACAGTTAGTCATTGATACCCAGCTATAACTTTGTATTAATACTGTAAGCAATAATAGTTTTTACTATTCACATTAGGCTATCGGTGCCATAATAAACTTAGGTTGCTTAGCAACCTTTTTTATTTGTGTCGCAACTAGCTATCACTGTTTAGTTTTGCGAGTAGTACAAGACCAAGGAAGGGGCACTGGGTGCGTAGTGTTGTTATAGCTTTTGCGATGTTTAGCGCTATTTTTTCAACTGCATTCTCAACATCAGCAAATGAAGTTGAAGAACTTCCTGAGCCTTATCAAGATTTTTCCGACCCCTTTGAAAGCTTCAATCGAAGCATGTGGAACTTCAATTATAACTACTTAGACAAACCGCTTTACCGACCAGTCACTCACGTTTACGCAGAGTATATTCCTTTTGGATTACGCGAAGCGATGAATAATGTTATTCGAAACTTAGAAGAGCCTGCGAGTTTTGCCAACCATTTATTGCAAGGCAAAGTCGAACGCGCCTCTAATAATTTAGTTCGCTTTTTGTTTAATTCTAGTTTTGGCATTTTTGGTGTTTTTGATCTAATGGGACGCTCAGGTGTAAAGCGTGACATAGAAGAATTTGGCGATGTGATGGGCTTTTATGGTGTGCCAGAAGGTCCCTACGTAATGTTGCCTGTACTCGGACCTACCACTGTACGTAAAGAAGTGGGTGATTGGGTTGATGCATTTGCTTCACCGCTGACTAATCTAACGTTTGCAGAACAAGTGATTAAATGGGGCTTAGATGGTCTCTATAAACGTGCATCTGTCATTGAACAAGAACCTTTGCTAGACAACTCCCTTGACAGCTATACTTTCGTAAAAGATGCCTACCTGCAATATCGTTTATATCGTTTTTATAACGGTAAACCGCCTACCAGTTCTAAAGAAGACATAGATTCAGCTTTAGAAGATTATTTAGATGAGATCGAAGAATATTAACTAAGCTATGGTATCAACCAGTTGCAGTTGCAGAAAAAGCGATCTACGCAGAGAGTTGTGTTTACTTTTATTTGATGGCTCATGGTTTCTTTCTATAAGTTATAAATTTTGAACTCGCTAACTAGCGTTATTTACAATTTACTTATATAGTCAACTGATTAGACCATTGGTCTCTTACTAACTTATTAATTAATAAAGGGAAGTTTACGGGGAATGCAACAGCGGGACGATAATCCACTGTATGGAATTTCTATTTTGGTTGTTGAGGATGAAGTTGTTTTTCGTCAGCAGCTGCTTGCCTTTTTAACCCAGCAGGGTGCAATGGTTGGGGTTGTTGAAGATGGTTTACAAGCTTTAGACGCAATTGCTCAGCAGCACTACGACATTATCTTGATGGATCTAATGATGCCCCGTATGAATGGGGTAGAGCTGCTGCAGCGCTTAGATAATTACAACGGCAGCGTTGTGGTTATTTCTGGAAAAAGCTCCATGGCCGATTTGCGAAAAGTACTGCAATTAGGGGCTTGTGATTTCCTAGTTAAACCCTTAACTGACTTTAACGAACTTACTCATACCATTCTCTCCAATCTCTCAATGGCTGATGACCATAGTTTGCAAATGGAGTTTGCTGAGTTCGATGAACATAAAGTTCACTTCAAAACCAACGATGCCCAAGCAAGTTTAGTGTTACGAGAGATTTTGCCAGAAGCAACTCAGGAAGTGATTGGTTTTTTTTGTCATTACCGCTTAAAAGGCCAAACCTTATTCCCAATTATTAAACAAATTGATGAAAACCACGTAGGCTTTTTGGTGGTAGATATTTGTTTATTGGGCGATGAAGGCGTAGTTGCTGCTGTGATCATTAATGGCTTTTTCCAAGACATGTGGAATCGCTTTTTAGTCAACGACCCCACAGCATTACAACCCAGTGAAGCCTTAAGTAACTTAAATCGAATCATTAAAGCGGCAGATTTACGTGCTCCTGTGGCCTGTTTGTACGGTATTATTGAACATGACCAAGTATTGTTTGCCAACGCTGGTCTGTTAGACGCACCAGCGCCGTTTAATACCGCCCACCCCGGTTTAGCCTTGGGCTTAAATGCCGAAGCTCACTATCTCGAGTCGATTAGTAAGCTTTCTGATATCGGCTTTAGCTTACGTTTCAAAAACCTCGCTGATGATCGAATAAACCTGAAGTTATTTCCGGTAAGCTGAATTCATTTATCTGAGATTTTTAGAGGTTGCTTTGAAACGTAAAGGAATAGTTTTAGCTGGGGGTTCTGGGACTCGCTTATACCCCATAACCCAAGTGATTAGTAAACAACTAATGCCTATCTATGATAAGCCGATGATCTATTATCCAATAGCCACATTGATGCTAGCGGGGATCACCGAAATCTTAATCATTTCTACGCCTGACGATCTTCCCCGTTTCCAAAAGCTTTTAGGTAATGGCTCCCAGTGGGGAGTAACATTTGAATATGCAGTGCAAAATTCCCCAGATGGTATTGCTCAAGCATTGTTAATCGCAGAAACCTTTCTGGATGGCAATCCTACATGCTTAGTTTTAGGTGACAATCTGTTTTATGGACAGGGTTTATCTCTAGCTTTAAGCTCTGCTGCTAAACAAAGAGAAGGGTCGTGCGTTTTTGGTTACCATGTAACAGATGCAGAAAGATATGGTGTGGTTGAGTTTGATAAAAATGGAAAAGTGTTGTCTATCGAGGAAAAGCCAGAAGTGCCCAAATCAAGTTTTGCGGTTACTGGTTGCTATTTTTTTGATAATCAAGCGGTTAACTTAGCTAAACAGCTTAAACCTTCCAAGCGCGGTGAACTAGAAATTACAGATCTAATAAACTTATATTTGGAACAAGGGTTATTAAAAGTTCAGTTACTCGGTCGCGGTAGCGCATGGTTAGACACGGGTACTCATGACTCTTTGCTTGAAGCTGGACAGTTTATTGCCGTTTTGGAGAAACGACAAGGTTTGAAAGTTTGCTGTCCAGAAGAAATAGCGTATCGACTTGGATTAATTAGCGCTCAACAACTAAAAGCATTAGCTGAGCCAATGCTCAATAACTCCTATGGTAAATACCTAAATGCACTTGTACCTTAAGCCCTGATAGTGAGTCTTTATATGAATAAACGAATGTTGGTAACCGGAGGAGCGGGCTTTATTGGCGCTAACTTTGTGCACTATTGGTTACAACATCACCCTAAAGATCAACTTGTTGTTTTAGATTCTCTGACTTATGCAGGGAATAAAGTGAGTCTTGCTAAGGTTGAAAGTCACGCAAATTTTAAATTTGTGCTTGGAGATATTTGTAATACTGATTTAGTGGCGAGTTTGTTAGATGAAGAAAAACTTAATACCATTGTTCATTTTGCTGCAGAGTCTCATGTCGACCGCTCGATTACCGGACCTGATGCTTTTATCGAAACTAACATTATAGGAACCTACAGTTTATTAAAAGCAGCAAAAAGGGTTTGGATTGATAACCCTAATATCTTGGGTATGCCGTCGTTAGTGCATCGGTTTCACCACGTTAGTACAGATGAGGTATACGGAACACTTGGTCCCAACGACCCCGCTTTTTCGGAAAACAGCCAATATGCACCTAACTCGCCCTATTCAGCAAGCAAGGCTGCAAGCGATCATCTAGTTCGCGCTTATCACCATACTTACGGTTTGAAAGTAACTACTTCTAATTGTTCAAATAATTACGGTCCTTATCATTTTCCTGAGAAACTCATCCCATTAGTGATTACTAATATACTAGGCGACAAAACTTTGCCTGTTTATGGTGATGGGATGCAAGTTCGAGATTGGCTTTTTGTGGAAGATCATGCTCGAGGTATCGAGCTGGTTCTAAATAAAGGGCGAATAGGAGAAAACTACAATATCGGTGGTAATAATGAGTGGGCAAATATTGATATTGTAAAGTTGGTTTGCCAATTATTGAACCGTCGTTTCAAAAAATCATCTGAATTGGCTAGTCAGTATCCACTGGCTAAAGCCGCTATTGCAGGTAAAGCGGAATCGTTAATTAGTTTTGTTGATGATAGACCGGGGCATGATCGCAGATATGCAATTGATGCTAGAAAAACTCAACAAGAATTAGGCTACGTTCCATCGGTGTCTTTTGAACAAGGCATTGAACTTACTATTGATTGGTATTTAAGCGCTCAAAATTGGTTGAAAGCACTTTAGTGAAAACAGAGTTTTAAAGGTTCTGTTGTTCAACCATCCATCTCTATTTTTTATACGACACAAAACCTAGGTATTCCTTACATCACGTTCCTGAATGCAGAAGTTCATATAGCCTTAGAATCACAAGTTATTAAAAGTAGCATAATGTTATAGAGCGGTTACTAGTAGTAGCTAGCTTTATCAGTTAGTCTGAGCTTGTTTTATATTCGATTACGATATAACGAACTAAGAGCTGAAGACTAAATGGAAAATTATAATTTAACTCATCTAAAAGCATTAGAAGCCGAGAGTATTCATATCATTCGCGAAGTAGCGGCTGAATTTGACAACCCGGTAATGCTCTATTCTGTGGGTAAAGACTCCGCGGTAATGCTTCATTTAGCGCGCAAGGCTTTTTACCCAGGAAAAATACCTTTCCCATTGCTTCATGTGGATACCGACTGGAAATTTAAAGAAATGATCCAGTTTCGCGACCACATGGCAAAAAAATATGATTTTGAATTGCTAGTGCATAAAAACCCTGAGGGTATGGAAATGGGCATTGGTCCATTTACGCATGGTAGTGCTGTGCATACCGATGTGATGAAAACTCAAGGTTTGAAGCAAGCCCTCAATAAATACCAGTTTGATGCAGCCTTTGGTGGTGCACGCCGCGATGAAGAGAAATCTCGCGCTAAAGAACGTGTTTATTCATTCCGCGATAAAAACCATCGCTGGGATCCAAAGTCACAACGACCAGAGCTATGGAACACCTATAACTCAAAAGTGAATAAGGGCGAGAGTATTCGTGTATTCCCGCTATCTAACTGGACTGAGCTGGATATCTGGCAATACATCTTTTTAGAAAACATCGATATTGTGCCTCTTTACCTTTCTCAAAAGCGTCCCGTTGTAGAGCGCGATGGTACCTTGATTATGGTTGATGATGACCGTATGCCTATAGAAGAGGGTGAAATACAGCACAAAATGGTGCGTTTCCGTACTTTAGGCTGTTACCCATTAACCGGCGCGGTTGAGTCTGAAGCCACCACTTTGCAAGAAGTTATTCAAGAAATGCTGCTGACCAAAACCTCTGAGCGACAAGGCCGTGTGATTGATCATGATAGTGCCGGCTCAATGGAGAAGAAAAAGATGGAAGGTTACTTTTAACGTAATTGTCTAGTTAATCGTACCAAGTAGCATTTTTGCCAAGCAAACGTTTGGCGTTTTTAGAACAGAATTTATGAGCCTAGTAAATAACTAGGAAAGTGAGGGAAACATGTCTCATCAATCAGCACTGATCGCTTCAGATATTGAAGAGTATTTACAACAGCATGAACAAAAGCAACTACTGCGTTTATTAACCTGCGGTAGCGTAGACGACGGTAAAAGCACCTTAATTGGTCGCTTGTTGCATGATTCAAAGATGATCTTTGAAGACCAACTCGCCACCATTAAAAATGACTCTAAGCGGTTTAATACCACTGATGGTGAGTTTGATTTAGCCCTGTTGGTTGATGGCTTGCAGTCTGAGCGAGAGCAGGGCATTACTATCGACGTTGCTTATCGCTATTTCTCGACCGATAAACGCAAGTTTATTATTGCCGACACTCCAGGGCACGAGCAATACACTCGAAACATGGCTACAGGTGCCTCTAACTGTGACTTAGCGATTGTGATGATTGACGCTCGTTACGGTGTGCAGGTTCAAACTCGTCGGCATAGCTTTATTGTTTCAACTCTTGGCATTAAGCAAGTCATTGTAGCTATTAACAAAATGGACTTAGTTGAGTTTTCTGAAGCGCGTTTTGAAGAAATTAAAGCCGAGTATCAAAAGTTTGCTGAGAACCTAAACATAGAACACATTAAGTTCGTGCCTATCTCTGCGCTTAATGGCGATAACGTTGTTGAACGTAGTGAGCAAAGTGCTTGGTATCATGGCGAAACGTTGATGGGCATGCTTGAATCGGCACCTATTAGTGCGGGTCAAAACTTCGATGATTTTCGTTTCCCTGTGCAATATGTCAATCGCCCTAATTTAGATTTCCGTGGTTTTTGCGGAACAATCAGTTCGGGTGTTGTTCGCAAAGGTGACGAAGTAACATCGCTGCCATCGGGTAAGACCTCAAAAGTTAAAAGCATTGTTACTTTTGACGGTGAGTTAGAAGAAGCATATGCGCCAATGGCGGTAACGCTTACCCTAGAAGATGAAATTGATGCTAGCCGCGGTAACATGCTGGTGCATAACAATAATAAACCTTGGGTAGCGAGCAGTGCAGAAGCTACCATAGTGTGGATGGCTGAAGAGCCGCTTATCGCTAACAAACAGTACGATTTTAAACTGGCATCTAAAACAACGTCTGGCTCTGTGGCTAAAATTGAACACCAAATTGACGTAAACACCTTAGATGAGCAGGAAGCTGTACGTTTAGGCTTGAACGAGATTGGTGTATGCCAAATCCAATTCAGCCAACAGGTCGCTTTTGACGCTTACGATATGGCCAAAGGGACGGGTTCTTTCATTATTATCGACCGTATTTCTAATGTAACTGTGGGTGCGGGTGTAATAAAAGCCAAAGGTAACTTAGAAGAAGCAAGCCAACAGCATGAGTTCTCTGCTTTTGAACTAGAACTTAACGCCTTGGTTCGCAAACACTTCCCACATTGGGATGCTAAAGACTTAAGCGATTTACTTAAGTAATGAGCATTCAGGCAATAATGGTGTCGGTGATTTTCGTTGGCACCATTGCGTCTTTAATACGCTATCAGCAGTACCCCGCTAAAATATTTGGTGGGGTAATGCTGTTGCTGTTTGTACTGGACTTAGTCAGTACCGAGCAGCTTCTTGATAGCGTATCTAATCAAGGTTTAATGACCTTGGTACTATTGATGTTGTGTTCTATTGCCTTGGAAAAAACCCGCTTACTAAGAGTATTGGCCGCATCCATTATTAAGCCTTCACTACGTGTTACTTGGATAAGGCTGTTCTCAACCACGGTGTTGTCATCAGCAGCGCTTAATAATACTGCCGTTGTAGCAACGCTATTAGCCCCTATTCGTAACAACCCTTATCACAGCGCCAGTCGCTTATTGTTACCTTTGTCTTACGCGGCTATCCTGGGTGGCACACTAACTCTGATTGGTACTTCGACGAACCTTATCGTAAATAGTCTGTTAATTGAGAGCACTGGCGAAAGCTTGGGTTTTTTTGATTTTACCTTAATTGGCTTAGTGGCAGTGGTTTTTTGCGGCATCACCTTAGCCTTTTTCTCGCGTTATTTGCCTGACCATAAACGCGAAGAAAATCATTACCATCGTTATTTTATTGACGCAAAAATTCAAGCAGATTCAACACTCATTGGTAAAAGTGTTGAAGAGAATGGTCTACGCCACTTAGAGTCTTTATTCTTAGTCGAAATCGTTCGAGATGGAAAACTAATTAGCCCTGTTGCTCCTAGCGAAGTGATGCAACAAAGCGATCGTTTAATCTTTAGTGGTGATGTCACTAAGGTAATGCAGTTAAATCAATTCTCAGGCTTACAAACTTTTGCTGATTCAAACGGCTTACTAGGGTCGAATCTAACTGAAGTGGTTATTCGACCGGAAAGCATGTTAGTAGGCAAAAGTTTAAAGGGTGCAGGGTTTCGAGCTCGGTTTGATGCTGCCGTAGTGGCTATAAAACGCGATGGAGAGCGGGTATCCGGCAAGCTTGGTGAAGCTACGCTTCAAGCGGGTGATTTTTTAGTATTGGCGGTGGGTGGCGATTTTAAATCGAGAACCAATTTAGCGAAGAACTTTATTGTAGTGAGTGGTGTTGAACCTGATACTCGCTTAAATGGACTTTCTGAAATTATTGCCATTGGTGGTTATATACTTGCGGTTGGCAGTGCAGCTCTTGGTTTGATTAGCTTATTTAAAGCCATGGTGCTATTGCTCGGTGGCTTGATTTTCTTCAGGTGTTTAACGCCTAGCGAATTAGTGAGGCGCTTCCCCAAGGAAATTTGGTTGATAGTCGCTTCTGCCTTGGCGTTATCGCAAGCGATGCATAACGCAGGTTTGGTAGAGCTTTTAGAAAGCGCTTTTAATGGTGGTATAGACGGCCAGTGGATCTTTATTAGCTTGTTTATGTTGTACCTGCTTACCTGGATATTCACCGAACTGGTGACGAACAACGCAGCTGCTGCCTTGATGTTTCCTGTAGCTTATGGTTTAGCTAATGCCTTAGGCGCTAACCCCATGACCTTTGTAATGACAGTCGCGTTTGCGGCTAGTGCCAGCTTCGTGAGTCCTTACGGCTATCAAACAAATTTGATGGTTTACAACGCAGGGCGCTATAGCCTGCGAGACTTTGTAAAATTAGGTTTTCCTGTAGCTGTTGTATATGGCGCAGTAGTATTAACATTGGTTCCAATGGTCTTTCCATTATAGGCCGTTAGTTATATAGAATTGAGTAGGGTGAACATGGACATCAAAAGTGAAAATGTAGTTTGGCATAACCATAGCGTTAATCGTGAGCTGCGTGTAATGAAAAAAGGCCATAAACCTTGTGTGCTTTGGTTTACTGGCTTAAGTGGCTCTGGCAAATCAACCATTGCTAATGCCGTAGATTATTTGTTGTATCAACGTGGTGTTCATACCTACGTGCTTGATGGTGACAACGTTCGACATGGTCTAAATGGAGACTTAGGTTTCTCTGATACGGACAGGGTTGAAAATATTCGCCGAATTGGTGAAGTGGCTAAGCTCTTTGTTGATGCAGGCCTAGTTGTTTCTACTGCCTTTATTTCCCCTTTTAAGGCTGATCGTAGCTTAGTTCGAAATCAGCTCGATGCCGGTGAGTTCTTCGAAGTATTTATTGATACGCCTTTAGAAGTGTGCGAGCAAAGAGATCCAAAAGGTCTGTACAAAAAAGCGCGCAGTGGCGAAATTAAAAACTTCACCGGTATAAGTTCTACCTACGAAGCACCAGAGCAGGCGGATGTGCATGTAAACACAGATGGCAAGTCTATAGAACAGTGCGCCGAGTATGTTGTTGCCGCATTAGTAAGCGCTGGCATTATTAAAGCCTAAGCTACGGGCTGATTGTAAGGAGCTTCTGTTGAGACATATCGATATATTTAATGGTGATGCGGACGGGATTATCTCTCTGATTCAACTGCGCTTGAATGAGCCTAAAGACAGCATTTTGGTCACTGGAGTTAAACGAGATAATCAGTTGATGAATGATTTTGAGTTTAAAGCAGCTGACCAAGTGACAGTATTAGATATATCCATGGAGAAAAATCAAGCTGGCCTAAAGCAAGCTTTAGACCTTGGCGCGCAGGTTGAATATTTCGATCATCACCGTGCTGGTGATATTCCACAGCACGATAATCTTTTTGCTCAAATAGATACCAGCGCCGACATGTGTACTGCATTGCTAGTGGATGCAAAGCTAAAAGGTAAGTATCGCCATTGGGCTATTGCGGCAGCTTACGGCGATAACTTGATTGCTAAAGCTAATGAGCTTGCCGAGGCAGAGGGCTTAAATAAAGAGCAGCGCAATCAACTAAAAGAACTTGGTGTATTGGTTAACTATAATGGCTATGGTTCAAGTATTGAAGACCTTCACTTTGCGCCGGCGGAGCTGTTTAATCAATTACGTTCATACCACTCTCCATTTGACGTAATAACTGATCCAAACTCGCCTTTTCGTGAGCTTAAAAAAGCCTATGAACAAGACATGTCTTTAGCTAAAAGTGTCTCTCCTCATTATCAGTCTTCTAGTTTAAAAGTAGTTATTTTACCGAATTCAAGCTGGGCTAGAAGGGTAAGCGGTGTTTTGGGCAATGAACTAGCAAACTCTGACCCATCTAGAGCACATTTAATATTAACAAAACGCAATAGTGACACTTCAGTGGTTAGCCTGCGATCTCCAATTAGTAAAAAGTATGGCGCTGGTGACATTTGTGCAAAGTACGATACGGGTGGGGGACGCGAATCGTCGGCGGGTATAAATAACTTCCCTTTAGCGTCACTCAATTCACTTGTGTCTGATATAGAAAGTTTCTACTGCGTTAAATCGTTGGATCAAAAGACTAATATTTAACCTGTCGATACTCTTTATACTTGCTTTGTGTCAAATTTAAATCAATTAAACCTACCGCTTCGTAAAACTGTACCGTTATGTAATTTATTGTTTTAACAATGAATAGTGGTTGAATTATTAGGCTTGATTGATATTTCATCTAAAGTAACAGCTGCCTTCTTCGGTTTAACGTAAATTTTGCTGTGTTATACTCTCGCCCGGTTATTAGTTGAGTGTAGGGATAAGCTCGTGTTTACGTCGAAACGTATAAAAATTCTATTTTCAATCTTCGCTTTTCTATCTATTAGCACTAGCGCTCAAGCTAATACATATGCTGGAGCCATTTTCTCGTATACCTCCGCAGAATACACCGCTGAAGGTTCTTCTAGTCAAGAAGGCAAACCGTGGGTCTTGCAAGCTCAAGTCGGCCATTACTTCAACGATTACTTAGCTGTAGAAGGTCGTTATGGTGTATCTACAGGGCGTTCAGGTGGTATATCAATCGACGGGCTGGCCTCACTATTGGTTAAGGGAAACATTCCGCTAACAGAGCAAATAGCTATGTACGGCTTACTGGGCGGCTCAAGCGCTAAACTCGATCAACAGAATGTCGGTTCTAGTACAGAATCTGGGATGAGTTTTGGTTTAGGTGGTCATTATGCCTTGAGTAAAAGTAGCGCCATCACTTTAGAGTATCTGAGTAGTTTGAACAGTGACAATGCAAAAATCGGTGGAGTGAATATGGCCTTTCAATATCGCTTTTAGTCCCTAAGGGCGCATGTGTTTAGCATAAGTGAACAGATAACATACATTTTGTTTATTAATTGGCTTTTAGAAGGCTGAATGCCAAATGTAAGTTTACGTAAAGATGCTATTTGAAGTATTATCGCACTTGTCATTAAGAACGATACAATAATCTAAAATTTTTGCTAAAAGAAAGAGAAGAATTCGGAATGAAATTTGGACTAAGACGTCTCATTGTTGTTTGCTTGTTAGGCTTATCTAATATTGTCGTCGCTATGAACCTTAGCCCAGATCAAATGCAAATGTTGAAGAATCTACCGGCTGACCAACAGGCTGCATTAGCTCGCCAGTATGGCGTAGATATTTCCCAATTTTCATCTGGTGGTGCTTCGCAAAATAAAGCCAATCAGGTGGTTACTCCTCAGCTTCCTCAAAAGCGTGACTTACAAGCTGAACAGCAGGCTCTAGCAGATAAAAATAGTGCTGGAGAAACTAAAGAATTACAGCGTTTTGGTTTAGATGTCTTTGCTACCCAGCCGACCACTTTTGCACCCCTAAACAATATCCCGGTTACCGACAATTATCGGCTTGGCCCTGGTGACTCTCTTAATGTTCAACTATTTGGTAAAGAAAACAGTACATTTGAATTTAGGGTTAATCGCCATGGTAGCATCAGTTTCCCAGAGTTAGGGCCTGTTTATGTAGCGGGTTTAACTTTTGATGAAGTAAAAGAATTACTTAGTCAGCAAGTCAAAGAAAAGAAGATTGGCGTTCGTAGCAATATCACTATGGGTGAGCTACGCACGGTAGAAGTATTTGTACTGGGTGATGCTTATCAACCTGGCAAGTATTTAGTGAGTTCTTTGTCTACCATTACCCATGCTCTTTATGCGAGTGGCGGTATTAATCAACAAGGCAGCCTACGTGATATTCGACTACTGCGTGATGGGCAGCTGATTAGCCGATTTGATGTTTACGACCTCCTTATCAAAGGTGACACCAGCAACGATTTACAACTGCGCAATGGCGATGTGATTTTCGTAGGCCCTCTCGGTGATACGGTAAGTGTAGAAGGCGAAGTGGTAAGGCCTGCCATTTACGAGCTTTCGGGTACTGAAAATGTAGATGGGCTAATCAAGCTAGCCGGCGGTTATACAACTAAGGCTTACAAAAAATCAGCGCGATTTGAGCGTATTACTCACGAAGGTTTAATTGACTTAGTAACACTGGATTTGAATGCTAAAGCGGATTTATCAAAAAACCTACAAAATGGTGATTTTTTAACGATTGAGCAAGTTGCAAAACGCACTCAAAACTATGTATCGATTAAAGGTAATGTAGCACGCGATGGCCGCTACCAGTGGCGTAAAGGACAGCGAATAGCTGACTTGTTTCCCAGTATTCACCGAAGCTTAAATAACAGTAGTGATTTAAATTATAGTTTGATTATCCGTAAAGCTGATGACCGAACTATTTCTGTACTTCAGGTAAACCTAGAACAAGCAATTACCGAAAAGCATTCAATTGATAATATTTTGTTAAAACCAGAAGATGAAATATTGGTATTTACCAAATATGATTTGGAGCTATTTAGTGAAGCCTTTCAAATTGGTGCGAAAGAAAAGGATCTACTCAGTGCTGATGCCGCAAGCTTTAATGCAAAAATGGAAAATGCAGAACAGGTAGCTAATCAAACTGTTGGCGCACAGCCAGTCGGCTTTGTACCAAACCAATCAGTAGCACAAAATCAAAATGTTCAACAACAAAATAGCCAGCAGCAAAACTCAAGTCTGCAGGTGCCTGGCGAGCAACCAAGCTCAGTGCAAGGTATGCAATCTAGAAGCAATCAACCAAAGGTTGAAACTGAAATAGAGCGAATTGCCAGAATTACCGATACCCCAGTAGAAGAAATAGAAAAGGTTCTTAATTCAACTCGCGAGAAATTATTAGCTCCAGTACTAATCATGTTGCAAGAACAGTCTAGTGCGAATAGAGAGTTAAATGTTGTAGAAGTGTTTGGTGAAGTTAAATTTCCAGGGATCTATCCCATCACTAATAAAAACACCCTTAAAGATCTTATTGAAGCAGCTGGCGGACTAAAAAATGGCGCTTATGCGCTGCATAGTGAGCTAACTCGAACTATTGTTCATGATGCAAATGCGGATGTCACCTTACTTCGTTTAGACTTAAACGATGTTCTTCAAAATAACCCAGAACAAAATTTGGTACTGCAAGCGCGAGACCGCCTAAATGTATTGGCTATTCCAAATCTTAGAAAACAACGAACCATTAGCTTACAGGGCGAAGTTAGATTCCCCGGCACGTATGTGATTAAACGAGGTGAAACACTTGGTGATTTGGTCGAACGTGCTGGTGGCTTAACCGAATATGCCCACCAAGACGGCGCTGTTTTCACTCGTGAGGCACTACGAGTAAGGGAACAAAAACAACTCGATTCTTACGCTGAAGGTATTCGCCAAGAAGTGGCTAAGAAAAGCCTACGCCAAAGCGGGCCGGGTAGTTTCACGTCGTCTTCTAGCCCAACAGAACAGCTTGAGCTAATTCAAGAGATGAGCGGAACCCAAGCGCTCGGTCGTATGGTTGTTGACCTACCTTCTATTCTTCTAAATGACTCTTCTAAAGATTTCATGTTAGAAGATCAAGATTTGCTTTACGTACCGCAGTACCGCAACACGGTAACTATAATGGGCGAAGTGCAAATTTCTACTTCGTACTTGTTGAATGACGAATATAACTTTAAAGATTATATAAACTTTGCTGGCGGAGCTAAAAAACAAGCTGACGAAGATCGAGTATTCGTAGTTAGAGCAAATGGTTCAGTGTATAAGCCAGAATCAGGCTTTTGGTTTAAAAATAATAAGCAACCTTTAGAGCCCGGTGACACAATCGTGGTACCTATCGATACAGATTACCGTGATGCGCTAAGTACTTGGACAGCCGCTACCCAGATTCTATATCAAATTGGTGTAGCGTATAACGCGATTAACAAGTAGCGCGGAACTAACTTCACATAAAGTATTAAATCAACAGAAATTTTTAGAGACTTATGACTCAACAAGTACAGCAACAACAAGCATATCAACCAGCTTATTTTGAAGCCGCTGAAGACGAAATCGATCTGCGCGAGCTGTTCTCGGTTATTTGGCGTGGAAAGTGGTTGATCATTGCTTGTACGGTGTTGTTTTCGTTCGCTGCTGTTATATACGCGATAAATCAACCTAATATCTATCGTGCGAGTGCGCTGTTAGCTGCATCTAATCAAGAAAGCAACAAATTGAGCGGTATGGCTTCTCAATTTGGTGGTTTGGCTTCACTGGCTGGGATTAACCTCGGCGGCGGTGGTGGAACTGACCAAACCACGCTAGCTATTGAAGTATTAAAGTCGCGGCAATTTTTTAGTGAATTTGTAACTAGATATGGTATCAAGGTTGATTTACTTGCTGCGAATGATTGGAATGCTGTAAGCGGCCAATTAGCCTATGATCCAGAAATCTACGATATTCATACAAGGAAATGGCTTAGAGAAGTAAAAGCACCAAAAAAAGCTGAACCTTCAATGCAAGAAAGTCATGGGGTGTTCATTGAAGAAGTGCTAAGTGTGGCTACAGATAAAGAGACCGGATTAATTACTATAGCGGCAGAGCATATTTCCCCAGTAGTTGCCCAACAATGGGTAACTTGGTTGATTAAAGACATAAATCAAGTCATGAGGCTGCGTTCTCAGCAAGAAACCACGGCTAATATAAGTTATCTAACCGAACAGTTAGGTAAAACTTCAGTCGCACAAATGCAAACCGTTTTTTACCAGCTTATCGAAGAACAAACCAAAACCTTAATGCTTGCTGAGGCTAATGGTGACTTTGTATTCAAAGTGGTCGACCCCGCCGTAGTCGCGGAGCAAAAAGTAAAACCCAAAAGAGCCTTAATTTGTGTATTGGGTTCTTTATTGGGCGGATTGTTGGGTGTGATGATTGTATTGGTACGCCATTTCGCAAAAGGAGGTGACAATGACTAGTTGTCGTCAATTTTTCATTGTCTACAGTGACAGTTTCTTATGAGTACTTTCATATTGTCTTTATTTGTTGCTTTTATCGGTACTTATAGTGCGATAAAGGTGCTAAAACCTATAGCTATTAAGCATGAGCTAGTTGATAAGCCTAATGAGCGTAAGCTTCATGTAGGCTCAATACCTCTAATAGGAGGTATTGCTGTTTATATAGGTTTTGTATTGTCTTTACTGATAATTGCCCAAGGTTATGATATTTCGTTCAAGTATTTTTTACTCGCTTCAGGTGGAATTCTGTTAGTAGGTATACTGGACGACAAGTACGATCTTAGCGTACGCCTGCGGATGTTCTGCCAAATAGTTGCAGCTAGTGTGATGATGTTTGCGAGTGGTGACCGTATAGAAAACTTAGGTAACTTATTGGTAATGGGTGATATTCATCTTGGTTGGGCGGCAGTTCCTTTTACCTATCTGGCAATAATGGGGGCTATAAATGCTTACAATATGGTAGATGGAATAGATGGCTTGGTAGGGGGAGTTACCTTCACTAGTATGTTATCCCTTTCATTGCTATTTATTATAGAAGGTTTTGTGCTTGAATCTTGGATTGCACTTTGCCTAGTTGTTGCGCTGATTCCGTACCTGATTTTTAACCTTAGCCGAGCAGATAATCCTAAGCGCACTAAAATATTTATGGGTGATGCAGGTTCAATGTTTGTAGGCTTGAGTGTAGTTTGGCTCTTGGCTATTGGCTCGCAAGGAGAAGCGCCCGCATTTAAACCAGTAACGGCCTTGTGGGTTATTGCTATTCCACTCATGGACATGGCTGGGGTAATGATTAGGCGAAAACGCAAAGGCTTATCCCCATTTAAACCTGATAGAGATCACCTACATCATATTTTTATGCGAGCAGGTTTTACCTCAAAGCAAACGTTAATGTGCATTACTTTATTAAGTTTTAGCATCTCTATGGTTGGAGTATTACTTAATTGTTTAAATACTCCGGATTGGCTGTCTTTTGGATTGTTTTTATTTATATTTATCGGATATTTAACTGCATTAAAGAATGTGTGGCGACTACTGAAAGCGTTCCGTAAGGTTAATGCTTTTAGAAGAATGCGGAGATTGAACCGAATTAAATTGTCTAGTTAGCTAATTATTTAAGAGCTATTTTAACTATTGGTTTATAGAGTATTATTGGTCGTTAAAACTTTTAGGTACGAGACAAAACTAGACAAGATTTTTAGTCGCACGTTTCAATAGCTTTGTCATAGAAAAATTATAAACTGTCATAAACTCTAGTTCACGAAATACGAAAGTTATGAGTTATCAAAGAGAAGATAATGGTTAAGAAAAAAATTCTTACGGTTTTTGGCACTCGTCCAGAAGCTATTAAAATGGCACCACTCGTCCACGCACTTTACATAGATGAACGTTATGATTCGAAGTGTTGTGTAACCGCACAGCATAGAGAAATGCTAGACCAAGTGCTTGAGTTGTTCGAACTAACGCCAGATTATGACCTGAATTTAATGAAAGCAGGCCAAACGCTCAATGATGTGACAGCTCGTATTGTTCAAGGGCTAAAACCTATCCTTCAAGAATTTAAGCCTGATGTTGTTTTAGTTCATGGGGATACAGCAACAACGTTTGCTGCGAGTTTAGCTGCTTACTATGAGCAAATCGCTGTGGGACACGTTGAAGCTGGTCTTCGTACCGGGAATATTTACTCGCCGTGGCCAGAAGAAGGTAATCGCCGATTAACGGGCGCGTTAACCCATTTCCACTTTGCGCCGACGACAACCTCACAAGAAAATCTTCAAAAAGAGAACTTTAATTCAGAAAATATTAGCGTTACTGGTAATACAGTGATTGACGCGTTGTTGATGGTAAAAAATAAAATAGATTCAGATAAAGACTTGAACGCAACTCTATCAGCTCAATTCCCATTTTTGGAAGAAAATAAGAAATTAGTTTTGGTTACTGGTCACCGTCGTGAAAGTTTCGGTAGCGGCTTCGAGCGTATCTGTAAAGCCTTAGCTTTTACTGCACAAAAGCACCCAGAAGCTCAAATTGTTTATCCTATGCATTTGAACCCTAATGTCCGCGAACCAGTTAACCGTATTCTTGCGTGTATTGAAAATATCCACCTTATTGAACCTCAACAGTATTTACCATTCATTTATTTAATGAGCCGTGCTCACATTATTTTAACTGACTCAGGTGGCATTCAAGAAGAGGCTCCTTCCTTAGGTAAACCAGTATTAGTTATGCGTGATACGACGGAGAGGCCTGAAGCAGTTGAAGCGGGTACTGTAAAGTTGGTTGGTACAGATGTGGAAACGATAACAAGCAATCTAAGCGAGTTGTTATTGGATAAAAAAGCTTATCAAGCGATGAGCTTTGCCCATAACCCTTATGGTGATGGTAAAGCGTGCCAACGAATTCTAGATGTTCTAGCAAAATAATTTGACGAGAAGTATATATGTCTTTCGAAACAGTATCCGTTATAGGTCTAGGCTACATTGGTCTGCCAACGGCAGCAATGTTTGCATCACGTAAAAAACGAGTAGTTGGTGTTGATGTTAATCAATATGCTGTCGACACTATCAACCAAGGAAAGATTCATATCGTAGAGCCTGAGCTCGATATGATCGTAAACGCCGCAGTAACTGAAGGCTATCTAAAAGCGGTGATTACCCCTGAAGCAGCTGATGCGTTTCTCATTGCTGTTCCAACCCCTTTCTTACCTTGTAAAGAAGGTGAAGTTCCAGCACCCGATCTTTCTTATATTGAGGCTGCGAGTAAAGCAATTGCTCCTGTCTTAAAGAAACGTGACCTAGTTATATTAGAATCGACTTCACCAGTTGGTGCAACAGAGAAAATGGCCGATTGGTTAGCTAAAGCTCGCTCTGACCTTACGTTCCCGCAGACTCATGGTGAAGACGCAGATATTAACATTGCCCACTGTCCTGAACGTGTACTGCCAGGCCATGTGGTGCGTGAGTTGGTTGAAAATGATCGTGTTATTGGTGGTCTTACGCCTAAATGCTCACAGCGGTCTGTAGAGTTATATCAAACATTTGTTCAAGGTGAATGTGTCATCACTAATGCACGAACGGCAGAAATGGCGAAACTGACTGAAAACAGCTCACGTGATGTTCAAATTGCGTTTGCAAATGAACTTTCAGTTATCTGTTATAAGTTGGATATCAATGTGTGGGAATTGATTGCATTAGCCAATCGTCATCCCCGTGTAAATATTCTTCAACCAGGCCCTGGTGTCGGTGGCCACTGTATTGCTGTTGACCCATGGTTTATTGTTTCAAAAACACCAGATGAAGCTAGGATTATTCATACAGCACGAAAGGTTAATGACAGCAAGCCAGGTTGGGTTGTAGGTCAAACTAAAATGGCCATTGCAGATTTCTTGCAAGAAAACCCTGAAAAGACCGTAAAGGATATTGCCATTGCGTGTTATGGCTTAGCTTTTAAACCTGACATTGATGACTTGCGAGAAAGCCCAGCTATGCAAATAGTGGAAGAAATCGCTTCTTTACATGCGGGTAGCGTGATCGCAGTTGAACCTAATATACATCAACTGCCAAGTTCATTGGAGCAACTTGAGCTTCAGAGTTTTGATGTTGCAAAATCGATGGCTGATATTCACGTATTACTCGTTGATCACAAAGAATTTAAAGTTGATTCAGTGAACTCGCCATATTTAGTCGATACCAAAGGAATTTGGCAATGAATGCTATTTTATCTTTAATTGGTCGTAGCGAGGCTTTGTTCACACAAGATATTGAACAAAATGAAGTTGAGTTGGCGCGTATTGTTTCTGAATCTAGTTTTCTTGTACTAGGTGGTGCCGGTTCTATTGGTCAAGCTGTTACTAAGGAAATCTTTAAACGCAAACCTAAGAAACTGCATGTTGTTGATATCAGTGAAAATAATATGGTTGAACTGGTTCGTGATATTCGTAGTTCATTTGGTTACATTGATGGTGATTTTCAGACATTTGCTCTAGATATTGGTTCGCTCGAGTACGATGCGTTTATCAAAGCAGATGGCACGTTTGATTATGTATTAAACTTGTCAGCACTTAAGCATGTTAGAAGCGAAAAAGATCCTTATACATTGATGCGTATGATCGATGTAAATATTTTTAATACCGATAAAACTATTCAACAGTCCATTGATGCTGGTGCAAAAAAATACTTTTGCGTTTCTACCGATAAAGCTGCAAATCCGGTCAATATGATGGGGGCATCAAAGCGCATTATGGAAATGTTCCTAATGCGTAAAAGTGAACAAATGGCAATCTCAACAGCGCGTTTTGCGAATGTTGCATTCTCTGATGGTTCATTGTTGCATGGGTTCAATCAACGTATTCAAAAGCGACAACCAATAGTGGCTCCTAATGATATCAAGCGTTATTTCGTTACACCTCAAGAGTCAGGTGAACTTTGCTTAATGTCATGTATCTTTGGTGAGAATCGCGACATTTTCTTCCCTAAGTTGAGCGATGCTCTTCACCTAATTTCGTTTGCTGATATTGCCGTAAAGTACTTAGAACAACTTGGCTATCAGCCTCATCTGTGTGATACAGAAGAAGAAGCTCGCCAATTGGCTCACATACTTCCTGAGCAAGGGAAGTGGCCTTGTTTGTTTACTGTTAGTGATACAACGGGCGAGAAAGATTTTGAAGAGTTTTTCACGGATAAAGAAGAGTTGGACATGTCTCGATTTACTAATCTAGGCATTATTAAAAATGACCCTCTGTATGAGCAAGAGCAACTTTCTTTGTTTGAAAACAGTATTTCAGAGATGAAAGGAGAGCGAGCTTGGACCAAGGAACAAATTGTAAAACTCTTTTTTACAATGATACCTGATTTTGGGCACAAAGAAACCGGTAAATACCTCGACAGTAAGATGTAAGCGGAGTAAGTAATGAAAGCGACATCTATTGTTGAATTTGTTAGAGACACCTACAAAACGGACGAATTCATTCCGCTGCACGCACCAACATTTAATGGCAACGAAAAAGCCTACGTAACGGAAACAATTGATAGTACCTTTGTTTCTAGCGTCGGCAAGTTTGTTGATGATTTTGAGCGAAAGATTGAAGCGTATACAGGTACCGCTAAAGCAGTAGCAACCGTCAATGGCACTGCGGCATTACATGCGGCTTTGTACATGGCTGATGTTCAGCGAGGAGATCTTGTTATAACACAAGCTCTGACATTCGTTGCAACTTGTAATGCCCTTTATCATATGGGGGCCAAACCGATTTTTGTGGATGTTTCTCCAGTAAGCTTGGGGCTTTGCCCTAAAGCGGTGGAAGCATTCTTAAGCGAGCATGCCGAGATAACCGAAGCGGGTTGTATTCATAAACACACAGGCAAACGTATTAAAGCTGTTGTCCCTATGCATACTTTTGGTCACCCTGTAGAGCTCGATGAGCTGGTTGCAGTTTGCTTAAAATGGGATCTTGTTTTAGTCGAAGATGCTGCAGAAAGCCTAGGGTCTTTTTATAAGGGTAAGCACACCGGTACGATTGGTGATGTGAGTGCAGTCAGCTTCAATGGCAACAAAATCATTACCACTGGCGGTGGCGGTATGGTTCTATGTAAAACTCAAGAATTAGGAGTACGAACCAAGCATGTCACTACGACAGCGAAAGTTCCTCATCCTTATGAGTTTTTGCATGATGAGCCAGGTTTTAACTATCGCATGCCAAATCTGAATGCCGCACTTGGTTGTGCGCAGATAGAAGTGATTGAGCAATATCTTGTACAGAAACGCTCTCTTGCTCATCAATATATGAGTTTATTTGAAGGGACTGACATTAAGTATGTTGTCGAACCAAAGTATGCTAAATCCAACTATTGGTTGAATGCCATTATTTGTCCTGATGTTGAACTGCGCGAACAATTACTACAAGAAACGAATGCTGCTGGTGTCATGACTCGCCCAATTTGGAAGTTAATGCATCGTTTACCAATGTTTGAAAATGCCATGTGTGGCGATCTAACTCAATCTGAGTTTCTTGAAGCGCATTTGATTAACCTACCCAGTACTCCAATAGAGACAAAGTAAGATGAAAAAAATAGCAGTTTTTACGGGTACTCGCGCAGAGTATGGGCTCTTGTACTGGATCATCAAAGGCCTGTATGAGTCTTCACTAGCTGAGCTCCAACTTTATGTAGGAGGAATGCACTTGTCTCCTGAGTTTGGTAAAACTATCGAGCAAATTGAAGCTGACGGCTTCCCTGTCACAGAGAAACTTGAGTTTTTGTTATCTTCTGACACGCCTGTTGGAATTGCAAAGTCAATGGGGCTAGCAATTATAGGTGCAGCAGACTCTTTGGATAGAACAAAGCCAGATCTGTTAGTCGTATTGGGAGACCGGTTTGAGTCAATGGCGATTTGTCAGGCTGCAATGGTTGCTCAAGTACCTATTGCCCATATTCATGGCGGAGAAACTACCGAGGGGCTCATTGATGAGGCTGTTCGTCATTCCATCACCAAAATGTCTCATTTACATTTTGCCGCAACAGAAGAGTATAGACAGCGTATAGTACAATTAGGCGAAAATCCGTTAAACACTTTTAATGTCGGTGCTCCCGGAATTGATAGTATAAAATCGCTAAACCTATTGTCTCGTGAAGAGCTAACAGCTTCTATTAGCTTTGATGTTACCGATTGTCCATATATGGTTGTAACCTATCATCCTGTAACGCTTAGTCGTGATGGTGCGGTCGAAGACCTAAAGCAGTTACTCATTGCATTACGTCAATACCCCGAACACAAATTCTTAATTACATATCCCAATGCAGACACTCATGGGCGAGCTCTGATCTCTCTTTTGGAAACATTTTCTAATGAAATGGTGGGAAGAGTTTTACTTATTCAATCGCTTGGGCAATTGAGATATCTGAGTGCGCTTAAATATTGTGACTTGGTTATAGGTAACTCTTCTAGTGGACTCATTGAGGTTCCAACATTTAAGGTACCCACCATTAATATTGGTAAACGTCAAAAGGGGCGATTGGCTGGCGATACAGTGATTAGTTGTGAAGGAGATGAGAATTCTATTTTGAGTGCTATAGATCAAGCGTTGAGTCATTCGTTTAAAGAAAAATGTCTTATGTCTAGTAATCCTTATGGTCAAGGGGATAGTTCAGACAAAATTCTTAGCACGATTCTTAATGTAAACTTGGATGGTTTAGTCTTTAAATCATTTTATGACATTAAATAGAGGCAACATGCGAGCTGGTTTTATTGGTTGTGTAGATTCGAGTCGAGCTGCATTAAAGACGTTATTAGGGATTAAAGGATTAACTGTATCTGCGGTTGTCACAAGGCAACAATCTGCCGTGAATGCTGACTTTTGTGATTTAACAGATCTCTGTAATAATCACGAAATACCTTTTCATCTTGAGGACCCTCAAGCGCGAGATGTTTCAGTGGATTTTTTGGAAGGGTTTGAACTTGATGTCATATTTTGTATCGGTTGGAGCTATTTATTGGATGCACAGATGCTCGCTTTACCCAAACAAGGTGTTATTGGTTTTCATCCTGCTTGTTTACCCAGCAATAGGGGCCGTCATCCGATTATTTGGGCGCTAGCTTTAGGGTTGAAAGAAACTGCATCGACATTCTTTTTAATGGATGAAGGGGCCGACTCAGGGCCTGTTGTTAATCAAATCTTGGTTCCGATTGATGATTCAGATAACGCAACAAGTTTGTATGATAAAATTCTTCAGGTTTCGCAAATCCAATTATCTCAACTGGGCTCTGACTTAGTTACTGGAACATTGATTTCTATCGCGCAAGATCATAGTCAAGCGACATACTGGCGTAAAAGAAGTCGAAGTGATGGAACTCTTGACTTTAGAATGAGCGCAACTTCAATCCATAATTTAGTTAGAGCGCTTGCATCACCCTACCCAGGAGCGGAGTTTATTTTTAACGATAAATACATTTGTGTTAAAAGTAGCCGTATATCATCAGAAGACTATCTTCCGAATATTGAGCCTGGCAAAGTACTTCTTAAAAAAGGTTATGATTTGTTGGTGAAAACATCAGGGAGTGAAGCTGTTTGGTTATTAGGCTTAGAAGAAAATGATATAGCTATTGGTGAGTATTTATGAATACTGCATTGATTGTTGCCCCTCATGCTGATGATGAAACGTTAGGTTGTGGTGGAACGATTCTGAAGTTAGTTGAGCAAGGTTATCAAGTGCATTGGTTACTTGTTACTGGTATGACAAGAAGTACAGGTTATTCTGATGCCCAGATTACTGCCAGAAAAGCAGAGATTCAGGAAGCCTCCACTGCATATGGTTTTACTGCTACCCACGAGCTTAAACTGCCTCCCGCAAGGTTAGATATGTTGCCTAAAGGCGACATAATAGGTCCTATTTGCAAGGTGGTTGCTGAGGTTAAGCCTTCACTTGTTTTTACTGTGTATCGTAATGATGCACACAGTGATCATGAAATTGTATTTGATGCTGTGATGTCTGCAACAAAGTCTTTCCGTTATCCATTTGTTAAAAAGGTCTTGGCGTATGAAACAATGTCGGAAACAGATTTTGGAATGAAGCCGGAAGATGGAGGGTTTAGGCCGAATGTCTTTTTTGATATCAGTGGTTATCTAAATAAAAAGCTCGATATCTTGGATATTTTTGAATCTGAAGTCCATGATTTTCCATTTCCTAGATCAAGAACTGCGCTTGAAGCATTGGCGAGAGTTAGAGGAGTTCAATGTAACTCAGAAGCAGCAGAGGCCTTTATGTTAATTAAGGAAATTGTATGACACTCATTATTGCAGAAGCTGGTGTAAACCATAATGGTGATGAAAGGCTAGCGTTTGAACTTGTAGATGCAGCGTACGAGTCAGGTTCGGATGTTGTTAAATTTCAAACGTTTAAAGCTAAGAGATTGGTTACTGAAGAAGCAAAACAAGCCGATTATCAAGTTGTAAATACCCAAAAGCAGGAATCTCAGTTAGCGATGCTTAGTCGCTTGGAATTGTCATATGAAGCTCATCATAAATTAGTAGCGCATTGTAATTCACTCGGTATTGAGTTTTTGTCAACGGCATTTGATTCTGAGAGTCTAGATTTTTTAGTCAATGACTTAGGTTTGAAGCGGTTAAAACTTCCATCGGGTGAACTGACTAATGCCCCTCTAGTTTTAGAGCATGCTCGAACAGGGTGTGATCTTATCATTTCTACTGGAATGGCGACACTTTCAGAAATAGAGACCGCTCTTGGAGTGATTGCTTTTGGCTACATAACCGATGAAAAAGCACAACCTTCCATGTTAGCTTTCCAAGAAGCTTACGCATCAGAAACAGGTCAAAAAGCCCTAAAGGACAAAGTAACAATTCTTCATTGTACGACGGAATATCCTGCTCCGATGGAAGAAATAAATCTGAGAGCAATGGATACACTAGGCCGAGCATTTGATTTGGCGGCGGGATATTCGGATCATAGTGAAGGCATAACGATTCCAATCGCAGCAGTTGCTCTTGGAGCGGTATTAATAGAAAAGCACTTTACGTTAGATAAAAATATGGAAGGCCCAGATCACAAGGCATCTCTTGAGCCGCAAGAGCTTGAAGCGATGGTAAAAGCAATTCGCCAAATCGAAGTTGCTTTAGGCTCCTGCGTTAAAAAACCTAGTATATCTGAAGTTAAAAATAAGGCTGTAGTGAGAAAAAGCTTAGTTGCAGCAACGGATATTAAAGAAGGTGAAGAGTTAACAGAATCTAGTCTGACAATTAAGCGTCCAGGTTCAGGTTTGTCTCCTTATCTTTACTGGGATTTGATTGGACACGAAGCGAGCAAAAGCTACAAAGCCGGAGAGCTGATCATTGAGAGATGAGCTTATGCTTCCTATTGTAATGATTGGTGGAGGTGGACATGCCTCCGTTCTTGCTGAAATACTGCTTACGCAGGGAAGAGAAATACTTGTAGTGATAAGTCCTGAAGATGTCAGTCAACGTTCTATGTTTAAAGGAATTACCATCCTTGAAAAGGACGAAGATATTCTGAGGTTTGACAAAGATAAGATTCTTTTGGTCAACGGTATTGGAATGATGCCCAAATCCGGCTTTAAGAAAAAAATTAATGAATATTTTCTCTCATTAGGTTATCAATTTGAGACTGTCATCGCTGACAGTGCATTCGTTTCACCTTTTTCTAAAATTGAAATTGGTGCTCAGATTTTACCTATGGCGATGATTCAGACTGGGGCTACAGTGGGGAGCCACAGTATAATCAATACGGGCGCTTTGGTTGAGCACGATTGTAAAATAGGTACTTATAACCATATCGCTCCTAAAGCAACGTTGTGTGGTCAAGTCGAGACAAAAGACAATGTCTATATTGGAGCAGGCTCTACCGTTATCCAAGGGATATCTATTGGCAGTGGTGCGATTGTGGGTGCTGGTGTTAGTCTCGCTCAGTCTTTAGAAGAAAATACCATTGCATATCCTGCTAGAGCAGTAATTAAAACAAATTTTTAGAAATAAAAGGTGAAATATGAGTCATTGTTGGCAAAAAACGCTGATATCTGAATCAAGTACGATCAAGCAGGCACTCGAAATCATCAACAGCGAAGCATTGCGTGTCGTTGTAGTTGTTGATCAAGATAAAAAGCTTCTAGGCATGGTTACTGATGGCGATATTCGACGTGGCTTATTAAATGACCTGATGTTAACGGACACTGTTGCCAAGGTGATGAATCCCAAACCCATTACGGCTGAAATAGCGACTTCAAAAGAGCAGTTGGTACAGTTAATGGAAGATGAACAGATTTTATCAATACCGTTGCTTGATGATAGTGGTAAAATTGTTGGTCTTGAAACTCTTCATAGTGCTTTAAGCAAAGATACATACGAGAATCCAGTTTTCATTATGGCAGGTGGTTTTGGGACACGTTTACGACCACTGACAGATAATTGTCCTAAACCTATGCTTAAAGTTGGTGATAGACCTATTTTAGAAACAGTACTCATTAGCTTTATTAAAGCTGGTTTCCACAACTTCTATATTTCAACTCACTATATGCCTGAACAAATTCACAATCATTTTGGTGATGGTAGTGACTTGGGAGTCAGCATTTCATATGTACATGAAGATATTCCCCTAGGTACTTGTGGTGCGCTTGGTTTGCTACCTGAAGATATGTCGAGAGATATGCCATTGATTATGATCAATGGCGATGTGTTAACTAAAGTAGATTTTCAGCGTTTGCTAAGCTTCCATATAGAAAATGATGCGGATGCTACCATGTGTGTTCGAGAGTACGACTACCAAATCCCCTATGGTGTTGTTAACGGGGACGGCATCCAAATCACCAGCATGGTAGAAAAACCAGTTCAACGTTTTTTTGTTAACGCTGGTATCTATGTAGTATCTCCGCGAGTGATTCAATCAGTAGAAAAGAATCAGAAAATTGACATGCCTACGTTGCTCGAACAACACATGGAAGAGCGACAAAAAGTACTAATGTTCCCTATCCACGAATATTGGCTTGATATTGGTCGTATGGATGACTTCAATAGGGCGCAAGTTGATATATATAACCTAGGCATTTAAATATGATGAAAAACAAAAGAGTAGTTGCAGTTATCCCAGCGAGGGCTGGTAGTAAATCGGTTATCGATAAAAATATTAAGCTACTTGCCGGTAAACCTTTAATTGCTTGGCCTATCGATATAGCAAAGAAATCCCGCTATATCGACCGAGTTATAGTGTCAACTGATGGGGAGAAGATTGCGGCAACAGCGAAGGCATACGGGGCCGAAGTTTACATCAGACCAGACCATCTTGCTCAAGACAATTCTTTAGTTATTGATTGTTTGAGAGAGTTGATAGCGAGGCTGAAATCTGAAGGAGAGCAGGCAACGATGCTTGTTTTACTAGAGCCAACATCTCCTCTTAGAAGTTTGGAAGATGTGGACCGAATAATTGAGAAACTGTTATCTCACGATTCAGCAGCGACTTTTTGTGAGGCTGAGTTGAACCCTCATCGAGCATGGAAGATTGAGGGAGGCAGTGTTGAGCCATTCATTGAGGGGGCTATACCATGGCTGCCTCGTCAAAAACTGCCAAAAGCTTATCAGTTGAATGGCGCTGTATATGGCTTCCATATGGATAAGTTGCCGTTAGAAGGTACATCAATACTTTTTGGTGAAATTGCTGCAGTTACCATGCCTCAAGAACGTTCAATTGATATTGACAACATAACTCATTTTGCTATAGCAGAAGAAATTATAAAGGGTATAAGCAATGATTAAGCTAAATAATTTATTTGATTTGAAGGGCAAGACAGCCCTCGTTACTGGTGGTGCGGGATTGCTTGGCGGTGAAATTGCTGATGCTTTGGCCGAACTTGGGGCTAATATCATTATTGCAAGCCGTAACCAAGAGGCCTGCGAAGCAAAATGTGAGCAATTGGAATCAGAGTTTTCAGAGATAAAAACGAAAGCACTTTTTATTGACTTGACTGATAAAAAAAGCATTTTAGAGTGCGTAGAGCAATCAGAGTCTGAATTTGGTCGCATTGATATATTGGTTACTTGCGCATGGTCTGGCAGAAAGAATAGCTGGGAAACTATCAATGATGAAGACTGGGACCACGACATTGAAGTATGTTTGAATGGAGTATATAGACTGATTAAGGTTGCTACGAAACCACTCAAGCGTACCAATGGAGTCGTGTTAAATATTGGCTCTATGTACGGACACGTTGCACCTGATTACAGGCTTTATGAAGGTGTTCCTCAAGCTAACCCACCAAGTTATGGTGCAGCTAAAGCAGGTGTAATCCAGTTAACTAAGTACTTAGGTAGTTTTTTAGCTAAAGATAATATAAGAGTAAATTGTATTAGCCCTGGTCCATTCCCATTTGAGCATGTGATAGATCAATTCCCTGAATTTAAGCAGCGCTTATGTGATAAAAACCCAATGGGCCGTATAGGGAAAGCTCATGAAATTAAGGGGGCTGCGGCTTTTCTTTGCAGTGATGCATCATCGTACATGACAGGGCAAAATATCTGCGTAGATGGTGGGTGGGCAATATGGTAAAAATAGGGTTGTTAGGTTTTAGTGATAATAATGGGCACCCGTATTCCTTCTCAGCGATACTGAACGGATATAATAAAGATCGTTTTAAGGAAACTGAGTGGTTAGGAATACTTGGCTATTTGCAAAAAAGAAGCGTAGAGGACTTTTGTTCTTTCGACGCAAAAATCACTCATGTGTGGTGTCAAGATCATCGTCGTGCGGAAGATATTTCAGCCTGTTGTTACATTGACAATGTGGTTTTTGATTATGTTGATATGATCGGTTATGTTGATGCCGTAATTATTGCTAGGGATGATTATGAAAATCACAAAGCAATGGCTGAACCTTTCCTTAATGCAGGTATTCCAGTGATGATCGATAAGCCTCTGACACTGGACGAAAGTGAGCTTAAGTGGTTTATGAGTTATTACGATAGGGGACTTCTTTATTCGTGCTCTGGTTTACGTTTTTGCAAAGAACTTGACTTAATTAGAGAAAACCTAGCTGAGTTTGGGCGCATTAAGCTAGTAAAGGCATCAGTTGTAAATCACTGGGATAAGTACGGTGTTCACATGTTGGATGCCACACTTGGAATCTGGGACGAACGAATAGAAACCGTAAGTTGCGAGACTCAATCTGGAATAGATACTTATACCCTAGTTTATTCTAATGGAATGGTATTGCAAATAAATACTCTTGGGCCTGAGTGTTTTTCGTTTTCGTATGAAGTTATTGGTGAAAAAAAATCTTATCATACAAATATAAGCGATAATTTTAGTGCTTTTAAAAGAATGTTAGGGGGCTTTGTTGAGCAAGTTAATAATGGTACGCCCTATCTAAAATCTAAGTCTGTTGAAAGGTCCATTAGTGTCATGATTGCGGGAGAAAAAGCTAAAGCTCAACAGTCGACAGTAAAGGTATACAATGACTAATTTTGTAAATTCTAAGGTAATTGTTTTTGGCTCCAACGGTGTTTTAGGTTCTACTCTAGTCCAATCAATTTTGGACAAAGGAGGGCAAGTTATAGCTGTAGATAACTTCACTCCAGAATCTGAGCTTCAATCTCAAGAGATACCTCTTAACAATATTGAAAGGGTTAATTTAGATGTGACCAATGAATCTAATATTATCTCGTTTTTTAATTCTTTAGAAGGCGGTATTATTGGAGCGGTAAATTGTACTTACCCTAGGAATAAAAGCTATGGAACTCATTTTCTAGATGTGTCGTTGGACAGTTTTAATGAAAATATAGCTTTGCATTTAGGTAGTTCTTTTTTGATTTCTCAGCAATGCGTTAAGTACAACCTTAAGTATAATGAAAAGTTTTCTCTCGTAAATATATCTTCTGTTTATGGTATTATCGCTCCTCGATTTAGTATATATGACCATACAAATATGACTATGCCAGTGGAGTATTCAGCTATAAAGTCTGCGCTGATTCACTTAAATAAATATGTATCTAAGTATGTAAAAAACAGTTGTTTTAGAGTCAATAGTGTGAGCCCAGGTGGTATTTTAAATGGTCAACCTAATGAGTTTTGCGATTCCTATAAGGAATATACCAATGGGAAAGGTATGTTAGATGCGAAAGATGTTGTTGGGGCCGTTATCTTCCTATTATCTGAGGACTCTAACTATATAACCGGTCAAAACATTGTAGTTGATGATGGTTTTTCTTTATGAATAAAAAAAGTGTGCTGATTGTACCATCAAATGATGCTTCTTTAAGTGAGCTTATAAAGTTTTCCTCTTTGGCTGAAGGGAGAAGTTTTGAGCCGGTATTCTATATTCCTTTTGCAACTAATTTTGTAAAAGTAATTGAAGGGAAAGGCTGGGAAATTATTTATAACAAAAATAAAAATGGTAAAAATTCTCAGGTCAAAAGCTGGCTTAAATATGTAGCGAAGAATTTTTTTGACAACACTAATTTAGGTGTGTTCGTTCAAACTCACTTACTCAAAAATACATTGTCAAAGTCACTAGTGGAAAATATAAAGAGGCAGTCTGACTTAATTGGCAATATCATCGTAGAAAAAAAAATAAGCACGTGTTTGCTCGCCACGGATCGAAGTGTTGGAGCAGAGGCTGCCGTAGCATACTTTTCCAAAAACTATGACTTAAAAAAAATAGTAGTTTCTTTTGCATACTCCGCAGACTATGTTTCCTCGTATAAACTTAGAAATAGCAAAATTTATCTAGCTCGATACAAAGGTTGTCAAGATAATGAATATGTTGACAGTTCCCTTGGCAGAAAGCTGTTTTTTAGACCATATGAACAAAAAGCCTTATCGATGTTAGGATTATTCCCAAAAAAACCTTGGGTCCTTGGTGGAGGATATTCTGATCTAATGATAGTCGATAGTCTTCGAGAGAAAAATCGATTGGTCGATCTTGGTGGTCAAACTGATAAATATGTGGTTACCGGAACTTCATCTCATGATCACTTGTATGAAGCGTATAATCAAAAAGAAAAACTAAAAAAGTCTGTTAATAGTGACTATTTTAACGAAGAAAGGCAACTGTTGATAATATCTCTTCCTCAGTATTATGAGCATGGACTTTGCAGTAAAGTTAAACACTTTGCCATAATAGACTCTATGCTATCTGAAGTTACTTCTTTAGGGTACAACATTTTAGTGTCGTTACACCCTAAAATGGATCCGCAAAATTATAAGTACTTGGAAACTAAGTTCGATTTGTCTATTGCCACTCAGGAGTTGTCTAAAATAATAGCCGCTGCCGATATGTTTCTTGCGACTTACTCTTCAACTATAACTTGGGCATTAATGTGCCGGGTGCCTGTTGTAATATTTGACTACATCGCACTAGACTACGATGATTTTTATAGCGAGTTTTCGATTCCTATAGGTAAAACGAATGAGGACGTTATTGAACACCTCAAAAATTCTAATTGTATTCTCAAACCAGAGTTTGACAGAAAAATAGCAATGTTATCTCCTTTTGATGGAAATTGCTTTGAACGAGTACTAGGTTCAATCAGTGAATAAGTCACTAGTCAATTTATCTAGTTTAGTCGCAGTCGGTTTTCTTCCTTACTTTATTAGCTTTTTCTCTCTGCCTATATATAGTAAATACTTATCGAAAGAAGAGTTCGGTATCATTGGCATTTCTATGGCAAGTATATTGATTGCAAGTACTTGGTCCAACTTTCAATTGCCGGGCGCACTATCAAGAATGTATTTCGATTACAAGGGACTTGATAGAGATAGATATATATCTACGGTGGTAAATAGCAGTTTTTTATTGACTGGTCTTTTTTCAGCTTTATATTTTTTTCTTAGTGATGATATATCTGGCCTGATCTTTAGTTCTGATGTCGACAGTAGAGTTATTCATGTATCAATTTTTGTACTTCTTTTTAATTCATCACATTTAACTCTAGAGCGAATTCTAATAAATAAAAAGCAAGGTGGGAAAATTCTTCTTAGAGGAATAGTTTGCCAGAGTCTTTCTGTTTGTTTAGGCCTTTTTCTAGTAGTGGAAATGGAGCGAGGAGTTCTTGGTTTCCTTTGGTCTCAAGCATTTTATTTTTTTTCTATGTCTGTTTTTTCTCTGGTTTTATTACGACGTCATTATATTTTTTGTCTGAAATTTAGTTATTTTTATGAATCTGTCACATATTCTTTTCCTCTTATTTTTCATGCCCTAGGTGCTGTTGTTTTTATGTATGCTGGGACATTTTTTATTGAGACATACCTAAGTTTGACTTTGTTGGGAGTTTTCTTCATTGCAGAAAAGTTTTCTCAGTTAGTTAAAGCTTTAGTCAATTCTATTAATAATGTAATCATGCCAAAGTATAATCAAATATCCGTTACCAATACCTTGAAAGGGAATGATTTTCTTGAAAAAATCATTCCTATTTGGTTAGCAGTATTCGTTCCAATAATCGTTCTTTATGTTTTTCTAGCGGATAAATTTATAGAGACGTATATGAAGGGAGAGTTTGACGGAGTGTTTAATATACTCCTTATTATTTGTTTATCGTATTTGTTTCGAGGTCTTTATTGTTTCGTAACTGCACCTTTGTTTTTTCATAAGGAGACAAAGGTTATTCCAAAAATCACTATGATGACGGGTTTTTTATCTTTAATCTTCAATTGGGTTCTTGTTCCTTTTTGGGGTCTTATAGGAGCTGCAGCTTCAATTTTTTTGTCTTTTTTAACTTCATTTATATTAGCTCGATTTTTTTCTAAGGATGTATATAGCGTAACAATAAAAATTCATCCTAGACTCATGATGATGTCAGCTTTTTTATTTCTATCTCCTATGTTTGTTCTATATGAAAGAAGCTTCTGGGTTTTCTCTTTAGGAAGTTTAATTATTATTCTTTCAGGGGGATGGGGGCTGTATAGGTTTGATATTTGGAATGTTAAAAGTTTTATTTTTGGTTTAAGGGAACATGATGAAAGATAACAAAGTTTTGATAATAGCAGAGGTAGGTCAGGCTCATGAAGGAAGTTTGGGTATACTGCACTCATATATAGATGCTGTAGCAACCACTGGTGCCGACGCTATTAAGTTTCAGACTCACATCGCAGAAGCTGAAAGCAGTGAGCTTGAACCATTTCGTGTGAATTTCTCGTACGAAGATAATTCTCGATTCGACTATTGGAAAAGAATGTCTTTTAGTTTAGAGCATTGGAAAAATATAAAGGCTCACTGTGATGAAGTGAATTTGGAGTTCATTAGCTCCCCATTTTCTGTAGCTGCAGTCAATTTGCTCGAAGAAGTTGGAGTTAGCCGCTACAAGATAGGATCTGGAGAGGTTACTAACAAGCTCATGCTTGACGCGATAAGTAAAACCGGAAAAGAAGTGATACTGTCCAGTGGGATGAGCAATACGGTGGAACTCAAAGACACTGTGGACTTTCTAAAATCTCGAGGAACTAAGTATTCAATATTGCAGTGCACAACCAAGTACCCTACAACCCCCCAGGACGTTGGCCTAAATGTGATTCAAGATTTAGCTGCTGAATTCGATGTCAAGTCAGGATTATCAGATCACTCTGGAACTATTTACCCAAGTCTAGCAGCAGTGGCAATAGGAGCAAAAGTGTTAGAGGTTCATGTTGTTTTCGACAAGATGATGTTCGGTCCTGATACTAGCTCATCTCTTACGATAGACGAGTTAAGGAGTCTGTGCAGGGGGGTACGAGATATCTCTATGATGCTCGATTCTCCAGTAAATAAAGGCTTACATAAAGTTGATGACGGCTTAAAAACTATATTTGGTAAGTCGCTAGCCGTTAATAAACCTTTAAGTAAAGGTCATGTCTTAGAGTTAAAAGATTTGGAATCAAAAAAGCCAGGCAATGTAGGAGTACCAGCCGCTCACTATGAAACTGTCTTGGGTAAAACACTATTAAGAAACTTGAAATGCTGGGACTTTCTTAGCTTGGATGATATTAAATGAAAACTAAAATAAAAGTATGTGTTGTTGTTGCTAGTAGAGCTAATTACGGAAGGGTGAAGTACCTTCTGAAGGCTATTAAAGAGAATGTTGACTTAGAGTTACAGATAATTGTAGGTGCGTCGCTATTAATTGATCGTTACGGTAAGGCAGTAAATGTTATAAAAGAAGACGGTTTTGTTCCTAATAAAGAAATATACTACATTGTAGAAGGTGAAAACCTTTTAACCCAAGCCAAGTCTACAGGTTTAGGGGTTATCGAGCTGTCTACAGCTCTAGAGCAGCTAGACCCTGATTTTGTCGTATCAGTAGCAGATCGATACGAAACTATGGCTACAGCAATCGCTTCAACCTATTTAAATATACCTTTGATTCATATTCAAGGAGGAGAAGTAAGCGGGAATATCGATGATAGAGTTAGGCATGCGATTTCGAAGCTGGCCGACTTTCATTTTGTAGCCACTGAGCAAAGTAAAGTCAGGCTGATTAAAATGGGGGAAATGCCTAGCAGCGTTTTTAATTTTGGCTGTCCAGCTATGGATGTTATAGCGCATGCAGAAAAATCTATTTCCAATCAGGATATGTCTAAATACGGAGGCGTGGGTGTAGATGTTGATTGGGAACGTCCTTATATATTGATGATTCAACATCCCGTGACAACTAGCTATGGTAATGGCTTTTATCAAGTTAATGAAACACTTAAGGCTTTGAAAAAATTCCAAGAATATCAAAAAATAGTTTTATGGCCAAATTCCGATGCGGGAGGCGAGGATGTATCTAAAGGTATTAGGACTTTTCGTGAGAAACACATGGAAGATAACTTCCATTTTTACAAAAACTTTTCAGCCGAAGATTTTATTCGCGTTCTAAATAACGCGGCATGTGCTGTTGGTAATTCTTCATCGTTCTTGCGAGAAGGTGCTTTTCTTGGTACTCCATCAGTTGCTGTCGGCGATAGGCAGAACAAAAGGGAGCACGGCAAGAATGTGATTTTTACTGATTACGACGAGGCCAATATTATTGATTGTATTTCTAAACAGTTAGGACACGGGAAGTATGAGTCTAGCGATGTTTTCGGTATTGGAAACGCTGGAAAGTTGATATCTAACCAAATTCTAAGCTTAACCCCTTCACTATTAAAACCAATTACTTATTAGGCATTAAATGATAATCGGAATAGTACCAGCACGTTCAGGTTCTAAAGGATTCAAAAATAAAAATATCTCCAAGATAAAAGGAGTAACATTACTCGAATTGGCTGTGGATGTTGGTTTAGGTTCTGAACTGTTATCTAATGTATTTGTTTCAACGGACAGCGTTGAATATGAAGCAATTGCATTAAATCGCGGCGCAAAGAGCTTAGGCATAAGACCTAAGTATCTAGCAAGTGATTGTTCTAAAACCATAGATGTTGTTTTAGATTTAATTAGTAAGCCAACTTTCAGAAACGTTACTCATATCGTATTGTTACAACCTACATCCCCGGTAAGAGATAGTAAGTTGGTTGATGAATGTATCGATTTGGCTTTGAAATCTAATGAGTCTGTGGTCACTGTTGCCCAAATAGAAGACCCTCATCCTTATAAGGTGAAAAAAATAACAAATGGCGTGCTTGTTCCCTTTATAGATAACAGTGATTCCGAAACACCTAGGCAACAGTTTTTACCTGCTTACGAGTTAACTGGAGCTGTATACGTTTCAAGCGTTGAGAATATTTTGATGAATAAGAGTTTTTTCTCTGATGGCACTAAATCTATAAAGCATGATTTGTTTGTTAATATTGATAGTGAGCAAGACTTTTTTTTCTTTGAGTTTATGGTTAATAAAGGGCTTGTTGAGTTATAAGTATGAAGTATGTAGATTTTTTGTTTTTAATCGAACACGATGACCGAGAAAGTAATACGGTTAAAGAATTGTGTAAGTCTTTAGAAGATAAGGGTTACACTTACCAGATGTTATCAATAGAGTTTCATTCGCATTATTTGTTATTCTTAAAGGCTGGTTGTGTAATATTCCCTTACTCCATAGACTCATCTCGTTGGCCATTGAGTTACTTTACCGGCAAGCGCTTTAAGCATACTAAATTTGTTTCTTTAAATTGGGAGCAGTTGTTAAGTGATGCAAATAAAGCGTTTAAGGCCCCTAAAGGGGAGTTTATTCAGCAATATATAAACCACCTCTGTTGGTCCGATGATTTTCAGAGTTTCCTATTGTCGTCTGGCGTGAAAAAGAAAAATACCCGAGTGATTGGTAATCCTAATCACGCTATTCTTTTGGGCTATATGCGACAAAAAGATTTAGAAAAGGTTAATTTAAGAAAAATTTCTGGAATCCCAGACTCTGCTGAGTTAGTTTTCTTTCCAATGAATTATGGATGGGCTTTCTCTAGTGACAAGTTAATAAAAAAGAAGATCGAAATGGGCTATGATAAAAACATAGCTTGGGATTATCGAGATTACTCTTTAGCTTGTCTTTACAAATTTGTATTTTTCTCTAGAGATATCGCTAATGCGGATAAAAATCGATATTTGGTGATTAGGCCTCACCCGTCAATTTCTATAGAACAATATATAGATGTATTTACGAGTAAGATCGGAAAAATTCCTGATAACATTATCTTTTCGAAAGACTATTCTGTACGAGAATGGATTTCGTCTGCCGATATTGTCGGTAGCTCTTGGAGCACCTCTGTTTGGGATTCTGCTGCTGTGGGAAAAAAAGCCTTTTTGTTTACGCCTCTACCTAGACCTAGTTGGTTAGAAACTTATTGGAACTCCCTTGTGCCAAATATTAGCAAACCAAAGGATTTCGCTTTGGTTGAGCAGTTCGATTCACAAGAGTTAGTTATACAGACTGATATGATCGAGAGAATAGCTCATTGGATTATTAACCTTCCCGAGGGTAATCCTGTACAGTGTAGCACTATAGTTCCTTTCAGAACTTGTTTTTATTTCGTCCGTTCTTTCTTTCGTTGTTTTTCAGTGGAATTTTTAAACTCATCATTCATTAGGAAAGGACTGTTGCGAGACTACTTTAGGTTTTCATCCAGGACCAATAAGTAAGCTAGAATGAAACGTACTCCATATAAATTTAATTTTATCTCATCGCTGTATTATTTAACATTCTTTTCAATAATGTTCAGAAATACCATTTCAACAACATTAGGTGGAGCTGTAGGTAGTTTTTCATTGGCTTTGCTTTTTTTGAATGTACCGTTGCTAGTTTATGTGGCAGGAAGGCGTAGTGTAAACTGGATCGATGTTTTATTCTTTTTTTATATTTTTTATTTGACTTTCCTGGTTTTGGTGTTTGAGTTAACCGCGTCATTTGGGTCTGGTTTTACAGCGTTAATAGGCTTCTCAAACTTAGCATGTATTTTTTTATTTTGGTTCGTGTATTTTAATTTTTACTCTTCAGAAAGGAATGCGGAAAAAGTTATAATGCTTTTTGTTACAGTAGGCTTTATAAATGCTATAGGTGCAGCTATACAGTTTTACATTTCACCTAGCCTCTTTGGATTAATAAGTAATGGAGTATATGCTGACTCAGAAGTTCTTGAGAATGTAAATGTTACAAGGAGAGCTATCTCCTTTATAGCATCCCCACAATCGTTATCTCTTTATCTGGCATTTTCCTTATGCCTGAGTACTGGTTGTAAGTTGGGTGCTTGGAAAGGGGGAGTGGTTAGATCTGTACTGCTGTTCGCTGGTTTTCTAACCGTTAGCAAAGCGTTTTTCGTTTTTGTTTTTGTCTTTGTTTTATTTAATTATCTAACAGTACGATATATCGGTTTTTTGATTCTCTTGTTATTGGCTTTCTTCATTGGGGTATACTCTTTCCAGGAACACCTAGCCAGAGTCGTTCAAATAGTTTACTTCCTCAATAATATAGACGATTATTCAGCTTACAGAATTTGGGAAGATTCTTTAAATTATGCTCTAAGCTTTCCTGGTCTTTTTATAGGCCATGGGATTGGCGTTTTTTCCAGAGGGGCTCAGCAAATTGGGGGTTATGTCATATTGCATGGCTCTACTGAGAGTTTCTTTCTTCAGTTATTAGTTGAAACTGGTTTGTTGGGAACCTCTATCTTTATTATGTTAATGTTAATCTCAGCATTCCGGTTGTATTTTATGAACAGAGTTGTTTTTTCTTGCCTAATCGGTTTTAGTGCTATTAGCATATTTACTCCGGCCGTATATGGGTTCTCCACTGGTCTCGGGTTCTATTTCTGTATAGTTTGGGGCTTGCTTGGACGAAAGGGACTTAAAGTAATAAGGCCAATTCGTGTTAGTTTATGATTGCTTCATTCTATTTTTGGGTTACATACTAGTTGAGAGGTATGCTTTTGTTTCAGGCTAAATCTATAGCATTTATTATGTGCGTATATGGAGGTGATTCTCCGTCTCATTTCAGAGATGCCTTGGCTTCTATTCATTCTTTAAAAACAGAATCTAACTTCCATGTTAGAATATTTTTGCACGTTGATGGTACCATTTCGAGTGAATTGGAAACTGTTATTTTGGAATTTGACTTATACAAAATAGTGAGAAGCCCAAAAAACGTAGGTTTGGCAGTTGGATTGAACTTATTAATCAAATTACTTACTAATGAGAAATACATTTTTAGAATGGATGCTGATGACCTGTGTCGGAAAGATAGATTGTCAGAGCAAATCTCTTTTCTTGATTTAAATGATACTGTAGATTTCGTTGGTGGTGGGATTGCTGAATTTAACGGCTGTCCTAGTAATGTAGTTGCCTATAGAAATTACCCAGAAAATGCAAAAGAGATATCAGCTAATCTGAGCAAATCATCTCCTTTTGCTCACGTAACGGTTTGTTTTAGAGGTGGTTTTTTTGAACGCTTCGGGCTTTACCCTATTGAATACCCATTAAACGAAGATGTAGCATTCTGGTTAGAATGTTTAAAGCAAGGTGCCGTAGGAGCAAATCTTCAGTCTATACTCGTTGATGTTCGAATGGATAATGCATACAGTCGAAGAACTTACAAAAAAGCGTTTGTAGAGTTTAAGGTCTACCTTAATGCTGCAAAATGGCTGCGTAGTGGATATGTTTATCCTTTTTTGCGCCTCGTTTTCAGGTTGCTACCTTCTAATATAGTTAGGTTTATTTACAACTCTTCAATTAGACGCTTTTTTCTTGAGAAAAAGCTTTGATTTATTACGTCGCTTGACGCATCGCTCTGTATTGGTAATATGACCCAGTCATCCTTATTGTAAGCGACTATTGTAGAAAACCTGATTAAGTTATAATTATTACGTCTACTTTTAGTGCTTTAAATGTGGGTATTACTTTATTCAAAATCTGTCGTCTCAGGTTTAGGTTTGTTATTATTCGGCGAAGTATATTCCTCCCAATTTGTTGTACTGTAATATAAGTAGCGGGTTGTAAATGAAAATTGCGATAGCAGGTACAGGTTATGTTGGCTTATCAAACGCCATGTTGATAGCACAACACCATCAGGTTGTGGCGGTAGATATTGTGCCTGAAAAAATTACTTTGCTCAACAATAAGCAGTCTCCTATTGTTGATACGGATATTGAAGATTTCCTAGCAAATAAAACTATCGATTTCACCGCCACGCTAGATAAGCAACAGGCTTACGCGGGTGCAGATTACGTGATTGTTTCTACACCAACGGACTATGACCCCGAGACTAACTACTTCAACACTAAATCGGTTGAAGCGGTAATTAACGACGTATTAGAAATAAATCCATCAGCGGTAATGGTGATTAAGTCTACCGTGCCTGTGGGTTATACCAAGTCGGTACGGGAGAAGTTTGGTGTTGATAACATTGTCTTCTCACCTGAGTTTTTGCGAGAGGGTAGAGCGTTACATGACAATCTGTATCCTTCCCGTATTGTGGTGGGAGAGGAATCAGAGCGGGCCCAAATCTTTGCTGATTTGTTGGTAGAGGGTGCAATAAAAGAAGATATCGATGTACTGCTTACTGATTCAACAGAAGCAGAAGCCATTAAGTTATTTGCTAATACCTATTTGGCGCTTCGTGTGGCTTACTTTAACGAGCTTGATACTTACGCTGAAACTCATGGTTTAGATAGCCGTCACATCATCGAGGGAGTAGGTTTAGACCCGCGCATTGGCAGTCATTACAATAATCCTTCATTTGGTTATGGTGGTTATTGCCTACCCAAAGATACTAAGCAGTTGTTGGCGAACTACAAAGACGTACCAAATAATATTATTGGAGCTATTGTAGATGCGAATACAACGCGTAAAGACTTTATAGCTGATTCGATTGTAAGCAGAAACCCTAAGCGTGTCGGGGTATATCGCCTTATCATGAAATCAGGTTCAGATAACTTCCGTGCTTCGAGCGTTCAAGGCATCATGAAGCGTATAAAAGCTAAAGGCATAGAGGTCGTGATTTATGAGCCAGTGCTGGAAGAGGATGAATTCTATCATTCTAAGGTGATGCGTAACTTAGAGGAGTTTAAACAAAGCTGCGACGTTATTATCGCCAACCGAATGGTAGACGATATCAAAGATGTTGCAGATAAGGTTTATACTCGGGATTTGTTCGGCAGTGATTAGGGCCTAGCTTGTTGCCCGTTTTTTAAAAGCCAAGATGCAAATCTTGGCTTTTTTGTTCAAAAAATCTGCTCACAGCTTCGAGGGCTCGAGTTTTAATTACGTAAATTTATTAGGAGTTGTTATGGCCAATACAGCAGCGGCTTTACACATATTGGTAAAGCATAAAGAGCAAGCTGAAGATATTATTCGTCAGCTTAAAAAAGGGGCTAAATTTCAAACCTTAGCTAAAAAGCATTCTAGCTGCCCGTCAGGAAAGAAAGGCGGTGACTTAGGAGAGTTTCGCCGCGGGCAAATGGTACCTCAGTTTGATAAGGTATGCTTTGGTGGCGAAATGCTGGTACCGCATTTGGTAAAAACTAAGTTTGGTTGGCATGTGGTTAAAGTGCTTTATAGAACTTGAGCTAGAAGAATGTCAATGGAACTAGTCAATGCTTGCTAGAGTGGATAGCAAATGGTTCGCTCAAACAAGCATTGGTAGCGTTAATAAGTTAAGAGCAAGAGGTGGGTAATTGGTGCTCTTCTCTAATCGCTTTTAATTTGTCTAGCCCTTCAGCAAGTTCAGATTGTGCTTCAAGCACATTACTTACTTCTTTATCTAGTTTGATGATGTCTGCGTAGCTAGCATTCAACTTCTCTACTTCACCTGTTTCTGCGTAGGTGAGTGCTTGCCCCCAAATACTGGCTTCTTTGTGGTTTGGGTTGGTTGAGCTAAACGCTATGTTTGCATTGCTCAAGGCGCTTGAATAGTCACATTGAGCCAAGGCTACAATTCCATCTACCGCAGGCTCGCCGATTAATGCGACTAGCTGCTCCTTAGACGGTAAGGCTTTACTGTCGGATTGTGAAGGTGTTGTTGCTTCTGAGTTACTAGCACTTTCTTTGGAGTCTTGGACCGCCCCAACTACAGCGCCAGATGCTGCTCCTACCGCTGCCCCTCTAGCTGCTGATTCTAGCGGGTCTCCTCCCCAAATTAGTCCTGATACCAAGCCGCCTGCCGCACCTGCTAGTGCGCCTGTGCCAGCGCCTTCGGCTGTGTTTGCGCAACCTAGCATGTTATACGAGCTTATGATTAAGCTACTAGTAAGTATCAATTTACTAAGAGAAAACTTGGTCTTCGCATTTGTGATCATCGATCTTCCTTGTATTTAGTTACTCCTCGTTTATTTATACAATAAATGGCGGCAATAGCGAGCTTTCTCTTTCGAGTGCTAGTTGTTATTACCCGTATTCAACCCTGATTATTATGGTTGTATTGAATAGTATCATCGGTTGTTCAATTTCGACTTAGCAAAAACCTAGAGTTTAATCCATGACGCTTTTAAGGGTTTAGCTTACCTACATCACGGCTTTAAACATTTAGTATTAGCTTGGTTACCAAGTCATTGGGCAAAAATGTAAATGGTGATAATGTATAAACAATTGTTCATTTAGTTGTACAGAAGTATTAGTGAAAGACTAAACGGAAATTAGTTTTTGCTAACATCTCTCGTTAGCGCTGTTTTACGGAAGTTTTACGTGTTTAAAAAGCTCATGTTGGCAGGTTTATTGTTATCTGCGGTGTCCTTGTTGGGTAAAACCTTGGCATTCTTTAGGGATGTATTGTTTGCTCGAGAGCTTGGCTTTAATAACCAATTAGACAATTACTTAATGCTTTTTACCTTAGTGATGTTTTTGATCAGCATTGTTACTGGTGCACTAAATAGTGTATTTGCCTCTTACATACGCCGACATTCTCTTTCTTTTCACTCTTTTTACAAGCAATTCTCAGCCTTAGTCTGCTTACTTGTTTTGGTGTTTTCCATTTGTTGCCTGTATGTGTTACCAATCGCTTTCTCTATATTAAGTAACGCTTCTATATTTGTTGTTTTTTGTTTTGTTGGTGTGACAGCCGCAGGGCTTTACCAGGCCCCACTAGTTGCCTTACTTATAGCAAAGAAGCAACAGGTATTCTTAAGCGTTAGCCAATTAGTGTTGCCAGCAATGGGCGTGGTTACCGTTCTATCGTTAACTATTGTGCAGTTACCGATTACTGTAGTCGACCTTACGTTGGCGCTATTGTTTGCCTATGTCATTCATTTTGTCTTGTTGTTTGCGCGTTCCCGAAGGTTTTTATCTGATCTTACTGTTAGTGAGCGTGACTCTGGTGAATCATTAAAAGTCAGTCATAAACCCTTATTCAAAGAGTTTGGGTGGATAGTGGTGAGCTCTAGTTTATTGGCAACCTTACCCATAGTTGATTTAGCTTTTGCTAGCCAATTAGGGGATGGGAGCGTCAGTATCTTAAGTAATGGCTATAAGTTTGTCACCGTTGCACAGAGCGTATTGGCTATGAGCTTAGGCAGTTTACTTATTCCATACATGGCTGAATGGGCTGATGATTTAGCATTATTGCGCCAACGTTTAATAAAAGCCTTAGGCGTGGCGGGGGGCTTAGGTGCAGCTGTTGGTCTTTTTCTTTACGTAGTAATGCCTTTTGCTGTTTCAATTATGTTTAATGGCAGTGAGGTTACTGGTTTTCAGTCAGCAGAGCTTAGTGAAGTAGGGCAAGCTTATACTTTACTTGTCCCTTTCTATCTAGTGGGAATGGTTCTTTCTCGTTGTGTGGTTAGTCTCGGGAAAGCAAAATTGATGTTAACGATTAATGGTGTGGCCTTTATATTAAATATTGTAATGGATTACTTGATGAGTAGTTGGTTTGGTCTAATTGGAATTGCTTTTACTACGTCAATTATTTATTTGATTTCAGTGCTTATGTTGTTTTGGGTGTTGCGTTCGGTATTTGTTAACTCAAGCGGTTTAACCTTGAGGAAACAACATGATTAAGTTGGCTATTTTAGTCCCTGGTTTAGCTCAGGGTGGTGCGGAGCGAATAGCTTGTGAACTTGCCTCTAAGTTGGTTACCGATGAAAGCCAAGTGAGCTTGGTGACTTTATTTAAAGGCTCACCTGTATTCGATGTTAATCCAAAGCTAACTATGCATTCTCTTCGGCATCGTCAACAGTTTCATTTTAAAGGCGCTGGTGTATTAGAAAACCTGTTAACAATAAAAGCCATTAAACGCTATGTAGGTAAACATAAAGTTAAACGCTTAATGGTATTTACTCACCGTTTAGCTTGTTTGGCGTTTATTGCTACTAGAGGAACGAATACAGAAGTATATTGCGGAGAAGTGAGTAACCCTCTCATCGAACGACATGGGCAGCTTTGGCAAAAGCTCATTCGCTATTGTTATGCTCGTTTCGACCAGGTGGTTCTGCAAACGCAAACTATTGCTGACGCCTTGAACAGTTGGCGGTTAACCCCTTATCAAGTTATAGGCAACAGTACGTCTATTGCTCTTGGTGAAGCCGATACGCGAGTGCTGCCATATAATCAGCGGCTAGTTTTTGTTGGTAGATTAACGCCAGAAAAAGGCCTACAAGATACTTTACATGCTTTGGCTTCTTTACCTCGCTCGAAGCGCTGGCGTTTTGAGATTTATGGCGATGGGGAATTCAAGTTAGCGTTGGCCGAGCTTATAAAGGAGCTCGGCCTTCAAGATTCCGTCTATTTGATGGGAGCAACCAATCAAGTTAAACAAGTACTCGCTCAGGGCGGGGTATTTGTAATGAGCTCTTACCGAGAGGGCTTTCCTGTGGCTATTCTGGAAGCACAAGCAATAGGTTTGGCTGTAGTTAGTTATAAAACCCAGTTTGGCCCTGAAGACATTATTCAACATGAACAAACAGGCTTACTAGTGCCTCTTAAAGATACTACTGCTTTAGCTAAGGCTTTAGAGCACGTAATAGATGCACCTAGTGAGCAAATCGTTGATTGGGGGAAGGCTGCTTCAGTAAGAGCCAATACTGCGTATCACCCAGACATCATTTATTTTAAATGGCGTGAGTTGCTGCTATCTGGGTTAGATTCTTGAGTTTTAGCAAGTTACTTCAAATGCTAACAATACTCGTTGTTGCCATGCATTTATCCGCTTTAGATTTATATCTTACACGAATGATACCTGGCTTTTCTTACGTTGCTTTGCTTGGGATTATTGGTTTATCGATTCTGCATGCTTTGCTAGCAAAGCGCTTTCAGCTATACCCCAACACACAATGGTTGCTGTTAAGCATGTTATTGGTAAACAGCTGTTATGGATTGTCATTTATCGTTAGCCCACCAGTGAATCTTTCGAATGCGGCATTTCCGTGGTTCCACTTAATGTGGCTAATTATTTTGTTTAGTTGGTTTGGCGAGGTGTCGCTAAATACTGTTCAACGTTGCTGCTGGTTAGGTCTAGGATTTATTACCTTGTCAGTTTGGGGAGACGTAGCGCAGCCGGGATTGTTCTCAAATTTAGATTATCGAGCTGCCGGTTTTGCCGGAGATGCTAATGATGGCGCTAGAGCTGTCGTATTTTCACTTGCCGGAGTATTGCTCTGTAGAGATAGCCGTTCTGGTTTACGGTGGTTTGAATCGGCTGCCGTATTGTTCACTTTATTCACCGTACTCGCTACTGCTTCAAGAAGTGGATTGTTATTGTATTTATTGGTGATTATGGGCTTTTACTCAATGATTTCATTTCGAGCAAAACTAGCCTTTGTAATGTCTGGTTTATTATTTGTGTTAGTGGCTTGGCAGTTTAGTTTAAGTGACAATATTAATTCGCGCGCGTTAGACCGCTTATCACCGTCAAGTCAAAAAGAGCTGGTAGGTAAAGACTCGTCGCGCTTAGATGTAGTGTTTGAGTATTTAGAGATTATAGCCACTAACCCTTTAGGAATTGGTCGAGAAGGGAACGCCGAGCGCGAGGTTAATGCGCACAATACGCTGCTAAACATCGGTGCCGAAGCCGGATTAATAGCGGCTTTAGGCCTCTTAATGGTACTTGGTTGTCTTGCAAGCCTCACTCGCATATTTCCATTGAGCTTGTGGGGGAGCCTTATGCTGGTAAACATCGGCGTTGTGTTTTCTACGTCGAACGTTTGGTATAGCCGAAGCTGGTTAATGTTTATCGCAATAATGGTAGCAGCAGTGATTCACCAAACGAATAACAACAGACGGATGAACTGAGAGTGAGCAAAGATAGCCAATTACCCTGTGACATATTAATTTTCAGCTCTAGCTTTAACCAAGGCGGAGCCGAACGCTTGGCTGTTACCTTAGCAAATCTGTTGGTTAAACGGTGGCAAGTTCAGTTGCTGTCTATTAGTGATGATGGACCTTTTAAACAAGAGCTTTCAGATGATGTTGATAGAATTAATTTGAATAAGGCGTCTTCTTTGGTTGCGATACCAAGTTTGGTTAAGCATTTGAAAGTGATACGTCCCAAGGTGGTATTTTGTTCTCAAAGCCATTTGGCTTTTTGTATGGTTTCGGCTATTCGCTTAAGTGGTATCGAATGCAGTTTGGTAGCTAGAGAGGCTTCGTGCCCTTCGGTTAATTTAGCTGGTATTAAATCATCGCTCGTTCGCAGCTGGGTGAAGTGGAGCGGGGCATTTGCCTATAAACGAGCTGATCTATTAGTGGCACCCGCAAGGTATGTGGCTGACGATGTACAACAGTATTTTGGAATTACTGCCGATATTAAGATCGTGGCCAATCCTTTAGATGGAAGTTTTATACAAGGGCTGTCACTTCAACCTTGTGAGCATGCTTGGGTAAAAGACGCTAAGGGCTATATTTTGGCGGTTGGCCGGCTAGTTCCTGAAAAAGACTACAGTACTTTGCTCAAAGCCCTTGCGTTAAGCCAGCAATATCAAACAATTAGATTGATCATTTTGGGGGAAGGCCCACTAAGAGGTGAGCTAGAAGCTCAAGCTAAGCAATTAGGGGTAGAGGACTTGGTATCGTTGGTGGGTTTTGTCAGTAATCCCTTTGTGTACATGAAACATTGTAAAGCGTTTGTACTGAGTTCTTTTGTTGAGGGCATGCCAAACGCATTGCTGCAAGCGCAGTACTTGGGGGCTGATTGTATTTCAAGTGATTGCCCTGGAGGGGCGGGAGAGCTGCTACCTAAGCAAAACTATTTTACTGTAGGTGATGCAACAGCGTTGGCTAAATTGATCGTTAACCCTCCAAGCTCAAGTCAACGACATCGCTCTAATGCTAGCGATTTTGAATCCTTATTTGAGGAATTACTTTGAAGATTGTTCATTTAACCACAAACTTTGCTCTCACTGGAGGCGCTGAGCGGATGCTGGCGAATCTAGTCAATAACTTACCACAGCATCAGCATATTATTATTGCTTTGATGAGTGTGTCTGAGCAAAACAAAGCGCTCATTAAAGACCATTCTCAAGTGGAATTTATTAGCCTAAACGCCCGTGGGCCTTTAGGGATGTTATTTAGTCTATTCAAGTTGTCGGGCTTGTTAAAAAATAGAACCGTATCGTTGATTCAATGTTGGATGTATCACGCTAATGCGATAGGTGGTTTATATAAATACTTGTCTCAGGTAAGTACCCCATTGTACTTCGGTATCCATCACTCTTTAGATAAACTAGAGGATGAAAAGCGCAGCACGCGTTTGGCGCTTTGGCTAGGTAAGTTAACTCAAGGTAAAGCAAACAAAATACTATGTTGCAGTCAGCGCAGTGTTAGTCAGCATATTAACTATGGTTATTCAGCTGAAAAGCTACAGTTTATTGCTAATGGCTATGATTTTTCTGCTGCTAGCGTAAAGCCACAGTCAAAAGAAGTGTTGAATATTGGTACTGCAGGCCGTTGGCATCCTGCTAAAGACTACCCCAATTTTTTTGCTGCAGTCGCGCCGTTGCTTGATAAGTATCCATCATTAACATTACGCGTGGCGGGTAGGGATATGACCACTGCCAACGTAAGCTTAATGGGTCTTCTTAATGACCTTGATATTCCCTTGGCGCGTGTAGCGTTACTGGGTGAACTTAACGATATCGCAAGCTTTTATCGAAGTTTAGATTTATTTGTTTTGCCATCAAAAACTGAAGGTTTTCCTAATGTCGTTGTTGAAGCGATGAGCCAATGCTTGCCGTGTATCACCACAGATGTAGGGGATGCGGCGTTTATTCTTAATCATGCTGAATGGGTGGTAAAACCGCAGCAATCTATTTTATTAAGCGAGGCTGTTTCGATGATGTTAGCCTGCCCTCAAGAAGAGCGGCAAACCATTGCTAATAGTAATTATCAACGGGTGACAAAGGAGTTTGATATTGCGGATATAAGCCAGCAGTATTTAGATGTTTATCAGCAAGGAGGCTGTTAAAAAGTATGCGAGTATTAGTTATCGCCAGTTTTGCTGATTCGATCATCGGATTTCGTGGTGACCTGTTAAAGGCGATGAAAGACCAAGGGAAAGATGTGCATGTGGCTGCGCCAGATTACACCGAGGAGCAAAAGCATGCTTTACAAGACCTAGGTGTTACTCCCCATAGTTTTGCTCTTCAACGCACCGGCTTAAATCCAGTAAAGGATACTAAAAGCCTTATTTCGCTTTATCAGCTGATTAAACAAGTCAAACCAGAGCAAACCCTTGCCTATACCATTAAACCAGTTATCTATGGGGCAATTGCTGCACGTTTGGCCGGTGTTAAGAATGTCTACTCAATGATTACTGGCTTGGGTTACGTGTTTACCCAACAGTTAACCGCAAAGCAAAAGCTCTTACATCAGATTGTGTGTGTTTTATACAAAGTAGGCTTAGGGTTTTCTAAAGGTGTTTTTTTTCAAAACCCTGATGATGCTGAATTATTCATTAGCAAAAGCTTGGTAGCTAAGAGCAAAGCAACCTTGATAAATGGTTCGGGTATTAACCTGCAGCGTTTTCCAGAGCTCGCTTTGCCAGAAATGGCTTCAAATAAACCAGATCTTCATTTTTTACTGATTGCTCGTTTACTAAAAGACAAAGGGGTATTGGAGTACGCCGAGGCGGCAAAGCAGTTAAAAGCGCAAGGTTATTCTTGTGTGTTTCATTTGGCCGGATGGATAGACGATAACCCAAGCGCTATATCGCAACAGGACTTAGACTCTTGGATAGATCAAGAATTGATTGAATATCATGGGCGAGTGAGCGATGTAATAGGCCTCATTCAACAATGCCATGTATATGTATTACCTTCATATCGAGAAGGTACGCCTAGAACGGTACTCGAAGCGATGAGCTGTGCGAGAGCGATTGTTACTACAGATGCACCGGGGTGCAGGGAAACAGTAGTGAACAACCAGAATGGTTACTTAATTAAGCCCAAAAGCGCGGATTCATTAACTACCGCGCTTAAAAGGTACCTTGAACAACCTGAATTGGTAAAGCAGCATGGTTTAGCGAGCAGGCAATATGCCGAGCAACGCTATGACGTTAACCGAGTAAACCAGCGAATATTGAATGTGATGAATGGAGTTGATTGATTTGTTTAGGGATAAAGCATTTTATTTTTGTGAGCGCTTACTTGCCGCCGTTGCGTTGGTGGTACTAGCGCCCTTATTGCTCGTTTTATGTTTAGTTGTTGCTATTAAGCTCGGGCGACCGGTATTTTTTACCCAGTTACGCCCAGGGCTTCAAGGTAACGCTTTTAAAATGATTAAGTTTAGAAGTATGCGAGATGACAAAGATGCCAATGGCCAACTGTTGTCAGATGCAGAACGTTTAGGAGCGTTTGGCAAAATACTTAGGGCAAGTAGTGCTGATGAACTGCCAGAACTTTGGAATATTGTAAAAGGCGAGATGAGCTTCGTTGGCCCCCGGCCATTGCTTATGGAGTATTTGCCGCTTTATTCAGATGAGCAAGCAAAGCGACACAATGTGAAGCCAGGAATAACCGGTTGGGCACAAATCAATGGGCGTAATGCCTTAAGTTGGCAGCAAAAATTTGAGCTGGACGTTTGGTATGTTAATAATCGCTCCCTTATGTTGGATATCAAAATACTGATACTTACCGTGAAAAAGGTGTTTGTGAAAGACGGTGTGAGCGCAGAAGGCGAGGCAACCATGAGCAAATTTACTGGGAACAGTGAATCATGAAATTAGCTATTTATGGAGCCGGGGGACACGCCAAAGTTGTTGTGGAGTTAGCTAAGCAGTTGGGATATCGAACTATTTGTTTGTTTGATGAGCGATGGAAAAAACTTGAACCTTTAGAAGGGTGCGAAGTTATTGGTGGCTGGCAAGCAATGTTAGACTATTTATCGTCAACTGAAAGCTGCAGTGCTCACGTTGCTATTGGCCACAATATTACGCGATTAGACCGCTTAAAAACGTTACAACAATTGGAGGTTCGCTTACCTGTTTTAGTGCACCCAAGAGCCTACGTATGTAGTTCAGCTCAGTTGGGGGATGGAAGTGTTGTAATGGCAAATTCAACGATCAGTGTAGGATGTGAGATTGGATTAGGAAATATCATAAATCATAATAGCTCCATTGATCATGACGTAATTTTAGCCGATGGCGTACATATAGCACCTGGTTGTAACCTTGCTGGTGAGGTAAGGGTGGGTTGTGCCACAATGGTTGGAATCGGCAGTTCCGTTATACAGCAAATTGTCATTAAAGATCGAGCTATCATAGGGGCTGGCTCGGTAGTGGTGAAAGATGTGAAGCCTGCTGAAAAAGTGTACGGAAACCCTGCCAAAACACACTAATTACTTAGTCCAAAGTTGTAGCTTGTCTATTTTTAACGCATTATAGAGCTGCAAATTTAAAGGATTAAAAATAGTAAAAGATATGCAAGATTTCCCCCCTTGGCCCAGCTTTACAGAGCAAGAAGCCCAAGCTGTAAGTAAGGTTCTATTATCTAATAAAGTTAACTATTGGACAGGAGAACAAGGCAAACACTTTGAGCAAGAGTTTTCAGAGTGGGCTGGAGTTGAGCATGCCATTGCCGTTGCCAACGGTACCCTAGCTTTAGAACTCGCATTAAGGGCTTTGAACATTGGCGAAGGCGATGAAGTTATTGTTACCTCGCGCACTTTTATAGCATCAGCCAGTTGTATCGTTAATGTGGGGGCTACCCCGGTATTTGCTGATGTCGATCTAGACAGTCAAAATGTTACCGCTAGCAGTATCTCAAATGTGATTTCAGGCAAAACCAAAGCCATTATTTGTGTGCATTTGGTGGGCTGGCCCTGCGAGATGGACCAGATAAACACACTAGCAAAAAAGCAGGGCTTATTTGTTATTGAGGATTGCGCTCAAGCACATGGCGCGCTTTATAAAGGCAAATCTGTTGGCAGCTTAGGTGATATAGCAGCATGGTCATTTTGCCAAGACAAAATTATGACTACTGGTGGTGAAGGAGGCATGGTGACGACTAATAGCCGAGCACTCTGGAACAAAATGTGGTCATACAAAGACCATGGAAAATCCTATGACACGGTGTTTAATAAACAACACCCACCAGGTTTTAGATGGTTACATGAAAGCATCGGCAGCAATTGGCGCATGACCGAAATGCAAGCTGCCATTGGCCGTATTCAATTACAGCGTATGCCTAGTTGGCAACAACAACGTGAGGCGAACGCTACGCTATTATCTAGCTGCTTGCGTGAATTCTCTTTTATCCGAATCCCTCAAGTGCCTGATTATATACAACATGCTTATTATAAATTTTATGTATTTATTGAAGTAGAAAAGTTAAATGGAATAACTAGAGATCAATTAATAAGCTGTTTAAATGAAGTGGGCGTGCCTTGTATGCAAGGCACTTGCAGTGAGGTTTACCTTGAGAAAGCATTTGATGGTTTAGATGTTTTGCCTAGCAAGCCCCTAGAAAACGCAAAACAGTTAGCGGCTAACTCATTGATGTTTATGGTTCACCCTACTATTACTCGTGAGGATATGCTCGCGGTGTGCAAAAAGATAACGCTAGGTTTACAAGGCTTGCTTGGCCAATAACTGCTAGCGCAAATATGATCTAAAAGGAATTTAGATGTTACCTCAGTTAAATGCGATGAGTTGGTTTGAATTACCGACTCGAAGACAAAAAATCGCTATAGTTTTTGGCTTAGACTTACTCTTTCTAAGTTTGGCTTTCTGGGGCGCATTGTGGGTGCGTTTTGAGTCTGCTCATTATTTTTATGACGTACCTACATGGGTAACATTCGTATCGGTGATCGTTACTACCCTTGCTGGATTTTGGTATTTTGGTTTATATAGGGCTGTACTGCGCTACATAAATGAAAAAAACCTGCAGGCGATTTTATTTAGTTTTGCGATTGCCACCTTGCTAATGATTGTCACTTCTTTTTATTTACAAGCCGTTATTCCAAGAACCGCGCCATTTATTTATCTAGCCTTTGGAGTGATATTTTGTGGCGGTACGCGTTTCGCTATTCGCTTTATGTTTGTTTGGTTGGAAAATGCCACTAAGCAGAACGTGATTATTTTTGGTGCTGGGGATAGCGGGCGCCAACTACTTCAAGCTATTGGCCAAGGCGATGATTTTCAAGCGGTAGCGTTTATTGATGATAAAGAAGAACTACGTAACTCATTGATTCATGGTTTAACCGTATACCAACCTAAGCAGTTGCCAATGCTTATTCGTCGCTTTCACGCCACCAAAGTACTTTTAGCTATTCCTAATGCTGGTACCAAACGCCGTGCAGAGGTACTAACAGCACTGGCGGATTTGAATACCGAAGTACTAACAGTCCCTCGGCTTAATGACTTAGTCACCGGTGATGCAAAAGTTGATCAGATAAAAGAAGTGGATGTTGAGGATTTGCTCGGCCGGGAGTCTGTAACACCAAACGCGCACTTAATGGAAAGTTCTATCCGCAACAAAACGGTGCTGGTGAGCGGTGCTGGTGGCTCTATCGGCTCAGAACTATGTCGTCAGATCCTACAATTTAGACCCGCTCGCTTATTGTTAGTAGAGCGTTCAGAAGTCGCTTTGTATCAAATTGAACGAGAGCTTAAGGAGATGCGTGAAGCACTGGCTTTAAATATCGATTTAGTCCCATTGATGATTTCGGTACAGCACCTACCACGTTTGAGCGCAATGATGGACGCCAGTAATGTTGATACTGTTTATCATGCCGCAGCTTATAAACATGTTCCTTTGGTGGAGCAAAATGTGGTTGAGGGGGTATGTAACAATGTATTCGGTTCATACAATATTGCACAGGCAGCAATAAAAGCTAAGGTCAAAACCTTTGTATTGGTGTCTACTGATAAGGCAGTGCGCCCAACTAATGTAATGGGGGCAACCAAGCGCTTGGCTGAACTGGTTATGCAAAGCTTAGCCGAGCAGCAATCTGGCACTACCATAAGTATGGTTCGCTTCGGCAATGTGCTTGGTTCTTCAGGTTCGGTTATCCCATTATTCAAGGATCAAATTCGCAAAGGTGAAGCTCTAACAATTACTCATCCAGACATTATTCGTTACTTTATGACGATTCCTGAAGCGGCTCAGTTGGTTATTCAGGCCGGTTCAATGGCCAATGGTGGTGAGGTATTTGTGCTTGATATGGGTGAGCCAGTAAAAATAGCTGAATTAGCGAAACGCATGGTTCATTTGTCAGGCTTGGAAGTTCGTGACGATGAAAACCCCGATGGAGATATTGAGCTTCAATACACCGGCTTAAGACCTGGCGAAAAGCTATATGAAGAGTTACTGGTAGGGGACGATGAACGCCCAACAGATCATCCTAGGATCCTTACCGCCAATGAGAGCTTTATGCCATGGGACGAATTGATGGCGTTATTTGATGAGCTCAATGATGCCTGTGAAGCCATGGATAAAGATGCCGTTATAGCCTTACTTAAACAGGCACCGTTAGCTTATTGTCAGGAACAAGTTAAGCCTCAATTAAAAGCGGTTTCTTAGTAACGATTTATGACAACACTGACTCTTATTCGTGGTTTACCCGGTAGCGGAAAATCTACCTTGGCAGCAACTATTGATGCGGTGCTATTAGAAGCAGACATGTATTTTGTTAACAAGCATGGCGAGTATCTATATCAAGCGGAGCAAATTGCTCAAGCCCATCAATGGTGCCAGCGAGAAACTGAGCGAGAGTTAGCCCTAGGAAATGATGTTGTCGTCGCAAATACCTTTGTTCAGCAATGGGAAATGCAAAGCTATCGAGATTTAGCTATAAAATACCAAGCAGAGTTAAAGATACTAGTTTGCAAAGGTGAGTATCAAAATGTGCATGGAGTGAATGAGCGAGTGATTGAGGCTATGCGCAAGAAGTGGCAAGACTAAAGTTTATGACGGTACATTATCAATAAAAAAGGCGCTTCAAGCGCCTTTTTTATTGATTGCAGGGGGGGGGATTTAGGCAATCCGTTTTTCTGCGTACATCGCACTGATTTGTTCTGCAAAGCGGCTTTCAATTACCGCTCTGCGTAGTTTCAGTGTTGGTGTTAGTTCGCCTTGTTTCATGCAGAACTCTCTAGGCAGCAAGGTAAACTGTTTTACTTGTTCAAATCGAGCTAGATTAGTTTGCACTTGTTTTAGCCTTGCTTGTATTAGCTGCTTAATTTCAGCGTTTTCTAACAATTCATTGCGGTGCTGCCACTTAATACCTAGCTGTTTGGCATGTAGTTCTAGCGCTTCAAAAGCGGGAACAATTAAGGCCGATACAAAGTGGCGAGCATCAGCAATAATAGCGACTTGTTCAAATAAGGGCTCGCGAATTAATGCGCCTTCAACCCTTTGCGGGGCAATGTATTTTCCGCCAGAGGTTTTCATTAACTCTTTAATGCGCTCGGTAAGTACTAGGTTACCTTCAGCATCTAAATTCCCTGCATCACCCGTATGTAACCAGCCGTCGATAATGGTTTCTGCGGTGGCTTGTGGCTTATTAAAGTAGCCGCGCATTACCGTGTCGCCTTTGACTAGAATCTCTCCTTGCTCGGAAATTTTTATCTGCAAGGCCTCTAGGGGTTGGCCAATGGTGCTAATGCTTTTCTGTGTTTCGCTATAACAAGAAACAGTGGCGGTAGACTCGGTCATTCCATAGCCGTAATTAATTGGCACATTCAAACTTTGGAAGAAACGGTTTATGTCATCTGCCAGTCTAGCGCCAGAGCAGGGCAGTAGGCGTGCAGGGCCAAAGATGGCTCGAAGTTTTGACAGTACTAACTTGTTGGCTAAACGATAACGTATGTTTAACCATACAGAAGGCTGCACTTGTTGTTGCTTAGCGACTAGCCGAAGTTCAGCTACTTTTAAAGCCCAATGAAACAGTTTCTGTTTAGTGGCTGAAGCAGTAGCAACTTTTTGCAAAATAGCTGCATGAATTTTTTCGTATAAGCGAGGTACGCTACACATTAAGGTTGGCTGGCTGCGTGGCAAGGCTTCTTGAATCAGCGCGGGGTCTTCCAAATATACGTTGGTTGCACCACGATACAGTACGTAATAAGTCCAAGCGCGTTCAAATACATGACTCAAAGGTAGAAAACTGAGAGAGACATCGTCGCTGTTTACACTTAAACGTTGGTCGTGCATAGCAAATGCTGCAGCAAAGTTAGCATGATCCAGTATTACACCCTTAGGTTCACCGGTGGTGCCTGAGGTATATATAAGCGTGGCTAAGTCGTCCATTTTTAGGTTTTGTTGGCGCTGCTCTAGTTCACCTGCGTCAACTGTTTCTCCTAAGGCCAGCAATTGCGGCAAGCTCATTACGTTTTCTTGTTGAGCATGCTCGCTTTCTTCAAAACAGATTAAGGTTTCTATTTGGCCACTTTTCAGTAGTTCTAAACCTATTTCTACTTGCTCAGCTTGACCAACAAACAAAATCTTGCAGCCAGCGTCTTTTAGAATGTACTGGCTTTGATCCAGGGTATTAGTAGGGTAGATAGGCACCACACAACCTCTAGCAGCCAAAATACCCAGGTCAGTTATGGTCCACTCAGGCATATTGGGTGACATAATTGCCACACATTGCTCTTCCTGGTGACCTAAACCAATTAAACCTTTTGCGACTAGCGTCCATTGCTGAGAAAAATCTGTCCATGTAAAGCACTGCCAAGCTTGGTTGCGCCAAATTTTTAGCGCTACATTCTGAGCTTGCTGCTTAACTTGTTCGCTAAGCAAGGTAACGATGTGCTGCATGTATTTTACCTTTAAACGGATGAGGGCGAGATGCCACAATAAGGCGGCTATTTTAGGCAGTTTTACTTGGGCGAACAAGTGTAAGCTCAACATAATTGAAATTATATTTTGCTTTATTCTGACTCTGTGAATATAAAGCCTGTTAACTGCTAATAACTCATTGAAGTTACACTGCTTTATATGGATTTATTGATTAATGATGAACGAATATGAATGACGAGCTACATAAAACAGGACTGAACCCTATAAGATAAGGTAAACGTTATCCTTTATGTGTTTTTATCTTTCTAAAACTCCCCTTAACTCTAGTTGTCAATTTATCGCAAAGAATAACAGCCTCGAGTAATAACTAAGTGGCCGTAACTATAGAGAGACAGCCCATTTTTAGACTTATCGTTGATGATTTAACCATTAAAATTGGAAACGTTTTCCCTTTCGTGCTTCAATATATAGATAAAGAGTAGAGCGAATTACTTTTACTTGAAATCTGGGGCTACCCCGGCTTGCCTTAGGCGGCCAAGTAGGGATCTTTCGGGAGGCGGCTCAAGTATTGGTTTTTGCACTATCGGACTCGCCAAGTAGTAGCATTTTAGTGGAGCCTTCATGTTAAACACAAACTTTGACCCTACCGAGCATCCGCATCGCCGTTATAACCCCTTAACGGGACAGTGGATATTGGTGTCGCCGCACCGTGCTAAACGCCCCTGGAGCGGCCAAGATGAAGCACCGTCTACGGCGACGTTGCCGAGCTACGATGCTGGCTGTTTTTTGTGTGCTGGCAATACCCGTGTATCGGGTGATAAAAACCCGGATTACACGGGCACTTATGTCTTTGGTAACGATTTTGCTGCACTGATGACCGATTCACCCAGCGTACCCGCTGCCACCGACCCCTTGTTTACCAGCATGGAAGCCCGTGGTTTAAGCCGGGTGATTTGTTTCTCGCCAGACCACAGTAAAACTCTGCCGGAGTTATCCACCACGGCAATTCGTGGCGTGATTGATACCTGGAATGAACAAATTGAAGAATTAGGTAAAGACTACCTGTGGGTACAAGCCTTTGAGAACAAGGGCGAAACCATGGGCTGCTCGCAGCCTCATCCACATGGCCAAATCTGGGCCAACAGCTTTCTACCTAACGAGATTGAGCGTAAAGACCAACACTTGCGCGATTATACCGCCCAGCACGGCAGCAACTTGCTGGTGGATTACGCTGCTCGAGAGCAAGCCGATGGCAGCCGTACCGTGGTGGAAACTGAACATTGGATAGCGGTCGTGCCGTATTGGGCTGCTTGGCCTTTTGAAACAATGCTCATGCCTAAAACCCATCTTCGCCGGATGAGTGAGCTCAGTGATGCTCAGCGTGATGATTTAGCACTGGCGATGAAAAAACTCACCAGCCGTTACGACAACTTATTTCAATGCTCATTCCCGTATTCCATGGGCTGGCACTATGCGCCGTTTTTTAAAGAAGGCGATACCACGACCGAACACTGGCAATTACATGCCTTGTTCTACCCACCGCTATTGCGCTCAGCCAGCGTACGTAAGTTTATGGTGGGCTACGAGATGTTAGCGGAAAGCCAACGAGATTTAACCGCCGAGCAAGCGGCCAGCAAACTGCGCGACCTTAGCGACGTGCATTACAAAGAACAACAGGACTAAGGAGCTGCGCATGACCCAACGTCAACAACACCTCATCGATACGGTCAGCAATGCCTTTATCAATATGACGGGCTCAGCCCCTGCAAGGCTGGTTCAAGCCCCAGGGCGGGTAAACTTAATTGGTGAACATACCGATTACAACGACGGCTTTGTGCTGCCTTGTGCCATTGACTACCAAGCCGTGGTAGCGGCTTCACCGCGCAGCGATAACATCGTGCGTGTGGTATCGGTAGATTACGATAACCAAGTGAACGAGTTTGATATTAGCCAGCCGCTACAGTTTGATGAAAGCTGCATGTGGGTAAACTACATTCGCGGCGTCATTGATTGCCTGCAAAAAGAAGGCTTCACCCTTGGCGGCGCCGATTTAGCGGTGAGTGGTAACGTGCCACAAGGCGCTGGTTTAAGCTCATCGGCTGCCCTTGAAGTGGTAATTGGTCAAACCTTTAAAACCCTGTTTAACCTAGCCGTCTCGCAACAGAAATTGGCGCTGATTGGCCAAGCGGCGGAAAACAACTTTGTAGGGTGTAACTGCGGTATTATGGACCAGCTTATCTCCGCCGAAGGTAAAGCCAATCATGCCCTACTGATTGATTGCCGCTCGCTAGAGACGCAAGCAGTGGCCATGCCAGAAGACATGGCGGTGGTGATAATCAACTCCAACAAAAAACGCGGTTTAGTGGACAGTGAATACAATACCCGCCGCGAGCAATGTGAAGCCGCCGCGAAAGGCTTAGGAGTGAGCTCACTGCGTGATGTGAGTGAAGCCCTGTTTGCGGAAAAGCAACACAGCCTAGACCCATTGGTGGCCAAACGCGCCCGCCACGTGATAACTGAAAATGCCCGCACCTTAGCAGCAGCCGAGGCCCTAAAAGCCAACGACATGGCGACCTTGAGTGTACTGATGGAGCAATCTCATGCCTCAATGCGTGATGATTTTGAAATCACCGTACCGGAAGTGAACTGCATTGTAGATATCGTGAAACAGGTGCTAGGCCACCAAGGTGGCGTACGCATGACGGGTGGTGGCTTTGGTGGTTGTATTGTGGCGCTTATGCCGCCTCAATTGGTCGATGAGGTATGCCAAGCAGTCGAGCAACAATACCAAACTGTGACCGGTTTAAAAGAGAGTATTTACGTGTGTAAGGCGATGGACGGTGCGAGTGCACTGTAGATCTCAATAGATGATATTAAGCCTCGGCATGCTCGAAGCTTTTTTGTATCTAAAGTAATAGCAAGGGATTAAGCGGAAGATTGAGCTTTTGTTGGCGTCCCCTACAGGATTCGAACCTGTGTCTAAGACTTAGGAGGTCCTTGTTCTATCCAGCTGAACTAAGGGGACGTAACAATCCTTGCTGCTAATCTAGTAGCAAGGTTTGTTATTATACTCAGCTTTAACTTGATGAAAAGCAAAGCTTTACTGTTTGCTCACTAAGTCACCAAGCTGAATGTTAGCTACCATTGTTGGGTCTAGCGCCACCACAATGGCACTGTCCTGATATACCTGCTCAATTTGTACCATGCTGTCGGCCACAATTTGCTCTTGTCGCGGGATATCCCAATTGCCCCAGTGGTAATTTTGATGAATTAAATTAAGCAGCATACCCTTATTCAGCTGATTGGCTTTGCCTAAGTTAATTTGCCAACGATCTGGGCCTAATACTTTCACTACGCTACCTAGCAAGGGTTGACAAGCGAGTAGGGCGTCTACTTCAGAAATAGCTTGCTGCAAAGTGCTGTTTAAGGTTTGCCCGTAAGCTGATAACCAAAATTCGGCGGAGTAGGGAGAAATCACTTCTCTGGCATCAAACTCCCAAGGGGCATTTACTGAGAATCGTTTGTTATAAATCTCTTCTAAGTCGATGGCGTTATACACTCGCACATTCATTACAAAGTAACGTTGCGGGTAAGATAAATTAATAAACTTGGGTTTATGTTCTTGGTCTAAAGATATGTTTTCAATTTCTAAACCGAGTAAGTATTGAGCGCCATAGCGATCTGCGACGTCTTTAATGCCTTTAAAATTGTGCTCGCCAGGTTTGTAATAGTTAAGGGGCAGTTTAGGCGGATGTTTTACGTTGAACTGAGTACCCACTTCGCGTGCTATATCGTAAGCGCGCTGTTCAACTGCGGGTGAGATTTCGTGTAATTGTCCCACTCTTACTTGGTGTTGTTGCTTTAGGAAAGGGGGTAATAGCAACATGTTTTTACTGTAGCCACTGGCTTTGCACTGACTAGCCGCTGGAAAAACATCGGCTTGCAAAATGACATAGTATTGTTGGCCGTGGTTGCCTTCTTCTAATACTTTTAAGTTATGTAACGAACCTTTAGACACTACTTCAATTTGATCGAGAGTTAAGCGACCACCATTCACTTGGCTTACGCTTGTTACCGATGCGCCTGAGTACAATAGCAATTGCTTCACTGCGTCTTGTGTAGCCACGCTTTTAGCTTGTTCCATGTCGTTGTTCACGATGGTTGCTTGGCCTTTGGCCTCGTACCATACCGCGTGAGTTGACAGGCTAATTAGCATGCCAATATAAAAAATGAACTGTTTCATAAGGCCCTCCTGCTCACTAACTAGCAATAACTATACCTAAAGATAAACGTTATTTTTTTGACTGGAATGGTTATTGCTTGGTAAGGCGTAAGTTGGAGGAGATTGATATGCGTTTTACGACATTAATTATTTTGCTGGTTACGCTTCAAGGATGCAATACCAGCTTACATCATGTTTCAAATTATCCTTATGTTGAACCTAGAGAACAACAGGATGCTGCTTTATATGTACATGTAGACAACCTTTCTCGGCAACTTACCGACAATTTAGATCTTACCGAAAGCGATTCTGTGGCCGTTAGCACGCTAGTTGATTTAGATGACTTACAGTCCAGCGACAGTTTTGGGCGGCAAGTGGCCGAGGCAATGTTTGCCGCTTTGTCTAGAGAAGGGGTGAACATGGTAGAGCCAAGGTTAACTGGCCGCCTACAAATGGATCCTGGTTATGGCGAGTTTTCCTTATCGCGTGACGCTGAATTACTGCGCAAAGAAATGGAAATTACTTACGTAGTGGTGGGGAGTTTCCAGCGCACTACATCAGGCAGACACGTTAACATGCGTTTAGTCGAACTCTCTAGCCAAGAGGTGGTATCGGCGGCATATCAATTTGTACCAAATATAGCGGGGGCAACCTCGCCTCGAGTGACTAGCGTTAATGGGAGCTTGGAGCGTCATGAACAATCTGTACTTTAGAACTTGGTTTTTAAGTTTATCCGTTTTACTGCTTTTAGCATGTACTCCAACCACTCAAGTGAAAAAAGTTGAGTGGACGTACGAGCCTCCAGGCGATTTCACCGTGGTGAACGCAGTAGGCTACGCGCCCATTAGCCAACAGCGAGGAGCCGATTTGTCTTCCAAGCAGTTGCGGGCAATGAAAGCCTCCAAGTTGGATGCTTATCGCGAGCTGTCTGAACAAGTATATGGACAACACATTGATAGCACGGCAACAGTAAGTGATATGGTGTTAGGGAACGAGCGTTTAGCCGCTTCGGTAGCGGGCGTTATTCGCGGCGCTAAGGTGATGAGTGCTTACGCGGTCGATGATGTGTATGTTACTGAATTGCAATTAGATTTTAGAGAAGTGTATCGAGTGACCATGTCTATGTCGCCAACGCGTCACCTAGAGAGTCAAAAAACCGTTCAATTTTAGTAAAGATTTTACCTTTTAGGCCGATACTTTAAGCGTAATAGACGATTAAGGAAGAGACATGAAAGGTATTAGCTTGGTAGCGTTAGCTACTTCGATGTTGATGGGGTGCTCAAGCTCCCCGTCGATGCAAAAAGTGGTGGTGTATGATGGTTCTAAACATCACGCCCCCCATACTCATAACTCCCATTATCAAGAGGGAGTGATTGATGAGAATGGCCAGCTGTTTTTAAGTGGTAGCCAAAGCCGCTCATTAACACCGCCCGCGCCAGAAATGCACGATCCAAATGTACAGCGCTCACTTACTGACTATGTAAACCTAATGTCACAGCGCTTGGTATCTAGCTCGCACTTTGTTAATGCTGAAACGCCGATTGGCGTAGCGTCGTTTGTTCCTTTAGATAACCTTAAGACCACAGATCTTTTTGGTATGCAGCTAGCCGAAAGCTTTGTTTATGAAATGCAGCAAAGTGGCTTCTCAGTGATTGATTATAAAACTACCGGTTTTATTCGCATCACTCCAGAAGGTGATTTTGTGTATAGCCGCAACGTTAAAGAGCTATCTAAGCGTTTACCTATAGAATATTTGCTAGTGGGTACCTTTAGTAAATCTAATGAAGGTATTTTAGTTAATGCTCGAATTGTTGGTGCGCAATCAAAAGTAGTGGTTGCTTCAGCACAAGAGTTAATTCCTAACGAAGTTTACCAAAGTAAGGTTCCTGTTCCGGTTAAACGTGACGGAGTGATGATTATAGAGTCTCGCACTCAAGCGAATAAAGCTAAAATGCCAATGGGGGAGAGAGGCTAAGTTTACCCTACGTCTATTACACTACGTAAAACCTCAAACATGTTTGGGGTTTTATTGTATTTAGCCCTCGATAATACTAAACACTTTACTATTCAGCTTAAGGCAGTAAATTCAGAAAATGGTGAGGGGAATCTCATTGGGTAGAGCGGAAGATAAGAAGCTAACTAATGCCAATCAAAAGGCTTAAGTCGTTAAGCTTTAAAACCTTTACCCATGCGTTGTGAGCTATGTTTTTTACCTAGCTTATCGTAGGTAGATGCATTTTGATTTTGGAGTTGGCCAATTACTGCGCTGAGCTGGCGTACTTTTTCGTTACTGGCTTGAATAATCTCACCATTTAGCGCGTTTTGTTGCTGGCATTGCTGCAGCAGTAGTTTAACTGTATCCACTTGCTTACTTAAAGTTAAGTCAGTTTTAAGTTGAGATTTTTCAGCTGACGCTTCAAGTTCTGCATCTGCTTTAGATATCTCTGCTAGGGCCTGCTCTTTTTGTTCTGCAACGGCAAAAAGAGCAATAGTATCGTCTTGTTCAAGCGCGACCTTTTCTTGCTCTAAAAGAGAAAGCAGCAAGGTAAGTTGCTGCTCTTGAGTATTCAGTAGGGCCGTAATCATTGCCTAGTTACCCAAGTGCTTTGTTAAACTCGCTTTCGAAATCACCCATTTTTTGAGCAACTTTATTAGCATCAACTTGGTAAGTACCGTCGGCTACAGCTTGCTTAATAGATTCCAGCTTTGAGCTTCTGCTGTCTGAATCGTTGAGCAAATTCTGCTGAATACGGTTTAGTTGTTGTGCTTCATTAGTAAGCATAACTGAATCCTGGGCTGCAGCAGAACCAGCGGGTGAACGTTGTTCAGCGCTTTCTTTAGTGCCTTTATCAGCGACTCTATTTGAGTCTACTTGACTAGGACGGTTTCCACCTAAGTTGTTAATGTTTAAAGCCATAATGGCGCCCCACAGTTAATCAATTTTTCGTATTCAATAAAGCTATCGGCTTACCTTTGTAGAACTTTAGAAAAAAATTAAAGTTTTACGTCAACAATTCCTAATGCTTTTACTCGGCCGGTGACAAGTCGCTGAGATTGGTTATTTCTAACCTTAATGGTATCACCGATACTACCACTAGATAAAGCCGTGCCCTGAGTTGTAACATTCAGCCCACCAGCATTGGCAGAAATGGTTACCGCTTCACCTTTGCATACTATGCAAATATCGCGCCCAGTTATAATTTGGTCTTTTCTTAATGCTCGTCTTAGTTTAGCACCTAGCAAGGGCTCTAGGTCGGTAAAGTAACTGCCGCGTAAACGGTTCTCCGGTAAAAAGTCTAAGCTCACTTGGGAATGGTTTAGCGCTGTGCCTTCTTGTATTGGTGTTGCAGCAACTACCACCGCCAGCAGAACTTGCTTTCTAACGGGAATGTATAAACGCCAGTTAGTATGTTCGTCGCAACTGACTAAAACACTGGTGTTTCTGCGGACTTCACCATTGGCAAGGCTGTACTCATAACCATTAGTGCACTCAGGAATAGCAACCCGTTCATCAAGTTGATTGGCGCTAAGCTGAATTTTTTGACTATGGTCATGATTAATTTGTGAACGAACGAATTCTACTGCCTCTGTTTCGAGCTGCGAATGCAGTTCGCTTGTGTGAGCAGTAAGACTAAAACAAAATAATAACAGTGGAGCAGCAATTTTTATCAACATTTCCTATATGATACCGATAAAGCAAAGTAACAATTGGCTTTTTTGTCTATGCTTAACAAGTTGATGCTAAGTCATTGGGCGTCAAAATTACGACAAACAAGCTAGATTGAGCGAAAGTATACAGGGGTTAAGCAAAGTTGATGCCCCTTTCTAAGGAGTGATAAGTATATGGCGGGTATTTTAGATTCGGTAAACCAGCGTACGCAGTTAGTAGGGCAGAATCGCCTCGAATTGTTGTTATTTAGGTTAAATGGGTCTCAGCGCTATGGTATTAACGTTTTTAAAGTAAAAGAAGTATTGCAGTGTCCGCCTCTGACCGCGCTACCTAAACTAAATCCAGTTATTCGTGGTGTAGCGCACATTCGCGGTAAAACTATTTCAGTTATTGACCTTAGTTCTGCAACTGGTGGCCGACCTATTGAAGACGTAAGCAAGTGCTTCATTATTATTTCAGAATATAACCGTTCAGTTCAGGGCTTCTTAGTGGGCTCAGTTGAACGTATTGTTAACATGAACTGGGAAGATATTTTACCCCCACCAAAAGGTGCTGGTAAATTTAACTATCTAACAGCGGTGACTGAGGTAGAAAAAGAGTTAGTCTCTATTCTTGATGTAGAGAAAATTCTTGATGAAATCTCGCCCGTTGATACTACGGTGAGTAAAGAAATTGTTGAAGAAGCCGCAGCCAACGTCCGAATAGATAAAAAAGTACTGGTGGTTGACGATTCGTCAGTGGCCCGTAACCAGGTAAAACGTGCGGTAACATCTTTAGGTGTTGAAGCATTGTTATGTCAAGATGGGCGAGAAGCATTAGAATTGCTAGCTACAATGGCTAAAGACGGGCCGATTACTGATCAGATCGCTTTGGTGATTTCTGATATTGAAATGCCTGAAATGGACGGATACACCTTAACCGCTGAAGTGCGTTCTCATCCAGATCTAAAAGATTTACATATTATTTTGCATACGTCTTTAAGTGGCGTATTTAACCAAGCAATGGTAAATAAAGTTGGGGCCAATGCTTTTATTGCTAAATTTAACCCCGATGAGTTAGCAGCTGCTGTTCGTCAATCTTTATAGAGAGTGTGGATGCATTTGTGAGAACTATAACAGATGATGTATACAAGCAATTTTGTGGCTTTTTAGAAAAGCAGTGCGGAATTGTACTAGGTGACAATAAACAGTATTTAGTGAAAAGTCGATTGTCACCGCTAATGTCTCAGTATTCGGCAGAAAGTCTTACCGAATTGGTTCAAAAAGCCATGAGTTTACGTGAACGTGATTTACGTGCTGCTGTCGTAGATGCCATGACGACAAACGAAACCTTATGGTTTCGCGATACCTATCCGTTCCAGCTTTTATCCGATAGATTGTTACCTGAGTTTCAAAAACAAACTCGTCCGGTAAAAATTTGGTCAGCAGCCAGTTCATCAGGTCAAGAACCCTATTCGATAATGATGACGTCACTTGAATACCAAGCAAAGCGTCCAGGTGCTTTACCTATGGGGATTCAAGTAGTGGGTACTGATATATCACCTTCTATGCTTGAACACTGTAAACGCGGAGAATACGATTCATTAGCCCTCGCTCGTGGTTTATCCCCGGAACGAAAACGCCAATTTTTTGAAGCTACTACCGATGGTAGTTTTCGGGTGAATGACAAAGTACGTAAAAATGTTAGCTTTAGACCCTTAAACTTGCTTGATAGTTATGCACTAATGGGGAAATTTGACATTATTTTCTGCCGTAATGTACTTATTTACTTTAACGCAGATGTTAAGTCGAAAATTCTTAATCAGTTTGCTCAGGCTTTAAATCCAAATGGTTATTTGATGCTTGGCGCTTCTGAATCAATCACCGGCTTAACCGACCGATTTAATATGTTACGTTGCAACCCAGGCATCGTTTACCAATTAAAGTAAAAAAATAGATAGCGGCAGTAAAGGGCAATAGTTGCCGCTTTACTTGCCGTCAAACAATCAGTACTCCTTACCTTTCGCTGGTTGAAGTAACTAAGTCCTTTAGTTAACTGAATTAAAAGTGTCAAAAAAACTCTGGCATAGCTTTTGCAAAATAATTTTTGTGAAAGTGTTTAGAGGTGTATATGGCAATTACTTTTGATAAAGCATTAGGTGTTCATCAGCATACCGTGGGAGTGAGAGCTCGCCGTTCTGAAGTGATCGCAAGTAATATTGCTAACGCAGATACACCTAACTATAAAGCACGAGACTTAGATTTTAATAAAGCATTCGCAGCCGCTAAAAGTAAGCAAAGTGGTGGAATGCAGTTAACTAACGAGCGCCATATTGGTGGTGGAAACAGCCAGTTCTCTGAATTGGGTTTCCAAATTCCAGACCAGCCTGATACGGGCGATGGCAATACTGTTGATGTACAAAAAGAAAAAGCAGCCTTTATGCAAAATGGCTTGGAATACCAAGCGGGCATTGGCTTTCTATCTAGCAAGTTTAGTGGTTTACGTAATGCAATTAAGGGAGGTCAATAATGAGCTTTTTTAATGTTTTTGATGTTACTGCTTCGGCAATGAAAGCGCAGTCGGTACGTTTAAATACTACCGCTAGCAACTTAGCCAATGCCGACAGCATCAGTTCAAGCATCGATCAAACTTATCGAGCGAGAAAACCTGTATTTGCGGCTGAGTTTACTAAAGCCACTCAATTTCAAGGTGACTCTGCTCAGGTTAAGGTGGCAGGAATCGTTGAATCCGATGCGCCTTTGCGCAAGGAATACTATCCAGAGCACCCAATGGCGAACGAAGAAGGTTATATTTTTAAACCTAACGTTAATGTGATTGAAGAAATGGCCGATATGATGAGCGCTTCACGCTCCTATCAAGCAAATGTTCAAGTTACTGAAGCAGCCAAACAAATGCTAAATAGCACACTTAATCTGGGTAAAAGTTAAGGAGTAGCACGTGTCTACTATTGATCCACTACAGAGTAATTATTGGCAGCCGGAATCAGTGGTTCCTGAAAGCAACAATAATCAGTCCTTAGGGCAAGAGGATTTCTTCTCGCTATTAACGACCCAGTTGCAATATCAAGACCCAAGTAAGCCGGTCGACAATGCCGAAATGATTGCCCAAATGGCATCTTTTCAAACCTCAGAAGGTATTGCTGAACTCGGCACCAAGTTCGACACAATGAATTCGATCATGAATTCGTCTGCTGCGCTACAAGCATCCACCTTAGTGGGGCAGAAAGTATTGGTACCTTTAGATTATGGCCATAACGGTGGTAATGGATTTGAAGGTGTTGCCGTTACTGGTGCAGCGACCACTAATGTAAAAGTTTCTGTCGAGAACGCAGCCGGTGAAGTGGTGAAAGTTATCGATTTAGGAGAGGGAAGCGGCAACATGCCATTCTCTTGGGATGGCACCGATTCTAATGGGAACGCGATGCCTGAAGGTAAGTACAACATTAAGGTTAATGGTGTTCAAGGCGGTCAAGAGATCAGTTTACCCACTGCAACCTATGCAAGCGTTGGTAGCGTAAGCTTAGCAGGCGGTACATCTGGCGTAATCGTCAATTTAGAAGGCTTGGGTGGTATCGCGATGAGCGATGTACTTGAAGTTGCCAAAGCCTAACAAAGAATAGTAAAACGATAGGAGATTGAGAGATGTCATTTAATATCGCTCTGAGCGGCATCAATGCCTCGCAAAAGGATCTTGACGTAACAGCGAACAACATTGCTAACGTCAACACCATTGGTTTTAAAGAGTCTCGTGCAGAATTTGCCGATGTGTATGCAACATCGATTTTTGCTAACGCTCGAACTGCAGTTGGTAATGGTGTAAAAACCGTGGATGTTGCGCAGCAATTCCACCAAGGTAGTCTTAACTTTACCCAAAACGCCTTAGATTTGGCGATTAGTGGTGAAGGCTTCTTTGTTACGGCTTCAGATTTAACCACCCAAACTCGTGAGTTCACCCGTGCTGGAGCATTTAAGCTTAATGCCGATAACTTTATTGTTAACTCGCAAGGTCAATACTTACAAGGCTACACGGTTAACAACAGTGGCACGCCTTCAGCAGTGAGTATGGCTGCAACTAAAGCTATCCAAATTAGTGCTGAAGTCGGTAACCCTACTATGACCAGCCAAGTGGATATGAGCTTTAACTTGCCGTCTAGCGGAACCACTCATGATATTGGTGACTTTGACCCATCAGACAGTAATACCTATACCTCTGCAACATCGGTAACGGTATATGACTCTCAAGGTGGTTCACACGTCGCCGAAACTTTCTTTATTAAAGATGCAACCACGGCAAATACTTGGCACAAGTTAATTTACATTGATGGTCAGCCAACCGACGTTGCTGGTGGTACCGCCAATACGCCAAATGCCGGTAATGCTAACCCAAATATTCCAGCCTCGGCTACTTTGACCTTTGATAATACTGGTGCTTTAGCCTCTACTGCGCCAGCAATTATTGAAACAGTGCCACTAGGCACGGCTCCGCCAAGTGGCCCTGGTGGAGTGTGGGATCCGGTAACCGGTTCGGTTGACCCGACTCAAGTGATCACCTTTAACTTAAATGGTCCAACTCAATACAACTCTGCCTTTGAAGTATCAGCGCTGTCTCAAGATGGTTCTACTGTGGGTAAACTGACAGGTATTGATATCGGCCCTGATGGTTTAGTTGTGGCGTCTTATAGTAATGGTGAAACAACCAATATTTCTAAAGTATCGGTGGCTAACTTTGCTAATAACCAAGGTTTGGCACAAATCGGTGATACCGCTTGGCAGCAAACCCAGTTAAGTGGCGAGGCCATCGCGGGTGAAGGTAATACAGGTACTTTTGGTAAAATTAACTCCGCTTCTTTAGAGCAAGCGAACGTTAACCTTACTGAACAACTGGTTAACTTAATCAGTGCACAACGTAACTTCCAAGCTAACTCTAGAGCTTTAGAAGTTAACTCAACACTACAGCAAACCATTATCCAAATTCGTTAATCAATGAAATCGGTAATGATAAAAAGGCAGCATTAGCTGCCTTTTAATTTATTGATTTATATAAACTTATCGTATTAATGCTTACCTTTCTTTTTCTTTGGCATTAAATTTGCTCTTATTTCCTTTGAGTCAGCTAATTGACGAAGGAAATAGAAATGGACCAATTACTCTACATATCGATGACCGGTGCAAAACAAAATATGCATTCGATCGCGGTACGCGGAAACAACCTAGCAAATGCTAACACTACTGGCTTTAAAGCTGATCTAGAGAATGCTCGCTCAATGCAAGCCTTTGGACCCGGCATGCCGTCTCGTGTATTTGCCATGACCGAACGTCCTACCCAAAATTTTACCGATGGATTACTAAAAACCACCGGCAGAGATTTAGATGTGGCGATTAAAGGCGAAGGTTGGATTTCGGTTCAAGATAAAGATGGTACAGAAGCGTTATCGCGTAACGGTAATTTCACTGTGTCTGCAGCGGGTGTACTACAAACCATGCAAGGGCAAGCAGTGTTAGGCAACCAAGATGCGCCCATCATTATTCCTTTACCTGTTGAGAAGCTAGAGATTAACGAAGATGGCACCATCCAAATTCGCCCAGAAGGCGCACCAGCTGATGCCTTAGAAGAAATTAACCGAATTAAGCTAAGTAAACCGTTCGCCGGTGATTTAACTAAAGGTGATGACGGACTATTTAGATCAACCATTGGTCAAGCATTTCAACCCGATGCAACGGTTGAGCTCACCAAGGGTGCACTAGAGGGGAGTAATGTGAACCCGGTGCAAGAAATGACACATATGATCAGCATGCAACGTCAATTTGAAATGCAAATTAAAATGATGAAAACCGCTGAAGAAAACGAAAAAGCAACCAACAGCTTGTTGCGATTAAGCTAGGAATAAGGAGCGTACTATGCATCCCGCATTATGGATAAGTAAAACTGGCTTAGATGCCCAACAAACAAACGTTTCGGTTATCTCTAATAACCTCGCTAACGCCAGCACTATTGGTTACAAAAAAAGCCGCGCGGTATTTGAAGATTTGTTGTATCAAACCATTAATCAGCCGGGCGGCCGTTCATCTCAAAACACTAATATGCCCTCTGGTTTAATGATTGGTGCTGGTGCCAAAGTTATTGCTACCCAAAAGAATCACGATCAAGGTAACGTGCAAACTACCGATAACGCTTTCGACTTAATGGTTGATGGCCGTGGCTTTTTTGAGATTTTAATGCCAGACGGTACCACGGCTTATACGCGTAACGGCCAATTTGGCCTCAACGACGAAGGGACCATTGTAACCCCAGGTGCGGGTTACCCCTTGCAGCCAGAAATTCAAGTTCCTGAAGATGCTCAAAGCTTTACCGTAGGTGAAGATGGTGAGGTGAGTGTTCGCTTACCTGGTCAAACCGACAACCAAGTGATTGGTCAAATTACGATTACCGACTTTGTTAACCCGTCGGGCTTAGAGCCGCGTGGTCAAAACTTATATCTTGAAACTGGCGCGAGTGGCGCACCACAAAATGGTATCGCATCAGAGAATGGCTTAGGCGCAATTCGCCAAGGCTCGTTAGAAACTTCAAATGTTAACGTAACCGAAGAATTGGTTAATTTGATTGAAGCTCAACGTGTTTATGAGATGAACTCTAAAGTTATCTCAACCGTAGACCAAATGTTGACCTTCGCTACACAACAACTGTAGATAAAGTTTAGAGAGAGGGATTGCTCATGAATAAACTAATGGTAGTAGCAACCTGTATGGCAATGGCCGGGTGTGCCAGCGTGAATACTGCAGTAGTACCCGACGACCCAGAGTTTGCACCTGTTTACCCAGAAGATGTAGCTGTGGAAGCACGTATTACTGGCTCGCTGTTTACAGAAGATCGCGCTAACAACTTGTACTCAGATAAAAAAGCCCACCGAGTGGGCGACATTATTGTGGTAACACTTGCAGAGAGTACTCAAGCCAGTAAATCGGCGAGTAACGAGTTAGCTAAAGATAAAAACTTTAACCTTAACCAAATTACCGTGCCAGGCGGAGTTGCTACCGTAAAAGGCAATCCTATTGAACTAGGGTTAAGCCAAAGCAGCGATTTTACCGGTGAAGCCGATGCTGCACAAAGTAACAGTTTAAACGGCAATATCTCGGTGAATGTGGTGCAGGTATTAGCAAATGGTAACTTAATCATTAGCGGCGAGAAGTGGCTAATGTTAAATAATGGCAATGAGTATATTCGCTTAACAGGCATTATTCGCCCTGAAGATGTAGCACCCGATAACTCAATTACATCGCTGCGTATTGCCAATGCAAGAATTCAATATGGTGGTACTGGCGATTTTGCTAATACCACTGACCAGGGTTGGTTATCTAAGTTCTTTAATGGTCCTGTTTGGCCATTCTAAGCCCTGATTTCTAGGAGTAGTATCATGTTAAAACGTAGCATTGTGTTAATCAGTATCGGCATGTGTTTGTTAGCAAATACCGCTAATGCTGCGCGAGTAAAAGACGTAGCAAACGTTGCCGGAGTGCGATCTAACCAATTAACGGGTTACGGTTTAGTGGTAGGTTTACCGGGCACCGGTGAGAAAAATAGTGATTTTGCCAAGCAGTCTTTTGCCACCATGTTACGTAACTTTGGTATTACTGTGCCGCCAGGCACTAACTTAAAAATTAAAAACGTTGCGCCAGTAGCAGTACATGCAGAGTTACCTGCTTTTATTAAACCAGGTCAAACTATCGACATTACAATATCAGCCATTGGTGAAGCTAAAAGCTTACGCGGTGGCAGTTTAGTACAAACCTTTTTGAAAGGAGCTGATGGCGAAGTTTATGCACTTGCTCAAGGTAGTTTAATTGTTGGTGGCTTTGGTGCCGAAGGTGCTGATGGCTCTAAAGTTATTTCAAACACACCTACGGTTGGTCGTATTCCAAATGGAGCGATTGTAGAGCGCTCGGTACCATCACCATTTATGAATGGCGATACCATTACCTTTAACTTGAAGCGTTCAGATTTCACTACAGCGAAACGTTTAGCCGATACCATTAATAGCTTAGTGGGGCCAAATACAGCAACCCCGATGGATGCTGCGTCAGTACAAGTATTTGCACCGCGAGACCCTGGCCAAAGAGTCGCCTATCTTTCTACTTTAGAGAACCTAACCTTTGAGCCGGCTTCAGAATCCGCCAAAATTATAATTAATTCGCGAACCGGAACCATTGTTATTGGCAAAGATGTTCGTTTGTTACCCGCAGCAATTACCCATGGCGGATTAACAGTGAAAATTTCTGAAACACCTTTGATTTCTCAGCCAAATCCATTCTCTGATGGCGAAACTGTTGAAACAACGGTGAGTACCATTGAAGCAACCGAAGAAGACTCGAGAATGTTTAACTTTGACCCGGGAGCTTCTTTAGATGATTTAGTACGTGCTGTTAACCGTGTTGGAGTAGCACCAGGTGATTTGGTTTCAATTTTAGAAGCCTTAAAACAAGCTGGTGCTATTCAAGGCGAGCTGTTGGTGATCTAAGTATGACTATGGACGCGGTAAAACAATCAGCAAACTACCACGACTTAGCCAGTTTAGATGAGCTAAGGAGTGCTGCGCAAAAAGATCCGGATAAAGCGCTGAAGCAAGTCGCTAGCCAGTTCGAATCGCTGTTTATGCAGATGTTAATGAAACAGATGCGTAAAAGTAACGAATTGTTTGAAAGTGATACCCCGTTAAATAACCGTCATACCCAAACTTATCGAGATATGCACGATAACCAAATGGCTTTGGAGCTGTCGTCTTCAGGTGCTTTAGGTTTAGCCGACTTAATTGTGGCCCAATTAGATCCTGCTGCTGCCAACGTAACGCCCGCATCGGTATTACGAGGTGGGCAAAACATTGATTTACAACAGCGTTCTTTAAATGCACAGGCAACAGATGGCAAGAATATTGCTGTATCGACTAGTGTAACGGCCGCAATAAGCAAACCTTTAGTAAAAGATAGCGTTAGCGAGCCAATTAAGGACGAAGTAGCAGAGCCGGTGGCAATAAAACGGCAAGGTTTTTCCTCTCCTAGTGAGTTTATTGAAGCCATTTTGCCAGTTGCAAAAAAATGGGCTGCAGATAAAGGCATTGAACCAATGGCTATTGTAGCGCAAGCGGCATTGGAATCAGGCTGGGGTAAAAAAGTGATTGCAAACGGAGACGGCTCTAGTAGCCATAATTTGTTTGGAATTAAAGCGGATAGTCGTTGGCAAGGAGATAAGGCAGTAGTGAACACTTTAGAGTACAGAAACGGACAAGCACAGCAAGAACGCGCCGCATTCCGTTCGTATGATTCTTTCGAAGAAAGTGTAAAAGACTACTTATCGTTTGTAGAAGGGCCACGCTATCAAGAGGCTTTAGCAAAAGGTATGGATGCTAAGCAATATGCCAAAGAGCTACAGGCGGCGGGTTATGCCACCGACCCTCAGTATGCAAATAAAATAGGCCAGATTTTAGATAGCCGTCACTTTTCAGAGTTTCGTGATACACAAGTTGTAGGGGAGTAATTAATTTATGGCTATGAATGATCTACTAACCATTGGTTCATCAGGGGTTGCAGCACACCAGCGCCTGTTGATGACCACCGGTAATAACATTGCCAATGTAAATACTCCGGGCTACAGCTTACAACGTACATTTTATACAGCAGATACCTTAGGTGGCGTTCGAGAAGGTTATACAGAGCGTGTGTTAAACGGTTTTGCTCAAGCACAAATGTTTCGCGATACTTCTACATTAGCTAACCGTGACGCTTATTTAGAATCGGTGAGTAATATTGACGCGATTCTAAGTGATGATTCCTTATCTTTAAGTAGTAAGTTTGACGATACCTTCACCCAGCTTCACGCAACAACCGATAACCCAACTGCTTTATCTACTCGTGAATTATCCTTGTCACAGTTTAATGCGTTAACTGACCGTTATCGAACTTTGAATGAGCAGTACAGCGTACAAGAAAAAAATCTTAGCCAAGATATTGTAGAAAAAGCGGATGAAGCCAATGCCTTAATTCGCAATATTGCTGAAATCAATAAAGAGATTGTGGCTGCTGGCGGTAGTCCTTTAGATGGTAATACCGCAATTCTTGGTGATAAACGTGACCAAGCAATTAAAGAGCTAGCGGAATTGATAGATATTAACACCATTGTCCAAGATGACGGTTCAACTCTGGTGTTTATGCGCTCTGGTCAAGCTTTAGTGTTGCAAGATGACCATACTAAGTTGGCCATTGTAGATGGTGACCCTGATAGTACTCAAAAAGAAATGACGCTTTCGTTAGCCGGTTCTACCCGTATTATTGGCCGCGATGATATTGGTGCGACTATCGGTGGATTGATGGAATACCGTAAAACCACATTGGATACTAGCCGCAACCAGCTAGGTCAGCTGTCAATTGCGATGACTGATGCTTTTAATACTCAAAACCGTTTAGGCATGGATTTAAACGGCGATATTGGTGGAGATATATTTACTCTACCAACGTTTAACGGCAAAGAGTTCTCGACCAATACTACGGCTGGCACAATTAGCGGTAGCTTTATTGCCGGCAGCGGCAGTGAAGTAACGCCTTATGATTACCGAGTTACCTTTACTTCGCCAACCACTTTTGAAATACAGCGTTTTGACGGTGATAGTCCAATAGAAACCGCTATATCTGGGACAATACCTCCCACCAATTTCCAACTCGATGGTATAGATTGGGATTTTTCTTCAGGCCCTTTTGCAGCGGGTGACAAACATCTTATTCAACCAGTAAGAGATGCCGCAGCTCAAATGACGGTGAGCATGAGCCAGCCAGAGAAACTCGCGCTAGCCTCGCCAATTCGCGTAGAGCGGGAACTTAATAACCGCGGTAATGCGACGGTGTCTATCGATTCCATTTACGATACCGACCCAGCTACGTCTAATTTCACCGCACCTGGTGGCTATGATCCTAACGGCCCGCATGAGGTACGTATTAATAACGCTGGTGATTATGAGATCTACAATGGTGTAGGGGCCTTAATGGCCACAGCGCCCGCCGCGAGTGCTGGCCAACAATTGTTTGCTAATGCAGTGCCTGCTTTAACACCGGGTTATGAAATAAATATTGACGGCGATGTGCAAGAAGGTGATGTATTCACCATGGATTACAATACCGACGGTTTTAATGACAACTACAATGCTCTGCGTTTGGTAGATTTGCAGCAAAAAGATCTTGTGCGCAAAAGTCTTGCTACTGGCGGCGACAATAAAATGACCATGAACGATGCTTACGCCAGCGTAGTGAGTTTTGTGGGCGGTAAAACCAGCGAGGCGAGGGTAGCTGTATCTGCAGCGACATCTTTACTTGAGCAAAGTTCCCAGCGGCACAACTCCATATCTGGGGTTAATCTTGATGAAGAAGCATCTAATCTAATTCGTTTCCAGCAAGCTTACGCTGCATCTGCACAAGTTATTAGCGCTGCCCAGGAAACCTTCCAAACATTATTAAGTTCAGTGAGGTAATCAAATTATGCGAGTATCTAGTATTAATTTGTATCAAAGTTCACTGAACGGTGTGCTTAATTCTCAACAACAAGTTGAGAAAATGAACCAACACTTGATTACCAATAAGAAATTGCTTACCGCGGCTGATGGTCCGTCTGACATGAGTAAAACCATGTTTTTGACGACCGAAATTACCTTAACGGAGCAACACCTTAAGAACGGTACTTTGCTCGAAAACGCGCTTAATTTCGAAGAATCCACTCTAGATGGGATGATCAATGCAATGCAGCGGGCGAGGGTGTTAGGTGTTCAATCTGGCGATGGCTTAAATGGCGAAGCTGAACGTAAATCATTAGCTCAGGAGTTAAGGCAAATTCAAGCGCAAATGGTTGATTTTATGAATAGCCAGAACGCGGATGGTAGTTATGTATTCTCTGGGTTTCAAACCCAAAAACAGCCATATGTATTCGACGGCACAGATTATAAATACCAAGGCGATGCTGGTGTTAATGAGTTAAAAGTGTCGTCATCGGTGTATATTCAGAGTAATGATACAGGTCAGGAAGTATTTGATAATGTATTTAAGCGCTTTGTGACTAATGACTTGTCGGGTAATATAAACACAACTATTACCGATCAAAGAGCTTATGATAGTTTTCATAAATTAAATTATGACCCTATTACGCCAGCTAATAACACATTTCAAGTTCAAACAACGGCAGGCGTACCAGATACCTATGAAATACTTGATAGTGGTGGTGCATCTTTAGTTCCTCCTGAAACAGGTGATTATGTGCCAGGGCAATCTATAAACTTTAACGGAATTGATATTAATGTATCTACTCCTGCAGGTAGTGCCAATGAATCATTTGAATTAGCGTCACCAGAAAAAGATAATGTTTTAAACATGTTGTCAGAATATATTGTTGCTCTAGAAGATCCGTCTTTAGTTGGCGATGCTTATGTAGAGAAACAATCAGATTTTTTAGTAGGTTTAGATAATTCATTAGAAAGTGTAAACTTAACTTTAGGGTCTATTGGCGCAAGAGGTAATTCCCTGGAGGCCGTGCGCTCTGCGGCTTCTTCGATGGATCTCATTAATCAAAAATCTCGCGCTTCTTTGAGTGAGGTCGACTTCGCTGAAGCTGTGAGCAATTTGCAGAAAGCAGAGCTTGCACTCAATACTTCTTATTCATCTTATAGCCGTATAAGCCAGTTATCACTATTTAATTATCTATAACGCTAAAGTTTATTCTTAGTCTGCCGTTATAAAGGTTGCTTCAATAATGAAGCAACCTTTTTTGTTTTAAGATTTTGTTCTGAAAATAAAATTTAAATAATTGCTAAAGAATATTGAAGCGCCGCCGTTATATAGGGTAAGTCAGAAGAAAATAATAACTGACAACTAATAAAACCTATAAATGGTTAAAATATAGATAGGAGAAATATCATGGCTTTATACGTAAATACAAATGTGTCATCACTAAATGCCCAACGTCAGTTAACTCAATCTGGCTGGTCTTTAGATACATCATTCCAACGCTTGTCATCGGGTTTGCGTATTAATAGTGCAAAGGACGATGCCGCTGGTCTTCAAATTTCAAACCGTATGACTTCGCAAATTCAAGGTCTAGACCGCGCAGTAATGAATGCTCAAGATGGCATCTCGTTAGCGCAAACCGCTGAAGGCGCGATGGACGAAGTAACAAATATGCTTCAACGTATGCGTACTTTAGCCATCCAATCTCAAGACGGTATCAATAACACCGATGACCGTATAGCACTACAAGCTGAGGTTTCACAGCTTAAAGCAGAGATCAGTCGTGTAGGCACAACCACTAAGTTTGGTAATATCACACTACTAGATGGTCAATATAATGAGAACTTCTTAGTAGGTGCAAACGCTGGAGAAAACATTGCTGTTACCATTGGTACAACTGTTAGCCAAGCTGGTTTGGGAATTACTACCTTGTCTGTATCAAGCCCTGCTTTAGCAAGCGCTGCGATGGCTGCCATAGACTCAGCGGTTAAAACTATTGATGCTGAGCGCGCACAATTAGGTGCAGTTCAAAATCGCTTCCAATCTACCATTCGTAACTTGTCTAACATTTCTGAAAATGTAACGGCTGCACGTTCACGTATTAAAGATACTGATTTTGCGAAAGAAACAGCAGAGCTGACGCGTAACCAAATTATTCAGCAGACTTCTACGACTATTTTGGCTCAAGCGAACCAACGTCCACAGGCTGCATTATCTCTACTAGGTTAATATAAAAAGAAAAGGACGGTGGGGGTTCAATCCACCGTCCTCATACTGTAATCGCGCAATTAGTACTCCTAGGAGGCTCAATTCCATACTAATAATAAGTTGCGCTTTAGTTTCGCTCTCAATCTCCTATCGTTTCGAGCGATACGGCCAAGTGATGTATACTCACTTGGCCTTTTTTCGCAGCGGTTCAGACTGCACCTGTAATAAAGCAATGCTTGTGCCAAGTTTTAGTGACAGATTATTGGCATCAAAAAATAAATTTTTTAGCTAAAAGCTCTATCTTTAGTCCGATTTATTCAAGATTACTTTCTGCTACGAAGCCTTTGATAGCAAGGCTTGCCGCAAAAGCGGCAAATTTTTTCCGTTTTTTCCTTATTTTCTCTAAAGCTTTTCCTAGGCTTGCCGCTAACTAATATGAAGTTATTAAAACTTTGGTCCATTTTTAAGTTGTCTTGGTTTTCGGTTCATAGACCAGGGGTTCAACAACTAACAGATGGTTTTGATCGTCCTGACACAGTTCAATCAGGATGAGCGATTTCTTAGGAGGCTCAAATTATGGCATTAGTTGTCAACACCAATGTGTCGTCATTGAACGCACAGCGTCAGTTATATAATTCTGGCAATACACTTGATACTGCTTATCAACGTTTAAGTTCTGGTTTTAGAATTAACAGCGCAAAAGACGATGCTGCAGGTCTACAAATCTCTAACCGTATGACATCACAAATACAAGGTTTAGATCGCGCGGTGATGAATGCTCAAGATGGGATTTCGGTAGCGCAAACAGCTGAAGGTGCGATGGATGAAGTGACTAATATGCTTCAACGTATGCGTACTTTAGCCGTACAATCTCAAGATGGTATTAATAACAGCGACGACCGTACAGCTCTACAAGCAGAAGTTAGTCAACTGAAAGCTGAGATTAGCCGAGTAGGTACTACAACTAAGTTTGGTGGTACGGCGCTATTAGATGGCTCTTACAGCTCAAACTTCTTAGTAGGAGCTAACGCAGGCGAAAATATTTTGGTATCAATTGGCCAAACTATTTCGCAAGCTGGTCTAGGTATCACCGGTACGAGTGTAAGTACTGCTGCTGCGGCTAGTGCAGCAATGGCTGCTATTGACTCAGCAATTAAAGCTGTTGATTCTGAGCGTGCTGGTTTAGGTGCGGTTCAAAACCGCTTCCAATCTACTATTCGTAACTTGTCTAACATTTCAGAGAATATCTCTGGTGCTCGTTCTCGAATTAAAGATACTGACTTTGCAAAAGAAACTGCTGACTTAACTAAAGCTCAGATTCTACAACAAACTAGTACTTCGATTCTTGCTCAAGCAAACCAACGCCCACAAGCTGCGTTAGCTCTAGTTTAATCGTTAATAATAGTGTAGAAAGACGCAGCCACACTTATACTATGTAAGTGTGGCTTGCTTTGTTTAAGGAGTCTGGAATATGGATAACAGTGTAAGTTCAATATCCACTACGACAGTTACACTTGGCCAATCTGCAAATCGGGAGCCTAACTTAAGTGCTGCTGACAAGATGGAGGTGGCACAAATATCGCTTCAGAAAGAGCAGCAACAGGCAAAAGCGCAACAAGAGGCTGAGCAAGAGAAACGTCAAGATGAGGATAAGACTCAAATAGATGACGTAGTTGCTTCTCTAAACCAGTTACTTGAAGTTCAAGATAGGGATGTTAAGTTTGTTGTAGATGAACGAGATGGCCAGTTCTTCACTTCGGTGCTAAACAGAAGTACCGACGAGCTCATTCGTGAAATCCCTACTGAAGAGTATCGTCAATTGGAAGAGCGGTTAAAGAAGTTTCAAGACGCCATTGGTCAAACAACTGGGTTGTTTGTCGATCAATTGGTTTAAACTAAATGCGAGTAACAAGTTATGACTGGAATTACAGCTGCAGGTATTGGTAGTGGTTTAGACTTAGAAGCCCTTATTGAAGTATCCATTAATGCAGAACGTGCAGGCAAAGATGCGCGTTTGGAGAAAACCAAAGCAACTTTAGACGTTACTTTGTCTGCTGTTGGTTCTGTCAAATCTGCCTTAAGCTCCTTTCTTAGCATTCTTGAGAAAGCTAAAGAACAATCTACCTTTATTCCCCGTGTCGCAACGACTGGAGAGTCTGAAGGCAATGAATCATTTGTTATCGATTTAGCTGAAAGTGCGACAAATGGAAACTATTCAGTTGAAGTTCAGCAGCTTGCTAAGGGGTCATCTCTTACGTCAATTGACTCAACTACCAATGGTGGAACCCCACTGTATACCAGCGAAGATGATGTAGTGTCTTCTACTGCGGGTCAAATGACTTTTTCAACGGCTAACGGTGAAAGTTTTGTCTTAGATGTCGAAGCCGGGACAACCCTTAAGCAGTTAAGAGAAAAAATAAATGACGCCGAAGATAACTTTGGAGTAAGCGCTAACCTCATTGATACCGGCTCAGAGATTCGCTTGGCAATCTCTTCTGAAGAAACTGGTGACGGTAATACCTTAACCGTAACGAATACAGGTTCTAACCCTGAACTTGATAATTTTACTAATGCTGGTGGGAAAATGAGTGTCGTTGATGCATCTTCCGCCAAAATTACCATTGACGGAATTGAAGCAACCAGCAGCACTAACAACTTTAAAAATGTAATATCTGGTGTAAGTATCGATGTCAAAAAAGTGACGGGTTCTGCCGTCTCTGTCGAAATTGCGCCGAGTGAAGAAAAGGCAATTGAGAATATGAAAGCCTTTGTTGACGCTTACAACAAGGTTATTTCTGAAATTGATAAATATTCTAAACCTGAGACAGTGATTGAAGGAGAGGATGGAGCTTCGTCACGTAAAGAATTAAGCGGCGATGCTATGTTTCGATCATTGCGGTATTCACTAGGCCGAATTGCCAGTAATGGCTATGATGACGCGCCTCCAGGCATGAAAACACTGTATGGTATAGGTGTAGAAATGGACAATGATGGCATGCTTAAGTTGGACGAAACTAAGTTTAAAGAAAACCTAGCTAACAATATGGACGGAGTTGGCGAAGTTTTTGCTATGTCTGGTGGTATCTCGGAGTCTTTTTCTGCAATAGTTGCAAGCTATGAAAAATCTGATGGCGTTCTCGCTTCTCGAGAAGAATCAGTAAAAAGTCAGATAAGAGATTACGAACATCAAAAATTAGATTTTGAGGAGCGTATGGCCTCTTACGAAAAAACATTGCGAGCCAAATATACTGCTTTTGATGTTGCCATGGGTGACCTAAATAGCCAGATGTCCTACATAACCGGACAATTAGCGCAGCTGAATAAATAATGGAAGTGACGTATGTATCAAAAAGGTATTAATCAGTACCGTCAAGTAGGCGTAAAAGACCAAATAGCAACTGCTGATCCTCATGGCGTCACTCAAATCTTAATGCAAACGGCTCTACAAAACTTAGCTGTTGCTAAAGGATGTTTAGAGCGCAATGATTTAGCAAATAAAGGTAAGCCAATTGGTAAAGCTACCTCTATTATTACTTCGCTTCGAGACACTTTAGATCATGAACGTGGTGGGGATATTGCTGGCAACTTAAATGATTTGTATACTTATATGTTAGAGCTATTATCAGAAGCGTCTGTTTCTAATAAAGCAGAATTAGTCGCTGAAGTGATTGATATTTTCCTTCCTATTAAGTCTGCTTGGGACCAAATACCAGAGTCAGCAAAGCAAGAAGCCTACCAACAGAAGTAAGATGAGTACGCCTAACTCTCACCTCAATAAGCAACTAGCTAAAGCTAGTTTATCTTTACTTGCGCTTCGCGAAGCTTTAGATGAAGATTCGGTCGATCTTAAGCAAGTAGAGAGCAGCCTTGCAGAACATCAGACTATTGTTAAAGATATATTTGAAGGCTCTGACTCTATTTTTTTTTCAGCGGATGATCTGGTTCTTCTCAATGAATACTCCGAGAAAGTTCAAGCGATCTACAGTTACTTTAAAGAACAACGCTTAGACATAATAACTACGCTTGGCTCTTTAAAGCGTGGTCAGAAAGTAGTGGGCGCTTATTTTAAAAATACTTAGGCGATAACTTAGGAATCGTAATGCTAAAGAATATTGATTTTCAGACATCCTCAGATGAACCTACTCAACAACTGCATGAAGCTCAATTAGCCCCTTTGATACAGAGGCGCTTTGCGCGTAACTTAGAGGCGTTTGCTAGTTTTGATCTTGGCTTAGCAAAAACACTCTCGGAACATCACTCTGTTAAATATTCCCCTTTTGTTACAACTTCTCGTCGTTTAAATGTAATGAGCATTGCAAAAGGGAGAGCACTTTATAACCTCATTCCTGAAAGACAAGTCTCTCAGCAAGTTTCACACTTTAGCCAACAGGCACTGGTTTACAATAGCTCTGTAGATACCCCTTTGTTGAATGTTATTCAACAGCAAGGCGCTACATTAAACTCTCTGTTGCCACAAGGTAATATTGCTTACCAAGCAATAGATGAAAACAGTGAAAATCTTGTTATTTTGGGTTGTGGCCTAGGTTTACATTTAAAGCAGTTAGCCAGCTTAGCTCCGTGGAAGAGAATACTTTTAATTGAACCTGAGGTAGATTTATTACATGTTTCTTTGCTTAGTGCTGAGTGGCGAGAAATGTTGGGGCATGTTTCTGCTAATGATATTAAATTAAATATTGTTTCGGGGGTAAAAGGTGCAGACGCTATACAAGCGATAAGTGACTGGAAAAAAGAACATGGGCTAACGAAATTCCATATTTATCGGCATTATGATTATGCTGTTTTTAATTGTTTTGAATATCATTTAGCTTTAGGATTAGATGCTTTTTCTCACGAACTGATAGAGCAAAGTGCTAACCTGGAAGAAGAAAGTAGTTTTGAATTTAGCCATTCTTTGAGCTTTTACTATTTAGAAAGCTCTCAGGTGGCGACTCATATAGAAGAAAAAAATAGTAAACTTTTAGAGAACCATTTTTCAAACAATTTAGAGGCGTTTCGTAAGTATTTTCCTGACATATACGCTTTTGCCGTTGATTATAAAAGTGTAAGGTGGCAGTTAGTTAGTACAGGAGATGGGCAGTTTAACCTGTTTGATTTAGAACAAGGAATAGTGTCTAGTAGTGAGGAACTACGAGATTCAAGCCTTAAGTATTTCGAACATTATTCAGCCAACCCTAGAATTGACCCTCTCGACGCTAGGCAAACATTTCATAAGCCAAGTCCATTTATTCATTATGATAAATCAGCTCAACTTAAAAATTTGGTTCAATCAATTCCTGAGTCAAAACACAGTAAATTGCCGCATAAATTACCGTCGTTTATCATGTATGGTTGTTCTTTGGGTTATCAAGTAGAGAAGTTACTAAACTCCCATATTGTAGATAACTTTATACTTTATGAGCCGAATATAGATTTTTTCTATGCATCATTATCCACGATAGACTGGAGTAAAATCCTACAGGCTTCCGATGAGCAAGGCACTAAACTTTATCTCAATATTGGCGACGATGGCACGCATATGTTTGATGATATTCATATGCGCTTGCAGAGCTACGGTATTCATATTCTCTCGTATACGTTCTTTTATGTAAGCTATTTTCAGCATGCAATGGATAAAAATATTCGTTTAACACGAGATCAGTTCAAGGTCCTATTAAACATTAGTGAGTTCTTCGATCACGCTTTCTATAACTTAAATCATACTCGTGACTCCTTATTGCGGAACAGTCGCTATATGTTAAAAAGTAAACCGCAAATGCTGCGTGACGAATTAGCCAACACCCCTGTATTTATTATCGGAAATGGACCCTCTTTAGATAGCAGTGCAGATGTGATTCGCCAACACCAAGATAAGGCAATTATTATTTCAGTTGGTACGAGTTTAAAAGCACTTTATCAGTTGGGCATTAAGCCAGATTTTCATGCAGAAGTTGAACAAACTAGAGCTACTCTTCATTGGGTATGCCAAGTTCCGGATCCTGATTGGCTTAAACAAATAGATATGATTACTGTAAACGGCCTACACCCAGAAGTATCAGACATGTTTGGTGAAACGCTATATTGTTTGAAAACGGGAGAAGCTGGGTCACTGAGTTTTCTTGAAATTGCTGAAGAAGTGCAAGAATTCGATAGTATCCTTTACTCTTACCCTACAGTATCAAATTGTGCATTGTCTTATGCTCTGCGCCTTGGGTTTAGACAAATATATCTATTTGGTGTGGATCTTGGTTTTGTAGACCCCAATCGCCACCATAGTCAGCACTCTGCATACTATAACGCTAAAGAAGATGGCAAAGAGCTTTATGATTATAGTGCACATGGTACGGGTTTAAGAGTGCCTGGTAATTTTGAAGATTATGTATTTACTAAGCATGAATTTAAGTACTCTGCAGAAATATTAGGTAAATCCATAGCTGAATATGATGATGCCGAAGTTTATAACACCTCGAATGGGGCGCTAATTGAGGGAGCCGCTCCACTCGCTCTCGAGCAGGTGCTTCTAACAGGTGATGAAATTGATAAACCCGCGTTAAAACAGCGTATAAAGTTAGGCGCTTATAGAGAAGACACATCTCAGTTAGTTGATGTATTCGACAACACCTACTCAGATAAACATATTGAAGAGCACTGTAACCAGCTGCTTGATATAGTACGTGATGATGCTGATAGCTGGGAAGCTGTACTTGATATATTAGATCGTCAAGTTAAATTAGTTAAAGGTTCTGCGGCAGACCCTAAATCTCTATTCTTTTACTTAATGCGGGGGAGTGCTTCTTTTTGTTTAACCTATTTAACCCGCTTAGCTTATTCGGCTGATGATGAAGAGTTATGTATGCAGCGCTTCAATGAAGGTAAAGCAATATGGATAGAATATATAACAGAAATGCGGGATAAAGTGCTCAGCGACTTTGGTGAGTTCGACCAAACGCCTCGGCCTGTGCCAGATAATGATTTTGATTCAATGCCTGCACTTGATATTCTTAAAAAAAGAAAAGAAGCAGCAAAAACGGGTTAAATAATTGGGGTTAAACGGTGATGTTTAACCCCAATTTTTAAGATTCTAGTAATTGTTCTATGTACTCTGAGATCGTTTCTTCTTGACCAAAAAGTGCGTGGTAGATTTTCCCCGGGAAGGCTATTGAACGCTCTGCATTCTTAAAGAATGTTTGAGGAGGTTCTTCTTCGGTTTCTTCGATAAATAGCCATTCGCCACCAGCTTCTTTTTTATACACCTCTCCAACATAAGCGCCTAACATATATGAATAGGTAAACATCTCTTTTTCATCTAAATGTTGCTCGCTGAGTGTTTTGATTAGCTGATCTACTTGGGTGAGGCTACCTAATGAATAGTCTGGACGAGGGCTACCAGTGCTTTCGATAAAGCTAATGGCATCTTCGGCTGTGTCGGCCATAAGTTTCGAGAACTCTTCGTTATTCATTATTTCTGTCCTTTCAAAAATTATAATCTTAATACTAAAAGCTTTATTTATTTTAACAAGTATATACGCCAGCTAAGTGCTAGTTTTGCTTATTAACTCCCAAGATAATGGCGTTGCAAAGTCTATATCGGTTTTGGCCTTGCTACCTAATACCTCGTCTAGACATTTGGGGGCTAAGCCATATCCTGGTCTTACACTTCCAATGTTATTGGTAGATAAAACATCACCTTTTTTTATGGATTTAGTTGCGTATAGGGAGCGCCTAAACTGTATGTTTTGTTGCTCACTTGACGCTTGAGAGTATGATACCTGACCCATTGCAGACCATGCTGTACCTGCTGACTGACATAGCTGAGATAATTCCTTAGGCTCTATAGAGAAGCTATCGTCGGGGCCGCCGCCAAGCCGATCTAATGTTACGTGTTTTTCTACGATAGCTGCCCCTAATGCGACAGCGGTGATGGCGGTAGTGTTGTCTATAGTGTGGTCAGACAATCCAGTCACTAAGCCAAACCGACTCTGCATATCAGTTAACGTATGCAAATTATAATCTGACGCCGGGGCCGGGTAACCGCTAACGCAATGCAAAATTGCTAATTGCTTACAGCCAGCAGACTTAGCCGCTTCTATGGCTTCGCTAATCTCTTGCTCATTTGCCATGCCTGTTGAAATAATCATTGGCTTGCCGGTTGATGCTACATACTTTATTAAGGGGAGATCTATCGCTTCAAATGATGCTATTTTGTACGCTGGGGCATTTAGCTCTTCGAGTAAGTCTACAGCACTATTATCAAACGGCGAGCTAAAGAGAGTTATGCCTTGTTTCTTTGCATAATCAAATAGCTCTTTATGCCACTCCCACGGGGTGTATGCAGATTCGTATAGCTGGTAGAGGGTGTTACCGTCCCAAAGCCCACCAGATATTTTGAACTCAGGTTTATCACTTTTTAGGGTGATAGTATCGGCGCGATACGTTTGGATTTTTACCGCATCAGCCCCTGCCTGTTTGGCGGCATTTATCAGTGCAAGAGCGTTATTAATGTTACCGTTATGATTTGCTGAAATCTCAGCAATAATATAGGGCGGTTGGTCTACGCCAATTCGTCTATTGTCGATACAAATATTGTTGTTCATGTATAGCTTCCATTGGCTGTTTGAAGGAAGACGTTATTGCCAATCGCCTTATAATCCTGTTGCTTAAACAAATATAGAGAAGCTTTGTTTTTTGGCAATATAGTTGCGTAAAAATCGGAATTCGGCAGCAGAGACCTAGCAAGTTTTAAAGCAGCGCTTGCTACTCCTAGTCGTTTACTGTTACTTGCTGTAAGAATAGATATCTCGTAACCATCGCTCTCTGTTAGCCTATCAAGCCGCAGCATACCTTGGGGCTGTTCTCCATTGGTGACGATGTAAAGATGATAAGCGGTATTGCTTAGTTGCTGGGAAAACCATGCCTTGTGTTCTCGCTCGGTAGGAGTCGCGGGGTTTATTGCGTACTCTCGTGTGCCTGGTTCGTGCTGCCATTGAAAGAGTTGTACACAGTCTTCCTTGGTGACAAGGTTTAGGTGAACTAGCTGCCCATTAGTTAACGATGTTTGCATGATACTTGCCGCTGTTCTGCGCGCACCTTGCGCATCAACTAAGGCTGTCGCTTTATTCGCCATACTTTGGTAATTGTATTGAATGTGCTGTATAGCTTGAGTTAGTTTGTGTTCGTTGATTTGCTGTGGCGAACCTAAAGAAATAGCCGCTCCTTCTTCAGCGAGTATTCGACATATTTCTTTCTGATTATCAGCCAACTCAATATTAATGCTTGGCAAACCTAAAGCGCAGCGTTCCCAAGCACTAGCTCCACTGGCACCAATGGCAAGGTCGGCTTTGGTCATTATATCTGCCATATTGGATATTGAGCGCAGAACCTGGCAATGTTTGAATCGTGAGCGCTGACTAGTTTCTAGCAGCGATTGATAATTGGGATTATTAGGGCCCGCAATTACAATTAGCTTGGTACAGCTATCAATCGGACTACTTTGTAATAATTCTATCAATCGCTTAGTTACGTTATTGCGGTCTGTGCCACCCAAACTTAATAATATTGAGTTAATTGACTGTTTTTTATCGCGCCTAGTTTGAACGGTGGTTTGGGCAGCTAAAAACTCATCTCTCAGCAATGCGTAATGTGTACCCAGTAATAGGGAAGCAGAAGAGGGCACCAATGACCGGTAATCAGAGTTAGTTCTGCCATAGGTCTGATCTAGCAGAATGTCACATTGGTGGGCGCGATTAGCGAGATCATCAATTACTACCATTTGCTTTACATGGGGTTGTAAAAGCAGTTCCCAGCGTTTGTCTATGCCATAGTGATCTACGATCAAGAAATCTACTGGGCCTATGTCACTTATTTTATCTAGAGTATTCTTGGCGTCTTGAGTATAAAGTCGACCTAACCAAGTAGAGGGGTCCTTTGGGTCAAGGTGTTCTGTTGGAGGTGCTAGCAATAACAGTTTGAAACCAGACTCAGTGATAACAGAATTAATGTTGCCGAGGTGTTCTGCGGTGGCAAAACTTATAGTGTGTCCATTTTTTCTTAACTGGTGGGCCAGCGACAAACAGCGGTAAACATGGCCGCTGCCAATGATTATTGACGAGTCTACTCTAAAGACAATATTCATTGTTGTCGGTAATTGTATAGAAACTCAGCTAAGGCCCAGTCTTGCATGTCATCAATGTCTACACAGCTATTTTTGGGAACCACTAAACCCAGGGACTTTTCACTGTAAATTGGAGTATTACTTAAATAGGCCGAGGCTTTTCCCCAGTAGTATTGACCGGTATCGTAATACCCTTCATTTAAATCTTGGCTACGACTATTCAAATGTTCTAGTTCCATCATTGAAACAAAGCCGTTTGTATCTAGACGCAAAGCACGTTGTATAGGTGCAGGGTAGGCTGCAACCGGGAATAAGTAGTCTGCATCCTTTTGTTTTAATACCTGTTTACCTTCTAACAATTGAGAGGGTGTCACAAAAGGCGCTGTCGCGTAGATACAACAAACTTCAGTAATGTCTGAATCGATAACTACTAAAGTAGAAATAGCATGATGAATAACCTCAAGCGTAGTTGCGTAGTCATTTGCAATGTGCGCTGGTCTAACAAAAGGCACTTCAGCGCCGAATTGTTTAGCAATATCGGCTATCTCAGAATCATCAGTGGATACAATAACACGATCAAAACACTGGCTTTGTAATGCGCTTTCTATACTGTAAGCGATAATGGGTCTACCATTAAAAAGCTTAATATTTTTCCTCGGAATACGTTTACTTCCGCCGCGTGCTGGAATTATTGCTACAGCGCTCATTGCAAAGCCTCTGCCAGTGTACTAACCACAAATTTCTGTTCTTCATCGGTTAAGGCAGGGAATAGCGGCAGACTCAAAGCTGCTTGATAATAATGCTCGGCGTTAGGGTAGTCACCCAACTTGTGTCCTAAAGCTTGGTAATGAGGTTGAGTATGCACGGGTATGTAATGAACATTCACACCAATGTCAGCCGCCTGCATTTTGTTGAATACGGTGAGTCGTTTTTCTGGCTGGCTGAGTTGAATGACGTATAAATGCCTAGCAGATATTCCATTAGTATGCTGTTTTGGTGAAATAACCGGAAGAGGGGTTAATAGCTCATCGTAACGGTTGGCCAATTCTGCCCGCTTGGCTACCCACTGGTCCACTCGCTTAAGTTGCGACAAACCTAATGCACCTTGTAACTCGGTAATGCGGTAGTTAAAGCCTAAATCGAGTTGCTGATAGAACCAAGGGCCATCTGGTTCTTTTGTCATAAGCGCTGGGTCTCTAGTGACACCATGACTTCTCAGTAAGGCCATCTTTGTAGACAATTCTAGTGAGTTGGTGAGCGCTGCGCCGCCTTCTCCTGTAGTGATGATTTTTACTGGATGAAAGCTGAAAACAGTAATATCACTAAAACGGCAGTTGCCAATGGGGTGTTCTAAATAGGTACCACCAATGGCATGGGATGCATCTTCAATAATACGAAAGCCGTATTGCTGACTTAAGGCATATATGGCTTGCATGTCACAGGGTTGCCCACACATGTGAATAACAATTACGACCTTTGGAAGTGAGTTAGTGGTAATTGATTTTTCTAATTTGGTTTTTAAAGCCTGTGGGCATAAGTTGTAACTGCTAGAGTCTATGTCTACAAAATCAACTTCTGCTCCACAGTAGAGCGCACAATTGGCCGATGCCACAAAAGTGATAGGACTGGTCCAAACGATATCACCAGCACTAACATCGAGTGCTCGGCAAGCGAGGTGAAGGGCGCTGGTAGCCGAATTAGTGGCTAAGGTATATTTAGCTCCAGTATAGGTGCATAGAGCCTGTTCGAATTCAGGCACTTTGGGGCCTTGAGTAAGGTAGTCAGAACCCAATACTTCTACAACAGTGTCAATGTCCTGTTGAGATATTTGCTGTCTACCGTAAGGGATCATAATTCAGCCATTTCGTCGAAAGCCAAAATCTGCTCTGAATCCAAAAAGTCAGGGTTAGTTTCAGAGTGGTACTCAAAACCTTGTTTAACAAGTTGACCTACCTCGTCTATCAGATTCCGAGAGTAGTTGTGTTCATCATTATAAAACTTGATGCTTGGGCAGATAACAAAATGGTCGTCAAACTCCAATGTGAGATGGGAATCATCACCTGGACACATTATTTCGTGAAGCTTTTCGCCTGGACGAATGCCAATGATTTTAATAGGGAGATCGGGAGCATAGGTTTTTGCTAAGTCGACAATTCTCACTGACGGTATTTTGGGAATGAAAATTTCGCCGCCGTACATGCGGCTGAAGTTTTTCAAAACAAAGTCGACACCTTGTTGCAAAGTAATCCAAAAACGAGTCATTTCTTCATGAGTAATCGGTAAGTGGTCATTACCATTAGCGATTAATTGCTTAAAGAACGGCACTACCGACCCTCGAGATCCCACAACATTGCCATATCGAACGACTGCAAAACGAGTTTGGCCTTGGCCAACCATATTATTTGCCGCCACGAAAAGCTTATCTGAGGCTAGTTTCGTCGCTCCATATAAATTAATAGGTGCTGCAGCTTTATCTGTAGATAATGCAATGACTTTAGATACGTTGTTTTCTATGGCAGCTTTGATCACATTTTCTGCGCCATGAATATTCGTTTTTATACATTCCATAGGATTGTATTCAGCTGCAGGAACTTGCTTTAGAGCTGCTGCATGAATGACATAATCTACGCCATTCATGGCCTGAATAAGGCGTTCTCTATCACGAACATCGCCAATGAAGTAACGCATGCAAGGGTCATTGAATTGCTGTTGCATTTCATATTGCTTTAACTCATCACGAGAATAGATGATTAGGCGTTTAGGCTTATATCGTTCTAAGATAGTTTTTGTATACTTTTTACCGAAAGAACCTGTTCCACCAGTAATCAAGATAGATTTGTTGTCAAACATAAGCACCCTTAATTCTTGCTATATGATTAGCCTAAAGCATAAATTGAGCCAAAAGAAAATTATGAACCTTTTACTGAGCGGTTGACGAACTTCCGTTACATATCATTGTGCTTAACGTTATAAAAAGAGCTTTTAAAGCCTATCCGCTGCTCACTACCAACGATGCAACACAATTTCTATTATGCCTAGCGTCAAAATAATGGCAATCGGTTCTATGTGACTAAGGCTTATATATTGAAAATAGTGATTTATTTGTTAACTTGGTCCAAATTTTAGGGGAATTACAGGGTTGCTAAGTGTCGTGGTGGCACTAAATTTGCTTTTGTCCGCTATGGTTAGTAATTGAAACTCCTTATTGGAATGGATGATGATAGATCAAGTTGACTGGAATGGAAGCGAAGTCTTAGAAGAGGTTTTTGCGCATTGCGTAAAGCCCTTAAGTAAAGCTGATGCAAGTAAAACGTTAACAGCGTTTCTTCAGCAGCTTGACGAAAATAGTAATACTGAAGAGGGCAGTGAAACCAGTAATAGAGTGTTTCATATGTTACTTAATGAATTTGAAGTGCTCGCTAAAAACGATATAGATTGGCTAGTGTGTTTGTTTTCTACACACCTTAAATATGGAGATAGGGAAGCAGCAGTAGCTAAGTTAATCGAGTTGGTCTGTAATTCTTCTTTAAGTTTTGAAGCTAAGTGGTTTGTATACTGGCAACTGCAGAGTCATTTTTTTACCTTAAGGCATTTATACTCTGCAGAATATCGTTTTAAGTTATTGTCAAAAGCTTATAAGTCACTGTTTAATGATTTCTATCTTGGCCTAATTGATGACTTGAAAAAGTTAAAAGGCATTAATGCCACTTTTTTTGAATTTCCTAAAAGAGATTTAGCTACATCATTAAAAAACAGAGTTGTGATTATCTCAAACCAAATTCTATCTGCTCAGCACGCTCCAACGAGATTATGTATGGATATGGCGAAAACCTATATTGATATGGGTTTTGCAGTTAGTGTATTAAACTTAGCAAGTCTTCCTTCAAGAGTTAATACTCTTTTTATTGGATGTAAAAGTTATAACAATATCGGTCAGTTCGCTCTCCCTAAACAAAAAATTCTTTTAGATAGAGAAAATGTATCGTTGTCAGGAGCTAGCAATGATGCTTCATGTATTCATTATCTAGATACGGATATACCGTTTTTTCAACTCGAAAACCTCGACCAGCTAGCATATGTTTTGTTGGGTTTGGAGCAACAGAAACCAGCTTTGGTTATTTCGATATCTGATAATAACTTAATGGCAGACGCTATTGGTAAAAGCCATCAAGGGGATTACCCAGTGGTTACATTCCCAACGGTAGCTGAGCTGCCTATTCAGGTTGCTACAACACCAGTGCTCAGGCGGAAACCAAGTGATGAACTTAAGGCTTTAGCTGGGTTTAAAAACTATTTATTATCTCAAGATCATTACCCTCATAAACATGAGAGCACTGGTATTAATAGAACTGAATTAGGACTTCCAGAAAATAAGTTCTTAATTTCTATAGTTGGAAGCCGATTAAGTATAGAGGTTAATGATGCTTTGTTAGGTTGCTTGAGTTCTCTATTGAGTTCCTCAACGCATATTTCTGCTGTGTTTATTGGGAGTGCGGACCTAATAGGTAAAATTGTGTTGCCTGAATTCAGTGATAGAATCTATGTTTTGGGACATCAAGAAGATTTGTTCTCGACTATAGCAGCTACTGATTTGTTTTTGAATCCAGATCGAGTTGGCGGTGGCACTGGTGGTGTAATGGCATTGGGGGCTGGTTTACCAGTTGCAACGTTATCTAATAATTATAGCGATGTTGCGTGGAGTGTAGGACATGAGTTTTCATTTAGTAGTTATGAAGACATTAGTGACTTTGTATTACGCTGTGCAGAGGAACCCGAATTCTATGAAGAGCAACAACAAACAGCCTTAAATAAATACGAAATGAAACTGGATGCTAGGTCTGTATACCAAAAACTATTGGATGACTGCGGTGTAGAAAAACCTTTCGATAAATAATTCTATGTTGAGTTTAAAAAAGAGGGAGTAAGCTATGTATTTACTCGAAAATAACGTTGACCAGAGTAAGGTGTTGCGCACAACAACTCCTAATGAGAGCGTGCTCAATGTTACTAAGAGCTATTTACCTAACAAGAAAAAATATCAAGCATATATTGATAGAATTTTCGACTCTCACTCACTGACTAATCGAGGCCCGCTAAGTCAAGAGTTAGAGCAGCGCTTAGCCGAATACCTTGGAGTGAAGCACCTTCTATTGGTGTCAAATGGTACAATGGCGCTCCATGTTGCTTACCGTTTACTAGGGCTAAGAGGAGAGGTCATTACTTCACCGTTTTCATTTGCTGCCACAAGTTCTTCGCTAGTGTGGGAGAAGTTAAAGCCAATTTATACTGACATATGCAGTAAATCCTTTAATTTAAATCCAAGAAACATTGTGTCATCAATAACTGAGCGCACCTCAGCTATCGTTCCTGTACATGTTTTTGGAAATGCCTGTGCAGTTGACGATATATCTCAGATTGCGAAGGAGCATGGGCTCAAAGTAATCTATGATGCAGCTCACGCTTTTAATGTAAGAGGTCCTTCTAAAAGCTTGTTTGAGTATGGTGACATCAGTACATTAAGCTTACATGCGACTAAAATGTTCCATACGGTTGAAGGTGGAGCATTAGTGTTCAATGATGCCGATTTATACGAGCAGGCGAAAGCTCTGATCAATTTTGGCATTGACAGTACTGGAACGATTGCGCCTTTAGGGATTAACGCAAAAATGAGCGAGTTTCATGCGGCAATGGGGCTTTGTGTTCTTGATGATATAGACATAATAACGGAACAGAGAAAAAAACTTGTCACGCAATATAGGATCAATTTTGGGGGCCGTTTACAGTTACAACTTAGAAATTCAGATTTCACAGATAACTATGCCTATCTGCCTGTAGTGTTTCCAAATGTTGTTATTCGCCAAGCGGTGGAGTTAGCTCTGGGGGCGGAGAGTATCAATCCACGACGTTATTTCTCTCCCTCGTTAAATGAAGTTTATGCGCCGTATCAAAGCATGCCAAATTCACAATCACTCAGTGAGAGAGTTTTGTGTTTACCTCTTTATCCCGGTTTGTCAAAAAGAGATGTACTAAGAGTCACTAATATAATTCATCGAACATTGGATCGTTTTTGAATGAAACTGGCAATCATGCAGCCTTATTTTTTGCCATATCTAGGCTATTTCCAGTTGATCAATGCTGTAGATGAATTTGTTATTTATGATGATATCGAATACACCAAAAAAGGTTGGATTAACCGAAATCGTCTGCTTAGTTGCCAAGGTGAAATGTTAGTGACCCTTCCTTTAAAGAAAGGTTCTGATTATCTAAAGGTAAATCAACGTTACTTAGCTGATAGCTGGGTTAAAGATAGGGTTAAGTTGAATAACCGCATTAGAAATTGGTATATCAAAGCCCCATATTTTGAATCTATAGAGCCGATTATTAATCAAATACTTTTTGCTCCTTGTGTTAACTTATTTGACTTCATCTACAATTCATTAATCCATTTATTGCGCTATTTACAGATCCAGACGCCGTTAATTAGGAGCTCAACTTTAGACTTTGATTCTAGCCTGAAAGGGGAAGGTAAGGTTTTGGCTATTTGTGAACTGCAATCAGCTTCAGAATACTTGAACCCTCAGGGAGGTGTTGAGCTATATGATAAGGCTTCGTTCACGCGGTGTGGTGTGGATTTACAGTTTTTAAACTGCTTGCCTTACGAATATGAACAATTTTCGCCCCCATTTACTCCGTTCCTTTCTATTGTTGATGTACTTATGTTTAATGACTTAGCAACGGTAAAATTAATGCTTAACGAACAATACTCAATAAAATAGGCCACACCAATGTTTCGATGGAAAAAAATGGGTAAGATTTTTGATCCCTCTTTAGTAAAGGGCCGAGACTGGTTACATGAGTTTGCTCAAGGCCCTTCAGTCTTAGTAAATAAAGACTTCATCAGGGTCTACTTTTCTTGTCGTCCTCATCCTGATAGCTCTGGTCAATATACGAGCTTTTCGGCTTTTGTGGATCTTAGTCGAACACCACCATTTAAAGTCCTCAGAGTGAGCGAAAGCCCTATTTTGAAGTTAGGAAACCTAGGAGAGTTTGATGAGTTCGGTACTTACCCCACATCTGTTCTTGAGTACAAAGGTATAGTTTGGGCCTATTACACTGGTTGGACGCGTTGTGATAGTGTTCCATTTAACACGGCCATAGGATTAGCGTTTAGTTATGATGGAGGAATACGTTTTGAGAAATCAGGGACAGGACCAATATTGCCTTATTCTCCTGATGAACCATTTGTATTGAGCGGCCCCAAAATACGACGTTTTAATCAACGTTGGTATCTTTTTTATATAGCTGGAAGCAGGTGGGTGCTTAATGATGCAGGAAGTCCTGAACCTGTGTATAAAATTAGAATGGCAGTTTCAGATGATGGCTTTCATTGGCATAAAATGAATAGAAATCTTATTAGCAATGTACTCGAGGAGGATGAGGCACAGGCTAGTCCTGATGTGTTTTATGCTAATGGTCGTTACCATATGTTTTTTTCTTACCGATATAGCCTTGACTTCAGAGGTAAAGAAAAAGGATATCGTATAGGTTATGCCAGCTCACTAGACCTTTTAAGCTGGGTTCGCGATGACTCAAAAGCTGGGATAGATGTATCTCCAGATGGTTGGGACTCCGAGATGATTAGTTATCCTCATGTTTTCGAAGTGGATGGTAAAACGTATATGTTCTATCTGGGCAATCATGTGGGGAGGTTTGGCTTTGGAGCCGCTGAGCTGGTTGGTGAAATGAATTGATGAATAGCATGCAATGGCCTCTGAAATGGGAAAAGCGAGGGATGATTTTTGATCCTCGAGAACACAAACTTATTGATGGCTGTAACGAGTTCGCTCAATCTCCTCAAGCAATTGTTTTTGAAGGCTTTGTCCGGATTTACTTCTCAACTAGAAAGTTAGAACCGATGTCAAAGATGTACAGCAGTCATGTGTGCTATGTTGATTTCGACAAAAGACTCAAAGATATTCTGGCAATAGCTGATGAGACAGTAATTCCTCTCGGCGAGTTGGGTTGTTTTGATGAACATGGAATATTTCCTTTGAGCCCTCTTCGTCACGGTAATCGAATTTGGGCTTACACTTGTGGATGGAGCCGACGAAAATCTGTTTCAGTAGAAACGGCAATCGGATTTGCAGAGAGTGTTGATGGTGGTCGAACTTTCCGTAAGTTGGGAAATGGACCAATTATGTCTGCATCTCATCAGGAGTCCTGTTTAGTTGGGGATGCTTTCGTAAAGCACTATGAAGGCCAATTTCATATGTGGTATATGTTTGGGACTGGGTGGAAGAGGTTTGATGATAATTCCCCCCCTGATCGTGTATACAAAATAGGACACGCGACATCTCTTGATGGAATCAATTGGAGCAGAAAACATGGCCACCAAGTCATTAGTGATAGCCTCCATGGTGATGAGAGCATGGCTTTACCCACCGTTTTTCATCACAACGACATGTATCACATGATTTTTTGTTTTAGAGAGTCTTTTGATTTTAGAGAAAACTCTTCTCGCTCCTATAAATTGGGATACGCGTATTCAAATGATTTAATTACTTGGGAACGAAATGATTCTCTGCTTGGCCTGTCTTGTTCAGATGAAGGATGGGATTCGGAAATGCTCTGTTACCCTCACGTTTTTAATGTGGGTAAAAAAATATACTTGTTGTACAACGGTAACAAATTTGGCAAGCATGGGTTTGGATTAGCGGTGTTGAAAAGTTGAAAAGTATTCGTCTCTCTACTGATTTGTCCTCGCGAAGAGAAGTGTTACAGCACTTAAAAGCGAGTGATCATCAACATTACCCAATGTTGAGTTCTAGAGTGAATTTAGAGTCTTATGCAAAAAAACTTTGTGAATGCTCCATGCGATTTGAAGCTTGGGAAAATAAAACGCTTGTTGGGCTCGTAGCTGTTTATTTCAACGATGGAAGTATTGGGTTTGTTAGCAATGTTAGTGTGTTATCAGATTACTCGAACCGAGGTATCGCGAAGAGTTTACTCGAACAGTGTTTGCAAAAAGCTCGGGATTTGAGGGTTTCGAGAATTGAGTTGGAAGTTCAGACTGATAATGCTCTCGCTAAGTCCCTTTATTTAACTTTAGGCTTTACAGAATTCCAACAGAATAGTACTCAACAGTTAATGCGATTAAACTTGAAGGGGAGTCAATGAGTCAATCTCGTGATTATAATCAAGAAATTAAAGATACAGACGACCATAAATATGCATATAGCTTTGATTTTGATGTTATGCACCCATTTATGCTGAGAGCTTTTACTCCTTTTTTTGTGTCCGGAAACTTATTAGAGTTAGGCTGTTTTAAAGGTGATTTTACCCAACGACTTATGGGAGAGTTTGAAGAGATAACTTGTGTTGAAGCTTCACTGGAAGCTGTGAATATCGCAAAGAGTCGTCTTGGGGGGGGGCCTGAAATTATTCATTCTAGATTTGAGGATGCTACGTTATCTAAGAAATACGACAACATTGTGATGACACATGTTTTAGAGCATTTAGATGACCCAGTTAAGACCTTAAAAAGAGTGAATGACGAGTGGCTCAGCAATAACGGACGTTTTCTTCTCGCATGCCCAAACGCTAATGCACCGTCGCGACAAATAGCTGTTAAAATGGGGTTGATTACTCATAACTCGGCTGTAACTTCAGCAGAAAAGGAACATGGACACCTTTGTACCTATTCTCTTGATACGCTTGAACGAGATGCAAAAGAAGCCGGTCTCAAAGTTGTTCACCGCTCAGGTGTTTTCTTCAAGGCGTTAGCAAACTTCCAATGGGATCAACTGCTTAATACCGATATTGTTTCAGATGATTACCTCGATGGCTGTTACCAGCTCGGTCAGATATATCCTGATTTATGTTCAAGTATATTTTTAGTGTGTGAGAAGGGAGAACAGTAGTATTACCATTAAAGTTACGCTTTGAATTGTTAAGTTTTACTGATTGAAACTTGCCTTCTCGAAGCTTACTAATTGTATAAATCACCAGCAACTTATTGTTGTGGCTAATCGTTTGCGGTTCTGCTGCTCCTATCGACAACTTAAAAACTGCATTGCGCGTCATATTTTTGTCGGTTTTAAAGTGAATACCTTGCGATTTTTTGACGCCCGTTTAAAATCAATTTTATAGCGTAACTAACTATAAGTATGTCGCAAGGTAGCTTATTTTTGCAGGGGATAGGGATGCAAGCATCCAAAAGTGTTTTAGTTTTTGAGAACAACGCAGAGAGAGCTAAGCAACTTGAAACGGTACTGGGGTTTATTGGGCAACAGTTTAGCGTTTGTGATAACGAAAATTTTGCTACTGAAGTAGCAAATACTAGCCGCGTAGTTCTCATTAGTAAGCAAATTGCCGATGTTGGTAGTTTGATTGCTAAGTATCCACTTTGTCCTTTTTTAAGTGTAGGAGAGGGGCATACCGTTGAGCCTTTACCTAATCTTATTGGCCATTTAGATTTACCGTTTAGTTATGAGCAGCTAACTCAGTTATTACACCACTGCGATGCCTACCTTACTCATCTTCCTGGCAAGATTGCTCCAGCAAAGAGCGAACGTTTAAGACAAAACTTGATAGGCAAGGGCATTGCTATTCAAGAGGTTCGTCATTTAATCGAGCAAGTAGCTGTTAAAGAAGCCAATGTACTGATTTTGGGTGAATCTGGCACAGGTAAAGAGGTCGTTGCAAAAGCAATTCATGACCATTCCACAAGAAACGGCGGGCCTTTCGTTCCTATTAACTGTGGCGCTATTCCTCCCGATTTACTTGAAAGCGAATTGTTTGGCCATGAAAAAGGCGCTTTTACTGGCGCGTTTGCTATGCGTAAAGGGCGTTTTGAGTTAGCTGAAGGCGGCACATTGTTCTTAGATGAAATTGGCGATATGCCAATGCCGATGCAAGTTAAGTTGCTTCGCGTATTGCAAGAGCGCCAATTTGAGCGTGTAGGTGGGAGCAAAGCAATTAACGCTAATGTGCGTGTTGTGGCAGCTACTCACCGACAACTAGAGAGAATGATAGAGCAGGAGAAGTTTCGTGAAGATTTATACTATCGACTAAATGTATTCCCTATTGAAATGCCATCGTTGCGAGAGCGCCAAGATGACATTCCTTTATTGCTGCAAGAGTTAGTTAATCGCCATGAGGAAGAGCATTCGGCAGTGGTTCGTTTTACGCAGCGCGCTGTTGAATCACTAATGCAGCACCAATGGCCGGGCAATGTTCGCGAACTATCTAACCTAGTAGAGCGCTTACTTATCTTACATCCTGACCAAATTGTTGATGTACATGATTTACCGCCTAAATATAGGCACATAGATGCAGAAGCATTTGAACCGAACTACAGTCCAGAATTAGCGGAACGTGATGCTTTACTGGCGATTTTTAATGATGAAGATGCGTCAGTATTTTCAGATCCAAGCCCAGAAGCCCTATTCCCAGAGGGTGAACCAGAAGAATCACTTGATGATGGTTGGGCTGGTGCTCAGCAACTTCCCGACGAAGGGGTTAACTTAAAAGAGCTACTGGCCGAGCTAGAAGTTGATTTGATTCGTCAAGCACTTGAACAACAAGATGGTGTTGTAGCTAGAGCTGCTGAGCAACTGGGTATGCGCAGAACGACGCTAGTAGAAAAAATGCGCAAGTATGGGTTGAACAAAGAGAGCTGAATATAGAATCTCGAACTTAGTTTGTTTAAGGCTATGAAATACATGGCCTTTTTTATGGCATGAAAATTGATTGAGTAAGCACTGTTAACGGTTTTATGACGCGGAGCTTTATTCATGCCTTCAGTGCTTTTACAACAACAGCCTACCAGCTTATCGGAGCATAACCTTACTCAGATATTTGATGTTATGCCTTCAGGTTTAGTACTACTCGACAATAAAGGTTATGTCGCGCGCGCCAACCCTATTGCTAAAAACTTACTGGGTAAGGATATTGAGCAGCAACGTTGGTTAGACGCAGTGCCTCGTTTATTCTCCCCTAAAGCTGATGACGGCCATGAGCTTTCGTTAGTTGATGGTAGACGAGTAAAACTAAGTTTATCACCTTTACAAGATACCCAAGGTCAGCTGATTGTTCTTACCGACATGACGCATACTCGTCAACTTCAAGCAAATGTTGCCAAACTACAGCGTATGTCTGCGCTGGGAAATATGGTGGCATCGTTGGCGCATCAAATTAGAACCCCCTTGTCTGCGGCGATGTTGTACGGCTCTAATCTGTCGAATAAAACTTTGTCAGAGAATGCTCGAGACAGCTTTCAAACCAAGATGATGGCAAGACTTGAAGATTTAGAAACTCAAGTAAACGATATGTTGTTGTTCGCCAAAAGTGGCGAACAAATGGTGGTTAACTATGTGCCGGTTGGTCAGCTGATTGAGCAACTTAAAGCCGCAACAGATGCTTGTGTTCGTCAACACAATGTAGAGCTGCGTTTGTCGGTTGTAAATCCAAATACCGAGCTGTTGGTAAATGCTAACGCTTTAGTATCAGCGCTGTCGAACTTAGTTGAAAATGCTGCTCAACTAAGTGGTAGTGATCAACCTATTTCCGTTTTAGTCACTAGCTCTGAGAGCGAAGTTGTGATTGAGGTTGAAGATCAAGCAGGCGGAATAGACAAAGCACAACAACACAAAGTATTCGAACCTTTTTATACCACTAAACAGAACGGAACAGGTTTAGGGCTAGCGGTGGTCAAATCAGTGGTGAGTGCTCACCAAGGTTCCATCGAACTCACTGGCACTGAGCTTGGTAGCCGCTTTGTCGTGACATTACCGTTGCCGGAAGTGCAGCACCAAGACCTTGCTGTAGGAGGGCATTAAGATGAGCCAATCAACGATTTTAATTGTAGAAGACGATGCCGGATTAAGAGAGGCATTAGTCGACACCTTGTCTTTAGCTGGTTACTTATGCGAACAAGCTGATAGTGCTGAAGCAGCGTTATTAAGCCTTAATGATCTGCAAGTAGATTTAGTGGTTAGCGATGTGCAAATGAGCGGAATGGATGGCTTAAGTTTGCTTAAAAATATTAAGCAAAAATGGCCGCAAACCCCCGTATTATTAATGACAGCCTACGCAAAAATAGACGATGCAGTGTCTGCGATGCGAGATGGTGCAATTGATTACCTGTCTAAACCGTTTTCTCCGGAAGTACTGCTCAATCAAGTAGGGCGTTATGCTCCTTCGATCAAAGTGGAAAAGCGTGAGCCTATATATGGAGACCCTTCTACGGAGGCGCTGCTAAAGCTGAGCCAAAAAGTTGCAGCTTCAGAAGCTTCCGTCCTAATAAGTGGGCCTAGTGGTGCCGGCAAAGAAGTATTATCTCGCTATATCCATGATTGTTCCCCGCGAAACGAACAAGCATTCATTGCGATTAACTGTGCGGCAATACCCGAGAATATGCTTGAGGCTACGTTATTTGGTTACGAAAAAGGAGCCTTTACCGGTGCTATTAAAGCGTGTCCGGGTAAGTTTGAACAAGCGCAGGGCGGTACCATATTACTTGATGAAATTAGCGAAATGGATTTGGGTTTACAGGCTAAACTTCTGCGGGTGCTACAAGAGAAAGAAGTAGAGCGTTTGGGTAGCCGGAAAATGATTCAATTGGATGTTCGAGTTATTGCTACTAGCAACCGAGACATGCGTGAAATTGTTCGCCAAGGCTTGTTTAGAGAAGATCTGTATTATCGCTTAAACGTTTTTCCTTTAGCATGGCAACCACTCAATCAACGCAAGGGCGATATCCTTCCATTAGCTAATCACTTACTTAACCGCCACAGCGCCAAAGCTCACGAACTTAGCTTAAGTGCACAGCATAAGTTGATGAACCATACGTGGCCGGGTAATGTGCGTGAATTAGATAATGTGATGCAACGAGCGCTAATTTTAGCAAACGTGTCTACAATCGATAGCGACTGTTTAGTGATAGAAAATCAATTAGAGCCGCTAAGTGTTGCGCCTATTTTGGAAGAGCAAAGTTTAACTCCCGAACCTCTTGGCAATGAACTTCGCCAACAAGAGCAGCAGATAATTTTAGAAACACTCAAAGCTTGTCACGGAAAACGTAAAGATGTTGCCGAAAAACTGGGTATAAGCCCACGCACTTTACGTTACAAACTAGCGCGTATAAAAGACTCAGGAGTGCAGCTTCCGGCTTGATACTTGGCAGCAGACAAGGGTGATATAAAGCAGTATGTCAGTATGATATACTGCTTTTTTGTTCAAAAATGCGATAAGCGTTCGCTGTATTTTGTTTTTTATTAATAATTTAATGAGGCGAAACGCAGCCTATTCACGTATAATGCGGCCGAATTTTAAGTTCTCATTTATGGCTAGATGAGAACTTGCATTATGCTTTTGGACATTATGGAGGACTCATGACTCAACACGTTCCAGTGGTAACCATCGACGGGCCAAGTGGCGCAGGTAAAGGTACGTTGTGCCAAAAACTTGCCCAGCATTTCAACTGGCAACTTCTCGATAGTGGGGCGATCTATAGAGTCTTAGCCTTAGCGGCAATTCACCATGAAGTCGCACTAGACAATGAAGATGCGTTAAGCCTACTAGCTGCTCATTTAGATGTGCGCTTTGAAGCGCGAGATGGTAATACCGTTGTTATTCTTGAGGGTGAGGATGTTTCTCTGGAAATACGCCAAGAAACAGCCGGTAACGCAGCGTCTAAAGTCGCCGCTTTTCCTCGTGTGAGAGAAGCATTGCTTCGTCGCCAGCGTGGATTTAGAGCTGAACCAGGGTTAATTGCCGACGGCAGAGACATGGGAACGGTTGTTTTTGTTGACGCCCCAGCAAAGATTTTTTTGGATGCGAGTGCAGCGGAACGCGCGCAACGACGCTATAATCAGTTGCAAGATAAAGGCTTTGATGTTAGTTTTGACCACCTTTTGAGCGAAATTGAAGAACGAGACCAACGAGATAGAAACCGTTCGGTTGCTCCTTTAGTTCCCGCTCAAGATGCGTTAGTAATTGATTCAACTTCTCTTTCTATTGATGAAGTCGTATCAATGTCGATAGCGTTTATCGACGAAAAATTAACCCAGTAATCACTGGGAATTAGCTCACCTATAACATGGATGAAATAGGTGTTTTTTATTAACCCCATTTAGCCGGATTGCTGAGTGGACGTTTCTATATGTGTAAATTAAAAAATGACTGAATCTTTTGCTCAACTCTTTGAAGAGTCTCTACAGAATTTGGAATTCCGTTCTGGTTCTATTGTTAAAGGTACTGTAGTAGGTATCGAAAACGGTATGGTACTAGTAGACGCTGGCCTTAAGTCAGAATCTGCAATCCCTGCCGAGCAGTTTAAAAATGCTGCTGGTGAATTAGAAATTGAAGTAGGCGCTGAAGTTGATGTAGCCCTTGACGCTGTTGAAGATGGTTTCGGTGAAACTGTTCTTTCTCGCGAGAAAGCTAAACGTCACGAAGCGTGGATCCAACTTGAGAGTGCTTACGAAGAGCAAGCAACGGTTGTTGGTATCATCAATGGTAAAGTTAAAGGTGGCTTTACGGTTGAAGTTAACACCATCCGTGCATTCTTGCCTGGTTCACTAGTTGACGTTCGCCCTGTTCGCGATACTGCTCACCTAGAAGGCAAAGAGCTTGAATTTAAAGTTATCAAGCTTGACCAGAAACGTAACAACGTAGTGGTATCTCGTCGTGCTGTTATCGAAACTGAAAACAGTGTTGAACGTGACCAACTTCTTGAGAACCTTCAAGAAGGTCAAGAAGTTAAAGGTATCGTTAAGAACCTTACTGACTACGGTGCATTCGTTGATCTTGGCGGTGTTGACGGTCTACTACACATCACTGACATGGCTTGGAAACGCGTTAAGCACCCAAGCGAAATTGTTAATGTTGGCGATGAAATCAACGTTAAAGTACTTAAGTTTGACCGTGAGCGCACTCGTGTATCTCTGGGTCTTAAGCAACTGGGTGAAGATCCATGGGTAGCAATTGCTAACCGTTACCCAGAAGGTGCTCGTCTAGAAGGTCGCGTAACTAACCTTACTGACTACGGTTGTTTCGTTGAGATCGAAGACGGTGTTGAAGGTCTAGTTCACGTTTCTGAAATGGATTGGACTAACAAAAACATCCACCCATCTAAAGTGGTTAACGTGGGTGATCTTGTTGAAGTTATGGTATTGGATATTGACGAAGAACGTCGTCGTATCTCGCTTGGTTTGAAACAGTGTAAAGTTAATCCATGGGAGCTATTCGCTAGCACTCACGATAAGAACGACAAAGTTTCTGGTAAGATCAAGTCTATCACTGACTTCGGTATCTTCATCGGCCTTGACGGCGGTATTGACGGTCTTGTTCACCTATCTGACATCTCTTGGGATGCTCAAGGTGAAGAAGCGGTTCGCGACTTTAAGAAAGGCGACGAAATCGAAGCTGTTGTACTACAAGTTGACGCAGAACGTGAGCGTATTAGCCTAGGTGTTAAACAGCTTGCTGAAGACCCGTTCAACAACTACCTTGCTGACCTTAAGAAAGGTGCTTTAGTTAACGGTACTGTTTCTGAAGTTGATGCTAAAGGCGCAACAATTGAATTAGCAAATGGCGTTGAAGGTTACTTACGTGCTGGCGATGTTAGCCGTGACCGTGTTGAAGACGCTTCACTTGTTCTTTCTGTTGGCGATAAACTTGAAGCTAAGTTTGTTGGTGTTGACCGCAAGAACCGTGTAATCAGCCTTTCTATCCGTGCTAAAGACGAAGCGGACGAGAAAGAAGCAATGGCTACTCTGAACAAGAAAGAAGATGCTCAGATTGGTAACGCTATGGCAGATGCATTCAAATCAGCCCTTAAAGGCGAATAATCTCTAAATCTTTTTTTAGATTTATGTGATTGAATATTGGGGGGGACTTGTCCCCCCCAAGTTCTTTATCTACACTGGTATTAGTTCCCTTTATCAATGGCTTGGAGAATCCATGACTAAATCTGATTTGATTGAAATACTCGCTAGTAAACATATTCAATTTACCAGTAAAGAAATTGAGTCGGCAATTAAAGAAATTCTTGAGCAAATGACTGGTTCTTTACAGGAAGGCGACAGAATTGAAATTCGCGGTTTTGGTAGTTTTTCCTTACATTTTAGAGCGCCGCGTGTAGGCCGCAATCCCAAAACTGGCGAGAAGGTTGAGTTGTCTGGGAAGTACGTTCCCCACTTCAAACCTGGTAAAGAATTAAGAGAACGCGTGAATTCTGGCCTATAGTATTGTTTCTTTTACAATTAGGTGTTCTTGGCTGGTTTAATTAACGTGATTGCTGCATAATTTCCCTAGCTTTTGTTTGGCTTCGGAGGTTATGTGAAAGCAATATTTTCTACATTAATTTTGATAGTACTGTTTGTAACAGCGCTAGCGATAGGGGCTCAAAACGATGAAATCGTTGGAGTAAACTATCTTATTGCTGAATCTGACATGCGTTTATCTTGGTTAATGGCTGGCTTGTTCATTGCCGGCTTCATATCCTGTTTACTGTTTTTATTGGCTTTTTATACTCGCATTAGACTCGAAAGTGCCGGTTTAAAAAGGCGTTTGGCTAAACAACAAAAACAACTTAATAAATTGCAAGATGAGATGGTCAAGGATAGTTAATGCTGGGCTTGTTGTTCTTGTTATTGCCTGTTGCCGCCGCTTACGGTTGGTATATGGGGCAACGCAGTGTTAGACAAAATCAACAGCAGCAAGCTAACCATGTTTCAAAGCAATATGTTGAAGGTTTAAATCTTCTCCTTTCTAATCAATCTGACAAAGCTGTCGATCTATTTGTAGAACTGTTACAAGTAGATTCTGAAACCATCGATACTCACTTAGCCTTGGGCAACTTGTTTCGCCAACGTGGTGAAGTGGATCGCGCCATTCGTATTCATCAAAACCTTATTGCCCGCGAAGGCATCGATATCGATCAGCGTAATCTAGCTTTGCAACAACTGGCCAAAGATTACTTGGCTGCCGGCTTATTTGATAGAGCTGAAGCATTACTGATAGAGCTACAAGATGAGCCTGAGTATCGCCAGTTAGCTTTAAAACAATTATTAAGTATTTACCAGCAAACTCGAGAATGGCCGCAAGCGATTGCAGTGGCGAAGAAAATCGACCCAAAAGAACTCACCGATGTCGCAACCCAAATTGCCCATTTTTATTGCGAACAAGCGCAAGAGTTAGAAACAGCAGGTAAGCTAAGTAAAAGTATTGGTTTGCTTAAAAAAGCACTAACTGTAGACAAGAACTGTGTGCGAGCTAGCCTTCACTTAGCGCAACTACAAAGCGCAGAAGGTGATTTTAAGGCAGCTCTTAAGAATCTTAACCGCATCCCAGAGCAAGATATCGATTTTGCTTCTGATGCGTTAACGCTCTACAAGTTATGCGCCGAAGGATTAGATAAGCCTGAGTATTATCAACAGTTTCTCGAATATTGTTTATCGTTAAAAAGCATTGCTAGTGTGCTAGTCGAGCTCTCGGCTATTTATCGCGAGGCGCATGGCGCAGAGCAAGCTCAGGATTTATTGGTGGATGAACTCAAACGTAACCCCACCATGAAAGGATTTCATCATTTAATGGGCCTTCATTTGGAATCAGCTGAAGAAGGTCGAGCTAAGCAAAGTCTTCAAGTATTACGAGGACTAGTTACCCAACAACTAAAAATAAAACCCCATTATCAATGTCGTCGATGCGGATTTTCGTCGCATTCTATTTACTGGCACTGCCCATCTTGTAAAAGTTGGGGCACAGTAAAACCGATAGTGGGGCTCGACGGAGAATAGTGAGATGCAAGACCCTAAGGTATTAGTCGCCCTTGATTATGCAGATTTAGATCAATGTATGGCGTTTGTAGAGCAATTAGAACCAGGCTCTTGTCGCCTTAAAGTAGGCAAGGAAATGTTTACCTTGTTTGGTCCTCATCTAGTGGAAAGCTTGCATAAGCGCGGGTTTGAGGTTTTTCTAGACCTAAAGTTTCATGATATTCCAAACACGGTTGCCAAAGCTGTGGTAGCTGCAGCAGAGTTGGGCGTGTGGATGGTGAACGTGCATGCCAGTGGTGGTAGACGAATGATGGAAGCAGCTAAGGCCGCTTTAGCGCCCTATGGTGATAAACGCCCTAAATTGATTGCTGTGACTGTGCTAACCAGTATGGATGAGTCTGACTTGTTAGATTTAGGCATTGAGTTAAGCCCTCAGCAGCAGGTAGAGCGTTTAGCAAGTTTAACTAAACAATGTGGTTTAGATGGAGTGGTGTGTTCAGCTCATGAAGCACAGGCTTTAAAATCTTTGTTAGGCGAAGAGTTTGCCTTAATCACCCCCGGTATTCGCCCAACTGGAAGCGCCCAAGGTGACCAGCGACGAGTTATGACACCGGTTGAAGCGATTGCTGCAGGTTCCGATTATTTAGTGATTGGCCGGCCAATTACTCAAGCGGCTTCTCCAGCCGCAGTATTAACCCAAGTTAACCAAGAATTAACTGCTTAATGGCTGGCGATTCCATATAGGACACCATACTACTAAGGCAATAGTTAACCCTAACAAAGTGAATATTAGGTGGGCATCGGTTGCTACATCGATGCCTATCATTTCGCTTACCCATGGATCTCCGCCGTATATCTGTTCTATCACAAGCTTAATGCCTAAACCTGTCAGCACAATGAAACCTAGTTTGATTTTGCCTTTCATTAGATCAATAAGTGCAGCGTAAGCTAGTAAACCATGAATGATTCCCGATAAGCCTACATACTCATCATACTTAGCCAATAAAAGAGCAAGCCCGCCCACTAAGCCAAGCAAGATACTCAAGGCTAGAAAGTGCCGATTAGATAGTCGGTCATCATAAACAAAATAGATTAGGGTTAAGGTGGCGATGTTCATTAGCCAATGAATCAGATTATTGTGGCAAAAGTTGCCGCTTAATACTCGCCAGTACTCGCCTTCGATGATTAAGTGCTTGTTCCAACTGGCTAGTTCAGTATGGGCCAGTAATACCCAGCTTAGCGCCAGTATTAACCATATAAACCAAAATTGCTTGAGAAAATAACTAACCATGCTTATTCGTAGCTAAGAGGGTCTTTAACAGCATTAAGCTTGAAAGCCTCTAAGCGTTCTTGGCAAGCGCCACATTTCCCACAGGCTAAGTCACGACCGTTATAGCAAGTCCAAGTTTTAGCGTAATCTAAGTTCATGGCTAAACCATCACTTAAAATATCTATTTTAGATTGCTCTAGATAGGGGCTGATGACTTCAACGGCCTCGTAATTGGCAATAAGGCTAACCTCGTTCATCTTTCTTACAAACTCTGGTCGGCAGTCAGGGTAAATCGCGTGGTCTCCAGAATGCGCACCATAGAATACTTTTTTTGCACCTATCGATACTGCGTAACCAATAGCTAACGATAACAAAATCATATTGCGGTTAGGTACCACGGTCGATTTCATTGATTCTTCTTGGTAATCGCCTTCTGGAATATCAATGTCAGACGTTAAAGACGAGCCTTCGAGCAGCTGATTGATACTACTAATATCTACAACTTTGTGTTCAACAGATAGTTCATCGCATACGTTTTTAGCATATTCGAGTTCTTTGATGTGACGTTGACCATAGTTAAAGCTTAGAGCAAAGGGTTGCAGCCCAAGTTGCAGTGTTTTATGTAATACGGTGTAAGAATCCATACCACCAGAATATATAACTACGGCCTTTTCTTTCATTTTTTGCTCTTTAAAATATGTTTTAATACTGCTGTCGATTTTCGCTTATTATGATTTAGGATACAAATGCCACAGCCCACTTTACCGATTAATGAAATTTTTGAAACGATACAAGGTGAAGGTTTTCACACTGGGGTGCCTGCTGTATTTATTCGTTTGCAAGGCTGCGACGTTGGTTGTTCTTGGTGCGATACTAAACATACTTGGGAAGTGTTGGCTGCGGATAAGGTTCAGGTAGAGCAAATTATCGGGGTGAGTGGCGATACTGCGCGTTGGGCTAGCTATAGCGTGGAGCAGCTACTGGAAGCATTAACTCAGTACAGTGCTACACATATCGTTATCACCGGCGGTGAACCGTGCATTTATGATTTAGAGCCGCTTACTAGCGCATTAATTAGTCACGGGAAATCGGTACAAATTGAAACCAGTGGTACTTATTCCGTTAAAGCGAATGAGAAAACGTGGGTGACCGTTTCACCTAAAGTGGCAATGAAAGGCGAAAAAGAAATTTTGATTGAAGCTCTACAAAGGGCGAATGAAATAAAGCATCCTGTTGCTCGTGAACGTGATCTAGAGAATTTAAACGAGCTATTGGCTCGTTTGCCAAAAGGGCATCACGCATTAGTCTGTTTGCAGCCTATTAGCCAACAACCTCGGGCCACAGAGTTGTGTATTGAAGCTTGTATTAAAAATAACTGGCGTTTGTCTTTGCAAACCCACAAGTATATCGGAATAGAATAAAACTCCCGCTATTGAGTGGTGATGTTTATTTTACTTAATTAAGGATTGTTATGGCGATTTTGGTCACTGGTGGAGCCGGGTATATTGGTAGCCACACTGTTGTAGAATTATTAGCGCAAGGCGAAGATGTTGTTATTGTCGATAATCTTTGTAATTCACACCCTGTTTCTATTGATAGAGTTGAACAAATTTGTCAAAGAAGGCCAATTTTTTATCAGGCCGATATTCGCGATAAAAATGCCTTGATTGAAGTGTTTTCAAAGCATAGTTTCACGTCGGTTATTCACTTTGCAGGTTTAAAAGCGGTGGGTGAATCTACGACTATCCCTTTACACTATTATCAGAATAACGTTGCGGGTACTTTAGTGCTTTGTGAAGTAATGGCTGAGCATGGCGTAAAAAATTTAGTGTTTAGTTCTTCGGCAACGGTATACGGCGACCCTCATACTGTACCGATTGTAGAAAGCTTTCCTACTGGTGCGACCAACCCTTATGGTCGTTCAAAACTTATTGTTGAAGAAATGCTTGGCGATTTATATAAGTCAGATAACGAATGGAATATCGCTCTGCTACGTTATTTTAATCCGGTAGGGGCACATAAATCTGGGTTAATTGGCGAAGATCCAAATGGTATTCCTAATAACTTGATACCTTATATTACTCAAGTTGCAGTAGGACGTTTGGCTCAACTTAGCGTGTTCGGCGATGATTACAATACTGTTGATGGCACTGGTGTACGCGATTATATCCACGTTGTTGATTTAGCCAAAGGTCACTTAAAAGCCTTAGCTAAACTGGATGCAAAAGCGGGGCTAGTAACTTATAACCTAGGCACCGGCCAAGGTTATAGTGTATTAGAAATGCTTAACGCGTTTGAGAAGGTGTCTGGGAAAACGATTGCTTATCAAATATCGCCTCGCAGACCGGGTGACATTGCCGCTTGTTATTCTGACCCAAGTTTGGCTAAACAAGAACTAAACTGGCAAGCTGAATTAAATTTAGATGATATGGCTGAAGATTCTTGGCGATGGCAACAAGGCAATCCCAATGGATTTGCATCTTAATAATACATAATGATAAAAAAAGGAGCCGTTAGGCTCCTTTTTTTATGCGCAATGCTAATTAAATAAGGAAGTCTTCTTTAGATTTTCCTTCATTTTTTATGGCACGCTGAATTGGCGAAGGTGTTCTTCCTTGTCCTGTCCAGGTTTTATCTTCGCCATTTTCATCAACAAACTTGTATTTAGCTGGAAGAGGCTCACGTTTTTTACGCTCTTTAACAGGAGCATCTTCAATAATTGATAATAGTTCGCTTGGGTCGATTCCATCTTGCTCAAGCAAAGCTTTATATTTTTCTAACTTTTCGCGTTTTTCTTGCTGTAGTTTATCTTCTTCAGCTTTTAGAGTGTAACGCTCTTCTAGAATGACTTTTAATTTATTAAAGCTTTCTTCTAGCTGTTCTATCGATAATTCTTTTGTAGCGGCTTTAAGACTTCTTGCGTTTAGAAATACCTTGATGAAATCGCTCATGTTAATCCTGTTATATTTTATTAAGTTTTAATCAATCAACGTTTAAATTCTAATTACTTATTAAGCCTTGTCAATTAAGTCACAGTAAATAACTGAATTGATATTTAATTTTCGACTAATACGGAATTAACCAGATGGGTTGAAAGCTCTGCTTTTGTGGGTATAATCCAGCTACTAACGCTAAATTGTAGAGGAGCGCTGGTCAAAAGTAGTGCGGAATGGGGTGATACCAATGATTCTGTATGAAAGGGGCCCGCGCCGAAGTAACAAGTACCATCTAAACTTGTTACTGGTGCAGTGTTTAATAAATGCTGCATTGTCATAGTACACACTATGGAGAGCTACAGGGTGCATACGTTCAAAGTATGGCTATCACTCAGTTTGCTCTCTAAACAACAATAACAGAGAAAACATGCAAACTATTTCATATACAGATTCCATATTGTCTATCTTACCCCCAGTTATAGCCCTTTTAGTGGCACTAGCTACTCGCCGCGTGGTTGTGGCGTTAAGCTGCGGTATTTTAACCGGCGCATTGTTGTTAAGTAACTTTTCCTTTGGGGCTAGCGCGGTTTATCTTACCGAACTGGCTAGCGGCCTGGTGTGGGACGACGGACTAAACCTATGGAATCTACAAATCATTCTTTTCTTACTGCTATTAGGCGGTATGACCAGTTTAATGACAGCAACCGGGGCTACATCTGCTTTTGCTCATTGGGCACAAAAGCGCATTAAAACTAAGCGCCACGCAACCGTTACTACGGCACTCTTAAGCTTTGTGGTGTTTGTAGATGATTATTTCCATAGTCTTGCTGTGGGCAGTGTAGCGCGCCCGCTGACAGATCAAGCTGGTGTGTCTCGAGCAAAACTAGCTTACCTGCTCGATTCGACCGCCGCACCCATGTGTGTACTTATGCCTTTATCTAGCTGGGGTGCTTATATTATTGCCTTAATTGGCGGTATTTTGGTGACACACGGAATTACCGACATCAGCCCATTAGCAGCCTTCGCCGCAATGATTCCACTTAACTTCTACGCCATTTTTGCTTTGTTAATGGCACTAACGGTCGCTTATTTTAATCTAAACATTGGCCCAATGACGCAACACGAAAAAGCAGCGTCAGATGGCGAATTGTTTGATAAAACCAAGGGGATTCCAGCGGGCAGTGTTAATCATGACTTCCAGGCGGAAAATGGCTCACCTTTAGGTTTGGTGCTGCCTATTGTGCTACTCACTGCGGTTACTTTCGCAAGCTTTGTTGTTACTGGTGCGAATGCTATTGAAGATGGCCAAGCTTTTGGTTTGTTGGCAGCATTGGAAAATACTGATGTCACCTTGTCTTTGGTAACGGGTGGCATAGTAGGTTTGTTGGTTACTATTGGTTTCGCATTAAAGCAACAACTTAGCCTTACACAGTTATCAAATGCTATTTGGTTAGGTTTAAAAGCAATGAGCCCGGCAATTATTATTCTGCTATTTGCTTGGTCTATTAGTGGTGTTATTGGTGATATGGAAACGGGTAAATACTTGGCCGCTAAATTAGACGGTGCAATTAACCCAGCAATGTTACCAGTGCTTATTTTTGTATTAGCTGGCGTAATGGCCTTTGCCACAGGCACCAGTTGGGGTACCTTTGGTATCATGCTACCTATTGCAGCAGATATGGCAGTAGCCAGCGAAGTGAGCTTAATTTTACCTATGTTGTCGGCAGTGTTAGCGGGAGCGGTATTTGGTGACCATTGTTCGCCTATTTCCGACACGACTATTTTGTCTTCTACTGGTGCGGCTTGTCATCATATTGACCACGTAGCCACGCAGCTACCTTATGCCTTATTGGTAGCCTTTATTAGCATCGCTAGTTATTTGGTGATGGGGATGAGTGGAAGTGTGATCGCAGCGTTAGCTATTGGCTTACTATTATTTGCGATTATTAGCGCGGCTTTGTACCATCGCCAACAAACATCTGTAATCGCTGTAAATAGCTAACAAGTCGGGACAATCGCAGTAAATGGCTTCACTACACTTTAAATATGCCGCTATGAATTCGGGTAAATCCACCCAATTGATTCAAGCTCACTTTAATTACCAAGAGCGCGGCATGAACCCTTTAGCGCTTATACCTGCTATGGATACTCGTGACGGAATAGGGATTATTAAAGCGCGGGTAGGGTTATCGCTAGAAGCTGAAACCTTTTGTAAACAGCAAAACTTGTTTGAGCTATTGCAGCAAAAGCAGCAACAGACTAAACAAGACGTAGTGATCGTAGATGAAGGTCAGTTTTTAAGCCGCGAGCAGGTGTATCAATTGGCAAAAATTGTCGATGAGTTAAATATTCCAGTGATGGTTTATGGCCTTAAAACTGATTTTATGGGCGAGTTGTTTGAAGGTGCTTATCACTTACTGTGTTTGGCTGACAAGCTAGAAGAGCTTAAAACTATTTGCTGGTGTGGCAATAAAGGGCACTTTAATGCGCGTATTGATCAACACGGGCAAGTGGTTAGCGAAGGGCAACAAATTGAAATAGGTGGCAATGACCGTTACGTTTCATTATGCCGTAAACACTTTATTCAAGGCAATGCTGGCGAAGCTTAGTGTTTGTTTGAAAGATCGTTAAGGGCGTCGTTACAGCGGCGCTCTGCCGATTTTAGCTCCATTAATACCACTTGAATATCTTCTAACTGCTGCAACAAACTCTGTTTTTTTAATTTTATATTATCGATTAAGTCAAAAACCTCATCTGTGTTAGTGAGTTTGGCGTCGTACAAATCAAATAACTCTTTTATTTCGGTTAAGGAAAAACCTAAACGTTTGCCACGCAGGGTGAGCTTGAGGCGCAATTTGTCGTGTTTGCTGTAAAGGCGTTTAGTTCCCACCCTTAATGGTTGAATCAAACCTTGGTCTTCATAAAAGCGAATGCTACGGGTACTGATGGAAAATTCTTTAGCTAAGTCGCTAATCGTAAATGGTGTTTTGGTATTAGCCATGGCGTCCCTCAGTAAAATGCTTGCTCACTGAAGAGTGGGTGATAGTGTCGGCTTGGTCAAGTTAGAGAAATAGCAACCGGCGCTAGGCCGGTTGCTATCAGCGTTAAAAGCTATGGTTATATTGAATTGCAGCGATGTAGGCATCGCCTTTCGATACAAACTCAACGCCTTCTTCGTTAAAGCCGCCTTCTTTACCTTGAATGTAAGTAAAGCCGGTATCAATACTGCCTTTATCGCTTAGGTGATAAGTAAAGCCAACGCCGTAGTTGTAACGGTCGTTATCTGGAATACTAATGGTTTTGTGGGTGCGTGATGGGCTTTGGTCAAAGGCCATACCAGCACGTAGTTCCCAAGCTTGATTTAGATACCAGGTACCGCCAAAGGATACACGGTAAGAATCACTAAACTGCTCTTGTTTATTCAAGACACTGCCAATGCCTTCAGAGGTAGCATCTATCTCTTGGAAGGTGCTCCAACCTGTCCATACATAGCTATAGTGAACCGCGACAGAGTCGTTTAAGCGGTTGTAGCCAGATACTTCAAAAATATCAGGTAAATTTAGGGTTAACTCACCAGGAATAGTGTCACCACTAGTACCGTATGGGTTATCACTTAATCCAGAAGGAATGTCTGAGTGGTAGTCGCCTTTAAATTTCAAATCAACTTTAGAGCGGTAACTCATGCCAAAGCGGTGATCTTCATTTACTTCCCACATACCGCCGATGTTCCAACCAAAGCCCCAACCATCACCTTCTAGTGACGCTGCTGTACCGCCTGCTGGAAATGGGCCTCCAGTGCCAAAGTTACGGACTAATTTGGCTGTTCCGTAAACCGCATTTACGCCAGCACCAACACTAAATTGCTGATTGATTCTATATGATACATTCGGGTTTAGATTTAGCGTAATAAGCTCAGTCTGACCGGCTAAAGCGCCTGCTGCGTAATCCGCAGGGTAATCTGTAGACAAACCAAAGTTTGTAAACATACCTACACCCCAAGCCCACTTGTCACTTAGTGGTTGAATAAAATAACCCGCTGGCACAGCTGCACCAGGAACTACATCATCGTTGGTTAGGGCTTTATCTATTTCGTCTACGCCTGTATTACCTTTTACGTAAACGTCAGGAGAAATATAGGTTAATGCGCCTGACACCGCGATGGTATCAAACATAGACATGGCGGCAGGGTTACGTGCCATTACCGAAGCATTGTCAGCAATAGCGGCTTCACCAGCAAATGAACGGCCAAGTCCCGTAGCAGAGTGTTCTACCAATTGAAAACCTGCAGCGTTTACATGGCCGGCAGTGAGTGTAGCTGACGCGGCAAGTAGCGCGAGTGGCAATTTCCTTATTTTCATCGTTCCCTCTCTAATACGGGTGGAGTTTATTATCATTCGAAGTCTTGATTAGACCTCTGACCAGATTAAAAGCAAATCGCTCAAATGTTAAGGTGCTGTTAACGGTTTATTTCAAAAGTTGGAGCTGCTGCACAAAAGTTAAACAAGTGTTTAATCTTTAGTCGTAGAGCAATATAAGGGAGGATAGAGATTAATCAAGTAATGAATTGAAAGACTTAGCTGTTCGCTTTAAAAATAATCAACGCCACCTGAAGGATCAGGTGGCGTTGTAGATGTTAACACTTAAATCGCTTGGTTGAGATCTGCGGTTAAAAACGCCAAGGTTTTCTCAATCGGTTCATTACGCTCACCCACCACAACTAAACTGGCATGAGATAAGCTGCCAACCATGCCGTGCATTTTCTTGTCGGCAAAGCTTTGTACTGCTTGTAGTTCAGTAGTTTTAGGCACTACAAATACATTAACATTTGAACCCATTTTACCTTTCATAATCATATGAAACGCTGGGCTGCCAGCGTAGGCACAATGATTCACATACACTACATCACCTGGCAACTCATCAAAACTTGCCCCGTAACGCGCCAACTTGGCGTTAATGGTTTGTAAGCTTGGTTGCTCATCAACACCGCTGGTATAAGGCATTTCATGGTAGACATGCTGCAAAGCAACTTGCCCCATATCATCATAGCCAGCAGGCACTTGCCAATTTACCAAGCTAAAACTTAGCCCGATAACAAAAGCGATTGAGGCGGCCATAGCAATGTGCACGCGTGTTTTTCGACGATATTGCACTTGCGAATCATCAAAGCTTTGGCTCAATATTAAACGCTCGGCTAGGGCGTCTGGAACCTCAACGTTTAGTGCTTGTTCTAATTTGCATTCAAATTGTTGCATGTCGTCGAACAGTTTTTTGTTTTTCGGCGTCCTAGTTGCTTCCTCTATGAGCGCATCACTACGCTCACGAGGATTGGTATACAACTGGCGGCGAAACTCTAGCTCATCCATTACTTTGTCCTCGATTCTGGTCATCTTCTAGGGCTTCTTTTAGCTGGTTACGTGCTCTAAATAGCCGAGTCATCACTGTATTTTTATTGAGTTCTAACATGTCGCCTATTTCGTCCCCACTAAATCCACCAATTACTTGTAGGAGCAAAGGTTCTTTGTACTCGGGAGCGAGCTTATCTATTTGGCGGCGTAACCATTCATTCTCGATTTGCTGCTCGGTTGATGTGGCATTCACATCAGCAACAGAATGGTCTTCGATATCTACCAAGTTAAACTGCTTACGCTCGAAGCGGCGAGCATTCTCACGCCTTAGAATGGTTATTAACCATGCTTTAGCGGCCTTTTCATCTTTAAGGCTGTCGAGTGAACGCCAAGCTCTAAGGAACGTCTCCTGAACTATGTCTTCGGCAATATGTTTATCCTTTACTAGCCAATAGGCGTAACGATAAACATCCCGGTTGTAAGCCTGAACTAAGGCTTCGTAACGTTTTTGTTTTGCTTCCATATCCGACATGACCGAGTCGGTTTGGTTTTTCTTTCGAAAAAAATCAACAACCATGTAAATTCCTAGATAAAAGGCATTAGGCTAATCTGTTATGATACGTATCAAAGAGACCTGCTTTGGTCTATGTTACACACTATACACCTGATTTCGCCTTGGTTTAGATTGAAGAGTTATAACTAAGGCCTGTTGTAAATTAAAGGAAAATAGATGAAAACCAAGTTAGAAGAATCTGAAACTTGTTGTTGTGTTGATGTTGGCGCTGTGATCGATGGCGAAGAACTTACCGCAGTAGTCGAAGAGTTATTTACCGAGCAACAGCATGCTGAAACGCGCCTAAGCAATTTAGTTGAGAAAGCCCGCAAAGCTGAATCTGATCCTTGTGAGATTAGCAGTGAGATTAGTGCAGTTGAAGGTGGCTTTAAGCTGGCCGCTTCTTTCACTTTTGCTTGCCAAGCAGAAAGCCTAATCTTTCAACTAGGCTTAAACCGCTAAGCTTATGGATTGAGCGAGGATAGCGCTGGCTGTTCTTGCTCTTTTATTTTTGCCAACGTGCTTTTTAGTGCAGCGCAACGCTGATAAAAATCTACCAAATTAAGCCTCTGATCCTGTTCTCCACCCCAATTAGACTTGCTAAGAATCCGTAGTAGTGCAGCAAACTCTTTTGAAGGAGCTTGTTGAACCAACCATTTTTGCAGCGCTTGTTCAGCTTGTTGGCTTTGTTGCTGTTTACAGGCATCAGCAAATTGTTGCCAGTTATCATCAACCGAGGGTGAGAAATCAGTGTTTACCGGTGAATCAACAGCAGTTTTTTGCTTTTGCATACGGGTGAAAATTGCGATTAATAGCGCAAGAGTGATTAACCACGCTATTGCAAAAAACCATGTCCATAGGGAAGTCACAGGCTCCGTTACGGTAATGGCTTGCGCGGCTAGGTTTGTTTGAATCGGCGCTAATTGTTGGTTAACAGGCGCAGGCACTACAGTGATAGTGCGCTCTGCGACTTTCGCTAAAGCTTGTTCATCTTTGCCTAAATCCCACCATGCCAATGACCAGCCGGGTAGGGTGATTTCACCAGGGTTTACCGGAATAAGCGCTACATTCAAGCTGCGTTGAGCGAAAACAATACCGTCTTTTACAATGGTACGGTCTTGATAGGCTTCAGGGTATACGCGAAAGTCATCACCGTAGTCGAGTGTGATGTCGGGCAATTGGTCTTCGGTAATGCCTGCCACAGTTAAGTTGATAATTCGGGTAAAGGCTTGGCCTTGTTCGTAGTCACTTTGCAGTGGTTGTACTTCTTCGTATAACAGCAAATCAGTAGAGGGTAGCCAAGTGCCAGGGAAATCTGCCGGTGGGGCTTTTACTTCTAATGACAATGTTTGCGCGGCAATGTCTACCGGGCGGGCTCGGCGATTAATATCATTAGCCAGTCCACTCAAACGTGGGCCTCTTACTTCAAACTGACCGGCTTTTTCTGGCGTAATCAGCCATTGTCGAATTAGCGTGCGGTAGCGTTTACCGTCAATTACCTCTAAATCTTGTTTATCGTCACCCAGTTTTTCTATTTTTGCTCCTAACATGCTTGGCGCAATAATGTTGGCCTGATCGAGGCTATTGGCGACCCAAATTTTGGCGGTAAAGCGCACTGGCTGACCAATGTAAACTTCAGCGTTGTCTAAGCTTACTTCCATTCGAACCTGATCTTTACTCGGTTCAATGGCTTCTATTACTTTGGCTTGCAGCTGAATAGGAATAGTTTGCTCGCCACCAATGTTAAAGGAAGGGATAAGATAGGTCCCTTCGTCTCTTACTAATAAGGTGGTTGTCCAACGAGTTTGAGTAGACGATACGCCGTTAATGCTTGAGTGCTGGCGACTAGTTGACGTGCCGCCCACTACAAATTTTTGCCTTAACAGCACCGAGGAATCGAATTCGCTGGCTGGTAAGGTATCGTTAGCCACAATTTCTAAGGTAAAGGCTTGATTAACCGCGACTGGGTTTTGGCTAACTGTAGCGGTAACTTCGGTGGTGGCGTAGCTATTTAGGCTAAGTAAAAGAATAAACAATAGGCTGAGCGCTTTCACTTACCAATTCTCCTGATTGCTGGCTTGACGGCGACGTTTTTGATACTCGAGATACATTTTATTTCGCAACAGTAAGCTCGGGTCGTTGGGCAAGTTTTCTAGCCACTGCTGTAATTCGTCTTGATTGAGATCTTCTGGCGAGCCTGCTTGAGTCGCTTGTTGCTGTTCGGCATCTTCTTGGGACTCACTAGGTTCTTCGGCTTGAGCTTGCTGTTGTTCATCTTCGCCCGCTTGCTGCTCCGACTCTTGCTCACTCGCCTGTTGTTCTTCTGATTCTGGCGGAGATTGCTCACCTTCACCTTGCTCTGATTGCTGTTCCTGCTGGTCGTTAGAGTCTTGTTGCTCAGAATCATCTGATGATTGTTGAGATTGTTGCTGTTGGTTTTGCTGTTGCTCCAACAGTTGTTCTATTACTGATTTATTGTGCGCTGCAGCTTCTAGCTCGGGGTTTCGTTGTAGAGCTTGCTCGTAGGCTGAAATAGCTTCGGGGTATTTTTCTAACTGACTTAAGGCATTTCCTTGATTGTACCAACCTTCAGCACTGTCATCTTGGGCAAAAAGTTGCTGAGCCTGTTGATATTCGCCGGCTTTATAGTGTGCCGATGCTTGCCAATTGGGATCGGTAAATAACTCAGCAGCGTCTTTAAATTGTTCTTGTTCAAAAGCCTGTTGGGCCTGTTGTGCTTGGTTTTTCCAAATGTCAGCGGCACTAGCGGGTTGTATAGAAATGAAGCTGGTTACGGTTAAGCAAACAATCAATAAATCGGCGCGGCGAACGCTGTTAAGCAAAAGCAATAAAATGAGGGGTAGTAAGAAGTAACCGACGTCTTTGCGTATTTGCCCTTGTTGGGCACTTTGTTGCTCATTATCTGCTTTACGGCTGCGTAAAGAGGCCAGTTTTTCAATGTCGCTATTATCGGCTGAAATGAGCTGACAAATACCGCCAGTTGATTGGCAGAGCGGCAAAAAGAACTCGGCTTGTAACTTTGGAATAACAATGCTGCCGTATTGATCTTTAAGCATACTGCCGTCTTCAAGCGGGATTGGCGCGCCTTCTTCAGTGCCAAGGGCTAGCATCGAAAACCGCAAATTATTGTCTTGCAAGCTGGCGAGGCTTAAGTCCATTTGTTGTTGATTGATGCCATCACCGATAACTATTACATCGCCTTTGGCATAACCCGCTTGTTTAATTAGCTGAGCGGCTTGTTCTATGGCTAGATTAAGCGCCGATCCATGAGCTGGCATTAACTCTGGTTTTAAATGCGGTACTAAGTTAGCCAGTGTATTAGTATCACTGCTTAAGGGGCTGAGTACAAATGCATCTCCGGCAAAGGCAATTAATGCTGTTTCACCATCGCGCCATTGTTTAAGTAAATCCAGCGCTTTGTATTTAGCCAGCTCTACGCGGTCGGGTTTTACATCGCGAGCACGCATAGAGTAGGACATGTCCATGATTAAAACGCGGGCACTTCCCTCGCGGTACAAGGGCACATTATCGCTAACAATGCTGGGCCCACTTAAGGCCAATAGAATTAATGCAAACAAGGCTGCAAGCGGCCATTGTGAGTGCTTGTGTTGTTTGGGCGAACTCACTAAATACTTGGCAATGTTCGGGCTAAGCAATTGGCTCCAAGCAGATTGTTCTCGGCGATGCTTTTTAAACAATAGCAGCAGTAATAGCGGGCTCAGCAATAACCACTCGGGACGCAATAAGCTAATATCTTGCATTATTGAACCTCCTTTGTAGCGCTGAATCGCTGGCTAATGAACGGAGCTGCCAGGCTAATTAACAACACTAAAGCCGCTAGAGCCAGTGGCCAATAATACAGTTCATATTGCGGGCGATAGTATTGCTCTGCTTCAGAGATAGGATTGAGTGCGTTAATCTCTTCATAAATTTGGGCTAGCTCATCGGTGCTGCGCGCTCGATAATACAGACCGCCGGTCAAATCCGCGATTTTTTGCAGTGACTCTTCGTCTAAATCATGTGAAGGATTGACTTTGCGGGTGCCAAACAAAGTTTGTTGCAGCAGCTCATCAGCGCCGACCCCAATGGTGTAAATCACGACTTGGTTTTTTGCTGCCATCTCGGCCGCTTGCATTGGGTCTACTGTGCCAGAGGTGTTTTGCCCGTCGGTAAGCAAAATGAGTATGCGCTGCTCGGCAGGGTGGTTCATTAATTGTTTTATGCCAAGGCCAATGCCTTCACCAATCGCTGTTCTGTCACCCACCAAACCATGCACTAATTCATCCACCTGAATTAACAAGGAGTCCATGTCAAAACTTAAAGGTGAAGAGAGGTAGGCGTGGTCGGCAAACAATATCATGCCTACGCGATCACCTCGGCGTTGCTCAATAAACCCTTTGAGCAATACTTTTAAGGCGGTTAAACGATCTACCGCTTCGTCATTAAGTTGCATGTCTTTAATTTGCATACTGCCCGACATATCGACGGATAACAGTAAATCGCGCCCTTGCTCGTTAATGCCTTGCACTTGGTCGTCGAGCCAAACAGGGCGAGCAAACGCCACTAAACAAAGTAGCCAAACTAGCCATTTCAAGCCTTGTTTTAGCGGGCTGTTGGTTTTCTCTAATACGGCTTGTTGTTGGGTAAAGGGTAAGCTGGTATTAAGCAGTTGCTCGTTTTGTTGTTCTTGTTGGGAGCCACTAAAACGCTCTACTAACCAAAGCAGCGGCAGGGCAACAAATACATAAGGCCAAATAAACTCAAACATGCCGGCCTCCTGTTTTTGATGTTATTGGGCTTGGAGTGTGAAGGCCAAATAGTGAAGCTGCGGTAAGTGGTGGGCGTAACTGTTTGATCCACTTTTTGCACAGTTTGGCTATATCTTCATCTAATGCGGGCGCATCGGCGGCATAGAGTTGTTGCTGCCATTGGCTTTGTAATTCAATGAATGCATGTTGTTTCCCGCTGTAAGTGCTGTCTAAAAAGCTGAGCCAATCCTTGCCACTCAAAGAGGCTACTTGTTGGCGCGGGTAATAACTTAAGGCTAAGCGCTTCATTAGCTGATTGGTGCCGGCTAAGTTCATTGGCTGTTGTTTTAGTGCTTGTAGGGCTTCTTGGCGCGGCTTACACAGCTGTTTGTAACGCCAAGCAGCAAATAGGCTTAGTGCCAGTAACAATACTAATGCGACCGCGAGCACCCACCAACCTACAGCGGGTAAGGCCGTTTCAAAGTTACTGGGTAAAATAATGTCTTTTAACTGGGCTAAGGGGGTTGATTGCTCAGGCATAGTCCTGCCACTCGAAAGCTGTGGAAAAATGTTGATGAGGAATGCGAGCTTGTTGGAGCATGACATCTATGGATTGCTGACGCTGTTTCGCTAAGCGCATAAATTGCTGGCGAAACGTTTTGTTGTCGGGTTGCAAATAGCCTTCTTGCTTGCCATTACTCACTTGCAGCTGCTGAGCACTAGAGGCGCGAGGTAGCTGTTGTTCTAAAGGGTCGCTTATTTGCCAAGCAAATACTTGATTGTGGCTAGATAAGCGCTGTAAGTGCAATGCAGAGGCTTTATCAAAATGATAGAAGTCACTGATTAAATGTACCTGATAACCGGTTTTTACTAGCTGGCACAAGGTTTCTAAACTGGCGTTTGGCGAGCTTTGAATGATGTGGTTACTGTTTAAGGCTGAAAACTGTTGGTTATGTTGCTCAACAATGGTTTGTAGTTGGGCTAACCAATGGGTTCTGCTCGCTGCTGGTTTTTCGTTGTGGCTATGCTCACCTAGATGAAGCATTAACGCGACCCGTTCGCCAAGCTGCTGGGCATTCCAACCTAAACAAGCTGCCAGCTCACTGGCAAACACAGATTTAAGCTTCTCGCCACTGCCAAAATACATGGAGTGAGATAAGTCGAGAAAGATAAATACCGGGTGCTCTCGGTCTTCTCTAAACAGCTTGGTATGAGTTTTACCTGTGCGCGCGGTGACTCGCCAATCAATACAGCGAATGTCGTCACCGGGTTGGTAATGGCGCACTTCATCAAACTCCATGCCGCGACCACGTACTTTACTCAAGCGATTGCCATGGCGGCTGCTAGATACATTGCGCCAAGGCGGCATTTGCAAATGAATGGCGCGCGCTTCAATAAGCTGCTCTATATCTACACTAACTGGCGACTGCCGCGTGATGGTATCCATTAGGCAAATGCAACCAACTCAATTAAGCGCTGAATAACCGCGTCGGCTTGAATGCCTTTTGCTTGGGCTTGGTAGCTAAGTAGCAAGCGGTGGCGTAATACCGGGTAGGCGAGTTGCTGAATGTCTTCTGGGCTAACAAAGTCTCTGCCTTCTAACCAAGCTTTTGCGCGAGCGGCACGGGCCAAAGAAATACTGGCGCGAGGGCTAGCCCCAAACTCTAACCATTGGCTAAACTCATCGGTATAGCGTTCAGGCTCACGAGTGGCAACGACTAGATCAACAATGTATTGATTAAGCTGCGGCGCAATATGTACTTCCATAATGGCGCGGCGCAAGGCAAATAATTTTTGTTGAGTGAGCGGCTCTGGCTGGCGTAAGTGTACTTGCTTGGCTTCACGCTCAGTGAGTTCTAAAATTTTTAACTCGTTTTCGGCATCAGGGTAGTTCAAACACAGTTTAAACATGAAACGGTCAAGCTGGGCTTCAGGTAAAGGGTAAGTCCCTTCTTGTTCAATTGGGTTTTGGGTTGCCATTACCATGAACAGCTTAGGCAGTGCATAACTGCTGCTACCCACGGTGATTTGCTGCTCAGCCATGGCTTCTAACAAGGCCGATTGAACCTTAGCGGGGGCACGGTTAATTTCATCAGCCAATACCAAGTTATGAAAGATAGGCCCTTTTTGGAAACTGAAACTGGCCGTTTCAGGGTGGAATACATCGGTACCGGTTAAATCTGCGGGCAGCAAGTCGGGCGTAAACTGGACTCGATGAAAGTCACCTTCTATACATTCAGATAGCGCTTTAACTGCGCGGGTTTTTGCTAAACCTGGAGGGCCTTCTACAAGTATGTGCCCATCAGCTAACAAAGCGATAAGTAATTGATCAATAAATTCTGTTTGGCCAACAATGCTTTGATTAAGATAGTCTTTAATGGCCGATAAAGTGTTATTGCTCATTTTTTCCCTTGAATTGTTCATCGCTGGGGGATGATAAAACACTCTGGCGAATGGCTCAAAATTTTCCTTTAAATTTGACGGCTTAATTGCAGTTTTAATCACTTGTTTGAATTTTGTGAAGAAATGGTTAATATATAAATCATGAGGTCAGACCTCTTAACTGGTTAAGGATAATTTGAATGCACCACCAACAACAATCTTTACAAACCGCAAATGGCTCACGAATAGCAGTGGTTGCTGGCCTGCGTACTCCATTTGCTCGACAGTCTACCGCCTACCAAGATGTGCCTGCTGTAGATTTAGGCAAAATTGTAGTGAATGAGTTGATTAAGCGTGTCGACTTAGACGTTAAAGAGATTCAACAGTTAGTGTTTGGCCAAGTGGTGCAAATGCCAGCCGCGCCAAATATTGCTCGTGAAATTGTACTGGGCACGCCTATGGATCCATCAACCGACGCTTACAGTGTGTCTCGCGCCTGTGCAACGAGCTTTCAAGCAGCTGTAAACGTGGCCGAGTCTATTATGGCGGGAACCATTGATTGTGGTATTGCTGGTGGTGCAGATTCTTCCTCGGTATTGCCTATTGGGGTAAGCAAAAAGCTTGCTCGCAGCCTGCTTGAGTTATCTAAAGCACGCACAGCAGGGCAACGTTGGAACGTGATAAAGAAACTGCGGATTAAAGATTTAGCCCCAGTACCGCCAGCAGTCGCCGAATATTCTACAGGCATTTCTATGGGCCAAACAGCCGAGCAAATGGCGAAAACCCATGGCATTAAACGCGCAGACCAAGATAAGCTAGCCGCCCGTTCTCACCGCTTAGCTCATCAGGCATGGGAAGAAGGTAAGTTAGATGATGAAGTGATGACCGCTTACCCAGAACCTTATAAAGCATCTATTAGCCGTGATAACAATGTGCGTGGTGATTCAAGCGAAGAGAAATTAGCCAAGTTAAGGCCAGTGTTTGATCGCAAACATGGCTCGGTAACTGCGGCAAATGCAACCCCACTTACTGACGGCGCCGCAGCGGTATTACTGATGCGAGAAGACAAAGCCAAAGCACAAGGCTTACCTATTTTAGGCTACATAAAAAGCTACGCTTTTGCGGGAATCGATGTATGGGAAGACATGTTAATGGGCCCTTCTCACGCCACGCCAATCGCGTTAGACCGAGCGGGTATTACCCTACAAGACTTAGACCTCATTGAAATGCATGAAGCCTTTGCTGCGCAAACCTTGGCCAACGTGAAAATGTTTGCCAGTGACGAGTTTGCTAAATCAATCGGTCGCGATAAAGCTTTGGGCGAGATTGATATGGAAAAATTTAACGTAATGGGCAGCTCTATTGCCTACGGCCACCCCTTTGCCGCAACCGGAGCACGAATGATCACTCAAATGCTAAATGAATTACGCCGTCGTGGTGGTGGACTAGGTTTAACCACTGCCTGTGCGGCCGGTGGGTTAGGTGCGGCAATGGTTTTGGAGGTTGAATAATGGAACAGCAAACTTTTACCTTAACCACTAAAGATAATATTGCCCTGCTAAAAATTGATGTGCATGGCGAAACCATGAACACCTTAAAAGCAGAATTTGGCCCAGAACTTGACACTATTTTGGCGGACTTGGAAAAACAAACCCAACTTAGTGGTTTAGTGGTTTATAGCGGCAAAGCTGATTCGTTTATCGCTGGTGCCGATATAGGTATGTTAGACAGCTGTGAAACAGCCGCCGATGCACAAAAGCTGTCGCAAGATGGTCACAAAGTGTTTGCTCGCTTAAGTAAGCTGCCTTTTCCGGTGATTGCCGCTATTCATGGCCCCTGTTTAGGTGGTGGACTAGAAGTGGCGCTAGCCTGTGATTATCGCGTATGTAGTATTGATGATAAAACCAGCCTAGGTTTACCAGAGGTGCAACTTGGTTTGTTACCTGGTGGTGGCGGTACACAGCGTTTACCTAAATTGGTTGGTGTGCAAAAAGCCTTAGAAATGATGCTCACTGGCAAGCAGCTTCGCCCTAAACAAGCGCTTAAAAGCGGCTTAGTTGATGAAATGGTTCCAAGCAGTGTGCTATTAGATGTCGCCAAAAAATACGCGGGCAAAGCCAAACGTAAACCAAAGCCGACCCTAAGTATTGTTTCTAAATTACTTGAGGGAAATCCTGTTGGCAGAAATGTGCTGTTTTCGCAGGTGACCAAACAGACCTTGGGCAAAACGCGTGGTAACTACCCAGCGCCCTTAGAAATTATTGCATGTGTTAGAGCGGGTATTGAGAAGAGCTCGGCAGCAGCTTATGAAGAGGAAGCCAAGCGCTTTGCTGGCTTAGTCAAAAGCTCAGAATCAGCAGCCTTGCGCGGTTTGTTTTTTGCTTCAAATGAGCTTAAAAAAGAAAGCTTGTTTGAAGGTGTTAAGCCACAAAAAATTAGCCAAGTTGCAGTATTAGGTGGCGGCTTGATGGGGGCGGGCATTGCCTTTGTTTCTGCCACTAAAGCCAAAGCGCAAGTGCGTATTAAAGACATTAGCGAAAAGGGTGTGCTAGGTGGGCTTAATTATGCTTATAAGTTGTTAGATAAAAAGCGTAAGCGCCGTTTTATTACCAACGCTCAACTGCAACAGCAAATCAACAATATTACTGGTGGTACTGACTTTGTGGGTATGCAGAATACTCAAATTGCTATAGAAGCGGTGTTTGAAGATCTATCGCTGAAGCAGCAAATGGTTTCTGATATTGAAAGCAATTGTAATCCGCAGACTATTTTCGCTAGTAATACTTCCTCGTTACCTATTACGCAAATTGCTGCGAAGGCAGAGCGCCCTGAGCAGGTGATTGGTTTACATTACTTTAGTCCGGTAGAAAAAATGCCTTTGGCTGAGATTATTCCGCACGCTGGCACTAATGAACAAACCATTGCTGATACTGTGCAGTTTGCCCGCAAACAGGGTAAAACGGCGATTGTGGTTAAAGACGGGGCGGGTTTTTATGTGAACCGTATTTTGGCGCCATACATGAATGAAGCGGCTATGTTGTTGTTAGAAGGACAGAGCATAGAACACTTGGATAAAACCTTACTTGATTATGGTTTCCCTGTTGGGCCAATGACCTTACTTGATGAAGTGGGGATTGATGTTGGGTCTAAAATTGCGCCTATTTTGGAAGCTGAATTAGGTGAGCGTTTTAAAGCACCGGAAGCCTTTGACAAGTTAATTGCCGATAAACGTTTAGGCAAGAAAAATGGTCGCGGCTTTTACCTCTATGGTAAAGGTAAAAAAGCGAAAGCCAAACAAGTGGATGAAAAAGTCTACTCAGTACTCGGTATTAAGCCAAAGAGTGCTATTGATGGCGCTAAAATTTCAAAACGCTGTGTTTATATGATGCTTAATGAAGCTGCTCGATGCTTGGATGAAGGGGTTATTCGCAGTGCCCGTGACGGCGATTTAGGCGCTATTTTTGGTATTGGTTTTCCGCCATTCTTAGGTGGACCATTCCGTGCAATGGACAGTATTGGGATTGCCAATTTAGTGAAAGAGTTGCAAGCCTTAGAAAGTAGCCATGGAGAGCGTTTTAAACCCTGTGAGGCTTTAGTGGCAATGGTTGATAAAGGCGAAAGCTACTACAGCTAATTTGTAAATCTTCGATGACAAACCCAAGACAATTTTGTTTGTCTTGGGTTAAGATTCTTTGGCAGTGTTCTGCTAAAATCACCAGCCATTTCTGTTGTAGAGCGAGTTGTATGTTTTTCGTTTTATTGTTGTCGGTTTGTTTTGGCTTGTTCTTCTATATCGAAGCCATTAAATTCTCGTTACCACGATGGCGTTGGACTATCGCTGGCTTTTTGTTTGGCCCGCTGTGTATGCCACTTCTTTGGACTCACCAAAAGCTTAACGTAAAGCGAAGCCAAGGTTTCAATGAGTCACGCTTTCAGGCTTAGTTGTAACTGTATAACTTTGATTGTTGCTGAAACTCTGCTCTGCTTGTTACATTGCGGCCCGTTTCCAAATGATGGGTGTTCAGCGGCGCTTGGTCTAAGTCTTCACCACCATGGTTATACACCACTACACGATCTCGCTGCTTGCTCTTCAAGCTCATCATAAATCGCACTAAGTCATGACGCTCTAGTTTATCTATGCACTCGGCAGCGCGTTGGCGTTGATTAAAGTCTGCATCTTTATTGCCAATACTGACCCAAAAGCGCTGAGCTCGGGTGCGCATATTACTCTCGCGCTCTAGTATTTGGGCAATTAAACCTTGTTTGCTCTGTTGCCATTGCGCATCACTTAACTCAAACATCAGTACTGGGAACTCATTCAAAAAGTCGTTAATAGCATCTAATAGGGTTTGCGGTTGCCCGTGAGGCGACTGTACATAAAAAATAATCCCAGGATGGCGATTCAAGGGTAAGTTACCGGTTCCCACAATGTAGCCCAGCTGTTGCTTGGTACGTAACTCATTGAAAAAATTAGAGGTCATAATGTGATTAGTAAGCGTAAACAAGGCAATGCTCTCGGGGCTTAAATCCCTGCTTTGGTAATAAATCATTAACGCTGAGTCACTTTGCTGGCATTCCACTTCATAAAGCAGAGTGCCTTGTTCTCGAATACTAATAAGCTTGCGCGGGGTTTCTTTAGACGGACTGGTATTAGGCGATATTTCTTGTTGAATAAACTCGCCTAATTCTACTATTTTTTGTTCAGGCCAGTTGCCATAGGCCAGCATCTCAACATGGATATTCTGATAAAGTTTGCTCACAAAGTCGGGCAGATCTTCCAATTGCACATCGTCTAAAGCGTCTAACAACTCTGATGGTGGAGGATTATTAGGTTGCAGCAAAGACGTTAACTCGCTGAACAGTTGTGAAATGGGTTTAACCTGCATCTGGTTTTGCCAATGTTTAGCCAGTTGCTGCTTGATGATGCCAAAGCGTTTCCGCTCAAAATGGCCAAACAAGCGGTTATTCATTATCATTTTGAGCAGCAAAATTTGTTTATCACTAAAGCCTGATAAATGCAGGGTATAGCCGCCTTGGTGAGCGTAAAGTTGATAAGACATTCCAGCAATTTCTGCTTGGTAAGTCATCTCACTTAAATGGTCTAACATCAGCTCTACCATTAGGCGAGTGCAGACAATATTGCGCACCGAGGCAACCGCATAGGCGGAATCAACCGATACATATAAATGACCTTTTGGCACTTTAAACTCGGGCTCGTTGGTAAACCATAATCGAAAACCGGGCTTATCAAACAACATTTTAGGCACAACTTCCTGGTCTACTGTATCTACCAAAGGAGAAGCATTAAACGATAAAAAAGGGTTGCTAGCAGGCAGGTGTAGGCTTTCTATTTCTGCTGGTTGTTGCCAACGGGCTAGGCGCTCTGCTTCGATGGGTTTGACCGAGTATGGGGTGTGGTACCACTTCGCAATTTTGTCACCTTTTACCTGCGGGGAGACTAAATTAATCCGCATTTTTTCAGGTAATAGTTGCTTTAAACACTGGGCGATAAGTACTTGGTCATATTGCTCCATGGCGTAATCGCCATAGATAACATCTTCTGCAGGATAGTGCTGTAGATTTATGGCTAAGTGTGAGACTAGGTCAATTGCACGTGACTTTTCTTGGTATAAAAAAGCCCGTTCAAATACTTGCTGTTTTTCACTGTAGCGCCAAGCTTGTAGCCCTTGCTCGCGGATAAGCTTTATATAGCTAAAAGTGGCATCAATTATCGGGTCTATACAATGTAAACCTTCATCGGTTAATGAATAGCTGATGCAAAAATCTTTAAAGTTACTGCCGTTTACCCCTCCGCCAGCAGCCATTGAATTAACCAAGCCCGCATGCCGTAATAAAGCCACTAAACTACCGGGACCTTCATAGCCAAGAATGTGGGCGATATAGGTTAAGGGTTTTCGTTTATACAGCGCATCCATGTCGCCAAAGCCGAAAGATAAGGTGAGTTTTTTGAGTTCTTTAACCGGTTGAATATGGGTTTCTATGGCTAAATGTTCTGGCAAATATAAAGGTGCTAATTGGGGGCGAGACACTGCCACTTTGGGTACCGCTTTAAACAGCGCCATAACATGGCTCTCTAAGTCATCTAGCGATTGAGGGCTTAATACGGCTAGCGTCATTAAATCAGCAGAATAGTGCTGTTGGTAAAAGGCAATTAAATCGTCGCGAATGGTTTGGTCTTTGTTGTCACTTAGCGTATCTAAACTACCCACCGAAAATTGGCTGAAAGGGTGGGCAGGGTTAACGGTTTCTTTATGTACCTGATAAATTCGACGCACGTCGTCTTTAAGTTTTAGCCTATATTCAGAATCAACCGCTTGGCGTTCTCTTTCTACTAGCTCGGGGTTAAAGCAAGGGCAGATAAAAAACTGACTAAAGCGATCTAGGGCTTCATCAAACCAATCGTTTTCGATATCAAAATAGTAATTAGTATGTTCAGTACCTGTCCACGCGTTATTGCTGCCGCCATGACGCGTAATAAAACTTTGGTATTCGCCGGCAGAAGGGTAAGAATCTGTACCTAAAAACAACATGTGCTCTAAAAAGTGAGCCAGCCCTTCACGGCCTTCTGGGTCATGAAAATGTCCAATATTTACCGCCAACGACGCCGCTGACTTTTGTGCGGTTTCATCTTGGACTAACAATACTTTGAGACCATTGTCTAATGTAATGTTTCGGTAATGTTTTGGATCATTGGGGCTGGTATGCAAGGCAAATATCCTTGATTAGGGCGATACTATGATTATCAGTCGCTTGCGATGGTCTTGCAAACTCTGATGGATGTTTTGTGGCATATCAATTAAATTAGCTGCCAAAATTAGTAAGCTTAAGTGCTTTGTACACCTTAATTATTAAAAGAGCCCCTTTATGCAAGTATTTATCATGCGCCATGGTGAAGCCGAAATGTTTGCCGCCAGCGATAGTGAGCGAGCATTAAATCAGTCTGGCTTAAACGAAGTAGGCAAAATGGGCGGATACTTAGCCAGCAAATTAAAGCAATTGGATTATGTTCTGGTGAGCCCTTACTTACGTGCTCAGCAAACCTGGCAGCGGTTAGCGAAAAGCTTGCCCGAAGCCGCACAAGTTATCGAGTTGAAAGAGCTCACTCCTTCCGGAGATGAAATGGCGGTTGTGGCTCTAATTAATGAGCTCGCGCTTGAGTCTCCCAACGGGAGCTTGCTGGTGGTCTCTCATTTACCCTTGGTTGGGTTTATTGTTGAAGGTTTAGTTGCTGACGCAGGTGCTCCGCTCTTTAGCACCGCTGCAGTGGCCGAAGTAAATGTCGCCGAAGAAAACAGTTTTATCTCTTTGCAACATCCAGTAACCTTAGTTTAAATTGGTGGGTTGTACTAAGTATCCATTGGAAACTGGTGTATTACGCTTTGTTGCATAGGTTCCCAGTTTTTTGTTCTTTTGAGATCTCCTTCGCGGTTCCATTAATTTACGCCGATTTTCTTAGAAATGGCGCAACTGTCCTTGTAGTATCGCTGTGTCATTACTGTAGTGGACACATCGAATGAAAATATTTTCGCGCTATTCTCCGGTAAAAATTGCTCGTTACGTTAAGGCGTTCTTTAAAGGACGTTTGTACATCGAAGGACGTGGAGCATACGAATTCAAAAATGGTAAACTTGAAACCCTACCAAAATACAAGACCACTAAACACCGGCAAACAGTGGCTGAAGTGAATCAACAAATTGATCAGTTCAAGAATAAAGCAGCGTAGCTAAAACGGCTTTTAAGCAATAAAAACCACTCTCAGGAGTGGTTTTTTAGTTTGGAGAGTTTATTAAAACCAGCAAGGCACTTGAACCTCCATGCCCTTTGGGAGCTTGGTGAAAAGCAAGAACCTGTGGATGCTGAGCTAACCATTGTGGCACTTTGGTTTTTAGTATTTGTTGGCCATGACCGTGCATAATAGACGCAACATGATAGTGCTGTTGTTTACACTCTATAATTAAAGCTGCTATTTCTTGCTTAGCTTGTTTTTGAGTGAGTCCATGCAAATCGAGTAAAATCTCTGGGTCATAATCACCGCGGCGAAGCTTTTTTAGCTCGTAGGGATCGCAGCTATCACTTTGCCAACGCATTGGCCCTTCGCTGGGCAATAAGGGGTGATACTCATCTGAAAAGAAGAATTGACTATTATTTAGCGCCGCTTGTTGCTGTTTTTCCCTTTGTTGGCTTTTTTGCTTGATTCGAGGGGGCTCAAGACTTATTTTATCTTGTTTTATCTGGCGAACGCCTTTGAGTGCTTCTTTGAAAGCAGCGAAATCTTCGTCAGTTGGTTTTTTCATCTTTATTATCAGTTGTGCCTGAAGCCATTTATTGGGTGATTGTACTTAATCTGGAGGCCAAATTGGAAAAGATATTTATCGAAGAAGCAATCGATGAGTTACATACGATACAAGATATGATCCGCTGGGCGGTGAGTCGATTTAATGCTTCAGGCGTTTTCTATGGTCATGGAACAGACAATGCGTGGGATGAGGCTGTACAGCTTGTTTTACCCAGCTTACATTTGCCCTTAGATGTTGATCCAGAAGTTAGGCATGCACGTTTAACTCGTCAAGAACGTAGTTTGTTGGTGGAGCTGGTGGTTAAACGCGTGCAAGAACGTTTACCGGTTGCCTATTTAACCAATAAAGCATGGTTTGCTGGCTTAGAGTTTTATGTAGACGAGCGCGTGTTAGTGCCGCGTTCTCCTTTTGCCGAGCTTATCGAAACGCAGTTTTCACCGTGGTTAACTCAAGAACCTACGCGAATCTTGGATTTATGCACTGGCAGTGGCTGTATAGCTATTGGTTGTGCTTATGCCTTCCCAGATGCAGAAGTTGACGCTGTAGATATTTCAGAAGATGCACTAGCCGTTGCCGAAATTAACATTCAAGGGCACGGTTTAGAGCAGCAGGTTACACCTATATTGTCTGATGGTTTAACAGCACTTAAAGGCCAAACTTATGATTTAATTGTAAGTAATCCGCCCTATGTTGATGCCGAAGATATGGGCAATTTACCCGATGAGTTTATGCACGAACCCGAATTAGGTTTGGCCTCAGGCTCTGACGGTTTAGAGTTAACTAAAAAGATTTTGGCTGATGCAGCCGAGCACTTAAATCCGCAAGGCTTATTAATAGTAGAAATTGGTAATAGCCAAGTGCATATGCAACAGCAGTTCCCTGATGTGCCATTTACATGGATAGAGTTTACTAACGGTGGGCATGGGGTATTTATTATTAGCCGTGAGCAGTTACTAGCTTGTGGCTCGCTATTTAAACAGTAAGGATAGAGTTGATGGCAGGAAACAGCATAGGCCAACTTTTTCGAGTGACCACCTTTGGTGAAAGCCATGGTGCGGCACTGGGTTGTATCATTGATGGTTGTCCTCCGGGATTAGAAATCACCGAAGAGATGATTCAAAAAGATTTGGATCGTCGTAGACCGGGCACCTCGCGTTATACCACTCAGCGTCGTGAACCAGACCAAGTGAAAATTTTAGCGGGTGTATTCGAGGGTAAAACTACCGGTACTTCAATTGGTTTAATGATTGAGAATACCGACCAGCGCTCTAAAGACTACTCCAACATTAAAGACATGTTCCGCCCTGGTCATGCTGACTATACCTATCATCAAAAGTACGGCACGCGTGATTATCGTGGCGGCGGCCGTTCTTCGGCGCGTGAAACGGCCATGCGGGTAGCAGCTGGTGTTATTGCTAAAGAGTACTTAAAGCAGCATCACGGTGTAGAGATCCACGGATACCTTAGTGAATTAGGTCCGGTTAAAGCTGAAACTGTCGATTTTGACCAGATAGAGCAAAACCCTTTCTTCTTCCCTGATGCAGGTAAGTTAGAAGAGCTTGATGAGTTTATGCGAGCGCTTAAGAAAGAAGGTGATTCAATTGGTGCGCGTTTAAGCATTGTGGCTAAGCAAGTGCCAGTGGGTTTAGGTGAACCGGTATTTGACCGTTTAGACGCCGATATCGCCCATGCTTTAATGGGCATTAATGCGGTGAAAGCGGTTGAGATTGGTGATGGTTTTGCGGTGGTTAATCAACGTGGCAGTGAGCACCGAGATGAAATGACACCTGAAGGCTTTAGCTCCAATCACGCCGGTGGCGTACTTGGTGGTATTTCTTCTGGTCAAGATGTGGTTGCCCACATTGCATTAAAGCCAACGTCAAGTATTACAGTGCCAGGACAAACCATTGATAAATATGGAAAACCTGTTGAGGTGGTGACCAAAGGGCGTCACGATCCTTGTGTTGGAATTCGTGCAGTGCCTATCGCAGAAGCAATGTTAGCGATAGTGTTGATGGACCATTGCTTGCGTCAGCGCGGTCAAAATGGCGCAGTTAGCACTGAAACGCCCGTTCTACGTTAAAACACTATGCTAGATTAAAGCCCTTAAATGTTTGTGTTTAGGGGCTTTTTTTTAGCTTTTTTAATGGAATATACTGTTTATGTTTGATGATGTAGAGCAACTAATACTCTTGTTTAATCGCACTTTCACTGATTTTAATACGGTGTTGGTAGCAGGTGAGGACGAGCCTATTTATTTGCCTACAAGCCAGCATTTAGCGCAGCACCAAGTAATATTTGCCCATGGCTTTTTCGCTAGTGCATTGCACGAAATTGCTCATTGGTGTATCGCTGGTGAAGGTCGTAGACAGCTTGAAGATTATGGTTATTGGTATAATGGTGATGGGAGAGACCAGAGCCAGCAATCAGAATTTGAGAAAGTTGAAGTTAAACCACAGGCTATTGAGTATGCTTTTGCGCTGGCAGCAAACAGGCCATTTCAAGTGAGTGTGGATAATTTGTCAGGCTTTCAAAGTGACAGGCATAGCTTTACTCAAGCCGTTGAATTGCAATATCAGCACTATCTTAAAATAGGTTTCCCTCGTAGAGCCGAACAATTCATTGCCGCTTTAAGTCAACATACCTTGGTTCATGATTATGAGGAAGTGCTGTGATTAAGCTTGGTTTAATTATAAATCCGATTGCTGGGGTAGGCGGTAGTGTTGCTTTAAAAGGCTCAGATGGTGTGGTTGAGCAAGCCCTCGCGAGAGGGGCTGAGAAAAAAGCAAATCTTCGTGCAGAGCAAGCATTACAACAACTTACTCGTTTAACTGAACCTTTTGAAGTGTATACCGCTTCGGGAGAAATGGGTCAGCATCTCTGTGAGCAGCTGGGTTTAGCTTATCAAGTGGTTTATAACGCAGCAGAGCCTACCAGCGCCGCAGATACCCAGCAAGCGGCTATCGCTATTGCCAAGCTACAGGTTGGTTTGTTGGTGTTTGCTGGTGGCGATGGTACGGCACGAGACGTATTGTTAGCGGTAGGTGAGCAAGTAAACTGTTTAGGCATTCCTGCTGGCTGTAAGATTCATTCTGGTGTGTATGGAGTTACACCTAAAGCTAGTGGCCTAGTCATTGAAAAACTGATTAAAGGTGAGATGCTCAGTTTAAAAAATGCTGATGTGATGGATATTGATGAGCAAGCATTTCGCCATGGGCAGGTGCGTGCGAAGTGTTTTGGCGAAATGATGGTGCCCGATGAGCTGAAGTATGTACAGGCGGTTAAACAAGGCGGAATTGAATCAGAAGACTTGGTATTGCAAGACATTGCCGCAGAAGTGATTGAAATGTTGGCCGGTGAGCAATTTATAGCCGGTTCTGGGTCCACTGTTGCAGCTATTATGCAGGAGTTATCACTGCCTAATACTCTTCTAGGAGTAGATTTGGTTAAAGATCACCAAATCGTCCAAGAGGATTTGACCGCAGCTGAGCTGATAAATAGAATAAGCCACGTAAAAACAAAGCTATTGATTACACCAATTGGTGGCCAAGGTCATTTATTTGGTCGAGGTAATCAGCAACTTAGCCCTGCGCTTATTCGCAAACTAGGTCGTGATAACATTGTAGTCGTAGCGACTAAGACTAAACTTAAATCTTTGCATGGACGCCCGTTGATAGTTGATACTGGCGATACAGAACTAGATAAAATTTTATCTGGAAGCATCAAGGTAATTACTGGTTACCGCGATTATATTATGTATCGAGTATCGAACCCTGAAAATGAGGTTACCGATGCTCAAAAATTATGTCACTCTGCTGCAGACTTATCTGAACAGTCACGACACTAATCTAAATGCTCCACCGAAAAACGTGGTTCAATACTTAAATGATCATTTAGGTGTTGTTGCAACTCAAACTGAGTTAAGCCATCGTCCAATGGTGCACTGCTTAAAATCCCAAATGCACATTGCTTTATTAGATGCGCATTTCGACGGTGAAACCGACGATACAATGCAGTCTCAAGTAGAAGCGTTATGGCGCAATGCAATTGCTTTTGCAGATAGCCAACGCCAAATTGCTGCTGTAGCGTAAGTTTCCATAGCGAAAAAAAGCAAAGCTTAAGCTTTGCTTTTTTTATGCCTCAGATTTGGCTTTAATCTACCTTATGTTGAAACAAGCTAGTTTGGTTACGCCCGTTATGCTTGCTTTGATATAAGGCTTGGTCGGTATTTGCTAACCAATCTTTAGCACTGGCAGTTTGGTCGTCAAGCTCTGCTATACCAAGGCTAACTGTAAAGGGAATCTCAGTGCCACCAACAACCGGTTTTAGATCCTCAATTGCGGAACGTATTCGCTCGCAAAATATCTTAGCGTGTTCAGCGTCGGTGTCAGTTAATATTACCCCAAATTCCTCTCCGCCGTAGCGGCCGGCTATATCGGTTTTACGCATCACTTTTCGTAAAGTATCACCCACTAAGGTAATAATTTTGTCGCCAGCAGGGTGGCCATAGGTATCGTTAACATTTTTAAAGTGGTCGATATCAAACATCACTAACGAACTTGGCGCAGTGCTGCGAACAAAGCGATTGAACTCTTGGTCTAATCTGTCTTGCCAATAGCCTCTATTATATAGCTGGGTGAGTTTATCGGTGCGACTGAGCACTTTCAGCTCTTCGTTTACTTTATGTGCCTCAAGTTTGTTCACTGCGTTATCGGTCACATCGTAAATAATCAAACTAATGTGAGTCACAATGCCGGTTAATGAGGTTAGCGGAATAATGGTGATGTTCTGGTACATGAAATCAACGGTACCAGTGATTGGCCGATAGTTTTTGAATGGAAATACGTGGGGGCGTTGCTCCCAAGTGGTAAAGGCTCTGTTTTTTAGAAAAAACACCGAGTCCATTTTATGGCGTAACCAATCTTCAGGCAGGTTGGGAAACAGGGTAAACAACTCTTTCCCCTGAGCTTGGTCGGGGCGCAAACCACTATGGGTTTCCATAAAGTTGTTCCAAACCTGCACATTGTAATCTTTATCAAGCACCACCAAGCCGACATCGATAGTTTGTATCATGTCGAGCATCCAGTGGAACTCGTTCATCTCATTTTGGTGTTGGCTCATGATGCTCAAATAAATATGAAATTTTGTTATTAAGAGTTGGCAACGAATCTTCGGTAATCAGTAATAGCAAATCACATTGAATGTTATGCTTTTCAATAGTGTAGTTGATTTCTATTGCTAAGGTTTTTTGCCAACGATGGGTATTGTTACTAATTAAATCGGCAATATTACAGTGCTGACCTAACACCACCGGATGGCCTTGAGAAAAGCCTACATCTAGCTGATCAGACACGCCTTTTAAGCATGCACCGATTAAGATATTGGCAATGTCCATTAATACTTCTAACTGGCCGTTGTCATCCATCTCACCTTTGTATTTCATCAACTTAGACATATCGGCAAAGCTGGAATCGTGAAATAACAATAGCGCTTCGCCGGCAATGCCTGAGCCAATAAAACCTTGACAGACGGCAGACATTTCCTCGTTCTCTTCTACCGAGCTTAAGGCCATATGCAATTCACTGGTTTCCAGAATATTAACATTGGGGATCGGTAGTACGATGAAGGTATCAAGTAAGCGTGCCAGTAAATCCGCCGCACGACCCATTGCCACATTGGCAATCTCTTGATAGTGGTCGCGAAAATCGACAATTTTAGGCGATAAAGTATCGTTAGCGGGCGCTGGCATTTTATCTAGCGCGGCTAAATCATTTTCTAGTTCGAGCAGTTGTTGAGACTCAACAATGCCATAGGCCACTAATATCTCGCCAATTTTGGCTTTATTGGTGGGTTTTTTAATGAAATCCAGAGCGCCAAGTTGTTTTACGCGGTTGTAAGCTTCGGGCTGAACGTCTCCAGATACAACTATGATTAACGCGGGTAGATCATTCTTCTGAACTTCTTCTAGTACTTCATAACCATCCATCACTGGCATATTGAGATCGAGAAATACCACATCCCCTTTACCTGCGCGGATTAAGTCCACGCCCTCTTGGCCATTTTTAGCAAAGCTGATTTCTACGTCCCATCCGGGAGGGAGGCTGCGAGCCATTTGTTTTCTTGCGAGGTTAGAGTCATCGCAAATAAGAATTGGTAACGACATAATTTACTATTAACTCTCCTTGTTCGCTGACAGTATGAAGCCAAATGGCTGGCTTGCTAAGCAGGAAATGATAAAAATTACAATTAAGCTTGCGGCACTTTGAGGTGTTTCACAAAAACCACTTCGCTATCAGCTGTAAAGATAAGTTTAGTCGAGAAGTAATTGATTATTCGTTAAAGTTTCAAAATAGTACGCGTAGTCTGATAAGCTGTAATGTCAAACTAGAAAGCGAATAAAAATTTGCTTAGTTGCTAAAAAACGGAAATGGACGATTTAGAGGATCTAAAGTGGAACTAGCTAGATGGATCAGGCAAGGAGTAGTGGCTGCCTGCGTACTGTTTTCGGTATGCGCTCAGTCTGCCTCGGTGCAGAGTAGAATAGAATATTATGATGTTAGCGCTCACGACTTAAATCAGCTGCGTAGTCAAATACAAGCACAAGGCCCTAAAAAACGGGGGAACCGATACAGCATTGCTGCGGAATATCACCTTAGTTGGACGCCAAAAGTACAGATTCGTAATGATCGCTGCGAAGCGTTGCAGCCAGACTTACAGTTGAGTGCCGATTTAGTGATGCCTCGTTGGATTAGTCAAAGTAAAGCTGACTTTGCGGTACAGCAATCTTGGATCAGCTATATAGCTGCTGCTCAGCAATACCATCAAAAAATCACCTTATTAATTGAGCAAAGCGTTGATCGTTTTGTACAACAAACGCGAGGTTTAAACGCGGCCGAATGCGATAAGCTAGAAGCGCTAATTAATGCCAAGGGCAGGGCGGCACTGGCGAGTGCTCAGCAAAAAGTGCGAACCTACCAGCGCCAAACCCGTTATGGTGAGTCTTTAGGGCTAACGATACCTTAATTCTAATGGGCGCTTTTTCACTAAGCGCCTATTCCAAAAGCGATGTGGATGTAAACTACTCAAAGTGGATTGCTTAAGTGGCAGAGGTTCACCGCAAAGCTGAGCTGCCAATATTTCGCTGGCAAAAGGTGCGCTGGTGATCCCTCTTGAGCCGAAACCTACTGCCATAAAACAACGTTGGTAATAAGGTGGCGTTTGTTGCTGCCAGTTTTGTTGATAACCCTCCCTGTATATTTCCTCTATTTTGGGCACTTGCCCTAGAATTGGAAAGTGATCTCTAACGGCACAGCGAGTGGCGGCTCGACCTGGTAACTCAGCCAGTTGCATCTCGTTATTCCAAGCCTGAGGCTGACATTTACGCAGCGCGGCTAAGTTGTCTTCGGCTTCCTTGGCATCCATTTCAACATTTAGATTGTTACGCACATAACTCGCTCCAATACAGTGTTGATGGTGGCTAGCCGGGGTGAGATAACCTTCATAGCATAATACGGTAGTGAGTTTACTTAATTGCGAATTGGTGTTGATATGACTTACTTGGCCACGTACTGGCGTTAGCGGAAGTTGCTCGGTTTGCGGCAAGTTAAGTAGGCGGTGAGAGTGGCAAAAAGCGATGTTGTCGTGAATTTTATTTACGTCGCCAAAACTTAACACACAGCATTTATCATCTTGCTTAAATGCAGTTAGTTCATGGTCATAATGAATAGTTAATAAACCCGACTGCTCGGCAGACTCTAGCAAGGTTTGCACGCACTGCTTGGCATTTATCCAGCCCGCTAAAGGGTAATACAAGGCTTCGCTCTCGAGGTTTACCCCTGCTATGGTTGAGGCTTGCTCAGCTGACACCGGGTAAACCAGCTCTTTAGGATAATTTGCTTGGATAATATTGTGGTTTTTCTTCAGTGATTTTTCATCGTAGCCTAGTTGAATTAACCCACAGTATTCATGCTCTACGGTTAAACCTTGCTGGTCTAATTGCCCCATTATCTGACTATGGTAGTTAAAAGCATGCTGAAAAAAGTCACTCACGTTTGGCTGGTTTGGGCTTAATAAGGGATACACCGCACCCTGTCGGTTGCCTGACGCCTCTAATGCGGCTGCACCATTTTTTTCGTAGAGGCTGACTTTGACACCGCGTTTAACCAAGGCATAAGCTAGACTTGCGCCGGCAATACCCGCGCCGATAATGGCTACATCTTCGCCACGGCTGATACTTTGTCGTGAATATAAATGACTTTGCTGCTCATACTTCGGGGCAGTAGCTTGATAGCTCCCCACTAACATATCGCGCTTTCGGCCGAAGCCTTTAGCTTTTACGGTGTTAAAACCGGCGTCAATTAAGCCCCTGCGAACAAAGCCTGCCGCGGTAAAAGTAGCCAAGCTGGCGTTGTCGGCCGAAATTCTGGCCATGCCATTAAACAACTGTTGAGACCACATATCGGGATTTTTACTTGGTGCGAAGCCATCTAAAAACCAGCTATGTACTAAACCACCTTTTACGTTCGGGACTTCTGGCAAGTTAGCGTGTACATCACCAATCCAAATATCTAAGGTGATGGGCACTGGAGTGCTAAACTCAATACGATGACATCCTGGCGTCATAATCTTTGGATAGCGTAACAGCAGTTGCTGGCTAAAAGGCATAAGCTCAGTCCACTGAGAGAGGGCTTGGCTTAGATCCTTTAGTGCTAAAGGGTGCTTTTCAAAGCTAATAAAATGTAGTCGTTTTAGTTCGGTATCAGCGTGTTCGATTAAAAATTGTTGGTAATGTTGCCAAGTAGCTAAAAAGTTTAAGCCAGTACCAAAGCCCGTTTCGGCAATAACGTAGCTGGCTTGATTATGGTTTTTCCAGCGCTCAGAGAGTTGATTTTGTTCAATAAATACATAACGTGTTTCAGCTAAACCGTTATCTACGGAGAAATAAACGTCATCATAATTGGTCGCTACGGGCGTACCTTCGGGATTCCAATGAACGGTGGCGGTTGTGGTGTTATTCACATTATCCGATGAAGACAAAATTTAACCTCGAGTTTTACTAGAAAATTTAAGCGTACACGTGTACTCTCATCCGACCAGATTAGGCTGCAAAATCGGTAACATAGCAGCAAATACAACCCGTGAGACCATCTGATGAAAAGAGCAGTTATCACCGGGCTAGGCATTATATCTAGTATCGGTAACAATAAAGAAGAAGTATTAGCATCCTTACAAGCAGGTAAATCGGGAATTACCCATTCACCTGAATTTGCCGAGCTAAATCTACGCAGCCAAGTATGGGGTGATTTAAAAATGACCCCTGCTGAACATGTTGATCGCAAAACAATGCGCTTCATGGGCGATGCTGCGGCATTTTCTTACCTTTCGATGCAACAAGCTATTGAAGATGCAAAACTTGCAGAAGAGCTAGTATCAAACGAACGTACCGGTTTGGTGGTAGGTTCAGGTGGTGCTTCTTCAAAGAACCAAGTTGAAGCCGCAGATATTTTACGCGCTAAAGGCGTTCGTCGTGTGGGACCGTATATGGTGCCAAGAACAATGTCGAGCACTACCTCAGCATGTTTAGCCACACCGTTTAAAATTAAGGGTGTTAACTATTCTATTAGCAGTGCTTGTGCAACCAGTGCTCATTGTATTGGTCATGCTTTAGAGTTAATCCAACTAGGCAAGCAAGATGTAGTATTTGCAGGTGGCGGTGAAGAGCTTCACTGGACATTGGCAATGGAATTTGACGCTATGGGTGCGTTGTCGACTAAATACAACGACAACCCTGAACTCGCTTCGCGTACCTACGATGCAGACCGAGATGGTTTTGTTATTTCTGGTGGCGGCGGCATGGTAGTGGTTGAAGAACTCGAACACGCTCTGGCTCGCGGTGCAAAAATCTACGGTGAAATCGTAGGTTATGGTGCAACGTCTGATGGCTACGATATGGTTGCTCCGTCAGGCGAGGGCGCTGTACGTTGTATGCGCCAAGCTATGCAAGGCCTTAACGGTGACATTGATTACGTGAATACTCACGGTACTTCTACGCCAGTAGGCGACGTAAAAGAGCTAGGCGCTATTCAAGAAGTATTTGGTGGCAACAGCCCGCTAATTAGTGCGACCAAGGCGATGACTGGCCATGCACTAGGCGCGGCGGGTGTACATGAGGCGATCTACTCCTTATTAATGATGGAAAACGACTTTGTAGCCCCAAGCATCAATATCAACAATTTAGATGAAAAAGCAGAAGGCTTGAACATTGTTGCCAATGAAGCGAAAAGCGCTAAGTTGAACCGTGTAATGTCTAATAGCTTTGGTTTTGGTGGCACAAATGCCACGCTTGTAATCGAGCGTTTCCAAGACTAAGTCAATTTTGTTTGAAAAAAGCTGCCTTTGGGCAGCTTTTTTTTTATGGAATTTATTACGCGTGTTAAGATTGCCGACCTTAAAAGTCAGCAGATTACCGATAGCGCAATCAATGAAAATAGTGGTAGACGAAAATATTCCCTTTGCTCAAGAGATCTTAAGCCAGCATGGGGATGTGATAGCGGTAGATGGCCGAACCATGCAAGCTGAGCAACTGATTAACGTAGATGCCCTGTTAGTGCGCTCTGTCACCAAGGTAAGCCCTCAATTATTAGCAAAAGCGAATCAGCTCAAATTTGTGGGTACTGCGACCATCGGCACCGAACATATCGACCAAGATTATTTGCGTCAGCAGAAGATTGCCTTTGCTAGTGCGCCGGGCTGTAATGCTATTGCGGTTGGTGAATACGTAGTCACTGCCCTATTAGCCGCTGCTGAACATCAGCAACAACAACTAGCAGGTAAAACTATTGCTATTGTTGGTGCGGGAAACACCGGTAGCCAAGTAGCAAAGCGAGCGGCAGCTATAGGCATGCAGGTAATGCTTTATGATCCGCCGTTAGCCGAGCAGGGTTTATGTGAGGAATCGGTAAGCTTTGAGCAAGTACTGCAAGCCGATGTGATTAGCTTACATGTGCCTTCGACTAAAATCGGTAAACACCCTAGTTATCATATGTTCAATTCATCGGTATTAGCCAAGCTAAAGCCAGAGCAAGTATTACTCAATGCCTGCCGTGGTGAGGTAATAGATAACCAAGCATTGCTAAAGCAAGCAGAGCAAGGGAAAGCCCCACTGCTGATTTTAGATGTATGGGAAGGTGAGCCAACTATTTTAAGGCCTTTGGTAAAATATGCTTTTATCGCCACCCCGCATATTGCAGGTTATAGCCTAGAAGGGAAAATGCGTGGTACCAGCATGGTTTATCATGCAATGTGCCAAGCCTTAGCGCTAAAAGAAAATGATTTAAGCGAGCACTTACTACCCGAGGCTGAGTTTTCAAAAATCAGCCTTAATGGAGAAGTAAGTCAACCTCAGCTCACCAAGCTTACTCAGATGGTTTACGATATTTTTGCTGATGACCGCCGATTTCGATTACATGGTTCAACCCCACAGGGCTTTGACCAACTTAGAAAATTTTACCCGCAACGCCGTGAATTTAAGGTTTTGCAGGTACTCAATCAACATAATCAAGCAGTGCTTAGCCAGCTTGGTTTTAACCTTTAAGAGAATACACAATGCAACAGTTTCATAATGTGGCAATCATTGGCGCAGAGAGCGAGCAAAGCCAACAATTGTTAACCTTGCTTGAGCAGCGCGAGTTTCCTGCCGCACAAATATTCCCAGTGAATATTAACGCTCAAGCTGATGAAGACAGCGATGAAGAGCAAGAGGGAAGCTTAAAGTGGCAGGGCGAAACTCTTGATGCTGCGGAAGTAGACATGCTCAACTGGTCTGAGATTAGTGTCGCTTGGTTACTGTCTACTGATGAAAGTGCATTAGACATCGCTGAGCAAGCTCGCCAGTTAGGTTGTGTGATTATTGACATGGTAAACGCGAATGTTGATGCCTTAAGCTGGGTACACGCTGCCATCAACCCAGAGCAAATTGCCGAAGGTTTAACCGAACGTTGGTTAAATTGTCCGTTCAGCTTGGCAGGTCAGTTATCTTTATTACTGCATATTATTCAACAAGATGTAGAATTAGAGCGGGTCGAAGTTACCGCCATGCTTAGTGCAGCCAATAAAGGCAAACCAGGTGTGGATGAACTGGCAGGTCAAACGGCACGTTTGCTAAATGGTTTGCCGGTAGAGCCAAAGCTATTTAGTCAGCAACTGGCCTTTAATGTATTGCCAGAAGAAGCTGGCGAAGGACTAAATGGTGTCAGTAAGTTTGAAGCTGATTTAAACGAGCAATGCAAAGCGTTGTTACAAACGCCTGAACTTAACTTAAATGTGAGTGCTCAGCATGTGCCTGTTTTTTATGGTGACAGCTTAGCGCTGCATCTTTATGGAACTTACTCATTAGATCTACTGAGTATAAAAGAATGGTTGGGTCAGCATGACGCCTTCGAACTTGTTGAAGACGAAGTCGTGACACCCGTGAGCAATATCGCCAACAACGATACTGTTGTATTGAGTCGTTTACGCCAAAACCCGAATACGGAAAGCGGTGTAAACCTAAGCTTAATGGCTAACAATCCTCTATCTGGAGTGGTAGCAAACGCGGCTCAAATCGCAGAAACGTTAATAAAACAATACATTTAAGCCAATTAGCGGTTTAGATTATTACCTATGCGCCGATAACTCTAGTTGAGGAAAAGCGCAGTAAAATGCGATCTATGTGTAAACTGTTGCCTGTTTAGCTAGATCGCTGATTGTTAGCTGGTTATATTAAAACAATAACAATGGATTGAAGCTATTCAGTCTAAAGGAAGAACACAAGGAAAAACTATGGGGCGGAAGATTTCCCTCGTTGCATTGTCGGCTGTTTTATCGTTCACAACTTTCAATCCGGCCGTAGCTCAAGACAGCGGAACATTTTATGTAGAGTTAGTAGGGCCAGATGAAGTAGTTGGTGAACCAGAGCAACAAGTTTATGGACCCGTTCGCAGTAACGATACGCTGTGGGCCATTGCTAGTTTAAATCGACCATCCCGCTCTATTAGCGTCTATCAAATGATGTTCGCTATCTTAGAGAAGAATCCTCAAGCTTTTAATAACGGGAATATCAACTCGATTATTAATGGCAGTTTCTTGACCTTACCTACCACTCAAGAAGCTCAAGCCATAAATCACCAAACAGCGGTTAGAGCCTTAGCGCCTAAAAAGACAGTTACCGCAACGGTTGCTCAACCTGCTGCGGCAACCACAACAACTACCACCACAAAAGTACTTACGCCAAAGCCAGCTACGCCAGCACGAGCAGCGCTAAATTCAGAAGCCTTAGAGAAAACTCAGCAAGATCTAGACTCTCTACGCGATCGATTAGAAACGCGGATTGACGAACTTGAGCAGCTTAAGCGCCAAGAGTTTGATGTTCTAAAAGAGCAAATGGATGAGTCTAGCCAGCAAATGGTTGGCTTGGCCGAAGTTAATCACCGCATGAAAATGCGTATTCAAGAACTCAGTGATGAACTCGCCAGTATTCGTGAAGAACTAAATGAAAACCGCCGTAACCAAACTCAGATTTTGCAACTGCTTGAGAAACCTAAAGTGGAAGCCATTGAGATGGAAAAAGACGGAGCGTCAGACTTTTTCTCTTCACCGCTTAACATTGGCTTAGCGATTTTCATTCCTATTTTGTTAATTGCTTTAGTGATTACCTTGTTATTCAGACGCAAAGCTAAACGTGAGCTGGAAGAACAAGATAAAGAAATGGCTGAATCAACCGTCAGCTTAATGGATGATGAAAACGATGAGTTTTCTCAGCTCTTTAGTGACAATTTAGATCCAGAAGATGAGCAAGCGCCGGACTTAAACAGCGACTTTGAAGACGAACCAGATTTAAGTGTTGATGACATTGCTCCTGAGCCTGAAGTATTTGAAGATGATATTGATGACTTAGAACCGGAGATTGAAGAAGCTAGCTTCGAAGACTTTGCTGCAGCCCAAGAAGAACAAGCAAGTGAAATCTCGCTAGATGATAGTGAAATGGCGGCCTTAGACGCTTTTGAATCTGATGACTTAGTGCCTTCTATTGAAGAAGACGAGCCTGCTCAAGAAGATCCTGACGCCATCATTAGTGCAGACGATTTAGCTGCTGCGCTTAGTATGGAAGATGATCAAGATTTGTTTGACGTTAACGACGCCGAGCAGCTTGACCAGGCCGCAGAGTTATCTTTCGAGGATGCATTAAAACAGCAGCAAGAAATGGAAGCTGAGCTTTCAGAGGTTAGCGAGAAGGAAAAACTTGATTTAGACAATATTGATTTGTCGGGTGATTTAGATGAAGACCCGATTGCTGATTTAAGCGAAGAACCCGATGTTGTGGTTGAAGAGGAGCTTACTGCTTTAGATGAAAGTGTCGCGGATATAGATGAAGCGACCGCAGAACTAGAAGCGTTAAGTGAGTTAGAAGAGCCTGAATTAGCCGCTGAAGAGCCTGAAACAGACTCTGAGTTAGATGGTTTTAATCTTGATGATGACTTAGTTGACCTCGGCGATTTAGATCTCGAAGACCCCGCTTTAGTTGATGATGCAGAACCAGAAATAGACGAGTTAGCGGCGTTAAGTGCCGAAGCAGATAAGCTTGATGCTGAGCTGCCTGAACTTGAATTGGAACCGATTGTTGAAGTTAATGAACCTGCAGAAAGTACTGATTCAGATGAGCAGGAAGATGAAGTCTCAGATGATGACATCGATAATATGTTTGCTAGCTTTGGGTCTGAAGCGTTTAACGAAAATGCAGAACCAAGTGATGCTGAAGATTTACCTTCGCGCAGCGATATTGAAGAACGTGAGTTTGTTGACATTGATATGTTACTCAACGATGCCGATGAAGACTCTAATGATGAAGCCGATCCTTATGACAGCCCAAGCTTAGATGTAGAGTTGGATTCGTTCCCTGATGTATTGCCGCAAGATAAGCCGGTAGATGTAGACATTAACGCTGAACTTGCATCAAAACTTGATTTAGCCCGTGCTTACTTGGAGATAGACGACCAAGATGGCGCTAAAAAAGTTCTCCAAGAAGTGATGGTGAGTGATGACCAAAGCTTGAAACAAGAGGCTGAGGAGTTGTTAGCGCGTTTTAGCTAACCCACGCAGTGTATTTAAGCTTAAAAGGCAGTGACGAGAGTCACTGCCTTTTTGTTTGCTTGAATAAAATGAGACTGGCTTTGATTAGGCGGTGACAAGCAGGTCAGCTTTTTTTATCATACGCCGTTATTATAATTATCTATGGTAGTTTATGCGCATCGCCTTAGGCATCGAATATGATGGTGCCGGTTATTTTGGTTGGCAACGTCAACGAGAAGTTCAGTCTATTCAACAAGAGCTAGAAGCTAGCTTGTCTATTGTGGCAAATAGCCCTATTCAAGTGCAATGCGCTGGCAGAACCGATGCCGGTGTTCATGCTACGGGGCAAGTGGTGCACTTTGATTCGCCGGTTGAGCGTAAAATGGCCGCTTGGACACTGGGCGTAAATGCCAATATGTCTAATAACATTGCAGTACGTTGGGCTAAACCAGTGAGTGATGAGTTTCACGCTAGATTTAGCGCTACCGCCCGTCGTTATCGTTACATTATTTATAATGGCGGATTTAGGCCGGCTATTCTGGCGCAAGGCTTAAGTTTTTATCATCAAGAATTAGACATATCGTTGATGGAGCAAGCAGGGCAATCGTTCGTTGGCGAACAGGACTTTACTTCTTTTCGCGCGCTACATTGCCAAAGTAAAAGCCCTGTACGCAAAATCGAGCACTTAACCGTGACTCGATACAATGATTATGTTGTGGTTGACGTAAAAGCAAATGCTTTTCTTCACCATATGGTACGTAATATTGTGGGTAGTTTGCTTAAAGTTGGACAAAAAGAGCGTCCAGTTGAATGGATTGCCGAATTATTGGCGGTAAAAGATCGCGCGAAAGCGGCAGCAACTGCGAAAGCGGGGGGGTTGTATATGGTGCAGGTAGACTACCCTAGTGAATTTGAAATACCGCAGTCGCCAATTGGCCCTTTATTTTTGCCGGCAAGTTAAAAAAAACTGTACGATAATGAAGGGTTAGACCAGTTTTATCTAAAACATTGAGGCTAATTGTGGTTTAATTGCGGCCATTCAATGCATTCTGTTATCAAGGCGGATTTACCGCCTATTGAGAAGTAAGGTTCCCGATGAGTTGGTTAGAGAAAATTCTTCCGAAAAGTAAAAGTGCTTCTGGTAAGCGACGTAATATTCCAGAAGGTGTGTGGACTAAGTGTGCTTCATGTGAGCAAACCCTGTACCGCGCAGAGGTAGAACGTAACCATAATGTTTGCCCTAAGTGTGATCATCACATGCGTATTGCCGCTCGTGATCGCTTAGAAGCCTTCTTAGACCAAGATGGTCGCGAAGAGCTAGCGGCAGATTTAGAACCGCGCGACAAACTCAAATTTAAAGACAGCAAAAAATATAAAGACCGCATTGCTAGTGCGCAGCGTAACACTGGTGAAAAAGATGCGTTAATCGTAATGAAAGGCGAGCTAAAGGGTTTACCTGTGGTAGCTTGTGCCTTTGAATTTGCCTTCATGGGCGGTTCTATGGGCTCGGTTGTTGGTGCTCGTTTTGTTGCTGCCGTTGAAAAATGTTTAGCGGAAAAGCGTGCCTTGATTTGTTTCTCTGCCAGTGGCGGTGCGCGTATGCAAGAAGCCTTATTCTCGCTAATGCAAATGGCTAAGACTTCTGCAGCACTTGCTAAAATGCGTGAGCAAGGCTTGCCTTATTTTTCTGTATTAACTGACCCTACCATGGGCGGTGTATCGGCCAGTTTCGCTATGCTCGGTGATGTGAACATTGCTGAGCCTAAAGCCTTGATTGGTTTTGCTGGTCCGCGCGTTATTGAGCAAACAGTACGTGAAAAGTTGCCTGAAGGTTTCCAGCGTAGCGAATTCCTGCTCGAAAAAGGTGCCATCGACATTATTATTGACCGCCGCAACATGCGTGACCGTATTGCTGGCATGGCGTCTAAGATGATGGGCATTGTTACAACGGAAGTAGAAGTTGTGGTTGAACCTGTGGATTCGGATGAAGACTTAGGGGCTGCCATTTCGGCTAACGACAAAGACTAGCATGGCAACTGTCAAACCTTCTCAAAGCCGGTCTCTTGCAGACTGGCTTTGTTATTTAGAAAACCAGCACCATAGCGCGATAGATCTAGGACTAGAGCGAGTCGCTAAAGTGGCGCAAACCGGTCAGCTTACCCAGCTAAATGCGAACGTTATTACCGTGGCCGGTACCAATGGCAAAGGCTCTACTTGTGCCTTGCTTGAGCAAATTTTGTTAGCTCTGGGCTATAATGTGGGCGTGTATAGTTCACCACATATTCTAGATTATCGCGAACGTGTAAGAATTAATGGTGAACTCCCCCCAGCTAGTGATTTTTGTGATTCTTTTGCAGCTATCGAAGAACTGCGTGCTGAAACCAGTTTAAGTTATTTTGAATTTGGCACTTTAGCAGCCATTTGGTTGTTTGCTCAACGCTCTTTAGATTATGTCATTCTAGAAGTGGGCTTGGGTGGAAGGTTAGACGCCACCAATATTGTAGAGCCTGATGTTAGCGTTGTGACGACCGTTGCTGTTGATCATGTTGATTGGTTAGGCAGTGATATTCAGCAAATAGGCCGTGAAAAAGCGGGCATTTTTCGCAGCAATGGTAAAGCAGTCATTGGTGACCCCGCTATCGTAGGTAGCGTGTTGGAATGCTCTAAGCGGCTTAATTGCCAACAACTTGCCGCGGGACATGAATACTCTATATTACGTTCACAAAACACTTGGAGTTTTGAAGGTCAACGTTTGGTGTATTCCGCACTGCCATACCCCCGATTACCTTTATCGAATGCTGCAACTGCTATTGCTGTGTTAGAGCAGCTTGAACTTAGCCCTGAGCCTAGCTTATTGGCCGATGCTATTAGCAATTGGCAGCTGGCTGGACGTTTGCAAACACTGTCGCAGCAACCGCTAGTCATTGCCGATGTTGCCCACAATCCACAATCTGCTGAGTATTTAGCATCGCAGCTTCCCGAGTTAGCCCAAGGGCGAAAAATTATCGCTCTATGTGCCATGTTAGGAGATAAAGATATGGCATCAACGGTACAACCTCTTTTAGCCTTGGTAGATGTTTGGCATATTTGCGGTTTGAGCGGTCCTCGCGGCAATGATGGCAGCGCGCTCGCTCATAGCTTATCTGTTGCAAAGAGGGTAAATAAATACCCAACATTAGCAGAAGCATATACAAGCGCACATAACAGTTTAGACGATGACTCGATGTTAATTGTCTTTGGTTCTTTTTTTACAGTTGCAGAGACATTAGAATTGTCAGCATCTCATCAGTAGCAGAGACTCAACATTGACTGCACAGTTTAAAAACCGCCTAGTGGGCACCATTATTTTGGTCGCTTTAGGTGTGATTATCATTCCCGACATTCTCGATGGTAAAAAAACGCGAGTAGAAGAAGAGTTCAACTCTATTCCGTTTGCGCCTAAGGTTGATTCTTTGCCTCCCTTACTTCTAGAGCTGCCTACTGATCAAGAAGCAGTAGATGTTGCTGACCTTGATGCTGGTGATGATGAGATTCCCAAAGAAGTTACTACTCCTTCAGAGCCTGCACCAACAAAGCAAGCTGTGGAATTTGATAAACCCGCTTACGTAGTGCAGCTAGGCACCTTTAAAAACGCCAATAATGTTACCCGCCTTGTAGCCAAACTGCGAGCTGCAGGCTTTCAAGCCCACTCTTTCCCAGAGCCAGCGGTAGAAGGAGAGTTAAATAGGGTATTTGTAGGACCTAATGTGTCTAAAAAAACGCTAGAGCAGCAGCAAGAAAAACTCAAAGAGTTAACCGGTTTGAGCGGCGCGATTCGCCAGTTCGACCCTTTATTTAAGTAGTATGAAAAAATACATAGACGCAATTTATATTTGTTTCTGGTAGAATTCGCAGCGTTTTTCAACAAGTAGAAAAATTTATGGCTTGGGTAGACTACGTCATTATTGGCGTAATAGTATTGTCAGCATTAATTAGCTTGGTTCGCGGCTTCGTTAAAGAGGCCCTGTCGCTGGTCTCTTGGGTAGCGGCTTTTTTCATCGCCAGTCAGTTCTATCACGACCTATCTAGTTATTTTACTCTTATCGAAAACCCCTATTATCGCAGTGGCGTAGCCATTGTTCTGCTGTTTGTCGCCACCTTAGTGCTCGGCGCTTTAGTCAACTATTTGTTTAGTCACCTGGTTAATTCCACCGGCCTTACTGGTACCGATAGGGTATTGGGTATTTGCTTTGGTGCAATTCGAGGGGCTTTAGTGGTAAGCGCTATGCTATTTGTATTGTCGTTTACTGGATTTCCGGAATCTTCGTGGTGGAAGGGCTCATTATTGATCCCCGAGTTCACCGTGATTGTTCAGTGGTTTTTTGAGTTTTTAAAAGATTCTTCTAGTTTTTTAGATAACTACCAATCTTAATAAGGAAAAGCTTCATGTGTGGTATTGTCGGCATTGTCGGTGCTAGTCCCGTTAACCAGGCGATTTATGATGCGCTAACTGTTATACAGCATCGTGGTCAAGACGCCGCGGGTATCGTTACTATTACCGAAGGCATGTTTAAACAACGCAAAGCCAACGGATTGGTAAGAGATGTGTTTGAAGTAAAACACATGCAGCGTTTACGTGGCAACTTAGGTATTGGCCATGTGCGTTATCCAACTGCCGGTAGCTCTAGCGCTGCCGAGGCACAGCCTTTCTACGTAAACTCTCCATTTGGTTTAGCACTAGCGCATAACGGTAACTTAACCAATGCAAAAGAGTTGCGTGAGCAAATGGCTAAACGCGCTCGTCGCCACATTAACACCACTTCGGATTCTGAAGTGTTGCTTAATGTATTAGCGCACGAGTTAGACCTTATCGTACAAGATGAGCTTTGCGAGAAACAAGTATTTACTGCCATCTCTGAGGTGCACAAGAAAGTTCGCGGTGCTTATGCTGTGGCAGCCTTGATCATTGGCCAAGGTTTAGTGGCATTTCGTGACCCTAACGGTATTCGTCCCTTGGTATTAGGCAAGAAAGTGAGCGACGACGACGCCTCTAAAATGGAGTACATGGTTGCTTCTGAGAGTGTTGCTTTAGATGCTGTTGGTTTTGAGTTTGTACGCAGCGTTGCCCCAGGCGAAGCTGTTTACATTACTGAAGATGGCCAGCTTTTCACTCAACAATGTGCTGAGAATCCTGCTCATAACCCATGTATTTTTGAATATGTGTATTTTGCTCGTCCAGATTCTATTATCGATAAAATCTCGGTATATGGTGCGCGAGTTAATATGGGTACCAAGCTTGGTGAGAAAATTTCGCGCGAATGGGACGATCTAGATATCGATGTAGTGATTCCAATTCCAGAAACATCATGTGACACAGCATTGCAAATTGCTATGCACTTAGATTTACCCTATCGCCAAGGTTTTGTTAAAAACCGTTATATTGGCCGTACGTTCATTATGCCAGGGCAAACCCAGCGCCGTAAGTCAGTGCGCCGCAAGCTTAATGCTATTGACGTAGAGTTCAGAGGCAAAAATGTATTGCTGGTTGATGACTCCATCGTACGTGGTACTACTTCTGAGCAGATTATTGAAATGGCCCGTGATTCTGGTGCAAACAAAGTCTATTTTGCTTCTGCTTCACCAGAGATTCGTTTCCCTAATGTTTATGGTATTGATATGCCATCGGCAAACGAGTTAGTGGCTCATGGTCGTGAAGTAGATGAGATTTGTCAGCTAATTGGCGCTGATGGTTTGATCTTCCAAGATTTGGATGATTTGATTGAGGCTTGTCGTCAAAGTAACCCTGAAATCCAAACCTTCGAAACCTCGGTATTCAATGGCAAATACGTAACAAACGACATTGACCAAGATTACTTGGATTACTTAGACCAGCTGCGCAATAATGATGCTCAAGCGATACAGGCTCAAGAAGAAGTGGCGAGTTTAGAGTTGCATAACGAAGACAGTTAACTCGAACGGGTTGCTGTTTGGATGATAAAAAAGCACCCCTTGAGGTGCTTTTTTGATAATTAGAATCTACTGACGTTTAGCGAGAAAATTCTTTCTTACTAAATTCGACCCTTTCATCTGCTGTGCGGGCAATACCTTCGCTGATTTGCTGTTCTACCAACTTTAGGCGTGGCAATATACCTTCGCCATTAGCAATTTGAATGGCTAATCCCGGTCGAGCATTTAGCTCTAGCAGCATAGGGCCGTTAGATTTATCTAGCACCATGTCTGTGCCCAAATAGCCCATTCCAGACATCTCGTAGCAACTCGACGCCAATTCTAACAAACGCTGCCAATGAGGCACAACTAACTCTTTAAGCGGGCGATCTGTATCAGGGTGTTTTTCTATCGGTCGGTCAAATTGTACAGCATGTAAAGCTTGCCCGGTACCAATGTCTATGCCAACTCCCACGGCCCCTTGGTGGAGGTTAGCTTTACCGTCTGAAGCGGCAGTAGACAGGCGCATCATCGCCATTACTGGATAGCCTTGGAATACGATTACTCGTACATCAGGTACGCCTTCAAAACTAAAACCTTCAAAGCAGGCATCAAATTCTATTAAGGCTTCAATAACCGCTACATCAGGGCTACCACCTAAAGAAAACAAACCTGCCAATATATTAGAGCAATGGCGTTTTACGTCTTCTTCATGAGTAGGGGCGCCGCTAGGTTTAAAAAACACCCCTGACTCTTGTTTAGTAATAACTAAAATGCCTTTACCACCAGAGCCTTTAGCCGGTTTGATAACAAAACCGGAGTGCTTTTGTAGCAACGGAATAATAGATTGAATATCGTGCTGAGTGCGCACCACACCAATTAAGGCTGGAATAGTGACATTATCGCGCTGGGCAATAATTTTGGTTTTAAGTTTGTTATCCACCAAAGGGTAGAGTTTACGCGGGTTGTACCGGCTAATGTAGCCGGTATTGCGCTGGTTCATCCCCATGATGCCCTTGCGGGCCAGCTTAAAAGGACTGGTGAATTGATTAAACATCAGTCCTCCTTATTCGCTAATGGTTGAAAGCGACGAAGTTCTAGTAAGCGGTAACCCGTGTAGTTACCCAAAATCAAAATAATGCCCAACACAATGAACTGAACACCCATAAAGTTGAAGGTTAAGTGACGAACGTATTCGTTGTTCATCGCTAAGAAGGCCAATACAGCAACCAGTAAGCTACCGCCACCTTGTAATACCACTTCTTTAGGGCCTTCTTCTTCCCATAACACTGACATACGTTCAATGGTCCAAGAAAGAATAATCATCGGGAAGAAGGTGATTTTTAAACCTTCGGTGAGTCCTACTTTAAAGCTCATGACACTAAAGATTGAGATGATGCCAATCACGGTGATAATTACTGCCGATATTCGCGAGACCAGCAGCAAATTGAGGTGGGATAGGTAGCCTCGAATCACTAAACCAGTGCCCACTACAATAATGAAACCAATTAAGCCGGTCATTAATGAGGTTTGCATAAACGCCATAGCAATAAGCACTGGCATAAAGGTACCAGAGGTTTTTAATCCCACCAATACGCGAAGCAACACCACAATCAGCACCCCGATAGGGATCAGTAAAATGCCTTTAAACAAGGCTTGCTCTTCAAGCGGTAGGCTATCAATGGAGAAGTTTAGAAAGTCAGCTTCGCTAATTTTGGGTGCGACTGCCGATTGGGCACTCTGCTCAACCAGTAGCATAGAGAAGCTCACTTTAGAGTCTTTACCACCAACAACTTCCAACATGCTGTTGCCATTGTATTCCCAAAGAAGCGTATTCTCAGGTCGGCCTTGGATACCCGTTTTCAAGTCGAAAATTTGCCAATCGTTCTCGTCTTTAAATACTTGAATATATTCAGTAATGTTTTGACGACGTCGACCATCTTCTAGCTGCAAACCTTTAACAATTCGAGCCGGTACATCTGCATTGTTGAGTAGATCTACCACCAATCGGTTTTTAGGTTTGTAATCTAAAATTAACCCGGTGTTTTGGTTGGTTGTTGCAGTATCACCCGTTAAGGCTTTAATTAGTTCACGAGTGAAGCTATATGCATCGGCAGATAAGCCTTCGGCTTGTTTTGCTAAGTGATTCGCAGCAGTGAAATAAGGTTCTGGGTATTCAACAAATGGTGTATCGGGCATTTGAGGCTGGTAAATGTCGGCTGCTTTAGGATCTACCAAAAAATCTACTTTATAGTACATCTCCTGATGGCCTTCGGCTTCTCGCTTGGTCCATATTGCACGTGGGTTATCTTGATCGTTAACGAAAGATAAGCCATAGGCTAGCGAGGCGGTCGACTCATGAATACGGGTGTAACCCTGTTGAGTCATTGGCAAAGCAAGTACGGTTTCTACACTTTCGCCGTTAGCATCAAATTCAACTTTGGCTTCAATGGACCATATCTGGCGCTTTTCGCCAGGGAACCAAGGCACCTCAAATTGAACGTGGCGATACATTGTCATGCTTATTCCTATCAGCATGCAAAGTGTTACGATGAAATAAAATATACTGCGAGAACTCATGGGCATTAATCCTTAAATGTCGGCTTCGCTTGTGTGAACTTTTGGCTTATATCAACCACGCTAATGTCTTTCAGGAAGCTACGTCCTAGTAACACCGGATAGCTTAGGTGGTTGCGGTCGGTAAGGGTAAATTGGGCTTTTTCTGAAATAGGCCCAAGTTTAACTAACATAGATACCACGGGGCGTTTATCTACAGTGTTGGTAGAGGCTTGAGTTACTTCAGCGGTTCTAATCACTGGGCGCTCTACAATAATGTCGGTATCAATGGTTTTGTGGCGTAAATTAAAGCGTACCCAGTTTTTACCGTCACGCTCAAATTTTACTATGTCAGTGGCATTTAATGATGAGGTTGCTGCACCAGTATCTATACGAGCTTGAAAAGCGTGTTTTTGACCTTGCAGGCTTACCCATTCAGATTCACCAAGTACAGTTTTATTGCCTAACTTGTATGATGCCTGCTTGCTACAACTAGGCGCGGTAGCTTTATTCGAAGAAACCGGGGCTGGTACAATGGCCACTACTTTTTCTTCTAATTGGTCAAAGCGTTGTTGTTGAGCCGCTAATCGTTCTGAGATTGACTCACATTGGCTCAATACAGATGTTTGCTGAGCAGAGAGTGCAGACAGTTGTTCTAGGGTTTCGGTGTTGGGCTGAGAGGCTTGTTGGCTTGCACAAGCACTTAGTGCTAGAGACAATGAAATTATTGAAAGCTTTTTCATAGTTCAAATCCATTAGGCAAAAGTAATAACTGCGGTTTTAGTAATTGTTTTAGCATAGCGTATGAAAACTGTTTAGTCTGGATTAATTGCAATTAAAACAGCACGTTTGGGAGCAGGTAGACCTTCTACAGTTTGGCTTTTGTCGTTTGGGTCTAAGTAGTCGTTTAAGGACTCATGGGTCATCCACGATGTACTGCGTTGTTCTTCGGTAGAGGTTAAATCAACGTCGACAACGCGTACGTCGATAAAGCCTACTTTTTCGAGCCAAAGTTTTAAGGCTGCAGTGCTAGGCAAAAACCAAACGTTTGGCATTTTTCCATAGCGCCCAGCTGGAACCAGTACTTGGTTTTCGTCGCCATCTACCACCAGTGTTTCTAGTACCAGTTCACCGCCTTTATGCAGTTGCTCTTTTAGTTGAATGAGGTGATCCATAGGTGAGCGGCGATGATAAAGTACTCCCATAGAAAACACCGTATCAAAGGCGCGTAATTTAGGCAGTTCTTGAATTCCTAAGGGCAATAAGTGCACGCGTTGATCGTTATTGGCAAAATTACGAATGGCTTCAAATTGCATTAAGAACAAGGTTGATGGATCGATACCGACAACAAACTCTGCATCATCACCAAGCATGCGCCACATGTGGTAACCGCTGCCGCAGCCCACATCTAACACATAACGGTGTTTTAAAGGGGAGATGTGTTTACGTAAACGTTCCCATTTCCAATCCGAACGCCATTCGGTATCTATCTGAATGCCGTAAATATCGAAGGGGCCTTTGCGCCAAGGGTGAAGGTGACGTAGCAAACTTTCTACTTTTTTACGTTCACCTGCGGGCATGTCTTCAGCTTTACCAATGCTCACTTTATCTTTGAGCTCGATATGTTTAGTGGTTTGCAGAGGGAGTTTATTGAGCACTCGCTGCCAGCGAGGAAAGTCGCCATGAGCATGCTCTTTTTGCCAATCGCCAAGCTGAGCGGGGAGTGTATACAGCCAGTGTTTTAAGCGGTTTTTGGCAATTAATTGGTAAAAATCAGAGAAGTCTATCATTGGTTACAAGAGCTTGATATTGCTTGAGTATATATAAGCTTGATTGTAGCAAGTTTTAGCTGGTTTTGGCGAGTAAGCGCTAAACAGAATCGCTATCTCAGTTGTTTATTGTTTTTCTGGCTCACTGGTTAAGGTCAACTTTCAACCAAGCAAGCTGATGCTGGCCATTTTCATTTAGAAAGCCGCTATCACAGACATTAAGATCTTTGCTTGCAAGTAATAGTGTTTGTTGCTGATGTAGGCGAAACCCCATGTTGTTTAGTTGCGAAATATGCTGATTGTTGACAGGTTTACTGCTGTTCAAAAACAACAGTAAAGGGCTGCGGTTAACTACAAAATCATCGTTTAAAACTTTAAGCAAATCTTGTGGTTCGTATACGCTAACGCTGGCTATAGCAAAGGTTTGTTGTTGGTAGCGTGCTAAAGCAAAAAATGGTGGCGGTTCTAGGTCACTCTGGTTTGAACTGTAAGCACTAAGCCATTCAAAACTTTTCTCATGCCAAGCGTAGCTATAACGCTTTGTTTTTGACCTGCTTGAGCTAAACGTGATGCTTTTGTTAGGAAACGCAGAATGACTATAGTTTTGCTTTGAAGCGTCGATAAATAAAGAGGGAAGGTTAGCCACTAAAATACTGTCTTGGACTATTTGCGAAAATTCAGCCCCCCAGCCACTTTGCTGGGCAATGCTAGCTGAGTTACTAACGCTGATAGTGGCCACAGATTGTGGGCAATCGTTGAGTAACAGTGAGTTAAAATCTAATTGTTCTACCTGAACCGCGGCTTTTACGGCAAAGCTTAAGCTCAAATAAACCAAAAATGTGCTGATAATTTTTAGATAAATCATAATTAGTAACATAGGGTTAGTAGATACAAACAAGATGCTAGCACATATTTAAACTAACAATCTTCAATGGCAAGTAATTAAAAGCGGGAAGCTAAAAGAGGGATTTTTATGGGAAACATGTCGATTAAACAGCGTTTAATCTTAACTATTTTGATTTTACTTGCAGTATTGAGTGGCGTACAGGCTTGGTTTCAAGCTCGCACTTTGTCTCAAGAAACCCGCATTGATATTGCTGGGGATGCCAAGCAACTCGCACAAGCGGCAACTGACCAAGTAAGTTTGTGGTTTGATTCAAAGTTGGCGATTGCCAAAGGCATGGCGTCAGATCCCAAAGCCGCAGGGTTTGTGGCAGATTTAGTACAAGCTAAGCAAAGTGGGGATTTCATCTATTTTTACTTCGGTAGTAGCGAAGGGAAAATGACCATGCATGATCCTAATGAAACGCTGCCCGATGGTTACGACCCACGCACTCGCCCATGGTACAAAGGCGCGCAAACTAATGGTTCATTTGTGTCCGACCCATACGTAGATGCTACTTCTGGCCAAATGGTTATTTCGGTTGCGCAAAGGGTTAGTGGCGGAGTTTACGCAGGAGATTTAGGTCTCGATGTAGTGACCGAGCGGGTACTTAACCTTGCCAGCGAGCAGGTATACCCGGTTATCGTTGATAAAGAGGGCTTAGTGGTTATCCACAGTGATAAAGATTTGGTGTTAAAAAAAGCCAGTGAACTGTCGGAACAATTTACTGCGAGTTTCTTTTCTGCTCAAGCAAGCTCATCAGAAATGAGTGATTTGGTGGTTAGCGGTAAAGAAAGCTTTGTAAACGTTACTCCGATTGAAGGTACTGACTGGTATTTGTTGTTTGTCTATGACAAACAAATCGCGATGGCACCGGTAAGCGCCATGATGAAAAGCTCTATGATTTTTGCAGTGGTGCTATTTGTTATTATTGCGGTGGTGATGCTCAAAGTGATCAGTGCAATGCTAAAACCGATTGAGATTTTAGGTGGGGCGATTGAAAAACTATCATCGGGAGATGGAGATTTAACCAAGCGAATCAATTTAAACCGTAATGATGAAATAGGCTCTCTTGCCGCGGGTATCGACAAGTTTATCGATCAGCTACATGAGCTAATGAAAGAAATCGCTGAAGATGCCGACAGCTTGCAGCGTGCCGCTGCTTTAACCAATAGCTCTACTTCTGCTTCGAATGTTCAAATTGAACGTCAGCAGGGCGAAGTTACTCAGGTAGCGACCGCAGTGAATGAAATGGCTGCAACCGCAAATGAAGTGGCTAATAACGCCGAGCAAACCGCTGAGGCTGCGCGTGAATCAGCTGATTCTTGTGAACAAGGTAAGGTGCTAATAGGCCGCAACCAGCAACAGGTAAATAGCTTGGCTGGGCAATTAGATGGCGCCGCTGAAACGGTACAAGAACTAGAGCGTAATACCCAAGAAATTAGCGACATTCTTTCAACCATTCAAGGCATTGCTGAGCAAACAAATTTATTGGCCTTGAATGCAGCCATTGAAGCGGCTCGCGCTGGTGAACAAGGCCGAGGCTTTGCGGTGGTGGCCGATGAAGTACGTAACTTGTCGCAACGCACCCAAAGCTCAACCGAAGAAATCAAAGCGATGTTAGAACGGCTGCAGGGGAATACCCAAAGTACCGTTAAAACCATGGATGAAAGCCAACAGTTAGTGCAAATTAGCGTTGAAGAAGCCACGAAAGCGGCTGAGATGTTAGAGAATATCACTAACTCGATTACTCATATCAGTGATATGGCGACGCAAATTTCTAGCGCTGCTGAAGAACAACGCGCGGTAACGGAAGAAGTGGGGAGGAATACTCAAGGTATTCAAGATGCTTCGTTAGAGCTGGCGGAGCAGGCAGCGGGTAGTTCGCAGCGAGCCACAGAATTAGATGCTATTGCCGACAAACTGCATAAAGAGGTTGGCGCATTTAAGTTGTAATGGAATAACGTTTAATTAAAGAGCCTGCTTAGTGCAGGCTTTTTTATTTATGCCAGTAACAATATTCCCGCTCCCCCTAAGCTTAGTAACATGATGTAAAGAGGTAACTTCACGACTCGCAGTAAAAAGAACCCTAATAACGCTAGTACAAACTCTAGGTTCGAATGAATCGCGCTAGTGAATATTGGATTGTAAAGTGCTGCTATCAGTAAACCAACCACCGCTGCGTTAACCATTTGCATTGCTGCGGAAAACTTCGCTTTTTGAGCCAGCGCTTGCCAAGCATCAACAAAAGCCAGTACCAATAAAAAACCCGGTAGGAAAATGGCAATAGTTGCTAAGCTAGCGTAAACAAGAGGATTTTGTTGGCCTACCACTGCGCCTAAATAACTAGCAATAGTAAACATTGGGCCAGGTACTGCTTGTGCAGCAGCATAGGCGGTTAAAAACTGTTCTTGGTTTACATCCCCTGAAAGTGTTTGTTGCAGCAAAGGCAGCACGACATGACCGCCACCAAATACCCAGCTACCCGCTTGATAAAACTGGCTAAAACTGTGAATGAGAGGATTTAAGTTTAGAAAAGGCAAAAACAGTAGCGCAATAAATACAGCTAAATATCCAAACTTAATGCTACCGGTTTGGTTTGTGCTGGTATTGGTATTTGTAGGGGGATTCGGTACCAATAGCTTTTCATTTAGCGCTAAACCTATCAGTGCGGTAAGAGCCAAACAAACGAGTTGGGTACTAAGTTGTGGGAACAGCAACAAGCTGGCAGCAGTAATAAAACATGCTCCGCTTAAATACCGATTACTGCAAAACTGCCTATACATTTGTCTTACAGCATCAACCACTACTACCAATGCAGCAACTTTTAGGCCCGCGATTAATCCCATAACAAAGGGGTTGTTGTTACTGTAGTTGGCAGCCAACGCTAGTACCAGCATCAAGGCTGCCGAGGGCAAGGTAAAGCCAATAAATGCGGCTATTGCACCTAGTTTTCCTGCCCGGTGCAAGCCAATAGCAAAACCCACTTGAGAAGAGCCAGGGCCCGGCAAAAATTGGCTAAGCGCGACTAAATTTGCATATTCATGCTGGGATAACCATTGCTTGTTATCAACAAACTCTTGTTTGAAAAAACCTATATGGGCGGCTGGGCCACCGAAGCTTACTAATCCTAGGCGGAAAAAGGCGCTGAATACTTCAAATATTGCTGTCATAGTCTTTTGTAGGTAAAAGCAAAAAGGGCATTTTATGACGGTTTTGTTACAGTTGTATTGCGAACCAATCCCATTATTTTTTCTGTGTACAATAATGACGATGAATTGAATCCAAGGAGGGACAATGCCTAAACGGTATAAAGTTAATTGCCTAGTAGCAAACTTAAGCGCGTTGTTAACAGCCATTGTTTTGCAAGCATGCAGCATTTCACCTCTAAAGGTCGAGCCCTCCTGTGAGGCTATTTTAAGCAGTGTAGACAAGCTGCTGCTTGAGCATGTTGGAAGCTTAAAAGGGGAGAGGGTGCATAACCAAGCTTCTTTACGACATAATCGCTTCATACATTTTTTTATCAGCAATCAAGATCTTGCTGAGCCATCTGCGCCTACTCAACCTCAGCTAATTGATTATATGGGCGAACTAGCGGAGCAAGGTTTAAAAGCTGAATGGAAAACGCTTGATGTAGACATAGCCAATGAATGGAAAGCGGAATATCAAATAACTCAGCCAGAACAGACAATCGAACAGTGCATAAATGAATTGAATCAGCAGTTAAAAGGTCATTCACGACAAACCGCTGAGTTGCTAGCCACTATTCCTATGGATAATGACTACTCTGCCACTGCTAAGGTGTTTGGATTATATCCACTAAGTTCGAAGGTATTTGCGAGCGCCATTGAGAAAGAACAACAACATTTAGCTGAGGGTTGGTTAGCTGCTAGTCGCTGGTCGTTATCTGGATTTACTGCGAAACAAGCGGCCTTATATCTACCGGAGCCAGCGTTAGCTAAAGTGAATGTAACTGATTTACAGCTTGATGCTTTTGGGCAACTCGCCAGTAAACAGCAACAAGAAACCTTACTTAAATGGTATGCACCGCAGTGGTTGGTTGAGAGCAACACTGCAGACAACGTACCTGGCGTGCCGGTTTGGCAAAAGCAACAACTGGCTTTTGAACACAGTAAACCACTTAGTTTTTCGCATATTACTTACGCTAGGCATAACAACCAAACTACTATCCAGCTCAATTATATTTTATGGTTTAAGCAACGCCCAAAACTTAGCTCAGTAGATTGGGTAGCAGGAGAGCATGATGCTCTCATTTTTCGAATTCACCTGACTAATAAGCTAGAAGTCATTGCTTACGACAGCATCCACCTATGTGGTTGTTGGTATACTTTAATGTTGCCTCAACAGCGCAGTTATCATGCTATTCAGGACAGTAAAGTCGAAAGCGTACTGATGCATCGCGTTAATGCTGCGGATAAAGTGCGAATAAGTATTAGTGCCGATACCCACCAAATAATTGATTTGCAGCCCACCGGCGACATTGCTGAAGTGGTGGCTAAAACCACTTATACTTTACAGCCTTGGCAGTCGCTACTTGCCTTAGAAAAAGGCCAAGGATATAAATCTATCTACGACTCTAATGGTTATGTGTGGGGCTCTGAACGTTTTGAACGCTGGTTCTTTTGGCCTATGGGGGTGAAACAGCCAGGAAGCTTGCGTCGTTTTGGTGACCACGCGATTAGTTTTGTTGGCGAGCGATATTTCGATCAAGTCCATTTGTTAGAAGATTTGGGTGTGCAATAATGCTGTTATCTTTAGTTACGTACCGACATTAAACCTATTGGGAATCAATGCTATGAGTTACGACAATAACAATATTTTTGCTAAAATTATCCGTGGCGAAATGGGCTGTCTTAAAGTGTATGAAGACGACCATACCTTAGCCTTTATGGATATTATGCCACAGGCCGATGGTCACACTTTAGTATTACCAAAAGAATCGGCAGAAACGCTGTTTGAATTGTCGGAAGAAGGCGCAGCAGCTGTTATTAAAACCGTAAAAAAAGTTGCAGCGGCGGTTAAACAGGCAATGAATGCTGAGGGGATTAGCCTAGTGCAATTTAATGGCGCTGCAGCGGGTCAAACGGTGCCTCATTTACACTTTCATATTATTCCTGGCTCTTTAGCCGAGGCGCGCAGCCACGCTCGCGATATGGTTGATAGTGAAACTCTACAACCTTTTGCAGACAAAATTGCAGCGTTGTTAGCTAAGTAGGTATTGTTTCGTAAAAAAGGCGAGCACTATATAGCGCTCGTCTTTTTGATTCTGTGTATCTAGAGACTACTTTATAGCGACCAATGAGCCGAAGTTAAAACACTGAAACCACAGTTCGCTAGCGCTAAAGCCGGCTTCTTTAAATCGTTGCTTGTGTTGCTCAATAGTATCGGGCACTAGTACGTTATCTAAAGAGCTCCGCTTTTGGCTAATTTCCAACTCGCTGTATCCGTTAGCGCGTTTAAAATCTAAGTGTAATTCGCTAATTAGACTCTGAGTAGTTGGTTCAGCGAAATGAAATTTTTCACTCACTATCAATAAACCGCCTTTAACCATTCCGTTGTAGATCTTTTTAATCAAGGTTAAACGCTGTTCTTGCGCAATAAACTGCAGGGTGAAATTGAGCACGACCACTGAAGCATTGCTGATATCTACGTCGCAAATATCATCACAGATAAGCGTTACTGGCACTGAGCCACGAAAAGCATCTAGGTGTTTTTGACAACGTTCTAACATGGCGGGGGAGTTATCTACTGCAACAATTTCTACATTGTTGTGCTTAACTCCGCGGCGCATAGCTAAAGTCGCTGCGCCCAAAGAGCAACCTAAGTCGTATAACTTAGTGTCGGCTTGATGAAATTGTTCAGTTAAGTGGCCAATGGTGGAAACAATGTTGCTGTAACCTGGCACTGAGCGTTGAATCATATCGGGAAATACTTCGGCCACTTGGTCATCGAAGCGAAACTCACCCAGTTGGGTAATAGGTTGGGAAAATAGTTTATCTTTGCCTTGCATGGCTAGTTCTCGTGCGGAAAATTCTATGATAATGAGCCAGTAATTGCTCGGTGGGTTATTGTAACCAGCTAAAGCGAGCTTGTCTTTGGCTATTTTAGACGCTTCTATAGATTTATTGCTCTATCGCTATTCTTATTTGTAGCTGCTTTCCTTTATACTATCGCCCTTTCACTAAATAATACTGCATAGCTGATTATTATTTAGGCTGAACATTCATTGAATTTTAAAACGTAAAACGGGAAAGGCCAAATGCGCACTGTTTACTGTGGACAAGTAACCAAAGAGTTAGTTGATCAAGAAATAAATTTAGTTGGTTGGGTAAATCGCCGCCGTGATTTAGGTGGCGTTATCTTCATTGATTTACGTGACCGCGAAGGCATTGTGCAAGTGGTTTTTGACCCAGATCGTAAAGATGTATTCGCTACCGCCAACAGCTTGCGTAATGAATTTTGTGTCCGCCTTAAAGGCCGCGTTCGTGCGCGTCCAGACAGTCAGGTTAATGCTGACATGACCACGGGTGAAGTTGAGCTACTTGGCTTAGAGCTAGAAATCTTAAATCGCTCTGCGCCACTGCCGTTGGATAACAATCAAGATAACTCTGAAGAGCAGCGTTTAAAATACCGCTATTTAGATTTACGTCGCCCAGAAATGAGCCAGCGTATGGTGTTTCGCGCCAAGGTAACGGGTTTCGTTCGCCGTTTTATGGAAGACAATGGCTTCTTAGACATTGAAACGCCAATTCTTACCAAAGCTACGCCAGAAGGTGCGCGCGATTATTTAGTGCCTAGCCGTACTCATAAAGGTCAGTTTTTTGCTTTGCCGCAATCACCACAGATTTTTAAACAATTACTTATGATGTCTGGCATGGATCGTTACTACCAAATCGTTAAGTGCTTCCGTGATGAAGACTTACGTGCCGATCGCCAACCAGAGTTTACTCAAATTGATATTGAAACATCATTCATGAGTTCTGACCAAGTAATGGCCGTGACTGAACAAATGGTTCGTGAATTGTTTGTCTCAATGTTAGACGTTGATTTGGGTGAGTTCCCACAAATGACTTACGCTGAAGCGATGCGTTTGTATGGCTCTGATAAGCCAGATTTACGTAACCCAATGCAATTAGTTGATGTTGCTGACTTGCTTAAAGACGTAGAGTTTAAAGTATTTTCTGGCCCAGCTAACGATGAGAAAGGCCGCGTAGCAGTGTTACGTGTACCGGGTGGTGCAAAGCTTTCTCGCAAGCAAATTGATGACTACGGTAAGTATGTAGGTATTTATGGCGCTAAGGGCTTAGCATGGATGAAAGTGAATGAAGTCGCTGCAGGCGTTGAAGGTCTTCAATCACCTATTCTTAAGTTCCTAAATGAAGACGTTGCACAAGGCATTGTTGAGCGCACAGCTGCACAAGACGGCGACTTAATTCTTTTCGGCGCAGATAAAGCGAATATTGTTTGCGAAGCGATGGGTGCTTTACGTTTGAAAGTAGGCGAAGATCTTGGCCTAGTATCAGATGAGTGGCGACCGCTTTGGGTTGTTGATTTCCCAATGTTTGAAGAAGTAGATGGTCATTTCCATGCCATTCACCATCCATTCACTGCGCCAGTTGAAGGCGTGAGTGCTGAGGACTTAACCGCTTCACCAGAAGGTGTGTTATCAAACGCTTACGACATGGTGCTAAACGGCTGTGAATTAGGTGGTGGTAGCGTACGCATCCATAAACAAGATATGCAAGCTGCTGCGTTTAAAGTACTCGGCATTAGCGATGAAGAAGCTCAAGAGAAATTCGGCTTCTTATTGGAAGCGCTTCAGTATGGTGCTCCACCACACGCGGGTTTAGCGTTTGGTCTAGATCGCTTAGTAATGTTGATGACTGGTGCAAGCTCTATTCGTGACGTAATGGCGTTCCCGAAAACAGCCACTGCTGCATGTCCGTTAACCAGTGCGCCAAGTGCAGCTAACCCAGTGTCTTTAACTGAATTAGCCTTAAGCGTTAACTTACCAAAGTAAGCGTGCTTTGAATGGCAAAAAGGCGAGCATTAGCTCGCCTTTTTTAATGCTGTAGATAGACTTATTCAACTAGTGATTGCCATTAGAGTGAACATCTGTTTGAGGAATATGAAACAGCGGGTGCAAGTGAATAATGTTGCCACTTTGATCCAATAGCGCGCCTTTATCATTGCAACGCAAATAGAACTCTAATGCCGCTTCCTTAGTGACCGGACGACCAAAGAAGTACCCCTGTACTTTATCAAAGCCGTTTTGTTTCAACCAATTAGCGTGTTCAAGAGTTTCTACGCCTTCTACTAAAATCTCGTAATCTAAGGTGTACATTAGCTTTCGCATGCTCAGTACAATGTTTTGAGTTGCTACCGAGGTAATGGCATTGTGGCCAAATTCTCGATCAAATTTAATCTTATCGCAGGCAAGGTTGCTAAGGTAGCTCAGTGAAGTAAAGCCTTTACCAAAGTCATCAAAGGCAACTCTGATGCCTGCTCCTCGGATTTCGTTTAACTGGTTTTTAACTTGCTGATAGTTTTGTACGGCGACACTTTCAGTGATTTCCAGCTCTAACAGATTGCTACCGATACTAATGGTTTTATATTTGCTGATCAGTTTTTGAGCGAAATTTTTGTCTTCAAACTGACGGCCACTAATATTAAATGCGATGGTTAAGCCGTTGTAACCTTTAGTATTTAACTCTTCTAATAACGCTAACGATTTATCTATCACCCAATAACCTAGAGGAAGGATATGGCGGCCTGATTCAACGGTATCGAGAAATTGACCAGGGTTCATTAAACCTTGAGTAGGGTGATTCCAACGTAGTAGTAATTCAAAGCCAGTGACTGCTTGTTGTTTCATTGACACTTGCGGTTGTAAGTATAGTTCCAGTTCGTTGTTGCTCATGGCATTTTGGAACTGATTTTCAATGGTGAATACCATGTCATTCTGACGGGCTAACTCGATATCGAAGTGGGTACAGCAATTACGCCCTTTACGTTTAGAAGAGTACATTGCTAAATCAGCATATTTAACTAATAACTGCGGCTCGTACTCGGCTTGTTTTGCGGTGGCGATACCAATACTGAGCGTCACCTTCATTGAAACTCCAGAGATGGTAATGTCTCGAGAAATTTCTTGCGCAAGGCTATAGGCAAAACCGAGGACGCTGTCTTTGTCTTTTTTGTTAATCAGTAGTGTGAACTCATCGCCACCTAAACGGAAGGTGCTAGAGGCAAACTCGCTTAAGCGCATAATGCGTTTAGCGACTTGTACCAGCAGTAAATCGCCAAAGTCATGACCTAAGGTATCGTTAATGGTCTTAAAATTATCTAAATCAATGTAGATAAGGCTTAACTCGTCGCCTTGGCGTTCTGCTTCTTTTAGCGCTTTACTGAGTTGTTCGAGAAAAGCGGTTCGATTTGGCAGTTCCGTAAGTGGGTCTTCCATCGCCATTTTCTCCAATACTTTGGTATTGGCGGCAATGCTCGATCGCATTTCAGAGAAACTATCGGCTAGCTCGATAGAAATATGATCAAGTGAATCAAATTCGTCATTAAATAGATGCAGGTTGTTTTGCGGTTTGTAGCTCTCATCTTCTAATATCGTTGGCAAGCTGGCAGCGTGATAACGAAGTTTATTTAAGGGACGACGCATTAGCATTAAGCCAATAGCAATGCTTAATGCCATAGTGAGTAGCAATAAAATAGAAAGCTGGTTTTCGAAGCGGGTTTGCAGCTGTATTTGGTCGCTCCAGTCTTTAAGAATAACCAGTTTTAAGGTGCTGCTAGCACTGTTCTTAATGGGATAAAGTTTGCCGACAATGGTTTTGTGTTCAACCTGAAACTCCATATTGGCATGGTGGCGATACTCAATAGCACTATCAAACCATTGTTGGCTAAGGGCTTGAGTATTGGTAGCCAGTAAAATGCTTTTATATAAGGGGCGATCTAAATCGACGATGGCTAGTTCAATGTCATCTCTCTGGGTTACCTTGATTAAGGCATCTGCTAACTCAAGTTGAAACGCTAAAATGCCTTGTTCTGAACTACGGGTACGAATAGGCAAAGAGATCCACAAATAGCACATCTCGCTGCATTGTAATAATTGCATGGGTTTAGAACGCAGTGTTACCTGCTCTAATAGCTCTTTGGGGGGCGGAGAGTCAGAGGCGCTGCAGGTGTAATTGTCTACCTCAAAAACCGTACAGCCATTCACTATAGGTAATAACCATTGCAGCTCTGGGAGTTGGCGAGTGAGGTACTTCTCTAATTCACTCATATTCTCCGCTTTACTAAACAGAGTTTGGGCTTCGAACAAGTAGGTAATGCTGTCACTTAATCGTTCTATTTGGTCATTAAATTCTAGCGCGTAGTTGTCTAGGTAGCTGAGTTTAAGTTGTGCTTGCTGATTCTGGTAATGCTCCATTGCAGTGAAACCGAAGATGGAAACAACAAAGCCCGCAGCTAGCACAAGTGCAACGGTCATTTTCAAACGGACGCTAATATAACGTTGTTTTAAATTGATTAAGGGGAACTTACTTAGCTTCATTGGCTATCCCAAGGTTAGTACTTACAGCAACGAAACATTAATAGATTCATTATTAGTTAAGCATAGAGCGATTTATTAAAAGCGGTAGCTAAGTTGTAAGGCGAACAAGCGCCAGTATCGCTCAGGGTTATTGTTTCGCTGTGGATTTAAGTCGTTTACAGGGGGGAGCATTGAGGTACCAACAAACCAGTGATGCTCAAATTTGAGTTGGAAATTTTGATGAAAATTCCAAGTCGCGCCAATGGCGAAATCTTCTAGGTCTCGTAAGTTCTTTTCTATATCGTCGTCGATAAAGTGGCTGTTATCGTAACGAGCTAGTAGGTTCCATTGTTGGTTGATAAGGTAAATCCCTTGAACATAGTAGGCATTCATATCGATGCTACCGTCAAACAATGGCTCGAGACCTTGAGCTGGTTGGTTTTTCCCTTCTGCATAGGTGCCACCGCGGCGCAGAGTAATTTCACTGGTTATTTCAAATCTCTGTTGAGAATACTGCAGAGAACCAATGTATTGGTCAGTATCAATAGTAAAATCTAAGGGGAGGTCTATCGGGCTTGGGTTTAGTGAATCCTCTAGGTGCATTTTTAAGCGGCGATATTCTAAACCTACATACCAGTTTGCTGTTGGGCGCATAGAGAAATGCAGCGATGTATTCCATTCGCTTTCAAATGTCCCTTCTTGGTCTTGACCGAAAAAACGGCGACTAAAGCTTTCATCAAAGCTTTCCTTACCTATCGACGCGGCAAATTTATATTCTTGACCGCCCAACGAAAAGTAGTCGATGTCCATACGCAATCCGTCGGCTCGCAAGCTTTGCTCTTTCAATATATGTGGGTATACCGACAAAGGTAATACAATGCTTGGTCGCGTAAACGGCACGTCACGTGTTTCTCCATAGATGCCATTGCTAATTTTGAAGCGCCCGAGCTTAAACCCAATATCCCAATCTTCATGGCTAGGGATTTTGTAATTTAAGCTGAGGTAGTCAACTTCAATGCCTGATTCAAACCAATCTCCGGTTTCTTGAGCTATGACCAAGCCTGACACCGACCAGTTTCTATTGATTAGCCAATAGCCACGTAACCCTGCTTCTAATAATGGGCCGCTGTCGCCTGAGTTGTATCCGTAATAATTATTGGCGTTTACCCCAATATAACTGGCAGAAACAAATCCGCCCCAAGATACTTTGCCTTGGCCGTATGCAGGAACTGCGATGGTGGATAAACTAGTCAACAATAATAGAATGAAGGTCTTCATTGTTCACCTCTTGGCTGACATATCCAATTGCGTTGGGGTTTTTAATAATGGTATCGAGCATTTCTTGTTCGGAATCTACGATGGTGGGCGCAATAGCGGTACCCGTGTATATTTGGCGTTCCCAAATTCGGCTGAGCTGGTAGGGGAAAAGTTTAAGCGCGTCTAAGCAAAACTGTTTATGCAATTCACTGTTATCTTTCATCACGACCAGTTCAATAACTTGTCCGTCGGGCCAATTTTTTTCCCTTAGTGAAAAGATCGAACGAATTTGCTTACTGCTCAATTCAGCTTGTTTTTCTGCATGACTTATCACCCACACCTGTGCGTGCATGGGTATGCTTAAAATGAGTAAGAAAAGAAGCACAGTGATTTTTTTGAGGCTTGAGTTAAGCCGCAACAAGCTAAGTAAACTGTGCCAATAAATTACAATCATAGCCTTCCGTGGTTAGCTTATAACTATTGATAAAATGTTAATTCTCTTAAATATAGGCCAATTTTTTCAATAAGTTAAGTGAAATCATCTTTTGTTTAATATTGCCTAAATATTCGGCGGGGAATTATCCTTAATCGTTGATATTTAATGTAATTATCAATAGTGGTGAGGTTTTGGTGTCTTCTGGGTCTTAGGTATTTATGTAATATTATTGAATCAAGCTCTATGTTGTGACTAATTAATGATGTTTTTGTTATTTTTATGTGGGGAGATCGTAGAGTTATTTCTAAACAAAGATGTAACAAATTGATATAAGTGAACTTATGTTAAAAGATCGAGATCATTTATCAAACAGATAGTGCTAGGCTTGGTCGCTTCTTAACGTTTATCATCAATCAATAAGCATTTATTGGAGAACGCCATGGCAGGTCATAGTAAATGGGCCAATATTAAGCATCGTAAAGCGGCTCAAGATGCTAAAAGAGGCAAGATTTTTACTAAATTTATTCGAGAACTTACGGTCGCAGCCAGAGAAGGTGGCTCAGATCCAGATGCTAATCCTAGATTGAGAGCCGCTATTGATAAAGCCTTATCTAATAATATGACACGCGACACGGTAAATCGTGCGGTACAGCGCGGAGCTGGAGAGTTGGATGGGCAACAGCTAGAAACGGTGATTTACGAGGGATATGGTCCCGGTGGCACAGCGGTTCTTGTTGAAACGATGACCGATAATCGAAATCGTACCGTATCTACTGTAAGGCATGCCTTTTCCAAAAGCGGTGGCAACTTAGGTACTGATGGCAGTGTTGCTTATCTATTCGAAAAGAAAGGTATTATTTCTTACACCGCGGGTAGCGACGAAGAACAAGTAATGGATGCAGCCCTAGAGGCTGGTGCTGATGATGTTATCTCTCATGAAGATGGAAGTGTTGACGTTTATACTTTACCTAACGATTTTGGTGTAGTGAAAGACGCCTTAGATAAGGCGGGTTTGGAGGCGGTTAATTCAGAAGTTACCATGATTGCCTCTACGCAAGCCGAGTTAGATCTAAGCACTGCTCCAAAGTTGTTACGACTTATTGATATGCTGGAAGACGATGATGACGTGCAAGAGGTGTATCACAATGGTGAAATATCAGATGACATTGCTGAGCAGCTGTAAACTTTCGTGAGTATTATTCTAGGCATTGATCCGGGCTCACGGATCACCGGTTACGGTTTGATAAAGCAAGCCAATGGACGAATCGAGTATTTAGGTAGTGGCTGTATTCGCACTAGCGAAAAAGAACTGCCGTTACGTTTGAAGCAAATTCACGCTGGTGTTAGCGAAATTATTGCCCAGTTTTCTCCCGATGAGTTTGCGATTGAACAAGTGTTTATGGCTAAAAACGCTGATTCGGCACTCAAGTTAGGGCAAGCCCGAGGGGCAGCGATTGTATCTGCAGTAAGCCAAGATTTACCCGTTGCTGAATATTCAGCAAGGCAAATAAAACAAGCGGTGGTTGGCACTGGCGCGGCCGATAAAAGCCAGGTTCAGCATATGGTGACTCAGTTGTTGAGCTTGTCAGCGAGCCCACAAGCCGATGCTGCCGATGCTTTAGCGGTGGCGCTTTGCCATTGCCATACTCGTCAAAGCCTTATTGGTATGGCGGGGAAAGTGAGAGGCACAGTAAGACGACGTTTACGCTAGTTATTGCCTAAATAAACAGCAGCTAAGTGATTTTTTTTTATTAATTGCTTAACACGAATTGAAACCAGAAAGTTTGACCCAATATATTGCTGATAGAGATTATTAGCTAAGGTAAAGAGGACGACATGACCTTAGAGCGTTCAGAACGTTTTGAAATTCCCGTATTACCCTTGCGCGATGTTGTGGTTTATCCGCACATGGTCATTCCTTTGTTTGTTGGTCGTGAAAAATCGATTCGTTGCTTAGAAAGCGCGATGAGCCAAGACAAGCAAGTATTATTAGTCGCGCAAAAAGATGCCAGTAACGACAATCCTCAAGTGGAAGACTTATACACTGTGGGTACAGTGGCTAATATTCTGCAACTATTGAAACTGCCAGACGGTACAGTGAAAGTGCTGGTGGAGGGCAGCCAGCGGGCTAATCTTGAAGAAATTATTCAAGAGGATGAGTATTACATTGCTGCTGCAGAGTATGTGGTGTCTGCTCAGCCGGATGAAAAAGAACAAGAAGTCATGGTTCGTTCAGCAATAAGCCAGTTCGAAGGCTATATCAAGTTGAATAAAAAGATCCCGCCGGAGGTGCTTACCTCGGTGTCTGGTATAGACGATGCCGCGCGCTTAGCTGATACCATGGCTGCACACATGCCGCTTAAGCTTGAAGATAAGCAGTCGGTGCTAGAGTTAGCCAGTATTCCAGAACGCTTGGAGTACTTAATGGCGATGATGGAATCTGAAATCGATTTGCTGCATGTGGAGAAAAAAATCCGCGGTCGCGTTAAAAAGCAAATGGAGAAGAGTCAGCGCGAGTACTATCTCAACGAGCAAATGAAGGCGATTCAGAAAGAGCTAGGTGAATCTGAAGATGGTCAAGACGAGTTTGAGCAATTGTCTCAACGTATCGACGAAGCCAAGATGCCAGAAGAAGCTAAGGAAAAGACCTTAGCTGAGCTAAATAAACTCAAAATGATGTCACCAATGTCTGCTGAAGCGACCGTTGTACGTGGTTACGTAGATTGGATGTTGAGTGTGCCGTGGGTTAAACGCTCAAAAGTGAAGCGCGACTTAGCAAAAGCGGAGCAGGTGCTTAATCAAGACCATTATGGTTTAGAAAAGGTTAAAGAGCGCATTTTAGAGTACTTGGCAGTACAAAGCCGAGTAAACAAACTAAAAGGGCCAATACTATGTTTAGTTGGTCCTCCTGGTGTCGGTAAAACCTCGCTGGGTCAATCTATTGCTAAGTCGACTGGGCGTAAATACGTGCGTATGGCTTTAGGCGGGGTAAGAGATGAAGCGGAAATCCGTGGACACCGTCGTACTTACATTGGTTCAATGCCGGGTAAGTTGATTCAAAAAATGTCTAAAGTAGCGGTTAAAAACCCTCTATTTTTGCTTGATGAAATCGACAAAATGGCTTCAGACATGCGTGGTGACCCTGCCTCTGCACTACTAGAAGTATTAGACCCAGAGCAAAACAACAGCTTTAACGACCATTACTTAGAAGTTGATTACGACCTCTCTGATGTGATGTTTGTGGCTACCTCAAACTCAATGAATATCCCTGGTCCTTTATTAGACCGTATGGAAGTGATTCGTTTATCAGGTTACACCGAAGACGAAAAACTAAACATTGCTAAGCAACACTTAATTAGTAAGCAAATTAAACGCAATGGTTTAAAAGAGCATGAGATTGCTATTGAAGACAGTGCCATCATTGGCATTATTCGTTACTACACTCGCGAAGCGGGCGTGCGAAGCTTAGAACGAGAGATCTCTAAGTTATGTCGCAAAGCAGTAAAAGAAATTTTGCTGAACAAAGACACGAAGAAAGTTGAGATTAGCCAAGACAACCTCAGCCATTATTTAGGTGTGCAACGTTGTGATTATGGTAAGGCGGATGAAAATAACCGCGTTGGCATGGTGACAGGTCTAGCATGGACCGAAGTTGGTGGTGATTTACTCACCATTGAAACAGCCTCGGTACCGGGTAAAGGCAAGCTTAGCTATACCGGTTCTTTAGGTGACGTTATGCAAGAGTCGATTCAAGCTGCGATGACCGTGGTAAGAGCACGTGCCGATAAGTGGCGTATCAATAACGACTTTTACGAGAAGCGTGATATTCATGTTCACGTACCTGAAGGTGCAACACCTAAAGATGGTCCAAGTGCAGGCATTGCCATGTGTACCGCTTTGGTGTCGAGCTTAACGGGTAACCCGGTTAAGGCTGAAGTAGCGATGACCGGTGAAATTACCTTGCGTGGTGAAGTTCTGCCTATTGGTGGCTTGAAAGAGAAGCTGTTGGCGGCGCATCGCGGTGGTATCAAAACGGTTCTTATTCCGCAAGAGAATGAGCGAGACTTAGAAGAGATACCAGAAAATGTTATTGGTGACCTAAAAATCATTCCAGTTCGCTGGATTGAACAGGTTCTAGAAGCGGCTTTAGAGCAAAATCCTGAAGGCTTTGAAGTAAAAGCTTGAGTCAATGCAAATAAACGATATTCAATCGTAAAATAGTACTTGCCAGCCTTGTTCAAGGGCTATAGCCTAAGGCTGGCAAGGAAGCCGTTGATAATTATATTGATGGTGAAAAATTAACTAAATGTAGACTGACGAACCTCATTCTGAACCGTAATAATAAGGAAGCTTTCCTGCGGTAAAAAGAAAAAGGAATAACAACAAGGGGAACCAATTGTGAATAAAGCTCAACTCGTAGACAAAATTGCTGAAGGTGCAGATATTTCTAAGGCCGCTGCCGGTCGTGCACTTGATTCTTTCATCGATGCCATTTCTGATACTTTGAAAGACGGTGATAATGTTGCCTTGGTAGGTTTCGGTACTTTCCAAGTGAAAGAACGTTCTGCCCGTACTGGTCGTAACCCTCAGACTGGTGCTGAAATTCAAATTGCCGCTGCTAACGTACCATCGTTCAAAGCCGGTAAAGCGTTAAAAGACGCAGTAAACTAAACAGTCAGACGCAATTGCGATCTGTCAAAGGCGCATCCTCTGATGCGCTTTTTCATTATTTAATGTGGTAAAGAGTAATTAAGCATGTTGGAAAAGCTCCGTGAAGGAAGCCAAGGTCCGGTAGCCAAAATCATCCTCGGTCTGGTCATTTTATCTTTTGCTCTAGCTGGTGTAGGTAGCTACATAGCTACACCTAGTGAGCAACTCGCCGCTGAAGTTAATGGCGAGTCCATTAGCCGTGCTGAATTTGATCAAGCCTATCAAAACGAACGCGGACGATTAGAAAGCCAGTTTGGCGCTGCATTTAGCCAACTAGCGGCTGATCCAAGCTATATGGCACAGTTCAGAAATAACGTTCTAGAGCGTATGATCGGAGAGCGCTTGCTTGACCAAGCTGCTGAAAAATACGGTTTACGCGTGAGCGATGAGCGAGTTAAATCGCAAATCTTAGGTATGCAAGAATTCCAAGTAGACGGTAAGTTTGACAACGAACGTTACCTTGCAGTGCTTTACCGCGCGAATCTTCAGCCGAGTCAATTCCGCGATATGATTCGCAACGACTTAACCCGTCGCCAGTTACAGCAAGCCTTATTAGGTAGCGAGTTTGCGCTTCCAAACGAAGCTGAGTTGTTGGTTAAACTCAATCAGCAAACCCGAGACGTACGTTATGTAACGGTCCCGGTGGCTAATTTTACCGCTCAAGAAGTCCCAACAGACGAAGAATTAAAAGCCTACTACGAAGAACGTAAAAACACCTTCAAAACTGAAGAGTCAGTAGACGTTGAATTCATTGTGGTAGACGCTGCCAAAATTGCAGACAGTATTGTTGTTGATGAGCAAGATATTCAGCAATTCTACGAAGCTAACAGCCGAAGCTATACTCAGCCGGAAAAACGTAAAGTTGCGCATATTCTGATTGGATTTAGTGACGATGAAGCTGCCGATAAATCGAAAGCTGAAGCCTTATTAGCGAAAGTTCAGCAAGGTGAAGACTTCGCTACTTTAGCGGCTGAGTCATCAGACGACACTTTTAGTGGTCAAGAAGGCGGTGAGCTAGATTGGTTTGAGAGTGGCGTAATGGCGCCTGAGTTTGATGCTGCTGCTTTTGCCTTGGCCGATAAGGGCGATGTAAGTGAGTTAGTTAAAACTGAGTTTGGCTTTCACTTAATTAAACTGATTGATGTGCAAACAGCGCAAGTGAAACCGCTCGAAGACGTGAAAGAGCAAATTAGTCAGCGTTTACAACAAGAACAAGCTCAAAATGCATTTTATGAGCAAGCTCAACGCTTAGCTGAAGTGTCTTTTGAAATTCCTGACTCTCTCGTTGATGTAGCCAGTGAAACAGGGCTAACTGTTGAAACCGTTAAAGGCTTAACTCGTTCAAGCGCTAACGCGATATTGAGCCAACCTCAAGTGCTTAGCCAACTGTTCAACTTAGACTTTATTGCTGAAGGCTTAAACAGTGAAGCCATTCAACTTGCGGATGATAGCTCGGTAGTGGTGCGCGTAATGGCTCATAAAGCTGCCGAAGTTAAACCATTCGAAACTGTTGAATCGCAAATTGCTAGTGACCTAACACTTTCTCGCTCTAATCAAGCTGCTCAAGATTATGCTGATAGCCTAATCGCCGCCCTAGAGTCTGGAGAAGGCTTAGACGGCTTGCTTTACGAGCAAAACCTAACTGTAGACTCTAAAGTGAAAGTTGCTCGAGATAGCCAAGACTTTGAACCACAAGTGGTTCGTCATTTATTCATGATGGCTAAGCCTACCGAGCAAAAAGTAGCGAGTCGTATCGCCACTATGAATGGCGATCAGTTGGTGATTCAAGTCACTGAGGTGAATGAATCTAGTTCAGTGGATAGCAGTGAAGCCGATCGTTGGTTAGAACAGCTTAGCAGCGTAAAAACTGAAGCTAGTTATCAAGTATTGATTGATGTCTTAAAAAGCAAAGCAGAAATCCAAAACTTGTTGTAAGCTTATCTCTTACGTAAGATACTGAAAAAAGGACGTTTTACGTCCTTTTTTAGTTTTGGGAGATTGTCTTGAAAAAGTCCTTGGTATTAATTATTGCCTTAATTGGAATCTGCTTAGGCGTGTTGTCTTTCGTTTACTTTACTTATCCTGAGCTTATAGGCGTGCAACGAGAAGTTAAAGTAAATCCGATTGTTGGTGCTTGGGAGTCAGAACATGCTTTCTATGGCAAGAAAGAGCGATTAGTATTCACTGATGATGGTCAGCTTAAATCTGGCAGCAGAGTAGCCACCAAGTACAAGATAAATGGTAATAAAGTCATTGTTACCTCAACCGATAGAGTGGTTGAATATCGGGTCTCTAAAGATGGTCAGCGTTTAGATGCATATTTGCCAAGGGTTGGCAGAGTTCGTTATACCAAAGTAAATTCCAGCCAACAACATTCAAATCAACGCCAATAAAAAGGCCTCAAAAATAGAGGCCTTTTAATAATAGTTGTTCTGAGTTAATTAGATGGCTTTAACGTCGAATGGAACTAAAGTATCTACGTCTGCATCATAATCAACACCTTCCACCCCAAACCCAAACAGTTTTAAGAATTCAGCCTTGTAGTACTCATAGTCAGAATGCTGTTTAAGGTTTTCAGTGGTAATTTGTGGCCACAGATCAACACAGGCTTGTTGAATGTCGTCACGTAGCTCCCAGTCGTCCAAGCGTAAACGATTGCTTTCATCTACCGCTGGCGTAGAACCATCATTACGATACAAACGTTCATCGAATAAACGATAGATTTGTTCCATACAGCCTTCATGTAAACCATGTTCTTTCATGATTTTGAATACCATTGATATGTACAAAGGCATCACTGGAATAGCTGAACTCGCTTGAGTGACCACACTTTTAAGTACCGCTACATTCGCGCTACCTTGTTTAGTGCTTAGCTTTTCATTTAGAGCGCTGGCTGCTCGGTCTAAATCCATTTTGGCTTTGCCTAATGCGCCATCCCAATAAATAGGCCAGGTAAGTGCGGTGCCAATGTAGCTGTACGCAACAGTTTTACAGCCTTTAGCAAGTACACCTGCTTCGTCTAATGCCTTAATCCAAAGCTCCCAATCTTCGCCGCCCATTACCGTTACAGTATCAGCAATCTCTTGCTCGGTTGCGGGTTCAATGCTGGCTTCGATAATAGTATCTTTGTTGGTGTCTACAGCGGTTGCTGTGTAGGTATTACCAATAGGCTTTAAGCTCGATCGGATTAACTCACCGCTATCAGGTAATTTGCGTACCGGAGAAGCGAGTGAGTAAACCACTAAGTCAATTTCGCCTAAGTCCTGTTTGATTAATTCAATAGCGGCTTCTTTTGCCTGATGAGAAAATGCATCACCATTAATGCTTTTGGCATAAAGGCCTGCTTCGTGCGCTTTTTGGTCAAACGCTGCCGCATTATACCAACCTGCAGTGCCGGTTTTACGCTCGGTTGCTGGCTTCTCGAAAAAGACACCAATGGTTGCAGCGTCACTGCCAAATGCAGCGGTAATGCGTGAAGACAAACCGTAACCGCTTGAAGATCCTACCACCAATACACGTTTAGGGCCGTCTGTAACTTTGCCTTTTTGCTTGGTGTAATTAATTTGCTCTTGCACGTTGGCTGCGCAGCCTACCGGATGAGTGGTTGTGCAAATAAAACCACGGATCTTTGGTTTGATGATCATGCTAATTCCTTAAACTTGGCCAAATAGTTAGCGCTAAGTATATTGTTGTTTCAACGCTAAAAAACGTAATGATTCTAGCATGTTTGCTATTAAAGTGGCATTTAGCCTAGCTGATCAGAGCAGTTTATTGAGCACTCTATTTAAAACCCGTTATTCTTAAGTGATAGCACAATCAGATTTGCTTCTAGCGCCGCCATTAATGGCGGGCGGTAGAATTTTACTGGCTAGCCTTGGCACTTTTCTGATATAAACTTAATATCAAATTAGCAAAACATTATCCCATAGAGATAGTGGCTATACTAAACGCGATGCTTATTAAGCAACTATAAAAACACTTAAGGGAATAAGGGTTAAGCTTTTGAAAAACAAAATACTTCCGACCAGTATTAAAGGAAAAGTAGTTGGGTTACCTACTAGCAAAACAACCCAACATGCCGCCCAGAAAAAAGCGGCTGAAATTGCCAAACACTACGAGACTTATTTTCAACCATTGGTTGCACTCAGTGATGAGGATGTGGCCAGTGTTTACCGTTTGCGCCACGATGTTTATTGTGAGGAGTTAGGTTTTGAACCAGTAAACCCCGAGCAGATAGAACGCGATGAGTTTGATGATTATTCTGATTATTGCTTGGTTCGCCATTTATCTTCTGGAACTTATGCTAGTACCGTACGAGTGGTATCGCCAACGGGCGACCAATTGCTCCCATTGGAAAAGTATTGTGAGGGAGCGATTACTGACGACGATCTACACCCGCAAAATTTCGCTAGAGAAGACGTATGTGAAATATCACGTTTAGCATTACGCGCTACTTTTAGACGACGTAAAACTGATAAGTTTGTTGATTCAGCTACCGGTGGCATTAACGTAGCCGAGCTTTATGAAGAAGAGTTGCGTTGTTTCCCGTTTATTACTGCAAGCATGTATTTAGCCGCTACGGTGTTGGTTGAGAGGCATAATATTAAGCATGCTTATGTGATGATGGAGCCTAGGTTAGCGCGCAGTACTGCCTTATTAGGGATTAAATTTCAGCAAATTGGTCCTGTGGTTGAGTATCACGGTCAACGTGCGCCTTATTATATTACGGCAGAGAAAATCCGTAGCGATTTACCGATTACGCTTAAGCCTTTGATGGATATGATTGAAAGAGAAGTTAATTTATCACTTTCAATGAGCTCCGTTGTAGGGGCGCAAGAGTCAATTTTGTATCGTGGTAACTCATAAAATTATCGCGATGTTATTTACGGAAAGCATCTTGGTAGGCATTTAATAAACGTTGACTCAGCTCGTGTTCGGGCTGAGTAAAAAATAGCTCCGTTGGCCTGAATTCAACGGCTTTTCCTTGCTGCATTACCAATACTTTATCGGAAAAGTGACGCACCAATCCCAAATCGTTAGAGACGAAAACATAGCTGATCGCAAAGCGTTGTTGTAATTCAATTAGCAAGTTAATGATTTGCGCTCTTACCGATACATCGAGTGCCGCAATACTTTCGTCAATAACAATAATCTTCGGACTTAGAATCAGCGCTCGAGCTACCGCTATGCGCTGTTTTTGACCACTCGATAGCATGTTGGGATAAAACTCAGCATGTTCTTCAAGTAAACCTACCAGTTTCAAAGTAGCTACAACCTTTTGTTGTTGCTCCTCGGTGCTTAGGCCGGTATTTAACATTAGTGGTGCAGAGAGGATCCGGCCAATGTTAGAACGGGGGTTTAAAGAGCTGGTAGGGTCCTGGAAAATCATCCTTATTAAGCGGCAGCGGCGAGTATAATCTCCATACTTTAAGGCCTCGCCATTTACAAAAATATCACCGCTACTGGGTTTATTAATGCCGGCGAGTACTTTGGCTAGGCTAGATTTCCCAGAGCCTGATTCACCTATAATTGCCAAGCTTTCACCCATATTGAGGTCAAAGCTAATATCATCTATTGCAGCAAAACGTTGGCGACTTAACCAACCTTTATGCACATACACGTGCTGCGATAAGTTTTTAACGTGTAAAAGGTTAGCCATTCACAGTGACCTTTTTTTCAATATTGAGCGGGTAGTGGCAAGCATATTGATGGCCTTTTACTTTCTTTAATTTAGGTTGAGTTACGCATTTACGTTGGGCTTTAGGGCAGCGGGGGCCTAGCCGGCAACCAATAGGCAAATGCTGCAGTGCTGGAATAGAGCCAGGCAACCCTGGGAGTAGAGCTTTTCTATCGAAAGGTTGGCTGAATTTAGGTGCTGAACTAAGCAAAGCATTGGTATATGGATGGTGACTATTGCCTACCACTTGTTCTGAGCGTCCAACCTCCACCATTTGGCCACAATAAATCACGCTAATTGTATCGGCTAAATCGGAGAGAGTATTCAAGTCATGGCTAATTAACAAAATAGCCGTATTGTTAAGCTTATTGAGTTTGTGCAGCAAGCGAAGAATTTGGCTGGCAGTAGTGACCTCCATCGCGGTAGTTGGTTCATCAGCGACTAACAGCTTGGGTTGCCCAGCAATGGCCATGGCAATCATTACTTTCTGGCATAAACCATCAGACAGTTCATAAGGATAACTGCGCATTACTTTATGGTGGTCTTTAACGCCTACCTTATGCAACAAGGCTTGCGCCTGTTTTTTCCGCCATTGAAAACGGCGCCAAAACCCCCCTTTGATATTGTGGCAAGGGATCGCTTCTTCAATTTGTTTACCCACTTCTTCTGAGGGATCTAAACAAGAACTCGGTTCCTGAAAGATCATCGCTATTTCGTGACCGAGTACCTTGCGCCGTTGCTTAGTCGTGAGCTGAAGAAGATCTACATCACCTAGGCGCATTCTGTCAGCTTTTATAGTCCAGCTGGGTTTGGTGACTCCTAGTAAGGCTTTAGCAATTAAACTTTTACCAGAACCTGACTCACCCACTAAAGCTTTAATTTCGCCTTCAGCCATGGTTAAGCTAACGCGGTCTACCGCCTTAACTTTGCCGGTGGGAGTATCAATTTCGATAGTCAGGTTACGAATGTCTAGTAAGGCCATTAGTCGACTCCTTCTAACATCGCTTGGCGTAAACCTTCGCCTACCATGTTTACACTTAAGATACTGGTCATAATAACAAAGCCGGGTAGGGTAACGGTCCAGGGGGCTGAGAATAGTAAATCTTTACTCCCCCCTAACATTGCACCCCACTCGGGCAGTGGAGCCTGTGCGCCAATGCCAATAAAACCTAGGGCGGTAATATCAATTAACGATGAAGAGAAACTACGGCTTATTTGAAACACGATTGAGTCAGCAATATTGGGTAATACGCCGTGTTTTAAAATTCGATAGTTGGTCGCACCATCAAGTCTAATTGCGGTAATGTACTCTTTTTGAATTTCGGTAGAAACCGCAATGTAAGTGAATCGAATAAACTGGGGAATTTGTGCTAAAGCGATAGCGATTAAGGTGTTCTCTAAACCCGTACCCAAAAACGATACTACCATAATGGCAATAAGCAGCGAAGGTATGGATAAGGCCGTGTCCATCACATGGTGTAAAACGCTAGATTTTACGCCACGGCTCATGCCTGAAAAGATGCCTAAAGGAATTCCAATTAGCGCCGCAAAGGTAACAACAATTAAGCCGCCACCAAAGGTGAGCTGGCAGCCGTAGATGAGGCGGCTTAAAACATCACGACCTAAATCATCGGTGCCAAAAAAATTATCAACGTGACCGCTTTGATTCCACGAAGGCGGCTGTAATAAATTATCACTTTGAAAATCTAAGGTATAAGGCGCAATCAGCGGGCCAAACAGCGCTAAGGCAACAAAACCCAGCAGTACCCAAAAGCCAATCATTGCAATGGAGTTATCTTTAAAACGCTCTAATACACGTTGGAGAGCGCTAGAGATGGTCGTTTCTGCAAATACATTAGTGTTGAGCATAAACTTCTCTTCGGCGTAATGGATGTATTAGCGCGGTAAACAAATCGGTGAGTACAAAGGTAATAATTACCAAAGTGGCTACAGCCAACATACCCCCTTGAATCGCCACATAATCTTGTTGGTAAATACTGGATATTAACCAACGTCCAATGCCCGGCCAGGCAAACACCACTTCAAGAACCATTGCCATGGTAAGCACGTTACCAAATTGAAGGCCTAAGCTGGGTAAAATGGGCGGCAAGGCGTTATGTAAAGCGTGGCGTGTCACTATTTGCCATTTTGATAGCCCTTTGGTCGCTGCAGCTTTAATATAGTTTTCGCTCATCACCTTCGCCATTGAGTTGGATAACTGGCGTATTACTTCTGTTGTGGGCACTACCGCTAATACAAGAGTAGGTAAGGCTAAATGGCTAACGATGCTCATTAAGGCTGGCCAACGCGCTTGAGGTTCTAACCACATGACATCGATGATGCCAAAACCGGTAATTTGAGGGATCTCTAACAGTAAATCGTAACGACCAGATACCGGGAACCAACCTAATAACAGTGACGAGTTCATCACCAATAGTAAGGCTAACCAAAATACCGGAATACTGTAGCCCACCATTGTAACGCTAAGGATTAGGTTTCTAATCCAGTGCTGGTGATAAATACCCGCTAACGTACCCAGTGGAATACCCACAATAAAAGACAGCAAAAAAGCTGAAAAGCACAACTCTAAAGTAGCGGGTAAAAAGCTAATCAGTTCATCAAATACTGGTTTGCCAGTAACGCTAGATACACCCAAGTCGCCGTTGAGGTTATTCCATACAAAAACCAGGTACTGGCTTAACCAATTACCGTCTGTTTCAATAAAGATGGTTTGATTCTTCTGAAAGAAAAACGCAATTAAGTTGATGATTAAAAAGGTAATCACCAGTAGGTTAATTCGACGAATAAAGTAACGTAACATGGCTTACTTCCTATAGGCGCTGCTAAAAGAAACGCCTCCGTATGGATTCCATGTAATGCCACTGACACTGTTATTATACGAGTACATTTTAAGCGCATGGGTTAAGGGAAGTACGGGCACATCTTGCTCAATAATTTCTTGAATTTTGTAGTAACTTCTCACGCGGTCTGCTAATCGCGGTGAGGTGGTGGCAGCATCGAGCAGCTGTTCGAAGTGCCCATTACACCAACGGCTATAGTTGTAACCTTGTTCTACCGCTTCACAAGCAAATTGTTGACGGAAAAAATCATCGGGGTCGCTATTATCGGTAGACCAACCCACTAGCAGCATATCGTAGTTAACACTTGGAGCCAGTAAGTAACGGCGAAGCACTTCCCAATCAAATAACCTAACGTTTACTTGGTAACCATCTTTCACCAAATCATTACGTATTAGTTCTGCGGTTTTGTGGGGCTGTGGGTTATAACTTTTCGCTTCATTGAGTACCCACAATTCAATCGGTTGTTGTTTGGCTTTTTCGATATAGGGGTATACCAAAAAATCTTGCTCTGGTGAGCGAGCTTGGTGGCGATAGGCCCAAGAGGAAGCGGATAACATTCCATCGGCAATTTCAGCAGTATTCAAGTAAACGGAATCTACAATTCGTTGTTTGTTGATTAAGCCTGCTACATTGCGCCTAACGCGCACATCGGCAAACGGTGGCTTTTGAGTATTAAAGGCTAAATAAGAGACATTTAATCCCGCCTGAACCGACACCAACAAGTCATCTCGTTCTTTAAGCACTTCTAATTGATTGGCAGCTGGTTGAGCCATTATATCGCATTGGCCTGTCAGTAATTTGGCCAAACGAATAGAAGACGTAGGAGTGATATCAAATACCAACTGCTGCATAGGTGGGGCGCCACGCCAATGCAGCCAATGGCGGTAGTAACGAATAAAGTGATCTTTACGTTGGCTGGCGTAATAAAATGGGCCGCTACCAATCGGTTGCTGATCGAGTAAACCTAGCTGATTTTTGTCATTCAGCTGTTGGGCGTATTCTGCGGACAAAATAACCGCGTAATCGCTGGCCAGATTTGCCAAAAAAGCTGCGTCAGGTTTTTTTAGTACAAATTCGATGCTGCTATTAGATAGCTTGTCTAAGGATTGAATATTGTTGCCAAAGCCAATGTTATTGAAAAAAGGATAATCGCCATTGGCTAAAATATAAAGCGGGTGCTCAGGGTTTAAAATTCGCTCAAAGCTAAGCATTACATCATCAGCATTCAAATTACGGCTTGGAGAGAAGTAATCGGTTTTATGAAAATGAATACCTTGTCGTAAGTCGAAGCGATAATGTAAGCGGTCTTCACTAATGTGCCAATTGTTAGCCACGCCACCTACCAGTTGTTGAGTGATAGGGTCTACTTCAATTAGGCGGTCGTATAAATGCCGAGAAGTCACCGCAATAGCATTCATTGAACTTTCTAATTGTGGATTAAATGTGTGCGGAGCGGTCTCGGTGCAATACACCAAGCCGAGTTTTTTTACGTCTTGTTGCTGTTCACAACCAAGCAGCAAAAAACTTAGACACATCATTGTGCCGAATGAGAATGCATTCATGTGAGGCTGATATCCTGATAACTGCTTGATAATTTAACATTAACCATCTGCTTATCTCAACCAATGATGGACTTAGCCTTGGGTATTAATTTGATGTTTCTTGATCAAACCCCTTAGTTGATGGTAGCTGATCTCTAAGGCTTGAGCGCAAAGGGTTTGTTTATAATGGTGTTTTTCTAAGGTATCGATAATAAGTTTTTTTTCAAACTCAGTGACTTGCTGAGTAAAACCTAAGTGCGAATGGGCAACTTGGCTATGATTGTTTAGCTCTGTTGCTGGGCGCCAAGGTGAAGCAAAAGGGTCAACGTTAATCGCCTCTACTTGCCCCTTAGCATTGCTATTTTCAACTACAGCGCGCTCTACTACATTTTTTAACTCGCGAATATTACCTGGCCACGAGTAGGCTTCGAGTTGTTGTTTAACCAGTGTAGTGAAACTAACTCGATTGTTTAAGTTAAGTTCGTGGGCAATTTTTTGAGCGAAGTGTTCGGCTAATAAGCAAATGTCTTCGGCTCTATGACGAAGCGGCGGTAGGGTAATCACCGCAAAAGATAAACGGTCTAACAGGTCGGCTCTAAACTTACCTTGGGTGACCAAACTGGGAAGGTCTTGGTTAGTTGCACAGATTAAGCGTACATCAACATCTATGGTTTTATTACTTCCAAGACGTTCGATTTGATTGTATTCAATGGTGCGTAATAATTTTTCTTGCACCTCAGAGGGCATGTTGGCGAGCTCATCTAAAAACAAGCTCCCTTTATCTGCTTGCTCAAAACGCCCGATACGTTGCTGAGCGGCGCCGGTAAATGCACCAGCTTGATGACCAAATAGTTCAGACTCAATCAAATTGGGATTTAAACTAGCGCAGTTTAGGCTTAGGTAGTGCTTGTCCCAGCGCTCAGACAAATAGTGTAAACGCGCTGCAATCAGCTCCTTACCGGTCCCACGTTCGCCAATGACTAACACTGGGCGGTTAAGTGGGGCAAGCAAAGACACCTTATCAAGTACTTCTAAAAAGCTGGGAGCATTACCTAGTAAACTTGGGCTATTCATTGGCTATATAGACTAACTATTGGTTAATTTAACTATAACTTCGACCGGGGAATTTGTCACTTTTCATCTAAATATATAGATATCATGAGCTTACATAGTTGGCACAAGAGTTGTTATAGCTAGTTAGTCAATCTATAACACTTAGCCGTAATGATTAACGGTTTAACTTTTAGTCGTAAGGGGAAATACCATGGGAATGTTCACTCGTTTAGCTGACATCATTAACGCCAACATCAGTGCCATGTTAGACAAGGCGGAAGACCCACAAAAAATGTTGCGCTTAATCATTCAAGAAATGGAAGATACTTTAGTTGAGGTGCGCGCCAGCACGGCCAAAGTACTTGCCGATAAAAAGCAGCTGATTCGCAAAATCCAAATCTTAGAGCAGCAAGCTGATGATTGGCAGGGGAAAGCTGAGTTAGCACTTAGTCGTGAGCGTGAAGATTTAGCGCGTTTAGCCTTAGTAGAGAAAAAGCACGTTCAGGAGTCTATTAAGATCCAGCAACACGAGCTCAGCTTAGTAGACGATAGCTTGCTACAGTTACAACAAGAGATAGAACAGCTTGAGTTAAAACTTACCGAATCTCGAAATCGTCAAGCTGGTTTACTCGCAAGACAAACCACGGCTAAAAACCGTCATGCAGTAAGACAGCAACTTGATAACGAACGTGCTTTAAAAACCCGTGAAAAATTTGAGCAATTTCAAGCTAAGATTGATCAACTAGAAGCAAAAGCAGAAGTATTGGGTAACGATGGTAATAACCCAGACTTAAATAAACAATTTGCCGAGTTGAGCGCCGATGCTGAAATCGCAGAAGAACTGAGTAAATTAAAAGCTAAGTTAGAGCAACAATAGGAGAGCATATGCTTACTGTATTGGTAACCCCGTTAATATTGTTTATGGCGATTGTGGCTCCTTTGTGGCTGATTCTGCACTACAAAAGCAAGCGACAAGTTGAACACGGCATTAGTGAGCAAGAGCGAGAGCAATTAAACGCCATCGCTACACGCGCCAAAGATATGTCTGCTCGGATTCGGGCTTTAGAAAGCATTTTGGATGAAAGTGTACCGCATTGGAGGGATCGCTAATGTTTGATAAACCTTTATATCGCGATCCTCGTAAAGGAAAGATAGCGGGGGTATGTGCCGGATTAGCGCATAGCCTTGGCGCAGAAACGTGGTTAATTCGCATTATTGCGGTTACCGTTGCCATTACTAACTTAGGTTTGTTTCTGATTATCTATGGTGCCGCTTGGCTGTTTATGGACAAGCGACCTAGTAACCAAGAAAGTGACGAATCAGTGACAATTAAATCAAAAGTGTGGCAACGAGGGGAAACGCCAAGCCAAGCTATAAATGAACTTGAGCATCAATTTGATGGCTTTGAGCAACGTTTACGCAAAGTTGAGAAGGTGGTTACCGCGCGTGATTTTGAACTTCATAGTCAGTTCAAAAACTTATAAGTTAAACGTGAAATAAATTTGTTCAGTTCAAAATAACTCAAGTGAATGTTAAATGACGCTTGGGTTATGTTGGCTTTTTTGGTTAGACTAAAGAAGCTTCGATAGATTTCGAGCTGTAATAAGTTGCTCAATAGGAGAGTTTTTTGCGTTTAGTATGGATTGTAGGAGAGGGCGGTATGTGGTGCAGCTGTGAGTTTTTGCAGGCACTCCAGTTACTGTCTCGGTCGCTAAAACTAAAAGCAGGCGCGTTATGCGCATAGAGCTAAACTGTGAGCAAAACACCCAAGTTTTTAGCGCAGTATTGGCTGTACTGGTTAAACATGGCTTGGCCCTGCAAGCGATGCAAAGTGTAGACAGTGGGCATTTATTCCTCCACCTTACTGAACTTGAACTTCCCCTTACTCAACAATTACTTAGTGAGTTTCGCTACTTAAATGGTGTGTCTGATGCGCGAATTGTATCGGCCTTACCTTCAGAAGTAGAGCATAAAGAAGTACAAATTCTGCTCGATAACGTGCCGTATCCGGTAGTGCTTATCGACAAACTTGGTCAAATTCGTCAATTCAATCAAGCCTTTGAGCAATCTTGTGGAGATACCCAACAGCCTTTATCTAATAGCGACATTAGTAAGTTTTTGCGAGGCTTTAGTGTGCAGCGCTGGTTTGGCAGTGGCTCAGGCAAGCGCGAATTAGTAGAGATCCAGCTTAGCGGTCGGGTTTATATGGCCGACATTATCCCTCTCTCAGAAACCGCATTATTCTCACATCTGCCTGGCGCTATTATGCTGTTTAAGTCAGCGCACTGGTTAGAAGCTAGTTTTGATTTATCGCAAATTGAATTAGGTATTAGCGAAGGCCGCTTAGTGGCCAGCAGTGACGAAACCAATAATGTTCTCAATAGTTTAAAACGTTTAGTTGACCACCCTATGCCCACCTTATTGTTTGGTGAAGCAGGCGTTGGTAAGCGCTTTTTAGCGCGCTTACTTAATGAGCTTTCTATGGGCAGTGACGAACGTTTTTATTCTGTTAGTTGCCATAGCCAAGAATACAGTCTCTCTGAACAGTTGGCTGAAATTGCCGCCGAGCAACCTAATACAGTTCTGCTCACCAATATTGAACGTTTGAAAAGTAATGAAATAGAAGATGCAGTTAGTTCGCTCACTGCGCCGCAGCTCGGTATCAAACACTTGTTGTTTTCAAGCCGTTATAGTCCAGAGCAATTAGCCGCGTTGTGGGGGGGCGATTATTATTATTCGATCATCAAAAATAGTATTAGTGTGCCTCCATTACGACAACGTAAAGAAGACATTGTGCCCTTGGCGCAGTCTTGGTTAGACTTCCAATCAGCTAAGCATCAAGAAGTGTCTCCTCCATTAGGGCGCGAGGTAAAGCGTTACTTGAGTTCCTTGAGTTGGCCGGGCAATATTCCGCAGCTATACCAAGTATTACAAGACTCTTTAGAAGTAGGCAGCTTAAAGCGCTGGCAAGTGAGTGATATTAAGTATCATCATGAAAAAGTGGTGGATAACGTCAGTATAGAGAGCTTGTTGCAGCAAGACTACCACTCAGCAATGGGCGAGTTTGAGCACCTTTTACTGAGTTATCATTATCCACAACACCCAAGCTCACGACTACTGGCCAAAAAACTGGGTCTTTCGCATACCGCAATTGCCAATAAACTTCGTGAACATAATATTCGTAACAAAACTGATTTAGATAACTAGTTTCGCCAGATTCGCAGTTGAAAAGCTCGATCTGTGGTTTACCCTTGCGCTGGTTTTGCTATGATGCGGCAATCAAAAAAATAAACTAATGCAATGGAGACGCAAACACAATGAAGAACTATAAGATCGCCTTATTGGCCGGCGACGGCATCGGTCCTGAAGTAATGAAGCAAGCGGTCAAAGTACTTAAAGCGGTTGAAGCGCGTAACCCAGAAGTAGCATTTGAACTTAACGAAGCCTTATTTGGTGCGGTTGCCTACTTTGAAACGGGTAAATCTTTCCCTGCTGAAACCATCAAAATTTGTGATGAAGCTGATGCCATTCTTAAAGGCACTATTGGCTTAAATCATGAAGATTCAAAGAAAATCCCGGTAGATGAACAACCTGAACGTGGCGCTTTACTGCCGCTTCGTCGTCGTTACAATACCTACGCAAACTTCCGCCCTGTTTACCTTCCAAAAGAACTCGCTCACTTTTCACCTCTTAAACAAGAAGTGATTGGCGAAGGCATCGACATCATGATCATTCGTGAGTTAGTGGGTGGTTTGTACTTTGGCGAGAAAGAAATGGGTAAAGACGAAAATGGTCAGCGTTACGTGCGTGAAGTGCTTGAGTATGATGAAGGCCAAATTCGCGACATTCTAAAAGTAGGTTTTGAAACTGCGCAACGCCGTAAAAAAGTAATGCACAATATCCATAAAAGTAACGTATTGAAATCAAGCGTACTATGGAACGAAATTTTAGAAGAAGTTGCCGTAGATTATCCAGATGTAGAAGTTAAGCACATCTTGGTAGATGCAGCAGCCACCTACCTATGTTTAAACCCAGGTATGTTTGACGTAATGGTGATGGAAAACATGTTTGGTGACATTTTAAGTGACCAAGGCGGCGGTATTTTAGGTTCGTTAGGCCTTATGCCTTCAGCGTGTATGGGTCCTGATAAGTCTTACTACGAGCCATCTCATGGCAGTGCTCCAGACATTGCGGGCAAAAACATTGCTAACCCTTACTCAATGATTGGCTCAGTAGCATTAATGCTAGAAATGAGCTTTGGCATGGAGCAAGAAGCTAAAAATCTTTGGCATGCAATGAAGTCGGTATTTGCCAATGGTTACGGCACGCCAGACTTGGCAAAAGGCGAAGATGCTAAACTTATCGACACTGACGCCTTTGGCGATATGGTAGTTGATGAGCTAAATAAAGCCCCTCGCGTTTAATTGCCAATACCCTTAATAACCAGCCTACGGGCTGGTTTTTTGTTGCTGCTACTCGGATGTCTTTATGATGAAAAAATCAACCAAAATTGTCAGTGCTGGACGCGATAAAAAATGGACTCAAGGCCTTGTAAATCCGCCGGTTTCTCGCGGTTCTACGGTTGTGTTCAACAGCGTTAAAGAGATGAAACAAGCAACCGCTAAACGTCACGATAAAACCCTGTTTTATGGGCGTAGAGGCACTCAAACTCATTTTGCTTTTCAAGAAGCAATGGTAGAGATTGAAGGTGGAGAAGGTTGTGCGCTTTACCCTTGTGGAACGGCTGCGATAAGTGGTGCATTGTTGTCGTTTTTACAACACGGCGACCACCTGCTGATGGTGGATACTGCTTATGAACCTACACGAGATTTATGCGAGAAGTTGCTAACTCGCTACGGTATTGAAACCACCTATTACGATCCCTTGATTGGTGCTGGTATTAGTGCACTTATTCAAGCCAATACCAAAGTCATCTTTCTAGAATCCCCTGGTTCTCTCACTATGGAGGTGCAAGACTCACCTGCAATAGTGGCAGCAGCACGCGCCGCAGAGCAAAATATTGTGGTGATGCTTGATAATACGTGGGCATCACCACTTAACTTTAGTCCTTTTGATTTTGATATTGATATCTCTATTCAAGCGGCTACTAAATACATAGTGGGCCATTCTGATGTAATGCTAGGTACAGCCGTTGCTAATAAGCGCTGTTGGGACCAACTTAGAGAGAACTCTTATTTATTAGGGCAGTGCACCTCGCCTGATGATGTTTATTTGGCCATGCGCGGCATGCGCACCTTAGGTGTTCGTTTAGCTCAGCATGAGAAAAATGCTTTAGAAGTAGCCAATTGGCTGGCTACCCGTGAGGATGTTGATCATGTTCGCCATCCGGCATTAGCAAGCTGCCCGGGGAACGAGTTTTTCAAGCGTGATTTTCAGGGTGCTTGTGGTTTGTTTTCTTTTGTTATGAAAGGAGGCAATCAAGCAGCCTTAACGGCATTACTTGATGGAATGGAACACTTTAAGATGGGCTATTCTTGGGGTGGATATGAAAGCTTAATAATGGGAGTTAATGGCGTTGATAAGCTTCGCACTGCCACTCAGTGGCATGCGAGTGGCACCTTAATCCGTGTTCATATTGGTCTAGAAGACACCGCTGATCTTATCGCCGATTTAGAGGCTGGCTTAGCGAGATTTAATGCTCAGCTGTAAATCGAATGATTGTGATAAAAAGCCACCCTCCTAGGGTGGCTTTTTTATTTGTAGTTATCACAATTTGATAACATTTGCGTTCTGAGCTTGTTGCTTGCAGAAGCCTTTGTTAGCGTTTAATAACAACGTTAAAACAAAAAGCTGAGCAAAGGACTGCCGATGTTTAATCCATTTTTACCTAAACTTCATTCGCTAACGGTGATATCTATAAGCCTAATACTGGTCGCCTGCGGTGGCGGGGGTGGAAGTGACGCTCCAGCTCAGTCTTTAACTGGTCAGCAGTTGTTTACTCAAGCTGACGCTGGTGGCAATCAGTTTTCTTGTAGTACTTGTCATGCCATTGCTGAAGATAGCCAAGGTTTGGATGACCAGCAATTGCATCGTCCGGCTCACTCATTACGTAATGTAGTAAATCGTAATGCCTTCTATAACGGCAGCTTTAGTGAGTTAATTGATGCTGTAAACAACTGTAGGGTAGATTGGATGGATGCCAATACCTATAGCGATACCAGCGAGCAGTGGGGGGCATTACAGCAATACTTGCAAAGCTTTAGTGATGGTTCGGTTGCTGATGAAGTCAGTTTTAATCAAGTGGCGGCAATTAGTGATTTTAGCGGCGCTGACTCAAACAATGGCGAGCAATTGTTTAATCAAACCTGTGCTACTTGTCATGGCGATAATGCAAGCGGTAGTCACTTAGCCAATAGTTTACATGGCTCTAGTTTAAGCGCGGCGCAAGTGGCCACTAAAGTACGTAATTCGGGGCCATCGAGTAGCGCCTACTTTACTAATTTGGTCGAAGGGAATATGCCATTTTGGAGTGAGCAGAGGCTGGGTAACGCTGATCTAGCCGATATCGCGAGTTATGTTGAAAGTATTAATCTTAGCCAAACCTACAATTGTAATGCTGCCGACCACCCAAAAGTTGGCCAAGTAGCAATTTTAGATACTAAAGCACATGGCGTAAGTGGCCGAGTAGAAATTGTTGATAATTGTACATTAGAGGTTACTGCGTTTAATTATGATGGTGGTGGCCCTGACGTACTGTTTTATGGCGCACCAACCAGCAACTACAATGTAGGCGGTTTTAACATTGGTAGTACTATTAATGGACCAATTTATAATAACGATAGGCTGAGCTTAAATTTGGCCAGCGCCAATCAACTGGATGATCTTGGAGGGATTAGTGTGTGGTGCCGAGACTTTAGTGTGAGTTTTGGTGATGGGCTGTTTAATTAGCCGTTTTTGAACTAGATTGAACCTAGAGAAGAAACTACAGCGAGCCAATGGCTCGCTTTAGTTTATTGGATTGCAAGGTTGCGGTTTTCCTATGCCATATCCCTGCACATAATCCACCCCAATCTCTGCTAATACATTTTGAATTTCTTGGTTTTCAACAAACTCAGCCACGGTTTTCATATTCATCATGTGAGCAATAGCGTTAATTGATTCTACAATGGCTCGATCGGTGGCTTCGCTAACAATGTTAATGATTAAGCTACCGTCAATTTTCAAATAATCCACCGGTAAGCTTTTTAAATAACCAAAGGACGAAGCACCACTGCCAAAGTCATCTAAGGCAAAGCGGATCCCTAAAGCCTTCATTTCTCGCATAAATTCTAAGGCTCTAGTGAGTTGAGAAATGGCGGCGGTTTCGGTAATTTCAAAGCAAATGTTTTTGGGGTTTATGGAAGAGTGTTTAACCAATTCAACGACTTTATTTACAAACTCATCGTTGCTTAAACTAATTCCAGATAAATTGATCGACACTACTGTATTGCCATCAGGGAAATACTGGTGGTAGCGCTTAAACACTGTTTCAAGCACCCATTGGTCGATAATGGTGATTACACTGTGTTTTTCTGCCGCAGGTATAAACAAGTTAGGTGGAATGATGTTGCCGTGTTCATCACGGTAACGAATTAGCATTTCGTAGTGTTTTGAATCGGAGTTTTTATCAAGTGGGGCAATCACTTGCTTCACTAAATAAAACTGGTTTTGCTCTATAGCCTGAGCTACGTTTGCGATGTAGCCCATTTGTTTGGCTTCATCGAACAAATCATCATTATCCAAATCTGCAATATATACCCGGCCACGACCTTCTTCCTTGGCTCTGTAACAAGATAAATCAGCTTTGCTGAGCAACTCGGTTTCATTTAACGCGCCAGTAATCGGTACCATGCCAATGCTAACACCCACGTTGAATAAGCGTTTATTCCAATGGAAGCGATACGCGTTTACCTGAGCAATAAAGCGCTCACATAAGGCTTGCGCTTCTGCTTGGCTTTTACTGACTAAAATAATGCCAAATTCGTCGCCACCCAAGCGCCCTATAAGATCTTGTTTGTTTATGCATTGGCTAATTACCGTTGCTACTTCGGCCAACATAGCATCACCAATTAAATGCCCTGCAGTATCGTTTACCAATTTAAAGCGGTCTAAATCTAGGAAACATAAGTAACAATTTTGGCTTTCTTCTTGATGACGCTGGGCATAAGCCTTGAGTTGTTCATTAAAGCTGGCGCGGTTAATTAAACCGGTGAGGGAATCATAAGTTGCTTGATAGGCGAGCTTTTGACTCAATAGGTGCTCAGCGGTAATTTCTTTGATGATCCCGCGATAACCAATATAGTTATTGCTGCTATCGAAGATCGGCTTACCATTAAGCAGAAATATCTTTATATCTTTACTGGGTAACTTAACTTTAAAGGTTAGGTTATTTAAAGGTTGGGTATAGGCGACTGCGTTTTCATATTCAAGCCAAGGAAAGCTTAATTCGGGCTTGGAACGGCAAATTTCAGATAAGGTTTTACCAATTAGCTGTGTTGCATCTGCTGCATAAAGTGGTCGAGTATCACCAGACAGGTAACTAAAGCGTTGTTCTGTATCGGTTTCCCAAAAAATGTTTGCTCCAGCTTTCGCCAAATCACGATAACGGGATTCATTTTCTGCTAGTAGTTGTCGAGTAATGCTGCCTCTGCGAATGATTTCCATCAATAAAATAATAATCAGTAAAGACACTACAAAAGCCGAGACCACCAGCCTCACCATTAATTTGTATTTTTGGTAAAAGGTTTCTTCCTTATTGATGATCTTTGCGTCTTTAGGTAGAGATTTTTCGGAGTAATTATATTCTTGTAGTTTTTCCCAATTGAATATCCACTGGCTTTGGGCGAGGGTAATCGGCTCTATGTCATCAACCGACTCACCGGCTAAAATGCGCTTAGCTAATTCGGCTGCGCGCATAGCATGTTGTCGACCGTCTAGTTCATCTGCGCCTACCGCTCCGTGTGACAGCGTTGTAATAGCAAGAGTATAAATAGGGTTGTTAGTCCAGGTTGCTAATTGTTGGGTGCCTTCGTTCCAGCTTAATAATGCGTTGTTTCGTGCTGGGCTAGTTAGTTGGCCTAGCAGTAATACTGGAATGTTGCTGTTGATATTGGCAAACACATCAACAATTTCATCCTCGGCTAAGGTTTCGATAATGTGAATTTTACTGGGTGCACCTGGTTTTCCTATCACCGTTTTTGCTTTGGCTAGATTAGCTAAACCGGTTGAGCTAGGATCTATTACCAGCACCAATTCATTTTGGCCAGTTTGTTGTTTAATACTAATAATAGTGTTAGCAATGTCTCGATTTTCAAATATCCCTGTCATATTAGGTGCGTTCAGTACTTGTTCTGTTACGCGGTTTATACCCAAATATACAATTGGTACTGTGCTAAAAAATTGTTTTCTATTATTTCTAATAAGGTTGAAGGCAGGGTCATCAGAAATCACGATAACATCTAAAGGGGTATTGGCGTATTTAGTCTCTAGGTAGCTTAAAAAGCTTAGCCTGAAATCACTGTTGGGATAACGTTTGGCATCCATGTATTCATGAAACAAGCGGGTATTACCATCATCTTTGAATGAGGTGTCTAGGCCCTGTTTTAAGTAACCGGTCCAAAAGTGTTCGTTGTGATAGGAATGAACCACTAATACATTATTGTTTGCTTGCGCATTCGCACTAAACATATTGAGGCTTAGCAAGCCAAAGAATAGACACTTCCAATATAGAGAAATCGCTCGCAAAATGGCTCCCTTCCTAACAATGAATTTTGAGAACTAGCTGCTGGCTGTACTCTCAAAAAAACAGGTAATTACTGCCTTCCTTGTTGTATTGATGCTAGCACTATGAGCTCAAAAATCGAACTCCGATGACGATATTTAGCCACTCAAAGCTCTCTCAATCCTTAAAGCGTGAACTTGATACAACACTCAACAAAAGCTTAGCTGGTAGGACCCAAGTAATTAATCTAATTGATTAAATTATCTTTAATTAGCACTAGTCGCTCTACAATGCTTTGGTTAGGATAGTTCTTTTTTACCGATTCCAAGGATTAGGATGGCAGGTTTAAGTTTAATCGCATTGCTTGATGACATTGCAGCAGTGTTAGATGACGTTGCGCTAATGACTAAAGTTGCGGCAAAGAAAACCGCAGGAGTGTTGGGTGACGATTTAGCGCTTAACGCCCAACAGGTGTCGGGGGTTAAAGCTGACCGCGAATTACCGGTGGTGTGGGCGGTCGCTAAAGGGTCTTTTGCTAATAAATTAATCTTGGTGCCAAGTGCTTTAGCCTTAAGCGTTTTTCTGCCAGTGGCAATTAGTATATTGTTGATTATAGGCGGTTTATTTTTATGCTTTGAAGGCTTTGAAAAAGTCTTTCATGCGTTATTTCCTCATACTCATAATGAACAACAAAACAAACTCCAGCGCTTACAAGCCAACTCCGATGACACTGTGGATTTAGTGGCTTTTGAAAAGGATAAAATTAAAGGTGCCATTCGTACCGATTTTATTTTATCTGCCGAGATTATCGTTATTGCGTTAGGGACAGTGAACGAGGCCGCGCTGTTAACCCAGATACGGGTATTGCCTTTGCGATGACCATTGGGGTTTATGGTTTAGTGGCGGGCATAGTAAAGCTAGATGACGCTGGCTTATACTTGCTTGAGCATGCTAAGAAAAATAACGGCGGCCAACTGCAACAAACATTGGGTAAAGGCTTGCTAGGTTTTGCGCCTATTCTCATGAAGTTTTTAGTCGTAGTGGGTACCGCCGCAATGTTTTTAGTGGGGGGCGGTATTTTAAGCCATGGCATTCCCATGTTTGTTGATTGGACTCATCATGTTCAACACTGGGCTGGCAATTTAGGCGCATTGTCTCCACTTATGGGGGCGTTTGCTCCCATTGCTTACAATGCCTTGTTAGGCATTGTTGCTGGCGGTGTGGTTATGTCGGTTATTACTCTTATCAAAAGTGTGTCGACTAAAGCCAACTAGCTCAATGGTTGAGTTTTTGTTGCTGGTAGCGCGTGAGTATTTGCTTAAACGCGCTACCTTGCTTTACCTCCTCTAAGGCGCGTTGAAACTGCCCAATAACAGCGTCGTCGACAGCATTATTAAAGGCGTAGCAAAGTTCTTGCTCTTGAAGTACCCAGCTTACTTCGTAGTGTTTTAATGAGTAATTGTTTTGTTTGGCCGCGTGCCTAATGGTTTGCTCTGAGCCAGCGATAAAATCAACCCGCTTAGCTAACAACAACTTAATTAAATGGCGATAGCTGTCGCTAAACATTAGGTTTTCGTCTTCAATGCCATTGTTTAGCAAAATTTGTTCTCCTACGTCTGCGCGTAATACGCCAATTTTCAAGTGGTTGAGTTGTTTGAGTGAGGAGAGCTTTGGATGACGCTTGTTATTGCCCATGAGAACTATATTCACGTTATCGATAGCACATACCCATTTAAAGTAAGGGTCACGTTTTGGTGTATGTACCGTAGCAAACAACACTGTATTGGGTTTTTGCCCGAGTAAGTAATAGGCTCTATCCCAAGGCATTATTTTCACGCTGTGCTCAGGTTCACCCAATTGTTGCCAAATGAGCTTGAGTAGCTCAACCGAAAACCCACTCGCTTGGCCGTTGTTACTTCGGTAATTGATGGGGTAGGCATCTTCGCTGAGGTAGCTGAGCTTGGGTAACTCTGCGTAACTTTGCCCGCATACCCAATATAGAGAAAGTACTAAAAGGAAACGCCGCATGTCTAAACTCAACTAATATGGATTAGCTTAAGTATAGAAAGGGAGCGGCGTTGCTCACGACAATTGTGCTAAATGTGCGCTACCTTGTGTTTAGGCCTATTGCTCTAAAGGCAGGCGAACACAAAACTCCACACCACTATTGTCGGTAAAATTGCGAGCGCTAATGTGGCCGCCATGAAACTCTGCAATTAAACGCGCAATATACAAACCTAAACCTAAGTGGGGCTTTTGCTGGGCTTGTTGGCTGCGAATTGACACCATTGATTCAAAGATTTGCTCTACCATATTATCCGGCAGAGTCGGACCGTGGTTGCTAATCAGTAGTACCGCATCTTTGTTATCCTGTTGGAAGCTCACCTTGATGGGTTTGTCTGGCAGGCTGAACTCCATTGCATTGGCGACGAGCTTATCCATAAGCTGGGCAATGTATTCTGGCACACCAACAATGTTTAATGTGTTGGGCGTAATATCGCAATCAAAAGCCTGTTCAGGATAAGTATATTGGTAGCCCTGCATGCAGCCGGCCACAACTTTAGATAGCGGAAAACGACTGGTTTCTGCTTGCGATAAACTTTGCTCAAGACGAGTGGCCTCACTCATGTTGTTGAGGATCATGTTTAAGCGATTCACCCCTTCTTGGGCTCTATCTACGTATTTTTGAGTATCTTGATCCAGTGTTTGTAAACTCAAGTGTTCTAGCGAAGAGCGCACTACTGCAACTGGGGTGCGAAGTTCATGAGATAAGCGCGAAGACATGTTTTCTAGGTAATGTGTGTATTGGCTTAAACGGCTAACAATATTGGCGAAGCTGCGTGATAGGTCGCCAATTTCATCGCGGTCTTTAGAACCGGGCAACGTGGCAGTTACTCGCCCTTGGCTATCAATGGCTTTTTCTGCTTGGTCGCGTAGCTTTCTAATTCGGCTAGAAATGCTGGAGGCAAACAAAAAGAGTGACAGCGTGCCAACCCCCATAACCAGCAAAATAATATTGAATAAGCGCTCTAGTGCGCGGTTACGCAAAGTGCGAATACCGTTAGTAGTCTCTTCCGCTACCACCACGCCCATCACTTTATCGTCAATCCATATCGGGCTGGCAGCAGCTAACACCACGGCACGCCCGTCGGGTGTTAAGCGCCATGTTGAACCAGGTTTGCCGGTAAGCGCTTGCTGAATATGGCTGCCTTTTAGCTCAGTAGAATCTTGCAGGGAATCGACAAAATCTTGTGGTGGTTTAGTCAGAATTTTATAATACAGTGGGTGTAAATACTCGGTGGTAAAGCGGCTCCACCAATCATCGTTGTTATCGCGGCTCAGGCTGCGTGCCCAAATACTTTGGGTACTGCGAATATCACCTGATTTAGCCAATACTCGGCCGTGTTTATCTACTACCCAAATGCGTGAGCTGTTGTGGCTCATCCCTTTGATGATGCTTTCTATCTCAGGTGAGGGAACTAGTACAGTACCCAATTGATCAACCGTATCAATGGCCGACGTACCCACAATAGACACTAACTCTCGCTTCGGTGTGCGGTTTACATCGTAAATCGAAAAGCCCAGTTTACTGCCCACCATACTCAGTGGAATTCGCAGTTCAATGTTGTAGCCTTTATTGGTTTTTAACCATTGACCTTGAATTTTCACCTCAGGCTTTACTGGGGTGTTTAAGCTGGGATCTAGGGGCAATTCAAAAGCATTTATCCAGCCATCTTCTGTTGTTGCCACAACATAGCGCCTAAACTCGCCATCGGGTGCAAGCGTCGCGATGGCAAGGTGGTCATTGTTGTCTACGCGCAGTGTATTTTTGCCGCGGTAAACTACATCTTGATCGGTCACTTCAAAGTAGGCATATAAATAGCGCCCAAATTTACCCACCATATGCGTAAATTCGCTTTGCAAGGGGGCATCGGGATCGGCTTGATAAATCACATGCTCGTCGCCATAGCGCAACATGCGATGTTGGTACTCGTGCCAGTCGTTTAGTTTGCCATCGAGTTGAATTGGACCAGAAAGCGGGTAGGCGTATAAATCACGGCCTTTTTGTACTTGGCTTAAAAAGCTGGCTTGGCTATTAAACAACGTTGGGCGTTCGTGCAGGGCGGTAGCTAAGGCTTGCGTGGTACCTTCTAAGGTTTTTTCTTGGCCTAAGCGCAGGTATTTTTCCATTTCCCACACGTATTGATAACCCAACCAAGGCAAGCACAATAAAAATAGTGAAAGAATGGTGACTTTGGCGCGTAGGCCAATTGGCAGTACTGGTAGCATTAGGCCACGCTATCCCATCGATAACCCATGCCATATACCGTATCAATGCATTCAAAATTTGGGTCTATAGCTAAAAACTTTTTACGGATACGTTTTACGTGAGAGGTAATTGTGCTGTCGTCGACAAAGATTTTCGCCTCGGTCATTAGTTCTTGTCGGCTTCGAACATGGCCGGGACGTTTAGCCAGTGCATGTACCATCCAAAACTCGGTCACGGTTAACTCTATAGTTTGTTGGTTCCACAGCACTTGCATGCGGTTGCCATCAATAGCCAAAGGACCTCGCTCCAGTAAGTTGTCTTCTAAAGGGGCTGCGCCAAGTAATTCTGAGCGACGAAACAATGCGGCAATGCGAGCCACTAAATGCGGAAAGCTTATATCTTTTGTTAAGTAATCGTCGGCGCCTAATCTAAGGCCACAAACGGTATCGAAATCGCTGTCGCGTGCGGTTAGAAAAATAATCGGCAGGGTACTCGACATAGCGCGCAGTGATTGGCACAACGAAAACCCGCCATCTATCTCATCTTCTAAACCTATATCAATGATGGCCAAGTCGGGCAGGCGAGTATTAAAAGCGGAGAGTGCGCTAGGGCGATTAGCATAGGCCTGTACGCTATACCCTTGTTGCTGTAATACATCTTTGTAGTTTTCGCGGATGGCCGCTTCGTCTTCTACGATGGCAATTCGTTTCATGGTTTTACTTACGTTCTAAGCTACTGACTTGCATAGACTATACATTATTTTTATCACGCTTTGGTGGCTTCAGCGCAATTGCCATTTTGTTGCCACATTTGATAAGCGAACTGCCATTTTTAGCGCCCGCTAATGCCATTTCAACAGTGTTTAATTAAGCCATCGAAACGGCTTGGACAGACCAAGCTAACAACAAAACCATAATTATCCATCGAGAAGGAAATACTCCATGAAAAAGCATCTAATTGCCCTAGCCATTATTAGCAGCCTAAGCCTATCAACTGTATCAGTTGCTAACGAAGTCTCCGAGTCATCTTCACCACGTAGCGGCAAAAGTGAGATGGTTGGCTTTGGTACTGGTGCTGCCATTGGCGCGATAGTTGGCGGCCCTGTAGGCGCGTTTATTGGTGGCTTCACTGGCACCTGGATTGGCAAATCGGTTGCCGATGAACAAGAGTTAGCGGCTCAAACGCAGCAATTACACCAGCAGCAAGATGAAATTGAGGTATTAGCTAAGCGCAGTGAGCAGCTAGAGTCTCTTACTCAGCAGCACGCTCGAGTGAACACCCAATTAGAGCAACTAAAAATGGCGCAACAACAAAAACTTGAAGAGCTCGCGATTGGGTTAAACGTGCAGTTTAAAACCGGCTCTTCGTTAATCGAGCCTCACTTTAAACAGCAACTCGACGACGTAGTTTATGCCATGTCTCTGGCTCCAGATTTAAAGCTAGATTTAACCGGTTATGCCGATCGTCAAGGGGATTCAAGTTACAACCAAGCTTTATCGGAACAGCGCTTAGCTGAAGTAAGAGCCTATTTAGTTAATCAAGGCATTGCTGAATCGCGATTATACTCTCAAGCCTTTGGTGATACCGCACCGCTTCAAGCAGAGGCCAATTTAGAGAACAACTTCTTTGACCGCCGCGTCACCCTAAAGCTGATGTCTGAACGTGGCATGTTAGCAGCGCAATAATCACCACAGCTAAGGGAGATAGCCTAATGAAAATAGATGTTATTCGATTAGCCAGCGGTTTTTGTCACAGCGTCTCCTTTGGCGGCGCTATTATCGTGTTGTGGGCGGCCTTTGCGTCGCCCAGCCAAGCGGCAGTGCACAGTGACAACAGGGAAAGCGGACAGGAGCTAAGCCAAGGCAGTTTGGTGTTTATAGACAGCAACGGCCAGCGTCAACAGCGACTACCGCTACATACCAAGGTAGAAATGACAGTATCGGGTATGACCAACAGAGTGACGCTTATTCAAACATTTGAAAATAATACTCAAGATTGGATCAATGGCAGCTACATGTTTCCGTTACCTAATGATGCTGCCGTAGACCAAATGCATTTAATTGTGGGAGACCGCGAAATAGAAGGGGAGATTCAAGAGAAAAAACAAGCCAAACGTACTTTTGAAACCGCTAAACAAGAAGGTAAACGAGCCAGCTTAGTTGAACAACTAAGGCCGAATATTTTTACCACGGCGGTGGCTAATCTTGGCCCCAATGAAAGCTTGAAAGTAAAAATAAGCTATCAGCAACAGTTGGCTTATCAAGATGGCGAGTTTAGTTTACGCTTCCCTATGGTGGTAAATCCACGCTATACCCCGCAAATTTTTAAAGACCAAGCGCGAAGAACCCTGGCGGATGATAACTCGCAAGCGTTGTCGTTGGCTGCTTTAATGGAAGAACCGTATCAAACGGTGAATGGCAACAGCAATTTTGAGCACATGATGCAGCTGATGCAACATAGCGTTCGCCAATATAGCCAAAGTGAATCAACCAGTCCGCTTAAGGCGAGTTTACACATTTCTTTAAATACAGGCTTTGAGTTAGATAGCTTGCAAAGTGTTTATCACCCAGTGTCTAAGCAAGTTCTTAGCGATGGCAGCATCGATATTAGATTGCTGAATACCGATGCAAATCGTGATTTCTTGTTGAAGTGGAAACCTATTATCGGCTCTCGTCCTGAAGCGGCGGTATACAAGCAAACTGGACTGAGCCATCAAACATCAGCGTTGCCAGCTAAAGATGACTACGCTTTGCTAATGTTAATGCCGCCGCAAGGGAACGCTGAAGACATTATTGATCTACCGCGGGAGCTTATTCTAGTTATTGATACCTCTGGGTCGATGTCTGGAGAATCTATGGCTCAAGCTCGTGAAGCCTTACTCGAAGCATTAAGCGGATTAACCGAGCATGATTATTTTAACCTTATTGAATTTAACTCAAACTATCGGCATTTTTTGCCTCAATCGGTACCAGCCAGCAGCAAAAATATAAAACAAGCACGTGCTTTTGTTAACCAGCTGCAAGCCAATGGTGGGACTGAAATGTACGGTGCATTACAAGCGGCGTTAAAAGATGTTAACCAGGAACAGGAAGGGCTCAATCGACTTCGCCAGGTGATTTTTATCACCGACGGAGCAGTGAGTAACGAGTCTGCCTTGTTTGAGTTAATCACTAACCAATTAGGCAATAATCGCTTGTTTACCATTGGTATCGGCTCTGCGCCTAATTCACACTTTATGCAGCGTGCTGCCTATGTAGGTAAAGGTATCTTTACCTACATAGGCAAGCAAAATGAAGTGAAACAAAAGGTGACGACTTTATTTAAGCAAATTTCTCACCCAGTGGTGAGCGATGTGCAATTGAGCTTTAGTGACGGCACTGTGCCTGAATATTGGCCGGCAAACATTCCCGATTTGTACCTTGGTCAACCGTTAATGGTGAGCATTAAAATGCCTAGCCACTCTCAACAACAGTTAGTGGTGAGCGGCAATATTGGTGAGCAATTTTGGCAACGTAGTTTAAATTTACAAGCTAACCAATCAGCAGCCGGTTTAGATTTATTGTGGGCCCGCCAATACATATCTGCCTTAGAGTTAAGCAAAAGCTCGCTCAACCAAGAGCGGGTAGAGAAACAAGTCTTAGCGCTGGCGCTTAAATATCATTTGGTGAGCTCGCAAACCAGTTTAGTGGCGGTAGATTTAACACCCGCTAAGCCTTTGTCGCTTAATGCTATTAATAAACAAATAGATGGCGGTATGCCGTTAGGCTGGCAAGCTGGTGGAGTATTGCCGCAAACCTCGACTTCAAGCCGGTTAAATATGCTCATTGGTTGCTTGTTGTTACTCCTTGCGTTGGGCCTTGGTTGGCGCAAAACAACACTCAGTAATGAAAACCAAGTGGTTCACTAACACATTTCAAGCAAGAGCATGAACAGATAATTCATGCTCGTTTTTACTCAGCTAATCAAACCAACTATTCAAAAAGGACAACACCATGAGCATTAGCTTTATGGCAAAACATCCGGTGCCTTGTAGTTTATTCCTCCTCGGTATTTTGGTGCTTGGACACGGTGCGTACATACAGGCAAAAGCCTACTTAGCGCAGTTTTTAATTGCTCAAGCCTGGCAGCACACTCTAGCCGATCAGCAAACTCATAAACCTTGGCATTGGGCCGATACCTATCCTGTTGCCAAGTTAAGCTTTGTGACCAAACTAGAAAGCATTGGCTTTAAACATCAAGTCGATTCGGTGTATGTATTGGCGGGAGCGTCGGGGCGCACTTTGGCTTTTGGCCCCGGTTTAGTGCTTAGTGGCGCAAAAATTGGAGAGGTGGGAAACACCGTGATTGCCGGGCATCGCGATACCCATTTCTCCAATTTAGCAGCGGTTAACAAAGGAGACCTATTACAAGTAGAAGCAAATGATGGTGAAGTATTACTGTATCAGGTGGTGAATACTCAAATTGCTCATCAATCTGATACTCAATTTATGGCGCCTAGTGATGATAATCGTTTAACGTTGATAACTTGCTACCCTTTCAATCAACTCAGTGGTGGCGCAGAGCAACGGTATATTGTTGAAGCGTTGTTGGTGAATAAGCCAACGGCTATCTAGGGTAGTGAATCAGATTCAGTAAACATTTCATTCAAACAAGGTGAGGCATTTGTGCCAGTATATAAAACAGGCAATAAGAATCAGTAATACGCGGATGAGTGTAAATAACAATCTTAAACTCGCTTTTGTGGGTTGAACAACGGCATCAGGAGTTAATCAATGACCCCCAAAGTCTTAGAAACGAAACTACCGCCAGACAGTATTTTGAATGCTCGGGTTAAACCAAAAGACTTTTTGGATTGCTATTCGGTAGCGTCTTATTTACCGCCTCGTCGGGCTGCTGAGGTAATTACGCACTTTCCGCCTTGGGCTCGAGTGCTTTTGTTATTGCGAAGAGTAGTTACTTTACCCTTCGGCCTATCAAACGATGGACCCGACGCTGAAGATAAGCTTGGGCCTTTCCCCGTCGAGATTGAAAACAGTCATGAGCTAATTGCAGGATTCGATGATAAACATTTGAATTTTCGGGTCTCGGTCATGTCGCATAACGGTGGCGTGTATTTAGCCACATGGGTACGCCCTCATAATATTGGTGGTCGTATTTATCTCAAGTGTATCTTACCCTTTCATATACTCATTGCTCGCAATGCGCTTTTTCGGGTTGCGGCAGAGGCTTAAGTCACTTAGTAGATAAGGATCTTAGGGTTTTAGTTTTAAACACTACAGCATATACCTAAAGCGAAGCCCAAATATGGTATCTCCCACGGTGTTTACACTTCTGGTAGCCGATTTAGTGAGGTAGTGCTGAATATCCGGCTCAATACTGCGGCGATTGGTGACTTTAACATCGTAATAAATCTCTATCGATTTCTCATTACCGTGCTGTTTGCGAATACGCTCTATGGGTTCCACTTCGGCGTAACCAACACCTAATACGTCTTGGTTATTCAGTAAGTCATTAAACACAATACCACCTACCGCCAAAGCTTTGGTTTTAGCCACATATAAGCAATTAAAGCAATCTCTCGGCTTAGGCAAAACTTGTGGTAAGTGCGTTAGCTTAACCAAACAGCGTTTAACCAATCAGCCTAAAATACTTATTACTCGCCGTATACTGGCACCTTGATTAGCCAACTAGAGTTTATGTATGTGGTGCATGTATTAAATGATAAAAATTCACTTAATACATAGTGATAGAAAGACTACACTCTAGCTAATTAAATTAACTCGCACACTATTCGGAGTATTACTATGTTTAAGGCTCTCGTTCTCGATCAAATAGAGAAGCAAACTCACTCAAATATTCGTCAGCTTGAAGTTTCAGATTTACCTGAAAGTGATGTGGTGGTGCAAGTAGACTATTCATCTCTTAACTATAAAGACGGCTTAGCCATTACTGGTAAGGGCAAGATCGTACGTAACTTTCCGATGGTGCCGGGAATTGATTTAACTGGCACTGTTGAGCAATCTCACGACCCGCGTTATGGGGCGGGTGATAAAGTTGTGTTAACTGGCTGGGGAGTTGGGGAAGGCCACTGGGGCGGTATGGCGGAAAAAGCTAGTCTTAAAGCTGATTGGTTAGTGCCTCTGCCAGAAGGCTTAAGTGGTAAACAAGCCATGATGATTGGTACTGCAGGTTTTACTGCTATGTTGTGTGTTCAAGCATTAGTTGATGCAGGTATTATGCCTGAATCTGGCGAGATATTGGTAACCGGCGCTAGCGGCGGCGTGGGCTCTGTAGCGGTTTGTTTGCTCGCTCAACTAGGTTACCAAGTAGCGGCGGTAACTGGCCGTATTGAACAGAATGGCGAACTACTTAGCCAACTTGGCGCAGCGCGTATTATTGACAGAACTGAGTTTGAAGAGCCTGCACGTGCTTTAGAAAAGCAGCTATGGGCGGGTGCTGTTGATACTGTAGGCAGTAAAGTACTGGCTAAAGTATTGGCTCAAATGGACTATAACGGTGCTGTTGCTGCATGCGGCTTAGCGGGTGGCTTTGATTTACCCACCACGGTAATGCCATTTATATTGCGTAATGTAAGTTTGCTTGGCATTGATTCGGTGAGTTGCCCAACAGCAAAACGAATTAAAGCATGGCAACGCTTGGCTGAACTATTGCCACAAAGTTATTACCAACAAGCGTGTACTGAAGTAGAGCTAGAGAAAGTGGCAGAATATGCTGAAGCCATTACCAATGGCCAAGTAACGGGGCGAGTAGTGATTAAGCTCTAGTTAAGTACTAATACTGAACAAGCCGGCATCTCGTCGGCTTTTTTGTTGGTGCTTACAATATGTATTAAAGCAAGCCCATGTCCTGTACTCGCTTGCTAATGAGTCGGCTGCACTCTTGTTTAATAATGCTTCTAAGCCACATTTGAGGTGCAGAGTAATCACAGCGAGCATGCCATATTAGCGAATAATCAAAGGGTTCAAACTTGAATGGAAGCGGCTTAATAACTAGCTGATTTTTTTCTGCCACCAAGTAGGCTAAATCTGCTGGTACAGTGATAATAACCGGGACTTTATCGGTTATCGCTAGAGCTGCTTCTAAGTGATAGGCGCGTAACAATGTGGCAGGTTTGGGGTGTTCAATTAAGGCTTCGTCTAGCAGTGCTTTAACGCCATCGCTAATGGCGATCATCGCGTGAGGGTAGGCGAGGTAGTCTTCAATTGTTAATTCTTTTTCCGCTAGGGGGTGATGTTTTGCTAACAAGCAAAATACGCTCACTAGCCCTAAACTTTCTTTTAGTAGTGGCTCTACCGCTTGTACGGGTCGACAAATGGCCATATCGCAACCTTCGGAAGTCAGTTGCTTGGCAAGATCTTGGTGCTGCAAAGGAGCAAACTCTAAAGAGATATTTGGAGCTTCTTGATAGATACGTGCTAGTGCAAAGGGCAATATGGTTTGCATGGCATAGTCAGTGGTGGCAATTCGAAAATGCTGCTGGCAAGTAGCTGGGTCAAACTCACTGGGGCTAAGTACCTGTCGCAATTCCTCTAGCGGATTTTGCAAAGACAGAGTAATGTCTAGCGCGCGTTGTGTAGGAACAAGACCTTGGCCTTGGCGAATAAACAAAGGGTCGTTTAGCAGCTCTCGTAAACGGGTCAATACTCGGCTCATGGCTGATTGACTGAGATTTAGTCGGCTGGCGGCGCGGCTTACACTGCCTTCCTCAATAAGCACTGTTAGTGCAATGAGGAGGTTTAAATCCCGACGATATATTTCTTCTAATTCCATCGCTAGCTTAGGTAATTATGTCTATGTTTAGTATGCATTAATTACCATAATTTTGGTGGGTTTTTCTAAAGCAAATGGCTAGCTTAAGCTAACGTTTGCTTCTTTTAGAGCTTTGCCAGAAACCTTCGCTACTTTCTAACAGATTGAGTTTATCGTTAAGCTTGGGGTTGAAGATTGTGTTGAGCGGCTAGTAAGGGTTAACACTGAGATGAAGTAAGAGTTCTAGCCGCCAAACTACAGCGGCTAGAGGCTTAGTCTTATTCATATCTTTTCTTAATGTATTTAGTGATGGCTCTTAATAACTTGTGCAATATCTATTAGCACTAAGTAAGAGGCAACCAATGCTAGGAATATCCCTATAAATATCATGACGTTGTCCTTTTAAAATCGCGTTTAATTATTAAGAGATTCGTTTCCGACAACAATTTAACGAAAGTCTTAATGTCGATATTTTTTAGTTTTTATTGTTGGTTCTTTATTGCTATGTATACCATTAAATCTTGCTAAAACTTAATAGTAATACAATTAAAGCTCAATAATTGAGCGCGTGTCTGTGAGAATGATCGGGTTTTGACTTTTCAAGCCAAAGAATCTCCTTGTTTGGTGACAATGATCGGCGGCTTAAGCAAAAATCAGTAAGGGAATGTTAACGTTAATAAACGTGCGAATGTGAGTTTAGGAAAATCTGAAAACGACGGTTATTTGTATTACTAGTGGTGTGAGGCGCCATGAAGATCTTTGTTTGTGGTCATGATGTGGCTAACGAAATGTAAGTAGTACCAGATAGTTTTTGCTTTAGGGTTAGTTATAGTTGTCACGCCATTATATTACTCTTTCTAAACGATGCCTTTACTTACCCTATTGTAAATTGAAACTTGGTTAAGTATTGATGAGTACCTTTGACTAAAGAGCTTGTACTAAGCGACTCCCAATAGATATTGTCTTTATTATTCATAGTGAAAAGAATCACGTCCCCACTTATAGAGCAACATGTCTCCTTCCTAGGCGCTCAACCATTATTGACGGATTTACTACTAAAGGAAGGGTGGAAACAAGCATGTAAGCAAATCTGCTAAAGACAAATCGAACCAAACTTACCTGTAAAACAGCATAGATCTCAACTTGAGAAATAGACGGCTTTTTAAGCGTAATAGTGCGAGGCAGGTCACTTTACAATCGCTTTTATTTGCCACATTATAGTTTTGTATTACTAATACAATATGATCATTTTTACCGATTTAAGGAGGTTTAAATGAAACCTTTATCCGGTTACTCGATTTTTAAGTGAGTAACTATAAGAAGGCGAAGTAGCGACTTAAGCTAATAGTGTTAATTCTTCAATAAAACACCTAAGCAATTAATAGCTACGCAGAAACATTAGTACCTTAACTATTACAATAATATTATTTATTCCTACAAGGAGGTTTAAATGAAAGCGTCTAAGCTGCTGCTAATCCCTATGAGCACTACTTTTATGTTTGGCTGTTTCGATGCACCAGAGGTGTACGTTCCACCAGCTGAGCCTACTTACGCTATTGAAGATACAGACTGGAATATCTCCAGTGAGACTTCAAACATCACTACGTCATCAACTGAATACGCACAAATTTACAACTTTGAAAATGATGTGCTTAAAGTTTATAGCTACGATGAAACTAACGATCTATACACTTATACAACTCAAGCTTACACCGTTTCAGAAACTACTATTGCTTACGGTACCGTAGACGGTACTTATGTGGTTGATAGTGCAGGAGCGTTAACAATTACATATACCTTGGAAGGTGTTGATTACAACGACTCTGGCGCAGAAGTTACTGATGAAACTATCTTAGCGGCTATTGCTGAAGCAGAAAAAGAGCCAACGCCTGGTGTTGATGTGCCAACTGCAGCTTATGAGTGGGATTTTTCTACCGTAGATGCTGATGCCGCTGAAGGCGATAAAGTTTTACAAATGAGTAAAGCTGATGATAACCCTCGTGCAGTGGTAACTGGCGCAGTAGACAATGGTTCAGCTGTATCAATTGAACAATCAACTACATCTGGTTCATACGGTTACCATTACACGGTAATGGACAGCGCTTCAGATCCATTAGCAGCTGAAGATGGTGTAATTTCAATGGAGATTACATTTAAGGCCGATGATGCAAGCTTTAACGCTGATATGTCGCAAGACTTACAATTACTAGAAAATACCGATAGCAATAAGGGTTGGAAGGTTATTGTAAATAAGAGCACCTTGATTCCAGAACTACGTATTTACAACGGTGATGGTTCAACCAGTATTAAAGCAACGTCTATGTTAGAAGACGATACCTACATGCACCTTGTAGCTACATATAATGGCACAACGGCTAATATTTATGTAAATGGTAAGTTAGAAGGCACTGCTGAAGTAACTGATTACATCGCTAACACCAAAGAAGGCGATAAAGTATACGTTGGTGGCGGCTCAAACAGTTCACAGAAAAACTTAGCTGGAGCGATTGATAGCACGGCGTTTTGGTTAGAGACACTAACAGCAGAGCAAGTTGCTGAACGAGCTAAAGACTTTGGGTTTGGTGATACCGATCCTGATGTACCAGCTGGCCCAGCCGCAGACTTTGAATGGAACTTTGCTAGTGTAGACGCTGCTCCTTCTTTAGGTGCTAAAGTTTTGCAGATGAGTAAAGCTGATGATAACACTAGAGCCGTGGTTGATGGAGCTGTAGATGCTGATGCAGCTGTATCTATTACGCAAACCTCTGCATCTGGTTTATTTGGTTATCACTATACTGTTATGGACTCAACTACGGATCCGTTAGCAGCGATTGATGGCGTTATCTCAATGGAGGTAGTGTACAAATCAACCAGCGCTAGTTTTAATGCTGACCTAGGCCAAGACCTACAGTTGTTAGAAAATACGGATAGCAATAAGGGTTGGAAGTTACTTGTAAACAAAGGGACTTTAATTCCAGAGATTCGTATCTATAACAGTACCGGTTCTACTAGTGTCAAAGCTACTTCGGTACTTACTGACGATACTTACCAACATCTTGTAGCTACCTATGACGGTACAACAGCAAGCATTTATGTAAATGGTGTGCTTGAGAACTCAGCTGAAATTACTGACTATGTTGCTAACACCAAAGAAGGTGACAAAGTATATGTTGGTGGTGGTTCAAACAGCTCTCAAAAAAACCTAGATGGTGCAATTGACAATACAGCGTTCTGGTTGTCAACACTAACAGCTGAAGAGGTTGCTGCCCGTGCTGAATCTTTTGGTTTCACTGTTGCTCAATAATGAATGGTGACCGCTTAAGTTAGCTTCTTCAGCTTAAGCGATAAAACAGAGCTCCTCGCAACTTAGTTGTGAGGGGCTTTTTTGTGGAAAACGTTTTAGTTTAGGTTTCACTAAGCGGGTACTGCTTATTTCATCGATAGATTTGCTTCGAGTGGCAAAGCTCCTCGCTTTTGACTGCCAGGGCTCGAATAGCCTCTCCTGTATTTTGCCAATTTATCTTTGCTATTTAACGGCATGATTTCTTTTAGACCTTATACTGACCTAGCATCAGAATGCTCTTGATGTTGTGTTAATTAAATGTGCCAAAAAATATTTTATTTGCAGGTTAAAAATCTGCTCAACTTCAAAGTTGCCGTCAATTTGACTGATTCGTTTTGATTGTGATCACATTTTATTCACCTCTTACTTGGAAGTGATTAAAAATAGTATTGTAATACAAATAATTTCATCCTAAACAGAGTAAATAATGAAATCTAGCAGTCTAGTTATGTTGATTGGCGGCGTAAGTTTGTTGAGCGTAAATGCAATGGCAACGTCGGTAGACTTTCGTCACGAGTATAAAAGTGACACTAAACAACATGCTAGCCGAGTGAAGATGGCCCACACCTTTGAAAACAATTTCTCTATGGCTTTAGAGTTAAAGTTTAAGGGAGAAGAGGGCAAATTTATGGAAGATTTACAATCAAACGGATCCGAAATCGATCTCGGTTATCGTTACAAAATAAACGACCAATGGGCGTTGATACCTGGTATGCCAATTGAATTTGGCACTTCAGGAACAACCTATAAACCACAGCTACGTTTAACCTATACTCCCGAGAAGGTTAAGGGCTTGTCTGTTAGTGGCCGTTATCGCCTTGATGTAAAACCCGGCGAAGACGTTAAAAAATACCGTCATCGTTATACCGCAAACATTGGTTATAAATATCAGCAATGGGCATTTGGCTTAGAGAGTAACTACTATTACGCTGATAATTCAGAATACCTGTTGTACAACAACGACAGAACGAACTATGAAAACAACTTTACCATTCATTACAGCATTGGTGATTGGACTCCTTGGTTAGAATTTGGTGATGTATCTGTATCTGATCAGTCTAGCCAGAGGGAACTAAGAAGTCGTATCGGGCTTCGTTATAACTTCTAAAATGTGAACTAAGTATTTGTAATACAATAAAAAAATGTTTAATCTTATTGTATTAATAAACAATTCATTTCTTTTAGATTAACTAATCAATGAGAGCGTAGATATGTCTAATAAAGTTGCTTTAATCACGGGCGCAACAGGTGGTATTGGTTTCCAAGTCGCCAAGCGATTGGGTCAAGATGGCTACACAGTTGTACTTAATGGTATCGAAGACGAACAAGGCGCAGCGCGTGTTGCTCAACTTAAAGACGCAGGTATTGAAGCTGAATACTATGGATTTGATGTCACTGATGATGCCGCTGTTACCAAAAACGTAAATCTAATCGGCGAAAAGTTTGGACAGATTGATGTTGTGGTGAACAATGCTGGTGGTTTAGGTGGCCGTAGTCCAATGGAGGAAATGACCACTGAATTCTATCGCTTTGTTATGGCACTTAACTTAGATAGTGCGTTCTTTGTTTCGCGTGCGGCCATTCCATTTTTAAAGAAAGCCGAAAATGCCTCAATTATCAACTTTACGTCTAATGCTGCGTGGAATGCTGGTGGTCCAGGAGCGGGTATATACGGTGTGTCTAAAGCTGCGGTTCATACTTTAACTCGTGCTTTAGCAAAAGAGCTCGCGCCCACTGGTATTCGTGTTAATGCAGTATCACCAGGTACTATCGATACGCCATTCCATGCTCAGATAAAAGAAACTAAGCCAGAAGTCTTTGCCTCTTGGAAGGACAGCATTTTGCTTGGGCGTTTAGGTCAACCAGAAGAAGTGGCTTCAACGATCTCTTTCCTTGTTAGTAAAGATGCGTCATTTATCACTGCTGAAACAGTACAAATTGGCGGTGGTCAAGCCTTGGGTATTTAGCCTCTACTAATAAGTATTTGGTAGCGGTGGGATAAATTCTTGATTGCATCATCAAAAAGCCACATGGTTAGCTGTGTGGTTTTTTCTTTTAAAGTGTCTAGATCTAGATTGTTATAGTCTTTCCGGCTCTAACACTTATTCAAACATCCAGTTTGGTCAGTTGAATCTTCCAAATCCATAGTTTGGCTTTCTTACCTATATGGAACGCGAGCGTTTTGCATCGCTGACTCACCACGTCATTAACCTTAGCGAAGCTTACGTAACCTAATTACCGGATCATTTTGGTGGGTAGGAGGCTCATCTACTGCAGCAAACAAGTGAACGCGGATAGTGTTGTTACTTAAAAGAGTAAAAGAATTATGGTAACTAATTTCCCAAGTCAGTTTAAAAGTAAACGGTCGTTTGATTAGTCTTTAAGTGTTACAAATAAGGCGATCAAGCCTGCATTTGCTAGTATTTTATGTATCTGAGATAAAATAATTACTGTAGTATTAGTAATACTAAATGTGTATTAATTTGTGTTAGCAATGGCAATTCTCAGGGTTGCTATTGCTAACACAAAATTTGGAAAAGGTTATTCTATGTCTAACGAATTCACTCAGATTGAGGGCTCATCACGCAGTCTTCATTTGCAAGTGGCCCGCGAAATTGCCCGCGGTATTTTATCGGGGGCGCTACCACAAGGCAGTATTATCCCTGGCGAGCTTGATTTATGTGAACAGTTTGGTGTGAGTCGCACTGCTTTGCGTGAAGCTATCAAGCTGCTTAACTCAAAAGGTTTGTTAGAGTCTCGTCCTAAAATTGGTACTCGCGTTCGTGACCGCGAGTATTGGAATTTCTTAGACTCCCAATTGCTTGATTGGATGATGGGTTTAAACAACACCGAACTAGCGTATCAAGATTTCTTAGCGTTACGCCGAGCTATTGAGCCAGAAGCCGCTGCGTTAGCCGCACGTAATGCCAGCGCTGAACAGCGTATGGGACTTTCTGCAGTGTTTCAACAGATGGCTGATGTTGCCTCTGGAGCAGATTTAGAAACATCCTGGACTGACGTAGATATGGAGTTCCACCGTTTGGTATTTTTATCAACTGGGAATAGTTTCTATATTCCATTTGCTAATGTATTACGCACCATGTTTATTGGGTTTATCGATCACTCATCGAAAGATGGCGGCACCTGTATTGAAGAACATAAGGCTATCTACGATGCGATTATGGCCGGAAACGCAGATAAAGCACGCGATGCCAATTTAGCCTTGTTAAACAATAGTAATCACCGCCTACCATCGCATAACGCGGCTTAGTATCTAACTGCCGTTTTATAAAAGCCTAACTCATTCTTGAGTTAGGCTTTTTTGTTGCTTGATTAATAAAAACAAGGAATCAACAAATTGACGTTTCATTTATACTGGCAAAAGCTTACTTGTACCTCATTTGGGCAATATTGTACTAAATAAAAAAGCCAACTAATTGAGAGCTTAGTTATCTATCATGGGGTAATGGTTGGAGTAAAAGGCCAAAGTAGTGGCTTTGGTTTGCCTACTATTGGTAATCATGTTTGTCTCTCCGCCGGGGCTATTGTTCTTGGCAGTGTTCAAATAGGCGAGAATACGACTATTGGTGCAGGAGCGGTAGTGGTTAAAGATGTACCTGCTAACTCTGTTGCTGTGGGTAACCCCGCTCGATGTTTTGATAAACCCGTTGAGCATCAAATTGTTGGTGATGAATAAGGTGTGGCGTAAGGTTTCTTACTGCCATGGGGATATTCGAGCGGTTATTGGAGTTCTCTCTAAATTGTTTAACCGATAGGGAGTGGAATGAGAAAGCTAGCTGAAGATATTTGGATAGTGGAAGGCGAAGCCGTTCCTTTTTTTACCTTACCATACACCACGCGAATGACCGTTGTTCGGCTTGATGACGGCGGGCTATGGCTCCATAGTCCAATCCGTTTTAGTGAGCAGTTAGCTAGTCAATTAAGTGTTCTAGGTGTTGTTAGATACCTGATTGCCCCGAATCATTTACATCACCTTTTTATTGGTGAATGGCAGGGCCGTTACCCTAATGCCAGCACCTACGGCACCGAGCAAGTTATAAACAAACGCGGAGATTTGGTTTTTGACGGAGCGTTAACTAATAGCGCGAATATGCATTGGCCGTGGCAAGAGTTCATAGAACAAACCTTGTTCACCGGCTCACCTGCAATGCAAGAATGTGTCTTTTTCCATAAAAAATCAGCTGTTCTTATTGTTACCGACTTGGTTGAAAATTTTAGTATTGAGCATTTTTCTTGCTGTCATCGATTGATTGCCAAAGGGGTAGGGATTTTAGCGCCTGACGGAAAAATGCCGATAGATTGGCGTTTGAGTTTTATGTTTGGTAAAGCAGAAGCTCGAGATCATCTAGCAAGTATTCTCAATTGGCAGCCCAAGGTTCTGGTAATGGCACATGGCGAGATTGTTGAAACAGAGGCTACAGCTTTTCTAAAAAGCTCATTCCGCTGGTTAAGCAAAGCGGAATAAGCGGTCTGTAGCCTAAGCTGTGTGTTTGGTCTTTAGTCTTTTTAGCCACACTTTGAGCGGGTAAAGAGTTTGTCCTATTACTGTCCGAGGCAATCGTTGGGTTGTGCCGTAACTTGCTGGCCAATGTTGTTTGGGAAAATGATAAGTCTTGAATAAGCGGTCGAATAACACGGTATGCGCAGAATAATTAGTATCAATAGCCGGTTTTTCCGAACTATGGTGCCAGTGATGGAATTGCGGCGTAACCAATATGTAGTTTAGTGGTCCAAATGAAATACCCAAATTACAATGGATAAGTACTGCTTGCAGCGCGGCGAAGGTAACGTATATATTCAGCGCAGCCTGATCAACGCCCAATAAGTAGAGAGGAATCATTACCATGGCTCGTTCTGAGAATACTTGAACGAAATGTCCTCGCGAACCGGCTAGCCAATCAATATTTTCAATCGAATGATGAACCGCATGAATAGGCCACAAAACTGTGAACTCGTGATAAGCACGATGCTCCCAATATAAAACAAAATCAGCGCTAATCACGATAACGACGAACTGTACAATGGTAGGTATGCTTCGAATATTTTCTTGAAAGCTGGCGCTAACAGCCCAGTCAAAGTGACTGACATGGTAGTTGGCAAAAACGAGTATGGCCGAAATAGCGAGGTGATTAAAAGAAAAGTAGAACAAGTCTACATCCCATTCAGGCCTCATGATTAATTGATTTCGGTACTTGGGGAATAGCTTCTCTAAGCTTAAAAATATGAAGATGGAACCTAAAAATGCCAAGATTAACCAATCAATCCCCAGTGATAGCGCGGCGGGTTCAACCGGGCCTACAGGAATTCTGTATCCACCTAACAAAAAAGCGACCGCTGTAAATAGTATTCCCGAAATACCCAAATATTTGTAAGCACCTTTATTGAGCAAAAATGTCAGAATACCTAATACGATTGACGTATACATACCGTATTTAAGCACCTGTTGTAACTGCTCCGCGTCATAGATTTTTCTTAACTCGGTGGTAGTCAGCATGGAAGGATATAGGTAAGCAATAACCGCTAAAAGGCTGAGTATTCCTAGAAATAATGAGCAAAATCCGCTGATTCGTCCTTCACCTAAACGAAATTCTTTGTCTACATTTTTTGAAACGGTACGTGGTTTGTAGTCGTACTCACTATCCATGTGATTCTCTGCTTGTATGGGAACTCAGTTTACGCTTAAGTCTTGGTGCTCAAATAACACTGCTATGAAATGGCAACTGCTGATTAGACCTAAACCGCATTTTGTGGCAGGCATAGTAAAGTGTTTGCTGTTGAGAATAAAGTTATTAACATATTTAATACAACAAAGGTTTTATTGTTAAGCATATGAGCGGGGCTTCGGGGTAGTCTGCTAGGTTTTGTGATTCCAACAGTCCAAACGCCAATATAGTTGGCGTTTGGAAAAGTGAATAGAAGAGAGGGGACTTTAACGCCCACCAGTTTGTTGCTAGCAACGAGATTATTGGTTGATAGCGAAACCTATCCCCAGACTTTTGTTATGTTTGTTGTAGTCAATGAGTGATTCGCCGTAACCATTAAAATACTTAAGATACAGCGCTAATTCTTGGGTAATTCCGTAAGACCAACGTAGGTCTACCGCGCCCTTGTTGTCGCTTTTTAGGTTATTCCGGCCTAAAAAGCTTAAGCGATGTCGGTCATTGATTTGCCATTTGGCTGTGAGCTGTCCGTAACCGTAATAATCTTCCATATTGGGGTTGTCATCTTCTTCCGCTGTTTCCTCAAACCGATACCAAGGTTTTACAGCAATAGTGACTGGTTTAGCGTCAAAGCTAAACTCGGTATATATGCGATTCCACGAACGAGAACGTATTTGGGTCTGACCGTTAGATTCATGCACTAAACCTAAACGTATCCATTCTGGCGACCAAGCCGAGCTGCGCGCCTCTTTTTTGCTGTTCCACTGATAGAAAAACTCGGGCTCGTAGTTAGTTTCCCTCACTGAATCGCCAGAGCGTTCATAAGGTTGCCAAAAGGTTTGTTGGGTATACGCAAAGCTGAGGTTGTCGGTGTCGGTAAACAAGTTGAAGGGCATGGTTAAGCGAAAGCTAAACTGGAACTCCACTTCTACTTTGTCGGGCTGCTGGCCTGGAACGCCTCCTGCCAAGTCGGGAACCGATGGGGAAGGGTTGTACTTGAAAGGCAGAATATAACTATCTCTAAATATGCTCATGCCAGCAAATGTCCATTGGCTGCTATCAGACATCATTTCGCGTCTATCACCAATTCGGTTTAATGCTACTCCCAAGCCGAAGGATTGATTGTGAATGTTGTAATCAAGCATCGATTCACCATAGCCATTAAAGTACTTGGCATAAAGCGAAAACGCTGGCGTTATACAATAGGCAAAGCGTAAATCTATTGCGCCTTTGTTATCAGACTTTAGGTTGTTTCTGCCCATAGCGCTGACGCGATGGTTACATTGGTTGTCACCAAACAAGTAAGCTACAGAAACTTCGCCGTATCCGTAATAATCGGTAAAGTCTCCGCCATTATTAACTTCAGGGCCTATCGGGATCCAAGGTTTAGCGGAGAACAACCAGTCGTTGTAGGATGCATCAAACTGAGCATAAATCCGCTCCCAAGAGCGATCAAACTCGCCATAAGAGCCATTGGCTTGATGGCTAAAACCAAAACTGGCAGAGCGCAGGTGCCATTTATTCGCGTCAATAGCAAAATTATCAGGTCGCCAAGTATAAATTAGCTCGGGTTCATAGTTGGTATCGCGAAAAGGGGAAGAGAATGGTTTGTTGTAAACTTGCCAAAAGCTTCGTTGAGTATAGGCAATACTAAAGTAGTCCCGCTGGCTAAACAGGCTCTCGCCAACAATCAACTTACCACTGATTTGAAACTCGGTTTCTAAGTTGTCGATACCGCGATTACCGTCAGCTTCTTTTGTGGCTAAGGCCGAAGAATAGTCACCAAGATCAGGCGGGTTAGGGTTATATTTTCCGAGTAGAATATAAGTGTCGCGATAGGCCACGAGCCTTGGACCGGTTTGTTGTTCTGCAAAACCGCTGGTGCTCGCCAGCGAAAATAACAAGGCGCTAAAGGTTAACTTTTTCATCTCATCCCTGATATTCAACCAATGGTTTTAAACCTGATTGCAATTTCTATATCAATTTAACAATGTTGTTACCTTAATGTTAGCGGTGATACGTTTAAGATGCGAGGTTTTGTAAGCCAAAGTGTGCTGCGATAGGGTTAGCAACTTGTTGTAACTGAGAGAAAATTTGGAAATAAAAAAGGAAGCGAGCCGCTTCCTTTTTTAGGAGGCAAGTACCAGTTAAGAGAGGGTATACGCAATAGCCACACCAAATGCCACAATTGCTACGGTGAATAGTAGCTGGATCCCGGTGGATAATAAGGCTAAAACAAAACCTGCAACTGCAGTGGTTTTAAACAACAGTGAAAATAAAATACTGGTTACCACTATTGCTACCAAAGTGGGGAAGAACCCTTGGCCAATGGCTATATCGGTTAGCATGCCTGCTGCAATGGCCAAGATGACCGCGACAAAGCATACATCCATGCCTGAGCGTTCTATTTTTAATACTTGAGTGCCAATTTTAATTGGCGCCAACATGATTAAAGTGAGCAGTGCGAGAGTGATTACTACAGTCATATCATTACCTCATTCCTTGATATTAAGCATCCGTGCTAGTGACAATGAACTGATTTATTGTCATACCTAATTAGGTATAGCTGCAGAATATCTTTCGTTTAGAAAATGAGCCATTCCCCATTTGGGTTAAATTTGTCGTTTAAATAGTGAACACTCTGCTAAGTCTTTGATTATGCTATTTCACAGTGTGAATCTTTTATGACGAGAAGGTTTGTTAGGTTTTCTAAGCGCGGAGTGAAGCGATGTTCAGAATGTCTTCCATTAGCCCGCTTCAGTTTTTCGTTGTATGAGGAGTTATTGGCGAATGGAGTGGTTACGAACAACCAGTAGAAAGTGTCGTTATATCAGTAAGCTATTGTCTAGTTAGAATCTGAATGTAAGTGTTGAATAAGAGAAAGCCTCGCGATGGCGAGGCTTTATAAGCGCTTACATAATAATTGTTATGCAATGAATACAGGACCACTCCAGCGCAGGATTTTACCGTCAACTTCTAGCTGATGCTGAGTGTCTTTTTTTACATTGGCTTGGTTAGACACACATACCGTAATGTGTTTACCCGACACCAGATGAATCGCAACCGCTGACGCCACTTTATTATGAGTGAGAACCTCTACGGCACTTACTTGGCCGCGTGCCTCAGTGCTGGCTTCAATGGCTTCATTAAAGTAGCCGTGAGTTTCAAATACATTAGCAAATAAATGATCTTTAGCTTTCTGGCGAAGTATCAGTACTGGCTCGCTGCGTAAATTAAAGTCAGCATCATTGGCGCCAGTGCGCGCCATTATCACTTGGCTGTTCGCTGTTGCTGAGCTTATTACTGAGTAATAACTGTTGCCTTGTAACCATGTCATTAGGCTTGAGTTGTTTACCTCTGCAGTCGCTTGATGCCACAAGTGCTGGTAACCGTGTGCGTCGCCCAAGGGTTTTAACGTGGCTTTGCATTGGTAGTTAAAATCGCTGTTAATAAAGTGACCAGAGTAGTGCAGGGTATAGTCGTAGTTATGTTCTTGCTCACTCACCAAGCGGAATAAATCTAGCACTAATGGCTTAGTAAAGCCTTCCGCTTCAAACATTATAACGCTGCGTTGTTGGTCTACACCTGGGTAGTAGTTACGTACAAACGCACTCATCGCTTGTAATTTGCTGTTGCCGCTTACGAAGAAATGTTTCTCTCCCCACTTTTGTTCAGCGGTTGCTGTGTCACCTTGGTTTTGGCTTTGGAAATCAACCACCACGGTATTATGGGCAATCGTTTGCTTAGCGTAGCTTTTGTTTTCAGGAATGTAGCGACCACCGAATTTAGGTTCAATGTTTACCCAACGGCCATAACCGTAATCGTGAAGTACTTCTTGGCCACGATTAAATAGGTTGAAGTGCAGGCCATCAAAGTGGCCGTGGTCTAGCGCCGAGTGAAGTTTATGATCACTGCCGTGTTGGCCAAACCATAGAAGCGCCATGCTGTCGTCTTGCCTGGTGTCACGGTGGCGTAAAATCGCCACGCCGCCGCGATCGCCTTCAGCGCCGTCTGTTAACACTAAACTGCCCCAGTTAAAACCGCCTAAGTTTGCGGCGTTATTGCTGGCATCAGACAAGCTAGCGCCCGAGGCGTGTACCCACACTTTGTTTTGGTGTTTAGCCATAGCAACCAAGTTTGCGTCACGTTGGTAACGGCTAAAGCACATGCTGGTCGCAATCAAAATGCCTTCGTCATTAATGTCCATAGATTTAGAGGAATCATTAAGTGCTGGCAGTACACCATTTGGAAAGGCGGTAGACATTACCGCGTAAGTGGTGGTTTTAATCACTTGGTCTTTTAACCGATAAATACCAATTTCTGGTTGGCGACGTTCAATGGCTTCGGCAAACAAAAAGATTGGACGCAGTGAAAAGCGGTGATAGTAAGGGCCTTCCATGTAGTAACCGTCTGGCGAAAATAATTGAGTAAGTTGGGCAATAAAGCCGCCACTTACGCTATCGCCTTTTAAACCGTATAAGGCTTTATCTACACTGGCTTGGTCTTGAATGGCATAGCCACAAATACCTACCCCGGCTACTGCCCACAAACCATGGTTATGTACTATGTCAAAATCATGGGCATAAACGTCAACAAACAATTCAATCATCAATTTGAACAAATCATTTTCGATCAATGTTTGTTCATCGTCTGCGAGTTTGTGGCGAATACACGAATAGGCACATGAGGCGTAAAGCATCCACATGTTTTCGTTCAAGGTTTGGTGAAACAAGCGCCCTGGTGGATTGGTGTCTCGGCTAGTGTTTAGCTCTAAAGTAGGGTACACCTTGGCGTATTCAACCAGCATGCTTCGCGCATAATCTAGGTAGCGTTGTTCTTCTGTAATTAGGTACAAACGACCGGCTAAATCTAAATGGATGTAGTTTTGCTTATGGCGGTTATGTTCGTAACCACCGGCTTCACCGTGACCAGGGATCTCGATGCCTAATGGCATGTATGCCTCTAACGCGGCAATTTCGCTAGCGATAGATTGACCAATAAGTGAATCGGTATTTAAATGCTTAGCGAGCTCTTTTGCTTCTTCAAAGCTTATCAATAGTGGTTGGTAAGTCATGATTAACCTCGGTTCTTTTCTAACGCCAGAGATCCCTGCCAGCAATAAGTTTGTTGATTAGTTTCTATAGAATGCTGAGTATCGGCGCTTATGTTTCGCTGATTACTAAGCATTACGGTGAAATGAATATTTTCGCCCAGTATTTGAATCACAGTGCCTATTTCGTTACTGGCTAGCACCTTTACTTCTGTTACTTTACCGCGAGCATTGATACTCGCTTCTACGGCTTCATTAAAGTAACCATGTGTTTCCAACACGTTGGCAAATACTGTCGATTTGGCTTGGCGGCGCAGAATAAGACTGGTTTCGCTACGCAAGTTATATTGTGGGTCATTGGCACCAACGCGGGTAAAGAATAGCTCGTCGTTGGCTTCACTGGCGCTAATCCACGAATAGTAGCTATTGCCTTGTAACCAGCTAACAAGGCTGTTGTTTGCGGCTTTGCCTTGGGCAACATTCCATAAGTGCTGGTAACCAAAGTCGCTACCCATTGGCGAGAGTTCGCCATGCATTTGGTAGTCGCTGTTACAGCGAATTATTTGCCCTTGATATTGCAATGCGTAGTCGTAACTATGCTCTTCTTCACTGTTTATGCAGAAAACATCTAACAGTAAAGGTGCGTCTAAGGCGTCATCGTTTATCAGCAGTAAACTGCGCTGCTGGTCCACGCCAGGATAAAAGTTATCGGCAAATGCACTTACCGCTTGCAGGTCTTTACCTTGGTTTTCAAAGAAATGTGGGACACCATGTTTAGCGTCGGCGGTTTCTACATCAAAGTCATTTTGGCAACCTTGGTCTACTGCCACCGCATTATGGGCAATAGTTTGGCGCGCGTAAGACTTGTTTTCATCTAAGTAGCGTCCGCCAAATTTTGGCTCTACGTTAACCCAGCGGCCAAAACCGTACTCTTTAAGCACTTCTTGGCCACGGTTAAAGAAGCTAATGCCTAAGGTGTCAAAGTGACCATGCCCCATACCGTGTTGGCCATAGTTCATAACTAATTGGCTTACGTCACCGTCTTGGCTTTGAAGGCGAATAAAGCCCTGAGCACCACGGTCTCCGTTTGGTCCTTCGTTTAATTCAACACTTGGCCAATGCGGCAGGCTGGTATTGGTCGATTTTTCAAAGCCTTGCGTAAGCGCTGAGCCACAACCGTGTATCCACACTTGCTGCTGAATGTTCGCCATGCCGAGTAGTTTGTCATCGTGGCCATAATGCTTGTAAGCCAAACTTACTGCTACTACCACGCCTTGGTCTTTAATATCCATAGACAAAGACGCATCGTTTAAAGCAGGGAATACGCCATTAGGATAGGCAGTGGCTAATAAGGCTTTAATGGTTTTACCAATCACTTGGTCTTTGTATTCAAAAATATTTAGGGCAGGGCGATGGCGGTGCAATACCTCGGCAAATAAACACAGAGGGCGAATCGCATAACGGTGATAATAAGGCCCCTCCATGTAGTAACCGGAAGGTGCAAACAATTGACTAATTTGCGCTAAGAAGCCACCACTTACATCATCGCCTTTAAGGCCATGCACAGACATTTCAACGTACTCTGGTTTATCAATGGCTAAACCACAAATCGCTACTGCAGCTACTGCCCATAAACCATGGTTATGAATGCGATCAAAATCGTGACCGTATTTAACCGTGAACATATCCAGCATAGGCTGAAATAGTTTGCTTTCGATGTGCTGACGTTGTTCATCGTTTAACCAGTGTTTAATGCAGCTATAGCCTAAGCTTGAGTAAAGTAACCACACATGTTCATTTAGGATCTGATGGAACAAACGACCTGGTGGGTTGGTGTTGCGTTGAATGTGAAAGCCAAAGCCTAAGTATTTGTCGGCATATTCAGTCAGTATCTCAGCGGTAAATTTTGCGTATTGTTCGTCGCCAGTGATTAGAAATAAACGACCCGCCTGATTAATGTATTGGTAGTTTTGCTTGTGACGGTTGTGCTCGTAGCCGCCGGCTTCTCCATGCCCCGGTACTTCGATGGGGGCGGCCATGTAAGTTTGAGTATCGCTAATCATTTTAGCTAGGCTTAAACCCATTAAGCTGTTGGTACCAAGCTGCGCACTAATCTCGGTAATTTCTTGCTGGTCGAGTAGCACTGCATTTGTTGTCGCAAGCATCTAAAAACCTCTGAATACATTAATTTATTGCTATAAAGTAATACAAATAAAGGATGGGTTCATCCTTGCGGACAAAAAATAGTGAGATTACTCACAATATATCTTTCTTTATATTTTATGTTTGTGGTGTTGCTGATTATCTGTGTATTCGTTGTTATTGCTGGCTTTATGTGCTTTTTTACGCATCAACTGAATGTATCGGAAAAATAATTGGATCTTCATCACGAATAAAGTGTTTTTGTATTACAATATAATTTAATTGTTTTAGACTTAGCGTGTTCTTACATTTTCTTATTAAACTTTAACCTTCAGAGGCGGCTATGAGTATTGATATCGTTGTTGTACTGGCCTACTTCGTATTTTTAATTGCGATAGGTTGGATGTTCCGTACCTTCACATCTTCTACCAGTGACTACTTTAGAGGCGGCGGTAAAATGCTGTGGTGGATGGTAGGTGCGACAGCATTTATGACTCAATTTTCAGCATGGACCTTTACTGGAGCAGCAGGGAAAGCATTTAGCGACGGTTTTGCCATCGTTATCTTGTTCTTAGCCAACGCGTTTGGCTACTTTATGAATTACATTTATTTCGCACCGAAGTTTAGACAACTTCGCGTGGTAACAGCCATAGAAGCCATCAAGAAACGTTTCGGACGTACCTCTGAACAGTTTTTCACTTGGTTAGGTATGCCAGACAGCCTTATTTCGGCGGGTGTGTGGTTAAACGGTTTGGCTATTTTTGTTGCCGCTGTGTTCAACATCCCAATGGAAACAACCATTATCTTTACTGGTGTAGTGCTAGTGATTATGGCGGTAACCGGCGGTTCGTGGGCTGTTGTCGCGTCTGATTTCATGCAAATGTTGGTTATTATGGCGGTAACAATTACCTGTGCCATAGCGGCTTACTTCCACGGTGGTGGCTTAACTAACATTATTGGTAACTTCCATGGCGACTTCGTGATGGGCAGTAACCTTAATTACGTGAGTATTTTCTTACTATGGATTGTTTTCATCTTTGTAAAACAGTTCGGTGTAATGAACAACAGCATTAATGCTTATCGCTACCTTTGTGCTAAAGACAGCGATAACGCGCGTAAGGCTGCAGGCCTAGCGTGTATCTTGATGATTGTTGGCCCTCTTATTTGGTTCTTACCACCTTGGTACGTTAATGCCTTTATGCCTGACTTTGCCGAAGCGTATAGCTCGGTAGGTGGTGCCGATGCAGCTTACCTGGCCTTTGTACAAAACGTTATGCCAGCGGGCATGGTGGGTCTGTTAATGTCGGCAATGTTTGCGGCAACCATGAGCTCTATGGACTCGGGTCTTAACCGTAACGCCGGTATCTTTATTCGCAACTTCTATTCACCCATCGTGCGTAAAGAAGCCGCTAGCGAAAAAGAACTGATTGTAGCGAGTAAAGCAGCCACTATTTTCATGGGGATTGTGATTATCTCTATCGGGCTATTTATTAACTCGCTTCGTCACTTAAGTTTGTTCGACATTGTATTGAATATTGGTGCCTTAATTGGCTTCCCAATGCTCATTCCTGTGCTACTAGGCATGTGGATCCGCAATACGCCTGATTGGGCTGGTTGGGGAACCTTAGTTGTGGGTGGTGTGGTGTCTTACGTATTTGGTATCGCGTTAACTGCAGACGATATTCAAAACTGGTTTGGTTTGGACCAAGCGTTAACTGGTCGTGAGTGGGCAGATCTTAAAGTTGGCCTGAGCTTAGCGGCACACGTAGTGTTCACTGGTGGCTTCTTTGTAGCCTCAACCATGTTCTTCAAAGGCCGTTCACCAGAGCGTGAAGCGGAAGTTACCGAGTTGTTCCGTGATTGGAATACCCCTGTTCACGCTAATACTGAAGAGCAACACAACCTAGATACTAAGCAGCGCTCAATGTTGGGTAATCTAATTAGCGTAGCTGGCTTCGGTATCATCTCTATGGCGATGATTCCAAACGATATTTCTGGCAGAGCCTTGTTTGTACTGTGTGGAACTATTGTACTAGTAGCGGGTATCTTGTTAGTTCAAGCGGCAAGAAAACCAAATAAAAATATAACGGCAGAAGCGACGATGGAATAAGCGCTAGATGCTTAAACCAAGGCGAGCACAATGCCCGCCTTGGTTTATAAAAAACGGATTTGCCTTAAGCACAACCGAAAACTAACCATAACGAGAAACATTATGACAGCATTTTTTGATTCAGCAGCAACACCTTGGGACGACCTAGGCGACGGTATCACACGTAAAATCGTGGGGCACACAGACCAACTAATGGTTGTTCACGTACGTTTTGAAAAGGGCGCAATTGGCGCACCACATGCCCACGAGTTACATGACCAAATTGGTTACGTAGCCGAAGGTAGTTTTGAAGCTGAAATTAACGGCGAGAAGAAAATCGTTAAGAAAGGCGATGCCTATATTGCTCCCAGAACCTTTATGCATGGCGCAGTGGCGCTTGAAGAAGGCAGCGTATTAGTAGATTGTTTCTCACCACCGCGTGAGGACTTCTTGTCTTAAGAGGAAACATTCATGACTGAGTTAAAAGTCGCCTTTATCGGCGAATGCATGGTAGAACTACAGCAGCAAAAGCAAGGCCTTCGTCAGAGCTTTGGTGGCGACACATTAAATACTGCTGTTTACTTTTCACGGATTAGTGAAAAAGCCAAAGCAAGTTATGTTACTGCATTAGGTAGCGATAACTTGAGCGAGCAAATGATCGCTACTTGGCATGCTGAAAATATTGATACCCACTTAGTGCAGCAACTAGACGATAAGATACCGGGCATGTACATGGTGCAGGTAGACGAAACCGGTGAGCGTAGCTTTTTGTATTGGCGTAACGATTCAGCGGCAAAATTTTGGTTAGACAGAGCTAGCGAAGAGCTATTGGCGGAGCTAAGCAGCTACGATGTAGTGTACTTATCTGGCATTAGCATCGCAGTGTTACCTGAAGCATCTCGTGAAAAACTCTTCCAAGTATTAGCTCAGTGCAAAACCAATGGGGCTAAAGTTGTTTTTGATAATAACTTTCGCCCAGCATTATGGCAGAGCAAGCAACAAGCAATTGAAGCTTACGCAAAAGTATTAGCTTGTACTCATACCGCCATGCTTACCTTTGATGATGAGCAAGAAATTTACGGTGATGAGAATATAGAGCAGTGCATAGAGCGCACTTTAGCTTTAGGTGTTAGTGAGCTGGTCATTAAACGCGGTAGCAAAGACTGCTTGATTGTGACCGAAGATGGCGCAATTAGTGTGCCTGCAACCAAAGTAACTAACGTGGTTGATACTAATGCTGCGGGTGACTCATTCGCCGCAGGGTACCTTGTTGCACGTTTACACGGTGCAAACACCGAGCAAGCTGCGTTAACTGGCCACAAAGTGGCAGGTACCGTTATTCAGCATAAAGGTGCGGTAATTGACGCTGCGCATATGCCAAAGATTCAGCTATTATTTACCGCAGATGCGGTATAAGAACTAGGAACAAAACATGAACTTAAATGAACAACTTCAAGCGCTTAAAGTAATTCCTGTTATCGCTATTGATAACGCTGATGATGCAGTGCCATTGGCAAAAGTATTGGTAGAAAATGGTTTGCCATGTGCCGAAATTACCTTTAGAACGCCTGCTGCAGCGCAAGCTATTGCTAATATGCGTGAAGCTTACCCAGACATGCTAATTGGCGCAGGTACGGTATTGACTAGCGCGCAAGTAGACCAAGCTATTGATGCTGGCGTTGATTTTGTAGTAAGCCCTGGTTTTAACCCAACTACTGTTCGCTACTGTCAGCAACGCAATATGCCAATTATTCCTGGTGTTAACAATCCATCGTTGGTTGAGCAAGCAATGGAAATGGGTTTAGACACCTTGAAGTTTTTCCCAGCTGAGCCTTCTGGCGGTGTAGGTATGTTAAAAGCCTTAAGTGCGGTTTATCCGGTTAAATTTATGCCGACCGGCGGTGTATCAGTTAAAAACATTAATGATTATCTCAGTATTAATGCCGTTTTAGCCTGTGGCGGAACGTGGATGGTACCGGCAAACTTAATCAAAGAACAAAACTGGGATGCAATTGCAGAGCTAGTTAAAGCGATTGATTTAAGCTAGTTTGGCATCTTGTTTTAAACGGCCCTTGCAGAGCATTCTGCAAGGGCTTTTTTTTGCTTGCGTAGCTGTTTAAAAAATCTTTTTTAAGGGGCTGGTTAGCCAGTGTTTTATATCGCTAATTTTAGTATAAGCTTTTGTTTAAACGTCGATTTTGTTTGTTTATTGATGCTTTAATTTTATTGTTCTAGTATCAATTTATGTTTTCATCATTAAGCCAAAGTATATGAACAAGTTTTTGTTTTACTGTGCCATGCTTTTCGTTGTTGCATCGCTTAATGCTTGTATTTTTGAGACTACAGGCAACCTAAATGTCGCTAAACTGCAAATCTCGCTGGTGGTAGAGGAAGGCAGTTCAATATCGGACTCAATACCAAAAGGTTTTCGTCAGGCTATTGTAGCTACCGCTACGCTTTATAACGGCTCTATTAAAGATGTTACCGAAGAGGTCGAATGGTTTAGTGGCGACCGAAATGTTGTGGTTTTTGATGGCAACAAGATTGTTGGGGAGGATCTAGGACAAGCAGTGGTTTTTGCTGAATTGAAGGGTTTTCGAAGTAATGTTCTAGAGCTAGAAGTAAGCGCCGCTATTCCCACTAAGTTGCAATTGACACCAGCATCACTGGTTTTACCATCAGGAATAACGCGCAACTACCAAGCTCTAGCGACTTTTAGTGACGATAGCGTTATGAATGTTACTGATTCCGTGGATTGGTTTTTTAGTCATGCCGGAATCGCTGCGCTTAGCAATGGAGTACTGGCAGCGCTAAGCCCAGGTGTGGTTACGTTAAATGTGTCATTAGGCAATTTGGAAAGCAACGAAAGCCAAGTTGAGGTGACGTCGGCTGAATTGGTGTCTATTCAAGTTAGTAGCGTTGTTTTATCAATTGCTAAAGGTACAACTAATCGCTATACCGCAATAGGTACATACACAGACAGCAGTACCCAAGATATTAGCGAGCAGGTATCTTGGATTAGCAGCGAATTAAGCATAGCAAGCGTTGATAAGGGTTTGGCCTCTGGGTTAGCGGCTGGTAACAGTATTATTAGTGCCCGCTTAGGTGATATTATCAGTAATTCAGTTGATTTAGCCGTAACAAACGCCGAGCTAACGCGTATCCAAATTACTCCACCTTCAAGCAGTATTGCTAAAGGCTTAACCCAAGCCTATGTTGCCACTGGCACTTATACAGACAATAGTACTCAAGACATAAGTACATTAGTGTCTTGGAGTAGCAGTGATCCGAGTATAACCACTATTGTTAATAGTTTGGCGACAGGCTTAACTGCCGGTAGCAGTGTTATTAGTGCTAGCCTAAGTGATGTAATGAGCAATACCGCTAGTTTAGTTGTAACAGATGCAGAACTCGTAAGTATTCAAATTACTCCACCTATAAGCACTATTGCAAAAGGCTTAACGCAAACTTACTTCGCTACGGGAACGTTTACTGATAATAGCACTCAAGATATCAGCGGAATCGTGTCTTGGAGCAGCAGTGATATTGATATTGCGACTATTGTCGCAGGATCTGCTAGCGCGACAGAAACAGGTAACAGCGTTATTAGTGCTAGTTTAAATGGCATTGCAAGCAATACAGCCAATTTAACAGTGACCGCAGAAGAGTTAATTGGCATTCAAATTACTCCACCTTCAAGCAGTATCGCTAAAGGCTTAACTCAAGCCTATGTTGCCACAGGTATTTATACCGACAATAGTACCCAAGATATTAGTGGCGTCGTGTCTTGGAACAGCAGTGACTCTCACATCGCCACAGTAGTAGGTGGGATGGTGAATACTGTTGCCACAGGCAACAGTGCTATTACCGCCAGTTTAAATGGCATTGCAAGCAATACGGCCAATTTAACAGTGACCGCAGAAGAGTTGCTGAGCATTTCCATTACGCCTGCTGCGGCTAGTAGCATAGCAAAAGGTAATACCAAATCTTACGTGGCAATGGGTGTTTATACCGACAATAGTTCCATAGACTTAAGTTCAACAGTATCTTGGAATAGCAGTAATGTAAGCGTTGCTACTATTGTCAATGGTTTAACCACGGGCGTTATAGAGGGAAGTACCACTATAAGCGCAAACTTAAATGGTATTAGTAGTGATGATGTCAATTTAACGGTTACAGCCGCGGAGCTTGTTTCTATTAGTGTTGAGGCATTAACGGACATTTTGGTTGTATCACGCTCCAGTACTTACATTGCGATGGGGACTTACTCTGATGGTTCCACTGTCGATGTGAGCTCTTCAGTGGTTTGGCTAAGTAGCAATACCGGCTTGGTTAGTATTGTATCTGGTACGGCAACCGCTTTGGCTTCAGGCAATGTTGACATATCAGCAAGTCAAGGTGGCGTCAGTAGCTCAACAAGTAGCTTAGAAGCTACAGCCGCAGTACCCGAATGTGGACTGGATTCATCTGCGGGACCTTGTATAAAGGTTACACTGGGTTTGAGTGGTACTGCACTTAATCGACAGTTTACCAATACACCGAGTCTGGCGGTGCTGAATACTATGGGTTATACCATAGACAATAGTGTAAATAATACCGGGACTACTTATTCTAATACTTACGACCGCTCAGGGATTTATAGCCCTATAGGGGAGTTTGCAAGAATGAAACAATCTGGCAGTGGCTTAAGTCAATATGCTCGCTACTGTGCAGATTTAAATACCTTGGCATTTAATTCAAAAAACAATTGGCGACAAACATCAGTATCAGAGTTAAATGATTTCTACGATGACCATAACAATGTTACCCAAGATAAGTTATATATTGTGGATGGTTGGTCTATATTTTACGGTTATTGGACGGATACCCCTGGAGGCGCAGGGTTTCAATTCAAAGCTCTTTGGGATGGTCAACAGGCTGCTTCAGCGGCAACCCAAGCGCGTCCTGTATCTTGTGTTTCCGATCCCTAGTTGATGAGTAGTAGCAACTGATTGTGCAGTGTCAGTACCCACATCAATTTGGCTGCTAGAGTAGGGCCCGATCCTACTTGGAGTGCTAGTTTATGGACTATATACAACTTAATGCCGAAAATATTGCTGATGAACATATCTGCTGCGGCTTTTCGGATAAAAAGTGTACAGAAAGTTACCTAGCAAAAAAAGCATGGCTAAGGGAGCAGTTCGATCATGGATTGGTATTTGAGCGACTCGATGAACGGGCTAAGGTATTCATTGAATATCAACCTGCTGAAAACGCTTGGTTGCCGATTGAAGCAGACGATTATTTGGCCTTAGCTTGCTTTTGGGTGTCTGGTAAATATAAGAAACAAGGCCATGGTAAACGCTTATTGGCGTCTGCCCTTAGTGCCGCAAAGCAACAAGATAAAGCCGGTTTAGTCACTGTGGGAGGGCGTAAAAAGTATCATTTTTTGAGTGATACTAAGTGGTTACTTCGGCAGGGCTTTAGAGTGGTAGACGAGGCGCCAAACGGCTTTGTATTGCTTGCGCTTGATATCAATTCTAAGCGTAACCATAAACCGCCTTGTTTTAAGGAAAATGTTAAGTCTCCCTCTTTAAACCAGCAGGAAAAGACATGTGTAGCTTACTATTCTAATCGCTGTCCCTTTGCTGAATATCACGTTACCCAATCGCTACAAGAAAGTTGTAAAAAGCGAAACATTACTTTGCACTTAGTTAAATTTACTAGCTCGGAGCAGGCTCAAGCTAGCCCAACACCAGCGACTATTTTTAGCTTGTATTATGATGGCCAGTTTATTACTACAGATATCAGTGCGTGTATGGATAGCCGCTTTGATAAGTTTATCGAAGTGTAACTCGTCATGTTAACTAAGGATTCTAAAGGCAAAGTTGTATTTTATATGTGGTTTTATTGGTTCGGGGAAACCATCTACGCAAAAATACTGGCTGATCAATTACTCGCTTTTCGTTTTACTATGTTGAATGGATGCCCCCATTATTTGGTGAGCATAGGGAGCGAAAGTCTTCGATAATCGTATCGCCACGCTTACTCGCCTTTTTCAATAATCGGCCGTTGATCTTATCAAGCTAGGCAATTCAGTTGTTCTAGATAGCGGTTTATGGCGACGTATTGACCGTGAACAAATGGTGCAGTGGGTTGAATCACTCGCTATTGATTATGAGATACACTATTTGAATGTAAGCTTTGCAAGGTGTTGCGAACGAGCTTACTTGCGAAAAGGGGATTGTGGCCAACACGCCTACAAAAGACGCCTGAAATGATGACTCAATTTTGGCAAAAATTTGAGGTGCCAACTGAGGATGAGCTTGTAAAGTGGGTAGGGGATTAAACTGATAAAGTAGTGAGGCGAGCTTAAGTTAATCATTATTATAGATTTTTATTTTGTGTGATTACTTATTAAGGCTTGTAAGCTTTAGCCTAAAGCAATAGACTTTAACTTTATAATTATATGACATTAATCACAAAGTCATTTTTGCTAATGCTTCTACATCATACTTGATGATAGATCCAAAACGCGTTTTGCGATTTAGGATGAAAGCTCAAGGGACTGAGTTTGGATAGACAAACTAGTAAGTTAAATTTAAAGGTATTGGCCGAACTAATCTTCGCTTTAGTGGCTATTTTAACCTTAGGCTTTATGTTAGCGCGTTTCGAAGCGTTTGAATCTATATATAACTTCTCGCGTGCTCATGAAAGCTGGGAGTTAGACGAACTAATCATTATGCTGCTGTTATCACCGGTATTTTTGGTATGGGTGTTGGCACGTAGATGGATAGAAGCCTTACAAGAAGCAAAACTTAGAGACAAGCGCGAACGGCAATTAGCGTATCAAGCTACTCACGACCCCCTTACAAAATTACCCAATCGATTGTTACTTGAAGACCGACTTAGCCTTGCAGTAGCTCGCGCACAGCGCAACCATACTCAAATTGCAGTTATGATGTTAGATCTCGATGATTTTAAGCGAGTGAATGACGAACTTGGCCACGATGTCGGAGACCGCTTACTGGAACAGTTAGCCGCCCAGCTAAAAGCTTGCGTCCGAGCTGAAGACACCATCGCGCGTTTTGGTGGTGATGAATTTGTAGTAGTACTTTGCAGTGCTACCGAGCAGCAAGCCTGTTTGACATTAGTTGACCGTATTCTGGAAAACTGCGTAAAGCCGATTACCCTCAATGGTATAGAGTTAATTACTTCTGCCAGTGTGGGCCTCACTTTTTACCCCGATAATCATCATGAAGAGTTAGCACCTGAACAGTTAATTCGCCAAGCTGACCAAGCGCTGTACCAAGCTAAATTAGCAGGTAAAAATTGCTACTCCATTTTTAATAGCGAAAGTGCCAAGGCGATTAAGTGTTCCTACGCTAAGCGTAAAGCGTTTGCTTATGCACTAAATAATCAGCAACTCCAGCTATTTTATCAGCCTCAAGTGAATATTAAGACTGGCCAAGTAATAGGCGCTGAAGCGTTGTTACGTTGGCTGCATCCTAGTAAGGGCTTGCTCTCTCCGATGAGCTTCTTAGATGCTATTGAAGAGCACAGCCTAAGCATTGATTTGGGGGAATGGGTTATCGACACTGCCTTGGCGCAATTACAGCGCTGGCAGCTAACAAACTGTCGTTTTAAGTTGAGCATTAATATTGGTGCATTACATATTCAACAATCTAATTTTGCTGAACGCTTGCAACAGCGACTGGCTAAATATCCAAGAGTTAACCCAAATTGTTTACAGTTAGAAATTACCGAAACTGGCATTTTAGATGATCTGCAGAAGGTAGCGGAAACCATAACGCAATGTCAGAAGATGGGCGTGAGCTTTGCCTTAGATGATTTTGGTACCGGCTTTTCGTCACTCACGTATTTACAAAGCTTGCCCGCAGAGTTGATTAAAATTGACCGTAGCTTTGTTCGGGACGAGTTGAATGACCCTAAAGACTTACGCATGATTCAAGGCATTATTAGCTTAGCCAAAGTCTTTTCTTTACCGGTTATCGCAGAAGGTGTGGAGTCTGAAGCGCAGCAAAACAAGTTACTCAGTTTAGGTTGCGAGCTTGCTCAAGGCTACTTGTACGCCAAAGCCTTACCGGCTGATGAGTTTTTATTATGGCTAACAGAATGGCAAGCTCAGGAAGGTCGTCAGTGTTCTTCTCCTGCGGTTGAGTATTCAAGTACTCCTAAATTAGCCTTGTAACTATCTGGATTAGTGGCTGTTGTTGCCTAAAGATAACTCAATGAAATTAGCCATGTTAATAAGTATTGTGGTGAACAGGCTTGTTACCATTTTTGCAATTTCAACTTTATTCATATCAGTTTACAGATGGTTGAACTAACCCTCGTTTAAAGCGTTTTATGTTTTGTAGGCAGAATATGTCCCTCGAAATGTAAACCTTATCCTATTTATTTTAAATGCCATCAACCTACTTTAACTTTGTTTTTGCTCTGCATTTCAAATGCATCTTAGCTTGTTATGTTGCGATTCGTGTAAATCGTCGAGTCTAAAATTGTTGAATTTGTCTTAACCTAGCCCATGATGCTAATTTTATCACTCTTATAGTCAATAATATCAATAATGGTCTCTTATACAAAAAACTACAAAATTTCCTCCAGTTAATTATTTGTTAGGATCTTGTTGAGGGTTTGCGATTGCAAATGCTTATTTTTAACAAATTGTTGGTTTATTTTGCTATTAGGGTAGGCGGGAAGCTTGTCTGAGTTATCTAATAGAACACTAAAAGGGAATCATAATGCATAGGTACAAGCGAACATTAAAAGTCACTTTATTACTTGCACTTTCAGCGGGTTTGATAAGTGCTTGTTCAGAAGAGCAGAAAGCGACGTTAGGTGCAGAACTGCTTAGTAAGTCAATTTCTCAAGCGTCAATTCTAGATCATTTAGCCAGCTTAGAGGGCTTATCTTCAGCCACTACCGATGGAAACTCAATTACTCGAGTAGCTGGCAGTGAGGGCTATAGTTCTTCTGTAGAGTTTATTGTGGGCAAGATGGAAGCGCTAGGTTACCAAGTGGTATTGCAAAGCTTCGACTTTAGGAGTTGGGAGGAACTACCGGGCTCAGCGGTGCAAGTTGATGGAGTAAACTTATTAGGGATTTCTGACATTGCCGAAGGTGAAACGGCTGATTACGCAGCGATGTCTTACTCTGCGAGCTCAACTGGAAAAGTGATGGCTGATATCGCATTTGTTAGCCCTGATTTTCGCTTTGACGCCGACGATTATGACAGTACCGATGGCTGCGAAGTGAGTGACTTTGATGGCTTAGAACTAACAGGAAAAATAGCAGTTATTCAACGAGGTGGCTGTAGTTTTAACCAAAAAGTAGTGAATGCCCAGCAAGCGGGCGCACTCGCTGCACTTATATTTAATCAAGGCAATGATGAAGGGCGTACTGCCGTTGTAAATGGCACCTTGGGAAGTGATAGTGAGGCGGTTATTCCAGCCTTTGGGGTAACGTTTGACCTTGGTGAGCAATGGTATCAAGCGAGTTTAGTGGGGACGGTGACAGGGGAGCTGACCATATCTACGGATGACAACATGATCGTCACCGAAAACATTATCGCTGAAACTAAAAGAGGTGACGCCGAGCAAGTGGTGATGTTAGGCGCTCACTTAGACTCCGTTGCAGTAGGTCCGGGTATTAACGATAATGGTTCGGGTAGTGTGGGTTTATTAGAATACGCAACGCGCTTAGCCAAATATGACCATTTGCTAAAGAACAAAGTTCGATTTGCTTGGTGGGCCGCAGAAGAGGCTGGCTTAGTTGGGTCTGAGTATTATACTAACGACTTGTTTGCTCCCCTTTATAATACCGCTCAACAGCAAATATTGTCTGAGCTAGGCTTAGGTGATGTGAGTGAATTAAGCCCAGAGCAAAATGCATTGGTTGATCAACGTTACAACCAGCTTAATCACATTAAACTCTATTTGAACTTCGATATGATTGGCTCGCCAAACTATGTATTTGGTGTAATGGACGGGGATTTGTCTGACACCAAAGATAGCCCTGATAATGCTTATACTGGCGACTTTACTCCACCTGTTGGTACCTCAAACATAGAGTCTGTCTTCAACCGCTTTTTTAGTGAACAGTCTGAACAAACGGTACCGCAAGCGCTGTCTAAACGTTCAGACTACGCAGGTTTTGCAGATTGGGGGGTAGCATTTGGTGGCTTGTTCACCGGAGCGGAACGCGTAAAAAGCGTAGCTGAAGCCGAAGCATTTGGTGGTGAAGCTGAGCAAGCTTACGATCCTTGTTATCACCAAGCGTGTGATGACTTAAATAATGTTAGTGCTAAAGCAGCATACATCAATACTCAAGCATTGGCGTATGTGACCACCTATTATGCGATGAAAAAAGAGCTGTTTCCTGCTGAACCAGTCGTTCAGCAGGCGAGGTTTAGCTCATCAGCAGTTTACTTACCTATTGGCACGAAGTTAAAAGCTGCCCCTAGTCATAGTGATCATGGACATTTCCATGGTGATTTAGACCAAGATAGAGAGTAAAGCACTGTTCACTTAGCTATTGGGGGCTTTACGCCCCCGATTTTATTTCTTGTAACGGGTGTTGTTCTGGTCTGCTTTGTTATAGTTTGGTTGTTTATATGTAGCCAAGTGTGAGTTTGTGACAATAAGTTTAAAAGAAGCAGGTGAAATCCATCAGGTTCGTATTCATAGCAATCTGAGCGATTGTAAATCGTCTCTTGATGCTAGCTCACCTTTTTGTAATTCCATTTTTCTGGACGCTCTTGAGGAGCAACTTTGCGTAGGCGGCAACACTGGTTGGCAGCCACATCACATTGAGTTGCCCGATCATCAAATAGTGATCCCTAGTTATATAAAGCAACACAGTTATGGTGAGTATGTATTTGATTGGGCGTGGGCCGACGCTTATCAGCGTTACGGTGTAGAGTATTATCCTAAGCTGGTCACTATGCAGCCCTTTACTCCTATAACTAGCAATAAGCACCTTGGTAGAAACCTTAACGCATCGCTCATAAAGCAGTGGGTAGATAGTGTTTATACCGTTTGCGAGCAACAGCAATTAAGCTCTTGGCACTGCAACTTTATTGGTAAGGACTTAGCCGATGAATTTGCAGAACTTGGTTTAATGACCCGCCATGGAGTGCAGTTTGAATGGCTTAATAAAGGCTATCAAGATTTCAACGATTTTTTGGCTAGCTTTACTTCTCGTAAACGCAAAAACACCAATAAGGAGCGCCGAAGCGCTCAGCAAAATGTAGATGCTATTCACTGGAAAATTGGCGCCGATATAGACTCAGCCGCACTAGACGCTTTTTACCTGTGTTACCAAGCCACCTATTTAAAGCGTGGCCAACAGGCTTATTTGTCTCTCGCTTTCTTTAAACAGCTTTGCGAGAACATGGGTGAATCTATGTTGTTGGTGGTGGCCGAAAAAGATCAGCAAATTATCGCTTCAGCCTTATTCTTTTTTGATGACAGTAATCTTTATGGCCGTTATTGGGGGAGCGTGCAACAAACCGATATGTTGCATTTTGAGCTGTGCTTTTACCAAGGGATTGAGTTTGCGATATCAAGAGGTATTAAACGCTTTAACCCTGGAACACAAGGAGAGCACAAACTGTTAAGAGGTTTTGAACCCATCACTACTTATTCATCTCACTATGTAAAAAGAAGTGACTTTTCCGCCGCTATCGCAGATTTTTGTTTGCAAGAAAGAATGCAGATGGCGCAATATAAACAACAATGTTTACAGCTGCTTCCATACAAGCAAAGCTGTGACTAAAGGGAATACGGAGTTCTAGTGATTGATTTAGCGTTACGCTGTCATTGCGGCAAAATCGAAGGTGTAGTTAAGCAAGTCAGCGCCAATAGCTGTAACCGAATGGCGTGTTATTGTAAAGACTGTCGCCGATTTGCCAATCACTTGTCAGCAGATTCAAACACTCTAAATGAGTACGGTGGAACAGAGCTATACCAAGTGGCTCCAAATAGTTTACGCATCACCCAAGGTGCTGAACATCTAGCGTGTTTAAGGTTAAAAAGAAAAGGTATCTACCGTTGGTATAGTGCTTGTTGTAATACGCCCATTGCTAATACTGTGAGTATAAAGCTACCGTTTGTTAGTGTTTTCCATGACTTTGTAGCAGAAGGGCAACAACCAGACCTTAACTTAGGAAAATCTTTAGGTGCAGTTCATTCTGACCAAGCCTTAACACCCTTACCTGAACACTTACAAGGTCTGTCTCAGCGTAAAATTGTCGTAAAAACAGTACTTAAGTTGTTGCTGTGGAAACTTACGGGGAAGGGCAGGCCAAGTCCATTTTTTGAAGACTTAGGCAGAGCAAAAGTGAAACCAGTTATTCTGGAAGACTAACGGTTCGTTTGTAGTGGTTCAAAATTCAAGCGGATTATAATTTGCTGGCTTACAACTCAGGCTTTTTAGGCGCAAAGGTAAATAACGACACCTGACTGTGTGACCGTTGCGTTTCTGGTTATAGAGCTGCAGAGCCACTAACTGAGTGAAGTTAAATGATTAGCACGCAGAAAATGCAGGAAGTTGAGCTTAAGCGTTTATGCCAGCCTTCTCATGGTTGCGACCACGAGAAGACTTTGCTTAATCAAGAATATTAATCCTTTTTCTTTGTGGCTCTATAGTGGCCATTACCTTTCTTAGATTTAGGTTTGTAGTTAAGAATAGAAACCGGAACCTCTTTAGTCGGTACAAAGCCTTCGACTTCTTTTCGTTCGATTAAGTGACCAATACGGCTTTCTATGGCGCAAAGATTTCTAAAGTCATCTCTAGAAACAAATGATATCGCTTCGCCTTGAGCACCAGCTCGACCTGTTCTGCCAATACGGTGAACGTAGTCATCGGCTTGGTCTGGCAAATCGTAGTTTACAACGCGGCTCAGTTCATCAATATCAATACCGCGAGAAGCGATCCCTGTGGCCACTACAAACTTTACTTCGCCAGCCTTAAAATTTTCTAGTAGCTTGTTTCTCGACGCTTGGCTTCTGCCGCTATGAAAAGCCTCAGCGGCAATGCCTCGTTTTTCTAACTGACTCACTAACTTAGCAGAACCGTGTTTGGTTTGAATGAAAATTAGCGCTTGTTGCCAGTCATTTTCCTTAATCATATGGCTTAGCAGCGCAGATTTTTTATCTTTGTCAACGGTAATCAAGCACTGGTCGATTTTGGGAGCGTTATCGATATTGTTGCTTACTGATATTTCTACCGCATCGTAAATGGTGGTTTTCGCTAAGGCTTTAACTTGCTTTGACAGTGTCGCCGAGAACAGCAGGCTTTGGCGATTGTCTGGTAAGCGGTCAACGATTTTAGTGATATCGTCGATAAAGCCCATATCTAGCATGCGGTCGGCTTCGTCTAACACCAGGGTTTCTAGTTGGTCAAAATGTACCGCTCTTTGGTACATCATATCTAACAACCTTCCAGGGGTGGCCACGAGTATGTCTATCCCGTAAATTAGCGCTTGTTTCTGAGGTTCTGAATCAACACCACCCACCATCGCCAACGAGCTTATTTCTAGGTGTTTGGCGTAGTCTACAATGTTTTTTTCTACTTGCTGCGCTAACTCACGAGTGGGAGTGAGTATTAATGCTCGTACTCGTTTACCGCGTAAATCTTCACCTTGTTGGCTGATTTTTTCCAAGATAGGTAACACAAAGCTGGCCGTTTTACCGGTACCTGTTTGCGCAGCGCCCATTACATTCTTTCCGGCTAATACCAAGGGAATTGCCTGCTGTTGAATAGGGCTTGGAGTTTGGTAGTTTAGCTCTGCTAAAGCGTGCAAAATTGGCGTGCTTAATCCGAGTTTGGAAAATGGCATGATAGTTCTCAGGTCAACAAAGAGGGCTGTTGCTATTATAGTGGCTAGCAACACAAATTAATAAGGCGCGCAGTGTAACACGTAAGCCCGTGTAAGCTAGTCTAGTGATTGGCGGTCTGTTGTATTGTTAACAGCACTAAATGAAGAGGCGTAAATGATTTCTTGCCAAGATTATGACTATATCGAAATAGTATGCATGTATCATTTTCCAATAAAGCTCGAGCTTGTAAACGGCGAGACCATTCAAGGTAAAGCCTTGGGTACACAAAGAAATACAGAACAAGAGGAATGTATAAAAGTATTGGTAGGCGAAGATGAGCGCTTAATAAATTTAAGCTCGATTAAACGTTTAACAGTACTCATGGACAACCCACACTTTCATGCCGTTGAGTTCAATTGATTTGGCTGTGTCACTATTGTTTTGACGTAAAAAAGGCGAGCAGTGCTCGCCTTCTTAGTTAACCGAAACCTTATGTTATGCAGGCTGGCGTTGATGTAACCTTACGTTTAACATGCGCAGGGTCGCTTGAATACCGGCAAATACTTGGTTTGAGTTAACCCCACGAGTATGGAACTGCTTGGCGTCATCAGCCCATTGAATCACACATTCTGTTAAGGCATTTGCTTGACCACCTGGAGGAATACGTACTTCGTAATCAAGAAGTTCAGGCATGGTGAGAGCAGCTTCAGAAAGCGGATAGGCTAGCGCTTTCATAAAGGCATCAAACCCACCGTTGCCGTGGCCAGAGCTTTTATAGACTTCATCACCAATTCGCAGGCGAATATTGGCAGAGGATTCTAAATCTAAGCCGCTGGTGATCGAGCAGTTAAGTAACTCAATATGGGCGAAATCATTGCTTTCCATAATGTCGGCAATAATAAACGGCAAATCGTTAGGGGTAATAGTGGCTTTTTGGTCGCCTAGCTTAACAATTTTATCCAACAGCTTTTTCTGGTTCTCTGGCGATATTTCTATCTCCATCGCTTCAAGGTTTTTAATAATTGAAGCCTTACCGGCCATTTTCCCTAACGCGTAACTGCGTTCTCGGCCAAAGCGCTCTGGGCTAAGCTCGGTAATATATAAACCGCCTTTTTGGTCACCGTCGGCATGAATACCGGCCGTTTGGGTAAACACATCGGCGCCGACAATCGGCGTATTGGCCGCTAAACGTTTGCCCGAAAAGCTCTCTACTAGCTTAGCAATATTGTGAATCTCTTTTTCATCAATATTAAGCTTGAAGCCGAGTTTATCTTTGAGCACAACCGATACTTCAGCTAGCGAGGCATTACCCGCACGTTCACCTAAACAGTTCATGGTGCAATGCAACGCAGCCACACCGGCTTCTGCCGCTGCCATAGCATTTGCGGTGGCTAAACCATAATCGTTATGTGGGTGGAAATTAAACTTTATGTTTGGGAAGCGGCTAATCATATCGCTTAGGCTACTTGATACTTCTTTTGGCGCCATAACGCCCAGTGTATCGGGTAGCATAAAATGCTCAATGCCTAAGTCTTTCAGCGCTTCTACCAAGGCGTAAACATAGTCAGGGCTGTTAGCATAGCCGTTTGACCAATCTTCTAAATACACATTTACACTCAAACCTTGGCGTTGTGCGTAGCTTACCGTTTGTTTAATGTCGGCAATGTGTTGTTCTAGCGTTTTACCCAGTTGGTTAGTGCAGTGATTAAGGCTGCCTTTGGTAAGTAGGTTGATGATCTTCGCGCCGGATTCAACAATCCAATCCACGCTTTTGGTGTGATCAACAAAACCTAAAATTTCTATTTGTTGTAAATGGCCAGCGCCTTTTGCCCAATCGGTAAGCTGCTGTACAGCAGATTTTTCGCCGTCTGATACGCGAGCAGATGCCACTTCAATGCGATCAACTTTTAGAGATTGGAGTAGGGCTTTGCCTATGCTGACTTTTTCCTGAGGGAAATAAGACACACCTTGGGTTTGTTCGCCATCGCGAAGGGTAGTGTCCATGAGTTGTATTGAGCGGTTTTGCTCCATAAACCATGTCTCGCAGTTAAGAAAATTGCTAAAAGCAGGCGCAGCGATAGCTGCGCCTAGCTACAACTAAGCGCTTGGCCACAACCAAGGTAGTTGTTGTTTGTGTTTCACTTCAAATTCGTCGATTTTATCTTCAAATTTCAAGGTCCAACCGATGTCATCAAGACCTTTAGATAAAGTCTCTTTGCGGAATGGGTCAACATCAAACGCAATTTTGTTACCCGCTGGGGTGTTAATTACCTGATTCTCTAAATCGATAGTAATTGAAATGCCTGGTGCAGCTTCTACTTCATCCATTAATGCTTGCAGTGTCTTGGCATCTACTTTAATTGGCAATATGCCATTTTTAAAGCAGTTGCTAAAGAAAATATCAGCGTAACTGGTTGAAATAATGGTGTTAAAACCGTAATCGGCAATTGACCAAGGTGCGTGTTCACGTGAACTACCACAACCAAAGTTATCACCAGCGATTAGGATTTTTGCGCCTTTAAACTCGGGGCGGTTTAACTCAAATTCTGGATTGTCAGAACCGTCTTCTAGGTAACGCCAATCGTGGAATAAGTGGATACCAAAACCGGTGCGCTCAACTTTCTTCAAGAATTGCTTTGCAATGATTTGGTCTGTATCAACGTTACTGCGGTTCATTACCGCAGCAACAGAGTTGTGTTTTTCATATGGTTGCATCATTAACTCCAAAAATTTAACTCACATCGATTAACTCAATGTGTTTACATTATTTCCAATTACGTAAATCGACGAACTTACCTTCAACGGCTGCGGCTGCAGCCATTGCTGGTGATACAAGGTGGGTACGACCCCCTTTACCTTGACGTCCTTCGAAGTTTCGGTTTGAAGTTGAAGCACAACGTTGCTCAGGTTGAAGGTAATCACCATTCATGGCTAAGCACATTGAACAACCTGGCTCACGCCATTCCCAACCCGCATCAATGAAGATTTTATCCAAACCTTCTTTCTCAGCTTGTTCTTTTACTGGGTAAGACCCTGGTACGGCAATAGCTTGTACGCCTTGGGCAACTTTTTTGCCTTTGGTCATTTCAGCGGCTGCACGGAAGTCTTCGATACGACCATTAGTACAAGAGCCTACGAATACCACATCAACTGGGAAATCGGTCATTTTCTTGCCAGCTTCTAGGCCCATGTAGTTAAGGGCACTTTTAGCGGCGAGTGACTTGATAGAGTCTTCGATTTGGGCTGGATCTGGAATAGCTTGATCCACTGGAAGTACTTGCTCAGGCGAAGTACCCCAAGTGATTTGCGGAGCGATGTCAGCGGCAGCTAATTCTACTACTGCGTCGTACTCTGCGCCTTCATCAGTGGTTAGTGACTCCCAGTAAGCAACGGCTTGTTCCCAGTACTCACCTTGAGGGGCAAATTCTTTGCCTTTCAAGAAATCATAGGTTTTTTGATCAGGAGCGATAAGGCCAGCACGTGCGCCGCCTTCAATAGCCATGTTACATACGGTCATACGACCTTCCATGCTAAGGGCTTCAATAGCGCTACCGGCAAATTCGATAACATAACCAGTACCGCCTGCGGTACCAATTTTACCAATAATAGCTAGAACAATGTCTTTAGCAGTAGCGAATTCAGAAAGTTCGCCATCTACTTTAACCAGCATGGTTTTTGATTTTTGCTGTTGGATGGTCTGAGTAGCCATGATGTGCTCTACTTCAGAAGTACCAATACCAAAGGCTAGGGCGCCAAAGGCACCGTGAGTAGCGGTATGGCTATCACCACAACACACCACCATACCTGGATGTACAAAGCCATGCTCAGGTACAACAATATGAATCACACCATTGTTGGCGTTGTTCATGTCGTAAAGGTTAATGCTGTTGTCAGCACAGTTTTGCGCCATCACTTCGATTTGTTTTTTGCCAATTGGGTCTGGCAAGCTTACGCGGTCGGCTGCTTTAGTTGGAACACAGTGGTCCATTGTAGCCAGAATGCTGTGTGGGTTACGAACCGGGCGATTAGCAATGCGTAAACCTTCGAAGGCTTGCGGGCTAGTTACTTCGTGCATGAGGTGACGATCAACAAAAAGGATAGATGCGCTACCTTTTGGTTCGTGGACTACATGCGCGTCCCAGATCTTTTCGTACATTGTTTTTTTCATGGCTTCCTTTACACCCTGTCTGTTGCTCTCACTCGCGTTGTTTTTATATATCTGTCAAGCGTTAAGCGAATACTACTAACGTAAACTGTTTATTTTCTCTGTCTGCCAATTACGATTTTTAAGCTAAAAATAGCGCTTAAATAACCACAATTAAGACCCGACATCATAAAACAACATCACAGGTGCAGCAAGGGGCACGAGGGATTCATTGTTGATCTGGCGGCCAAGTTGATGTTTTGCCAAATGAAAGCGCTGTCAGTCATAAAAATCACAAATAATCATGCTTTGTTAGTGAAAACTTAAGTAGCTTTTGTTTTCATCATTCCAAATGGTTGAACGAGGTGTTTGCTCGCAGGGTGCGATGTACAAATACCATGGAGGTTGAATGAAAGGTTTTAAACTTGGTTTATTAAGTGCCGCGTTAGTTATGGCGGGCGGTTCGGCAAATTTGTCGGCGGCAATGATCAAAACCCCTTTGTACATGAATTATGCCGATAGCGGCGTAAATGTTGAGCAACGCTTAAAGTTTGCAGGAAAGAGTCGCTACAAGATTACGGTACCTCTAGAAAAAGGCATTTATAACTTCCAGGTGTCTGATGAAGGTCAGCAATGTGGCTTACGTTACGGCCCAGCCGATGAAGCCAAAATGCGCTTTTCCAAACCTCAAGGCTTGAGCGACTGCGCTGAAGACAAGTTCTTTGAGCTAAACATTCGTTTTGCTGGCAATTATGAGCTGATTTTAGATAACTCCGATGCCGATAAACCCACTTTACAAGTATCGCGTAAAGCTAAAGCGTCTACCTTCAAACGTAAACCTCCTGCCGTGGATTGTATTGCTTGGGATGGACAACCGGTTACGGTTGATGTGAGTTCTACCTTTAGTAACGGCGAAACGGTAAAAGACTTCTATTCTGGTCAAACACAAAAAGTCACTAACGGCACTGTTACCATGCAACCAGACCCTGCAAGCGGTGGTGTATTGTTGATAGAAGCGGCGGATGCTGAAGCCAGTGAGTTCTCGTGGGATAATGCGAGTGTTTATTTCATCATGACAGACCGTTTCAATAACGGTGATACTAGCAATGATTACCCACTAAATCGTAAAGCCGACGGTAAACAAGAAATTGGCACCTTTCAAGGTGGTGATTTTAGCGGTATTACGGCTAAGTTAGATTACATTAAAGATTTAGGCATGAACGCCATTTGGGTTACCCCTATTGTTGAACAAATTCATGGCTTTATTGGCGGTGGTGAAAAGGGTAGTTTCCCATTCTATGGTTACCATGGTTATTGGGCGTTAGATTTTACCAAGATTGATCCAAATCTAGGCAGTGAAGAAGACTTTGGCCGCTTTGTAGATGAAGCGCATAAGCGTGGTATTCGAGTATTGGTAGATGTTGTAGTGAACCACGTTGGTTACCCTACAATGGATGATATGCAAACCTTTGGTATCAACGCTATGGCACCAGGCGCCCCGGTGCCTAAGCAGTGGACTGATTGGCAACCTGATTTCGAAAAAGGCCACAACTGGCATCGCTACAACAACTTTATTCGCTGGAGTTCTAGTGACTGGGCTGACAAATGGTGGGGACCAGATTGGGTTCGTAGTGGCATGGCTGGATATACTGCTCCTGGCGGCGATGATATCACTATGAATTTAGCTGGCTTGCCAGATCTAATCACCGAAAGCACTAAGCATGTAGGCTTGCCGCCTATTCTAAAAAATAAGAAAGATACCAAAGCTGTTGAGCGCGAAGGTTATACGGTATTGGATTATTTGGTGGAGTGGCATACCAACTGGGTACGTGACTACGGTATTGATGGCTTTAGAGCAGATACCGTTAAACACGTTGAAGCCGAAGTATGGGGCAAGCTAAAAGACTCTGCGACAGAAGCGTTAGCTGAGTGGAAAAAAGAAAATCCTGAGAAAGCAATAGATGACAAACCGTTTTGGATGGTGGGTGAAGTATGGCACCACGGAGCTTACCGTGATTTCTACTTCGATAACGGTATGGATAGCTTAATTAACTTTGAATATGCAGGTGAAAGTGCTGCGCTTAAAGGCTCTCAGTGTTTAGCGCAAAACGAGAAAATGTACGCAACTTATGCCAAAGACATAAACAGCGATCCTACGTTTAACTTGCTTACTTACATTAGCTCGCACGATACCAAGTTGTTCTATTCAAACTATGAAGATATTCAGCTACAAGCAGGTGCGGGTACAGCATTGTTGATGATGCCTGGTGGCGTGCAACTGTATTATGGTGATGAGAGTGGGCGACCACGTGGTCCGCAATCGGATGCATTTGATTCGCCAACGCGTTCATTTATGAATTGGGAACAAATTGATAAAGAAGCGGATCGCCAAGCCTTGGTTAAACACTGGCAAACAGTGGGTCAGTTCCGAGACCGTCACGTAGCGGTTGGGGCTGGTGAACACAACAAGATCAGTGACCAGCCCTATGCCTTTAGCCGCACTAAAGGCGACGACAAAGTCGTTGTTGTATTTGCGGGCATCAAGCAATAACAAATAAAAAATAAACGGTAATAGCAAAGCGACAGTATGGTTAGCCATACTGTCGCTTTTTTGTTTAGGGTTTGCCTACTGCTTTTCTAACGACTAATGCACTTAAGCCCAGCAGTGCTAGCCAAATTGAAGTCGGTTCAGGTACTTGGGCTGGTAGATTTGCGTCGCCACTAATTACGATATCGCGAAAAGCAAAAGCTTCGGCACCACTATTCTGCGCTGCGTTAAAATACAGACTAAATACCGAACCACTGCCATTAAGTGATTGTTCTAGTGTTTGGAACTGGTTATTTAAACGCTGGTTGTTAATAAGCAAAGGGTCGTTTAATACCTGCTGGTTGCCATTGGCTAAACGGTAGTTTTGATCGGATTGCTCATCTACAACACTCGAAAACAATGCGCTTACCGGTGCTGCATCAATCGAGTAGGCAAAGCTGAATATGTCTGAAGATTCAAAGTCACCCATAGCCGCCATAGCAATAGAAATCGAGTTGAGCGAAAAACCCGCAATGTTGAAATGCCAAACTGCTTGAGCGCTGCCGCTTGAATTGTTTGGGTTAACAACATCAGTAACACCAAAAAACGTATCGGTGTCATTTTGAGCATCAACAATGCCCAAGCTATCATTGGCAATAGTTAAACTAGTGTCTAACAAACTATTTGGGATAGTGGCGCTTACTCCAACACGGTACTTCTCAAATCCGTCTTGCTCACTATTAAACTGCTGCTCGTAAGGGTTGCTGTGCTCAATTAGACCTTGGCTGTTGCTATTAAGCATATCGTAGGCAATTACTGAGGCGAAGCTGGGGCTACTTAGTAACAACAAGTAAGCAGGTAGAACAGTGTTGGTTTTAAGCATTCGGCATTCCTTTTTAAAGTGAACACCAGCAATATCAATAATTAAGCCAGAAGCAATAAATTCATATTTATCAATGAGTAGCAAAGACTTCCTCAGATCTTTTTGTGTGAGTGTAAATTAATGTGACACTCTTGTTACTAAGTTTCTTTGCTTATTTATTGTATTAAATAACATTTAGCTCAATAGTAAGGTGTTTGCACGGCCTAAAGTTTTTTATAAGAAAATTAAAGGCTTAATATAGAGGGTCATTATGCTGTAAAGAAATCTGACTACCTCCAATGAAATAACTGTAGATAAATTGAACTAAAGCTAAGGCTTAAACGTTCTAATAATGGTTAAAGCGAGGATAACGTTTATGAAGAACTTACTAGCTCTACTCATGATTTGTTTTAGCACTTATTCGCAAGCTTACCCCTTAGAACATAATTATTGGTCACATCGCAGTGTTTTATTTTTCGCTCCGCAACAAGACCAGTATGTGGAAAAATTTGAAGCGGAAGAACTACGCTATCGGTGCCAGATTAAAGAACGAGACATGGTAGTGTTGGTGGTGACCGAAGATGCTAAAGCCATATCTAGCGGCCATTTTGATGATGATGGGTTTGAATATCTACGCAATAAATACCAAGCCAGTCTGAAACAATATACTGCGGTGTTAGTGGGTAAAGATGGCCGAGAAAAATATCGCTGGGGGGCAGAAACTGATTGGCAAAAGATCTTTTCGATTATCGATGCAATGCCGATGCGTCAGCGAGAAATGCGAGATGCTCCTAGTGTGTGTTCAGCCTAAAAAAAGGGCCAAGTAGGGTTACTACTTGGCCAAAAAAGGAATGCTAAGGTTTTATGAAACTAGAACTTGTATTTAACACCAATACGGGTTTTTAGTTGGCGTTGATCAGTTTTAGAGCTTACGCTTGAATTCCAAAATTCTACGTATGGGCGCCATTTTTCAATTTGGTAACCAATGAAGATACCTGCATCCCAGTTGTCATCACCGTTGTTAAATTGTGCATCTTTAGCTTTACCAGCTTCTGCATCCCACTCGTACTCGTGGCTCTTCCAGTAGTTTGCTTCATAATCTAACTTAAGGTTAGGCATGCTTTTAACTTTGTAGCCACCCGTTAAGGTGATTTTAGATTTGTTCCACGTTTCACCATTCTCTTTACCATCAGCATATTGACGGATTTCGTAACGGTAACGAAGGGCCGTTTTCAAACCAAAGTCCGCAGTGTACCCAACACGGAATTGTGGTTTGAAGGTGATGCGCTCGTCGCCAAAGGTAATTGGCATACCAGGTTGGATGTACCATTTTTTATTTAGTTTATGACGGTAGCCAAAATCAAATTCAGAGTCGCCACGTTGTAGGTTTTCTAAGAAGCCACCAGGAGTGCCATCTACTTTGTCACCGCTGAAGAATTTCATTTCTACGCTGTAGTACACTTTGCCTTGGTCACTTACTTTGGTTGAGTCACCAATCTTAATACGGCCAGCATGGTCTTCTGATTCATGTTTGTACTCAGTACGGATATCAAGCTGTCCAGCGAACGCAGTACCGCTAAGGAATACAGCGGCAATTGCAATTGGTAACGCTTTCATTTTATTCATAATAAATTCCATTTCTATATTTGGGGGCTTATTGTTAAGCCTCGGTTTTATATTTAAGGAGTAGGGTTAAAATTATTTTCTTGGGTAGAGCAACTCTATGTCGCGTTCAGCCCAAATTTCTGCGAGGTTTTTCTTTACGGTGTATTTCGAGAAATCACCTGATTTAGACAGAGCAAGCAAGCTTTCATCACTCATTCCTAAACCAGCTTTCCGGTAAATAGGTATCATACGCATAGTGCGAGGCGTCTTTTTGTGTTGATAAGGCCATCCCTCGGCGTTGTCATGATATTGTGCAACTAAATCAATACCTTTTTTCAGCGAAGCGCCAGTAGGTGATTGATAGCTCCATAGGTCTATACCTATTTTTTCACCTACTTGAGCAACACCGGCTAATGCATCCAAATTAAAGTAGCTGTAGTGGTAAGAACGGGTTCGGCCTAATTCGTGAGGCTGAGTGCCGTCGGGCATAAACTGAGTATCAATTCTCATTTTGCCTTTTTCCACTATGTTCATTGCAACGGATTCTTTTCCTAGAAAGTAGGAGATGCCAGCTACCTGCAAGTCGTACCAAGAACCATGGTTGTTTTCAGCGTAAGCTTCGCCTTTAGGGCCACCACCTAATTCGCTGGTGAGCAACCAGTTTAAGTACTCGCTATACCATTGGTTGATGCCTTTTTCATCGGCTTCTGTCCAATTGGGTGAGGTAGATACCATTGCAACGGCATCTAACATCCGGTCAGCAAATGAACGTGAATCGATTAAACCGCTACGGCGACCGTCAGCACGGCCAGGAACACCTTGTGCGAAGTTCATATTCGGGTTCATACGTGTTTCAGGATTTAAGAACCAAGTTCGAATATAGTCGATAGCGGTTTCAGCATATTTCTCGTCTTGGCTAAAGTAATAAGCAATTGCCAAGGCGCGAACTGAACGGGTAAATTTACCTAGGCGTTTTGAATCGGTTTCGCTGGTCTTAGACGCAGGGTTAACTTTGCCATCGTGGCGGATCCACGGTAATCCATCGGCTTTATTTTTATCAGGCCACCAATATGGACTAATACTTAAGTAATCGTTTTTGTCACCACTTGGCGGGGTCATGCCCTTATCGGTTACAGAAAAGGGACCTGCTTTTGTCGCGTAACCCGCTTCTTCTAATAAGCGCTCATAACTCAGCTTCATAGACGCAGGTGCCGCATCAGAATGAAGTAAAGCACGGTTCTCTTTAAGAACACTTTCGTTCACAAATACAAATTCAGCTGCTAAAGCTGAAGAGCTAAAAGCAAAACAAATAGCAAATGCCAGAGGCTTATAATTCGTCATCATCAATCCTTATAGGTGACTTCGATTACTGTATTAATGTAATACAAATATGCTATTGCGATTTGCGATAGTTATCTGTGAACCTGATCAGGTTATTAAATATTCTTGTATGATTAATAGTAAAAAGGTCAAAAAGTGTGGACTTGATAGAGAAAATTGTAAAAAACTGTGAGATTTTCGCAGCAATTACTCAATTGGTGGTGTTTATTTGAACAGCCATGTGAAGCCCTTAAGCTTTGTGCTTTACATCATTGAAAAATGTTATTTGGCATTGATTGTAGTTTTCATTTTCGGTGTTTATAACGATCAAACCATTGAATCTACGCGACTTAGCATAAAGTGTGAGGCAGAGAAAAGTGTATCGACTTAAGTAAATAACTGATTTGCGTAAGTTCTTAGCTATTTAACGTAAGTTAAGCTTAGTGTCGTCAACAATGTTAATTAAGCGATAAGTGATACATCAAGGTCATTTAGTAGTTAAACAAAGTGAGAGGGATTAGAGTTAGGGAAGTGGAAGCTTTACTCTATTATCAATTGTTGATTTTGGGTTCATTTTTGTCTTAATTGTACGACATAAGCTTATTTTGATGAGTGTTTGTTAGATTAAAGCTTCGCCAACACTCTGAAAACGAATCAGAATAAATAAAAAGCCTTTTATGAGAACAAGGCTTAGGAGAGCGCAATGGTAGAACTAAGCGTTTCTATTGGCTTAAAGGTAGCCAATCTACTTTTACACCGGCCTGGCTAAACATGTCTTCGCTGACTTTGATTTTGTCGCCCCAGCGAGATAAAAAATCTTCACTTTGTTCTGGGCAATGCACAGTACTAATGCCGGTTTGAATGATCTTGGCCGCGCAATTAGGACAGGGGAAATGAGTGACCCAAATTTCGCAACCAGACAAGTCGCGCTTTGCAAACAGAATGGCGTTCTCTTCGGCGTGCAAGGTTTTAAGTAGTTTCATTTCTCTATTGTCGGTTTCTGCACTGTCTGAGATACCGTGGGGGTAGCCATTAAACCCGAGAGAGACTATTCGGTTATTTTCGGTGATTACTGCACCTACTTGGGTTGAGGGGTCTTTACTCCAAGAACCTACCAGCTCAGCCATTTGAAAAAAGCGTTGTGCCCATTTAGAAACCATATTGCTTAACTCCTTTGTTAACCGGGCTATTGTGCGCAAGTTCCAATGCGCTTGCAAGTTATCATAAGGTAATGATTTCTCAACTAATCAAGGTGTAGTTTTAAGGTCTCTATGCCGTAAAGTTACTAATGGCCTGAGGTTTACCGTATAGCCACCCTTGGTGAAAACTTACGCCCTTTGAAATTAAGTATTCAGCTTGGGCTTTTGTTTCTACGCCTTCGGCGACCAACTGTAACTGTAAATTTAGTGCTAAATCTATGACCCCATTTAATACTTTTGCTTGTGGAGATTCAGTGCCAATGGCGATAACAAAACTACGGTCAATTTTTAAGGTATCTAATGGTAGCTGTTGCAAGTATTGCAGACCCGCGTAACCCGTTCCAAAGTCATCAATCGCCAGTGTTACACCTTGTTGTTTAAGTTTTTGCAGCGACAGTTTTACCTGCGGTGAATCTATTTCGACCAACTCTGTTTCAGTGATTTCTAGGCAAAGGTTAGGGAAATCAGCATGTGCGGCTAACACTTGGCTAATAAATTTAGGGCTTTTTAAATGTTGCCCAGTGATATTAATGTTTACTTTAATCTTTGGGTATTTTGCCAACAAGGTGTGTAAATCACGTTTTAGATTTTCGATAACTTGTTCTGTTAGCGCCACCTGTAGTTTGTAACGATCTACATCTGGCAAGAAGGAGTCAGGGCTGCGGAGGCCGTCTACTGGGTGCATCCAGCGAACAAGCGCTTCTACAGCGACTACTTGATTATTTCGAGTATCAAAAATGGCTTGATAAAAATTTACGAACTCTCGATTCTTCAAGGCTACTTTTAAGCGTGATTTTTGACTCAAACGGCGGCTACGGTGCCGATATGCCAAAAAGGTCATGCTACACAGTAAACAAGCAAATAAGCTCACTTGCAGCAGACTCAAGCAATAAATACTTTTGTAGAGCTCGTGAATGGGTCGGCTTGAGATAAGCGATAAACCCGGTAGAGCTGGGAACACCTGGACGATATAGAAACGCTGTACCCCATCGTCAAATAGCCTAGCGCCAGAGGTTTTACTTTGTTGGAGAGGGAATAACTGGGCAGAGTTATGCAACGGTAGGCTGTAGTCTCCTATTTTGAATAGCGGCGAGCCGGTTTTACTATCGCTTAAGGCTATGGAGTCGCTGTGATGATTTGAATCCTTTAAAAATGCACGAAAAACATCTAGGGGGATTGCGGCGTTTATTTCGCTTCCATCATGGCGGGTTTGGGCCACTATCATTGCTAGTTCTTCGGTGTAGTCTAGTACGGCAGGGCCAAAGTAGCGAAGGGTGCTATCGCTAACTGGTTTAAGTACATCTAGGGGAGGAGTGACAGGGCCCCAGCTGCTGCACGTGAGTTTACCAAATGGGCTGACGATGCCCATTTCAGCAATGTAAGAAATACGAAAGTGAGTTTTGCGTAAGGCGACTAAGGTTTCTTCAGAGCAGTGAGTATTAGCGTTGTCTAAAAGTGAAAATTGCTGAGCAATCGCACTTAAGTTATGGCTAATGTTATTGAAACTGGTTTGGTAATCGTGAATAAAGGCTTCGCGGCGTTGCTGCTTGTTGTTTTCAATTATCCAAACATAAGCTATCGCAATAGGTAGCAGGCTACACAGTAGTGCCAAAAGTGCAGGTTTAAAATGAAACCTTCTGATTTTGCTGAGCATTTGTTGCCACCTTGAATGCAGAGTATTGCCATTTCGCGCGAAAATGCTCTCGCGCTTAGAAACAGACAATAATTTTGAGTGGCAAATTTACTGCATTTTTATGAAGGAATTGTTACAGGTAGGGCTAAGAAGAAGATTGAGAAACGAGTGCGTAAATAAAAGGCTACAATTGATGTTTTTGTAGCCACTAGGGTTTATTTCATGGTAGCAATAAACTTGTCTGACTCAGCTATCGCTTTGCTCATTTGCTGAATCACGTCTGCAACCTCTTGCTCTAAGCGTGCGAATTCTTTGCCTACAGAGCCAATAGCTCGCGCATTTAGATTGTGTTTTAAATAAAGCTGATTGTCGTTTAAACGGCTTAACACTGGCGCCATTTGTGATTCGGCTCGGCGCATTGCTTTTAGCATTGCTGCATAGCGCTTTTTAGTGTCGGCGAGTTGAGTTTCGCTTTCCGCTCTCAAGCTGGTTGATTGATACTGTTCCAGCTCGCCTTGCCATTCATCAAACAAAGCTTCGGCCACGCTATCAACTTCATCAATGCGCTCACTCACTAGTTCAGCAGCAGCTTTGGAATCTTTATATTGATCATTTACTTGGTCGTAAATAGCTTCTAAATCACCGCCATCAAAATTGGTCAGCGTTTTAAGGTGTTCCAACGCAGAAGTAAATTGTTGCTGTGCATCTTGTTGGCTTTCTTGGGCATCTTCAACTCGGTCGACCAAAATTTCACGTTTGTGATAACCCACTTTTTCCATGGCCGAGTAGTAAGTAGATTCACAGCCAACAAGGAAGATGAGCAACAAAAAGGGCGAGAGCAGTTTCATCGTGAACCTCCAGGAGAAAAGCGCGCAGCATCAATAATGGCCCAAATATGAACGATAACGGCAATAATCACCGGAAATACTACGAGCCACAGTGCGTAACCTGCAGCGGTAAAAATAAAGAATAGTATAGCTGGCAGTATCCGCCCTTGTACCAATTGGCCAAGACCCGGGATAAAAAAACTACATATGGCGGCGAGTACATTGCCGGTAGAACCTTGTTCAGTCACAGCTCTTCCTTGAAACGAGATAAATAATTTAACTTATGTTGCCAGAGTATTTAATCGGGCGCGAGTTTAGTTAGCCATTTTTGATGTAATGCTGCCCAGTGAGGCGAATAGGCTTAGTTTTGTCGTTGGCTTATTGATTGTCATCACTGATAATAAGCATCAGCTTTTTTGAGAAAAATCTTTTTTCTCATTTACTTAGACCACGGATATTGAATGAAATTTCTCCATACATCAGATTGGCATTTAGGCCGACAGTTGCACAATCAATCTTTGCTTGAGGATCAAGCCTTTGTATTGGAACAGATTGTGAGCTTGGCCAAGCAGCACGATGTTGATGCATTAATTGTTGCTGGAGATATCTTCGACCGCTCTGTTCCACCCAGCCAAGCAGTAGCCTTGTTAGATGAAGTATTACACCAATTAGTTAATGAGTTGGGGATAAGCGTGATTATGATTGCTGGTAATCACGATGGCGCTCAACGCTTAGCTTTTGCTTCGCGGCATATGCAAAATTTACATATCGTAGGCCCCTTAAAGAATCAGATAAAACCTATCATGATTAAGTCTAAGACTGGTGAAAACACGGCGTTTTATGGTTTACCTTATGCAGAGCCTGCAACGGTAAGAGAGGTATTTGATTGTGAGGTGTCAAGTCACCAGCAAGCCATGCAAGTGCTGCTTAAACAAGTCAGCGAGCAAGATAGCCAAACAGCGAATAAGGTTGTTATAGCTCACTGCTTTTTAGATGGTGGGGATGAATCTGAATCAGAGCGACCGCTCAGTATTGGCGGCGCAGACAAAATATCGCCGAATTTATTTACCTCTTTTTCTTATGCCGCACTTGGCCATTTACACGGGCCTCAATACAAAGGCGACTCGCATGTGCGTTATTCTGGGTCGCCACTTAAATATTCGTTTAGCGAACAGCACCAAAACAAATCAATAACTTTGGTTGAACTGAATGGTGATGATTATCAATTTGAATTACTGCCCTTAAACCCCTTACGTGATGTACGCATTATTGAGGGAATGCTAGACGATGTTATTAGTGCAGGCGCAACCGACACCAATAACAACGACTATTTAATGGTAAGGCTACTCGATAAGTCCGCCATATTAGATGCAATGGGTAAGTTAAGAAACGTATACCCCAATGTATTACATTTAGAACGTACCGGTTTAATGGCAGAGAATCAGCAGTTGGCTTTGCATCGTGAACATGTACAAAAAGGTGAATACGACATGTTTAGCGATTTCTTTTCTCAGGTATCAGGAGAAAGCTTGAGTGACGAGCAACAAAGCTTGCTAAAAGCCACCATCGAATCACTGCACACTGGAGACCAATAATGCGCCCCATTAGCTTGCGCATGAGCGCTTTTGGTCCGTTTGCTGGCACCGAGTTTATTGACTTCTCTCAGCTAGGACGCAATCCGCTGTTTTTGCTTAACGGCCCCACTGGCGCCGGTAAAACCACCATTTTAGATGCGATGTGTTTTGCCTTGTACGGTAAAAGCACCGGAGATGAACGAGAAGCAGCACAAATGCGCTGTGATTTAGCCGATGAATCACTGCTTACCGAGGTGGTTTTTGAATTTGAACTTGGCCAACAGCGTTATCGTATTCGCCGCGTGCCTGATCAAGAACGGCTTAAAAAGTCTGGAGACGGAGTTACCAAGCAAAAACCAGAAGCGCAGTTGTCCAAAATAGCAGACGATGGCAGCGAAACTTTATTGGTACCGGCTAAAGTGTCTGAAGCAAATACTGAAATGGAAGCGCTAACGGGTTTAGATGCCGACCAGTTTCGCCAAGTGATGGTATTGCCTCAAGGCAAATTTAGGCAATTGCTAATGGCTGACTCTAAAGAGCGAGAGAAGATCTTTAGTCAGCTTTTTCAAACGCACATCTACCGAAAAATAGAAGACAGCTTAAAAAGCCAGGCCGCCAGTATTCGAAACGCCGCTGCTGAGCAGAAAAATATTCGCGAAGGTATATTGCAAAGTGCTGATTTAAGTCAAGAGCAAGATTTACAGGAAGAACTTGCAACGTTGGACGAAGCGCTTAACACTGCAAGCAACGATAAAGCGCAGTCAGACAAAGCGTACGATGAAGCGAGTAAGCAGTTTGAAGTAGCTAAGTTACTTAGCGCAGACTTTGAGCAGCAAACTAGCTTAAAAGCGTCTTTGGCTTTACTGACCAAACAAAAGCCTAGTATAGACAAGCAACAACTAAACTATGACCAAGCGAAGGCTGCTCGAGCAATAGAGAAATTTGACACAGATTACCGCGTTCGTTTTAACGAAGCTAAGCAAGCAAGCCTAGCGCAAACCCAAAGCGAAACCGAATTAAGCCAAGCCAAGCAAAGTTTGGATGATGCTGAGCAGTTGTTTAAGCAAGTTCCCGAGAAAGATGCGCAGTTAAATGTTGCCCAGGAGCAACTTCGATCATTACAAAGCTTTAAGCCTTTATTAGAAGAGCTAAATAAGTTTAATGGCTTACATAAGGCTGAGCAGCAGAAGCTTGATCTGCAAGCTGAACAAGGTAAAGCGCTAAAGCAGCAGCTTAGTGATACCACTGAGCAAAAAGCCAAGCTGCTTCAACAACAAAGTGAATTACGCCAGCAAGCTGATACTCAGGCCGCAAAGCAAAAGATTTTGGGCGTTGCAGAGCAAAGCGTAGAACAAGGTAAGCAATTAGCTGCATTAAATAAGCAACTGGCCGAAAGCCAACAGGCCATGGAACAATCAGCTGGACAGGGCAAGCGCTTACGAGAGCAACACCAACTTGCGGAACAATTTGCAAACCAAACCGAGTTTAATTGGCACCAAGGCCAAGCGGCCATTATGGCAAAACGGTTAAACCAGGGGGACGCGTGTCCTGTTTGTGGTAGCCAAGAGCACCCACATTTGGCTGCTAGTGATGGTGAGCTGCCTAGTGAGGGTGACGTAAAACACGCGAGAGAAAGTGAGCAACAAGCTAAAGACAAATTAGTAGAAGCACGCCAGCAATACTCAGTGTTAAAAGCGCAATTATCTGAATGGGAGGGTCAGCAACAAAACATACACCAGCAAATGGCCAGCAAGGCTAGTTTGTCGCTACCAGCGCTTACTGCTGAGTTGGAACAGGCGCAGCAAGCCTTAGCCACTGCCCACCAAGCGCATAAAAAAGTGGCTGAACTGCAACAGCAAATTGAACAAACTACCCACGCTGAGCAAGCACTGCAAAATAAAGTTGAACTTGCTAAAGACGCTTACCGAAACATTAAAGAGCAAATGGGTGTTTACCAAGCGCAGCATGAGCGAGCTGAGCAAAATTTACCTGAGCAATACCGAGAGCCTCAATTGCTGGAACAGGCAATTGAGCAGCAAAGTGCTAAAACCGAAAGTTTGAAACAAAACATAAGTACTGTTAATCAGGCTTATAATGCGGCAAGAGAAGCGTTAAGTGCAAAGCAATCGGGCGCTACGGCTGCCAAGCAAAGCCTTAAGCTCGCTCAACAAACCTTAGGTGAAGCTAAAATTACTTTTAGTGAGCAGTTAGCCGGTTCGTGTTTTGATAATGAAGGAGCGTTTAACATAGCCCTTAACAGTTTAAGTGATGAAGAGTTCTCTGAGTTAGAAGCACTGTTGCTGTCATTTAATCAACATCTTACTAAAACCACGGTTCTTTTGGAACAGGTCAAAGCTAAGCTCAAAGGCAAAAAACAACAAAATGTAGAAGCCTTAGAGCAGGCACTGGTAGGGCATTTAACGCTACGTAATCAACATGATGTTCAATGGAATAAGCTAAATAGTAGGCAACAGACTTTACAGGATATTCAACAAAAGCTACTTAATGCAGATAAAAATGCAGAGAGTTTGCAAGCAAAGTATAACGTTGTCGGCACCTTGGCTGATGTAGCTAACGGTCAAACGGGTAACAAAATTAGTTTGCAGCGCTTTGTATTAAGTGTGTTGCTAGATGATGTATTGCTGCAAGCAAGTCAACGCTTACAGTTAATGAGTAAAGGCCGCTACCAACTTATTCGCAAAGAACAACGGGCTAAAGGTAATAAAGCCTCTGGTTTAGAGCTAGAAGTGGAAGACAGTTACACCTCTAAAGTTCGTTCGGTAGCTACCTTAAGTGGCGGCGAAAGCTTTATGGCTGCACTAGCCATGGCATTAGGTTTGTCGGATGTTGTGCAAGCTTATGCCGGCGGTATTAAGTTAGACACCTTGTTTATCGACGAAGGCTTTGGCAGCTTGGATCAAGAGTCGTTAGATTTGGCGATTCGTACCTTAATTGATTTACAAAGCTCAGGGCGAATGGTGGGCGTTATTTCTCATGTGGCTGAAATGAAAGAACAAATAACCAGCCGAATAGATGTTCTAAAACAGAGTGGCGGTAGCACAACCCACATTGTTATGCCTTAACAATGCTATAAAAAAAAGGGTAGCTTACGCTACCCTTTTACTTTGCTACTGACTCAAGCTACATGGTAATTATATTTTGTAGATGATTGCAAAGTAGTGACCGAATCCAGTAGTTTCTTGAAGTGGACCAGTAGGGTACAACTCCGCACCATCTTTCATGCCATAGGTATCGTAAAAATATTTAAGACCGTAACCTGCTGAAAAGCGGTCTGAATGCCAGTAGATACCGTGGTAGGTTTGACCACCTGAGGTCGTGCGGTTTGCTTGGTCTGAATATCCGTCAGCACCAAACATATGATCCCAGTAACCCTGGTATGAAATAAAGCTATCATTTTCGAAGAAGTAAATTGGTTTGAACCAGTTGGTAGAAAACTGGTAACCATTCCATGAGCTTTCGTCATCGTTACCGAAGTTTTTTGCACTGTAACGAGCGTACAGGTTCATACCCATTTTGCCCAACCATGGCACATTTACGTCAGAACCAAGACCAATAAAGTGTTCTTGTTGTTCTTGACCAAAGTTGTTTAAGTTGGCTATGTAAACTTCTTGAACTGGACCAAATGACAAGTCTTTGCCTGTCACTGCATCTAATGAAAGACGAGGGGCAAATTTCATGAACATGCCACCAGTTTCATGTTTAGTGCTACTGCTGCTATTGGTAATGTCGAAAACATCAACGTAACCGTAGAAATCGAAGTAGCCAGAACGACCACCAAACTCCATTTCTAGGTAGGTGTCTTTGTAGCCTTCATCAACATTGTGCGGCTTTTGATCGATGGTATGCATAAGGTTGAATTGCATCCATTTGTAATCGCCAGCATGTACATCTTCTTTTGGCTCAACAGCGTTTGCTGAAAAAGATGACACGGCAAATAGTGCAGCGCTAATCAGTCCAAGTTTTTTCATAAGGGTAGTTCCTTGTTCACATTTAGGTGAATTACCGAGTGTGTTTTGTTTTGAGTTCGGCGGAAATTCTATAGATGAAGGGAACTAAAGTTCAGAGATAGATCACAAAAAACTGCGCAGTAAATGCTCAATTAAATTATATTAACCCTATATGTGTATAACTTTTGGTGGTTGATAATAAAATATTAAAAATTTTATATAAAAATCAACATTGTTTTAGTTATGGGCTTTGCCGCTAAAAAGAGACGGCTTGTCCAAAGAAATGTTAAATTGTGGCGGGTTATATAGATTTTTATTCTTTGGCGTTTTTAGATTTTTCTAGCTTGTGTTTATAGTCGTTACCAATAATCTCTAAAGCTTTTAATACCACCTCTGGTTCGATTTGGTTTTCTTCGAGTAATTGAATGAGATCAACGGCCAGCTGAACATGTTTGGGGGCAGAAGAAAGAGACATAATTGACCTACGGAAGACTATTGAGGGGAGAGGAGAAATTAAGGCTTGAGTTAACGATTTAACTCAAGCCTTACTATTATTGCTGTTGGATTACCCAAATTTGAAATGCTTTACGGGTTGCAGCGTCTGAACGCTGATACCAAAACTGTAGCATTTGTAATTCAGTGTTATCACCACTAGGCATTACTACATCAGCTTCTGGTGCAGCAGCGGGCTCGTTACTAGCAACGGCAGCTGTTGTTGCTACCACTGCTGTAGCCGCAGCGGCGGTATTAGTAGTAGATGTTGATGCTGTAGTTGTTGGCTCCGCCTTTACGGTATTGCTAGCCGCAACCGCTGTGCTGGTAGTGGCAACTGCTGCAGCCGTTGTGTTTGCTTGTGTTGCTTCAATGGCTGCAATCTCTTCTAGGTAATCACGAGAGAATTGCATACCTGACTTTAACGGTAAAACGTAGTGCGTAGAGTCAACCGCGCCACCATTATTGCTTTTTAAACTAAACGTAGGCTTGTCTGCGAACTTCTTGGCCTTACTAATGCTACGTGGTTGTTTAGCTGATAAAACGATGTCTTGGTTTTCTTTAACATTTAGATTGATAACAATCGGTTGAGATTTAATGATTTCAGAATTGCTATTAGAGCCAACATTGTCACTGTAACGCACGACAATTTGATGGGGACCTGTGGTGAGGTCGGCGTCTGTTTTGCTTAAACTAAAAGTACCAGTAGACTGTTTATCTACATACATAATCTCGAAATGAGTCGGTGTAGAAAAGCTTGCGGCTAATGCATTAAAGCTGGCGATACAAGCAAATGTTAATGTTACAGTCTTCCCTAAGAATCGCATGAATTACTCCTTAAAGCGTGATTCTATCTGATTAATTTTCTGTTCTAGTTTCCAAGTGGTTTTCTGACACTCACCTAAGCGACTCTTTAGACTGAGGATCTCTGCACTTAGTCTAGCAGTATCTGTCTTGAGATTACTACGATTAAGTACTTGGTTTTTTTCGGCAATTTTTTGCTCAAGTTGTTGCTCAAACTGTTTCTGTTGAGAAAGCTTCTCGTGTAGCTCAGAACGGTTGCCTGAACTCATCACTTTATCTAAGCGCTTTTGCCAGTTTTGAATACGCTTTTGCTGAGGAATTGCTTGCTGTTTTGCATGGCGATTTGCTTTAGATATTTTGCTTTGCAGCATGGCAAATTTACCCACAAACCTATCGCAATACAGTTGGAGTAGTTCTAGGTCTTGGGTTTTTTCACTTAACAGGTGGATTCGATTTAAGTCTTGCTCTAGTTCTGTCACGTAATCGCTAAACAGATCACTACGGCAACTAAAGCGCTCATCTAATACTGCCGTTTTGGCGTAAGCGCTGCGCTCGCCTTGAAGATCACGATGCTCTGCTTGCTGCTTTAAGTGCAGCAGTTTTTGGCTTAGCGTTTGAAGCTCTAGCTGAACCATGCTTGCCACGCCAGTTTACCGGCAATTACCATGACAACAGTAATGAACACGGGGCGAATAAATTTCGCGCCAAAATGGATGGCTGAATGGGCGCCTACCACTGCGCCAAGCATAATGCTTACGCCCATGGTTAAACCAATTGCCCAATTAACGTGACCTAAATAGACGAAGGTAATAAAAGAAACAAAGTTACTGGTAAAGTTCATCGCCTTGGCTAAACCAGACGATAACAGTATGTTCATTTTGTAGAGTGCCATAGACGATACTGTCCAAAATGCACCAGTACCTGGGCCGGCCACACCATCATAAAATCCGAGGCTTAAGCCTTGCCCCACCATTTGCTTAGTGAGTTTTTTACTGGTTTTAGGTAGCACTGCTTGGCCATCTGCTTGTTTTCTATTTACTACGGTATAAACCGCTGTGGCCATAATCACTAAGGGCAGCAGTTTTTCTAACCATTGAGTACTTATAAAGTCGACAATAAAGGTGCCGAAAAACGCTCCAATTGCCGTAGCAACAAAGCTCCAAATCCAAAACACTGGATTAAACAATTGTTTTCTATAAAAAGTCCAAGCGGCGGTGCTAGAGCCAAAGCTAGCGGCTAACTTATTAGTGCCTAAGGCTATATGTGGCGGTAGACCAATACTTAATAAGGCGGGAATAGTGAGTAGGCCGCCGCCACCTGCAATGGCATCAATAAAGCCTGCGGTTAGCCCTATGCCGATAATAAGCAGCAAAACAGAGGAGTCGAGTCCCAATTCCAACATTAACTATCACTTCTTTTATATGGGGGTAATGCAGCCAATAATTGGCTACCGTAGCGGCGCGAACTTAGCCGACTATCAAGCAGCACGATTCTACCTGAATCACTTTCTTTTCTCATTAACCTTCCACAGCTCTGGATGAGTTTTCTACTCGCGCTTGGCAATGTTAGCAACATAAAAGGATTTTGATTTCTACTTTCTAACAACTCCGCGTGGCTAGCCATAACCGGTTCTGTGGGAACCGCAAACGGTAAGCGAGCAATCAGGAGATCCGTCAATAGCTCACCCGGCAAATCGATACCCTCACTAAAGCCGATAGTTGCCAAAATAGTGCTGGTTTGATGCTGCTTTCTGCAATCACGGTGTTTAGCTAATAGTTGCTGGTTGGTGAGTTTACCCTGTACCCAAAGGTTGCTGATGTTGTGTTTTTCTAAGTGCTCTGCAACCAAATCAACTAAACGGTATGAGTTACACAGCACTAATACCCCTCCTTTATTTTGCTGTGCTGCTAAAACGTAATCAGCAACACTGCGAGCAAAATCTGGATGGTCTGGCTCAGGCAACCTACTCGGTACTTGCAATTCTACTTGCTGATAATTAAAAGGAGAGGGCAGTTTCACTAATTGTTCAGAAGGCAACTTAGGCAAGCCTACTTGATTTAAGTAATAGGAGAAATTGCCTAAGGCACTTAAGGTAGCCGACACCGCAATGACCGAGAATGCATCTTGCCAAAGCAACTGCTGAAGCACACCACCAATTTCAATGGGAGAGCTGCATAACAGTAGTTCTTTTTCTTTTTGGCTAAACCAAAATGCAGTGTTTTTTTGATTATTTTCATTGGCGTAACTAAATAAAGTGTCGACCCACGACTCACTAAGGTGTTGCATAGGGCTTAATTGGCTAAGTAACGCTTCTGCTTGTGATGACTTTAATTGGTTGTCTGCCACACTTTCTTGAATCACACCAGCAAAGTGTTGCAGGCAACTACCAAGCTTATTGGCTTCTTTAAAGTAGTTACTTGCTAAATTGGTAATGGCAGTTGGCGTTTTGGCTAAAGGAAAACGCCAATGCCCACTTTGTTCAAAACTAGCTTTGTTATCAATTGCGATATCTTTGAGCTTATTAAAGCATCGGCTAAGTTCAACGCAGGCTTCTTTTAGCTTAATACTTGTACCTGCAATGCTTGAAGGGTTAAGTACCGTTGCTAAATGCTTGTCTAACTCCTTAATGTTTTCTAGTTCTTTTAATGCATAACGTAAGCCTAGTTGGTTGGCGCTGGCTTCGCGGGCAATATCTGGGAATTGATGCGCTTCGTCTAATATATAGATGCAATCTTCGGCTGGCGGCAATATATGGCCACTACCTGCATGTAAGTCAGCCAGTAGCAAACTGTGGTTGGCAACAATAACATCAGCCTTTTTCAATCCTTTACGCGCTTTATGAAAAGGGCAGCTGCGGTGCCTAGCTGACTGAACTGAACAACTTAAGCCATCTACCACAACGTGTTGCCATATTTGCCAAGGAATTTGGGCTGGCCAAGTATCTCGGTCTCCGTCCCATTTACCTTGTTGCAGCGCTACTGCCATTCGCTTCGCTAAATCGGCGTGTTTAGGTGTTAAACCCACCTCAGGAGAAATGGCCGCAACCAGTTTATGGGCGCAACAATAGCGTTGACGCCCCTTCGCTAAGCAAAACTGAAACTCGCCATGCGCGGCTAAATGCACCAAGGGAATGTCACTATCTATAAGCTGTTGTTGCAACGCGACTGTAGCGGTAGAGATAACTACTTTCTTATTTAAGGCTCTTGCCAAAGGGATAGCGGCCAATAAATAAGCAAGAGATTTTCCCGTTCCTGTCCCCGCTTCTGCTAAAAGCACCCGTTGTTTGCGATTTATATCTCCCGCAATTGTTTTGGCAATCTGAGCGATTAAAGCAGTTTGTGCAGATCTAGTAACAAATTCTGGATTTTGTTCCTGCAGGGTCTTATACCAATGGCGAATTCGTTTCTTGTTTTTTTCTGTTAACATGAATTCCTCAATGTTGTTAACAACTTATAACTACCTTTATGTTCTTTACCTGAACATTATAGATTAGAGCTGTGGCATAAAACACTGCAAATAAATAAAATAATTGGTTTAAATACTGTTAGATGTAGATCACGTTTTTGTCTCTATTACATTCTTTTATCATGCTTGATTACAGATTGACCGCTGTAAAAGCACGTGTATACAGGGTTTTACGTGATTTTATAAAAGTTCAATTTTTTATTGCAAAAAAATTTCAGCTTGATAATGTATTGACCAGACAGTGAGAAATCACTGTCGCACAGGGAATTTAAGGAACAAGTGTTTAATTGCTAAGAAGGCACAGGAAAAATGAAAAAAACAATTCTAGCGGTAGCAATACCAGCTCTATTCGCAGCATCTGCACAAGCTGCAACTGTATATGACGCCGACGGCATCACTGCTGAACTTTACGGTCGTATGCAATTCGATATTACTGATCCAGGCGAAAAAGATAAGTCTGACATTGACGGTGTTGGTTCTGCTCGTATGGGCTTTAAAGCAAAATCTGAAATTGCATCAGGTGTTTACGGTTTAGCTCGTGGTGAATGGCAAATCCGTGCTGAAAACAGCGGCGAGTCAGCTAAACAACTTTCAGCTCGTCACATCTATGCTGGTTTTGAGTTTGATGAAGGCGGCACTGTAGTATTTGGTCAAACTGATACTGCATTCTACCAAGCTGTTGCTGCTACTGATATCTTCAATACCTACGGTTACGAAGCTTTCACAGCAATTGAAGATGGTCGCCAAGAAGGTCAAATCGTATATAACGGCGAATTTGGCGGTTTTTACGTAGGCGCTTCTTACCAATTCCGTGACGAGAACTTCAAACTTGGTTTTGGTAACCCTGATTCAGGTATTCCAGCTGAACCTACTCAAGCTTCATTAGATCAAGGTTACGCTGCTACTTTAGGTTACAACTTTGATTTCGGTCTTGGTTTGTACGGTGGTTACCACGTAGAAAAATTTGAATCTTTCGAAAATGGTTCAGTAGCTGGTGCTGACAAGAAAAACATGGCTCTATCTGCTACTTATTCTTGGGAAGACCTATACCTAGGTGCTGTATATGCTTCTACAGACTTAGACGGTGCTGAGCTAGAAGGTTATGATGTTGTTGCTTCTTACGACATCAATGCTGTTTCTCTATACACTGGTTACGCTGCTCAAGAAGGCAAAGGCGACGCTAGTAGTTTAGGCGATACAGCTAAAGCATTCAAACTTGGTGCCGCGTACAAGTTCAACAGCAACATGAAAGCATGGGCTGAGTACTTGAGCGACGGCCTTGAAGGCGCTGATGACCAATGGACTATCGCAGTACAATACAACTTCTAAGTTGATTGTTGTGATAGGCGCTTGTTAAGCGCTGTCCTATATAAAAGCTCGCTACGGCGAGCTTTTTTGTTTGTTATTTTTCTCTTTTTCACACCTAGATTCTGCCTACATTTCTTCACTCTGAGCTCTATTATTCATTTTGTGTATATCTGCTAGTTCTTGAATAGATAAACATTTTGTCAAACTCACTATTGCATTTTCAATAAACTATAAAAGTTCATAAAAACTTCAAAAAAATGTTGAATTCCCTCTCGTTTTCAGCAAATATGTCGGCCGTGAGAAGGACTTCACTGCACAAGGAAACCATTCAAAGGATGTAGCGAATGGGTCAAGGAAGAGATAAGTTATTAATCTCAAAATAGGCAGTGGAACATTGAAAAAGACAATTTTAGCAATCGCAATTCCAGCATTATTCACAGCTGGCGCAACTAACGCTCAAGAAATTTACAACGACGGCGAAAATTCATTCTCTATCGGTGGTCGCCTTAACCTTATGGTTGAGTCAGCAGACAACGGCGTAGAAGGCGAAGGCCGCGAAGCGCGTTCAGAAAACAACTCTTCACGCATTAACTTAAATTTCTCTCGCAAAATGAGCGAAAACGTTACTGCTCGCGCTACCATGGAATACGGTATCGATAATCCAAATGGCGACAGCGACGCTCCTTTCTTTAACCGTTTAGGTTTTGTAGCGTTTGACCACGCTGACTACGGTTCAATCTCTTACGGTAAGCAATGGTCTACTTACTACACTGTTACTGGCGTTACCGATGTATTCTGGGTATACGGCGGATCAGCAATGGGTATCTACGATGGTGGCCACGGTGAGACTGGTGCTGGTCGTGCAAACGATGCTCTACAATACAACGGTAGCTTCGGCGGCGTTAACTTAAGCGGTCAATACCAATTTGCTGATGAAAACGAAGGCCGCAAAGACAGCTACTCTGGTGCTGTATCTTACGATTTCGACTTCGGTCTAAATGTTGGCGCTACTTATCACCAAATGAACCGTACTGATGCCAAGAAAGCTGAAGTATCTAACGATGGCGACATTAAACTAACTGCATTGGCAGCTAGCTACAACCAAGGTCCTATCTACGCTGCTGTTTCTTACGGTGAGTTTAAAAACCACGTAGAGTTTGACGGCGCTACAGGTGTTTCAGACAAAGCTATGGGCCATGAAGGTGTATTCGCTTACACCTTAGACATGGGTCTACAACTTTACACTGGTTGGAACTACCAAGAAGACAAAAACTCAGAAGCTGATCTAAAAACTGCTTTAGTAGGCGCAATGTACGATTGGAACAACGTTCTTTTGTACACTGAGTACCAAGACGAGACTGTTAAGTCTACTTCTGGTAACAAAACTGACGACAACCGCTTAGCGCTTGGTGTTCGTTACAACTTCTAATCTGGCTTAAAAGTCGATAGAAGTAAAAAGGCCACCGCAAGGTGGCCTTTTTGTTAATCGCTATTTGTTATTAAAGAGCAAAGCTTTCGCGGCGCTTTGATAAGCGATGTTTATCACTACAGCGCTGGCAACGCTGCGTGCTAGGATCACTTGCCAATCTATCTAACTCAATAACTTCTTCACAGTCACTGCATAGCCCGTATAAACCTAGGTCGATTTGGCAAAGCGCGGCATCAACCCGCTTAAGCTGTTTAAGTTGAGCATTTAATTCTGAATACTGTAGTTTTAACGCTTGGTCAATGAGTTGTTCATTACTCAGTGATTGCAATTTGCCAGCAGTTAGCTTCAAGCTGGCTTTTTCGGAGGCAGTTAAAAATGAGATGATTTCAGACTTTAACTGCTCTAATTGCTGCGTAAGTCGCAACTGATAATCTGTAAATTCCACATTCAAGCCCAATTAAAAAGTGAATATGCAGTATAAACAGCAGAATAAGCACTGAGATATGATGTGAATCAAAAGCCTCTCCCTATAGCGCTATATGTCTACATTTATTAGGGTTTTGTTGATCTGATGCAGAAAATGATTAATTTTTGTGACAAAACATGAAATGATGAATTGGCTTTCGCTAACTGGCTTGTTGTAGGCGGATAGTATTAATAATTGTTGCGGTGTCTTTGTATATACGGATAGAGCGAAATAACTCATCAGCCTCAGGGTAGTAGCCAGAGAGGTACCTAAGCCATTGCTTTACTCGGCTTTGATAGTATTTTGATTTTTCGCTATTTATTTCATGTTGCGAATAACGAATAAGCAGTTCTATAACTGCTTCCCAAGATAATGGGGCTTCTTCTCCGCGAACCACTTTGGCTAAGTTAGGAATGGTAAGTGCGCCGCGGCCAATCATTACGTCGTCACAACCGCTCGCTTCTTGGCATTGTAAGTAGTTTTCTCTGTTCCACACTTCACCATTAGCAATAATGGGTATCGAAAATTGCTCTTTTACTTTTTTAATGTAATGCCAATGGGCAGGGGCTTTGTAGCCATCTAACTTGGTTCGGGCATGAATGGTAAGTTCATTTGCTCCAGCTTCTTGAACAGCTTGTACAATATCAAAGCAATCTTCTTTGTTTTCCCAGCCTAAACGGATTTTGGCAGAAACAGTATGTTGTTTTGGTACTGCTTGGCGAACCGCGCTTATTACCTCAAAGATAGATTGAGGGGCTTTTAACATAGATGCACCACCGCAGCTGCCGGTAACCGTATTACTTGGGCAGCCAAAGTTTAAATCTAGGCCATGCGAACCTAATTCGATAGCACGAACCGCATTTTCTGCCATTGGGCTAGGGTGTTGGCCAAGTAGCTGCACCCGCACAGGAGTGGTGTTATCAATGAAGCCGCCTTCATGTAACTCAGGACAGTACTTATAAAAAACTTTATCTGGCAGGGCAACATTAGTTACACGAATAAATTCGGTTACGCACCAATCGTATCCGCCACAACTGGACAAGAGCTGTCGCATTGAAGCATCGGCTACACCTTCCATTGGGGCTAAAACTACGCGCATAACTTACCTACCTAAAAAAGGGCGTTATTCTAACGGTTTGGCATATAGCAAGCCAGTGAAATTAACCATCTCACTAAGCAACCCGCGCTTTAGTTCGAATAGCTTTATCCTTTCTTTTTATGGGTATTTGTAGCAAACGGAGTCGCGTATAATTGATTTAGATCAATGTTGATTGGAATTAGTTTTAGGGTGTTTTTGAAATGGACCACGAGTTTAAAGAAAGTTATAACGTATTATATTTACTAGGTTTTATAGTGGCTCTACTGATCCCAACCTTACCATTGAGTTTGTCTTTACTTAAAATTTTAGCTTAAATTTTGTATTGTTTTTCAGGAAGCTCTACGTTGCTTTATGGCTGCAAACTGAGATAATTAAAGATTGTAAATAGCGCCCACCTTTATGGGCGTTTTTTTTGGACAATGGAAGCCGGTATGAGTAGCTCAAACCTCGAATATATTAAAAGCGCAATCAAAACTATCCCTAACTATCCTAAAGAAGGCATTTTGTTTAGAGATGTTACCAGCCTAATTGAAGACCCAAAGGCTTTTGCTTTAGTTATTCATGAATGGCAGCAACGTTTTGAAGACTTAGGTATTACCAAAATTGTTGGTACCGAAGCGCGCGGATTTATATTCGGTGCGCCTTTAGCCTTAGCTTTGGGTGTGGGTTTTGTTCCGGTGCGTAAACCTGGCAAATTGCCTCGTGAAGTGATTGGCGAAAGCTACGAGCTTGAATACGGCATGGATACACTTGAGATCCATACCGATGCGATTGAGCCTGGTGATAAAGTGTTGTTGGTTGATGATCTCATTGCCACCGGCGGTACCGCAGAAGCCTCAGTTAAGCTGATTCGTAAACTTGGTGGGCAGATAAATTATGCGGCCTTTGTGATAAACTTAGTAGACTTACCAGGCGCACAAAAGCTAACCACATTGGGCGTCGAATCTAGCTATTTAGTTGAGTTTGAAGGCGAATAGGACAAGCATATTTAATGAGTTATCAAGCCCTAGCAAGAAAATGGCGACCAAGAACATTCCAACAGGTAGTTGCCCAGCAACACGTGTTGGCAGGCTTGATTAATTCTCTTGATCAACAACGACTGCACCATGCTTATTTGTTTAGCGGTACTCGCGGTGTTGGCAAAACAACCATCGCACGTTTATTTGCTAAGAGCTTAAACTGCGAAGTAGGGGTATCGTCTCAGCCCTGCGGAAAGTGCAGTAATTGTATTGAAGTAGATCAAGGTAACTTTGTTGATTTATTGGAAATAGATGCTGCGTCTCGCACTAAAGTAGAAGATACCCGCGAGTTACTCGACAATGTGCAATATAGCCCTGCTAAGGGGCGTTATAAAGTCTACCTAATTGATGAAGTGCACATGCTGTCTCGCCACAGTTTTAATGCCTTGCTTAAAACTCTGGAAGAACCGCCAGAACACGTGAAGTTTTTGTTGGCGACTACCGATCCTCAAAAGCTTCCGGTTACTGTGTTATCTCGCTGTTTACAGTTTCAGCTTAAAGCCTTAAGCGAAGAGCAAATTGCTCATCAGCTAGCGTATATCCTCGATGCAGAGCAACGTCAGTATCAACCCGCTGCGCTTAACGCACTTGCCCATGCTGCAGACGGCAGTATGCGAGACGCTTTGAGTTTAACTGACCAAGCTTTAGCCTTATCTAATCAGCAAGTTGATTACCAACAAGTATTAGATATGTTAGGCGTGCTTGATCCTCACCAATTACGCCAATTGTTGTGTCATGTTGCAGCTGGTCAAACAGAATCGGTTTTTAGCAAAATATCTGAGTTGGCGACTATGGCGCCAGACTACGAGCAACTGCATCAGCAACTGGCTGAAATTATTCATAAAGTGTGCATGGCGCAAGTGTTGCCTGCTAGTCAAAATGACGAAACCATACAGATGTTAGCCGAGCAATTAGATGCGCAACTACTGCAGTTGCTTTATCAGATTGTGATTACCGGTAAACGTGACTTTGCTTATGCGCCTAGCCCACGTGGCGGCTTTGAAATGACCGTGTTACGCATGTTGGCGTTTCAACCTGCAGAGCAGGTAGAGCAACTCCCGCCAGAGCCACAAACAAATGCCACTCCGTCTAATGCTGAATTAGCTGACAACAGCTTGGTAAAAGAACAGCAAGAGATAATTGAGCAAGCGGAGCAACAAGGTTATCAAGTTGATGCCGCGCCGGTAAAAGCAGCTGCACCAGTATCAACACCGCCATCGCAAACAAAAGACGAGCGGGTAGTGCAGCGTGAGCAAAGTATTGCAAAGCTCAAAAATCAACTGCGTGGCAATGAGCCAGCAGACGATGTAAAACCCGCCGTATCGATTCATGGTCAAGAGCAGCAGGTTCCAGTGGCTAAATCACAAGCTGCAGCTACTACTGCTGAGTTAGTTCAACAGCCAAGCGAGCCTGCGGTTGCCATTGAACAACAATTACCTGCATCCGAAGCTGCTGCTACACATCCAGTAGAGCCGAATGAGCAATGGTCTGATCAAGCTACGCCTCCGACTCCTGTCGCACCGGTCAATGAAACTAGTGTCTCAGTAGATGATAGCTATTACGCGCATTTAGCAGAGATGGGTGGAGGCTATGATGAAGAACCTAATTACGCGGCGGATTATCAAACGCAAGATATGCATTCTGCTGTTCCCGTATCGTCAGCATCACCTTCGATTTCTAGTCCTAGTCCTAGTCCTGAGGTCAGTAGTGCTCCGGCCAAAGAGGATACCGCCTCATTATTGCAGTTGCGAAGCCAATTAAGAGCGCGAGGAAAAAGCGAAAAAAAGTCTGAAGAGGCTAGCGCCTCAAACAGCAAAAGCAGTACTTTAGCTCCAGCTCAAGCGGCAAAAACGGCCAATCATGGTGGGCAGCAGATTAGCTCGAACAATGAAGCGCTTACGCCTCCGCTTGCAGAGGGGTTAGCGCCGGCAGCACCAGAGCCATTTCAATCATCAGTGACCGATCATGATGAGAGATGGGCTGAAATGGTTAAGCATATGGACTTAGGCCCAATTGCTCGGCAAATAGCTATTAACTCCTTGTATCAACTTGCCGGTAGCACCGTAAAATTGTTACTTAAGCCTGATTTGTCTCACTTACCTAAACCCAGTTCTGTAGAAGAATTGAAGCAACAGCTTAGTCATTGCCTTCAGCTTAGTGCGGAATTAGATATTACGGTTGGTGAAGACTCAAACAGTAATACGCCGCTAGAGCTTGCTCAGTTACTTCATCAAAAAAATACCGAAGCAGCACGCGAGCGCTTATTGGAAGACCCCAATATTCAAGCGCTGCAACAACGCTTTGGTGCAGAATTAGATCACGACAGTGTGAAATACCACTGAACAACTTGATTTTCGACATTAATATCGATGTAATGTCGCTGTTATAACTAATAGAAGAGAAGAGAATAGTTATGTTTAAAGGCGGAATGGGTAACCTAATGAAGCAAGCGCAGCAGATGCAGGATAAAATGCAGCGCGCTCAAGAAGAAATCGCCAAAATGGAAGTTACTGGTGAGTCAGGTGCAGGCCTGGTTAAAGTTGTTATGCTAGGTAACCACAATGTACGTCGCGTTGAGCTAGATGAAAGCTTAATGGAAGATGACAAAGACATGATTGAAGATTTACTTGCAGCCGCTGTTAACGATGCAGTGCGTCGTGTAGAAGAAGCCAGTAAAGAGAAGATGGGTGACGTAACCGGCGGCATGCAAATGCCTCCAGGTATGAAAATGCCTTTCTAAATTGGCTTCAATTAGCTGATTGATTAGGCCGCGTTGCGGCCTTTTTTGTGCAACACTGATATTGCACGGTTTATTTTGTAACGGGTATTAATATGAAAGTATGTGGCGTAGAAATAAAAAGTAATGAAGTAATAATAAGCTTATTGAGTTTAGAAGATGGCTTGTTTCAAATACCCGATTGCCGCGTGCGTCGTTTAACCCTTAGCGATATTAATAGCACTCAGCATTTACGCGATTTTCAATTTGCTTTTGCTAAGTTAATGAGTGACTACAAAGTTGAAAAAGTGGCGATTAAACAACGCCCAATGAAAGGTAAGTTTGCGGGCGGGGCAGTGGGCTTTAAACTTGAAGCTGCCATTGAAGTGATCGCAGATCTTAATGTTCAGTTGATCTCAGCGCCTTATTCTAAGCAAATACTTAAAGATAACCCTATGCCTGTAGAATTCTCTGCCACTGGCCTTAAAGCTTTTCAAGAGGTGTCTTTTACCGCCGCTTATGTAGCTTGTATGTCTGAGTAGTATTTTACTGAGATATAAAAAAACCGATGCCATGGCATCGGTTTTTGCTTTTAAGCTGAGTTAACTAAGCCCAAAAGTGATTAGTACGCTTCGTTGTGTACCGATAGTACTGCACGACCTGAAGGATCGGCGTTGTTAGCGAAGCTCGCATCCCAAGCAATTGCTTCAGGTGTAGAACAAGCTACAGACTTACCGTGTGGTACACATTCTGCCGCTGAATCCTGCGGGAAGTGCTCTTCGAACATGCTACGGTAATAGTAAGCTTCTTTAGTATCTGGGGTATTAATTGGGAAGCGGAATGCCGCATTTGCCAATTCTTGATCAGATACTTCAAGCTCTACAAGTTCTTTAAGGCTGTCAATCCACGAGTAACCTACACCATCAGAGAATTGCTCTTTTTGGCGCCATGCGACTTCTGCTGGTAAGTAACCTTCAAAAGCTTCACGAAGGATGTGTTTTTCAATCTTGTCGCCAGCACACATTTTAGCTTCTGGGTTAATTCGCATTGCTACATCCATAAACTCTTTGTCTAGGAATGGAACACGGCCTTCAATACCCCAAGCGGCAAGTGATTTGTTGGCACGGTTACAATCGAACATGTGTAGTTTTTCTAGCTTACGCAGTGTTTCTTCATGGAACTCTTTGGCATTAGGCGCTTTGTGGAAGTATAAGTAACCGCCAAAGATTTCGTCGGCGCCTTCGCCAGACAATACCATTTTAATGCCCATAGCCTTAATTTTACGCGCCATTAAGTACATTGGAGTAGAAGCACGAATAGTTGTTACATCGTAGGTTTCTAGGTAGTAGATAACGTCTTTAATCGCATCAATACCTTCTTGAACCGTGAAGTGAATTTCGTGGTGAACTGTGCCTAAGTGCTTAGCAACTTTTTGCGCAGCAATTAGGTCTGGTGAGCCCACTAGGCCAACGGCAAATGAGTGCAGTTGCGGCCACCAAGCTTCAGAGTTGTCGTTATCTTCAATTCGCTTGTCTGCGTACATTTTAGTAATCGCAGAAATAACTGAAGAATCTAAACCACCAGATAGTAATACGCCGTATGGTACATCACACATTAGTTGACGCTTAACAGCGGCTTCTAAGGCTAATTTTAAATCTTCTACGCTAGCATCGTTGTTTTCAACCGCGCTGTAATCCATCCAATCGCGCTTGTAGTATTTAACTGGCTCGCCCGCCTTACTCCACAAGTAATGACCTGGAGGGAATTCACTAACGGTTTTACAAATTGGCGTTAGTGCTTTCATCTCAGAGGCAACATAAAAGTTACCGTGCTCGTCGTAACCGGTGTACAGCGGGATAATACCAATGTGGTCACGGCCAATTAAGTAAGCATCTTCTTCTGAATCGTACAAACAAAAGCCAAAGATGCCGTTTAGGTCATCTAAAAATTCAATGCCTTTTTCTTTGTACAAAGCCAAAATGATTTCACAGTCTGATTCAGTCTGGAATTCAAAATCAACATTAAGCTCAGCTTTAAGATCTTTGTGGTTGTAGATCTCGCCATTTACAGCAAGAGCGTGAGTTTTCTCGGGATTATAAAGAGGTTGTGCGCCGGTATTTACGTCTACGATAGATAAACGCTCATGCACTAAGATGGCATTTTTTGAAGTGTAAATACCTGACCAGTCCGGGCCACGGTGGCGTAAACGCTTTGACATCTCAAGTGCTTGCTTACGCAGCACACTGAGGTCAGATTTAATGTCTAGAACTCCAAATATGGAACACATACTCTTCCCTTAACTACTTTGTGTTTACTCGTGAACAAATGGTACTTCGCCATTTGTCCAAATATTGCTTTCAATTTGCCAAGATCAGAAATTATTGCAAGCCCTGATTGAGATTTTTTGCTAAAAAAAGCCAGAAAACTAATAAAATTTAACAAACTGGCTATTTTTATAAGTCTTTTCGCAAATATTCAGCTTTATTTCTGTGGTTTGTTGTTTTCAATGAGCTGATTGTGAACATGGTCAGCAAAACCTGCACCGGCTTCATTGTATAAGTTAAATACTTCGTCAGCCCCTAGGCGCTTTAACTTCTCTGCGTCGTCGGCAAATTGAGCAATGGCTGCAATTTTTGCATTAAACGAGCCTTTTTGAAGTTGTTTTAGTGCGTACTGATTACCATGGTGATGAGGCATGGCTAAAAGCACTAATTTTAAATCTTTAGAGGGGGCCAGTTTTTCCCAAAAATCAGAGTCCGTTGCATCGCCTTGAATGACGGCGCGACCACTTTCTATTTGGTGCTGAATCTTTTCTAAATCAGTATCAATACCAATCACTAGGTCTGGGTAGTACTGCTGTAACATGTCATAAGCACCTTCACCAATACGTCCCATGCCTAATATAACTACCTGCATTTGGCCGAGCTCTATCGGTTGGTCTTCCAGGTGCAATTTAGAGCGTTGTAAACGTTTAAGAGAAGGGCGAATAAACTGATAGATAATATCGGCATTTTTGTGAATGGGTGCGGATACCAAAAAGCTAATACTAACCGCCATCGCTAGTGTGGCCATCCAAGAGGCGTCAACCCATTGCAGCTGAACCGCGACCGCGGTGACAATCAAACCAAATTCACTGTAGTTGGCTAAGCTCATTGCTCCTAAAAATGCGGTGCGAGAGCGCAATCTAAACCGCATTAAATAGAGTAAGTAGAATCCGGATTTAATCACCAAAATACCTACAAAAAATAATGCGATATATATTGATTCCACACTCAATTCGCTGGAAAGGCCAATTGATAGGAAGAAGGCTACGAGGAATAGTTCTTTGAAGCTAAACAGCGCTTTTGCCATACCACTAGCAGCAGGGTGGCCAGCCAGTAACATTCCAATAATAAGAGCGCCTAAATCAGCCTTTAAACCCACTAAGTCAAATAACTGAGCGCCTAATACAAAGGTGAGGAAAAAGCCGAGTACTAGCTGTAATTCGCCGTGTCCCACTCGATTAAGTAATCGATACAGCACTGGGCGAAGTGGTAACAGTAGCAATAAGAAAGGCGCATACATGGTTGGAAGTTTGCCGGTGGTGGCGGCTAAAAATACCACTGCGAAGATATCTTGCATGATCAATATACCAATGGCCACACGACCATAAAGTGCATTCATCTCACTCTTATCTTCTAATACTTTTACCGCAAACACGGTACTGGAAAAGCATAGAGCGAAAGACAAAACCACAATGCCTGTGCTTGATAGCTCGCCAATACTACTAATACCAAACCATTTAACCGCAGATAAGGCACCTACAAACAGCAGCATATTGGTTGCCATATGTGCGGTAGCTGTGCCCCATACTTCGCGCTTGAAGAGGGTTCTTACATCAAGTTTTAAACCCACTGTAAACAACAGCAGGGTGACCCCTAAATCGGCTGCAGTAGAAATTAGCTCGTTTTGCTCGAAACCAATCTCTCGCAGAATAAAGCCTGCAGCTAAAAAACCAATTAATGGGGGTAAGTGAGCCAAATGAGCGAGAAAGCCCGCCAAAAACGTCACTGTTATAAGTATAGAAATATCCATTTATCGTTAAATCTTTATTGTTATATTATGTCTATAGCGGCTACGTTGGGGAAAACATAGTTAGGTCTAAAGGGTACCATTTCAATGTCTGCTTCACTGCTCACACCAGATAACACCAATATCGTTTCTAAGCCAGCTTGAAAACCCGCCAGAATATCGGTACGTAAATTGTCGCCAATAATTAAGGTTTCTTCAGCATGTGCGCCAATTTTATTTAAGGCTGCTCTTACTATCCATGCACTTGGTTTACCTACAACAAAAGGTTGGCGACCTGTAATGCGTTCAATGGGCGCGCACAAAGAACCACAAGCGGGGCTCATATTGGGGCCATGTGTATCTGGGTTAGTGGCAATAAATTGGGCGCCTTGTGCAACAAACTTCGCGGCATGTTGAATCATGTTCCAGTTGTAGTTCTTGGTTTCGCCAACAACAACAAAGTCAGGGTTAATATCGGTAATGGTAAATCCTGCACTGTATAATTCATGAATGAGCGCACCTTCGCCAATCACATAGGCTTTATTACCTTCTTGACGCTTTAAGAAATCGGCAGTGGCCATGGCGGAAGTATAAAAACAACTCTCTGGGATATCTACGCCAGCAGTTTGAAAGCGGTTTTGTAAATCTTGCGGTGTTTGAGCGGGATAATTAGTTAAAATCACCAACTTAGTGTTATTGGCCAGTAAACGCTCGATAAATGCCTTGGCTCCGTCTATCAGTTGGTTGTCGTGTAGTAGTACACCGTCAATGTCACAAATAACTGCTTTGCTCATTCTTTTTCCTTAGAACCAGTATTATCAGTAGTTCAGGGTACCGTAGTGTGGCTAAAAAGCGTTAGAGAAAAATAACCTTAGGGCAACAAATAGCTTATATTCTTTACTATCCAAGCAGTTGAAGGGGAAGCATTGATGATCAATCAGCAAGAGTTTATTAAAAAAATACCAAAGGTTGAGTTGCACCTTCACATAGAGGGCAGCCTAGAACCTGAACTTATGTTTAAGCTAGCTGCTCGAAATAAGATTGAGCAGCCATACTCTTCGGTAGAGTCGCTTAAAAAAGCTTATCAATTTAACAATCTGCAAGAATTTCTCGACCTTTACTACCAAGGTGCAGAGGTGTTGCAAACTGAGCAAGACTTTTATGACCTTGCTTGGGCCTATTTTGAAACCTGTCATCGCGATAACGTGCTTCATACCGAAGTGTTTTTTGACCCTCAAACGCATACTGAGCGTGGCATTGCGATGGCTACGGTCATTAATGGCTTAACCCGGGCGAAACAGCAAGCTGAAAAACAATACGGTATTAGTTGCGAATACATTTTGTGTTTTTTGCGCCATTTGTCCGAAGCGTCTGCGATTCAAACCTTAGAAGCGGCAAAACCATTTTTGGCGCAGATCATTGGCGTTGGCTTAGATTCTAGTGAACAAGGGCATCCACCCGAGAAGTTTCAAAGGGTTTTTTCCATGGCCAAACAACTGGGGCTTAGGCGTGTCGCACATGCTGGAGAAGAAGGACCAGCTTCTAACGTAGCAAGCGCTTGGGAATTGTTAGATGTGAGCCGAATAGACCACGGCGTTCGTTGTTTAGAAGATGCAGCGTTAGTTAAACAGTTAGCTAGTGCACAAATGCCTTTAACCGTTTGTCCTTTTAGTAACGTAAAACTAAAAGTGGTGGAACACCTTAGCGACCACCCATTGCCCAGTATGATTGCAAACGGTTTGGCAGTGACGATTAACTCTGATGACCCCGCATATTTTGGCGGCTATTTGCTAGATAACTTACAAGCGTGTAGCCAAACCTTTAACTGGGGCAGAGCACAAATAGCCGCATTAAGTTACGCCGCAGTCACTGCTAGTTACGCCAGTGAAGTAAGAAAAAGTGAGTTAAGTCAACTAATTGACAACTGTTTAGCAGAGTTTAGTCAGTGAGCTTGTATTTTATTGGGTGCTCGCGCCATAGTTAGTATTCAGCTGACCAATAAGGAGATTATCGATGTTTGTTGTGTTATTTCGTTGGAAGTTAAATGAAGAGCATATTCAGTCATTCAAAGAGGGGTGGTCGGAGATTATCCATTTTAACGTAGATAAGTGTGCTGCTTTAGGCTCGCGTTTACATAAAGCCTCTGACGGGACATGGATTTCCTATTCACAATGGCCAAGTAAACAGCACTGGTTACGCTCTAAAGAATCTGAAACCATGGTTGTGGAAGCACGAAATAAAATGCGTAAAGCGATTGTTTGGCAAGATGAACCGCTGCTGATGTCACCGCAGTTAGATCATTTTGTATCCAGCAGTTTAGATGCAACTAAATCTATTTTGTAGGCTCTGCCACTTAGTAAACTTGCTTTAGCGCTGTTGGCGGGTAAACTGACGCGCTGTTTCAACCATAAAAGGCTGTGTTGTTAGGCTATGTCTAAGTTTGAATCTCAAGCATTTTCTATTTCTTTTTCTAAAGCTTGGTTAGCCCCTAAACATTGGGGCACCTGGCTTGTGGGTGGCCTAATTATTTTACTGGCTTTTGTTCCTGTTACTTTACGCGACCGATTGGCAGTAGCCGTTGCCAACCGAATTTTTAATCTAAAAGCCTTAAAAAAACGCCGCGCTATCGCCGACACTAATCTCAAGCTGTGTTTTCCTGACATGAGCGCCACCGAGCGCGAGCAATTGATGCGCAAAAATATGCAAATATTTGCCCAGCTCATTTTGGGTGCGGGTGAAATGTCTGTTCGCTCTAAACGTTATTTACAAAACCGCATTGTGGTTGACGGTGAAGAGCACATTAAGAACATTCTCGATAACAACGAAAACTTCATTATCTTGTTACCACACACCTACCCAGTGGATTTCTTAGGCACTTACTTTTGTACCCGTGGTCACGACATGTGCACCATGTTTAAAAAAACAGGCGATCCTATCGTTGATTGGGCGATGGCCAAACAGCGTACCCGTTTTGGTGGAGTGATATTTGAGCGTAATGCCGGCATTAAAACCCTGATTAAAGCTACTCGTGCTGGTTATGGTTGTATTTATTTGCCCGATGAAGACTTCGGTCCAGAAGCCAGTCTAATGACACCGCTGTTCGAAACGACCAAGGCTACGCTGCCAGTGTTAGGGAAAATGACCAAGTTAAGCGGGGCGAAAGTGCTACCCATTTATGCTGGTTATGATAGTGAGCTGCATAAAGTAAAACTCTATGTTCACCCAGCGATGGAAGGCTTTCCCAGTAAAGATGTTGAACATGATACTTTGCGTATGAACCAAGAAGTAGAGAAGTTGATCTCTCGCTCTCCTGAGCAGTATATGTGGACCTTAAAGCTGTTTCGTACCGTTGAAGGAAGTGACCAGCCGCGCTACTAAGCTGCGACTTGTCGATTAACTATTGGTGATTGCGCGACTTTTGTAGTTGCGCACTAAGGCCACAAAATCCTCAGGCTTTCGATCAAGAATATCTTGGTCGATCAATAAATCGTAACCTGTTAGTTCTCGTAGCTTCTTCATGCGATTGGCAAACATACCGGTTAGCCCGGTATAAATTTTCCCACTACTCGATTTAAAATAATCATCTTCTATAAGATGGTCACTTACTTGGCTGTCTTGGCAATGCTGACAGCTTTTTCTCAGGGATGCGAGCAGCGCTGCTCGTTGTTCTGTAAGCAAATGGGCAGACAATCGAGGGGATAAGGTATCAAGCAAGTAATCGGGTTCAGACAAACGTAGACCGATGTAATTCATGTCTTGCCAGTTTAGTCCGTCATGCAGGCGAGGAATGTCGATGCGTTGCAATTTGTCCCACGGCAAGCACCAGCCTCCGTAGCGATGGTGAAACTGCAGATGGTCGTAACAAAGCACCACCGAGTAAACGGGCTGCATCCATTTTTCTACTCCAACCCGTATGCCTAGATAGGCGAGGAAAAATAGTACCGAGGCCACAATAGATACCAGTACAGCAGGTACATACAAGGTACTAATGCCTACTAAGGTGAGTAAAGAGCCGGCAAGTATTAAGGTTTTGGCGTTATTGCCGGCGTTGCTTTTAATCCATACTGACTTTGGCATGATGTTACCTCAATCAATTATCGCTGTACTTAGTGATACGGACCGGACGCAGTAAACGTTCATTACAGCTGTCGCGATTTTGCTTATCAGTAACCTTAGTGCTATTTGGCCTTGGCAGCTTCTTTGGATTTAAATACTGCCATTTGCTCTTCGGTGGCTGGCAGTTGGTGATGCTCTTTCCATTCAGAGTAAGGCATGCCGTATACTTTTTCGCGTGCTTGCTCGTAGCTTAAGGTTTCACCGTGTTCTTCGGCAGCGCTTACCATCCATTTTGCCAGGCAGTTTCGGCAAAAATCAGCCAAATTCATCAGTTCAATGTTTTGAACTTCTTTGTGTTGGTCTAAGTGTTCGAGTAAACGCTTAAAGGTTGCTGCTTCAATTGCTTGTTGCTTGTCCATGTTACATTCCTTATTTAAAGTGAATTTAGTGTAAATGGACAAAAGCAGCGAATCAACGCTGCTTTTATGTGGGTATTGAGGAGGGCTTAACCTTTGGTGAGTAGATTGTTCAGGTTAATAATCGCTGCGTTGGCACGAGACACATAATTTGCCATAACCAAAGAGTGATTAGCCATTAAGCCAAAACCGGTACCGTTTAGAATCATTGGACTCCATACGGTTTCTTGAGTGGCTTCCAATTCGCGAACGATTTGGCGAACCGCAACCGTGGCATTTTTCTTTTCTAATACGCCTTTAAAGTCTACCTCTACGGCTTGGAAAAAATGCAATAACGCCCATGCTTCGCCGCGTGCTTCATAAAACACATCATCTATTTTCCACCACGACGTTTTCACCATCGACTCTGTTGGAGTAAAGGTAGACTGAGAAGCACCTTCAGAGCCCACTAGGCTTGTATTAATTCGCTCTCGACCAACCGATGCAGAAAGCTTTTGCGACATACTTCCAAGGCGAGATTGCACTTCGCCTAACCACGTCACTAAGTTGTCGGCACGGGCGTAAAACTGAGCATTAGGGTCAGTGGGGTCGGCCAACTGCGTGCGATAAACCAGTAAGGCGTCTATTGCATCTTGGTATTCCCGCTCGGCACTGGGTAATTGCCAGCTAGTATGGTCAATATTAAATTTGGGTTGAGCAATTTTAAGCTGTGCGTGTTCAACGGATTGCGCTTGAGAGCGGCTGAAGTCTTTACGCATAATTAGCGATAAATCGCGTACTTGGTTTAACGCGCCTAACTCCCAACTTGGCATGTTATCCATTAATACACTGGGTAGCATTTTGTCGTTACTTAAATAACCACCAGGTTTATTGAGTAGGGTTTCAGCTACAAACATTAGTGCGGTAGTGGTGGCGTAACCTGTTACTACTTCTTCACCATTCGCTAAGGCTTGTTCCTGCACATATTCTTTTACATTTACTCGCTCAGGTTCGCTGCTCCAAATAACCGCGATGATGTAATTGATAATAAAGAAGACTAAAAAGAAAATAATAACCTTGCGGCCAGTAAGCTGGAACATAAACACGCCCTCGAGAAGATTTATGTTCTCAGCATAGTCAAGTAAGCAATTTAATCAATAGCTTATGCTAAAACTAATTAACAAAAAATCGTTCAAAATTTTTAGTTTACTGCTTGATGTTTAAACGCTTATCACTGGATTAGCTCATTAAAAGGTGAACTTGCTAGCAAGATAATCTAAAGAATGGCTAGTTGATAGATTTAGCAGTTCCAATATGGTGGCTATCCTGAGAGTATATGCTGAAATTTAACGCTTACATGGAGGTAATGATTTTAAAAGGTAATGATTGTAGTGCTTATCTCCAGAGCTTTAACCCTCAAGCTTGTTGCTCTAGTATCGGCTTGTTCCACTAGTGCAGCGATTGCAGTAGAGAATAACCAAGAAAACCCAGCTAATTACCCTTGGGCGGCCGCTTTTTTAGATTATCAAGACGCTGTTCAGCCAATGATTGGCCTTACTGTGGCGGTAAATCACTACGATAAACAATATCCTCGCTGGGGATACTACCTCGGTGTTGCTAAGTCTAAAGAAGATGACCTTGGTTTAACTGCTCCCGCTGAGGGGAACCGCGAACTCACCATGCTGCGTTTGGGTGTTAGCTATAGCCTCACTAATGATTTGAGTTTATATGGTGGTGGGGTACTGCTAGAAAATACCACTGAATACACCGATGGTATCACTCAATATTGCACCGATTGCGAGCCTGAATGGCATACCGATACCGATAAAAACTGGGGTGGAGAAGTGGGCTTTCGTTATACCTTAACTCGCCACTTTGTGCTGGGCGTAGGTTATAACTCTACCACTGAGGGTGGGGTATTCAGCATAGGCTATCGCGGTTAAGCCGAGATAATTTGATTACGCACCAACCCACGTTTTACATTGTTACATAGTTTGCCGAAGCGCCGGATTTCATCAAATTTTGGCTGAACACCGCGCTTCATGGCGTGCTCCCAATAACTGAGTTCAGAGTCAACCAGCTCTAAAAGCTTTTTAGGGCAACCAATGCAGTTATTGGCGGTGCCACATACAAAAGTGTCTTCTTCATAGAGAGGAAACTCTCTTTTTACCTGAACAATAATATTCTTCATCGCGGTAATGCGGTCTGGTTTTGCGTGCATCAAACTGGCCATAGCAAAACGCTTATTGTACTTCGCCAAAGTAGTTTGTGAATTGAGCTAAAGAGGAAATTTGTATGATTTATAAGGCAAGGTTTTAGCCCCAAAACAAGCTTGTGTTGGGGCTAATGGCTTATTGGCAGGCAGAGTTAAAGCGGCTACTGTCTTGCAGGCTGTACTCGCAAGAGCCATTGATGATGCACTGATAAAGGTTATTGTTGTAGCTGTTGGTATGGTGATCATAAATTTTAAACCAACCGCCATCATCCCACACCGATGCAGGAATGCCTTCAGCGCGAGCGTACTTGTAATCAAGGGCCTCATACCAAGCACGGATATTGTTGCAATCCATTTGGCTTTTAAACTTGTTCCAATTGGTACCCCATTCACTAATGTAAATCGGCATACCTTGCCCAATGCCATTTGCCCAGCTTTTCATCGTATCAATCGGTCTTTTAATATCGCTTTCTGACCAGTTGGTTTTTAAATTACCTTCGCCATGAAATGACCACGGGTTGTAGTGGTGGAAAGCTGCCATTACGTAAGGATCGTTACCACCGCCTACTTGGTCTAGGTTCGGCCATGTGCGAGCCATTTCATTGGCCGCGAACCATTGGTTACCACCTATCACTACAATGCGATTGGGATTTATTTGTCGAATCTTATTGTAAGCTAGCCCCGTCATATGGCGAAGGTTAGAGGGCAGCATGGGGTTACCATTGGTGAAATGTGGTTCGTTAAGAACTTGAAATACCAAGCGGTTGCTGCGGTTTTGAAACAGCTGACTAATGTCTTGCCACAGCGTTTCAAGCATTTGATAGTTGTTATTGTCTTTAATTATTGCTTCGTGGTGAGCATTAATCACTACGTACATATCATCGTATGACAATGCGTGGTCTACGGTTTTAACGATCTCTTTAAGGCGACTGTTGTTGAGGTCGATGTTGCCATTGTTATCTGCGATTCTTGAACCATTAATGTCTATGGTCCAGCTAATAGGAATGCGGACGTTTCTAAAACCTTGCTGATAGTAGGCATCAATTTTTCTCGAAGCTTCAGCGAAAGTCGCGGGGTGTTGCTGGTTATCAAACATTTGGCCAAGATTAAAACCGGTCCCCATGGCCGCAGCGGCATCTATTGCTGTAATGGCTGGTTCAGTGCCGCCGCCAGCTTGGGCATTACATACTTCACCGCTAATGAGTGCTTGTTCGGCTTTGTCTCCGCTAGTGCTTCCTTGAAGGCCAAAAGTTACCGACTGCCCTGGTGCAATAGCGCCATTCCAAGAAAGGTTAGAAGCAGTGTAAGGTTTTGCGCCGCTTAAATTGGTGTTCCAGCTAGAACTAACTGTGGAGCTCTCATATTGCCAGTTCACCACCCAACCATTTATAGCAGATTGGCTGGTATTGCTAATTGTAACCTCAGCTTGAAAACCATTATTCCATTCTTTTATCACTGTGTACTCAAAGTTAGACGCTTGCGCATAAGGCGCAGCAGCCACCAGTAACAGTTGGGCAACGAGTAATCTAGACGTCCTTGGCTTGGTCATAAAATAGCTCTCTTGGTAATTCATCAATGAAACGAGGAGTGACTGGTAAAGTGAAAATGCTACAGTAAGCCAGATTTTATGTAAGTAAGCGCCTTCAAGAAAACCCCTGAAATAACTTTGAAACTATCGACTTTTCATCAAGATATTTAAAGCTAGTTCACACTTTAGGGGGCAAAGCTAGCGCCCTAAAAAGGGATAACCATTGCGATTTTTGATTCGCTAGCACCGACACTTATTACGTTGCCACAATTTTTGAACCTGTATTCAGTGCTTTAAATGTTCAATAACGACATAAGCCAAAGCCAGCATTACGCAGGCTTTTTTGTTTTTTGATGGAGGCTGAAAAACTTAACTACATGAACGGTTAGTCGTGAAAAGGCTGGTGGTAGCAGGCCTAACATCAGCGGCTAAGAAGGTTATTAAGCCCAAATAATGACCAAGCGCAAGTTAGCTTAAAATAATCCCTTGGCATGTGCGCGAAGTCCGTCTAGGACGTATTTCTGCTGCTAAACTTAAAGTGATTAAATAAATTACGAGGAGCACGTCATGAGCTATCGTCACATTTTAGTCGCCGTCGACCTCTCTGAAAACAGCAGACGAATAATCGACAAAGTTACCCTCCTAGCAAAACCACTCGATGCCAAAGTGTCACTGATTTTTGTTGATGAAAGCGCCAACGATTCAGCATTCAGTGGGCTAATCGATCTTGATCTAGCCGCTATTGAACCGATGCATCCTAGCCTAAAAGAGTTTGCGAACAAGCTTAACGCCTTGGTGGTGGATACCAATTATCCCATCGAGAATCAGTTTGTTATGCAAGGTGATTTAAGTGCTAGTTTAGATGAAACAGTGGCAGAGGTAGGGGCAGACTTAATCGTTTGTGGTCATGATAATGGGTTCTGGCATCGCTTAGCCTCCAAACATCATGAGCTGGTAAACAACGTATCGATAGATCTGCTAGTTATCCCCATCGATCAATGAGCTACTAAGCATAATACTAATCGGGCGTAGCGAGAGTCCGATTAGTATTACTTTGTTAAAGCGACATCGGCACTAAGTTTTTTGTAGTTCGATTATTGATGAAGATTTAAGTGTTGTAGCTTTTACTTGTGATCAAAAAAGCCCTTGGCACTTTCATGCTAAGGGCTTCAGTTTATCTATTGAATAATCTTGTTACTTAGCCCTATTGAATAAGGTTAAGTTTGTAGAAGCTGACTTGTGTGTAATCACCCGCATCTAAGCCATTGTTACTGCAGCCCGAGCTCCAAGTATTGGTTTTAGGTTTAACATTACATTGGTTGTAAGCACCCGCTTTAAAGTACATCCAATCTTGTGCGTAGCTAGTATCAAGTTCCGAGGCTGAATTTGGTTGTGCAAGGTTAACTTTGTACGTGACTACTTGCTCATTGAGCTCACCAGGGTTTTTGGTGAAAGTAAGGTTCATTATGTTATCTACTATGTCGACATTGTACGCAAACAATTCACCTAGCTTAATGCCGCCAACGGGGTCTTTATCAGCTTTGGTTAAATTGTATTGACCGAAGATGTTGTGAGGGATATCGAAACGATCTTTTTTATCTTTCGGGTTAATTTCATAGTTCCAAAATAACGATCCATGTTCGTGGTTTGGCATTTTACGGAAGAAGATTTTCAAAGGCTCGTTTTTAGAGCCGTGAATTTGACCAATTACCACCGAGTGAGCACCCATTTTGACGTCGTTACCACTTAAGCTTACATGATCAACGCTTAAGGCTGCGCTCATGCGCCCACCAATAGAACCATATGCAGCAGCATTATCGTGAGCGGCCACTACAAAGTTGGTGCTTGGGTCTTTGTAACCGGTAGGCAGGTTAACATTTAACATAGCCCGTAATTCGCTACGCGCATTTTTACTATTTGGTGTGGTGACTGCTTCGTTAGGCACTTTAAATACCATTGCGCCAGTGTCGGCATTGGTATAGAACCATTCAGGATGTGAAAACGGGTTTTCCGCATCAGCTAATTGAGCTGCATACACTTCCATGGTTTTACCTTCACGCTCAGGCTTAGTGTCTGGGTAAGGTAGGTTAATTTTCCACTTTCTCATTTCAAAGTTTTGCGCGGGTGCTTTAGAAGCATCCAATTTTGACATTAATTCTAGTTGATAGTCTGTAGGCGCAACTGCTGCGCTGGCGGTACCTGCAAATAAGGCGGCAATAGCACCAGCGATGTAAATTTTTTTCATGATAGTTCCCTGTTAGTTAAATGTAACTCTTAGGCGGAGTTTTCGTGAACAGGTAGGAAGTTAATATATTATTGTATTATTTTTATTGACGGTGTTGGCAATTATTAACATTACCAGGCTGGTTTTTACTATTTCATTTTTAATCCTTGCTGTATTTCACACTTTAAGGCGTGGCTGCTTAAGACTTGTCATGGCGCATAGCTAATAAAGGTAATTGATGGATTAGGAAGTTCAGCAGAAAGAACCTATGGAGCACTAGGATTAATCAACAGGCTTTAAGCGCGAGTCAATTTCTCTATCTAAATGCGACTTTTAGTTTTTAACAAAAGTTTTAATAAAGCATCTAACTAAGCTAAACCGTTAATAAGGGGTGACTATTGCAGCGCCATCTTTTCGACGTGTCTGGGGCGAGCTTGACCTTTTAATCTGGCTTTATGGGTGTAAGTAATACATTAATTGTATGACTTTTGTTGGTGTTTAGGCTAAAGCGTTCGCTGAGGCACAGTGGTGTGCAAGTAGAAAATACAGCCAAAGAATGGTTTATAAATCGGGAGTTTAATGAGTGCGCCAGGTGTTTAGTGGGGTAATGTTCGTGACATGAGTGGCAGAGCTTGGTGAACACGGTGCTATGAGCTTGAGCTCAGCACCGAAGTATCCACGTTTATAAGCTGTAGCTATCCACAACACTTTTTGTATTTTTTGGTGCTGCCACAGGGGCAAGGTTCGTTACGCGCAGGCACTTTTTCAATGGTTACGGGGGCTGTTTTGCTCATGATTGCGTTTAGCTCAGCAATCGACTCTTCAGCTCCTTCGCTAGTATCAACAGTAATGTTGGCAAATAGTTCAGCGTCTGCGACCAATAGTGCGACTTCGTGCTTACGTGCTTCACTGGTAACCACTAAGGTTAATGGGTGTTTCTTGCTGCCAGCTATTGGTCGGGCTTTGGTCTCGTAACCATATTTTATGTGGCTTTGGCGGGCGTCTTGGCGACCTTTGAAAAAGAACTTATCTGACATGACTTAATCCAAATACTATAGAGATAAGCTGTAAACCAGAACGCATGGCTACAGCAAAAGATGCGCGAGTTTAGCATGCTTTACTCGTTAAACCTTTAACAACGAGAAACAGACGCAAGCGATAGATAATCATCGCCACCAAAATTACACTTACCGTAAACTTAGCAAAAACAAATTCGGTGACTTGCTAACCTGAAAATACACACTGTTGTTACGCGTAAACAATAATGAGAGCGGAACGCAATCCAGGTTAAACCTCGGTTAATTTAAGCTGCAACTCACTAACGGGGAGTGATCGTTTAATTTAAGTACTTGTAATTGCTGCTCGGTAATCAACGCATAGCTGGCAGGCCAATCTTGGCGAGGAATAGCCACTGAACCGGGGTTAAGCAGATAATGCTGGTCTTCTAAATTTGCCTGAGGAATGTGGCTATGGCCGCTCACCAATATGTCACCTGCAGCCAATGGCGGAAGATGACTTGGCCCAAAAGTATGGCCGTGACATAAGAACACTTTCCGCGAATCGAGCAGCAACTGATTGTATTCTGCCATTATTGGAAACTTACATAAGGCTTGGTCAACCTCGCTGTCGCAATTTCCCCTTACGGCAATAATTCGTTCGGCTATCGTATTTAGCGCTTCAGCCACTTTTAAAGGTGCGTAGTGCTTAGGTACTGGGTTACGCGGCCCATGATTAAGCACATCACCTAAGCAAATAAAGTGCGAGGCACCGCTACGCTTAAAAGCGGCGAGGGTGTGTTGCAAAGCGTTAAAATCGCCATGAATATCGGAGCATACAAACAACATAATGTATCCTGAACGGTGAGAGGTAAAAACTAAGAGCGTATCAAGAATTCTTTTCACGCTACTTATCTAGGCTCAAACAGCATGTTAATGAGTGTATCTCGAAACACTGTTGTCATCAGCAGTTGTGCGCTTTATATATCTTAAGGTAACTCGATAAATGTATTCGCCAGCGCTTCGCCTAGGGCTTGGTGCTGGACGCTGTTCATATGAACACCATCAAGCAATTTACCGGTGATTATCTGGCTTACGTCTAGGTACCCACAACCCAGTGAGTGAGCAATCGTTTGGTAATGTTCAGCAAGTTGTGTCGATTTATCTTTAGCGCCAGCAAAATGCTGACCAAAGCGGCCCGTTTCGTCTATTGCTGGTGGAGCAAGTAACAATATTTTGGGGCTTAACATTCTCTGATTAACACAATGTTGGTCTAGCTCAACAACCATTCGCTCAAGGTTGTCACTTATTTGCTCTGCAGATAAGTGAAAAGCCGGGTATAAATCATTGGTGCCTAGCATTAATACCAAGCAGTCTGGCTGGTGTTTACTGATGTCTTGCAATAGTGCTTCTATACCGCTGCTTAAACCAAAGTCTGGTGAATTGGGGTAGGTGGTTCTGCCTGGTTGTCCGGCTTCAATGATTTGGTAAGCCTCTCCGAGCAAACTCGCCATCACCCGTGGCCAACGAGAGTCGGCAGGCATACGTTGTCCAGTAGTAGGAGAGTAACCCCAAGTATTAGAGTCACCAAAACACAGTACTTTATGCATCGCTATTGGGCGTTCCTTAAGGTTATGTGGCTAGTTGTATGGTTAAAGGGGGTAAAAAAACCTGCTGGTGCAGGTTTCTATTTTAGCGATAGTGCTTAGTTCAATTAGCTTTGTTTTCTAACAAACTTAGATTTAAGCATCATGTGACCGTGGCCATCTACTTTACAGTCAATGTCGTGGTCAGAATCAACAAAGCGTTTAATTACTGCTTTGGTGCCTACTTTTAGCACTAAAGAAGACCCTTTCACTTTCAAATCTTTAATCAAGGTGACTTTGTCATCTTCAGCTAATAAGTTGCCAACCGCGTCTTTTAATACAATTGCATCTGGGTCTACAACCACTTCGTTTGGATTCCACTCATGAGCGCATTCTGGGCAAATAAGTAGTGAACCGTCTTCATAAACATAGGCTGATTCACAGTTAGGACAAGGAGGGAGATCGCTCATGATAGTTTCTCTTTAATCTTCAATTTATGGTGGCTCAGCAAATGTGTTCATTGAGCCAAAGTAACACTAGGTGCATAACACCTACTTTTTGTAGCGCTATTATAAGGAAGAATAACTCTGCCAGCTAGGGCTTAACCAAGATTGATGTTGGTTTTAACTGACTAAATGATCGACTTTCAGTATTAAGTCAAAATAAGTGAATGGCAAAATCACTTAGATACTTTCATCAATATTGTTGGCTAGTTAAGCCAACAATGAATGACGCACAAGCAGTATGCTAAGCCTAATTATGCAGTTAAATTAGCCATTCCAATGCCTGCCTAAGCTACTTGTAATTGTATTTGGCTAGCCTTCGTGTGAAGGCTTCACTAAAAATATCTAATAACCGCACTATATTCAGTGTTTTAATTCCAAAAGAATTCAATACAATTGGGGCGTCCAAGCAAAAGGAGTAGCGGTTTGGTTAAGGGTAAGTTTGAATCAATGAACATTAAGGGCGATTTGTTTGGTGGTGTTACCACTGCTATCGTCTCACTACCAATGGCTTTAGCGTTTGGTGTCGCATCGGGAGCAGGACCTCAAGCGGGCCTTTGGGGCGCCATTTTAGTAGGCTTGTTTGCCGCGTTATTTGGCGGTTCGCGAACCTTGATCTCAGAGCCAACCGGCCCGATGACCGTAGTAATGGCGGCGGTACTAACCACCATGATTGCCAAACACCAAGAAAACGGGCCCGCCATGGCATTTACCGTGGTGATGATGGCCGGGCTATTCCAAATCGCCCTTGGTGCACTTAAGCTCGGTAAATACATTACCTTGATGCCTTATAGTGTTATTTCTGGCTTTATGTCTGGCGTTGGGGTCATTCTGGTCATCCTCCAATTAGCGCCCTTTTTAGGCCAGTCTACTCCCGCTGGTGGAGCCTTAGGTACCTTACAGGCGATTCCCGACTTAATTCGAAATATGCACTTTGGCGAGTTCCTGTTAGGGCTGATGACCTTAGGTGCGCTCCTGTTCATGCCTAATAAATACAAAAAAATAATCCCTCCGCAGTTGGTTGCGCTGGTGGCGGTTACGTTAGTGTCGATGCTGCTCTTTAGTGACGAGGGTATTCGCCGTATTGGAGAGATCCCAAGTGGCCTACCATCGATTATTTGGCCCACTTTTACTTGGGGCCTGCTTACCGAAATGCTGGTTGATGCCTTAGTGCTAGGCACTCTAGGTTGCATTGATACTCTACTTACCGCAGTAATTGCCGATAGCTTAACCCGCAAAGAACATGACTCTAACCGCGAGTTAATGGGGCAGGGCATAGCAAATACGGTTTCAGGCCTGTTTGGTGGCTTGCCTGGCGCAGGCGCGACTATGGGAACTGTAGTAAATGTTCAGGTGGGCGGAAGCTCTCCGCTCTCTGGCATTGTGCGCGCGGTAATTCTGCTGTTGGTTGTGCTGTGGTTAGCCCCGCTTACCCAGCCTATTCCATTGGCCGTTCTCGCGGGTATTGCCATGTATGTTGGCCTAAATATTCTCGATTGGAGCTTCATTAAGCGCGCGCACCGAGTATCTTTAGTGCCTACTTGCATCATGTATGGTGTTCTGTTTCTTACCGTGTTTGTCGATTTGATTTACGCGGTAGGCATAGGAGTATTTCTTGCCAACGTTATCACTATTGAAAAGCTGAGCCGGGTTCAGGAGAAAAACGTTAAGGCAATATCAGATGCCGACGACGGTGTGCCACTAGAGGATTCAGAGCGCCAGTTGTTAGACCAAGCCAAAGGTCAGCTATTGTTTTTCTACCTCTCAGGGCCAATGATTTTTGGTGTATCAAAAGCCATTGCCAGACAACACGCCGCGGTTGAGCAGTACAAAGTAATGGTGCTAGATCTTAGTGCGGTACCGATGATTGACGTTACTGTGGCGCTAGCGCTGGAAAACGCCATGCGTGATGCCTTAGATGCTGGATGTGAAGTGTTCCTCTACAGCCCTAATGAGCAAACCATGCACCAGCTAGAGAAGATCCAAATCCGCGATTGGATAGATGAAGATCATATCGTAGATAGCCGCACTGAAGCCTTAGAAAAAGGACTAGCGGTGGTGCAGCGTATAAATGCTGAGTCTGAAGTTGAGCAGCAAGGTTCGGCTATTTAACCGCTGTTTGCCTCAAATGGTTATCCGCTGTTTTAGGCATCGCGCTGCATTATCTTTATACTCTGTTGGTCAGGGCCATCCGATCTTGCGCCCTGCAAAAATAGTCTTAGACTTGAGTACTTGCTACTTTTGCAACGCCGGTACGGTGAGCACTGGTTTTTTTGATAGACGAATGCTTCTAAACTTATACGAATTTTCTACTGTTTTTCAGTAGATAATCAAGTGACAAAATAGTTATTGCATTAATAGCACTTAAAGTTAATACTATCAATGCGCAAGCGATTCGCTTGACTTGCTGCAGTCGAACCAAAGATATTTGTATACTGCTCTTAAATGAGCGCTGGTGGTTTTTCATCAGCTTGTGCCAAGGCCACACCCTCTGCTTGCCTCGTCCGTTTGGACCTCTAGTAGTCGAGGACGATAGGCTTAGCCAGAGAAATGGTGGCTGATTTCAAATATCATCGATGAATGCAACACCATTTCTCGATCTCTAGTGTATGAGTGGCTAAGCCTTTATTGTTTATGTATATATTCAAACCCACCAAAAATAGTAAAAACTCAATTTCTAGTATATCCAACTTGTGTGATGCGCTTGATGTTTCAGAAAAAGAGCTTAACCAAGCTTTGGCTTTAAGTGACGAAGATAAATATGTATCAGACTCCGTACCAAAAGCTGACGGTAGTTTGCGAATAATAAATAAACCTCACAATCTTATTAGGAAGATTCAACGTCGTATAAACAAAAGATTGTTTAACAATCTTGTTATATGGCCAAGCTATATTTTTGGTTCTATTCCTAACACCATTAATGAATATGGTGAAGTAACCGAAGCAAAGGATTATGTGAGTTGTGCTAGCAAACACTGTTTAGCAAAAAGTCTCCTTAAAATGGATCTTAAGGATTTCTTTGATAATATTCATTTCGATTATGTGAAAACCATCTTTAGTGATTTTTTTTCGTATCCTGAGGATGTGTCTTCAGTGTTAGCCCAAATATGTTGTAAGGACGAGCACATAGTTCAAGGAGCTTTAACATCGAGTTACATTGCAAGTTTGTGTCTTTGGGATGTTGAACACGAGCTGGTGGTAAGGTTGAAAAGGAAAAATTTAGTTTATACTCGTTTAGTCGACGATATCACTGTTTCTTCAAAGTTATCAAATTTTCAGTTCGATATGACGATAGAACAAATAAAGCTAATGCTACTGGACAAAGATCTGCCCCTCAACAATAAGAAAACAAAAGTATCTTATACTTCAATTGAACCATTAATGGTGCATGGAATGAGGGTTAATTTCAAAGAACCTAGGTATCCGGCTGATGAAGTAAGAAGACTTAGAGCCGCCGTTAATAATGTTGAAAGGCTAGCTTCTGAACCAGGGTACCGGGTTACTTTTGCTTATCGTAAAGACTTTAATCGCTGTATGGGAAGGGTAAACAAACTAAAGCGAGTTAAACATGAAAAACATGAAGTTTTAGTTAGGAAACTAAAACGAATCCTTCCGCTTCCATCTAAAAAAGATCTTAAACGCTGTAAGATCTCTGTAGCTAGACTTGAAGCGGACTACTCGTTAAAAGGCGGTACTTTTTGGTATCGAAAACGTTTTTTTACTGTACATGAAAGGTTGAATGTTTTGCAGCGTGTTTACAGTAAAACTTCTGCTGAGTTGAGAACGAGAATGAAAAAGGTAAAGCCACAGCATGAAGATTGATACAACTAACCCTCAAAAACATTTCATAATTATATTATATTTTGTGTTTTTTGTGACCTTTTTGGGTTTGACGTTCACAACTATTTCGGTTATCCAAAATATATTAGGAAAAGAAATTGTTTGGTCATTTTGCTTTGACAATAATTGTTTAAAAAATACTTATAGTAATTTTGAATACTCAATTAAGCTATTGGTACATACATTTTCTGTCTCATCCTCTTTAATTACGGTTGGTGGTATATATGTGGCATTGCTAAGTTATGTCAACTCTGTGCAGAGTAATAATTTAAATAATCACATATCCCATTTTAAGATTTTTAGTGATTACGTAATGTTGGAACTGGAGAAGCATAATAGGCTAGCGCTATCTTCTTTTGATATATTTAAATGGTATAACCTTATTTTTTCAAAGTCTCGCACTGGTTCCATGAACGTATCAGATAAATATATTTCTGAAATCAAAAGGGTAAATGAAGAAATAATTTTTTCAAATGAGCAATCAAGACAAGCTAAAAATGGAAGTTTTCGTTATAAAAATCATCAAGAAAGAATGATTCAAGCTTTCGATAACTTGGGTATTGCAATAGGCTTTCATCCAAGAAACGATTTTTATGATATCGAAGGGCAGCTGATTGAACTTATTTCAGTTATCAATAAGTCTTTTTGTACTGAAAGCTCAGTTGGTAATTTAAATAAACGTGAATATATATAATATTCTTTCGGAATATGGAGACATATTCATTCTTTTTATATGTAACTATATGTGCCCCTAAGCTTAGGGACACAAATAGCTAACATTAGTTAACTTTCAAAACCTTACTTGTGCCTTGACTGCAAACAAGCTACTACTTCGTCTAAACCCACTTCTTGTTTTTCTAGCAGTACAAGTAAGTGATACAACAAGTCTGAGCTTTCGTTCACTAACTCTTCGCGGTCGTTAGCCATGGCTGCTAGGGCTACCTCTACACCTTCTTCACCCACTTTTTGGCAAATGCGTTTGGTGCCGCGGGCGAATAGGCTAGCGGTGTAGCTTTCTTCTGGGTCCGCTAATTTACGTTCTGCCAATACTGCTTGTAGCTGGGCAATAAAGGTCAGCTTTGGCTCTTGGTGGCCGTCAAAACAGCTTGGGTTGCCAAGGTGGCAAGTTGGGCCAATAGGGTCAACCGCTACTAGTAGCGTGTCTTGGTCGCAATCAAGCGTAATGCCTTTAAGCTTTAGCACGTTGCCTGAGGTTTCACCTTTGGTCCATAGGCGCTGCTTAGTGCGGCTAAAGAAAGTTACTTGCTCGGTGTCTAAGGTTTTAGCTAGGGCATCACTGTTCATGTAACCCAGCATAAGCACTTGGCCGCTGTGGTCGTTCTGAACCACGGCAGGGATTAAGCCTTCGACTTTGTCCCAGTTAATCTTTTGGTTTAGTTCTTCAAACTGGCTCATAGTCGAATTGCCACCTCTTGTTGTTTGAGATATTGCTTCAATTCGCCAATATCAATAATGCTTTTATGGAATACGCTAGCAGCCAATGCACCGTCTACGTCGGAAATTTTGAATGCATCTTTAAAGTGCTGCATTTCGCCTGCGCCGCCAGAGGCAATTAAAGGCACATTACAAATCTCGCGTACTCGGCTTAGTTGTTCTAAATCGTAACCTTGGCGAACGCCATCTTGGTTCATAACGTTTAGTACTATTTCACCCGCGCCACGAGCTTGCACTTCTTTCACCCAATCAAAGGTATTCCAAGTAGTGGTTACGGTGCGCTTTTCGTCACCAGTAAATTGCTTAACTTGGTATTGGCTAGTTTCGTCGCAGTAGTAGGAATCGATGCCTACTACGATACACTGCACGCCAAACTTGTCGGCAAGCTTAGTAATTAAACTAGGATCGGCTAAAGCAGGGGAGTTGATAGAGATTTTATCAGCGCCATTTTGCAAGGTGCGGTTGGCATCCTCAATGGTTTTAATCCCACCGGCTACACAAAATGGAATATCGATAACTTCAGCTACGCGGCTTACCCAGCTTTTATCCACTACGCGCTCGTCTGAGCTGGCGGTAATATCGTAAAAAACGAGTTCGTCTGCGCCTTCTTCAGCGTAGCGTTTGGCTAGCGGAACTATGTCGCCAATAATTTCATGGTTACGAAACTTAACGCCTTTTACTACCATGCCGTCTTTTACGTCTAGGCAGGGAATAATTCGTTTAGCTAGCATTGTTGCCTCCTTGCTGCCAGCAGGCGATGGCTTGCTCTACGTTGAATTTACCTTCTAACAATGCGCGGCCAACAATTACGCCAGCTACGCCGGTATCGGTAAGCGCTGCAATGTCGTTTAAATCGCCAATGCCGCCTGAGCTTTGCCAGTGAATATCTGGATATTGCGCACATAGCTCGCGATACAAACTTACGTTCGAGCCCTCAAGCGTGCCGTCTTTAGAAATGTCGGTACACAATACGTGCTTAAGACCAACAGGGGCGTAAATAGCCACTAGCTCTTCAATGGTTACGCCACTGTCTTCTTGCCAGCCAGATACTGCTACTACCTTATTGCCTTGCTCGTCGATGTTGATATCTAGTGCCAGTACAATGTGCTCGGCGCCGTATTTTTCCATCCACTTGGCAACCACTTCTGGCTGCTTTACTGCGGTAGAGCCAATTACTACACGCTCTGCACCTGCGTCGAGCAAGTCTTTTACATCTTGCTCGCTACGTACACCGCCACCAATTTGAATTTTAGCTGGAGTGTTTTTCAGTAGCTGGGCGATAACGTCGAGTTGGCGAGCGCTGGTATCTTTGGCGCCGTCTAAATCAACCAAGTGTAACCAATCAGCTCCTTGGCTGTGGTACTCAGAAAACTGCGCTTGTGGGTCGTCACCATAAACGGTTTTTTGTGCGTAATCACCTTGGAACAAACGCACAATCTTTCCGTCGATTAAATCTAAAGCAGGAATGATCATGTGTTACATCTCCAAGAAGTTTTTGATGAGTTGCGCACCGGCTTGGCCGCTACGTTCTGGGTGAAATTGCACCCCGTAAAAGTTGTCTTTGTTTACTGCGGCGGTAAAGGCGTTGCCATAATCACATTCAGCAATTGTGGCGGCGTTTACTGGCAGGGCGTAGCTATGTACAAAGTAGAAGTAGCTGCCAGCTTCAATGCCTTTAAACAGTGGGTGACCGGCTTTAGGTTGAATTTGATTCCAACCCATGTGTGGCAGGCGTTGCCCTTGTTGCGGTTGCATTAAGCTTACGGTGCCAGGCACTAAACCTAAGCAGGGGACTGGCTCGTCGGCTTGTTTAGCGCCGCCTTCGATAGAGAATTCGGCCAGCATTTGCATGCCTAAACAAATACCTAACAGCGGCTTTTTAACTTGTTTTACTAAGTCGATTAGCTCGCGGTCGGCTAGGTTTTGCATCGCTTCGGTGGCGGTGCCTACGCCGGGTAGAAACAGTTTATCGGCCGCCAAGATTACCTGTGGGTCGCGGCTCACTGTTACTGGAAAGCCTAAACGCTCAACGGCAAATTTTACCGAAGATAAGTTGGCACATCCTGTATCAATAATTACGTTCATGTTTGCTCTTATCCTTTAAAGCAGGCGCTTATAATGTGCCTTTACTGCTAGGCATTGCATCGCCCGATTTTACGATAGCTTGACCTAGTGCACGACCAAATACTTTAAACAGGGCTTCTACCATGTGGTGAGTATTTTTACCGGTGGTTTCTAGGTGTAGGGTACAGGCCATCGCGTCGCTTAGTGAGCGGAAGAAGTGCGGTACCATTTCAGTCGCAAAGTCGCCAATGTTGTCGCGGGTAAAGTCGGCTTTAAACTCTAGATGAGCGCGGCCGCTTAAATCTAGCGCACATTGGGCTCGGCATTCGTCCATCGGCAGCACAAAACCAAAACGGCCAATACCACGTTTGTCGCCTAGTGCTTCTTTAAGGGCTTGGCCAAGGGCAATGGCGGTGTCTTCTACGCTGTGGTGGTCGTCGATGTGGTAATCGCCAACAACTTTACAGTTGAGCTGAAAACCGCCGTGGGTAGCAATTTGATCCAACATGTGGTCAAAAAAGCCAAGGCCAGTATCTATTTGGCTGCCGCCTGCGTTGTCTAAATCAACCGCGATACTAATTTGGGTTTCTTTAGTATTGCGCTCAACCTTGGCTTTGCGGCCTTGTTGAGTAAGCTGCTTTTCAATGGTAATCCAGTTAAGGCCGTCGCGTTGATATTGCAAGCCTTCTAGCCCCATGTTTTCCGCTAGCTGCATGTCGGTGTGGCGATCGCCAATCACATAAGAGTTGGCAAAATCAATCACGCCACTTTTTAGGTAGTTTTTAACCAAGCCAAGCTTGGGTTTGCGACAGCTACAGTTATCTTCGTCGAAGTGCGGGCATACCAGTACATCGTCAAACTTAATGCCTTGTGATTCGAAAATATCCATCATGTAGTTTTGAGCTAGATGAAAATCAGCTTCGGGGAAGCTGTCGGTACCTAGACCATCCTGGTTGGTTACCATAACTAAGCGGTAGCCATTGGCCTGTAGCTTAAGCAATACCGGGATAACCTGTGGCTCTAACTTTACCTTTTCTACGCTATCAACCTGTTTGTCGGTGATAGGTTCGTCGATCATGGTGCCATCACGGTCGATAAATAAGATTTTTTGTTTTACTTGGCTCACTTAAGTTCGCTCCAATCCTTGAATTGCTGATACGGTGGCGGCCACTTCTTGCTGGTTGCCAATGCTAATGCGGATGCAGTTTTCTAAACGCGGTTTATTGGCAAAATCACGCAGTACAATGCCTTGTTCGCCCAATGTTTTAAATACACGGGCTGAATCGTCGAAACGTACCAGTATGTAGTTACCGTTAGCGGGGAAGATCTCTTGCACAATATTAAGTTTGCTTAAATCTTCAACTGCTTGGTTACGAATTGTGTTTAAGCGTGCAACACGCTCGCGCATAACTTTTAAGCCATTTTGGCTTAGCGCTTTTGCTGCGATTTCGGCAACTGGACGGGCAATCGGATATGGGGCAATCACTTTGCTCATTACTTCAATCACTTCACGACCTGCAACGGTAAAGCCACAACGTAAACCGGCTAAAGCAAAGGCTTTAGACAAAGTACGAGTAATCACTAGGTTGTCGTAATCGCTGAGTAGCTTAACTACGCTTTGCTCTTCACAAAACTCAATATAAGCTTCATCTACCACTACTAGCGCTTTATCTTTTTGCGCACTTAACAGTTCACACAGCTTTGCTTGATCAAGCATATTGCCGGTGGGATTGTTTGGGGCACATAAGAAAATAATTTTGCTATTCACTTGCGCAAGTGCTGTGTAGTCGGGATTAAAGTTAGCATCTAGCTCTACTGTTTTAACTTCTACGCCAATGGTTTCAGCACTTACCGAGTACATTCCGTAAGTCGGCGCACAGATAACAATGCTATCTTCGTTGGGTTCGCAAAAGGCGCGAATCAATACTTCGATGGCTTCATCTGCGCCGCGACTGGCGAGCACTTGGTTTGGCTCTACGCCTGCGTAGGCGGCATAACCGTTAATAAGCGCAGCTGGTTGAAACTCAGGGTAGCGATTTAGTTCATCGCCTTCGTAACTAAAGTCGCTAACATCGGGGCTTTCGTTGGCGTTTAGCCACACTTCACCACTGCCGCCAATGCGGCGAGCACTTTGGTAGGGCACAAGCGCCTGAATTTTTTTGCGGGCTAATAATGTAACCGACATATTATTGCTCCTCGCCTAGGCGCAGAGTAACTGCTCTGCGGTGGGCGTCTAGCCCTTCTGCGTTAGCTATAGGCACTACTGCACGGCTTAAGTCTTTTAGGCCTTGTTGGCTTAATTCCTGAACCGTAAAACGCTTCATAAAGTCAGCGGTACCTAAGCTTGAATAAGCACGTGTATAACCGTAAGTGGGCAGGGTGTGGTTAGTACCACTGGCGTAGTCGCCTACTGATTCGGGTGTCCACTCACCAAGGAAAACGCTGCCAGCATTTTCTATCTCGGGCAGTAAGCTGCGAGCTTGCTCGGTTTGTACAATTAAGTGTTCCGGGCCGTACAAGTTACTCACCTGTACCGCTTGGGCTAAGTCGTTTACTACAATGGCAGTACTGTGTGATAGCGCTTGGTCGGCAATGTTATTGCGACTAAGTAGCGCTAATTGGCGAGCCAATTCTTGATTTACTGCTTCGGCTTGTTGCTCACTGGTGGTGACCAAAATCACTTGTGAATCTGGGCCGTGCTCGGCTTGTGATAATAAGTCGGCGGCAACAAAAGCGGGGTTGGCTTTAGCATCGGCAATTACCAACACCTCAGATGGGCCTGCTGGCATATCAATGGCGGCACCAGCGTGGTCGCCGCTAACTTGCTGCTTAGCTTGCGTCACAAAAGCGTTACCAGGGCCGAAAATCTTATCAGATTTAGACACACTTTCGGTGCCGTAGGCCATCGCGGCAATCGCTTGCGCGCCACCGGCAGCGTAAACTTCGTCTACACCACATAGCTTAGCGGTATAGAGGATTTCTGCGGCAATCGGTGGTGGTGAGCTTAATACTACTTTTTTACAACCCGCAATACGTGCTGGAATAGCCAACATCAATACAGTTGAAGGTAGCGGTGCAGTTCCACCTGGTACATACAAACCCACATTGCCAATGGCGGCATAGTGCATTTCGCAGCGCACGCCAGGTTGAGTTTCTAGGCTAATTGGCTGTGGTTTTTGCGCTTGGTGAAACACTTCAATATTGGCTTTAGCTTGTGCTACTGCCTGTTTAAATTCTTCACTTAAACCTTGTTCAGCTGCATCAATCTCTTGCTGGCTGACTCTTACTTCGCTCAATTCGGTGTTATCAAACTTGACGGCCAGCGCAATCAGCGCTTGGTCACCTTGTTCTCGTACTTGGCTTACTACATCAGCAACAATTCCGGCAATGTCGGTTGAGCTGTTAACAGCAGGGCGGGACAGCACCTGTTGTTGTTGCTCTGTTGATAGTTGCTTCCAAATTACCGTTTGCATGGTACTTATCTCAACATCTTTTCAATTGGCATAACGAGGATAGAGCTTGCACCTAAGGTTTTAAGCTTTTCCATCGTCTCCCAGAATAGGTTCTCGGTACTGACTACATGCAGGGCTACTTTTTCTTCGTCGCCGGCAAGTGCTAATACGGTTGGGTGCTCGCTGCCAGGTAGCAGGTCTACAATTTGATCAAGATGTGTTTTAGGTGCGTGCAGCATGATGTACTTGCTTTCTTTGGCTTCCATGGTGCCTTGCATGCGCATTAATAAGCGGTCTAGCAAGTCTTGGTGTTCGTCGCTGAGTTTGTTCTTAGATTTAATCAATACCGCTTGCGAGCGGTAAATCACTTCAACTTCTTTAAGGCCATTGGCTTCTAAAGTTGCACCGGTAGACACTAAGTCACAAATGGCGTCGGCTAAGCCTGCGCGGGTGGCTACTTCAACCGAGCCCGCTAGCATACACGTAGAGAAAGGTACGCCTTGCTCGTCTAAGTAACGCTTAAGAATGCCTGGGTAACTGGTGGCTATGCGTTTGTTGGCTAAGCATTGTGGGCCGGTGTAATCGAATTCTTCGGCTACTGCCAATGAGAAGCGGCAATCGCCAAAATCTAAACGTTTTAGAATGTCGCAATCAGTTGGCTCATTTTGCGCGGTGCGCAACATGGTTTCTTCTTCTAATACGTTTTCGCCAACGATACCGAAATCAACCACGCCGTCCATTACTAGGCCTGGAATATCGTCATCGCGTACACGTAGTAGATCTACTGGCATGTTTTCTGAGTGGGCAATTAGGCGTTGTTGGCGGAGATTGATTTTCATTCCGCAGCTTTTTAATAGTGCCTGTGAATCATCGCTTAAGCGTCCAGATTTTTGGATAGCGATGCGTAGTCGTTTTTGCTCTGTCATGTTTTTGTCCCTAATAATAAAACTAAAAAACCCCCGGGAGGGTAACCTTCCGGGGGTTTGCAATATTCTTATATTCTACCACCGGAAGCATCTTACAAGCTTCCAGCAGAAAACCGCCTGAAGCCTATTCTGGATGATGGTGGTGATGATGCTTCAGTTGGTTAAAAATCATTGCTACGTTCCTGTCAACGTGGTTTTTGCCTTCATGGCAATAGTGGGCATAAAGTTACCAATCTAGCGCTAAATTGCAACCTTTTTTGGCTGCTTTTTACTATAAGATTAAAGTTGTTTAAATATTGACCGATAATTAACTATAGGAAGCCATAAAAAGGAGCTGTGATTGTGAGCCAAGATGCCATATTGCCAATTTTGCCGCGAGCACCCGCTAAACCCGATAGTAAGGCGCCACCGATTAAAACCACCAAGGTGGTGAAGAAAAGCAAAACCGCTGCACAAAACGACATTCAAGTGCGGCCAAAGCTAAGCGGCGAACAGCAAAACAATAAATCTCAAAAGCCTGACCCTGACGAGCAACATAATATCGACTTATTTGTGTAGCTTTGTGTTTGGTCTAGCGTGAGTCGGCTGGTATAGTTGCCGCGACTTTTGCTTGCCGGAACCAAGTTTGAAACATCAGTATTTTGCCAAAGATGGATTGTTATCAAAAGCCATAGATGGTTTTTCTCCCCGACCACAACAACACGACATGGCCACAGCGGTTGCTGCAGCTATAGAGACCAGTGGCAGTTTATTAGTTGAAGCGGGTACTGGCACCGGCAAAACCTTTGCTTACCTTGTACCAGCTATGGACAGTGGCAAAAAAATTGTTATTAGCACCGGTAGTAAAGCGTTACAAGATCAGCTGTTTACCAAAGACCTACCGCGTATGCAAAAAGCCCTCAAATACAATCAAATGATAGCGCTGCTAAAAGGGCGTTCTAACTATTTGTGTATTGAACGGCTAAACAGTTTTTCCCATTACGGTAGCGGCCAAGACCGCACTACCTTAGCTGAGCTAGTTAAAATTAAGGCATGGGCACAAGGCGAAGAAACCGGCGACATTAGCGAGCTTGGCCCAATCGCTGAACGAGCCGATGTATTCCCCTTAATTACCAGCACTAACGATAACTGCCTCGGCAGAGATTGCCCGTCTTACAAAGAATGCTATCTAGTTAAAGCCCGTAACAAGGCGATGGAAGCAGATTTAGTGGTGGTGAATCACCACCTATTTTTTGCCGACATGGTGGTAAAAGAGACTGGCTTTGGGGAGCTGATTCCCGAAGCAGATGCTTATATCTTTGACGAAGCACACCAACTACCCGATATTGCCGCGAGTTATTTTGGTCAGCACTTTTCTAGCCGACAAATACTCGATTTATGTAATGATATTGAACTGAGCTATAAAACTGAGCTTAGAGATATGGCGCAATTACAAAAAGCCTCGCAAAAGCTAGAGCGTAGAATCCGCCAATGTAGATTGGAGTTTGAAGGTCTGCGCGACCGAGGCGAGTGGCGTCCATTAGCCAAACAAAAGCGTTTTGGCGAAATGATGGAAGTGTTGCGCGAAGACATGGATTTTGTGTATCAAGTGCTTAAGTTGGCGCTATCGCGCAGTGAACTGGCCGATTCTTGCTTCGAACGTTTAGCTAAAATGCGCCTATTGTTCGATAAAGTGATGGATGTAGACAAAACCGGTTTTAGTTATTGGTACGAAACTACTCGGCAGCATTTCACTTTAAATATTACCCCCCTTAATATTGCAGAGCGTTTTAATAGTGAGGTGGAAGAACGTAATGCCGCATGGGTATTTACTTCGGCCACGTTGGCGGTAGATGGCAACTTTCAGCATTTTCAAACTCAAATGGGTTTAAAAGACGCCAGTAGCATGTTGCTCGACAGCCCTTTTGATTATCAAAAACAAGCCTTGTTATGTGTGCCTCGTTATTTACCAGAAACAAAGCAGCCAAATGCAGAACAAGTGATGCTGGATCAGCTTGCGCCTGTGATTGAGGCCAACGGTGGCCGCTGTTTCTTTCTATGTACCAGCCACCGAATGATTCAAAAAGTGGCAACAGAGTTACGCCTACGCACAGAGCTATTGGTATTGGTTCAAGGTGAAGCGGGTAAACAAGAGTTACTCAACGAATTTGTTGAAGATGGGAACGCAGTGCTAGTTGCAACCAGTACCTTTTGGGAAGGGGTGGATGTGCCGGGCAAGGCGCTGTCATGTGTGATTATCGACAAACTGCCCTTTGCGGCGCCAGATGATCCATTACTTAAAGCCAAAAGCGAAGACTGCCGTTTACGTGGCGGAGATCCTTTTCGTCAGGTATATTTGCCGCAAGCAGTGATTAGCCTTAAACAGGGCGTAGGGCGCTTAATTAGAACCCAAGATGATCATGGCGTAGTGATTATATGTGACAACCGTTTAGTGAATCGCGATTACGGTTCGCTATTTATTAGCAGTTTGCCCGCTATGCCACGCACTAGAGAACTCTCAAGAGTTTTAGAATTTGTTAAAAAAGACGCTGAGGAAACATGACAGCAAACATACTCGCTTTAGATACATCAACCGAAAACTGCTCTGTTGCACTGCATTGGCAGGGTGAAGTGCTGAGTAAGCAAGAATACAGTCCACGCGACCATACACTTAAAATCTTACCTTTTGTTGAGCAAATCTTGGCGGAAGCAGGAGTTAGCTTAAAGCAGCTTGATGCGATTGCGTTCGGTCGTGGACCAGGAAGTTTTACCGGGGTGCGGATTGGTGTAGCCACCGCTCAAGGGTTGGCTTTTGGTGCAGATAAACCAATGATTGCCGTTTCAACCTTACAAGCCATGGCGCAAGCCGCTTACCTTAGCAATAATAGCGAGCAGTGTTTGGCGGCTATTGATGCCCGCATGGGAGAGGTGTATTGGGGCGAGTACCATCTGCAAAACGGCTTGATGTGTTTAGTAGATGAAGAACTTGTGATTAAACCAGACCTGCTAACTGGCAATAGCCAAAGGGCAGCGGCTGTGGGCACAGGCTGGCAAACTTACCAAGAACTATTATGCGGTCAATTTTCTGGCGCAAAAGTGTTGGAATCAGTGCTTTATCCAACGGCACAAAATATGCTTAGTTATGCTCAGGTTGCCTATAATAAAGGCGAGCTGGTAAGTGCAGAAAATGCCGAACCTGTTTATTTACGCGATAAAGTCACCTGGAAGAAACTACCGGGTAGAGAGTAATTAAAGGACAATAAAACTTGAAGATTCAGGGCCTTGGCCAGCCCATACCGCAACAAACAAACGTTAAAAAGGCGACCAGCAGCACAGAGTTAAGTGTTGCTACTAAGGCGCCAAAGGGGATCGTGCCCTGGGCGGTAATGGACGAGAGCAGTGTAGAAAAACTCCGCTACGACCAAAATGTTGGCAGTGGCGGCGAAGCTGTGTCTCAATATCAAGATGTTGCTAATCAACTCAAGCGCCAACAAGTGAATGAGATGTTTGGTATCGATTTATTCGCCTAAGGCTGAACGCCCTGCAATGACTGACTTCCCGTATTTATCTCACTCTAATATCGCCTATATCGAACAAACTGCCTCTAGTGATTACTGTGTGGTGATGTTGCATGGTTGGATGGACAATGCCGCCAGTTTTACGCCTCTTCTTAAACAAATTAGCGATGTACATTGCATTGCTTTAGATTTTCCCGGTCATGGGTTGTCGGCACATCGCCAAGGTTATTACCATTTTGTAGATTATGTTGACGATGTTTACCGTGCTATTTGTGAACTAAAGGTTAACAAACCTATTATTCTTATCGGACATTCTTTAGGTGCATTGGTAGCTACTACGTATGCCGCGGCATTCCCAGAAAAACTGCTAGGCTTAGTTTGCATAGATGGACTAGGGCCTTTAAGCCTTGCCGATGAAGAAACCACAACACACCTAACTAGAGCCATTAAACAACGGCAAGCTGTAAAGCCCGCTAAGGGATTTGAAAAGCTTGAATCTGCAGTAAAATTGCGTGCGCAAACTAATGGGATTAATGAGCAAAATAGCCAACTATTAGTAGAGCGAGCAGTGATTAAGTGTGATGGCTTATGGTATTGGCGTCACGATCAAAAGTTAAAATTAAGCTCTCCTCTCCGCTTTAGCGAATCACAAGCAGAAAACATTTGTAGGGCAGTGCAACAACCTAGTTTGCTAATAGCTGCTAGCGAACACCCTTTGTTATCCACGAAATATATAAGCCATCGCCAAGCATGGTTTAAGCAGCTTAAAACCCATTTGTTAAGCGGTGGGCACCATCTTCATATGCAAAATTCGGCAGAGGTTGCTCGCTGTATAAAGGCCTACATTAAAACAATTGTTTGAACCACTTCACTATTTTCGATCTTATCCGCCACGCTCAATGTTAAATTATTGTTATTTAAAATGGCGTATGAAACAATCGTTTGAAATTTTGGAGCGAAAGCTCTAATGCCAACGATGCCGCCAAGAGCATAATAAAATTCACAATAAACTTGGTGAGCAAATTATACTTGTTGTAATTGAAATGTTTAGGAGAACTGCGTGGATAAGGTTTGGCTTAATCGATACCCTAAAGATGTTCCTGCAGAGATAGACTCAGCACGCTATCAAACATTGATAGATGTCTTTGAAGAAGGCGCTGCTAAACACGCAGACAAGGTAGCCTTTATTAACATGGGGCAGGTGATGACCTATCGCCGCCTAGAAGAACAATCACGCGCCTTTGCAGCTTATCTTCAAAATGAATTGAAGCTTAACGCAGGTGACCGCGTGGCTTTAATGATGCCTAACTTGCTGCAATATCCTATTTGTTTATTTGGTGCTTTGCGTGCAGGGATGGTGGTAGTTAACGTAAACCCACTTTACACGCCGCGAGAATTAAAGCATCAACTAAACGATAGTGGTGCTAAAGCCATTGTGATTGTGTCTAATTTTGCGCATATTCTTGAAGAAATTGTAGAAGAAACCGGTATCGAGCATGTGGTTCTTACCCGTTTAGGCGACCAGCTTTCTGCAACCAAACGTACCTTAGTGAACTTTGTTGTAAAATACGTGAAGAAAATGGTGCCAAAGTACCATTTACCTCACGCTCAATCGCTCCGTTATGTTTTGTCTAAAGGGCAGCATCTCCAATATGTTCGCCCAGAAATCAAAAGTGAAGATCTAGCCTTTTTGCAGTATACCGGTGGTACTACAGGTGTCGCCAAAGGCGCGATGTTGTCACATAGCAATATGGTGGCGAACTTGCTGCAAGCTTTGGGTATTGTTGGCCCATGTTTACGCGAAGGGAAAGAAGTGGTAGTAACAGCATTGCCGCTTTACCATATCTTTGCATTAACCGCGAACTGCATGGTGTTTTTTGCCATGGGTTGCCAGAATTTATTAATCACCAATCCACGTGATATTCCTACCTTTGTTAAAGAGCTCGCCAAGACGCCCTTTACGGCAATCACAGGGGTAAATACCTTATTCAACGCCTTATTAAATAATGACGATTTTGCCAAGTTAGATTTCGCCCGTCTGCGTTTATCACTGGGCGGAGGCATGTCGGTGCAACGAGCAGTTGCAGAGCGCTGGCAAGAAGTCACGGGTTCGCGCCTGATAGAAGGTTATGGCTTAACAGAATGTGCACCACTAGTTACCGTTTGCCCTTACGATTTAGAAGCCTATAACGGCAGTATTGGCTTACCAGCGCCTTCTACGGATATTAAGTTGGTGGGCGAAGATGGCCAAGAGGTCGGCGACGGTGAATCAGGCGAAATATTAGTGAAAGGCCCACAAGTAATGCAGGGCTATTGGCAACGCCCAGAAGCGACCGAAGAATCAATGCCTGGCGGTTGGTTCGCTACGGGTGATATTGCCACAGTTGATGACCAAGGTTTCTTCCATATCGTTGACCGCAAAAAAGACATGATTTTGGTGTCTGGTTTCAACGTATTCCCTAATGAAATTGAAGAGGTTATTTCGGGTAACGCTAAAGTGCTAGAAGTTGCAGCAGTCGGTGTGCCTAACGACGTAAGTGGTGAAGCGGTTAAAGTGTTTATCGTTAAAAAAGATGATTCACTGAACGAGAAGCAAGTGATAGAGCACTGTCGCGAGTTTTTAACTGCCTACAAAGTGCCTAAGCTGGTTGAGTTTAGAGACGAACTACCTAAAACAAATGTGGGGAAGATCTTGCGTAGAGCCTTGCGCGAAGAGGCATAAACCGTAAAATGGTTAGCCATTAGATGCTTTCCACTAGGACGCCGCAATTTTGGCAGACGTAAACTTCGACATGATTGAAACAGAGGCGCAACTTGCGCCTCTGTTACGTTTTTTAAATGAACAAGCCCCAATGGTATTAGCCATTGATACCGAGTTTGTTCGTACTCGAACCTACTATGCTCAACTGGGTTTACTACAAATTTACGATGGCCAGCAATGCTATCTAGTGGACCCACTAAAAGTGTCAATGGAACCGTTGTGGCAGGCTCTTGCTCGGCATCACTGGGTCTTGCATGCGTTTAGTGAAGACTTAGAAATCATTCAACGTTTAAGTGGCAAATTTGGCGCAACCGTGTTTGATACACAAGTTGGCGCGGCTTTTCTTGGTCATGGCATTAGCTTGGGTTACCAGCGCTTTATTGCCACGGAGCTAGAGATTGAACTTGATAAGGGTGAATCTCGTACCGATTGGCTTGCACGTCCATTGCGGGCTTCGCAATTAGATTACGCTGCTTTAGACGTTATCTATTTGCTACCGGCATACCTTAAGATTAAACAGCAGCTAGAAGAAGAAGGGCGTTTTCAAGCTGCATTAGAAGAAAGCACTCGTTTAGCAGCCTTGAAAAAACGTGTGGTAAACCAAGATGAAGTTTATAAAGACATTAAAAATGCTTGGAAGTTAAACCCGCAGCAATTAGCGGTGTTACAAGTGTTGTGTCGCTGGCGAATACAGCAAGCGGCAAGTCGTGATTTAGCCATTAATAATGTGGTACACGGTGACAACTTATGGGCCTTAGCTCGCTACCAACCAAACAACATGGATGAGTTACAACGGCTTAATTTACCACCGCAAGAGTTGCGTATTCATGGTCAACGTTTGCTTAAATTAGTGAAACAGGGTCAACAAGTTAATACAGCTGATTTCCCTAAACCTATTAAACGTATTGTTGATTACCCAGATTACAAAAAAACCATTCAAGAACTTAAGTTGGTGGTGACTGCAGTAGCAGAAGAATCGGGTTTACCTGAAGACGTATTGGCGAGCAAGAAGGTGCTTAATCAATATATTGCGTGGAAACGTAAAGAGCACCAGCAAGCAGAAGAGTTGCCTCTACTACTTACTGGTTGGCGTAAGCCATTATTCGCTAATCACGTTGATCAGGAAGGGTAATATTTAGCTCAAGTACGCTAATGTCTTCACTCTTGTTGTCCAAGCTAACGTTAACTTGGTCTGAGTTGATGGCAACGTACTTCTTTATTACTTCTATAATATCTTGCTTCATAGCAGGCAAGTAATCTGGCCCACTGCGCTCCCCGCGTTCGTGGGCAACAATAATTTGCAGTCGTTCTTTGGCGGTTTGCGCCGTTTTAGACTGTTTTGTCGTTCGAAAGTAGTCTAAAAGAGACATCGTTATCCTCCAAATAAGCGGCTAAATAGGCCTTTCTTTTGTTCTTCTAAGAAACGAAAGTCTACACTTTCGCCAATTAATCTACTTACTGCGTCGTCGTAAGCTAAACCAGCATCACTTTCAGTGTCTAAAATTACTGGCTCGCCAGAGTTAGACGCTTTAAGCACGGCCGGTGACTCAGGAATAACCCCAAGTAACGGTATTGCCAGAATATCTTGCACATCTTCTACGCTTAACATGTCACCACGGTTAACGCGCTCAGGGTTGTAGCGCGTTAATAGTAGGTGCTCTTTAACCGGCTCTTTACCTTGTTCAGCGCGTTTTGACTTACTGGCAAGCATGCCAAGAATACGGTCTGAGTCACGAACTGATGATACTTCAGGGTTAGTGGTAACAATCGCTTCGTCGGCGAAGTAAAGCGCCATGATTGCACCTGTTTCAATACCAGCAGGAGAGTCACACACAATGTAGTCGAAACCTTGCTCTGCTAAATCGTCCAATACCTTCTGCACACCTTCTTTAGTTAACGCGTCTTTATCTCGCGTTTGAGAAGCAGGAAGAATGAACAAGTTGTCGGTACGTTTATCTTTAATCAATGATTGATTAAGGTTGGCTTCACCTTTGATTACGTTCACGAAGTCATACACTACGCGACGTTCACAACCCATAATTAAATCTAGGTTACGTAAACCAATATCGAAATCGATGATTACAGTTTTAAAACCTTTAATGGCGAGGCCAGTACCAATAGCCGCGCTGGAGGTTGTTTTTCCAACACCCCCTTTTCCTGAGGTCACAACGATAATCTTAGCCATTATCTTTCCTTTATAAATTCGTTAACGAGGTTAACTTAAATTACCAAATACGATTTGCTGGTCTTCTATTTGTACACATTGCGGCGTATCGGCATGTTCGCCAATTTGCTCATGCAACATATAAACACCAGCAATAGAAATAAGTTCTGCTTGCAAGTTCTGACAAAATATTTTGCTGTCTTTTCTGCCGCTAGCGCCTGCGATAGCACGACCCCTTAATGCACCATAAATATGAATATTACCGTCAGCAATCACTTCCGCGCCATTACCTACCGAACCAATAATGACTAAGTCGGTATTTTGCGCGTAGACTTGCTGGCCAGAGCGAATTTGTCCGCGAACGATTTTACTTGGCACAGCAGCTGGGGCTGGAGGAGGTGTTGGCGCTTTTTCTTCTGCGGGTTTGCTGGGTTTGGCAGTTGCTTGTTGTGAGCCACTGGTCATTACGGCTAAACCTGCAGCACGAGCAGCGGTTTTTTGTTCAGAGGTACTACATCCGGTAACGCCTACTAATACAAAGTCTTGAGCTTCTACCACTTCCTTGAGCTGGTTGAAGTCAAAATCAGCGTCTACTTCGCTAATATTCACTACTATAGGGGCACAGTTAAAGAACTGAGGTGCTTGCGCCACCTTTTCCATTAACTTGTTATTTAATGATGTTAAATCATTTTTTCCTAAGTAAACCACTGAAAGGGTAAAGTTTGTCCCTTTAAACTCTATTTCCTGTCCGGACATGAACAGCTGATTCCTTTTTACATTTGTATACGAGCAATGACGCTTCACTATATATTCTGATATAGTCGCGTTTTAGCATAACCTGATCAGTGACTAGGATACTAACATTTTCATGTTCTGTGCAGTCTATAAAAGTCTCAAAAAACAGCAAACTTATCTCTATATTGAGAAGAAAGACGATTTTTCGCCAGTTCCAGCGTCATTACTAGAGTTAATGGGGGCTAAGGAGCTGGTAATGTTGGTACCAAAACGACCAACAAAAGATTTTGCTAGTGTTGAAATAAACACCTTAGAAGCCGCGTTTAAAGAGCAAGGCTATTATTTACAACTACCACCACCTCCAGAAAACTATCTTAAGCAGCATTTAGCCGCTCAGGCTAAGGCAAAAAATGACTAAAAGGGGAAGTTAGTGAAAAAATTTATCGGTACGGTGCTATTCTCGGCTGCCTTCTCATTACACGCTGAACCGGGCTTTGATAACTACGTTGAAGAACTTAAAGTTGAAGCGGCTAGTGAAGGTATTTCACAAGCCACTATTGATGCCGCATTTACCAATGCCAAGTTTTACCCTCGCGCTGTAAAAGCAGATAAGCAACAGCCTGAGTTTAAGCTAACACTAGATACCTACTTGCCACGAGCTGTGCCCGACTGGAAAGTGCAGCAAGCGCGGGCGTTATATAAGAAACACTACCCACTACTCAAAGAAATTGAAAAGAAATATAAGGTGCAGCCGCGCTTTATTATTGCTTTGTGGGGAGTGGAATCCAACTTTGGCAAGTTTACCGGTAACTACAGCGTGGTATCGGCGCTTGCCACTATGTCTTATGAAGGCCGTCGCGAAGCGTTTTTTAAGAAAGAATTAATGAATGCACTTCGTATTCTTGAAGATGGACATATTGAACCTAACAAAATGAAAGGCTCTTGGGCGGGTGCCATGGGTCAAGTGCAGTTTATGCCAAGTTCCTTCTTAGCATACGCTCAAGACTTTGATGGCGATGGTAACAAAGATATTTGGAACAATACCGCTGATGCTTTGGCTTCTGCTGCAAACTACTTAGCGCAAAGTGGCTGGAACAATGATTTAACGTGGGGTCGCCAAGTTAAACTTCCAAACGATTATGATGCAACGCACTCAGGCTTAAAAGTTAAGAAAAGCCTAAGCGAGTGGCAAGCTATGGGTGTTCGTCGTTACGATGGCACTAACTTACCCATTCGCGATATTCAAGCCTCTATCGTGCAGCCAGACGACGCTCAAGGGCGTGCATATTTAGCTTACGATAACTACCAAGTACTGATGAAATGGAATCGCTCGCATTACTTTGTGGCCGCGGTAGGTACTTTGGCTGATCGCATCGCTTACCCACCGGTGTTTTAAGGTGTATCAGCATCTCGATGAACAAGGCCAGGCCTTACCATTTACTGCGAATAAAGCAGTCTGTGTAGGGCAAAATTACTTGGCGCACATGCAAGAGATGGGGGGCGCGCCGGCCAAGCAGGCTGTGTTGTTTATTAAGCCTAAAACCGCCATCACTGGTTTGGCAAACGGAGTAATGATTCCAAGCGATGTGGGTGAAGTGCATTACGAACTTGAGCTCGCCATATTGATTGCTAAGCCGCTTCGAAATGCCTCTCCTAAGGAATTGGATGATGCCGTTTGGGGATACGCCGCGGCATTAGATTTAACCTTACGCGATGTGCAGTTAGCGCTAAAACAAAGTGGTCACCCATGGGAGCGCGCTAAGGCCTTTGATAAGAGCTGTGTGCTGAGTCACTTTAAGCCGATTAATAGGTTAAGTGAGTTGGCTGATGTTGAACTACATTTTGAGCAAAATGCTCAGTTAAAACAGCAGGGTACAACAAAGCAAATGATCCGCAATCTAAGCACATTGCTGTGTGAAGCTTCACGCTGTTTTACTCTAGAACCAGGAGATGTTTTGTTAACTGGCACTCCTGCTGGCGTTGGCCCCTTGAAAGTCGGCGATAAGTTAGCATTTAAGGTTGCCGATATTTCGGTAGAAACAGAGGTTGTATTGAGTGAGTGAAGTAAGATTTTGGGAAACCAAAACCTTGGCGCAAATGACTGCCCAAGAATGGGAGTCGTTATGTGATGGATGTGGTAAATGTTGTTTATCGAAGTTGATAGATGAAGATACCGATGAGTTGTATTACACCAATATTGCTTGTGTATTGTTAAACAGTAAAAGCTGCCAGTGTAGTGATTACCCGAATCGATTTGCTAAGGTCCCTGATTGCGTAAAAATTACTTTAGATGATATTGACGCGTTTCATTGGTTGCCCCCTAGTTGCGCCTATAAACGGCTAATCGAAGGGAAACCGCTGCCAGAGTGGCATCCTTTGTTAAATAAGGGCAAGGCCTCAGAAATGCACAAACGTGGCGCTTCTGTGCGAGGTAAGATTGTGTGTGAAACGCAGTTAACGGGTCCGTCTCAAGATTACATTGTGCGTTGGCCTTTAGACGAGTGTGAATAGCGTAAATTGCCAGCCATAAAAAAGCCCGCGTTAAGCGGGCTTTTTTATGTTTATCTTTTAAATCTATTTCTTGCGCCATTGCAGACCAAAGAACAAAACCCCGGCTGCTAAGAACACAGCAAATAATAGAATCAGCCACTGCGGCATAGACCAGCCTAAGAACATCCAAGAGATCTCGTCACAAAATCCATTTGGATTAAATAACCAAGGCACCCATTTATCTAGCGGCGCCCATTCAGGGAAGTTGGCAAAGAAGTCGCAGGTGGCAAATGGGTTTGGATTCATTTGATAGTCGGTATGGGTTATTGCTAGCTGCAAACCCCATGCGGCACTGACGATCCATAATCCAAAAGCACTTAAACGAATGACGATATTTTTAGGTGCAATCCAACCTAGTAAACCTGCTGCCATTAAACCAAACATGGCTACACGCTCATAAATGCACATAACGCAAGGGTCAAGCTTCATGACATGTTGGAAGAATAAAGCGCACAACTCAAGTGATAAGCTACCAATAAAAAGCAGAAACCAAGGTTTACGTTGGTACGGCAAACTGCTTAAAAAATTGAGCATAATCAGAAACTCCTGTTAAAAAAGGCGATGCAAGCATCGCCGTTTTTAAAATTAATGTCCAGCAGAAACCGCTGACGCTGCGCCCGCAACGTGATGGCTAATCCATCCCATATCGTAGAAGTATTGAGTGGCAGGAATCAATGCAAATTCCACACACAATAAACCTACACCGGCTAGTACGATGGTGTAAGGAATGGCCATCCACACCATACGCCCGTAAGACAAACGTAAAAGCGGAGCAAGTGAAGAGGTGAGCAAGAACAAGAATGCTGCTTGGCCATTTGGCGTTGCTACCGACGGCAAGTTAGTACCAGTGTTAATGGCAACGGCTAACATGTCGAATTGGTCACGAGTGATTTGGCCATCTAACCAAGCGGCTTTCACTTCGTTAATGTAAACAGTACCTACAAATACATTGTCACTCACCATCGAGAGCAAGCCATTGGCAATGTAGAAGGCGACCAGTTGCCCCTCATCTTCAATCGATAGCACCCAGTGAATAACTGGTTTGAATAGCTCTAGATCAATAATCACTGCCACAATCGAGAAGAATACCGCTAGCAATGCCGTAAAGGGCAGGGCTTCTTCAAAGGCCTTTCCTAATTGATGTTCTTCGGTAATTCCGGTAAATGCAGTGGCGAGAATAATGACAGACAAACCAATTAAACCAACAGCCGCTAAGTGCATGGCTAAACCAATAATTAACCATACTGCGATAAAGGCTTGAACGATAAGTTTTGCACGGTCACGGTTAGTACGCTTCTCATCTTCGTACTTATCGTAGTCAGTAAGAATTTGCCTAACGTTGGCAGGTAGTTTAGTGCCATAACCAAACTTGCCCGCCTTCTCTAGTAAGAAACAGGTTAATAGACCAAATACGAGTACCGGTAAAGAGACCGGTGCCATGCGTAAGAAGAATTCGAAAAATTGCCATCCAGATTGGTCAGCAATAATGAGGTTTTGTGGCTCACCTACCATGGTACATACGCCGCCAAGCGCGGTACCTACACCAGCATGCATCATTAAGCTGCGTAGAAAAGCGCGGAAGCCTTCTAAGTCATCGCTGCTTAAATCATCACCGGTGTGGTCATGCTTTTGGTGAAAGTCTTTTCCAGAGGCCACTTTGTGATAGATGCTATAAAAGCCGATAGCGACACTAATCACCACGGCAATAACGGTTAATGCATCAAGGAAGGCAGATAAAAATGCACCGGCTATACAAAAGGCTAAAGATAAAATCGCTTTATCTTTAATCTTAATGAGCATTTTGGTGAACATAAATAAAAGCAGTTGCTTCATAAAGAAGATGCCCGCCACCATGAAGATCAATAGCAGCACTACTTCAAAGTTATTCACTAACTCGTGCTTTACTGTTTCCGATGATGTCATCCCTATAGCTACTGCCTCAATGGCCAGTAAACCGCCCGGCTGTAATGGGTAACATTTTAAGGCCATAGCCAAAGTAAAAATGAACTCAATTACCAGCAACCAACCCGCAATGAAAGGGTCAATATAGAAAACGATGGGGTTAATAATTAGAAATAAAACAATGGCTTTTTTGTACCACAAAGGCGCATTGCCAAGAAAGTTCTTAGCAAAGGCACTGGATAGACTAGTATTCATCCTGAAATCTCATATTTGTTCGTATGGCAGGTCGAGTTTCCCCTACGAAAACTCGAGCGTGATTGTATGTGATGTCACGCATCTTTGATAGCTGAACGTTCGAAAATATCAAAATTCTTCAAGTCATGATAAAAAATGTCAATAGTTTTTAAAAACTGTAGGTTAGAGCCCGTACCACTTGCTTTTGCTTTAGTTAATGGTTTGTTATTATCATTTCAATAAAAACTAAAATAGACTGAGTAAATAATGGTAATAAAAGCAAAAAGCCCAGCGGGATTCGCCGAACAGTACATCATCGAATCCATCTGGAATAACCGTTTTGCTCCTGGCACCATCCTCCCTGCCGAAAGAGAACTATCAGAACTTATTGGCGTTACCCGCACCACATTACGTGAGGTTCTTCAACGTTTAGCACGTGACGGTTGGTTAACTATTCAACATGGAAAACCCACTAAGGTAAATAACTTTTGGGAAACCGCTGGACTGAATATTCTAGAAACCTTAGCTAAACTAGACAGCGACGGCGTACCTGAACTTTTTGAACAGTTATTATCAGCAAGAACCAATATTAGTGTGATTTTTATTCGTGGTGCCTTAAAAAACAACCCGGAGAAAAGTCGCCAGTTAATTGAACAATACAGGCAATTAGAACAAACCGGTGAAGCTTACGCTGAGTTTGATTATCAAGTGTTGCACGGCTTAGCTTTTGCCTCAGGTAATCCTTTATATGCCTTGATTTTAAATGGTTTTAGAGGCATGTACCGTAGTGTAGGTAAGTATTACTTTGACGATCCCGTATCACGCCAATTGGTCGATAAGTTTTATGACGACTTGATCGCCTTAGCGGACTCAGGAGAGCACGATAATGCGCTTCAAGTTGTGCGTAATTACGGTATTGCAACTAGTGAAGTCTGGAAGCGACTACGAGATGTTATGCCAAGTGACATTATGGAAATTGACTAGCCTAAGGCTTCCAAGATCTTAGGTAAATAAAAAAGCTCCTTACAAAAGGAGCTTTTTTATTACTGAGCAAAGCTGTGGTTTACGCCACTTTTTGCTCTAAGTAACGAATAATGTCATTTGACTCGTAAAGCCATTTTACGTTTTCGCCTTCGCTGATGCGCAAGCAAGGCACTTTTCGAGAACCCCCTTCGCTTACTAACTCATCAAGAAATTCTGGCTGGGCTTTTATATCACGTAATCCAATGGTGATGCCATTGCGCTTCATTGCGCGTCTTACCTTTACGCAGAAGGGGCAAGCGGCCAATTGGTAAAGGTGTAAGCCTTGTAGTTTCTGATCAACTGCAGCTTGTTCATCAGGACTACGCTTTATCGATTTTGGCGAAAATACCGCGTTAAGTAACAAAATAATACGGCCTAAAATCCAACGAATCACTTTCATTTTTTACAACCCGAGTAACAATTTGCGGCAGAGTGTAACACAAACCTGCTAAAGCTTAAGCCTTGCTTAAAACAACAAGGTGCTTAAACCTAAGGCCAAAAATAGTATTGCTGTTAAGCGATGTATTAAGGTCATAGGCAGCTTTTCTACCCCTAGTTTACCGAGTAAAATAACTGGGATGTTTGCAATGCACATACCAATAGTGGTTCCTGCTATTACCATCCATAAGGCATCGTATTTAGCCGCTAAAATAACTGTAGCCACTTGGGTCTTGTCGCCAATTTCAGCAATAAAGAAAAGCACTAAGGACGCCATGAAAGGGCCATGTTTTAGCATCGCGCTGTCTAAGTCGTCTACTTTATCGGGAATCAGCACCCAAATAGCCATGGCAATAAACGACAGTCCAAGCAGCCAACGTAGCACATCAGGGTTTAACCAAGATTGCACCATTGCGCCAAACCAAGCGGCAGCGGCGTGATTCAGTAGGGTAGCGACAATGATGCCGGCAATAATGGGCAGTGGTTTACGAAATTTGCATGCGAGTAACAGAGCAAGTAACTGAGTTTTGTCGCCAATTTCGGCAATGGCAACAGCGGTGATGGAGGTAACAAGGGCTTCCATTAATATCTCTTAATGAGGCGAGCAAATAAACCAATGCACAAACGCCGCTCACCTCTTAATAGCGTTAATGTGCAGTTGGTCTTGCCAGGCCTAACTAGGCTGCATTTACCATAGTGATTGTGCACTAAGTATGTTGATAAATGCCCCGCAACCAAAGTTACAGGCGGCTACTCCCCAAAAGCGCGCAGAAGATAGCGTGTAAGCACTGGTTAGTCAAAAGGTTTAGCCACCAATGCGTTTAGTTTTGTAATCACGCTGCTTCAACCATGCTTCAAGCTTGTCGCGTTGGTCACCTTGAATTTCAATCACATAGTCTTTTACGCTACCACCAACGCCACAGTGTTTTTTCATTTCTTTGCATAGGCTTTTTAATTCTGATTCTTCTAGCCCAAAGCCACTTAAGCAGGTTACTCCTTTGCCTTTTCGGCCTTTGGTTTCACGACGCATTTTAACAAAACCATCGCTGTCTGGAATATCTTCAGCTATGTCTTCAGGTTCAATGCGGCCTTGGTCGGTGGAGTAAACAAGTTGCGATAGTTGGTCTTTGAATGACATCTTCAAGTTACCTTTGTTGAAATTGGCTAAATGGTAGCGCATTTAGTGAAAAGGTTTCAAAAATAACACCTAAAAATATCTCACAAAAATACCAAGCTATATAAACCTGCTTGATATAGATCAAAGTTATATAGTGATGAGTGTCGCACAATCAACTAAATGAAAATCATTTCTATTTAGAATTGTCGGGTGGGACTCTATGTCATTGGATGAAATAGTCGCAGGTCAAAAAGCAAAGGTGCTAAGTTTGCAAAACTTGCCACGCGCTAATCGAAAAAAGCTAATGTCGTTAGGCATATTACCTAATACAACCTTAACCATAGTTAGGCGCGCCCCCTTAGGTGATCCGATCCAGGTATCTGCCGCTGGCATTAACCTAGCCTTGAGTAATCTACAGGCAAAGGCGATTGAGGTGGCGTCGGTATGATTAAGCATAAAATTGCTACAGTAGGTAACCCGAATAGTGGCAAAAGTACCTTGTTTAATGCTTTGACGGGCAGTAAACAGAAAGTGGGTAACTTTAGTGGTATTACGGTTGATAAAAAGTCAGGTTGGATCCGCAAGGCCGATTGGCAATCTGAAGTGGTGGATCTCCCCGGCGTTTATAATATCGATCCTCAGTTAGACAATAGTTCTTTAGACGAGCGTATCGCTTGTGAGTTTTTACAGTCGGAACCTTTAGATCTAGTGATCAACGTGGTTGATGCCAGTGCAGTTGAACGTAGCTTATATTTGAGCATTCAACTTAAAGAACTGGGTTTACCGGTGGTGCTAGTACTAAACAAAATGGACACCGCTAAAGCAAAGCTGCTAAAAATTAAAGTACAGCAGTTTAGCGAGCGCTTTAAGTTGCCGCTGGTATGCCTGTCTGCTACCTCTAAAAAGCAGGTAGAAGATTTCAAAGATAATCTTCCCCAGATTATTGAGCAAGCCAAACAGAGTGAGCCTTTAGAGCTAGAATATTCAGCGCCCATCGAAGCATTTTCAACAAAATGGCAAGCAAGACTGGGCTTTAACAAAGGCCAAGTATTGCGCTTGATAGAGCAAGATCCTTGGCTGATTAAACAGCTTGAACCTCAGTTAGTGGCAGAGTTAGAACAAGATTTTGTGCAGTTTAACAATACTGATGTTGATTTAGAGCTCGCCAATAGCCGCTACAACTTTATCTACCAACTTACCCAAGATTGTGTTGGCAAAAAAGGCCACTTAAACCGAGATTACACGGCGATGATTGATAGCTTGTTGCTTAATCGCTGGATTGGTATTCCTGCCTTTTTAGGCGTGATGTACCTAATGTTTATGTTTGCCATTAATGGCGGTGCGGTATTCATCGACTTTTTTGATATTACTGCTGGCACTATTTTTGTTGATGGTGTGGGTGAAGTGCTGAGTAATGTCGGCGCTCCCGAGTGGCTAACGGTGGTGTTAGCTAATGGCGTAGGCGTGGGCATTCAAACCGTTGCTACCTTTATTCCCGTTATTGCTTGTTTGTATTTATTCTTAGCGTTACTGGAAAGCTCAGGTTATCTGGCGCGAGCGGCTTTTGTGGTTGACCGTGCTATGCAGGTGATTGGTTTACCGGGTAAAGCATTTGTTCCGATGTTAATGGGTTTTGGCTGTACCGTGCCTGCCATTATGGCGACCCGAGTATTAGAAAAGCATCGCGAGCGGGTATTAACTTCAGCCATGAGCCCATTTATGTCTTGTGGTGCGCGCTTACCGGTTTACGCATTGTTTGTGGCAGCGTTTTTCCCAGAGCAAGGCCAGAACATGGTATTTGGTTTGTATCTCATTGGCATATTGGCTGCGATTGTTACCGGCTTATTGCTTAAGTACACGTTGTTACCGGGCACTGCGCAAGACTCGGTTCTTGAGTTGCCAGACTACCAGTTACCTACGGCTTTTGGCGTATTACTATTAACCTGGCAAAAAGTGCGTGGCTTTGTGGTTGGCGCAGGCAAAACCATTGTATTAGTGGTCGCTATTCTTAGCGTATTAAACAGCATCGGAACGGGTGGCGAGTTAGACGCCGAAGGCCAAGAACATTCAATTTTGAGTCGAGCTAGCCAATTTGTTACACCAGTATTTGGCCCAATGGGGATTGAGCAAGACAACTGGCCAGCAACCGTAGGTATTGTTACTGGCTTATTCGCTAAAGAAGCGGTCATTGGCACTTTAAACAGCTTGTATGCCAATGCCAGTGAAGCAGACGAAGAGTGGACTTATCTAGGCCGTTTCCAAGAAGCTGGGCAAACCATTGTCGATAACTTTAATGACTTAAACTACGGTGACCCTCTAGGTATAGCGATTGAAGAAGCTGATAGCCTTGAAGCAGCAGCTGAAATGAACGAAGTTGATTTCAGCACTATGTCGCAGTTGGGCAAACACTTTACGCCTGAATCTGCTGTGTCATTTATGTTGTTTATTCTACTCTACATGCCTTGCGCAGCTGCAATGGGCGCATTGGTAAAAGAACTAGGTATGAAATGGGCGCGACTAATTGGCGTGTGGTCTACCTTACTAGCCTATAGCTCGGCCACTATTTACTACCAAGTAGCCACTTGGCAGCAAGCGCCAGTGTCTGCCAGCGTGTTGTTATTGGCAATGGTATTTATGTTGGCGGTTTGGGTACTATTTTTAAAACGTAAGCGGGCAGAGCATTTTGATATTACAAGCGCTTAAGGAATACATTGAAGCTAACCCTGGGGTTATGCTTAGCCAGCTAGCGAATCATTTCTCATTGAGTGATGACGCCGCGCTAGCGATGTTGCAGCCTTGGGTAAAACGCCATCGACTCCGCTTGGTTAAACTGGGCTCTTGTTCAGGTGGTTGTGGCTGCGGAGTGAGCGAAGAACAGTGGCAGCTATATTGGCAAAATGAAAGCCAAATAGGTGTTACGTGTTAAGCGGCGCAGTGGAAAAATTAAGTAAAAAGGACAGTGTATTCACTGTCCTTTTTTTGGTTTTGTTAGTGGGGTAATTAGCACTAAGGCTTTGTAAATTAGTCTGTAGAACTGTTTGATTGCGTGTATTTTTCAACAAACTGGCTAATAGGCATGGGCTTTCCAAACATCCAACCTTGCCCAAACTCTACATCTAAATCTTCTAATACTTTGCACTGCATTAGGTTTTCTACACCTTCGGCGATGACTTTTAAATCAGATTTCTTGGCAATTTCTACCATGTGCGGCACTAACGACGAGCGAATAGAGCCCGCCTCTAAATCGAATACAAAGCTCTTATCAATTTTTAGGTATTGGCAGCGGAAGTTTTTAAGTTGTTTAAGGTTTGAGTAGCCGGAGCCAAAATCATCAATCGCCACTTCAAAACCTTGTTGAATAATATGATTGATGTGTTGATTAGCGACTAAGCTGTCGAGTTGCAGATCTTCTGTTATCTCGAGAGTAATGCCTCCTTTAAACTGCTGTACTTCTGGCAATGCTTGTAAATCAGCAATGTTGTTGTTTTCAACATCACAAGGGAAAATGTTAAAACTCACTTTCGTATCACTAGTTATTGCACCACTGGCTTGTAAGTGACTCAGGGCATCTTTAATGATCATTAATGTAAAAGGCCAAGTTAAGCGCAGTTTACGTATTTCGGGAATAAACTCATCGGGCATTAATTTGCCGTGTTGATCTTCGAAACGGGTTAATACTTCTCCACCAATAATCCGTTTAGATTTAAGATCGACAAGAGGTTGAATATGACAAACGAAGTGGCCTTTATTGATGCCTCGTCTTACGCGAGAGCTCATACTGCCATGGCGTTTGATTAGGGTGTCAGAACTGATGCTTATCAAAATGCCAAAGGCTGCACTAAACAATAATGAAAATATTAAAAAACCGAACTTACTTTTAAGGAGGGTGTAGTTATACAAACTGAGCGCAATACAGAAATCATAGGTCTGGCTACAACGATGAAAATAGTGATAGTTATCATCTACTTCTTCCATTTCATCTAGCTCAGCACGGCGAAACGTACCGGGTGTGCCTATTAAGTGGGTATAGTGTTCATCTACTCGATTTACCACTTCCCATTGGTTATCGCCGTATTCTAAGCTACTGAAGGTATTGTTGGCGATCACAACAGTAAAATTGCCTTTTCGGATGACCATGCCTGAATGCAGGTGATCAAATATAACCAACTGCTGGTTTAACCATACGTCGAAGTCTAAGTTAGTGGTGTAAGTTGGAGGGTCTAATTCCAAGGGAACCTCTAGTTCCCCTCCTGTAGTGGTACAAGCTAAGTGGTTATTTTGTACTAAACCTGCGTCTTTAATGTAATCACTGAGGAATACCGTTTGGCGCATTTTTAGTAAGGACGCTGGGCTACAGTCGTTAATGTTTAAGTTAGCTAAGTCATCTAAGGATTGTATGGTGCTATAAAACACCGACTGGGTGAGGCTTAAAGTATTATCTGCATGATAGCGTTGTGACTGGCTGATGTCGTGCGAAAGAAATTGTAGAGAAATGACAGTCATTAATGCACAAGACAATAGCCCCGCAGTAACGATAAGTATTTGTTGTGTAAAAACTCGCATAAGCTTACATCCATGTACCTTAGTCGCCATAATTAAAGCACAAAAAGTTAATCTAAACCTAGTGCTTAACGCGGTGTATTACGCTTATTTTTTAAAACCTTAGCCTTAACTTACTGTTCGATTTGTTGCGCTTTTTCGTTAATTAAGCGAATTAGCAAGCTCCCATTGAGTAAGGCGCGTTTTACTAAGGCTAATCCGCCCATGGTTGGGTTGTTTTGAAAGTGTGCCGCTTCTATCGGTAAGCCTTCAGCAAACGAGCTTAGTGCTTGATGTTCAATACACTGTTTAATGGTGGGTAATAAGATATTTTGTGCCGCCATTATTTCTCCCGCTAGAATGATTTTTTGCGGGTGAAATAAGTTAATAGTAATGGCGATGCTATTGCCGAGCATTTTACCTACACGATGCAATACTTGGTGGCACAACATGTCACCTTGGTTGGCTGCTGCGCAGACATCTTCAATGCTAAAGTCACCCTGTAAAATAGACGGGCAACCTTGGCTAATCAGGGTTTTTAATCGCTCTACAATCGCGGTATTGGAAACAATGGTTTCTAGGCAACCTACATTGCCACATTGGCATTTGTCGCCCAAAGGATCGACCTGAATATGACCTATTTCACCCACATCTCGATTCTGGCTCATAAATACTTGGCCATTCACGATAATGCCGGCACCTGTGCCGCTGTGCACACTAATCAAAATGGAATCGAGCACATCCTTAGTTGCACCAAAGTAATGCTCAGCTAGTGCCATCGCACGGGTATCGTTTCCTACATAAGCTGGCAATGAGAATCGTGCTTCTATTAGGCTGGCTAGCGGGCAATCTCGTAACTGGTAGTGAGGAGTGTATACCACTGTGCCTTCGCCTGGATTCACCAAACCAGACAAGGTAACCGCAACCGCAATGAGGTTTTGTGAAGCTTCAAGGTGCTGCTGAATAAAGCTATCGATATTGTTGAGCAGGGTGTTGACTAGGGCGTCTTGTTCCACCTCTGGTACATCAAGATTGCTGTGAGCATGAGATATTCCGCTTAAATCAAACAGCGAAATGTCCATGGTCCCACGGCCTAATCGCACCGAAATAAAGTAGTAATGGCTTTGCTCGGTCATTAAGGAAATAGCCCGGCGTCCTCCGGTAGAGGCCTGTTGGGCAACTTCTTTAATTAAACCGGTAGCTAATAGCTGGCGGGTGATTTTGGTCACGCTAGCAGGTGCCAATTGGCTTTGTTCTGCTACTTTTACGCGAGAGATCGGACCTAATTGGTCAATCATCCCATACACCGCTGCGGTGTTTACCTGTTTAACTTTATCTACGTTTACGATTAATTTGTCATTCATGCTTTGCTTGCTTAAAACTGAGTAAGTTGGCCGTCGCTAATACAGAGCGTGACATTAAAATCTTGGTCGAAGGCAGTTAAGTTGGCAGTGTAACCTGCTTTAATTCGACCAAAGTCCTTGTCTCTATTGATGGCGGTTGCTGGGTACAAAGAGGCCATTCTTAGGCTGTCGCGCATAGATAAACCTACTGATTGTACGCAGTTTTTTACTGCTTGAATCATGGTTAAAGCAGAGCCGCCGAGTGTACCATCATCACCAAAGCAAATCCCATCCTGTACTGTGATCTTTCGCCCAACAAAATCAAAGCTAGTGATATCGGCACCTGCAGCAGCGGTGGCGTCGGTCACTAAACACAGTTTGTGGCGTAATAATCGTTTAGCTATTCTCACATTGGCATCGTCTACATGATGGCCATCGACAATGATCCCAGCAAATAGGTTGTGATCAAAGATCGCGCCTACCACACCTGGCTCACGCCCGGTCATTGGACTCATGGCATTAAACAGGTGGGTTGCAAAACCAGCGCCCGCATTAATGGCTTCGCTAGCTTGTTGGTAATTGGCATTGGTGTGGCCAAGAGACACTAAAATACCCGCTTCTTTAAGCGCGGCTATAGTACTTAGCTCAACATGCTCTGGTGCCAGAGTGACCTTTTTAATGGCATCGCTGTTGTCTAACAAAAAACGCAAACGTTGTTGGTTTAGTTGTCTAATCAGTGCTTCGCTGTGAATGCCTTTTTTATCTACGCTAAGGTAGGGGCCTTCTAGGTGTAATCCTAGGTTAACTGAGCCATGGCTGCGTTGGTGAGCTCGTGATACCTCAACGGCTTGCTGCATCTCTTCGTCATCGGTAGTGATGAGGGTTGGCATGAAGTTAGTGGTGCCGCTTTTAATATTAGACTGATGCATAATCTCTAAATTGCGGGTACTAAAGTCGCCATTTAGCATCACACCGCCACAACCGTTTAGTTGCAGATCTACAAACCCTGCACTTAGCACTGAACCATTTAGGTCAATGCTTCTTATTTGTGGCGATACTTGCTGGTTAGGAACCACCGATGTGATGTGGCCATTTTCAATCAGTACTGAATAGCCGTTTAACAATTCACTACCATCAAAAACCAGGGCATTGGTAAGGGCGTATATCATTCTGTTGTTCCTAAATGTTCTTTATATTGTTGGCTTCAAGCTCTTGAAAGTAGCGTACTGTTTTTACTTTCAATTCCATGGTTGAAGGTTCGTCGCATACTATCATTCCTTTGGGATGTAGTTGTAGCGCAGAAATGGTCCATAAATGATTTACACTGCCTTCTACCGCTGCCTGTAGGGCCTGCGCTTTGTTATGTCCGGTCACTAATATTAAAATCTCTTCCGCATCAAGAAGGGTGCCTACGCCAACCGTAAGTGCTAAACGCGGTACTTCATCAATGTTGTTGAAGAAGCGCGAATTAACCATGCGCGTATCTTCGGTAAGGGTTTTTACTCGTGTGCGCGACGCCAATGAAGAGGCGGGTTCGTTAAATGCGATGTGACCATCTACACCAACACCACCCATAAACAAGTTTATTTTTCCATAATGCCTAATTTTGGCTTCGTAATTGGCGCACTCTGCTTCCAAATCTTCGGCATTGCCGTCAAGTAAATTAATGTTTTCTGGCTTGATGTCTATATGTGAGAAGAAGTTGTTGTGCATAAAGCTGTAGTAGCTTTCAGGGTGGTCACTTGGAATTCCAACATATTCATCCATGTTAAAAGTAACCACATGCTCAAAGCTCACCATGCCTTGTTTGTGCAGCTCTATAAGATGTTTATAGGTGGTTAGGGGAGTCCCGCCGGTAGGGCACCCCAATACAAAGGGTTTGTCTTCGCTAGGATTAAACGACTTAATTTTCTCTGCGATATAAAGTGCAGACCAGCGTCCTACTTGTTCTTTGTCGAGTAAAGGTATGAGTCTCATCGGTATTCTCCACGTAATTTTAAATTAGCTTAGCAGTTTAATTTTTGTCGCGAAATAAGATTTGAATAAAATGTGACAAAAAGCGACATAAAAGCATTTTATGAATGCTTTGATCACATTTTTGGAAGGCTTTATTTGCGAAGGAAATTTAATTATTTACACTGCAAATTAAGTTCTTGGTGGAACATTAAACGAAACACGCTGTGAATTTGAACACCAAGGTCGAGTTGGCAGATGCCGCTGATAAATTTGAATTTGGTTAATAATAGCCATAAAGAGGGACACTATGTTTAGCTATTTACAGAAGATTGGTCGCGCCTTAATGGTACCGGTAGCGGTACTACCCGCAGCCGCTATTTTAATGGGCATAGGTTACTGGATTGACCCAAACGGCTGGGGTGGCAATAGTGCACTGGCGGCTTTTTTAATTAAGTCTGGTGCGGCCATTATCGACAACATGTCGGTACTGTTTGCCATTGGTATTGCCTACGGCATGTCTCGCGATAAAGACGGTGCCGCGGCATTAGCTGGCTTTGTTGGCTACATGGTGGTTACTACTTTGCTGTCGCCGGGTGCGGTAGAGCAAATTGGTTTAGTGGTACTAAACGATTCTAGCACCTTGGCATTTTCAAAAATTGAAAACCAGTTTGTAGGTATTATTAGTGGGATTATGGCGGCTGAGTTATACAACCGCTTCTACCAAGTAGAATTGCATAAAGCCTTATCGTTTTTTAGTGGTAAGCGTTTAGTGCCTATTCTTACGTCGGTGGCCGGTATCGGTGTTGCCTTTGTATTAATGTACTTGTGGCCAATTATTTTTGGTGGCTTGGTTCACTTTGGCGAAAGCATCACTGGCTTAGGGTCGGTTGGCGCCGGTATCTATGGTTTCTTCAACCGCTTACTTATTCCTGTCGGTTTGCACCACGCACTCAATGCTGTGTTCTGGTTTGATATGGCTGGAATTAACGACCTTGGTAAGTTTTTGAGTGTATCGGCTGACGCCGTACCGGGTGAAACAGGGCGTTACATGGCGGGTTTCTTCCCTGTGATGATGTTTGGTTTACCTGGCGCAGCCTTGGCTATTTACCACACCGCTAAAGCAGAAAACAAATCTAAAGTTGCCTCAATCATGATTGCTGCAGCAACGGCGTCTTTCTTTACTGGTGTTACCGAGCCTTTAGAGTTCGCCTTCATGTTTGTAGCGCCTGTGCTGTATGTAGTTCATGCCTTACTCACCGGTATTTCAGTATTTATTGCGGCGTCTATGCAGTGGATGGCAGGCTTTGGCTTTAGTGCTGGTTTGGTTGATATGGTGTTGTCGTCTCGTAACCCATTAGCCACTAATTGGTACATGCTTATCCCTCAAGGTTTAGTGTTCTTTGCGGTTTACTACTTCGTGTTTAAAACCATGATTCTTAAAATGAACCTTAAAACACCTGGTCGTGAAGACGCTGACGAGGGTGAAGAAACCTTAAGTGTTGGCGGCAGCCATGCAGAAACTGCTGGTTTAGTATTAACAATGTTAGGTGGAACAGACAACGTAGTACTTGTAGACAACTGTGCTACACGCCTTCGCTTAGAAGTAAAAGACAGCGATCGTGTTGATGTAAGCGGGCTTAAAAAACATGTACCTGGTGTAATTGTGCCAAGTAAAACGGCAATACAGGTAGTGATTGGTCCACACGTGGAATTTGTAGCCAACGAGCTAAAAATTCTCGCCGCCAAGTAGGATATTAAAGAAAGAATAACGCTCTGTAACTGTCGTTATAACTGTACTGTTTGGCCCTCTGGAGAGGGCCTTTTTTATATCTGTTATTTGTTTAACAACTTATTGAGTCGCTTCTATCTGCGAGCTGTAAGCTTGAGTCCCCCACAGAGGTACCGTAGACAAACTATGTTTGTAACTGCCCGAGGTTTCTTTAGTGGAATAAGATAAATACATTAAGGTTTGTGATTCAGCATCGTAAATTCGGCGTATTTTAAGTGACTTAAATAGTATGCTTTTCGACTTTTTAAACACCACTTCTCCCGATTTCGATTTATCGATGCTAGTAATCATAGCCGACGTAATTTCACCCGTTTGGCGACAAGAAATAGACATATCACTGGGGTCAGCAAAATCTAAATCCGCTTCTACATTGGCAATATGACAAGTTACTCCGCTAACAATGGGATCTTTAAGCACGCTAATTTTAATATCTTTAGTGGTTAGTAAGCCTAGAGAGACATCGGCAACTTCATTGTTATCACAAGCAACCAACAGGCTACTGGCAAGGAGCAGGGCGAGGGCATTTTTCATTATAAGTTTCTCTAAATAAGTGACTAATTGTTTAGGTCTTTGGTCTACGCTACTGGTCTTAAAGGTAATTATCAATTAGCGTGAGTAAATTAATTCTAAACTTTAATTCGGTTCTTGCTAACGTATGGCGCGTAGTGGTTTAACAGCTAAGTGGTTTAACAGCTAAGTGGTGTTAAGAGGAAAGTAGAATGAGCAAAGCAACGGTTATTGCCTTAAACCAACAGTTCGAGCATTTGCAGTTTGTGGGTAACCACACACCAGATTCTAGCGAGGCTGAATTAGCGGGAGCGTTTAGTGAACTGTGCCACTACCGAAACGGTGCAATTTATATTGGGCATTATGCGGGTAGTAGCGAGTGGGAACGGCACAGCCAAGGTGACGAGATTGTGCAGGTGATTGAAGGGGCAACCAATCTGATTTTATTAACGAAAGACGGTGAAACAAGCTTAAGCCTTAGTGCCGGTGAATTAATGGGTGTACCGCAAAATACATGGCATCGCTTTGAAACACCAAAAGGAGTGAAGGTAATGACCGTAACGCCGCAACCCACGGATCACCAAGTTGATAAGCCACGCTTTTAACGGGTAATTTTTAACGGCAAGCTTATAACCGTAAGCAGTAATAAGCGCACTTTAAGCACTTGCTACTAGGTCGTTTTAATCGAAACAGCGCAAATAAGCCTGCTAGCAAACACTTATTAACATTAAATGAATGAGACATGGAAAAGTTACTGGTTAGTATTCAAAAAGCAGTGAGCCAATTGGACGTAAAGGAATTGCCATTTTCAGTTTACTCTTCGGTTCACGAGCAAATGTTGCTTAATGTACCCATCTCGAAACCCTTGTTAATTGTGGTAATCAATGGCAATAAACAACTGGGCGAAAATGCTTCAATAGCATGTCCTAGTGACCACTTCATTTTTTTAAGTGACAGCCCCGCCATCAATATGCGAAACATTCCTAAGGGTAACTCTTATTTTGCATTATTGATTGAGTTTGATTACCAAGACTTTAGCGATTTACACAGCAACGTTGCAGCGGCTAGCAAGGTAAAGCCAGATTATTTTGTGGCTAAAACCAACGCTGTTTTAAAGCAGTGTTTACAGCAATTTGTAGAATGCAGCTTGTGGGCGCCTAAAGAGCTTCAAACCTCAAGAAAGAGAGAAATACTACGCTTGCTTTATTCGCTTGGGCATCGGCAAATCACCATGATGATGGGCAAGCCTAAAGTTAGCCATCGCTTGCATGAGCTATTTCGCGACAAGCACTTCAATGACTTATCAATCGCAACTATCTGCGAGCACCTTGCGATGAGCGAATCTACCTTACGCCGAAAGCTAAACGCAGAAGGAACCAGCGTACAAGAAGTGAAAGACCGAGCGCGGCTGGGGCTTGGCTTACATTTGTTGCAAACGAGTGATGAACCCATTGGCTTAATTGCTGAGAAATGCGGTTATCATTCCCCCTCGCGATTTACCGACCGCTTTAAAAGCCACTTTGGTTTAACCTCTTCCGAGCTAAGAAAAACCAGAATGACCGAATAAGGCGAATACTTGGGGGTTTTAGGGCTAATTACGCCTAAGCGTGCGCGCTAGCATAGTGACTCGTTGATTAAACAAGGATCTATCATGCGTTTGTTACCTATTTGCTGTATTACTTTTTCACTACTTGGCACTTTACCCGCAGTAGCTAACACCTTCACCTTAACCAGTACAGATATTGCTCAAGGTGAAACGATGAATATGCAACAAGAGTTCACGGGTTTTGGCTGCTCCGGCGCTAATGTTTCGCCACAACTTAGCTGGCTTAATCCTCCGGCTGGTACTAAAAGCTTTGCCATTACGGTATACGACCCGGATGCACCTACTGGCAGCGGTTGGTGGCATTGGCAAGTGGTAAATATCCCTGCAACCATAAACGCTCTCGCCTCCGATGCGGGGAATGTCGAAGGGCAAAATTTGCCTATGGGTAGTGAAATGGTGGGTAATGATTATGGCTACAAAGGCTTTGGCGGCGCTTGCCCGCCACAAAGGCATGGTGTTCATCACTACCAATTTACCGTACATGCGTTGTCGGTAGAGAAGCTTGATTTACCGCAAGATGCATCTGGTGCGTTGGCAGGGTATATGATCAATGCCAATACCATTGCATCGAGTACCCTAGAAGCTTTATATAAACGCGACTAATACCAATTAGCGGCTAGTGTGGTAAACCTTGGCGCAATAGCTTGGGTTTATTGCATTAGCTAACGCTTTTAGCAGCTTTTACAGCCTGGTTTCTTGGGATCAAATTCTACCAATCGGCCCTCTGCATCTATCGAAAACTGACAGCAAGATTGAAACAGTTGTAATACTTTCTCACGGCTTTTTTGTACGCGCGATTTTAATGTTGAATATTTAATCTGGTGTTGTGCTGCGTAGTCTTTCTGGCCCATGCCTTCTAGTTCAATACTCACCAACATGTCTGCCTCGTCACTGGGTAAGGCATGAATAAAAGGCGAGATACAGCTAGCCAGTTGTTGGTGCACACTTTCATCCGCCTCGGTATACCAAAGCTCATTGTTTTCAAGCTTATCGGCTTGGCCGCGCTGGCGGTAAAAATCAATAATACTGCGATTGGCAACTTGAAATAACCACGATTTTACCTTGCTATGATCTTGTAGCTGGCTAAAGTTTTGATAGGTTTTAATTAAGATTTCTTGCAGAAGGTCGTCCACATCGGCAGGGTTAGAAACATTAGCGTGTAAAAACGCTTTTAGGCTTTGTCGATATTGGTGCCACACCTGCTCAATCTTCATAAATTTGCTCTGCCGTTTATAGAAATCACTAAACCCTCAGCATGAAGTATACAAACTGAGGGTTGTTTTCTTAAGTGTAATTACACTTGCTAACTAGACTAACCGCAGCAAGAGCTTGTGCCACATGCCACTTTCTCTTCAGCTTCATTACCACCCAAATAGGTATTGGTAAGGTAGAAGTCAGTGAACAAGGCTTCAAAATCGTCTGAAACAGTTTTCTCAGCAAGGCCAGTGGCTAATACATTGTTTTGCCAAGCTTGCGCTTTAGGTAGGCCACATAAAAAGTCGAAGCCAGTATGTTGCTTAACAATGTTAGCGCGATGTAATAGTGGTAACCATGCAATATCTACATTGCTTAACTGGTTAGACTTAAAAAACATCGTCGTGCCAGATAGCTGCGTTTCTACTTTTTCAAAGGCTTTAAACAGCTTTTCAGTACGCTCTTCAAAGGTGGCTTTATCTTTACTGCTCATGGTGCCGCACTGGGCTAAATAATGCTTAGAGCCTAAGTAGCTCCATGCTCTGTCCATGGCGCGCTGTTCGTTAGTTACGTTTGCTTCTATTGGGCCAAATTCATCTTCGATGTATTCGATAATCGCGTCAGACTCAAACAAAGCAGTGTTGTTTTCGGTAATCAATACCGGCACTTGGCCATTTGGCGACATGTCTAAAAACCACTGAGGTTTGTCTTTTAAACTAATGTATTCAATCTCGTAAGGAATCTTTTTAGTTTCTAAAGCGGCGGTTACGCGTTGAACAAATGGGCAAATTTTAAAGCTAACAATCTTAATCATGATGGTCTCATTGTATTAGTGAATTACCTATAAGACGAACCAGATAAGAAAAAGACGAATTTTTTTTCACTCTTTTAGCACTTAGTAACTTTTCTCGTTAATATGTGACTGCTAAATAGAATTAAATTAAGGAAAGCTAAGTAGTGAAAAGGATTTTAGTTGCGGTGTTAGTGGCTGTTATGACGGGATGTGGGGGAGGTTCCTCGGATTCTGGGAACGCGAGCGGTGGTGGTAATAGTAATCAAGTATTGGCAGATGAGTATTTAGGGGCATGGAAATCTACTAATGGGATATTCGTTTCAATCGGGAAGTCGGCGATAACTGCCTATGGAGATGCTGGAACAGGCTGTTATGAGCCAGTAATCTCGGCATACTCTTCTGTTACTAATAATAGTTTTACAACTATCGTGGATGGTAAGAGCTCAGTGACCAATGTATCGCTTCACGGCTCAGGTCAATTGATAGTTCAAGAAGAAGATTTACTTCTTTTTTTTAACAAGCTAAACCTAGTTCCAAATCTAACTGGTTGTGATCAAGGTGAAGTGGTTCTGAATGTTGAGTTAGCAGAATTACCTTCAACGTTTAAAGTAAACCGTGAGTCGCAGAGTATGTATCAAACAGAAATCATATATGATTTTATTTTTGATCTTGATGAAACTGGTACTCGTTCTTCAGGTGACCTTCGTATATCGGCGAGCCATAACAAAGAAAATGAGATTGAATCGTTTATAAGCATTAACGAGCTTAATGTTAAAATTGGGGTTCCTCAATACATGCCAGGACCGCCACCAGAAGAAAACCTTGGGCTTTACGATTTGGTGTATATCTCGCAAACAGGGACTATTACAAGCAATGGAAATACTTTTTCTATAACTATTGATAAAAGCGCAAACCCGTTGCTGTCTTTAATACAACCTGAGACTCCTGTGTCTGTAATAAGCTATTTGTCTTACCCTTCACCGGAAAACGATAATGTTTGGAGTGGAGCAAATGACGGTCCTTGGAATTGGTCAAGTGAACGCCATGAGGACTCTTTTCCAACTGAAGAACTAAGCTATAAACCAATTAGTTGGCTAAATAGTCAAACTGACGCTGAAGGTGACCAATCAGGTGAAAGTCAATGGATAGATATTAAGTCCACAAATATAAGTATCACTAACTAATCTAAGCTAGGAGCAGTTAAGCTCCTTTTTAGTTCACCGTACTTTTTAGCTTGCCTATAAACCCTTTCCTTAATCAGTCTTTTGCTTTAACACGGAGCGGCGAAAATGGATTTTGCGCCTCAGTTTTAAAGGAAGATGTATGATGAAGAAAATGAAGTACGCTTTGCTTGCTATTGTAGGAGTTTTTAACATGTCGCAGCAGGGTATTTTTTGTATACCGATAGAGCGGCATTTAAAGATACAGTGGGCAGTGAACTAGCTTTTGATGGTTTAACGACCCGGATCAATTAGGCGATGATGTAATGCTTGGTCGTGAGGTTTACCGCAATAGTATTAGTTTGGTCTGTGGCTGAATCTAGTATCTTTACCGCTGCTTTTCCCTATGACGTGTTTGCGATTGGTTTCGATGTAAATGAACTCAATTCAAGTAGCTTGAGATACCTTGACACTGCTTTTACATCTTTCTCGATAACTGGTTCTGGCTCCAGCTCTGGTTATAGTTCGTCGGTTTACGGTTTTGACGCCTTGGCTTACACCGCAGCTTTACCCACACCAGCTTCATTACCTTTAATGTCATTAGGCTTATTTGGCGTTGCTTTGCTACGTCGCCGCAAGAGTATATCGTTGGTCTAAAGTAAGGCTATTAATCGAATAAATAAAAAGACGCCTCGAGACGTCTTTTTTGATCTACTTAGCTAACAATTTAATTAGCGCTCTACACGTGCTAGTGCTACACCCATCATAATAAACAGCGAACCAAATATGCGATTTTGTAGCGCCATAAACTTAGCTTTACCTAGCCAAGGTTTAGCTGCGCTAGCTAAGGTGGCGTAACTAAACATGACTGCACAATCGATCAGCACTACGGTGAAACCTAATATTAAGTACTGGCTAGAAAGGTCACTGTTCGGGCTTATAAACTGTGGCAAAAATGCCGCGAGGAAGATGATAGATTTTGGGTTCATTAGGTTAACAATGAAGCCTTGTTTAACTAACTGAGAGCTGCTTTTTTTTGCTTGTGGCTCGGTGCTAAAGGTTTGGCTTTTCTCAAAAAACTTAGTAATGCCCAAGTAGAGTAGGTAGGCGGCACCTAGATACTTAATGATGGTGAATGCCAGTGCTGAAGACGCCAGCAGGGCACCTAAACCAACAGATACAATAAGCACATGGCCTATTAGTGCTAGCTGCAAACCCGCAATATTTTTACAGGCTTGTTTGAAGCCGCCGCTTAAAGAGTGGCTAATGGTAGCCACTGCGCCCGCGCCGGGCGATAAACTAAATACAATGCAAGCGGCAACAAACGTAAGCCAAACGCTAAACAACATTGGTAATTCCTTGGTATTGCTAGGTGATTAAGGCAATATCGCAGAATTACCCTGAGTTCGTCTAGCCTTTGTTACCTTAGCTTTGTCTTTTACTGCTTAAAATGGGTACGTACACCACCAAAAACAGCACGCTGGCGCTAATCCAAAGCCCTGCGCTTATGTTCCAAGCTTGAAGTGGGTCTGTAATCGCCATAAATGTTCTAATTAAGGTAGCGGCCACCAAGAGTAAAAACGCCAGCGTAATCACCGGTTTTATCACTAATGTTCTGCCTGTGTGGCCTAAAGATACACGGCTCATCATGGCGAAGATCATTAACCCTATGGCGCCAATGGTAATGAGGTGAAGGGCATTACTAAAAGTAAGTTGCGGTAAGTCGTAACTGGCGCCGAGTAATATTAAGCCTAGTGCCATGAGTAGGTAGGATAAGTGCAATGACCATAACAAAGGCACTTTTACCGTTTTTATCGAGCGCCAGTAAGCTAGGCGCAGCAAATGCAGCAGACCTAAAGCCATCAGGGCTATTGGCACTATGCCAAAGGTAGCGGTGAAGTAGTCGCTAATAAATACAAGCACCGTGGCAATAGCAAATGGGCCTACTAGTTGGTTTATCCAAGCTGGGCATTCAATGGCCTCAGTTTTTGCGCCGCGCACCGTGAAGAAAGGAATAACTCTGCCGCCTACTAAGGCCATCATTATGGTGAATAGCAATACCATAGTGCGGCTTAAATGTAAGGCGAGGGCGCTGTTGCCGTTTAAATCGGCAATTAACATACCGAGGTTGATTAAGGTCATTACGCTGAGTAAAGCGATGAATATGTAATTGCGGCGGTTTTGCGCTTTAAAGACTAACTTACTGTAAATCACAACAACACTTAGCCACCAAAGACCTTGCAGTGCAGTAGCGGCTATTGCGCTGTTGGCGTCGTTTATATAAAACCCAATACGAGCCAAACACCACAGCAATACTAAGCCTGCTAATGCCTTGCCCTTAATACTGGGCTGGCCAGTCCAGGTTTGTACGGCGGTTAAAATAAACCCCACCGCTACCGTTGTGCCAAAGCCAATTAGCATTTCATGAGCGTGCCACACATGTGGGCTTAAGCCTTGGCTACCTATTAACATATTGCCATTAAGCAGCAGGATCCATAAACCAATACTAATAGCAGAGCTTAAAGTAGCCAGTAAAAAGAACGGCCTAAAGGCGAGCTCTAAAATAGCTTGCTGATGCCAATGTTGGGCTTGGTCTGTGGCGTTCGGCTCACCAATTTTAATCACTTATAATACCTCTTGGCCTAGTTCGTTTAATCCTACACAGCGTAGCACGTAACCTACTTTTAAAATGCCAGCAAAAACAATGGTAGAGATGTGTGCTGTAATTTGCATGGGAATAGAAAAGCTTTGTGCTAAGGGGTAGGAGATAACAATGGATGAAATGATAATGCTGAGTGAAAGCAACATTAGCCAGTTACCGCCTACTACGCAGCGCATGTATTGTTTTGCTGTTTGGGTGTAAGTGGAGCTTACTAGTAATGGGAATACGGTCATTGTGCTTTCCTCTTTGAAGTAGTGGCGAACTTTAGGTTCTTCACCGTTGTTTTAGAAATAGCAAACGCTGTGCCAAACGCTCAAAGCCAGGTTTAATGGCGTTTAACGGGATGATTTTTGTTGGAGGTGTCAATATGACTTCTTGATAAAAAGTGTCAATTAGACTACTTTGAATTTAAATGACGGAGGTGATATGTCAGACATTTCTTCAAAGGCACTGATTGAACTGGCTTTAGATTTAGCCCAAAGCCTTAGTACTAAAGATCGCTTTGATCGTTTATTAGACACGGTACGCAAAACCATTAGTTGTGACGCGGTGGCTCTTTTAGCTTTACGCGGCGAAGTACTTAGCCCCTTAACTTTGCAAGGTTTGAGCCGCGATACTTTGGGCCGGCGTTTTGTTTTATCGGAGCATCCTCGCTTTCAGCAAATATGCAGCTCCAATACGCCGGTACGTTTCCCTGCCGATAGCAATTTGCCCGACCCCTACGATGGTTTGTTAATTGATCGTGAAGGTGATTTACCAGTGCATGCGTGTATGGGCTTGCCTTTGTATTTCGATCATAAACTGATTGGCGTGCTTACTTTAGATAGCTTTACACCCAAGGTATTTGACGATATTCCAAGTCGCACATTAGAAGTTATTTCGGCGATGGCGGCAGCCAGTTTAAATACTGCGCTCACCTTAGATTTGTTAGAGCAGCAAGCACATCATTCACAGCAAGTATTAGAAGAATTAAACCAAGCAGCCTGGCAAACCGCCAGTGAAGAACTGATTGGCGAAAGCCCAGAGATGCAGCGCTTAAAACAAGAGATAGCTTTAGTCGCGCCGTCTGATTTTACTATCTTAATTCAAGGTGAAACAGGGGTGGGTAAAGAGCTGGTTGCGCGTTCTCTTCACATGCAGTCGGGTCGGTTTAAAGCACCTATTGTTCACGTTAACTGTGCGGCATTGCCCGAGAATTTAATTGAAAGCGAGTTGTTTGGCCATGTAAAAGGCGCATTTACCGGCGCGGATAAAACCAGAGCCGGTAAGTTTAGCGTGGCAGACGGCGGCACTATTTTTTTAGATGAGATTGGCGAGTTACCTTTAGCGGCGCAAAGTAAATTGCTAAGGGTACTGCAAAATAAAGAGATTCAAGCGCTAGGCCAAGACAAGATCCAAACAGTAGATGTACGAGTGATTGCCGCCACCAATCGAGATTTAGCCGAGGAAGTAGAGCAAGGGCGTTTTAGAGCAGATTTGTATCATCGCTTAACGGTGTATCCAGTTACGGTACCTGCTTTGCGTTTACGCGCAGGTGATGTACAGCTACTAGCGGGTTACTTTGTAGAAGTACTTAAACGTAAATTAGGAATTGGCCAGTTAAAACTGCAAGCCGATTTGGTGAGTTATCTTAATCAATATGATTGGCCCGGCAATGTGCGGGAATTAGAGCACCTTATTAGCCGCGCAGCTTTAAAAGCAAGGTCTCGCCAGCAACGCCAAGAAATAGTGCGCATAAGCATAGACGATTGCGGCGAGTTAGCACCTAGTGAATATGTTGCGGCGGAACCCGTTGCCGTGAGCCACGCATTAACGAGCCAAGGGCTAAGCCTGCGTGAAGCTACAGACAACTATCAGCGTGACATTATTGCAAATACTCTTGAAAAGCATGGTGGCAGTTGGGCAGCGGCAGCGCGTGAGTTATCGACCGACAGAGCCAACTTAAACCGCTTAGCGAAACGTTTAGGCTTAACTGTGAGCAAAGTGATTAGCCGTTAATCTTTAATATGGTGTGTTGCGTACTATTGTTATTAAACAGTAGTTAAGCAAGGGAATGTATATGAGGCTTTTATTTAATGGACTAGTCGTTGTTACTGCGAGTTTGCTGGTGAGTGCAGGGCTGCAAGCCGCCCAATATGCGCGAATCAACACCGATGACGGTGTAGTGTGGGTAGAGCGTAAGGGAGAAACCCTGCATCACTTAAGTGATTCGCCGTTAGCGGGTGGTGAGATAAAGGCTAACTCTACGCCTGTTAACAAGGCTGAGTTTGTATTGCCGGTTGAGCCTGCCACGGTATTTGCAGTCGGTTTGAACTACCGCAGCCATGCCGGTAATGCTGGCGCTAGTAAACCAGAGATATTTTATAAATCAGCTAGCTCTTTGAGCATAGGGGGCGAGCTAGACTTACCTGCTGATGCTAATAACGTACATTTTGAAGGTGAGCTCGCGGTGGTGATAGGCAAACCATGTGCAAAAGTGACTAAGCAGCAGGCTAGCAATTGCATATTTGCTTATACCGCTGGCAACGATCTCACTGAGCGCTCTTGGCAGGGGCAAGATTTGCAATGGTGGAGAGCCAAAGGCGCTAATGGTTTTGCACCAATATCTCCTTGGTTAACCACGGTAAGTGGAGAAAACACCTTTACAGTAACGACTACGCTCAACGATAAAGTGGTTCAGCAAGAATCAAGCAGCAATATGATTCATTCGGTTGAGGATATTGTTAGCTATATTAGCCAATACGTTATTTTGCAGCCTTGGGATGTGATTTTTACTGGGACACCTGGGCGAACTCAAGCATTAAAAAGTGGCGACAAGGTTAGTGTGAGTATTGAAGGTTTGGGCGAGGTGCTTACTCACATCAAGTAAGCACCAGCGTGGTTTACAGCGTGTGTTTACTTAACCGGGGTTAAGCCTTTATCTCGGTTTTTCTTGGCGCCGTCTAAGTCAAAGTCTGCTGAAGCCCAAGCAGCGGCTTCTTCAAAGCTGAATTTGTTAGCGGCCCAGTCTTTAGCGGCGGTTAAATCGAAACCAGAATCTATCCAGCCTCTAGCATCAAAGGCAGTAAAGGTTTGCCCCCAAGAAGTTATTTGAGCAGGGTCAGTAAATTTCTGGTCAATAAACTCTTTTACCTGTGGCTGACTCATTCCTGCTCGCACATAGGTTTGAACTTGTTCTACATTTACGCCTATTTCTTTCCAAGCAGCGATTTCAGATTCCGACATACCATCCCAGGTGGGAGTGCTGGAACAAGCCACTAATAACAGCAATCCAAATGCAACGCTTAATATACGCATATTTTATTCCCTTAATTATCAACAATAGCCTTCTAGAAATATAAACCATAACTACAAAACTGCCATTTGTTAGGGCTGTTGTAAGGTTAAAGTGGTAAGGAAAACGGCTGAGCTTAAGTGCCGGTAGGCTATCTTTTCAACGCTTGATTGATGGTTGCTTGTGCTGAGCTGAATAATCAGTGATTATAGGGGATTAAATTAGATATTCGGTATATATAGGTAGGCTGGTATGAGTGAGGCGGACAATCGCCCTAGCAATTTCATTCGTCATATTATTGATGAAGATCTTCAATCGGGAAAACATACAAGTGTGCATACACGTTTTCCTCCTGAGCCAAACGGCTATTTACACATCGGCCATGCTAAGTCGATTTGTTTAAATTTTGGAATTGCTCAAGACTACCAGGGTGCATGTAACCTACGCTTTGACGACACCAACCCAGAAAAAGAAGACATTGATTACGTTAACTCGATTCAGCAAGACGTTAAATGGCTGGGCTTTGAGTGGAACGATGAGGTGTGTTATTCATCAAACTATTTTGATCAGCTACACACTTATGCAGTAGAGCTGATTGAGAAAGGTTTGGCGTTTGTATGTTTCTTAAATGCAGAAGAGTCTCGCGAGTATCGTGGCACCTTAAGCCAACCGGGTAAAAATAGCCCATACCGAGATACCTCAATAGAAGAAAATTTAGCTTTGTTCGAGAAAATGCGAGCGGGCGAGTTTAAAGAAGGTGAGTGTTCATTACGCGCTAAAATAGACATGAGTTCTTCGTTCATGTGTATGCGTGACCCAGTGATTTATCGTATTCGTTTTGCTCACCATCACCAAACCGGTGACAAGTGGTGCATTTACCCAATGTACGATTTTACTCACTGTATTTCTGACGCTATCGAAGGCATTACTCATTCTTTGTGTACCTTAGAGTTTCAAGATAACCGCCGTTTATACGACTGGGTATTAGAAAACATCACTATTGATACGGTACCGCATCAATATGAGTTTTCACGCTTAAACCTTGAATACACGGTTATGTCTAAGCGCAAGTTAAATACCTTAGTCACCGATGGCCATGTAAATGGTTGGAATGACCCACGTATGTTGACCATTGCCGGTTTACGCCGCCGTGGTTATACCGCTGGTTCTATTGTTGAGTTTTGTAAGCGTATTGGCGTGACCAAAATGGAAAACATGGTAGAAATGCCAATGTTAGAAGCCTGTATTCGTGAAGACCTAAATGCCAATGCGCCACGTGCTATGGCGGTATTAGATCCGATTAAAGTGGTTATCGAAAACTATCCTGCGGATAAAGTAGAGCAACTAAGTGCGCCGCTTCACCCAAGTGAAGACATGGGCGAGCGTGATGTACCGTTCAGTCGTGAACTGTACATTGAAGCAGAAGACTTCCGTGAAGAAGCCAACAAGAAGTTTAAACGCTTGGTGATTGGTAAAGAAGTTCGCTTACGTAACGCCTATATGATTAAAGCTGAGCGTTGCGACAAAGATGAAAATGGTAATGTAACTACGGTTTATTGTACTTACGACGACACAACCTTGGGTAAAAACCCTGAAGACGGTCGCAAACCTAAAGGCGTTATTCACTGGGTATCGGCTGACCATGCCAAGCCTGCTGAAATTCGTTTGTACGATCGTTTGTTCACAGTACCTAACCCAGCTGCTGAAGAGGACTTTACCCAAGTGCTTAACCCTGAATCTTTAGTGGTTAAACAAGGTTTTGTTGAACCTAGCTTGGTGACAGCGCAAGCAGAGCATGCGCATCAATTTGAGCGCCAAGGTTACTTCTGTGCAGACAGCCAAGATTCAAGCTCAGAAAAGCTAGTATTTAACCGTACTGTGGGTTTGCGTGATACTTGGGCAAAAATAGGCGACTAGATAGTCAGTTACCGCCTTTATCGAGATTAATGGAGTTGTATCGATGAGCAAAACGGACATGGTAAGTGAGCAAGACGCATTAGTGGGTCGCGATACTGCGATTACTCTTGATGGCGTTCATGCGGTAAACGGCAGTAACTATTTGCAAGCGGCTGCCGGCTTAACAACCGCTTATTTTGGATTAGGCTGCTTTTGGGGCGCAGAGCGTTTGTTTTGGCAGCAAAATGGTGTGGTATCTACAGCGGTAGGATATGCAGGTGGTTACACCGCTAATCCTAGTTACGAGGAAGTGTGCACCGGCCTTACCGGTCACACCGAAGCGGTAAAAGTCGTATACGACCCAAGCGTGATTAGTTATCAGCAGTTGTTAGCGTGCTTTTTTGAGCAGCATGATCCTACTCAAGGAATGCGTCAAGGCGGCGATGTTGGCACTCAGTATCGCTCAATGATTTTTGCGAGTAATAGTGAGCAAGCCAGTCTTGCTCAACAGGCTCAACAGGCCTACCAGAAAGCCTTGCAAGGCGAAGGGTTAGCGCGAGCGATTAGCACAGAGATAGTTGATTTTGAGGTGTTTTACTATGCCGAACTCAATCATCAGCAGTACTTACATAAAAACCCTAACGGCTATTGCGGACTAGGTGGCTTAGGTGTTTGTTTACCACCTTGGTTACAAGACTAACTAGCCTTTAATGTAAAAAGCAGCCTACGGGCTGCTTTTTTGTTGGTTTACCTTTAAATAGACAGGTTTAATGCTTTGACCAATCGAGTTCAATTTTCATTTCTGAATGACTGCTAGGTAATCCGCACATCTCATCGTACGCCGAGTGGTGTATTAACCACACTTTATCCGGATGCTGTTGCTGGTAGTGCTGTTTAACGCTTGAAAGGCTGTTAAATCGTTTTGGATGGCTCTTGTTTTGAGCAGGGTTAAGGTTCTGCTCGCAAACTAGGTAAATATCGCCTTCGTGAGAATTAATAACGAGTTCCATTTTGTTTCCTAACCGTGATTGCACTTAATAGTGAATACGTAGCAAAGATCAAAATAGATGAGTGGGTGGGATAATAAAGGAAGAGAGAACTGGGGGAGGGTAAATCCACCCCCAAGATTTCTAAGCTAGCGGCGTAACTTTAAGATACTAATTGGGCAGCTTATGCCTAATTTTTCAGCGGCTTGCTTAAAACCGGCCTCTAAATTCTCAAAACTCAAGTTTGAGGTAAATTCCATGCATAACATGTCTCGCTCTTTTTCGATGTTCCATAATACGGCTTCATCAGAAGTGGCGGTTTGGATCAGCGGTAGTGCTTGTGTTATTGCTGCGCTTATTTTTGCTTTATATCTCATGAATCACCTTTAAGAAAGTCAGGGTCGCAGATCACTCACTTTCAAACTACTAGATATTTAATGTTCCAAGGGTATTAGGGCAGTAGTGCAATTGGACGCCGCCGTACGGCATTTAACTACTGCTCCTTAATCATCATCCATGACAAAGCCATCTTAAAGCACTTTTGATTACAAGACTGTGTAAAAGTTCGCAAAATACGATAAATATGACTTTTTTGAGTTAATTATAAGTTTTTAGTGCTGAAAATTGACATTAAACTTAGCGATTAATTGGTCAAGATGTAATCGCTATATATTTCAGTTACCTAGCATCTATTGTTATTTCAGACACTAGTTGATGTACTAAGTTATCTAGGGTATTAAAGTCGTCTTCGTTTAAAATTTGGTTCTTAGCATTGCTAGAAAACGGCAGTAATTCTAACCAACGAGATACCACCCAACTTTCGTCGTCGTAGGCAAAAAAATCGGGGTGTTGTTCGTACAAGCTGTGTTGCACTAAAACTTGCTGTAATTTCTCACTGAGATCATCTTCAATAGGATTTGCTTGTTCAAGTGACCAAGCAGGTTTGTTTTTTGTTAGCGCACTATAGAGTTTATCATCCGCTTGATTAGTATCGCTGAGTTCGACGCGCTCTAAGCCTCTAATTGTTATGCCTAACATGCCATCTTCAAGCTGCTCAAAATCTTCAATCATGCAATGCACACCAATGTTAAATTGAGGGAAGTCGTCATTACTGGGTTGGCATAGCACAAAGCCTTTGGCTTCTTCACTGGCGATTGACACCAGTCGTAGATAACGAGGCTCAAAAATTCTTAGCTGACTTAAGCCACCAGGTAGTACCAGTAGATCTAATGGAAACAAGGGTAATCGCATAGGTCACCTTATCTTAATCAAACTATGTATTTAACTACGTGAGTAAATCGGTAGTTGATCAATGTTGATGGTGCTTTATCAATATTAGCTGATAGGAATGCCGCTGTGAAAGCGAAAAGTAGGATCTGTTTGTTGTATAAGCTCGGCCTCTGCTTGGCCAATTTGCTGTATGCGAGATTCTAGTTGCTCTTGCGGGAGAATACTGGCGGCTAAACTTAGGTAATCTTGATAATGTCTGGCTTCTGAGCGAAGCAAGGATTGATAAAACTTACCGATGTCTTGGGGTAAGTGGGGCGCTAATAAGGAGAAACGCTCACATGAACGGGCTTCTATATATGCACCAACGATAAGTTTATCGGCTAATGCTTGTGGCTCAAAGTGGCGTACTTGGCGAATTAAGGCTTTTGCGTAACCGCCCGCACTGATGTTTTTATAAGACACTTGGTGGCTGTTCATTATTGCGCAGACTTGTTCGAAATGATGTAACTCTTCTCTAATCAGTAGTCGCATTTTTTCTATTAATTGAGCTTGAAAAGCGCTTAAGCCGGCGTTTACCCCGCGCTGGCTATTTCGGCTAAGTGCTGAATATTGGTTTGCCATGCTGCGGTTGTTAAGGTTTAGCTCTTGGCTTAATTGCTCTACTAATGAAGGTAGTATGTAGCATCTAGTCATTATGTTTAGTGTGGCGTGCGCTAAATCTTGTTGTTCTTTACTCGCTTGCCGAATGCCTTGAGGAAAAAACCACTGCTTAAAACCTTCAACAGACCATTTTCCTGCTCTAAATATTAGGTACTCGTAGGGCGCGAGTAGGTTTTTTAGCTCTTGCTGTAACTCGGGCGCGCTATTTGTTACATATTTGCTGATCAGTTTGCTAGCAGTAGCGGCTGCTTTCCATTCAGCATTTGCATGGTCGGTAAGCAGTAAACTGAGGTTCTCTGGTTTACGAGCTTGCTCTATCCAAGCTTGAGGAGTTGAGCAAAATAAGAATTGATTGGTCGGTGCGAGTAGAGAGCTATATGGCATAGTGGTAAAAAAGAGTCCGTTTTCTGTCACTTCGCGCAGTTTCACCCATTTGGAGGCTTGTTTTCAAGTACTTGATGCGTACACTTAACGCTTCTTAAAAGATGAGATGGTGTTATGGAACACATTAGCCAACAGTTTGATCAACTGCTAGCCCCACTAGAGCAGCTAAGTAGTTTATGTAGAAAACTACCTAGCGGCGAAAAGAAAAACGCCTTAGAAAAGCAAATCGCGTTAATTAAAGAACAAAATGAACAAGCTAAGTTAGAGGCTTATCAGTTAATCAAGAATCCGGTTTAACCTCTTCACCGCTTTGTTGTTCGGCATCTTCCTCAATAAGTACTGCTTTATCGTCCTGAGAGCTAACATTTAGGCTCGTAGCTTGGTCTAAGGCAAGCTCGGGGTCTTTGTCTAAAACATGGTCTAACGCCTGCTCTTCAATGGGTTCTTGCTCAATACCTTGCCTTGTTTGTTCAGTCTGTAGTTCGTTTAGCAACGCTTCAAATGTGTTTACGGCAATGAGGGGAGGCGCGGGGACTAAGGCAATATTCTGTTGAAGTAAAAACTGTTGCTGCTGAACACTTAGTTGTTCAGTATTACTATTAAGCAGCAATCCTTGAATCACCTCTAAACTAGTGGCTAAATCAGACTCTAAGTATTGCTGCCTAGCGCTGGTTAAACGCAGTTTTTGTTTTAGTTCCCAAGTTTTATACCCTTGTTCTGGGTTGAGCGAATTGGGGACTGGCAACACTGGGGCTGGCGTTATGATTGATGGTGCAGGTTGTTGGCTAATCAATGCGTTTAGCTTTTTCTCACTTTGGTACCAATTAGATGCCAAAATCATAATCGCGATCAGCAACACACTGGTTACCGCAGGAAATACTACTTTTTGTAATTGTTTGGTTTCTTTTTGTTGAGCTTTTTTAGCGACGGCTACACTGAGCTTTTGAATATAAAATTGCTGCTGGTGGATGGTTTTCTTTAGCGCTAAAACTTGTTTGTTACTGCTATCCAGAGGTTGATTTATTGCTAGAGAGCCTTCTCCAATCATGAGTTTTTGATAGCTATTTTTAATCATCACCATCAACTCAGCAGAGCCGCCTTTATCGGGGTGGCAGCGTGAGGCAAGTTGTTTGTAACGAGATTTTATTTGTTCTTCTGTAGCATCTTCATGAAGATCAAAAAGCTTAAAATGCGTAGTCATGGTGCGTGTAACTTTCCCTGTATTTCTGTGAATAAGCATACAAACTTTTAATGCTTTTGTCTTAATTAATCACCGTTAAGCAATGCAAACTTTGATGCCTTTATCGGGTACAATCGTGCTGCTTAACAAGAGGTAAAGTGCATGCAATATCAAGTCGCGTTTAATATTGAAGATTTTATGGCCAATTATTGGCAGCAACAGCCATGTTTACTTAAACAAGGGATGCAGGCATTTATTGATCCATTAAGTGCTGAAGAATTGGCTGGATTGGCAATGGAGCCTGAAATTCAGTCGCGCTTGGTAACCTCTAGGGGCCAGCAGTGGCAAGCTGAATTAGGCCCTTTTGAAAACTTTGATCTGCTCGGTGATTCTCATAGCTCTTTGTTAGTGCAGGGGGTTGACCATTGGCACCCTGAGGTGGCGAAACTGGCTGAGGCATTTCAGTTTATTCCTAACTGGCGTTTTGATGATGTAATGGTGTCTTATTCAACGCCGGAAGGTGGCGTAGGACCGCATATCGATCAGTATTGCGTATTTATTATTCAAGGCGAGGGTAGGCGCCATTGGCGGGTGGGTAAAAAGCAAATGCTTAAAGAGTTTGCTCCTCATGCCAAACTTAAACACTGTGGAGCTTTTGACGCTGAGATTGATGTCATTTTAGAGCCTGGTGACGTACTTTATATTCCACCAGGTTGCCCACATGAAGGTTACGCAGTCGAACCGGCCATTAATTACTCCATTGGTTTTAGAGCGCCTAATGCTAAAGATTTATTGTCAGGATTTGCTGATTATCTATTACGCCATGACGTAAGCTCTAAGCGTTTCGCTGACCCGAAACGCTCTGCGACTCAAGAGTTTGGGCGGATCGCTGAAAACGACAGCTTAGCGTTAAATAAGTTAATGCTAGGGTTGCTTAATTCGCCAGAAGCCACCGCGCAGTTTTTGGGTGAGCACCTAAGCGAAAACGCCCATAGCTCAGATATTGTGGTACTGAGCGGTAGCGAAGATGAACTAAATTACTCAGAATTACATGCCTGCATGGAGCAAGGCATTGCTTTAACTCGCTGTGCAGGTATTAAGGCGCTTTATCTGGATGTACTGCCTTATCAAATATTTGTTGATGGCCAAGCTTATGCAATACCTAATTGCTCGTGGGCATTAGCTAAAACGATGTGTGATAAGTCGGTTGTGGATAGTTATTCTTTACGCGCCTTTGATGAAGACAATAAACAACTCGATTGGCTTATCGATTTAGTTAATGCGGGTTACTGGTATTTTGATGGGCAATGCGACGAGTAATTTGCAAACAGTTATAACGCAAACAAGGTAGGAACAAACTGGCAGCATGAGAGCTGCTGCCGTTTAAGTTTACGTTTTTGCGCTGTTACACTTGTATTCGCCAATGCAAAAAGCTTTAAACATCCCTTGGTTTCTGAAACCAAGGGTTCGAAAAGCTATTGCAGTAAGGAATTGCTGTATGAACGGGGGAATGGCTAGCAGTTGTGATACTTTCTGGTAAAATCCCTCAGCAAATGAATGTTCCCCGTTAAATCAGCATGTAAGCAATCATAATTTGCTGATTTTTCGCTTTAAATATAGGACTGTTTACCATGAGTCTTGCTGATAAAGTATTAGCAGTGAATAACGATTTACCCATTCGCACCGACAGCCCAGTACATAGCGGTAAAGTACGCTCCGTATATTGGCTAACCGAAGCCGACAGCAAACGACTCATTAAAGAAAAAGGCTACAACGTAGCGGCTGATACACCGTTAGCCATTATGGTGATAAGCGATCGTATCTCTGCCTTTGACTGCATTTGGCATGGCGAAGACGGCCTAAAAGGCGTTCCCGGTAAAGGCGCAGCCTTGAATGCGATATCTAATCACTGGTTTAAGTTGTTCAAAGAGCAGGGCTTAGCCGATAGCCACATTCTAGACATTCCTCATCCTTTTGTATGGATTGTACAAAAAGCCCGTCCGGTAATGATTGAAGCCATTTGTCGCCAATACATTACCGGTTCTATGTGGCGAGCTTACGATAAGGGCGAACGTAACTTTTGTGGTATTGATTTACCAGAAGGGTTAAAGCGTGATCAAAAGCTGCCAGAGTTGCTCATTACTCCTTCTACTAAAGGCATCCTAAAAGATATTCCTGGTGTACCTGAAGCTGATGATGTGAACGTAACTCGCAACAATATTGAAGATAATTTTGCAGCCTTCAAGTTTACTTCGGCCTCTGATATCGACCTATACGAGAACCTATTAAAGCAAGGTTTTGATGTTATTAGCCAAGCGTTAAGTGATATCGACCAAGTGTTTGTTGATACTAAATTTGAGTTTGGTTATGTCACCGATGCGCAGGGTAACGATAAGCTAATCTACATGGATGAAGTGGGTACACCTGATTCATCGCGCATTTGGGATGGCCCGCAGTACCGCCAAGGTAAAGTGGTTGAAAACTCGAAAGAAGATTTCCGCCAAACCTTGCTTAGCTACTTCCCTGATCCAGATATTTTGTTAAACAAAAATCGTATGCCTGAACGTGAAGCATTGGCTCGTGATAACAACTTACCGGTAGAAGTGCTGATGAAAATCTCTAGCACCTATATTGGTATTGCTGAGAAGATCACTGGCTCAAAAATTGTTATGGGTGATAACCCTAAACAAGAAGTGGTGGATATTCTCCGTCGAGACTACGACTTAATCACCGACTAGATAAAAAAGAACAAGGCAAATATGCCTTGTTCTTTTTTGCTCGACTTAGCTATAAGCACTAACTTAACGTTAACTGACTAAACTGCTTAAGGCTTCTTTAACCGCTAATTCATTTTGTTGAATACAGGCTTGGTTTAGCTCATTCAAACTGTTCTCTAGTGGTGCTAAAGAAAACTTCCCAGCATCGCACGCAATATGGTTTATATGTTGTTGTATTTCAGGCCAGCGCTGTTCTCCAACATAGCCATTGATTAGGCTCGCTCTATTTTTGGTTTCAATAGTAAATACCCGATACAACTCATTTAAGTAGCTTTCTTTGAAACTATGTTGAGCCAAGCTAGCACCTGTTTTACTGGTCAAAGTAGCGCAATCTGTACCCTTTAAGTTATTGGAATTTAGCTCACTCAGTGATTTGATCAGGCTTAAGTAATTAAATTCAGAAAGCTGATGCGTATGTAATAACTGCTCATCGTCGCAGATTGATTCAAAGCCCTGACCAAATTGTTGATCGAGTTGAATGGCATTCACTAACTGTTGCTGAGTGAGAGGGCCAACTAAAGGGTAGTAATTTACGCCTTGAAGTTGCTCTGCTAATAGTGCTGAATTTGACTCTGTATCTGTTACTACTAATAAAGAAGGGCGCTGACTGCGCTGTTTAACTTGCTGAATACGTTTTGGATTAAGGTCTTCAGCCTTAATCAGCAGGTAGTCCACTTGGTCCAAGTTTTTGATTTGGTTATAGGCTTCTTGCCACACTCGATGTTGCCAATTAAATTGCAGTTGACTTGTTTTAAGTTCTTCAAAGTCATGTTTGGACTGACTAAATGAGGCTATGCTTAAGTCTGTTCTAGACGTTTGTAGTTCTAGATCTTCAGCTTTAATAATTGCTTGAGCTATATCGCTAAGATTCTGCTGTTCTTCGCTTTCTTCTTCCAACGATAACGTGGCCATTAAGTAGCTATTCGCTTTTGCCCTAAGGCAAGTTAGATGAGAGTGGTTTGTTTGTTGTATCTGAGAATCATCTTCAAGTAGTTGCAGAGTTTTGATTTGGTTAAGGTTTAGCTCATCAAGCTCTGTTGGCAACTGATCATCTGTGCTGATGTATACCACCTCGCGGCTATCATCAAGCTGACTATATTGCGCTTGCTCTATTACTTCTGCACCTAGCAGTTGTAATTGTAGGCTAAGACAACGCTGAACAAACGGATCAGGCAAGGCGACGACGCACTGGGTTGTTTGAGGCTTGTCTTGAGCCGAAAACAATACTTGATCGTTTAAGGCCGCAAAATCAAAGGTTAAACTCAAGGTATCTTGGCTTTGTTGTTGCCTAGCATTAACTTGCTTGGTTAGTGCAGCGCTGCAGCCAATGATTGATTGTTGTAACTCGCTTAAAGCCTGCGCATTCTCGCTGTCTATGCTAAACACCAATTGCTCTTGTTCAGTGGTAAGCTGAAACAGCACCTGTGAGCCCTCTGGGTACAAAGACACTAAATACAACTGAAGATGTAATATGGCACTTAGATGTTCGCTGTTGACAAAATACTGCTGTTTTACTTCAGGGCTCACCACTAACGACCAACTCAAGCTTTTTGACCTGTACAAGGGGCTGAAGGTGAGTAAATGACTTTCTAACTCGACTAATATAGACCTAGCTTGAAGGGCAATATCAGCTTTATGCGCTTGTTCCCAAGGTAAGCACTTCATAAGAGTACTTAAGCGAAGTTGTGCGTCTAACGCTTGGTAATTAAGCGTGTGTGAAAATGCTAATTGGCTAGCATTGTTTAACTGATTTAAGGCTTCTATACAGCCTGCTTTTAACGGTGTGTAGAGCGAAGCAAGTTGTAATTGTTCAATGCGTTGCTCACGTTTTTGCTTACTCGCCAGGTCGCTTTTATGCTCAGGGATCGGACTCAGACTAACTAAATAAAGACTGTCTTCATTAAAAGGTAAGGCTACGTGGGTTGCCGCATAGGCTTGTTGATTCTGTTTGCTTGATGCCAGCATACAGAAGCTCTCGGGGAAGGATACTAGTAGCTCCATAAAATCAGCAGGCTCATAATCCTGATTGTTTACCGTATGAAAATAATTATTTAGGCTTATTTTAATCAGTTTATTTTTATCTACTCCTAAAAATGCCAAGCCTATCGGACTAGATTCAATGATGTGATTATGCTCATCAACAATGAAGGTGGCATTGTCAGCATGTTCAAGCAAGGCTTGTTTTAAACTGTTCGCTCGACTAGATAACTCAACCAGTTGCTTTAACTTGGTTTTATCTTTTTCGTGTTTAGATTTAGTACGAGTGAGCTCTTTCTGTAGTTTAGTATTGGCCATTTCCAAGGCGGTTTTAGAGCTAGTGACTAAAGGCTTTTGCTCCCCCATACTGGGCTCTTTTTGGATTTTGGTATCATTCTTTGAAGGGGGTTTGTGCTTATTTAACAAACTACTAGCGATAAGGCTTAAGGCAAGCTGTATTAAAAGTATCGCAATAATTAAATTGATAAGTGCTAAACGATGAGGGTAAAGCCAATAGTAAACATTGCTGGGAGTGGCAAACTCTATTTCTACCCAAGCAACAGGGTTTATTTGGCTGGCTGGCCGTTGTTGGTTATCAACTTGTGCGGCTAATTTATTGGTTTTTTGGGCGTCTGATTGGTTTGATTTACGCGCTTCACCTGCCTCTGCCATTAATTGCTTAGAACTTTGATCAGTCACTTTTACGTAGTTAATGCTTGGTGATTTAAGGAGTTGCTGAGCTAAGTCGGTAAGGATATTTTTGTTTTGTGTATTCACCGCTCGGCGCGCGCTTATTTCAAATAAGCTGAGAGCGGTGTTAACTTCTGCTTCAATTGCTGCGGTGTGCTGCTTATAAAGAAAAGGTAAGCTAATTGCTGCTAAGCTGGCAATAACGATGATGCTTAATAAGTTAAACAGTAATGTAGATTTCAAACGCGTTCTCACGGGCATCCTTGCTAGCTAAAGCTCAAAAATTTGGGCGCTTAATGCGCCCGAGTCATTAAAATGCGTAACCTAGTCGTAGATAAATGCTGTCAAACTCAACCTTTCTAAAGGTTTTAGCATTGTCTTGGTCGCGCTTATAGTAATTGTAACCACCGCCAATGTCCCAACGTTGGTTAAAGGCATAATTTACACTTAAATCAGAAGATACAACTTCACCGTCTCCATTGTTGCCGTACTCACCGGCCAAAGCTAGGTTTACGCTTGGGGTAAAATAGTAACCAACAGTGGCGTTGACTAAAGGATAAAATAGCCATTCTTCTTCGCCAGAAAGCTCGCTAGAAAAGCTAGAGTCTGGGTAAAGGGATGCTTGGGCATATTGCACTAATAAGCCTAAACCTGCTTTGGCAATCCACTGTTTGTCTAGTTGTAGGTCATATTGCCAGTTTACCGCGTTATCCCACACTTGGTATTGGGCATAAACATCAGTGCTACCTTCTACTTTACCTTGGTCACGAGCTTCGTAAGGTTGAGTCTGGTAGCTAAAGCTATGTTGGTCGCTAGCAAACCAGGTCCAGCGCGCTGCGGCAGTGGTTACTGTATCCTCTTGGCCAAATTCAATATTTTGGTCGTTGGCAAAACTACCGATATCATTTGATTTTAAGCGGGTAGGGCCAAGTAAAAAATCGAATTTGAATTGCGGATCAAAAGTAGTTGCCGGCTTTTTAGAGCGTGTCCCCCCTTCAAAAAAGCCATTAGACAGGGATATTTTTAAACCTTTCGCGTCGCCGTCAACCATGGGGCTTACGCGAATGTCTTCATCAATAGGGTTAACGAAAAATAGGTTACTTAAGGTTGCGATACTAGCTCCGGCGACCACGTCATCCCAATAGTGTTTGTCGCCATGTACTCTGCTCCAACCTGTGTAAGCCGCTAAGGCATAAGCAGGAACGCCCCATGCTGAGCCATAACGTGTTTGAAAAAATGACGCGCCGCTGAATGCTGCTGCAGTGTGCCCTGAAGGGAAGGAGTTATTAGTGGTGAAATTAGGTCTGCGTTTATCTACCGCAAATTTAATACCGTGGGTAAATACCATAGTCGTTGCAAAAGACTTAGTAAGCTGAAGGCTACCGGCATAATCTTCTTTCATTAAACTTACTGCTAAACCGCCTAATGGCAGCAATATTTGAGTGTAATCACCAATTTGGACATAGGTTTCTTCGGCCATAGAGTTGGCACTGAGTGTTGCGAGCACGGCGGCTGCAACTAGGCTTGTTTTCAGCTTCATTGTTCTTCCTTGTTTTATTTGGTGATTAATCCGTAATCACCAATACTGCTTTACACATTTTATAATACGCAGGCTACCGCTGTTAGGCTAGTAAACAGCTTAACTAAATACCGCATAAATATTTGCTGAGTTAAGATGAATTTTGTAAATCACACTGTTACATTAGCCTCGCTTAAATAGAGTTTAGTGGAAGTTTAATGAAATATAGCCCTAGTATTGACCAACTGATTAAATCGCTACAGGTTTTACCTGGGGTTGGCCCCCGCAGTGCGCAACGTATGGCGTTTCACTTGTTAGAAAGAAAACGTCGAGATGGTTTGCAATTAGCCGAGCATCTCACGAAGGCGATGGACGCTGTTGGCCACTGCGAGGTGTGCCGAAATTTTGCAGAAGAAGACTTATGCCCAATTTGCCAATCGCCAAAGCGTACCAGCAAAGGGGTGATTTGTGTGGTTGAAACGCCAGCCGATGTAGCCGCAATTGAACAAACTGCGCAGTTTTATGGTAGTTATTTTGTGCTTATGGGCCATCTATCGCCATTAGACGGCATTGGCCCCAGTGAACTGCATTTAGATAAGCTAGAACGGCGTTTAGCTAATGAAGATGTTTCAGAATTGATACTTGCAACCAACCCAACTGTAGAAGGTGAGGCGACTGCTTATTACATCGCCGATATGGCAAAGCGCTATAAAGTCAAAGTATCGCGTATCGCCCACGGAGTGCCGCTTGGTGGTGAATTAGATAGCGTGGATGGAACAACGTTGTCTCACTCCCTCATTGGCCGCCAGCAGTTCGATTAAATGAGTGGTTAACACTAAGCACAAAGCTCACTAACGTTAGTGAGCTTTTTTATTTGTGGTAGATAATTTTTTTTAGTGCATTGCTTGAAATCAAAATTGCTTACCCCCATATCGTTTATCAACTAAAGAAGTATGTTTAAAGCAAGGATATAACTCGATGACTGATGCAGCTCATGCAGAAACACATGGCTTTCAAACTGAAGTAAAACAATTACTGCAGTTGATGATTCACTCACTTTATTCTAATAAAGAAATTTTCCTTCGTGAGTTGGTGTCTAACGCCGCCGATGCCGCAGATAAACTGCGTTTCAGAGCATTAGAAGATAACGCGTTGTTTGAAAACGACGGTGATTTACGTGTTCGTGTTAGTTTTAACCAAGATGCTAAAACGATTACCTTGTCTGATAACGGCATTGGTATGACACGCGATGACGTGATTGAGCATTTGGGTACGATTGCTAAGTCAGGTACTAAAGAATTTTTTGGCCAGTTAAGCGGCGATAGCGCGAAAGACTCACAACTGATTGGTCAATTTGGTGTAGGTTTCTATTCAGCCTTTATTGTTGCCGATAAAGTGACAGTAGAAACACGCGCAGCTGGCGCAGAAACAAGCCAAGGCGTGCGTTGGGAAAGTGCTGGTGAGGGTGACTACACGGTTGCCGACATTACTAAAGAAGGTCGCGGCACAGACATTATTCTACACCTGCGCGAAGACGAGCAAGAGTTTCTAGATAGCTGGAAAGTTCGTTCAATTATCACTAAGTACTCTGATCACATCTCTATTCCAGTACAAATGTGGAAAGATGAAACCCCAGAGTCTGAAGGCCCTGAAGGCGAAAAAGTTGAAGCTATCCCTGGTGAATGGGAAGCGATTAACAAAGCGACTGCATTATGGACTCGTGGTAAAAGCGATATCTCTAAAGAAGAGTACAACGAGTTTTACAAGCATATCTCTCACGACTTTGCCGATCCACTAAGCTGGGCGCACAATAAGGTTGAAGGCAAGCAAGATTACACCAGCTTGTTGTACATCCCGAGCAAAGCCCCATTTGATATGTGGAACCGCGAGCGCCAGCACGGCCTTAAGCTTTATGTACAACGTGTATTCATTATGGATGACGCTGACGAGTTTATGCCGGGTTACATGCGTTTCGTTAAGGGTGTGTTAGATTCAAACGATTTACCGCTTAACGTTTCTCGCGAAATTCTGCAAGACACCAAAACCACCGCTAATTTACGTAGTGCATGTACTAAACGTGTACTAACTATGCTTGAGCGCATGGCGAAAAACGATGCTGAGAAGTACCAATCGTTCTGGGCTGAGTTTGGCCAAGTATTGAAAGAAGGTCCAGCAGAAGACATGGCGAATAAAGACCAAATCGCCAAGCTATTGCGCTTTGCCTCTACTAACAGTGATAGCGCCGAACAGAATGTTTCATTCGCTGATTACATCGAGCGCATGAAAGAAGGCCAAGACAAGATTTACTACGTAACGGCCGATGGTTACGCCGCCGCAGCAAACAGCCCGCACCTAGAAATCTTCAAGCGTAAAGGCATTGAAGTTCTGCTTATGCACGACCGTGTAGATGAGTGGTTGATTAGCCACTTGCCAGAAGCAGAAGGTAAAACACTAGTATCTGTGACTAAAGGTGACTTGGATTTAGGCGACTTAGATGATGAAGAAACTAAGAAGCAAAAAGAGCAAGACGAAAGCGAATACGCAAGCTTTGTTACCCGTGTTAAAGAAAGCTTAGGCGACAAAGTTAAAGATGTACGTTTAACTTACCGTTTAACCGACACGCCTTCGTGTATTGTGGTTGATGACAACGACATGAGTACCCAAATGCAGAAGTTGATGCAAGCGGTGGGTCAAGATGTTCCTGAGCAAAAGTACATTTTTGAGCTTAACCCACAGCATGCTTTAGTTAAGCGCGTAGCAGACGAGCAAGATGAAGAGAAGTTTGCCGAGTGGTCTAATGTATTGTTTGATCAAGCAACCTTGGCAGAGCGCGGTAGCCTAGAAAACCCTTCAGAGTTTATTAAGCGTATTAACCAACTATTAGCCTAAACGCTAATATGGGGTAAAAAGGCAGCACTACGTGCTGCCTTTTTTGTATTTTAAGTCGCTGATTGATTAATGATTATACAAACTATTAAACTGATCCGAGCACTTGTCAGTGAGGGCAGCGTGTAAGCTCACAGTTAAAGCGATAATTCATTGCTACACTAAAAAAAAATAAAAAACATTAGGTAGCTAACATGCGCACATGGTTACTTGTTTTGGGCTTTACGTGTTTTGCCGTTCTAGCCGATACAAAGGTGTCATTGTGGAATGCACATAACCCATCTCAATATCTCGATAACGCGATTGCTGAATTTGAAAAACAAAGCGGCGCTACCGTTGAGAAAAACAATTTTCTTTCAGAGCGTTTACGCGAAGAAGTGCTTAATCAAGCGCGTACTAATACCTTGCCGGATATTCTGTATGTACCCAGTGATTTTGTGGGTATGCATGATCTTATTTCATTGGCTCCAGTACCTGAAGACTGGATTATTCCGCAGCTTGAACAACGGGTATTAGGTGCTGGGTTTACGGATGGCGAGCAATACGGCATTCCTTTATTTCAAGGTAATCACCTAGTACTTTATTACAATAAAGATTTGGTGAAGCAATCAGTGAAAAGCTGGGCAGAGTTATTAGAGCAGCAAACGCTACTGAGTGCCGATGGGCGTGATGCTATTGTTTGGAATTATCGAGAAATGTATTGGTTCATTCCTTTCCTAACCGCCTATCAAGGTTGGTTAATGGAGAACGGTAACATCACTCTTGATACGCCTGAAATGCAAAAGGCATTAAGTTATTACAAGCAGCTGAAAGATATAGGTCTCGTTGATTCAAGTTGTAATCATGATTGTAGCGTTGAACGTTTTAAAAATGGAGACGCGGCTTACATGATCAATGGCGATTGGATATACAAAGAACTCAAGCAAAGCGTGGGCGATAAACTCGGCGTGAGTGTATTACCTAGCATAGCGGGTAAACCTATGTTGCCAATGTTTTCTGGTTACGTTCTGGCTTTTCCTCGTTTGTCGGAAACAGACACTAATTATGAACAGATAAAACAATTTAGTTTATTTATGCAGCAATCCACATCGCAAGATATTATTTATGAGCAAGGTGGCTTAATTCCTGCCAATCTGGATGTGCTTGAGCAAAAAATAAATAGTGATACCGAGAACGACCAACAAATGCTGCAACAAATGGCAGAAACCAAGGCTATGCCCAGTGATGCTGAAATGACAATTGTATGGTTGGCTATGGAACGCGGGTTTAATCGCTATATTGACCATAGTTATTCGGTCGAACAAGCCACCAAATTTATGCAAAATGTTGCCGATAAAGAAGTTCGTAAACGCGGAAGCAAAAAATGACCATTAGGCTTCGGTCTATCACTTTTATATTGTTAATCTTTGTTGCCATTATCCCGGTAACCGTGCTGTCGTTTACGCTCTATAAGCAAATGTATAGTTTTGTTTATAAGTCGGTAGACAGTCGTTTGGTGGCGTCTGCTAATCAAATCACCGCGGAGTTGTCGCACAGCAACGAGATTTTAACTAATGGCTTACGCTTGTTGTCAGAACAAGACAGCATAGTGAAAGGCATTGATGATCTGCTGTTTTCAATTCACCTGCCAGACGTACTCGCTAATTTTGTATTGGATACACCGTTGATTGAATCACTGTATTTGGTGGAAGCTGATGGATATGTGATTGAGTCCTATGGCGGAAATATTCTTGCGTTAGAGCAATCTAATATTCTTCACAATCGTTTCGAGTCACCCTTCAAAATCAAAGATATCGACTCAAAAAGCAAAGTTTACCTAATCGACAATTACTCACTGGTAAACAAAGGTGGGCGTCACCATAGTTTGGTGCATGTGGTGCCAATTTACTCCGACAAAGCTATCGATCATATACATGTGAGAGGCTATCTGATTGCTGTTGTGCCCATTTATAAACTGGGTTCAACGGTAGAGAAAGAGCTACAAGCCGATGAAAGCCTAGCGGTGTTTTACCGTGAAGAGCAGTTAGAAGGTAACTTGATTGGTGATGATGAGTATGATGTTACGCATTCAAGCAGATTGATTATTAGTGGGCGCAATTACCAAAACTCTGTATGGCTTAAGATTAAAGTTGGCCAGCGCTTAGACAGCTTAACTCATCAAGTAAAAGAGGCTATGGCACCCGGTATGGCAACCAGCGTAGTGGTGATTGTGGCCATTATTCTCGTTGTAATGCTATTTGCCCACTTGGTCGCCAAAGCCTTTGGTCAATTGTACGCGCTGATCCGGGACTTTGAAAAAGGCCGAGAAGCCGACTGGGTTGCCGACGGGAAAGTGACTATTCGTGAATTTGCCGATGTTGCTAACTTGCTCGCTGAAATGAAATCAACAATTGGTGAACAGCTTCGTACGGTAAATCAAAAGAACGAAGAACTGGCCAAAGTAGATAAACTGCGGGCAGGCTACTTAGAAGAAGTACAAACACTTAACAGCCAGTTAGAGTTTAAGGTGGAAGAACGCACTAGGGATTTAGAAGAATCCATGGATAACCTGGCTCAAAGTAACTTCTTCTTCCAACAATTGGTGCAATTTAGACGAGTGCTTGAAGCCAGTGTTGGTAATCGGCAAATCTCTCGAGATGCATTGCGTATCCTTGCGATGTGTTTTCCCAATATGGGTTTGATTATCCATTTGCCTAAATCACGCGGCCATCGCACAGTTTATGAAAGCTTGTCGCTAGAGATTGATAGTTTTGAGGTATTGCAAAACCGCGTATCAGAAAAATCTCGGCAACGTTGGGATCGCTTTAGCATTGAGTTTAAGCAGCAACTGGTGAATGTTTTTGGTATTCGTTGTGGCGGTGGTGAAATGGGTTGGCTATTGGTTAATGAACCAAAACTTAGTGAAGAGTACAGCAATCGCATTTTGTTGTTTATTACTGAGCTGAGCGCATTTTTGGAAAACCGTACCCTGAATGAAGAGTTAGATCATGTTGCTAGAACCGATTCGTTAACTGGGATCCGCAATCGCCAAGCCTTTGACGAGCTTCAATTTACCTTGGAAACCCAATTAGATGCCGAAGTGGGATTGTTCATTATTGATGTAAATGGCCTTAAACAAATGAATGATGAAAAAGGCCATGAAAAAGGTGACCAATTAATTATCTCGGTCGCTAAAGTTATGGCGGAGTGTTGCCAAGGTATCACTTCTGATTTTTACCGCATTGGTGGTGACGAATTTGCCATTGTGTTGGTAGGAGAGCAGTTGGTTAATGCTGAATTGTTAGAGCAAACATTGCAAAACAAACAAAATAACCAGGTAGGGATCGACCTAAATAGCTTCGGCGGAGAGCCTTTAGTCAGTTTCTCTTTGGGCTATGCCTCAACCGGGGATGTTGATTTTAGCGGCTTATATAAACTGGCTGACCAAAACATGTACAGCAATAAACAACGCTACTACGCGCAGCTTCGTCAAACTCAACTTTAGTCGAGCTTCCCTTGTAGTATTGGCCCCATCAGTGTAAATTCACGTCTCTTGTAAAAGCACTAAAAACTAGACCAAGGAACAGCAAATTATGCGCATTATTCTTTTAGGCGCTCCAGGTGCGGGTAAAGGTACCCAAGCACAGTTTATTATGGAGCGTTATGGCATCCCTCAAATTTCTACTGGTGACATGCTTCGTGCAGCTGTAAAAGCTGGCACCGCATTAGGCATCAAAGCAAAAGAAGTAATGGATGCAGGACAACTGGTCTCAGATGAGTTGATCATTGGTTTAGTAAAAGAACGTATTCTTGAAGACGATTGTGCCAAAGGTTTCTTGCTAGATGGCTTCCCTCGTACTATTCCACAAGCAGACGCAATGAAAGAAGCCAGCATTAACATTGATGCTGTTTTGGAATTTGACGTTGCCGATGAAGAAATTGTAAAACGCATGAGTGGCCGTCGTGTTCACCCAGGCAGTGGCCGTGTTTACCACATTGTATACAACCCACCTAAGGTTGAAGGTAAAGACGACGTTAGCGGCGAAGACTTAGTTATTCGCCCAGATGATGAAGAAAGCATCGTTCGTGACCGTTTAGCTATTTATCATGAGCAAACTAAACCATTAGTAAGCTACTACGGTAAAGAAGCTGAACAGGGCAATAGCAAATACTTTAAACTTGACGGAACTCAGTCAGTTGAAGCTATCAGCAATCAATTAATTGAATTGCTTGATTAATTGCTCATCGTGATAAGAAAAAAGCGGCTCTTGCCGCTTTTTTTTATGCCTAAAAATGCCGTACACTGTGTCATCTATATATAGGGAATAGTTGAATGCCGCAAAACGACAGCGAATTAAAATGTGCCGTAATTATGGTAAACCTAGGTACCCCAGACGAAGCTACGCCAAACGCCGTTGCTAAATTCTTAGGTCGATTTTTATCAGATAAACGCGTGGTTAATCTGCCCAGAATACTCTGGTTGCCCTTGTTGTATTGTGTCATCTTGCCACTGCGTTCACGAAGAGTAGCTAAGCTGTATCAGCAAATTTGGCTAAAAAATGGCTCCCCGCTAAAAGTCATTAGTGAGCAAATTCATCAAAAAGTGTCAGCCAAACTTCGTGGCAAGGTTGAAGTGTTCCTAGCCATGACGTATAGCTCACCTGATATTCAGGAGGCTGTTAATGAGGTGCTAAAGGCTGGCCATCAAAAAGTATTGTTGTTGCCTATGTACCCGCAATATTCGGTTTCTACTACTGCCCCAGTATTTGATGCTTACGCAAAAAGTCTAAAGAATACCTATAACTTGCCCGAGTTACGTATGGTGAAAGAGTACTATGCTGAGCCCGCTTACATTGAAGCATTAGCCAACTCAATTAAGCAACATTGGGAGCTCACAGCGCGCGGCGAGGTATTACTGTTTTCATTCCATGGCATTCCCGAACGTTATGCTAGAAATGGCGACCCTTATCCACAACAATGTGAAGATACCGCGGCTAAAGTGGCAGGCTTGTTGGGGTTAAAACAAAACCAATGGCGTTTATGTTATCAGTCGCGCTTTGGTAAAGATCCTTGGGTGAAACCTTACACCGATCAGCTGCTTCATCAACTAGCCGAGCAAGGGGTTAAATCGGTAGATGTTATTTCGCCTGCTTTTTCAGCAGACTGCTTAGAAACCATTGAAGAAGTATCTTGTGAGTTACGTGACGAGTTTTTAGAGGCGGGCGGTGAACAGTATCACTATATATCTGCTTTGAACGATAACCCTGAGCAAGTAGAGTTATATTGCCAACTTATTGAAAAACATACTCAGGGTTGGTAAATCGTTAACGATTGATAAAATAAAGCCTCGCAATAGTTGAACACTATACGAGGCTTTATTGTTTTAACGCCCTTTTCCTAGCGCGTCTTCAAATTCGTAAGGCGACAATATAAGCCCTTCTTCTAGCTCGTTCGGGAATACAGCCACGTATAGTTCGTCACCGGTTAACCCTTCTGTCCATCGGCTTCGCCACTTGTTCAGTGAAATAGCTTCTGCTTTACAGTGTGCCCAATCTCCAGTGGCCCAGTCTTCGGCAAATTCTTTACTTGGCCAAACAGGAACACAGTCTTCGTCTTCAGAGTTAAGCATAACGCAGCCGTCATCATCAATTAAGATCCACAGCTGATTCTGAGCTTTGCTTTCTTTAATCAAGTATTGCAGGCGTGATTGACTGTCAGACTTAGCGACAGAGTTTGCTTCAGACATAAATCGTCCTCGGTTGCGGTGATTTATGATTAGAATAATCCAAATAAAGCTAGGCGTCATATAAAAGGGCTAAGCGCTTGGTTGAGTGCTTAATATTCAAACGAGAAATGACTTAGTCGCTACACTTATGTGATCGTTGTCGTTAAATGTGCGATGTTTAGTCAAGTTGTGGCATAATGCGCGACCAAACTTTTTAGCAAAGTGATTACACGGCATATTGGCCGCGGTCACTAAACCATGCGGAATATTTACATTGCTTACTTCTTCTAATATCACCATGCAATTTGGCGCTAAGCCATTATTTGAAAATGTCTCAGTTAAATTTGGCGAGGGTAATCGTTATGGCCTAATTGGGGCAAACGGTTGTGGTAAATCGACCTTTATGAAGATTTTGGGTGGTGATTTAGAGCCAAGTGGCGGTAATGTTTCTAAAGATCCCAACGAGCGCATCGGTAAACTAAAACAAGACCAATTCGCCTACGAAAATAATGCGGTTATCGATACCGTGATTATGGGCTATGAAGAGCTGTGGGCAGTTAAGTCTGAGCGCGATGCTATTTATGATAACCCTGAAATGACCGAAGAAGACGGTATTCGTGCCGCTGAGCTAGAAGCCGAGTTTGCCGAAATGGACGGTTACACCGCTGAAGCACGTGCAGGCGAGTTATTATTGGGTGTAGGTATTCCCATTGAACAGCATTATGGTCCAATGAGTGAAGTTGCGCCGGGCTGGAAGCTACGTGTATTGCTAGCCCAAGTATTGTTTGGTGACCCAGACATTATGTTACTCGACGAACCTACCAACAACTTGGATATTAATACTATTCGCTGGTTGGAAGGTGTGTTGAACGAGCGTAACTGCACCATGATCATCATTTCGCACGACCGTCACTTTCTAAATAGTGTATGTACTCACATGGCTGATTTAGATTACGGCGAACTACGCACATTCCCTGGCTCGTACGACGAGTACATGACCGCTGCTACCCAAGCACGTGATCAAATGCTGTCTGATAATGCCAAGAAAAAAGCGCAAATTGCTGAGCTTAAAACCTTTGTTAGCCGTTTCTCTGCAAACGCCTCTAAATCTAAGCAAGCTACGTCTCGTGCTAAGCAAATTGATAAAATCCAATTGGCCGAAGTAAAACCTTCAAGTCGTCAAAATCCATATATTCGTTTTGAAGAAGAGAAAAAGTTACACCGTTTAGCAGTACAAATCGAAGGTTTAGAGAAAACTTACGAAGAGACCTTATTTAAAGATTTAGATCTAATGGTTGAAGTGGGTGAGCGTATTGCAGTTATCGGCCCTAACGGCATTGGTAAAACTACGTTCTTAAAGTGTTTGATGGGCGACACAGAATTTGGCGGCAGCATTAAATGGTCTGAAAATGCGCAGCTTGGTTACTATGCACAGGATCACTCAGTTGACTTTGAAGAAGATAAAAACCTGATTGATTGGATGTGGCAGTGGGGCAAAGAGGGCGACGACGAGCAAGTAATGCGCGGTACTCTGGGGCGTTTATTATTCTCACAAAATGATATTAAAAAGTCAGTAAAAGTCATTTCTGGTGGTGAACAAGGCCGTATGTTGTTTGGCAAAATGATTTTACAAAAACCAAATGTAATGGTGATGGACGAACCAACCAACCACTTGGATATGGAATCTATCGAATCATTAAACTTAGCCTTAGAAAACTACCCTGGCACGTTAATCTTTGTAAGCCACGACCGAGAGTTTGTATCAAGTTTGGCTACACGGGTGATTGAGATGACGCCAGAAGGTATTGTTGATTTCCATGGTACTTACGAAGAGTATTTAGCGAGCCAAGGCCTAACGGCTTAAGGTTGCTTTGAACCCTTAAACAAGAAAGCAGCCATTGGCTGCTTTTTTTATTCCAAAAATATACTTATTGATTTGCACAAGACTTGGTGAGTGCATTTAACCATTGTATTAAAGCTGTATGACTAGCTGAGCGCGGATAGCAGGCATTTAGCCAATAATGCTTACTGTATTTGCTTTGCTCAATATCTAACTCCACTAAACGGTTCTCTTTGGTGGCAAGAGAGCGACAACCACCGCTAACGAAGGGGTGCTGTTGAAGCATGCTAATTAAGTTCTCCACTGAGTCGGTTTCTGCCAATTGCTTAAAAGGTAAACCTTGCTCGCTCATCAGTTGCTTAATTTTGCTATAAGTATCGTTCCAACCAACCACCGAAAACTTTATAAAAGACCAGTGTTGTAACTCTTCTAAGCGAATTTTTCGCTGTAGTTTAGCGAGAGGGTGATCTTCGCCTGCTAGCATCACCATGGTTTGCTGGCTAATGGGTTCTTGATGAATAGTGGATGGAAACTCGTTGTTATGGTACTGAATGCCATAAGATATACGGTTATGTTGAATATCAACTTCAGCGCCTGGATACCACGTTTTAAAACACCAAGTAGCATTGGGAGCCTGAGTTAATATTGCTTTGGAAAAAGCGCTTCCGTATTGATGGCCAAAAGTACTGTTTAGTGCAATTGAGTACTGTTCAGTTAACTGCTCTGGTAAAAATTCTGCTTGTGTAGAAATAGTCGACAATAAGGCATCTAATAAATGGGGTACTCTTAAGTAAATTCGCTGACAATATGGTGTAGCAATGAGTTGATTATTGCTTCTTACAAATAAGGGATCGTTTAGTATTTGTCGTAGCTTATCTAATCCCCTGGCTACCGCCGATTGAGATACGTACAACTGTTGTGCCGCTTTGTAGGTACTGGATGTTTCATATACCGCACGTAATATTCTAAGTAGTTTTAATGACAACTGGTCATAAGCTCTGGTGTCTAATTTTTGCAAAATCTCTCCTAATATTGCCGCGCACTATAAGTCGCAAACCGACTTAATTGAAGTCTTATTTAGCGTTAACTTGTCTTAGGGCAAATAAGTAGAATTAGCCAGATTTTTTAATGACTTAACGCTCGTTTTAACGACAACTTCTGAACAATGTTTAACCGCCAGGTTATTTGTTAGTCATTGTTAATCACTCGATTATCCAAAGTTCAAATTTGAGATTAAGCCTGCCGGTAGAGTATGGCTTAGTGGCGTTTTTGGCTTGTATAGACCCGTAAACCCTCGAGTTAGAGAACTTGAGGTAATCTGATCCTATAACAAGGTTGTATTAATGAAGAAAGTTAGTTTGCTAACGGCTGCAGTGGCCTTAGCGTTGTCTGGTTGTGGCAGTGATTCAAATGATTCACCGAGCAGTCCTTCGCTGTTCACCGTGACCGCTATTGATGGCTATTTAGCCAATGCAGATGTGTACGCTGGAGAAAGTTGTGAGTTAAGAGTGGGCGCAACAGATGACAAGGGAGAACTGTCATTATCGGTAGAGCATGCAGACAAAACCATTTGTATAAAAGCGATTGCTGGTGTAACCGTTGATTCCAACCGAGGGGTAGTGGTAGATGAGTTTGAATTAGCGGCTCCAGCGGGTTCTGCAGTAGTTAGTCCAATGACTAACCTAGTGGTTGAGCAAATGATAGCAGACGACAGCTTAAGCCAAGAGCAAGCTGAAGCCGCTGTGGTCGATTCGTTCAATAGCGAAGACTCTGACGTGGTGTATACCGAACAAGACATTTTTGGAGACTACATTGAAGCGGCTGAAAGTGGGGACGAAAAAGCTGAAGCGGTTAATATTGTAGGTGAAACTTTAGTTGATAATGATGATGTTTTAGATCCGTCTGAGCAGCTAAAAGTAATTGAAGATGTGTCAAAAGAGACATCAGAAATTATTGCTGACCCAGCGAAAGATTTAGAGCACTACTCTCCGGTTGTAGTGGTTGACCCAACAAATGGCTACGAGAAAGTAGAAACAAATTACCGCCCATATGTAGATCTGGAGCAGTTACCCGCTCCGGTTAGCATTGAGCTAGGTGAAAGCGTTGATCAAGACGTAAGCCTTTATTTCAACGATGCTAACGAAGCAGATGTACTTAGCTATTCTATGGATGCCTTTGATAGTGGTTTAAGTATCGATTCTGACTCAGGCATTATTAGCGGCACGCCTCAAGTCGCAGGGCAGTTTACTTTATATGTCTATGCTAGCGATCAAAAAACACGCTCATACCCCTTGGTCCTTGAGTTAAATGTTAGTTCGCCTAACCAAGCACCAATAGTTAATACTGCCACGCAACAACAAATTCAAGAGCAGTTACTCAAACTTGAGCTTAGAGCTAATGAGCAAGTAAACGAAACAATCGATCTAACGCAATTATTTGAAGATGATGATGCGCTGATTATTTCTGCTGATTCTAATGTACCGGGATTAACACTAAGGGTTGAACAAGAGCAGTTACTATTGGGTGGTACACCGACCACACGCGGTGACTTTGTGTTGTCTATTGGCGCCAGTGATTCAATTAATGCTGAAGTAAGAGCTCACTTTGCTATTGCTGTAGCAAAAGCGTTTAACCACGCCCCTGAAGTCAACAAAACTGCTCAAGCCCTAGTACAAGAGCAGCTAAATGCATTAGAGCTTAAAGTAGCTACATCGGTTGACTCTGTTATTTCGCTGAGTGACCTGTTTACCGATAATGAAGATTTCTCGTTAACGGTAAGCACCGACGTGCTTGGCTTAAGTGCAAGCTTGGAAGCAGATAACTTACTACTAGTTGGCACTCCAACTAAGCAGCAAACAGGCCGTTTAACGGTATCTGCGACTGACAGTGAAAACCCAACAGTAGATAGTAATTTTGCTTTAGTGGTTGCCGCAGCAGATCTACCGGTAGATCCCGTTGAACCAGTGGTTCCGGTAAAGTACCGATTTAAAGAAGAGCACTTTGCTAAGGCCGGCGCGTGGCGCATGGGCGAAGTAGGCATGGATAATGATGGGATTGAATTTGGTTGGGTTTCGCTGCGTATCGTTGACGGTGAAAAACAATTTTGTTGGAACCCTCATGAGCATGACATTAAAGATGCCGCCGATTTAGTTGACGTAGAAGCAAATCCACCCGCTGAAGAAGAGTGGCGTTGTGACCCGGTTACCTTGAATCAAGATGGTAGTTTAAGCATGGCTGGAGATGACGAAGGAGATGCTGACTTCTCTTTAGTCGCCACCTTTGAATATGCCAAAGACAACCATTACCAGATCATGTTTGCTATGGATAATGAGTTATTCTGGCTTGACAGTAATGATACACCGTTTACTCACACTGCAGCAGTGCCTGTCGCTAACAATACTTTATATCAAGCAATTGAAGATCACCCCGATGGGACTGATGTATTTTTGCAGCAAGTTGTTTACAAGCAAACTAGCCAAAATATTTATGTAAACTCGGCGCTTAAAGCGGGTAGCTTCGAAGCAACGTGGCCCGATCATAATTGGGGCGAACAAGGGTTTAGTGGTGATTGGACTGTTACTGCCGAAAATGACATACAACGATTAAACCTAAGTAGCTCAGATGAAGGTGATTTCACTTGGGTTTACATGCGTACATTTGGCGAGGGTGAGCAGGCGTTAAGTATCATTTATGACCAAGCTGAGGGGGAATCGCTTTTCACTTTGCTGGAGTCAGAAAACTTGACGCTTATCGAAAGTACCATTCAACAATGGGACCCTTCACAAAACCCCGAACACAATGTCGAAGCGTTGATTGGTATGAATTGGTACTACACCGAATATGGTAGTGACGATGGTGATGATTCTACCAGCAACTTCACCCGTATTTGGTGTGATACAGCGTTGTTTGAAGACGGTAAGATGTTTATGAATCGTCGTAGTCCAGAAAACTTAACCTCTTGTGATACACAAGCAGACGTTGAAGTGGGCGAGTACAAAATTGTAAACAATAAACTGTCTATCCGTATTACGGCTGATGTTGACGATACAATAAGTGCAACGCAATTTGAGTACACCGAGCTATTTATTCAAGCCCTTGCTGATGATCTATCAGAGGGCGCGTTTATGGTTGAAGCGTTCGGAGGCGAACGTTATGCCTATTATAGTGATTTGCAAGAAGCTGAAAAACGCTTACAAAGTAAATCAAGTGATGCTTGGTTCAAACGTGCATTCGATTTTTACTTGCCTAAAAGTGAAGCATTACAGTATCAGCTAGGTACGGTGTCACTATCGATGAAAAAAGACACTAGTGACCTAGGAGCGTTGTACGATGCGGATCTTTACTTTGATCCTGCGAATGGTGAAAGTATTAGCTGCTCTACGATAAGAGAATTTTACAGTGCTATTACCTTAAACGGCCCGGATGGCTTTAGCGTTACCAGTACTGAATGCTTCGATTTAGTTGAAAATGGCGTGCAATCAGCGGCATATGACTTTGATTTTAGTCGAGCTCTGAATGATGGAGATACTTATAGCTTCATTGGTAAGGTAAAAGACGACCAAAGTCAGTTTATGGAAGCGGTTAAATACAATATGCAATGGGTAGAGACTAATTCTGCAAATTAATTGTTAGTGTTTTTCTAGTATAGATACTTTTACACCAATCCCTGCCTCTATGGCGGGGATTTTTCTTTTTGGTGTTTTAAAAGCCTTTAGATACAAAAAAGCCAGTAGCGTTGCTACTGGCTTTTGATAGTGAGCCTAGCGTTTAAAGCTGGTCAACTAACTTAACCGCATCGCCAATGTAGTTGGCAGGGGTCATTTTCTTCAGCTCATCTTTCGCCGATTCTGGCATATCTAAACCGTCGATAAAGTTGCGCATTGCTTCTGCGTCCACTCGCTTACCGCGAGTTAACTCTTTCAGTTTCTCGTATGGCTTTTCAATACCGTAACGGCGCATAACGGTTTGTACTGGCTCGGCCAATACTTCCCAGTTGCCATCAAGATCTTTCAATAAGTTTTCTTCGTTTACTTGCAACTTGCTTACGCCTTTAAGCGTAGCTTGATAAGCAATTAGCGAGTAACCCATTGCCACACCAAGGTTACGTAATACCGTAGAATCGGTAAGGTCGCGCTGCCAGCGAGAAACCGGTAGTTTAGCCGCTAGGTGGCCAAACAAGGCGTTAGCGATACCTAGGTTACCTTCTGAGTTTTCAAAGTCGATTGGGTTAACTTTGTGTGGCATGGTTGAAGAACCAATTTCACCAGCAATGGTTTTTTGCTTGAAGTGACCAAGGCAGATATAGCCCCAAACATCGCGGTCAAAATCTAACAAAATAGTGTTAAAACGGGCAATGGCATCGTACAACTCGGCAATGTAATCGTGCGGTTCGATTTGCGTAGTGTAAGGGTTCCACTGAACACCTAAACTGGTAACGAACTCTTCAGAAAACTGGTGCCAGTCTACCTCTGGGTAAGCCGATTTATGAGCGTTGTAGTTACCTACTGCGCCGTTAATTTTACCTAAAACTTCCACTGCTTCGATTTGTTTAAGCTGGCGACGTAAACGTGCTACTACGTTAGCCATCTCTTTGCCCATAGTACTTGGTGAAGCCGGCTGCCCGTGAGTACGAGACAGTAACGGTGTTTCACGCAGTTCTTTAGCAAGACTGGTAATCGCATCAATTAGCTGTTGCAGGTAAGGCACTAATACTTCGCTACGTGCTTCGCTTAGCATTAAGGCGTGAGACAAGTTGTTAATGTCTTCAGAAGTACAGGCAAAGTGAATGAACTCAGATACGGCGTTAAGCTCGGCGTTGCCTGCTACTTTTTCTTTAAGAAAGTACTCAACCGCTTTTACATCGTGGTTGGTAGTACGTTCAATTTCTTTAACGCGAGCAGCATCGGATTCGCTAAAGTTATCGTTAATGCTATCTAAAAAAGCAATGGCTTCAGGAGAAAAGGCAGGCACTTCTGCAATGTTGTTTTGCTGGGCAAGTTTTTGTAACCAACGAATTTCTACCCTTACGCGGTATTTTATTAAGCCAAATTCGCTAAAAATACTGCGCAGTTCAGAAGTTTTATCCCCGTAGCGTCCGTCTATCGGGGAAATGGCTGTCAAGGCCGACAGTTCCATGGTGTTCTCCTAAATTAACTAATCAATGGTGTGTAAAAGTGTTGATGTTTGCTGTAAATAATTCTTTCTTGAAAACAGTAGTTGGCGGCGTTGTCCACCTAATTGGCGCCATAGTACACAAGCACGAATACCGGCTAAGAGTAATGCACGCACTTTGTGTTGAACCACCGGTTGTTGTAAGTAACTCACGTTACCTGCAACTTGAATGCGTGGCCCTAGCGGGCTAATAATGTCGCTATAGATATCAGCGATGCCGCCTAATACTTGTTGGTCGAGTAGGTTAAAATGCTGTAACTGGCGATCGAGTTGGGTAATCCGCTCGCCCATCATATTCATAAGATCAGGGCGTTTGTTTAAACGCCGTTCTAACGCTAATAGGCTAACCAAGTAACGAGTGATTTCGGCGTTGCGCTTTTCTTGTTGGCTACTAAGCTGAGCGTTCATTACGCCTAAACCTAGTTTTAGCTCTTCCAGTGAACCAAACACTTCAACCGTTTGATCAGGGTTGGTCACCAAAATACTGTTGAGGCAGGTACTTAAACCGGCTTCTTCACAGTTACTGGTGCGAGCAACGTCTTGTACCAGCTTGGCCGCTTGGCAAATGCCTGCAAAGGCAATAACACGATCAGATAGAGGATTACTCATAAGCGCTATAGGCCAATTTTCTGTTCAATGATACCGCCACCTAAACATACTTCGTCTAAGTAAAATACCGCAGATTGACCTGGTGTAACGGCAATTTGAGGCTCATCGAAAACGACTTTAATTTCATCATCACCTTGCGGGATAATGGTGCAGGCTACGTCTTGCTGGCGGTAACGGATCTTAACGCTGCAACGCAACTCCTGCTTAATCACTTTGCGGTCAACCCAATGCAGTTGCGCGGCGATTAAAGCTTGTGATTTAAGGCGAGGGTGGTCATGACCTTGGCCAACAATAAGCACATTACGCTCAATGTCTTTATCTACTGTGTACCATGGCGTTTCGTCACCGTCTTTGGTGCCGCCAATACCCAAACCTTTACGTTGGCCTAGGGTGTGGTACATCAAACCTTGGTGAGTACCAATTACTTTGCCTTCGCACGTTTCTATATCACCTGGTTGAGCGGGTAAGTACTGAGCCAAAAAGTCAGTAAACTTACGCTCACCAATAAAGCATATTCCGGTGGAATCTTTTTTATTGGCGGTGATCAAACCTTGTTCTTCGGCGATTCGGCGAACCTCTGGTTTTTCGATTTCACCAACAGGGAACAACGTTTGTGCCACGTGCTTCTCTTCTAGAGTATACAAAAAGTAGCTTTGGTCTTTGTTGCTGTCTAAGCCTCGTAACATTTGCCAATGACCGTCTTTAAAGCGACGTTGTACGTAGTGACCGGTTGCGATGTAATCGGCAGACAATTCTTCTGCGGCAAATTCCAAGAATGCCTTAAACTTAATTTCCTTGTTACACATAATGTCTGGATTTGGCGTGCGACCCGCTTTGTACTCTTCTAAGAAGTGTTCAAATACGTTATCCCAGTATTCCGCTGAGAAGTTTATGGTATGAAGTTTAATACCTAATTTGTCACACACAGCTTGGGCATCGGCTAAATCTTCAGCCGCTGCACAGTATTCGCTGTTATCGTCTTCTTCCCAGTTCTTCATAAAAAGACCTTCAACCTGATAGCCTTGCTGAATAAGCAAGTAGGCTGAAACTGAGGAATCAACGCCGCCGGACATACCGACAATCACTTTTTTAGTGTTGTTTGAGTTCATGCTAACTAGTTGGAAAAAATTTGGGGCGAATTCTACCAGAAAATCTGTGATGAAAACAGCATTTCACATAGCCAAACTATGCTGTCTGATCACCAGTTAATTGTTGGTACTGACCGTTGTTGATGCCATCTAAGGTATAGCTACCAATTTGATAACGTACCAAGCGTAGAGTAGGGAAACCAATCGCTGCTGTCATGCGCCTTACTTGCCTATTTCTACCTTCTTTAATACTAATGCTGAGCCAGGTAGTAGGGATAGATTTACGCTCTCTAACGGGCGGATTGCGTGGCCAAAGGTTTGGCTCGGTTATAATTTTTACTTTGGCGGGTAAACAAGGGCCGTCTTTGAGCGTTACACCGCTACGTAGCGGCGCTAAATCTTGCTCTGTTGGCGCACCTTCTACTTGTACCCAATAGGTTTTGCTGGTTTTGGCTTTAGGGTTCGCTAATTGATGTTGCAGCTTTCCGTCGTTTGTTAACAGTAGTAACCCTTCGCTGTCTCTATCTAAGCGGCCAGCGGCATACACTTCTGGAATATCAATAAAGTCTTTTAAGGTGGCTCGGCCCTGGCCATCGGTAAACTGGCTGAGTACGTCAAAAGGTTTGTTAAATAAAACTAAACGGCGTGGGCCGTTGAGCGGTTTAATGGGTTTAACTTCAGCCTTTCGTTTAAAACGGCGCGGCTTTGGCGCTTTTGCAAACTTATTCATAGCGCCGATTGTAACAGCTAATGTATGTACCACTAGTAAAACAATGTTAATGCGTTTGTAAATGGTTTATTATTTTGGCCGAATTATTGGACGGTCAGTTGCTAATAACAGCAGCTTATTTGCTTTTATACGTAAAATTGACCACCTCGCGGACTCGATCATTATTCAAAAAATGGCAGCCGTAGCGAGAGCAACCACAACTTTAGGGACCGACATGACGTCAAAGATTATTTATACCTTAACGGACGAAGCGCCAGCCTTAGCCACATATTCATTGCTACCTATTGTACAAGCGTTTACCGGCGCTGCTGGTGTACACGTAGAAACCCGCGATATCTCTTTAGCGGGTCGCATTATTTCTAGCTTTCCAGAATTCTTAACTGAGCAACAACAAATCTCAGACGCATTAGCAGAGTTAGGTGAATTGGCGAAGAAGCCTGAAGCTAACATCATCAAGTTACCTAACATTAGTGCTTCTGTTCCGCAGTTAAAAGCGGCAATTAAAGAGCTTCAAGCACAAGGTTATGCCTTGCCAGAGTACCCTGAAGAGCCAAGCAACGACCAAGAGCGTGGTGCTAAAGCTAAATACGACAAAATTAAAGGCAGTGCCGTAAACCCGGTACTACGAGAAGGTAACTCAGACCGCCGCGCGCCTGGTTCTGTTAAACAATATGCTCGCAACAACCCTCATTCTATGGGAGCTTGGGTTAAAGATTCTTTAAGCCATGTAGCCAGTATGGAGCAGGGCGATTTTTACGGTAGTGAAGTATCGGCAACTATTCAACAGGCTGGCACTGTAGCGATTCAATTAAAAACTGATGCAGGTGAAACTATTACGCTAAAAGAGGCTTTCCCTGTATTAGCCGGTGAAGTTATTGATGCTGCGGCACTGAATGTGGCCCAGTTATCAGCCTTTATTGAAGCAGAGATAGAAGACGCTAAAGCAAAAGGTATTTTGTTTTCACTTCATATGAAAGCGACCATGATGAAGGTGTCTGACCCAATCATTTTCGGCCATGTAGTTAAAGTATTCTTCAAAGATGTATTTGCTAAATACGGTGAGTTATTTGACGAGCTAGGTGTAGACGTACGTAATGGTTTAGGCGATGTATACGCTAAAATTCAAAGCTTAGACAGTGCAAAGCAAGAAGAAATAAAAGCCGCTATTGAAGCTGTTTACGCTGTGCGTCCTGCGTTAGCGATGGTGGATTCGGATAAAGGCATTACCAACTTACACGTACCAAGTGACGTGATTATTGATGCTTCAATGCCTGCAATGATCCGTGCTTCTGGTCAAATGTGGAATAGTGACGGTAAGCAACAAGATACTAAAGCGGTTATTCCAGATCGTAGCTATGCCGGTATTTATCAGCAAACTATTGATTTCTGTAAAGATAATGGCGCATTTAACCCAACGACAATGGGCTCGGTAGCTAACGTTGGCTTAATGGCGCAAAAAGCTGAAGAATACGGTTCGCATGACAAAACCTTTGCTGTTCCTGCGGCGGGTACAGTTGAAGTAATTGATGCAAATGGCCAAGTAGTACTTAGCCAATCAGTTAATCAAGGCGACATTTTCCGTATGTGTCAGGTTAAAGACGCGCCTATTCGCGACTGGGTAAAACTCGCCGTTAACCGTGCGCGCCTAAGCAATACTCCAGCAGTATTTTGGTTAGATGCAAACCGTGCCCATGACGCTCAGTTGATTACTAAAGTAGAGAGCTACTTAGGTGATCACGATACTAGTGGTTTAGAGATTAAGATCTTAGCACCTAATGATGCAACTCAGTTCTCGCTAGAGCGCGTTAAACAGGGCCTAGATACTATTTCAGTAACGGGTAACGTATTGCGTGATTACCTGACGGATCTGTTCCCAATATTGGAACTGGGTACATCAGCTAAAATGTTGTCGATTGTTCCGCTAATGAATGGTGGTGGGTTGTTTGAAACGGGTGCTGGCGGTTCAGCACCGAAACACGTTCAGCAATTCGAGAAAGAGAACCACTTACGTTGGGATTCTTTAGGTGAGTTTCTAGCTCTATCTGCTTCTTTGGAGCATTTAGGACAAGTTACCAATAATGCTAAAGCTGCGGTTCTAGCTGCGACCTTAGATAAAGCAACGGGCATTTTCTTGGACCAAAACAAGTCGCCTTCACGCAAAGTTAAAGAGCTTGATAACCGTGGAAGTCACTTCTACTTGTGTATGTACTGGGCTCAGTGCCTAGCCGAGCAAGAAGGTGATAAAGAGCTTAAGCAAGCGTTTGCAGCCATTGCTGATAAGCTAGTTGCGCAAGAGAGCGCGATCGTAGAACAGTTAAATGCGGCTCAAGGCCCAAGTGTAGACTTAAGCGGCTATTTCCAGCCTAATGCCGCTAAGGCGTCTGCAGCAATGCGCCCAAGTGCTATCTTTAACGAAATAGTTGATAGCTTGCGTTGATTTCGAGCTAAGCCATTTCAATAAGCCGGTGCATTGTTATCGGCTTTTTTGTATCTGTTGTCCCGTCCGGAAATAGGTTGTCATAAAGAGGACTTCTTTATGACAAGACCCATTAACTCTAGCCGTAAGCGCACACAACGCGATTACACCTTGGCCTTTAAATTAGGTGTCGTAGCGCGCATCGAAAAAGGCGAAATGGCGTACAAACAAGCACAAGCCCGATTTGGCATTCAGGGGCGTTCAACCGTACTGGTTTGGCTCAGAAAACATGGTAGGCTTGATTGGTCAAAACCTTTTCAGCATCCCCTTATGCCTAATTCAAAAGAAACGCCAGCAGAAACCATTAAGCGCCTTGAGCGTGAGTTAGCCGAAGAGAAGCTCCGTAACCAAATCCTCAATGGTATGGTCGATATCATGGACAATGAATACGGAGCGGGCCTCAGAAAAAAGTACTTATCCGGTACGTCTGGCAAGCGAAAACCGACAGCGAAATAAACCTCGCTGCTGCCTGTCGCGCGGCAGGTATTTCACGGCAATCTATTTATCAGGCGGTCGCCCGAATGGAAAACCGTAGAGCGACGTTATCGGTCATCAAAGACTGGGTAGCGTACTGGCGTAAATATATGCCGCGATTGGGTGGGCGCAAGCTCTACGCGTTGTTAAAACCGACACTGCTTGAGCACAACATTAAACTTGGCCGAGATGAGTTCTTTGCTTATTTGAGACGAGAGGGCTTGCTGGTTAAACCCAAAAGAAGCGTCACCAAAACGACGTTCAGTAAGCACTGGATGAAGAAACATCCGAATCTGCTGAAAGAGGAAGGACTGCATGATGCAGAGCATGTGCTAGTTAGTGATATTACCTACCTTGAATCAGACCAAGGTGTGCATTATCTGTCGCTGGTCACCGATGCGGGTTCTCGTAAAATAGTCGGTCATCACGTGAGTAAGGACATGAAAGCTGACAGCGTAGTGAAAGCGCTAAAGATGGCGGTTAAAGATAAGCGCTATATCGCTAACGCGGTACACCACTCAGACCGAGGCTCACAATACTGTTCGGCTGTTTATCAAGATGAACTATTTATTGATAAACCAAATTCGACCATCGATGACAGACGGCTATGATTGCTACCAAAACGCATTGGCGGAAAGGATAAACGGTATACTGAAGCAAGAGTTTTTACTGTACCGATGTAAGACACTGAAAGAACTAAAGAGACTGGTAAAAGAATCGATAGCGATATACAACACGATGAGACCGCACCTGAGTTTAAATATGGAAACGCCCAATCAGGTGCATAATAGAAAAGGCCAGCTACTGGAGCTGGCCTAAAAATCGTCAACCTATTTTAGGACGGGTCATGTTGATAAATGAGAGTGGGGGAGTTCGAAAATAAAATGCCAGTCATTAAGACTGGCATTTGGCCTAGCAGAGTATTGCTATTAAAAGGTCATTGCTGACTATCGTCAAAGACAATGCTTACAGCATGACTACCTTTCGGCCCTTGCTGAGTTTCAAATTGAACTGGCTGACCAGCTTTAAGAGTACGATACCCTTCCATTTGAATTGTCGAATAGTGAGCGAAGATATCTTCTCCGCCTGTATCCGGGCAAATAAAACCAAATCCTTTTGCGTTGTTAAACCATTTAACTGTACCGTTTGGCATACGACATTTCCCTATTAAATTTATCTACCAAACCAACTTGTTGGTCATTTTTGACGCAACTTTAAGTCAGCTGTTTAACAATTTAGTAAAATATTTACTACAGTCAAGTTTTCAAGGCATTTTTCTACTAGCCTTGTTAACTCAAAGCGGTTATGTTGAATACAGAAACGCGTTTTTACTACTATAGTTTTTATGAGCAAATTATCTGACTGGCTAGATGTTGAAGAATTCACCAAAGAGGCCAAAAGCGAGACGGCACCGCCACCAATGTATAAGGTGGTATTAAATAATGATGACTATACTCCTATGGAGTTTGTTATCGAAGTGTTGCAGTTGTTTTTTAATATGGATTTAGATAAAGCAACACAAATAATGTTAACCATTCATTATAAAGGTAAAGGAGTTTGTGGGGTTTTCACGGCCGAAGTAGCTGAAACAAAAGCTGCACAAGTAAATAGTTATGCTAAACAAAATGACCATCCCTTGATGTGCACCATGGAGAAAGCATAGCTACGTAGTATTGATTGTCTTTAGGGGGCCTATGCATGCTAAATAAAGAGTTGGAACAAACTTTAAACCAAGCGTTTAAAGAAGCGAGACAACAGCAACACGAATTCATGACGGTAGAACACCTGTTGTTGGGTTTACTAGAAAATTCTGCCGCAAAAGAAGCCCTAGTCGCGTGTGGGGCTAATCTCAATCAACTTAACCAAGAGTTAAGTAGTTTCATTGAACAAACCACCCCAATCATTCCAGAGGACGATGGCGAGCGCGAGACTCAGCCTACTCTAGGTTTTCAACGTGTGCTGCAACGTGCAGTGTTTCATGTTCAATCATCAGGCAACAGTGAAGTTAGCGGGGCTAACGTATTAGTCGCTATCTTTAGTGAGCAAGAGAGCCAAGCGGTTTACTTCCTTAAAAAAGCGGATATTAGCCGCTTAGACGTGGTTAACTTTATATCGCATGGTATTCGTAAAGATGATGAGCCAAGTGCTGAACAAGGCCCTGCAGCGGATACTGAAGCGCAATCTGAAGAAACTAAACAACTAGAGAGTTTTGCTAGCAACCTAAATCATTTAGTGTTGAAAGGTAAAATCGATCCTCTTATTGGTCGTGACAAAGAACTGTCGCGTACTATTCAAGTATTATGTCGTCGTCGTAAAAACAATCCGTTGTTAGTGGGTGAAGCAGGGGTAGGTAAAACCGCGATTGCTGAAGGACTTGCTTACAGAATTGTTCACGAAGACGTCCCTGATGTCATTAAAGACGCTACTATTTATTCTTTAGACATTGGCTCTTTGCTTGCTGGTACTAAGTATCGCGGTGATTTTGAGAAGCGTTTTAAGTCGTTGTTAAAACAGCTAGAAAATGCTGAAAACGCCATTTTGTTTATCGACGAAATTCACACTATTATTGGCGCAGGAGCAGCTTCAGGCGGCCAACTTGACGCCGCTAACTTGATTAAACCTCTACTAAGCAATGGCTTACTGCGTTGTGTTGGCTCAACAACTTACCAAGAATACAATCAGATTTTTGAGAAAGATCGAGCGTTAGCTCGTCGTTTCCAAAAAATTGATGTGGTGGAACCAACAGTTGAGGATACCACTAAGATCCTGATGGGTTTGAAGAGTCGCTATGAAGCTCACCACGACGTGCGTTATACCAAGCAAGCAATGCGCAGCGCTGCAGAATTAGCAGCCAAGTATATTAATGAGCGTCATTTACCTGATAAAGCCATTGATGTCATCGATGAAGCGGGTGCTAGCATGCGAATGCTGCCGGTAAGTCGCCGTAAAAAAACCATTGGTGCCGGTGATATTGAAGCGATTGTTGCAAAAATTGCGCGTATTCCTGAAGCCAAAGTATCGTCTTCTGATCGGGAAACCTTACGCGGCTTAAACGATACCCTTAAAATGGTGGTGTTTGGGCAAGATCCAGCCATTGATGTATTAGTGGATGCGATTCGCTTAAACCGCTCTGGATTAGGTGCAGAACAAAAACCGGTGGGTTCGTTCTTGTTTGCGGGGCCAACTGGTGTCGGTAAAACTGAGGTTACTCAACAGTTAGCCAAAGCTATGGGTGTAGAGCTTATTCGTTTTGACATGTCCGAGTATATGGAACGTCATGCTGTTTCTCGCTTGATTGGAGCGCCTCCTGGCTATGTTGGTTTCGACCAAGGTGGTTTGTTAACGGATGCAGTACTCAAACATCCTCATTGTGTGGTATTGCTCGATGAGATTGAGAAAGCACACGAAGACGTATTCAACCTGTTATTGCAAGTCATGGATCACGGTACACTCACCGATAACAACGGGCGTCATGCAGACTTCCGCAACGTTATTTTGGTTATGACCAGCAACGCTGGTGTTAAAGAAACTCAACGTTCAGCGATTGGCTTTAAAGAGCAGGATATGAGTTTTGATGCGATGGCAGAAATTAACCGTATTTTTGCTCCAGAGTTTAGAAACCGCTTAGATAACATTATTTGGTTTAATCACTTAGGTGAAGACATCATCGAGCAAGTGGTGGATAAGTTCATTGTAGAGCTGCAAGCACAGCTTGATGCTAATGGCGTATCAATGGAAGTGAATACAGAAGCACGTTTGTGGTTATCTGAACAAGGCTATGATCGCTCTATGGGCGCAAGGCCAATGTCTAGGGTTATTCGCGAACAACTACGCAAACCACTCGCTAACGAAATCTTGTTTGGACGTTTAAATCAAGGTGGCCATGTTGATATTGGTTTGAAAGATGGCAAGCTTGATTTTCAATATGAAGATGAAGTGGCTGAAGTATAAATCAAGCCAATATGCAAAAAGCCAGCGATAAGCTGGCTTTTTTAATTGTTGCTCACAACAATATGCGGATTAGCGCGCGCGGAAAACAATGCGCCCTTTTGACAAGTCGTACGGTGTTAGTTGAACCGTAACTTTATCCCCGGTTAAAATGCGGATGTAGTTCTTACGCATTTTGCCAGAAATGTGGGCTGTAACAACATGTCCGTTTTCTAGTTCTACACGGAACATTGTGTTAGGCAAGGTGTCTAACACTGTGCCTTGCATTTCAATATTGTCTTCTTTCGCCATTGAGTCCTCTGTTTGACACGCACTTATAAAAACGCAGGGAGAATGCCAGATTTACCGCCTTGTGTAAAGTTTATCCTCCAAATCTATTGCCATTTCCCATTAATAAATCGTTGATGTGGCAAATAGTTCCGTTTGTAGTTCATTTTTTTGCAGTTATCGACTTGATAACCCAAGTACAACCATGACTTATTGTTTTGTTGAGCGGCTGATATTTGCATTAGTACCGCCAAATTACCCAGTGACTGTTGTGCTAAGTTCGGCTCAAAGAATGTATATACGGCGCTGTAGGCTTTTTCTTGTACATCGGTTACACATACCGCTATTAGTTGGCCATTTAGAAACAGTTTTAGATATTGGGTATTTGACCATTCACAACTTAAAAACTGAAAAAATGACTCCTCGCTGGCAGGGTACATGCTGCCATCTTGATGTCGTGCGGCTATGTAACGTTCAAAGAGCTGGTAATCAACTTGATTAAGTTCTTCCTCCCATTGCATTGTCACTAGTTTGTTTTTGTTCAAAATACGTTTTTGAGAGCGACTAGCGCTAAATGCTTGAGTATCAACGCGTAAGGATTGACAGGCGTGACAGTGTTCGCAGGCTGGGCGGTATAGCTCATTGCCGCTACGGCGAAATCCTAAGGCCAATAACTGTGGGTAATAGTCAGTCTTTTGTTGAGAATTACATAGGGTAAAACATAACTGCTCTTTTTCTTCAGGTAGGTAAGGGCAGGGGCTTATTTGACTTAAGCCAATAGGCAATTGCATTAACGTATTTCCTGTGGCCGCCAGCAGTTTGGGTTTAGTGGTTTGTCTTTGGTTGCTTCCAATAAATTAAGAAAATCAGCTCTTGTTAAAGCTTGCATACCTAAACTTAGCAAGTGAGGGTTTTCTATTTGGCCGTCAATATAAACGCCACCATGAGCAGCAAAGTGCTGGCAGAAAAGGTGAAAGGCTAGTTTTGAAGCGTTGCTTACGGTATGGAACATCGACTCACCACAAAACACCTGGCCTACATTAACGCCATAAAGGCCACCGACTAATTGCTGTTGTTGCCATACTTCAACTGATTGAGCATGACCAAGTTGATGAAGCTTTAAGTAAGCTTGGTACATGTCGTTGTTAATCCAGGTCTCACCTTCTCGCTGCAATGCACATTGACGAATAACCTGTTCAAAATCACGATTGATGGTGACTGTTAAGGAAGATTTACGGATAAATTTACGCATGCTTTTGCTAATGGTATGGCTTGATAATTCTAGCCCAATTCTAGGATCGGGGCTCCACCATAATACTGGTTGTTCATCACTAAACCACGGGAAAATACCATTGTTATATGCATCGATTAGCCGTTTACTGCTCAGGTCCGCGCCTATAGCTAGTAGCCCGTTTGGATCGCTGAGTGCTTGGTGTGGGTCAGGAAAGGGTCGATTAAGATCTAGATATACCGGCTGCAAAATAACTTGGATGTAAAATGGTTATTGGCTGAGTATATCAGCAAAACCAAAGTGAATAGGCAATAAAAAAGCCAGCATTGAGGCCGGCTTTAGATTGACGCAGATGATAACTCTAGTCGTTTAGGCTATCTAAGTAACGCTCAGCATCTAAGGCAGCCATACAGCCAGCGCCAGCAGAGGTAATTGCTTGACGGTAAATGTGGTCTGCAACATCACCAGCGGCATAGATCCCCGGAATACTGGTTTGAGTTGCATTGCCCTCGGTACCAGATTGTATAGTCAAGTAACCATCTTTCATTGCTAATTGGCCTTCAAAAATGCCAGTGTTAGGTTGGTGACCGATGGCAATGAATGCGCCCATAACGTCGATATCTTGAGTGGTGTCGTCGTTTACGTTTCGCACGCGAACACCAGTTACGCCCATTTCGTCACCCAGTACTTCATCCAATGTTTGGTTTAAATGAAGAACAATATTGCCGTTTGCCACCTTGTCCATTAAGCGTTTAGTAAGAATTTTTTCACTACGGAACTCTTCGCGGCGGTGAATAAGGTGAACTTCTGAAGCGATATTTGAAAGATATAGGGCTTCTTCAACAGCAGTGTTACCGCCACCCACAACGGCTACTTTTTGGTTGCGGTAGAAAAATCCATCACAGGTTGCACAAGCCGATACGCCTTTACCTTTAAATGCTTCTTCTGATGGAAGCCCTAAATACTTAGCGGAAGCGCCTGTAGCGATAATTAGAGCGTCGCAGGTATATTCAGCGCTGTCGCCTTTAAGCTTATATGGTTTCTCTTTAAAATCTACTTCGTTGATGTGGTCAAACACAATTTCAGTTTCAAATTTTTCAGCATGAGCTTGCATCCGTTCCATTAACGCAGGACCGGTTAATCCCTCGGCATCGCCAGGCCAGTTTTCAACTTCGGTGGTCGTGGTTAGCTGGCCACCTTGTTGAATGCCTGTGATAAGAACAGGGCTAAGGTTTGCTCGGGCAGCGTAAACCGCTGCAGTGTAACCCGCAGGGCCTGAACCGAGAATGATTAGTTTATGATGTTTCGCGTTGCTCATGATTGTTTCAATTCCTTAAAGTCCTTGCTTGGTATATGAGGGTATAAAACTCAATATCAAGCATCAAAATATGAAAAACTTGCGGTCTGCACGGGCAAGCTGATTTGTTGGATACAGCATAATCGTCTTCGTTAATCCCAACAAATAATAAAACTTTATATGGATATGCGTATTTATCTAGCCTTTAATTCGGCTTTTTACTTGATAGTCTGGGCATTTTGTGGAATAAATAATGCTCGGGGATAAAACAAAAGTTTAGAAAAATCTGTTCGCTTGGGTTTTAGCTCTGCATCTCGCTTGTAATGACTTATTTATGTGTGAAGGGATACCCACATAGTTTATGCAGTGACAACCAGTAATAATGCATAAAAAGTCAGCTCAACTTGGTGTACTTAGGGACAACAATCGTATCACCACTAATGGAAGCAAAAGGTCGACCAATGAAGGAACTGGATCGTATTGATCGCAACATACTTAATGAGTTGCAAAAAGATGGCCGCATATCAAATGTGGAACTTTCAAAACGCGTAGGTTTAAGCCCTACACCTTGTCTAGAAAGGGTTAGACGCCTGGAGCGCCAAGGTTACATTACCGGTTACACCGCAATTTTAAATCCTCAGTATTTAGACGCTTCACTGTTGGTTTTTGTTGAAATCACGTTGAATCGTGGTGCGCCAGATGTATTTGAACAATTTAACCATGCAGTGCAGCAGCTTGAAGAAATTCAAGAATGTCACTTAGTATCTGGTGATTTTGACTACCTATTAAAGACTCGCGTAGCGGATATGTCTGCTTATCGTAAGTTGTTAGGCGAAACTCTTCTTCGTTTGCCTGGTGTAAACGACACGCGTACTTACGTCGTTATGGAAGAAGTGAAGCAGAGTAATCGACTAGTTATCAAAAACTAACGGAGTCGTTTCCCCCTCCAATTCATTTTTGATAAAGTTAAACAAGCGGCTAATGCCGCTTGTTTTGTTTTTAACCAAACAGAATATTTATTGGATATTTTTAGTTCAAGGGAACGCTTGTGACAGATCTTACAGACAACAGATTGTCTGGCTTTGCTCGTATTGCGGAAGTATGCGCTATCGCAATGGGCGCTTTAGGTGTTTACCTAATGGTAGCCTTATTAACATTTAATCCTAGTGATCCGAGTTGGTCGCAAACAGCAGTTGAACAATCCATTGCTAATGCAGCTGGCAGTTCTGGTGCTTGGTTTGCCGATTTACTGCTATTTAGTTTTGGCTTTATGGCTTATAGCGTTCCTTTGATAAGTGGTTTTTTAGCTTGGGCTTTATTTTGGCGACCCTGTCCGGTTGCCCAACTCAATTTCTTTACTCTAGGTTTAAGGGTTATTGGGTTTGTTTTCACTTTCGCGAGTTTAACCACTTTAGCGAGCATTCATATTGATGATTTTTTCTTTTTTTCTTCAGGAGGCTTAGTGGGAGATATTTTCACTCAGCTAATGATCCCAGTGTTTGGTTTGTTAGGCACTAGTATTATTTTGTTAGCAGTATTTGCCGGTGGTGTAACCTTATTTACCGGCGTATCTTGGATTCAGTTTGTTGAGCAACTGGGCAGTCTTTTAAACGCAGCCTATAGTGGCCTGGTATCTTTGCCCGAGCGAATGCGGAATAAGAAACAACGCGAATTAGAGCAAGATGTATTAATGCGCGACTTTGAGCCAGAACCAAAAGCTGAAGAAAGCACTGAATTGCCAGACCCAAATATGGAGTCTGATATTCATTTGCAAACTGATTTTGTAGATGAACAGCAAGCCTCTTTACAAGAAAAATTAGATGCAGAGCCTGTAGTGAGCTCGCAAGCGATTGAACCGAGCTTTTCAATAGACAGTTCATTTGAGGAAGAGTTATCTCAAGCTAAAGAAGATATTGAGTTTGCCTTTGAAGACGAAAGCGTAGACCCACCAAGCGTGATTCTTGACCAAACACCACCTGAGCCAATGCCTGATATCCCCTTTGATGGTGGCTCAATGCCGGCTAAGGCTAAAACTGTCGCACCCAGTCAGCCGCAAACTCCGGCTGCACCTGCTCAACCTCGATTAAGCAGACTACCCGATATGAATTTATTGGATAGGCCAGATAAAAAGCAAAACCCGATTTCTCAAGAAGAGTTAGAACAAGTTTCTCGTTTAGTCGAAGCCAAATTACTGGACTTTAATATTCAAGCATCGGTAGTAGCAGTGCACCCTGGCCCAGTAATTACCCGTTTTGAATTGGATTTAGCGCCTGGGGTAAAAGTAAGCAAAATCACCAATTTGTCTAAGGATTTAGCGCGAGCTTTATCGGCAATTAGTGTGCGTGTGGTTGAAGTTATTCCCGGTAAGTCGGTGATTGGTTTAGAACTGCCAAATCGCTTTAGAGAAATAGTTTATTTAAGTGAAGTGGTAGATAGCCCAGTATTTCATCAAGCTAAATCGCCACTCACTATGGTGTTAGGAAAAGATATTGCCGGTCAACCTGTAGTGGTTGATCTTGCCAAAATGCCGCACTTGTTAGTGGCTGGTACAACAGGTTCGGGTAAGTCTGTTGGGGTAAACGTAATGATCGTGAGCCTACTTTATAAATCAACACCCGAAGATGTTCGCTTGATCATGATCAACCCTAAAATGTTGGAGTTGTCGGTTTATGAAGGCATTCCTCATTTATTGTCTGAGGTTGTGACAGACATGAAAGAGGCAGCTAATGCACTGCGCTGGTGTGTGGGTGAAATGGAGCGACGCTACAAATTAATGTCAGCGCTCGGCGTGCGTAACCTAAAAGGTTATAACCAAAAAGTGTTGGATGCCTTGGCATCGGGTAATCCTATTGTCGATCCTCTCTGGAAGCCAGAAGACAGCATGGCAGAAATTGCGCCCACTTTAGAAAAGCTGCCGCATATTGTAGTGGTGATTGATGAATTTGCCGACATGATGATGATTGTAGGCAAAAAGGTAGAAGAACTAATAGCTCGTATTGCGCAAAAAGCCCGTGCTGCAGGTATTCACTTAGTCTTGGCAACACAGCGTCCTTCGGTGGATGTAATTACCGGCTTGATTAAAGCCAATATTCCTACACGAATGGCATTCCAAGTTTCTAGTCGTATTGATTCTCGAACCATTTTGGACCAACAGGGTGCTGAAACCTTACTGGGTATGGGCGATATGTTGTACTTGCCAGCGGGTACCGGTGTTCCAACACGTGTGCATGGTGCATTTGTAGACGATCACGAAGTTCACGCAGTGGTTTCTGCCTGGAAAGAACGCGGCGAACCCGATTACATTGACGAGATATTAAACGGCGAAGCTGGCCCAGATGCAATGCTACCTGGCGAAGTCGCTGAATCCGACGAAGAATTAGATGCTTTATTTGACCAAGCGGTAATGCACGTAACCGAAACTCGCCGCGGCTCTGTTTCTGGAGTACAACGTAAGTTTAAAATTGGTTATAACCGCGCGGCGCGTATCGTTGAACAAATGGAAGTTCAAGGCATTGTGAGTGCCCCAGGGCACAACGGCAATCGTGAAGTGATTGCACCACCTCCTGTTCGAATTGATTAAAGAGATAAGATGAAAACATTAGTAAGTATTGCTTTTGCTGCATTGGTAGCAGGCCAGGCTGTAGCGGCTGATGCCGCTGCTGAATTAAAACAACACCTTGCAGACTTGCAGGGCTTTCAAGCACAGTTTAAACAAACGGTGATAGATGCCGACGGTGTCAATATTCACGAGGCAGAAGGTAAGCTTAGCTTAGCAAGGCCTGCCAAGCTTAACTGGCAACAAGTGATGCCTGAGCAAGATATGATTGTTTCGGACGGTTCAACTATTTGGTATTACAGCCCATTTGTTGAGCAGGTTACCATCATGGATGCGGGTGAAGCGATTAATCAATCGCCCTTTATTTTGCTAGCAGACGATCGTAAAGAGAGTTGGCAGAACTATCAGGTAGAAAAGTTAGAGCAGGGTTATTTAGTTAAATCTAAACAAGATCCAATGCAAGCTGCGTTTTGGGTGAAACTAAATGCCGATAGCAGTATTTCGCGTTTCGACATTATTGAAAGTACCGGTCAGCGCAGTGAATTTACATTAGACAGTTTTAAAGCTAACCCAAAGTTTGATAGCAAACTGTTTCAATTCGATATTCCGGCAAATACAATGATTGACGACCAACGCTAATGAGTTTGGAGTTAAACTTCGAGGCCGATTTTCGGCCTCTAGCAGCAAGAATGCGCCCGACAGAATTAGCGCATTACGTTGGCCAGCAGCACATTTTAGCGGCTGATCAACCTTTGTATAAAGCAATATCAAGTGGCCAGCTACATTCAATGATTTTATGGGGCCCGCCAGGCACCGGTAAAACCACTATTGCTGAGCTAGCTGCGCATTATGCTGATGCGGAAGTCGAAAAAATTTCTGCAGTAACTGGTGGCATTAAAGAAGTTCGAGCTGCTATTGAGCGGGCTCAACAAAATCAACAAGTAAGCCGTCGCACTATTCTATTTGTTGATGAAGTACATCGCTTCAACAAAAGCCAACAAGATGCATTTTTACCATATGTAGAAAATGGCACCGTTATTTTTGTGGGTGCAACAACTGAAAACCCCTCGTTTGAGCTTAACAACGCCTTATTGTCGCGGGCGAAAACCTATGTATTACGCTCACTAGATAGCGCGGCAATTATGCAGCTGCTAGATCGTGCGATTAACGATGACTCACTTCTAAAGCAACAAAATCTGCACTTCGAAGATGGTGTGCTTGAGGCCTTAGCTGGCTTAGTGAGCGGCGACGCGCGTCGTGCACTCAATCTGCTTGAGATGATGTCTGAGCTGGCTGAAGTAGATGCAAAAGGTAAGTACTTAAGTTTTAGTCTGCTTAAGCAAGTGGCCGGAGAGCGTTATAGCCATATCGATAAAGGAGGCGACAAGTTTTATGATTTGTTGTCGGCTTTACATAAATCAATTCGTGGCTCATCGCCAGATGCAGCCTTGTATTGGTATAGCCGTATTTTAGAAGCCAGTGGCGACCCTTTATCGGTTGCGCGTCGCTGCTTAGCAATTGCCTCAGAGGATGTGGGAAATGCCGATCCTCGCGCGATGCAAATTGCGGTTAGTGCATGGGACTGTTTTACTCGAGTTGGTGCTGCAGAAGGAGAACGTGCGATTGCTCAAGCTGTGGTTTATTTGGCTTGCGCACCTAAAAGCAACGCGGTGTATACCGCTTTTAAAGCCGCTCGTGTTGCAGCCAAAGAATACGGCGATGCAGAAGTGCCAGTACATTTACGTAACGCACCCACCAAATTGATGGCAGAGTTAGGGTATGGGGCAGAGTATCGTTATTCACACGACGAACCCAATGCTTATTCGGCTGGTCAACAATACCTGCCAGACGCCTTACACGGTAGCCAATTTTACTACCCACAACCGCGCGGTTTAGAAAAACAGATAGCTGAAAAACTGAGTTATTTACATAATCTCGACCAGCAAGCTAAATAAGCACTCACTTATTCAAAGTAATTCGCCTATATTGCGCGATCTAGTCGAAAGCTAGATTGTGTCTGTAGGTAGTTGCTCTATAATAAGCGAGTTTTGTAAAGCAAACATTTAGCAATACCTTACTAGGCGTTATTTGGCTGGGTATTGTGATTAATTATCAAATTGAATTGGAAGTAGGTTATTGAATGTTAGACGCTAATTTGTTGCGCGGCGAAATAGACACCACCGCTGAGCGCTTAAAGACTCGTGGATTTGAACTTGATGTAGCTCGATTGACTGAATTAGAAAGTCGTCGTAAAGAACTACAAGTTCGCACCCAAGAACTACAAAATGAGCGTAACACCCGTTCCAAATCAATCGGTCAAGCTAAAGGCCGTGGCGAAGATATTGCACCGCTACTTGCCGAAGTAGGCCAATTGGGTGAAAAACTTGACGCCGCGAAAGGCGAGCTAAACGCGTTACTGGAAGAAATTAAAGATTATTCTTTAACGCTACCTAACTTACCTCATCCAAGTGCCCCAATAGGCAAAGACGAAGACGAGAACGTTGAGTTGCATACTTGGGGTGAATTACCGGATTTTGATTTTGACGTTAAAGATCACGTTGATGTAGGTACTGACTTACAAGGTTTAGATTTTGCCAACGCAGTAAAGATTAGTGGTTCACGCTTCATCGTAATGAAAGGCAAAATTGCTAAGTTACACCGTGCCATTGCTCAGTTTATGCTAGATACCCATACTGAAGAACATGGTTACCAAGAGATGTACGTACCGTACTTGGTTAACTCAGATTCTTTGTACGGCACGGGCCAAATGCCTAAATTTGGTAAAGACTTATTTCATACTCAGCCGGCAACCGAAGAAGGTATTGGCATGAGTTTGATTCCTACGGCCGAAGTACCGCTCACTAATATGTTGCGCGATAGCATCGTAGATGAAACTGAGTTGCCCATTCGTATGACTGCTCATACTCCGTGTTTTCGCAGTGAAGCCGGATCTTACGGGCGTGATACTCGCGGTTTAATTCGCCAACACCAATTCGACAAAGTTGAAATGGTGCAGCTGGTTCACCCAGAGAAATCATACGACGCCTTGGAAGAGATGCGTCAACATGCGGAAAACATTCTTCAGAAACTTGAATTGCCATACCGGGTAGTTATTTTGTGTACTGGAGATATGGGTTTTGGCGCAACTAAAACCTACGACTTAGAAGTATGGGTACCTGCGCAAGATGCTTACCGAGAAATTTCTTCAGTATCTAACTGTGAAGACTTCCAATCGCGCCGTATGCAAGCGCGTTTTCGACCAACCGGTGCTAAAAAACCAGAGTTGTTACACTCTTTAAATGGTTCTGGTTTAGCAGTAGGTCGGACCTTGGTGGCTATTTTAGAGAATTACCAAAATGCTGATGGCAGTATTCGTATCCCAGACGTCCTGCAACCTTACATGGGCGGAATAGAGCTTATTTCTGCTTAGCACTAACGAATTAATGAGTATTAAAAAAGCGCCTTAAGGCGCTTTTTTGTTATTTAACTTAGATACATTTAACTGGTTTAGGTAGGCCAGCTACTTTGGTTGCTTGTTTGGCCGGACCTTCTGGAAACAGTTTATATAAGTATCGACTATTGCCTTTTTCTGGACCAAACTTTTTGGCCATAGCTTTAACTAGCGCCCGCATGGCTGGTGAGGTATTAAACTCCAGATAGAAATTTCGAACAAAGTGAACCACTTCCCAATGGGCTTCATTCATTTCAATGTTCTCTAGTTCAGCAATATGAGCGGCTAGCGCTTCTGTCCATACCTCTAACTCAAGTAAGTAGCCGTTTTTATCGGTAGGGTATTGTTTGCCGTTAAATTCAATCATGCCAGTGTTTCGTGCCTTATTAGCCTGTTATCACGGCTAGTTTACCACTTACCATTGAGCAATAACTGTCGAATTTTCTTTAAGTCTTTACCGATAAGCTGTAGCTGATAAGCAATCAATAGTTCATTGCCAACTAATTGAGGCAGTAGTTGGTTAATGGAGCGCATTAAAGCGTCATGCTGCAGGCTTAAACTTGGCCTTTGCTCCGACTTTAGCAACAGGTAATCGTGCATTAAACACAGCTCGTTTTGAATGGTCTCGCCTAGACTCGCTAAGCGTTCAGCTGCGTGGCTAGATTGCAGCTGATTACGATGCGTAGAGAGGGCAGACAGGTGAGACAGCAAATGATGGCTTAAACCTACCAGTTGATACAAATCAGGTGATAATCGCTGCTTAGCACTGGGTTCTGCCAGCATATGTTGCCAATGGCGAACCAGTTCGGCTTCGCTTTGATAGGCGTGGTAGCGGCTTAAGCGAAAGGCCGTTGACTCATCGGTAGCTTGAGAGAAATACTGCTCGAATATGGCTTGCTGATACTTGGCAATATTGGCAAATAACTGGCTAATAATTTTGCGGCTTTGCTTATGTTGCCAATCGGGCCACAGATAACGCATCGCTGTCATTGCCATTACTGCCCCAAGAATAGTGACAAAGGTTCTTACCATTAACGCTTCGTTCGCGGGATAGCCCTGTATGTCTAAAGACATGGCTACAAACACCGTAATAACAGCCACGGAGATAGCGTAGTTAAAATGGAAGAACAAAAAGAACAGTAATATAAAGCCTGGGAGCAATGCTATAAGAATGATCTCAGGAAGAGCTAAATAACTGAGTCCCGCAGCAAGCACAACACCCACGATAGTGCCATAAACTCTTTTGTCTACTCGCTTTTTAGTATCGTGATAATTCGGCTTAACTACTAATAAACAACTTAGCATCAACCAGTAAGCGTGTTCGTCTCCCGAGAGCTGAATTAAACCGTAAGCGGCTAACATAATAGTAGCCATTCTTAAGGCATGGCGGTTTATGGAGAGTGTAAAGTCGAAAGCTTGCTGCAAATATTGTTTTATTGAAATAGAACTAAAAGGTGAAAAGCTTTGTTCTGGTTCAGGAAAGTGCTGCTCATGAAAGCATAGAGCGGTGACTTTCTTTAAGTTTTTGAGCATGTAGGCAAAGCGCGGTGGCACATCTTTTAAATTGGCTCGGTTTTGCTCAAGAGTATCAATTGCATAGTTAAGTTCTTGTTGTATTTCTGGCGGGGTTTGTCTTGCACCAATAACCCGGGCGATTTTAACTAATATAGTTCTCGTTTCAGCGAGCAATGTTCTTGGAAGAACCTTTTGCAAACGTTCGTAATCTAAATGGGACGAACTTAAGCGCTCATGCAGTAACTGGGCTTTAAAAAATCGGTCCATTTGGCTTGAGCCAACTTGCTGTTTGTTACGCTGTTGGTGCACATACAAGCCGTGGCGTATAACGCCTAGCTGCTCAGCAATATCAGCGCTTTGGGCTGTTAGCTTAACTTGAATGTCGTTGATATTAGCTGCGCGTTGAAATAGCCGGGTTTTAGTTAATTGGTACAAACTGATTTGGCGAAATACATTATCCAGCTGTTTGTCTACCCAGCGGGTAGGGTAAAGGGCGTTTATAACCAGCGAAAGTAACGCATAACTAAGTGCACCTATCACTAACCAAAGTGGTTGCACCCAAGGGTTTGCATAGGTGGAATACCCCAGCATGGTGTAAATGGCAATAATCAAGGAACAAAGAGAGATAGAGCCGTATTTTTGCCCAAGCACCGGCATGCGCATAAACAAGTAACATGAACTAAATAAACCAACAGCGAACAACCACGGCCAAGGAAACAATAGAGTGACCGATACAGTCGCTAAGGTAAAACTGGTTACCATTAATGCTGTACTTTGCAGGCGTTGCTGATAGAAGTCGGGGCTGTCGGCTAAACCCGCAGCCACAATACCGAGAGTGGCGGTAAGTGCGAGATCTACGTCTAGCAGCAAGCCTAGGCTTAATACTAACGTAGCTAAACCAGCAGCTTTTAACGCTACAGTCCAGTTAAGTGCAGATGAATCAATTTTTAACGTAAGTGCCATAAATGAAAACGCCCTGCAAAGGCAGGGCGTATTTATCCTTTACCAATCTGGCTTAGTCGTCGTTCAAGAAACCTAAGATGTGTAACAAGTGTACGAAAATATTAAATATATTCAAGTACATAGAGATAGTTGCTCGAATGTAGTTGGTTTCGGTACCGTTTAAGATGTTGCTGGTATCGTAAAGAATAAAGCCAGAAAACAACATTACCGCTGCACCACTAATGGCTAGGCTAAGCATTGGTATTTGTAAAAACAAGTTAAGTAACATGCTCACTACAACCACAATTAAACCTGCCATTAAAAAGCCGCTCATAAAAGAGAAGTCTTTTTTGGTGGTGAGTACATAGCCAGACAAGCCGAAGAAAATAAGACCTGTCATACCTAAGGCTTGCATCACAATGGCTGGGCCTTGTGGAAACTGTAGGTAAGCGCTAAGCAATGGACCCAACGAGGCACCCATTAAGGTTGTAAATACAAATGTCCAAACAAGCCCCATCGAAGAATTGATGCTGCGAGGTAAGACGAAGAATACGATGATCATAGCGGCAACCATCATACCAATAGACGCCATGTGGCCAATACCGGCGACTACTGCAAAGAAAGCTGCAATTGCACTGGTAAACAAGGTCATCGATAGTAAAGCGTATGTATTACGCAATACCTTATTTGTTTCCAGTTTCGATGCAGCGCTATAGTTTATCGTGCTAGGCTGATTCATTATTTCACTCCGTTCAGGCTGAGTTAGTTGGTTAGTTTATATAAACCGAAATTGTAGTATAACCAGTTTTTAACTAAAAAAAATCAAATCCGCCATCTAAAAATGCTGGTAGCGTCACCAATTCATCACAGATAAATTTAATAAAGCACTCAAAGACTTAGCTTTTTGAATGTTTGTCAGTGCAAAATCACCTTACCTTATACTAAAGCGAGTGTTGCACTCGGTTTCACATAGCCCTATGATCAGCGCATTAACAGGGCAGTTTGCCTCAACCCTTCAACGATTAAGTGAGACGGATAACAGATGTTAGTTTTAGGACACACTAATCCAGACTGCGATAGTATTGCTGGTGCAATATCTTTAGCAGAGTTATTAACTAAGCAAGGTACACCTGCTACTGCTATTGCTCAGGGCGAACCAAACCCTGAAGCACAATTTCTTTTAGACAAAATTGGCTTTCAAGCGCCAGAAGTTCGCACCGAGATTGCCGGTGAAGATGTATGGTTAATTGATTACTCTGATTGGGGCCAAGCGCCTAAAGATGCTAAAAAAGCCAATATTCGCGGTATTGTTGATCATCATAAACTCGGCGACATTACTACTGCTGAGCCAGTAGAGTGTTGGATCCGCCCAGTGGGCTGTAGCTGTACCATTGTTTACAGCATGTACCAAGCCTCGAACATTACACCAAGTAAAGAAGCGGCAACGCTAATGCTTGGTGCTATTTTGAGCGACACTGTTAAGTTTAACTCGCCTACATTTACTCCTGTTGATCGTGAAGCTGCAGAAGCCTTAGCGAAATTGGCGGGTGTAGCCGATATTAATGCCTTCGCTGATGAGCAGTTTGCTGCTAAGTCAGATGTAGCATCAGTGCCTGCATCTGAGTTAGTGCTTCGCGACCAAAAGGTTTACGAGATTAACGGTAAGCAATTTGCTATCGCTCAGCTTGAGTTAACCTCGGTTGCACCGGTATTAGCGCGCTTAGATGAGTTAGAAACAGAATTAGTGGCGCTTAAACAAGCTCATAACTACCACACCGCATTAGTATTGCTTACTGACATCACTACATTAAATTCTACTGGTTTAATCTGTAGTGATGAAGCCGCATTGGTGGCGTCTACTTTAGGTGGAAGTATTGATGGCTCTATTATTGATTTACCTGGCGTAGTTAGCCGTAAGAAGCAGGTGATGCCGCCCTTACAGCGTGAGTTTGACGCCAGTTAAACACTCACACTTGTATAAAAAACCAGCCAATTTAGGCTGGTTTTTTTGTGTTTGTTGATCGTTAAATTAATTTTCTAACTTTGAGTTTCGTTTTCAGTAACTCGCGTGCTGATTTTAGTTTACAAATTACGTTATTTAATTACTTTTTAAACAGTGTTTACTGTTTTTATCGTCACTTAATGAATTTTTCTGCAAAAAATGTGAGAAAAAACTCGTTTATTTAGTCTCTTAGGCGTTTTTGTAAAAAAAAATCACACTTAATTTCAAGTCAAGTCTGAAATTCTCATTATATCTGTGATAGCATTTCCGTTACTTTCGTGACGAATGGACTAGCTCCTGCGTTATTGAATGCTGTTGTTTTGGAGGTTGTAAGGATAATCTACTGATAAAGACGATTATTCACACATCATCGAGAGCTGATGTGGCTCCTCTTTAAATGAAAATACTATTGATGTTCAAGGTCTTGTCGGTCTGAATAACATCAATATAGCAGTAAATAGGAATTACTGGATGACAAACATAACTCAACACAATAAGAGCCTTTATAGGCCTGAATTCGAACACGATAGCTGTGGTATCGGATTTGTTGCCCACTTAAAAGGGCGTAAAAGTCATGATGTGATCGAAAACGCATTAACCATGCTTACTTGCATGGAGCATCGTGGTGGTACAGGTTGTGACGTCGATAGTGGAGACGGCGCAGGTATCCTCATTCAGCTTCCTCATGAGTTTTTTAACGAAGAAGCGACAAAACTAGGTTTCAGCTTACCTAATCCAGGTGAGTATGGCGTGGGCATGGTTTACTTCCCGCGTGATGAAGCTATTCGTCGCGAATGTCGCGAAATTTTAAACCGAAACATTGAGAAACTAGGCTTAACCTTATTAGGTTATCGCGTAGTGCCAAAAGACAACTCAAGTTTGGGTCAGGCCTCAGTTGATAATGAGCCGCAAATTGAGCAAGTCTTTATTGCGCGCCCATCTGATCTAGACCAACAGATTTTTGAACGTAAGCTATTTGTTTTACGTAAATACACGCTGCACATTGCTGATGCAACGGTTGCTGGTGTAAACGAAAGCTTTTACATGGCGTCGATGTCTTCGCGCACTATTGTCTATAAAGGGCAGTTAACAACCGCGCAAGTACGTAAATACTATTTAGACTTACAAGATCCACGCGTAGTGTCGGCAATTGCTATGTTCCACTCGCGTTTCTCTACTAATACCTTCCCAGCTTGGCGTTTAGCACAGCCTTTCCGTTACATTGCCCACAATGGCGAAATTAACACGGTTAAAGGTAACGTAAACTGGATGCGTGCCCGTGAATCACTGCTTGCAAGTGTAAACTTCAGCAAAGAAGAACTGGATATGATTAATCCAGTGTGTGATATCACGCGTTCTGACTCAGCCAACCTAGACATGTGTGTAGAATTACTGGTGTTAAGTGGTCGCCCACTTGAGCAAGTAATGATGATGGTTGTGCCAGAAGCATGGCAAACTCAAGACGATATGGACCCTGTGAAGCGTGCCTTCTACGAGTACTATTCGTGCATGATGGAACCATGGGACGGCCCAGCTTCAATTTCATTTACCAATGGTAAAGTGATTGGCGCAACTTTAGACCGTAACGGACTACGTCCTTCTCGTTACCTTGTTACCGATGATGGCCTAGTTGTAATGGGTTCAGAAACAGGTGCCTTAGTAGTAGACCAATCTAAAGTGGTTCAAAAAGGCCGCTTGCAGCCAGGTAAAATCTTTATTGCAGACCTAGAACAAGGTCGCATTATTGCTGACGACGAAGTTAAACACACTGTGTGTTCTAGTCAGCCATACGGTAAGTGGGTAGAAGAGAATAAGATTGTTCTTGATGATCTACCTTTACCTGAAGGTTACGACCGTTTTGCTACGCAGCACAGCTTAGAAAAACGTCAAAAAGCTTTTGGTTACAGCCAAGAAGACATTAATGCCGTTCTTAAGCCAATGGTTGGAACGTCTAAAGAACCACTAGGTGCAATGGGTACAGATACGCCATTGGCGATTTTGTCTGACAAAAATCCGCATCTATCACATTACTTTAAGCAGTTGTTCGCTCAAGTAACTAACCCGCCAATCGACCCAATTCGTGAAGAAATGGTGATGTCGCTACGTACTTACGTAGGCGCGGACTTAAACTTACTTGAAGAAACACCACTGCATTGTCGTAAAGTAGAAATCAAGCAGCCAGTATTAACCAACGAACAGTTGGCTAAGCTACGTAGCATTGATCATAACCACTTCCAAGCAGCGACTATTTCTACTACTTTCCAAGCCACTGGCGCGGAAAATGAACTAGAAAAAGCAATCGACCGTATTTGTCGTCATGCTAAAGACGCTGTAGATGACGGATTCTCAATCCTTATTTTGAGTGATCGTCGAGTAGATAGCGACCATGCTGCAGTACCATCGGTATTGGCCACAGCCGCTGTTCACCACTACTTAATCCGCGAAGGTATACGTGCTCACGCAGACTTGATTGTTGAATCAGGCGACATTCGTGAAACGCATCACCTAGCCACTGTATTAGGTTACGGCGCGGCAGCAGTAAACCCATATCTAGCCATTGAAACACTGCTAGACATGCGTGACCAAGCCATTATTGATAGCAGCATGTCTAACGATGATGTGATATCGCGTTACAGCAATGCAGTAAATAGTGGCTTGCTAAAAATCTTTTCGAAAATGGGTATCTCTACACTTCAGTCATACCAAGGCGCGCAAATTTTTGAAGCGCTGGGTATTAACTCTGATGTGGTTAAGAAATACTTTACTGGCACAGTAACTCGTATCGAAGGTTTAAGCCTAGACGGAATTGCCACTGAAGCTTTAAATCGTCACCGCGAAGGTTTCCCTGCAGACGATAACCCGTTTAATGATTTGATTCTTAAAACTGGTGGTGATTACGCTTGGCGTCAAGATGGCGAACGCCATTTATTTAACCCAACCACTATCCGTTTGCTGCAAAACGCTTCATCTACTAATGACTACAAGGTATTTAAAGAATACGCAGCCAATGTAGATAACCAAGCGAAAGAAGCCTTCACACTACGTGGCTTACTGAAGTTTAAGACTGACCGCGAAAGTGTACCTCTAGAAGAAGTTGAATCAGCTGACAAGATCCTCAAGCGTTTCGCTACAGGTGCAATGAGCTTTGGTTCAATCTCTTGGGAAGCTCATACCACATTGGCAATTGCCATGAACCGTATTGGTGGTAAGAGTAACTCTGGTGAGGGCGGTGAAGACCCAATTCGCTTCAAGCCTATGGAAAATGGCGACTCAATGATCTCCAAGATCAAGCAGGTTGCTTCTGGTCGCTTCGGTGTTACCAGCCATTACTTAGCGAATGCTGAAGAATTACAGATCAAAATGGCACAAGGCGCTAAGCCTGGTGAAGGTGGTCAATTACCTGGTGATAAGGTAGATGCATGGATTGGTAAAACACGCGGCTCAACGCCGGGTGTAGGTCTAATTTCACCACCGCCACACCACGACATTTACTCAATCGAAGATTTAGCTCAGCTAATCTACGATTTGAAAAATGCCAACCGTGACGCACGTATTAACGTTAAGTTAGTATCAGAAGCGGGCGTAGGTACAATTGCATCGGGTGTATGTAAAGGTTACGCCGATGTAGTGCTTATTGCTGGTTACGATGGTGGTACCGGTGCTTCTCCACTTAGCTCAATTAAACACGCAGGTTTGCCGTGGGAGCTGGGTCTAGCAGAAACACACCAAACCCTTATTCAAAATAAACTGCGTAGCCGTATTACAGTTCAAGCCGATGGCCAACTTAAAACACCACGCGATTTAGCAGTAGCTACCTTGTTAGGTGCTGAAGAGTGGGGCGTGGCAACCGCTGCACTAGTGGTTGAAGGTTGTACCATGATGCGTAAGTGTCACTTAAACACTTGTCCGGTAGGTATTGCTACACAAGACCGTCGTTTACGTGAGCGTTACGCAGGTCAAGTTGACCACGTTGTTAACTTCTTCCAAATGATGGTTGAAGGTTTACGCGAAATTATGGCTGAACTTGGCTTCCGTACCATCAACGAGATGGTAGGCCAGAGCCAATGTTTAACGCCTCGCACAGACGTTGATCACTGGAAATATAAAGGCGTAGATTTATCGCCAATCTTGTATAAAGCAGACGATAGCGGAAACGAGACGCTTTACTGTAGCCAAGAGCAAAAACACTTAATTCACGACATTGTTGACCGTCGCTTAATTAAAGATGCTGCTGCTGCGCTAGAGTCTGGCGAGAAAGTTTCTTTAAGCTCTGAAATCATCAATACCGACCGAAGTGTGGGTACGATGTTGTCGAACGAGATATCTAAACGCTACGGCGCTGAAGGTCTACCTGCAGATACCATTAACGTTAAATTTAGCGGTAGTGCAGGACAAAGCTTCGGCACGTTTGCGGCTACAGGTATCAAGTTTGAACTTGAAGGTGATGCCAACGATTACTTCGGTAAAGGCTTATCTGGCGCCAAATTGGTGGTTTACCCAGATTCAAGTGCACCGTTTGAAGCACGCAAAAACATCATTGTAGGTAACGTAGCCTTCTTTGGTGGCACAGCGGGTGAAGCATACATTCGCGGTATTGCTGGTGAACGTTTCTGTGTTCGTAACTCAGGTGTTACTGCCATTGTAGAAGGTGTTGGCGACCACGGTTGTGAATACATGACCGGTGGTAAAGCGGTTATTCTTGGTGAAACTGGCCGTAACTTCGCTGCTGGTATGTCTGGCGGTGTGGCTTACGTATTAGACCGCAGCAAGCAGTTCGCTTCTCGCTGTAACATGGAAATGGTGAGACTTGGTGGCATCGAAGATGCAGCTGAAGCCGCCGAGTTAAAAGCCCTAATCGAGAACCACTTAGCTCACACTGGCTCAGACGTAGCCAAAGAGTTGTTGGAAGATTGGGACAATGCGCTAAGTCTGTTTGTTCGTGTAATGCCTACTGATTATGAACGTATGCAAAATTACATGAAAGACGCTAAAGCTACCGGTGAATATGAAACGGATTACGATGTAGCAGTTGCTGCATTCGATATGCACCTTGATAGCGTTGCGCAAGCGAAAAAAGCCAAGGCTGAACAAGCCAAACAGAAAGCTGAAGCGGTTTAGGAGAGAGACATGGCAAATCCAACTGGATTTATGGAAATAGACAGGAAGCTATCGACAGACCGCGACCCAGCAGAGCGTTTGATAGATTGGCTAGAAGTTAAAACGCCTATGAGCGAGGAAGCGGTTAAAGACCAAGCTTCGCGCTGTATGGATTGCGGGATCCCATTTTGTCATTCAGGTGACTCAGCTTACGCCCCGCGCGTAGCTGGGTGTCCGATTAACAACTTGATCCCTGAGTGGAATGACTTGGTTTACCGTGGTCGCTGGAAAGATGCCATCGACCGTTTACACAAAACCAATAACTTCCCTGAGTTTACGGGTCGAGTATGTCCAGCTCCTTGTGAAGATTCTTGTGTTCTGGGGATTAATGCTCCACCAGTAACCATTAAGAGCCAAGAAGTAAACATTATTGAGCGCGCGTTTAAAGAAGGTTGGGTTAAACCTAACATTCCTAAAAAACGCAGCGGTAAAACAGTGGCTATTGTGGGCTCTGGCCCTGCTGGCTTAGCTGCAGCGGCGCAATTGAATTCTGCTGGTCACACGGTAACGGTATTTGAACGAGCAGATCGCATTGGTGGCTTGTTAATGTACGGTATTCCGAACATGAAGCTACAAAAAGAGATTGTTCAGCGTCGTGTCGACATCATGCGTGAAGAAGGCATTATCTTTAAAACCTCTGTTGAGATTGGTAAAGATATTTCAATCACTCGCTTAAACGATGATTTTGATGCCTTACTGCTGGCCACTGGTGCAACGGTACCTCGTGACTTACCAGTTGAAGGTCGCAAGCTTAACGGTGTTCATTTTGCGATGGAGTTCTTAGGTAAAAATACTAAGAGCTTGCTAGATAGCAACCTAGAAGACGGTCGTTACATTAGCGCTAAAGATAAGCACGTTGTGGTTATTGGTGGTGGTGATACAGGTACTGACTGTGTGGGTACATCTCTACGTCACGGTTGTAAAAACGTGATGCAGTTAGAGATTATGCCTCAGCCTCCACAAGAGCGTGCTCAAGATAACCCTTGGCCCGAGTTTAAACGCACGTTGAAGCGTGATTACGGTCAAGACGAAGCTATTGCTATTCAAGGTGAAGATCCTCGTCGTTACCTAGTAATGACGCAGAAAATGGCTGGTGATGAACAAGGTAATGTTACTGAAGTTCATACTACCAAGATCAACTGGGCTAAAAACGCCAATGGTCAAATGATTCCTGAGCCAGTAAAAGGCAGCGAAGAAGTTATTAAAGCTGACTTAGTATTATTGGCAATGGGCTTTATGGGACCTGAAGCCGGCATTATTGATGAGTTAGGCGTAGAAAAAGACGCTCGCTCAAATGCTAAAGCAGCTTACGATGAATATGCCACTAGCGTAAAAGGCGTATTTGCTGCTGGTGATGCTCGCCGTGGTCAAAGCTTGATTGTTTGGGCAATTAATGAAGGTCGTGGTGCTGCACAAGCAGTAGATACCTTCTTAATGGGTAAAAGCTACCTGCCTAAGTAAGTCGTTTTAAAAGATTAAAAACCCAGCTTTAGCTGGGTTTTTTTATAAGCAAAATTTGTTTGCTAAATGTGCACTTGGCATGCTCTTGTCAAAAAACCTTAAAAAGACAGTTTACAAGCCCAAGATAGGGGGGTAATATGCGCCCCGTTGCTGCGGAGGGGTGGCAGAGTGGTCGAATGCACCGGTCTTGAAAACCGGCAAGGGTTAATAGCCCTTCGAGAGTTCAAATCTCTCCTCCTCCGCCATATTAAACGAAAAGCGCTGACTAATGAGTCGGCGCTTTTTGTTTTCCGCTTAGCTAAATCCAATCCAGTATCTCTAACTGATAAATTGCTAGTTTATTGCGCAACCTGCCAATAAACACGGTTCTAATCTAAACTTATAAAGCTTAATCCTTTAAATTCTTATCTTGATGGGATATAACATTTGCTGCGCAGGCAACACTCCGTCTGCCAACCCGCCCAATTAGTAGATTGATGTTTTAGTTACAGCGGAGAGAACGCTTGATAAACGTATTTCTGGTTGACGATCATGAGCTAGTGCGTACAGGGATCCGTCGCATTTTAGAAGACGTTCGAGGATTTAAAGTTGTTGGTGAAGCTGAAAGTGGCGAGAAAGCCGTTCAGTGGTGCAGAAGCAATCAAGCCAACGTTATCCTAATGGATATGAACATGCCCGGGATCGGTGGCTTGGAAGCTACCCGTAAAATTTTACGTTACGATCCAGATGCCAAGATTATTGTATTAACCATACACACCGAAAACCCGTTTCCTACCAAGGTAATGCAGGCAGGTGCGTGTGGCTATTTAACCAAGAGCGCAGCACCAGACGAAATGCTACAGGCCATTCGTGCAGTTAATGTTGGTCAGCGTTACTTATCACCTGAGATCGCTCAGCAAATGGCGCTAAGCCAATTTAATCCAGCAGAAGACAATCCGTTTCAAAGTTTATCTGAACGAGAATTACAGATAATGCTAATGATTACCAAAGGCGAAAAGGTCACTGATATATCAGAGCAACTTAGTCTTAGCCCTAAAACCGTTAATTCATACCGCTATCGCTTGTTTAGCAAGCTCGATATTAGCGGCGATGTAGAGCTAACGCATTTAGCTATTCGCCACGGTATGATTGATACTGACAAATTGTAATTTTGGCTGACAAAAACACGCCATTCGACAGTAAGGCTTTTCTCAACCAAGTCTCAGAAGCTAGCGGCATTTACATGATGTTCAATGCCGCTAACGACGTGATCTATGTCGGTAAAGCTAAGTCACTCAAAAAACGCTTAAGTAGTTACTTTAGAAAAAATGTTGATAGCAATAAAACCCGCGCGTTAGTGTCGAACATTGCCAGTATCGAAGTAACGGTTACTCATACTGAAACCGAAGCGTTAATCCTCGAACACAACCTGATTAAAAAGTATTTACCCAAATACAACGTATTGCTTAGGGATGACAAATCGTATCCTTATATTTTAATCAGTAATCATAAACATCCGCGTATCTCGATGCACCGTGGCGCTAAACGTACCAAGGGTGACTACTTTGGGCCTTATCCTAATGGCAATGCGGTGCGCGAAAGTCTGCACTTAATGCAGAAATTATTCCCTATTCGTCAATGCAGTGATAGTGAATATGCCAATCGTCAACGGCCATGTTTGCAATATCAACTTAAGCGTTGCTCAGCACCTTGTGTTAATTTTATTTCAGAACCTGACTACCAGCAGCAGGTCGATCTTGCGAGCATGTTTTTAAAAGGCAAAAGCCAGCAGGTGATTAATCAGCTGGTTGACAAAATGTCAGCTGCTAGCGAAAACCTGAATTTTGAGGCTGCGGCAGGCTTTAGAGACCAAATTAAAGCCATGCGTAAGGTCCAAGAGCAGCAGTTTGTTAGCGGTAATACCGCACATAGTGACGTACTTGGTTTTGCCTTTAGAAACGGTATTGCAGTGGTTCATCTATTACTTATTCGTGATGGCCAAGTGCTGGGTAGTCGCTCTTACTACCCTAAAGTGCCAAAACAAGCAGAGTTGCCAGAAGTATTACGAAGCTTTGTGATGCAGTATTATTTTTCTGAACAGCGCAAAGGTAACCAGCCTAACGAGGTATTGCTCCCTGACGTAGAAGGCGATTGGCCTGAGATTGAAGAGGCGATAGAATCCGAGCTAGGTACGAAGGTAAAACTCACTTCACCTAAGCGTGGTGAAAAACTCCGTTTTGTGGCTTTGGCTAATACCAATGCTGAGAACGCACTACTCACTAAGCTTAACCAAGAAGCGACTATTCATCATAGAGTGACCGAGTTAGAGAGCTTGCTTGATCAAGACAAGCCGATAAAACGGATGGAGTGTTTTGATATCAGCCATACCCAAGGTGAACGTACCGTGGCGTCTTGTGTGGTATTTGATAGGCAAGGGCCTAACAAATCAGAGTATCGGCGTTTCAATATTGAAGGTATTACCGGCGGAGATGATTATGCGGCAATGGCACAAGCCTTAAAAAGGCGTTATCAAAAAGCTCAATTGGCTGAAAAGATCCCTGACGTATTGTTTATTGATGGTGGGAAAGGGCAGTTATCCGCGGCATTTTCCAGTATTGAGCCTCTAAACCTCGATCCTATGCCATTGTTGGTAGGTGTCGCTAAAGGTGTAACACGTAAACCAGGCTTAGAAACATTGCTAATTGGTAAGGCAATGACTGAGATTCATCTACCGAGTGACTCAGCTGCCCTACATTTAATTCAACATATTCGTGATGAAAGCCACCGCTTCGCGATAACTGGCCATCGAAATAGGCGCGACAAAGCACGTAAAACCAGTGTGCTTGAAGATATTCCAGGTATAGGGGCTAAACGCAGGCAAACGTTGCTTACCCATTTAGGTGGAATGCAACAAATGAAAAACGCCAGCGTAGACGAATTGAAAAAAGTTCCTGGAATAAGCCCGACTTTAGCGCAAAAGATTTTTGATACGTTGCATCACTAGGCAAGATTAGGCAACATAGCGGCAGTAGTTTTATAAATGAAAAATAATGATAAATATTCCAAATTTACTAACCGCGTTTAGAATTGTATTAATTCCATTTTTCGTCTTAGCTTTTTACCTTCCTGTAGAGTGGGGCATGCTTGCTGCTGCATTCATTTTTGGTTTAGCAGCTGCAACAGATTATTTAGATGGATACCTAGCGCGTCGCCTAGGCCAAACCACTCCGTTTGGCGCGTTTTTAGACCCCGTTGCAGATAAAGCCATGGTGGTTGCTGCCCTGGTGCTATTGGTTGAGCATTACCAAACATTTTGGATTACCGTGCCTGCGGTAATAATGATTTCTCGCGAGATCATTATTTCAGCTCTACGAGAGTGGATGGCTGAGTTAGGTAAACGCTCAAGCGTAGCTGTGTCTTGGATTGGCAAATATAAAACTGCTGCGCAAATGGCAGCTATTACCGGCCTTACTGCACAAATTGATCCCTTGGTTACCCAAGCAAGTTATGGCTTGTTTTATGTCGCAACCATATTAACTTTATGGTCAATGGTCAGTTATTTAATGCTGGCATGGCCACAATTAAAGCAGAATGGCTAATAAATCGCAGCTTTAGTCTAAAAATCCAACGAACAGTAAGAAACTTGCTAAAAGACAGTTGACGTAAGGATTCTGGCCGCTAAAATGCACAGCACATTCAGCGGCAACGCTGGAGTGTTAAAAAGCCGAACTTGACTAGTTACCTAATTAGCAAGCAAAGCAGAGAAGCGGCACTAGCTCAGTTGGTAGAGCGCAACCTTGCCAAGGTTGAGGTCATCAGTTCGAACCTGATGTGCCGCTCCAATTTAACACAGATAGTATGGCGGGTTGGCAGAGTGGCTATGCAGCGGATTGCAAATCCGTGGACCTCGGTTCGACTCCGGGACCCGCCTCCATTACTATCGAAATTTGTGTCGCCCGGGTGGTGAAATTGGTAGACACAAGGGATTTAAAATCCCTCGTCTGAAAGGACGTGCCGGTTCAAGTCCGGCCCCGGGCACCAACTCTTCTTTGCATTATTCTCCCAGCTTTTCAGCTAACCTTTCATCTGTACTGTGATTCAAACTCTTCTCTAGTTTAGTTGCATCTGTTAATTCACCAATCATGTTCTCTAGACGTAATCTATAGTTAAACGCTAATTCATAGCGCGTAATATGCAGGCTAGTCGTTCACTAAAGAAGCTAATTGGTGCTTGCTAGATCGCTTTTTAAGCACTTGAATCAACTCCCTTAAAAAATCCGTTGACTCATTTCTGTAATACGTTAAAGTACATCTCGCTTTCAGGCCGTAGGCCGATATTGTTAGCAACAAACGTGTCGCCCGGGTGGTGAAATTGGTAGACACAAGGGATTTAAAATCCCTCGTCTGAAAGGACGTGCCGGTTCAAGTCCGGCCCCGGGCACCAGTATTTAGAGTTGAGAATCTCGCTACTGCATAAGCGGTAACAAAAGACTTAATTTGTTAGTCCTTACCAAAGGCTAATGAAGATAGGAATTAGTTAGCACTGCTTCAGTGTTGATTAAAGAATTAAGCGGCACTAGCTCAGTTGGTAGAGCGCAACCTTGCCAAGGTTGAGGTCATCAGTTCGAACCTGATGTGCCGCTCCAAAATTTGTAACGCTGTATGGCGGGTTGGCAGAGTGGCTATGCAGCGGATTGCAAATCCGTGGACCTCGGTTCGACTCCGGGACCCGCCTCCATTACAAAGTAAAGTTTTGCCCGGGTGGTGAAATTGGTAGACACAAGGGATTTAAAATCCCTCGTCTGAAAGGACGTGCCGGTTCAAGTCCGGCCCCGGGCACCAATTCAGAAAACCCAGTAGCATTTGCTACTGGCTTTTTTGGTTTCTAATTCCCACAAAAATTATCCTTTTATTTAGTTTCACTGCTTTGGTGCGCACTAGGTCGATATGCGCCAATTCGGTGCGCAAAGTTTCTTGTAATAACCCATCAAGTACCCAAAACTAGGTACTCATACTTTGGCATAGCGTTTGCTCTATTAACTATGCGACATGAGAGATGTATGGCTTTGCCACATCAAGAGCCGCCACTACAATTTGCAATAGACATCTAGGGTTCCGGCTGCAACGCAGTGTCTGGACCGAGAGTTGTCAACCTCATTACGGGGTTACACGGAGGGATAAAAGCCCGGGAGATGACACTTAAATACGTCTCTCATGTTTTTATTTTAAGTGTACAACCACATTGAGGTGACCATGTTGAACTTAGTTAAATCTCCACTCCGTTCTTTGGCTATAGCAGCCACTATTCTAAGTGCTAGCGTAATGAGCATTTGCTCAGCGCAAGCCGCCGATAAACCTACTTATAAACTTGCGTGGACAATTTACGTGGGCTGGATGCCATGGGATTATGGCGCTGCTTCTGGCATCGTGCAAAAATGGGCTGACAAATACGACATCAATATCGAAGTAGTGCAAGTTAACGACTACATCGAATCTATTAACCAATACACTGCAGGCGGCTTCGACGCTACCGTAATGACTAACATGGATGCCTTAACCATTCCCGCAGCTAGCGGCATTGATTCTACGGCATTAATTGTGGGCGACTTTTCAAACGGTAACGACGGCGTAGTGTTAAAAGGTAATAAGAGCCTAAAAGATCTGAAGGGCGAAAAAGTAAACCTTGTTGAACTCAGCGTTTCTCATTACTTATTAGCACGTGCATTGGAGTCGGTAGGCTTAAAAGAGCGTGACATTAAAGTAGAGAATACTTCCGATGCAGACCTTGTTGCTGCGTTTACCACGTCAGACGTAACGGCAGTAACCACGTGGAATCCACTGCTAAGCGAAATTACCTCTATGCCAGATACCAACATGGTGTTTGACTCATCTAAGATCCCTGGCGAAATTATCGACCTATTAGTCGTGCATACCGATACCCTAAATCAAGATCCTAAATTGGGTAAAGCGCTAACCGGCGCTTGGTACGAAATTATGGCTACCATGTCGGGCAATGACGAAGCAGCAATTAAAGCACGCAGCTTTATGGCCGAAGCATCGGGTACAGATTTAGCGGGTTACGATGCGCAACTGGCCTCTACCAAAATGTTCTACGACGCAAAAGACGCTGTTGATTTCACTAACAGTGCAACCTTGCCATCTACCATGGCTAAAGTGGCTGAGTTTTCTCACCACCACGGCCTACTAGGTGAAGGGGCGCCAGATGCTAGTTTCATTGGTATCGAAACGCCATCAGGTACCTATGGTGACAGCGCTAATGTAAAACTACGCTTTACCTCTGAGTACATGGACATGGCGGTTCAAGGCAAACTATAAGGCCGTTCTATGACTCGACTAATTAATAAAAAGCCTAGCCGAATTACTCGGCTGCTGTTGGGCTTACTTCCTTTCATTGTGTTGATTGTGCTGTACATGATGGCATCGCAAGCCCGTTTGGTAGATAACCCAAATGACAAGCTATTGCCGGCAATGTCTAGCTTTGTAGACGCAATAAACCGCATGGCCTTTGAGCCAAGCAGACGTAGCGGCGAATACTTAATGTTGGCCGATACTTTAGCTAGCTTGAGTCGCTTAGCGATGGGAGTTGGGATTAGCGCTCTGATTGCCTTAATCGTAGGCGTGGCTAACGGTATGGTGCCGTTTGTACGCGCGCCATTATCTCCCTTGGTTACAGCCTTGTCGTTAGTGCCACCCATGGCAATACTACCGATTTTGTTCATTGTGTTTGGTCTGGGTGAGCTATCCAAAGTGATGTTAATCATCATTGGTATTTGTCCAATCATGATCCGTGATTTACAGCTGCGAACCGATGCCTTGCCGCCAGAACAAATTCTTAAAGCACAAACCTTGGGTGCATCAAGCTGGCAAACCATTATTGCCATTGTTGTACCGCAAATACTGCCTAAATTAATTGAAGCAGTGCGTTTAACCCTGGGCAGCGCTTGGCTGTTTTTGATTGCAGCAGAAGCCATTGCCGCTACCGAAGGTTTAGGCTACCGCATCTTTCTGATTCGTCGTTACCTCGCCATGGACGTTATTTTACCTTACGTGCTTTGGATTAGTTTGCTGGCTTTTGTAATGGATTGGTTGTTACGCAAGCTGTCGCAACATGCGTTTACTTGGTACCACACTGCACAAGGAGACGCGTAATGGCTACCCCCATCATACAAGCCAAAGATGTATGGAAAGAATACGGCGACAACGTAGTGTTAGAGCGAATCAACCTGAGTGTAATGGAAGGCGAGTTTGTGAGCATTGTTGGCGCATCTGGCTGTGGTAAGTCTACGTTTTTAAACTTGCTACTGGGCAACGAAAGCGTTAGCCGAGGCAAGTTATTGCTTAATGGTGACATACTACCAAACGAGCCCGGACCTGAGCGCGGTATTGTGTTTCAAAAGTACTCGGTGTTTCCTCACCTAACTGCAGTGCAAAATGTCATGCTAAGTGATGTATTTGCCCAGTCGCTTTTTGTTAGTCGCTTGTTTGGTAAAGCGAAGCAACAAGCCTATACCCAAGCAATGGCGATGTTAGACAAAGTTGGCTTAAGCCACGCGGCACATAAATATCCTGCTGAATTATCGGGTGGTATGCAGCAACGATTAGCCATTGCTCAAGCCTTAATGAAAAAACCAAAAATTTTGTTATTAGACGAACCTTTTGGTGCGTTAGATCCCGGTATTCGTAAGGACATGCACAAGTTAGTGCATCAACTTTGGCAAGAACACAAACTCACTATTTTTATGATTACTCACGACTTATCAGAGGGCTTTAGCCTAGGTAATCGGCTGTGGGTATTTGATAAACACCGTCACGATGCACAGCACCCAGAGCGTTTTGGTGCTCAAGTTACTTACGATATCCCGATTGCAAAAGACATCCAAAATCTGTCTTTTACCGAGGATATGAAACCGATTATCGATGCATCTGTCGCGTAATAAGGACAAATTATGACCTCATCAACCCAAGACATTATTTATCAAGAAACCATCGCAGGAGCGGCTCATTGGTCGGTTACTGTGCCTGCGGGTAAAATCTTACGTTTTATTAATACCAGCGGGAAAGCCAATGTTAGCCTGTTGTTTCACAATCCTAAAGACTTGCTAGAGCGCTACAACGCGCCGGATACGCTTAAGTGTCAGCACACCTTGAAACTGACTAAAGGCAACTGTTTATATTCCGATATGGGCAGAATATTTTGCTCAATCGTTCGAGACGATAGCGGCTGGATAGACAGCGTAGGTGGTTTAGCCAACAAGCAAAAAGTCGCCGCCAAGTGGGGCGAGCGTAGTTATCAAACCCAGAGGAACCAGTGGCTACAAAATGGTTACGACAGCATGTTGGTCGAGCTCGCCAAATACGGCTTAGGCAAGCGTGACATGGCGGCCAACTTAAACTTATTTAGCAAAGTTGCAACAGACGCCGAAGGCAACCTGCAGTTTGATGAACAAGCGAGTAAGGCTGGCGATGTCATTGAGCTGCGTTTCGAAATGGACACATTAGTGCTCATATCTACTTGCCCACATCCAATGAACCCTGCTAGTGATTATCCCAACCATCCAGTAAGCGTAGAAATGTGTCAGGCGGAGAGCGTTAGCCAAGATGATTATTGCCGTAACTTTAGACCAGAGAATGGTCGAGGTTTTGAAAACACTGAACGTTATCGTTGCGAAACAACGCAAGCCAGTTGTTGCGTTGCTTAAGTATTGGGACTAAAAGGAAAAAAATGATGATTAAAACAAGCCAATTAATAGCCGATGACGCCACGCTACGCGATGTAGTTCCAGCCGGTGACTATTACATGAAAGTGCTAAAAGCCGGTCAAACCCTGCGTATCTTAGACTTAGAAGGCAACCAAGCTGCCGATACCCTATTTTATAACGCTAACGATCCTAGCGAACGTTACAGCGCTATGGACACCATTCGTGAACAAGGCAATGTGTATTTAACGGCGGGCACGACCTTAGTGTCAAATCTAGGTCGCGAGATGCTCACCATTACTGCAGATACCTGTGGCCGACACGACACCCTAGGTGGGGCTTGTGCAACCGAGAGCAATACCGTGCGTTACGCCCTAGAGAAAAAGTGCATGCACGCCTGCAGAGACAGTTGGTTATTGGCCGTGGCCGAAAACGATCAATTTGGCTTAACCAAGCGTGATATTACCCACAACATTAACTTCTTTATGAATGTGCCCGTTACTGCCGAAGGCGGTTTGAGCTTTGCCGATGGGATCAGTGGCGCAGGTGAGTACGTTGAAATGCACGCCGAGATGGATGTGATAGTTTTACTGTCTAACTGCCCACAACTTAACAACCCTTGTAACGCCTATAACCCAACACCAGTAGAAATGCTGATATGGGATGCTGCATAAGCAACACGCTCCACATTAAGGCTAGGGACGACCCTAAACACGCCTTTACTAATAAGCCGGGACGACCCGCAGTTCTCAGGTGACACTATGTTCGAAAAAGTATTGATAGCCAACCGCGGCGCGATAGCTTGTCGGATCATTCGAACCCTCAACTCAATGAATATTGCCAGCGTTGCGCTCTACAGCGAAGCCGACGCCGACAGTTTACACATTAGCCAAGCGTCTGAGGCCCATTGCCTAGGCGCGGGCTCAGCCAGCCAAACCTATCTAAATATCGACAAAATTTTTGCCATCGCCAAACAAAGTGGCGCGCAGGCGATTCACCCTGGTTACGGTTTTTTAAGTGAAAACCAAGAATTTGCCCAACGTTGTGAAGAACAAGGTTTGGTATTTCTAGGCCCCACGGCAGAACAAATGAATGCCTTTGGCCTAAAACATCGAGCGCGTGAATTAGCCGAGCAAGCCAAGGTGCCTTTATTACCAGGCAGCGGCTTGTTAGATGATTGCGAACAAGCACTTAGCTGTGCCGAGGAGCTGGGTTACCCGGTTATGCTAAAAAGTACTGCCGGTGGTGGTGGTATTGGTATGCAGCGCTGCGACAGTGCAGAGCAACTAAGCCAAGCATTCGACAGTGTTAAACGCCTTAGCGAGAACAACTTTAGTAATGCAGGTTTGTTCTTAGAAAAATTTATTACTCAAGCACGCCACATAGAAGTGCAAGTGTTTGGTAACGGCGAAGGTGAAGTACTCACCCTGGGCGAACGAGATTGTTCAGCGCAGCGCCGCAACCAAAAAGTAATTGAAGAAACCCCAGCACCCAACTTAAGCCAGGCCACTCGAGAACAGCTACAGCAAACTGCTAAACAACTCACCCAAAGTGTTAATTACCGCAGTGCAGGTACCGTAGAGTTTGTATTTGACCAGCAAAGCCAAGCCTTTTACTTTTTAGAAGTTAATACCCGCCTGCAGGTAGAGCATGGCGTTACCGAGATGGTATTTGGCGTAGATTTAGTCAAGTGGATGATTGAGCTGGGTTTTGCTCAGTCGTGTAATAAAAACTATCCGCTAAGTGACAAAGCCGAGGGCTTACAACCCACAGGTCACGCGATACAAGTGCGTTTGTATGCCGAAGATCCAAATAAAGATTTCCAGCCTAACGCGGGTTTATTAAGCCATGTTAGTTGGCCAAAGGCAGAAGAACTAGGTTTAGCCAGCGATGAGCAACTGCGGATTGATCACTGGATAGAAAGTGGCGTAGAAGTCTCACCGTTTTTTGACCCCATGTTAGCTAAAGTGCAGTTTCATGGAGCAGATAGAGACACAGCCATCGCCGGCTTAGCTCGCTCGCTTGCTAGCTGCCAAGTGTATGGCATTGAGCACAACTTAGCGTACTTGCAGCAGTTGCTTAAACTGCCCGCACTTCAACAAGGTACTTTGCTTACCTCTAGCTTAAACAGCTTTGCCTACAAGCCAAATACTATTGATGTATTAAGCGCAGGTACGCAAACCACTATTCAAGATTATCCCGCTCGCACGGGTTACTGGGATATTGGCGTACCGCCATCAGGCCCAATGGATGCGCAAAGCTTTCAGCTTCTTAATAAGCTATTAGGTAATCCAAGTGATGCCGCTGGTTTAGAGATTACCCTGCAAGGGCCAACACTTAAGTTTAATCAAGACAGCTTGGTAGCAATAGGTGGCGCCGATATAGAGATTAGTTTAGATGGCCAAAGCCGCGCGATGTGGCAAGTATTTAAAGTAAGCGCCGGCCAAAGCTTGGCATTAGGTAAAGTGAGCGATGCTGGTGCTCGAGCTTACCTCGCGATTAGTGGCGGCTTCCAATGTCCTGAATACTTAGGCAGTAAATCTACCTTCACTCTAGGTCAGTTTGGCGGGCATGCGGGTCGGGCGTTACGCAGCGGAGACGTATTACAACTGCCTGTGATTAACGATGTTAAGCACCTAAATGAATTTATAGTGGGTCGAGCGTTAGAGCAAACGCCCAGTATTCAGAAACATTGGACTATTCACGTTATTTACGGCCCGCATGGTGCGCCTGATTTTTTTACCGATGACGATATTACGCAGTTTTTTGCTGCCAAGTGGAAAGTGCACTTTAACTCGAGTCGCACAGGCGTACGTTTAATTGGGCCAAAACCTGAATGGGCACGCACAGACGGCGGAGAAGCTGGCTTGCATCCGTCTAACATTCACGACAATGCTTATGCCGTTGGCAGCATTGATTTTACTGGCGATATGCCGGTTATTTTGGGGCCCGATGGCCCAAGCCTAGGTGGCTTTGTTTGTCCGGCTACCATCATTAAAGCTGACTTGTGGAAAATGGGTCAACTTAAAGCGGGTGACGAAATAAGCTTTATTCCGGTCACTATTCCACAAGCCGAACAAGCAGAGCGTCAGCAGCTAGAATGCATTAGCCTAGGCAAAGCTTACAATACTGCCATTGATGCTTCGCCTATTACTACTCCGATTGTTAAAACCTTGGCCGCTGAGTTATATGGCGAAAAAGTGGTTTACCGCCCAGCGGGTGAAGATTATTTACTGATTGAATATGGCCCGCAACGCTTAGATATTGCACTGCGTTTTCGGGTGCATGCTTTAATGCTTAAGTTACAAGAACTGGCGATAAGCGGCATTCAAGAATTAACCCCGGGCATTCGCTCGTTGCAGGTGCATTACAACAACCTTGAGATCCCCCTAAGCAAGCTGCTCGACATTCTTGAACAAGTAGAAGCAAGCCTTGGTGATATTAATCAGCTCAGTGTGCCTGCTCGGGTTGTTCATTTACCCTTGTCGTGGGACGACGAAGCCACCCGATTGGCTATTCAAAAGTACAACGATGTAGTCAGAAAAGACGCGCCGTGGTGCCCCGATAACATCGAGTTTATTCGCCGCATTAACGGCCTAGATACTGTTGAACAAGTAAAAGACATTGTATTTAACGCCAATTACTTAGTCATGGGGTTGGGCGATGTATACCTTGGCGCACCCGTCGCTACGCCAATTGATCCACGCCACCGCTTGGTCACCACTAAATACAATCCCGCGCGCACCTGGACACCAGAAAATGCGGTAGGTATTGGCGGTGCATATTTGTGTGTATATGGCATGGAAGGGCCGGGTGGTTATCAGTTTGTGGGGCGTACTCTACAGATGTGGAATCGCTATCGCACTACCACTGAGTTTACTAAACCTTGGTTGCTGCGCTTTTTCGATCAAATTAAGTTTTACCCAGTGAGTGCGGACGAGCTTAAGCAAATTCGTAAAGACTTCCCGCGGGGCGATTACCCACTAAAAATTGAAGAAACAGCGTTTAGCTTAAAGGGTTATCAAGCCTTGCTAGATGAACAGCAAGAAAGCATTCAAGCCTTTAAGTTAAACCAACAAGTCGCCTTTGAAGCAGAGCGTCAGCGCTGGGAAGAAACAGGCCAAGCCAATTTTGTGGCTGAACAACTTAACGAACAAACCGGCACCGACGATGTATTAGAAGATTCGGAACTCGCTATCGAGAGCCACGTAGCCGGAAACCTATGGCAAGTAATGGTAGAGCCTGGGCAAAGCGTTAAATCTGGCCAGGTGGTGGCAGTGTTAGAAGCAATGAAAATGGAACTAGAAGTGACTGCGCCTTCAAACGGAGTAATAAAACAGTTGAACCAAATTCAAGGTTCCCAAGTTCACGCAGGGCAGCGCCTAATGGTTATGGAGACCGAATAACATGACAACAAGTACCTACACTATTTCGCAGTTGCGCGAAGCTTACCTAAGCAAACAGTTTAGCGCTAAGCAATATTTAGAGCAGCAGTTAGCAGCAGTGAAAAGCGACATTAACAACTGCTGGATATCTACCATAAGTGAGCAACAATTAGCCGACTATTTAGCCGCGCTAGAGCAGCAAGATATTGCCGAGTTACCTTTATATGGCGTGCCGTTTGCGATTAAAGACAATATTGATCTAGCAGCATTGCCAACTACCGCAGGCTGTAAAGAATATAGCTACCAACCCAGTGACAGTGCCTTTGTGGTGAAACAACTTATTGCAGCTGGTGCGGTGCCTTTGGGTAAAACCAACTTAGACCAGTTTGCTACAGGTTTAGTCGGTACTCGCAGCCCTTGGGGAGCAGTTAAAAACAGCTTTGATCCAAGCATGATTTCTGGTGGCTCTAGCTCAGGCAGTGCGGTAAGCGTAGCCAAAGGGCAAGTGTGTTTTTCATTAGGTACCGACACCGCAGGCTCTGGCCGGGTGCCCGCAGCGCTCAATAATATTCTTGGCTTAAAAGCCACCAAAGGTTTGCTTAGTTGCAGCGGTGTAGTGCCAGCTTGTAAAAGCCTAGATTGTGTCACCTTGTTTGCCCATACCAGTGATGATTTAAACTTGCTGCTGGACGTAGCTGGCCAGTACGACGCCGATGATTGTTACGCAAGGCCAAACCAACAAGCTAATCAAAGCCAGTACTATCAGCCTTTGCAGGAGTTAACTTCACTCAAAATTGGAGTACCCAAAGCTAGCAACCTGGCGTTTTTCGATAACCCAGAAACAGAAAAGTTGTTTGGACAAAGCCTCAAACAGCTAGAGCGTTTAGGCGCAGAGTTAGTAGAAATTGATTTTGAACCATTCCTAGCAGCCGCTAAATTGCTTTACGAAGGCCCATGGGTGGCCGAGCGTTATGCCGCTATTCAAGAGTTTTTTGAAAAAGATCCAAGCCAATGTTTACCGGTTATTCAAACCATTATTGGCGGCGCTACAAAGCACAATGCGGTGGATGCCTTTAAGGCCTTCTATCAACTGCAAGCCTATAAAGTGGTCTGTGACGAGCTAGTTAAACAAGTAGATGCAATTGTTACCCCAACAGCGGGCAGTAGTTATAGCATTGCCCAATTACAAGAAGATCCCATTCAACTTAACTCCAATATGGGCTACTACACCAACTTTATGAACTTGCTGGACTACAGCGCGATATCGGTACCTGCCGGTTTTTACCAAAACCAGCAAGGTAATACTCAAAGCTTCGGTATAACCCTGTTTAGCGATGCTTATTGCGACAGAAAGATCCTCAGCATGGCGGCACTTGTCCAACAAGATAATGGCTTTAACTTAGGTGCAAGCAAACAAGCGTTACCGGCACTGCAAACCCCAGAAAGCGTAGAGGATGATTACATGGACCTAGCAGTGTGTGGTGCTCACTTGTCAGGTTTACCCCTTAACTTTCAGCTTACCGAGCGAGCAGGGCAATTAGTTAAAGCTACTCAAAGCGCCAGCGCCTACAAGTTATATGCTTTAGCTGGTGGGCCACCCGCACGCCCCGGTATGATTCGTGATGAAGAACATGGCGTAGCCATAGAAGTAGAAGTATGGCGCTTACCCAAACAGCACCTTGGTAGCTTCTTGCAAGGCATTCCGCACCCTCTAGGCTTAGGCAAAATTGAGTTAGCCGATGGAAGCTGGGTAAATAGCTTTATCTGTGAAGGCTACGCAACGACCACAGCCAAAGATGTTAGCGAATTTGGCGGCTGGCGAGCGTACATGGCTAGCTTGTAAGCATTTTTTCGCTCATTAACATATCAAAGAAAGCACTGTTTTTTTACAGTGCTTTCTATTTTTCAAAAGTGGTGTCTCTTCTAGCTTTTGGTTTTTTGTCTACAGTTCAACACTGACATTTGCGGCAACAAACATTTCGAACATCAAAGCGACGAAAATCCAAGTGAAACTATTTTACATGGATCTTCACCGACTGCTGTGGAAACACTTTTAACGACCATTGTTGAGCGAGTTAATATGCAAACGTTTATTCGTGCGTCGTCACTATGCAGATACTATACTAAATCAATCCATTCTTAGGTTAACTCCTCCTGGACAGTTTTATCCCTTGCGCTCAATGAGGCGAGCCAAACTGTCACAGCGGGCGTTGATTATGTTCGACATAACGATTTGCCTCGCTAGCGCTGATACGGTTCTACGCCACAATACACGGTGTCGGGTCCAGCGATATTTGGATACCTGTCAGTTTGAAACACGCATTGAAGCTGAACTACCTAGGGCCGCCAATAATAGCCGCTATACAGAGCTGTTTGAAACTTGTGTTACAGAGATGCGTAAAGTCAGACCCTTATACGTGGTAAGTAAAACTTTTCTGTCTATTTAGGAGTTATGTGGTCGTTATAAAGTGCCAGCTCCGAATTAGACGCATCACTGGTGTGAATATTGAACAGTTGTTTAAACCTTTGACTACATGTAGAGTGACTGTGTCGCTGTTTATTGAGAATGATAATTGAAGCACTCTCAATATGACGAAGTTTGGTGAAAAACGCAGTTTATCAATAGAAAACGAGCTTTTTTAATTAAATTTTAACGACACCGTAGCAACGCAGGCCTTAGTACATAGCCTGCGTCGAGACAGGTAACGTCCGTCTGCTACCCAGGTAAGGATAATCAGCCGACATGCATTGCATAGAGCAAGCAACCTTGTTTTCCCGCAGCAGAATATGGCAATTACAACGCGACTACTTTAACCAAGCTGGCATTAATGCCTGGCGCAGCGGTGAAGTACCGCACTACATCACCAGCAACCCGGTCATGGGCAAAACCTACGCTGAGCTGGTGCTAGCCCTGTTACGGGATTTAAGCCTAAAAGGCCACACCGAAGAGCCGGTGTATTTATTAGAACTCGGCGCTGGCCACGGCCGTTTGTGTTACCACTTTTTTAAACACTTCGAAAAATTCTACAATAACAGCGCCATGCCCTTACCACCGTTTTGTTATGTCCTCAGTGACTTTACCGAAACCAATTTAGATTTTTGGCGCGGCCACCCACGCTTGCAACCTTATTATGACAAAGGCTGGCTCGACTACTGCTTGTACGATGTCGAGTCCACCACCAACCTAAACCTGCAATACTCAAATAAGCAGATTCAACCTAACAGCCTGGTGCAACCGATCCTCGCCGTCGGTAATTACTTTTTAGATACCATCCCGCAAGATCTGTTTAAAGTTGAAAACGGCACGCTCAGCCATACCTTGCTGAGCTTGCACAGCGAAACCAACGTTGCTCAAGAGGCAAACAAAGAACAAAAAACCGAAACAGAAAACTCAGACCAAGAAGGAAGCGCCGCGCAGAAAATAGACACCTTACACCTAGAGTATGCTTACCACCCCATTAGCGACACCGAACTGGCCTATGAAGATGAACCTGAATTAAACCGTCTGCTGGAAACCTACCGCGAAACACTCAGCGACAGCCACGTACTATTACCCCACATCGGTTTGCGTTGCCTTACTCGCCTGCAAAATTTATCGCAACAGGGCTTAGTGTTACTCACCGCCGACAAAGGCGAACACCACCTCAGTAACCTAGACCATAACCCTGCACCGGGGCTGGTCACCCACGGCAGTTTTTCACTCACGGTGAACTACCACGCCTTACAACAGGTGTGCACCAATAAAGGTGGTTTAGCCTTGTTCCCATTGCACCAACAAGCCAGCCTCGACCTCGGTTGCCTATTGTTTTTACCAGACGCCCATAGTTTTATAGAAACTCGTAATGCCTATGAGCGTTTCGTAGCCGACTATGGCCCCGACGATTATTTCAGTTTAAAGAAACTGGTAGAACCTTCTTTTGAAACTGCAAATTACCGAGACATTCTCGCGGTTACCCGCCTCAGTGGTTGCGACGCACGCATATTTGTACAAATGCTGCCACGGCTATTTGAAATTTTACCAACCATCAGCGACAACGAACGTTGGAACCTGCTACGGCTGATCCCTAAATTGTGGGATACCTACTACCCCCTGGCCGAAGCCGACGACTTCGCCGACGACCTTGGCAACGTATTGATGACGTTGCACTTTTTCAATGAGGCGATTTTATACTTTGAACAATCAATCAACATCTACGGCACAACCGGAGACGGTCTTTACAAGATTGCCTTGTGCCAATGCTTAACCGGTGAGGTGAAGGCAGCCGCGGGTAATGTTAAGCATTTGCTAAAGGCAAACCCAAACGAAGAAGCGTTGCAAGCATTGGTTGCCTTGATCGATGAGTTTGAACTTGAGGTTGATATCGCGTTTGAGAGTGAGGTTAAAAGTGAGGTTGAACTTGAGCCGGATGGTTGAAATTGGAAACCTATGCTTCCTCCAAACAGAAAAGCGAACCAAAGCTTTTAAAAATGAAATGTCCCGTGCTGGGAAATCAATACACCGACTCACTGAAATGAAAAACACGGCTAAGGTGAAAGTATGAAGGAAGCAAAAATAAAGCAACCGCAACCAAACGCGCAACAACAGAACCAACCAACGCAACAGCACGCTTCTGCCGAACAAGTTGGTGGCAGCGCCGGTAAAAAAGCGAGTGAGCTAGGTTTCGCGTTACAATCGCCCCAAAGTAAAAAGCTGGCTCAATTTCAAGCGATGGCAAACAGCAGCCCACAGCAACAAAAGATTCAAAGCGTTGCCAATCACATTCATAACAGCTCGCGTATGCATGCGCAGCAAAAACGAGTAGCAGGCATTCAAAGTGGTTTGAATAATGGTAATGGGGCAGTGCAGCAGCAAGCACCAGAAACGTCGTTGTTAGAAAACGTACCAACCACACAGTTAAAAACCGAGCCGCTCGCTGATACAAAAAAAGAACCGGCTTTAACAAGCCCTACTCAGTTAAGAGAAAAACCAAAACAGGAAAACAACACTGGCTTACCCGATACGCTGAAAACCGGCATCGAGAATTTATCTGGCATGAGTATGGACGATGTGAAGGTACATTATAACTCTAGCAAGCCAGCGCAGTTACAGGCGCATGCTTATGCGCAGGGCAGTGATATTCACTTAGGTGCGGGGCAGGAGAAGCATTTACCGCATGAGGCTTGGCATGTGGTTCAGCAAAAGCAGGGGCGGGTGAGGCCGACATTGCAGATGAAGGGTGGAGTGAATGTAAATGATGATGAGGGGTTGGAGCGAGAAGCGGATGTGATGGGGGGTAGGGCATTGCAGAGGCAAAGTTCAAGTACAGACCAAAAACGGTATCCAAAACTGGATGAACGATCGGCACGAGTAAAAATATGGAATCATCGTAATGAAAATGATGAGAAAATTCGCGCCATGCTTGTTGAGGAATTTGGAGAACTCCAAGTCAAGACATATAGTCTAAGCAAAAGAAGATTGCGGGAGTTAAAGACAGAAGATAAAGCCACAATAACTGACCCCACCCCGGACAAAAAGCAAGAGACTAAGAGCCAACCACACCTATTGTTTGGAAAGAAGTGGGACATATCCGATCTCGAGAAAAATGATCTTCTCTCACCTGAAGACAGGCTAAAGGTCATATCAATACTTGATACAGTGAATGGCGGCAATCGAAAAGCCCACCATGGGCATCTTTATACAGGTAAAACTCACATTTTCACCATGGACATAACCAACTTCCAAAACCAGCGCGGCGGACGAGGCGACGCGCGACTAGAATTCAACGGCAATACGAAAAAGTTGAGAGTGGTTGATCATGAGGGAAACAGTAAACTATAAATCAACAATAATTAAAAAAATTAAGAATAAAAGAATAAAAGGGGTCAGAGTCACTTTATATTGCCTACACTGAGCTAAACATCTTGCTTTAGGTAATAGAATGGCGCGAAAACTTCGTGTTTCTTATCCCGGTGTGGTGGAGCACATCATTCAGCGCGGCAATAATCGCCAAATTATTTTTGCTAACGACGAAGATATGCAAGCCTATGTTGCTTGGTTAAAGCAATATGCCAAGCAGTATCAAGTGGCTATTCATGCTTGGGTATTAATGACTAATCACGTCCATCTACTCTGCACACCTTCAACAGCAACGGGCATTTCAACAATGATGCAGTCGCTAGGGCGGATGTATGTGTTGTATTTTAATCGTCGCTACCAGCGCACTGGTACCTTGTGGGAGGGGCGTTTTAAGTCTTGCTTAATCAAAGAATAAAAGGGGTCAGAGTCACTTTATATTGCCTACACTGAGCTAAACATCTTGCTTTAGGTAATAGAATGGCGCGAAAACTTCGTGTTTCTTATCCCGGTGTGGTGGAGCACATCATTCAGCGTGGCAATAATCGCCAAATTATTTTTGCTAACGACGAAGATATGCAAGCCTATGTTGCTTGGTTAAAGCAATATACCAAGCAGTATCAAGTGGCTATTCATGCTTGGGTATTAATGACTAATCACGTCCATCTACTCTGCACACCTTCAACAGCAACGGGCATTTCAACAATGATGCAGTCGCTAGGGCGGATGTATGTGTTGTATTTTAATCGTCGCTACCAGCGCACTGGTACCTTGTGGGAGGGGCGTTTTAAGTCTTGCTTAATCGAGAGTGAAGCGTATTTCATGCAGGTAAGCAGATACATAGAGCTAAACCCTGTGCGCGCGAGCATGGTTAAAGACCCAGCCGATTACTCTTGGTCTAGTTACCAGTGTAATGCACTAGGAAAACGTAGCAGCTTGCTGAGTGAGCATGAGCTATATATGCGTTTAGGTCGCTTGCCTGCTGCGCGGCAAAGTGCTTATCGCGCTTTGTTTGCCACTCATATAGAAGGAAAGCTACTCAATGATATTCGCCAAGCAACGCATAAAGGCTTGGCATTAGGTAGTGAACAGTTTAAACAGGAAATAGAAACGCTAACGGGTCTACGGGTAACAGAAGGTATGCGCGGTAGGCGAGAAGGGTGGCGAAAGCATGTCGATTAAGTTAAATAAAGTGACTCTGACCCCTTTTATTTTGACCCCTTTTATTTCTTTTATTCACAATAGATTTTCCTAATTTTGGACAAGGTGGAGCAACACAGGTGATAACTAACCAAGAAATAAAAGTTGACGTTATAACCGACTTGAAAGGTAAAGGGATCGAAGATGTTCAGTGAAGTAAATCACCCTAAGAAAGTAAGAGTTATCTCAGGACTAAAACGCTTCTATACCGAAGGGTATATTTACTGGAGCAACGAGAACTTAGAAAAATTATTTGGAGGAGAGCTGTCTGACATAGACATGTTACTTTTACAAGACTTGCAAGAAAAAGGGTTTATTTCCATGAAGTGTGACGAAGAGTGTTGTATCGAAGTATTGAGGAAAATTAAATAAGACACCCATAATTATGGCGAAATATTCGTCACTCTTCTACGCTTAAGTAACGTTTTAGCGTGGAGTTGTTGTTATGCCTCAGCCTAGAAAATCGCAAGTAAGTTTGGATGATACGCCTTATTACCACTGTGTTTCCCGCTGCGTACGTCGGGCGTATTTGTGCGGTGAGGATAAGCAAACAGGCAAGAGCTATGCGCATCGCCGCCAATGGGTAGAAGACTATTTACTAAATCTGGCACAGGTGTTTGCCATTGATGTGTGCGCTTATGCGGTCATGAGCAATCACACGCATATCGTACTGCATGTGAATCAACAGCACGCCAAGGCTTGGTCTATACAAGAAGTCCTTGAGCGCTGGCATAGTTTGCACAAGGGCACCTTACTAACCCAAATGTATGTAAACCCAGAGCGGCGTAGCCAACTAGATGCAAGCCAACTCCAGTGTGTTAACGATAGTGCCGAAGTTTACCGCCAACGTCTCTATGACTTAAGTTGGTTTATGCGCCAACTCAATGAACATATTGCTAGAGAAGCCAATAAAGAAGACCAATGCACGGGAAGGTTTTGGGAGGGGCGCTTTAAATCCCAAGCTTTGCTCGATGAAGCAGCCCTAATGGCCTGTATGGCTTATGTTGATTTAAACCCCGTTAGGGCGAAAATGGACACAACGCCCGAATCCTCTAAACACACCAGTGTTAAGTTAAGAGCGAAAGCCGTACAGCAAAAAAAAGCCCAACCTAAAGCGCTGTTTCCCTTTGTGGGTAATCCCAGAAACACCATGCCACAAGGCTTACCTTTTCAGCTGCACCATTATTTGGAATTGGTTGATAGCACTGGCCGTATTGTTCGAGAAGACAAACGAGGCCACCTAAGCCTAAAGGCTAGCCCCATTATGCAACGCTTAGGCATAGCTGCAGAGCAATGGCTTAGTTTAAGTTGCGAGTTTGAACAGCACTTTTCAGGCGCGGTGGGTAAAGAGCGCTTATTACGGAAATACTACCAACACCTCGGCCATAAGCGCACCACAGGTTTAGGTCTAAGTCGCTGCTTGCTAAGCAGTGCTTAATTTTCTTCATTCGTTTTTTATCGAATCATCAGCCATGCTGAGGCCTTAGTTCGCCTAGTTTATGATTAGAGCTGAGTTGATCCAAGCACTTAAGCTTATAGTGTTAACTTGCTTGGAGGTTTTTAGCTTTAGACTAAGTTAAGTGTCACGAAAGGGTGTTGTTGTTGGTTTTCTAAAAGGGTGTCTTGTTTAGATAGTTTTTTGTTTAGTTAGGCGGAGGCGCTGCACTTGCCCATTTTTTGACCGTTATGTTTTCGAGGCAAAATTGGCTCTAAACGTGTCGTAAATATTCAATTCTTTGAATCCAAAAGTCGTCATAATCTCATCTATATTTTGGATTTAACGAACGATTGAAATAATAAAAATGATTAGAAAATACACATCAACAGACATAAACCCAGTTTTAGATATTTGGTTACAAGCTTCAGTGAAAGCTCACGACTTTGTAGCCGCAGAGTTCTGGGAATCGCAAGTTACGAGTATGCGCGATATCTATATACCAGCATCAAAGACTTACGTATTTGAAAACGAATCAAAAGTTATTGGCTTCTACTCCTTATACGAGAATTTGTTGGCAGCAAACTTTGTGTCTCCAGAACACCAAGGGGAAGGTATTGGTAAGCAGCTGATGGCTCATGCTAAAGAGCAATTTTCAGCGTTAACCTTAAATGTTTATAAAGACAATGAAGCAACCTATAGATTCTATCTATCACAGGGCTTCAAGATAGATAATGAGCACATTTGTGAGCATACTGGTTGTGCCGAGTACGCTATGAGTATGAACACATAACAAAGCGTTTAAAGTAGATTTCCAGCGCTTGGCGGCTTTAGTTCTAATTCTAGTGTTTATGACGCAATAGGTTAGGTTCAGTGGTGCCCTTGCTCAAAACTTAACGCGGCGTAACAGAATAAAAGTAATTACCCAGACCAAATATCAATAGTGTATTTAGGCTCAAAGTGTTTTTCTTAACTATTTGATAGATTTACATTTCAAAGTACATGGAGAATTGAAAATGGGAATGATTATAGGTTTGGTTATTCTGGCTGCTATAGATTGGTATCTTGTTCGTAAGACAGGGCTACATATTCCTCAATTGATTACTAAGTATCTGTCGGATAAAGAAAACAATAAATAGTTTTCGCTTAAGTCATAGGCATAACAAGGCATTAGCCTCTAGAGGAGTGCTTAGTGAGCATTGAGTTTTGGTTTGATTATGCTAGTACATACTCCTATCCTGCGGCAATGCGTATTGAGTCTTTGGCGGCCGATAACAATGTAAGTATTGTGTGGCGGCCTTTTCTGTTGGGTGCAGTCTTCAATAAGCAGGGTATGAATGATTCACCTTTTAATGTCTATCCCGCTAAAGGTGAATACATGTGGAAAGATATGGCGAGAATTTGTCGCGATTCCAATCTTCCGTTTAGTCGCCCCAAAACATTCCCGCAAAATGGATTGCTAGCAGCCCGCGTTACAACTAGATTTTCTGATGCACCTTGGGTCCCAAAATTCGTAAGGTTAGTTTACTCTGCTAATTTTGAGCATAACCAAGATATCTCATCTCCAAGCGTTATCGAACCTTGTCTTGGTGCTGTTGGAGCAGATGTATCCTTAGTGATGAGGGAAGCGGTGACTGAAGAGGCTAAGTTCATGCTGAGAGAACAAACCGAACAGGCGATTGAGCGTGGAATTTTTGGTGCGCCTTCTTTTTATGTCGGTAGCGAGCTTTTTTGGGGAAATGACCGCTTAGAAAGAGCGATTAAGTGGGCCGTTGAAGCCGATATCTAAGGATTAAGCTTTCCGTTACTTTGGGCGAAATTACAAGGTTAAAAATGAAATCTACACAACAGCGAGACGACAAAATAATAAAAGGGGTCAAATAATAGGGGTCAGAGTCAAATTAAAATGCCTGGAAACAATCCCTATCGCGCTTTGTTTGCCAATCAGATTAGGTGACTTTGTCTCCGTTTAAACATCAATGACTCGGTATTTTAATATCAAACAACAATTGTCCCATTTTCTGCTCATGACTAAGCAACTGGAAAGTTTAAAATTCGGCATAACAAAGACTGTGGTTATCGCAGTTTTGTTGTTGATTTCAAGTAACTCTGTGTTGGCCGACGAGTGCGTGGTTTTACTTCATGGAATGGCCCGCTCAGAGAGTTCTATGGGTAAACTTGCTAAAGCGCTAGAGGAAGAAGGGTATATTGTTTCTAACTATGATTATCCATCTACTCGCCTAGATATTGAAGCAATATCCGAGTTACACGTTACTAAAGCATTAGAAGCATGTGGTAGTGCTAAACCGGTAAATTTTGTTACTCATTCGCTTGGCGGCATTGTATTGCGCAGGTTTTTGAGTAAGAACAGATTAACTGAGCTTGGCCGCGTGGTGATGTTAGGGCCTCCAAATAAGGGCAGTGAGGTTGTTGATAGGCTTAAAAATGTACCAGGTTTTGAGTTGGTTAATGGCCCTGCTGGCATGCAACTCGGGACAGAAGATGACAGCTTGCCAAACTCTATTGGCCCGGTGACTTATCCCGTTGGCATTATCGCGGGCAGTTCTACCTTTAATCCCTTTCTCTCGTTAATGCTACCCAACCCTGATGATGGAAAGGTTTCCGTTGAGCGAACAAAAGTTGAGGGCATGACAGACCATGTTGTTATGCCGGTTACTCACACCTTTATGATGAAAAATGATGACGTAATAAAACAAGTGAAGCTGTTTTTAAAAACGGGTGAATTTGAACATTAACCCAAAAGGGCTTAGCTTACTAAAAGCGCTGAGTCGCGTTAATTATTTTGTAATCGCATAGGAAAATAGCATGAAAGCAAGCCACACAGGTTTTAACCCTGAATACCAAGAAGACGCCCCCAGCATTGAAGAGGTGGCTGAGCTTAGCGGCTACGCAATACTTGAATTCGGCGCAACGTGGTGTGGCCACTGTAAAGCGGCTGCACTTGCTGTTGAATCGGTGTTATCTAAGGCCGGTATACCACACATAAAAGTGTTTGACGGTAAGGGAAAGCGCTTAGGTCGATCGTTTAAGGTAAAGCTTTGGCCAACTTTAATTTTGCTTGAGTCTGGCAAAGAAGTGGCGCGTATAGTGAGGCCGGTAGAAACTGAAGAAGTAATCGCTTTATTGGCAAATATAAAGGCCTAAATTTTACCCGCTGGCCTTATCAGTACTGGATGCTTAATTCGCCAAATATGGCGGGAGAGCGGCATATAGTTAAGAAGCACTAAGCTTTACTGTTTAGCCAGTGAGGCTCAAACCTCATTTAGTGATTTTTAGGCGGCTCGCTGTAATCGCAATATCGTTCTATTTGTGGAGTTGTTACTGTTTTAACTTGATAAGCAGTAGACGTTTAACCTTAAGGATAAGTTATGTTTAGTCACGTGATGATTGGTGCCAATGATCTGACACGTTCGAAAGCGTTTTATGATGAAATTATGTTGGTACTCGGATACAACAAAGGCGTGATAGACCCCAAAGGGCGTTGTATGTATGCCACCGTGTCTGGAGTGTTGGGCCTCACTAAACCTATAGATGGTGAAGCCGCCAGTGTCGGCAACGGCATGACCGTTGGCTTTATTGCCAGTAGTCCAGAGATTATAAATGAGTGGCATCGCGTAGGGTTAGCACACGGCGGAACAGCGATTGAAGATCCGCCGGGGGTGAGAGGTAAAGTGCCGCGCCAGCTTTACTTGGCTTACTTACGTGACCCAGACGGCAACAAAATATGCGCAACGCATTTTATACCTGATGAATAATTTGCCGCTTTAAAACAACAAAACCAGCCATGCTAGCCACTGGTTTTGTTGTAATTACCTCTGCCTAACTTCCTTTAGTCGCTTGAGTTGTTAAGCGGTAGGTGATCAAGAAGGGCTAAGTGTTAGGGTTTTCCTTTCCCTTACTGTTGAACTTTAGTCTTTTCCCTTTAGCGGCAAGTACTGAAAATACCGTACACACCAACGCAAATAGGGCGATGGTAATAATTGGCCATTGCCAGTTGCCACTGCTTGTATGAATAAAACCAATTAGCGATGGGCCAGTAGCTGCTAGCGCGTAACCAATGCTTTGAGACATGCCCGACAAAGCAGCCGCTTGCTGAGTATTAGAGGTTTTATGGCCGATAAAACTTAGCGCAATAATAAAGGTAGAGCAGTTACTTAAACCAAATAACCCCACCCACATAATGGCCAAATTAGGCGCCACTATCGTGCCAAGTAAACTGAATACAACGCCAGAAGCACACAGGCCTATAAGCAAGGCATGGTTGCGTACTCTTGCCAGAATAGGCATGAGTGCTAAGCCAGGCACCATGGTAGAAAACTGCAAAAAACCGTAAATATAGCCAGCATCTAATTCGCTGTAGCCAACGTCGTTAAGGATTTTAGGCAGCCACCCGGCAAAAGCATAAAAGGTGAACGAGTTAATACCTAGCGCTAAGGTTACAAACCAAGCCACTGGCGAGCGTAAAAGAGAGGACAGCGGCGTGTGCTCTGTTGCGTCTTTTTCGCTTTGGTGTTGCTTGGATTTTGACTGAGCAGATAAGCTTGGTAACCAAAACATTAGTGCTGCAATTGGAAAAATGAGAGTAAAAGCCAGCGAAAACTGCCAACCAAATAACTGGGCAGGTGCTTGATGAGATAAGGGTACCATTAAGCTTGCAGCCAATGTAGAGCCTACACCCATAACAAAAATGTATAGCGATGAGACTTCGGAAATTCGCTCAGGGAAAAACTTTTTCACTACTGCGGGCAACAATACATTACCAAAGGCAATACCGGCACCCAGGATCACCGTGCCTAAATAAAGTGGTGATACATTGCCCAATGAACGAACCGCTATGCCAATTGCTATACAGATTAAAGATACTACCAGCGCTTTCTCTAAACCTATGCGATGGGAGAGCTTAGGCGCCATTGAGGAGAATACGGCTAAAGAGATTAAGGGTAGGGCTGTAATAAACCCAGCCTGTGAAGCCGTTAGCGATAAGCTTTCCATCACTTGCTCTAATACCGGCGCTAAGCTGGTAAACGGTGCGCGTAAATTAAGGGCAACTAAAAATACGCCCAACAGCGTAATTAATGTAGATGGTGTAAAACGTGGCATGACAGCATAGGCAAGATAAAGAATAGATTTTACATCAAATCGCTTAATTTGTAATACATATTTACTAAGCCTTTGTTTAATATTTGTTTTACTCTGTCATTAGAAGTGATTAGTTATATCAATATAGTTGTGAAGCGGATGTTGTAACATCAAGCTTCCCTGCAGGAAGCTTGATGTATTTACGGTTATTTAAAAGTAAATTGCTGATTATCTCCGTTGTAACAAGACCACTGTACTAGCGGTGTTCCATTCGTGGTGGCTTTACCTTCGGCATCGATACATTTATTACTTTTTCGAGCGATTAACTCAAACCTGCCATTGTCTTTCGGGTTTATCTTCCAATGTTGGTTTTGGTTGTTTGGCATACAGCTCCATTGTTGCACCTTCGCTCCATCGGCGGTTGACCCATTGTCTAAATCAACGCACTTATCGCTTCGTTGAGATTGAATGAGGTACCACCCATCGCTGACAGGAACAAACTTAAAACGTTGATTTAGGTTGGACGTATTACAATCCCATTGTTGATAACCGGTGCCGTTAGCGGTGTTGCCACCGGTTAAGTCGAAACAGCGTCCACTGTGGGCGAGTTCTAGATTGGTCCAATCGCTTGGAATGGCACTACCGTTTTGGTTTTCGTTAACCACCACCCGTTGGTTGAGTATGTCATGTGCCTCGCGCCAGGTTTGGCCTTCAGGTATTAACATGGCTCTAAACTCGTAGTCGCCACTGTTGATATCGCTAGGCACCTCAAAACCAAACCACGTGTTTTTATTGCTTGCTGAGTAAACCACTTTTTGTTGTTTTGCCACGGATGCCCAGGTGGTACGACTGACCAAGTGCAGTTCTAGGTTTTGTTGGGCGTTTGCCGAGTAATTAACACCGACAGATAGTTGCTGCCCAGCATTGATGGTTGCTGGAACGGTTATGCTGCCTAAGCTGTTATCAGCGGAGGCTTGTTGGCTGGTTTTTACCAGATAAACATCATAAGGCGCTAACTCAAAATCTTGAGATAACATATTGCCAGTCACTAAATCTTTTACTTTATTAGGAAGCTCTAAACGCAGTTTACGCTTGTCTTTACTCACGTTAATGATGGACAGGGTAGTGTCGCCGTTGTTGTCGGTTGCTTGGCGAACAAACACTCCATAAGTCGCTTGGTCTTGCATATCGGTTATTTGGAAATCTACCACTCGCTGCTTAGCTAAAGCGTTAACGTTGCTAGCGAGTTCGTCTGCCATGTCATATACGCCACTAAAGGTAATATCGGCATAAGAGGGCATTTGTGGTTGATTACGTTGCTTGCCGTTTTGGTTCTTAACAAAGGACGCTTGACGATCGATCAGTATTTTTTCAGCAGCGTTATCTTGCAGCGCTTTATATTCCCAATAACTTAAATAGGGTGTGGGCGGAATAATGATCACGTTGTTCGCGCCTACGTTGCTTAACTCTGACGCGGTAGTGAATCCTACATCTACATTCAACATTTTAAGTGCTTCGTACACCTTGGTTAGTTTGCCAATGTAGCTGCCGTCTTGAATGGCTGAATCTTCAGAATAGAAAATACGGAATGTTGTGTCGTAATCGACCAGTTGGTTGAAACTGTCGGTATGAGCGTTTAGCTCTTTCATGGTACGGCCGTAGGCATCCATCACGAGGGGTTGGGTGGTTGGCTCTGACACAAATATTGAGTTTACGCTGCTTGGATCACCGTCGTCTTTGCGGCCCCATACCCAAGCGGTATTCATTTTCATACCATGGGTGTGGGCTAACCAAAGGCTTGAGCGCACGTAGTTGGGTTCCATGTCAAAGTGTTGCCATTCGGCCGATAAACCGTGCCACTCAGAATCATAGAATGGTTTGTTAGGGGCTATGCTGCGATAAAAGTCTAAGCCTCGAGATTGCTCTACCCATTCAATGCTGTAGCGCTCTCTAAATTCAAATTCTTTGTTTTTAAAGTTCACTAAATCTCTTGGGCCCATACTAAAATCTGAGCCCATTACATCTTGCAGCTTGGCCAGTGCTTCAATGTCGATGCCATGGTCTCGCCATTCTGAACTCATGATCCAGCCCAGTATTTTAATGGTGACTTTGGCTTGAGGATCGTGCTGCTGAACGTTGCGTTTTAAGAAACTGAACCACTCGGTAACACGCGCCATGTTAAATTTGCACCAATCGTACCAAATGGGGCCACCTTGTAGGGATTTAGCAATTGGCAACACTAAGCCGTTTTTAGCTTGCGTAAAGTTGCTATATTGGGTGCCATAGCTTTGGTTTAAATCGCTAATGCTACTGTATTTTTGTTGTAGCCAATCTTGGTATTTTTGTTTGGTGGTGGCAGATACCCCGTTGTCGGCTAACCAGCCGCCCTCGCGGGTAGCAAAGTGTGGTTCGTTAGCTAATAAGTGAATTCTTGTGCCTTGACCAGCTTGATCTTTGGTGCCAGGAATATAGTGCTGCATGAGTTGTTGATACCAACTGCGAATGCTGCTGTTGTCTATATCGAAGGGCACAAAGTGTCGGCCAGTTTCAAAGGCTTCTGGCGCGGCATTTTTTTGCCAAGTGCTGGCGTTATAACCCAAGAAAAAGACTTTGGGATCCATGTACTTACTGTTTTGTTTTTGCAGTTCTTCTACTGCGCCGCTAACCGACCAACTGTGTAAGCCGCCGCTTTCTTTTAGTTCTGCTACTGGGTAGTAATCGCCACCAATTCGGCCAAAGGCATCAATGTAATTGTCTTCACTAGGTAGCCAATTAAAGCTACTAGGATAAACGGCTTGGTCATTAATAGTGAACTTGTCACCTTTGAGAACAACTGGCCCAGAGCTAAAGTCGTAAGGGGTTTGTAATACTAAGCTGCCGTTCATTTGGGCTTGCAGCTCTTCTACAGCACGCTCAGCTACAGTGATACTGTCTTTTAACTCTTCAAAGGGAATGTTTTGCGCATAGTTGCTAGGGATGAACTCGTTCCACCAAATAGCGTCTATTTTGGCTTGAATAACTTGCGGATTTTTCCGGTCAAATTCTGCGTATCTAAGAAATAGATCGATGACCACTTTGGATACATTGGCGTAGTCGGTGTTAAGGCCTTGCTGCTCGGCTTGATTGATGGTTTGAATTAGTAGACTGCGTGCGGTTTGTGCTTGCGACTTAAGCTGCTGATAGCTGTTGTCGTTGGTCGCATCGCCCCATTGCCAGGCATTGGCGGCAGGTACACTAAGGGTAAGCGCCAGTAAACTGCTTGTACTTAGTTTTACTAAGGCTGAGTGGCAAGTGGTAAAGCTAAACGTTTTCATTGGTTTAGTTATCCTTTTAGTCGCTCCTTAGCGCTAACTTGAAAACAGCGTCGTAGAACTAAGGTTGTTATTTATGTTTGTTAAAAAAAACGCCGCACAGGGATGCGGCGTTTTGCTTACGGTCTTGGTGCTAGGGCCAAGATTTTGCTAACTGTTTAGCGTTGCGGTGGAGCGGAGAAGTCCCACACAACAATGCTAGCTACGGTTAGCTCACCGTTATGTTTAAAATCAACATTTACGGTGTTGTTGGTAGAGAGGTACTCTACCGGTACAGGAATTTCTAAGGTGGCAAAGTAACGGTCGGCTGAGTATTTAGCTGGTCCACGCCAATCAATCGGCGTTGTTACTGTGTTTCCATTTACGTTTAGAGAGTTAATGGTTAGCAAACCACCTTCTAGGTCGTCTTGGTCTGGGAACAAGGCAACGGTAAGGCGTAACATTGCTTCGGCAGAACCGCTAGGCACGACAAGGTTATTCACCTTAACGGTTTTAGCACCACCATTTACGCTAATGCGATGTGGTACTGAACCACCACTAACACTTTCTCCAAAGTATTTGCGTTCAACCACTTTTTGGTTAACGGCTATGTCGCTGCTTAATGAGTAACGCAGTACCACTGTTCCATCACCAGCCAGCGTTAAACTAGAAGGAAGCTGCTGTTTATGGCGACGCTCTAGTTTAGTGTGCTCTACACCATCGAAGTACATTTGGCGCAATTCTACATTGCTTACGTTTAGTCCAGTTAAGCCCGCTACGTTTAGGTTTACACTGGTGTCGTAATCTTCAAGATTGTTGAGGATGACGAACAGCTCTGTGCCGTCTACGTAGGCATTGACTTGAACATCTGGATCGCTAGAGCGTGCATCAACACGTGTACCATCTACATCAGCCCATAACTCAAAGAACTTGATGTAAGAAGACCACTGCCAATCACCGTTGTTTAGTTCTGACTCCATGATCATCGAGTAGTGGTAAGGCGCGGTACAGTTAACGCTTGCATCGTAACCACAACCACCAGGCTTGTATCCCCACAGTGGTTTAGCTGGGGTAAACGGCATAGACTTTATTACGTAGTCTGGGCGTTGTAAGAATTGCATTAACATGCCGTTAAAGGCTTTAAGGTTGGCTATGTCGTAACGTTCTTCGTGTGGGAGTTCGTCCCAGGCACCATTTACTGCGCCGTATTCAGACATTACAATCGGTTTACGGTTTTCTAGTCCACCTAGGTTCACGTCGTACCATTCCATCATGTCTAACATGGCTTGTACGTGTCCACCACGGCGAACGGTAGGTGCGCGACCGCCGGCTGTTTCACTTGGCCAGTCGTAGATATGCACTGCGTAGAAGTCCATATCGGCACCTGCTTCTTCCATAAAGCCACGCCACATAACATCCCACTGGTACCAGTCTTGTTCACGGGTATCATCAACGGTAGTTTGCATCTTGCTGGTGAATAACTCACAGGCTTCTTCGTCTACCCATGCACATAGGTAGTCGTCGGCGTAGCGAGAGATACCGTCACGACGGTAGAAGTCATGCTGACCCCAAGTCATGCCGCCAATCATTGGTGCTTCGTCACCCAGTGCTTGCTTAATCTCTTGAGCAACCAGTTTGTGATAACGCCATAGATCTTCTTGGTTAGTTACCATGAACTGACCGGTTTTCATTAACATGTCAGGTTCGTTGATCACTTCCCAGAACTTAGGCATTGGTTCGCCTACGTTTCCATTTTGCGAGTTAGCGTAGTAATTCGCTAAGTAATGGCCCATCCATTTGGCTGAGGTTTCAATGGTTTTCGGCTGCCAACCAGTGGTAGTAATGCCATTGTCGTACCAGCTAAGGGTAGGGTAAGTAGGGTGTGGGTTAGTACCAGCAATTAGTTCGGTGCTACTTGATGAGAAGCGTTTATAAAACTCATTGTTTGCGTAATCGTTACGCAGTACTTCACCACGATTAACCATCCAATCTAAATCTGGCGTATTGGCCTCGTTTGGATTTTGGGCGGTTTCGTTAAAGCGCCATGTAGCAGTACCGTTGTCTCGACCTAAGGTTACACCAAGAGTATTTACGATGTAATTTAGGCGGTCACTGTGGCCGTTCCAATCATTCTCGTAAATGGCACTGTGCATGGTGATATGGCGATTACGGCCAAAGTCAGATATCCCATTTACTTCGTGCATGATGTTGGCGTTTACACTAACCGATACAGTGTGGCTATTGTTTAACTGAGAAGTTGAACAACCTTCGGCATTGGCGAACTCATCGGCAGATGTATTTGGACAAATATCTACACTGTTGGCAACACCATCTTCATCGGCGTCGCTTCCTGAAACAGGGCAACCTTGCGGATTAACATTTTGACCAAATGGGGTGTTAGGACACTGATCAATGGTATTCGGAATTCCATCAAAGTCGTCATCGTCTCCACCGGTGCTAATACAACCTATGTCGTCAACAAAAGAACCCGGAGGCGTGTTTGGACATTGATCGATGAGATCATTAATGCCGTCTTCGTCGCTGTCTTTTTGCGATGGCGTACAGCCATTTGCGTCTGCTGTTTCATCACTTGGACTGCTAGGACATAAGTCATCTACATCTGGCACACCATCGTTATCACCATCTGCTGCGAGGTCAATATTACTCACGCGACTAAAGCTGATACTGTCGATGTTAAACTGGAAATCGGCTGATCCTGCACCATAAACTCGAATAGTATTTACGCCACTAAAGACGTTAAATTTACCATTACCAGGTTGGGTGTAAAATGCATCCCAGTCTCCGCCAACGCTATTAACTGTTGTTACGTTTTTAACCGCCAACTGGCCATTGTGGTCGGTGACCATTAAACCTACGGCTGTGTCACTGAGCGTACCGGTAGCGACTCGGTAGCTGGCGTCGTATAAGCCGCCGGTTTCTAGCTCAATGTAAAACTCTAAGTAGTCGCCAGAGTTAAAGTAATTGACTGCTTTACCGTTATCCAAGTCGTAGATTTGAACTTCGCCGCCCACTGCTTGGTAGTTTTCGGCTTCTAGGGTAAAGCTACCACTTACTGGTACTGGGTCACTGCCGTTACCCGGTGGAATAACCACGGGAGGATCAACAGGGTCAGTTGGATCAGTAGGGTCAGTTGGATCAGTAGGGTCCGTCGGATCAGTAGGGTCCGTTGGATCAGTAGGGTCCGTTGGATCAGTAGGGTCGGTTGGATCGGTAGGGTCCGTTGGATCAGTAATATCAGCTTCTCGTAATAGAGCAAAGCTGCTTAGGTTCCACTGCCAATCATTACTGCCTGATGCATTTAGTCGTAATTGTACTGAACCACTAGGAATGGATAACAGGTAGCTAGGTTTTAGAGATTGGAAGTTATCCCAGCCACCAGCTGCTACTGAAGATTTACCTACTGATGTCCACCCGTTGCCAGTGTTTAGCAGTATTTCAATTTCTGCACCGCTATCAATTGCGGTAGCAATCAAGTACTCAATACTGTAATCACCTGACTCTGCAATGTTTAGGTTGTAATCAACATAGTCGCCTTTGTTGATGTAGTTAATCGCGCTTACACCATTGCTGGTGTAGGTGCTAACAGGTGAGGGTTGACCATCGGCAAAGGTGCCACCACTAGACGCAAAGCTACTCGCTTGGGTAATAATCGCCTCTGGGGGTAATACCACCGGAGGTTCTGGATCAACCGGTTGGTCAGCAACTTTTTGCAGGGTAAAGTAGTCTAAATTCCACTGCCAATCGTTAGTGCCAGAGGCTGATATTCTGATATCGACCTGGCCACTGGGCAGCTCTAGCGTGTGGTTAGAGTCTAGCGCTTGATAGTTGTCCCAACCTGACGCTGGTACTGTGGTTCTTCCTTGAGAAACCCAAGCACCGCCATCTTTTACTAGCACTTCAATTTCCGCACCGTCTGCTATACCAGTGCCAATAAAGTATTCAATGCTGTAAGACCCTGCTTCGGCAATGTCTACTTGATAATCTAAGTAGTCACCTTTGTTTACAAAGTTGATTGCGGTTGCGCCATTTACCGTATAAGTACTTACCGCAGCAATTTGGCCATCATCGAAGGTTCCGCCAATCATAACGAAATCTTCGGCCTCTACTCGTATTGCTTCGCCAGTCGCCGCTGAACATACACCTATGCTCAGAATTGAACTGACGGCAAAGTAGAGTGGAGCCATTTTCTTTGCCTTAATAGTCATAAAACTTCCTATGTTTATATCCTAGTTATCTATTCGCGTTTGCTACTTCTCTATTTTTTAAACGCATATGCTTTTTTTGGTACACCAATATTGGTTACCAAAATTGATTGTTTACTTGCTTAAGCACTAGGGGAGTTACTTACCAATTACGTTAGTCACCAGCAGCAACACTTAAGCCAAGGGCTTAAGTAATATGATTATTTCAAATAAATTATTTAACACTGGTATCCACTCCCTTGGTTAAGCGATTCTAGAATTACCAACCTCCTTATTGGCTTATTAGTGTCCCTAAATAACTACATAGGTTGACCAATAATCGTATCAATAAGAAATTAGTAACATTATTGGTAACCCAATATTTAGATCTTCATCACAATTGGTTGATCAATATTTATTTCGAGTGGGTGAATAATTAGCTGTTTTACAAAAATGTGCAGAAGCTCAAAGCGGAGTACGTGGTGGTGAAACGAGAGACTACTAAGTAAATCTAATATACCTTCTGGTCGGAGTTGTATGAGCTTTAACTTGTTGTTTTGTAATACCTTAATGGTTTAGTAACTATAGTTTCGGCCTTGTCACTGAATACTGGGTGGTGGAATAACGAGCAGCTATTGGTTGATTATTCGACTGCGCTAAAGCAGAGGATGCATTATTAAGTTAATGAATAATATGCGGTTTTTTGCATACTAAATGTTAAGGGATAGACAATGATTAGCAATAGAGAAGACACTGGCTAAGTTCCGAGTAACTGTGTTGTTGTTAATGTTTGACGATGAGCTATTCAAAACTGTCGACTTGGAGGGAAGGGGGCGGTTACTAAGGGTTATTGGTATTTCCAAATCTTCATATTAAAAATGAAGAACCTATTGGCTAATTGAGTTTATGATTTAGCAACGTCCTTGTTCAACTTCTACGTAGAAACAAATATTGAATGTGGTTAACCGGAGGAGGTGAAAACCGATAATAACATCATGTATTTTGTTGAAACGGCTTTACCCTTTACAAGCTTAGCTGTTAGTGCGAGTAAAACGGATTTTTTCAGCCCTTACCAAGGCGTCGTGAAAGCCCTTAGTGGTAAATGTAGCGTTGTTAAAACTCACCGTACTTAAGCGATTAAACGATCCATTCACTACTGCTTTGTCTTTATTGTTTGTTGGAATCAATGAACAATGTTCGTTGTTTTGTTTTAGGGTAAATTCAACGGTTTTACCTTGTACCTGATGGCGCTGCTGTGTACCGGCACATTTACCACGCAAGGTACTAGAGAAAATAACCCCGCCATCGTAAAAACTAAATTCGGCTACGTAACCTAAATCTTTACTTACGATCATGGCATTATTGTTGTCGCCAACCTGCCATTGTATAGCGTTGTTAAGCGTGTCGGCATTGGCGGTGAATCCAATTAAAGCGGCAAGTATAGCTAAGTAGGTTTTCATATTAATCACGCTCACAGTTAAAAATTTTGCCAGTTTGAGTATCTTGTAAACACTCGTATTCAATACCATCTTGGTAGATTTCAATCTCTACAATGTTAGCTGTGGCTGCGCTATTGTAAAACACTGCACCAAGTACAGAGGCAATAAGAATTTTGCTAAGGTTGTTCATGGTCTGTTTTCACTGTTGTTGTTTGTATGTGTCTATTATCTGCGCCTTATTAATATTAGTTAAATAAGCACCTTTCAGGCTAACTTACAGCTGCAATTTGTTTGCTGATGAAGGATGTCGAAAATCTTCAATAAACCTTTAGGGCTTCCCGTTAGTCTTTCTGTAACTAAAAAGGAGAAGACCATGACAACTCGACTGAACTATTTTGCTAATGCGCCGAAGGGTATGGTGATCCTCATGCAACAAGAGGACTATTTACGAGGCCGATTTCTTGAATCTGACAGCGTAAACTTAGCCATGTGGGAGTTGGTTAAATTGCGTATATCCCAAATTAATCAATGTGCGTTTTGTATTGATATGCATAGTAAAGATGCATTAAAAGCTGGTGAGACAGCGCAGCGGATTATAGGTTTGAGCGCCTGGAAAGATATGCCTTGGTACACGCAGAATGAACGGATGGCCTTGAGCTGGGCTGAACAGCTTAGCGCAGGGCAGCCGATAAGTGATGCGCTTTATCGTAAAGCGCATGAAGCGTTTGGTGAGCCATCTCTGGTTGATTTGACCATTGCCATTAATGCGATCAATAGTTGGAATAGAATCGCGAAAGCATTTACATCAAAGGTAGGCAGTTATACACCCAGCTAAGCAAATATTGAACGAGGTTGACCAGCGTTTTAGGTTTTCTTTATTTCGACCCAAGGGGCGTTTGGCCGATACCATTCAAGCCTTGTGGTCGGCTTCGCTTGATGGCCAAAGTGCTGGCTCAATGACACGCTGGTTGCAGGCCGACGGCTGCAGCGGTGTGCTGTTTAATTTAGGGCCGCCGCTGCGTTTAGATGGCAAACAGTATGAAGCAGGAATGATTATTTTGCCGGTTAGCAAAGTGGCGCGTTCAATCACCTTACCTTCCAAGGCACAGCTTGCAGGATTTAGGTTTTTACCCGGAGTGAGTACAGGGTTTTTTGGTACTCTGCCAAGAAACACTAATGATAGTATCGAGCCGCAACGCAATCACCAACTCCAGTTACTCTGCCAACAATTACAAGAACTTAGGGGGCAGCAGTCTCGAATTATTGCGATGTACAAGTGGCTACAGCGCAGTTTGAGTGCAGTTGATTCTCCACCGCAAAGTTTTACTCAAGCCATTAACTTTATGCAATATGCAAAAGACATTGGCTTGCTGAGCAACAAAGTGGCGTTAAGCCAGCGTCAACTTGAGCGGCATTTTCAACAGTTGATGGGCATGACCCCAAAGCAGTGGCAACGAACCTTAAGAGTGAAAATGACTCTTAAGGCCCTAAAGAACCAGCCTACTGTAGATTTAGCAGAGTTGGCACTAAGTCAGGGCTTTTCTGACCAAGCCCACATGACACGAGAGTGTAAAAGCATCGCCAAAATCACCCCTAAGCAATATTTAGTACTGGTGTTAAGTGCCTAGTCGCAACTGGCGATGATCCATGCCAGTTTAACTAACTATTTGTTATTGTGAAGGCTCTAAAATGCCACGTTCTTCAAAAACCTGTTTCGCGACTAACATGCCATTAATTGCTGCGGGAAACCCTGCATATACCGCCATTTGTAAAATCACTTCGGTAATTTCATTTGGGCTACAGCCTACATTAAGCGCGCCATGAATATGCACTGCAAGTTGTGGTGCGCAGTTTCCCATTGCCGTGAGGGCAGATACGGTAGCGATTTCTCGCGATTTTAAATCTAAGTCTGGGCGACTGTAGATGTCGCCAAAGGGAAATTCAATGGTGAATTTAGCGAGGTCAGGACAAATAGTAGCAAGACTATTTATAACTTTATGGCCTGCTTCACCGTCTATTTCATTAAGCTTGTCTAATCCGCGTTGGTATCGGTTACTTTTCATGATCTTTTCCTCTGATGTAATGACCCAAAGTTTGCGACTCAAGGTGTAGCCTAAACCTTGGAGCTAACTCCAAGTCAAGCTGCAACTTACAAGCTTAAGCGAGGTTTAATAAAATCAATGAACGCAGTGATGCGTCGCGCTACTTTAGATGAACGGTAATACACCGCGTTAATTTGACGCTGGTTAGTTTCTTCTACCTGCAGGGCTGGGAATAAACTCACTAAGGTTCCTTGCTCGATGTCGTGTTTCACCATAAATCCCGACAAACAGGCAATGCCATTGCCGCTTAAAGCTAACTGGCGAATGGTTTCTCCGCTGCTGGCGGTAATGGCAGGATTCATTGATTTAAATCCTTTTAATGGCCAATGGTTTAGCACCTTTGCCCCGCTAAAGCCGATCAGCTCATGTTCGTTTAGTTGTGCAACCTGCAGCGGTACCCCGCGCTGTTCCAGGTAAGCGGGCGCGGCGACAATATACAAGTTACTCACGCCGATGGGGCGAGCATGCAGGGTGGAGTCTGCTAATGTACCAATGCGAATCGCCAAATCGGTTTTCTTTTCCAGCAGATCCACAAAACCGTCGTTAGTATTTAGCTCTAGTTCTATATTGGGGTAGGCGCGTTTAAACTCACCAATTAGTGGCACTAATTGGTGAATCACAAATGGGCTGGCGGCATCAACACGCAGCCTGCCTTGAGGCAACTCACCCTTACTAATAATGTCTTCTTCAGCTTGTTGAATTTGGCTCAAGCCTACACGTACCGCTTCTATAAATTGGCGGCCTTCGTCGGTTTGTACCACCCGTCTGGTGGTTCGATTAAGAATAGTAATGCCTAGCTGCTTCTCTATTTTGCTAACCGCTCGAGATACCTTAGCCACTTGAATGTCTAAGGCGTCTGCAGCAGCCGAGAAGCCACCGCTGTCTACCACCGCTAGCAGTATTTCGAGTTCATCAGATCGGTTTTTAAGGGTAAACATAGCCACACTCTAACAATAAGGTTGCTTAATATTAGCGACTTCTAGATCAGTTTACCTAGCGGATTAACAATAATTTCTACAAAAGTATTTTGTTCTAAGTGCCATTTTTGACAATAGTTCTTTGGATAATAATGCTCGCCATCACTTGTTGCGCAGTGCAACAACTTAATCGATGACGAGAGATTACTGTTATGCCATTAGCTCTATTCGCGCTTACCTTAAGCGCATTTGCCATAGGAACCACCGAGTTTGTTATTGTTGGGCTAATCCCCACCATGGCGCAAGACTTAGCGGTTTCGCTTCCTTCTGCCGGCTTACTGGTAAGCTTATATGCCTTGGGTGTGGCTATAGGCGCTCCGGTACTTACCGCTTTAACCGGTAAGTGGAATAGAAAACACGTATTACTGGCGGTAATGAGTTTGTTTGTAGCGGGAAACTTACTCGCTTGGCAAGCGCCTAGTTATGAAACCTTAGTGGGGGCGCGTATTCTCACTGGTTTGGCGCATGGCGTATTCTTTTCAATTGGTTCCACCATTGCTACTGGCTTGGTGGCTAAAGATAAAGCCGCCAGTGCTATAGCGATTATGTTCACTGGCTTAACGGTGGCTTTGGTTACTGGTGTACCTTTAGGTACTTACATTGGCCAGCACTTTGGTTGGGAAACAACCTTTTTAGTGGTGGCCATCTTGGGCCTTATCGCTTTAATCGGCAGTGCGTTATTAGTGCCTAATAACCTAAAACAACCACCAGCGACCAAATTAAAAGACCAATTAAGGGTACTTACCCAGCCGCGTTTACTGTTGGTTTATGCGATTACCGCTATTGGCTACGGTGGTTCGTTTACCGCATTTACTTTTTTAGCGTCTATTTTGCAAGACATCAGTGGTTTTAACGCCAGTGCAATTAGTTTAATTATGTTGGTTTATGGCGTATCGGTAGCGTTTGGCAACATTTGGGGCGGAAAGATGGCCGACAAAATGGGGCCCATTAAAGCTTTAAGCTGGATATTTCTAGGTTTAGCTACAGTGCTTATGGTGTTCAATTTTACTGCTGTTAATCCTATAGCGGCGGTAGCGACCATTTTAGTCTGGGGAGCGTTTGCCTTTGGCAACGTACCGGGTTTGCAAGTCTATGTGGTAAAGCTTGCCGAGCAACATACACCAAACGCGGTAGATGTAGCCTCTGGTTTAAACATTGCGGCTTTTAACGTTGGTATCGCCTTAGGTGCGTGGGGCGGTGGGATGATTGTAGCTAAGGTTGGTGTTATGCATACACCTTGGGCTGGCTCGCTAATTGTACTGGGCGCATTGCTTCTCACAAGAATCAGTGGCGCTTTAGATAAACGGCAGCAACAAGCTGGCAATCCAGAGCTTTGTGAAGCCTCATGATTGTTAAACTTAGCCAGTAAGGAGAGGGAGCCATTGGGCTCCCTTTTTACTATCTAGCTTTTTCACAATACCTCTTGGCTATAAGCTGTCCTTACAGCTCCTAATTTAAGCTATTTCTACCTAAGGCTTACCATGCTCCTGCAGGGAAGTAACCAATTGCTAAACGCTAAGGATAATAAATCCAAAACAAGGGCAGAAAATGAAAATAAGATTATTAAGTATGTTGTTGGCGAGCATGTTTGTAACAGCCTGTGAAACTTCTACTGGTAATGAGCCACTACAAAGTGCGGTAAGTGACACTATTCCCGTGGACTTAGCTAATGCCAGCCAAGAGAGCTTGGTATTTGAAGAAATCTACACCACCACTGTTCTTCCAGATGAAGAAGTAAAAGTGGTATCGCGGGTAACCTCCACCATGCTAGATAAACATTTTCAAGCAGGTGATTACGTACAAACTGGGCAACTCCTGTTTAGTTTAGACCCTTTAGAATTTGAAATTAACCTAGCCAGCTTACAAGCCAATTTGGTTAACTTACGAGCAAAATACCATTCCGCTTTAAACAGTTTGCAGCGTGCCCAAAAACTGGGTGATGCAATTTCTAAGCAAGAGCTTGAAGACATTGAAACGCAATTTTTAGTCAATCAAGCCAGTCTTAAGGCGATTGAAAAGCAAGTAGACGACGCCCAATTACTGCTTAGTAGAACCGAAATTAAAGCCACTCGTGCTGGTCGAATTAGTCAAGCTGAACTCAGCCCTGGCGATACCGTGAGTGTGGGTTACCAACTCGCATCTATTGTTGATGACCGCGCTTTTAAAGTGACCGTTAGCATTGATGAAAAAACTGTGCTTAAAGCGGTTCAACAATACCGCAATGGCACTTCGCAGTTTGAAGTACTGGCGAGATTCTTAGATGGCAGTGAGTACCCAATAGGGGGGGATCTTGATTACATCGACAACAAAATAAACCCGGCTACAGGCGCATTAGCTGTTGGTTTCAAATTTCATAACGACGACAGCGTATTTGTGGGTCAATTTGTAGAAGTTGTTTTACGGGAACACAAAAACACTGTGGTGATCCCTAGTCGAGCCTTGGTGCAAACCCAAAGCGGCCCCGCAGTATTTAAAGTGGTTCGCGGTAAAGCTCAGTTGCAAGCTATTGAGCTGGGTGACCAGCTAGGAAATCAAACCGAGGTATTACAAGGCTTAGATGATGGCACAGTGGTGGTCTCTAGAGGCCAGCAGAAACTGACAGATGGTAGTCTTGTAAGACAGCGAGGTTAATATGATTAAATTCTTCATTTCTCGCCCTAAAACCGCCATTGTTTTATCGGTAATCATGAGTGTATTAGGTGCGTTAGCCGCCTACACCATGCCGGTAGGGCAATACCCTGATGTTGCACCGCCAATGATCAATGTATTTACTCAATACAACGGTGCTAACGCCAAAGTCGTAAACGACACTGTAGCCTCGGTGATTGAAAAAGAAGTGAACGGCGTTGAAGGTATGATTTACATGAAATCTACCTCGAACAACGATGGTTCTTATAACCTTAACGTGACTTTTGAAACAAGTTTTGATGCCGACCGTGCAGCCACGTTAGTACAAAACCGGGTTAACGCAGCCCAGCCATTATTGCCCGAAGAAGTACGTCGCTCGGGTATCTACGTGGAAAAAATGAGCCCGTCTATGTTAATGATTGCTAGCCTAAACTCGCAATCTGGTGCTCATGATACCTTGGAGCTGAGTTACTACCTTACTGGCATTGTTCGAGAAACCCTTTCACGAATAAAAGGGGTGAGTAAAGTAACGCCCTTGGGCGAAAAAGAATATGCGATGCGCGTATGGCTAGAGCCTGAACGCCTGCAAGCCCTAGACCTAACGGTGAATGATATTGCTGCCGCTATTGCGGATCAAAATGCAGTACGCGGAGCGGGCAGTGTTGGTGCAGAGCCTGTTGCTGGGAATAATGACTGGCAATATACGGTGCAAGTTAGAGGACGATTAGCCAACGAACAAGCCTTTGGTAACATTCGGATTAAAGCTTATGCCGACGGTAGTTTAGTGCGCCTAAAAGATGTTGCTCGTATTGAACTGGGTGCGCAGAAGTACCTAGTGGATACCTACCTAAACAATAAAGAGTCGGTAGCAATGATGGTCTATCAAGACCCTACTGCTAACGCTATGCAAGTCGCGGCGGATGTAAAAGAAGCCATGGCTAAACTTGAGCAAAGCTTACCTGATGGCATGGTGTTTACCTTGCCCTACGATGCTACTGCATTCATTGATGTATCTATTTACAATGTGAAAGAAACGCTCATTATCGCTTTAGTGTTAGTCACATTGGTGACTTACCTGTTTTTGCAAACTTGGCAAGCTACGTTGATCCCCGCAATTGCTATTCCGGTTTCCCTGATTGCTACCTTTGCGGTGATGAAAGCGTTTGGCTCGACTATTAATACGATCAGCTTGTTTGGTTTGGTGTTAGCCATTGGTGTGGTGGTCGATGCAGCCATTGTGGTGATTGAAAACGTGGAACGCCTGTTACACGAAACCACTAAACCGGTAAAAGAATGCGTAGAAATTGCCATGAAAGAGGTGATTGGACCCTGTATAGCGGCTGCAGCTGTGCTGTTAGCGGTATTTGGTCCAACCTTGGTGATGCCGGGCATGGTAGGCATTATTTACGCTGAATTTGGTATTGCCATTTCAGTATCGGTTGTTATTTCTACCCTAGTGGCGATGACCTTAACGCCTGCCTTGTGTGTATTGCTAATGACCCGCGATTTAACACCTAACCGCTTTTTTCGGGCTTTTAACCGTGGTTTTGAAAGGTTTACCGAAGTCTTTGGTAAATCAGTGGCAGTATTGTGTCGCCGTTTAGGCTTAGCGGTATTGCTGTTTTCCATTGTGATCGCTGGAAGTGCGTGGATGGGCGCTAAGCTACCAGGTGGATTTTTGCCTGATGAAGATCAAGGAACGTTTTTCGCAGTGATTGATTTACCCGAAGGGGCCGCGCTAAATCGTACGCGTGATATGACCAAGTTGCTGATTGAGTCGCTTAGTGATGATCCAGATATTGAGATGACCTTTTCAGCAGCGGGTTACAACTTGCTTAATGAGTCTAGTAATTCAAATTCAGCCTTATTGGTATTTAGTTTGAAACACTGGGAGCAGCGAACTGACCAGCAACAACACCAAGACGCGGTGATTGCTCGAGTACAAAGTGCGATAGATGCACTGCCAGAAGGCGTAGGTTTTGCCTTCGGTTTACCGGCGATTCCAGCTTTAGGTATGGTTAATGGGTTTGAATTTGTCCTAAAAGATGAAATGGGCCACGGGTCTGAACGCACCGCAGAAGTACTAGAACAGCTATTGCTTGAAGCCAATCAGCGCGAAGAGATCGCCTCGGCGTTTTCAACATTTAGTATTAGCATGCCTAACTTGTTTCTAGATATTAACGAAGAGCGTGCGGCTGCGATGGGCGTTGCCTTTGGCGATATCGTAAATACCTTAAATGTGCAATACGGCGGTAGCTATATTAACGATTTCACTAAAAGTGGACGCAACTATCGAGTAATGTTGCAAGCCGAAGCTGATTCGCGACAACAGATTGATGATTTGTCTAATTTGTATGTGCGTTCTACTCAAGGCGAGATGGTACGTTTAAGCAACTTAGTGTCGGTATCTACGGTATTGAGCCCAAGTTCGCTGGTGCGTTATAACGTTGCCGGGAGTACCACCATTAACGGTATTGCTATGCCTGGTTTTAGTTCTGGCCAAGCCATTAGTGCGATGGAGCAAGTAGCAGAAGATGTTCTACCTAGTGGCTTTAGTTACGAATGGACAGGTTTAACCTTACAAGAGCAACAAGCCGGTAACGCTAGCTTAATTGCCTTTGCTTTTGCCATGTTGTTTACCTACCTGTTTTTGGTTGCTCAATATGAATCTTGGTTAACCCCCTTAGCGATTTTGCTTGCAGTGCCTACTGCTGTGTTTGGCGTGTTGTCTGCGGTGTTAGTGAGTGGCACTACCGTGAACTTATATACCCAAATTGCCATTATGTTGTTAATTGGCATGGCAAGTCGTAACGCAATTCTTATTGTTGAGTTTGCAAAGCAGTTACGGGAAGAGAAAGGCTACAGTATTGTTGAGGCGGGTGTAGCGGCTGCTAAGTTACGTTTTCGTGCAGTGTTAATGACCGCATTTTCATTCATTTTAGGTGTGGTTCCATTAATGCTCGCTTCGTCTGCGGGGGCATCGGCGATGAAAGCAATTGGCATGGCGTCTTTTGGTGGGATGCTTGCGGCTACGATTCTTGGTTGCTTATTTGTGCCAGCGTTTTTTGTGTTATTCCAATCTTTAAGAGAGCGTTTTTCGGGCAGAACGCTTAGTGAAGATAAACCGCCAGTACTGGAGTTGCCGCTTAACAATACTTAGCGATTCCAATATAAGCTCTGTTCAAGCTCAGCCGTTTTGTTACCTAGCGGCTGAGCTTTTTTGAAAGCGAAGGCTTGGTTGTCGGGTCACATGCTTGGCGCTTAAACAGGCGTAAGCAATTTGATCAACTACGCTTAAACAAAAGCTTAAAACAGGGAGTTTGCTTTGAAAAAACATATACCGTTGGTGCTTGCCATTTATGTGGCTTTTGTATTTTTACAATCGTTAGTATTTAAATTTGCAGGTTGGTTTGGTAGCCCAGCAGATATCACCGTTTACATTTTTCAAACGGTAGGGCAATGGATGCGGGAAGGTTTAGGCTTAACGCTAATTGGCGACTTGTTTGGCCAATACGGTGAAACCGTAATTGGTTTAGCTGAGCTGATTGCTAGCATTCTCATTTTGCGTAAGGCAACTCGCCTTTATGGTGCCTTGTTGGGTTTGGGTATTATGTCGGGCGCGATTTTCTTCCATATTTTCACGCCTTTAGGTCTATTTCCGTATACCGACCTAAGTTGTTTGCAAGCAGGTTGTCCGAGGGAGTATCCATTATTCTTTATGGCGGTGGGAGTTTGGTTAAGTTGTGCTTATTTGATTTATCGTGATAAACACAAGCTAATTGGCCCAGTGTAATGGTATAGATAATAAAAAAGCACCTTTTGAAGTATTGAATCAAAAGGTGCTTTTTTGTGTTTAGCGGGTATGGCCGTTATGTTGTTTCTCATGCCCTATAGTAGACATGGGGCCGTGACCTGGTAAAAACTGATACTCATCATCTAGCGTGTAAAGCTGAGTTTTAATGGCGTTAATGAGAGTAGGGTGATCGCCTTTTGGAAAATCTGTTCTACCAATTGAGCCGTTAAACAGTACATCGCCTACAATCGCTAGCTTATTGTCGTGATCAACAAATACCACATGGCCAGGAGTATGTCCTGGGCAATGGCGTACTTCCAATTTTAACTCGCCCACTTCAATCACTTCGCCATGTTCTAGCCATTGGTCTGGAGTAAAATTAGCCACTTCAGGAAAACCAAACATTTGGCACTGCATGGCCATTTTGCTTATCCAAAAGTCATCTTCTATATGTGGGCCGATTAACGGCACTTGGTAACGTTGTTGAATAAGGCTGCTAGCACCAACATGATCAAGGTGACCATGCGTTAGCAAGATTTTGCTTACGGTTACGCCTGCCTTATCAACCGCAGCTTGAATGAGCTGGGGATCGCCACCTGGATCAACGATGGCTGCTTGCATGGTTGCTTCACACCAAATGAGGCTACAATTTTGCTGAAAAGGAGTTACCGGAATAATTTGATAGGCCATGATTTCTTACTCTAATTAGTTACCGCCCTAGTGTACGTATGTGCATGAATTTTTCTATAGTTGTCATTAACTAAACAGCGAAAAAGCCATTGTTGTGTTTATAATGGTTGAAACATCAGCGGATTGGAGAATCACTTGATAATCAAAGATATTATGCAAACCAGAGTTGTCACTGTGGGAATGGATCAACGCCTATTCGACATAAAAGACATTTTTGATAACGTGAGCTTTCATCATTTGGTGGTACTTGATGACGAAGATTTAGTGGTAGGGGTGCTCACCGAATCTGATTTGCTGGCTGCGCTAAGTCCTTATTTAGGTAAAGCCGCAGAAAATCAGCGAGATGTACAAACGTTAACCCAGCGGGTACATCATGTTATGACCAGAGAGCCGTTGTGCAGCACACCGACTACCGGCGTTAGAGATGCCGGGCAGTTGCTGGTGGATAAAAGTATTAGCTGTTTACCGGTGATAGATGAGGCGAATAAATTACTCGGCTTGGTCACTTGGCGCGACGTACTGTCGGTATTACTGGTAGAAAACACTCACTAATGAAACTACAGCTCTCAACAACCAATCCTATCATGTTTATGGGTTGCACTAGTGATGCGGGTAAATCCTTAGTGTGCGCCTTAATGTGTCGTTTTTTAGCTACTCGAGGCCTTGGTGTCGCGCCCTATAAAGCGCAGAACATGAGTAATAATGCTGCGGTAACCCACGAAGGCGGCGAGATAGGCAGAGCGCAATATCTTCAAGCGATTGCCGCCAAACAAACACCCTCTATCGATATGAATCCTGTGCTGCTTAAACCGCATAGTGAAAAGGGCGCGCAGGTAGTGGTGAACGGTAAGGTGAGCCATGAGCTGCTGGCTAAAGATTGGCACCAACGTAAAGCGGTGCTTTGGCCGGCCGTTACAGCCAGTTTGCAGCGTTTGCAGAGTAAACACCCTTTATTGGTGATTGAAGGTGCTGGCAGCCCAGCCGAAGTTAACCTGCGTAAAAGTGACATTGTGAATATGGAAGTAGCATTGCATACCAATGCTTCAGTATATTTAATTGCAGATATTGACCGAGGTGGCGCTTACGCTCATTTACTGGGTACTTGGATGTGTTTAAGTGAAGCGGAGCAACAAAGAGTTAAGGGTTTTGTGCTTAATAAGTTTCGTGGTGAGCAAGCCTTGTTACACGATGCAAATGTGTGGTTAGAGGAAAAAACCGGTATCCCTATTGTTGCGGTCATCCCTTGGACTGCGCATCAACTTCCTGAAGAAGACAATTTCTTCCACCGCAGTACTTGGCAAGCCGGCAGCATAAACGTTGCGCTGATTGTTTACCCTTATGCCAGTAATCTTGATGAGTTTGATCCTCTCATTTACCAACAAGGTGTGAACGTAGTTCCAATGCGTGACTGCCAAGATCTTAGCCAATTTGATGCGATTATATTGCCTGGTTCGAAACATGTTGCGGCAAGTCGGGCTCACTTAGCCAAGAGTGGTTTGGATAATGAGATCATTAAAGCGGCTTCTGCTGGAGTGTTAATCACCGGGATTTGTGGAGGATTGCAAATTTTAGGCGAGCAAAATCTTGATCCTAATTCGGTAGAAGGAGAGAGCTTTAAGGGCCTGTCTTTACTGCCAATTATTACCGAATACTCAGATCAAAAAACGACTCGCCAACGGCAGCTGAGTTGGCAAAATAGTGAGCTGAATTGTTACGAAATTCATCACGGTAAAACAGTGTGCATTGAGCCCTTAGCTAGCTTTGTCGAAGCTGATACGGGCTGGCAACTTAGCAATGTTCAAGGTTCTTACTTGCATGATTTGTTCACTAACAAAACATTTAGGCAAGCTTGGCTTGAGCACTTAGGTTGGCAAGGGGAGTGTGAAGATTGGCACCAAGTTCTAGGGAAGGAACTTGACCGAATGTGTGACTCTTTAGATTTACCGTTAAGTCAGTTAGCCAAACACGCGGGTTTTTAAACCCGCCTGCACCTTACTTTATCCAACCTTGTTCACGATAGTAACGTTTGGCACCGTCATGCAGCGGAGCGGTTAAGTTGGTATTGATCATATCTTCTACTTGCAGATCGGCTAGCGCTGGATGCAGTGAACGCATGGTGTTTAAGTTTTCAAAAATTGCCGCAACAAAGTTATAAACCGTTTGTTCCGAAAGTTGCTTGTCGGCCACTAAGGTGGCACTTACCCCTATAGATGAAACATCGTCAGGGTTACCGTGGTAGGTGCCGCCTTTGATAGTCACTGGCGAAAAGTAATCATACTTATCTGCTAAGGCCATAATGGTCTTTTTAGACAAGCTAATAAGGTTGGACTCACACATTGTTGTGGCGCGGGTAATAGAGGTATTAGGGTGCCCAACCACATAGATTATTGCGTCTACTTTTTTACTGCACAGGGCACGGCTTTGCTCGTCGGGTTTTAAATTACTTAACTTAGAGAAATCAGAGGCTTGCCAATTGAGTTCTTCCATCACCAGTTGCATGGTTGAATACTGGCCTGAACCCTCTGGCCCAAGGTTTAGCGAATGTCCTTTAAGTTGCTCTATTTGCCCTATGTTCATGTCTGCATGCACTAAGATAGTTAAGGCTTCAGCATAGAGGGAAAGAAGAGATCGCATTTCTTTATAGGCACCTTGTTCAGCAAACTCGCCGCTACCTTGGTAGGCTTGCCAGTGCACGTCTGATTGAACAATAGCTAAATCAATATCACCACTTTGCAGTGCTTCCACGTTGTCGCTGGAACCGCCTGAACTCTCGGCAGTACAACTTAATTTTCGGTGTTCGTTGCTCTGCTCTAGCAAGCGACAAAGGGCGTTCCCAGTGGGGTAATAAACGCCGCTAACATTACCAGTACCTACAAATAAATACTCATTAGCTAAGGTGTAATTAGCATTGATGCTTAATGCCACCGTTAATAAATAAAGTGGAAATCGTTTCATGGTTTCACCTAAAAGTGTCTTCTTTCCCTAGAATAACCCGTTTAATATACACAGATATTTAGCAAAACGCTTGTTTGAACTACTAAGTTGTGAACTCAAAATCAACGCTATGGGTCGCTTGGTTTAATGCATTAAAGCTTAACGATTCTCTATAGTTAGGCAAAGTTTCATGGTTTATTGCTATAAAAATCGAGGGTTATCGATGAAAAAGCTAATTATGTATCGCTTACGAAGGTGAAGCTAGAGCATAATTCGTTATAATAAAAACACTTAACCCGTGAACGTCGGCCAAAACTTGTTTAAATCTGAATCTAATTCTCCTGTTCTTGAAATTTGCTGCTATAGCATTAGTGATGTAAAAAACGCTATTAGTGGTGGCGCTACACGGGTAGAGTTTTGCGCAGGCCAAGCAGAAGGCGGCACGACTCCTAGTTATGGCGCCTTGTTATTGGTGAAAGATTATTTAAGCCAAATCGACATTACTGTAATGATTAGGCCACGCGGCGGCGACTTTTGTTATAGCGATGACGAAGTTGCTCAAATGGTTGCCGATATAACGATGGTTAAAGATTTAGGCTTTAATGGCGTGGTTTTTGGTGCGCTAAATGCTGACGCTTCGGTGGACGAACTTGCATGCCAACAATTGGTTAATGCAGCAAAGGGGCTTAGTACTACCTTTCATCGAGCCTTTGATTGTGTGGCTGAGCCTAAAAAGGCAGCAAAACAAATAGACGCATTGAATATTACACGTGTGCTTAGTTCTGGTCAGAAAAACAACATTGAAGATGGACTCAACTTGTTACTCGACATGCAACAATGTTTTCCAACCATTGAATGGTTGGCTGCTGGTGGATTGCGAGAACACAATATACTCGGTCTATTAAATAGTGGACTCAGGCATTTTCATAGCGCTGCCTCAACAGCATTACCTTCTCAGTTCGATAAGCGATATGCCTTAGCCATGGCTGCAGAAAAAGATTCAGATAAAGAGTTAAGTCGATTGCAAGTATCGCAACAACAAGTAAAACAAATGGTCGCTATATTGGGGCTAAATACCCAGTGATTCTCCCCAACGCATTACATCGTATTCGACACTTTATATATTATTTAGCCGGCTCGCTTAAAAGCCGCGGCATTGCAATGTTTGGCGCTTATTTGCTGGTGCAGGCATGTTGGTTGGCAGTAGTAGCCCCTGTGTCGATTGTGGTGAGCGAATCTTTAATGTCTTGGTATGGTTTACAAGGCGTTGCTAATCAGCAGTTACTGGCCTTTTTTCTTTCGCCCAGTGGATACCTGTTTGCTATTTGGCTCGTTGCCATGGCGTTGTTCAACTTTTTCTTACAGCAGGGGGTGATTACTTTACTGCTGGCTCAGCATGAAGTTAATCGGCGCTCTGTATCACAAGCCGTTCGTTTATTGCTGAATCGCTCTTGGTTAATTGCCCGTTTAGCGTTTTTGCAATCTGCTTTGTTAATCAGTATTTCTTGTACCATTTTGTTTATTGGCCGTTGGTTGTTTGGCTTAATGCTGGCCGACTGGGACATAAACTATTATCTCGATCAACAGCGTAATCAATTATGGATTTTTGTTACTGCCGTAAGCGTAGGAGGGATCCCATTAGCGCTATGGCTTGGCGCAAAGTGGCTTAACTGGTGGTTTGCGCTTCCATACTGCATGCTGCAAAAAAAGCCGCTTAGCAATCAACTTAGAGATTCAACCAAATTAAGCCGCCATCAACGCAGACTTATCTTGGCGTTAAATGCCGGTTGGTTTGCGTTGCGTGCATTGGTGTTTGTTTCGGTTATTAGTGGCTTTATTTGGTTGCTACGATTTAGTTTAAGTTGGTGGCAGCCTGAAGAGGTCACCAGTTTATGGCTATTTTTATTTAGCTTTGCTGTGCTTGCTGGTGGTTCGGTACTGAGCTTTCTTGATACTTGGCTATATGCCAGCATTCAGTTTTATATGTTCAAAGTATTGGTGAAACGTAATCGTTCTGGGCTAAAACAGGCTCATCAGCGGGTACTAAGAGAAAGCCATCGTTTGCATTTAGGTTTACGACTGATGTTTTTGGCGGTGTTGGTGCTTGGCGCTAACGAAATAAGTGATGAAATTAATCGCTTTAGCCAGCGCTTTTCCGCACCCAACTCTTTTGTGGTGATGGGCCACCGAGCTGGTGGCTGGTTAGCGCTAGAGAACAGCTTAGAAGGCTTACAAAAATCGATAAACCTTGGGTTAGAAGTCACAGAAATAGATGTACAGTTAACCGCTGATGGCCAAATTGCGGTTGTGCATGATAGAGATTTACGGCGTTTAACAGCCGATAGCGCGGTAGTGCATTTAAGTCGCTTTGAACAAGTTCAACAAGCCTTTGTTAATGCGGGTTTTAGTACGCCTCAAGCTTTGCCTGTTTGGTTAGCTAAAAGTGCAGACAAGATAACCTTGAATATAGAACTCAAACGCTACAACGATTCTTTGGCTTTGGTTCCTGCCTTGCTGGACGCGCTCAAAGATTATCCGCACCCGGTCATCATAAGTAGTTTAGATGGTGAACTGCTAGAAACCTTAAAGCTTCAAATGAGTGATACTCCGCAGGCAAAAAACATTAGCACTGCCTTTATTGCTGCTGCTAGTTTTGGTGAAACCGATGTACAGCAAAACGTAGATATGTTGATTGTTAACCAACAATGGGTAAATGCTTGGCGCTTGTTAAGTGCTCAGCAGCGAGGCCAGCAAGTGCACGTGTGGACGGTAAATAGCGCAGCCGACGTGGAGAGGCTTTATTATCTGAGGGTTGATGGCATAGTGACGGATTCACCGATTATTGCATTAGAAACTATCGATCGACTAAATCAGCTGAGTGAAATGGACCATATCGTAAATAGCTTACGTCATTGGCTGAGTTTGTAGTTCTTAGCCTAGTAACTCAAAAATATCGTCTATTTAGGTGCAAGGCCCATATCGTCGAGTTTTAGTAGAATTTCGGTTTTTCTTTGTTGTTTGATGATTTGCCAATGAAGATCTTCGCGGGCGCCAATAATTGCGTATATCGAATTTAATCCAGTACCTTTAACTGTTTGTTTAAGTTTGGCATAAAGCTCAAAAGGGTCGCTTGCCATAAATTGTTCGACGGTGGGAATATCCACTTTGGCCAATATTTCTTCGCTTTTAGGGCCAAAACCTTTTAAATCTCTAAGTTGTGTAGCTTGTTTTGTTTTAGGCATTTCTTGTTACGCCCAGTGGTATTGAAAAGAACTGCTGAAATGCCAACCAACGCTGTCGCTGAACTTGCCAAGAGCTTATGTAAAACTGCACTGCTTGCTGAGGGCGGCGTTGATTTAATGCATATAGGTCTAGGCGGGCTATGCAGCCTAGTTTGGGGTAACCGCCAATGGTTTGTTTATCTACCGACAATACAATGGGTAGCCCATTGGGAGGAACCTGCACCGCACCCAAAGCAATGGCCTCAGATTCTCCACTGGGAGGAATATCTACTAATGGATCACCGACCAATCGTAGGCCCATTCGGTCACTTAATTCGCTAAGCGTATAGGTTTGATGGCTTAAGATATCAATGTCTTTTTGGGTAAACTGTTGAAATTGGTAGCTTGGAATAAGCGCTAGCTTTAGTGTTTGTTGGTAATCAGGCAGAAAGCGGTTTGGCACCTGTTGCTGTGAGAGTGCTGGGTGTTGGCATGACGTTATGTATTCAAGCTTATCTCCAGCCGCCAGCAAGCGACCATTAAACGCTCCCAACTTTTGTTTTATTGAACTGCTCATACTGCCTAGCTCTGGCGTGATATTAAATCCCCCAGATATTGCTAAATAACTGCGCAAACCACTACGTGCAGGGGCTAGGCTTAGCCTATCGCCAGCGTTTACCTTTATAGTTTGCCAAGTGGTTAAGTTTATTGAGGTATTAGTGTTAGCCGCCGTGACTGTGATTGGCATGTTTGCACCACAAACGGCGATTGTGCAACTGCTGCTAAATTGGAACTGGGCACCTCCAATGGTAACTTCTAATGCTGCACAGTTTACTGAATTGCCTAATAAACGGTTTGCCCAATAGTAAGCGTGTAAATCTGCCGGCCCACCAGGACTGACTCCTATGTCTTGATAACCAAAACGGCCCTGGTCGACGACCAATGTATGCGGACCACTTCTGATTATATTCATGGCGGCTGGAGAGCTCATCGGGTCTCCTTAAAAGCAATAAACTCTTGATAAGTAATGGCAACAAAGCGTACTTCGTCACCGACCTTAAAAGGGCACATTGGAGCAGACAGTTTATTAAATAGCTGCATTGGGCATTGGCCAATAATATGCCAACCGCCAGGGCTGCTAGCGGGGTAGACCGCAGTCATGTCTTCAGCAATGGCTAGGCTGCCTGCCGCAACCTTTGAAGCGGGTACGGCTTTTCTCGGAAGTTGTAACTGAGCAGGTAAACCCTTCAAATAAGCAAAACCGGGCATAAATCCAATGGCTTTAACCTGGTACCTTGCCTGCTGATGTAGATCTTTTACTTGGTCAGCACTTAGCTTACTTAATTGGCAAACTTCAGCTAAATCTGGCGCTAACTTTGATTCGTAACATACGGGGATGTTGATAACATTTGCCGAGCCGCTGACTACTTCACTGGGGTTAAACTGGGTTACCACTGATAGTAAAGCATCGATATCGGCATTGTACTCTAATACGATCAGTAAGCTGTCTGCTGCCACAATGATATCTAGAATGCCGCGGAGCTGCTGTTTGAGTATTTGAGAAAGCGCGGGCAGGGATGAGCAATCTTTTGAGTTTTTACAGCTAATTAAAATGCTGTCTTCATTTACATAATCAATACAGTACATATCAGGCTAGCTGCCTCGATTAGCTTGAATGATGTGCTGCTTTATTTGTTTGATGGTATCAAGCGCGGCTTGATTATCACCATGAACACACAAGGTGTCAGCTTTTACGGCTAATTCACTACCGTCTGCACAGACCACTTTGTGATTGCATAGGATAGTAGTGACTTGATTAATCAAATGGGATTGTTCAGTGATTACCGCGCCAGCTACGCTGCGAGCTTGCAGTTGACCATTGGCCAAATAGCGGCGATCACAAAAGGCTTCTTTGATTAATTCGATGCGATAGCTTTCGGCAATTTTCTCTATAAATCCAGCAGACTGGGTAGCGTGAACCATTAACTTAATATCGCCGGTGAGTGAGGCGACAGCTTTAACCACCGATTCAAAAATACTGGGCTCTTTATGCATGTCGTTGTAAAGCGCGCCATGCGGTTTTACGTAATGCAAGTGGAGTTGATGGTAGTGGCATAAGGCTTGTAAACTGCCTACTTGCGCTAGAACTAGGTGAGTTACTTGATCGGGCTGGTAGGGAATTGAACGCCGACCAAAACCGGCAATATCAGCGTAACTTGGGTGCGCGCCTACGCTTACATTGTGTTGTTTTGCTAGGGCTAAGGTATTACTCATTACGTCGGGATCTGAAGCGTGTCCACCGCAGGCGATATTCGCCATATCAATATGAGGCATTACTTGCTCATCAATGCCCATTTTCCATACGCCAAAGCTTTCGCCCATATCGCAATTTAATAACATGTCAGTCCTTAGCGAGCAGCCTTACAGTGTTGTAACAATAGCTTAGAGAAATATTGACCCGCAGGGCCGAGTTGTTCGGGTCGAGGAATCACCAAGTAGGTATTTAGCGTTTTAGATGCCCCTCCTTGAATATTTAACTCAACCAAGCTGTCGTCTTCAAAAAATGGTTTTGCTACATGCTCTGGTAACCAGGCAAAACCTAAACCTTGATTGAGTACTTCCAGTACTTGATTAAAGCCGCTAAATGTCCAACGTTGCTCAGCACGCAGCCAGCCACGATCAGGTTGAGGGTTTTTCCCAGTATCACGCACCACCAGCTGTACATGTTGTAATACTTCGTCGATAGACACTGGTTGGGGCATTTTAGCTAATGGGTGGCTGCGATGAATTACAGGCACTAAAGTAACGGAACTAAGTCGCTCGCCCAATACGCCTTTAGGCAACAATCCGGTAATCACTAAATCGGTTTTGCCATCGGTAATTGCTTCATCGGCGCCAGTAATTACCGTATCAATGACTTCTACTCGGGTTCCACGGCTTTCGGGCAAGAACGCTTTAAGTGCCTTAATAATAGGAGCACGAGGTTGGATAATTTCACAGGCTAGGCTCAATTGTGGTTCCCAGCCTTGTTCTAAACTTGCAGCGAGCAGTTCGAGCTCTTGAATATTTTGGCTGAGTAATTTACTTCGGCGAAGCATTACTTCGCCCATTGGCGTGAGATAAGCCTTACGGCCTTTTACTTCGAGCAATTGAATGCCAAGTAGGTTTTGCAGTTTGCTTACCGCATGGTTAAGCGAAGATTGGCTCTTGTTTAACTGACTGGCAGCTTGAGCATACCCTCCGTAATCCACCACCGCTTGAAAAATACGCCATTGTTCTAATGTGCTTTTTGCTCGAAAGGGTATGCTCATAGGTAGTTGTTCTATTTCGCTTGAGCGTCAATGCTTTGCCCGGTCACACCAGCACTCGCATCGCTCATCAAGTACACATAGTTAGGCATGATATCTAAAGGCGTTTTCAACGTTTTTGGGTCTTCACCGGGGTAGGCCGTAGCGCGCATTAGAGTGCGAGTGGCCCCAGGATTAATACAGTTACTGCGCAGGCCAGTTTTGTCAAATTCATCAGCAATCACTTGAGACATGCCTTCAATGGCAAACTTAGATACCGAGTATCCGCCCCAATAGGCGCGACCTTTTTTACCAACGCTAGAAGAGGTAAACAGCAATGAGGCCTTATCGCTTTTAAGCATCAGTGGTACTAAGGCTTGGCTAAGTAGAAATTGAGATTTCACGTTTACCTGCATCAGTTGATCCCAAAGATCTTCATCAATTTGCACATATTGGCTAAGCACGCCTAAATGCGCGGCATTTAATAATGCGCCATCTAAGCGGCCAAATTGATTGTCGATTGTGGCAACCATATCAAGGTAGTTCTGTTGACTGGCGCCTTTTAAATCAAGCGGAATGATTGCGGGCTGCGGTGCGCCTAGCGCTTCTATCTCATCATATACAGCTTCTAATTTTTTAACTGTTCGGCCAAGGAGGATAACGGTGGCACCTAATTCAGCGAAACTTAACGCTGCCTGACGGCCAATTCCGTCGCCTGCACCGGTAACCAAAATTACTTTATCTTTAAGTTCATCTGCGCTGGCTTGAAAGTGTTGAGGAGAGATTTCCGTGCTCATTATTTGTTCCTGTAGATGTGCGTTAGCCCACAAATATTTGTTTAATATTTAAACATCTGTTTAACGCCTGGTTAGACCTGTTGCAAAAATGTAAACAAATGTTTAAGGTTTCTTTGAAAAACATACAATAAAAAGGAATTTGCTAATATGCGTTTGTCCCGAATAGCTACAGCTGTCACTTTATTTACTTCTGTTACTCTTGCAGGTTGTGGTAGTAGCAACTCGCCTTTTGATTTCAGTAATGATATCACGCCAAATGAGCCAAACTCAGTAAAAATTCGTTTCAATCCGCTGATTGGTGATGTTTCTACACCAAATAATTTGCTGTTTAATGGCAGCCAAGACGGGACCGTTAATCTACCTAGCGAAGCTGCTATTGTGGCTACGCAAGAGTATCAATCTATTACCAACGTACTTGGCGCCCTAGATGGCTGGCAGACCAGCGTACCGTTTAGTATTCCTCTTGGTTATGGTGACGAAGAAGGCGAATATAATGCAGAAATTGATACTACCTTAGATGAAAGCACCTTTGCTGCAGGCGTTTTGCTTTACAAAGTGAGAGCCTCTGGTTTTGTTGATACCTGTGCCGATGTGACCGAAAACGGCGGTAGTTTTTCAGCCGGCCAAACTTGTAGGATTGATGAACAGTTGGTTTATGGCGAAGACTACGTTGCTACCTTTAGCGACGGCAACATAGTTGTTACGCCGCTTAAACCTTTCACCACGGCAACATCTTACATGGTTGCGATTACAGAATCGCTGTTAGATAGCAACGGTCGCCCGGTAGAAGCGGGCAGTGGTTATCAGTTACTAAGCACTGCAGCTACTGCTGAAGACGATGCAACCACTCAGCAATTAAAAGGTTTAACTGGCTTCAACAATGGTCTGTTAGCTGCTGAAGGGGTAACAGAAGCTGTTAGTTACGCCGCGGTGTTTACTACGCAATCAGTAGGAAGTGTACTTAGCGCATTGCAACAAGTATACGGAGGTATGGCACTGAGCGGGCTACTGCCTTTAGGTGCATTGGTTGATACTGGTAGCACTGCAGAAGATGTAGCAAATACCGTGTTAGGCGCTAGCCAGCCGAGTTTTGCTGCTGCTAAGTACTTCAAATCAACCTTATCGGTTCCTTATTATTTGTCTGACTTAGATAATCCAGACATTACGGGGGCTGATATGAATAAGTGGGCGCAAGCTAGAACGGACAGCCCTGTTGCCATTCTTCAGTTGTTACAAACTAATGCGGACTTTGCCGACCAGGCAAGTGGCACAAGTTTTTGGACACAGGCCTTTGCTAGAGGGTTTGATACTTCAGCTTTTGGAGTGCTAGTTGCCAGTGGCGATACAGCAACAGCGGGAACTATGCTAGCCCAAGCAGATTTAGCAGGGCTAACTTATGTTGAAGATGGTGAGACTAAAGCGGTTGATGCTCATCGCCATTTAACTGCTTATAACCCGATTCCAGAAACACGCAGTACTGCTTTACTCAACCTAGATATTTACCTTCCTGACGAAACCTTAACTGGACAAACTATGCCAGCAGATGGTTGGCCAGTTGTGGTATTCCAACATGGGATTGGCTCGTTAAAAGAAACTGCCGCGGGCATAGCCGCAAGTTATGCTGCTCAAGGGTATGCGGTGTTAGCAATGGATTTACCTTATCACGGCACCCGTGGCATTGATTTAACAGGCGATGGAAATGCAGATTTAAGTGCTAATGCTGATGCGCAAGTATTTGCAAATCTAGGTAGCTTTTTAAGCATTCGAGAAAACTTGCGCCAATCTAGTGCTGATTTATTAGCCCTGCGAGCTGCACTTCAAGCAGCTACGGCTCCGGCAGAATTAGATGGTAGCAAGGTTCACTTTGTTGGCCAGTCATTAGGCTCTATTGTTGGAGTTGGCGCCGCCGCATTAGCTGGTGAAGTCATGGTTAGTGGCTTTCCCATAGATTACTCCTTGCAAAGTGCTTCGTTTAGCGTGCCAGGTGGTGGTTTAGCAGGTATTTTCCAAAATTCGCCTAGCTTTGCCCCCTTAGTTGAAGCAAATCTTAAAGCAAACCCTGGTTACTTAGGTTTAGTGGCTGCCGGTTTAGGGTTTGAAGATAACGACTCAGCCACGGCACTGGAGCAGTTTGCGGTTTATCAAGCCACCTACCCAGAAGCAGCGCAGCTAGTTATTGACTCCAATTATGCGGCTTTTGCTCAAGTATTTGGTGCTTTGGGCCAAACAGTAGTAGATGGAGCAGACCCGCTAAACTATGCGCAAGCAGGCTTTTCTATGCCAGTATTGGTGCATGAGGTTGTAGGTGATGGTAGCGAAGGAAGTGGTGACCAAGTGATACCAAACTCGCTGCCAACGTTACCGCTAGTGGGAACCGAGCCGCTAATTGCTGCCATGGGATTAGAGGGCGCAGCAGTAACGTCTGCGGGTAGTTATGCGATTCGCTTTGGCCAAGGCTCTCATAGTTCATTGATTTCACCGACGGTGAGTTTAGCGACAACCGTTGAAATGCAAAGCCAATTTGTGGGCTATGCAGTAAGTGCCGATGCTGGAAACGCGACGGTAGTGGTGAATGACAGCTCGGTAATTAGTACCGCTCAATAAGTAAAAAATAACCAATCTAAGGCCTGCATCGCGCAGGCCTTTTTTGTTGCTTGGTTAGTCTTTCAAGCTGTGGTACTAATAACAGCTTGAATTTAAGAGGGCAGAAGTTTGGATTTTTTGATCGAGTTTGGATTGTTTTTTGCGAAGGCTTTAACCATTGTTATCGCCATTATTGCTGTGGTGGTTGTGGTTATCGCGGTATCTTCAAAAACTAAGCACAAGAGTGGCGAATTAGAGGTCACTGATCTTAGTGAGCGACAAGATGAGATAGAAGACAAGCTGAATCATAACCTCATGAGTAAAGAGCAGCTTAAGCAATATAAGAAGCAGCAGAAACACCAACAAAAAGAAGATAAGAAAAAAGGCGAAGAACAAAACAAACCACGGTTATTTGTTATCGACTTTAAAGGCAGTATTGACGCTAAAGAAGTCGCGAGTTTGCGCGAAGAAGTTACCGCAGTACTCGTTGCAGCTAAAGAACAAGACGAAGTTTTAGTTCGTTTAGAGAGTGGCGGCGGTATGGTTCATGGATATGGGTTAGCTGCATCTCAACTTAAACGTATTAAAGCGAAAGGTATTAAGCTGACTATTGCGGTTGATAAGGTTGCCGCAAGCGGTGGTTATATGATGGCCTGTATTGCAGACAAAATTATTGCAGCACCCTTTGCTATTGTTGGGTCTATCGGTGTGATAGCGCAACTACCAAACTTTAATAAAGTGCTGAAAAAACACGATATAGAGTTTGAGCAGGTAACCGCTGGCGAATTTAAACGTACATTGACCATGTTTGGTGAGAATACTGACGAAGCACGTAAGAAGTTTAAAACCGAACTGGAAGAGACCCATGTGCTATTCAAAGAGTTTGTGCAAGAGTTTCGCCCGCAATTGGATATTAGCAAGGTAGCCACTGGTGAGCACTGGTATGGCACGCAAGCTTTTGGTTTAGAGTTGGTAGACGAAGTCAGTACTAGTGATGATTACTTAATGGAACAGTTTAGCGATAAACAAGTTATTCAGTTTAAATATCACACTAAGAAAAAACTCGCTGAAAAACTCAGCCAAGCCGCTAGTGTTGGGGTTGAACGTGGCGTAATGAAATTAGTTCAATCACAGTCTTGGGACTGGACTAAATAGCATTTAGTTTGAATGAAAAAAGCCTGATTATTATCAGGCTTTTTTGTATCTGCGAGTTAGTTTTGTTGGAAAGGATAAACAGAACCTAAGTGAAGAATTTGGGTTAACTCATCCAAAGCGGTATTCACTTCTGTAATCATTTGCGGGTCACGTAAATCATCAAACGCTAAGCTATCGCGATAGTGTTTATCTACCCAGCTATTTAAGGTGTTAAACAACTGCTCACTCATAATGGTGTGTTGGTTCACAGCAGCTAACTCCATATCGTTTAAAGCTACACGTAAGCGCAAACAAGCCGGGCCTCCACCGTTGCTCATGCTTTGTTTAACATCAAAATAATGTACTTGTTTAATTGGTGTATTTCGGCCGACTAAATCTTCTAAATAGCGATGTACTTGCTCAGACTCTTGGCAATTAGTTGGGGCAATAATGGCCATCTCGCCAGGCGCGGTAGTGATGATTTGAGTATTAAATAAATAGCTTTTAACGGCTTCATCTAGACTTACTTCATTGTCACTAACTTCGATGAAATGTAGTTTATTTTCGCCGAAACGTTGCTGAATATGCTTAAGTTGCTGCTGAGTATTTAAAAATGCCTGTTGATGATAAAACAGGACATTTTGGTTGCCTACTGCAATTACATCGTTATGAAAAACCCCTTGGTCAATCACTGAGGGGTTCTGTTGGATGAAAATCGCAGTATCAGCGTCTAAGCCATGTAAGCGCGCCACCGCTTGGCTGGCTTCTAAGGTTTGCCTTGCTGGAAACTTAGTAGGGGCAGGGGCGCTGCTGTTAGCCGCTGTTCTGCCATATACAAATAGTTCCAAACCCGCTTCACCGTAGTTATTACACAAGCGGGTATGGTTGGCTGCACCTTCATCACCGTAATAGTCATTTTCGGGCAGGTGTTGGTGATGTTCGAAATATTTACTGTCAGAAAATACCGCTTTTAGAATATTGCCTGTCACTTCTGGCTCAATGGAACGGTGCAATTTGTTAGTTAAATTGGCTGGAGTAAAATGTACTTTTCCATTTTCGGTATCTGCACTAGGTGATACGGTTGCTGCGTTGGCTGTCCACATACTTGATGCTGAATAACTGGCCAGTAAAGCGTCTGGAGCTTTCTTTGCGGCTTGTTGCAACACTTGCGCATCGTTACCGCTAAAGCCGATACGACGTAATAAATTTAAATCTGGACGCTGCTGCGGGGCCAGCACGCCTTGAGTTAGCCCTAAATCATTTAAGGCCTTCATTTTCAGAAGACCTTGTTTGGCTGCTTCTTTTGGATTGGAAGCATTTTGGGCGTTGGATAACGAAGCCACATTACCAAATGAAAGACCGGCATAATTGTGAGTGGGACCCACCAAACCGTCAAAGTTGACTTCAAAATGTTTCATAGTCTTCCTTTTACTACGCTCATCGAAAAATGAGTTATCTTTTGTTGAAAAAATCTTTACCAATGGTTATTTATATTGGCATGTGAAGAAAATCAAGCGTATAACACTACCCTTAATAGGGAGTTTCAGATGTTATCAGTTTGTATCTTTGTGGTCGAGTGCTTAATTATTCACCCAATAAACCAAAGATTTAAAAAAGTTATTGACCTATGCTAACTCTCGAGCAATATAAAAAAGAACAACTGTCTACTACTTTCCGTCGGTGGGCCAACCAGACGGACACAATGGTAAAAAGAACAATATGAGCAAATCTCTGGTAATTGTAGAGTCACCAGCTAAAGCAAAAACGATTAACAAATACTTGGGACGCCAATATGTGGTGAAATCAAGTGTTGGACACATTCGTGATCTGCCTAGCAGTGGTAGCGCGACCAATAAAAAGAAAGCAGCGCCAGTGTCTACAAAGGGCCTAAGTGCTGAAGAAAAAGCCAAGTTAAAGAAGGCCAAAGACAAGAAAGCACTTGTGGCTAGAATGGGTGTAGACCCAGAAAAAGATTGGAAAGCTAATTACCAAATTTTGCCTGGCAAAGAAAAAGTAGTTAGCGAGCTTCAAGCTCTCGCCGAAAATGCTGACACCATCTATCTCGCAACCGATTTGGACCGCGAGGGAGAGGCAATTGCGTGGCATTTAAAAGAAATTATCGGCGGTGATGATAGCCGTTTTAAGCGGGTGGTATTTAACGAGATTACTAAATCTGCGATTAAAGATGCCTTCTCGCAACCCAGCGAATTAAACATGGACCGGGTTAATGCCCAGCAGGCTCGTCGATTCTTAGACCGTGTTGTTGGTTACATGGTTTCTCCATTGCTGTGGAAGAAAATCGCTCGAGGATTATCTGCAGGCCGCGTGCAATCTGTAGCGGTTCGCTTAGTGGTAGAAAAAGAGCGTGAAATTAAGGCCTTTGTACCTGAAGAGTATTGGGACATTCACGCCGACCTAGCGACGACATTGGGCGAAGGTTTACGGGTAGAAGTGGCCAAACAAAATGGCCAAGCCTTTAAACCGGTTAATCAGCAGCAGGCAACTGCTGCGGTTGATAGTTTAAAAGGCGCTAATTACACGGTTGCTAAGCGCGAAGATAAGCCGACTCGCTCAAAACCGAAAGCCCCGTATATCACCTCTACGTTACAACAAGCCGCGAGCACGCGTTTAAGTTTTGGCGTGAAACGCACCATGATGCTAGCTCAAAGGCTCTACGAGGCCGGCTACATTACTTATATGCGTACTGACTCAACAAACTTGAGTAACGACGCTGTAGAGGCTGCTAGAGGCTATATTGGTGATAATTTTGGTGCTAAGTACCTGCCAGAAAACGCTTTGCGTTATTCGAGCAAAGAAGGCGCCCAAGAAGCTCACGAAGCGATCCGACCTTCTGATGTTACGGTATTAAGCGAACACGTTGATGGTGTTGACGCAGATGCCAAGCGATTGTACGACCTTATTTGGCGCCAATTTGTAGCATGTCAAATGACCGATGCACAATACGATGCGACGACAGTTACTGTGAATGCCGCCGAGTATGAATTACGCGCTAAAGGTAAAATTTTACGCTTCGACGGTTGGACAAAAGTACAACCGGTAGGCAAAGCAAGTAAAGCTGACGATGGCGTATTGCCTGCTGTTAGCCAAGGCGACAAACTAAACCTTGTAGAACTTGATCCTAAACAGCATTTTACTAAGCCACCTGCGCGTTTTAACGAAGCTTCGTTGGTTCGTGAATTGGAAAAACGTGGAATTGGTCGTCCGTCTACTTACGCTTCAATTATTTCAACCATTCAGGATCGCGGTTATGTTCGCACTGAGGCTCGTCGCTTTTACGCGGAGAAAATGGGTGAGATTGTCGCTGAACGCTTAACCGAAAGCTTCCAAGACTTAATGAGTTACGACTTTACTGCCGATATGGAAGAGCGTCTTGATAAAGTAGCTGACGGGAGTTTTGAGTGGAAACAGGCGTTAAACGAGTTTTACAAAAACTTTAAAGGCCAGCTAACCAAAGCAGATGATGACGAAACCGGCATGCGTAGCAATAGCCCGGTGATCACCGATATTAAATGTCCAGACTGTGAACGTCCTATGGGGATCCGCACAGCAAGTACCGGTGTATTCTTAGGTTGTTCGGGTTACTCGCTACCGCCGAAAGAACGCTGTAAGTGCACGATCAACTTGATCCCTGGGGAGGAGGCTGTAGCCGCCGACTCTGAAGAGCAAGAAACTGAAGCACTGCGTGCTAAAGAGCGTTGTCCGGTTTGTAGTACCGCAATGGACAGTTACTTGATTGACGAAACCCGTAAACTGCATGTTTGTGGTAATAACCCTGATTGTGAGGGTTATGTGGTTGAGCAAGGTAGCTTTAAAATTAAAGGTTACGACGGCCCGATTGTTGAGTGTGAAAAGTGTGGCAGCGACATGCAGCTACGTACTGGTCGTTTTGGTAAGTACATGGCTTGTACAGGAGAGGATTGTAGTAATACGCGTAAAATCCTTAAAAATGGCGAAGTGGCTCCACCACGTGAAGATCCCGTTCATCTGCCTGAACTAGAGTGTGTTAACAGTGATGCCTACTTTGTATTGCGTGACGGCGCATCTGGTATCTTTATGGCAGCTAGCAACTTCCCACGCTCACGAGAGACACGCGCGCCTTTAGTTGAAGAGTTGAAACGCTTCAGAGATAGATTACCTGAGAAGTTCTATTACTTAGCCGATGGCCCGGTAGCAGATCCCGATGGCGTTAAGTCTCTAGTTCGTTATAGCCGTAAAACGAAAGAACAGTATTTAAGTACTGAAGTTGAAGGCAAACCTACGGGGTGGCGTGCTTACCACACCACCGGTAAGTGGGTAGAAGAAGATAAACGTAAAAAGCCTAAAAAGTAGGCCACTTATGTCACTAAAAAAGGAAGCCTAGGCTTCCTTTTTTATTGGGCGTGGTTAACGCGGATTAGTTGTTTAACTGCAGTTGAGCTAACTTTTTGTCCATTGTGGCTTTAAGCAACTTATACAACAAAATTGACGCATCAATCTCTTCTTTGCGATTGGTTAAACTTTCAATGTTTAAACCTAGCGGTATCCCTAAGGGTAAGCAGGCTTCTAGAATTTGTACCAAGTTGTTGTAGCAAATTAGAATCGATTCTTTAAGCGGCTTTTCCGCATCGAGAATACGCAAGCTGGTCGCCTCTGGTACCGATATACCCAGCCATTCAATAAACTCCAAGGTTTTAGCACTGCCACAAGGGGAGAAGGTAAGGATGATGCGTTGCGGTTTTTGCTGAGTCTTTTTACATTCGTGTGCGTAACGGGTAAGCATGTCGATGGTTGCTTGGGCGTTGTACACCGCTTGAGACACAAAGTACTGGCAACCTTGCTCGGTTTTATGCACCAAGCGCGCGTGTTCGTCACCTTTCTTAGCGTGGCGCTCAGCAATGGTTACACCACCCAAATAAAAATCGGGTGAATGCTGTTCTATTGCCTTATAAGCATCAGCCAAGCTTAATTGAATGTCGTTGCTAGCCGCAGGGCTGCCTACTAAGACCAAATCACGAATTTCGTATTGGTGCCAAGCTTCTTTTAACCAGCTAACAAAGTCTGCTTCATTGCGCTGTGAGACGCTTTTATAAGTAATTACCGAGCGTTGGCTTTTGTGCATCAAAAGTTGAGCATACAAGCGCGGGTCGTGTGTTTGCATGTAAGGGAACGGCCGTGGTTTGTCTATACGACTGCTTTCATCTTGAATGTCGTAAACAATTAAACCGTCGTAATCAATTTCATCTAAACGAGACAGTAACTTGTCAGCAATATCACTTACTTTCTCTATGTCGGTGTTTTGTTTAGGTGGAGTGGTTCCAATAAAGTACACCCCATGAAAAGGGTCACTTGAGATCTGTTGAAGTGTTTTGCGCATGGTTGAGTTTTTAGCTTTTTTATTTGAGGTTATTCTCGCATAGCTTTAATGGTTAGGTCTAACTCTGTGTAATCGCTGAGCGGCCTGTAAAGCTATGCAAGTGAAGTAGGGTGAAGATGTAAGGCTAGGCTTACCATTTTTTCTTAGGTTGGAATAAAACATCCAATTCGTCAGTTTCTTTTTCGGCTAAGTTTTCAGCTTCTTGTTTACTGTCAGACTTCAGTTTGTCGCTCATTTCTTGATTCATGCGGCGCATATCTTGTAGCTTTTGCTCCAAGTAGGCATCACGGTCAGAGATGTTACTCAGTGCAGAAATGCCTTTGTTGAGTAACTGGCGAGCCGTACCCCATTGGCGAAGCGCTTGGGCTTCGATGGCACGTTTTAAGGCGTTTTCAATATTCACCTTAAGTTGCATTAACTCTAAACGGCGGTCTTCTAATACAAATACTTGGGTGTTTAAACGGCCTTTAGCGTGTTCTGAACGTACCACGGCACGTATTTTTTTAACGATTTGCAGCATCTGTAAGGCGTCTTTGTCGGTATCTGGAGCACGAAATGCGCTGTCGCTTATTTCACCTGCATTTTTGATTTGACTCAGTTGCCCTTGGGTGGCGCGAATTCGGTTGTTTAGGCCTTTTACACTGGGGTCGGTGTTTTTAATTTGATTAAGCGCTTCTAGCATACGTTTGTGTAAAAGCTCTACCAGTTCTTTACTGTAGGGGAGAATAGAGGAGTGAAGTAACAGTTCTTCAGTCTCGTTAATAATGGCCTTTTGTTTGGCGATTGCTAAACGACGTTCTGTTTCTTGTTTTTGTTTAAATTGTTGCACCATGTTGTATCCGATAACCAGAAACAACAATGCGCCAACGCCAAGCAATACTAAGGTAAATACCATAATCTAACCGAAAATTTCCTATTTACTGGGCTATGGGAGATACAAGCTAAAACGACTACCACCTAAGAAGCTGCCATTTTCGATATGTATTCTACCTTCCTTGCCCGAATTTATATGTGCTTTAGCGATCAATTTCGCGAAAAACAAACCTAAACCACTACGATTATTAACAAAATCTAGTTGAGACGCTACTTTTGCATTTGCTAGGTCAATAATGCTTTGCGGAAAACCATCGCCATCATCATCTACCTGTATACATAAATAGTTATCGGCTTGTTTTGCAGATATTTTAATTTGTTTTTTAGAATAGCGCAGCGCGTTAATTACTACATCACTTAACAGATACTCAATTAAGGTGACATCGAAGTACCAGCTTAGAGATTCATCCACCTCAATATCTATTTTCATTTGGGTTTGTTCAATGAAGCTTTTGTTTTTGTAGTACACATCGTTGAGTAAATCTTCTAGATAATTCTCTTCAATGGTCATGGGTAATTGTTTTTTTTCAAAGCGATATAGCGCGAGAAGCTGCATCAAACTGCCATTTAAACGAGACACCTCGTAATGCAAGCGAGATAACTCTTCGCTATCTTCACGGCCATTCTGCTTAGAACGAAGCGCGATTGCTTCAGTTGATTGGGTCAACATGCCTAAAGAGTTTTTCATATCGTGAACGGCGGTAGCCAAAACCGAAGAAAAATCGAGCTTGTCGTTAAGTGGCATGATGTATCCTTTTTTACGCTTAATTGCAGTGTAACTGAAGCTAAGCTTTCTCGCAAAATCAACTACTTCCAAAAGCTGAATGGTCTAAATAAGTCACCAGTGTAATATATCTGCAATGGCTTTTTGCTAGATGTATTTTGCCAATTATAGCAAGTGGACTAGCGATGCGAAGCCAATCTGAATTTCCAGAGATGGAACAGCTTTTAGCCTTACTTAATAAACACCAAGACAAAGTCACGGTAAAACAGCTTTGCCAAGTTGAATGTAAAACCGACAGCTTTCCAGTACATCTGATCTCACTCGGTAATGCGAGCCAAGACAAACCTGCTATTTGTTTTGTTGGTGGGGTCCATGGAGTAGAACGCATTGGTAGCCAAGTTGTGCTGTCTTTTATGGATAGTTTGTTAAACCGTTTGGATTGGGACAAACAACTACAGTTGTTGTTAGAGGCGTGTTATCTGGTTTTCATTCCCATCGTAAACCCGAGCGGAATGGTGTTACAGCGAAGAGCTAATGGTAATGGGGTAGACCTAATGCGCAATTCTCCTAGTTATGCGAAAGGTAAGGCTACGTTTATGGTGGGAGGCCAGCGTATTAGTCGACGGTTACCTTGGTATCAGGGGAATAAAAACGGCGTTATGGAAACAGAAAGCCAAGTCATTTATGACTTTGCCGAACAACACCTTTTTGGCAGGCCATTTAGTTTAGTGTTGGATTGCCACAGTGGTTTTGGTCACCAAGATCGAATTTGGTTTCCCTATGCAAAGTCTGCCACCAAGGCTATTGAAGATATTGGTTCTGTATATCGTTTACGCCAGGTATTTTTTGAGAGCTTTCCCCATCAAAACTACTTATTTGAGCCTCAAACCAAACATTACGTCTGCAATGGTGATCTCTGGGATTATTGCTACGAGCAATCATTAAAACGACCAGGCATCTTCATCCCACTAACCTTGGAAATGGGATCTTGGCGTTGGTTAAAGAAAAACCCCTTACAAGTGTTTAGTAGTTTAGGTTTGTACCATCCAATGAAACCACATCGGGTTCAGCGTGTTTTAAGGCGACACCTGGTGCTAATGGAGTTTTTAATTAACGCCAGCTACTCTTGGCGCGTACTTCATCAAACTGAGCCGCTAAAGCGTGCTACAAAATTGGCTAAGGAAAAATGGTTTAATGACAAATAAAAGTCGGGAGCCTCATCCAATCGTGCTTATTCGAGGCTTGGTTCGCGAGCAACGCCATTGGGGATTTTTCAAAACTGCTCTTCAACAGTCTTTGCCTGAGCGAAAAATATTAAGCTTTGATATTCCTGGGAATGGTTCGCTTGCAAACCATAGAAGTCCGTCAAGTATTGCCGAGTTGCGACAATCTTTGAGGATTCAACTAAAACTAAGTCCGCTTGAGATAAACAAGGTTGATTTAGTCGCGATCTCTTTGGGGGGAATGTTGGCAGTAGATTGGGCAGATAGATACCCACAAGAAATACACTCGATAACATTAATCAATTCTTCAAACGCAGCGTTTTCGCCGTTTTATCAGCGTTTAAGATGGCAGTCATACCTAAAAGTGTGGGGTATTTTATTTGCTAAAACAGATAGACAACGACAGCAGCGCATAATGAAGGTAACAAGCCAATTTCCAGCCTTACATGGCGATGTTGTGGAAAACTGGCTAGCATGGTCAAAGGAACATGTTGTAACAAAGACAAATGCCTTTAGTCAGTTAAAAGCAGCGATGTTGTTTAAATTAGCCATTAAACCAGTGGTGCCTGTTTTGGTGTTAAGTAGTCAGCAAGATCAGTTGGTTAGTGCGGAATGTAGTGGGCAGCTCGCCAAGCATTGGGCCTGCACACATAAGCAACATACAAGCGCCGGGCATGACTTACCGTTAGACGCACCCGATTGGACTGCAAAACAAATACAAGCGTGGTTAGAAAGCTTGACCTCAGATTAGACCTCATCTAAGACTAAAACTGGTAGAGTAGAAGGATGTGACATATGAAGTTATGGATAACACTATTAGTACTTTTTAGCCCACTTTTATATGCTAACCAGTTAGCCCTAGAGGTAGTAGAAGGCGCTTATCCAAAACTTACGCTTAGATTGGAAAAAGTAACAGAGTTAACTCAACATCTCGCTAATACGCAAAGCTCAGGCTTTGAGCCTGAACTAAAAGACCATATACAAGTTGTCCTTCCTACTAGCTCTAGCTGTATCAACAAAACGCTTGCACCTTTAAAAGGCCGGTTAGTCATTGTTGAGTTAGCTTGGACAGCAACCCTTGGAAAGCAGCTTGCTTTGATTAGCCAAAACAAACCTTGGCAACAAGCAAATTTGCTGGTGCTTTTCCCCACTAGTGACGAGCAATGTCGCCAACAAGTATTACAGTTAGCTTTTCCTGATTTACTAAGTTTCAATCAACATTGGGGCAGGGTAGAGCGAAAAGAAAGTGGTAGTGTTCAAGCTATCAGCTTTTTTGCGGCGCACGCCACTACTAAGGGTTATGTGTTCAAACTTGTTGCCCCAAACCCACAACGAGCTCAAAAATACTGGCTAAAGCATTACGCTGAATAAGGTTAAGTTGTGTGGTTTCACTAAAGTGTCATATTGCGCAGGAAACACTGTGTTTCACTAAAGTGTCATATTGCGCAGGAAACACTGTGTTTCAATAAGCTACCTTATTCAGTCTGGGATTTGCTGTTGAACCACACTGTACATCAAGAAACCACAGCTAAACTCAAAAAGCTAAAACGTTACCAATATGAACGCTACGCAGTATTGTGCCGACTTGCTTATCCCTCTGCGATGGAAGGCATGGTTGAGCAATTAGACAAATACGTTTATCAAGATGTGTTTGACCGCTGGGGACGTTCTACCACACGTGTATTGTGGAAGGAAAACAAAGACGAAGTAATTGTGGTTTTTCGCGGCTCAATGAACATTTTTGATTGGTTAGTTAACTTGGCATTTATACCTAAAAAATATGTGGCAGAAGGCTTCCAATATCATGTGCACTGGGGCTATTTGCAGCTGCTCGAACAGTTAAGTTGTGATCCACACCGTAGCAAACACCAGCTGACCGTATACCAGCGGCTAGAGTCGATACTGTTACCCTTAATGGCACAGGGAAAACGCATATCACTTACTGGGCATTCCTCTGGTGGGTGCATGGCTGTGTTAGTGGCAGATCGTTTAGAGAGGAAGTATCCCAAAAAAGTTAAACGGGTGGTTACTTTTGGTCAACCAGCAACGGGATTGTGGAATTTTAAAAAGCATTACACGCTACACCGAAAAACCTATCGAATTTGTTGTGACTTAGATGTAGTCACGTTTTTGCCGCCAGTGCCATTTATGTATTGGCACGTAGGGCGAATGCTTTGGTTGCATGACGAGAAAATTTACGAGAACACACCAACCTGGTATCGCTTATCTAAATCGATAGTGAGTTGGTTACTGCTTCCTTTTACTTACCATTACATGCGCAAGTATATTCGTAACAAAGACTACTTTGACGAACATTAAGGTTGAACAATTGGGTTGGCACTACGATAGGACTGCACAGCGCGCATTCCTTTCTTGTTCACGCTCACTACTTCCGTTCTTGGCCAACGGCCACACAGTAAAGTGATTTCCTGTTCATTTTCCTTGTAATAAACGTAACGTTGGCCTTTACCCAACATGCAACAAACGGGTTGCTCGTCTAAATAGCTAATATGAACAAAACCGTCGTCAGAACTTACGCTAGGGCACCAATCTTTGGTGGTTCCACCATGATGATTTGGCTGTTTGGCTTTAAGTACGGTGAGTACATCAACAGTGTTGGCGGGGTGGGTAGAAAACCAATTAAGGTAATCAGACACGCTGAGCTCTTTGTCGTAAAACTTCGCTAAGGTCACTTTCTGCATTTGCAAAATGGCTAGGATCATAACCAGCAGCACAATAATGAATGGAAAAAGAATTCGATAGAGCAAAGTTCGAAGCATTATTTCTGCCGTAAGTTTAGGAATCGCCGACGATTCTACCAAAAATGTGATGTATGTCTAATTATTATTCGCGTATCTATCAGTGGCACTATATAAGTAAGGGAAATAGCTTATAGGAAAAGTGAATTTGTAAGGGGCTTAGCAAGGGTTAGGATAAGCTTAACTGGAGAGATGCTATGTTACGTAAGTTATTGTTATTAATTGTTGTGATAAGTTTGATTGCTGCTTGGGTTAGCGCTGATCTTACCCGAGCTATTTTTGAAGCTAGCGCGTTTGTTGCGGTTATTGCTATGTTACTTTGCTCATTCTCGGTTAAGCGAAATAAACAATCTCGTTAAGCCTATTTTCAACCTACCAAAGCGTTCAAGCCATTCAAGCTATTTTTAATAGTAAGCCAGTATTATTAGTAATGAGGCGCTGGCGATACTAATCCAAAGACTTACTCCCAATAATAAGGGTTTGATTCCAGTACTTTGCATATTCTTTGCGGTTAACCCGTAGCCGATTAAAAACAAACACACACCCAATAATTGTTTAGATATGCTAAACAAGCCTTGATATAAGCTATTAAACATAGGCACGTAGTTGCTCACCAGCATGGCGAGTATGTAAAAAACGATGAAGTAGGGGAAAGAGAATTTTCCATCTTTCTCTTTAAAATAGACCGCGCTTAATAGGGCTACCGGAATGATCCATAACGCTCGCGCTAGCTTAACGGTGGTTGCCACCGTTAGCGCTTCGTCGCCATAAGCTGCGGCAGCACCAACAACTGAAGATGTATCGTGAATAGCAATGGCTGCCCAATAGCCAAATTGGCTTTGGCTTAAATCAAATAGGTGGCCCAGCACTGGAAAAAGAAATAAGCCACAAGCGTTAAGAATAAACACCGTAGCAAGCGCCAATGAGATTTGTTTGCTGCTGGCTTTTATCGCCGGCGAGACTGCTGCAATGGCGCTACCACCGCATATAGCAGTACCCACAGAGATCAGATAGCCGGTTTTTCTTTCAATACCGAGTAGCTTGGTGACTATAGTGCCCAATATTAAGGTAAATAGGATAGAACCTACAATAAGGCCAAATCCATTTTGGGTGTATTCAATGGCTTGGTCGATGGAAATGCCGAAACCTAAACCTACCACCGAGATGGCTAATAAACGTTTAGTTACCGCACCAATATTAATTGCTTTAGGCGTAAATCCAAAACTCGCTAAACAGGCACCTATAACTAAAGCAGCAGGGCCATTAACCCAGGGACTTAACACCAATAGCGCAATGGCGATACATAGCAGGTCTGCGGCTTGAAATTGTTTAAGGTTTATCTGCATATCGCCCCCATCGAATAGAGTTTTATTGTAGAGCCTTGACGCTTCTGAGGGTAGAGCAAGTTTTTATTGATGAAAATCGACTAAAGATAAATATATTATTGTTTTTATTGGTATATTCTATTGCTTATCAATAATATTGATTAAATTAATCAATATTATTCAGTGTCTAGTTTTATCTCGTTATCGGTAAAAAAGCTCTTCTTCGATTTGTGGGCACATTAACTCAGTAACCCTTTTCCCTTCGCTAATGGCTTCTTCCGCTCGATGAAAATCCATGATGCCGATATCTCCAAGTTTAGGCGAAAGTAGGATATCTGGTGGATCGCCAGCCATACGAGTGCGGGTTAATCGTTCTTGCATGATGTTTATTGAAGTAGACATTACCCCAATCATTCCCGGAGAGCGGTTGCTGTTTTGTTGCTTTAAATTGCTTAGCATGGAATTGAGGTAGTCTTTGCCGCCGCCTAATAAACGCCAAAATGGCTGATTACTGGGGTTTTCATTGTGGCTAAGGGTCTCGTTTAAGTCGTCATCGAGTAGTGCAATCCGTGATTTATCGTTGTTTAGGTTTACCGCAATAACTACATCCGCTCCCATGGCTCGGCATAAAGAAACAGGCACTGGATTAACCACTGCTCCATCAACCAACCATTGGTCGTTTAATCGATAAGGCGCCATTAACCCGGGCATAGCACAAGATGAACGTACGGCGTCTCGCACGCTGCCTTTTTGTAGCCAAATCTCCTTACCTGATTCTAACTCTGTGGCTACTGCTCCAAAAGGAATATCTAGCTGCTCTATGCTGTCGCTTCCAATGTATTGTTCGGCGGCATTAAACACTTTCTCACCAGTGAGTAATCCGCCTCTATACAACGAGAAATCCATTAAGTTAAATACTTGCCAGCTAGATAGGCTTAAGGCCCAATCGGTAAGCTTATCTACTCGATGGCAGGCATAAGCTGCACCCACTAATGCACCAATGGAGCAACCGGATACAATATGAGGTTGTATGCCCATTTCGCGTAAAGCCAAAATGACACCTAAATGCGACCAGCCCCTAGCAGCGCCACTGCCTAGGGCAAGCCCGATAACCGGGTCCTTTTTATTCCGCATCCTTTATCTCTCTGTGAATCCAAGTATTTACCGAGCAAGTGTTGCTGATATTAGCGGTGACTGCAACGGCGCAAGCAACAGATTCACGTTAAAGTAATCAGCTTGCTTTAGTTTCGGTACCAATAGCGCTAGTGCTGGTTTCTTAATACTTCGCCTTGAACAAACTGTTGGTAGTCCTCTTGGCAAACGGCGTTTTCTGCTTTTACTGTTGCCATTCCAATGGTAAACCCTAATAAGGCGTATGCCACACACCATATAAGCTGTTTGCGTTCTTGTCTTCTTCTCATTAGGTTCCCCAAACTGTTTTAGCAATGTTGTAGTGCGGCATTTGCAAACATTTCATTTTATTGAGTGCGGTACTCGTTTGCTGTTGATCCAAATAACCAAGGTCTAAAGCGTTAGCTGCTAACAATTCGTTGAATACCTTATAGCCAAACCACTGGCGCCTTAAGTGTGCGAGTTCTCGAGAAGCTATAACAATGAGGTGTAAGCTAAATATCCCTGCATGAGCCTCGTTCATGTGACTGGTTGCAACACTGTGTTTTCCCCATTCGTTGCGGGTAATGCTTTTCATCAACATAGCACTTAGGTAAGGATCTACATCTAAGAGTTGTAATTGTTTTTGTAGCGCGCGTTTACTACGTAATGATTTTAATAGTTTTAGCATGATTGAATCCTATATACAGTCGTTGAGAGCGCTCAGTACTTGTTCGGCGTAACTGTCGCTGTCTAAAGACTGCATCCAACCAAATCGTCGACCAATTTCCGTGAAGGTGATGCGCTTAAGGTCTTCTTCGCTACCTAGCTCGGTATGACTCAGTTCATCCCAAGTGCTTAAGTGTACTAAGGCTGCTTGTTCGTAGCTTATTTCTAGGTTCATTAATTCTTGAGGGGTATATCCACTGTCAAACGCGTCGTTAGATACCTTCTGTTGCAGATAAATGACCGAAGCAGCGCAAGCGGTTTGTTGTTCGTAACGTTGATAAGTGGTTTCAGTTAGTTCGCTTGCTAGGGAATGAGGGGCGATAAAAGCCGTTAGCCCGATTATTACGCCAAGAAAACGTTTGCTAAATTGTTTTGTCATCGTGTCACCTTATTAAATACTTATTTGTATGGTGACGTCCGGTGTCTGATGAATCCTATTTAGGAGGGAGTATATTGATTCACCCAGTGCTTAGAAATATCGATAAATGACTTATAGATATGTCACTTTCCGTATAACTAACGGTATATCTGAGGTTAATACCGCTCTTCGAGTAAGCTCCTTCGTGAAAGAGTAAGCATCTGTGAGTTTGCAATAAGGCTTTCTTCAACAATGGCTTGAAGCGATGAGTTTCACAAAATTCATTGAATGCGCTGGATTGAGGAATTTAACTTAACGCACCGATTTAACATTTAGATTAGAATTATTCTACAGTTGAAGAATAACCAAACGATTATGACCATTAAGAACAAAGTTGGCCGACCCAAAGGGGATAGCCAAGCTCGAGAACAGCTGCTGTTGGCAGCCACAGAATTGTTCGTGAGCCTTGATTACGACAAAGTGTCAATTCGCATGATAGCGAACAAGGCAGAAGTAGATGCGGCTTTAATACGCTACTACTTTGGATCTAAAGCTCAGTTGTTTGGAGAAATGCTTAACAGTGTGGCAAAACCAGTTTTTGCTACTTTGGATAAAGCCAGTCGTGATTTTGATGCCGATGACTTAGGTCGCTTGATGCGCAGTTACTACCAAACAATGGTAGAAAATCCGTATTTTCCTAAGCTTATATTTAAGCTGAGCAACACCCCTAAAGAACATGAAAGTGCTCAACAACTGCAACATATGATCGATAATATGGGGCGCTTTAAAAGCAAACATTTATTCGACCAGCTATTAAGCAACAATGTGTTACTAGACGACGTTGACACAGAGCTAGCTCAGCTAAGTTTTTTAAGTTTAATGGTATTTCCATTTTTGATACCAGAACGCTTATTACAAGCCAATCAAATCGCATTATCTAAAGCTAAGTTTTTGAAACTAGCAGACCACAATATTCAATTGCTACAACGTGGCTTATTTAAACACAAAGGAACCGATTCATGAGCATCACTAAACCTTGGCTAATTATACCTGGCGTAGCAATAGGCATAATTGTGCTGGTGTTAGCTATCACCAGTAAAGAAGTGGTGCCGTTAAACACTGAGCATCAATCATCTCGCTTAGTGGAAGTAACAACACTAACTAAAGTTGATGCCGCACCCATGGCAATTGCTTTTGGTCAGGTTGAACCTAAAACCAATTGGGAAGCGGTTGCCGAGGTGAGTGGCAATTTGGTGTTTCGTCATCCGCAACTAGAAGAAGGGCGGTTTCTTAAACAAGGGACATTGTTGTTAAAAATAGATCCCTTGGAATACACCTTAAAAATGACTCAGGCGGAAGCAAATTTAAACGCTAGCAAAACCCAAATCACCCGCTTAGTTCAGGAAGAAACCAATCTAAAAACCAGTTTATCGATAGAGCGACAGCGGGCGTTATTGGTGGAAGAAGAGTACTTACGAAAACAAAAACTTAAAACACAAAACCTTATTTCAAGCTCTGAGTTAGAGAATGAAAAACAAAATGTACTGATACAAAATAAAGTAATTCAAGAGTTAGAAAATGCACTGCAGTTAGTACCTGATGATCGTCGTGTATTAGAAGCGCAATTAGCTGTAGAGCAAGCCAAATATGAAGACGCCAAACGGCAACTAAGTAAAACCGAAATTGTATTGCCTTTTGATGCCAAAATAGCGGAAGTTAATATTGAAAACGAGCAGGTAGTTAACTTGCAATCGGTCATGGTAGTGGCGCAAAAACTCGACACAATGGTCGCCGATGTACAGTTGTCGTTGGGCGATATGCGCCAGTTGATCGCTAGCGTTCAACATTATCAGAACACTGCGGGTTTACCTTCCATTGACGACTTAAATTTTGATGCGTCTATTAGCTTGGTTGCTTCAGGCATTGAATACAAATGGCCAGCAAAAGTCGCTAGGGTTGCCGAATCTGTCAATGTAGCTCAAGCCACTGTTGGCATGTTTTTAGAGGTTGAGCAAAATCTCGCGGCGATGGATCTTGCTCAACAGATCCCCTTAACCAAAGGCATGTATGTGCAAGCGAAAATACAAGGCTATCCTCAATCTCATTTTGTGGTGCCAGAGCGAGCTTTACATGGCGCCAATATCTATTTAATGGATGAACAGAGGAACCTGCAAATACTGCCCATTGATGTGTTGTTTAGAAGTGAGCAGGGCGTTGCGATTAGTGGTGAGTTACATGAGGGGCAAATACTCATTCTTAATGATTTAATTCCTGCTGTAAATGGCATGACCTTGCGTACCAAGGAGCAGGGTGATGCTTAATTTCTTTATTCGCCATCCAACCCTTGCCAATTTGTGCATGATCACCTTTTTGCTGCTGGGTTTAAGTAGCTTAGGTACCTTAAAGCGTGAAACATTTCCAGAGTTTACTAACCCCTTTATTATTGCAACGGTGGTTTACCCTGGCGCGTCGCCAAGCGAAGTAGAAGAAAGCTTATGTATGCGCATGGAAGATGCAGTAGACGGCTTGTCTAATATTGAAGAAACACGCTGTGAGGCTGTTGAAGGCTTAGGTTCGCTAATCGTTAAGTTAGACGGAGACGCAGATGTTGGTCGCATGTTGGTGGATATACAAACCGAAATAAACGCCATTAAAGACTTTCCAGAGCAAATTGAACCGCCAGTCGTAAAAGAAATGGATTGGGCTGAGCCGGTAGTGGATATCGCTATTAGTGCGCCAGCTAGTTGGCCCGATTTAAAAGCCTATGCTGAAGAATTGAAACACATTCTAAAAGTAGATTACGACGTGGCTATGGTGAGTGTGAGTGGCTTTTCTGATCACCAGTTACGGGTGGAATTAGACCAAACAGCGCTACGGCGACTGAACTTAAGTGTTAACGATATTGCTAGCACTATTAGCCAACAGAATATCAATTTGCCAGCAGGCACCATTGAATTAAACGAAAAGAATTTGCTGATCCGTTTTGACCAGCGAAAACGAGACCCAATTGCATTAGCAAAAACCGTTGTCGCCTCAGACAGCAATGGCAGCGTGGTGTATTTAGGCGATGTCGCAAATATTAGTGATCGCTTTGAGCTAGATGAAGAAAAAATACTGTTTAACGACTTGCCCTCTGCGATGCTCAAAATCAGTAAAAACAAAGCCGACGATGCCTTGCGAATAAAAGATTCGGTTCAACGTTTTGTTGATGACCAGCGTCTGGTTGCGCCAAACGGGGTAAGCCTAACCTTAACCAATGATATGTCGTCACTGTTGAGCGACCGTTTAAACATGATGCTTAAAAACGGCTGGCAGGGCATCATTTTGGTATTTTTGAGCATGTGGCTGTTCTTTTCGTTGCGATATTCGTTTTGGATAGCCGCCGGTCTGCCCGTTGCTTTTATGGGTGGCATGTTCTTAATGTCGGTGTTTGGCTTATCGATCAACATTATGACCTTAGTCGGTTTGCTAATGGCCATTGGCATTATGATGGATGACGCGATTGTGATCGCTGAGTCAATTGCAGCGCATTTAGAGCGGGGAATGAGTGCTGACGAAGCGGTAGTTAAGGGTGTTAAAAAAGCGGCACCAGGGGTTATTTCATCCTTCTTTACTACCATTTTTGTGCTGGGTAGTTTGATGTGGCTAGATGGCCAAATGGGCGCAGTGTTAAGCGTAGTGCCAATGGCATTGCTGTTAGTGCTATGTATTAGCTTAGTAGAGGCATTTCTTATTTTGCCAAACCACCTGCGCCACACTTTGCAACATCAAGGCATTGAAAAGCCAGAGTCTGGCTTTAAAGCCAAGTTCCTCAATATGTTTGAAGATTTTCGCCTTAACAAATTAGTGCCGGCCGTAACATTTGTGGTTAAGTGGCGCTATGTTTCTGTGGGTGCGGTATTCGGCTTATTGCTGCTATCGTTTTCGTTGGTGGTAAGCGGTTTACTAAAGTTTACCGCGTTCCCTGAACTTGATGGTGATATTGCTGAAGCAAGAATCATTCTCCCACCCGGTTCAAGCTTGTCGCAAACCGAAACCTTAGTGGCAGAAATTGTGACTGCTGCCCGTCAAGTTGGCGAACAATTTACCGAACAGAATCACGAGCCGCAGCGTTTAATTCACGACATTACCGCTCAATACAATTACAACGCTGATGCCGGAGAATCTGGTCCGCATGTGGCAACTGTTCGTTTAGATATTCTATCAGCAGAAGTGCGCAATACTTATATCGAAGAGTTCATTAGTGCCTGGCGCGAACAAGTAGGTGAGCAAGCTTTACCGTTAGCGTTGGCGTTTACGCAACCTACTATGGGGCCAGCAGGACGAGCTGTTGAAGTGAGGCTACAGCATTCAGATTTAGACACCTTAAAGACTGCCTCGGTAGAGTTGCAAGCCTATTTGAGCCAGTTTAAAGGGGTGAATAGCATCCTTGATGACATGCGACCTGGTAAAGAAGAAGTGGTAATTTCGTTACGTGGCGGCGCTGAATCTTTTAATGTAAACGGACAAATGGTGGCTGAACAACTGAGAGCATCTTATCAAGGAGCGATTGCAGATGAATTTCAACTTGGCCCTGAAAACATTCAAATCGATGTACGTTTAGATAAGTCGCAATCCGGTAGTTTACAAGCCTTGGCTAATTTCCCGGTAGTGCTTAGCGACGGAAAACAAGTGCCTCTATCTTCAATTGCCAACTTAGAATATCAACGGTCGTTTGTCCGCATTCAGCGTATAGACGGCTTACGCACGGTAACTGTGATGGCTGATGTTGATACTCGAGTTGCTAATACCAACGAAGTGATGCAACTGGTACAAAAAAGTTTTCTTCCGGAGCTAATTGCTAAGATACCTGGCTTAAGAGTTGATTTTGAAGGGGAGGCTAAAGAGAGCGCTAAAGTGGGGTCGTCTTTGGGTAAGAGCTTCACAATTGGCATTTTTGGTGTTTTTGCCATTTTGAGCTTTCAATTTAGAAGTTACCTTGAACCCGTGATCGTATTAACTGTTATTCCCATGGCGTTAATAGGTGTGTTGTGGGGACACTTTTTGTTAGGGCACAGTCTAAGTATGCCCTCTATACTAGGCTTTATTTCATTGGCTGGGATTGTGACGAATGACTCCATATTGTTGGTGCAATATATTCGGCACCATTTAGATGAAGGAGACGATGTTTATCAAGCGGTGGTGAACGCCAGTAAAGAACGCTTCAGAGCGGTGTTTTTAACCTCACTTACCACCGCCGCGGGTTTACTGCCGTTGTTGTTAGAGACTAGTTTACAAGCACAAGTGGTGCAGCCTATTGTGGTGTCTATTGTGTTTGGGATTGTAGCGTCAACGATGATGGTATTGTTTATTATTCCGGCGGCCTACGCTATTTTGGCCGATTGGAACTTAGTGCATAAGCATAAAAGCTTACATTAGTTATACGGCCAAGCCTCTTGCTTATTTAAGTATGAGGCTTGGTCAATTTAGGTAATTAGCCAGTAGAGGTGTGTGCTGAGGCTAAGTCGTAACACTGATAAGCAATTCCTCTAATGGCCACATCTCGCCTAAAGGCTTTTTTAGAGCCCTGACGATAGCTGGTGATTGATACTGTGTCTGCCGTTGGATATTGCGGGCGTACCGATTTTACATATTCATCGCGAGCTTCATGTCCTTTTGAATCATGGTGGCTAGTGTAATAAACACTGCCAAGTGCGGTGCATTGGGAGATATCTCGGTCGTCTTCCAATAACGTTACGCCATGGTAAGTAGTGGGAGTGTTAGAGCAGCCCGTTAAAACAATTAGGCTAGCGGAAACGATAAGCATTAATTTATTCATGTATTACCTCGATTTAGTTTACGTACACTCTCCTTGTTGGTTATTTGTTCAATTGTAATGTCAACTTTTTGTTTTAGATATATCGCTAACAGACTCATAGAGTTATCGCTGCGCGAGTTAATCATCCCTTAGCCAACACATTTTCCAATTTCAAATATAGAGGGCTGGATATATATCCAGTATTTAAGGTAAGCTTACGCTATCTAAAGTTAGGAGTCTTTGCAGTGATCGCTACCATTAAAGGTATCTTAGAAGAAAAAGTCCCACCTTTTGTATTGATAGATGTAGCCGGAGTAGGCTACGAAATACAACTTCCTATGAACTGCTTTTACCAATTGCCCGAACTGGGTGAGTCGGTGCGTTTATTAACGCATTTTATTGTGCGAGAAGATGCCCAATTACTTTATGGCTTTCACGACAAAGCCTCGCGTTCGTTATTCCGCGAGCTGATAAAAGTAAACGGTATTGGGCCTAAAGTGGCCTTGGCCATTTTGTCTGGCTTGAGTTGCGAGCAATTTGTATTCGCGGTTAAACACGAAGACTTATCAAGTTTGGTAAAAGTGCCAGGCATTGGTAAAAAAACCGCAGAGCGTTTGTTAGTAGAGATGAAAGACCGTTTGAAGAACTGGAACGCCGAACTACCCGCTACACCATTAAGCGATAGTTTATCTAGCCATGGTGACTTACCCTTGGTGGCTACAGTTGATCCTAAAGAAGAAGCCGTTGCAGCGCTTGAGTCGCTGGGTTATAAAGGCATTCAAGCAGAAAAACTGGTTAAGCAAGTGTATTCAAACGGCATGATCAGTGAAGAGTTGATCCGCGAAGCACTAAAAGCGGCTTTGTGAACAAAGGTAGAGTAAATGATTGAAGCAGATCGCTTAGTTTCCGCCACGCCGGTGATTGAAGAAGAAACTGTAGACCGCGCAATTAGACCCAAAAAGTTGGACGATTACACCGGCCAGCAAGCGGTAGTTGAGCAATTAGAAATATTTATTGAAGCGGCTAGGCGCAGAGATGACGCGCTCGATCATTTGTTAATTTTTGGTCCTCCGGGGTTAGGTAAAACCACCTTAGCCAACATTGTGGCTAACGAGCTCGATGTGAATATTAAAACCACCTCTGGCCCTGTACTAGAGAAAGCCGGTGACTTGGCAGCATTGCTCACTAACCTTGAGCCTGGCGACGTATTGTTTATTGATGAAATTCACCGGCTTAGCGCAGTAGTTGAAGAAGTGCTGTATCCAGCGATGGAAGATTACCAGCTGGACATTATGATTGGCGAAGGCCCAGCGGCCCGCTCGATTAAACTCGATTTGCCCCCATTTACGTTGATTGGCGCCACCACGCGCGCTGGCATGTTAACGTCACCCTTGCGGGACCGCTTTGGTATTGTGCAACGCTTGGAGTTTTATAAAACCGACGACTTGGCTGAGATTGTTAAACGAAGTGCGCATTATCTAAATTTAGAGCTTGATGCTGAAGGGGCGTGGGAAGTTGCTAGGCGTTCACGAGGAACCCCGCGTATCGCTAACCGTTTACTGCGACGTGTTCGTGATTTTGCTGATGTAAAATTTGATGGCAAAGTAACGCAAGAAGTAGCTGCTAAGGCGCTAGATTTACTGAGCGTAGACAGTGCTGGTTTCGACTACATGGACACTAAGCTACTCAAAGCGATAACGGAAACTTTTGCAGGTGGTCCCGTTGGCTTAGACAACCTTGCTGCAGCCATTGGTGAAGATAAAGAAACCATTGAAGATGTACTCGAACCGTTTCTTATTCAGCAAGGCTATTTACAACGTACCCCACGTGGTCGCATTGCTAGCGATAAAGCCTATTTACACTTGGGTTTTGATATACCTAAGCGTTAAAAATGCTGTCGTTTAGTCACGACAGTGTGGTTTAAAAATCGGCTTAAAGTGTTTAGTTTTAAGCCGTTACCCCAGTTTTCTCACGCAATTCTCTAAATTAAGTGGTTTGAGTCTTAACCTTATGCACTTGCCTGTGTATAGTATTTTCTAATTGAAATACTAGGGTAGGTGTAATGTCGGTTTTAGCTGTTCGGGTTTATTACGAAGATACTGATGCGGGAGGCGTTGTTTATCATGCTAACCATATCAAGTACTTTGAACGAGCGCGTACAGAATGGCTACGAGAACTCGGCTACGATCAAGATACCTTGATGGAACAAGATCTTTGTTTTGTTGTTCGTTCTCTTACTATCGACTACAAGCTTCCTGCTCGATTTAACCAAATGCTCAACGTAACAACGCGAATTGATACGATGAAACGAGCAAGCATGGTTTTCGAACAAACAATCACAAATGCTGCACAACAAGTCATTGCCCACGGAATGGTTACCGTGGCTTGTGTCACATTGTCATCAATGAAGGCCACGGCCATTCCTGAAACACTTAAAGAGGATTTACTCGGTGCACTCTGATATGTCATTTATCGGCTTGTTTTGGCAGGCGAGCCTATTAGTTAAGTTTGTAATGTTATTGTTGGTGAGTATGTCTATTTACTCGTGGGCGATGATAATTAACCGTAATCGAGTACTTAAGACTGCAAAATCGGCTAGTGATAGCTTTGAACAGAAGTTTTGGTCTGGTGTAGATCTCAACAAACTGTATCAAGAAAGCAACTCGCGTGCTGACCATTTACAAGGAATGGAACAAATCTTCCATTCAGGCTTTAGAGAGTATGTACGATTACATAAAACCAGCGGCAGAAGTGCTGACGCGGTTATGGACGGTACTTACCGAAGTATGCGGGTATCTTTGTCTCGCGAAGTAGAGTCCTTAGAAAACCAACTGCCAATGCTAGCAACAATTGGTTCAATTAGCCCTTATATCGGCTTGTTTGGTACCGTGTGGGGCATTATGAACGCTTTTATTGCCTTAGGCGAAGTTCAACAAGCCAGTTTGAATATGGTTGCACCAGGCATTGCCGAAGCGCTTATCGCAACGGCTATGGGCCTATTTGCTGCTATTCCTGCGGTCATTGCCTTCAACCGTTTTTCGACCGGGGTGGCTAAACTAGAAAATGGTTATGCCAACTTCATGGAAGAGTTTTCCAGTATTTTACATCGTCAAACGCACACTGGCGCTAACTAGAAAGGGGCGAGAGTGAACCATTATCAACGTCCTAAAAGACGCTTAGTTGCCGAGATTAATGTGGTGCCCTATATCGATGTGATGTTGGTGCTACTGATCATTTTTATGGTAACTGCTCCGCTTATTACCCAAGGGGTAAAAGTGGATTTGCCTCAGGCTAGCGCAGAAGCGATGCCCGAAGACAGTAAACCACCGTTGGTTGCTACTGTAGATGAAAGTGGTCAGTACTTTTTAGACACTGGCGATAATAGTGACTCTGCTAAGCAATCGGTGTCTGGAGACGATCTTCAAGCTTTGGTTATCGCGCATCTGCAGTTAGACCCTGATTTACCCGTGGTAGTGCGTGGCGACAAAAATGTTCGCTATGAGCAAATTATTAACTTAATGGTATTGCTGCAAAGTGCAGGTGTACCTTCTGTGGGTTTAATGACCCAACCCGACAATAATTAGAATAGGAATAGCATTGAAGTCGCCATTTAGCCTATCGGTTATTATTTCAATTGTGCTGCATGCCGGGTTGTTTATCGCTTTGGTATGGTCGGTAGATTTTGAGCGGGTGAAGCTAGAGCCAACACCGAGTGCACCGATTATTAACGCAACGGCTGTAGACATTAATCAAGTGACTCAGCAAGTTGAACGTTTAAAGAATCAGCAACAAGCCAAGGTAGATAAAGAAAAGCAACGTATTGCCAAGGCCGAGAAAGACGCCGAGCAAGCGCGTAAAAAGCGCTTAGCTGAGGAAAAGAGAATTAAGCAACTGGAATTGGAAAAACGCCAGCAGGAAAACGCTAAGAAAAAAGCGGACGAACAAGCCCGCCGAGCCAAAGAAAAACAAAAACTAGAGCAGCAAAAGGCAGCTAAAGCCGAGGCTGAACGAGTTAAGAAAGAAGAACAACGCAAAGTAGCAGAAGCTGCCGCCGTGGCTGCAGAAGCCGAGCGAGTGCGTAAAGTGGAACAGCAAAAGAAAGCTGAAGAAGCGGCACGTAAAGCAGAAGAAACTCGCAAACGTAAAGAAGAAGAGGCGAGAGTTGCTTCTGAGAAGGCGGCTAAAGCTGAAGCTGAACGTAAACGCCAAGCTGAAATGGCTCGTCAAGAGGCAGAGTTTGAAAAGCTAATGCTTGAGCAAGGAGCTGCCGAAGTCAATGCAAGGCGTCAGCGTCAAGTGCTAGGAGAAGTGGACAAATATAAAGCGATGATTATGTCTACTATTCAACGAAACCTATTAACTGATCCTAGTATGTACGGTAAGTCATGTAGGATTGAAATTACTTTAGCGTCGAGTGGCTTTGTTATTAGTACAAAATTTATCGAACAAGGTGACAAGGCTTTATGTGCTTCAGCTGAAAGAGCTATTTTACGAGCTCGAGAATTACCAGTCTCAACGGACCCTGATGTGTTTGCTGAAATGAAGACAATTACTTTAACTATTATACCGGAATAGCTGTGATGATGAAAAAACTCTTGGTGAGTGTGAGCTTGTTGTTTGCATTTATGAACGCTGCGCAAGCTAACCTAGAAATTGTAATCACGGAAGGTGTAGACAGTGCTCGCCCTGTTGGGGTAGTACCGTTTGTATGGCAAGGACATGGAGACGTCCCTCTAGATTTAGCGAAAGTAGTCGCGGATGATTTGCGGCGCTCGGGTAAGTTTAACCCTGTCGCGATTAGTGACATGCCGCAGACCCCACAATCAATAGAACAAATTGATTATGAAGCGTGGGCAGCATTAGGCGTAGAAGCGGTACTGACCGGGAAAGTAGAAGCGCTAGAGGCGGGTAAGTTCAAAGTGAGTTACACCTTGGTAGATGTATTACGAGGGCAAATAACCGCGGGTAATAAACAAGAGCTAAAAGATGGCCAGTTAGTGACCAGCCAAGATCATATTTTGCTCGACCGTTTCAAAAGTGTTGCGCGCGCTCAGTTGCGCCAAATGTCGCATTTGATCTCTGATGGTGTTTATCAGTCATTGACTGGTGAGCGGGGTGCATTTCTCACTCGTATCGCTTACGTAGTGGTGAACAATGAAGCTACCTACCCATATCAATTACGCATTGCTGATTATGACGGTCACAATGAAAAAACCTTATTGCGCTCTCAAGAACCGCTTATGTCACCGTCTTGGTCACCAGACGGCCGTCAACTGGCCTACGTAAGCTTTGAGAACCGTACTGCAGAGATTTACGTTCAAGATATCTATACGTCACAACGCACCAAACTCACTTCTTTTAGCGGTATTAATGGGGCGCCAGAATGGTCACCAGACGGTTCCAAAATCGCCTTGGTATTATCAAAAGATGGCCAACCAGATATTTACGTGATTGAAGTTGCCAGTAAAAAGTTAAAACGTATCACTAAAAACCGTCGAATCGATACCGAGCCTACCTGGTTGCCAAGTGGCAACGATTTACTGTTTTCTTCGGAGCGTGGCGGTAAACCACAAATATATAAAGTTAACTTAGACACTAACAAAATCAACCGCGTTACCTGGGAAGGTGAAATGAACTTAGGTGGCTCGGTAACACCTGACGGTTCAGCACTGGTGATGGTGAGTCGTGTTAACGGCCAATATCGCATTGCTCGCCAAGATTTTGATACGGGTTATGTACAAGTATTAACGCGCACTCAATTAGATGAGTCGCCAACAATTGCACCGAACGGAAGCATGATTATGTACAGCACAGTGGCTGGCGGCCGCCAAGTGTTGGCATTGGTGTCCATGGACGGAAGATTTAAAGCAACTCTACCAGCTAAAGAGGGCAGTGTACGCGCTCCAGCTTGGTCTCCTTTTTTAAACTAGAAAAAACTATGTGATTACAAGGAATCCATAATGCAATTCGAAAGAGTAGTAAAAACAATATTTTTAGGTTTAGCCTTTGCGGGTTTAGCAGCGTGTAGCTCAAACAACACTAGCGATAGTGATGTGAGCGAAACAGATAAAGCCGGTGGAGAAACCGTTATTATCGAAGATACCACTAATGATGAAATAGCTGGCGGTGTAGAAGTTGGTTCAGTTGATCCAGTGTTGAGTGCTGAAGAAGAAGAGCGCCAAAAGGCTGCTGAATTACGTCAAAGCCAAGTGGTTTACTTTGAGTTTGACCGTTCAGACATCGGCGGTGAATACGCCGAAATTCTTGAGGCTCACGCTAGCTACTTACGTGATAACCCATCGGTATCAGTGCTAATTGAAGGCCATACTGATGAAAAAGGCACGCCAGAGTACAACATCGCGTTGGGCGAACGTCGTGGTAAAGCCGTTTCAAAATATTTGCAAAGTTTGGGTGTGTTAGCATCGCAGATCTCAATCGTAAGTTACGGCGAAGAGAAGCCTGTAGATAATTCTCATACCGAAGCAGCTATGGCTAAGAATCGTCGTGCTGTGTTAGTTTATTAATACGCTTAATCGTGTAGAGTAATTTATGAAACTTAATATGATTACGGCTACTTCTGTAGCCGTTTTATTTTCCGCTAGTATTTATGCTGCCGCCCCTGTAGAGGAAGCCGGTAGCTCGTCAAAAGCTGTAGCTGTTACGTCAACCGCGTCTAGCTTAAGTTTAGAGCAACGCATTGAGCGCTTAGAGCGTATGTTGCAAGCGCGTAATCAAGTCCAACTCGACTTACAAAATCAAGTAGAAGATATGTCTAACAGCATGTCTACCTTAGTGGGTCAGCTAGAGCAGAGTAATTATCAAATTGAACAAATGATTGAGCGCCAACGCGAAATCTATCAAGAAATGGATCGCAGATTCGCTCAAGTACAAAGTTCGCCTGTGACCGCAAAATCAACCACCGATTCTGCTGCGCCAACCGCTGCTGGTGAAGACCAAGCTTACGACGCCGCTGTGGCTTTGGTTATGCAAGATAAAGATTACGACGCTGCCATACCGGCTTTTCAAGACTTTATTGCTGACTACCCTAAATCCAATTATGCACCTAACGCGCATTATTGGTTAGGCCAGCTACAATATACACGTGGACAACGTGATGCGGCTTCAGAACAGTTTAATAAAGTTGTTAACGATTATCCGCAATCTAATAAGGTTGCTGAGTCATTGTTAAAATTGGGTATCATTGCACAATTTCAAAATAACAATGAAGAGGCAAAAAGCTTGTTTGCTCGCGTCGTAAAAGAGCATCCAAATACTGCAGCAGCAGGATTGGCACAGAATCGCTTAGCGCAGTTTTAACGCGCTTTTAAGCGAATAAAGTTCAGCAAATTCAAAATTCTGTACAAACATGAAGCTGGTTGCTTAATTGCTGAACGCTTAGAAAAAAAGATTCAAAATACTATTGCACAACAGTCTTAAATCCGTATCATAGGCCGCCGTTGAGTCGGGGCAATTGCAGAGGCAATTTTGAGCCGGATTTAACTGAAGTTCAGAGCGGGTTGTTAGCTCAGTTGGTAGAGCAGTTGACTTTTAATCAATTGGTCGAAGGTTCAAATCCTTCACAACCCACCACTTTGACACTTCACTGTAATAGATTTATGGGTTGTTAGCTCAGTTGGTAGAGCAGTTGACTTTTAATCAATTGGTCGAAGGTTCAAATCCTTCACAACCCACCAATTCTATTACCACTTTTAGTGGGTCGTTAGCTCAGTTGGTAGAGCAGTTGACTTTTAATCAATTGGTCGAAGGTTCAAATCCTTCACGACCCACCACTATTTTGAAACGTTATGGGTTGTTAGCTCAGTTGGTAGAGCAGTTGACTTTTAATCAATTGGTCGAAGGTTCAAATCCTTCACAACCCACCACTTCGTTTTAAAATAAGCCGTAACAGTATCGGGTTGTTAGCTCAGTTGGTAGAGCAGTTGACTTTTAATCAATTGGTCGAAGGTTCAAATCCTTCACAACCCACCACTGCTGTTGTTGCTACATATCTACGGGTTGTTAGCTCAGTTGGTAGAGCAGTTGACTTTTAATCAATTGGTCGAAGGTTCAAATCCTTCACAACCCACCAATCTCTTCTAGTTTTTCACTGAAATAGCCACTAATTCTTTAGTCCAATAACTGCCATTCGCTTAGCTCACTGTGTATAATACTCGAATTATTTTATCTCAGATGTAGTTATGCAGCAGCTCGAATATTTTAACGAAACCATTTACCCATTTCCTCCTAAACCAGCTCCGCTTGATGATGAGCAACGTGCAGCGCATAAAGCGCGTATTAAGCAACTGCTCGTAGAAGAAGATGCGGTATTGGTGGCGCATTATTATACCGACCCTGAGATTCAAGCTTTGGCCGAGGAAACTGGTGGCTGTGTCGCCGACTCATTGGAAATGGCTCGCTTTGGTAATAACCATCCTGCAAAAACTCTCCTGGTTGCTGGCGTGCGCTTTATGGGGGAGACTGCAAAGATCCTTACCCCAGAAAAGAAAGTCATCATGCCGACCTTAGAGGCAACCTGTTCTTTGGATTTAGGGTGTCCTGAAAAAGAGTTTGCCGCGTTTTGTGATGCTCACCCTGACCATACTGTAGTGGTTTACGCTAATACGTCTGCGGCGGTAAAAGCACGTGCTGACTGGGTAGTTACCTCTAGCATTGCTGTTGATGTGGTAGAGCACTTAGACGCTGAAGGTCATAAGATTATATGGGCGCCAGATAAACACCTTGGTGGGTATGTTGCTAAGCAAACAGGCGCCGATATGTTGTTATGGCAGGGCGCCTGTATCGTGCATGACGAGTTCAAAGCAAAAGCCTTACAACAGTTAAAACAGCAATACCCAGACGCAGCAGTATTGGTGCACCCTGAGTCTCCAGAAAGCGTTGTAGCGATGGCTGATGCAGTAGGCTCGACTAGCCAGTTGATCGCTTCTGCACAGTCTTTGCCACATAAGAAGCTAATAGTGGCCACAGACAAAGGCATCTTCTACAAGATGCAGCAAGCTTGCCCAGATAAAGAAATGATTGAAGCGCCAACCGGTGGCAACGGTGCTACTTGTCGCTCTTGTGCGCATTGTCCGTGGATGGCGATGAATGGCTTAAAGGCTATTGAGGAAGCTTTGTTAGACGGTACTGGTAAAGAAGTGTTTGTAGATGAAGCCCTTATCGAACGGGCATTGGTACCGCTAGATCGTATGTTAGGTTTTGCAAAAAACAATCAGATAAAGGTGAAGGGAAACGCTTAAGCGTTAATCATCATATCTCAAGCCAGCCTAAGTGCTGGCTTTTTTGTGCCTGCTTGAGAGAGCGAAGAGGGATATTATTAATGTTTTTATCATCAATAAAGATTTGCTATACTCTTCGGGTTTTGTGCCTAATAACTAGCAGAGAAGTAGATGAGAGTTGAAACAGATATAAAGCTGGGTTTTAAAGACGTTTTAATCAAACCAAAGCGTTCAACATTAAAGAGCCGTTCGCAGGTTGTACTAGATCGAAATTTTACCTTCAAACATACTGGCAGTCAATGGGAAGGTGTACCTGTTATTGCTGCCAATATGGATACGGTAGGAACATTTGGTTTAGCAAAAGCCTTAGCTGAGCACCGAATGATGACGGCGGTTCATAAGCACTACAGTATTGAGCAATGGTCTAAGTTCTTATCTGCTATGCCGGCAGACAAGATAAAGTACTTAATGGTCAGTTGTGGCACCTCGGATGCTGACTTTGAAAAAACGAAGCAAATTTTAGCGCTAAATAAAAACCTAAAGTTCATCTGTGTAGACGTTGCAAATGGCTACTCTGAGTATTTTGTAAGCTTTGTTCGCAAGATGCGAGACACTTTCCAAGATAAAGTGATTGTAGCGGGTAACGTAGTTACTGGTGAGATGGTAGAAGAATTGATACTTAGCGGTGCTGATATCGTAAAAGTGGGTATTGGCCCTGGCAGTGTTTGTACTACTCGCGTTAAAACAGGGGTTGGTTACCCTCAGTTGTCGGCCATTATTGAGTGTGCTGACGCTGCTCATGGTTTAGGTGGACAAATTGTTGGTGATGGCGGCTGTACCCAAGCTGGTGACGTAGCCAAAGCATTTGGCGGTGGGGCAGACTTTGTGATGTTAGGCGGTATGTTAGCAGCTCACGAAGAGAATGGCGGCGAAGTTGTAGAGCAAGATGGCAAGAAGTTCATGAAGTTCTACGGTATGAGCTCACAAACTGCAATGGATAAGCATACCGGCGGTGTAGCCGAGTATCGTGCATCTGAAGGTAAAACAGTATTGCTTCCTTATAAAGGCAGCGTTCAGTTAACTGTTCAAGATGTGTTAGGCGGCGTACGTTCGGCGTGTACTTATGTTGGTGCGTCTGAACTTAAAGAGCTGACTAAACGGACGACGTTTATCCGAGTACAAGAGCAAGAAAATCAAGTGTTTGGCATTACTAAGGTATAAGTCTTTACAGCCAATAACGACATAAAGCCCCAATCGCAAGCGTTGGGGCTTTGTTTTTTAGCGTATAATTTGAACCAGCTTATGTGAATGCTGTGGTTTCACTGTTTGTGGTTGCTGGGTTATCGCTGTTTCTACACAAATAAAGTACTCCGCACTGCTTACATCTGGCATTTTGTTTGCGAGTTTATCGCCAGGATTCCATACCACTACACTGTCGTGACCACGATGTTCTATGGTTGTTTTAGATGCCCCCCAAATTAGCTGACTGACCGATTGAGGCTGCAAATAGATGCGATCTGTTTCGTCACTTAAGGTAAAACTAGCGACATTATCTACTTTTGTGCTTGATACTGAATCAATATATTGATCGCCAAGTGATCCGATGTGTAGTTTTTTTACATCAGTAATGAAATAACTATGTAAGGCGCCAGTATATTCGAAGCTTTTTTCGCTGTAATTAGTGGTGACTAATTCGATTCTAGCTTCTGCCCCTAAAGTAAAATTACAGCTTAACGCGACTCCTGAGTTAGAGCTGCTTGGTAGCGAAAAGCTTAGGTAGCAATGCTCTTGGCTTGTGGTAATGGTGTCTAGCGTCCACAAGCTGGTTCTTGCGTAACCATGCTTAGTGTTGTTTTCGTTACCTAGATTACCGAAATTTGGCCAACAAATAGGTATACCGCCTCGTATCGCTGCCCCTTTGGTAAATAAGCTATCATCACTTAACCAAAGCTTTTCTTCGTCAGGGTTAGGCCGGTAACTCACTAAATGGGCACCTTGTTGGGCAATAAGAGCCTTTGCAGCAGGGTGGTCAACCCAATAGAACACCATTCCTTCGTTGTTATGTACTTCGAACACGGCATTATCTAGCTGCTTGACGACTTTGAGTTGGAGCTTTTCTAGGATCATAAATTTTACCTATAAAAAAAGCGACCCTAAGGTCGCTTTAATATTCTAGCTTAAAGCTACATTTCTTATTTAGAGATGTGAGCGATTAGGTCTAGAACTTTGTTTGAGTAACCGATTTCGTTGTCGTACCAAGATACAACTTTAACGAATTTGTCAGTTAGAGCAACACCAGCTTTTGCATCAAATACAGATGTTTGAGTTTCGCCAATGAAGTCTTGAGAAACAACTTGGTCTTCAGTGTAACCAAGTACGCCAGCCATTTCGCCTGCAGAAGCAGCTTTCATAGCAGCACAAATTTCTTCGTAGCTAGCAGCTTCTTTAAGGTTAACTGTTAGGTCAACTACAGAAACGTTAGCAGTAGGTACGCGGAAAGCCATACCTGTTAGTTTGCCGTTTAGCTCAGGAAGTACAACACCTACAGCTTTAGCAGCACCAGTTGAAGAAGGGATGATGTTTTGAGAAGCACCACGACCACCGCGCCAGTCTTTAGCAGAAGGACCGTCAACAGTTTTTTGAGTAGCAGTAGTAGCGTGAACAGTAGTCATAAGACCAGATTCGATGCCCCACTTGTCGTTTAGTACTTTAGCGATAGGCGCTAAACAGTTAGTAGTACAAGAAGCGTTAGAAACGATGTCTTGACCAGCGTAAGAAGCTTGGTTTACACCCATTACGAACATAGGAGTAGCGTCTTTAGAAGGACCAGTAAGAACTACTTTTTTTGCGCCAGCAGTGATGTGCTTACGAGCAGTCTCGTCAGTTAGGAAGATACCAGTTGCTTCAGCAACTACATCTACACTGATAGCATCCCATTTTAGATCTTCTGGGTTGCGCTCAGCAGTAACGCGAACAACGTTGCCGTTTACTACTAAGTTACCGTCAACTACTTCTACGCTACCGTTGAAGCGACCGTGAGTTGAGTCATACTTAAGCATGTAAGCCATGTATTCAACGTCGATTAAGTCGTTAATGCCTACAACTTCGATGTCGTTGCGCTCAACAGAAGCACGGAATACGAAACGTCCAATACGGCCAAAACCGTTAATACCAACTTTAATTGTCATAGTGATACCTAATGTTCCTAGTGTTAACAGATGTATAATTTGGTTGTAAACTTACAACATTTTCAAATTTCTTCAAGTCGAATCGGCGATTAATTTGCGCGACATCAATTAATGCCTTAAAAATGAGCAAGCTAACATTTGCAGGAAGAAGTATTAGCTCAGAAGTAAAAAAAAACAATCAATATCACTCAATCTCAGATAAAATTAATTTAGCGAAATTTGTGCTAGATCGAAAAATCGAGCGTTAGGATGAGTACAATACACGCGCTAAAAAAACAATAATTAGTTAGATAAAAGCAATAACTCGGGAAATGTTATGTCAGATCAAATCATTGAACAGTTGGTAAAGCTTCGCGGCATTGAAACCAGCTACGTTGATGCTTGGGGAAATCCGGCGCAAGTCGTACCTGAAAGCAAATTAAAACTGTTAAAGGCGCTAGGTTATCCAGTAGATAATGCAGAGCAATTAGCACAGCGTTATGAAGAAGACGTGCTTAACTATTGGCAGCAAGTAATGCCAGTGGTAAAAGTGGTTCGTGTTGCTTCAGAATATCCACTTGAAATCCGTGTTCCTATTGAATTAGCTAACCAAGAGTTTACTTGGAAGTTAAGCACGGAGCAGGGTGAACAGTTTAAAGGGCAAATTACCCCTGTTGATGGCGAGCTAATTGAAGCTCACGCTATAAACGAAGTTGAGTATCAAGCTTACACCGTTAGCCTAAGTCTAGAATTACCTATTGGTTACCACAATTTAAGTATCTCGTTAAAAGGTGGTCGTAAGGTATTAGCTGAAACTCGTTATATTGTTGCGCCTCAAGCAGCATACATTCAGCCAGATATTGCCAACGGTAAAAAGGTATGGGGCCCAAGCGTACAGCTTTATTGTCTTCGCACCGAAACCAACTGGGGCATTGGTGACTTCTCAGACCTACAGGTATTGGTTAAAAACATTGCTGAAAAAGGCGGTGATTTTGTTGGTCTAAATCCAATCCATTCTTTATATCCCGCCAATCCAGAAGCGGCTAGCCCTTACAGCCCATCGTCTCGTCGCTGGTTGAATGTTGTTTACATCGATGTTGAAGCGATTAGTGAGTTTGCTGAGTCAGACGCAGCTGCGTTAGTAGCAAGTAGTGTTTTCCAAAACCGCTTAGAACAGCTACGTAGTAGCGAGTGGGTAGACTACACCGGTGTTACTGAAGCTAAAATTGAAGCACTTAAACTAGTCTTTAAGCAGTTCCAAACCATTCAAAAAGGCCGCACTAAGCGTGCTAATGCTTTCCGTAGTTTTATCAAAGAAGGTGGCGAGAGCTTAGCAGCTCAAGCAACTTACGATGCACTACAAGCACATTTATACGACACCATTGGCAATGCATGGGGTTGGCCAGCTTGGCCTGATGAGTACAAAGAGTATCATTTACCTGCAGTAGCCGAATGGGTTAAAGCCAACCAAGACGATGTTGATTTCTACTTATGGTTACAGTGGATTGCCGATGAGCAATTAGCTGCTGTTGACCAAGTGGCTAAAGATTCGGGTATGGCCATGGGCCTATACCGAGATTTAGCAGTAGGCGTAAGTGAAGGCAGTGTTGAGATTTGGGCAAATGGCGATCTTTACTCGCTAGATGCTAGTGTTGGCGCACCACCAGACATCCTAGGTCCTTTAGGTCAAAAGTGGGGTTTACCTCCAATGGATCCATCGGTTCTAGAAGAACAGCAATACCAACCAATGGTTGATTTGTTCCGCTCTAACATGCGCTCTTGTGGTTCATTGCGTATTGACCACGCCATGGCATTATTACGTTTATGGTTAGTGCCTGTAGAAGACTCTGCTGATAAAGGTGCTTACCTTTACTACCCAATCCAAGACCTGTTAGGTATTTTGGTACTAGAAAGTCACCGTAATCAGTGTCTGATTATTGGTGAAGATCTAGGTACTGTACCTGACGGCATTTTCGAAGTGCTGCAAGAAAACGGTGTGCACTCTTACCGAATTTTCTTCTTCGAGCAAGCGGAAGACGGTGGTTTTATTTCTCCAGCGCATTACCCAGAGCAAGCAATGTCTGCGGTAACCACGCATGATATGCCTACACTTCGCGGTTTCTGGCATTGTGATGATTTAGCCTTAGGTCGCGAACTAGGTATCTACCCAGACGAAGAAGTATTGCAAAGCCTTTACCAAGATCGTCATGAGAACAAGCAGAAATTGCTTGATACCTTACACGGTCACCAGAGCATTCCAGACTACATCTCACGTGATGTGAATTGGGTGGGAATGGATAAAGGCCTGAACTACGGTATCCAAGTTCATATGGCAAAAGGTAGCTGTAATTTGTTATCTGTTCAATTAGAAGATTGGATGGAAATGGACAAACCAGTTAACGTACCTGGTACGTCAAGTGAGTATCCAAACTGGCGCCGTAAGTTGTCTTGGAACTTAAGTGACTTATTTAATAATCACGATGTTCAACACTTAATGTACTCACTATCTGACGCTCGCGCTAAAGTTAGCAAGTAACATTGACGAAATTGTAATCAAGCGCTCCTAGGAGCGCTTTTTTTTGCCTATGAAAATGTTTTCTATCTCACTTTAATCCCTATTAATTGAGAAAAGCTTGGAGACTTGCGCTAACCTAAGCTTAAATGACCAAATCCCCTTATTCTCAGGACCTTAAGGTAACTATAATAATGAAACGATCTTTGTCTTCTCAGGTTTCTCAATTAGTTCAACAATTGTCTAGCGTTCGCTTAAGCGAACCATTTAACTCACTGGGTTTAAACGCTGTAAAAAGCGGTAAGGGTTTAGTGTTGCGAGCTTGGCAACCAGACGCTAAATCGGTCTCTGTATTGTCCCTTAAAGGCGATGTGCTGGGGACCATGAGTCAGCTATCGCCGCAAGGGTTATTCGAATTAGAGTTTGACACAGACCAAGCCTTTGCATATCAACTTGAAGTCGATTTTGGTGATAACAAAATTAAAGTTATCGACCCTTATCAGTTTACTGAAGTTGCCTACGAAGGCTTAGCGACTATGTCTCATGCACCGCAAAACCTTTATCAGGTATTGGGTGCCCAAGTTAAAACCATTGAGGTTGATGGCGTCGCGGTTAAAGGTGTGCGTTTTGGGGTGTATGCGCCTAGCGCTTCAGCGGTTAGTTTAATCGGTGATTTTAATCACTGGGATGGTCGTCGTTTACCTATGCAGCGCTCGCTAGACGGCCACTGGGTATTGTTTGTACCAGGCTTAGACGCGGGCACTAAATACAAATACGAATTAAAAGATCGCCACGGACATTCTCTCCCACACAAAACTGACCCAGTAGGTTTCAGCTCTGAGCAATATCCTTCGTTTGCTTCTGTAGTTTGGGATCACGACCAATACCAATGGAATGATCAGGCTTGGATTGATTCGCAGAATAATGATAAACGCCATCAACCAATGAGCGTGTACGAAGTTCATTTAGGATCTTGGCGTCGTAAGATTGAAGACACAGGTAATAACTATTTAAGCTACAGAGAGCTTGCTGTAGAGCTTGTGGAATACATCAAAGAAATGGGTTACACCCATATTGAGGTATTGCCTATTTCAGAGTTCCCATTTGATGGCTCTTGGGGTTATCAACCTATTGGCCTGTTTGCGCCTACTAGCCGTTTCGGTAATCCTGATGACTTTAAATTCTTAGTCGACCAGTGCCACCAAAATGGCATAGGTGTGATTGTAGATTGGGTACCGGCGCATTTCCCTAGTGATTCACACGGCTTGGCTCAGTTCGATGGAACTCACCTTTACGAGTACGAAGATCCTCGCCGCGGTTGGCATAATGACTGGAACTCTTACATCTACGACTTCGGTCGGGATACGGTTCGTCAGTTCTTGGTGGCCAGCGCACTCATCTGGTTAGATAAGTTCCATGTAGATGGTCTTCGAGTTGATGCTGTTGCCTCAATGCTTTACTGGGATTATTCGCGCGAAGAAGGCGAGTGGGTGCCTAATGTAGACGGTGGCAACCACAACTACGAAGCAATTAGCCTACTAAAATGGTTTAACGAAGAAGTGTATCGCCAATATCCACATGCAATGACCATTGCTGAAGAGTCTACCGCTTTTGCCGGCGTTTCTCGGCCAACCTTTACCGGTGGATTAGGCTTTGGTTTTAAGTGGAACATGGGTTGGATGCATGATTCTTTGGACTACATGCAGAAAGACCCTGCGTTTAGAAAATATCATCATAACGAAATTACTTTTGCCATGGTGTACAACTATGACGAAAACTTTGTGTTGCCCATTTCTCACGATGAGGTGGTACATGGCAAAGGTTCGTTGCTGGGTAAAATGCCCGGAGATGAATGGCAACAAGCCGCTAACTTGCGTGCCTATACCGCATTTATGTATGCTCACCCGGGCAAGAAGTTGAACTTTATGGGTAACGAAATTGCTCAAGCCAGTGAGTGGAACCATGATACTAGTCTAGAGTGGAATGTGCTGGAGTTTCCTAAGCACAGAGGCCAGCAAGAGCTAGTTAAGCAGCTAAACAAAGTCTACCGTGGCCATCCGGCAATGTTTGAGGGTGATTACGATACCAATGGCTTTGAATGGATTGACCATGATGATTGGGAAAAAAGCGTACTTGTATTCCAGCGTAATGCTCTTAATAGCCAAGAAAAAGTTGTTGTAGTGAGTAACTTTACACCTGTACCTCGTAACAACTACCGCTTAGCCTTACCTGAGCAAGGGCGTTACCGCATTATTCTAAATACTGACTCAGAAATGTATTGGGGCAGTAACTACGATGCGGGAATTGAATTCCAATCTGAAGCGGTTGCCAGCCATGGTCGCGAAAATTCACTGATATTAAACTTGCCACCACTATCAACATTGTATTTAATCAAAGTAGATTAAATAATTGATAACTCCCCCTGTCCAAAGCAGGGGGACCTAAGGTTTACATGTCAACAAGAAGTCAACTAAAGCCTTTACCTTTTAGCCTGAGTCAATATCAGGTGTCCCCTGGAAGAGATTTCCCCTTAGGCGCTACGCTTGATGCCAATGGATGTAACTTCGCCATTCATGCCGGTGATGCCAAACACATAGAGTTATGTTTGTTTGATGAGCAAGAAAACGAAATCTCTCGTTTAGTGTTGCCCGGCAAGCAAGGCGGTATTCGCTATGGGTATGTGGAGGGTATTAAATCCAGTCAATTTTATGCTTATCGGGTGTTCGGCAAATACCAGCCTGAACATGGCTGTTGGTATGACCCACGAAAGTTAATTCTAGACCCTTACGCAAAAGCCATTTCTCGACCACTTATCTGGGATAGTAAAGCTTACCAGGAAGATGACGCAGACCTTATACCTAAGTGTATTGTTCGAGATGACGATTTTGATTGGCAGGGCGTAGCTAAACCTAACATCGACCGCCAAGATATGGTCATGTATGAAACTCACGTTCGTGGTTTTAGTAAGCTCAACGCCAAAGTAAATAGCGACGACCGTGGCAGTTACTTAGGTTTGGTGGATAGCTACAGTATCCATCATTTAAAGAGCTTGGGTATTACGTCGGTACAGTTACTGCCTACCGCAGTGTTTATGTCGGAGCCGCGTTTAAAATCATTAGGCTTAAGTAACTATTGGGGTTACAACCCCATTCTGTTTATGGCGCCCGAACCGCGTTACGCCAAATCTGATGCTTTAACAGAATTTAAGACCATGGTGCGTGAATTTCATCGCAATGGCATTGAAGTGATTTTGGACGTGGTTTTTAATCACACAGCAGAATCGGGATCTGATGGCCCAACTCTTTGTTACCGTGGACTTGATAACAAAAATTATTATTTGTTTGATCAAATTGGTGACAGCCCAAATTACAGTCAATACGCCAATAATACTGGTTGTGGCAATAGCGTGAGCTTAGATCATTCAATCAGTTTACGTTTAGTACTAGACAGCCTGCGTTATTGGGTTGACGTAATGCAAGTTGACGGTTTTCGTTTCGACTTAGCGGTCAGTTTAGGCCGAGAAGATAATCACTTTTCAAGTCATGCTGCATTCTTTAAAGCCGTGGCGCAAGACCCTATTTTGTCGCGGGCTAAAATGATAGCAGAGCCTTGGGATATTGGCCCAAATGGCTACCAGCTAGGGCATTTCCCAGAGCGGTGGATGGAGTGTAACGACCGGTTCCGAGATACAAGCCGCGCATTTTGGAAAGGTGAACACGGTTTGCTTGGTGAAATGGCCACCCGAATTATGGGCTCTCGCGACTTATTTCTTGCGAGTCGACGTAGTATCCACACCAGTGTGAACTACATTTGTTACCACGATGGTTTTACTTTAGACGATTTGGTTAGCTACGAGCAACGTCATAATCATGCTAACGGCGAAGATAACCGTGACGGCCATGGTCATAATATCTCTGCTAACTATGGCGAAGAAGGCGATACTAAAGACAAAAAGGTACTTGCGACTAGGCGTAAACAAAAGCGTAATTTATTAGCCACTTTAATGCTTTCGCAAGGCGTACCGCATTTTCTTGGTGGGGATGAACTAAGCCGCACTCAGCAAGGCAATAACAACGCGTACTGCCAAAACAACAAAATGAGTTGGTTTAATTGGGAGTTAGATACGCATGAGCAACAATTTTTAGAGTTTTGTCAGCAGCTTATTGCACTGCGTAAACGCTCACGAGTTTTTCATTATCTTCAGCTGGAAAACGACAGTTACGAAAAATGTCACTCCCAGCATCATAGTGTTCGTTGGTATCGCCACGACGGTGACTTTATGCACCAAGAGGATTGGCATGAGTCGCATGGGTGGGCTGTAGCAGTAGAGATACGAAACCTAAGACAATCGAAAGAGCGTTGGTTATGGATTATTAACGCTAGTTCTCACGCTATTGATTTTATATTGCCTGCAGTAGAAACATCGCAACATTGGACTCAGCAAATGGATACAGCGCATGAACAAGCTATTTTCGTTAAGCAACTTAGAGACACTAAAAGTGTCAAACTAAATGCCCGTTCAATGCTGTTATTGGAACAAACAAAATCGTGACTAAAATAGTAAAAGATGAACAAGAATGGCAAGGCTTGCTTACCGAACTTGCGTTTCAAGTGACAAGGAAAGGAGCAACAGAGCGTCCGTTTACCGGCACTCTGTTACATAATAAAGAGCAGGGCATGTATCACTGCGTATGTTGTGATTTACCACTGTTTAGCTCGGTGTCTAAATTTGACTCGGGATGCGGTTGGCCGAGTTTTGACAAAATTGCTGAAAGCCGTGTGGTCACCTTTGTACGAGACCAAAGTCATAACATGGAGCGTATTGAGGTGCGTTGTAGCCAATGTGATGCGCATTTGGGCCATGTCTTTAATGACGGTCCCACTGACACTGGCGAACGCTACTGTATAAACTCAGCAGCCTTAGGTTTCACTGCTGAGTAAATAACCTTGCTTATAAGCGGTATTGTCTTGTGTCTATTTGCTCGTAGATAATTGCCGCTTCATCTTTTAACATTTTTTGCTGTTCTTCAGACAACTTCAACTTGTGATTCAAACCAGAATAATCTTGCCTACTATGATCATCAAAGTGACTGGCGATTTGTGCCCATAAATAGGCATGGCGGTAGTCTTTTAAATTCATATACTGAGACGTAATCGCTTCAGCATACTTAGCTGGAATAACCGCATTTTCTGGAAACAACTTGAAGGCGTTTTGCAAAATGTTAATGGTTTTTTTAGCATCTTTTCCGCTGTAATGAATTGCTAAGGTCCATTGTAAATCAGGTTGATTTAACACGGCTTGGCCTTCCAATGCCAAAAATCGGTCTCGCGCCTCAAGATCGCGATATTGGGTCCAGTGATACATCGACAAATAGGGATGACTAGAATCACGCGTATCGTTTTCTAGACGTTGTAATTCTTCTAAAGAGGTAAGCAAGCCAATTACGCGCTGAGTTTTACGAGATTTGTCGTATTTAGGTTCAATACTGGCCGCAAGTTCTATGCAAAAATTATAAGCCTGATAGTTCTTTATCAGCTCATACTGGTGTTGTTCAGTAACTTCGGTCATTTCATCGAAGCGACTTAGAATGACAGCAGAGCGTTCCTTTTTACACCAGCCGTCGCGATTTAAATCTTCACAAAGCTCTGGGTTACTTTTACAAATGCTTTTTACCGAGCGACTACCAAAGCCGAACAAATCAAACCCTGCATCACATCCACTAAGTACAAGTGGTACAACTAAACATAAACTGCAGCCTAGTGGCTTTAAAAAAGACAAATCATTTTCCTGAATAAATATCATTAGCAGATGTTGATAAAGGTAAGACTATCATAGATTTTTTTGATTTAGTCCATTCAAAAATCAGCATTGTTTCCTAAGTGCTTAGTTTATAGCTTGGCACTGGATCAATGGTTTGGTAATGTTTCAGTAACATTATAGGAGTGATAAATGGATGTAGAGAAGTTGTTGGCGGCAATGAGCCCCGATATTTATCAAAATATGTTAAGTGCTGTTGAAACCGGGCGATGGCCCGACGGCAACAAACTAACAGATGAACAACGCGATCATACTCAACAAATGGTTATCTTGTATCAAGCTAAGCACAACCATCAGCCCCAGCATTTTACTGTGGGTACCGATGGCGAGTTAGTGATGAAATCTAAACAAGAACTAAAACGTCAATATCGAGAAGAACAAACCATTATTAGTGTTCCTCAACACAACGATTAGATACTTATCTCGCCGCGAATATCTTGGCAAAGTAGGTCACGGATCCGCTTGCTAGGCAAGTTTTTGCTTAGCAAGTAATGTAGTTTGGCCAGCGCCGCTTCGGTAGTCATATCCCCACCACTAACAACACCCGCTTTTGCTAAGGCGTTGCCTGTGGCATATCCGTCCATATTCACCTTGCCAGTTAAACATTGGCTTAAGTTGAGCACGATAATGCCACGGTCACAGGCGTGCTCTAATAATTCGGTCATTTTTTGATGTTGCGGGGCATTTCCTACACCATAACTTAACAGTATCAAGGCTTTTACGGGCTGTTGAAGTAGGTTTGCGATGACCTCAGTGGAAATGCCTGGATAAAGACTCACAACCCCAATAGGTTGGGGAATGATAGGACTAATTTGTAAGGCGCTGATACCCGTTGGACGAATCTCTCCGGCAATAATTTCTATGTCTATTCCAGCCTTAAGCAAGGGGGGGAAATTGGGTGACATAAACGCGTCAAAGCCATCTGCATGGGCTTTAGTACTGCGATTCCCGCGCAGGAGCTTGTTGTTGAAAAACAAACAGACTTCATGAACTGGGTAGTAGGCCGCAAGGTATAATGAATTGAGTAAATTGGTTTGGCCGTCAGAACGAAGTTCACTCAGTGGAATTTGCGAGCCTGTTACAATTACTGGCTTACTTAGGTTCTCTAACATAAATGAAAGTGCGGAAGCGGTGTAAGCCATGGTGTCTGTGCCGTGCAGGACTACAAAGCCGTCATACTTTTCATAATTTGCTTGAATGTCTTCAGCAATTAGCTGCCAATGCTGTGGGTCCATATCCGCAGAATCGATCAGTGGGGAAAATTCGTGAACGGTGAATTCAGGCATTTCATCACGCTGAAATTCTGGCATAGCGTCTAAACAGTCGCGCATGAAACCAGCAACTGGCACGTAGCCTCTTTCACTACGTTGCATGCCAATGGTGCCGCCTGTGTAGGCAATATAGATAGATTTTCGATTCATCAGACTATAGTTCAAAAGTTTTTTGAAATTATAGTCTGATGTTAGTTCAAAGCAATCAACCGTTTAAGATTAACTGAATAGTGCTTACATTTGATCACAAACTGCGCAGAAACTGTACTGGCCAAGAGGATCATTAAACTTATCTACAGCAGGCGCTTGCTCCGCCACTGTTTTCAATAAAGCCCAGTTTGGTATCGCAGACTCTAATGCACCACCGATTTGCGAATCAAACAACTGGGCAATAAAGCGGTCTCGTGAGCTAAGTGGTGGGGTTAAACGCTTAACTTGGTAATCATCTAGATTGTTTAAGTTGGCGGCGTATTCTATAGCATCGTTCAGGCCGCCTAATTGATCGACAAGGCCATTATCAACGGCGTCTTGGCCGGTCCAAATTCTGCCTTCAGCAATGCTATCCATATCTTCAAGCGCAATGTCTCTGCCACTTGATACCAGTGATACAAAATCTTTATACCCGTGTTCAACATTGAGTTGAATGATCTGTTTCACTTCATTTGGCAAAGCTTGGAACGGGCTTACTTCAGCGAGGGTAGACGTTGCATAGCCGTCACTGTTAATGCCCAATTTAGCCAAAGCATTTTCCAAAGTAGCAAACATTCCAAAAATACCTATAGAGCCAGTAATCGTAGTAGGGCTAGCAAAAATGTAGTCAGCCGTTGATGAAATCCAATATCCGCCACTTGCGGCAACGCTGCCCATAGATACGATTACCGGTATATCTTTTTCCTGGAACTGTTGAAACTTTTCACGAATCAGTTCTGAAGCAAATGCGCTACCACCAGGGCTGTCTACTCGTACCACTATGGCTTTTACCTGTTCGTCTTCAAGCGCTTGATTAAGCTGAGCAATAACGGTGTCAGCAGCAATCACGTTTTCTTGGCCACTACCACCAACAATGGCACCTTGAGCAACAATAACTGCAATTGTGTTGTCGCTTGGTTCATCATTACTTAGGCCTTGTGCATACTCGCCATAGCTTCTGTTGTTGTAGCTCGAACCGTCATCTGATTCACCAAAGGTATCAATTAACAATTGTTTGGCTTGGGTACGCGTGGTGAGTTGGTCAACGAGGCCAAATTTTTCTGCGTAGCGGGCGCCATCACCATCAACTTCTTTTAAACGCGACAACAATGCTGCTGGTTCTGGCATCAAATGATCAGCCGCTAACTCGCGGTTAGTTGAAACAGTCGTTAAGTATGATTGCCAAAGTTGATCCATCCAGTGAGCTAAATCTTGTTTTGCCTCTTCCGACATGTCATTTCTAAGGTAGGGTTCTACAAATGACTTATGCGTGCCTACACGAAAAATGTGCGTAGTAACGTCTAAATTGTCGATGGCATCTTTAAAGAACAAACGTCGAGAGTTCATGCCGCGCATTAATACTGCACCTTTAGGGTTAAGCAGTAGGCTGTCGGCAAAGCTCGCTAAATAGTATTGGTGTTGGTCGTAGTAATCTGCGTAAGCGATGATTGGTTTGCCACTGTCTTTAAAATGAAGCAGAGCTTGGCCGATAGTCGCAAGTTTAGTTTGGCTTGTACTTGGCATGCTGCCAACATCTAAAACGATGCCGGTAATATTTGAATCGGTTCTCGCTTCATCAATCGCTTTCACTATTGTGTGTAGGTCGAACTCTTTCTCTACAGTGTTTCCTAACATTTCGTTAGTAAACTCGGCCATAGGGTTTACTCGCTGGCGCTGCTCTACTATTTGTCCATCAAGGACTAAATGCAAGGCTGCCGCTGTAGGGGGCTCTGTGGGTTCAGGGCTAACACTGCTGAGGGCAATGATGACCATTACCACCATAAACAATAGAAATAAATTAACGATTAGTGAACGAATAAAGTTAAGGGTTCGCCAAAAGAAGCGGAAGATACTCTTAATCAATTTAAACACTGGGATCTACTTATAAAAGTCAACAATAGCTAAACGTTACCATAGTCATATAAATCAGGCATCTGCAATTATTAAAACAAATGTTTGAAACAAAAGTTTGGTTTGTATACTCTATTAACACTTTAATAACATTCCCAATGGATTGAGGTTACAAAGATGACCAAGTACCCGCACTTATTAGCGCCACTTGATTTAGGTTTTACTCAGCTACAAAGCCGAGTATTAATGGGCTCTATGCACACCGGTTTAGAAGAAGAAAAGGGTGGTTTTGAGAAACTGGCTGCTTTTTATGCGTTACGCGCTAAGGGTGGAGTAGGTCTTATTGTTACGGGTGGAATAGCGCCTAACTTTAGAGGGCGCTTAGCCCCTAACGGATGCCAGCTTAGTTTTCCTTGGCAGGTGAAAAAACATCGAATTATCACTAATGCCGTGCATAAAGAAGGTGGAAAAATCGCCTTACAGATATTGCATGCAGGGCGTTACGGTTATCACCCATTTAATGTTAGTGCCAGTAAAATTAAAGCACCGATATCTCCTTTCAAACCTAAAGCCATGAGTGACCGCCAAATTCGCTCAACCATTAAAGACTTTGCGAATAGTGCAAAGTTAGCCAAACGTGCAGGCTACGACGGCGTTGAAATAATGGGCTCAGAAGGTTACCTCATCAACCAGTTTATTTGTGCGCGCACCAACCAACGAAAAGACGGGTGGGGCGGTAGTTACCAAAATCGAATTAAGCTTCCTTTAGAAATAGTTAAACAAACCCGCGCCTTAGTTGGCGAAGATTTCATCATTGTATTTCGTTTATCTATGCTGGATCTAGTTGAAAAAGGCAGTACTTACGAAGAGGTTGTAACATTAGCAAAAGCCTTAGAACACGCTGGAGTAACTATTCTTAATACTGGTATTGGATGGCACGAAGCTAGAGTACCTACTATTGCTACCAGTGTTCCTAGAGCCGCATTTGCGTGGGTAACCGAAAAAATAAAACAGCACGTTAGTATCCCAATGGTGGCGGTTAACCGAATTAACACTCCTGATGTAGCAGAAAACATTTTACGCTCCGGACAAGCGGATATGGTGTCTATGGCTCGGCCGTTGCTGGCAGATCCTATGTTTGTTGAAAAGGCGCGAAACAACCAAGCTGAGCTTATAAATACATGTATTGGTTGTAATCAAGCTTGTTTAGACCACGTTTTTAAACAACAACGTGCAAGTTGCTTAGTTAATCCGCAAGCCTGCTATGAAACAGAACTAGAGTTTAAAGACTGTAAGCAAACCAAAGAAATTGCTGTAGTGGGGGCTGGCCCAGCAGGGTTAGCCTTTTCATGTTATGCCGCAGAACGCGGTCACAAAGTAACAATTTATGATGCTGGAGACAAAATAGGTGGCCAGTTTAACTATGCGAAGCAAATTCCTGGTAAAGAGGAGTTCTACGAAACGCTTCGCTATTTTGCTAATCGCATCAACCAATTAGGTATTAAACTCGCGTTAAATACCAGAGTTGATGCCCCAATGCTGGCTGAGTTAAAAGCTGATGAAATTGTAATTGCTACGGGTATTTTACCGCGAACCCCACCAATTGAAGGCATAGAACACGACAAAGTTTATAACTATTTAGATGTATTACGAGATCATAAAGAAGTTGGCGGTAAAGTTGCGATCATTGGAGCTGGAGGTATTGGTTTCGATGTTGCTGAATACTTGGTAGAGCAAAAGCCGTCGCTATCTACCAACGTAGGCCGTTGGCTAGATAACTGGGGCATCGATAACACTATGGCCCAAGCCGGTGGCTTGAAAGAACATCAACAACATCAAGCCTTGCGTAAGGTGTATCTGTGTCAACGTAAAACCACTAAAGTGGGCAAAGATCTAGGTAAAACCACAGGTTGGATCCACCGTGAGACTTTAAAGAAAAATCAGGTAGAAATGCTCGCGGGTGTAGAGTACTTAAAAGTAGATGACCAAGGGCTGCATATTTCGGTGGATGGCAAACAATCTGTCCTAGATGTTGATCATGTAGTGGTGTGTGCAGGGCAAGAACCATTGAGAAGTCTACATGACGACTTAACCGCCTTGGGCGTAAATTCTCATTTAATTGGCGGCGCATATGTAGCCGCTGAATTGGATGCAAAACGCGCCATAAGACAAGGTGCTGAACTGGCGGCCACTATTTAGTTTTTGTTTTTAGCCACTGCTTAATTAAAGCGGCTGTACGTTGGGGGTTTTGTTTAACCCAAGCTTGCAGTTGCTTTAGGTTTTTCTGTCTTTGCGTGGATATTTGATGATGTTTTCCTTCCGGCATAGTTTAAGCTCCAAACAGCGATCTAGCTTACTTTACTTTTAGCATAATTCACGCACAATGGCGCTATATTTAGCTCGTTAAGGATAACAATGAAAGCTTTAGATTTGTTACTCAATCGTCAGTCATGCGCTCGCTTGGCTGCTCCCGCGCCTGAAGGCGCAGAACTAGAAACAATATGGAATGCCGGCCTTAGAGCGCCAGATCACGGAGGCCTTACTCCTTGGCGGTTTATCCATGTTAGTGGTGAAGGTTTAAGTAAATTAGCAGACATTTTTGAACAAGCCGCGCTGGCTGAAGAAGGCGACCATGAAAAAGCAAAAGCGATGCCCTTTCGTGCACCACTTATCACTATCGTGATTGCTTCGCCTAAAACCCATTCAAAAGTACCAGAAATTGAACAAGTACTTTCTGCTGGCTGCGCTGTTCATGCAATGCAAATGGCTGCCTTTGCACAAGGTTATAATGGTATTTGGCGCACCGGCCCCATGGCTTATAGTTCAATTGTAAATCATGAGTTAGGCTTAGCTGAACACGAGTCTGTTGTTGGGTATTTGTATTTAGGCAGTCCACAAACCAAATCGAACAAAGCGCGAGAGTTAACCTTTAAAGACTATGTAACTTGGCTGTAAGATGACTGAGACTCAAGCGCGTTTATACTATGTACATGACCCTATGTGCTCTTGGTGTTGGGGCTATAAACCTACTTTAGAGGCGCTTGAATCGTCATTGCCTAGTAGTATAGAAATGGTGTATTTGTTGGGTGGCCTAGCGCCAGATTCTGCATTAGCGATGCCTGATGATATGCAGCAGTTTTTGCAGCAAACATGGCATAAAATTAATGCGCAACTAGGCACCGAGTTCAACCATGATTTTTGGCAAGTAAACACACCTCGTCGTTCTACTTATCCTGCAAACCGAGCAGTGCTTGCTGCTGAAAAGCAGGGGGCTGGTAAAGCGATGATAAAGCAAATACAGAACGCTTATTATTTACAGGCGATTAATCCTTCAGACTTAAATAATTTGCTTGTATTGGCAGAAAAGCTTGGCTTAGATAAAAAAACTTTTGTGGAAGACATATCGAGTGAAGCACTGAATGAACTGTTAATGCAGCAAATACAATTTGCTCGAAGCTTACCTATTCAAGGATTCCCTTCGTTAATACTAGCGGTGGGCGCTAGTTATTACCCTGTCCAGTTAGATTATAAACATGCTCAAGTGAGTCTTGAGCATGTTGCTGAGTTGTTGGCCTAGATACCTAACTCATCAAGTAAATCTTGATCAATGGTTTGCGCTGACTCGGCAGGTTTCTGCTCTGCTTTCTTTTGTGCCGCGGCTTGGTCGATAAGATCATCTGGATCTACATCATCTTCTGTTTCAAATTCATGAAGCTTGATGAATTCAGTTTTATCCATCGCTAACTCAAGATAAAAGATGTTGTTTTTAGCGGTTGTAAAGGTCACGCGACGCGCTTGCGGACGGTCTAGGTTGGTATCAATAGAAATCAATACCTGCTTGTTTAAAGCTAACATCTTAGGTTGGTTTTGAGTTAGTGAGGTTTGTAACTCTTTACCGATTACACCAGTGAAGTAACCGACCATTTGGTTCATTAACTCGCCCATCACGTTACCCACTTCATCTGCTGTGTGCTGTTGAGCGAGCTCGGCCTCAGGAATACCCATATGAAGCATGTAATCACGATAGATTTCCATGGCAGCATCTGAGGTAAAGTTAATAACAACCAAGCCTGAAAACCCACCATCAAATAAAACAAAACAACCAATGTCTGGTTTTAAACAGGTTTTGTTTATTTTCTGTACCATCGCCGAATATCTGATTTCGCTAGTCGTGGCTTTGCTAAGTACTGTGGTGACAGAGTTACAAAGAGTGAGTAATACGTCTTCAGTGGTAACAACTTTCAATTTTTTCATGCAGTTCCTTCTTAAAATCATGATGACTTTGCATTAGCAATTGAAACAAGTATGGATGATGAACTGAAAGCTGTATAGCTTTGATTGATAGGGTTTAACTGGCAATTAACTTGAGTGTGAGGGGGATCGGCAAATAAAAAAGCCTCAACTAGGTTGAGGCTTTAACTTGTTGCTTAACTATAGCTGTTGCTTAGTACTCGGCGTTTTTAGGTGCGCGTGGGAAAGGAATCACGTCGCGGATGTTGGTCATGCCAGTTACGTAAGACACTAAACGTTCGAAACCTAAACCAAAGCCAGCGTGTGGAACTGTGCCGTAGCGGCGTAAGTCGCGGTACCAAGAGTAATCATCTTTGTCTAAGTTTAACTCAAGCAAGCGTGCGTCAAGCACGTCTAAACGCTCTTCACGTTGCGCGCCACCAATGATTTCGCCAATACCTGGTGCAAGTACGTCCATTGCAGCTACGGTTTTCCCATCATCATTAAGACGCATGTAGAATGCTTTAATGTCTTTAGGGTAGTTCTTAACAACTACCGGTGCTTTAAAGTGTTCTTCAGCTAAGAAACGCTCGTGCTCAGACGACATATCAATGCCCCATTCAACATCGTATTCAAACTTGCGGCCTGAATCTTTAAGAATTTGAATGGCGTCTGTGTAATCAACTTGCGCAAAGTCTGCGCTAACAAACTTCTCTAAGCGGCTTATGGCTTCTTTGTTGATACGTTGAGCGAAGAAGTTCATGTCGTCCATACGTTCTTCAAGCACAGCTTTGAATACATATTTAAGCATGTCTTCAGCTAGCTTTGCCGCGTCGTCTAAATCAGCGAAGGCTACTTCTGGCTCTACCATCCAAAACTCAGCCAAGTGGCGGCTGGTATTAGAATTTTCGGCGCGGAAGGTTGGGCCAAAAGTATATACTTTTGATAGTGCACAGGCGTATGTTTCAGCGTTTAATTGGCCCGATACGGTTAAGAAGGTTTCTTTACCGAAAAAGTCCTGCTGAAAATCAACTTCGCCATTGTCGGCCATTGGCAGGTTATTCATATCCAAGGTTGATACGCGGAACATTTCGCCTGCACCTTCCGTATCACTACCGGTGATAATAGGGGTGCTTGCCCAAATGTAACCTTGTTCGTGGTAGAAACGGTGAATAGCTTGCGATAAACAGGTACGTACACGGGCTACAGCGCCAATCACGTTAGTACGTGGGCGCAGGTGAGCGTGTTCGCGTAAGTATTCAATGCTGTGGCGTTTAGCCGACATTGGGTAGCTATCAGGGTTTTCTACCCAACCAACCACTTCAACATTTTTTGCTTGAATTTCAAAAGATTGCCCTTGCCCTGGAGATTCAACAACTTCGCCAGTCACGATCACAGAACAACCAGCGGTTAGCTTAAGAACATCATTCTCATAATTGGAAAGGGTATTAGGCGCTACGGCTTGCACGGCGTCAAAACACGAGCCGTCGTGTACCGCTAAAAATGAAAGACCGGCTTTTGAATCACGACGAGTACGGATCCAACCCTTGATAGTAACTTGTTGACCAACGCTGAACTTACCGCCCAAAACGTCTGTCACTGAGGAATGCGTCATAGCAAACAACTGCTCCAATCTGATAGTGCTAATATTGTAAGGGAACCAATGTTACTTCTTGAGGCTAAAGACTCAAGTAAAAATTGATAAAACACAGGAAATCTATAAGTTATGTTAATGAAAAGGACTAACAACGGGATTAATTAGGGTAGGAAATGCCACAAAATAGAAAAGAACGAAGAAAAGGCCCCGACGGTTTACAAAAATTGTTTGTGTTGTTCTCGCTACTCGCTTGGACAATGTTTCTCGGTTCGCTCATCGTTTATCACTATGCTAGACCAGAAATTGCCTATAGCGCCTTTCAGCCATCAGACGGGCAGGGGTATCGCGACCATTGGCATGAAGACTTACGCCAAATATTTGTTTATTTGTTGTGGGGCTGCTGTGGAATTACCCTTGTGGGGATTTTTATTAACTGGAGCCGCTCTCGCCGCAAAACTGACCATTTTAAAATCAATATGGGTTTATTGGCGATGATTGTGATTACTGTGCTGCTTTCTTATTACTTAAAACTGTTCAACTAATTAGTCACTCAGTACTTGGTAAATGGCCGAGCAAAGCTTGGCTAATTGAGTTTCGCTAATAGTGTAGGGCGGCATAATGTAAACCAACTTACCAAATGGCCTAATCCAAACACCTAATTCAACAAATTTAGCTTGTATACTGGCTAAATCATTAGCGGTTTTGGTTTCAACCACTCCTATCGCGCCTAGTACCCTAACATCAGCGACGGTGCTTAATTGCCTACATGCGCTTAGTTGTTGTTTAAGTTGTTGCTCAATTTCAGCTACGCGAGCTTGCCAATTACTGTCTAGCAGTAGCTTTATGCTGGCGTTAGCTACCGCACAAGCTAAAGGGTTACCCATAAAGGTGGGACCATGCATAAACACACCCGCTTCGCCGCCACATATTGTATCTGCAACATGTTTCGAGGTGAGGGTAGCCGCTAAGCTCATATAGCCGCCGGTAAGGCCTTTACCTAAACACAAAATATCTGGGGTAATGTTGGCATGCTCGCAAGCAAACAGCTTACCGGTTCTGCCAAACCCAGTTGCAATCTCATCGGCGATTAATAGCAAACCATAGTGGTCGCATAGGGCTCTTAACTCGCTCAGATACTGTGGATGATAAATCCTCATTCCGCCTGCACCTTGAACAACAGGCTCGATAATTACCGCTGCGATGTCTTTATGATGCTTATCCAACATGGTTTTCATGGGGGCGATATCTTGTTCTTGCCAGGTTTGATTAAAACCTGTTTGCGGTGCTTCACAAAATAAATGCTCAGGCAAAAATCCTTGGTAAAGTTGATGCATTCCCCCTTGTGGATCACACACCGACATCGCGCCAAAGGTATCACCGTGATAGCCATTTCTTACAGTGGCAAACTTAGTGCGTTTTTCACCTTTGGCATGCCAATACTGCAAAGCCATTTTTAAGGCAACTTCTACGGCCACTGACCCTGAATCGCTAATAAAAACTTGTTCTAAACTGCCAGGACTCAAGGCGACAAGGTGTTTGGCTAAATCTACAGCGGGTTGGTGGGTTAAGCCACCAAACATTACATGAGACATTTTACTTAGTTGCTCGCTGGCGGCCTTATCAAGTTGCGCAACTTTATAACCATGAATGCACGCCCACCAAGAGGCCATGCCGTCTACCAAGCGTTGACCGTTTTCTAATTCAATCTCACACCCTTCGGCCGATGCCACTGGATAACAAGGAATAGGATTGATTGAAGAAGTATACGGATGCCAAAGATGTTGTTGGTCGTAATGTAAATCTATGCTCATTTAATAACCGCTAGTAAAGTTGGAGGTTTTAAAAAGTTGACAGCGAGGTGGCTGTGGATAGACTAACGGAATATTTTTTCTAAAGAAAGCTTAACCAATGACTCAAGCACTCCGCCACGATTGGACCGTACAGGAAGTAAACGACTTGTTTGCTTTGCCATTTAATGATTTGTTGTTTCAAGCCCAGTGCGCTCATCGCGCGAATTTTGATCCAAACCAAGTGCAAGTTTCAACACTGCTTTCTATTAAAACGGGCGCGTGCCCAGAAGACTGTAAATACTGCCCACAAAGTGCACACCATAAAACCGATTTAAAAACAGAACGCTTGCTAGAAGTAGAACATGTGTTAAAAGAAGCAGAAAAAGCCAAAGCAAACGGCTCAACCCGTTTTTGTATGGGCGCTGCTTGGAAAAACCCCAAACAACGAGATATGCCTTACCTAGTAAAGATGGTAGAAGGTGTAAAAGAGATGGGGATGGAAACTTGTATGACTTTAGGCATGTTAGAAAAACAACAAGCCGATGAGTTGGCAGTAGCGGGCTTAGACTATTACAACCATAACCTTGATACTTCGCGTGAGTACTACCAAGAAATCATTACTACACGGACTTATGATCAGCGTTTAGACACGCTTGATAACGTGCGTTCAGCCGGAATGAAAGTATGTTCGGGCGGAATTATGGGCATGGGTGAAACGGCCACAGACCGCAGTGGTTTGTTGGTGCAACTGGCTAATCTGCCACGTCACCCAGAAAGTGTGCCGATTAACATGTTAGTTAAGGTAAAAGGCACCCTGCTAGAAGATGTTGATGACATGGACCAATTTGAGTTCATTCGTTGTATTGCCGTTGCTCGCATCATGATGCCTCGTTCACATGTGCGCTTGTCTGCAGGGCGCGAGGAAATGAATGAACAAGTGCAAGCCTTGTGTTTTATGGCCGGTGCTAATTCAATATTTTATGGTTGTAAACTGCTTACCACACCAAACCCTGACGAAAACCAAGATATGCAGCTATTTAAAAAACTGGGTATCCGCCCAGAGCCTGCGGCACTTAAAAACGGTACTGAAGAGCAGGAAGAAGCGCTTTATCAAACCTTAGTGAAGCAACAACAGCAAAGCTCCCAGTTTTATGACGCATCTTAATGGCCTTTGAGTTTATTAAAGAACAGCTAGTAAGCCGTAAACAGCAACAGTTATTGCGAGCCAGGCGCTGCCAAAGTAGCGCACAGGGCAGGGTTATTGACATTGCTAGCGAGCGTTTATTAAATTTTTCTAGTAATGACTATTTGGGTTTGTCTCATCACCCTAAGGTGATTGACGCTTGGAAAAAAGGTGCAGAAAAGTATGGCGTGGGCAGTGGTGGTTCGCCCTTGGTCACCGGATTCCAAACGCCACATTATGCATTAGAGCAACAACTGTGCGAATGGCAGGGGCGTGCTGGTGCGTTACTATTCAACAGTGGTTTTTCCGCTAACCAAGCGGTGATCAAATCTTTGTTAAAAAAGGGTGACTTATTAGTTCAGGATAAGCTCAATCATGCATCGTTGCTTGAAGCGGGTATGCTGTGTGAGGCACAGCAAAAACGCTTCGCTCATAACGATATGGATCAATTGAATCATCGATTGTCTTCTCAAGAAAACAACAAGTTAGTGGTCACCGAAGGTGTATTCAGCATGGACGGTGATCTTTCTCCTTTAAAAGAAATTAGCTCACTGTGTAAACATCACAATGCTTGGTTGATGGTAGATGACGCACATGGCGTAGGCTGCCTAAGTGATCAAGGTCGGGGCAGTATTAGTGAGGCCAGCTTGCGCGCCGAAGCTGCTCAAATACATATGCTCACTTTTGGTAAAGCACTGGGCGTATCTGGCGCGGCTGTATTATGTGATGAAGAACTTAAAGATTACTTGGTTAATTTTAGTAAGAGTTATGTGTATTCCACCGCTATGCCTGCAGCACAAGCTTGTGCGGTAAGTGCTGCTATTGAGGTAGTGCGCACAGAGCCTGAGTTTCAAGCTAAGTTAAAAAATAATATTGGTTTGTTTAAACGCTTGGCTGAACAACTTGGTTTAACGCTAGCTAATTCTAGTACTGCCATTCAACCCATATTGTTAGGTTCAAGTGAGAAAGCCTTGGCGATCAGCCAACAATTACAAGAAAAAGGCTTTTTTGTTAGCGCTATAAGGCCGCCTACAGTCCCCAAAAACACCGCGCGTTTGCGTATTACCTTAAGTAGTCACCACTCAACGCAAGACATTAGCGATTTATTGACGGTGTTGGTTGATTTATTAAGCGGTGAAAAATGATTATCGATAAAGAGCAAGTTGCTCGGCACTTTTCTAAAGCAGTAGATACCTACAATGATTTTGCGGGATTACAACGTGATATTGGCCATCGCTTGTTGCAAGAAGTGCCAAATAAGCACTATCCGCTAGCAATGGATCTTGGTTGCGGTACGGGTTTTTTTGCTAAAGCACTGCAAAGTAGCAGTAGTCAGGTCATTGGTATTGATTTGTCCCACGCCATGGCCTCCCAAGCTAAACGGGTTAACACTGGGATCGCTGCGGTGGTTGCTGATGCAGAGCAACTAAGTTTAGCGAACGATAGCGTAGATTTGGTTTTTTCTAATTTAGCGCTGCAGTGGTGCAACGATTTAAGTACTGCATTAAGCGAAATTAAGCGCGTTCTAAAACCTGGTGGGGTAGCAGTTTTTTCAACTTTGCTAGACGGAACGTTGTATGAACTCAAACAAAGTTGGTCTGAACTTAACCAGTACAGACATGTGAATCACTTTATAAGTGCTGATGACGTCGCAGCTTGTATTCAATTATCGAGATTCAAGAATTCTCGATTGATATTTGAAACCGAGACGCTTTGGTACCAACAAGCACTAAGTTTACTGGCTGAGTTAAAAGGTATTGGCGCGAATTATGTGATTGATGGTAAACCCAATGCCAGTAACGCCACTCAGTTGAAGAAAATGGTGAGCAGCTATAAACAGCAATTTGCTAATCCTGCCAAGGGTAATCGAGTAAGCGCGACTTACAAGGTGTGTTACGGAGTATTAATTAATGACTAAGGCTATTTTTGTCACTGGCACTGATACAGAAGTAGGTAAAACAGTGGTGAGTTGTGGGCTTATTAAGGCCTTACAAAAACACTCTTCTGGACTGGTGGTTAATGGCTTTAAGCCGATAGCAGCGGGGGCCGAGCAGAGTGAGCAAGGTTTAGTCAATGAAGATGGCTTAGCCATTCAAGCAGTATCGTCTTCTTCGCTAAGCTATCAAACCTTCAACCCAGTTGTGTTGGAGCAGGCTATTGCCCCCCATATCGCTGCTCGGTTTGCCAAAAAACCGATAGACACCCACTTAATGGATAGAGGCTTGAATGAGCTTAAAGCCTTATCTGATTGTGTCGTTGTAGAAGGCGCTGGCGGTTGGCATGTGCCATTAAACGATAACGCTGGCACCATGTCTCAATGGGTGGCTAATCAACAGCTTCCGGTGTTGTTGGTGGTAGGGGTAAAGCTCGGTTGTTTAAATCATGCTCTGCTGAGTGTCCAAGCAATTAAAGCCAGTGGCGTGCGCTTGATAGGTTGGGTTGCGAACGTGCTAAACGATGATGAGCAAATCTCTACGCTTAACATTGAGTATTTACAAGGTGCTATTGAGGCACCATGCGTGGCCACCATTCCTTATAAAACTGACCTCAAGCCTCAATCAATAGAAAAATATTTCAATATCAATAAACTTATTGGTGAAATGTAAATCAAAAAAAGTAGTTGTTAAACCATTGAAAATTGTGAGCTATGCCCAATATTATAGTGGTTGGGCTTTTCCACGTTTTTAGAGGAAGACGATGAAACGTATATTGTTGTTTTTAGGTACTAACTTAGCAGTAGTTTTAGTGCTAGGTATAGTGATGAACATAGTATTCTCTGCTTTGGGTATTTCTACTCAAAGTATTGGTGGGCTATTAGTATTTTGTGCCATTTTTGGTTTTGGTGGCTCAATTATTTCCTTACTTATATCTAAGTGGATGGCTAAGCGTTCTACTGGCGCTCAAGTCATTACCACGCCAAGAAACGAAATAGAGTCTTGGTTAGTTAACACTGTAGCCAAGCAAGCAAAAGCTGCCGGTATTGGCATGCCTGAAGTGGCCATTTACCACGCTCCAGATATGAACGCTTTTGCTACAGGTGCTAAACGCGATGCAGCTTTGGTGGCAGTAAGTACAGGTCTATTAGAAAATATGAACCGTGATGAAATAGAAGCGGTTCTGGCTCATGAAGTGAGTCATATTGCTAACGGTGACATGGTTACCCTTACCTTAATTCAAGGTGTAGTGAATACCTTTGTGATGTTCTTCGCCCGAATTATTGCCAATCTCATTAGCTCATCAATGAGTAACAACAATGAAAATGGCCAAGGTATGGGTACTTTAGCCTATATTGCTACTGTGTTTGTGTTAGAAATGGTATTTGGTATTTTAGCTAGCATTATTGTTATGTGGTTTTCTCGTCAGCGAGAGTATCGGGCAGATGAAGGCTCGGCTAAGTTAGTTGGTAAAGAGAAAATGATTAACGCCTTACAGCGTTTAGGCGGAAGTCGAGAGCCCGAGATGGAAGGTTCAATGATGGCGTTTGGTATTAATGGTAAACGCGCAATGAGCGAACTGTTTTTAAGCCACCCTCCACTTGAAAAACGTATTGCTGCTTTGAAAGCGAGATAAGCCTCTGCAGGAAGACCGTAAACTTTAGTAAAAGTGCCGTTTTAACGGCACTTTTTTGATCTTAAGCTTAATTTTTGAGCGTAAACATTTAAGTTTGTAATATCAGCGTAAATTTTTACACTGTTCGCTTTCTTTTTAGGCTAAGCGCAAGCAGAATGGTTGCATCAGTTTTGGTTGTGTACTCAGGACGAGTTAAGCACTGCGCAGGGATATGAAACTTTCGCTTTTATTAAATAGTTATTTCAAACAAGGGCTGTTATTTGTACTCGGCTACTTGTTGGTTGCTTGTCAAAATCAAACCCAACAACTTCGTGTTGCCGTATCGCCGTGGTTGGGTTTCGAACCCATTTACCTGTCTAAACAACTGGCTTATCCCGGTTCAGACGAGTATCAAGTTAATGAACTCACCACTCCAAGTCATGTAATGCATGCTTTAAAAAGTGCACAAGTAGATGCTGCATTTTTAAGCCTCACTGAAGTGATTAGCCTTTTAGCTGAACGTGTAGATTTAACTGTGGTTGCGGTAATTGATCGCAGTGTAGGCGGGGATGCCTTAGTCACTCAACAGCCTATTAACGACATAACTCAACTTAAGGGTAAACGCATCGGCTATGAAAGCCTATCGGTAGCCTCTCTAGTGATGGACGATTGGCTAAAAGATACTGACGTAAATGCCGATGATTTTGTTCTCGTTGAAGCAAAGCTGGATGAGCAATTAGGCTTGTTCCGCCGAGGTGAAATAAGTGCAGTAATGACCTCTGGACCCATACAAAGCCGCTTAGTAGACAATTTATCGGCCAATGTCCTTTATCAAAGTGCCGCTCAGGGCCAACCTTACTATCGTGTGTTAGTTGTAAGAACGGCGGTATTACAAAATAAACGCCAACAGGTTTCAAAACTGCTGACTAATTTCTATGCTGCAAATAATTGGCTAGAAGAGCACTCTCGAGAAGGGTTTAAATTAATTGCTAAACGCACTCAGTTATATAGCAAAGAAGTAAGGCAAGCCTACAGCAAGATTCAAGTGCTTAACGCTCAACAAAGTATCGCCTTGTTTTCTAGCAAATTTATCTTAGGGCATGCCCAAGAAAAAGCGCAACGAATGGCTGAGCTAGAATTAATTCATCGAGCCCCTGATTTGTCTCGTAACTTCAACAGTCAGTGGTTGATGGAGTTAACCGGTGTTTAAGTTTAAACGTATATCTCTCAGTGTAGTGATACCCATTTTGGCGTTGGTATTATTGCTTATTGCCCAAGGTTTGTTATTGCTGGGAACCTTAAACGAGCAACAGAATAAAATGGCTGATCACGCAAGCCAACGCTTGCTGCATATTGGTTATCAATTGCAACAAAGTTTGTCTGACAGTTTGTCCCGTCATCAGTGGGATATTGCTGAACGGCAGCTTACCTTAGTCGCACTCAATCAACAGCTAGATTCCTTACAAGTTATTGATCCACAAGGCTTAGTGCAGCTTTCGAATAAACGAGCAGAAAAAAGCTTGTTTGCTGCCGATAACGCCAACTACTTTAACAGCGAGTTGTTTAATCAAGTTAAAACCAAACGTTCTCCAGTGACTCAAGTTTTGCCTGAGCAATGGCAGGTTAATTTGTATTTACCGCTAGATATGGGACCAAGAGAAGACAGCTTACGCAGAGCTGATCAAGGTGCCATCTTTGTTAGTTATAATCTTAAAAACACCTGGTTAGTTAAGCGCCAAATTATTTTAGACGAAGCAGTAAAAACCTTTGTCTATATGGCAGTCGCCATGCTGCTATTGGTATTGATGCTAAATAGAATGCTGGTTAAGCCAATTAACAAGTTAGTAGGGCGCACTAAGCAAATTCAAACGCATAACAACGCTAATATTAACGCTAAGAGTCAGGGCGAAATTGGTGCTTTAGAAAACGCTATTGGAAAAATGGCCAATGGCATTCACACTAGTTTTGCGCAATTGCAACGCAGTGAACAGCGCTGGCAGTTCGCCTTAAGTGGATCTGGCGACGGTATTTGGGATTGGAACCTGATAACAAACACTGTTTATTATTCACCTCAGTGGAAAGCCATGCTTGGTTATCAAGAGCGTGAAATTGGTGAAAAGATTGAAGAGTGGGAATCTCGCATTCACCCCGATGATCTAGACAAAACCTTAAATGAACTTCGTAAACATCTTAAAAAGAAAAACAAAGTTTATGAAACGATGCACAGGGTAAAACATAAAGATGGCCATTACCTGTGGGTACTATCTCGAGGCATGGTAGTAGAACGTAGCGAGCGTGGACTGCCATCGCGGGTCATTAGTACTCAAACCAATATCTCCGAAGTACGTTCGGCGCAAGAGCTTGTGCGTTTCCAGTCATCACATGACGATATTACTCGTTTGTCGAATCGCCGTAAGTTACTTGAAAACTTAGATTTAGAAATTGAGCGTGGTCGCAAGAGTAATAAAGTTGGCGCGTTAATTTACTTAGATATCGACCACTTTAAAAATGTTAACGATATGCTTGGTCATGCCGCCGGAGACTTACTGCTACGATTAATTGCCCACCGCTTACGCGAAGGGCGCAGTAGTTCAGAAACTGTGGCGCGCTTAGGTGGCGATGAATTTGCCTTATTAGTTCCTAATCTGTCTAGTAATAGAGAAGAAGCTCAAGAGCTTGCCAGAAAAATGGCTGAGCATCTCGGTAGGGTTATTCATAAAGAGTTCGTGATAAAAGGTAACCAAATTTCGTTAAATTTGACTACTGGTGTTGCGCTATTTCCTAATCATGACAACAACGCTACTGAGATTTTACGCCAAGCGGATATTGCACTTTACCACGGTAAAGATAATGAACGTTCAAGCGTGCACGTATTTTCAGACAAAATGGCTGACGAAATTCAAGAGCGCCACGTACTTACACGAATGATGCGAGAAGCCTTAGAAAACGAAGACATGGTGGCTTACTTTCAACCGCGTTATAACGACAATTATGAAATGGTGGGCGCAGAAACATTGCTACGTTGGTTTGATGCCAAAATGGGCTGGATTTCGCCAGGCCGCTTCATTCCTCTTGCCGAAGAAACAGGCCTTATCGTTACGCTAGGTGAATGGGTAATGCGCAGTGCTTGCGAAACCCTTAAAACCTGGCAAGACCGCGGCTTACCCGATAATTTTAAAACCTTGTCGATCAATGTAAGTCCTAATCAGTTCCACCGAGATACCTTTGTTAAAGAAAGTTTAGCGATTATTCATGCCTCGGGCTGTGATCCTAAGTTAATTGAATTAGAAATTACCGAAGGTGTATTGGTAGATAATGTTCAAGATACCGTAGAGAAGATTCAAGCTTTGCGCGATATTGGTGTACGGTTCTCAGTAGATGATTTTGGTACCGGGTACTCATCGCTGGCTTACCTTAACAAGCTGCCAATTAACTGTTTGAAAATTGATAAATCATTTGTTAGTGAGCTGCAAAGCGGTGGTAGTGAGTGTGCCATTATTACTACCATTATCTCTATGGCGGAAAACTTAGACTTAGAAGTGATTGCTGAAGGGGTAGAAACGGAGTACCAACTAGAATTTCTTAAATATCGTCGTTGTACTGTGTATCAGGGATTCTATTTTAGCGAAGCGCTTGAGCCGGAGATATTTGAAGAGAGATTGTTTGTTGGCCAGGCTGAAACAGAAATAGCCTGACCAATATTATCAAGGCCTAACGCTTAGGCCTCTCTTGTCCATTTATGAAACTTCTCTAAATACGATAACACCTTCTCTGGAGCGTGATTGCGCTTCCATTCACCGGCTACATATTTATTGGCTTCCATCATCGTCGGGTAAGCGTGAATCGTACCCAATATTTTGTTTAAGCCTAAACCGTGTTTCATTGCCAAGGTAAACTCTGCTAATAATTCGCCGGCGTGTTCAGCTACAATTGTCGCACCCAATATTTTGTCTTTACCTGGTACGGTGAGTACTTTAATAAAGCCATTAGTTGCACCCTCTGCAATTGCTCTGTCTAACTCTTCTAGCTGAAACTCTGTTACCTCGTAAGCAGTTCCTTGTAGTTTCGCGTCTTGTTCATTGATCCCTACGCGAGCAACTTCAGGGTAGGTGTAAGTTGCCGCAGGTATTACCGAGTAGTCAGCCTTAAACTTCTTAAAACGTCCAAATAGCGCATTAACTGCAGCGTACCACGCTTGGTGTGCCGCAAAGTGCGTAAATTGGTAAGGGCCTGCCACATCGCCTACAGCGTATATGTTAGGAAAGTTTGTTTGCAGGTGAGCATTAACCGCTACCGTGCCGCGTTCAGAGTTTTCAACGCCGAGCTCTTCTAGACCGAATCCTTTGGTATTTGCTACGCGACCTAGCGCGAGAATGACCTTATCAAACTCTATTTCTTGTTGTTCTTCACCTTTAGTCAGCTTAACGCTTTGTACTTGGTTGTTATTGTGGAAGCTAATGGCTTTCCAGCCCAACATCAGTTCAATACCTTCTTTAGTAAACTGTTCTTCAAGCAGCTTACTCACTTCAAGATCTTCGCGGATCAATAAGTGGTCAGCCATTTCTATTTGGGTTACTTGAGCCCCCAATCGTGCAAAACTTTGGGTTAGTTCACAACCAATTGGACCGCCGCCTAACACCAATAGTTTATTAGGCAGTTCACTTAGTTGCCATAAGGTATCAGAGGTTAAGAAGTCAACATCTTGTAAGCCGGGAATAGGGGGCACGAGAGGGCGAGCACCGGTAGCAATAACAATATTTTGCGTGGTTACTGTTTTACCATCTATTTCAACTTCCCATGGGCTACGAATATGGGCTGTTCCCTGTACACAGTTAACGCCCAGCTTTGTGTAACGCTCTACAGAGTCATGTGGTTCTACTTGCTTAATTACTTGATGTACTCGCTCCATTACTTTTGTAAAGTTTGCTTGAGCGTCCACTTTCTCGTAGCCAAAGTTTTCAGCATTTTTCGCTTCATATGCAAACTTTGCGCTGCGGATTAAGGCTTTAGAAGGGACACATCCTGTGTTTAGACAGTCACCTCCCATTAAGTGTTTTTCTACTAAGGTGACTTTAGCTTTAACCGCGGCAGCAATGTATGAACTCACCAGCCCGCCAGCGCCAGCGCCAATTACCAATAGGTTATTGTCAAAGGTTTTGGGTTTGTTAAAAGGCGCATACACTTTACGCTGCTTAATGCCATTTAGGATGGCTTTGCTGATATAAGGCAGAATGCCTAGTAGGGTAAAGGCAAGCAATAATGAAGGAGATAAGATTCCAGATAAACTGTCTAGCTTCGCTAATTCGGTGCCGGCATTTACATAAACAACAGTGGCCGGAAACATACCTAATTGGCTTACCCAGTAAAAAGTTTTTAATGGAAGCTTAGTTAATGCCATTACTAAGTTAATAAGAAAGAACGGAAAAATTGGGATTAAACGTAAGCTTAATAGATAAAACGCGCCTTCTTTTTCTATACCGCTGTTAATGCTTTTTAGTTTTTCAGCATAGCGTTGCTCTAAACTGTCTCTAACTAAATAACGCGCCACAATAAACGCTAAGCTAGCACCAATGGTACTGGCGAAAGACACCATAATCACACCATTTACAACGCCAAATAAAGCGCCGGCTAACAGTGTTAATAGAGCAGCTCCGGGGATGGAGAAGGCAGTTACAAATACATATAGGAAAAAGTAACCGATAATCGAAATAAGGAAATGTTGTTCTACGTTAGCCTGCAAGCTTGCTTGGCTTTGCTTAATTGTGTCGAAATTAAGCCATTGTCCTAAATCAAACCACCATATCAGGCAGACAACAACGGCAAGCACCGCAACAACAATCAGTTTATTTGGTTTCATATTTAATTCTCTGAACGGTAGTGTCAGTTTATAGACCTTTAAGTGAATGATTCTATTTCACTATTTTTTCACTGTTAGTATAGGTCACAATAAAATCACATATTGCCTTGGGATCATTTAAATCAAATTTTGGCAGATGGCTACTTAGTTCGTCGGTACTAGCAATGGCAATAATTTGAGCATCGTTTAAAGACAGCAAAGGTTTGTTTAGCGCAGATCTATGTACTTCAATTTTGGGTATTTGGCTATGACGATAACCTTCTACTAGTACAAGATCACAAGTCTGCCAGTTAACCCAATGTAGTTGCTCTTGTATCTCGTCGTGTTGTTGCTGTTTGCTAAAGTGGTAGCGCTTGTGAGGGCAAGCCAAAATCACTTCGCTCGCGCCTGCAGTAACAAACTGGTGGCTATCTTTACCTGGTTCATCTAATTCTAATTGGTGGTGGCTGTGCTTGATCACCGATACCTCAAGCCCTCGTTGTTTAAGAAGAGGAATGAGGGCGCTTAGTAAGGTGGTTTTTCCACTTCCGCTATATCCCGCTAAACCTAACACCGGTTTTGGCCATTTTTTATCCATTTAGAAACACCTTTATACGTTTTTAGCTCGATTATTAGAGCTTACCTAGATAAGTAGTTTTAAACTGTAAAAAAATCTTTAAACTTAAGCATTCATGGATGTTTATTCGAGGAAGAGTGCAATTGTTTTTTCGCTTGTGGCCGATATTGCTAGTTTTGTTTACCACTTCGGTAACAGCGATTGATTTTGATTACCAAGGATTATCAGGCGAAACCAAAGATAACGTAAAAGTGTATTTGGAAGCACAAACTTTTCCAGATAACAGTAGCGTGCGTCGCATCTCATCTGCCAGTGCCGAGCAAACTAAACGTGCCTTGCGCGCGTTGGGTTATTACCAAAGCAAAATAGATGTTAGCGAGAAAGAAAAAGATGTTTACTTAGTTGAGGTGGAACTAGGCGAACGCTTAGTGATAAGCAAATTCGACTTTACATTTGAAGGCGAAGCCAACAAAGACAGTCGATTCACTAGCGCTGTAACAAAGAGTGGGCTAGCTGATGGGCAAGTGTTCTCACACGCTGCTTATGATGGCTTAAAGTCAGAGTTTAATCGACTGGCCGCTCGATATGGATATTTTGACGCTGAGTACCACCAATCCGAAGTAAAAATCAGTATTAAAGAAAACACAGCCAGTATTCATTTAAGTTATGATTCTGGTCATCGTTATCGTTTCGGTGACATCATATTTACCAACCCCGATTTACCTAAAACAATTTTTGCTAATCTTGCCGAGTTTAATAAGCAAGATCGTTATGATTCCAAAAAAGTCGGTGAGTTTAATCAACGCCTAGGTGAGACTGACTACTTCCAAGTTATATCAGTAAGGCCAGATTTAGAAAATCGCCACGACGACAAGATAGATTTATTAGTGGGATTGGCGTTAAAACCTCGAGACACCTTTGAAGTGGGTGGGGGTATCACTACTGATATTGGCCCGCGGGTGCGGTTAAAGTGGACTCGACCTTGGGTAAACGATAAAGGCCATAGCATTGCCTTTGAGATTGAAGCCGCTGAGCCAAAACAAAGTGCGTTGTTTGTATACCGTATTCCCATGAATAATCCGGTTGATGATTACCTTGATATTCAAACCGGCTACATTCGCGAAAAAACTAACGATACTGAAAGTGAAAAGACCGTAGTGTCTACCACTAGGCAGTGGCGCTGGGATAACGATTGGAAGCCTTCTATTTTCCTCAAATGGCAACACGAGGAATATCGTCAAGCAGATCAGTTTGATGTTACCGATTTGGTGCTGCCTGGTTTTAACTTTGCTCGCTTACGCACGCGCGGTGGATTAGATCCATATTGGGGGGATAACCTGCAAGCCAGTGTTGAAGTCGGGCACCCATATTGGGGCTCTGATGTTGAAATGTTGCGCTTAGCCACTATTGGAAAATGGCTCCGCTCTTACCAAAATCATCGACTTTTACTGCGTGCAGACGTAGGAGGAATATTAGCAGAAGACATTACTGACGTTCCTGCGTCTATGCGTTTCTTTGCCGGTGGTGACCAAAGTATACGCGGGTATGATTACAAAACAATTAGCCCAAAAAATGATGAAGGCCAATTGATTGGTGGTAAATACCTCACTGTAGGAAGCATAGAATACAATTATCAGTTTGCTGAAAAATGGCGGTGGGCAACCTTTGTCGATGCGGGCACTGCAACCAATGATTTCTCAGAACCGGTGTCCGTTGGCGTGGGAATGGGTATTCGATGGCTTACGTTAATTGGTCCGCTGCGAATAGATGTGGCTAAAGGCTTACAAAATGAATCGGATCCATGGCGTGTCCACTTCTCGTTAGGGCCTGATTTATGATTTTTAAAGCTTTAAAGTACTTGCTGGTATCAATTAGCGCGCTGATGTTTTGCCTCATTCTCGGTTTATCGTTGACCCCTAGTACTCAGTGGATTTTAGGCAAAGTGAGTAACTTGGTTGATGGACTGACCATTACCCAGCCAGACGGAAACTTATATAAAGGCATTTCAGCAAAACAGGTTATTTGGCAACAAGCCGGGTTGCGTGTAGAGCTAGCCGATCTTGATCTAGCCTTAGATTGGGTATGTATGAGTAAAACTCGGCTTTGTGTAGAAAGGTTGTTAAGCACAAAGTTATTGGTTGCCGTTGACACCGCGGCCATGGCCGCAGCCTCTAACATTGACGACCCTGAACCACCAGCAGAACCCAGTACCGGCCCATGGACACCTCCTTTCCCCTTTGTGTTAAACCGCTTAGCAGTAGATAACGCAGTAGTTACCATTGATGGTATTGATATTTCATGGCAAAGCCTACAAGTTCAAGCTAACTGGCAGCAAAGTACTATTAGTGTTGACCAGTTGTATTTGGATAAATGGAAACTAGCGCTATTTTATCAAGATAGCTCTGCTCAAGCGTCTAACGAGACATCTGAATCTGAGTCACTGGTTCCTCTGCTTATCGAGGTGCCAGATGTGACTATGCCTTATCAAGTGATGGTAAATGACTTAGTACTTACTCAAGGGGAATTAGCACTAAGTGAGGCTGCCTTGGCGTTTCCTTCATTAGAGCTAATAGGTAAGTTAGATTTTTCTTATCTGGAATTAGAAAAGCTAAATGCAATAACTCCTTGGGGAGAGTTAGCACTAAAGGGGAGCCAAGGTTTCCAAAAGCTTTACGCGTCTGATTTAGTTGGTCGTTGGGATATGAAAGTTGACGAGCAGCCCTTAGGTTTAGACTTCCAACTGATAGGTGATGGCAAGCAGCTAGATGCCGAGCTGTCGAGCGACGGATTCATCGCTTCAGAAATCGCGTTAAATATAGCTTGGCAGAAAACCAACATTCCCTTCGAAATAACCACAGAGCTAAAGCAAGCTTTTAATGTTTTACCTGAACAGCTTTCGGTTAATGCGCTTAACTTGCATGCCGATGGAGATTTGTCTAGTTACCAAATGCAGCTGCAAAGTGATTTATCTGGCTTGCAAGATCTATGGTTAAACGCACAACTTAATGGCGATTTATCGCAAATTGAGCAACTGGCCATTCAGGGTGAACTGCTAAAACCCAAGACCCTATTGGACAGTAGTCAAAAGAATGGTGAAGAAAAGGCTAGCAAAGTAAATGAAATTGAAGCTACCGCTTTAGTTGTCGAGCAAACAGCAGTTCGCGACCAACAAGCGATTGGTGGATTTAATATTTCCGGTTCTGCGGCATGGCAACCTGAGTTGAACGCTGAGATCACTATCAGTTTAGATAACTTACAACTCAGTCATTGGGCAGACTTAGGTGAGGAAATGGCGTTGCCTGATTTAGACGGTGACATTAAAGCCAAACTAGTGGCTAACCTCTGGGAATTACAGCAAGCTAATTTAAGCGGAGAGTGGTTAAACTTGCCGCTTAACATCGAGCTAGTGGGCAAGGGGGATTTAGATAAGCAGGCTCACCAAGCGAAGTTAAACCTCAATCTGGCTAATACTCAAGTTAAGGCAGACGCAAACACGAATGCTGAAAATGTAGAAGTAACTGTTAATGTTGACGCTAAGAACTTGGCAGAGCTCCCTTGGCTAGACAGCGGTTTGTTGGATGCGGACATAGGCGTAACTGGCGTAGTTGACAATCCAGTATTCACTTGGCGTATTGCGGGTGACGAGTTAACTAACCAAGATTTCACTTTAGTTAAGCTCAATACCCAGGGAAATCTATCCTTGGACGAGGCTTTTACTGGTCAAATTGATTTAGCGGTAGCGCAATTATTGGTGGCCGGAGAAACTATTCAAACAGCTGATTTGAACTATTTCAGCAAAGATACAAAACAACAGTTAGCGATTAACGTTGAACAAGCTCAACGAAGTGCCCATGTTAAACTTGCGGGTAGTGGCGGTTTAGAAAGCTGGCAAGGGCAGTTAGCCAAAGCTGACCTTAACGCCGAGCTAGGCAATTGGTCGCTGTCTAACGCCGTCGATATAGATTATGAGCAAGCGGTAGCCACTATCGGAACACACTGTTGGTCTAGAGAGCAGAGCGAATTCTGTTTGTTATCTCCATTTGTGAGTGACGGAAACAGCGAGGTAGCTCTTACCGTTAAACAATTCGATTTTACTGTGTTAAACAAGCTCATTCCAGAGGACCTTCATCTAGATGGGCAAGCATCGGCAGAGATTTTTGCAAAACTAAATCAGTGGTCCCCTGAAAAAGCCCGTTTAGCGCTTAAATTAAGCCCTGGTTCACTTACCCAAGATGCCGAGAGCGGCGAGATAACCTTGGCTTACGAATCCCTTGATTTAAACGCAGATATTAAAAATGAAAAACTACATTGGCAGGCTTTGTTTAGCTCAAAGCAACTGGGTGAATTACGCACTTCTGGAGCCGCTTCAATTGATAAAGGGGGAAGTATAGATGGTGAGTTACAGTTAAATAATCTTACCTTATCGCCGTTACTGCCTTTTGTTAATGTGTTAGATGAGCTGGATGGTGACATAAATGGTTTGGTAAAGGTATCGGGCAAGCTAAAGACACCGGTATTGCTCGGCGAAGTTAAATTGGAAAATGGTTTGGTATCGGGTCCAGATGTGCCCCTTACGATAGAGCAATTGCACACCGAGTTGAGTTTCGATAACCAATTAGCACGTTTAAACGGTGGCTTTAATAGCGATGGGAAAACTGCTCAGTGGACTGGTGAGTTTAGTTGGCCTAATAATCAGTTGTTTGGTCAACTAGATATAGATGCTAGTCAACTCCCCATTAACGTAGACCCTTATGCCAGTTTATCCGTTTCTCCAGATGTGAGTATTAAGTTTGCTGATAATCTGATTGATGTAAGTGGCACCATTGCGGTAGAAGACGGAGCTATCGTAGTGAAGTCGCTACCCGAGTCAGCCGTATCAGAATCATCTGACGCCATTGTGATTGAAGAGCAATCGGAAACGGTTGCCTTACAGAAAACCAAGATTGACCTAAATGTCACATTATCGGAAACCATCACCTTAGAAGCCTTAGGCCTTAATACTAACCTTAAAGGCCATTTAAACTTAAAACAACAACCTTTAGAGCCGTTGCGCGCCAATGGTCGGATTGAATTGGTTGATGGTAGCTTTAAAGCCTACGGACAAAACTTATTGATAGAAAAAGGTTGGTTAATGTTTACCGGACCTTTAGAGCAACCCTATTTAGATTTTGAAGCGGTAAGAAACCCAGATACTATTTCAGACAGTGTAACTGTGGGCGTTAAAGTTGTAGGTTTAGCTGATGCCCCTCAGGTAACGTTATTTTCAGACCCATCTATGTCGCAAAACGAAATGTTGTCTTACTTATTGCGCGGCCGGGCCTTAAGCGACAGCGAACAGGATGATAATGCACTTTCTTCTATGTTACTTAGCGCGGGAATAGGCAGGGCAGAAGGGTTAGTCGGTAACGTGGGAAGTACCCTAGGTTTAAACGATTTGGCCTTAAGTACCGCGGGTTCTGGCAGCACGACTCAAGTTGAGGTGAGTGCCTATGTATTACCTGGCGTACAAGTTCGTTATGGCATGGGGGTATTTGATCCGGTTAATGAATTAACCGTGAAATATGAGATTTTACCTAAACTGTTTATTGAGGCATTTTCTGGCTTGCATAGTGCGTTAGATGTTTATTACGAGTTCTATTTAGATTAAGTGTTAGCATTAGCGTGGTCTCGGTTATATCGGGTGAGGGATGAAGAGCACATGAACAAAAAAATTGCTAAACGGGCGCTGTTGGTAGCGTTAATAGTCGGGTCTTTATTAAACCTAATAAACCAGTGGGATGTTATTAATGGCGCTGCGGCTAACTGGGGAGCGTTGCTATTTACTTACTGTGTACCATTTATCGTTTCTTACTTTAGTGGTGTTATGGCTAATCAAGCACCTGCTGCTAATAGTAATATCTCTAAACAGCCACCAGCAGAAACTGCATTAATCCAAATTAACCAGTCGTTGTCTGAAATTGGTCAAAAATTACGTTGTTCTATCAACGATACCGGTGATTACGAAACACTCGCCAACAATGCTAAAGAAACCATTGAAGACTTACAAACCCAACAACAAGCGCTGTTAGCGGTCATTAAGTCGTCTAAGCCGTCACAATAAAGTAACTTCTTGAAACCTCTTATTCATCTAACAAGCTGCTCGCTTTAACCAAAGTCGCTAATTTGACCTTGTGTTTCAGTTTATTAAATAACAAAAACTTTTTTATAGCTTGCTGTACCTCACACTAGATATATATCGTAATATCCGCAACCCTTAACATAATAGTCTGCTAATTGTTCGTAAAAGAGAATACCACTCGACACAACATGTTTTATTGCGGAGATTTTATGAGCACAATTAACCTAACGGTTAAGGAAAAAATTGCCTACGGCTTGGGCGACACGGGATGTAACTTTGTATGGCAAACTGTCATGCTATTTTTGGCTTATTACTACACCGATGTTTATGGTTTATCACCTATCCATATGGGAACTATGTTTTTATTGGTTCGGTTTATCGACGCTGTCACTGATCCCTTAATGGGCTCGTTGGTTGACCGCACTCGAACCAAACACGGACAATTTCGTCCTTATATTCTTTGGATGGCGGTGCCGTTTGGCGTGGCGTGCATGATCACTTTCTACACGCCTGATTTAGGCTCTACTGGCAAAATTATTTACGCATACTGCTCGTATATTCTGCTTACCTTAATGTACACCGCGATTAACGTGCCTTATTGCGCTATGGCTAACGCTATGACTAACGACCCTAAGCAGCGAGTTTCATTGCAGTCTTATCGTTTTGGATTAAGCACTGCGGGCGGTTTAGTAGTGGCATTAGTGGCCTTACCTTTGGTTGACTACATTGGGCAAGGAGATGAGCAGAAAGGCTATTTAGGCGCCATGATCATAATGGGCATTGGCGCAATGTTGTTATTTTTCTATTGCTTTGCCAATACAAAAGAACACCACACAACAGAGCTTAGTGAAGCGAAGAAAGGTTCAACGTTTAGCGATGTAAAACTGCTGTGGAAAAACACCCAATGGCGAGTATTATTTATTTTAAATATTGTGCTGCTAACTGGCATTGTGCTTAAAGCAGCTTCAACTATGTATTACGTAAATAGTGTAATGGGGCGCCCTGATCTGGCGACAATGATGATGGTGGCGGGTATGCTCGCTAATATTGTTGGTGCGCTGGCTTCTGCACCAGTACTAGGGCGTTTTGACAAAATAAAAACCTATAAAGTGCTGATTGGCATTTCTGGTATTTTATCGGCGTCGATGTTCTTTATTGAACCCACTAACATCATGTTGATCTTTGTGGTGATGATTGTGCTAAGTGTGGTTCAAATGAGTACCACGCCATTGTTATGGAGCATGATGAGTGATGTTGTTGATTACGAGAAATCGCGCAGCGGTCGCTCGCTAAGTGGAATGGTATTTTCAACTAACTTGTTTGCGATTAAAGCCGGTATTGCAGTAGGTGGCGCAATGGTAGGTTGGATACTAGCTGGAGCCGGTTACGTTGGCGGAGCGGAATTACAATCTAACCAAGCAATTACATGGATCAACTTATTGTATACCTTTATCCCTGGTGTGTTCTTTATCTCGTTAGTTTTTGTTATGCACTTTTATCGTTTAGACGAGAATAAACTGCAATTGATAAAACAACAAAATGAACAAGCGGAAACCAAGTTACAAGCTCAAGTTGTTTAATCTGTTTTGAGTATCCAAAAAAAGCCAATATCAGTGATATTGGCTTTTTTAGTTTGGCGCGCTTTGATGTTCGCTTAATACAGTAAGCTAAAGTACTTACGTCTAAATTGCGAAGACAGTGGGTCACCGTTTAAGGTCGCCAGTATATCTAAGAAGTTTTTCTTAACTTGGCCGTCTGCAGCCTCTAGGTTGCTTTGTAAAATCGCATACAGCAACTCTAAAGCTTCTTGATTACGGCCTGCTTGTGAGTATTGGATGGCTAAACTTACGCGTAGCTCTGGGCTATCTTCACTGCCATTAAGCTTTTCTTCCAAAGCCTTAATCTCTGGGCTTTCAGCAGCAGCTTGTAATAACTCTAATTGGCTTTTCAGCTCATGGTAATCAGCTTGTTGTTCTTCAAGTGGCAAGGCATTAAGCAAAGTTTCTGCTTCAGCGGCTTGTTGGTTATTTAACAAGGCCTGGATCAGCACCAAAATAATATCGTTGCGTTGCGGTGCTAGTTGGTGTGCTTCTTTAATGGCACTTAAGGCTTCACTTTGTTGGTCAGCTTCCAGCAAGGCTTTTGCTTTAGCAAAAAGTTGCTCTTCTGGTGGCGGTAAATGGCGCACAATAGTTTGCATCACGTCTTCAGGAGATGGGATGTCGGCAAATCCGTCAACTGGGCGACCTTCTTTAAGAATGACGACGGCTGGCGCTTGAGTCACGCCAAGTTGCTGCGCTAAGGGCGCAAGCTCATCCATATTCACTCTAGCAAGAACAAAACTACCACCGGTTTGCTGGTGGATTTGCTGCAACAAGCCAAATAGCGGTTCACATTGCGGACTAGAAGGAGACCAAAAGTGGACGACCACAGGTTGGTTTAGTGAACCTTCAATAAGTACCTGTTGGGCATTCTCAAAACTAATATCGATAACAGACGGTGTAGGCTGCATAGTGTTTTCCGTTAATTGTTTAGCCTTAATTTGGTGACTAAATGCATGTTTTTCAAGTAAGAGTTCTAGATTAGCAAATTAGCGATAAAAAAGCGGGCTTTAAAGGAGTAAACTACATCATCATTTGAAAGTTCAAACAGGGTGTTATGGAATCATTGTCGTTAGCAGATCTTACGATCTTATTGGTAGAGCCTTCAAACATGCAGCGTAATATCATTCGCACTCGCTTACACGAAGCAGGCATTGATAACTTCTTAATGGCAGAGAACTGCCAACAAGCGCTGGAACTCGCGATTAAAACGGCACCAGATTTGGTGGTAAGTTCGATGTACTTTAGCGATGGTACCGCTACGGATTTAGTGCAACAACTTCGCGCAAACGACTTAAGCCGAGATATTGCATTTATGCTTATTTCTAGTGAGGCTTGTCACCATACTCTAGACGCGATAAAGCAAGCTGGTGTAATTGCCATGCTGCCAAAGCCTTTTGAGTTTACTCACTTGTTAGCGGCTTTACAGGCTACGATTAGTTACATTGAGCCAGACAGCCAAGTGATTAATAATCTGGACATTTCCGATAAAACCATTTTGGTCGTTGACGACAGCCAAACTGCGCGTCGACACATCTCTAAGGTGCTTGAAAATATTGGATTGGTTAATTTGCTAGTGGCTGAACATGGCCAAGAAGCGCTAGCTATTTTGGAGCAGAATGAAGTTGATTTGGTCATTACCGACTACAACATGCCGGTTATGGATGGTGCAGCGTTAATCGAAGCCTTAAGGCAACACCCTAAATTTTGTGATATTCCAGCCTTGATGGTGACATCGGAAAATAACTGCGCCAAGTTAGATGGGGTTCGCCAAAGCGGTGTTTCTGCTTTAGTGGATAAACCCTTTGATATTGACGCAGTGAAACAGGTGCTTACTCGACTGTTTGAAAACGTGTAAATTTAGTCGAAGATTTGATCGCCCATCTGATCAATAAAGGTTTTGCACTTATGCATTGCTAGCTCGGCGGCATCGTCTGAGCTAGCGCAAGTGTCTGAACGAATAAATGTATGTTCTTTTAACTCGCCATTTATTGTTTTACTAATTACCGCTGCCACTCGGTACTGGCCATTTGACGACTGAGGGCTAGGGGTAATAGTAAACTCATTGTATAACTCTTCTGGATAGCTTTTTGCCTGAACAGGCGCGGCTTGAAACATTTTCTTTAAAGCTGAAAAGATACTCATCTTAATGATTTTCCTAAATTTAAGCTAAAACATGCGAAACAGCCACGAGCTTAACGAGCTGTTTACGGTATGATGCATGATAACGAGCAAAACACCCTAACCGCAATGGAATTACTGTGAACTTAGAGCTTATTTCTTCTCAATTTAACCAAGTTAGCGCTTTAATTACCTTATCTCTCGCTATTCTTATTTTATTACTGTTGCTGATAAATAGCATAAAGGGCAGTCAAGCAAACAAGCAAAAGGCCGCGCTTGATATGCAGATTGACCGGATACAGCAAGAGCAAGCTGAGCTAAAACTAAACCTCGACAATACTCAACAAAGTTTGCAAGAGCAGCTGATCAGCAATGCTGGTTTACGGAATGAAGTTGAATACTTACGTGAAATTAAAGAGCAATTTGAAACTAGCCAGCAATTGTTACAACGTGAGCAACAGCGGTGCGCGTTGCTTCAACAAAAAGATCTTACCTTGCAAGAGCGCATTACTTACCTAGAAAAAAGTGAAGAACGGGTAAATGCCCAGTTTGAATTATTGGCTAACCGAATTTTTTCTGAAAAAGGCTTGGAACTACAGCAACAAAGTAAACAAAGCATAGAAACTGTGTTGCAGCCGTTAAAGCAGCAATTAGACGGATTTAAACAGCAAGTTCAACAGAGTTATGAGAACGAAGCTAAACAGAGACACTCTCTAAAAGATCAAATAGTGACCTTACAACAGCTCAACCAACAGATGAGTGATGACGCGTTGCGTTTAACTAAGGCTCTAAAAGGTGACAACAAGCAACAAGGGGATTGGGGCGAGTTAATCCTAGAGCAAATCCTTCAATCTTCTGGATTGAGAGAAGGGCATGAATATCAAACTCAAGTAGTGGGTGTGAATCAGCATGGACAAACAATAAAGCCAGATGTAGTGGTTAAACTGCCAGGTGATAAGGCAGTAATTGTTGATTCTAAAGTGAATTTGGTGGCTTACGAGCGTTACTTCAACAGTGACGATACAGAAGTTAAGAAAACTGCCCTAAAAGAGCACGCAAAAAGTTTACGTAATCAAATCATTGGTTTAGGCAAGAAAGATTACCACACTCTTTATCAACTAGAGTCTTTAGATTATGTACTGTTATTTGTGCCGATTGAAGGTGCATACTTGAGTGCGCTGGAGCAAGATCCCTCTTTAGTTCAGTTTGGTGTAGAAGCGAATATTTTGCTGGTTAGCCCAAGTAGTTTAATGGTGGCATTGCGAACGATTCAAAATTTGTGGAGAAGCGAACATCAGCAGCAAAACGCGCAAGTTATCGCGCAACGCGCTGGTAAGTTGTTTGATAAGTTTGTGGCATTTACTGAAGATTTGCAGAATCACGGTCAACAGTTGCAGCGGTCAACTGATAGCTACAATAGCGCGATGAACAAACTGAGTACTGGCAAAGGGAATTTAGTTAGACAAGCCCAGCAGTTAAAAGATCTGCAGGTTAATACCAGCAAATCTTTAGACAATAAGTTGCTGGCTGATAGCCAGCAACATGAGCCAGTTTAGATACTGCTTAATATCAACGACGATTGCGCTTCCAACGACAATGAAAGTTGTTGTTGGTTGGGCTGCAGTTCTTCAATACTTCCCATCAATCTATAACGCGCCAATTGCTGCATATTGCTTAGGTTTAAGGTGATATTGGCAGCATCTCCGCGATTGATTACCACAATAGAATGGTGTTTTGGTAACCAACGTATAAATGCCCACACATCATCACTTTCAAGCAAACTAATGATATCGCCTTCTTGAAACTCTTTTCGGTGTTTGCGCAACGCGATTAACTGCTGGTAATGAGCTAACAATGGTTGCTGCCACTGCGATTCATCCCATGGGAAACAACGACGACAATCTGGATCGTTAGCGCCGGTTACACCCACCTCATCACCATAATAAATTGACGGTACGCCTACGTAGGTGAGTAATAGCGTGGCGGCCACTTTATTGAGATCTATGCCATCATTAACTAAGTGACTAAAGCGGGGAGTATCGTGACTGTCTAAGAGGTTATATTGGGCTAGTTGATTAGCAAAAGGAATTGAACCGCGAGACTCGGCTAACCACTCTGCTAATCCTTTTGCATCAAGTTTAATTGGCGAATAACGCGGAACATCCATTTTGGCTAAAAAGGCAACAATTGGTTGGTTAAAACCGTAATAGTTCATTGCCGCATCTTCTTGGTCACCCTGTAACCATTGAGTTGCTTCGGCAAAGTGCTCGCCAATCATGTATGCGTCAGGGTTAGTTTCTTTAATCGACTTTCTAAATTCTGCTACGTAATGGGCATTATTTTGTGCACTGTTATGTTCACCCAGCATATGAATCACATCAAAGCGCCATGCATCGATAGAGAAGGGGGGCTTTAACCAATGTTTAAGTACCGATTGCTCACTTGAGTAAATCGCTTTTTGTACTTCTAGGTTGGCAAAGTTAAGTTTAGGCAGGGTCTCTACACCTTTCCAAGACCAATAGTTACCGCTGTTGTCAAAGTGGTACCAATCTTTAAACAAAGAGTCACTGTTGTGATAAGCACCGCCCATTCCTTGCTGGTAGTAGTCCATCCAATGGTGTTGATTAGAAGTGTGGTTTACTACCGCATCTAACATTAACTTCATACCACGTTGCTTCATGTTCGCAGATAAGCTAATTAGCGCATCGTCCCCGCCAAAATGAGGTTCTACTTTAAAGTAGTTACTACAGTCGTACTTGTGATTACTTGGCGAGCAAAAAATGGGGTTGAGGTAGATGGCGGTAACCCCTAGCTCGTCTAAATAATCGAGCTTTTGTTCGATACCTATTAAATCACCACCATAAAACTCTGTTGCTCCGGTTCCTGAATGAGATTTGGCTAACGGTTCCCCCCATTTCTTTTGAACCACCGCACGGCCATCGCGATGGTAGCTATAACTGTCATCTGTTGGCGTTAGATTTGGGTCTCCATTAGCGAAACGCTCTGGAAATATTTGATAAAATACTTGCTGTTTTACCCACGCTGGCGGTTTTGCATTGTGGTTAATCTTAAAATGGAAATGTTTTTGAGGAAGCCTAGATGATTCGCCAGCGGCATGCAAAAACACTTGCTGGTCTTGGCATAAGAACTTGAAGCAATACAAGGTTAACGGGCTATGAGGGCTAACGGGGATTTTGGTTTGCCACTTTAACCAGTTTCCTTCTTGTTTAGGCTTTTTTAGCTCAATTAACCATTCTTCATGATCAGGCTCTACACGCACAAAAATTTGAGAGTAAGGGTGATTAATAGCGGTGTATAGAGTAATTAAATAGCTGTCTTGCTGTTGAACAACCTGACTTTGTGGATGGAAACGAAAATCAGTCATGAATTTACCTTTATGTTTTTCACCAGTATCGTTGGCTCAGTTGTGGCATTCAAGTATGAAAACTGAAAAAGCCATTATTTGTTTTAATGTGCAATTATGTGCATTGGTGGAAGTTAAAAAAACAGCAAAAACTGTTTAAATGTTTAATAATAGGTTGTAACTAAAACATTTTCTTAAAGTGTGCAATTGAAGCAATCAACTCTTCTAAATAGCTGGTCATGGAAAAAACGCGCCTCATTATGGGCACTATTGGTGACTTTGTTGTTCTCTGCTGTCGTTTCTCATCGCTATCACACCGTTAAGCATCAAATCGACGAAGAGGTAGAGCTGTCTTTTCGTGGCTTTAGTACAGCAAACAAACATTTGGTGAGTTTGTTATCTCAACGTTTATCTTTACTCACTCGTACCTTAGGTTTGCTTAACTACGTTAACGATGAAAATGAGCTCACTTTGGTGTCTTTAGCAACTGAATGGCAGCGTATTGCTAAAGACGTTAATCTAGAAGGTAATTTCTATTATATTCATCGAGACGGTCGCGTTGATTTAGTTTTAGACCAAAATAAGCAAGGCCACGAACTAAAATGGAATAGCGAAGTTAACCCTCTCATTACTCATTACTTTAAAGAGTTGGTATGGCGCGGCGAGGGTGTGATTTCTTCAAAAGCATTGCTAGATAGGTCTTCTAATACTTACTTCTACCTTCTTTATATACCGGTGTTTGATAAATGGTCAAAATTGGTGGGTTGGATGGTAAACGAATACGACCAGCAAGCAATCAATCAAACGGTTCATTTTGTAGGGCGACCACAGCTTGTAGAGAGAGCGATAATCTTAACCGAAGAAGGTGTCATCATTGAGGGAGACTATAGTAAACCTACTTACAATAAGTTAATCGAATTGGTTGGCCGTATCGATTATGAGTTGACACAAAGTTATTTCTTAAGAGGCGATTTTGTTAACAAAAAAGACCCTTACTCCGTGAGTGGTGGGCTAATGTTCACCAAAGAAACGGGAATAGAAGAAGACGATCCCAACTTAACGTTCCTCTACATTTCCTACCGCGATTTGATAACAGATAGTAAGTATTGGTTAGTGTTTTTCGCTGTTGTATACATTGCCGCGCTGTTTAGTTGTTTTATTGGCTCTTACCTCACCGAGGTCATTCGCCGTGAAAAAGCAGTGGTTCGAAAACTTAATGCTCTGAGGCAGGCTGCTTTTGAAGGGGAGTTTTCTCAGCTTATTACTGATGTTGACGGTGTTATTGTAAAGGTGAATCGCTACCTAGCTGGAAAAATAGGCCTTTCTGCTGAATACATGGTGGGTAAAAAGATGACTGATTTTGGTCATTCCTCTCCTAGCTTTGAATCCATTTTACAATCGGCCAAAAAACAAGGTAGTTGGTTAGGTGAGATATCTATTCATGATTCAAACGGTGTAACTTCTATTCAGCAAATGACGGTTACTGCGGTATATGCCGATCAAGAAATAAAAAATTATGTTTGCTCTAGTATCGACATTAGTGCGCAAAAGTCTTTAGAACGAAAATTGCAGCGCCTAGCGAATACTGACCCGTTAACGGGTGTGTCGAACCGTAGACACTTTGAACACTCAGTATATTTAGAACAAAGTCGCAGCGATCGCAATGGTTCGCGCTTTACCATCTTGATGTTGGATGTAGACCACTTTAAACAACTAAACGATAAACATGGTCATGACGTGGGTGATTTGTGTTTGATTAGATTGGTAGAGAAAGTAAATGAACTGAAACGCGAGACAGACTTGCTGGCTCGCTGGGGGGGAGAAGAGTTCATTATGTTATTGCCTGAAACTGACGTTTCTCAAGCATTGAATTTGGCAGAACGTTTACGATTGTCTTTTGAAAATGATCGCAATGAGCCGAGTTTTACCTGTAGTTTTGGCTTAAGTGAAAATCAAAAAGACAGTAGTTTTGCAAAACTGTATAAGCAAGCAGACAGTGCCCTTTATCAAGCTAAATCACAGGGTCGAAATCAAGTTGTGTTGTATGTAGAGGAAGCTAAAAACAGCTAATTTCTTCGGCCCTTAAAGCGCGATATTCACCTGGCTTTAGCGAAGCGTCTATGCCTATGTCGCCTATCTTTTCTCTGTGTAAACCCACAACTTTGTTACCCACTGCGGCCAGCATGCGTTTTACTTGGTGATAGCGCCCTTCACTAATCTGCAAAACTATTTGGGTGGCGTTTATGTACTCAACCAGAGCCGGTTTAGTTGGTTTGTCTTCGCCGCGTAGCATTAAACCATCGCGTAATTGCTGTAGTTCTTGTTCGCCGATTGCATCCGCTAAATCCACTCTGTATTGCTTAAATTTATTTGCGCGAGGGCTAGTCACTCGGTGTGACCATTGGCCGTCGTTGGTTAGCAGTAATAATCCGGTCGTATCAACATCGAGCCTTCCGGCAGAATGTAGTGGATTGCTTAACTCTGTAATTAACGATAATGCGCTAGGGTGGTTAGCTTCTGCTTCTGTACTTAAATACCCACTGGGTTTATTTAGCATAAAGTAACAGTGCTCTTGTAGACTAAGTAGTTGGTCGTCTAGAAATACGCTGTCATCTTGCTTTATGGCTAACTGTGCATTTTTAGCAAGTTGTTGATTTACTTTAAGTCTATTGCTTTTTATTAGCTTTTTGGCATCGCTACGAGAAATCAGTTTTGCTTTCGAAAGGTATTTGTCTAATCGACAAGGGTATTTCATAATGGCCTAGTACAGAAGGTAAAAACAGATAGTAACGTTATCTGAATGCTTCAACAAACCCTATATAGCAGTGTGGAGTAAGATTTTTGCAGGTAATTTGTCGTTCAAATATTGAAATACTTGGCAACCTTGTGACTAAAGATGTCACGCTTCGCTATTTTAGTGATGGAACTGCGATCACTCAGTTTGAAGTATTAGTAAAAAAGAAAACCAAATCATCAGCGAAAGAACAGGTTGAAGTGTTTCAAATTACTGTTCGGGGGGAGCAAGCTGAGCGACTTAAACGCTACGCAAAAGCTGGGGATGGCGTGGTAATTAATGGTCGGCTAAGAAATCAGAGAGATTCCGCTGGGGAGATTGTTAGCGCTATAGACGCTGAACAACTTAGTTTTGTAGGTCGACCAACTCAGCTTTATTGGAATAAAGTCACATTAATTGGTGAAATCGCTCATGCTTCTACTTTACGTAAAAGTGTCAACGACCAAAGCTATATTAAACTGCAACTTGCTACAGACCTTAGTGACACCCAGCATCGAGTAAACTGTAACTTATGGGCTTACCCAGCAGAGCTAATAGCTAAAAAAGCAAAGTTAGGCGATAAGCTGGTGGTTGAAGGGAGCCTAAAAAAGGCTTTTGCCGATGACCAGAAAGTCTCACCTATATTGGTAGATGGGCACACCTGCTTACACTTTCTCGACTAATACTTTGCTAGTTGAGTCTGATGGTATTGGCTTGTGTCAATAACAAGCCCTTGAGCTTGAGCTAGTTCATCTAGCTTTTGTTCACTTAGCGCCAGTTCACTCAGCATTAAGGTGTTGTCATCTAATTCCCATATCTGCCTGCTGCCTAAATAGCTAAATTTAATAATACTGAACGCTATCGCATCACCGTGTTTTGTGGCTGTTGATAGCGCAGCCATTTTACGGTTAATTTTGTTTAATTCTTGTTTCAGCTCCCAGACATAAATGACTTCAGCAAACCATGGCTTTGTTTTACAAAAAAGTACTACAGGCACAATCGACAATACTGCCGCTACAACGCCCATTAAATTGAGGTAAAAGTTATCTGAACCTATAGAGAATAGGGCTATGAAAAATGTTGACCATGCTAAGGTGAATAGGATCAACAAGGCTGAAATACCAATATAGCTGTAACGAGAGCGTGTTTGATAAATGTCTTTATTTACGGGTTTGAGTTGCATATTGCTGCCTAGCTAAAACAAGTGGAGTAATAGTAACAAAGTGTATTAATGTGGGTAAATGAAAACAGCATGATTGTATGTAAAGTAAGCTGTTGTTTACTATTTAAAAAAATGTACAGTTAAAACTAGACTATTGGTTTTCATGTAACTGTTTACGGTCTATCATTACAATTGATTTAACTAGGTACACATTAATAAACACAAGGATCGTTTATGAACCGCACACCTGTTGTAGCTCGTGTGGCTAAAGCGTTAGGATTGACGCTAGCCTCACTTTCATTATTAAGTGCGTGTGACACTGCACCACCACCTCCTCCAGAAGTTAAAGCAAATGTTAAAGTGCTTGAAGTTACCATGCAGCAAGTAACACCAAGTAATGATTTTGTTGGCCGAACTGAAGCGACTCAGGATATTACTTTAAAGTCTAAAGTTCGCGGCAATCTTGCAACAACTAATTTTCAAGAAGGTAGCATTGTAGAAAAAGGCGATTTGCTGTTTGAAATTGACCCAGAACAGTACGATGCAGCTCTAAAGTCTTCTGAGGCAATGGTAGCCCAAGCGAAAGCCGCTTACGATACTGCTGTATTGAACTTTAAACGTGGAGAAGGGCTGATAAAAGACAACTTTATTAGTCAGTCTGATTACGACAATCTGCTATCTCGTAAGTTACAAACTAATGCTGCATTGCAAAGTGCCAACGCAGAGTTGGATAACGCGAAACTAGAATTAGGCTACACCAAAATTTACGCACCTTTTACAGGTCGTATTAGCCGAGCAGCCGTTTTCACCGGTGATCTCATCATACCTGATCAAACTGAACTTGCAGACCTAGTGCAAATGGAACCAGTTTGGGTGAACTTCCAGTTACCAGAAAAAGTGTTAATTGAAGCTCAACGCGCGCATAAATCAGTTACCACGCCATTTAAGCTAAGTGATTTCCCTGTAAAAATTCAATTTCCAGACGGTTCTATGTTTGAAGAAACCGGCAACATGGATTTTGTAGATAACCGAGTAGACGCTACTACTGGTACCTTGGCAATACGCGCAGAGTTCCCAAATAAAGAACACATTATTGTTCCAGGTTTGTATGTGACGGTAATTATTGAGTCTCCAGAAATGGAAGAAGTGTTGTTAATCCCACAACGTGCTGTTCAAGAAGATCAGCAGGGACGTTACGTTCTTACCGTTGATAAGAAGGATGTTGTGACTCGAAAAAATGTTGAGCTTGGTCAACGTTACGGTATTGACTGGGAAGTTGAGAAAGGTTTAGAAAAAGGCGATTTAGTTATCTCTGAAGGTTTACAGAAAGCCCGAGTAGGCGCTGAAGTTGACCACGAAATGGATACTATTCAGCCATTCTCTGACACTAAATCTTAAGGAGTCGGTGATGATTAGTAAGTTTTTTATTCATCGACCCAAGTTTGCCTTTGTTATCGCGATTGTTTTAACACTGGCGGGCTTCTTGTCGATTCCGGTTTTACCGGTAGCTGAATTTCCGAATATTTCTCCACCTATGGTTTCTGTTACCACAAGCTACCCAGGTGCGAGTGCCGAAGTTGTTGCCGATACCGTTGCTAAGGTGATTGAAGCCGAAGTAAATGGTGTTGAAAACATGATTTACATGGAGTCAAAAGGCGCTAACGACGGTAGTTACTCTCTAAACGTGACCTTTGAGGTAGGCAGTAACGTAGACATGGCACAGGTAAATGTGCAAAACCGCGTTCAGCAAGCTATGCCGCGTTTACCATCTGAAGTACAACGAAATGGGGTTAAAGTTGAGAAACAAGACCCTAGTATTTTGATGATGCTTAACCTTGTTTCTCCTAATGAATCTTTAGATAACTTGTTCCTTAATAACTACATGGGGATCAATATTAAAGATAACCTGGCACGGGTTAATGGTGTATCTAAAGTAAGCATTATTGGTGGCATGGACTATTCAATGCGAGTGTGGCTGAACCCAGATCGCATGGCGAGCTTAGGTGTTACTGTTGATGATGCAATAGCGTCAATTCAAGAACAGAATATCCAAGTTGCAGCAGGTCGTATTGGTGCTGCTCCGGTGCCTAGAGACCAGCAGTTTCAGTATACTTTGTCTACCAAAGGCCGTTTAAGTCATCCAGAAGAGTTTGAAGAAATTATTGTTCGCTCAAACCCTGATGGCAGTGCAGTTTATCTTAAAGATATTTCACGCATTGAGTTAGGCGCAGCAAGTTACGATGCTGAGGCTATGTTAGACAATAAAGCTTCTGCCTTATTGTTTATCTATCAAGCTAGTGGTGCAAATGCACTTGAAGTCGCTAAAGGTGTGCGAGAAGAACTCACCCGTTTGAGCGTTCAGTTCCCAGAAGATATGGACTACAAAGTGTTGTACGACACGACCGAGTTCGTTGAAACCTCAATTGATGAAATGCTTGAAACGCTGCTGATTGCTATTGCTTTAGTTATTTTTGTTGTTTATATCTTTCTGCAAGATGTTAGACAAACACTAATCCCAGCGATTGCTATTCCAGTATCACTAGTAGGCACATTTGCTTTCTTGTTAGCTACTGGTATGAGCATTAACACAGTATCGTTGTTCGCACTGATTCTTGCCATTGGTATCGTGGTAGATGATGCGATTGTGGTGGTAGAAAACACCACACGTTTAATGCAAGACGAAGGATTAAACGCAGTAGACGCGACCACTAAATCGATGCAAGAAGTAACCGGACCGGTTGTAGCGACAACCTTGGTACTCTTAGCTGTGTTTGCTCCTACAGCGGTTATGCCTGGTATTACTGGTCAAATGTATGCTCAGTTCTCAATTACCATTTGTATTTCAGTACTTATTTCTTCAATTAATGCATTAACACTAAGCCCAGCTTTATGTGCATCGTTGTTGAAAACGCCAAAAGTACACGAAAAAGGCTTCCATGCTTTCTTTAACAAGCACTTTGATAAGGTTACTGGCAAATACACTGGCTTTGTTAGTGGAATGGTACGAAAACTGTCTATTGTAGGCATTGTTTATGTATTGCTGATTGGTGCTACTGGTTATTTGGCCACTTCGTTGCCATCAGGCTTTGTACCTACAGAGGATAAAAAGGCCTTCTTTATCGATGTACAGCTGCCTAACGGTGCATCTATCAACCGTACTAAAGACGTTGTATCTAAGATGGTTGATGAACTAAATGACCTTGAAGGGGTAACCAATGTTATTTCTGCAAGCGGTTATTCTATCATCTCAGGGGCCGTTTCATCTAATGCTGGTTTAATGGTTGTTATCTTATCTCATTGGGATGAACGTAAAGACCCTGCATTAATTGAATCTAACATTGTACAAAAAGCTAACGGCGTTTTAGCCGGATATAACGAAGCACAAGCCGTAGGCTTTTCGTTACCCGCTTTACCTGGTGTAGGTACTGTTGCAGGTGTTGAATTCTTTATCCAAGATACCTTAGGCCGCACTCCTGCAAGTCTTGCAAGTGTGATGAGAGCAACAGCGGTAGAGGCGGGCAGTGCACCAGAATTAGCTGCTGCATTTAGTACTTACAGAGCTGATGTACCACAACTATTCGTAGATGTGGACCGACAGAAAGCGAAAGTACAAGGTGTTCAATTAAGTAGTATTTTCATGACCTTGCAAACTATGCTTGGTTCTATGTACGTGAATGACTTTAACCGCTTTGGTAAGGTGTTTCGCGTGAACATGCAGGCTGAAACAGAGTATCGAAATTCAGAGCAAGATATTGCTCGCTTCTATATTCGAAATAAGTTTGATGAAATGGTACCGCTAAATACCTTGGTGAAGGTTGAGCCTAAACTTGGCCCTGAGTACATTAACCAGTTCAACTTGTATGGCGCGGTGAAAATGAACGCTTTCCCTGCACCCGGTTTTAGTTCTGGCCAAGCAATTGATGCCGTTAAGCGAATAGCCGAAACGACGTTCCCCGCAGGCTACACTTATGAGTGGTCTGGTCAGACTTATCAAGAGCTTAAAGCAGGAAACTTAGCGCCATTTATCTTTAGTTTAGCGCTTATCTTTACTTACTTGTTCTTGGTAGCACAGTATGAGAGTTGGACAGTTCCTATTTCGGTGATGTTAGCGGTTCCAATCGCGATTTTGGGTGCCTTTATTTATATTTGGATCATGGGTTCAGACATAAACTTGTACACTCAAATCGGACTGGTGTTGTTGATAGGACTGGCCTGTAAAAATGCTATTCTCATCGTAGAGTTCGCGAAGCAGTTACGCGAAGGCGGAATGAGTATTCGTGATTCTGCAGTAAAGGCAGCTCGACTACGCTTTCGTGCTGTATTGATGACTGCCTTTTCGTTTATCTTAGGCGTAATACCTTTGGTGATAGCCACCGGTGCTGGCGCGGCGAGTCGAATATCGCTGGGTTATGCCGTTATGGGTGGGATGATCGCAGCTACCATTGTTGGTACTTGTTTAGTGCCTGTTTTCTACGTGATGCTGCAAGGTTTACGAGAAAAAGTTAAAGGTATCGAAGATGCTGAAGACAGCTAATTAGCTACAACAAAGTAAAATAAAAAAGCCTGATGAAATCAGGCTTTTTTTGTTCTAAGAGTTTTTATTGTCCGGGGTCGAAAAAGTAACAGCAACGTAATTTCGGGTCAAAGTTCTTTATCAGAACAGCAGGAACATCGTCCCATTTAACCGTTTTGTTTATCTTAATGTCTTCTTTAGTTAGGTCTGCTACGTTGGCGTTACTAAAGTTTTTTCCTTTTTCTAACAGTAATACTCTTGGTTTAAGTTTTTCTTTAGGATTACTCGACATCACCATTGCATACCCATCGTTAGATAGACTTACAATTGAGCCCGGCGGGTATATGCCTAAGGTATTCATCAGTTGTTCTAAGTACAGTTTGTTGTACTTGGTTCCTGCACTCTTGTATAGAAAAGCGAATGCTTCTTGTGGGGTCATTCTTTTTTGATTTGCTAAAGGAGCACAAAGGTGTTCAAAGCTATCTACTATGCTCAGCAATTGTGTTGCTTTGTCTAGTTCGCTGGCTTTACGTTGGTTGGGGTAACCACTGCCGTCTAGAAGCTCATGGTGATTAATCACAATGGGTAAAACTTCTGGTGGAAAAGACCCAGCTTTTTTAATTAACTCTGCACCAAATTTGGGGTGAGTTTGGTAAAAGTTTTGCTCAGCTTGGCTCCACTCGCTGGGTTTTCGACGTATTTGCTGAGGTACTTTTAGTTCACCAATGTCATGAATCATCCCAGCTATACATAAGTGCTGGCATTCTTTTTCAGAAAATCCCAAGTTTTTTGCCACTAAGATGGAAAGAACAGCTACGTTTACACTATGAAAAAATATATCTTCGTCGCTACTGGGCTCTAAACTCACATAAACACTGTGGGCATCTGCAGACTTAAACATAAGCTGAAGGGTTATATTAACTTGTTCAAATATGCTGTAGTAAGCTTCTTCGGGTTTGCTGGTGAACTTAGTCAGTGCTGAGCGAAACTTTTCTGCGTTTTGTAAATAGGCTTTGTTGGCGCGTTTTTGCCCGTTACGTAACTCATCTAGCCAAGCCTGATCAGGGTCGATTTCTGGCTCTTCTTGGTCAGCCCCTGCTAAGTCGTCTTCATTGTTAGTATCAGGTACCGCTACTTTAGATTTACTAGGAATAACGGCAATATTGTCTAAACCTAAGGAGCGAACAACTGTAAGTTGCTCTTGGTTTTTAATGATGAAGTTATTGCGCATAAAAGGGTGAGCAGTCCAACCTATAGGAAGGCTAATATAATGCCCAACTTGCAATGAATCGGTGGGTATTTCTATCTTAGACATAGTCCCAACTTATTAAGTCCTTTAGATAATTGTAGTAAATAGTCACAAATTTATAAATGGCTGATTGTTCATAACAAGTCGCCTCGCACACTTATTGGCGTTACAATCTGTGGCTCAGCGTTTATCTGTCTTCTTTTCATTGAAAGTGCTAATTAAATGAATAATAAACAAATCACCTTAGCGATAACTGGAGCGTCCGGAGCTCCTTATGCTTTATGTTTACTTGAACAGTTAGTAAAAAAGCAATTTACCATTCATTTGCTCATATCTAGCGCAGCGAAAGTGGTGCTAGCTACTGAGGCTAACCAGCAGTGGCCAAGCCAAAATGAAAAAGCTCAACTGTTTTTAGAAAGCAAGTTTGGTGCTCAGCCAGGCCAGATATTAGTGCCAGGCAAAAATGATTGGTTTTCTCCGGTAGCTTCCGGTTCTGCTGCTCCAAAAACCATGGTGATATGTCCTTGTAGCATGGGCACGCTGGCCTCGGTTGCTATGGGATTGTCTGATAACTTACTTGAGCGCGCAGCGGATGTAGTCATAAAAGAAAAGGGCAAATTGATTCTGGTTCCCCGAGAAATGCCGTTTTCAGCCATTCATTTAGAAAATATGCTTAAGCTCGCTAAGTTAGGCGTAGATATTCTACCGGCTTGTCCTGGCTTTTATCATAAACCTGAGTCGATACAAGATTTGGTAGAGCACGTTACGGCTAGAATCTTAGATCATATTGGAATTGAGAATGATTTAGTTGAGCGGTGGGGTTACTCGGGGGAGAATAAAACAGGTGCTTAGCACCTGTTTCTATTTTAATCTTCGCGGTTTTCGCAATCTACTTTAGTACAGTTTCCGTAAAGATATAAACTATGGTTAGTTAGTTGAATATTATTTGTTTTAGCAATATCTTTTTGTCTTTGTTCAATGGTGTCGTCATTGAATTCGATAACTTTTCCGCAATCTAAGCATACCAAGTGGTCATGGTGTTGCTGGCTATTTAGTTCAAATACTGATTTACCACCTTCAAAGTGATGGCGGGTAACAATGCCGGCGTCATCAAACTGATTAAGTACTCGGTAAACGGTAGCTAAACCAATCTCTTCACCTTGGTCTATCAGTAATTTGTACAAGTCTTCGGCGCTAATATGTTGATTAGACGGAATTTGTAGTAGCTCCAAAATTTTCATTCGGGGCAGGGTGACTTTAAGGCCTGCTTTTTTTAGAGCTTGATTATTATCAGACATAGGTGAAATATTTTCCGTTGCTGTTATTCATTCCATAACTGCGGTAAGTATACGGACTTACGAGACAAACAGAAAGCTCGATAAGAAAACTTGTAGCGCAGTTAATTATTTATTAACCTATTGTTAACATGTCAGACCAGTTGAGCTTATGGAACATCTACTTAAAAACGCCAACCTAGCAAAAAGTTTACTCAATATGTGGCCTCCTTTCTGGGGAGCAGGGATTAAGATCTCTAAACTATCTAAAGATTTTCGCACTTGCGAGGTGAGGCTCGCGTTTAGATGGTGGAACAAAAACGCTAATCGGTCTCAGTTTGGTGGCTCTATGTTTTCGATGACCGATCCTATTTACCCGTTAATGTTGATGGCGATATTGGGTAACAAATACCATATTTGGGATAGTGAAGCCTCGATCAAGTTTGTTTCTCCAGGTCGTGGAGTGGTTTATGGACACTTCAAACTAGAAGAAGCATTTATAGAAGATGTTTTGCGTAAGGCTGAGAGTGGAGAGAAGTATCAACCAGAGGTAAGCACCGAGGTTGTTGATTCGAAAGGTAAAGTTATCGCAGTGATTACCCGTAAGCTCTATATCCGATTAAAGCGACAGCATAGACCAAACCTTGAACAAGTTGCTTAATGATTACTGAACAAGGCTTAGGTTTTTTTTGTAGCGCTCAATGACTTTAGTCACGTAGTTCTGAGTCTCTTTATAGGGAGGAATCGCAAAGCCGTAGCGTTTTACGGTGTTTTCTCCCGAGTTATAAGCCGCTAAAGCTAGCTGAAGTGATTCAAATTCATTCAGTAGCCAGCGCAGGTAGCGTGTTCCTGCTTCTATATTTTGTTCAGGCATAAATGGGTCTGTCACTGAAAAGCGTTCGGCTGTAGCAGGCATTAATTGCATCAATCCCATTGCACCAGCGCGAGAAACTACGTCGGCTCTGTAATTGGACTCAGTTGCTATCACCGCATGAACGAGCGCAGGGTCAAGTTTATGGCGCCTTGCGCTTGCAACGATAAGTTGATGATAAGGGCGTTGATTAGGCGCTTTTTGTTGGGTACTTTTGGCTTTCGGCGGGTTGAGCGATTTAGGCGTACGCATCAGCAAGCGCCATTTAGAGCCCTTTTTTTCCTGAGCAAAGTGCATCACACCGTTTTGGTCTTCATAAAACCAAACGTCTGCATATACACTACTGGATATTCCCAGGAAAATTATAAATAGATACTTAAACACATTTTTCTCCCTCTGAGCCAAGTTAAGCATAAACTTGGCCAACTATACGAGGGTCAGATACAAAAACTGGGCTTTCGCCCAGTAGATTTTTAGTCGGCTAATTCAGCTAAGCACATTTCTTCATATACTTGCTTACACCAACCTTTAACACGCTCTTGGGTTAACTCAGGCTGACGATCTTCATCGATACCCAAACCAACAAAGTGAGCATCATCTGCTAGCGCTTTTGATTCTTCAAAGTCATAACCTTCGATGGGCCAATGACCAACAACCGTAGCCCCTTTGGTAGTAACGATATCGTTGATAGTACCCATAGCATCAAGAAAATACTCTGCGTAATCTTCTTGATCACCACAACCAAATATTGCGACTAACTTTTCTGAAAAGTCTATTTGCTCAAGATCAGGGAAGAAGTCATCCCAATCACATTGTGCTTCGCCGTAATACCAAGTGGGAATACCTAAAAGAATCAACGAAAACTCATCGATGTCTTCTTTAGTAGATTTTGCAATGTCTTTTATTTCTACTAGTTTTTTGCCTAGCTCTTTTTGGATCATTTGTGCAACTGCTTCGGTGTTACCGGTGTCGCTACCAAAAAATATTCCTACGCTCGCCATAAATATTACCTGTATTACAAACTATTGATTTGTTGAAAACTGATTAACTTGGTTGTTCAGCATCTTTTCTATCAGTTCACTTCGGCTTATGCCCGATTCATTGGCTAACTGATTTAAGGTTTCGAAAAGCTGTTGTTCAACTTTCAACTCGATTCTTTTAAGCCCATTCGCACGATCTCTTTTAAGTTGATTTCGTTTATTGGCTTTTAGCTGATCTTTACGCTCTAAAGGGTTAGTTCTAGGTCGACCAACTCTTTTTTCACTTGCGAATAGATCAATAGTAGTTCGATCTGTATTTTGTTTTGCCATTAATATTGAAACAACCGTCTAACCTAAACCAGTGCCTTCCCAAGACATTTGAATTAGGCCTTTTGCAATAAAGCCTGCACACCCTAAAAACAACACTAACCAAACCACGGCGCGGCCAAATGGGGGAACGTTGCCTTTTTTAAGTACGTCTTGAATAGCCATGCCGATAAAGAAAAATAGAATTACAAAACCTATATTTAGAGCAAGGCTTTCGATTAAATCTATATGCTTCGCGAACATCACTATCCTTGAGAGAAAAATTCGACGCGCACTATACCATAAAGCGCGTTAGGGTGTTAAATATGCTTGGCTAAAAACTGTTCGGTTAAACGATTAAAAATAGCTGGCTTTTCAGCATGTAACCAATGCCCGGTGTCGCTGATTATTTTTAGTTCAGCTTTAGGAAATTGCTGAGCTACCTCTTGTTGATACTGGTTAACAATATAGTCTGAGTTTTGCCCTTTGATAAACAAGCAAGGTTTGTTAAATGCGCCAAAGGTTTGCCACCCAGTGATGTTGGTATAGTTTTCCGCAAGTAAGGGAACATCAAACAGCCAATGCCAGTGTTGTTCACTCTTGGTTAAGGATTTAAGAAGAAATTGCCTGACTCCAGGTTCTTTTATATGTTGGGCAAGTAATCCATCGGCTTGTGAGCGAGAAGTGACTTGGCTTACATCAAAGCCATTTAAGCCTGCGAAAACAGCCTGATGATTATGGTTATAGGCCACAGGCGCGATATCTGCTGCGACTAAAGCGCTAACCAAAGTAGGGTAAAGTTGCGCCGTTGTCATAGCCACTTTACCGCCCATAGAGTGACCAACAATGGCGCACTCTTCTATATTAAGAGTGTTACACAGGGTGTATATGGCTTTAGCTTGTGTTTGATAATCCATTTTCGCCACACGAGGGGATAAGCCGTGATTAAGCGCATCTACGCTAATCACTCTATAACCAAGACGTTCCAAGTGTTTAGCCAACAAGCCCAAATTAGACAAACTACCAAACAAGCCGTGAATCAATAAAATAGGGTAGCCAATACCTTGATCTTTGTAGTGCAGATCCAAAACAACACCTCTTATGTAATTGGATTGTTAGTCTGCCTTTGCAGCTTTATTACTACAAGTCTTTAAAAACAAATTGTTTGCGCATTATTTGTGCTTTTAGCGCTGGCAATTCGGATTGTTGATGAGTTATTAACTTTGCTATGTATAATCATTAGCTATGTTAAGTACAGAGCATGACTTGAAAGTAGCGATGAAAACCATAGAAATTGAAGAAGACTTGTATTTATATATTGCTGGCCAAACTAAACATATTGGCGAGAGCGCATCAGATATTCTTAGGCGCTTACTTGAGGTAGACGCCTCTATTCAAGAAAGCGCAGAACCAGAGCCTGTTGACTTGAACAGTCAAGCAGTTGACGATGTTCCTCCTGAGCAACCCACTCAAGAAAGCTCTGTATACGAAAATCTTGAAGACGTGGTAACAACTCCGCAAGACCCTGATTTCCTCAGTTACTTCAATTTTGAGCTTATCGGTAATGCAGGCAGTTCCACTAAACGCTTCCTTTCTTTGCTTGCCAGCCTATATACGGTTAACAACGCAATGTTCGCTAAAGCGTGTGTGATCAAAGGCAGCAAGCGAGAGTACTTTTCTCAAGACAAAGATTCATTACTTGCGTCTGGAAAAACCAGTAAACCGCAAGCCATCCCAGATACGCCATATTGGGTGATTACAAACACTAATACCGCGCGCAAACGCCATATTTTGCAACATGTCGCTAGCGAAATGGGCTTACAAGAATCTCAAATTGAACGCTTATGTGAAGCGATCTAATCATTTTTTAATTTTAACTTAAGCATCGGAGAAGCTATAAATGGCTATTCACCCTCTAGCAGGAAAGCCAGCTCAGGCTGAGCATCTTGCAAATATCCCACGTCTTGTGGCCGACTATTACTTACTAGAACCCGACGTAGCGGTTCGAGAGCAACAAGTTGCATTTGGTACATCTGGCCACCGCGGCAGTTCTAGTAAAAAAGCCTTTAACGAAAATCATATTTTGGCAGTTAGTCAAGCATTGGCAGAATACCGTTTAGCGCAAGGTACTACCGGGCCTTTATATATAGGTAAAGACACCCACGGCTTATCGGAGCCTGCATTTTGCTCAGCGATTGAAGTGTTTGCAGCAAACGGTGTTGAAGTTCGTTATCAAGAGGGTTTAGGTTACACACCAACGCCAGTTATTTCTCATGCAATTTTGGCTTACAACCGTTTAGGTAAAGACCAGGCTGATGGAGTGGTGATTACTCCTTCTCATAACCCACCTGAAGATGGCGGTTTTAAGTACAATCCGCCAAACGGTGGTCCAGCAGATGGTAATGTAACTAAGGTTGTTCAAGACCGTGCAAACGAAATATTAGCTAATGGCCTAAAAGACGTTAAACGTTTGTCTTATGATGAAGCCATTGCATTACCTTCTATTGTTGGTATTGATTACATCAAACCGTATGTTGATGATTTAGCCAACGTATTAGATATGGATGCGATTGCTAAATCTAAAGTGAAAATTGGTGTAGACCCCTTAGGCGGCAGTGGCATTGCTTACTGGTCGGTAATTGCAGAAACCTATGGTTTAGACATAGAAGTAGTGAATGAGCGCGTAGACCCAACGTTTTCTTTCATGACTCTAGATAAAGATGGAAAAATCCGTATGGATTGTTCATCTCCGTACGCTATGGCCAGCTTAATTGCCTTAAAAGATAAGTTCGACGTAGCGGTAGCCAACGACCCTGATTATGACCGCCATGGTATTGTGACCAAAAGTAGTGGATTACTAAATCCTAATCACTACTTAGCGGTAGCGATTAACTACCTTTACTCTCATCGGAGTGAGTGGGACGCTAATGCTGCAATTGGTAAAACCTTGGTGTCTAGTTCGATGATTGATCGCGTTGCAGCCAGTTTAGGGCGTGAACTAAAAGAAGTTCCGGTTGGCTTTAAGTGGTTCGTAGACGGCTTGTTTGACGGTAGCATTGCTTTTGGTGGCGAAGAAAGTGCCGGTGCTTCTTTCTTACGAAAAGATGGTGGAGTGTGGAGTACTGACAAAGACGGTATTATTTTGGCATTGCTAGCGGCAGAGATTATCGCTGTTACTGGGAAAGATCCTGGCGAACACTACCAAGGTTTTGTCGAACAGTTTGGCGAGCCTTGTTATAAACGGATTGACGCGCCAGCCAGCATAGAACAAAAAGCTGTATTGAGCGCCTTAGATCCAGCCATGGTTGAAGCTGAAACCTTAGCAGGGGAGCAGATCACGGCAAAACTTACTGCTGCTCCGGGTAACTGTGCTGCCATTGGTGGTTTAAAGGTTGTCACTGAAAACGGCTGGTTTGCTGCCAGACCTTCTGGAACTGAGGCTATCTATAAGATTTACATGGAAAGCTTTAAAGGCGAAGAACATTTAGCGCTTATCGAGCAAGAAGCACAAACAATTGTTTCTGCCGCATTGGCTAAAGCTGGACTATAATCTATAAGCGCCGACTGAAGGGTATTGAATAAATACCCTTTTTTTGTGCATAAATTCCGCCTGAAAACGTATGCCAACTGCTTTAAATTGCAAGTTCTGTAATAGTTTTGTTACAAAGGCAGATTACAATGTATCAGGTCTTATTTTTGGGCGAATTGGCACAAAAGCCCCGTTTTAATTGATTCCGATCAAGATTACTGCCGATTCGCGTATGAAAGCATTTTCAAATGCTGGGCTTTTGTTGGGTTTTCTTTACACTTCATTTCGGTTCTTTGAGTGAAAAAGCATTTTTTCCAAAAAATGCATAAAAATTTAGTCTTGAGAGAGGCTTTTTTACCTAAATGTGATGTAGAACGTATATAATGTCGTTCCGCATCGGTAACATGAGCTCGGATTTTTGAGCACATACAGTCTTTTGTAGCATTTGCTGTTCGGTTAACCATCGAATGCTACGTTTGAAGATGTCACCACAAAGGTTAGATACAAAGGAAATTCACATGGCCGCTAAAAAGGCAAAAGCAAAAAACGCACTAGCGTTATCGAAAGTTGAGTTTAAAGATTCAATTATTAAACACTTGCGCAGTACTCACGGTACTGATGAAGGACGTGCTAACAACCAAGCTTGGTGGAAAGCAACGTGTTCTGCAGTAAACGAATTAGTGTTTGATCGTTTAACTGAAACTTCTAAAGCGAATGCAGAAAACGATTCTCGTGCTGTACATTACTTTTCTTTAGAGTTCTTGATGGGTCGTTTAACTATAAACAACCTTCACAACGTTGGTGTGTTCGACGCTGCACGTGATGCACTTACCGATTTAGGTAAAGACATTAATGACATCTGTGACGAAGAACCAGATATGGCTCTTGGTAACGGTGGTCTAGGTCGTCTAGCTGCTTGTTTCATCGATTCTTTGGCTACACTTAACTACCCAGCGGTAGGTTACGGTATCCATTACGAGCACGGTTTATTCCGTCAAGAAATTCAAGGCGGCCGTCAAATCGAACGTCCTGATAGCTGGCGCGAATACGGCAACCCTTGGGAAATCTGCCGTCCAGAATCAATTCAAGAAGTACCTTTATACGGTTACGTAGAAACGGTATTTGGCGAAGATGGCAAAATGCGTAAAGTTTGGCATGCTGGTCGTCAAATTAAAGGTGTGCCATGGGATATCCCTGTAGTTGGTTACGAAGCTAAAACTGTAAACGTACTACGTTTGTGGGAATCTAAAGCTGCTGACTTCTTCGACTGGGATGTATTTAACGCCGGTGGTTACATTGATTCTCAATCTGAGAAATCACAAGCTGAAGCAGTATCTAAAGTACTTTACCCGAACGACGAAAGTGAACAGGGTAAAGAACTTCGCCTTATCCAACAGTACTTCTTCTGTGCTTGTTCACTAAAAGACATCATTCGTCGTTACAAACGTAACCACAGTGATTTCTCTCAGTTCTCTAAGCAAGCTGTAATTCAGTTGAACGATACTCACCCAACTGTAGCTATTCCTGAGTTGATGCGTATTCTTATCGACGAAGAAGGTCTAGTTTGGGACGACGCTTGGAAAATCTGTACAGAAACTTTCGCTTACACTAACCACACTCTATTGCCAGAAGCACTAGAAAAATGGGCTGTGTACTTGTTCGAAAAAGTACTTCCACGTCACCTAGAAATCATTTACGAAATCAACCGTCGCTTCTTAGAAGACGAAGTTGAAGCTAAATGGCCTGGCAACGACGAAATGAAACGTCACCTTTCTATTATTGAAGAAGGTGAAACTCGCATGGTTCGCATGGCGTTCCTATGTGTTGTTACCTGTTTCAAAACTAACGGTGTTGCAGCAATGCACTCAGAGTTGGTTAAAGAAGATCTGTTCCCAGAGTTTTACGAACTATGGCCTGAGCGCTTCGTAAACGTAACAAACGGTGTAACTCCTCGTCGTTGGTTGCTTGCATGTAACGAACAGCTAGCTAATATGTACAACGATACCGTTGGTACTGATTGGCCGCGTAAACTAGATGAGCTAAAAGGCGCAGCTAAGTTCGCAGATGACCCTAAGTTCCAGAAAAACTTCATGGCGATTAAACGCGAGAAGAAAGTAGAACTAGCTGACAAGATTGAAGAGCTATGTGGCATTAAAGTAAGCCCTGATGCAATGTTCAATGTACTTATTAAGCGTCTACACGAATACAAGCGTCAGCACCTTGCACTGCTACATATCCTTGCACTTTACCGTCGTCTACTTGAAAACCCAGATTATGATATGGGCCCACAAGTATTTATCTTCGGTTCTAAAGCTGCACCTGGTTACAAGCTAGCTAAAGACATTATCTACGCGATCAACAAAGTTGCAGATAAAGTTAATAACGACCCACGCATTAAAGACAAGCTGAAAGTTGTTTTCATGCCTAACTACCGCGTAACGCTTGCTGAGAAACTATTCCCAGCAGGTGACGTATCACTGCAAATTTCTACCGCAGGTTACGAAGCATCTGGTACTGGTAACATGAAGTTTGCCTTAAACGGTGCCCTAACTCTTGGTACTCTTGATGGTGCGAACGTTGAAATTGCAGAAGAAGTAGGCGACGACAACATCTTCATCTTCGGTCTAAACTGTGACGAAGTTAAAGCGCTTAAAGCTGCTGGTTACAACCCATGGGATTACTACTACGGTAACCCAGAGTTGAAAGCTGTTCTAGATTGGCTAGAAACAGACTTCTTTACTCCTGGCGCTCCTGGTGAGCTAGCTTCAATCAAGCACAGCTTGCTAGAAGGCGGTGACCCGTACCTAGTATTGGCAGACTTCGAGTCTTTCACTACTGAGTACGCTGCAGTCGACGCAACTTACCGTGATCAGAAGAAATGGGCTAAGATGGCTATCATCAACTCAGCGTCAGTAGGTAAGTTTAACTCTGACCGCTCAATTGAAGATTACGTAAGCCGTATCTGGAAACTTGAAAAAGTTATGCCTAACTAAGCTTTGTTTAAGCCTTAGTTAGCAATAAAAAGGGAGACTATGTCTCCCTTTTTTTATGCCTTAAAAACTAGCATACTGTTGCTTACTTCGTTTACATCTAAGGATAAGATGTGCCTAAAGAAAGCTTACTCCAACTTGGTCTACTTCAATTCACTTTAAATGCGCCAGAAAGTTCTGAGACTTTTAGTTTCAATTTAGCCAGCCAAACCAAAGTTAGTTTACTAAGTACTGGTGTATTGTTGTTTGAACCAACACCTATGATAAGTACCAGAGCAGTGGTACTCTCTGCCGGTATTCACGGCAATGAAACCGCCCCCATCGAATGCATCGACGAGCTTGTAAGCAAAATCTTAAACATGGAGGTCGAATTACAACAACCTTTATTAGTCATCTTGGGTAATCCTCCCGCAATGGTTGAGGCAAAACGGGAGCTAATGCTAAACCTAAACCGTTTATTTATTGGCAAGCATGCTAATTACGATGATTGCTATGAAGTACGGCGAGCAAAACATTTAGAAGAAATAGTGAAACAGTTTTTTACTCGTTACAGCCTTTTAGCTGCTTACCATTTAGATCTACATACGGCCATCAGAAGTTCTCAACACGAGAAATTTGCCGTGCACCCCTTTACTCATGGGAGAGCAAGGAAACAAAGTAGCTTAGCTTTACTGCAAGCCTGTGAAGTTGATTGTGTGTTGTTTTCAAATGAACCTGCGTCAACGTTTAGTTATCATTCAAGCTATATCCATAATGCTGCGGCGTTTACTGTTGAACTTGGAAAGGTGCATGCATTTGGCCAAAATGATCCCAATAAACTTAAGGCATTAAGTCAAACCTTAACTACTTTGTTGGGTGCTAGTGATTTATCTGAGCTACTGTTCAACCCTTCGCGTGCCACCTTATTTGAAGTGAGTGATGTGCTTAATAAAACCACCGATGATTTCTGTTTTAATTTCAACCAGAGTCAGGCTAACTTTACTGAATACCCCAATGGTTACCGTTTAGCTAAAGATGGTTCGCGCATTATTGAAGTTGAAAATGGTCCAAAAGCAATAGTGTTTCCTAACGATAAAGTAGCAATTGGCCAGCGAGCAGTGTTATTGGTTAAGCAAATGACACAAGCCGATATACAACAAGCAATAACAGATAAAAATCTCATATAATCCATCTACCATGCAGGTGAGGCTGGTTTGTACTCTTTTTATAAGGCCAGCTAGTAATTAATACTAATAAGCCAAGAGAATACTTTAGTGATTCGCTGTAACCAAGGTGATTTAAAGAACAACCCTTTGTTAGTAGCAAAGTCTTACAGAAGCGAGAAATCACGTGATATAATCTCTCCAATTTTTAATACCTTAGAGTGGGACAACGGATTTATGATCCCTAAGTTAAGCCCTCAGCATTCTCTTGAGGCTCTGTATTTAGATTATCTAACCAAGCTTGAAGTTTCTGCATTTTCCGGCGAAATTCAAACTTCTTATGCTAGCCGTTTGGCGGTAGCGACAGATAATTCAGTGTATCAATATTTGCCACAAGCCGTGGTATTCCCGAAAAGCACAGCAGACATTAAACAGCTTTGTAGATTAGCCTCGGCCTCGGCGTTTGAATTAATAAAGCTCACTCCTAGGGGAGGCGGTACGGGTACCAATGGCCAGTCGTTAACCCAAGGTATTGTTGTAGACTTATCTAAGTTTATGAACAAGGTTATCGAACTTAATGTTGAAGAGCGTTGGGTTAGAGTTGAAACGGGTATTGTTAAAGATAAGCTTAACAGCGTGTTAAAAGAACATGGCTTGTTTTTCTCTCCAGAGCTTTCAACCAGTAACCGCGCGACACTTGGAGGGATGATCAATACTGATGCTTCAGGCCAGGGATCGATGGTTTACGGCAAAACCAGTGATCATGTTTTGTCCGTTAAAGCAGTATTGGCCAGTGGGGAGGAACTCGATAGCGAAACGGTGAGTGTAGATCACATAGATCAGCAACGCGAGTCGCTTATTGATATCTACTCGGCGGTTAAACACGCTTGTGTAGATAAGCGCTCGTTAGTAGAAGAAAAATTCCCTAAACTTAATCGCTTTCTAACAGGCTATGATTTAAAAAACGCTTACAGTCCAGAGGATGACAGTCTCGATTTAACCCGCATTTTATGTGGCTCTGAAGGTTCATTAGCCTTTATTTCCGAAGCTAAGTTAGATCTCACCACTATTCCAAAATTCAGAACTTTAGTCACAGTTAAATATGACTCGTTCAATTCGGCACTTCGTCATGCACCAAGTTTAGTTGCAGCCCAAGCATTGTCGGTAGAAACTATCGACTCTAAGGTGCTTAACCTAGCTCAGCAAGATGTTGTTTGGGATAGCGTAAGAGAATTAATTAGCGATGTAGAAGATGCTGATATGCAGGGCATTAACATTGTTGAATTTGCAGAAAATGACGAATTATTGCAGCAGCAAAAAGTATCTGAGCTGCTAAGCACTTTATCTCAGGAAAATGTTGCTGATTTAGGGGTTATTGGCTATCAAAGTTGCGATGACCTCACTAGTATCAACGCTATTTACAATATGCGGAAAAAAGCCGTTGGTTTATTAGGCAATACAGCCGGCGCCGCTAAACCTGTCGCCTTTGCTGAAGATACTTGTGTACCTCCCGAAAATTTAGCTGACTACATTGTTGAGTTTAGAAAACTGCTGGATGATAAAGGCTTGCAGTACGGCATGTTTGGTCATGTTGACTCAGGCGTATTGCATGTAAGACCAGCCTTAGACTTGTGCGACCCAGAGCAAGAGCTTTTGATGCGTGAAGTATCAGACCAAGTGGTCTCTTTAACAGCTAAGTATAAGGGCTTAATGTGGGGCGAGCACGGTAAAGGCTTCCGTTCAGAATACAGTCCAGCATTTTTTGGTGATGAGTTGTTTGCCGAATTAAGAAAAATTAAAGCAGCGTTTGATCCGCATAATCAAATCAATCCCGGCAAAATTTGTACGCCGCTGCATAGTGATGAAAAACTAGTATCGGTAGACGGGACTAAACGTGGCAAATACGACAGAGAAATAGCTGTAGAAGTGCGAGACAGCTATAAGAACGCCATGGAATGTAATGGCAACGGTTTGTGTTTTAACTATGACACTGCTAGCCCTATGTGTCCCTCGTTTAAAGCCACTGGTGATAGACGTTATTCACCAAAAGGTCGAGCGGGTTTAATGCGCGAATGGTTACGCCAACTTGCTGCGCTAAAAGTTGACCCTTTGGCCCAAGAGCAAAAGTTAACGTCTAGTTTTATTTCACCCGATAGTATTTTGCTTAAAATACGTAATAGCATTGCAAAATCTAAAGGTGAGTACGATTACAGCCACGAAGTTTATGATGCCATGCAAACCTGTTTAGCATGTAAAGCGTGTACAACAGGGTGCCCAATTAAAGTAGACGTACCTACATTTCGTTCACGCTTTCTAAATATTTATCATGGAAGGTATCTGCGACCGATAAAAGACTATTTTGTCGCTTATGTAGAAACCTATGCGCCGTTAATGGCGAAAGCACCCCGTTTGTTTAACGCAGCTATGGCACCGAGGTGGACCAATAGTTTAGTGACAAAAACTATTGGTATGGTTGATATCCCTACGCTTAGTTTCCCTACGCTGGCACAGCGAGTTCCAGAAAGCCTAACCAGCAAGTACGACTTTAAAGCGTTGCAGGCGTTAAGTGATGAGCAAAAACAACGCACGGTGTTAATTGTGCAGGATCCGTTTACCACTTTTTATGAAGCAGAGTTAGTTGAAGATTTTATTCACTTAGCTAAAAAGTTGGGCATTAATCCTGTTCTTCTGCCTTTTAAACCCAATGGTAAGCCGCAGCATATTAAAGGCTTTTTAAGCAAGTTTAATAAGTCTGCTCAAACAAGCGCTGCCTTTTTAAATCAAGTGAGTGAGCTTGGCATTAAAATGGTAGGGGTAGAGCCCGCGCTAGTGCTTTGTTATCGTGATGAGTATAAACATGCGCTTGGCGAAAAGCGGGGAAATTTTGAAGTAGAGGTGGTTCAAGAATGGCTAAACGGATTAGCACCTGAATCATTCGAATCGCATCAAGTGAGCGATACCAATACGTGGTACTTGTTTGGCCACTGTACAGAAAAAGCCTTAAAGGCCGACGCTTTCAAGCAATGGCAGCAAGTGTTCACGCGATTTGGCGCAAGTTTAGAAGACGTAGCAGTGGGATGTTGTGGTATGGCGGGTACTTATGGCCATGATGCAAAGCAATTAGCTACTTCTAAAGCTATTTATGAGTTGAGCTGGAAACAAAAAATGGCAAGCTTGCCGCGCGAACGTTGCATGGTTACTGGGTACTCATGTCGTAGCCAAGTCAAACGATTGGAAGGGGACAAACCAAAACACCCTCTCCAAATATTGTTGAGCTTGCTGCCTTGAGCATTTGGAATTTGCCAATGAACCTCGATAGCTTAAACCAAATGGGCGAGGGCAACATGCTCGCTTTTTTGGATATTAAGTTTACCGAGGTGGGCGACGATTACCTAGTCGCTACCATGCCTGTTGTTGCAAAGGTAAAACAGCCTATGGGCTTGTTGCATGGAGGGGCTAACGTCGTACTGGCAGAAAGCCTTGCTAGTTGCGCTGCTTATTGTGTTGCTGGTAAGGGCTCTATGGTGGTGGGCGTAGAAATAAACGCAAACCATCTTAAAGCGGTACGTAATGGGGAGGTTACCGCTATAGCCAAGCCTATAAAACTAGGTTCAACCCTACAAGTTTGGCAAATAGAGATCCGTCAACACAAAGAGCTAGTTTGTAGCTCAAGATTAACGGCTATGGTACGAGCAGCTAAATCATAATTTCTTAATCTACATCAAATCCAGCTTCTGTTTTTCTTATCTTTTGTAACACGTTTCCTAACAAACTGAACTTAATACAGTTTTACTGTCTAATTTAGCTTAAATATTTTGAAGATTAGTCGCCTAGCGACTAACTTTTATATGTGTTGATAAATTAACTTAGGGATCCCTATGACGCGCAAAGCACACCGAGGTCTTACCGTATTCGCCTGCAGTAGTTTGTTACTGCTTGGCTGTAATAAAGACCCTGTCGAGTCAGTAGAAAGCTATCCACGACCAGTAAAAGTACAACAAATAGAAATAGGAGATGGTAAGCGGATAAGAACTTTGCCGGGAGAAACCTTTGCTTCTGATACAGCGCTTTTATCATTTCAAGTCTCAGGGCGATTAGATGAAATCCTCGTTAGACCGGGCGAAATGGTTAAAGCAGGTCAGCCATTGGCGAATATTGATCCGGCAATGTATAACCAAGAGCTAGAAGTAGCCAAAGCAAACTATGAATTAGCTAAAGTGTTGTTTGATCGAGCAAACCAATTGGTAGAACGAGGGGTGATTTCTCGAAGTGATTTTGATAAATCCAAAAGCCAATATGCCATTAGCAAAGCCGCTTTAGACAAAGCAAAAGTGAATCTTAGTTATACCAAGCTTGTTGCACCTTATGACGGAGTAATCGCTCGTAAGTATGCAGAGCAATTTGAGTATGTTTATGAGAAACAACAAGTATTAAGCCTGCAAACGGAATCGACTATAGATGTTAACTTTCAGTTACCTGAGCGACTGATTGGTATTTTCCAAGAAGCCCGTCGCAACGGACTGATCGCACCGGAGCTCGCAGTACAGTTTCAAGGCCGACAAGAGTGGTACGTTGCATCATTAAAAGAGTTAAGCACGGTGGCGGATCCTTCCACTGGTAGTTACACCATCGTTTTAACCTTACCTATACCTAATGAACTCAATATTTTCCCTGGTATGGCAACACTAGTGCAGATTGAATCAAGTACTCAGTTAATTGGAAGTAATTGGGTCGCTCCTGCAGGAAGCTTGGTTGAAGACGCGGGTCAAAGTTTTGTTTTTACCTGGAATCCAAAGACTAAAATAGTGACTAAAAAGCAAGTAACAATTGATAACGGTAATATATCAAGTGGGCTCGATGATGGTGATTGGTTAGTGGTAGCAGGTGCTCAAGAGCTAGTTGATGGTCAAGCTGCGATTCAATGGGTAAAAGAGAGAGGGCTCTAGTATGTTCATTAAAACAATTACCACTAGTTTAATCACCCTTATATTAGCCGGGTGTAGTGTTGAAGAATCTATTGAGATGCCTGAACAGATCGTCGAAATTTATAACTTACCTACGGAAGTTAATCCTGTAGAGAGAGATTTTAATGGTATTGCTCGTGCACATGATCTCGTGGATTTGGCTTTCAGGGTAGATGGTGAAATAAAATCAATTAATATCAATAAGGGCCAGAAAGTTAACAAAGGAGATGTGCTAGCAGTATTAGACAAACGCGATTATCAAATCGTAGTCGATGACAGAAAGGCTCGTCTAGTCTTGACTGAACAGCAGTTTGAGCGCGCTAAAGCATTGTTAGACAAAAAGCTTTTATCGCAAAGCGAATATGACAAAATGCGAGCTGAATATTTGGTGGCGCTAGCTGATTTTAGAAAAGCATCACTAATGTTTGAATACACAGAATTAAAAGCCCCTTTCGACGGGATTATTGGTGACGTGTTTTCTGACCCATTTGTGAATGTACAACCTGGGTCTGCAGTATTAAGCCTTCATAAAGTAGATTTTGTAGAAGTTGATGTGCAATTGCCAGATATGATTTTGGCAGTGGCTAAGTTAGGCGAAAACAGAATTAGAAACTTGGATGTCAAAGTTGCCTATGAGGCGTTTCCAGATAAGATTTTTACTGCTACGCCCTATGAGCTAAACCTTGAAAAAGATCCAAGCACACGTAGTTATATAGCTACCTTTTTAGTGCCTTTTGATAACCAGTTTGGTGTATTAGAAGGTATGCCAGCCAAGGTATCAATAGACTTATCAGACTTGACCTACACCTACTCAAGAGATTTCTTGGTGCCTGTGGCTGCGGTAGTAATGCCAGATGGTTCCCGAATAGGCCAGCAGAGACCCGTGGTGTGGCGTTACAAAGATGACCAAACTGTTGAGTCACAAGAGGTAGAACTAGGGACTCTGTCCGGCGATATGATTGAGATTAATCAAGGCCTGAACGACGGTGATGTGATTGTCTCAGTAGGTGCCAACAAATTGGTAGATGGTCAAAAGGTTGTTTTAAAGAAGGGTAAACGATGAACATTGCAGGTTATTTCGTAAAAAACTCCATTATAAGCTGGATGTTCACCCTGATATTACTTATCGGTGGAATACTTTCGTTTACTGGCTTAGGTCAATTAGAGGATCCTCCGTTTACTATTAAAGATGCGGTGGTTGTCACAATGTATCCAGGCGCTACTTCAACCGAAGTAGAAGAAGAAGTGACCTATCCCGTAGAAAAAGCGATTCAAGCCTTACCTTATGTAGACGAAATTGTATCGTTAAGTACACCGGGCCTATCGCAAATTACCGTTTCTATGAAGAAAACTTACGGCCCAGAAGAACTACCACAAATTTGGGATGAACTGCGCCGAAAAGTGGGGGACATGCAATCGCAGTTACCTCCAGGAGTCGCGGCTCCTCTAGTTAATGACGATTTCGGTGATGTGTACGGCATTATGTATATGGTGTCTGGAGAAAACTACGATTACAAAGACCTACAAGACTATGTTGATTACATTAAACGTGAAATCGAGTTAGTACCAGGTGTGGGTAAGGTAACTTTAGCAGGTGAACAGACTGAACAAGTTTTTATAGAAATTTCGATTCAAAAGCTCGCCACTTTTAATCTTGACCCTGGTTTGATCACCAGCTTACTCAATTCACAGAACATGGTAACTTCCGCGGGTAACATCAAAATTGCTGGTGACCAACTTACCATTCGTCCCACTGGCGCATTCAAGTCAGTGAATGAGTTAGGCGATTTAATTATTCCTGGAACCACTGGTGACAAGCTCATTTACTTAAAAGACGTAGCTACCATTAGCCGTGGTTACCAAGAAATACCCACTAACTTAGTCAGCTATAACCAACATCAAGCCATTAATATAGGGGTGGCGTTTACCAGCGGTGTGAATGTGGTGGAAGTAGGTAAGGCAATTGAAATTAGGTTAAATGAAATTGATTATGCTCGACCTGCGGGAATGATCGTTGAATCTATGTACAACCAACCTCAAGAGGTTGATAAATCGGTAAGCTCTTTTGTCTGGAACTTAATTCTCGCGGTTGTCATTGTGATCGTGGTATTGCTGTTATTTATGGGCCTAAAGAGTGGTATTTTAATTGGTCTAATTTTGTTCCTCACATGTTTAGGAACATTTATTTTAATGAAGCAAGCTGAGATAGAATTACAGCGTATTTCATTAGGTGCTTTAATCATCGCACTAGGCATGCTAGTAGACAACGCAATCGTGGTGGTTGAAGGTATCTTGATGGGCCGTAAGAAAGGCTTAAGTACCTTAGAGTCTGCTCAGCAAATTGTTGGTCAAACCATGTGGCCATTATTGGCGGCTACAGTTATTGCGATAACTGCATTTGCTCCGATTGGTTTATCACCTGATGCGACTGGCGAGTTTGCGGGATCACTATTTTGGGTATTGCTGTTCTCATTATTTTTGTCGTGGGTTACGGCTATTACTATTACCCCATTTTTTGCCCAGCTATTTTTTGGCAAAGAAGGTGAGGCGCAAGTAGTCGGCGAGAACAATGATCCATATAAAGGTGCATTTTTTAATGCTTACAAGGTTCTGTTAGATTTTTGTTTACGTTTTAAATGGCCAACGTTAATAGTTGTTATCTCTTTATTCATTGTCTCGGTATTAGGTTTTGGTTACGTAAAACAAATGTTCTTTCCTCCCTCGTCTACACCGATATTTTTGGTAGATGTATGGATGCCTGAAGGGACTGACATTCGAGAGACAAGTGAATCGGTGGGGGTAATGGAGCAATTAGCTTTAGATACCAATGCTGTAGAGTTTGTGTCGTCGTCGGTAGGTAAGGGCTTTCAACGTTTTATGTTGACTTATTCGCCAGAAAAAAACTACGGGGCTTATGCGCAAATAGCAGTGCGAACAACAGATCCTCAAACTGCAGCTGCAGCGATGTCTTCTCTTCGTAAAGAGTTTGAGCAACAGTTTCCACAAGCTCAATTCAAGTTTAAAAATCTTGAAATTGGCCCGTCTACCGACGCAAAAATCGAGGCTAGAGTATTAGGTGCTGACCCAGATGTACTTCGCTCAATTGCGTCTGAGATAAAGCAAATCTTTAACGATACCCCGGGCACCGTAAACGTTCGTCACGACTGGCGCGATAGGGTTAAGTACATTGAACCAAACTTCAATGAGACACAGGCCAGGCGCTTAGGCATCAATAAATCAGATATCGACCAAACTTTAGAATTCGCTTTTGCTGGTTTAAGTTTTGGTTTGTATCGTGAAGGTACAACTTTACTGCCGATAGTTGGGCGTTTACCTAATGATGAACGAATTGATATTGATTCGTTAGAAAGTTTACGAATTTGGAGCCCAAGCTTAAAAACTTATATACCTATTCAGCAAGTAGTAAATGGTTTTGACGTTAAATTTGAAGATCCAATTGTACAACGTCGCGACAAAAAACGGACATTAACCATTTTTGCTGATGCTGATTTCGAATACGACATATTACCAGCTGAATTATTTGCTAAGGTTCGGCCGCAAGTTGAAGCCTTGGAATTACCGCCTGGTTATGAGCTGCAATGGGGTGGGGAATATGAGTCTTCTGGGGATGCTCAAGAAGCCTTGTTTGCTTCGTTGCCGATGGGTTATTTGATCATGTTCATGATTACGGTGTTCCTGTTTAACTCTGTCAAAAAGCCCTTGGTTATATGGTGTTGCGTGCCGCTAGCACTTATAGGAATTACAGCAGGGTTATTGTTTTTAGGCAAGCCGTTTGGCTTTATGGCCTTATTGGGAATGCTGAGTTTATCAGGGATGTTACTCAAAAATGGTATTGTTTTACTCGATCAAATCAACGCAGATATAAATGCGGGTAAAGAAGCATACCAAGCGGTATTTGAATCTACCGTCAGCCGGGTTAGGCCCGTTTGTATGGCTGCGGTCACTACCATACTAGGTGTCGCCCCGCTGATCTCCGATGTATTCTTTGAATCAATGGCAGCCGTAGTGATGTTTGGTTTGGGTGTCGCAACCATACTTACATTATTGATCGTGCCGGTCTTGTATGTGATTTTCTTTAAAGTTAGTTATCGAGATTACAAACAGTTCTAACGAGCGTTATATATATGTAAAGGCCGAGAGTTATCTCGGCCTTTTACTATCCACACAAACCCATCACATAACGTACAAACGGCTTAGCTTCTTGTAGATCAAAATAACCATCCTTCTTGCGAGTTGTGCGCAAATACTGATAAGTCGCTACAATGACCTTCATCACTTTCTCATTTTCTACACTTAAATCATTTTGCTCGGCAGCAGATAAAGTGAGTTCAACGGCTTTCTCTAACGCTTCCATATCAACCACTTCAGCTTTACGGTATTGGTAACCTTCGCCAGTGGCTAGCCATTCCAATGAACAGTTAGCTTTTTGTGCTATTTGGTTAGCTTTAGAAAGGCTTGGCTCTGAACCTTTTAAATATTTGCGTATTAAGCTTTCATTTAACTCTACTTTTCGCGCAAATCCACTAACACTCTGTTCACCCATGAGCTCTTTCAAACGTTCAGAAAATTGTGCCATTAACTCTTCCCATAAATGTAATTACCTCACTATAGTGCGAATTGATTAGAACTATAGTATTGATTCTAGGATTATAAGCATCAAAATACTAGCGACTTTTAAGATAAAGGAACCCGATGGATGGAAAACTTAGCAGGCAAATGCGCAATTGTAACTGGCGGCGGAAGTGGAATAGGCTTAGCGATAGCAAAGGCATTGGCAGAGCAGGGCGTAGGTGTGGTGATTAGCTCAAGAGATTTTGCCAAGCTAAAACAATCAGCGGAATACCTAAGTAAAAAAACGGGTACGAAGGTACTTCCTTTTGCTGCAGATATACGCAGTAAACAACAAGTACAAGATCTTAAAAACTTCGCCTTAAGCAGCTTTGGGAAAATTGACATACTTATTAACAATAGTGGCTTGGGTGTTGGCGATACCATTGAAAACTGCAGCGAAGATGATTGGGATTTAGTGGTAGATACCTGCACAAAAGGCACCTTCTTAACTAGCCAGGCTGTATTACCCACTATGCGAGAGCAAAAAAGCGGTCATATACTAAACATTGCATCGCAAGCAGCCAAAAATGGTTACGCGAATGCAGGTCCATATTGCGCGGCAAAGTTTGCGGTATTGGGTTTAGCTGCAGCTCTACAAGAAGAAGTAAAAGAATATGGTATCAAGGTACATAGTTTGTGTCCTGGCTTGGTTCAAGTACCTGCGCCGACGTGCGAAAGTGAAATAAAACCAGGTTGGTTGCAAGTAGAAGATCTTGCTGAATCAGCGTTGTTTGTACTTAGACAGCCTAAACGTGTGCAGCTAGAAAATATCGGTTTGTATGGATTTTAGAGATTAACAATGAAAAGCAGCTGCGAAAGGTGGCTGTTCTGAGAGTACGCTGAAAGAAGATATAGAGAATAAAGAATTGGTTGCGGGAGCTGGATTTGAACCAACGACCTTCGGGTTATGAGCCCGACGAGCTACCAGACTGCTCCATCCCGCGTCCGGTCTTAACTAAAATAGTTAAGTGATTTGAATAATTGTTGGACCTAGCTATTCGAACTAGGCAATTCTTAGTACACCAAGAATTGGTTGCGGGAGCTGGATTTGAACCAACGACCTTCGGGTTATGAGCCCGACGAGCTACCAGACTGCTCCATCCCGCGTCCGGTCTTAACTAAAATAGTTAAGTGATTTGAATAATTGTTGGACCTAGCTATTCGAACTAGGCAATTCTTAGTACACCAAGAATTGGTTGCGGGAGCTGGATTTGAACCAACGACCTTCGGGTTATGAGCCCGACGAGCTACCAGACTGCTCCATCCCGCGTCCGGTCTTAACTAAAATAGTTAAGTGATTTGAATAAATGTTGGACCTAGCTATTCGAACTAGGCAATTCTTAGTACACCAAGAATTGGTTGCGGGAGCTGGATTTGAACCAACGACCTTCGGGTTATGAGCCCGACGAGCTACCAGACTGCTCCATCCCGCGTCCGGTCTTAACTAAAATAGTTAAGTGATTTGAATAATTGTTGGACCTAGCTATTCGAACTAGGCAATTCTTAGTACGCCAAGAATTGGTTGCGGGAGCTGGATTTGAACCAACGACCTTCGGGTTATGAGCCCGACGAGCTACCAGACTGCTCCATCCCGCGTCCGGTCTTAACTAAAATAGTTAAGTGATTTGAATAATTGTATGGTCTAGCTATTCTAACTAGGCAATTCTTAGTACACCAAGAATTGGTTGCGGGAGCTGGATTTGAACCAACGACCTTCGGGTTATGAGCCCGACGAGCTACCAGACTGCTCCATCCCGCGTCCGTTTAATGCGGGGCGGATAGTACGCAGAGAGCTTCGATATTACAAGAGATTATTTGCTAAATGTTGTTGATTGCCGATTATTTATCCGTATGAGGCTTTTACTACTGATCCGTACTAAAACAGGTATAATCCTCGGGTTAAATAAATAGAGTATAAAAATGGCTGATTTTTTCGCTTCGACCGCTAAAGGTTTAGAAAGCTTATGTTTAGATGAATTAAAGGCGTTAGGCGCACAAGAGTGCAAACAAACGGTTGCCGGTGTGAGTTTTACCTGTGATTGGCCAACGGCTTATAAAATTTGTATGTGGTCACGTGTTGCGTCGCGTATCCTGTTACGTTTGGTTGAAACCCAAGCCGACAACGTAGATGAACTCTACCAAGCCGCATACTCGATACCTTGGAATAAGTATTTCAACGTCGATCAAACATTTTCAGTGCATTGCAGTGGAACCAACCACTATATAGACAATAGCCAGTTTGGCGCACTAAAAGTTAAAGACGCCATTGTTGATCAGTTTAATAAAACAGTGGGATCTCGTCCTAACGTAGCTAAAACCGATGAAGACGCACGAATAGTGGTGCGCTTGGCAAGCAAGTACTTGGCTATTTCTATTGATTTATCTGGTGCATCGTTACACCGCCGTGGTTACCGTACCGAGCAGGGTGAAGCGCCAGTTCGAGAAAACTTAGCGTCTGCATTGGTCACCAGAAGTAATTGGCAAGAGAAGTATCTTATCGACCCTATGTGTGGCTCAGGTACCATTCTTATTGAAGCTGCGATGCAAGCAGCAGACATTGCGCCAGGCCTTAATCGTAGTTTTGGTTTTGAACGTTTAAGTAACTTCGCCAAATTTGCGTGGAGCGATATTCAAGAAGATGCAAATGCTCGTGCAGAAACGGGCTTGGCCAACTGTAAGCAGCGTTTGATTGGTTACGACATTGACAGACGTATGGTAGCCGTAGCTAAAGCTAACATTGAGCGCGCAGGTTTAAGCGATATTATCTCCGTTCACGTTCATGATGCAGCACATTTGCCGGCAGCACCTAATGAACCGGGCTTGATTCTATCTAACCCTCCTTATGGTGAGCGCCTGGGCGAGTTAACCAAACTTATCGGCTTGTTTTTATCCTTTGGCGCCAGCGTAAGAGAGAATTACCCTGGCTGGCGCTTATCTTTGTTTACCGCAGCACCTGAATTACTGGATTACTTACGTTTACGCAGTGACAAGCAATATAAGTTTTTAAACGGGGCACTCAACTGTGTGCTCAAAATTTATCAAATAGGCGAGGGCGGGCAAGGCTCGCAACGTAAATACGCCGAAGACTTTGTTAACAGATTACTAAAAAACAAAAAGAAACTGCAAAAGTGGATTAAGCGAGACGACATCACTTGTTACCGTTTATACGATGCAGATCTGCCTGAATATAACGTAGCAGTAGATTGCTACGATGATTATGTCATTGTTCAAGAATATAGAGCGCCAAAAACTATTGAGCCAGCTAAAGCTCGCCGCCGTTTAATGGATTTGCTTACTGGCTTATTACAAAGTGATTTAGTAGCCAACGACAAGTTAGTTATCAAACAGCGTTCGCAACAGAAAGGTCGCCAGCAGTATGAACGTAACAGCGATGAAAAAGAGCGCTTTGTTGTTCAGGAGTATGGTGCGCAGTTTTACGTTAACTTAACCGATTACTTAGATACTGGCTTGTTTCTCGACCACCGCAACATGCGCCACTATATTCAGCAAAACAGTAAAAGCAAATCGGTACTAAACCTGTTTGCCTATACTGGGTCAGCAAGTGTGCATGCTGCTATTGGCGGAGCATCTAAAGTCACCACAGTAGATATGTCGAATACCTACCTTAACTGGGCCAAAGACAACTTCCGGTTAAATCAGTTACCCATTAATAAACATGAGTTTATTCGAGCTGATTGTATGGCTTGGCTGAAGACCCAAATATCACAGCGCTGGGATTTAATATTCCTTGATCCTCCTACTTTTTCTAATTCCAAGAAAATGGAAGAAGTGTTTGATATACAAAAAGATCACATTGATTTATTGGCCTCGGTTTCTCGCTTGTTAAATCCTGGCGGCAAACTGATTTTTTCAAACAACAAACGCCAGTTTAAAATGGATAAAGACGGACTGGCTAAGTTAGGCTTATCTGCCGAAAATATCTCAAGTCAGTCGCTTTCGCCTGACTTCGAACGAAATAAACAAATCCACAATTGTTGGATGATTCACAAGGATTAGTTGTATGACTTGGGTTTTATATAGTACCGACGGATGCCATTTGTGTGAGGACGCTAGAGCATTGATTCTAGCGAACCCCAATATTAATGCATTAACTGAACAAGACATTATTGACGATGAGTCTTTGGTAGAGCAGTTTCGCTACAGTATTCCGGTGCTTTGTCACGAACCTAGTCAGCAAACAATTAATTGGCCATTCGATGCCAGCCAGTTAGAACAATTTATAGAGAGCTGTACGTGTTAGTAAACCTACAAGATGCGTTGTTAGCATATGGGGATACTCCCTTGCTAAACAAAGCTAATTTACAGATAAACAAAGCTGAACGAGTGTGTTTAGTAGGGCGCAATGGCGCTGGTAAAAGTACTTTATTGCAAGTTATCGAAGGTGCGGTCTTACTTGATTCTGGCGTACGTCAATTAGTCAATGACGTTGTTATTACGCGCTTGCAGCAAGATCCACCTGAAGCCAGCGAGCAACGCATCTTTGATTACGTCGCAGAAGGCAAACCACATATTGGTAAGCTACTTAGCGAGTTTCATCATTTAACGTCGAATATCGATGAAAACGCGACCGATCAACAGCTCAACCGGATGCAGCAAGTACAACATGAAATTGATGTTGTAGATGGTTGGAAGTTTGACAGTGAAATACAACGTGTTCTCACTACAATGAAGTTGGATGGTGATGCACCACTGCAAGGTCTTTCTGGCGGTTGGTTACGTAAAGTGGCTCTTGCTAAAGCGCTGGCTGGTGAACCCGATATATTGTTGTTAGATGAGCCTACCAACCATTTAGACATCACAACAATTAAGTGGTTAGAAGAATTTTTACTTAACTTCAAAGCCACCATCGTATTTATCAGTCACGACAGGGAATTTATTCGCAAAATTGCCACTAGAATTGTTGATATTGACCGAGGTGTTTTAACCTCATGGCCAGGCAATTACGATACTTATTTAGAAGGTAAAGCTGAATGGTTGCGAGTAGAAGAAGAGCAAAATGCCCTTTTTGACAAACGCCTAGCCGAAGAAGAGTCTTGGATCCGCCAAGGCATTAAAGCGCGAAGAACTCGCAATGAAGGCCGAGTGCGTGCCTTGAAAGCAATGCGCAACGAACGTAGTGAGCGGGTTAATCGCCAAGGTAATACTAAAATGCAAATCGACGATGGTTTGCGGTCAGGTAAAATCGTATTTGAAGCAGAAGGGCTTACCTTTTCGTACCCGAATGACGATTATCCCATTATCTCGCCAATAGACTTATTGGTTATGCGAGGCGATAAAATTGCTTTAGTTGGCGCAAACGGGTGTGGTAAATCTACCTTAATTAAAATCTTACTTGAACAGCTAACCGCTAGTGGGGGGAGTGTAAAAGTAGGCACAAAGTTAAGCGCTGCTTATTTCGACCAATATCGCCAAGAGCTAGACCCCGATAAAACACTGTTAGACAATTTGGCTGGCGGAAAGCAAGAAGTCGAAATTAATGGCGGAAAGCGCCATGTCATGGGCTACTTGCAAGACTTTTTGTTTCACCCTAAACGTGCATTTACCCCGGTTAAAGCGCTGTCTGGGGGGAAAAAAATCGTTTGATGTTAGCAAAACTATTTTTAAAGCCCGCTAACTTGCTGGTTTTAGATGAACCAACCAATGATTTGGATGTCGAAACGCTGGAGTTACTAGAAGAATTGGTCAGTCAGTACCCTGGTACTGTGTTGTTAGTAAGCCACGATCGTAGCTTTATTGATAATACTGCTAGCCATGTTTGGCATTTTGACGGCAAAGGTAACGTGAGTACTTATGTGGGGGGTTATTCGGAAGTAGAGCGCTACATAGAAAGCCAAAATAAACTAGCCCCAATAAAGTCGACAGAAAAATCTGATGTTGTAAACCGTGTAGGTAAACAAACTAAGAAGCTGTCATATAAATTAAAACTTGAACTTGACCAGTTACCTGAAAAATTGGAAGCTGCGGAAAACTTAGTTGAAAAACTACAGCTCGATGTTAACGAACCAGAGTTTTTTAACCTAGAACAGGATCTGGTTCAACAGACACTAAATAGTTTAGCCAGTGCAGAAGAGGCTTTAGAAAACCTCTATTCGCGTTGGGAAGAATTGGAAGAACTAAAAAATTCATGAAGAAGTCTATTTTAAATTGCTCATTGAGCTTAGCATTCGCGCCTTTATTGTTGTCAGCAGGGTTTAGTCATGCTGCGCAAACCGAATCTTATTACTTAATTGAAGAAATTCCCTTAGAAGCGGCTAACGGGCTTGCAGAAGGTGATGGCAACATCAACGTAACCGCAGCAAGTGAAGACGGTAACTATGTAGCGGGTAATGCGTTAACCTTTAGAAGTCCATTTCGCTTTTATGATTTTTCAGACCGCACTACCTATGATTATGGCTGCCAATATGCGAGCGAAGTGTGTAATTTGTTTTATTACGGGACAGGTAGCTTTTACGAGTTGTATCGCGACAGACTAAGAGACCAAAGTAGTAAACTGTATAAATCGAATGTATTAGCTTTTATAAGCGAAAGGAATATTTCTGGGGCTCATACAGATGGAAAAAACATACCACCGTTACCGACGTGGGATACCGTTAATGAAAAACTCTATGTTTTCGATGATATAAGTAACGATACTTATACTACGGATACTCGAGTAAATAGTATTAATGGGGAGTTAGGTTGGGCCGTGGGGTACGATTCTTCGCCCTTCACAAGCGATACTGGCTCCAGCTATGCACGAGACTTTATTCAGCGCGGTTTCGCTTACAATTTGTCTACTCAAGCTAAAATTACATTGTTACCTACTGCTTTTAATAGCAGTGGAGATTTAGCAGACGACAAAGGTGGCTTGTCTTCAGGTTTACAAATCATTGAGAAAGATGGTCGAACAGTGGTCATTGGATTAGCTAGTGTCAGTTATTCAAATTCTGATAGTTTTGGCGAGTGTCAGACTGGTAACAGAGAAAACTATTACCGCTGTTCTGGTTTTCATACTCAAGCCTGGGCATGGGACATTACAGATGCCCTAGATGGTGATCAAGTTACAGGAGAGCTCTTCGTAGATGGTTACGTGCGCTCTAGATACGGTAATGCACCGAATTTCAATTTGATTAAAGATTATAATGGAGAAGTGTTTGTTGGCATTTCTTCGGACGACGTCTTTGACAGTACAAATGGTTCGCGAGGCCGCGCGACATTTTACACCGATAATGGAGATGGAACCTACAAACTTACCAAGATCCCTAATATTGCGATTGATGGAGATAATGACAAGTTTGAAGATTCTGTTACCCATACTTGGGCAAACGCCATTAACAACCAGTCTCTAGTGGTTGGTAACTTACGCTATGTTGAAGTTAAGTCACGTAACCGTCCTGTTGAAGGTTTTGTTTATGACAACGAGGAAAATTCTGAAAATTATCAAGAAGTTAGATGGCCGCTAAGAAACAAACCGTTTTCGGGAGCCAATAGTGAATTTAGCGATATTAACGATAGTGGAATAATCGTTGGTTGGCGTGATGGTGACGGAGAAGAACAGCCTTCTTACAATGGCACTACCCGTCGCCAAACTGGTATGATTTTAGATTACAATCGCTTTCTAGAAGGAAACTCTTCTTACACATGGACCTTAAATCAGCTTACGTGTTACGAACAAAATGGTGAACCACAAATTCCTTTATATCGGTTTGAGTATGCTACTCATATCAACGACGAGGGTGAAATTTTTGCAAACGGTTACCACTACGAGACTGCAGAAGACTTTGTAAATGGTGTTAATCCACGAGCGGTATTACTTAAACTGGTTAGAAACCCTGCTGTAACCGATATTGATAATTTAGCGGTGTGTCCACAAATTGAAGAGGTTAAGTATGAGCGAAAAGGTGCAAGTAGCCTTTGGTTGGCGTTGCTGCTCTTACCTGTTGTTTTTGTGAGACGTTTCATAAAACACTAATTTGTCTTTTTAGTGCCACAAAAAGATCAAATAGTTAGCGAATAATCAAAAAATTTGTTTTTGATCTTTGTAAATTGTTAAGCGATAGTAGATCAGGAGCCCTAGGGCTCCTGTTTTGTTTTCTGATCTTGATGAGGAAGAAGTCTATGAAAAGACAAAAACGCGATCGTTTAGAAAGAGCGCATGCCAAAGGTTATCAAGCAGGGTTATCAGGAAGGTCTAAAGAGACTTGTCCTTACGGCGGGGCCGACGCAAGGGGTCATTGGTATGGGGGTTGGCGAGAAGCTCTTGAAGAACGCGTTTCAGGATTAGATAATAACTAAAAAAAAAGCCCTTTTTAAAGGGCTTTTTTAAGCTAAAAGAGTTATTTAGAAGCTTGAAGTATCAGTGAACAAACCAACTTTTAAATCATTCGCCGAATAGATTTCTCGGCCATCTACTTCAACAACACCGTCAGCAATTCCCATCACTAGCTTACGCATAATTACGCGTTTCATTTTGATGCGGTAAGTGACTTTCTTCGCAGTAGGTAGTACCTGACCAGTAAACTTCACTTCACCTACACCTAGAGCACGACCTTTACCTGGCCCACCGCTCCAGCCTAAGAAAAATCCAACTAACTGCCACATAGCGTCTAAGCCTAAACAACCAGGCATTACTGGGTCACCAGGGAAGTGGCAATCAAAAAACCAAAGATCTGGGGTAATATCTAACTCGGCTATAATCTCACCATTGCCAAACTCGCCGCCTTCATGCGTAATCTTGAGGATTCTATCCATCATTAACATGTTGGGTGCAGGTAATTTACTATTGCCTTCTCCAAACAAAAGGCCTTGGCTACAATCGAGTAATTCTTGGCGTTCGTAACTAGTTTTGCCTAGTTCTTTTTGCGAAACCTGAGTCATGGATAATACCTTTAAAAAATTTGCCGATACTTTAGCGAACACGTGTGCGCTAAACAAGTCCGATGTCCAATTAATTTATCAGAGTTTGAATAAACGAGTAATTCTCTTTATTAAACAAGCTAGGAGGCTAGGTTCTCCATCATCTATATTTATTCGTTTGAATATTTTTCCATAAACCGAATCCGGTTCATAAAGATCGCCTGCAGGCACACCAAATACTAGTTTAGCCGCTTGCTCAATAGTCTCTACTGTAAAAACGCTAAACAGGCCATCTGTACACGCGTCTAATAAGTCTTTACTAAGATTTAGTTGACCTAAGTTGGCGCTAGGAATGATAGCCGCTACTGGAGTATCCACTCCCTTAGTTTTAGCTACTCGATAAAAGCCTTCTAGTTTTTCGTTTATCCCGCCAACCGCGAGTACATTACCTTGCTGGTCTAAGGAGCCGGTAACGGCTATATGTTGAAAAATTGGCAGTTCAGATAGGGCACTGAGTAAAACCAATGCTCCAGCTAGAGAGGCACTATCGCCATCTATTTCATGATAAGACTGCTCAAATACTACATTGCCGGAATACGGGAAATGATGTTCTTTAGCAAATAATTGAGTCAGAAACCCTTGAATTATCATCATTGACTTAGCGTGAATGTTACCCGCTAATTCAGATTTTCGTTCTACATCAGTAAAGTCCCCGTCGCCTTGAAAAACGTTCGCCGTGATCCTAATCGGTTCTCCAAATGAGAGGCCTAAGCCATTAAAATCAATAACCGACAGGCCGTTTATCTGACCTACTTGTGTACCACTTAAACTAATGTGGGTTTGACCGTCTCGATAAGACAGGTCACTAAAACGTTGCTGGCTGTTAATATTGTTGCCTAAGGTTAATAAAGCTTGCTCAAAACCAGTCTCATTATGTGCTAAGCCTAAGTGATTAAGGCGCTTTAAAGGTTTGAGTATCTGGTTTAAACCCAAACTCAGTAAGGCGTTGTGCTCACAGAGTTTTGCTGCAAAAGACAATACCGGCTGGTATAACTCGTGGGACAATTGCGGTAGATCTAATTGCTTTAACTCATAATTTAATTGGCTTAGGTACCAATTAACAGAGTCAGCATTTACGCTTACTTCACTCAATAACTCTGTTTCTGCAATGCTTAATTTGCTTAACTCTGGGTCCAGCTCATACAAATCCGATACGGCAATCGCATTACCCGAAATAATCAATTTAATATGCAAAGATAAATCACTAGCTTGCAAATAAGTTTTATCTGCGTCTACTTTTGACCAAGCAAGGGTTTGCTCTTTAAAGCTAGCTTTTAGTTCAAACCAAAGTTTAGGGTCGGCTAACACATCTTCAGCATTTAAAACTAATACACTATTGTTGCTTGTGTGGAGGTGCCCAAAATTGATGTTATTTAAATCATATGGATAGTTAGGATGAGGAGCAAGTAATTGGCCAAACAAACTTACCCGGTTAAAATCCGTGCAAAATACCGCAGCGTGATTGGTTTCCCACGCTTTGTAATAAGCATTGCAGTTAACGTTTTCAGGATTTTCCTGCAAGAAGCGAAACAGCCTTTCTAGAATCTGAACAAAAGCTGTTTCAAAAGATTCATCCACAAGTTTTTGCAAAATTGAACTTAGCGACTGTTTATTGTTTTCTTCTAAAAATTGCATATCTTCAGCGAATTCTGTCGCTAGCAACTCAGCACTAAAGTCTTGGTTTAATAACTCTTCAAAGGCATCAATCGCTTGATTGAAAGCAGTTAGTTGTTGAGCGCTAATTTCAAAACTTAAAGGTCGATTAAGTTGCTCCGGGTTAGCCAACATAACGTAAGCTTTTGCTGCTCGCCTAGCATCACCATTATTGAGTAAGCTTTTGATGATAGCTTGTTCTTCTAAAAAACTCGGCGACTGACAAATCATGAGTGATTTATCAAAATTTGTTGCGAGAAAATAATCAAAACTGGCTTTAGCCACGGGCATTAGGTTTGACCACTGCAACTCAGCACAAGGCTCAATGTTGCTTAAATCAAAACTAGGGCGTAACTTTTCAATCGATAGGGCTAAATCAGTCAAATTGGCTTTCCGTTAAACATACATATTTTTGTGTGTAGTAATTATTAGCTAAAACAGTTTGTTACAGCGTCTTATAAGACAATAGCTGCAATCCAACCAAAAACCAACAAGGGTAGGTTGAAGTGTAAGAATGTTGGCACTACAGTATCCCATATGTGGTCGTGCTGACCGTCGCTATTTAGACCCGCTGTAGGCCCTAGTGTAGAATCTGAAGCGGGTGACCCTGCATCTCCTAACGCTGCAGCGGTGCCTACTAATGCTACAGTTGCGAGATCCGAAAACCCGAGTGACAAAGCCAATGGAACATAAATAGCCGCAATAATAGGAATTGTTGAGAAAGACGATCCTATTCCCATGGTGATGAGCAAACCCATTATAAGCAGTACTGCTGCGGCAAACATTTTGTTCGAGCCTAATATTTGGCCCGCATTGGCTACCAATTCAGGCACGCCACCGGTTGCTTTCATCACGCCGGCAAAACCATTAGCGGCAATCATGATGAACCCGATTAAGGCCATCAATTTAACACCTTCTACGAATAAATCTTGGCTGCTTTGAGGGCGTAATCCTGCGGCGGTAGTAAGCATTAAAAAGCCACAAAGCGCACCAATAATGATGGATTCGGTATAAACGTTAATCGCAAGCGCCAATAAGATAATGACAACATTCATTATCAAGCGGCCCTTGCTCAAGGGTGTTGATGTTTGTGTTTCCGATTCAGTTGGAATTAGCTCAACAGTCTTGTATTGACGAGGTTTTCTGTATGAGACAAAAATTGCAGTGAGTAAACCCACTATCATTCCTATAGCTGGGATTGTCATTGCTTTAGGCAGTTGGCTGCGTTCAATTACTAAACCAGCACTTTCAATATTGGAATGTAAAAGCTGATTCAAAAAGATACTACCAAATCCATAGGGCAGCCACATATAGGTGGTCACTAGGCCAAAGGTAATACAGCAGGCAATGATCCGCCGGTCAATATTCAGTTGATTAAAAGCCGCGAGTAGTGGCGGAATTAAAATAGGGATGAAAGCAATATGCACGGGTACTAAGTTTTGCGAACTGACAGCCATTAAGATAATAGCCACTAGCATTAGCCATTTTACTCGAGATAGGTGTTTATCTCTGTTTTTGTCCACTGTAGAGACAATTTTGTTTGCAATAAGGTCGGTTAAACCACTACGTGATATTGCGACTGCAAATGCACCTAACAATGCGTAGCTGAGCGCAATTTGCGCACCATCTCCTAGGCCAGCTTCAAAGCTGGCAATGGTATCCGCTAAGCTCATATGAGAAAGCAAACCACCCACCATAGCACTTACCGACAAAGCAAGTACTACATTCACTCTTAACAAGCTTAATAACAACATCAAGCAGACCGAGATAACCACAGGGTTTAACATTTATAATTCCAATTTAGTCTTGTTCGTCTTGCTGAGGAAGCGGCCAGCCGCCAAGGTGTTGCCATTTGTTCACAATTAAACAAAATAGCTCTGCAGTTTTTTGTGCGTCATAAAGGGCAGAGTGTGCTTCTTCGTTATTGAAAGCTAGACCCGCTTCTTTACACGCTTTGGCCAACACCGTTTGCCCTAGGGCTAAAGCGCTGATACTGGTTGTGTCAAAGCTAACAAAAGGATGGAAGGGGTTTCGTTTTATATTGCAACGCTCAACCGCTGCGTTAAAAAAGCCCATATCAAACGCCGCGTTATGCGCAACCATGACCGCTCGATTACAGCCGTGTGACTTGAGCGCTTTGCGAATCGGTTTAAACATGTCTTTTAGCGCAAAGTCTTCGCTTACGGCGCCACGCAATGGGTTTTCTGGATCTATACCAGTAAACTCCAATGCCGCTTTTTCTAGGTTTGCGCCTTCAAAGGGCGCGACGTTGTACTGAATACTCTCAAGTACAAACAATTGGCCGTTTTCATCGAAGCTAAGTAAACAAGCTGCAATTTCAAGCAGGGCATCAGTTTTTGCATTAAAGCCTGCTGTTTCGATGTCGATAACAACAGGGTAATAGCCTCTAAAGCGGCTAGACATTAGCTGGGTAGTGAGTTCTGTTATGGTCATAATGTGGGTAACTAAATACGGAAGCGCGCATTATTACAAAAGCGGCAAAGAATCGCGAATTTGCTTTAAAGATTATTGGCCAGATGCCGATAATTTGTAGAGAAGAGAGGATTTCTGCTAATGAAACGTTATTTATTGTTGCCTTTGGCGCTGTGCGCATTGTCGGCTCAAGCCAATGTACGAAACTATACCGCGTCACTTGATGACTCGACATGGGTGATTTCAAACAAAACCCCAATTGAATGCAGAATGGATCACTTCATTCCTGCTTTTGGCGTTGCCAGTTTTGTTAGTCGCGCATCTAAAAGCGTAAATCTCGATTTCTACCTCGACATGTACAAAATTTCGGCTGAAACTCACCAAGTTTCTTTACGCAGTGTTCCTCCACTGTGGAAGCCAGGTGCAAGTTCGAAAAAAATCAGCGAACTGTCGTTTTACCAGCAGTTTGATGGATACGTAAACGCGCAGCCCGCTTGGAGAATGTTGAGTGAGTTAGAAGACGGTAATGTGCCTACCTTCTATTTCGATGATTGGTATGCCAATAACAATACCACCGCAGTGGGCATTTCCTCGATTAATTTTAAAACCCAATACAACGATTTTTTGAAGTGTGTAGGGCGTTTGTTACCTTATTCTTTTGATGACATTGCGTTTACGGTTTTAACCTATCAATCCAACAGTAATGAATTAACTCCTCGCTCTAAAAAACGTTTGCAGCTAATCGGTGATTACGTAAAACACGATCCTGAGATTGATGTGGTATTAGTAGATGCTTATACCGATAGCTATGGTGGTAAATGGATTAACCAAGAATTATCAGAAAAAAGAGCAACAAAAGTTAGAGATTACTTTAAATCTAGTGGCTTAGATGAAAGTGTTATTGAAGTATCAGGTCATGGTGAACGTCGCCATGTAGCACGAAACGATAATACGATGGGAAGAGAGCGAAATCGCCGAGTGGTGATCTCTTTAGGTAAAGATTTACTTTAAGCGCTAGAACTTAAGATAAAGTAGAGCTTAAAGCTCTACTTTTTCTTTAAACTCGCACAAATCTTCGATAATGCACGAACCGCAACGAGGTTTGCGCGCGATACAGGTATATCTGCCATGTAAGATAAACCAATGATGAACATCTACTTTAAATTCAGCAGGTGTCACCTTTAGCATTTTTTCTTCAACTTGATCGACATTCTTGCCCATTGCAAATTTAGTTCGGTTCGCCATCCTGAAAATATGAGTATCAACTGCGATAGTTGGCCAACCAAAAGCTGTGTTTAATACAACATTAGCGGTTTTACGACCAACGCCGGGAAGTGCTTCAAGTGCTTCACGGTTTTCTGGTACTTCGCCACCATGAAGGTTAATTAACATCTCACAGGCTTTAATGACGTTAATGGCCTTGTTGTTATATAGGCCAATGGTTTTAATATAGCTTTTTAAGCCATCTACACCTAAATCAAATATTTGCTGAGCGGTATTGGCCACAGGAAATAACTTATCAGTGGCCTTGTTGACGCTAACATCAGTCGCTTGGGCTGACAATGTTACAGCGACGAGTAATTCAAATGGAGATGCAAAGTTTAGTTCTGTTTCAGGCTTTGGGTTATTGTCTCTGAGCCGAGTTAATATTTCTAAACGTTTATCTTTGTTCATGATTGAGGCGTACTTTCCATGTTTGAGGCTTCAACAGGCTGCTTAGTGTTAACTTTACTGTCGATAATGTTTTTTAAAGCAATGATAAACCCCATTACCAAAAATGCGCCCGGCGGCAGTATGGCAACCAAAAAGTGTTCGTCGAAATTGACTAGCTGAACATACAAAAACGACGACCAATCACCCAGCAACAATTCGATGCCATAGAATAAACTGCCGTTACCTAATAACTCTCTAATCGCGCCCACTAATGCTAATACCAAGCCAAAACCTAGGCCCATCATTAAGCCATCGAACGCGGCCGGTTTTACTTCATTACGTGCAGCAAAGGCTTCCGCGCGACCGATGATGATGCAGTTTGTCACGATCAAGGGAATGAAGATCCCGAGATTTTGATACAAACCATAGGTATAAGCGTTCATTAATAGTTGAATACAAGTAACAAAAGACGCAATCACCATAACAAACACAGGAATACGTATTTCCTTAGCAACCCATTTACGAATTAGCGAAACCGTAGTGTTAGAAGCAATAAGCACCAGCATAGTGGCTACACCTAATCCTATTGCGTTAGTTAAGGTCGAGGTCACTGCCAACAGTGGGCATAAACCAAGTAACTGCACTAAACCTGGGTTATTCTTCCAGAGTCCTTGCCAGGCTAGTTTCTTATATTCACTCATCTCAAATCCTAATTAGCAGTCAACAGCAGACTGGCGCAGTATTTGTTGATTATTACTGTGATAAATCAGTACGTTTTTAACCGCTTTCACTACCGCGCGAGGAGTAATGGTTGCGCCTGTAAAAGCATCAAATTGTCCACCATCTTTTTTAACTGCCCAGCGAGGGTCTTTTTCTTCTAACAATTTTTGTTGGTCAAATTGATAAATCCAATCTGATTTTCGAGTTTCAACTTTATCGCCTAAGCCCGGTGTTTCGTTGTGTTGTACTACCCGCACACCACTTACCGAACCATCCTCATTGACTCCTACCAGTAGACGAATTGCGCCACTGTAACCGTCTGGCGCAGTCGTTTGATAAACAAATGCTTGAACTTGGCCATCAACACTAATTAAACGAATAGTTTGTGCTTTGTCGCTGCCTAAAAACTGTTGGTTAGTTTCCTGGTAACAACGTTGTTGATAATCATTACCGGCTAACTCTGGAGATAATACTTCGTTTGTTGACCTAAGCAGTTGCTTGGCAACTTGTACTTCAATGCGTGGGGCAGTGAAGTAATTAACAATGACTACCAGTAAGGTGCAACCGAATGCGAACAAGGCTAACATGCCGGCGTTTTTAGTCATCGAATAGCGCTTACTGCTCATTGTTGCTTCCTTCACCGTAACCATACACTCTCGGTTTAGTAAAATGATCGATCATTGGCACTGCCATGTTACTCAATAGTACTGCAAACGCCACCGCGTCAGGGTAACCGCCGTAATTACGAATGACAAATACAAGTAAGGCAACCAAGCTACCGTATATAATCCGGCCCTTGTTGCTGGTCGCGGCACTCACGGGATCGGTGAGAATAAAGAACGCACCTATCATGGTTGCGCCAGAAAACAACTGCAATAAAGTGGGGATAGAGTGGTCTGGGTTAATAGCGCTAGACAGTAAGCTAAGCGCGAGTAAGGTGCCCAAAAAGGCCAGGGGAATGTGCCAACGGATCACCTTCAAATAAACTAAGGCGATGCCACCGACTAAGTATGCCGCGTTTATCCATTGCCAACCGATACCGGCGAATTGTCCAAATACTTCATTATTAGCGATCTCAGTAGAGGTAAACCCTAGCGTTAGTTGCGTTTTCATCTCATCTAAGGGGGTAGCAATGGTGTGGCCATCAATACTAGCTATTTGTTTGATGCTAAATCCATCTACAGTATATCCATTGAAGATGAGGGATAGCCCGTCTGCCATCGTTAAGGTTTCATGTAATAAACTTTGCGGTGGCATCCAGCTTGTCATCGTGACAGGGAAAGAGACCAGCAGCAAAACATATGCAGCCATTGCAGGGTTAAATATGTTGTGGCCTAAGCCACCGTACAAGTGTTTAACCACTAATAAAGCAAAACTAGCGCCAATAACGGTAATCCACCAAGGTGCATAAGCTGGAAGAGCAAGGCCGATTAATATTCCCGTTACTAAAGCGCTATTATCACTGAGGGTTGAAAAAACAGAACGCTTGCGCAGCACCATCACTAAGGATTCACTGACAAGGGCAACAGTACTAGCAAGTAATACTTGTACCAGTGTACCCATACCAAAATGTAAGCTTTGAACGAATAAACCGGGCAGTAAACACAGCATTACCCAAAACATTAAAGTCTTGGTCTTCAGTGGCTTTCTAACAAACGGAGAGCTTTGTAGTTTAGTTGTTGTCATTAGATTCATTCTCTTCGCGTTGTTTCTGTTCAGCTACTTTTTTTGCTTTAGCCCTCGCCACAGCGGCAGCCACTGCAGGATTAACCTTTTTAGGTTTATCAGCAATGGCTTGCGAATTCTCGTCTTTACTGATTTCTGTATCGTCAGCGCTTTCACTGCTAGCCGCAGCGGCCTTTTTGGCCTTCGCGCGAGCAATAGCTGCAGCAACCGCTGGATTGGCTGACGATTTTACAGGCTCTTCAGGTTCAGCATTGTTTACTTCCTCGGTAGCTATTTGTTGCTCAGCAGCAAGCTTTTTGGCTTTGGCGCGAGCGATAGCCGCAGCAACAGCTGGGTTTGCTGAAGATTTTACTGGCTCTTCAGGTTCAGCTTTGTTTACTTCCTCGGTAGCTACTTGTTGCTCACTAGTTAGCTTTTTGGCTTTGGCGCGAGCGATAGCCGCAGCAACCGCCGGGTTTGTTGAAGATTTTACCGGCTTTTCAGGTTCAGCATTGTTTGCTTCTTCAGTTGTTACTTGTTGTTCACTCGCAAGCTTTTTAGCCTTCGCTCTTGCAATCGCGGCAGCGACAGCCGGATTAGCACTTGTCTTAGTATCTGAGTGAGTTGTTGAATCTAGTTCATCGGACGTAGTCGATTCTTTTTTTGCTTTTGCTCTCGCAATGGCTGCAGCAACCGCTGGATTGCTTGTGGCTTTGGCTGATGAGCTCTCTTGTTGCTTGCGTTTCTGCGCTTTGCGTGCTTCGCGCTGCGCTATTGCTGCTTCGTTATCGGGTACCCATTCGCCGGTGTCGGTTTGTTTTGCTGTTGGTGACTGCGATTTGGCTTTTTTCACTCTTGCTAACGCTGCTGCTACGGGATCAGGCTTGTCATCAGCTTGAGGTGGAGTCTGTGCTTGCCTGCGCAGTGCCGCTTGCTGATGTTTGGCTTTACGTTCGAGTTTATCGTTTTCCAAACGTGCTTGTCTGGCGTCAAAGCGAAGCTTTGCAACATCAGCTTCTTTTTGGGCAATGTCTTCAGCTTTTATCTTTGCTTTCGCTGTGCGGTAGTGTTGCACCAGTGAAATTTCGCTCGGACATACAAACGCGCAAGCCCCGCATTCAATACAATCCATAATATTAAAATCGCGGGCTTTATTTAACTCATCACCTTGGGCGAACCAATAAAGTTGTTGTGGCAATAACCCCATTGGGCAAGCTTGTGCGCATTCGCCACAACGAATACAAGGCGACTCTTTTTGGGCTGCTTGCGGGTGATTAACGATTAAACAGTTGGTTGTTTTTACAATGGGTGATTGATTACTCGGCAACATAAAGCCCATCATAGAGCCTCCCATTATCGTAGGGGTTTCACTAGCTGCTTGCAGTTTATTCGCAATTACATCTTCCACTCGTGTACCAACTGGTACCCAGTAGTTGCTAGGGGTCGCAACTAAATCTCCTGCAAGGGTTACGATACGAGAAATAAGCGGTTCACCATGGTTTACCGCTTTGTGTATAGCATAAGCAGTACCTACATTTTGTACCAACATACCCAAATCGATAGGCAGTTGTTTTGCGCCAACTTCTTTACCGGTTAATACCTGAATTAACTGCTTTTCACCGCCTGAAGGATATTTCGTCGGAATACTACGTATGCTAATGGAGTCGTTAGTATTCTCTTTAAGTGCTTTAATTGCCTCGGGTTTATCGTCTTCTACTGCAACAATGGTAATTGCTGGCTGTAATACTTTTTGTAGTAGGGCAACACCTTCAATTATCTCAGCTGCGTAGTTGCGCATTAGGCAATCATCGGCAGATATATAGGGCTCACATTCGGCGCCGTTGATGATTAGTACATCTAAGGCTTTATGCGGAGTGATTTTTAATGCAGTAGGAAAGCCCGCTCCCCCCATGCCTGATATACCGCTTTGATGCACTCGCTGGCAGATATTCTCAGCGGTTAATTGCTCACCTTCTAAGGCGGCGGGTAACACTGCATCTTGTTGGTTTTTGTCTACCTTAATGACCACGCTTAACTCAGGTATTGCCGAGGCATGTGCAGTAATGCGCGGTTCTATGGCAATCACTTCACCAGAACAGGAGGCGTGCACCGGTGGCGCTTGGAAAAATTGTGACTCTGTTAGCGCTTGAGCTCGCAGTACCTTATCACCCACCTTAACTAATAATTTTCCAGCACTGCCGATATGCTGTTGAACAGGGATACTAATAACCGCGGGGTTATCGATAGTTTCCGGCTTATCGCAGTTAATATTTTGTTTATTGGTGCTGGGATGCACGCCACCTTTATAGTTCCAGGTGAAACCTTGTTTAATTTTTTCTAGCCAAGCAACCATCTACTTGTTTTCCTCGATGATTGCTATGTCAATTTGATTCAATTTCCAATCCCAGTTTTTGGTGGTAGTGGGTACAGGGCGCATTTCAATACAATCGGTTGGGCAGGGTGCTACACAAAGTTCGCAACCAGTGCACTCTTTGCTAATAACGGTATGCATGTGTTTATTCGCGCCCATAATTGCGTCAACTGGGCAAGCTTGAATGCACTTTGTACAACCAATACAAGCATCTTCTACGATAAAGGCGACTTTTTTGCGGTCATCTTCTTTAACGGCGGCTTCATCTAAAGGGATCGCTTCAACACCAAGCAAATCGGCAATCTTTACTACGGTTTCATCGCCTCCCGGCGGGCACTTATTGATTGCTTCACCGTTGGCAATGGCTTCTGCATAGGGGCGACAGCCTGGATGGCCGCATTGTCCACACTGAGTTTGCGGGAGCAAGGCTTCTACTTGGTCGGCAATTGGGTTGCCTTCCACTTTATATTTTATTGCGGCATAACCCAGTATTGCTCCAAACACGAGAGCTAATAATGTAATGGCGATGAGTGCTTCTAACATTCTGATTTACTACTTAATTAATCCGGTGAATCCAACAAAAGCTAACGACATTAAGCCTGCGGTGATCATGGCGATTGCAGCACCTTTAAATGGCACCGGAATATCGGCAACCACTAAGCGCTCTCGCATCGCTGAAAACAATATGAGAACTAATGAGAAACCTGCAGCAGCGCCAAACCCGTAAATAATTGACTCAAACAAATCGTGTTGTTCGTTAATATTTAACAGTGCTACCCCTAATACTGCGCAGTTAGACGTAATCAATGGTAAGTAGATACCCAATACGCGGTGCAGAGCGGGACTGGCTTTTTGAACGAACATCTCGGTAAATTGCACTACAACAGCAATTACCAAAATAAAACTCATGGTGCGCAAATACACTATATCTAGTGGTGCAAGAATATATTGCTCCACTAAATAAGAACACATAGAGGCCAAGGTGAGTACAAAAGTGGTTGCTAAGGCCATGCCTATTGCAGTTTCCACTTTACTGGATACACCCATAAATGGGCATAAGCCCAAAAATTTAACGAGTACAAAATTATTAACCAGCACGGTGCTAATCAATAACAACAAATATTCAGTCATTTAAGTAAGATGCAGCGAAACGAGCCGCTATTATCCTTGTTTGCGTGCCGTATAACAACCGCGAGTTCACTGTGGGAAAGGGCACAAAATATTGCTGTGATTAGTGGGTCATTTTTGTGCAAACAAATTGTCTTTCTTAGCTTCAATTGATCTTGATCATTGGTATTTGCTTTATGAATAAAATTACTCGACTACTATATCTAGTGGGTACTAAAATCCTTCACCACTAGATATGGAAAACCATCCTGTTTAACGCTTTTTGTATGCAGAACTCTCTGCAAAGCCTTTAACAACGTGGCTTCCAAACAATTTTATAGAATGAGTGAGTTAAATTGGAGCGTAAATCGTGAAAACAGTCGTGATAAAACGAGACGGAAGCCGTGTACCTTACGACGCGAAGCGAATTGTAGATGCCGTACTGAAAGCTGCTGAAGCTTTAGGTGTAAAGGATAACCTCGTAGCACTACAAATTACTCAGCAGGTCACTGAGCAGTTTTTGAATCAATCAGAAGTTGATATTAACGATATCCAATCGTCGGTAGAAAACTTCTTGATGGAAAGCGACAACAAAACACTGGCTCGTGCTTATATTGAATATCGCCATGATAGAGACGTTGCTCGCGATAAGCGTAGCGTGCTAAATAGCGAAATCAGAGGTCTGGTTGAGCAAAGCAATGCGGCACTGTTAAACGAAAACGCCAATAAAGACAGTAAAGTTATTCCTACTCAGCGTGACTTGTTAGCAGGTATTGTTGCTAAGCATTACGCAAAAACGCATTTACTTCCACGTGATGTTGTTAAAGCCCATGAAGCTGGCGAAATCCATTTTCACGATTTAGATTACGCACCGTTCTTCCCAATGTTTAACTGTATGTTGATTGACCTTGAAGGGATGTTAACCGGTGGTTTTAAAATGGGTAATGCCGAGATAGAAACGCCTAAGTCGATTTCTACGGCGACTGCAGTTACGGCACAAATTATTGCCCAAGTGGCTAGCCATATTTACGGCGGAACCACGATTAACCGGATCGATGAAATTTTATCGCCCTATGTGCTTAAAAGCCATGAGAAACATTTAGCTACCGCTCAACAGTGGCAAATAGCAGACGCCGAAGCTTACGCTAAAGCACAAACTGAGAAAGAGTGTCACGACGCTTTTCAGTCACTTGAGTACGAAGTAAACACCTTGCATACCGCAAATGGTCAAACTCCGTTTGTTACTTTTGGATTTGGTTTAGGTTCTTGCTGGGCCTCTCGTCTTATTCAGCGTTCAATTTTAGAGAACCGCATTGCAGGTTTGGGCAAAAATGCCAAAACAGCAGTGTTCCCTAAACTAGTGTTTGCAATTAAAGATGGCCTAAATCATAAGAAGTCTGACCCAAGTTACGACATTAAGCAGTTAGCTTTAGAGTGTGCGTCGAAACGCATGTACCCAGATATTCTTAACTATGAAAAAGTAGTAGAGGTCACTGGTTCATTTAAAACCCCAATGGGTTGTCGTAGCTTTTTAGGTCACTACCAAGAAGATGGTAAAGACATCCATGATGGCCGCAATAATTTAGGAGTGGTTAGCTTAAACTTACCGCGTATCGCTATTGAAGCTAAAGGTGATGAGCAACGCTTCTTTGAATTATTGGAGCAACGTTTAAGCGTGGCAAAAATGGGCCTAGATACTCGTATAGACCGTTTAAAAGGCGTAAAAGCCAAGGTTGCTCCAATCTTGTACATGGAAGGCGCTTGTGGTGTTCGGCTGAACGCCGAAGATGATGTATCTAAGATCTTTGAAAACGGTCGTGCGTCAATTTCTTTGGGTTACATTGGTTTACACGAAACAGTAAACGCGCTCTATGACAACAAAGACCACGTGTACGACAATAAGCAACTTCAACAAAAAGCCCTTGGTATTGTTACTGCGCTTAAGCAAGCTACTCTTCGCTGGGAAAAAGAAAGCGGCTATGCATTTAGCTTGTACAGCACCCCAAGTGAAAACTTGTGTGATCGCTTCTGTCGCTTAGACGCTAAAAAGTTTGGTGTGATTGTAGACGTTACTGATAAAGGCTATTACACAAACAGCTTTCATTTAGATGTTGAGAAAAAGGTTAACCCGTTCGACAAGATCGATTTCGAATTACCTTACCCGTCGGTCACTAGTGGTGGTTTCATTTGTTATGGCGAATACCCAAACATGCAACACAACACTGAAGCTTTGGAAGACGTATGGGATTACAGCTACAGTCGAGTACCTTATTACGGCACTAATACACCAATAGATGAATGTTACGAGTGTGACTTTACTGGCGAGTTTAACTGCACAAGCAAAGGTTTCGAATGTCCTTCGTGCGGCAACACTGAAGCTAGCAAGGTATCGGTGACTCGACGAGTATGTGGTTATTTAGGTAGCCCAGATGCGCGCCCGTTTAACTACGGTAAGCAAGAAGAAGTTAAACGACGAGTAAAACATCTATAAATGAACTACTTAAGCTATCATCCTATTGATGTAGTTAATGGACAAGGTACTCGTTGTACCTTGTTTGTTGCTGGCTGCGAGCACCAGTGCCGCGGTTGTTACAATCAAAAGTCATGGAGTTGTGATTCAGGCCATCAGTTCACTTCCGAATTAGAACAACAAATTATCGATGACCTAAACGACACGCGGATTAAACGAAAAGGCCTAAGCCTTAGCGGTGGAGATCCCCTTCACCCGAAAAACGTCGAAGCCGTTCATCGTTTAGTTCAACGTGTTAAACAGGAATGCAGTGATAAAGATATATGGCTGTGGACAGGGTATTTATTAAGCGATCTTGATGAACAGCAGCAAGCGGTAGTTAAGTTAGTCGATACCCTAATTGATGGCAAGTTTGAACAGACACTTGCCGATCCAAAGTTGCAATGGCGCGGTAGTAGTAACCAAATTATCTACCAACAACCACTGCGTTAATTAACTTATTAGCTCAGGACGAGCAATTAAGTAACCCTGCAAGCTGTCTACATACATAGATTCTAGCAATTGTTTTTGCTCAAGTGTTTCTACACCTTGAGCAATTACTTGGCATCCTAGTCGATGTGATACTTCTACTAACATAGTAACAAACTGCTGGTTAGCCTTATCGGTTTCAAGTTGCTGAACCAAATCGCTGCTAATTTTCACATAGTTAGGTTTAAGCTCTTTAAACAGCTTGAATGAGCCAATACCATTACCAAAATCTGCAATCGCTGTGTGGCAGCTATTGCGTCGTAATACCTCAAATAGCTTCTTAGCATTGGTTAAGTGCATGTCTAGCAATTCTTCTTCTATTTCAAACACCACACGAGACTTCAGATTAGGGTAGGTGAGTAGCTCCTGAGTTAGCCAACCACAAAACTCTGGGTCGGTTAAAATTAGCTTACTTAGGTTAATTCCCCAGCGATACTCGGCATTCTGGCTAGAAATCGTTTTCAAAATATAGCGTAAAGTGGCTTTTTCTAACTCAACAATCACTCCTAAACGTTGTGCCATTACCAAGGTAGTTTCTGTTGGCAGCTGTTGCTGTTTTTCAGACAAGAAACGTATAAATACTTCATGATAAGCAGGCATGGTTCTGTGAAGCGATTGAATAGCCTGAGAGGCTAAGCGGAAGTTAGCGTGATTGATGAGCCTACTAATGGTGGTGTGCCATTGAAGTTCGCTACTTTCCAATGTTTCGTTGTCTTCTAAAACGATTTCCCAGCCGTTGGGTGAAAGGCTTTGAGCAATAGCTAATGCAGCGTCGGCACGGGCTATAATGCGTTCTATGGTATCACCTTGTTTTAGTTCGGTAACTCCGGTGTAAGCGGCGCTTTGCATTTGTTTGTTGCTACTGTAATCGCTTAACGAAGATTTCAGCGCTAGCGCTATTTGGCTTACTCGGCTGGCGGCAAAGTTAGGGATGATAAGGGCAAATTCAGCGCCCAACAACCGATAGAGTAGGCTGCTTGAATAATCTTTGCGGTTTAAATCAATAATACGCGCTATTTCTTTAATGTAGTCGTCGCCGGCCTGATGTCCTCGAGACTTATTGATTTCTTCCAGCTGTGAGGCTCTCACTAAAAACAACACGGTGTTTTTAGACTCTGACTGCAGCATCTCCTGCATTTTTTGGCGGAAAGAATGGCGATTAAACATGCCCGTTAACGGGTCTAAAGCGACTTGTTTTTCAAGTTGTTTAATCGCGTGCTTTTGTTGGCGAATTTGCTGAGTGAACTGTTGCTTCTGATCCTTAATTAATTCGCCCACCGAGCCTAATACGGGCTTTTCATCCACGAGGCGGTCAGCGTTAACCAGTTTCTTAAGTTTGCTCTTAACTCGAGATATTGCGCGCAGATACAATAAACTCGTGAGGAAATAGCCCATAAAACATAGCGCTGCAATAGTAAGGTACAGTTTTAAGTAACCATCGCTAACAAATTCAAAAGAAGGCTTAAAATTCACGCTAAATTTGTCTACCGCTAAAGTCTGCATAGCCGTTTTACTTGGTTCGGCTAAATCTACCAGCCAGTGCTGAGCAGAGCCCACTGTTGCCAAGGTGTTGTCTACGGCTAACTGAGTAGAAATAAAGCTGAGGTTATGCTGTTCGCGTAACCCAGATAGATAGTCCTGGTTGAGCTGGCTTACTTTTGTTAGTTGCAAGGCGAGTAGGGTATTTATCTGTTGGTTTTCACGCGCAAGATCCAACTTGAAAAGTTGTACGTGTACACCCACTAAGGAAATCCATAACGCAATAAACAAAAAAGCATTTACAACAAAGAATGTTCTAAGGCCTTTCATATCCTACCTGTATAATTATTCAGCGATCGCAATAATGATACATGCAAACATTAGACTTATCTATCAGATGCTTAGCATTAGGTAATATAATTTTAAAGTGTGTAAAAACGTTAGCGTGAAGTAGGAGGGAAAATAATTAGAAATGTGGCTCCCCAAGTTGGGCTTGAACCAACGACACATGGATTAACAGTCCACCGCTCTACCAACTGAGCTATTGGGGAATTACTTTTTTACTGGATATACTAAGATTGGCTCCCCAAGTTGGGCTTGAACCAACGACACATGGATTAACAGTCCACCGCTCTACCAACTGAGCTATTGGGGAATCTTAGGGTATATCTACTTATATGATTGGCTCCCCAAGTTGGGCTTGAACCAACGACACATGGATTAACAGTCCACCGCTCTACCAACTGAGCTATTGGGGAATCATATAAGGTCTTACATTTAAATCAAGATTGGCTCCCCAAGTTGGGCTTGAACCAACGACACATGGATTAACAGTCCACCGCTCTACCAACTGAGCTATTGGGGAATCTTGATTTGTACTTAAGCTAAGGAATTTGGCTCCCCAAGTTGGGCTTGAACCAACGACACATGGATTAACAGTCCACCGCTCTACCAACTGAGCTATTGGGGAATCGCTTTGCTTAAGTGCGGGGCGCATAGTAATAATTGCCCCTATAAGTGTCAACTAATTCTACGTCAAAAATGACATTTTCTGTTTGTTTGCTCAACTTACATCCAGTTGTTGCAAACAACAGATCGAAAGTTGCTCAGCTGGTATAAATAATGCGCAGATAATTAAATCTCATAAAAAACCATTTCCTTATAGCCAGGCGATGTTGAACAGATTTTATACACAAAGCCGAAAAGCCTTTGTTAGTGCTATCTACAGATAGTTATCCACTGATTTTGTGGATAACTGTGTGCATGAAATAGTTACTATCAGCGCTAGCCCAGCAGTTACGGTGAGTTGAAGCAAATTTGATCTATATCTGTTTTTACTTATTAGATATAAATATCAATACCTTAGTGATTTATTGGCACAAAAGCTCAAAATTTAACCGCAATATAAAGTTGTTGCTTTTACAAAATATTTGATGTGCATTACTTTTCATTACAGTCATCTTACTGTGCACAATTTAGCTGAATATACTGAGTAAAAGCATAATGCAATATTCTCTGCTGGAGTTAGCTTAAATTGGCTGAAAAGGTAATACGGTTAGTAAAATCAAAGCAGTTTTGCGTAGAATAGACAATCTTAGCCTCAGAACAGTTCATCGGTAGTTACATAATGAAAAAACCTTTCGACTTAGTGTCTGATTACACACCCGCAGGGGATCAGCCTAAGGCAATCAGTAGTTTAAATGAAGGCCTAGAAGATGGCCTCGCTCACCAAACATTATTAGGGGTTACGGGCTCGGGTAAAACCTTTACTGTGGCAAATGTGATTGCTACCCAAAACCGCCCCACGATTATATTGGCGCCCAATAAAACCTTGGCTGCACAGTTATACGGCGAGATGAAAGAGTTCTTTCCTAATAATGCAGTTGAGTTTTTCGTTTCTTATTACGACTATTACCAACCAGAAGCGTACGTGCCTACTACCGATACATTCATTGAAAAAGATGCGTCGGTAAACTCACATATTGAGCAAATGCGCTTATCTGCCACCAAAGCACTACTAGAGAGACGCGACGTAGTCTTAGTGGCGTCTGTGTCAGCAATATACGGCTTAGGTGACCCACAGTCGTATTTGCAGATGATGCTTCATTTAAGCGTTGGCGACATGATCGATCAACGTGCCATTTTGCGGCGCTTGGCTGAATTACAATATTCTAGAAATGATGCGGCTTTTCAGCGTTCTACTTTTCGGGTTAGGGGAGATGTGATTGATGTCTTTCCAGCAGAATCCGATAAAAACGCTGTACGCATAGAATTATTCGACGGCGAAGTAGAGCGCTTAAGCAGCTTTGACCCGCTAACCGGCGCCGAAGAAGAAGTGATGGTGCGGGTGACTATATTTCCTAAAACTCACTACGTTACCCCTAGAGAAACCATTCTAAATGCCATTTCGTTTATTAAAGAAGAGCTAAATGAGCGCAAGAAGCAGCTACTTGATGCCAATAAACTTATAGAAGAGCAACGGATCTCGCAACGTACATTGTTTGATATTGAAATGATGAATGAGCTGGGTTATTGCTCAGGTATCGAAAACTACTCTCGATATCTATCGTCGCGCGCGCCTGGCGAGCCACCACCAACCTTACTTGATTACTTGCCGGCTGATGGCATGTTAATAATCGATGAGTCTCACGTTACTGTTCCGCAAATTGGCGCTATGTACAAAGGGGACCGATCTCGTAAAGAGAACCTAGTGAACTATGGTTTCCGTTTGCCTTCTGCCTTGGATAATAGGCCCCTAAAGTTTGAAGAGTTTGAACAAATAGCCCCACAGACTATTTTTGTATCGGCGACACCGAGCAACTATGAGTTAGAGAAAACCAATCAAGAATTTGTGGAGCAAGTGGTTAGGCCGACTGGATTGCTTGATCCTGAGATAGAAGTAAGACCTGTTAATACCCAAGTTGATGATTTGTTGTCTGAAATTCGTATTAGAACTGCGATAGACGAACGAGTACTGGTGACAACGTTAACCAAACGCATGGCGGAAGATTTAAGTGAATACCTAACCGAGCACCAAGTAAAGGTACGTTATCTGCATTCTGATATCGATACTGTAGAGCGAGTGGAGATCATTCGTGATTTACGAATGGGTGTGTTTGACGTGTTGGTCGGTATTAACTTATTGCGAGAAGGTTTGGATATGCCAGAAGTCTCTTTGGTTGCCATTCTAGATGCTGATAAAGAAGGGTTCTTACGCTCTGAACGTTCACTGATTCAAACGATAGGCCGTGCTGCACGTCATCCACAAGGTAAAGCGATTCTTTACGGTGATAAAGTCACTGGCTCCATGGGGAAAGCAATCAGCGAAACCAAACGCCGTCGTGAAATTCAGCATCAATATAACGTAGACAACGGCATTGTACCGAAAAAGCTAAACAAAAAAGTAGTGGATATTAGTAACTTTGGTAAGAGTAAGGTCTTACAAGCTGCTGAACCTAAAGCTAAATACGCGGCACTTACTCCTGAGGTTATGCTTAAAAATATTGCTCAATTAGAGAAGCAAATGATCCACCATGCTAAAGAGCTGGAATTTGAGCAAGCTGCGGCGGTGCGTGATGAGATAACCGAAATGCAGGAACAATTAGTAAAAATGAGTTAACTAAAACTAAGACAAAAAAAAGCCGCTGATAACAGCGGCTTTTTTAGCTAAAAACTATCTTAGTTTGCTGCAGTAATAATTGCACCAAACTCTTCAGCCATTAGAGAAGCACCGCCAACTAGCGCGCCATCAATGTCAGCTTGAGAGAAAAGTTCTTTAGCTGTAGCCGCTTTAACGCTACCGCCGTAAAGGATTTGAACTTTCTCAGCCACTGTTGCGCTTTGGGCTGCTAACCAGCTACGGATGTGAGCGTGAATAGCTTGAGCTTGCTCAGAAGTAGCAGATTTACCAGTACCAATTGCCCATACAGGTTCGTATGCGATAACGGCGTTTTCTAGGGACTCAACACCACAAAGGTCGATAACAGCTTTAAGTTGAGTTTCAACTACCGCTTGAGTTTTGCCTGCTTCGTTCTCTTCAAGAGTTTCGCCGATACATAGTACAGGTACTAACTGGTTTTCTTGAATAGCTTTAAATTTAGCGGCAACTACAGCGTCTGTTTCGTTGTGGTACTGACGACGCTCACTGTGGCCTACTAAGCTGTAAGTACAGCCAAACTCTTTCAACATAACTGGAGAGTTTTCGCCAGTAAATGCACCAGAAGTGTTTACGCTTGCATCTTGTGCACCGTAAGCGATAGGAGCATCGCCTACTAACGCTTCAACTTGACCTAAGAAAACAACAGGTGGGCAAATTGCAGCTTGTACATTTGTTGCTGCTTTAGCAGGTGCGATTAAGCCATTTACTAATGCGGTAACAGAATCTTTAGTACCGTTTAGTTTCCAGTTACCCATTACTAGAGGTGTTCTCATTGTGCTTCTCTCCTTTAAATAAATTGGCTCGATTATAGTGAATAAATTACAAAAACGTAGTGTTTACGCGAAATTATCTGCCTAATTCTGAAAATAGCTGATCTAAAACAAACGATTACGAAAAATAAGCACGAATTTGTTGCCACCAAATACCAAGTTTTTCATGCCATAAGGCATCGTAGCGATGGATAAATCGTGCGTCAGGCAAAAATTCATAAAGTTGTTGTTCTCCTTGAATTTCTTTACCCAAATAGTCTGTTGGAACCGGGCTAATATTGCTCGAATACTTATTAAAGTGTTTTAGCGCTCGTTGCATGTGGGTAGCGCTAGTCACCAAAGCAGTGGGTCGTTGCCCTATATAAGTCGCAATAACCGCGGCTTCTTGTTCAGTATCTCTCGCTTTAGGAATAGTGATGATGTTTGCCGGAGGAATGTTGGCTTGCTGCGCAACTTTCTCCATTAGCTCAGCGTTACTGTTAGGATCGCTGCCGCCATAACCTGACACAATTAAGCGACTTTGAGGATTAACTAAACTCAGCTCAATGCCTTTGATAATGCGAGCAAATGAAGAACGGCTGAGCTGTTCAGTGGGCGATAGCAGCGGGTCACTTATATGTCCTCCGCCTAGTACCACAACAAAATCAAAGCTATCTACTAATTGACTAGGGGGGAGCACCGCACGTTCTTTTTCTAACAATTGTTCATTAACCCACCACGGGTTACTGGTCACTATTAATATAAGCAAAGCAGGAAGCAACGTCGCTGCTGCACGATAAGGCCGTTTGGTTAAACCAAAGTAAAAAGAAAGCAACAAAAAAAACAACGAAATGTTGAGTGGCATCAACAGCGATCCCAGCCATTTTTTAACGATAAAACCTAAACTTAAGTCCATATAGTGGTTTCTCTCAAATGCGTTGTAGGCATCTTAATTGATTGTGGCTAATGGTGGAAATACGATTACTCAAAATTGACAAAAATAGATGCTTAAACCAAAAAAGTGCGTTAAATCAAAATTATCCCGATATTTTTTTCTGTCGCTAAAGACAGGTTTGGCTAGTTAGGGTAATCTTCGCTCAATACAGGTATGTAATTAGCAGTGAGGAAAATATGTTTGAGCGCGTAACCGCCGCCCCGGCAGATCCTATTTTAGGATTAACTGAAGCTTTTAAAGCTGATCCACGTCCCAACAAGATCAATCTTGGTGTTGGTATCTACAAAAATGAAGCGGGTCAAACCCCAGTTTTGGCCACCGTTAAGATTGCAGAAAAACAACTTTTAGAAAACGAAGCCACAAAGTCTTACCTCAGTATTGAAGGTAACCCGGCTTATGGCACCGAAGTTCAAAAGTTATTGTTTGGCGAAAACAGCGAAATTGTAACCAGTCAGCGTGGATTTACCGCTCAATCACCAGGTGGAACCGGCGCACTGCACAATGCAGCCGAGTTTGCCTACAACCATTTGGGTGTTCGTACTGTATGGGTGAGTAATCCTACTTGGGCAAACCACGGCAATATCTTTAAAGCCTTAGGCTTAGAAGTTAAAGCATACGATTACTACAATGCTGACACTAAAGATTTAGACTTTGACGCAATGCTAAGCTCGCTAGAACAAGTTGCCGAAGGTGACCTTGTATTGTTCCACGGCTGTTGTCATAACCCTACCGGGATTGACCCAACAACCGAACAGTGGCAACAACTTGCTAGCTTAGCCGCCAGCAAAAAAATGCTACCGTTGTTCGACTTTGCATACCAAGGTTTTGCTAAGGGTGTTGAAGAAGACGCAGCTGGCCTGCGTATTTTTGCCAAAGAGATAAAAGAACTGCTAGTAGCAAGTTCATTTTCTAAAAACTTTGGTTTATACAACGAACGTGTTGGAGCCTTTACCTTAGTCGCTAGCGACAAAGAGCAGGGTGCAGTAGCATTTAGCCAAGTTAAAGCTGGGATTCGTGCAAACTACTCAAACCCACCATCACATGGCGCGGCAGTGGTTACGACCATTTTGCAAAACCCAGAACTTAAAGCGCAATGGAATGCTGAAGTTGCTGACATGCGTGAGCGAATTAAAGAGATGCGTGATTTGTTCGTGGCAACTTTAGCTGCCAAAGGCGCAACGGGTGACTATAGCTTCATCCAACGTCAAAACGGTATGTTCTCGTTCTCTGGTTTAAGCAAAGAACAAGTACAAACCTTAAAAGAAGAGCACGGTGTTTACATCGTAGGTTCTGGTCGTATCAGCGTAGCGGGTATGACTAAAAACAATATGGAAGCGCTTTGTGCGGCAATTGCTGCAGTAGTTTAAAGCTTTTTGGTTAAGCGCTAAGGCGCTTAACCAAACTTTCACCCCACCACTATATTTCTACCTTTGTTCTTCGCTTTGTATAAAGCGTTATCAGCCTCTTTAATCACTTCTTCAGCGTTGGCGTGATGGCTAGCTTTTTCTGCCACACCGATGCTTACGGTAATCTGTACAGTATTTTTCGGTTTAGCTTCTTCGTCTCGAGCGGCTTTGTCGCCTTTATCGCGATTGGTTTTATCACGAATAGCAAAGGGCGTTTCCGAGATTATTTCTCTAATATCATCTAAAAAGGCAAGTGCGTGATCGAGCTTTTTACCTTTGAATAATACTGTGAACTCTTCACCGCCATAACGAAACACTTGGCCGCCGCCTTCTATTTGGTCGAGTTTAGACGCCACCATTGCCAGCACGTCGTCGCCAACATCATGGCCGTAGGTATCGTTAAACTTTTTGAAGTGGTCAATATCTACCATCGCTAAACTATAGTTTTTAGACATACCAGCCAGCTTCTCAAACAACATGCGTCTGCCAAGTAAGCCGGTTAACTCGTCTCGGTAGGCTAACTCGTGTGAAGCACTGAACCCGCTGTACAACATAATTAGCATCGACGCCGCAAAGAATACTGACGAAATCGCTTCCCTGTCGAGGAACGCCAAAGGAAAGACACTGGCGACAAAACTAAAAAACAAACCAATAGACAAACTGGTGGGCTGGTTTAAAAAACGAATAAAGGCCAATACCAAACACAATGTGGCTAAGCCAAGGGCGTGTAAACTGATCACTAAGCCATCTAAGGGGCGAGGGGGAAACCACTCATCGATAATCCCAAGCATATCAGCGGCGAAGTAATTAATGCTTAGCGAGATAGCAGCCACTTGTAACAGTATAAAGCTGTAACTTAACCAAGCTCTTCGCGTTTTGCTGCCGTTTTCTCTAATAAACTGGTTCAACACCAAGTTTAATGGGATGAATAAACAGATTAGCGTAAAAGCTGTTTTCGCTTCGGGCACGTCTAAAGGCTGCTGAAGATAATTGGAAATAATCCAGTAACTAAACGAGTTAACCATGACAACCGCAATAAGCTGCCGACGATTAAACTGCAAAGCCAACATAGCGGTAATGGCAGCTAAGCCGTAGGGCATCCAGTAAATAATGTCTCTTGTATTGCTAGACAAAGCAGAGTGCCAAATCAACATTCCAGCAGCCACAGACAGTATGACTAGAGAAGGAAACACGTTGTAGCTAGTTAGGCGGCTTTCCATAGTTTTCAAGTAATTGAGTTTGAGTGGATTTTATCGAACTATTAATAGATTTTGAATCAATAACGTATGGATAATACGCTTAGCCTCTAAGTTTTTGCCTGCAACACCCTAATACTCTTTGATATTATGCATTTGCTGTTCTAATTTTACTGTATCTACAGAATATGGAGCGACGCATGAGTGACTTTCTTTTCATCGATGATATCGACGAACCAGCTGAAGAAGTTACCAAAGCAACCTGGAAATTACTTGTCATTGACGACGAAGCCGAAATTCACTCCGTTACTCGCTTAGTTTTATCTGACGTTGAAATAGATGGTTACAAATTGGAGTTTCTTTCTGCCTATAGTGCGGAAGAAGCGCAAAAAATCTTCCAAGAAAACGACGACATCGCCATTGCCTTGGTGGATGTAGTAATGGAAACCGACCATGCTGGCTTAGAGTTAGTACGTTGGATCCGCGAAACTCATCAAAACCATGCTACTCGTTTGATTTTACGAACCGGCCAACCAGGCCAAGCACCTGAAGAGTCGGTAATTAAAGATTACGATATTAATGATTACAAAAGTAAAACCGAACTCACCGCAACCAAACTAAAAACAATCACCTATTCAGCGATCCGCTCTTATCGAGACATACTGTTTATTGAGCGTCATCGCACCGGTTTATTACAGGTTATCGAATCAACTTCTTTGGTATTGAAAAGTAAAACGCTATACCACTTTGGTTCAGCTGTACTCAAACAATTGGTTGAGCTTTTCCAGCTAGAAAGCTCCGCAATGTACATTACTACTCTTACCGAAGACGTATTGCGGCATCAGTCTTTTAACGTGTTAGCTGCTACCGGTGACTTTGTTACCAACGAACACAATGAATACGACTTTGACCAGAGCAAAATTCCAGACAACGTAAAAAGCTTGCTTAAGCGTGCGCTCGATGAGAAGAAAACCTTAGTAACCGAAGACTGCTACGTAGGTTTTTATCCAACCGATAGTCGCAGTGTGAGCTTGTTATATGTTCAACACGAGAAACCTTTAGACGACATTGAAAAAGGTTTGTTGGAAGTATTTGCTACCAATATTGCGTTAACCTTTGAAAATCTCACCATTAAAGAAGAAATTCAAGATACTCAAAAAGAGCTTATCTTTATTATTGGCGACGCCATTGAGCAACGTAGTAAAGAAACTGGGTCACACGTAAAACGCGTATCGTTAATCTGTGAGTTGATGGCGCAAAAGTTAGATTTCGATGCAGAGTTTGTTGAAGTGTTTAAACACGCGGCCCCATTGCACGACCTAGGAAAAATTGCCATACCTGAGTCTATATTGCATAAACCCGGTAAGTTAGATGCCGAAGAATGGAAAATCATGCAAACCCATGCCCAAATAGGTTATGACCTTTTGGCCGACTCAAATAAAATTATTGCTCGATTAGGCGCTGAAATCTCTCTATGTCACCACGAGAAATGGGATGGAACAGGATACCCTCGTCAGTTGGCCGGTGAAGATATACCATTAGTTGGCCGTATTATGGCGATAACCGACGTATTTGATGCGCTAGGGTCTAAACGTTCTTACAAAGAACCGTGGAGTAATGAAGAGATTAAAACCTTTATTACTGAGCAAAAAGGTAAACATTTCGATCCAAAACTGGTTGATATTTTGGTCGAAGATTTCGACGAATTTCTCGAAATAAGAAATACTTACCCAGATTAGCGCTAAGTTAGTTCTAGTTAACCTTTCTGATTGAGTTTTTGCTTAATTTAGCGCATGCTCCATTGATTACTTGCTTAGCCAATCTGGCTAAGCTTTTTTATGACTATGGGCACAATTGTGGCGCTAAAACCAACTATCTATAAGTTACGAATTTCACTGTCAGATTTGAATCGAAATTATTACGACACACTTAACTTAACCATTGCCCAACACCCCTCCGAAACCTTAGAACGAATGATGGCGCGCACCATGGCTTTTTGTCATAGCGCAGAACAAGGTTTAGAATTTACTAAAGGACTTAGTGAAATAGAAGAACCAGATATTTGGTTAAAGTCTTTAGAAAACGACACCAAAGTATGGGTAGATGTAGGCGAACCCGCACCAGAGCGCATGAAAAAGGCTTCTCGTTCAGCTGAGTTAGCTAAGGTATATACCTTTAACGCTAAGTCAGATACTTGGTGGCAGCAAACAGAAAATAAAGTTAATCAATTAGCGGTTCAGGTTTGGCAATTTGACTGGCAAGAAATAAGCACTTTAGCCTCTTTTGTTAAACGTACCATGGATCTATCGGTAACCATTACCGAAGAATCAGCTTACGTAACCTCAGACGACAATGAAATAGAAATTCACTGGCGCAGTTTAAAATAAGTTTAAACAAGGAAGCTTCGGCTTCCTTTTTTATCCACAACATTTCTTGTACTTTTTACCACTGCCGCAGTGACAAGGATCATTACGTTTAGGCGTCGTAGCAAAAGTAGTAGTGGTTGGCTTGTTGAGCAAAACGTCTAAGGCTTGAGTATTTTCTTCCGATGACGCATCAACGATAACCTCAACCGCAAGTTGGTGTTCGTCTGCGAGTGCCACAACAGACACTTTTCTCTCTTCGGTTTGAACAGTCAAATTCAATGGGTTTTCACTTGTGCCCAACTTTGCAGCTCGCTTGGTCGTAAAACCAAAACTTTCATACTTCGGCTTTTTCTCGATTCGGCCCTTATAAAAAAACTTAGACATAATTTCCCCAAAAAAGTAATTAGCAGCAGGCTTATACAGCATATGCATTGGCAAATAAACGGTAAATAATTGCAGATAAGGATTTAGTCGCTAAAGACTGATGTACATCAGTAAAACGCTTGCAGATTTGCGTTCAAACTCTTGTTAAAAAGTGACCAATAATTGTCTTCCTACTATGCTTAATAACATTAGCTTTATCATGGTTTTAACGCTTCGTTTTGTTGCTTGAGCATTTTTGAAGAAGGAAGATATATGTTTGCCAATCGTTTTACATTACAAACCCGGCTCATATTTGCCGTGCTGTTACCTTGTATAGCACTACTAGTTGTGGGGATGACAAGTTTAAACAGTATGTCCAAGATTCAACAAAAGGCGGAACAGTTGTATCTCAATACCTCTGCGCCGATGCGGTCGATGGGAGAGGTGGCGTCAAGAATACCGAGAATGCGTGTGGGTATAGATATGATGTTGTTACAGGAAACCTCTTTACGAGATAAAAAAGGTGTAACAACAAGGGTAAGAGAAACCCGCCAAGAAGACATTATAGAAATGCGAGAGGCATTTCAAAATGCGGTAGATGCTCAAGTTAATCCGCAACGCCGTAAAGAAGTAGAGCAACTGCTCCGTCAATTCGAGAATATGGTCAAAAAAGAGCTAGAGCCCATGTTAGTAGCATTTGAAAAAAAGGACTTGAACACGGCGAAAGACATATATCAGAACAGATATGCTAAAACCTACGGCACAATGCGCAAAGAGACATCGGCAATTATGGACTCTTTGCTTGAGCAAGCTAAAGAGCAACACGAGCAAAGCTTAAGTAGCTACGCTAGCGGTCAGTTTTTAATGAGTATCATCATTGGCTTAGGCTTAATCATTTCGTTTGTTGTATCTTCCTATATAGTTCTTAGTTTGAAACGCCGAGTGGGCTATTTACAAACCACCATTGCTTCGGCTGCCGATAACATGGCACTAGACACTCGCATAGAGCTATCTGGAAATGATGAAATTAATGCCATTGGCACTAGTTTCAATAGCTTTATTTCTAAAATCCATCACGCAATAAAAGAAGTCGCCTCCAGTTCTAATGAACTTGCTAATACAGCAATAGAAGTTCAGCACCGAGCTCAATCAACGCAAACAAACTGTACGACTTCTCGAGATAGAACCGTACAGGTAGCCACCGCTATTCATGAATTAGGGGCAACGGTAGGTGAAATTGCTGGAAACGCCTCACAGGCTGCTGAAGTGGCCAAAGAAGCAACCCACCAATCTAAGCATGGCGGTGAAACTGTAGCCAATGTGCGAGAGCAGATTTCGGTGCTCACCGATGAGTTAGGCCAGGCTACTGAAGTAGTAGAATCGTTAGCTAACCAAGTAGGTGAAATCAGCTCTATTTTGGACACCATTCGCAGTATTTCTGATCAAACTAACTTACTCGCGCTCAACGCGGCCATTGAAGCTGCACGAGCTGGCGAGCAAGGCCGAGGTTTTGCGGTTGTTGCAGACGAAGTAAGAAACCTAGCAAGCCGCTCTGCGGGCTCTACCGAAGAAATCCAGAACATGATTAATCGACTACAAGGCGAATCATCTCGGGCTGTAAATGCAATGTCTCAAGGGCGCGAACAGAGTTTACTAGTGGTAGAACAAGCAGAAAATGCCAACAACTCCTTGGTTCAGATCAGCGAGCATATAGAGCACATTAATGATCAAAACATTCAAGTGGCCACTGCAACAGAAGAGCAATCGAGCGTGGTGGGCGAAATCAATCGTAATGTTGAAGATATTAATCAGCTTACAGTAGAAACTGCCGACGTAGCCGAGCAACTAAACGACACCAGCAGCCACTTACAGCGCCTGTCTAATCAGCTTGATCAGTTAGTTGGCTCGTTCAAATTGTAGCTATAGGAGAGATTTTTACTCACCATATGTTGGTTAGTCGTGCTGCAAGCAGGACTGACCAACAGAAGGTGTAAAGTTGCACATCTTTTCACAAGCCAAAAAAAAGCCACTAAATCAATTAGTGGCAACAAAAGGCAAAATTGTTCAACTAGCATGTAGGTTAGGGGGGCAAGTAGATAAACTACTTAGTCCCTAGCAACTTAACAGAACGCGAGTACTGATTAGTTAAGTAAATTAAAGCACTTACTGGCTGATTTGGTTACTGTTACATTTAACAGTTTGACAAAGTTTATCCAATCAACTAGCAAGCTGTTTAGAACAGATTTATTGGCAAACCAAGCTGGGTTGGTCATTCAACAGCCAAGATATCCATCGCCTGCGGGAGTTTAAAACAAAACTTTCTTCAGTGTTTATCCCACTCACTAAGTATCCGTCTGCTGGCAAAGAATCGTCAGCGCGTCTAAATACCCAATTGTCACTTGTTACAGGTTTACCGCTAAGCAGCTGATGATTTAACTCAGAATTTGTGATTGCTATCTCTAATCCTGGTTGCTTAACAATGCCAATATGTGTTTTGGTTAAGTGTCCAATGGCAATAGGCACATCAATTGAGCATTGTCTCCCTGCATCATCAATAATTGAATATTGTCCTTCGCCTACGCGCCCTTGTAACCAAAGCAAATTGCCTTCAGTTGTATGTTTCACCGTTAAAACACCCAGCACTTTAGGTGGGGTTAAATCAATAGTGGCTGCTTGCCCAGTAAACACAGCTGCTATCAATGCTAATGTGAAAAGTACGCTTCTCATTATACGTACCTCATCGCTTGTGGTGGAATGACGCTAGACAAACACAGCAGGTAAACGAGTATAAAAGGCCCTGCAATGGGCAGTACAAATATCCAGCTCCACCAACCAGGTTTACCCGTATCATGTAAGCGGCGAACAATAGCCGCAACCATCGGAATAAAACTAACAAGGTTATAAGCGGTGTCTAGCCATTCTGCATTTGGCACGGCAATGGCCAATACAATAAGCGCCAAACAGATAAGACAGTGAATCAACATAAACATCCAAAACTCTTGTTTGGTTGAGTATCCAGAAAAATCAAAGTAACGCTGCCAAGCTAAAATATAAAAATTCATACACTTATTCCTATTGCTAAATGAATAAGCCTTAGTGTGGCTATGTCGGCAGCAAAAACGTCCTCAAACAGGTTTTAGGACGTGCTAAAACCTGTTTTTGTTAGTTAAGGGCTAGGTAATCGATGCAGGTGCGGATATTGTTATAAGCATGGATTTATAAATTTAGTACAGGTTAATAACTCATTATGCTGGCTATTCCGGTGCCTTTTGTCGTGTCTTTATTGCTTAGTTTAATGGCGATAATTTTGTATATCCGCTCACCAGACCTAGCCAAAACTAGCTGCTTGTTTTTGGGAGTGTGTGCAATAACCACCGCAGTAGTTGGGCTGCGTTGGACGGTAAATTGGCCCTTACTGCAATTTATACAACCGGTTTTAGCTTCCCTAATACCGGTTATAGCTTGGTATTGTTTTACAAAGAGCAGCAGAACAACGCCTTTTCTATGGCTAAGCCACATTCTAGGCCCAGCCTTAGTGCTATTAGCGGTACTAAGCCAAACTTTGTGGACTCCGCCTTTAGATGCGCTTATTACCTCTATATATGTGGTTTATGGCATAGCACTGTTACGCCATGCTAGCCAAAACACCTTGTTAATCAACATTTCCTTAAGCCGTTGGGAAGGAGTTAAAAGAGCAGAACACCTGGCGGGTTGGATGCTCTTAGCATCAGCGGCAATAGACTCGATAGTATCTTTAGATTTCATGTTTAATCACGGCAGCTTTTCTTTGCTCATAGTGACTATTGGTCACCTTTTCTTACTACCGGTGCTGTCTTTTGCGGTGGTTGTTATTGGTGTAAGCACGCCAAACCAAGAAAAACACGCAGGAAGTGGGGCTCCAGAGTCTAGAGAAGAAAACGTAAATCAAGAAATGTTAGCCGAACAAGCGCAGGATATCGTTAATCAATTAGAGCAATTGCTGGATGAAAAAAAATTATACTTGGATCCAGATTTAACCTTATCCAAATTATCCAGAAAACTCATTACCCCTGCAAAAAAGATATCAATTGCGGTAAACCTAATTCATAAGAAAAACATCTCTAAGTTAGTTAACGAATATCGTATAAAGCACGCGCAACACAACTTGTTAAGTACCGAGCATACTGTTACTCAGGTATTTATGAGCTCTGGTTTTCAGACAAAATCTAATTTTAACCGGGAATTTTCTCGCATATCCGGTTGCACTCCCAGCGAGTATAGAAAGCAAAACAATGCATAGCCTTCGCCAGTAATGTCAAAAGCAAATATGTTGCCTACAAACAAAGACTCCCTAACACCTTTCGTGGTTTGATAGGTCAAAGCCTTGGTTACTAAAGAATTTTCATAAATTCAAAATCTCTAGTCTTTAACTGGGCTATGATTATTATTGTTTCTAATTATTATTGTTTCTAATTATTACGGTTTCTCCACTTAGCCACGTTATCGAAGGGATTCAACAATGGCACTTTTAGACCTTAATCAAGCCTTAAGTAAACTGGTTATGAAAGTTGATCAGATTGAAGGCATTGTAATAGAACAGGGTACTGCTAAAGCATGGGATGCATTAGATAATGGCGCTAAAAAACTCCTTAGCAAAGTGGGTATTGATGCGGCCGAGCTTCGAAGTTTATTTTCGTTTGTTGATCAAGTTACAGCGGACCCCTCTCTAAAACTCGCCACAGAAGAATGGAAGGTGCCGCTTGGCACTGGATTATCGGTTACCGGGCGCATTGGTGGTCACTTAATCATTGATCTTGTTTTACCGACAGACAGTGAACAATACTCTGAGTTTCAGCAAGCTAACATGGCCTTAGTAGCCATAGACCAAGAGCTACAACTGGCAAACGGCGTAAGTGTTAACCTACCGATTAAACTGCTCAATTTGGCGAACGATAGTCAGGCTAACCTAAAATGGCGGGTTAAAGTGGTTTGCGCTGTCGCACATGACCAAAAGCTAATCAGCTTTTTAGGCCAATTGGTTAAGCAAAAAATGCCGCTGCTCTCAATAGAAAAACTAACCAATGTTATCAACGCTCAGTATCCCAAACACGCTATGCAGGGTGTCATCATTCATCAAACTAGAGCGGTTTCAAGTTCTACTACCGCTACATTGGGCCATGTTTGGAGTGTATCTAGCAGCGATAAAGTACTCGACATCAAAGTGAATACCAGCGCAGGCGTAGCGTTAAAAGCCAGCTATGCCTTCACTGGTGACTTTAAAATAGTAATAAAACCTGCGGATGTAGGGCTCCAAATTGACGTTCACCAACTAAGCAACCATATACGCGACAAAGGCATAAGCCTGGACGCCATGCTAAACCTAGAGGGCTTAGATAAAGTTGCAGAGACCTATTTAGCAACACCGTTGGAGTCATTAGATGGAGCCGCTAAAAAGCTTCAAGACTTATTAGAAGCTTATAAAGAGCCCGGTACATGGCTATTAGCGCAGTTTGATGAGCACTTAGCGCAAGAGCTCTCCAGTGAAAACTGGCAAGATATCGCATTGTTGGTGGCTGATGGTAATAGTGATGGCTTATCTACTGAAGTAGGAGCAGCCGTTAAACAGAAGTTGTCTTTAGCGTTAAGTGTAAAACACCTAGATTGGATGAGTCATCCAGGTGACGTATCCGAACAAATAACCCAATACTTGGAAGAAAACACCTTTCTAACCCCAGCCATGTTAGATCGTCTAAAACTAAAAGATTTTGTGGGGAAAAGCTGTAACAAGGCTAAAGAGAGAGTATTGGACGAAATCTCATCCATCGCTGAACTCGCGCAAGATCAAGTAAAGCCTTTGCTCACTCCCCTAAAGCAGCTTAAAGACGCTAAAACCAAACTAAAAGGTCAGCTGAATAATCAGCAATTGGTAGAGGTGCTAACCGGTTGTGTTACTGCTTGGTTAGCGCAATATAACCAAGCGCGAACAACATTTAGCAAAGCAATCAAAAAAGCCGCCGATCTGCAGCTTGGTTTATCTGTGTATGGCTCGCATAGTCAACAAACTAATAATCAAGCCATGCTCAGTTTTAATTTGCTAAACACGAGTAGTGCTGCGTCTCAGAGCTTGTATCAAGATGTGCTATTAGGCAAACAACTGAATCTAGATGCATTACATGCTATGCAAAACAAAGGCAACTTAAGCCAATTATCTGGTTGGCTAGTTAAAAGCAGCAAAGTGTCTAAAGAGATTGGGCTAAAGCTTAACCTAGGCGACAGCTTTAGCTTCTCAGAGCAAAGTTTCGTAGAAAAAATAGCTCGGGCTAAGGTTGCTCACACCGGTCAACTGTTAGCGCTTAATGCAAAAAGCGTTGTTAGACACGCATCTAAAACACTTAAAGAAAGCAGAAACGCAGAATTTGTTAGTGCTTTTGATGTACTAGCAGCGCTTAAGTTTGGCGGCAGCCCCAATATAGGTATTGGACTAAGCTTTGAAGACAAAGGCGTAATGACCCCAGCAGAAATGCAACAATTTTTAGCCCCCTTAACCCAAGAACCGTGGCCCTTAATTGACAATAAAAGCTACCTTTTAGCCTTAGACCGTTTCAAAGTACTTTGCGAAAGTAAGCAGTTATCACGCTCAATCATCGAATGCCATTTAAGCTTAAGTACTAAAGATATTGGTGCGTTAGCCAACGCAGACGCAGGTGAAATAGAAGCCAGTGCCATAGACTTGCTCTATAACATGACGCTTTCATCAGCTGATAAAAACCAAATAGCTTTTACCAGTAAAAACCTAGTGATTGGTAAAAAGCAGCTTGAAGTGTTCTTGGAAGTAGATATCACCAGTTCGGCACCTTCAGGGGCCGAAACGTCATTCAAACTACTACAAGATAGAGTACGAGGCATATTAAAGAATGCTCAGTGTTTGTCTCAGTTTGTAGCCATTTACGGCAAGCTCACTCAGCAAATCGAATCGGTAAACTCTAAGGATCCAACAGCCTATATAAACATCGTTAACCAAGCCAATGAAGAGCTAATAGACACCATGCAATCGTTTATAAGGGTAAGAGGTTGGTTTAGTGGCTTGTTTACCGAAGCCCTTCCTAAAACAACAATGGTATTGTTGATTATTCTTGCCAAGTACCTAGGAAGAGACGAGCCGCTGCTTACACCGGTAATTTCATACGACCGCAGCGGCAAAACAGAAGTGTTATAGTCCTATTGCCGTGCAATCACTTTGCACAGTTGCACGGCTTAATAACTTCGTTCCCGCAAACTCTTTATTACATACCCAAATAACCGCGAATGTGGTCGCCAAAAGCTTGGTAAACATCTTTGTCTGTCCAATACTGGGTGTGGCTCCACGGCGTATTACCGCTAATCAGTCCACCCACCTTTACACATTTATCCACTACAAATTGGTAGCTTGGTCCTAATTCATTTAGCGGCCAGCCGAGAAGGTCGTCGGCATCAAAATAATTAAGCCAACTAAATTGGGTACTGGGTCTGATAAAACACTCGCGTTGAGCCAGGCCACCTAAAAATAAGGGAATATTACAGCCAGTGGTAAACATTAGTTTTACTCGGTTGCCTTTTAGATAGGCGAGTTTTCCATCATCAATGTTGCTAATAAAGTCGTTGTGGTCTTTATCCCATACTTGGGCATTACTTCTATTTAGCGCGTCCCAAAAGTAATTGGAAATGACCTGGGCCCCTAAGCTGTGGCAAATAATTACCACTGGCACGTTTAGGTTAAAACCACACTCATCCATGCCTGTAAACATTGCGCCTTGAGCAGCCTTAATAATTTTCATGTAATCGTTGGTTTGCCTTCGACCGGCTACTTCTAAACTGGTGGCGTCAGAAAACGAGTTCATAAAAAAGCGCCTACCATGGTTTGAAATAGTACTAAATCGATTGTGGTACCTATCCCAAATGTCGCTAATCAGTTGGTCTTGGGGAGCTTGTAAGGCTGAGTAGTATTTCACTCGCTGAAAAGACACCTTGTTCATTACTTCTGAGCCAAGATACTCGGTGAGTTTGTCTTCTAATCCATCTGCAAAGTTAGGTTTTCGTTGTCCCATTCCGTGTACGGCTAAAACAATGAGCTCTTTCATAACAATATCCTCTAGAAGAATTGATAAAATGTAAGAGGCTGCTGAACAGGGTATTCAGTAAAACTAGGCCTAATAGAATTTTAGCCCATCTCACACCGTTTAAATTTGTACCTACGGCGATTATGTTTTACATCAATAAGATGTGTATTTAATCATGTTTGATTGGCGTTTGCGGCAGCGCTGTTTAAGATTCAGGCAACAAAATATTGTCGAAACTTGCGTAAAAAAGCCTTTGATAAGTGGCTAATTACAATAATAAAAGTTCGGTCACTTAAGTGTGCTTAATTTAAAGTAGGTTTTTTTATTCAAAGATTTATGCTGACCATTCGCTAAATAGCCAAGGTATTAGTCTACCTTAACAATTGCTTAGCTAATTACTTGTCTAGACACTCAATAAGCTGGTCATAAATCCATCACTTTTCCATCACCAAATCATAATACTTCCTCGTAACTATTGAATTCACTTCTTCAACAACAATCAAAAATTTCGGTGAATCAAAATGTTAAATTGGATTAAGAAAACAGGCATGGCAGCCGCTTTAGTTCTTTTATTTGCATCTCAATTAAATGCAGAAACAGTTAAGCTGGCCGTAACAGATCTTGTCGGTTTGGAAGAGTTACAACGTGAATTTGGTGCGTTTAAAGAAACTTTGTCTAAAGCAACTGGCTACGACATCGAGTTCTTGCCCGTGACTAACCGTACTGCAGCAGTGGAAGCTTTGCGCTTTAACAAAGTGGACTTTGTACTCACTGGTCCAGCTGAATACGTAGTGATGCAAAAACGCTCTAAGGCAAAAATTGTAGCTGGCTTCTCTCGCCCAGATTACTTCGCAGTAATCATCACCATGGCAGACAGCCCATATACTGATGCCGCCTCACTTAAAGGTACAAAAATTGGTTTAGGTTCTGTTGGTTCTACCTCTAAGCACCTTGGGCCAATTCAAGCGCTAGCTGACGCAGGCTTAAACCCTGCTAAAGACGTAGACATGATTAATACCAAGGTTCCGGTTCTTTGGGAATCGCTCAAGAAAGGTGACGTATCGGCGATTGGCATTAATCACTTAAAATTTATCTCATTGCGTAACAAAGAGATTGAAAAGGGCGGGTTACAGCCGGGTGAATTCCGCGTGGTTGCTCGTGGTCCCGATCTGCCAAACGACGTGTTAATGGCTGGCAGCCATATAAACGACAAAATGTTTCAAACCATGCAACAAGCCTTTGTTAACCATTCTGACGAGCTAGTCGCTGCGATTCTTAAAGGCGAAGACAACCAAAAGTACGCTGGCATGCGCTTCCTTACTGGCATCAAAGACAGTGACTACAACTACGTACGCGCTATGTACGCAACCGCTGGTTACCCGGAATACTCAGACTTCATTGGCGAGTAATCACTATGAGTAATTATGCTGAGCCGAGTTCGTTAGCAAGTGCTGGCGTGTCGGCCGCGTCAAGCCTACTCCAAGTGAGTGGGCTTTCAAAAAGCTTCGATAATAGCAACACACCCATTTTTTCTGATGTGAGCTTTTCAATAAGTGCCTCTCAATCTGTGGCACTGATTGGCTCAAATGGCGCAGGCAAAAGTACTTTGCTTCGCTGCTGTTTAAGGCTGATTGAACCAGATAGCGGTTCAATTGTGCTTGATGGCGAAACCATTGATAAAAAGTCTGGGCGACACCTTAGCAAAGTCAGAAACAAAGTGGGTTTTGTATTTCAAAAACACTGCTTAGTGCCGCGATTATCGGCCTTAACCAATGTTATTCACGGCAACTTGGCCTATAGTCAAGGGCCAAGAAACTGGCTACACAGCTTAGCCAAGCAAGAGGTTCGAGACCGCGCCATGGATTGTCTTGAGCAAGTGGGTTTGGCTCACCTTGCCGGAAAACGGTGCGACCAACTTTCAGGAGGGCAATCGCAACGGGTTGCGGTAGCGCGCGCCTTAATGCAGCAGCCGACGATTTTGTTTGCCGATGAGCCAACCGCCAGTCTCGATCCGCAGTCCGGGCAAGAAATTATGGAGTTGTTTGAGCGACTAGTGAAAGACAAGGGGCTAACCCTGTTTTTTGTCTCACACAATATTGAACATGCACTGAAATACGCCGACCGCGTATTAGGTTTGCAAGCGCGAAAACTGTCTTTAGACAGCGCAACCAATACTCAAAGTCTGCAAAGTTTGCGAGCCTTTTATGGGTAAGTTAAGCAATAAGGGATTTACAAGAAGCAACGATGAAACAAGAACTAACTTCGGCGCGCCGCTTCGCTTTGAGCGACCGAGTATATTAAGTCAGGTATTAGTTGCCTTATTCTTGCTGTTTTTCTTGTGGTCTACTGCCAACGCTGGGCTGTCACTGTCTGAGTTGTTAGCTGGCTTTCCCAACATGGCCACTATTGCTGGTGAAATGGTACCGCCGGCCACCGATCGGGTTTGGCCCATGGCGAACGCCATACTGGTTACTTTTCAAATGGCGCTAGTGGGTACTGTTATCGGGATTGCATTAAGCATTCCCATTGCCATATTGGCTGCGCGCAATACCTCGCCGCATCCGGTGGTTCGCCACATTACTCGCTCGGTAGTGAGTTTTTTTAGAACCGTACCCGACTTAGCATGGGCGCTATTTTTTGTTGCCTCGGTGGGTTTAGGGCCGTTTGCAGGAACCTTAACCATCATCGTCGATACCATTGGTTTTTGTGCGCGCTTTTTTGCCGAATCAATGGAAGAAGTAGACCCTGGCCCATCAGAAGCGCTGGCCTCTATTGGCGCAAGCCCCATGGACAGAATAGCGGTGGTATTAATGCCCGGTGCAATGCCAAGCTTTATTAACATCAGTCTATTTTCTCTAGAAAAAGCGGTACGTTCTTCGGTGGTTCTTGGTTTAGTGGGCGCAGGCGGTATTGGCGCAGAGTTAGCGGTATCTATGGAAATGTTCCGTTACGACCAAGCTGCCATGATTGTACTGATGATTTTCATACTGGTGTTTGCCGTAGAGCAGTTTTCATCTTCTACCCGCAACCGTCTGTTACGCCAAAGTAAATAACCACCTTTAAAAAACTAGGCTTGCTTAGGTAAATCGCCAGTGAGCTTGATACGGATATATGAGATTGAAACAGCAATGAATAAGCAAACAGTAATTATAGAAAACATTAAAATACTCAGTGAACAAGGTTGGAGCCAACCCACCAGTTTACTGATCGAAAACGGTAAAATTGCAGAAGTAGGTGAGGGGATTCAACACCCAAATGCCCGGTATATTGATGTGCAAGGCCAATACATTTTACCCGGAATAATCGATTTGCATGGCGATGCTTTTGAGCGACATATCGCACCGCGCGCAGGCACCCATTTTCCTTTAGAGCTAGCTTTAGCGGCGAACGACGCGAGTTTAGTAGCCAGTGGCATTACTACTTTTTACTACAGCATTACCGATGGTTTTGAGCCAGGGCCACGCAGCCGCGATACCGTTCGCGAGTTGTTATTAGCCTTAGAAAAACTTATGCCTCGTTTTAGTTGCCAAGCACGTATACATATTCGCCATGAAAAAGTGAATGTTGAAAAGCACGAAGAGTTAGTGGATTGGATCCTGAGTGGAAGAATACATTTACTGTCGCTAAACGATCACCTACCACCGCTAAATAACGAACGAAAAATACAACGTTACTTAGCCGGAATGCGCAGGCGTGTTTCAATGTCGGTAGAAGGCATTAATCAGTTTCTTCACAATCTACAGCAGCACCGCGAGTTGGGAGAGCAACAAGCCGCAGACTTAGCCGAAATTGCAGCACAACAGGGAATCTCTTTAGCCTCTCACGACGATGAAACCCTAGAAGAAGTGGCGCGTTCTATTTCACTAGGTGTATCTATTGCCGAATTTCCCATGTCGGAAGCCGCAGCCCGCGAATGCCAAAAAGGCGGCGCTGCAGTATTAATGGGTTCGCCCAATTTGGTAAGAGGCGGCTCCCACGTAGGCGCGATAAGTGTAAAAGAAGCCATGGACCATGGCGTGGTAGATATATTGTGTAGCGACTATCACTACCCAAGTTTGTTCAGCGCTCCGTTTACCGCAGTAAACACCAATAACTTGTCGCTATTTGATGCCTGGAAATTTGTTAGTGAAAACCCCGCTAAAGCAGCAGGATTAGGCGCTAGCAAAGGTAAGATTGAGATGGGTTATGATGCCGACTTCATACTACTTAGCGAATTGGACGGCTCACCCTTATCTATCTTATCGACTTGGGTAAAGGGGCAACAAGTGTTTACAAAGGCAAACTTAAGCCAGATTACAAATATTTGAAAGGTGGTGGTAAGGCAAAAGCCAAGTCTAAAACCACTACGAAAAAGCGTAGTGCCAAGCGGAAAACCAGCCGCAAGAAAGCGTTTAAGTTGTTGAAATAAAAAAGCCCGCATTAGCGGGCTTTCGCTTAAGTTCATTTTTTGTTGCTCAGCTTACGATAGGCTGAGGTTATATAAGGCCTCAACTCTTCCCCTTGGGAATTAATTTTTTTTAGTAGAGCGTTAAAACTGTTATCAGCCTCAGCAATGCTCATTTCATTTCCTTTCACCACTACAAGTTCGTAAAACTCAATCATCGTAAGATCCAGAGTGTGGTCTCTTGAAGACAATTCGGTCAAACCCAGCATATTAGATAAGGCTGATGCACTACCAGAAGCAACTATTGCCTCTGCAAGTTTCACTTTGCTTTTTTCTATATCTTTAATGTTTTCATTAGATGCGGCTGAGTATAGAAATAGTGTGATGAGCTCTGTTGTATGCTCTATTTTCAAAATAGTTTCTTTAAGTATCTCTTTATCTTTGGCTAAATTTGATGAAGTTATTTCGTGACGATTCTTAGCCTTCAAATGAAAATAACCTGAAATACCAGTGATAACAGAGCCGAGCCCGATCTTTACGGCTGTATCAACTATCTCTATTGCTGTTGTCATTTAGAGCGTTCCTTAATATTTGAGTGCTAGGTTACTGATAAATTAATAGTTAATTGATAACATTACACTCAGGCGTCAGAATAGTAAAAACAAGGTGATGACATGAAAGATTTGTTTCCAGGCCATTTTAAGGATAGCGAAAAAGAACTCAAAAAGGCGTGGGATGAGTCGCTGTTTGTGTTTGACGCAAATATTTTACTAAATCTCTATCGTTATTCTGACTCAACTCGTAGTGAATTCATTCGAATTCTAGACAAAATGAAAGAAAGAATTTGGCTTCCACATAGAGCCGCAGAAGAGTACCTAAACAATCGACTAGTAGTTATTTCTCAACAAGAGAAGTCTTATGATGAAACTAAAAATTCCATTGATAATTTGAAGCAAACTCTAAAAAACTCTCGGCAACATCCATTCGTTAGCAGAGATGTAATGGACAATGCTAACGGCGCTTTTGATAAGCTACTAGCCGAGCTAGATTCGAACAAGCTGACCCACACTAAGCGAATTAATGACGATGAAATTCAAGATGCTATCGCTGCTATGTTTGAAAGTAGAGTTGGTCAACCTTACGATAACGACGAGTTAAAGAACCTTATTGTAGAAGGGGAAAGCAGGTATAAGGAAAAAATCCCACCCGGATTTAAAGATGGCGGAAAAGGTGGTTATAGCAATATATTTGTTGAAAAATGCAAAAAGTATGGCGATTTGATTGTTTGGAAACAGGTAATTGACAAGGCAATCACAGAGAACCAAAGTATTGTACTTGTTACCGATGACAAAAAAGAAGATTGGTGGGAAAAGGTTAATGGGAAAACCCTAGGTCCGCGCCCCGAGCTGGTAAAAGAGTTTAGAGACAAAACAAATAAGTCTTTCCATATGTATAAAGCGGACAGATTCCTAGAGCTTGCTAGGGTAAACCTTGGAGAGAATGTGAGTGACGAAATAGTAGAAGAGATTAGGGAGGCCAGGCGCCTCGCAGATCCAATGCTAAGTGTGGCACAACTACAATATTTGGATACTCAGAAAGATATTCTCGCAGAGGACGGTAAAAAACTGTTAATTGAATTGTCATCAATCATTGACGAGTTGAATTTATACCAAAAGGAGTGTGATGACTGTTTAGCCACATTAGAACAACAAAATACTCTTCTTAAAATAGCCATTCTTCGAGAAAACGAAGATGAGGTTAAAGATTTGAACGATAAAATTAGTGCAACCAATGGTATTTTAATAAAAGCGGCAGCAAAAGTGCAAAACGCGACCTTTAAGCAAGAAATGGCTAATACACAATTAAATATTATTAGGAGTAAATATACCGACATTCTACAAGAGCAACATAAACAAAGTTAATTGGAAGCTTTTCTGGTGTTTGTTAGTGCCAATAATACCATTTACCGGCATGAGTAGAGTTTAACTACTTAAATGAAACAACTTTAGAGTTAGATTACTCCTCGACAACCCATTCGGGGACTTTTGCCGCTCTGCGATTATTTAACCAAAGCTAAATGCGTTCATATAGTGGCAAATCAAAAGCAGTGTATATCGCTTGTAGTTGTTCAGGCTTTAAATATTGGCCATTTGGTGTGTAGAGCTGTCTGTAAAAATCTAGAATCTTCCCTCACTAAAACCTAATACTTCATATTCCTGCCAATTTCTCTCTGCAGTTGTATCAATATTTTCGCTTATTCTATTCCTACCCTTTGGAACGAAATGTCGATAGAGAAGGGCGCTTAAATACGTTTCATACTGTCGGTTTTACTTACAAATTGTTTTATTACAGTTTTAAATCAATGCGCTTTCAAGGCCTTAAATACTGGCTAATGACTTGCATTCAGCATAAAAATGACAATTCTGTCAATTTGGATATTTCAGCAAGTTACCTTATTAAAAGGGATTAACATGAAAGCTACTAAAACACTGTCTGCATTCGTGGTAATTGTTAGCTCGTTTACCGCTAACGCCACGTTTATTAGTGGGGATTACACCTTGGAGAATGGCAAAGAAGTGGCTCTACAAGGTTTAGAATGGATGCCGCTTACTTACTCGCAAAGTTACTCTCGACTATACGTTGAAGCCGATGATTGGCGTTATGCCACACGTAGCGAAACTGCCACCTTGCTTAACTCGTTATGGGGCGGCGTTTATTTAGGTTTTTCTAATGACAACTTTATTGGAGCGAGTTGGTTTATCAATTACTTTGGTGGCCTTGGCATGGATACTAGCTTCGGCTTAAACCGCGTAGACCTCAAGCTAAATAACAGCACCTGGGACAACTATGACGTGTCACAATTTTTTTTTGGCAAAGATAAGGAATGTTCTGATGAACTGCGACTTAGCTGCATAGGAGAAGCTGCCTCCGCCGACGGCTTTTATAGATCCCTAGCCACAAAAAATATCCACACAGGATATAAAGGTTATATGCAGGCCAGGACACCCTTAGGATATTTTGATAGCCGCTCTGGAGTAGATGCTGGCTTAAATAATGATAATCGAGTTCGAGGGAAATCTAACTCTAGCTCTATGCTAGGTTCATTACTTGTAAGACAACCAACAATAGTTGAAGTGCCAGAACCTGGCTCGCTAGGTTTATTGATGGTGAGTTTATTCGGTTTGCTGGTAAGGCGCGTAATGTCTACACCGAAAACTGTATGAACAAACGTAAACTGGGTTAGCTATTTTTACTGAGCAAGTTCAAAGATAGCCGCTCTGTCTGGGCGGCTATTTTCATGCAAACTCAAAGACTACTTGGTAACCAGTAATGCGTTAAGCAGAAGGTTACTGAGAGTTCAAGTCTGAGCTACTACAGACCATTCAACCAAAGTTGAATTCGCTCATATTGTTGCAAATCAAATGCAGTGCAAATTGCATGCAGTTGTTCAGGCTTTAAGCATTGGCCGTTAAGCGTGTAGAGCAGTCCGTGAAAAATCCTCCGTCGATAAAACCAAAATGGTCAAAATACTATATACCCGTAGTTAATAAACAATGTTATCATCAAAATTATCATTTGAAACAGTTAGTTAGAGGTCTCATGATATCCGCCGCTAAGGTGTTTTTTTGGCTTATATTGATAAGTCAGGTCGTTAACGATTACTTTGTCGATGCTTGTGGAGAGCAATTATTCAATACTTCACCTCTTCCGATTATTGATTCATTAGCGTTTCCTATTGAGTTTTTTACAGCACTTTCTTTGCTCTGTATCGGTTATAGCAAACATATTTTCCAACCTGCTGTTTTTCAAACTATTGGCTGCGTTTATTTAGCGAACTCCCTATATTTGAACCTATCCTCCATGGCTTATGATTGGGAGGTCAGCAGAGATATACCCTTGTTACTAGTTTTATTTCTACTAAAAGATTTTTGTATCTTTTGCATTTTGTGGAGAGTTAAAAGTGTCAAATTCGCTGAAAACTAGGCCGCTTTGCCTTCTACTAAGTGGTTTAGGCTATAGGGGATTCGTCTAATGCATTTTGGGTTCCCACCTAAGGGATTTAAAAGAACAGCATTTTATTTCGGGTTCATTCTACTAGTGACCTTGATGGGGCCTTCCACAAGCGGTTTATTTCGAACAGAAGAAAGCTTGCAACAAAGAGAAACTGTTTGTGGAATTCTAAAGGATTATTATCATGACCGAGAGAAACAAAGTATCGCTAGAGGAAGTTCATCTTGGCACTTGATTTTGTCGGTTAATAAAGTGAGGCATGAATTTAAGATTAACTCTGTTATTAATCGTCATCTATCAAATTTTAAAGCTAATGTTGGAGCTAATGCTTGCGTAGAGTTTATTCCAGGAATCTTCGATACCAACGGTATGTTTATAACAAACGTGATTTTACGAAGTGAAAAGTATTTGAACGAAGAGGAAGTAAAGAAAATTTACCTAGCTCCAATTAGCTTTATTGTTATTCTTTCCATGTGTTTTTCAGTTACTTTAATTTTTGTTACGACAATAAGACCATTCAAAAAATAATTACGACAGTATCGAGCCTTAAGGCTAGTTGCCAGTGTTGCTAGAATCTCATATTGGGGAGGCGATTTTAAATAAGCTACACAATCAGTTATATATTGCATTTAACATAATATACATTATGCGCCTTATGTATCGGAGAGTTTGATTGTTTTGCAACTGTCACTCCTAACAGGTGCTAAAACGGCTAAAAGTCTCTATTTACCGTAAGTTCTAATAAATGTGATTAAGTTCACACTAATAAATGGACTAACAACAATATGAAGACACGGAAACCATCAACATACCATTACCGCCCAGCACATCGGTTTAATATTTGGCGCGAACTGGTCAGTTGCTCCCATAGCGACGACATTAAAACCGTTGGTCGCTATCTGTTTGATAAGTGCTTTGACAACCCCAAAGACGCGGCTGTTTATTTTGATGTAGATTTAGCGACGGTTTATCGCTGGCTCAAAAATGGTACTTGGCCAACAATGGCTTTGCGTTTAATGCTGGTTCAGGCGCGCGGCTGGTTACCTACAACGCCGCAATGGTCAGGTGTACAATTGATTCAAGTTGGTAAGGTACGAAACCAAACAAGCTGGGGTTTATCAATAAACGGATTTAACGAACCGTTCCTGCCGCATGACGTTCAATTGATTTCAATTTATAAAGAAGCCTTTAAGCGTGAACAAGAATCACTGGATGCAGCACGCGAACAACAAGACGTTGTGAACGGCACTGTATTGAAACTAGTTAAGTAAGGTTGTGTCTCATTATTCTCATGTAAGAATGATGAGACATTTAGAGGCAAATTAGCATATGCCGATAAATGGTATTATCGGCAATTGCATTCCATTTTATTTTGATTTTTCAGATTTACGAAATCTGAAAAACTCATCCAAATCATTTTCACCAATACTAAGGTCCTCGAGTTCATCTTCGAGTTCATCTTCGAGTTCATCTTCGAGTTCATCTTCGAGTTCATCTTCGAGTTTATCTTCGAGTTCATCTTCGCGCTTGGTTTTATCGGTATCACTTTGCTTTGTTTTTTCTAAATCATCGTCTAACTTGGTACTCGATTTTTCTTTATCGATTTGTTCAATAGTTGATGGTGGTTCGCCAAATATTTCAGTGTATGTTGATACAAATATTTCCTTAGTTCTAAACTCTTTAAAACATGGCCACTCAGCGTAATCCACTTCAGTTACAGGGCCTGAGTCACCAATTCGTAGCATTAACTCCCTAGCCCTTGCGTCTTTACCTTGAAGCACAGCAACGCATAAGTTGTAGTTATCACCGCATGCGCTCCAGTCTTCTGCTGCCAATATAGATTGGCATTTTTTGTCGTTGTCAGAGAACTTATATGCTAATGACCGATTTATAACATAAACTAGTCGGTCACCTTCAGATGACCATTTTTTTAATGTGCAGCAAGCGAAATCCAAAAGGTTTATTGCTAATAAGTAGTTTTCTTCAATAAGAAGTTCGTATGTTATATCTGATAAACTTTTGTCAGCTTTCTTTATATTTTTGGGGTCTATTTTTCTCCAAAGTACTTGAGAAAGTTTAAGGCCTATTTCATACAATGTTTCGTATGATTGGTTTAGGTAGTCTTGATCAGCTTTAAGTTTAGTGCCGACAGTTAAATCGTCACTAATAGTTACACTATGCTTTCCACACTTACTTAGATATTGCTCAGAAACCACTCCATCACAATGTACAAAAAGGTTTCTTCTCTCAGTTAGTTCGATAAATGCTGGCCATGACTTTAAACCTGTAGTTAATGTCAAAGCAAAGTTGTTTTCCATCCAGACAAACTGATCTGCGTGGCTAGACCTTAAGACGGTTTCAACTTCTTTAGCGATGATTTTTTCCCTAGCTGCTTCTATGCTACCTAAAGCAACCAAGTCAGATAGAGATATGTTCTTATCTTTTGAATCTATAATTTCGGGCTTAAAAGTTAACAATGAAGTTAACAACATACCTAAATAGGCGTCATATTCAGATACATAAGACACATGGAATTTTTTAGGTAAAAGACTTAGGACAGTTTTTGCTCTGTCGCTTCGAAGACCAAGCCTAGAAGATTTTTTTACATCCGTAAAATTTAACTTGTATGAGGCCGTTTCATCATTCTCTTCAATCTTTTCACCTCGTTTTTCTAAGAAATTTTTATGATTTTTTGCCGATTTATATGCGACCACCTCAGCCATGGTCATTTGGTAAGGCAAAACCTCATGTAAGGCTTTTAGTTTATGCAGATAACTAACAATAGTCTCATGTAAATCCAACCACTTTTGCTCGCCCATATACAAATACTCAGTTCTAAATTATTAGTTATTATTTGTATCAACAATATAACGGAAGCTACTTAAGAGCAATCAAACATGAGCTACCATAGTTAAAAGTGAGAATTGAACATAGATTTGAAAAAGCCCGCCAAAGCGGGCTTTTTTTATTTGAACAACTTAAACGCTTTTTTGCGGCTGGCTTTCCGCTTGGTGCTGCGCTTCTTCTCAGTGGTTTTGGCCTTAGCTTTCGCCTTTACAATGCCGCCACCTTTAGCGTATTTATATCCTGGCTTAAGCTTGCCTTTCTTTGCGCCGCTTTGATAAGTGGCTTCTTTTTTACTCGCCATAACAATTAGTCCTTTTTAGTGGCTAGCTCTTGCTGCCATTCAAGTTTGTTCAGGCGCTTATCCATGCGGGATAACAAACGCCAGTTTAAGATAAGTGAAGCGGCCATTAGGACTTCAACCGGCGCAAAACCAATCTCGCCAAGTGTCTGAAACATGCCCTAGCCCTTAATCACTTTGCCAAGCACGATTAATGCAGTGGCAATCACGATGGTTAAAATAATCAGTTGCTGCCCTACATCAATCTGCACCTTAAGCGGGGCATCTTGTGCGAATGCAATTTCGTTAGTTGTGCCTAACATAAGCGCCCTAGCCTTTGCGCACTACGTCATACAGGCCAACACCAGCCACAACCACGGCGGGTAATGTATCCATGGCTTGGGTACCGGCTTGGATAAGTTCGGGATTAAGGCCAAAAACTGCTGCGGCCATTACTGCTAAACCGCGTAATGTTGACCATTGTTGTAATCGTTTATTCATTGCTTACAGTCCTATAAATTTGATTGCCAAGGCCGTTAGCAAGCCGCCAAAGACCGTTAATATCAGTTGTAAAATCATGCTAAGTTGACTCCTTGTTGCGCCATAGCCATGCCAAAGTAATCACCGCCAAGCTCAAAAATACTCATGGCGTGAAGCACCGGCGCTAGCACTTCATCGGTAACCGTTGAATTGGCATTTAAGCCGGTTTTCTCGGCCACAAAGTCAATGTAATGCGTGGTTGGGTTGTTATCACTTTCAGGCGCCCAAACGGTAACGACCTCAGAAAGTGTGGTAATACCGCGATTGCGGTAAGCCCCTTTAACAATGACCGCTGCCGCTCGAAATCCGTAAATAGGATTAATAAAACTCTCAAACGCGCCGTCAAAGCTAATCGCTTCGCCTTGCCAATCATTACCTTTGCGAATGTTGAGCGGGTTATTGTTGCGAACCCCGCGCGGTAATTGGGTGTAGCCGATTGCTGCAACCATCAGTAATACTCCTGTGACCAGTGCTAAACGCATGGTTAATTCTCCAGCGTGAATCCTGCTGATTTAAATTCGGTATCAATGTGATAATCCACTTCGATTAGTACGGCTTGACCGGCTTTCGCCGCCAGTGCTGGCGCGGTAAGTTCAAACCCAATACCGTTGCGCATTGTCTCTACAGTGATTTTGGTAATGTCAGTACCATCGACTTTTTTAACGCTGCCACCGGCCGCAACCACTGTTGCTTCATTACCGCGAATGCTCAAATTAATGTCATTGCCAGTAATGTCTTGGAACTCAATCACTAGATTTGGGTGTGCACTGCGAAAGTAGTTAGACGTAGTTAGGCCAAGTGCATCGAGTAAGCCTGAATCAATGGTTTGTGTTTTAATCTCACCGCCAACACCAATCACGCCACTAATACGTGCGCCAAATACTGAGCGCGTGACCGCTGAGATATTGGCAAAGTCACTCACGGCGTTATAAAGCGGCAGTGTTTCAACATCACCTACACACATAAACGGGTGGCGAATATCCAATTCATCACCGGCGTGTTGGCCGTTGTTTACGTGCAACATTTCAATGCCGTAACGCAACATGCCGCGATACGGTTTAGTAGAGTCTTTAGGGTCGCTTAATTGAAATTGAGCAAGCTCAGTTTTCCAGTTGGCGCTTGGCAACACTTCACGCTCAAACGCGCGATACGCCTTGCGCGTTTTATCAAAGGTTTCGACATACAAACGATAAGCGCCGCCGCTATTCGCAATGTTTCGCACATCAATGGCTAAACTCATAGGCTGATTAACCACCGCTGCTTCAAAGGGCAAGGTTTGGCAAAACTGCCAGACTTTTACCGAGTCAAACTCATCAGTCAGCAGCTTAATTTGTGCCACGTTGTCGGGGAGCTGGCGAACCATGGCCGACTGTGACGGGCTGGTCACGTAAAATTCCCAACGGTCAAAGGTGGTCATTGATATTGGCATTGGGCTTAATGTCGCAATCAAGTTGTGGCCTGAATTACCGACGGCCGGAAAAATCATGGCGCGCGCATCAGGTTCACGCTGCATAAAGCGAAACATCACATTACACAGTAAGTTGATAGGTGTATTGCCTAGCTTGCCAATCAGCGAAGCTAAGTATTCAATTTTGTTGCGCGGGTCGCCCGCCGGTAAGTTAATCATGGCTAGGCCACCTCAATAAAATAAAGTTTGTCGAGATCGGTTCCAGTGAAATTAATCGCTGCCACCGTTTCAAGTTCGAGCGTTTCGCCAGCCTCTAAAGGCCAATCGCCCAGTAAAATTGCTGCGGTGTTTGTGGTGGCCGCTTTTAGCTTAATCACATCTCGGCCAGCATTGGCGGTAATGCTCCCTGCCCCTGCAGTAACCTCAACTACGCCGGTACTTAATGAATCGTTGGCCGCCGGTAAATTGGTGATTTCTACTTGCTGCAGTGCAGGAAAGTTATCAATGGTGACGCTAGGTAAGGCGGTGACTTCTACTGACCACGCGCCGCTTTGCGAACTGGCGTACACACTTGGAAAGTTGTCAACTGATACATTTAACAGTTGACTGATGGTGACCGGCCACTCTCCGCTTGGCGCAACGTTTTGAACGCTTGGAAAGTTGCTCACTTCCATTGTCCAAGCTCCGCTTTGCGACACCTTTTGCACGTTAGGCAGATTGATGACGGCCACTTCCCATGCGCCCGACTGAGCCACACTTTGTATAGATGGAAAGTTATTAATCGCTACGCTTGGCATCTGGTCAATTTTCATCGACCAATCACCATGTTGGGCTACGTTCTGCACTTGCGGGAACGCGGGGAAGTTGGTCACTTCCATCAATTGGCCGTCATTGGCTTGATGGATTAACGCTTCGCTAGATTCCAATACAATTGGGTTTGGCTCAGTGCCAAGGGATTCAACGCGAACACTGGTTACGGTTTGCCCTTGGGGCATTTCCATAGTTTCGCGTAGTCGCAGTGTTTGGCGAATACGGTTATTAATCAGCAATTCAACCGGCGCATTGGCTTCACGTAGGTAAATGAATTTGCCGTCACCAGATTGTTGTGCAATTTCACCTTTGTTTAAGGTTTGTTGAATAATCATCGTTTAACGCTCCACACCAATAAACCCATGCCGATTAAGACAAAGGCGGCAAAGGCTAATAACAAGGTTTTTGAGCTAGAAAGAAATTCAGATGCGCCGCCGGTTTGTGCCGAGGTCGCAAGCTTAGTGATTGCGCTTAATTGCTCGCTGGTACTGGCCGCATGACTGCCTTGAACTGCCGCCATAAACTGCATGGCATCATCTTGGTTTTGACCAAGCTGTTTTAAACTTTGCTCTTGGCTATCGGTCACCACATTTAATGCGTCATTACCAAAGCCAAAGGCGTTAACCAGTGCTAATTCTTGGGTGTCGCTGGCCTCGATTAGTGCTTGCTCGCCAAAATCTAAGGCCGACTCACCAAAGCCAAGGGCGTTTTCTTGCGCATCTAGTACGCTATCCATAGCCACGCGGCTATTTTGTAGCGAATCGGCTGCAATGCTTTCAACCACGCCCAGTGATTCTTTGCCAAAGTCGAGCGCTTCAACGGTAACGTTGCCCATTTCATCAACAGCGTTATTAGCTGTATCTAAGCTATCGTTAACCACATCACCGGCAAAGTTCAGGCTTTCGTCCATCACGTATTCAACGGTGTCTAAACTTCTATCAATTGCGCCGTGGTCGGTCATAGTGACGGTATTCCCATCACCATTAAGCATTACGCCGTTATTATCACCACTGACCGCGAGGTTTGTGGTTTCGGTGGATTGGCTAGAACTGTTTGAACTTTTGGAACTACCGCCGCCCATACTATTCGCCCCTTAAATCTAATGTGTAAATGCGCTCTTGCTCTTTAAAAGCAAAACCGCTTTTGTTTAAAAATCGCAACATACCTTGGCGATTGCTGTGAACTCGAATGCTTTCGCATTCGGTAGCTTTTGCCGCATTGTGTAGCGCTTCCATACATTGGCCGGCATCTATACCCGCCAATGACACCACCACGAGTTGTTTGCCTGCGGGCAACACTTCAACGCGAGTAATCACGGCCACTTCGCCATACCACCAACATTGCGATTGTTTGCTAATAACACTTTCACGAATGGCGGCATAATCACTACCAAGCGCGGGTTCAATCACTTGATGAAACCCACCGTCCCACACTGCAGGCGTTAAGCAAGTAATAGCCATAACACCGCCAAGACAACCACCACGAGTAAGGCGTTTTGATAGAGGCCAGATTTACCCGCCCCCATATCAATACCGCCGGTATATAAACCACCGTTGGTTTGGTCGCCATTGGTCGCATCAGAGCCGCCACCTTGAAACCCCATTTGGCCGCTGTTGGTTAAACTGTCTATTCCAATCATGGTTAGCCCTTAAGTTTGATAACAACGACCACGGCCAATATCGCCAGCAATACCAAATGGAATGGAAACGCAGAGCCGCCACCCATGTTGATACCGCCAGTTTTAAGGCCGCCGTTGGTTTGGTCACCATTGGTTGAGCTGGCTTTACCACCGGCCAAACTCATAGTGCCGCTGTTGGCGAGCATCCCTAAACCAATCATAAGTAGCCCCACTTACGCAGCATCACGAACACGATTAAGCAAATCACCAAAATGACGGCCACATCAACCATGGCTTTTCGGGCATTGTCCAAGGCATCACCGGCAAACAAGCCGGTGAGTAAACCGACCATGCTTGAACCGGCAGCAATGGCTAAAGGAATAAGCGGCAACGGCATCTAAAACACCTTTATCAAAATGATAAGAATGATTAGCGCGAACAAGGCCAACGCGCCCCACAACACATATTGGTTGTTAAGCGGATTTGTTGATTGTTTTGGTATCGGTGTGCCATTGGTTTCTTGGGCTGGGGCTGCGCTTTGCCGGTGGTCTTGCAGATTACCCGCGCCACCTAACACGCCTCCGGCCACATTGACCGCGGTGTTTAACACATCCCAAAAACCCGCCTCGCCGCTATCCTCTGCGGCGGGGTCAATTAACGCTTGATACATAACTAACCCCTATGGCTTAAGCCGCTTTTGGCGGCATGGCGACAACATCAACCAAGTCATACAACACAGTGATGGGCTCGGCGCTGTCTTTGGTCACTTTAAATTCAAGTGATTTCATGGCGGCGGTTGGGAATTTTCCATCTTCACCAAAGCCATACATCAAGTAATCCAGCACAAAATAACCGTCTACGGCTTCGCGGTTGTGTACCGCCAAATCAAAGGCGTTATCTGCGGCAGTCACTTCATGCTCAATTTTATCGTCGCGCCAAATCTCGATTTTTTGAATATCGTTGGTTGGGCTGCTCAATAGCATGCGGCGCAAAAAGCGGAACTGGCTGCGCTGCTTGTATTGGTGAGGCAACATGCCACCGGCGTTGTGATTCCATGTATCAGTAATCAATCGCGGCAGGAAATAGCGTTGCGGCTGGGGCGCAGTCACCTTGGCGCGAGCGCTTAAGGTTAATACGGGGTCGCCGTCTACTTGTGCGTCAAATTCCACGTAGATGAAAATCAAATCAGTGGGCTTAGTCACCAGTTCGCATGAGCGAATACCAGCGCGAGTACGCAAGGTAAAGTCAGCAAAACGGATAATTACGCGCTTGTTGCTAGGGTCAACAAAGATTTTCTTTTGTTGGTCTAAGACTTTTAACTGGGCTGGCGTAATCGCGATAAATTCTTCACCGTTTAGCGTCATGCTTACGCGGCGGATTTTATCGACCGCAGAACAAGAGATCTCTATCTCTTGGTAAGTCGGTCCATTGATTAATTGCATACTGGCTTTACTGCCATAGTGAACACCATTAAACGGGTCGAGTACGCGGCTTTTTGGGTTAAAGATTCCGCGCATTGCGGCTAAAACTTGGCTCATTTCTTCTTATCCTATGATGCGTCTAACTGAACGAACGTTGTTTGACGCATAGGTAACAATTACCGACACAATCAACGCGACAATTAGAGAAATGATTAAAATTTCGATTTGTTTTTTACTCATGGGGCTAGCCCTTAAGTAAATCGTTTACAAATTCAATGTGGTTGTTGGCGTAGATAGCAGCAAAAGCCGCCAATAACGCGATACCAAACACGATTAACATGCTGATTAAATCCATCGGCTTGTTTCCTAGTTAAAGTTAAAAACGCTTAAGAGGCCTGCACCCTAACAAGCGTTTTTGGAACCGAGGCAAGTACTTTTCGGAAACCACCTCGACGTTTTCGGAAACTAACGATAGATAACACCTTGAAACTCACCGCTGTTGGTCAATGTTAGGAGTTTGTTTTTGCCTTTGGCGCGGAACCGTGGAGATCCCTCTTTCCAGTTTTTGCCGCTTGCGCCTTTGAAATCAATCACGCCACGACAAACAATGCCCTTATCACTTGTCCATTGGAAAAATTGCAAAGGCTCTCTAGGAATTTCGGTGACCGAGATCCCTAACTTGCTCGCAATGTAGGCGGCATCGTCATCAGTATTGTGCCGACACACATGCACAAAGCTGGCGTTGTTCATTAGGGTTTTATCGACTTCTTGGCCGCGCTGCACTGTGCCAATAATCAACGGTTGGTAGGCCAAACCTTGGTTTATCAATCTGCCCCATGCACCGGCGGCTTTGCTGCTATTGGTGACAGCGGCTAATTCTTCACAGACAACGGCTGCGGGTGCTTGACGATTCCAGTTAAACGCCACATCACAGAAAAACTGAAAGCTTTTCGGGTCGCTAGCAATTAGCGAGAACTTACCGCCACCAGTACACTCGCGAACCGCTTTAAGAAATTCGCCTTTATCGGTAAAGCCTTTAAAGCCCATTTGGGCGACATACTCACCTTTAGGATCAAAGGCCAATACACGCTTTTGTTTTTCAACAATGCGTTTCACTGGTACGGACTTACCAGAGCGAGACACTCCGATAAACAAAATCATTTTTCCATCATGCCGCATGTTCTTTTACCTCAGCATTATCATCATTGGCCGCTTCGCCTTTGTTAAAGGCGGCTTTGGCTTCGAGTTCTTTTAGCTTCTTGTTTGAACGCGCTTGCGCTACTGCAGAAACAATTCCGACTGTCGCCCATACAGCGGCCAGTTCTTTCTTGTATTTCTCCATAAATCCAAGCAGCCCAAACTCAGGGAAGTAATCCACAATAAGTTCGGCATAGGATTGGCTAACTTTTTCGTAATGCTCTTGGTCGATTTCAGTGCGTAACACTCCAGAAATTGCCAAGCTCAAGCCTGCATTAATGGCAGTCTTAGCGCCGTTAACTTTCTGCTCATACGTTAAAGGGATCGGGGCGCGGCCTAAATCTGGCTCATAACTATCGTCATTGGCCGAGTTTGTTTGAGCTGGCGCTTCTTTCGCTGGCTCTGCTGGTTTAGGCACTAAATCGTATTCAATTTCGATGCGCCGCCAATCTTGGCTAACAGTTTCTTTGCTTATGTCGACTTGGTTCATTGGTTTTTACTCCGAAACAGGGAAAAGACCTTTTTCGCTTTGGTCGGTTTTTCGGTTTCATGGTCGGGTTTGGGCTCTAGAAAAGGAACGTCTCCAATTTCGGGCGCGGCACTGCTATTGCTGGCTTCACCGGAAATTAAGTGGCTATATTTTTCTTTGAGAATGGCTTGGCCGCGCGCGCTTTGGTACTTCAGCACACCGACCGGCGTATTGAGGTAATATTTACCCCGCTTATCTTTCATAAGGTGCGCATCTTCGCCCGTTTCAGGACAAGGCACCGTTGCGATTTGCTCGGCCATAGGATTCCTTAAGCGGCTACTTCATATTTTTGTTCAAGCACTGTTACACGCTCGTCTAAGTCAGCTATTAGCTCGCCCATTTCGTGGGTAATGTCGTCTAAGGTTTCTAACATTGCCATGGCATTCTTGGCCGCTGGCGCTAAGGTTTCAGCGCCACCACTTAATAAGCTCAATGCGCTCATTGGATTGGCTGCAATTTTTGCTAGCACCGGCTTTAGCTCGCCCAATTCGGACTCAAGCTGCTTTTTTACTTCTTCTTTCTTGGCTATTAACGCGTTTAAGCGCTCAGTATTCATCATGCGGGTAACTCCATTTGTTGGTATTCAAGCCAATCACTTAAGCTGGCTACGTCTTGTTTTACTTTTTCGTGAGTATCGAGAAACCAAAGAAGCCCCGACCACTTAGCCGCATTGCGCCAAGCCTTTCGGGTTTCAATGATTGAAGTGATGCGTTTACTTTGATTAACCTGGAGGGGTTTTCCGTAGTGACCTAGTTGGCCGCTGGCTAAGGTATCCAGTTCTTGAGGGTTCCAACCACGTGAACCTATCGCCCAGCTTAGAAACTTATCCAGTTTTTCTTTGCCAGTAATGGTGATGTGGTAAGTATCGGCGCGCGCACCTTTGGCCTTTATCGTTTGATAAACGCCGCTTATATCGCCGCTGAGTTTGTCGATTTTTGCCCGTAATTTGTCGGCTTGGCTGCGCAGTTTAGGTTTTTTGGCAAACTTGATTTTGTCGTAAGCGCTTTGGGCTTGGCTGGCTTCATCTTTCTTAGCTTTGATTTGGGCGAAGCGCCAACGGTTTTCATAATTCCAACGGTCTTTAAGTTCATTGATAATCGCGGTCATGTTTTCCGCTTCATAAGAGGCGATACATTCCCACGCCGGTGCGCGCGCACCTTTACTAATGTTGTAACGGTTTCCGCGAATTTCGCCTTGGTCGCTTTTACTGCCTTTGGCGACATAGCCCAGCGCTTTAAGTAGATAACCGCTGGCAGCATCGGCATTGCGTATGCGCTCTAACTTGGCAAAGCCTAAGCCCCACAATTTTTCTAAACGCTTCGCCCATTCATCGAAAAACACGCGCGGCACAGACCAACGCAACAACACATGGCAATGGGGATTCGATTCACCATCTTGGTTGTCGGGCATTTCCGCGCACCAAATATAATCAAAATCACCCTCGCCTTGGGTTTCTTCGGGAACCGCACTCGCACCAATACAATCGAAGCCGTTGCGGGTATCTAGTATTTGCTCGTCACACACCCAGCCACGTTGATACATTTTTTTAGCCGCTGAAAAGAACCGGCTCACCTCTGCGCCAATGGTGCTATCACCAGCAACAATGCGTTTACGCGCTGCAGGCTCAAAGGTCAGGGTTAAAAATGTGGTAAACCCACCTTTAGCTACTTGAACAAATGCCCCGCTGTCCATGATTTTGCTGGCGGCGCGGCTTTTTAACTCAGTGGTAATGCGCTCACCTTGGTTTGCACTTGGCGGCTCACTATTACTCACGCTCGCTTCAACCCTTACGCGGTATTGATTTGACCAATCACGCTTATAAATTCGGGCGATTGGGTTATGCGTTGCGTACACTTCGCCAGTTTTACGGCATACGCGGCTTGGGTTTATCTCTGCGCGGGTCGCTTCAAAGGCGTTGAGCGTAGTTTGCTGGATAGCAAAGCTGTCGTGATGCGTTTCCAACTTGTGCAGCTCGGCTAACTTGAGAGACTCAAAGTAAAAGCGAGATTTAGCACTATCAGAGGCGGTATTAGTCGGTGTCCGACTTTTGCACCTCTGGACAAGGCTATTGCTTTCTGGCTTCGCCAGCCCTGCGGGGCTAGTCAATTGAATGCCCTTTCTTAAACGGCGCTCATGTTCGGATAAATCCGACACAGGAAAATGATTTAGAGGCGTGAAGTTTTGATTAACAGGAATTTCAGAACTAAAAAAAGCCGGACATAACCGGCTTACTGCATCATCAATGATGGAATCATTAAAATGTATGTCACTCATACTCTAGCAATGCTCCCACTTAAAAGGGCGCTTCTTTGCTTTGGGGCATAAATCACAGCTATCGTGATTAACATGCTCGGTTCGATAAATATGCGAGTGAGTTGTCCAATTGAAACCGCACTTAAGGCAATGGTTATATTGGCGATAAAGAAAACTACCCATGCTGACCACCAAAGACAGTTGTTTGATAATCGAGTGGCTTGTGCTCACCGGCTAAGATTCTGCGCAGACCGATGCAGCACTTTAGGCCGCGCTCGCGTTTCTTTGGTGTCATTTGCTTAGCGGCTTCGAAAGGCGTTAACCCTTTCCAGTTGGGGTCTGTTTTTGGGATTGGGTCGATTAGTTGGGTAGTCATTAGTGACACCCCGCATCAAGCATTGTGCTTATAGCTTGTCTTGCTTGCACTGCTGCTCTTCGATAAGTAGCGGCCTCTGCTAGATACATTCTGGCCGATGCTTGTCCGCGTAATATCATGGCTGCTCTTATCGAATACACAGCGGCATTCTTAAACTTCCGCTCTAGCGCGTAACATTCGTCAATTTTAAATATTGGGATTGTAATTTCGTGTAGCGGTGTATTCATCCTGATTACTCCAAGTCATTAGTTGTCTGGTTGTTCTGATTTGAGTCAGACGCCGCCCCGCCGCTTGAACTAGGGGGTGCAAGGTGCGGGGCGACTAACAACCCATTCAGGATACGCAATTGGTAACTGCGTACGCAAGTAGCTATTGCGCATTGCGTACTTGAAAACGTGCAACTACACTGTATTTAGGGGTGCAAAAATGATTACTACATTAGAACTTTTAGAAGGGATAAAAGCCCGTTTCAACCTACCTACAGACTACAAGACTGCTCAATATCTTGGTGTAACTCACCAAACGGTATCGGGCTGGCGAAAAGGTACGTCTATGTCACCAGCTATCGGTTTAAGAATTGCCGAGCTTTTAGAAATGGATGTGGACTACGTTCATTTGTGTTTATTGCTTGAGAAAGCAAAAGATGAAAGAGAAAAAGCTAGCTTACAAAGAATGATTGCCTAAACAGTAAACTATTGTTTTTGAAAGACACTTTGTGATTTTTTATTTGCATGATGCAAAAATCTAAAAAGAACCTCTAACCCTTACGGGGTAAGGCCTAGCGGCGCATTCATATTATGATAAGTAATATACATTATGCGCCTTATAGGTGGGTTTTTAGCAATCCACAGAAGTTTGCCTGTAATCACCGGTTTAAATAAAACATTAACTTAGGTGGTCTAAAGGCTTGTTCTCAGCTGATTGATGCCGTTCAACTCTAGAGGTATGCAAATATTGAGATGTGGTATCGATACTGTCGTGTCCTGCATCTGCTTGCACATGAGATAGTGGCCGACCAACTAAATTGATGTCATGAGATATTCCGGTGTGCCTTATGCTGTGTGGCGTTAACTGACGCATTTCGTTTGCGTCTTGATCAAAGCCGTCAGTCTCTGCGTGCTGAGCGGCTTGTTCAATTACTATGTAGATTTGTTCCCTTAGTTGTCTTATACCAAGGTTGGCATTGAGTAAGCCCGAGTCGCGGCCTCGGCCTGCAGCTCGGTGTCGAATAAATAATGGCGTGTTTTCGTTAGGTGTTGGTAATGGCGTTAAACCTAAATATTTACGGTAACGTTGTAAGGCTGACAATAATTGTTTCGAAACAGCCACACTCCGTTTTTTACCGCCTTTACTGCGCGGTATGTGAAAACCCCAAACAGAGGTTTTAGCATCACGTTTAAACTGTCCCATTATTGGCGAAAAACCTGGTCGTGCAGCGACTTCAGATATACGTAGATAACAGCCATACATAAGACTAACCAGAAACAAAATTCGTTCGTTTTCGCTAGGTTCGTCATTTGCTAGTTGTTGGGCTGCAGCCATAACATACGACCACTGCAGATCACTAAACGCTTTTATATCCTCGTAATCTTCGCCACTCACGGTGTGCTGGCTGCCGGCTTTAAAGCGGCCACTTTTCATTAGCATCATTGCTGGGTTTCGTTCGGTGTATTCTTCATTAATTAAGTAAGAAAAAAAGGACGATAAGATAGCCAACTTGGTCTTAAGTGCTTTGTCACTGATTTGATAAGCTTGCTCTACACCATCGCGTTTTTTACCCAAAAATGGCCGCCAAAGCACATTAGGAATACGTTCTTCTAATTGTTTATGGGTAATAAATTGCGCGACATTTCTGTAGGCAATCAAAGGTGTTGGAGGATTGGCGCAGTAATCGAGGTAACGGTTTAGAACACGACGAGTAATATCGCCTACGGATATTTGTTCTACGCAGTACGCCCAATGCAAAAACGTGGTTAACTCACTTCTGTAGGTTTTGTAGTTATTTTCGCTAAACCGTTGTTCTAACAACCATTCAACAGCAAACTCATATACATATCCAGCATCAGCTACTTGGTTGATGGTAATGCTAGCTAAATGTTGGTTAACCGTACTGTTACCATCTTCAAGGTATTGTAAGGAATCAAATAAAGGGATCGCTGGCGGTAGTTCAAACATTCAAAGTTCTATAACACGTTGATTTGTAGAATTACTATAGCTTAAAAAGCAATTGCCGATAAATAGCATTATCGGCAATTAGACTACAAATTAGGCATAGAAATATAAAGCAAACTTAAGTCATCCCCATCTATAATAACTGGTATAATCGCCGATTAGCCTAATTAGGCACTTTATTTACGCTTGTTCCACTTGGAGCAATAGGACGACTGATGAATTTGAAAAACGAACTTCAAACGGTTCACAATAAGCTGGAAACTGCCAAAAGAAAACTAAATGCAGCCCACGATCGTGGTGATACAGCAATGATTAGCCAATTTAATAAAACGGTTGAGATACTGACTAAAAAGCTTAAAAGCGTTAAAGCTCAGCAAACTAAGCAGTTAAGCCAGCAAGGCGGTGATGTGAAATCCCTCCCCTTTAGCCGCGTTCTCACTAAGCAAGAACAAGCAGACATGGGTAAGCTAAAAAAATCAGTTAAAGGTTTAGTCGTTGTACACCCTATGACTGCGCTAGGCAGAGAGATGGGCATAAAAGAAGTGACAGGTTACGCTTCGAAAGAATTCTAGTTATTAGGGCAAAGCCTCACCGCTTTGCCCTACTCTTTACCGCATTAATCCGCGATTAAATGGGCAGGCACAAAGCCTAAGTACTTCTCCCCATCTACCATTAAACTGTAACTTTGATTAGCAACTATATCTTGATAGCGCAGCATGCTCCCGTCGGGAAATTTAACTTCAACGCTTGCTTTAGTTAACGCTCCGAGGGAAAACACAGTTGGTAACCCATCCCACCTTGCACGCTGCTGTTCTATAACCTCGTCTCCATTAAAGAGCGTTAATATAGCGTCTACCGCATAAGGGTTTGGGCTTTTGTATCTTGGGTATAAATACACAGTATTTTGCTGTGCTTCCCCCGTGTTCAGAAAAACCTGCAATTGTTTGTTACTCGCACCGCCTATTATTAAATCTTGGCGTAAGTCGTTGTTTATATCTGCAATAAATATGGGGTTTGAATCCCAGCCCTTAAATGACAACACTTCTTTAAATTGCCCTTTACCATTATTTTCCAACACCTTACCGTATTTCTTACGTGGATTAGACACCACTAAATCTAGATCAAGGTCGTTATCAAAATCGACTGCAAAGATTCTCACTAGATAAGGTGCACCTGCATTTAACATTTCTCGCAGTGCCGATTTTTGCTGTGCAAACCCGTGCTTGCTGGCAAGGTAAATATCACCTTCGCCTTTACCAGTGGTAATAATGTCTTGGCGTTGATCACCATTTAAGTCGCCGACAAAAATGGGCGTCGCTTTAACGGGCAACTTGAGAATGTCGTTAGCTAACTGGAAACCATTTTGTTGATTGGCCAAAAAATACCAACCAAGGTGTTCGCCACCATATCCGCCGTGCCCAGCAACAATAATGTCGGCGAGTGAATCATTGTTTAAATCTAGTGGCGCTAACATGGGCGCAGGCTGCGGCGACCTATTCAAAAAATGTTGGGACACTTTAGTGCGAAAAAAACGATTGGCTTTATTGTTCGCTCTAAACTCTTCCTCTATGTGTTGGAACTTTTCCGGCAGTAAATGATTGGCGTTAGAGCGAAACGTTTTGTCGCGAATAAACTGTTGCTTGGCGGCGTGATAGAAAAAAGCCCCTTTACTGCCGGCATCGAGGTCTAGATAACCATCGCCATTTAAATCACTTACCGTTTTTGCATAAGATACTGGAGAGAATGTTTGTTTTTCAGAACCGGTCGTTAACTCGGTTGCTTTATTTATGACATAAGGATTCTTTTTTTCATCGGAAAATGCTGCAATGTCTAACCAACCATCACCATCAAAATCAAAAAACCAAGGCCTGTCATCTGCTCCGGGTAACTGATTATCTAGAGCTATAAATTCTAATGTGCCTTTAGGGATAAGTTGATTAACTAACAATTTCCCACCGGGCTGGCCGTGGTGAGACAAATAGATATCTATATCGCCGTCGTTATCATAATCAAAGCCACCTACTCCCCAGGGCCACCATCCATGAGAGCCGAATTTTCCACCTTGCCGCTTTAACTCCTGGTCATGCCACGAAGAGATAATACTGTCTGCATTCGTCGCTACTTGTTTAAAGGTTAAGGAATAACCGGTTTGAGGGAGCCAGCAAGCAAATAAAAGTGCTGAGGTAAAACTTCTTTTTGAAAGTGATTTAAGCGTTAGCATAAAGAGCCCATACAAACAAAAAGCCAGCTTTTAGCTGGCTTTAATAAAGTGAAAACTAACTAGTTAAGATCACCATCTTGCCAGAACTTGGTTCCCTTAATGGTTGCTTCTAGTGATAAGCCTGCTTCTGTTAGTTGATAAATTTGCACGTCACCAATGGCTCCTTCTACTTCTGCAGAGCCGCCTTTATCGCCCGCTGTTGCTGCTGCATCTGCTTGAGCACCGAACAACCAGCCACTTTCTACGAATTTGTCGAATGACTCTCTGGTTTTAAAGATCATCAATGCGCGGAAGTCTTTCACTCCCAAGCCAAACCCTACCCCCGCTTCACCCATTTTCATGTAAGTCTTTTTACCTGATGCATTGTCTACAGCTATACCAGTGCCGCCGCCGGCTGAAATAACAAACAGATTTACTCCAACGTTACTAAATACCGCATAACCCACCCCGGCAGACATTTTTGAGGAGATGTCGGGCTTTTCTTGTTTAAATTTTGCGATGGTTTCGTTGGCTGATTTATCGTACTCAGCGCGGTCTTCGGCAACGTCGGCTAACGCAAAGTTACTCACAAGTAATAGAGAAGCGCATAGGTAACTAACTAAATTTTTCATTCGGTTATCCTTTAACGGTAAATAGGGTTAGTTTTTAGTTTCGGCCAGTGGCAGTGATACAGTAATAGTAGTCGTATTTTCTGCGTCACTGACTTTCATATTTACTTCACCATTTTGGGCGTGCGTTAATAAACTCACTGAGTAAGTGCCGAGCCCGGTGCCTGATTGCTTACCAGACGTGACATACTTTTCCCAAAAATTCTCTCGTATACTCTGTGGGACGGCACCGATATTTTCGGTAGTCACTGCGATTTTATCTGCTGAAGTGCTAATACGAACTGATACTCGGGTTCTATCTGGTGCGGCTTCACAGGCGTTTTTTAGCAAGTTAAAAAATAACGAGTAGCTTAAAGATTCATCGCCATAAACCAATGCTTCATTACCTGGATCTTCTTCTTCAGGTTCTAAGTACATGGTGAGTTGTTTAGTGTTGAAGGTATTCTTTACAACAGAGAGCATTTTTTTGAGCATAAGATGAATTGAAAAAGCCTTAGCTTGTAATTTGAAACGCCCTTGCTCTATTTTGTATAGCTCTGTAGATAAGTTAATCATGTTCAGTAACTGCATCGACAACTCATCTATCACACTTGCGTGCTCTGATGCAGAGCTAGAAAGGGTTCTGTCTTCTTTTATCTGCTCTGCTAAGGCCACAATCCCTGCTATTGGGCCTTTTAAGTCATGCCTTAGCAACTGGTCGACGCTGTTTTTTAAGATCTCTTTCTCTAGTAGGTTGTCTAAATCGGATTGCAAATGTTTGTGTAAATCAACATAGCGCAATAAGTTTCTAACCCTAAGTTTAAGTAAATCAGGCTGTATGGGTTTAGTGATGTAATCTACCGCACCGATAGATAAACCCTTGGTTTGATCGCGTACTTCGGTTAACGCAGTAACAAATATGACCGGAATGTGCTGAGAACTAGGGTGTTCTCGCAGTTTTTGCAATACTTCATAACCATCCATTCCTGGCATCATTACGTCTAAAAGCACTAAATCTGGAGGCGTGTCTGAATGGCATATGTCGAGTGCTTTTTGCCCTTCTTTGGTAAGCAATACACGGTAATCGCTACGTAATAGTCCGCCAAGCAAGGTTAAGTTTTCTGGCGTGTCGTCTACCACTAAAATCGAGTGTTGTTGCGATTTTACTGGTGGAGCTTGATAAGCGTCTTTATCCTCAAGTTCGTCACTGATTATTTCTTCTATTTCTTCTGTAGAGAAATATTGAGCCCGGTTTCTTACATCACCCTGTGCTGCTTGTTTCACTCTGCCCTGCAAAGTAGAGGTAGTAAATGGCTTGATAATGAGATCGGTAACGCCGCCAGATATTGCCTCAGAAACTCTGTCACGCTCTGCTTCTGCAGTAATCATAATAAAAGGAATGTGGCGCCAGGTTTCTGAGTTTCGTACCTCTTTCAAAAACTCTATGCCGCTCATCACCGGCATATTCCAATCAGACAATATAATGTCTACATGGCGTTTTTTTAGTACGCTAAGTGCCTGCGCACCATTTTCGGCTTGAACAATGTTACCAACACCAAAGCGTCTTAATTGTTCTTGGGTAATTTTTCTCATTGGCGCCATGTCGTCGACAATAAGAACGGTAAGCTTACTAAGATTCATTCGAATGCATTCCTTGCCTTTACTTTTTTTAGCGCCAATCCCACAGCTTAATCTTGGTTTTCTTCAAACTTAGCTTTTATTTCCAGAATCTCTGGTAAGGCTGCAATAAATAAAGGAACGAGTGTTGGGTCAAAATGTGTACCAGCTTCGCTTTTTAATAGGTCAACTGCTTTTTCTACTGGCCAGGCTTGTTTGTAAGGTCGCTGAGAAGTCAGTGCGTCAAACACGTCTGCGATAGCTACAATTCGGCCTACAATAGGAATGTCTTCTCCAGCCAAACCATTTGGATACCCGCTACCATCCCATTTTTCATGATGGGTTAACGCCACTGTTTTGGCTAAATCGAGTAACTCTGAGCTGTCTCCTTCACCAAGAATTTCACCGCCAATAACCGCGTGACTTTGCATGATATCCCATTCGTCGGCATCTAATTTTCCGGGTTTTTGTAATACGCTATCGGGAATACCAATTTTACCAATGTCGTGCATGGGCGCTGCGTTCATTAGTACTTCTGCATCAGGTTCGCTCATGCCAGCCGCAATACCTAAAATTTTGGAGTAATGACTCATTCGAATCACATGTAGGCCGGTTTCATTGTCTTTATATTCAGCTGCTCGCCCTAAACGCTGAATGATTTGCAATCGGGTGGTGTTAATTACATCGGTTTGTTCTTTTACTTTTCGGTCTAGCTCTCTATTTTGGTTAAATAAGGCTAAGTGAGTTTTTACCCTTACTTTAACAACCGGAGGACTAACAGGTTTAGTGATGTAATCTACAGCACCTAACTCTAAGCCATGGAGTTCATCTGCGGGGCTAATTTTAGCGGTAACAAATACCACCGGAATATGGCGAGTGGTTAAATCGTCTTTTAAGCGGCGACATACTTCAAAACCGTCTATGCCTGGCATCATGATGTCGAGCAAGATTAAATCAGGCTTGTTAGCTTTAGATACAATTTTTAGTGCCATGTCGCCATTTCGAGCGACTTGTATCTTATAGTCTTCACGCAGAATGCCAGCTAATACGTCAATGTTCTCAGGGGTATCGTCAACGATGAGAACGGTGGCTCTGTTTTCCATAAAAATCCTTGTTTACGAATCTGCCAATTTTCCTCTTAGATAAAAGTAACTATAGACATAAAATCAACACTTTAATAACACTAAATTGCAAATCAAGTGATTTACAGAACCTCAACATTTACTGAGGATATAATGAAAATATTGAAAGAATACCTTTAGTGCAGCGGACTTAAGGCTTTGGCTAGATAAATGCGTAATATCGAGGTCGCAAAATAAGTTATACGAATGTAAATTAATGCCCCATAATTGATCTTGATCAATGCGGTTTGCCGTTTGGAAACAAATTGTTAAAAATATAGCGGAGATATGCAAATAACTAGTTTTTCAATCTGTTATTTGCCTAATCGATCAAGTATGATCGCGCCGTTAGCCTACAGCTATACTCGCCCACACAGCGCTAAACGTAACGTAGACTAACAATTCGTTTCATGTTGTTGATGCACCTGCATTTAACTCGCTTAAACAAATAATAATAGCAACGGAAGCATGTATTTATGAACCAAGCAGCTAGCACAGAAACTGATTACAACTATACGGTTGTACGCCAGTTCACTGTAATGACCATTGTTTGGGGTATTGTTGGCATGGGTGTTGGGGTATTAATTGCTGCGCAATTGATCTGGCCTGCACTTAACTTCAATACTCCTTGGCTAACCTATAGCCGGTTACGTCCCCTTCACACTAACGCCGTTATTTTTGCATTTGGTACCAGTGCATTAATGGCATGTTCTTTTTACGTGGTACAACGTACCTGTCAAACAAGACTATTTGGCGGCCCCCTCGCTTCCTTTGTGTTTTGGGGCTGGAACTTAATTATTGTATCTGCGGCAATTACTTTGCCTATGGGTTTTACCACCTCAAAAGAATACGCTGAACTTGAGTGGCCTATTGGCATTGCCATTGCGGTTGTTTGGGTTGCCTATGGTATTGCCTTTTTCGGTACCATTGTGAAGCGAAAAACGTCTCATATTTACGTGGCGAACTGGTTCTTTGGTGCTTTTATCATCACCGTTGCTGTTTTACACATTGTAAACAATGCTGCTATTCCACTTACCATGACTAAATCGTACTCGATTTATGCTGGCGCTGTAGACGCTATGGTGCAGTGGTGGTATGGGCATAACGCGGTAGGATTCTTATTAACCGCTGGTTTCTTGGGGATGATGTACTACTTCGTTCCTAAGCAAGCAGGTCGTCCGGTTTATAGTTACCGTTTGTCGATTGTTCACTTTTGGGCCCTTGTATCTATTTACATTTGGGCTGGTCCTCACCATTTACACTACACCGCGTTACCTGATTGGGCGCAGTCACTAGGTATGGTGATGTCGTTAATTTTATTCGCACCTTCTTGGGGTGGCATGATTAACGGTATTATGACCTTGTCTGGCGCGTGGCATAAATTACGCTATGACCCTATTCTACGATTCCTAATTGTTTCATTGTCTTTCTACGGTATGTCTACCTTCGAAGGCCCGATGATGGCAATTAAAACCGTAAATGCTTTATCACACTACACTGATTGGACTGTTGGTCACGTTCACTCTGGTGCTCTTGGTTGGGTAGCAATGGTGTCTATTGGTAGTATTTACCACTTAATTCCTGTTTTATTCGGTCAAGGCCGTATGTACAGCACCAAGCTTATTAACACCCACTTCTGGTTAGCAACTATTGGCGTTGTGCTATATATCGTTGCAATGTGGATTTCTGGTGTGATGCAAGGTTTGATGTGGCGCGCAGTAAACGAAGACGGTACCTTAACCTACTCGTTTGTTGAGTCACTACAGGCTTCTTACCCATTCTACTTCGTTCGTTTTGTTGGTGGTTTGTTCTTCTTAACCGGTATGTTTGTAATGGCCTATAACGCCTTTAAAACAATTACTGCTGAGAAAGGCTCATTAGAACCAATTGAACAGGCTCAGGAGGCATAACATGAAGCACGAGTTAATCGAAAAGAATGTTGGCTTACTTGCCATCTTAATTGTTATCGCGATTAGCTTCGGTGGTTTAGCACAAATCACCCCGCTAATCTTCCAGCCTGAAACAACAGAACCTGTTGACGGCTTAGTTCCTTACACTGCATTAGAAATGGAAGGCCGAGACATCTATATCCGCGAAGGTTGTAGTAACTGTCATAGCCAAATGATTCGTCCATTCCGCGCAGAAACTGAGCGCTACGGGCATTACTCTGTAGCCGGTGAAAGCGTTTGGGAACATCCTTTCTTGTGGGGTTCTAAACGTACTGGACCTGATCTAGCTCGTGTAGGCCAACGTTATTCAGATGAGTGGCATCGTGTTCACCTGATTAATCCACGTGATGTGGTACCTGAGTCTAATATGCCTGGTTTCCCTTGGTTAGAGGAAAATTTGGTAGACGGCTCGTTAACTGGTAAGAAATTGGCGTTGTTTAAAAACCACTTTGGTGTTCCTTATACCGATGCTGACGTTGAAGGCGCAGCAGCAGCGGTTGAAGGAAAAACAGAAATGGAAGCACTCATCGCCTACTTACAAGTGTTAGGTACAGCATTGAAATAAGGAGTTAGTTATGGACTTTGGTACATTTAGCGGCCTCTACACTGCATTCTTAATGGCGATTTTTATTGGCATATTTGCCTGGGCCTACAGCAAGAAACGCAAAAAGGATTTTAGCGAAGCTGCGAATTTGGTTTTTGCCGATGAGCCTAAAGCTAGCTCTACAAAGGAATTTGAAGGAGCACAGAAAAAATGAGCACATTTTGGAGCGTGTGGGTTACCGTAATAACGTTAGGAAGCATCTTAGGCTGTTACTTATTGCTGAGAGCTTGTAACAAAAACACCACCGGTGTTAAAGAAGGTGAATCGATGGGCCACGAGTTTGACGGGATTGAGGAGTTAAATAACCCTCTTCCTAAGTGGTGGTCTTATATGTTCATTATCACCATTATCTTCTCGTTGATTTACTTAGCCGCATACCCAGGTTTAGGCAACTGGCAAGGTTTCCTTGGTTGGAAGAGCTCAGAGATGGGCATTAAGACTATCGCAGAAGGCCAGGAACGTGTGGCAGCTTACGACGGTACCGTTGCCAACCAATATCAAGGTGAAGTAGAAAAAGCCGACCAACGTTTTGGAGAAGTATTTCGTAAGGTTGCATACAACGAATCTGGAGAATACCGCAGCGTTGAAGAACTCTCGGTTGATCCTGATGCAATTAAAATCGGCCAACGTTTGTTTCTACAAAACTGTTCTCAATGTCACGGTTCAGCCGCTCGCGGTGGTAAGGGCTTCCCTAACCTAACCGACGGAGATTGGTTATACGGCGGCAGCGGCGAAGCGATTAAAGCAAGCTTAATGCATGGTCGCCAAGGCCAAATGCCGGCATGGGAAGCAGTACTTGGTGACGACGGAATAAAAGAAGTCACCGCTTACGTACTGAGTCTTTCAGGCCGTAAAGTTAACGATATTGATGCAGCTGCAGGTAAAAATCAGTTTGCCGTATGTGCAGCCTGTCATGGCGCAGACGGCACCGGTAGCGAAGCAGTAGGTGCACCCAACTTAACCAATGGTATTTGGTTATACGGTGGTTCGCGTAGAGCGGTAGAAGATACCCTTCGTTACGGTCGTAATGGCGTAATGCCAGCTTGGAAGGATATTCTAGGAGAAGATAAGATTCAGCTTATTTCCGCCTATGTGTATCAGCTTTCTAAGAGCGAATAGACTAAAAATTTATAAAAAGCGACGCCTATGCGTCGCTTTTTTTGTTATATTTAAGCCCCCTCTTTTTGGAAGTAAGAGCTCATGCAACAAGCTTGGTACAAACAATTTTGGCCGTGGTTTTTAATCGCGTTACCTATGGCTGCAGTCGTTGCTAGCTTAACCACATTTTACATAGCTGCTACCACCGACAATGACATGGTCGTAGAGTCTTATTATAAGAAAGGTAAGGCGATTAATGCCGATTTGTCACTAATACAACAAGCAGAGCAGTTAGGCGTTAAAGCCGCGTTGTCACCTACAGACAACGGCTTATTGTTAGATATGACCTTACCTGATGAACTGAAAAACCAACCTCTTAAAGTTGAACTGGCCCATAAAACCTTAGCGAGAAACGACCGCAGTTACGTAGTTACCGCTGATGCTACCGGTCGATATAGGTTTGGTGAAGATTTAAATGAAAATGGTCGCTGGTTTATCCGCATCAGTCCAATGGATGACAGCTGGCGTTTACAAGAAGAGCTACAACTGCCGCTGTACAACATAGAAGAGATTGATGGGAAGTAACAAACACCTTTGCTTTCATTGCAATGAAGTTGTTCCGGCAGGTCTGAGCTTATCTGTTCCTATTCTAGGTAAAATGGAACCCATGTGTTGCCAAGGTTGTGCCGCCGTAGCCCAAACCATTATCGACAGTGGCTTAGAAGACTATTACAAGCACCGCACCGCCGCAGCTCCCAGCGCTCAAGGTTTGGTCCCTGACGCGTTATCTAAAATGTTGGAATACGATGATGAGAGTGTTCAATTAGACTTTGTCGCTCAGTCAGACGCCTATAAAGAAGTACTGCTGTCTATAGAGGGCATTGCTTGTGCTGCATGTGCATGGCTGATTGAAAAGCAGCTTTCGCATGTTAAAGGTGTTCAGAAAATTCATGTTAATTCCACTACTCAACGTGCCACCTTGTTGTGGGACGATAAACAGGTAAAGCTTAGTCAGCTCCTGCAAACCGTTCAAACCCTAGGTTACAACGCCACGCCTTTTCAAACAGACAAACAAGAAGAATTAGATCGCAAGCTGTATCGAAGCCACTTGTTAAAGCTTGGTGTCGCTGGCTTAGCCACCATGCAAGTGATGATGTTTGCGATTGCTCTTTATGGTGATCTGTTTGACGAAATGGAAGTGATTTACCGAGATTACTTTCGTTGGGTGAGCCTGATTATGGCCACGCCCGTTCTACTTTTTTCTGCGCAGCCTTTCTATTTTGGTGCGTATAGAAGCATAAAAGCGAAAACCCTAAACATGGATGTCCCAGTTTCTATTGCACTACTAGGGGCCTATAGCGCGTCGTTATATGCAACTGTAAGAGGTACGGGTGAAGTCTATTTCGAATCGGTTTCAATGTTTACCTTCTTATTGTTATTAGGAAGATTGCTAGAGTTACGGGCTCGGCGAAAAGCCAGTGAAACCAGTTCAAACATGCTTAAGCTTATTCCCAAACTGGCTTTAAAACTAAATAAAGACGGCAAACAGCAGCGTGTAGCGGCCAGCCAGCTTAAATCCGGTGACCTTATCGTTATTTTACCTGGGGAAACCGTGCCCGCTGATGGCCAGATTAGCTTTGGTGAAAGTGAATTTGATGAATCCTCTTTAACGGGAGAAAGCTTACCCATTGTTAAGTCGATAGGCGATCGCGTGTTTGCTGGCACCATTAACCACGAACAGACTGTACATTTAGCCGTTGAAGCCGTTTCACAAAACACCTTTATCGCCAACATTATGCGCCTGCAAGAACAAGCGCAGAGTGAAAAGCCGAAAATAGCCACTATAGCAGACGGCGTGGCTCGCTATTTTGTGTTTGGCTTATTGGTTATTGCTGCCCTCACCTACACATATTGGCATTTTCATTCACCTGAAGACGCTTTTTGGATCACCTTAGCAGTATTGGTTGCAACTTGCCCTTGCGCCCTATCGTTGGCTACCCCAGCAGCACTAACGGCTGCTACTCATAATTTGTCAAAAAACGGCCTATTAGTAAAACGTGGCCACGTGCTAGAAAGCTTGGCTAAGTTACAAGCTGTTGTGTCAGACAAAACCGGCACGCTCACCGAAGGTCGATTGCAGATCCAAGAACTAGAGTGTTACAAGGGCTACGATAAGGAGACAGTTCTTGAATATGTTGGTGCCTTAGAGCGTCAAAGTTCTCACCCCATAGCATTAGCGTTTAAATCTTTTCAGAAGTTACAAGCAACAAATATTGAGCACCATACCGGTTTAGGCTTAAGTGGTTTGGTAGACAATCATTCGCTCACTTTAGGAAAGGCTAAGTTTTGCCAACAAATTGCTCAACCTCGCATAGGTATGCTTGAATTAGTGTTACTGGTAAACACACAGTTAGTGGCTAGGATTTATCTGTCAGACTTAATAAAAAGTGATGCGATAGAATTCGCTAAAGGCTTAAAACAAAGAGATATTAGTTTGTCGATGCTTACTGGTGATGAGTCTGCACAAGTGGAATTTGTTGCCAATCAACTGAGTATCACCGACGTTTCTAGTGGCGCGTTACCTCAGCAAAAACTTGATGTGGTAAAACATAAAGTCACCAGCACTCCACATTTGCTAATGCTTGGCGACGGCGTAAATGACGGGCCTGTGCTCGCGTCTGCACCTTTATCTATCGCTATGGGTTTAGGTACCGACATTGCAAAATCTAGTGCCGATGCAGTCCTTCTCGGCAGTAAGCTAAGTACTTTGTTAAATGCTATAGATTTGGCTAAAAAAACCAAAAAAATTATCGCTCAGAACTTGGCATGGGCTTTAGGTTATAATGCCCTGATATTGCCCTTGGCGGTGTCGGGTATTGTGACACCTTATATGGCAGCAATTGGTATGTCTTTGTCTTCGCTAGCGGTGTTAACTAACTCACTAAGGTTGAATAAGCGATGAGCATAATTTTTGTGTTAATTCCTATTGCCCTTGTTTTTGTGTGTATTGGAATTGGTATTTTTTTCTGGGCAGTCAAAAGTGAACAGTTTGAAGACCTAGATCGCCAAGGCGTAAACATTTTGTTTGACGAAAAAGGCCAAGACACTAAATCGGTTAAAGATGATACTCCAAACTGATTACGCGGCCGCTTTTATCACCGGTTTATTAGGTGCCACGCATTGCATTGCTATGTGTGGTGGTATTGCCTGTGTTCTTGGTAGCAGAGTTGAAAATTCGTCCTCAAAGTTTTTGGTCAGCGTTGGCTTCAACCTTGGACGAATAGTGAGTTACGCAATTGCGGGTGCGATAGTGTCTGGTTCAATCCAGGCTATTGGGCAAATACACAAATCACTACACTTGCTAGTTAGCCTCCAGTGGCTTGCTGCGTTAATGTTAATTTTGTTAGGTATTCACCTCACCCGGTGGTGGTCTGTACTCACCCCATTAGAGGCTGCTGGTAAAGTGTTATGGAACGAAATCCAACCCACCGCGAGTAAATTTCTCAGTTTAAACCATCCCTTGGCTTGCGTTCCTTTAGGTTTGTTATGGGGGTGGTTACCCTGCGGGTTGGTGTACTCCACTTTAACCTTAAGTGCTAGCCAAGCTAGCTGGCAAAGCGGTGCTGCGGTGATGTTTAGCTTTGGGCTGGGTACTTTTAGCGTTATGTTGCTCTCGGTGATGCTTGGTCAAAAACTTAGCCACTTGTTAAACAACCGTAAGCTACAGATTGTTTCTGGACTTAGTGTTTTTGCTCTAGGGATCTATCAGGTTGTTACATTGTTGTAGCAATAGCGCTAGAAAAATACCTCTATAAAGAGTAGAATTGCCTCGAACTCCTATAGCATAGTTTGAGTATGAGCATTAACCCAAAAGCTAGTCAAAGAATCCAAACTGGTGGATGTGAAATCCATTGTCAAGATTGCAGCATTGCACAATTGTGTATTCCATTTTCTTTAAATGAAACTGAGCTAGATCGTTTAGACAGTATTATTGAGCGTAAAAAGCCTATTCAAAAAGGCGAAGAAATTTTTGCTGCTGGCGATAAACTTAAAAGCTTATACGCGATACGTTCAGGCACCATTAAGTCGTACACCATTACTGAACAAGGTGATGAGCAAATCACTGGTTTTCATTTAGCTGGCGATTTAGTTGGCTTCGACGCTATCAATAACCAAGTACACCCTAGTTTTGCACAAGCCCTTGAAACGTCGATGGTATGTGAAATCCCTTTTGATACGATGGATGATTTGTCGGCAAGTATGCCTAAACTTCGTCGCCAAATGATGCGTTTAATGAGCAACGAGATTGTCGCTGACCAAGAGATGATTTTGTTACTCAGTAAGAAAAATGCTGAAGAGCGTTTAGCCGCATTTATCTATGGTTTATCGCAGCGCTTCTCAGAGCGTGGTTTCTCTCCGAGAGAGTTTCGCCTTACCATGACGCGTGGTGATATCGGTAATTACTTAGGTTTAACAGTAGAAACTATTTCACGTTTGTTAGGCCGTTTCCAAAAAGCCGATATGATTGCGGTTAAAGGTAAGTATATTTCAATTACCGACCGCGAATCCCTTCGTCAGTTAGCTGGCGCTAAAGCTACCTAAGTGATTAATAACACTGACCTGATTTACATCAAGCTATGATAAAAAACTTGGGTCAGTGTTAACTAAGTCAGATTTATTCCTTCCAAATTGAGCTAAAGTTAAGTAGCTATTCCAGAACATTCTAGGAGCTGCTTTATGATTAAGTATCGTAATATTTTAGTGGTCATTGACCCCCTGCACGACACTCAGGCGGCTTTGTCTCGGGCTGTGTTTTTAGCACAGAAAGAAGACCAAGCAAAAATCAAAGCTCTACTCACCATTTATGACTTCTCTTACGAGATGACGTCAATGTTATCTGGCGAAGAGCGAGAAGCCATGCGCTCTGGCGTAATAGACGAACGTAAAGTCTGGTTGAACGAAGTTATCGCGGCAACAGATACCGCAGGCCTAGAGATAGAAATCAAGGTAGTGTGGAATAACCGACTCTATGAAAGTGTTATAGAAGAAGTTCTCGATTTTGGTCACGACCTTGTGGTTAAAGCCACCCACCCTCACCCTACACTGCAATCAATAATCTTTACCCCCAACGATTGGCACATTTTACGTAAGTGTCCAACACCAGTGCTAATGGTTAAAGACCATGATTGGCCAACAGCAGGTAAGATTGTTGCAGCGATTCACGCAGGAGCAGAGGACGAAGAGCACCACAAACTCAATGTGCGAATTGCTCAAGAAGCTAAGGATTTATGCCGGTTACTATCTGCCACTCCCCATATTGTTACAGCCTATCCCGCAGCCCCGGTAAATATTGCCATAGAACTGCCTGATTTCGACCCTCTCAAGTACAACAAAAATGTTATGGAATACCATAAAGAAGCCCTGAATAAATTTGTGGCTGAACAGTTTGGGCAAGAAGTCACTAGCCACCTCGAAGAAGGCTTACCCGATGATGTGATTCCCGAAGTGGCCAATGAGATTGGTGCAGATATAGTTATTTTGGGTACGTCTGGTCGAAGCGGTTTTAGCGCAGCATTAATAGGTAATACCGCTGAGCACGTTATTGATCAATTAGACTGCGATTTACTGGCATTGAAACCACAAAACTTTGTTAGTCCTTTCCAAAAATAGATCCGTTTAAGCTAAGGGAAAAGATTGCTTAAGCAAGGCGGGGTTATATAATAGCCCCGCTTTTTTATTGGGAACTCAAAATGTCAGTTACATCTAAACAACAATACAACCAAAACAAACTTCATAAGCGAATTCGTCGACATGTAGGCCAAGCGATAGCTGACTACAATATGATTGAAGAAGGCGATAAAGTAATGGTGTGTTTGTCTGGCGGTAAAGACAGTTACGCAATGTTAGACATTTTGCTGCATCTAAAAGCCCACGCACCAATAAGCTTTAACGTTATTGCCGTTAACCTTGACCAAAAACAACCTGGCTTCCCAGAGCATATTTTGCCTGAATACCTAGATAACTTAGGTATTGAATACCAAATTGTGCAAGAAGATACCTACTCAATTGTAAAAGACAAAATCCCTGAAGGTAAAACGACCTGTTCTTTATGTTCTCGTTTACGCCGCGGTATTTTGTACCGTACCGCTACCGAACTAGGCGCCACCAAAATTGCACTAGGCCACCATAGAGACGATATATTAGAAACCCTATTCTTAAACATGTTTCATGGCGGTAAACTAAAAACCATGCCACCTAAGTTAGTCAGTGACGATGGGAAACATGTCGTGATTCGTCCAATGGCCTACTGTAAAGAGGCCGATATGGAAAAATACGCTGAGGTAAAAGAATTCCCTATTATTCCGTGTAACCTTTGCGGCTCTCAAGAAAACCTGCAGCGTCAGGCAATTAAACAAATGTTGAATGACTGGGAAAAGCGTTTTCCAGGAAGAGTAGAATCAATGTTTAGATCGGTGCAAAACGTCGTGCCATCTCATTTACTCGATCACCAACAGTTTGACTTTAAATCTATTAACCGAGATAGCGGCATAATTGACGGCGGTGATATTGGTTTCGATGCACCTGAGTTAGAACCCCAGCAGACAATGAAAGAGACGACTGGGGTAGTTCAAATAGTAGAGCTTTAGTTCTTAAGAACTCACTGATAAGTGAGAAGGCCACAAAGATCTATTGCTTCTCATCATCTGTTGGAGCTCGTGTACGTAGGCTTCACCCCGTTCAGAATAGCTAGTAAGAAAACTTGCTAGCTCGATTGCGTCTATCTCGCCGCGTGTTCTAGCGATTTGGCGATGTTCTCTTAACGCTTGGTAGGCAGGATGACTGTTGAGGTTGTTCATATAGGCATTTACCGACTGATACACACTATCAAATTTACGTACCTCATGGTTGGCACCGTCAACACGGCTTAATGGTACTAAGCCACAACCTTTCTGGTAACACCATTGACCAAACAAATTATTTCCTTCTTTCGCAAATCTTGACGTTCCCCATGCTGACTCGTTAGCAGCTTGAGCTAACACTAAGGCAGGAGGCACAACGTCTATTTTGGTTAGTAGCTCAGTGATGATTTGCTTATCACCAAGGGTGGTATCAACCCGATAATCTTCAGCTAACTCAACTAAAATCTTGTGTTGTTTTTTGCTTAATTTGCTATTCGCTATCTTGCTATTGAAGGAAACCAGTTGATTACGTTGCTTAAGTATTTGCTGATTACTTGCTTTTATCAGTGGTAAAATGTATTGAGTAAATTGCTGCTTCTTTTGATTAACGTCGGTAAATTCTTCAAAAGCAGGTAGCGGTGCGTAACTAATGATGGGTGAAGTCTTTTTTGGTGTGTGATCGCAAGCGATGATAAGGCTTGAAAACAAGCCTATAAGTAAAAATTTATTCAAGTAGTTGCTCTTATTTCTGTGGTTAATTCTTGCAAGAAGTTAGGAACTAACTCACTCGCTGGGCCGTAATGACGCTCTGCGAATTCGCTTTGCATTTCAGAGGGCTCAAGATTGAGTTCAATGGTTCTTGCGTCATGGCTTGCAGCTTCATGAACAAAACCACCCGCCGGAAACACATGTCCCGAGGTACCAATGGCAATAAATATATCACAGTGATTAAGTCGATGGTAAATCTTGTCTAGGCCAATAGGCATTTCGCCAAACCACACAACATGCGGTCTTAGTCGAGTAGGAAACTGACAACATGTACACAATACCTCTGCACCTAAGTCGCCTTTCCAATTGGTGGTTTGATTAGACATTGGGCAGCGTGCCTTTAATAGCTCACCATGCATATGCAACACATTCTTGCTGCCGGCACGTTCGTGCAAGTCATCAATATTTTGGGTGATAACTAGTAGTTCTATATCATCTTGTTGCTCTAGCTCGGCAAGCGCGAAGTGCGCTGCATTTGGCTGAACCTTACTACTTTGAAGCTGTTGGCGACGCAGATTATAGAATTGATCGACAAAATCAGGAGCTCGTTGATAAGCCTCTGGAGTTGCGACATCTTCTACGCGATGCTTTTCCCACAAACCATCTGAATCACGGAAAGTTTGAATTCCTGATTCAGCAGAAACCCCTGCTCCGGTCAAAACAATCACATTTTTTTTCATATTCATCTTCTTTTGTTCAAAATCGAATAGAAAGCTCTATAAATATATATTAAGTCAGCATAAGTCCCCATTCTACTTAAGTTGTAATGTGACAAACATGGCTTAAAAGTTACTAACTGTTAACATTTTATCTAGAATGATTCTCGACAGAGCCACAAATATCTAGTTTGTCTGACCGCATAGTTAATCTAAATTAAACTTTTGCGACATATCTCGCTTTTGCTACTTTTAAGCTAACTAAATCAGGGAATTATCTGTAGCTGTGCTAATCTTGATCTAGCGCAAGAAAACGATAAAAAGCCTACGGATACTGCTGCTTGATACTATATTCAATTATATTGAATAGTTTTGCGCCAGTGGTCAGTTATTCGGCATTCTGTTGTGATTGCGGTGTTACAATAATGTTGACACCCAATATTTGAATGTTTATGTTGTTATTGGCTCTGGTTTTGGCTCTTGATTGAATATAGAGCCGTTCAACCCACAATATAAAGACAAACTGTACAGGGAAGAAAACATGTTAAAAAACACGCATATTAAAGCTGCGGTAGCTGCTGTAGCCTTAGCTTTCGCAGCAAATGCTAGCGCTGCTGATGGCACGTTAGACAACGTAAAAAGTAAAGGTTTCTTACAATGTGGCGTTAGTACCGGCTTGCCTGGTTTCTCAAACCCAGATGCTGACGGAAATTGGCAAGGTCTAGATGTAGACGTTTGTCGCGCAGTAGCCGCCGCCGTTCTAGGCGATGCTTCTAAAGTTAAATATACTCCCCTTACTGCAAAAGAGCGTTTCACTGCACTGCAGTCTGGTGAAATCGACATTCTTTCTCGTAACACTACTTGGACGCTAACCCGCGACAGTTCACTAGGTTTGAATTTTGCTGGTGTTAACTATTATGACGGCCAAGGCTTTATGGTTAGCAAAGAGCTCGGTGTGTCTTCAGCTAAAGAATTAGATGGCGCTGCAGTATGTATCCAATCTGGTACCACTACCGAACTAAACTTAGCGGATTACTTCCGTGAGCATGGTATGAAATACACGCCTGTAGTATTTGATACCTCAGACCAAACAGTAAAAGGTTTCGAAGCTGGCCGTTGTGATGTTTTAACCTCAGACCAATCGCAACTTTATGCACTGCGTATCAAACTAGCTAAGCCAGACAGCGCAATGGTATTGCCTGAAATTATTTCTAAAGAGCCTTTAGGTCCGGTTGTTCGTCAAGGCGATGATCAATGGCTAAACATTGTTAAATGGTCTTTATTCGCCATGATCAATGCAGAAGAATATGGCTTAAGCTCTGCAAACGCAGACGACATGCTTAAATCTACTAACCCTAACGTACGCCGTATCTTAGGTTTAGAAGGCCCTAAAGGTAAAGGTTTAGGCTTAGATGACAAATGGGGCTACAACATTGTTAAGCAAGTTGGTAGCTACGGCGAGTCTTTCGAGAAAAACGTAGGTACTAGCTCTCCGCTTGGTATCGCTCGTGGTGTTAACGCACTATGGAAAGACGGTGGTTTCCAATACGCTCCACCTATTCGTTAATTTCTACTCTTAAAAGAGCAGGGCTTGCCCTGCTCTCTTCCGTTTTAATCCTACACTACTAGGTTACATTATATGGCTGCCCATCCTTCCTCAAAGGATAACTCAGCAAATAGTCTTCGTAAGATCTGGTTTGATCCCAACGTAAGAGCGCTAGTTTTCCAAATTCTCGTTGTTATTGGTGTTATTGGTTTCTTTTTCTACATCATCAGTAACGCTCTTTTTAACTTAGAACAACGTGGTATTACGACCGGTTTTGGTTTTATGAACCAAACTGCAGGTTTCGGTATTATTCAGTCATTGGTCGAATATGACGAAAGTCACACGTTTGGGCGCACTTTTTTAGTTGGCTTGTTAAACACAATTCTAATATCTGTACTGGGTATTATATTTGCCACTATTCTTGGTTTCATTATGGGTATAGCACGCCTGTCGCAAAACTGGTTGGTTTCTAAAGTTGCCACCGTTTACATTGAAACTCTGCGTAACATTCCTTTACTTTTACAAATATTCTTTTGGTACTTTGCGGTACTTAGAGCACTGCCTAGTCCTAAGCAAAGTCTTAGCATTGGTGAAGCGGTGTTTTTGAACGTGCGTGGCCTTTACATGCCAGGGCCCATTATGGAGTCGGGCGCTAATATCGTTGTCATTAGTTTTATTTTGGCAATTATTGGCTCTTTTGTTTTAGCCAAGTGGGCTAAAAAGCGTCAAATGCTTACTGGTCAACCCTTCCCTATTTTTTCTGTTTCTGCAGCAATGATTATCTTGGTGCCTACGGTTGTATTCTTTTTAATGGGCTCGCCAATTGGCTTAGAGTACCCAGCATTAAAGGGCTTTAACTTCCGTGGTGGTATGGTAATTATTCCAGAGTTAGCCGCTTTATTAGTCGCTCTTACTTTTTACACCGCAGCTTTTATAGCAGAGATTGTTCGATCTGGTATTTTGGCCGTAAGTAAAGGTCAGAGTGAGGCGGCTGAGTCTTTAGGCTTAACCAGAACTCAAGCCTTAAAACTGGTGATTATTCCACAGGCAATGCGGGTGATTATTCCTCCGCTCACCAGCCAATATCTAAACTTAACCAAAAACTCATCGTTAGCTACAGCAATTGGTTATCCGGATTTAGTATCAGTATTTATGGGAACAACCTTAAATCAAACAGGTCAAGCGATTGAAGTTATTGCGCTAACCATGGCGGTTTATCTCACCATTAGTATTGCTACTTCAATCTTGATGAATATCTACAACAAGAAAATGGCTTTGGTGGAGCGTTAATATGTCAGTACATCAATTCAAACCTGATCTAGCGCCACCAAACCTCAGTGTTGGCTTTGTGGGCTGGTTAAAGAAAAATCTGTTTTCTTCTTGGCTTAATAGCCTATTTACCCTTTTCATCTTGTACTTAATTATTCCACCTTTAGCCTCGGCTATTCAGTGGGCGTTTTTGCAAGCCGATTGGATTGGGGATAGTCGAGAAGCTTGTACCAGTGACGGCGCATGTTGGGTATTCGTCGCAGACCGATTTTCTCAGTTAATCTACGGATTCTATCCTTCTGCTGAGCGCTGGAGAGTTGATTTGGTATTTGTTACCTTCTTGATTCTAATTGCAGCCTTGGTTTACGAGAAAACACCTCACAAACCTAAAATTGCATTATTCAGCTTGTTTATATACCCAATTATTGTGTTCTTCTTATTGTTAGGTGACTCCTTCGGTTTACCTAAAGTAGAAACCCATCAATGGGGTGGCTTAATGCTAACGCTAGTATTGGCTATCGTGGGTATTGTTGCAGCTCTTCCAATCGGTATTTTATTGGCTTTAGGTCGACGCTCTCATATGCCAATAGTACGAAGCTTTTGTACTATCTACATTGAGTTTTGGCGGGCTGTGCCTCTTATTACCGTATTGTTTATGGCATCGGTTATGTTACCGCTGTTTGTTGGCGCGGAAGTTGATTTCAACAAACTAGCTCGAGCGATGATTGGCATTATTATGTTCCAGTCAGCTTATATGGCAGAGGTAATTCGTGGTGGTTTACAAGCAATTCCTAAAGGTCAGTACGAGGCAGGTGAAGCGCTTAGCTTGAGTTACTGGCAATCTATGGGTTTAATTATTCTGCCACAAGCGTTAAAAATTACTATTCCGTCAATCGTTAATACCTTTATAGCCTTGTTTAAGGATACTAGTTTGGTACTGGTAATTGGGTTATTCGATTTATTGGCTATCGGTCAATCAGCTCTAGCTGACCCGGCTTGGCTTGGTTTTTCTACCGAAATGTATGTATTTATCGCTTTTGTTTTTTGGGTGTTCTGTTTCAGCATGTCTCGCTATTCGATCCATCTCGAGAAGAAACTACACACAGGACATTAATAAGGAAATTTTAAATGACTTCTAATCAAGCAAGCCCTGAGGTGGTAATTCAACTTAAGGGAATGAACAAATGGTACGGCGAGTTCCACGTACTTAAAGACTTAGACTTAACGGTAGCCAAAGGCGAAAAAATTGTTATCTGTGGCCCATCGGGCTCCGGCAAGTCAACAATGATTCGTTGTATTAACCGCCTAGAAGAACATCAAAAAGGCGACATAATTGTAAACGGTACTGAATTACAAAGTGATTTAAAAAGTATTGAATTAGTGCGAAGTGACGTAGGTATGTGTTTTCAACACTTCAACTTATTTCCACATCTCACGGTATTGCAAAACTGTTGTTTAGCGCCAATTTGGGTTAAAAAAATCCCCAAAGCAGAGGCCGAAGCAACTGCGATGAAATACTTAGAGCGAGTTAAAATTCCAGAACAAGCTGACAAGTACCCAGGTCAACTCTCTGGTGGTCAACAGCAGCGTGTAGCGATTGCTCGCAGTTTATGTATGAACCCATCTATCATGTTGTTTGATGAGCCAACTTCTGCTCTTGATCCTGAAATGGTAAGAGAAGTGTTAGATGTAATGGTGGAGTTAGCGAATGAAGGGATGACCATGCTTTGTGTAACCCACGAAATGGGCTTTGCTAAGCAGGTTGCAGATCGGGTTATCTTTATGGACAGAGGGGAAATTATTGAAGAGAACGAACCAGTTCAGTTCTTTGAGAACCCAAAATCTGATCGTACTAAACTATTCTTAAGCCAGATCTTAAATCACTAGTTAGTAAACAGATAAAAAGAAAGGAAGCCAATTGGCTTCCTTTTTTATTAACTGAACATTATTTTGGTTCGGCGTTCTCTACCCTACTCTTGAGCTTTTGCCCAGGACGAAAGGTGACTACTCGACGCGCAGAGATGGGGATATCTTCACCAGTTTTCGGGTTACGACCAGGGCGTTGATTTTTCTCCCTTAGATCAAAGTTTCCAAAACCTGAAATTTTGACTTGCTCCCCACTTTCCAAAGCCACCCGTATTTCTTCAAAAAACGCTTCTACAACTTCTTTAGACTCTCTTTTGCTAAAGCCTAAGTTTTCAAATAAATTTTCTGCCAGGTCAGCTTTAGTTAATGCCATAACTAGTCCCTCAAGGATGCGTCAAACTCTGAACGTAACGCCTCTACAATGGTATCAACTGTAGCGGCAATCTCTTTTTCTTCAAGGGTTCGGCTTTGTTCTTGCAGCGTTAAGCTAATCGCAATACTTTGCATATCGTCTGCAATGCCTTTCCCTTTGTATACATCGAATAAGTTTACGCCAACTAATTGATTTCCGCCAACTTTCTTAATGCAATTTAATAAATCTCCTGCATTAACTTGTTCTGATACTAATAAAGCAAGGTCGCGTCGGTTAGCTGGGAACTTAGAAACAGGCTTAGCATCTGGTAAGTTACGTTGGGTAACCGCTGCAAGTTCTAGCTCAAATACAAATACTTTACCACTTAAGCCAAAGGCTTTTAGATGTTGTGGATGCAATGCACCTACATACCCAACATGTTTACCATGACGCAATATGCTTGCAGATTGGCCAGGATGTAATGCAGGAATATTTACAGCTTCAAAGCTAAATGAATCAGCATCAGTGGTTTGTTGAATTAACGCTTCAACATCACCTTTGATATCAAAGAAATCTAATTCTCGCTCTGTGCTATTCCAAGCTTCTTGATTCGCTGTGCCACTAATCACGCCAGCCAACATTGCTGTTTGGCTTACATTGTTTTCAGCGTTTGTATCAGGAACAAAACGTAAACCCGACTCAAATACACGAACCCGAGCTTGCTGGCGTTTTTGGTTGTAAGACACGGTATCTAACAAGCCTGTCCACAAACTTAAACGCATTGCCGACATTTCCACAGAAATTGGGTGCGGTAAAATCATAGCATCTTGTTGTGGGTGCAATAGTTGCTGGCGTTTAGGGTCAACAAAACTGTAAGTAACCGCTTCTTGATAACCACGACCACACAACAACTGGCGCAACTTGCTTGCTGGTAACTCAACTTCTTTGTGTTGACTCATTTTTAAAGATGCCACAGGCGAAACATTTGGAATGTTGTTATATCCGAAAATTCGCGCAACCTCTTCAATTAGGTCTTCTTCAATCGCCATATCAAAACGGTAACTCGGTGCAGTTGCCTGCCAGCCTTGTTCCGTTTCGGTAACAGTCATACCTAAACGAGTAAGGATTTCGCTAACTTGATCTTTGGCAAACGAGTAACCAATCACTTTTTCTAAACGCGCATGGCGCAAAGTAATGGTTGCCGCTTGTGGAAGCTTAGCTTCATCACCAGACTCAACAATTGGGCCTACCTCGCCACCACAAATCTCGACCAATAACTGTGTAGCACGTTCCATTGCTTGAGTTTGCAATTGGAAATCGACCCCACGTTCGTAACGGTGAGATGAGTCAGTGTGTAAACCATATTGTCGGGCACGACCAGTAATAGCTAGTTTGCTAAAGAACGCACACTCCAAAAAGATGTCGCTGCTACTTTCAGTAACACCGGTTTTCTCACCACCAAAGATACCTGCCATTGCAATTGGACCGCTCTGGTCACAAATAGTAAGAGTATTATCTTTTAACTCAACTTCGTTACCATCTAGTAATACCAGCTTTTCGCCGTCATTTGCTAAACGCACATCAACTGAACCGTTTAGCTTTGCAAGATCAAAAGCATGCATTGGTTGACCTTGCTCTACCAGTACATAGTTAGTCACATCTACTACTGGATCGATAGATCGAATCCCACTGCGGCGCAAACGTTCTTGCATCCAAAGAGGTGTTGTTGCTTTTACATCGACACCTTTTATCACGCGTCCCAAGTAACGTGGACATTGCTCTGTCGCTTCAACGTTCACCGTAAACGTATCTTCAATACTTACTACAGCGTTTTGCCATTGTGGCTCTGCAACGTCCATTTGATTTAGCACGCCTACTTCGCGAGCCAAACCACGAAGGCTTAAACAATCGGCACGGTTGGGTGTTAAATCAACTTCAATAGTTACGTCATCTAACTGTAGGTAATCACGCAAATCAGTACCAATTGGCGCGTCACTTGGAAGCTCCATAATACCGTCGGACTCATCACTGATGCCTAGTTCACTGTAGGCACAAAGCATACCGTGAGAAGGTTGACCACGCAGTTTCGCTTTTTTGATTTGGAAATCGCCGGGTAATACTGCGCCAACTTGAGCTACCGCTACTTTTAAGCCTTGGCGGCAATTTGGGGCACCACAAACAATGTCTAATAGCTCGTCGCCACCAACATTGATTTTGGTTACGCGTAATTTGTCAGCATCAGGATGTTGACCACACTCAACCACTTCACCAATAACAACGCCGTTAAAACTAGACGCTACGGCTTCAATGCCGTCAACTTCTAGGCCAGCCATGGTGATTTGCTCAGACAACTCATCGCGTGAAATGCTAGGGTTAACCCATTCTCTTAGCCATGATTCACTAAATTTCATGTTAACTAACCCTTAATTAAATTGTTTTAAGAAACGTAAATCGTTTTCGAAGAATGAACGTAAATCGTTAACGCCGTAACGCAACATAGTTAAACGCTCTACACCCATACCAAAGGCAAAGCCGGTGTATTCTTCAGGATCAATGTTTACTGCACGTAATACATTTGGGTGTACCATGCCGCAACCAAGCACTTCTAACCAACCGTTTTTACCTAGAACATCCACCTCTGCAGAGGTTTCTGTAAACGGAAAATAAGACGGTCGAAAACGTACTTGTAAGTCATCTTCAAAGAAGTTTTGCAGGAAGTCATACAACACGCCCTTTAACTCTGTGAAATTTACGTTTTTATCAACCATCAAACCTTCCACCTGGTGGAACATTGGAGTGTGAGTTTGATCGTAATCGTTTCGGTAAACGCGGCCAGGAGAAATAATTCTAATCGGTGGCTTTTCAGTTTCCATGGTACGAATTTGCACACCCGAAGTTTGGGTACGCAATACTAAATCAGGATTAAAATAGAACGTATCGTGGTCGGCGCGAGCAGGATGATGCTCAGGAATATTTAATGCATCAAAGTTATGAAAGCCATCTTCGATTTCTGGCCCAGATTTAACTTGAAAGCCTAACTCTCCGAAGAACGTTTGAATGCGTTCAATAGTGCGAGTCACTGGGTGTAGACCACCTAGTTCATCACTGCGACCGGGCAAAGTAATATCAACGGTTTCGGCCGATAGCTTTGCATTAAGTTCTTGCTGTACTAGCAATTCACGTTTTGAATTTAACGCGTCTTGGATAACTTGTTTGGCCTGATTAATAAGCTGACCAGCTTGAGGACGTTCTTCTGGCGTTAATTTGCCAAGTCCTTGCAGCTGTTTAGTCATTAGTCCTTTTTTACCTAAGTATTCCACGCGAACGGCATCGAGTTCGTTAATCGCTGAAGCCGCTTCAATGTGAGTCTTAGCCTGATTGATTAGCGCATCAAGATCTAGCATGATTTCCTCATATTCCGCCAATGGGGGAAGGCTGATTTTCGTTTTAAATAAGACCGGAAATAGTACTTTAATGAACTGCTTATAGCTAGACTTGTTCCGGGAAAAGGTAGGTAGTATGGGTATTTTTTTGCAATAAAAAAAGGGAGCCTAAGCTCCCCTTTTACAAACTTGATAAAACTTACAAAGCAGCTTTTGCTTTTTCTACCAATACTGTAAATGCTGCTTTATCAAAAACAGCAATATCAGCTAGGATCTTACGATCGATTTCGATAGATGCTTTTTTAAGTCCGTCAATCAAACGGCTGTAAGACAAACCATTTTGACGTGAAGCAGCATTAATACGTGCAATCCATAACTGACGGAATTGACGCTTACGCTGACGACGGTCACGGTAAGCGTATTGACCCGCTTTGATTACCGCTTGGAAGGCTACGCGATAAACACGTGAACGTGCTCCGTAGTAACCTTTGGCTTGTTTTAAGACTTTCTTATGACGTGCACGTGCTTGTACACCGCGTTTAACTCTGGCCATTCTTAATTTCCTCTAAACTTATGCGTACGGCAACATGCGAACAATTGATGCGATATCAGACGCAGCAATCATACCCTTCGGACGAAGGTGACGTTTTACCTTAGTACGGCGCTTAGTCAGGATGTGACGAAGACCAGCTTGTTTGTATTTAAAACCACCAGAAGCAGTTTTTCTAAAGCGCTTAGCAGCGCCTTTGTTCGATTTCATTTTTGGCATTTACATGCACTCCGCATTGCGAGATTAACAACATATAACTAAAGGCGAACAAAAACAGCTTACTGGTTAAAGTAAGCTGTTTGTTACTTGGATGCCTTAGTTACTTCTTTTTAGGGCCTAACACCATCACAGCTTGGCGACCTTCCATTTTCGGAAAAGCTTCCACAACTGCTAGTTCTTCTAAATCACCTTTAATGCGGTTTAGTAGATCAAAGCCTAAACTTTGGTGTGCCATTTCACGACCACGGAAACGTAGCGTTACTTTAGCTTTATTACCCTCTTCTAGAAAACGAACCAGGTTGCGTAGTTTTACCTGATAGTCGCCTTCGTCAGTTCCAGGTCGGAATTTTATTTCCTTAACCTGAATCTGTTTTTGCTTCTTCTTCTGTTCTTTTACAGATTTACTCTTTTCGTAAATGAACTTACCGTAGTCCATGACCCGACAAACAGGTGGTTCAGCATTAGGACTAATTTCTACTAGATCTACACCAGACTCGCCGGCTATATCTAGCGCTTCATTCAAGCTAACAATGCCTAGGGCTTCGCCGTCTATGCCTGTAAGGCGTAATTCTTGAGCTTGAATTTCTTCATTTATCTTATGTGCTCTTGCAGCTTGTTGCTGACCACGTCTTCCGGTTTTTATAATTTATACCTCAATACAATTATTGTCACGATTGGCGATTTCTTGTTTAATTTGCTCTACAAACTTATCAACAGCAAATTTACCTAGATCGTCACCCTTACGAGTTCTAACCGCAACCTCATTACTTTCGACTTCTTTATCGCCGACAACCAGTAAGTAAGGAATACGCTTTAGAGTATGTTCGCGGATTTTAAAGCCTATCTTCTCATTTCTCAAGTCCGCAATGGCTCTAATGCCCTGTTTATTTAATTTTTTTACTACTTGATGGACAAAATCGGCCTGTTTATCGGTAATATTCATCACAACCACTTGGCGAGGTGCTAACCAAGTTGGGAAAAAGCCTGAGTATTCTTCAGTCAAAATACCAATGAATCGCTCTAATGAACCTAAAATTGCGCGGTGAATCATTACCGGAACATGGCGTTCGTTATCTTCGCCAACAAAAGAGGCAGATAAACGACCAGGCATAGAGAAATCTAATTGAACCGTACCACATTGCCATGCTCTGTCTAAGCAGTCGTGCAAAGTGAATTCAATTTTAGGTCCGTAGAAAGCCCCTTCGCCGGGTAAGTAAGAAAACTCAATACCTTTAGACGTTAGCGCATCGGCTAAGGCTTTTTCAGATTTATCCCACGTTTCATCATCCCCTACTCGCTGTTCTGGGCGAGTAGACAGTTTTACTTCTATTTCTTCAAAACCAAAAGTCTTATATGTTTCGTATACCATGTCGATACACGATGCGACTTCGTCTTGAATTTGATTTTCAGTACAGAAGATATGCGCATCATCTTGGGTAAAGCCACGAACTCGCATCAAACCGTGTAAAGAGCCTGATGGTTCGTTACGGTGACAAGAGCCAAACTCGGCCATACGCAACGGTAAATCGCGGTACGATTTCAAGCCTTGATTAAAGATTTGGATGTGACCCGGACAGTTCATCGGTTTAACCGCATACTCGCGGCTTTCTGATTGGGTGGTAAACATGCCGTCGGCATACTTGTCCCAGTGACCAGATTTCTCCCATAAGCTACGATCCATAATCTGCGGCGCTTTTACTTCTTGGTATTCGTACTTAGTAAGTTGTTCGCGCACGTAAGTTTCTAGTTGGCGGAAAATAGTCCAACCAGAATCATGCCAGAACACCATACCCGGCGCTTCTTCTTGCATGTGGTAAAGATCTAATTGTTTACCAATTTTACGGTGGTCACGCTTTGCTGCTTCTTCTAAACGTTTCAAATACGCCGCTAGTTGCTTTTTGTCTGCCCATGCAGTGCCATATACACGTTGTAGCATTTTGTTTTTGCTATCGCCGCGCCAGTATGCACCAGCCACTTTCATTAACTTAAAGTGGTGACAGAATTTCATGTTAGGTACGTGCGGACCACGACACATATCAATGTATTCTTCGTGGTGGTACAAGCCTGGCGTTGCACTTGCGTCAATGCCTTCAATAATTTCTAGCTTGTAAGGTTCTTCACGTTGTTCAAAAACCTTTTTAGCTTCAGCTAAAGGCACCGTTTTTTTAATCACATCGTAATTTGTCTTAGCCAGTGCTTTCATTTTCTTCTCAAGATTGTCGATGTCTTCTTGAGTTAGCGAATGCTCTAAATCGATGTCGTAATAAAAGCCGTTATCAATGGTAGGGCCAATTGCCATTTTGGTTTCAGGCCACATTTGCTTAATAGCGTGGCCTAATAAATGCGCACAAGAGTGACGAATGATTTCTAAACCATCTTCATCTTTAGCGGTGATAATCGCTACTTGTGCGTCATCGGTAATGAGTTCACATGCATCAACTCGCTCGCCGTTTACACGGCCGGCTATGCAGGCTTTAGCTAAACCTGGGCCGATATCAGCGGCGATATCCATGGTTGATACTGGGTTTTCGAATTGACGTTGGCTACCGTCAGGGAGAGTAATAACTGGCATATTTATCCTTGCACATACAGTGGTGATGCCTACGCAACATCACATGATTTAGTCGATAAAATTGAGTACCTAAGGCACTTAAAAGAGCGGCAATATTAAAGGTCTGAACAAATAACTTCAATAGCTTATACTTTATTGATTAGAAGACTCGTCGAACCAAGGAATTTGAACCATAATTAAACGGTGGACATATTGGAGTAGTTGTTATGAAAAACTATGTCGAAAAAATGATTTCTTGCCCTACCTGTGGCCACCATACCCCACTAATTATGGATGCGAGTAATGGTGACCAAGACTTCTACGAAGATTGCCGTGTTTGTTGTAATCCCATTCATTGTCGCCTACATATAGACGAGAGCAACGACAAGCTATTGGCTTACGTAGATGCAGATGACGAGCAATTCTTTTAGCTAAGCCATCGTTTTAAATCTCCAGCTTTTGCGAGTTGTTTAATGGTATCTATGGCAGTTTGCGTTGAACTGTCTATTTCTATGTTCACTAAATCTTTAACCGCTTTATCACCCAAAGTAGTGACTCGCAGCGTTTCTGGAATAATGTGCAACCAAAATCCTTGGTCGCTTAACTTGCCTACCGTTAAACTTGCACCATCTATGCAGATAAACCCTTTATAAATCACGTAGTCTTTCCATTCGTTAGCTAACGAAAGATGAATTGCTAAGTTATTCTCTGAGTACTGCATGTCTAATATGGTGGCGGTGGTATGAATATGCCCCGACACTAGGTGGCCACCGATTTCGTCACCTACCTTGGCAGCACGTTCAATATTTACTAAATCCCCTTCTTTAATAAGGTCTAAGTTTGTTAGACTTAGCGTTTCTTGTATCAAGTCGAATTGAACGCCTTGTTCGCTAATGCTGACTGCGGTTAAACAGGTCCCGTTTATCGCAACACTAGCGCCTATGTTTAAGCCTTCGATATCCACTAAATCGACCCAGAGCTTCATTAAGCCTGGCGCTCGTTCGACTTTGACAACTTTTCTTTTACTTTGAACTATTCCGGTGAACATGAAGTATTTTTTCCTGGGTTTTAAACAACGTTTTTCAAAAGAGTGTTTTGCCATTTTACGTTTGGCAGGGCCTATTGTCGTGGCTCAACTTACCATAACTGGAATGAGTTTTGTTGACACAATTATGGCTGGCTCGGTAAGCCCTACTGATTTAGCCGCTGTTGCAGTTGCTGCCAGTTTTTTTAACCCCATCATTTTGTTATTACAAGGCATATTGATGGCGGTTACACCATTGGTGGCTTATCAAATAGGCGCTAAACAAGCGTTTAAAGGCGGAAACATTTTTCGCCAAGCCTTATTTATTTCTTTAATACTCGCCGCTACTGCTTGGGTGATCTTGTGGTTTGCACCAAACGTTTTCAATGTGATGGATGTAGAACCGCAATTGGTGGGTTTAACCAAACAATATTTGTTTTTTGTTAGCTTTGGCTTGCCAGCTTTTGCCTTGTATCAGGTATTACGCGGTGTCAACGAGGCGTGTTCAAATATTAAAGCCATTATGCTCATCGGTATTGCTGGCTTGGCCTTAAATATTCCCATTAATTATGTGTTTATTAATGGTTTGCTTGGCATGCCAAAACTAGGTGGCGCTGGCTGTGGTGTTGCAACCGCAATGGTGAATTGGTTTATGGCGATTGCTATGCTTATTTACGCCAAGCGAAGTACAACTTTGCTGCCGTTAAAATTGTTTGAGCAGGGTTCTGGTATTGATTGGGCAATTATCTCGCGAATATTCAAACTTGGCTTACCAATTGGTGGCGCTATATTCTTTGAGGTGACCTTGTTTTCGATGATTGCTCTGTTGCTATCTCCGCTTGGTGCCGACATTGTTGCAGCACACCAAATCGCCCTAAACTTTACCTCTATGGTGTTTATGTTGCCCTTAAGCATTGGCATTGCCTTAACTATACGAGTGGGTAATTACATGGGCGAAAAGTCGTTAGATAAAGCACAAATCAGTGCCTACAGCGGAGTTATTTTGTCTATTATCGCTACGTTGTTTATTGCCACAGCTACGGTGTTATTTCGTCATGACATTATTAGTTGGTATACCAATAACACCGCTGTTGCTGCTATTGCTGCTCCTTTATTTTTGCTAGCGGCAACTTATCAGTTGTCCGATTCATTACAGGTATGCTGTGCTGGCGCGCTGCGGGGTTACCAAGATACCCGTTTCATCTTAATAGTTACGCTGATTAGCTTTTGGCCAATAGGCTTAGGTGTAGGTTCTATACTTACTTTTACCGACTACCTTACAAGCGAGCCAATGGGTGTGATAGGTTTTTGGATAGCAATAGTACTCGCGTTAACCGCCTGCGCGATTGGCTTGTTCTCAAGGCTAGTGTGGGCCACTAACAATCCGCACAAGCTGCACCTAATCAACAAGGAAGCATGAGTAGGGCTAACTTCTTTTACTTGCTGGCAGCTAGTGTCATTCTAGTTGCCTGCATTTACTCCCTGCTTAATTGGTTAGCCCCACGTAGTGACCAGCTCTTTGGGGATTATAGCGCTCGTTTAAATCGCGTCTTGAACATCAATATTACTGCCCCCCAAACAACCAGATCATTAACTCCTTTTAGTTGGCGTGATTACCAACAACCAGAGCCAGTGTTACAACTTTCGCTGCTAGACAGTGTCGGCTTAAAACAATGTGGCTTAGACCAAGTTGTTTTTGATGGAAACTCCAGTTTAGGTAAACACGCTGCAGCGGATTACCAGCTAGTTTGGCACACAAAAATCATCCAAGGCTTAGCAGCATGTATTCAAGACAAGCAACTAGAACCAAAGCTAGAAGACACGCTAACAGTGATTCTCAATAAAAAAATACAATCGCTGGATCTATATTGGGACAACTATTTAGTTAACGAGCAGAGTTTACGTTACTTGTGGCAGAGCGACCACGCACTGCGTCAACAGCCCTACTCCGCTTATCAATCCCTAGCCAACAATTTAAGTTACTTAAACAAATTACATCAACAACTCATAGAAGATCAGAACCTCGACCATGAAGGACTATTGGCACTAGGTGAGTCGTTTGCTAAGGGACCTAGTATTTTTGCCTTGTTACAAGAAATGCAACGTTCTAGCTTGTGGCTCAATGAGGTTTCTACAGCGTTAGAAAAGCGCGAGTTCAACTGTAAAAATGACCGCAAAAACGGCATCGTTCTCAAAAATATTCTGCACAAAGTCTATATGGAAAAAGTACAAGGCTATCTGGCTGAACTTGATCAAAGCGTTCGACTATTACTCCCGCCCTTAACGGCCCTTTACCACTCACAGAAAAGTTCGTTTTTATTAATGACTACAAAAAAAATCCATTTAGATTTTCAAGAGAGTAATCGACAGCACGTTAAACAATGGCAATTGATTTTAGATAGCTGTAAGGCTTAACAAGTCTTACACATAAGCCTAAGCCGAGGCTTTAAAGCGATAAGGGCTCCATTTGCTTACGCTTATTCAGCCTTTTACGCCTCATTTAGTTAAATTGTGCGCTGTAAAGGCCACTTATTGAGCAAACGAAATCTACAACTATTGACTGACGATACGCTCTCCCCTAGTATTGCACTCGCTGTAAAGCGGAGCGGCTTTCAAATCACTCTCAATTACAGCCAACACCTAAGATATTCGCGTAGCTCAGTTGGTTAGAGCACTACCTTGACATGGTAGGGGTCGGTGGTTCAAATCCACTCGCGAATACCACTTCTCTAAGCATCAATTTTCTTACTCTTTAACTTCCCTAAGCCAGCAGATTATTCGTTTGCGTTTTAATCTATTGTTAACGCCCCTATCCAGCGGCACTTCACTTATCTTTTAAACTTTTTTACCTTGAACGTCTTTGATTTAAATCATTAAAACCCGCTCCGTAAAACACGTTATATAAGAACATATATTTGTCACACAAATATATGTAAATCTATGTAAATGACATTGTAGTGCCCTGCCTGAGTCGCTTAAAAAAGAACGAGAGTCCATACTCTTTTAGGACTTAATGAGATTCAATTTTTCAGGACTACATTGTCACCATAGAAGGTATCAACATGAGTAAAAAGTTAACTACAGCCGCCGGCTGTCCGGTTGCTCATAACCAGAACGTAGAAACTGCTGGAAAGAGAGGGCCACAACTGCTTCAAGATGTTTGGTTTTTAGAAAAACTGGCGCATTTTGATCGTGAAGTTATTCCTGAGAGGCGCATGCACGCTAAGGGTTCAGGAGCTTACGGCACTTTTACAGTGACTAATGATATTACTCAGTACACAAAAGCCAAATTGTTTTCCGAAGTAGGTAAAAAAACTGAGCTGTTTACTCGCTTTACAACCGTAGCGGGTGAACGCGGTGCAGCCGACGCCGAACGAGATATTCGCGGCTTTGCCATTAAGTTTTATACCGAAGAAGGCAACTGGGATTTAGTGGGTAACAATACCCCAGTATTTTTTCTACGTGATCCGCTAAAATTTCCCGATCTAAATCATGCAGTTAAGCGCGACCCAAGAACCAATATGCGTAGTGCTAAAAATAACTGGGATTTTTGGACCTCGTTACCTGAAGCGCTTCACCAAATAACCATCGTAATGAGTGATCGCGGCATCCCCGCTACCTACCGCCACATGCATGGTTTCGGTAGTCATACCTTTAGTTTAATCAACAGTAACAATGAGCGTTTCTGGGTTAAGTTCCACTTTAAATCACAACAAGGCATTGAAAACTTATCAGACGCAGAAGCGGAAACCTTAATAGGAAAAGATAGAGAAAGTCACCATAGAGACTTACTTGAAAGTATCGATAACAAAGCCTTTCCAAAGTGGACCTTAAAAATTCAAGTGATGCCAGAAGATGACGCGGCTAAGGTACCTTACAATCCGTTCGACTTAACAAAAATTTGGCCACACAAAGACTATCCGCTGATTGAAGTTGGCGAATTAGAGCTTAACCGAAACCCTGAGAACTTTTTTGCAGAAGTAGAACAATCGGCGTTTAATCCAGCGAGCGTAGTACCTGGTATCAGCTTTTCTCCAGATAAGATGTTACAAGGTCGACTGTTTTCCTACGGTGATGCACAGCGCTACCGTTTAGGGGTTAATCATCACAGCATTCCAGTAAACGCACCTCGTTGTCCGGTGCATAGTTACCATCGAGATGGTGCCATGCGCGTTGATGGCAATCACGGTGGTACTCTGGGTTATGAACCTAATGATCAGGGCGAATGGGCAGAGCAGCCTGATTTTTCAGAGCCGCCGCTACGCCTAGGTGGTGCAGCAGCACACTGGGATCATAGAGAAGATGATGACTACTTTAGCCAGCCAGGGGATTTATTCCGCTTAATGTCGGCTGACAAACAAGCCATTTTGTTTGATAACACAGCAAGAAACTTAAGTGGCGTGCCTAAAGAAATCCAATTGCGCCATTTAAAACACTGCTACTTAGCCGACCCGGCGTATGCCAAGGGAATTGCTGAACAATTAGAGATAGTAGAGAGCGAATACCAACAATAAGCCTACCAAACCTCATAGTAACCGAGAGGTTGCTATGAGTGCCCAAGCTCTAATTCTTTTTAGTGCTTAGGTTTTTATCGCAAGCAATGGTTAGAACATTTTAGTCTTAGGCTTGATTTGCATCTTCCAACATCCTCATTTAATGCTACTGAACCCGCCTCTGCCTTTTTCATCGATTTAGGTGTCATTATTAGCATAAACACAAGATTTAAGGGACATATGTGGAATAGTGTAAAGATAAAGCTTTGCATTTCTTTACATTCGCTTTACGCGAGCTGAAACAACAAAACGTAAAATAGGGTTACTTTCTATGCTGTATGGATTCTCATGTATTTACGTTTTGTGGTACCGCCAGTTCTAATCGTTAGCATGCTGGCGTTAATTTTTATCAACCAGCAATCTAATTCGAATAATGCACCTCGTCGCGCTGCACCTACGCTAGTGACAACAGAAGACGTACAACAACATAGTTTGTCTCAAGAACTCAGCTTGATTGGAACCTTAAGTGCACGACAATCAGTATCAATAGCTGCCGAGGTAACCGGCAAAATCGAAAAAATTAACGTAAGTTCAAATCAACGGGTTAAACAAGGCGAGGTACTGATAGAGCTAAATAGTATTAAAGCTAAAGCACTATTAGATGAAGCTAAAGCCTACTTAGCCGATGAACAGCGTAAGCTACACGAATTTGAGCAACTGCTAAAACGTAAAGCCGTATCGCAAACTAGCTTTGACGCCCAGTTCGCTAGCGTGATCATCGCCAAGGCACGGGTAACATCAGCACAGTCAGACTTAGATGATCACAGCTTAACCGCTCCATTCTCTGGTGTGATCGGCTTAGTCGATATAAGCAAAGGCGCTTTAGTGAGTGCGAATCAAAGCCTATTAAACTTAGATAACCTACAAGACCTGCAGCTAGATTTAAACGTACCAGACCAGTACTTGTCTCTATTAGAAAAGGGCATGATTATTCAAGCCTCTACACCTGCATGGTCTCAGCAAAATTTTACTGGCAGCATCGATGTTATCGACCCAAGGGTAGACAGCGATACGCTGAATCTTAAGGTTCGAGTCGCATTTGACAACACCAGTGACCAATTAAAGCCCGGCATGATGATGCGAGCAACGCTTACCTTACCGCCAGCTACCCAAGCGATGGTCCCGGTGCAAGCTATCGAGTATTCAGGCACTAAGCGCTACGTTTATGTGGTAGATGAGCAACACATTGCACATCGTACTGAAGTTCAACTCGGTGCACGTATTAACAATTTTGTACTCATCGACCAAGGTATCAGCTTGCACGACAACATTGTTATACAAGGCTTGGTTAATATAAGAGATGGAGCAAAGGTAAGAAACGTAGAGCAGCAAATCGCCAAGAATGAGAATGCTAAACCGTCTAGCGAATCGATAACTCATGATGAACAGGAAGCGATTTAATGTGGTTATCTGATGTTTCGGTTAAGCGCCCAGTAGTAGCAATTGTACTTAGCCTTTTACTGTGTGTATTCGGTCTAGTATCGTTTAGCCAATTGGCAGTTCGGGAAATGCCAGATGTAGAAAACCCGGTGGTTACCATTTCTACTGGCTATGAAGGCGTATCTGCCACCATTATCGATAGCCAAATTACCTCGGTTATTGAAGACCAGCTGTCTGGCATAAGTGGTATTGACCAAATTGACTCTGTATCTCGAAACGGAATGTCGCGAGTCACCGTAACGTTTTTGCTTGGTTGGCCATTAACCGAAGGCGTGAGCGATGTTCGTGACGCAGTGGAACGAGCCAAACGTAGTTTGCCAGACGACATTACCGACCCTGTAGTATCTAAGGATAACGGCTCGGGCGAAGCCTCGATATATATCAATTTAAACTCCAGCATAATGGATCGTACCGAGCTAACCGATTATGCAGAACGGGTATTGATTGACCGCTTTAACTTAATTAGCGGTGTGAGTTCAGTGGATTTAACCGGCGCACTTTATAAGGTAATGTACGTAAAACTCGACCCTACCCTTATGGCTGGTCGACAAGTCACACCAAGTGACATTGTCGCGGCGCTTAATCGTGAGAACTTAGAGCTACCCGGTGGCGAAATTCGTAACGACACCACGGTAATGTCGGTGCGAACTGAACGCTTATACGCTGAACCAGAGGACTTTGATTACTTACGGATCCGCACTAGCGAAGACGGAACACACGTTTATCTGAAAGACGTAGCCAGTGTATTTATCGGTGCAGAGAATGAAAACTCCACCTTTAAAAGTGACGGTATTTTAAACCTAAGCCTAGGCATTGTTACTCAATTAGATGCCAACCCTTTAGAAGTGGCCACTAAAGTCACCAAAGAAGTAGAACGACTACAACGCTTTGTGCCAGACGGAACAGAGCTTAAGGTAGACTACGATTCAACGGTGTTTATTGACCAGGCGATAGACGAAGTTTACCAAACCCTCATGATCACGGGTGCGCTTGTGGTGCTGGTTCTGTATATATTCCTTGGCCAAGCAAAAATCACCATTATCCCGGCAATTACTGTACCGGTGTCGTTAATTGCTGCGTTTATTGCCGCACAAAGTTTTGGCTTTTCCATCAACCTCATTACTTTAATGGCACTGATTTTAGCGATTGGCTTGGTGGTGGATGACGCCATTGTGGTGGTGGAAAACATCTACCACCACATAGAGCAAGGTACTCCACCCTTGTTGGCAGCTTATCGAGGAACGCGCGAGGTAGGTTTTGCCGTTATTGCTACAACCCTTGTTTTGGTGATGGTTTTTCTACCTATCGCTTATATGGACGGGATGGTAGGTAAAATGTTTACCGAGTTTTCGGTGCTGTTATCGGTAGCGGTTATTTTTTCTTCGCTAATCGCATTAACTCTCACCCCCGTGCTCAGTAGCAAACTATTAAGCTTAAATGCTAAACCAAGTCGCATAAGTGCTTATATGGATAAAGCCTTTGCAAAACTGATCCCAGCTTATCAAAGGTTATTACGAAAAATCATAGCCACTCGCACTGCTGGCCCCACTGCCATTGTGTTGTGTGTGCTAGGTAGTATCGCTTTTATGCAAGGAATTCCGTCGCAACTTGCACCGGTAGAAGACCGAGGCGTGGTGTTTATTATGGTAAAAGGTGCTGAAGGCACCAGCTACGACCGCATGACCAAAAACATTGACCAAGTCGAGCAGCAAATCATGCCTTTGGTCGGCCAAGGCTTGATTAAATCCTTTAATATGCAAACCCCCGCTTTTGGTGGACGGGCGGGAGATAACACGGCTTTTATTATTGTGCAGTTAGAAGACTGGGCTGAGCGAGAGCAAAACGCAGGTGACGTGGTGAATCTAATGCGTAAAACCTTATCCAACATTGCTGATATCTCGATACGGCCTATGCAGCCAGGGTTTAGAGGTAAATCTGACGATCCGATACAGTTTGTATTGGCCGGTTCTAGCTTTGAAGAATTAAATCATTGGGGACAGGTGATTTTAGAACACGCCGAGTCTCATCCAATAATTAGCACTATAGACACTAACTATTCAGAAAAAACACCAGAACTTATTGTGAAGATTGATCGCCAACGTGCCGCTGAACTGGGCGTAAGTGTAAGCGAAATATCAGACACCTTAGAAATAATGCTGGGCGGTCGCAGTGAAACGACCTTTGTAGATCGTGGCGAAGAATACGACGTTTACTTACGTGGCGGCGAAGAAGGCTTTAACAGCGCGACAGATCTCAGCAAAATTTACTTACGTGCAGCTAACGGCAGCTTAATTACCTTAGACAGCGTAACGCAACTAGAAGAAGTGGCTTCAGCCGGTAGACTTAGTCGTTTAAACAAACAACGCGCGGTGACTATTTCAGGTACGGTTAATCAAGGTTATACCCTAGGTGAGGCCTTAGATTATTTAGAACAACTTGCAATAGATGAACTGCCTAGCGACATTTCTATCGATTTTAGCGGCGAATCAAAAGACTACAAAGAAAACCAAAGCAGTACCCTAATCATATTTGCATTAGCGCTGTTGGTTGCCTATTTGGTATTAGCCGCCCAATTTGAAAGCTTTATCAACCCTATGGTGGTAATGCTAACGGTACCCATGGGCGTATTTGGTGGCTTAGCAGGCATGTACTTCATGAGCGAAAGCCTGAACATTTACAGTCAAATCGCGATGATTATGCTAATAGGCATGGTGACCAAAAACGGCATTTTAATTGTTGAGTATGCCAACCAACTTCGCGACCGCGGCATCGAGTTTAACCAAGCGATTGTAGAAGCAGCATCGCGACGCTTACGCCCTATTATGATGACTGCGTTTACTACCGTAGCTGGCGCGGTACCGCTAATTATCTCTACTGGTGCTGGGGCCGAAAGTCGAATTTCAGTAGGCACAGTGGTGTTATTTGGTATGGCCTTCGCTTCGGTAGTTAGCTTGTTGGTTATACCCGCGATGTATCAACTGCTGGCTCGCTCAACCCATTCGCCAGGGCATGTTACTCAGCTATTAGAACAAGAAATAGCAAACGATCAGACTAGCCAACCATAGTGAATAGGCAATTAGGCCAATGCCATCTGGCATTGGCCTTTTTTATACGGCTTTTAGATAATGCTGAGTAACCGCAGGTTCTATGTTTAGCTGAAAATTGCTCACATAAGCTTGACTCACCACTTGGCCTTTTTCTAACAAAATCATGTAATCGGCCAGTTGTTTCACTTCCTCTATGTCATGACTAACGTAAACAACTGGTATCGATAATTGCCGATGTAATTGCTCTAGATAAGGAATGATCTCTTGCTTAAGTTTTGCGTCTAACGCTGATAAGGGCTCGTCCATGAGTAACAATTTTGGTGAGCTTAATAGCGCTCTTGCAATGGCAACACGTTGCCTCTCTCCACCAGATAAAGAAGTAACTCGGCGTTTAAGTAAGTGAGAAATACTAAGTAACTCACAGGTATCACTAATGCTTACTTGGCGTTTATCCGGCTGCACTAAGCGATAACCAAATAGCAGGTTTTTCTCTACATTTAAATGAGGAAACAAGCTCGCTTCTTGAAACACATAGCCAATTTCACGTTGATAACAATCAAGCCAAATGTTGTTTTTATCATCTTGCCACACCTCTCCGTTAAGCGAAAAATAACCACCTGCGAAACGGTCTAAGCCCGCCATTGCTCTTAAACAAGAGGTTTTTCCTGAACCTGAGGGCCCAAACAGTACCGACACCCCGGAAGGCGGTAAGGTAATATCTATGTTTAAACTAAAATCACCTCGCTGCGAATCTAAAGATAACTCTAAGCACATTGAGTAAGCCTCCTTTTGACGAAATCATTTAGGCTATATATCAGCAGTAAGGCAACAAAAGAAAACACCAACATGCCACCCGCTAACCAATGAGCTTGGCTGTATTCAAGCGCTTCTACGTGGTTATAAATATCAATCGACATAACACGGGTTTCGCCGGCGATATTTCCGCCAATCATCAACACCACACCAAATTCACCGATGGTATGGCAGAAACCGAGAATAGCAGCGGCAAAAAAACCTGGTCGAGCTAATGGAAATGCCACCTTCCAAAATACCAGGCTTGGGCTGGCTCGAAGCGTTTTTGCGACTTCCAATGGTCGTTTCCCTATTGCTTCAAAAGCATTTTGCATAGGTTGAACCACAAATGGCAAAGTATGCACCACACAGGCAATCACTATTCCAGTGAAAGTAAAAGGCAACGCTCCTATGCCAACAAACTCAGACAATACGCCCAATGCGCCATTTGGCCCAAGCAATAGCAATAAGTAAAAACCTAATACCGTTGGAGGAAGCACTAAAGGCAAAGCAAACATAGCGCCTACTATCGACTTATATGGAGACTGAGTTTGCGACATCCACCACGCTAGTGGAGTAGCCACGATTAACAAAATTAGCGTAACCACACTCGCGAGTTTAAGAGTAAGATAAACGACGACTAAATCAGGCATATAAAGCTCCTTTGCCTCAGCGGCTTGTTACTCGACTTCGTAACCAAAACCTTTAATTAAAGCGGTGATTTGATTCTCACGTAAGTAATCAATAAACTCTTGAGCGGCCGGGTTGCTATCGCCCTTATTAAGTAATACTGCGTCTTGTTTTATCGGAGCATACAACTTGCTTGGTACCAGCCACATTGATCCGCGACTTAACTTACTATCTACAAGCACCTGAGATAATGCGACAAAGCCTAAATCCACTGCGCCGGAACTGATCTGCTGATAGGTCTGCCCAACTGATTGCCCTTCAACAAATTTGCTTTGCAACTGCTGGTAGATACCTAAATGCTGCAAAGCGCTTACCGCCGCCGCTCCGTAAGGCGCAGTTTTAGGGTTACAAATAGCAAGGTGTTTTATTTCACTGTTTAATACTTCACCCCTAGCATCCACTAGCTCAGGTTTACTTGACCACAGTACTAGCGTGCCTTTAGCGTAGGTAAATTGACTGCTGGCTTTTGCCAAACCTTGTTCAACTAATAAACTTGGGCGTTTTTGGTCTGCGGCTAAAAATACTTCAAATGGTGCGCCATTTTTTATTTGGGCGTATAGCTTGCCTGTAGAGCCTGCTGATACGCTAACTTGATGCCCCGTTTCTTGTTGGTATTGATCGGCAATGGCTAGCACTGGTTTATAAAAATTTGCTGCCACCGCTACTTTTACTTCTGCGGCTTCAACAAAATCAGAACTAAATAAAAACATCACCGCAAGCGCCGCTTGGGGGAAATACTTAGTTATAGATTTTTTCATTACAAACGTCCTTTTAGATTAATAACTACAAATAATTACCGACGAAGCATTAAACGATAACGCTACCTGACTGGCTTCGTTGATGTTTAGCTGTGCGGCAGACGCGCTAGATACAATCGCCGACAAAGTTTTTTGTTCTGCCAGTTGCACAGTAATATCTAACTTATCTTCTCCCTCGTTAATTCTGCTAACGCGTCCAACAAACTGGTTAACGTTATTTTTTGCGACCTCGGCGCCTCGATGCAAACTGACTTGTGACGCTTTTATGAGGCACAAGACTTGACTACCAAAACTCAAATTCAAAAGTTCTACAGACTCGTTACTTAGCACTGCATTTACCGTAAGGTGCTGGCTAATTGCTACCTTCACAAAGCTGTTCACCGCTTTTTTATCTATCATCACTACCTGACCAAGTAATTGATTTCGTGCGCTACTACGTAAACTCATTCGACGCATTAATAAGCGAAAATCAGCCACATTGAGTTGCTCGGCACTAGGTTGTTGCAAGGTAGGTTTTAACTGCTCAAACGCCTGTTGATATTCGAGTTCTAGCGCTTTGTATAAACTAAGTAGGCTTAATCCATAGTCGGTTAATTGGGTGCCTCCGCCATGTTTGCCACCACTTTGCTTAACGACCAGCGGCTTTTCAGACAGATTATTTATGGCATCTAAGGCGTCCCATGCCGCTTTGTAAGACATAGGAATAGATTTAGCCGCAGCGCTTAATGAGCCATGTTCCACCACCGCTTCTAGTAGTTTTATTCGTTTGTCGCTGAGGAAGGGGCCTAACTCACTACATAGTTTTATTTTGCCCATTAAGGGCACCGCGTTTTTTAATTGATTCACCGTCATAGTCTTACCTATATAACGCTAACTACTGCTTGGCTAAATGCCTTGAGCAATAGTTTAGAGGGCTTGTATAAGGTTGATTGCAAATCCAGCGCCAAAGCCAGAATCGGCCTGAAAGCCCATAGAAACGGGCGATGAGGAACTACCTATCTTGTTAACTTATGTCGTGGAAACAACAAAAAGCGCTGTATTGTTAGCTATACAACGAACCAAATATACTGTTTACCGGTAAGGGTATTAATCTTTGTAATAGATTGAATTTGAACTGATTATTGGAAGTACAGAGTTTAGCTAACCAGTAATGACAGGCTAAACATAAGAGGTGTTAGATGTGAGTAGTTGGAGGACCAAAATCCCTCTTTAATGTAAGAAAAGATTGAAAGATTAGCCGAGCGATAGACACTTAGAGTTAGCGAGCAAACTATTTAGTATCCAAACGCTCTATGCTAAATATCAAACCTCATAAGCAACATAGAGGCGTTTAATTAAACAAAGCATTCGCTATAGGTCGGGCATTGAGCACAACTTGGCGCTCTACAAACAAAATCACCGCCCTGCTGACACAAATAGCGATAAAAGAAGCGTTTCCACCGCATGTTGTTGGTGTTCATTGCGTGTAACTCAGGAAAATTGTACTTCAACAAAGCGCCTAGTTCGTCTCTATGTTTTAGGCCTAAACTTCGCCAAAGGTGGGATTGAGACAAACACGCGGTAGCCACAATAATGGCCATTTGCAAGGCGTAAGGTGCTTTGTGATTAGCGTGCTCCACCAACACTGCTATTAGTTCGTTGCGTTCCTGGGCGCGCAGGCTACATACCTCACTCAGTACGTTAGCGCGTTTTCGCAAGCTCTCCTTGAACGGTTGCTTCCATAGCAATTCTAGATTTTCGATCTCGCTATTATTGATGGCGCGTTTTAAATCTAAATAGCACGAGTTGTCTAAGCCTACTCCGTAGGGCAAGGCTGCTTCACCACTCAGCTGTGCGCTAATAATTTGTTTAAACCAATTGCGGTTATGCAAAGACATTGGATAACAGACTTTAGTTAAGGCTTGCATCCAGTCGTTACCTATTAAACCATTCGTTGAATCAAACACTTGTTGTTCCATAAGCGCTCCTAGTTTGATAAGGCGATCACGTTAAGATCTTGGGGCAAACCCGTTAGTGAACCGGGAGGGTTAAGCGCCTGGCCTTTGTTGTCGACAATCGCCGTTTCAACTGGGCATATATGCGCGCACTGCGGTCCATTAGGGTTATCGCTGCATTCGTTACAGCGATGGGTAATCACAGAAAAGGCCGATTGGCCACTTGAGATGGCCTTTTGAGGGCACACTTCTTTACACGCAAAACATGCTATACAGGCTTTAGTAATAGATACTGACATTAGCTACACTCCCCGGCGTTACATACAGTTCGCTTGGCAGGCTTTACTTGATTAATAAGCGATTGTTGTATCTCTAACAAAGCCTCTTTAATCTCTCGCAAGGCATATTTGGTATTCACCTCTACGCCCAAGTCAGACAGCTCTTGCAAAGGTGTGTGACCAATTCTGCTGCACAATACGGTATTGAACTGGCTAAGCTGGTTTAAGTCTTGTTGCTTGTCGTCAGCACACTGATCACTGCCGGAACAGTATTGCTGCCAATCAACGCTTTGTTGTTCAATACTCTCTGCGCTTACCAAATAGCTTAAAAACTGAGTTGCGTGACCAAAATGCTGGTCAATTAGTTGGTTACTACTGGTCGCCACTGCTACTCGAAGTGTTGAATTGGCTACAGCGCTACCTTGTTCAATTGCGGCAAGGTCGATGTCTTGACCCAGTTTGCCTACTGCATCGGCTCTGCATTGTTGGCAGTGAGTCATTTGCGCCATACTTTGACCGGCACTTTGGCGGGCTAAATCTAATTCCTGTTTGCTCGGTTCACGCTGCCCCATTAAACCAAAGTAAGTACCGTGGGCGGGGTCGGAAATAAGCGGCATAATGTTATGGATAAACGCCCCAAATCGACCTAATTCTTTAGCTAAAGAATCAATATGGAAATCATTGATCCCTGGGATCAACACGGTATTTACTTTAACTAACATACCCGCCTTTATGGCAGCCTCTAAGCCCAATAATTGCCTATCTATCAGGGTTTGAGCAGCTTTGCGTCCGCGTAAGCGTTGTTGATTAAAGTACACCCAAGGATAGATTTTTTGCCCTATATCAGCGTCGATACAATTAATGGTAATAGTGAGATGTTTTACGCCAGAGGCAAGCAATGCATCAAGCTGATCAACCAACGCTAAACCGTTTGTTGATACGCACAAATGCACGTCTTCGTCTATTTTGGAGATAGCCTTCAAGCTGGCGAGGGTTGCGTTTGGGTTGGCCAAAGGATCTCCCGGCCCGGCTATTCCAACAACCTGAGTCTCTGGTACATGTTGTTTTACTTTTTCAAAACGTCGTGCTGCCATAGCGGGAGATAGTAACTTAGACACTACGCCAGGACGGGTTTCGTTGCTGCAATCAAACTTTCTGTTGCAGTAATTACACTGAATATTACAGGCTGGCGCTACCGGTAAGTGCATTCTTGCATAACGGTGACCCTCTTTAGAAAAGCAAGGATGCTTTGCTACTAAAGCGGCTTGAGCTTCAGCGCTTACAGGCTGTTTGGTTTGGCTCTGCCTTAAGTGTTGTAAAGTCATAAAGCTTCCTTGTTAGATACTTTATTGTTTACGTTGCAAAGCTTATTCCAATAATTAAATGCATAAAATACAAATAGTTATGAGTAATAAAACTTTAGGAAAAAGCATTGGCTGTCGTATTTGTAGTAAATACGACAGCCAATCAACTTACATTTGGCGAACGTTAATGTTCATCACTTGAATCCGATATGCAATTTGCCTCGGGGTCATATTGAGTAAACGCGCGGCTTTTGCTTGCACCCAACCGGCTTGTTCTAATGCTGCAATAACCCTTTCCCGTTCATCCATCTCAGAGTTATCTATAGTGGGCTTATCTACTGGGGTTCGCGGGCTAAATTTAGGCCCATCTAAGCCATCTAGTACAATAAGGTCTTGGTCTATCACCCCACTCTCACTCATTACCGATGCCCGTTCTAACAAGTTTTCCAGTTGCCGCACATTGCCTGGCCAGTCGTAGGCCATCATCATTCTTATGGCGCTGTCGGTTAAGGACAGTTCACGGCGCTGTTGTTTAGCCAATTTTTCTATCAAAAACTCCGCTAAATCGGGTAAGTCTTCGATACGGTCGCGTAATGGTGGCGGGAACATAGGCATTACGTTCAGGCGATAATACAAGTCTTCGCGAAAGCGTTCCTGCCTCACTTCCTCTTCCAAGTTACGGTTAGTAGCCGCTAGTATCCGTACATTCACGTTAATGGTTTGAGTGCTACCCACTCGCTCAAATTCCCCTTCTTGTAATACTCGAAGCAATTTAGCTTGAAAAGCAGCTGAGATTTCGCCAATCTCATCTAAAAATAAAGTGCCACCGTCGGCCATTTCAAAACGGCCTTTACGTTGTTTTACCGCCCCTGTAAACGCACCTTTTTCGTGACCAAATAGCTCAGACTCTAATAAGTTGTCGGGCAGCGCCGCGCAGTTGAGTTTTATAAATGGCCCTGTTGCACGTGGCGAGTTGTAATGAATGGCGTTAGCAATTAACTCTTTACCAGTGCCCGACTCCCCACGAATTAAGACTGTGCTGTCCCATTTAGATACCAAACGGATCTGCTCAAATACGCGTCGCATCACCCGTGAGTGGCCAACAATGTTGTCCATGCTGTAGTTGCTACGGACTTTTCTGCGTAACCTATCCCGTTCAGCTTCTAGCTGATTGGTTTGTACTGCCACGTCTTTCGCCAGCAACACACTTTTAGCAATTAGGTTCGCGGTCATTTCAAGAAAACGGGTAAACGACGAGAGCTTTTGCGGATCGTCTATTTGCGGTTGGGCCGCTAATACACCCAGTACCTCATTAGCTTTTTTAATCGGCACAGCTATAAAAGGTAAATCTAGCGCGTAAAGATCCAGTTTGTCGGCAAAGCGTAAATCGTTAGACACTTTGCTTAATACAATAGGTTGTTTTTTAGTTAGTACCGTTCCCACTATGCCTTCGCCGGGGCGATACCGAACATTCTTGGCCACATTATCACCAGCGTGGTTTGGCGTATGTACAGAGTCTATGTTGAGCATTTGTTCGTTTTCAGCAATCAACGCTAACATGGCATGCTGTAACATGGCTTTGTCGTGCAGTACTTGCAGCACTTTACTGACACTTTGTTGGTAATCCAAACTGTTAGTTAACACACTGCTTACGTCGTACAACGCGGCTAAGTGACTCTCTGCTATATGTGACTCGCGTTTTGTTGAATATTCCATTATTCACCTCGCTTAATACTACGTAGAGGAAGAACGATGCGGGCTTTACAGCCGCCTAAAGAGGTTGATTGATATTGAACCGTGCCACTATGCTCACTCACCACTTGCTGCACAATGCTCAAGCCCACGCCCCTACAACCGTTATTATTGAGGGGCTTGGTGCTGTAAAAAGGTTCAAAAACCTTGAGTTGCAGCTCTTTTTTTATACCTGGACCACTGTCTTCAACGGTTATTTCAATATCTTCATCAACCAGTTGCGTACTGCATACAATTTCACGGCGTGTTTTCTTAGCTAAATCAATGGCTTCTATGGCGTTATCAATAAGCTGTTTTATAGCCACCCGTAATCGAGATGGCTGGCCACTTAAGGGGGGTAACGTACCGTTTAAGCTCAGTTGCATGGTGATACTGCGAGACAACAACCGTTGGTTACTCATTTCAGTCACCTCATGCACCAACTGATTAACGTTTACCGACTGTACAGCTTCTTGCGGCTTTTCCGGTAAGGCACTTTGTAATTGATCAATGGCAGCATGACCCGCTTCTAAGCCAGCTTGCATCGCATTGGTTCGTGCACAACTATTAGCCCCACCACAAAACATCTGCAGTGCTGAATCAATCATGTTTATCGGGCCCTGAATCTGGTGAATAGCCGCATGCAAGGCTTCCTGCATACTGTGCAACGCTTCTGATTCAGCGGTAGAGCGTTGTAACTCTGCTAAACGTTGTTGCTCTTGGCGGCGACGCTCACGGCTTACTTCACTTAAGGTGATCACCAAATAGCGGTCTCGCTTTGGTACAAAGTAGTCATCAACCTCAGCACCGCTTATTTTTACAGACGACAAACAGCAAGAGAACCAGCGCTTACGCTTTCCTTTGCCGACTTCAATATTGAAGTTTTGTCCCTCGGTAAAGGGTTCTTCTGTTTGATGATGAGCATTGTTTATCCGCTGCCCTAGTTGCGTTAACGCAACACTTACCGGCTCTTGCGAAAAATCACTGCGCAAGGTTTTGTAAGCCAAGTTGTCTAATACCACTTGGTGGGATTCGTCGACTAAGGCTATTGCCACTGGTGCAGTGTTTAGTACAGCCTCAACCATAGCTTTTTGATTAGCGGCCTTAGTTTGGTGTTGGTGCCGCTCACTAATATCTTGATGCACACTCATGTAATGAGTGATGTTTCCGGATGAATCGCATAAGCCGGTAATAGATAGTTCGGCTAAATAGCGCTGACCATTTTTCTTGCGATTAATTAGCCGCCCCTGCCAACTGCCACCAGTGCTTATGCAAGACCAAAGTTCTTGGTAAACGTCTAGCGGAGTGGTTTTAAAACTGAGTAAAGAGTGATTGCAGCCAAGCAAATCATTTGGCGAATAACCAGTTACTTGAGAAAAGCGTTTGTTTACGAATAGGAAGTTCGCCTTTAAATCGCTTATCGACATGGCCATTGGCATTTGTTCTAAGATCTGAAAGCACTGTTCAAGGATCTCGTTCTTACTCACGGGAGCCAAGTCTTGAAAAGCTTGCTCCATGGTTGATTTAAGTTCATTCATCATCCAATCAATCCTTTGCATTGCTGAGTTAACTGCTGAACATAAACACACAATGCAAGCGGTATTCCCGAAACTAAATCGCCATGCCACGGGGCTCAGTTAGAAATACTTTGTTTGATTTACAACAAATTTAAGTAAATTATCAGTAATTATTGTCGTATTTATCACCACTTTAAGCCCCGGGTAAATGTGAATCGTTTTTATCTAAGGCCATGAATAGCTAGGCTTCTCTCCCTATATCGGAGCAATTCACCAACTTGGTACACAGCCTGCAATTGCATTGTTAACCATCCTCAAGTTTAGGAAGTACACAATGGCTGACTACCTACTTATTTTTATTAGCACCGCAGTGGTAAACAACGTGGTGTTAGGAAAGTTTTTAGGTTTGTGCCCATTCATGGGTGTCTCAAACAAAATAGATAGCGCCTTAGGTATGGGCTTAGCCACTACCTTTGTGCTGTGTTTAGCCGCAGTAGCTGCATGGCTTATTGAATCCTTGCTACTAGCCCCTCTAGGTATTCAGGTAATGCGAATTCTAGTTCTGATTCTGGTGATTGCTGCAGTTGTGCAACTCACCGAGTTGCTGATTCAAAAAAACAGCCCAGAACTTTATCAAGCCCTAGGGATTTTTTTACCGCTTATTACCACAAACTGCGCGGTGTTAGGGGTGGCGCTACTCGTGGTGCAAAACAACATGAATTTTCTTGAAACCCTGTGTTACGCCTTTGGCTCTGCCGCCGGTTTTAGTTTGGTCATAGTGTTGTTTGCAGGTTTAAGACAGCGTTTAAAGCTCGCCAAAGTACCTGCTGCCTTCGCTGGCTTACCTATCGCCTTTATTACTGCAGGATTGTTATCAATGGCCTTTATAGGGTTTAGCGGCATGGTGGGTTAGTAGGAGTATTACCATGATTATTGTATCTATTGTTGTACTAATTCTGATTGGCGCATCCTTAGGCGCCTTATTGGGCTGGGCGTCTAAAGCGCTCAAGGTTGAAGGTGACCCAAGGGTGGATGAACTAGAAGCCATGTTACCGGGAGGTCAATGCGGCCAATGCGGTGAGCCAGGTTGTCGCCAAGCAGCCGAAGCCATGGTAGATGGCCGACTGTCCCCCACCAGTTGCCCGCCGGGCGGTAACGGATTAGCGACCAGTATTGCTGGTTTACTGGGTGTGGAAGTAAGCAATAACCCGGATGCCGTTCCCCTAGTGGCGGTGATTGACGAGTCAAACTGCAGCGGTTGCACCCGCTGTTTTAAAGCCTGTCCCTTTGACGCCATTGTAGGCGCAACTAAACAAATGCATACGGTAATAAGCCAAGTTTGTACCGGATGTAAGCTGTGTGAAAAAGCCTGTCCTCAAGGTTGTTTAACCATGCAAGCACAAACCATACAGCTAAACACATGGCAATGGCCAAAACCCAAAATCGCTTAGGAGTAGCCATGTTCAATTTAAAACCCAAGCCTTTTAGTGGCGGGGTACATCCCAAAGAGTACAAAGAGTTAACGCAGCAACAAAGCATTAGCCGAAGCTTTACTCCTGACCGGGTTTACCTCGGCATGCAGCAACGAAATGGGTCTATGCTGAGTTGCTTAGTATCGGTAGGTGATGAAGTATTTAAAGGTCAGCTTATTGCTAAAGGCAGTAACGACATGACAGTACCTTTGCATTCGCCGGTAAACGGCAAAGTAGTAGATATAAAACCTTACCTAAGTAGCCACCCCGCAGGAATTAAAAGCCAAACCTTGGTCATTACCTGTAATGGCGAAAAACAATGGGGAGAAGATTTCCCGCCAAGCGATTATCAAAAATTAGACCATGAACAATTAGTAAAACGGGTACTTGATGCAGGCGTAGTGGGTTTAGGCGGTGCTGGTTTTCCCAGCGGAATTAAACTCCGTTTGGCGCGCAAAGCCAAGGTGCACACGCTACTGATTAACGGCGGTGAATGTGAACCCTACTTAACCTGCGACGACCGCTTAATGCAAGAGCATGCCGCAGAGATCATCGCGGGTATCAACATCATACTTAAAGCCATTGGCGCAAACAAAGCCATCATCGCTATCGAGGATAACAAGCCTGACGCTATCGCTGCGATAAATGCAGCTAGCGAAGACTTTAGCAATTTCAGCATAAAAGTCGTCCCTAGTCTTTATCCGATGGGGTCAGAACGGCATTTAATAAAAGCGGCCACTGGCATAGCCATCCCACCGGGCCAACTCAGCACTGCCCAAGGTATTTTGGTGCATAACGTTGCTACGGCTAAAGCGATCTATCAAGCAGTGCGATTCAAACGCCCCTTGATCGAACGCGTGATCACAGTATCTGGTGATGCAATTGAATCGCCGGCCAACATTACCGTGCCCATTGGCAGCCTAGTATCGCAGGTAATTGCAGAATGTGGCGGGCTAAAAGTAGAAGCCAAGCGGATGATTGCAGGTGGGCCGATGATGGGCCAAGTGCTGCCTTCTCCGTTTGTGCCCATAGATAAAAGTATTGGCGGTTTGCTAGCGCTAAGCGAAGACAAAATCAATCATCGTAATAGCCAAGATTGTGTGCGTTGCGGCAACTGCGTAAAGGTGTGCCCCATGGGGCTTATGCCCTTCCAAATGGCAGCTCATAGTAACCACGATGATTGGCAGGGTGCCCAGCAGTTTGGCCTAGATTCCTGTTTGTTATGCGGAGCATGCAGCTATATATGCCCCTCTAGTATTCCACTGGTTCAATATTTTCAGCATGCAAAATCTAATATCAATGCCCAACGTAGCATGATGCAAAAATCCAATTTAGCTCGCCAGCTAACCGAGGCGCGTCAGCAGCGCTTAGCCAAAGAAGCCGCAGCTAAAAAGGCAGCCAAAGCATCTAAACGTAAACGCCCTGCTCGCGCTCGAGTCAGCCAAGGAGAAACTAATGAGTAAAATCAATCCCATTGCCGCACCACATACTCATTCGGGTACCTCTACGACAAATATTATGTATTTAGTGGTGTTGGCGCTGCTTCCCGCCGCGCTCTATGGCGTTTACCTATTTGGTTTACCGGCACTCACTGTATTGGCTTCCTGTGTTATAAGCGCTTTAATCGCAGAGCTTGCTTGTTTGCAATTACAAGGTAAACGCAGCCTAGCGGCCTTAGATGGATCAGCCTTGTTAACGGCTTTGTTGCTGGCAATGAGCCTTCCTGCAAGTACCCCATGGTGGATAGCAAGTTTTGGTTGCTGTTTTGCCATTACTTTAGGCAAACAAGTTTATGGTGGTCTTGGGCATAACCCCTTTAATCCCGCGATGCTAGGGCGCGTAATGCTGCTGATTTGTTTTCCCGTTGAACTCACTAACTGGCAAGCCATCTCAGTTCCAGATATCGGGGCTCAAGGAATCATGTTAAATCAAGCGTGGTTAGGCATTGATGGAATTAGCGCTGCAACACCTTTAGCTGATCTCAATCAGCTGACTAATTGGCAAGATCTAGCCTTGGGAAAACATGCAGGCAGCCTAGGTGAAACGAGTGCTCTACTGATTGCACTAGGCGGTGTGTTTTTGATCTGGCGAGGCATTATTCGGCCCTATATCCCACTGGCCTTAATCGGTGGATTATTTGTTCCCGCGACCATCGCTCACATGCTAAGCCCTAATGATTACGCTTCTGGTATCTCTCATCTATTGTCGGGCGGAGCAATGCTAGCGGCGTTTTTTATTGCTACTGACATGGTCACATCCCCCACCAGTCCGCGCGGACAACTCTTGTTTGGTGCTGGTTGCGGTATGTTGATCTGGTTGATTCGTAGCGTTGGTAGTTACCCCGAGGGCGTGGCCTTTGCCGTGCTAATAATGAATGCCTGTACTCCGGTGATAGACCACTATCTTCGGCCAAAAATATTTGGTGCTCAATCGCTATTTAGACGCAATAAAGGAGTGTAACAATGGCCTTACCCTGCGTAGAAAAACACATTAACAGTAGTATCTATCAGTCACTCTCTTTAGCTTTTGCGGTAGGTATTTCAAGCGCTTTACTGCTCGGCTTGAACATCATTACTGAACCCGCCATCGCCCAGCGAGTGAACGAAGATAAACTTGCAGCTATCGACTTAGTCATGCCGCAGCAAAATTACAGTAATTCTCTGCTCGCCACCGAGCATAGCTTCAACATTGATGACCGCACATACACTGTTTACAACGCCTTAGATAAGCAACAACAGGCCAGTGGTTATGTTGTGCAACTAAGTGCCAAAGGCTATGCCGGCCCAATAAACCTTTTAGTTGGGGTAAACGCTGAATTAAGCATTACCGGAGTGAGAGTACTCAACCACAGCGAAACACCAGGCTTGGGTGACAAAATAGAACTTGCCAAAAACCCTTGGATATTAAGTTTTAACGACAAAAGCTTAGCTAATACTACAAGCAAAGGCTGGGCGGTAAAAAAAGATGGTGGTGAGTTTGATCAATTTACTGGCGCAACCATCACACCGCGCGCTGTGGTAAACGCAGTGCATCAATCACTGTTAGATTTAAATACTAAACAAGGAAGCTAGCATGAGCCAATACAAACGCATAATTGCCGACGGATTATGGAATAACAACGTTGTGCTGGGCCAATGTTTAGCCTTGTGTCCCTTGTTAGCCGTAACGTCCAGCGCTACAAACGGCTTAGGTTTAGGACTGGCCAGTTTAGTTGTTATGGTATTAGCTAACTTAATTAGCGCCTTAACTAAAGATTATGTTAGCCGCGCAGTGCGGATCCCAATCAACATTTTGATGATAGCAACCTTAGTCACCATAACCGACATGGTACTTAATGCTTGGGTTCATCCGCTACACAAAGTGCTTGGCTTGTTCATCCCATTAATCGTGACTAACTGTGCCATTTTAGGTCGAGTTGAATCATTCGCTAGTCGCCAAGCACCGTTACCTGCTGTGGTCGACGGCTTAGCCATGGGCATTGGATTTACTTGGGTATTGGTATTCTTGGGCGGTATTAGAGAAATAATTGGCTCAGGAACGCTGTTCGCCGATGCTCATATTCTATTGGGTGCAGCATTTAGGGCGATAGAGTTTACCGTAATACCTGACTACCGAGGCTTGCTGTTAGTGATACTGCCGCCAGGTGGTTTTATTGTATTAGGCATTTTACTTAGCGTGCATAGGCTTATTCAACAAAAACTACAGTCTATGGCTACGCCCGAGCTAAGCCCTACAGCACAATCAGAAGGAGCGTAGTGATGTTAGTGAGTATTGCTTATGCCACCCCACAGCAGCAACTGTGCATAAATGTAGATGTAGTGAATGAAAGCAGCGTGATTAACGCTTTACATCAATCAGGTATTTTAGATTTGTGCCCCGAGATCCAACTAGAAAAGCAAAAGGTAGGTGTGTTTGGTAAATTCGTTACCTTAGAGAGCCAACTAGTTGCAGGGGATAGAGTAGAAATTTATCGACCGATTACTTGGAGCCCTCCCGTTGAAGATGATGACGACGAAGATGACTAAAAGGCTACATTTATTTCCATCAAACACTGTACCCGCAGTGTTTTTTCGTTATCGATACTGGAAACCAGAACAAACTCACTAAGTAATAAATAGCACAATCTACATGCCAAACCCTGTCACCTTTACAACAATCGTCTGTGTAACAAAATAAAGTGAAATCGTAAGTCACTGTAAATTATGAATTAAAGGGTTGGTTTACTTATTGCAACACTAACGATAAGCCAGCATATTAAGGAGTACGATCATGGCAGAGATAGGCATATTTTTTGGTACTGACACCGGTACTACTCGAAAAATCGCTAAGCAGATCCATCAACAATTGGGGGCGGAACTTAGCGACAAGCCGCTTAACATTAATCGTGTAGACATAGACACCCTATCCTCTTACAAAATGCTTATTTTAGGTACACCAACCCTAGGTGAAGGCCAGCTACCTGGTTTAGCAGCCGATTGCCAAACAGAAAGTTGGGATGAGTTTATGCCACAACTAGACGTAGCAGACTTTGCAGGTATTAAGGTGGCATTATACGGTTTAGGCGATCAAGTGAACTACGCAGGCGAGTTTGTTGATGGCTTGGGTGAATTGTACGATGCGATTCTAGAAACGGGCGCCGATGTTGTTGGCGAATGGCCAGCCGAGGGTTATGAGTTTGACGATTCATCTGCGTTACTAGAGAACGGTAAGTTTGCTGGCCTAGTGTTAGATAACGATAATCAGAGCGAGTTACACCCAGAACGTATTAGCGGTTGGTTAGAACAAATTAAAGCAGAGTTTGGTGTGTAGCACCCTATAAAACCAGTACCTAGGGCACATACTAATGTGCCCTTTCTATTTCATGCTTTACTACCAATATTTCTGGTGATTTAAAGCCTCAATACACGCTGTTTCCCCAGTGATTGGCGCTAGTGGAACTTCACTCAAAGACTGAGCTAGCCAACCTTCGGGATGACTCAATACTAAAGGTGCTTTAATCATATCTTGGCTAATCTGACTAAAACCCACCTTTGAGTAAAAACTTGGATCGCCATAGGTGACTAACACCTCACCGCCTAAAGCACGTAAATGTTTGATGCCGGCTTTAATTAGCTTCTGCCCCACGCCTTTTCCTTGCTGGCGAGTAGCCACTGCCACCGGTGATAAAATAAAACCAGCTTGCTTATTGGGAAGCACTAAGCGGCTAAAAAATATGCTGGCGACGATCTCGTTGTCTTCTTGAGCAACAAAACCAATCAAGTCTTCTGCTTTGGTATTAGCCACGATGTCAGTGACCAAATGGCCAATTAGTTGCCCCTCTTCTTTTCCTTCTGAATCAGAGAATACCTCAATAAAAAGTTGAATCACCGCTGGTGATTGATTAGCGTTAAATAATTCGAACAACATTGTTGCACCTACCTTAATTATCGAAGAGGAAAATGGCTTTCAGATTAGGCCATTGCTGGCTCAATCCCACTAGGTGAATCATTCCTATAAGCAAACAAATTACAGAACTCCACAACCAAAACCTTGGTGTATTGCCCATAGGCTTTTTAATCAACAACAAGCCAGCCAATCCGCGAACTGAATAGACCAATGTAATCAGTACTAAAACAATGCGCGGATAAGGTAAAGCGAATGATAGCGTTGCGGCAGAAAAAGCATAGAGCGCCCAAACCGAAAGAACAGCAACAATACCGCAGGTGATTAAGGCAGGTTTAATACTTTTTTGCTCTGCCAGAAGCGCCATTTTTTCACCCGCGCCGAAAAAGCGATACCACGATGCACCAAAAACAATACAACCCACGTGCATAAGGGCGGCTATAGCACTGAGTGTTCCTGCCGCTAAAAGAAAGGTATTCATAAATAACCCTTTACTTAAAGTTATGTAAGCCTAGCGTATCGTAACTGTTTATCTTAAAACTGATTTTTAGGCGGTGTTAAAACTAGCACCTTGTATTGGTTTAATTCGTCTTAGCTACTCATTACTAATGGCAAGAATTTCGCTGATCACCGCGTCAGAAAACAACGATTTAGACAAATACTGTTGGCCGCCAGACTTAGCCACCAAAATTAAGCCCAACTCTGTTTCAATCACCCGCTGAATGTCACTCCACAACACTGACGTTTTTGTATAGGGGTTTTGCGTGTTGATGCCGTTCTCGTCAAGGCTCAACTTTACTTCACTGTCGGCACTTCTGCCCCACATTTGGCGGGTTAGCCACCATGCACGGCGAAACCGAATATGTAGCACTTCCATAACCGCTAAAACAATTAGCATAAATCCGACCGTGCCTGAGTCTTCAATAAACGCTAGCAACCCCATGCCCAAAACAAAAAACACTACAGGAAGCGTATAATTGGGCTTGGCATTTTTTCCATAGGGTAGAGTTTGATCAAAGCACTCTGCAAGATAAGCGCGAGATAAAGTAAATTGAGTGGTAAACGCCTGCATAAAACTCACTTATAAATGTTGAGTATTGTTAGTAACACTTAATGGTTGAATGGATTATTAGTCATCGTTAATCTTAAGCTGTAAGTGCTACTTGCTAATGGGCTATTTTACTGTTTTAACGACACAAGGGAAACGCTAAACCAATGGTGGTGGGCAATTACTCATTGAACAAGTAACAAATAGCTACACCACAAAACGCCATAGCAATAACCACTGCAGTGTTAATTTTGGCGATGCTTGTTTATGCTAAAACCATTTTGTTTGAAGGACAAAACACAATGCTGAAAAAGTTAAACGTTTTCGCTGCAATCTGTGGCTTGTGTTGGGTAATGCCCAGCCTAGCTGAGCAATTTGAACCTAAAACTTTAGAAATAGTTACCTTACAAAATGGCGCTCAAGTACAGTTGAATGACGACTTTACCTGGCAATACCTGCTGTTAAACACGCAAAGTGAAACAACTGCCTCAGTTGAAACAAGCAATGCTGTATTACCGGTTGCTGTAGCAGCCTCAGAAACACCATTGGCTAATTCAGAGTCTTCTCATTCACCTGAGCGTTTAAGTGACATAGCGATCAATCAAGCTGAGTTACTAAAGTCTACTGCAAAGAATGGCGTAAAAATAAGCCTACTCAACAGCCAATGGGATGATAAAGACCGGCTTGGTCAGCATTTCCAACTGGTCAACACAGGCACCAAAAACTACGTACAAATATTGCTTGAAGTCAGTTTATATGCCGACTCTGGTACCGTATTAACCCAGCAAGAAGTAAAAGTTTGGCAAGCTATTTTTAGGATGCCAGACACCTATTTGCGCAAAGAGCAGTCACGCACCAGTGAGATTCTTTGGTTTGAGGGGGTAGATAAAACCCAGTGGGATAAACAATTATTAAGCCTGAAAATCACCAATATGGAATCACGCTAATACTGTTTCAACCCTGTGCTAATGGCGCTTGCTTTAAGCTTAAAGTCGCTTAACCATTTGCAGATCGGTAATAGTTTCACCTTCAAAAGTGTCGGTAAGGCTATTAGCCGAAAACTCAAATCCAAGTTTACGATAGAAGGTAATCGCTACCTTATTTGTATCCAGCACATAAAGGTTCATTTCCTCTATGTCTTTTGCTTTCGCTTTTAACGCTAGTTGCGCCATTAATAGTTGCCCTATTCCCTTTCGGTAAACGCTAGGACAAAGGTAGAGTTTATGAAGTTCGAGAATTGCAGCAGAAGACTTAGCTTCGCTATAAGATAAGAAACCAACAATCTGGTTATTGTCTAATGCCACCAATACATGTTCAACGCCGGTACTAATGGCTTGGAGCCATTCACGTTGCCTTAACTGAACCGTGTACTTATCAATATAGCCTTTTGGCATTAAGCCCTTAAAAGCAGACTTCCAAGCGTTAACATGAATAGCAGCAATAGCGGCTACATCACCTAACAGTGCTTCCCTTACTTTGCGCTCCATGATGTCCTTCTCAAATTGCGAGTGTTAAACAAAAGCTTTAAGGCTCAAAACTAGCCCAAGCCGCATAGCAATTATACGTATCAAAATCCGCTATAAGAAAACCCGAAAACTCATTTGTTTAACAAGAGTTTCCATACGGCTTACTTAGACCAAACAATAGCACTAACTAATTGGTGAATAAGTGTTCTACCTATCAAATTGATAGAATTATCATAAATGTGAATATAGGGCTGAAGAAGAAGGAGCTTAGCGGAATATTAGGCTTACTTGGCTATTGGATTAGCTTTTGAGGCCTAAGTTTCTAGGCCCTTTAACAATCGCTAATTGGTAATGGCAAACAGCTTAGATGGTATTACCCTGGTGTTAGTGGCTACTTAACAATGAACCTAAAGTCTTCAATTTCGCCTAGCTCATTAGCGTGCAGAATGTAGTCGGTGTTCATGTCAGCTTTGTTTTCGTAAAAGCGTATTTCATATCCACCATTGAGCTTGTCGTAAGCTACCGTGTATTTGCTGCTAACTTTACTCACCACAGCATTGGCGCTTACTTTGCCATTTGCTAAAGGAGTGCTGGTGGTCAAATAAGTAAGCATGTTGGTGGAAAGATCGTCAAACGTAAGCGTATAAAACAGTTTTTTCTTTACCAATTTTTGGTCAACAACTTTGGTTGAGTAACCTTCAGACGAATAGTAGCCGTTGGTTTTAACGATTAGCTCAAACTCATCTTCTGCTGTTGGTGCCGTAGACACACATCCTGATAAACTAAACATTGTGAGAGTTAATATGATTAGCTTTTTATACATTAGTCACCTCATTCCTCTTGATAGTTACATCATACAATAGCATCATTATCTGGTTGGATCAGTTCAAGCGTAACAAGGCTGACAAAACAGCTCAAAAAGTACCAAAAAGTGAGAAGCAGGTTCGCCCAAAACACAGCCTATGAAACAGCTAAGATTATTTGTGGGAGTCTGTTGCTGAATGTTGTCTATTGCTAACTGCGGTAGCTGTCACTTTATGAGTAGGTTCTAGTGGCGACATTAGCGACTGATGAATACAACTTAAGGTGAGCTTCTTCTCAAGAGTTATAGATATCTAATTTATTGAGCGTTTAAGCTGTTTATGCTAAAACCGCTACGCAATGCCTGAGGTAATCGCTGTGGGCCTAGCAAGGCTAAACCCATTATGGCTATTAGCATTAGCTCCCAAAAACCAAACACGGTTATTTACTTAGGTTTTTGCTGCCGCCAGTTTCAACTCGTAAACCGGTTTCTGGAGTAGTTTTACCCTTATTGTCTTCGCTCATAGCTTGTTTAAAGCCTTTAATAGTAGTGCCTAAATCGCCGCCCAAACCGCGTAAGCGCTTAGTACCAAACAATAAAGCAACAATTACGGCCACTATAACCAGTTGCCAAACACTAATTCCACCTAAACCCATGCTCACTCCTTTTTGTTTTCTTGCTCTTAAACAACAAACAGGCTCAGATAGAGCCTGTTTTAACGTTTACCGGGTAACTTAAACGCCTAGAGCACTACCGTCGTTTTTACGAATCGCCACTACTGATGCACGCGGGCGCAAATCAACACCAACCGGTGTTTCTTCTGCTGCGTTGGTGCTGTAAGGCCAGTTACTTGGGTGTTGAACACACACAAACATAGTGGTGTAGTCAGGGCTTATGGTAAAGCCTGTAACTTCACAACCGTTTGGTCCTACAAAGAAGCGGCGCAATTCACCTTGGTTTTCGCTGTTAATGGTATCAGCATTACCGTCGGCGTCTTTTATCGCAGAAGGCACTACTGCCAGCATTTGATCGTTGGTGTAGTTTTTAACTTCGTCTGCACCGTTATCTGTTTGAATCCACATAATGCCGCGCTTATCAAATGCCAAACCGTCTGGGCTAGCAAATTGATTAAACTCACCCAATCCAGATAGGTTGGTGTCTGCGTCACCGTCTGCTGGTGAACCAAATACAAAGATGTCCCAGCTAAAGTCGGTCGCTGCGTCACCTTCGTCCCAACGAATTACATGGCCAAATTTGTTGTTTAAGCGCGGATTAGCAGGGTTTGTACCGGTGGTGTCGTCACGTCGAGTATTGTTGGTTAGTGTTAAATAAACAGAACCAGTAATTGGGTCTACGGCACACCATTCTGGGCGATCCATTGGAGTTGCGCCAACTAAATCAGCAGCGCCAGCGGTGTTTAAAATAATGTCTTCCAGTGCTGCAAACGAGTCGGCCAATGTGCCGCCAGCAGTGGTCGCGCTCTCTAAGGTAAGAGGTAACCAATGGCCTACGCCGTCAGCGTCAAACTTGGCAACGTAAAGTGTGCCTTGGTCCATGTATTTGTCACCTACCGCTAGGCGATCTGTTGGGTCTGCATCGGCTGCATCCCACATTTTCTCAGACACAAATTTGTACATGTACTCAAAGCGCGAGTCGTGGCCTGAGTAAAATACAATGGGTTTACCAACTTCAAGTGTTCCAAAGGTACAACCTTCGTGGCGGAAACGGCCTAAAGCAGTACGTTTTACGGCGCGTGAGTTTGCTGTGTAGGGGTCAATTTCTACAATGTAACCGTGGCCGTTGGCTTCGTTGCGATAATCGTCCATCGCCGTTGCGCCAGTAGGTGTTACGTCAAAACGGGCAAACTCGTCTACACGCTCAGCAGCGTTACCAGCCAGTGTCTCCCAGCCATAACGGGTGGTGCCAGATGTGTCTAAACCTATGCGGTCTTGCTCATCAGTGGTAGTGCCAGTGTTAATAAAGTACCCAGGCCAGTTTTCTTCACAGGTTAAGTAAGTGCCCCATGGTGTGTAGCCATTACCACAGTTGTTTAGCGTGCCACGAGCTTGGCTTCCGTCTGGCGAAAATGGCGTAGCTAGTTTGCTTGAGTGGGCTAATGGGCCAGAAATATCCATAACAGTAGCGCCGGTATAGCGGCGGTTTAACGGGTCGGATTCTAGCATCATCCATTGACCATTATCTTGCAATTGAATGCGAATAACACTAACGCCATGAGCAGCAATTTCCTTGCGTACTTGGTCTATGCTGCTGCGAATGCCATCGGCATCAGCATCTGTACCAGTGGGGTGTAGCGCGTTTTGATCAATGTACTCGTGGTTTACGCACAACAAGCCGTCGGTACTGGCGTCGTTTAGCGGGAAGAAGTGCAAACCGTCGTGGTGCATGCCCATCGCATTATTTTGGTCTATTGCATCGTTGCTACCGTCATCTTGCCAAGCCGACGCAGTGGCATTTATTGGTTGGCCCCAAGGTGCAAGAATTTGTGCAGTGTAACCTTCTGGTACGCTTACAGCATCGATTTTAGAACCAGCGATTGAGTTGAAGTTTAGCGTTGCGCTAGGTGTATCACCACCGCCAACAGCACTGCTGCTAGAAGAGTTACAGCCAGCTAAACCAAAAGCACCAAAGGTAGCCATTGCGCCTAAGCCTAAGCCGCCTTTTAAGATTTTACGGCGTGAGAGGTGCACATCTAGCACTTCATCAAAGCTTGGGTTTTTACTTTTGTTAAAACGCGTTGGGTTAAATGTTTCCTTGCTCATTTAGCTATATCCTAGTTAAGTACTCTCATTTATTGTTCGGATTAAGCTAATTCCACAATGTTACATTTACGTTAAGTTTGTATGGATTATTTTGTGACTTTGCTAAGCGCTAAGTAATTAACAAGTATACTAATAAACCAGTAATCGCCGTTTCATCTATCTCTAAAAAAATAGTATTAATTTCCAGGATAATATTTCGCTTTTATAGACAATACTCAACATTTATCTCTAGAAAGCTTACTGAAGTAATACCCAAGTAATCATCAAAATTTTGTGCCTATTGACTTAAATACTCATTAGTTAAAAGAAGACCCTTGACACGTTTTAACCAACCACTGACGCTGTTGCTGTTTTTGCGCTTGCCCAAGAAGCGCCTCTTCAATTTTTGATTTTGCTTCTTCAAAGGGTATTTTGTGTTCACCCATGATTTGTTTGCACCATAACAAGTGGTAACCCATACCCGTAAAAATAGGCTGACTAAAACTCGCTTCGTCCATATTAAACAGGGCTTCGTCTAGCTGAGGTAATAACTGGTCTCGTGCGACTAAACCCAGCTTGCCACCACTTACCGCGGTTGGACATTCAGAGTGCCGCTCGGCTAACTGTTCAAAATTGTCACTATTCACTTGCTTCGCCAACTGATAAATACGTGACTTAGCTTGAGTTGGCGCATTCTCTTTAAACTGCTCATTAACAGTAATCAGAATATGATGGGCCGCTCGCCGTTCTACTTGTAGAAATTTTTCAGGGTACTGCTGATAAAACGCTAGGGCTTGCGCTTCGCTAACGGGCGCGACATTTTTACTGACATACGCCAGCACAGCTTCACAACTAAGTTCTAAACGTAGCGCGTCTCGCAGCCTTGGCTCACTTAGCTGATTAGCCAGTAGCGCTTTATTAAATGCTTCAGCGGATTCAAAATTTTGTTTGATAAGCGCTAAACCTTTGTTTAGCTGCGCATCATCAACATGCACCAGTTTTGCTTCTTTAGAGGCAAGCACTTTTTGCTGAATATGAAAGGATTTACTTACTACCCTTTGCAACTCGGCGACCTGTTTTGGGCTTAATTGATCTGGATTTAGTTCAAACAAAGAAATGCTGGTTTTCATACAAAGATAAGCTTGAGGGCTGTCTATTGAACTAGTTAACGGACTATCTGCAGTAAGGTCTACGCTATCCAACATAAGCGGCCTCCTCAAGGCTTACCAATGCGCGCTCTGGTACCTCTACATCGAGTTCGCCAATTTGAATTCGATAACTTGGGCTAGTTTTAGCTTTACGCCTTACTGCTAATACATCAACAATACTGCCTTTATTGGCCACAATTTCACCTTCTTGCGATAAAGAAAGGCTTAGCGCGGCTTTATCACCATATTCAAATTGATTAGGCTGCCATACCAATTCGGCATCAATTAACTCGGCCTCTTTACAGCCAATGGTTAATCCACGATTAATAAACTGCACCTGATAGATAAGGTTATTTTGTAAATGGTAACCCGATTGTCGAACGTACCCGCAAGCACCACGACGTACTAATAACGCACCTTTTTTGCAGCCAGGGAAACTTCCGTCGTTGCGAATATTCTCAACCACTCTCACTTTGCATCCGTAACCAAATTTTGCTGTATTCATCTGCTACCTCACTGTTTAACAGCCGCTACACGTTTTACAAGCGGGTGCAGCATGCGCCAACACCACGCCTTTTTCTAACAAGCAGTAAGCTTTGGCCACCGCCGCTTTAAATTCGTTAAAATTGCTACATTGTTGCTCGGAAAGCACTTGGCCAAGCAAGCGTAAATACACCACCCTTTTTACTTGTAGTAAGTTGGGTTGATAACTCACCTTAAAAAATTCGAGAAACGACTCTGCACTGCTTAAATTAGCTATTTGCTGCTGCAACTTTGGATCTTCTATTGCGTGAACTAACATGGCCTACTCCTTTAAACACAAAGTGCTTGTGAAAGCTGCGGCTTAACACATTGTAGATAAAACCCGAATAACTCTTGGGAACTGGGGCTACGTTTATGCCTTTCTGCCCAATTCACCAATAGTGATTTTAGGGCCATACACTGGGGCTTAGTTAAGGCGATGCCGAGTGATTGATAAACCGATTCAATGGCCGAAAATCCAGAATGTTTGCCTAATACCACGGTGTGGTTACGGCCCAATAACGCGGGCGAAAAACCTTGGTAGTTTTGCGGATCTTTTAGTAGACCGTCTACGTGTATTCCTGACTCGTGGGTAAAAACATGTTGACCAATAATGCTTTTGCTTACCGCCACACTGCGACCAGAGGCTTGAGCCACTAGTTCACATATTTTAGGAAGCTGTTTTAAGTCTATTTCGGGAATAGTTCGCTGGCCTGCCAAATGCGTAACATTCAGCGCCATTAAAACTTCTTCTAGGGCTGCATTGCCAGCTCGTTCACCTAAGCCAATAACGGTGGTATTCACCGAGTCAACGCCCGCTTTAATAGCCGCAAGCGTATTGGCGGTAGCCATACCCAAATCGTTATGGGCATGCATCTCAATTTGTAAATCACTGCTTTGTTTCAGGGCGCTAATAAACACTTCAGTGGCAAACGGGTCCAGTACCCCCAAGGTGTCAGCGAAACGAAGCCGCGATGCACCGGATTTTTGCGCCAGCTCAGCAATGGTTTGAAGCTCGTCTATGGTAGCCCGAGAGGCATCTTCCATCCCCACGCATACCTTAATACCTAGGTCTAAGGCTTGAGCAATACCGCGTTCTAACAAGCTAAATAACTGTACTTTGCTAAGCGCCAACTTAGACTCACGTTGCTGATTAGAAGCAGGAATAGAGATGTCTAGATAGTCTAAACCTAGGCCAGCAGCGAGTGAGATATCATGCTGATTAAGCCGGCTCCAGCCCATGGTTTTACTGGTGTTTAGCTGCTGGCAAATGGAACTTATTACCTCGCGTTCGGCGCTGCTCATTGCCGGTACGCCTACTTCTAACTCTGCAACACCAGCAGCTTGTAAACTACTGGCTATGTTTAGTTTTTCTTGGGCGCTAAAAGCCACGCCCGCTGTTTGTTCACCGTCACGCAAAGTGGTGTCGTTTATAATTAACATGGTTCCCTCCCCCTTTATCGTTCGCTGACTACTCGAGGATTAAGCGTAAACAGGGCTAAAACTTTGCTCTGCGGGTTGATTGCTTGCGGTATCCCAATAAGGCGAAAGCATCCGTAATTTTTCCACGATGCCTGGTAACACTGCCAGCACTTGGTCAATCATTTCTTCACTCGTAAAGCGAGACAGCGAAAAACGAATGGCACCGTGTGCTGCTGTATAAGGAATATCCATTGCGCGCATAACATGCGATGGCTCTAGTGAACCTGAAGTACAGGCAGACCCTGAAGACGCTGCAATGCCGTGTTGATCCAGCATCAATAAAATGGATTCGCCCTCAACAAACTCGAAAGCGATGTTGCTGGTATTAGGCACACGATGACGAGGGTCGCCGGTCACGAAACAATGTGGAATCCGCGCTAACAGCCCCATTTCCAAGCGGTCGCGCATCATCTTGATTCGCGCAGAATCTTGTTCAATAGATTGCATGGCTAATTCTGCTGCTTTACCCAAACCAACAATGCCACTGCTATTTTCTGTACCTGCTCTACGACCACGCTCCTGATGGCCGCCACGCAGTAATGGTCGGAATTTAGCGCCACGGCGCAGGTACAAGGCGCCCACTCCTTTCGGTGCATGGAACTTGTGCCCAGAGATAGACAGCAGATCTACACCGCTGTCAGCGACTTGAATAGGTAACTTGCCAGCGACCTGCACTGCGTCGGTGTGAAATAAAATACCATGCTGTTTTGCTAACTCTGCCATGCCTCGAATTGGGAACAGACTCCCAGTTTCGTTGTTTGCCCACATAAAACTGGCTACAGCGACTTCGCTACTCAGCGCTTGTTTGTACGCTTCCATGTCTAATCGACCACGCGCATCTACTTTTATCCAATGCACCGTATAACCTTTACGCTCAAGGTTTTGGCACAGCTCTAACGTGGCTGGGTGTTCAATCACTGAGGTAATGATCTCTTTTCGATTAGGAAAGGCTTCAATGGCCGACATAATGGCTGTTGCGCTGGCTTCTGTGGCACACGAGGTGAAGATAACCTCGCTACTAAAGCTAGCGCCAATCAAGGCTTGCACTTGTTGCCTTGCATGCTCTATCGCTTTACCTACTTGCTCACCAAACTGATGGATAGAAGAAGGGTTACCATAAAACTCACTTAAATAAGGCAGCATTTGTTCCAGTACTTTGGCATCTACTTGAGTGGTGGCGTTGTTATCCAAGTAGGCCAGCGGAGTGGCTTTGTTTAGCGTAGTTAGGTTGCTCATAGTGTTATTTCCTTAAGCTAAGCTGGCTGCGCCAGTTGGATATACAGTGATGGTTTCGCCTAATACGGTACTGATCTTTTGCTCGATCATGGCCAGGGTGGCACTCGATAGACCACAACCGTTACAAGCGCCGGTGAGTGAAACAAACACCATGTCATCTTCTACGTCAGACAATTGCACATCACCACCGTCTGCTTGAAGTTGCGGCCTTACTTGCTCTAGGGCTTGTTCAATAAGACGTATCTTGCCAACAATGGTATTAACTTTGCTCGGGCTAGCTGGCGTGACAATGGGATCTGCCAATGGCGCACCTAAACATTCTTCGAGTACCCATTCAATTTTCTCGTGGCAAGCTGCGCAGGCGCCGCCAGCCTTGGTGTAGTTGATTACTTCATCTAAGGTTTCAAGTTTGTTTTGGCTCACCACGCGTTTAATTAGCGCGTCGTCTATGGCAAAACACTTACAAATGAGTTCACCTTCTTCATGCTCCTCGGCAACTTCTTCTCCACGATATTGCGCTACCGCAGCATGCAATGCTTCCATTCCCATGACTGAGCAATGCATTTTCTCTGGCGGTAAACCATCTAAAAAATCAACGATATCTTGATTGGAAATACGCATTGCTTGATCGATGGTTTGACCAATGATCATCTCGGTTAATGCCGACGAAGAGGCAATCGCGCTGCCACAGCCAAAAGTTTGAAATCCGGCATCTTCAATCACATCACTATCGGGGTTTACTTTAAGACTAAGACGCAAGGCGTCTCCGCAGGAAATTGAACCCACGTCACCAATGGCGTTTGCATGATCGACTGCTTTAGCATTTTTGGGTTGAAAGAAATGCTGTTTTACTTTTTCTGAATAGTTCCACATACGCTACCCCACAATGATGAGTTAATTGGTAGTGGTAGTAACCCGCTGTGATAAGACAACATTACTGCCCTAGACTGAGTGTTGATAAGCCATTGGGAACCTAGAACACAGCGTTTCTTGCTCAAGGGCCGCAAACTCAATCACAACGGGTTATTACCTACATTAGGTATTGCAAGTGAGATACCCAATCAACCAACGAGCGTAACCTACTGATAAATATTGATTTATCAACTGGGGATAAATATTTTTAGTGTGAGTTAAATCACATTATCGGATGGCTTGTTAGATTTGCTACAGGATGTTGTAGGCCTTAATGACAACTGCTGATTAAGCTGCCCAATAAGCGGCTGGGCAAAATACCGACTTAACAGTAAGCCAGAGACAAAACCCAATAGAGCGGCCCCTAAATTAATGTATTCGACCGTATGAGGATGAGAGGCCGCAAACAAATAGTTAGCCAATAAAGCAAAACCAAGCAAACCACATAAAGCAGGAGCAAACATCACCATAATGGCTTTTAGTAAAAAGCTGTCGTGGCAATTCATGTCTACTTGCTGCCCAACCTTATAGTGCGCTAGGCTGGTAAGTTCTGCCCGTAGCAAGGTAGCTGTGTCACTGTTCACAGTGACACAGCTATTTTTACTCGCACAAGAAGAACAGGCACTTTGCCGCTGTCCTTCTAAAACAACTTTATCACCTGACACGCTAACCACATTTAAGCTTACTTGTGCCATAAGATCTGCTTCCTAGACCAAAGCGCTAGCGGGTGTATGGGTGTGGCAATTTTTAGCACATACGGTAGAGCAAGCTGCACAGCCAATACAATCACCGGCGTTTTTCAGCTCCATCACCATCACTACATCGTCGTCATAATCGTCATAGGCTTCGTCATCTTCGTCTATTTCTCGCTCAACCAAATCAAACACATCACGTGGGCAAACTTTGTAGCATCGCCCGCAACCAATACATGCGTCTTGATCTAATGCCGTAACAAACTGCGGTTCCCAAGGTGATCCGTCTCTGGTGAGCCCCATAAAGTTTTTATCGCTCATTACTCTTTCCTTTTTTAGTTAATTTACATTCCATTACCTTGTTACCAAGGCTCATCTAATAGTTCGTTTAAACGTTGGGTTTGTTCGGCTGAATCAGTCTGTTTGTTTTGCATCCACGCCATCGGTTGATGAACAAACTGCAAGTGAATTTCTCCCAACAAAACACTAAGCTCTATATCGCTATCTACCATTAAACTACTGATACCCGATTGCTTAAGTTTTTCTATTGCTCGTTGGCCACAAGCGTTACTGAATACGGCTGCACAGCCTTTAAGGGCTTCGATGCGTTGGCTCAAGCGCCCAGCGTCGTGACCAGGTTTAGTCACTTCAAACTGCAGCGCTTCAATAAGTTGAATATGTTGCTCACCAAAACCGTAAATCAAAAAGGTATGTGCACTACCAAAATGTTGGTCTACCTTGTGTTTACTCTCACTGGCAAAAGCCACTTTAAAACAGTGCTCGCGTTGTTGGCCGTCTTCGATAATTGAAAGCTTTCTTTCCATCGCATTCATAGCAGCACCTTAGGAAATGGGCAGTGGATGTTTAACACAACTTTCTGGTTCAAAACGGTAAGCACTTACATGAGCAGGTACTTCGTCTTGATGATTGGCTTTTAGTAAATTAGCCATGGCAAATAAGCGATTTCTGGCACCTTCGTATCCCACTTGCAGCGCATCGCTATTACCAAACTGATCATGGCAAGGGAAGCCTGCTCGTAATACCGGTGTGGAGGGCTCGCATAAATTGGCGCAATGGGTATTGCCTATAACAAACTCACTATCGGCAATAACATTGGTAAGGTCTGATAGATCCCCTACTACCACGTTATTTGCCTTAATCGCTTTAAGTTCTGGCACATTGAGGGTTGTGACAAGTTTGTTTAACACTGCACCATTCTCGGCTAACAATGTTGCGTAACCTGCTGCTGCGTCGGGCTCTAAGGCCATAGACACTTGGCTAGCCGATAACAGAAAGTGGCAATCTAACATGGCGTCTTGCAGCCGTTTACGTTGACGATTTATCCAATCGGGCACTGCTTGATTGGATAGCGCAGACAGCAACATCACCAGTTTGTCACTCTTCTCTAGGCCCATAACCAGACCTAATGAGTGATAAGGCACCGCATAGTGTTCTTGTAACAATTTTGCCGCGGGTAATAGAGATTCGCCAATCACCAAACTCGCTACGCTATTTACCATGCTGGTAATTTGATTTACCCCGGTACCGCCAGTACTGGTGTTAGAAAAATCTTCATCGGCCAAGTGGCCATCTAAGGAATCACTTAAATTCGGGAGTAACACCGCGTTAAATCCAAACGCTGAACAATACCGTTCAATTAACTCACAATCTGCGCTGGTTAAGGCCACTGAGCAAAACACATTAAGTTGTGGCTGTGCTGCAACCGTAGATTTGCTATCAACTGTAGGCTCTACAATTAACTGTTGCACGCAAGCTTCAACAGCATGTGCAAAACCACTTTGCATCGAGCCGCTAAAATCAGGGGTTGATACAGAAACCAGTCTGCTTTTTAAATACTGCGGATGGCTAGCTTTAAATTCACGAATAACTCTGGCTACGTCGCAGCCTTGCATCTCCGTTAAGCCTGTAGTCACCACCATAATTAATTGAGGCTGATGTTTTTCACATAACAGTGCCAATGCTTTGTTTAAGTTGTCGTCGCCTCCCATTACTGCAGCAATGTGGTCTATGGCGGTGTTTTGTAGCGGTATGGGTTCGCGATAATGTTGTATCAAGTAAACCTTAGCGAACGCCCCACATCCCTGGGAGCCATGCATTAAAGGAATGGCATTGCTTAATCCCATACAGGCTAAGGTTGCTCCGGTAGCCGCACTGGTTTTTAACGGTTGTTCTACTAAGGCGCTGCGATTTATAGCGATGTGATGGTTATCTTTGCTCATATTATTGCTCCTCGCTGCTTAATCGTACTTTTTGCTGCCACGGCGCAGTGCTAGCAACCAGCGGCCAAATTGGACTTTCTAAAGTTCGGCACAGTTCTTTAGCAAAAGTAAGCATGCCCTCGTAGCCTGCGTAGGCGTGTTCACGCTCTTGGTTAATGTCGAGGAACGGTAAGCGCGCTTTAAGCGCGGTATACATGTTTCGCCCACCTGCTATTAATAAGTCGGCCTGTTGCTGGCTAGCAATGTCTAATAGGTTTCTTGCACCGCCTTCGTCTAACATTAAGGCTTCATCACCCATTATTTGTTTAATACGGGCTTTGTCTTCAGCAGTGGATTTTTTGGTCCCTGTAGCCACTACGCTAACGCCTAGCTCTTGTAATGCTGAGACTATCGACCACGACTTTACTCCGCCGGTATACAGCAGGGCCTTAGTACCAGTTAAGCGATTAATATAAGGCTGCAGTTTCTTGCGGATGGCAATTTCCTGCTCAGCTATCAATACCTCTGTTTCGCGGATCACTTGCGGATCATTAATCAATTTAGCGAAGCTTCTTAATGCTGCTGATGTATCCTCTACGCCATAAAAACTGCCTTCGAACCAGGGAATGTCCCAGCGTTCTTCTAACATACGTGCGACGTTTATTTGCGCGCGAGAGCACACCACCATGGCCGCGTCGGCTCGGTGCATGGTTTGAATTTCGTGGAAGCGGGTATCTCCTGACATACAGCTTAATACCCGATACCCTAAACGTTCTAGTAAGGGTGATACGTGCCAAAATTCTCCAGCAATATTGTATTCACCTATCAGCACAATATCGTTTACTTGGCGTGTTGGATCGTGGCGCATTAAGGGTTTTGCTGGAGGCTCAGCACTTCCCACAACCTGTTTTACCATTACCTCTCCCGCAATGCGGTTGCCTAGGTTTTTACTCCCGTAAAAACCGGCTGCATCTACTGCAACAACGGGAAGTTCCCAGCGCTGCTGAGCCAGTTTGCATATCGCGTGAACGTCATTACCTTCTAAGGCAGGAACACAAGTAACGTAAACAAACACAGCTGGTGGCTGATGTTTCTCGATAACGGTTTTTATAGCGTGAAGTAACCGTTTTTCTGCTCGACCCATTATCACGTCTTGTTCGTTTAAATCTGTGGTAAACCCTAATCGAAACAAGTTGCGACCAGAGGCGCGAGTACCTCGGTTATTCCAACTGTTCCCAGCACAAGCTATAGGCCCATGAACAATATGGGCAACGTCGGCTATCGGTAGCAGGCTTATTTGGGCTCCATCAAAACTGCAACCACCCGCAGTTGCACCAGGCACCGGCCTAGCACAGCCGCTTTTTTCTCCTTGGTTATGCTCACAAGCTGGCTCATCTAATAATTCAGCAATATCACTTCGCTTCATGCTTACTCCTCATCACTTGCAACTTTGCTTGTTAAAGCACTCAGCAGATCTAGTTGCAACAGACATTCCAAAGCCTTAGGTGTTGATATATATGAATATTCTCTTGTAGCAAACACAACAAAATACTGCCAAACAACACAATGTATAGGTATCTCGTACACCTTAATCACCAACAAAAAAGGGCTTACCCGTGAAGGTAAGCCCTTTAAAACTATGAATGTTGTTTAAGCCAAAGGATTAATCGTTGACTAATTTCCAGGTACGGATCCAGTCAACTTTCATAATGTTATTGTCGTTGTTTAATAGGTCATCTTTTTGAGGAAGACCCCCTACCCAACTTGAATCCTGGCTCCATAAATCCCAAATAATGAATTGCTCAAGCGTGAATGGTTGCTGGGTGGTTACCTTGTTTACTGGTTCACCGTTTAGGTAAAACTGTACGGTATGCTCATCTTTCCACCATGCGCCAAATACATGATAATCCTCGGTCCATAAAACACCTTGCAAGGTATTTTGATCCGATAGATCGGTACGGTTATCAGAGTTACCATGATTACGCTCTGTTGAGCCGTTTTTAGCAATAAAGTATTGCGAGTTCATTTTCCAAGGAAAGTCTGGCTGACAGTTACAGGTAGGAACAGGGTTGATTTCGATGATATCAATCTCATCGCGATTGTTAATATCACCATTGTTTAACCAGAATGTTGAGTAGGCCGAAATGTTAGCCACTTTTATCCGGCTTTCGGTATACATCGGGAACTTGATTTTAGCTACCGAGCGTACTCTAGATGATTCAAACCACTGGTTAGGGCTGTCGGCATTTAAGGTTGCTTGGATCCACAAGTTACCGTTGGCCACACCTGAATTCTTGTTCAGCATGTTGACTGGTGTATTTCCATAGTTCCAATTGGTTTTTAACCACTTAGCACCATTCCAAAATTCAAACTCATCAGATAAGTTATCTACTTTTTCCCAACGTTTACCTTGTGGAGTTGTGTTATTAAAAGACACAAAACTAGGTAAAGTAGCATCGGCTGTATTTACGTCGATGACGTTTGGTGAAGAAACTTCGCAACCGCTGTTATCTACCGAGGTTCCAGGTGGCGTATTTGGACAAAGATCGATGGCATTATTCACACCGTCGTTATCGTCATCTAACTGTGATGGTGAACATCCATTTTGGTCTACGGCTTCATTAAGCCCCGTATTTGGGCATAAATCGTTAGCATTTAGAACGCCGTCACCGTCGTCATCTAATAATGGAGGCTCTGTGGGCCCAGTTAACTCACCCTGCCAAACCAATTTGAAAGATTCTAAGTTCCATTGCCAATCATTTGTACCAAGTGCGTGAATACGCACTTGTTGAATACCCGCTGGTAACGCTACTTCGGTATTAGCAGTAAGTGGTGAAAAGTTATCCCAACCGTTGGCTGGTACTTGAGCTTGAACATAAGAACGCCATGCTCCACCTTCCATTACCAGTAACTCAATGCCTGAGTTTTCGGTGATGGCGGTAGCAACATTAAAACTCACTAAGTACATACCGGCTTTGTCTACATTAACCTCGTAATCGACAAAATCACCGCTGTTTATGTAGTTAATAGCACCTTGCCCAGCGACGGTATATTTACTGACCGGTGTTTGCTGGTTATCGTCAAAAGTGCCACCCTGACTGACAAAATCTTCGGCTTGGATATTTATAGTGCCAACAACGTCTTCAGGATTAGCGTTGTCGCCATTGTCTACATCATAAATAAATCGAAATTCTTGATTAGGATGATCGGCTAAACATTCCCACTGATGAAATTCATCACCGTTTTCAGTATAGGCACCTGCTACATCTAAACATTTTTCTGTTTGTTGGTTTTTTAATTTAAACCAGCCATTATTCATGTCTAGCAACGACCAATATTGTTTTTCATCGCTTACTTGGCAATCTAACTGTTGAATATCAGCGCCATTACTTACATCACCATTTTTAACTTCTAAGCACTTACTACTGGCCTTAGTTTTTATGCTGTAAAAACCATTACCTTGGTTAACAAAAGCTAATCGTTGGTTGGCATTATTTTCACCACAAGTCCATTGAGCAAAAGGGGCAAAGTTAGCCGTGTTACCGGCAGACAAATCGATACATTTACCGCTATGGCGAACCTCAATATTACGGTATTCAGCGTCGCTAACCGTAGCTGCCGACAAGGGGGCTGACATAACAAACGCCATGGTGACACCCAGAGATATCTTGTTTCTAAAAATCATGTTGTTCCCATTTTATATTAGTTAATCCATTAAAGTATTGAAAACAATACAGGCCAACAATGGAGTCGATTAAACCAATTATTAATTCATACGAGAAACTAAATAACAAGATAAAATTATTTCAACAACAACTCATAGAAAAATGTAAACATATTAAAACCAAGAAAAAACAGAAAACTAAAAATACTACATAATGAACAGCTATAGTATTTGCAATGGACAGATCACAAAGTAAACATTTTCATATCCAAGTAAATAAATTTTAGAATTAAAATAACCAATAAGTATTACAAACTTAGTTAACAAAAATATTTTTAAATTAAATTTTTAATTAATAAGGTAGAAGCTAGGATTTACTAGAAATAGACTTCGCTAAACGTCTCTAGCTCGAAGTCTTAAAGCTAAGATAGTAGAGGTTTCCCTCACAAATGGTCGGCTATTGGCTTTGTATCGGCAAAGGTATTACTTAACATAACCAGAGGAACCGGTACAAAGCGTAATTAAAAAGAGCTTGGGTTTTGACAGTAAATTAACAGGTTAACGGCCACCCAATTTACTGAGTAAATGATTTAGTTGTCGCTGCTCGTCGCTAGTTAACACCGCCATACGATGTTGTTGTTGCAGGTGTAACTCTAAGACTACTTTGTCAATCAAGGTCTTACCGGCAGCGGTCAATTGTACTAGCTTGCTACGTTTATCTTCAGGGTTATCTACGCGCTCGATTAACCCCGCTTGGGCGACTCTGTTTAACACTTTAGTTAACCCACCAGAGCTAAATAACATCGCTGAGTACAAGGTGGTTGGCGACAGACAATAAGGAGCGGGATAACGGCGAAGAGTGACCAGAATGCCAAAGTCTGCCACCTGCAACTGGTATTGCCCTATTACACTCTCCAAGGTTTGATTAAAGCCATGATGAACACGAACCATACGTAATACAGCTGGGGAAATGGTCTCGTAGGCTTCTGGCCAGTTTAACTGGGTTGAACGCAAAATACTGTCGATGCTTTCTTGGTGCTTCAATTTGAATTCTCTAACGCTAAGCGATATTAACAATATATCTTGCTGGAAAGGTAATTTCTAGCTAGTATCTTTCTAGAAAGGTACTAGCTGGAAAGGTAATTTCTAGCTAGTATCTTTCTAGAAAGGTAAATTTGAGAAGATTATGCAACACAAGATTTCTAAAAAGCTGATTTTATTGCTGGCATCGGTATTTGCAATGACGCCCTACGCCATTGATAGTTATTTGCCCGCTATTCCAATTATTGCTAACAATTTTGACGTAAATACCTCGTTAGTGGCGATAACTGTCAGCATTTACGTTTTTGGTATGGCCTTAGGCCAGCTTGTTGGTGGGCCCTTATCCGATAAATACGGGCGAAAGCCGGTGATGGTAGCGGGATTATTGATTTTTGCACTATGCAGTGTATTTTTGGCATTAGCTAACAGCCTGGAGCTATTCTGGTTATGGCGAATACTTCAGTCGATTGGCGGGGGCGTTGCAGTGGTCGGAGTGCCGGCTGTTATACGGGACAACGCTGAAGGTAAAGAAGCCGCAAAGCTGTTCTCATTGGTTATGCTGATCATGATGATTGCTCCCTCTATCGCTCCTTCAATTGGTACCTTGATCCTTCAAATTTCTAACTGGCATTGGATTTTCATAAGCTCTGGCATATTTGCTTGTGTAGTTGCGATATGGGCGATATTTGTTATGCCCAAACAAGTTAGAAGCACAGCCCCTCATGCGAGTTCAATAAGTTTTTTGGATGTATTAAAGAACAAGCAGGCTTTAGGATACTTAATAGCACAAGCGTTCGCTTATGGCGTTTTGATGACTTTTATCACAAATGCGCCTTTTGCATACATTGTCACCTTTGGAATTTCAGAAGAGCTGTTCTCAATACTATTTATTGCAAACGTAGTGGGAGTAGTGATGGTTAACCGCTATAACTCTTATCGACTTAACCATGCGGAACCAGAGCATATGCTGGTGAGCTTTTTAGCCCTTCAGTTGTTTGGTGGTGTGGTGTTAATTAGCGCGCTAATTATTGCGCCTACAAATCTTTGGTTTGCCGCAAGTGGTTTTATCATTGTAATGGCGGCTACTGGCGGAACCATGTCTAATGCTAATGCGTGTTTCTTAAAACATTTTGCTAAAGGAGCTGGGACAGCGCAGGCGGTTCTAGGCGCAACGCAATTTTTTGCTGGCGCTGCTATCAGCGCTATCGCGGCAATGCTTTCGACAAATAGCTTGTGGCCGATGGTTCTCTTCATTGCAGGTTCAGCGCTAATTGCCTTGCTGTCGGCCTTAAAAGCTAATGCCTTAAATGCCCATGACTTACACCATCAACTAAAGCATGGAGTCGGCTAAGCTGATCCGACAAATCACCACAAAGCCAAATACCTAGCTGTATTTGGCTTTCTCTAGAGATTTGTAATAACGCCTAAGCTAACAGCATTCTTGTTCAATGGTATAGAGTAGCTCGCTGGCCTGCTTATCATCGCAAAGCGCAAAATATTCGTATAAAGGATTCGTTTGGTTACCAATAAAGTTAAGGTTGTCACGCTTCATTTTTAGTTGTTCTGCCCTTTTACCTTTAAAGTAGTCTTGCCAAAGCTTGCCACCATGCTCAGCTGCTAAATGCTGGTCTAAAAGGGTGATTAAACGATCTGCATTTTCATCACAACGAATGTTGCAAAATGAAACATAACGGTCGGTACTGGTATTGTTCATGGTTAAGCCGCCTCACTAAAAAGCCGCCTAGCAGTTATCACTAGGCAGCTTTAGTAAATTCAATTGAAAGTGTGTCCTTAATTACTCTTCATGCAGGGCAACAACGAAGCCTATGGCTAGATCCACACTATTAGTCAATCGCGCACAACTCGTTCCGTTCGCCATTAAGAACAGATCAAAATAGCTGGCACTCATAAATGGTTCACGTTCTGCCATATCGTCTTCACTGCATTCAATAATTCGTATACTCGGATGATGCTTTTTAAAACAAGCAAGTTGCTGCTGGTAGTCGTGTTGGTTAGCTAATTTGGCAATAAAGGTATCAATCAAACGTTGACTCAGAACTTCATCCGCTTGTTGGGTTTTATCGCTACAGCTACAACGATTGTGTTTTAGTTTCGCGGTAGACGGATTGTCATTACCACATTGGCAAGTCCCCGCTTGTTGAGGTCGGTGAAGCTTACCATCGCCTTTACAATTACATTGTTTAGTCGCATGCGGTACATCGGGTTCTAAGGTAGACATAATTCCACCTCCTGCTTTTCTAATAGTCGCGCTAACCAACGCGGAGGGGTATCCATTACACTTTGTAAGCGCTGAAGGATATCTTGGCTAGGTTGTGGCGTGAGTTGTTTTAACGGCAAGATATCAGCGCGGCTGACTCGGGCTGCAGCCGGTCCACCTATCGACAAAGTCGCTAACAATTGGCAATCTTTTATTAACTCAATGAGATAAGAGGTACGCGCATCGCCACTGAGGTTTTCCGCTACTGGGCGTACATCGACTAACTGATAACCGCTTGCGTTAATTTGATAGACCAAAAAACGTAAGCAAGAACCAAAATGACCATCTATTTGTTCTAAGTTATTGGAGCTAACAGCCAGTTGCACCACTGGCCCTGCTAGCTCTTTTGCCGCAGGCACGCTGGGTGCCTGCATTTGGCTTATTTGATCTGAGGTTAATATTGCGTGTACTTGATTAACTTGGCCACGCTCTATGGTTAATCGAGAATCTTCCAGTACTCCACGTAATACTTTTGGGCTTAACGTTCGCAGTTTCTTTTCGGTTAGCGGTTCGCTACATTGCTTTACCAGCAAACTAATAAACTGTTTTAAGCCTATTTCCGGCACCGCTTTAGATGCCATTGCCAGCCGCAAGGCCAGCTTATCACTCATTGGCTGTTTCATAAACTGCTTCCTTGATTTATGGGGTCTTACCTCACTAGCTCACATTAAGCTCGCCTAGCTCTAAATGTTTTGGGCAAGCTCGGCGCTGGACTAACCGGTTCGATATAGAATTTACTGCCGTCGCCTAGCTCTACCTCCCCACCCCATTGATCAACATGATCAAACTGCAATGAGTTAATGGGAAGCTCTAGGTCCTTTTTGGCAATATAGGCTTGTAGCGCTCCAGATGATTCGCGACTTATGATTAAATTAGGCATTGCTGTTCCTTAAGCTGGCTGGGAATAACTCCCAGCCAGGCTCGGTAGTGGAGCTTATCGGACTAGGTCAAAGCCATAATCTGTTTTACCCATTTCACTGGTATCAAGATCTAGCTTGGCCAGCACCTCGTTGACTAGGGTCGTCAACATGTACATACCGCCTTCGTAACCTAATGTTGTGTTGCGGTGTAAATGGTGGCGATCGAAGATCGGAAAGCCTAAGCGAATTAACGGCACTTCAAACTCTTCACCTTTTGCTTTGGTGTCGCGCTGAATAAACTTGCCGTAAGAGTTACCAATCATAAAGTCTGGTTTGTTAGTGAACATCAATGAACGGAAATGCCACAAGTCTTTACCAACGTGGATCTCAGCATTGGCAGTAGATGGCGATTGCGCAATGAGTGCTTCCATCTTCTTGCGCCAGCGCTTGGCCGCGTTGTTACACAAAATGTGTTTAACTTCACAGCCTAGTTCTTGTAGGAACTTGGTTAAGCCCATCAAGTAATCAGGATCGCCATAGATAGAGAAGCTCACCCCGTGTAACCAGGTATGGGAATCGGTCATCATGTCTACTAAACGGCCACGCTCGGTGGCTAATGTTTCAGGAATTTCTTTGCCTGTAAGCTCAGATATTTTGATCAATAGCTCATCTGTCCAATCTAAGCCCATTGGAATATTGGTCGCAGGCACTTCATGCTTCCAGGTTCCCTCAACAAACTTTTTGGTTTTAACCAGTTGATCAGGTTGTAACAGTAAGGTGGTTATAGCGTTAGGCGCATCTTCTAGCTCGGCTAGCGGTGTGCCACCCGCATACATGCGATATTCTCCATCGGCTGGGGTATCTAATACTTCTGATGGATCAGACAACAAACTGTAATCAACACCCATTTGCTGCATCATTTTGTGAATAACGCGGTAGTTACCCAAGTAGGTTTCAAAACCCGGTACCAAGTTAATTTTACCGTTGCTGCCGACTTTTTTGTCGTCCATAGCTTTTGCCGTGAAGTACTTAGCAAAACCCTCAAACATGCCGTCCCAACCAGTGACATGACTGCCAACAAAACTAGGCGTATGTGCAAAGGGTGTTGGTAGTTCTTCAGGAATGTAACCTTCTTTTTTGGCGTTACCAATAAAAGCATTTAAGTCATCACCAATCACTTCGGCCATACAGGTTGTGGATACGGCAATCACTTCAGGCTTGTACAACGCCAAAGAGTTTTGTAAGCCGTCAAACATGTTTTTCTGGCCACCAAACACTGCTGCATCTTCGGTCATAGAATCAGACACGCAAGCAACAGGTTCTTTAAAATGGCGGTTAAAATAAGTACGGAAGTAAGCCACACAACCTTGAGAACCATGCACATAAGGCAATGTTTTCTCAAAACCTAAAGCACATAACACAGAGCCTAAAGGTTGGCACGCCTTGGCAGGGTCTACGGTTAGGGTTTTGCGCGAAAAGTTTAGATCTTGATATTCTTGAGTGGTGGTCCACTCAAACACCTCTTTCACTTTTTCGTCGCTTGCCCCCTCTTCATGATCGCTACGCTTGCGCGCCATCATGTCTTTATATTCTGGCTGTTCGAACAAGGGGTAGCCAGGTTTGATATCGTCTACTTGTTGACTCATTTTCTCTCTCCTTTCGCGCCACTCATCTGTGAACTACGAATTGAGTTAATGTGTAAAGCGCTAGTGCACTCATCCTGATCTTGCCTAGCACTTAAGCCGCTGCTTTTGCACTTTTCCACGGTGGTGTTAACTTGTCCCAACATGGGTTGTTTAAGGTCATATCCATATCGCGGGCAAAAATCGCAAAGCCATCAAAGCCGTGGTAAGGACCTGAGTAATCCCAGCTGTGCATTTGACGGAAAGGAATGCCCATTTTCTGGAAGATGTACTTCTCTTTAACTCCAGCACCAATCAGATCAGGTTTAAGCTTTTCAGCAAAGGCTTCTAGCTCGTAACCAGTCACGTCATCATAAATAAGCGTGGCATCTTTCACTTCGGGAACGGTTTTGCTGTAGTCGTCGTTATGGCCAAATTCATAACCGGCTCCCACTATCTCCATGCCTAAGTCTTCGTAAGCTCCAATAACGTGACGTGGGCGTAAACCACCTACGTACAACATTACTTTTTTGCCTTCTAAGCGCGGGCGGTACTTGTCGATAACCGCTTGCCATTGTGCTTTGTAGCCAGCAATCACTTCTTCCGCTTTGGCTTGAATTTTTTCATCAAACTTGGAAGCAATAGCGCGCAGCGACTCTTCACACTTGGTTGGGCCGAATAAGTTGTATTCCATCCATGGCACACCATATTTCTCTTCCATATGACGACAGATGTAGTTCATTGAGCGGTAGCAGTGCACCAGGTTTAGTTTTACTGAAGGGGTATTTTCAAGCTCAGGCAAAGTACCGTCACCAGACCATTGGGCAACAACACGCAGGCCAATTTCTTCAAGTAAAATACGTGACGACCATGCATCACCACCAATGTTGTAATCACCTATAATTGCGACGTCGTAATCGGTAGTTGCGACTTCTTTGCCTTCCGATTTATCCAATACGTAATCACGTAAAGTATCGTTAGCAATGTGGTGTCCCAGAGATTGACTCACCCCACGGAAACCTTCACAACGCACTGGCACAATGGTTTTGCCAATTTCTGCGCCCTTGGTTTTAGCCACAGCTTCAATATCGTCACCGATAAGGCCAACTGGACATTCAGATTGAATCGACAAACCTTTAGCCAGCGGAAATAGCATTTCTACTTCGTCAACCATGGTCGCTAGCTTTTTATCGCCACCAAACACGATGTCACGCTCTTGGAAATCAGAAGTAAAGTTCATGGTGCCAAAGCTATTTACACCCGTGTAACCGGTGTAATAGTTACGACGCCCAGCGCGTGAGTATTGGCCGCAGCCAACTGGACCATGAGAGATATGTACCATATCTTTAATTGGTCCCCACACTACCCCTTTAGAGCCTGCGTAAGCACAACCACGCGCGGTCATTACACCGGGCAATGATTTACGGTTAGCGGTAATACAGCTGCCGGCTGCGCCGTCATTAGCACCTAAGTGCTTTTTGCGATCGGCTTTGGCTTTCTCTGGATAGACTTCTAGCACTTCATCGATCAGCGCTTGAGTCTCTGCTTTTTTATCTGACATTGCTGCCTCCTATAGCATTGATATATTCACTAAGATGAGTGATTAAGCCGTTGCTTCTTCAGCTGTTTGACCAATGATTGATTCGTCTTCTTCATCCATGATGCCGAATTCCATCAATAGTTCTTCAAGCTCGTCCATCGTTACCGGTGTAGGAACAACAAACAGTTGGTTTTCAATGATTTTGTTGGCTAACGTGCGGTATTCGTTGGCTTGGTTACACTTAGGGTTATATTCAATTACCGTCATACGACGGATTTCAGCTTGTTGTACTACGTTGTCACGCGGTACGAAGTGGATCATTTGGGTACCGATTTTGGCGGCTAGTGCTTCAATTAGCTCATCTTCTCGGTCACATTTACGCGAGTTACAAATAAGACCTGCTAAACGCACACTACCCGTAGCAGCATACTTACAAATACCTTTTGAAATGTTGTTAGCGGCGTACATCGCCATCATTTCACCAGATACAACAATGTAGATTTCTTGCGCTTTGTTTTCGCGAATAGGCATGGCAAAACCACCACACACAACGTCACCAAGTACATCGTAAAATACAAAGTCTAAGTCTTCTTCGTATGCGCCTTCTTCTTCTAAGAAGTTAATGGCAGTAATCACACCACGACCAGCACAACCAACACCTGGCTCAGGACCGCCAGACTCAACACAGCGAACACCGCCATAGCCCACTTTAAGTACATCTTCTAATTCGATGTCTTCCACTGAGCCAGCTTCTGCAGCCATTTCCATGATGGTGTTTTGCGCTTTTGCATGTAAGATTAAGCGCGTTGAATCCGCCTTAGGATCACAACCAATAATCATTACTTTTTTGCCCGCTTCCGCTAAAGCTCCAACCAAGTTTTGAGTAGTGGTAGATTTACCAATACCGCCTTTTCCGTAAATTGCACATTGACGAATAGCCATAATATTTCTTCCTATTAGCTTGATTAACGGTTCCCGCTGTAGCTACTGCGAATACTGTTCCAAGCCTTTAAATGACATGTAACACACTGTAATTATGGGAATAAATGTATTTTTAAGTGTATTCAAACAATTAAAATAGCTGACAATCGCTCGAGCAAATGTCGCGTTTGTAGCAAAGATGACTAGCGTGTGGGAGGGATGGTTCGGTAATTTAGATGGTTTAGCGCATGAGCCAAAACTAATTTTGTAGTCTCTTAACACTAGCTATTAGCAGCGCTTAATGTCTATTAAAGAATATGCCTTAGTAGCTCATCAAGCCGAGTTAAATGGTGCAAACAAGGTAATGACTAAAAATTAATAAAAATAGTACGAATGAAATCTCTATAAATTCAAAGTGACTAAATAATGATTTAGGGAGATTTGAACAAAGATCCGACTTTTAATAGCCGACACAGCCCCTTTAAAGAGTGTTTATTGCTGTCTGGTTTTCGGCTAAACCGCAGTAGATAACGACTTTCTTAAGTAAATAGTTTACTAATCACTCATTAGTGAAAGTTTTGTGCTAAACATTATGTTAGACAGATATTGTTTACAGTAAGGGCTAAAGGATGAAGCCAGTTGTCTACGTAGATATACAAGGACAAATTTGGAAAGTGATGGCCGATGGTCAGTGGGTGAAAGTAACGCCTTCTGAAATAGTCGACACCAGTGTTCCGTTAGTAAAAAACGTCATTAATGAGTTAGCTAAAAATCCGCTATTGGAAACAACTGCGGAAGATAGCGAGTCCGCAGCTCCTCCTCTCTATTCTCCAAACACCACCAACAATAGTAACAACCAATCTAGTCAAGGCGCTTCATTTGTGGTTAGGGTGCAACCAACCTTAGATGAGACACTTCCAGAAGCGGGTTTTACTACCCAGAATAGTGATTTAAGTATTAGCACCACTGAAAACCAAGGGGCTCAGGCCGATGCTATCCCCCCCTTAAGTAACGATGCCGTTATAACAGTAAATATTATTGACGGTGGTGATGGCTACGAAAACCAATTTGAAGTGCCCTCGGTAGTAATACAAGGAAACACCATTGATGTTGAAGATGGCCGAGTGGTGGTTATCACCCTTACTGACGCTAGCGGACAAACCATTACTGTAAATGCAGTGGTCGACAACAACAGCTATCAATACCAAGGCTTAAATATTCAGCAGTTGAGTGAGGGTAAGATAGATGTAAATGCCAGCGTAATGGATTACTTTGGTCAATTTGTAGAGACTAGCGATTCAACAATTAAAGATGTAGTGGCCAGTATAGAAGCTGAAATAGATGGCCAAGGAGATCTTTATGTTAACCAGTATGAGCAATCCTCCACTCCTTTGCATGGTGACATAGTTGGCATAGAAAACGGACAAACCGTATTTGTGCAAATTACCGACGTTGCTGGTAATCAGCTTAATTTCACTACGGCGGTAGATAACAACCAATGGAGAATTGCCAATAACGATTTATCTGGTCTACAAGATGGTGAGCTAAGCATTACCGCAAATGCTATAGATATTGCAGGTAATCCAGCAACAGCAACATCTACAATTACAAAAGATACCCAAGCAAGTATAGAAGCCCACATTGATGGCTTAGGCGACAACTACATAAACGCCGTGGAAGTTACCACCACAAAGCTATTTGGTGAAGTAGCGAATATTGAGAACGGCCAAAACATTAGCGTCAGCATAAATGATGGCAATGGCGGACAGCTTAATTTTGAAACCACCGTTAGCAACAATAGCTGGCAAATCAACAATGTAGATTTAAGTTCCCTGGCCGAAGGAACACTAAGCATTACCGCTAATACACTAGATATTGCCGGTAACATTGCTACCGCAAACTCAAGTATTGTTAAAGACACCCTAGCGGAAATAAATGCAAATGTTGATGGCCAGGGTGACAACTATATAAACGCAGTAGAAGCACCCACTACCCGTTTGTTTGGTGAGTTAAACAATGTTGAGGAAGGACAGTTAGTCACAGTCGTGGTTACCGATAGTAATGGTGATCAATTAACGCTAGAAACTCAGGTCATTAATGGTGTCTGGGAACTAGCAAGCACAGACTTATCAAGCTTGCTTGATGGCCAACTCACGCTAGAAGCTTCAACCACAGACATTGCAGGTAATATCACCAACGCCAGTTCAAGCATTGTTAAAGATACCCAAGCGACCATTAGCGCACGATTTGAAGGCAATGGAGACAATGCCATCAATCAGTCTGAAGTAGGCTCAACCTTATTAGAAGGAAGCTTAATTGACGTAGAAGATGGCCAAATTGTGTTCATTAGTGTTACTGACTCATTAGGGGGAAGCCTTAGCTTTGAAGTGCAATCACTAAACAATCAATGGCAAACCACCGAAAACTTGGCCAGTTTAGCTGATGGCCAATTGAACTTAACCGCACACACCACCGATGTAGCAGGTAACCCAGCAACAGCCACCAGCGTAATCACCTTAGATACTGGTATTCCTACCATTGATATCAATACCTTAGATGGCTTTAACGTTGCACAATTTAAAGCTGGCACTCTCACTAGCCTACAAGGAACCACCACCGGCGTTGAACAAGGCCAGCAAGTGAGTATTCAAATAAGCGATGAAACCCTAAGCATTGAAGCACTAGCCAGCGTAGATAACAATGGTAATTGGGTTACCAACAACATAGATACCAGTAGCTTACAAAAGCTAGAACCTTGGACACTCTACACCTCAGTAAATGATGTGGCAGGCAATAACGCACAAGATGCATTACCCTTGTTAAACGAACCTGACCCTCATATTTTACTCGAAACTGACCTATACCAAACCGGCGTATTGGTAACAAACTCCAACGTAAACATCTACGATGCTCAAGCGATTAGTTTTGCAGAAAACCAGCCTGAACTGGTAGGTGTTGAATCAGAAGGCAGCGCAATTACCTTAATTCTCTCGGCAGACAATAAAACCCTAGAAGCGCGCACTGTTGATACCAACGACCTGGTATTTAAGTTTACTGTTCTGGCAAATAACTCTATTCAGACCTTAGTTTACCGCGCCCTAGACAACGACTTAAATACTGATGAATCATTTTTAACACCGATCATTTCAGCCACTCAGTATGATTCTGATGGAACCAGCGAAACCGTACTTACCCCCTTAGTGATTGCGCTTAAAGACTCCGTTCCTCAAGTGCATAACGACTTTGCTCAGGTTACTGAAGGTGAATCGGTTTTTGGTAATGTAACTAATAATGACTTTAGTCTAGACGGTGACTTAAACGTCACTCAAGTCACCGTTGACGGAGTCACTAAAGACGTGGGAACAATTCCTGTTGTCTTTGATACTGACCAGGGGCGTTTATTTGTAGATAACAGCGGATACTGGTTTTTTAATGCCAACCGAAATTTAAACCACCAGCAAGATCAAGAGTTACGGTTTGAGTATAAAGTCACCGATAGCTCAGGTGATACAGGCAACGCTTTTAACAACATAGTAATTAGTGATGGTGCTGCCGGTCATTTTGTTGATGATTTGGCTGTTAGCACCGAAGGTAATTTAGATAACTCACCTACCAGCTTTACTGAAACCTTTACGATAAAACCTGGGAGCGATAATCCAGACCCAGAAAGCCTTGCCTTCAGCGAAGCCACGCTTGTAGACTTACAATCGCTATTTCTCACCAGCAGCACGCATTTAACATCCCTTGATTACTCCTTAAGTGACGATGGTAAAACCATTAGCGCAGAAGTGCCTTTTATTGGCTTAGTATTTACTTTGAGTCTGACAGGCCTTGCAAATGGTGATGAGCTTATTGGTACAACCACCTTAACCATGTTTAATAGCATTAACCAGTTAAACAGCAGCGACTTAACCTTTCTAAAGCTCACTATATTGTCTAGCGACATAGACGGTAGTGACAATGCACCAGGTATTGTTGAGTGGGTGCTCTCAGACGGTAATAATCCTCAGCTTAACAATAACCAAGCAGTGATGCTTAATGAAGCAGATTTAATTACTGGTGAAGTTAGCGCTATAGGTAGCGTTGATTTAGTCGTGGGTAGTGATGCTATTGCTGCAGTTGCTTTTGATGAGCAACAACCAGCCCTTAGTAGCGGTGGCGAGCCTTTATCTTATGCTGTTTCCCCTTTAGGAAACACATTAACTGCATATACTAACGACATTAACGACCGCGTATTTACCATTAGCATTCTTGACACTTTTAACGGTGAAACAAGCGAAACACTTAATTATGAGTTCACCTTATTTAAAGGCATAGACCAAAACAATGGCTCTCAGTTTCCAATAACACTAAACGTGCGTGATACCGACAATGATTCCCAAAGCGTAAATTTAGACATTACGATAAACGATAGTAGCGATATATTTATCGCGGTCATGGATATGCAACTAAGTGAGTCGCCGCGAGATCCAAGTACTCCTGTTGACGCATTTAGCACTGCCACTAGCACAGTATCATTAGTTTCAAATCAAGATCCTATCGATCAACTGACGCTAGATATAACCAATGGCGACCCAGTTTTAGATTCCAATAACAATCCTTTAAGTCAGAATGGCCAAGCACTTACTTGGCGCGACAACGCAGATGGCAGTTATGACGCCATACTCAGCACTAACGAAGTTGTATTCACAGTGAGCTTACCAGAAGACATAAACATAGCTGCTGACAGTGCTGCCGATGTAGACTTAACAATCAATCTCTATAGCCAAGTCGATCACTTACCCACCTCCCAAGAACAAAGCTTAACTATTGCTCTTCCAATTAAAGCCAGTGATACCGATGGCACTTCGCAAACGGCCACATCATTAGTAACTATTTTTGATGGTAGAGATCCGAGCATTAGCGCTGTAGGCCAAATAGAAGTAGATGAAGCCGATTTAGCAGACGGTAATCAGCCTAATGGGGCGTCTAGTGTTGACCCAGTTATAAGCATAAAACAAGGCAGTGATGATATTGCCGAGTTGCGAATAGACACCGCGGCATTTAACGCCCTAGGACTTAAATCCAGTGGCAGCCCTATAAGCTTAACAGCAGCCAATAGTGATGGTTGGTACATAGCCAGTAATGGCTTAGCGGAAGATATATTTCAAATTAGAATCAACCTAGATGGCAGTACCGAGTTTGTGCTTTTAGCCCCCCTCGACCACCCAGATGGGCTTGGTGAGAATTTACTTTCTTTAGATTTTAGCGTGACCGCCATTGACGCCGATGGCGATGCTAGCTCGCCAGTTAATATAGCAGTGGCAGTAACCGACGATGTACCGCAAAGCGAAAACAGATCCTTAGATTTAGTGGAGGGAGAAAACTTTACCACTCAATTAATCAATGAAACTGTCAGTGGCGCTGATGGCGCCACGATCATCAGCTTCAATTACATGGGCACTGATTACAACATACCTGCTAACGGTTCAGAAACAGTCCCCTTATATAACCCAAATCTATTAACAGAAGTTTATGGCGAGTTGACTATTCATGCTAACGGCCAGTTGGAACTCACGACTGAGAGTGACGTAACCGAGGACCCAGCGTTAGTCGATTCGATTACCTATGTAGTCGAAGATTTTGATGGTGACCAAGTCACCAGTAGCGCCACTTTGAACTTGGGAGATTCTCCTGGGGTGATTAGAACCGAAGACGTGCAAACCACTGAAGACAATGAGGTCGCTCTGTCTATTGAGGTTAGACCTGGTGATACCGATCAAAACGAAACTGTCACTAACATACTCATCGACGAAGCTTCACTAAATGGCGGAAGCTTATGGTTAGACAACGTCCAACTCATTGCCAGTGGCGGTGTATTTACCATCACTGATTTAGAGATTATTGATGGTAACGCCAAACCGAATGGGATTTTAACCTATCAGCCAGCAGAAAATGAGTCTGACACCACCAGTACAGTAGATATTCTAGTGAGCGCGACTATCGATACGGTTTCTGGAAACAGAACCATCAATGCTGACATTGCGGTATCTGTTTTGCCAGTAGCGGATACTCCGGTTTGGGACGGTGCTTCACAAACCATCTACAGCATGGTGGAAGATGATGGTTCAGTGCAAACTTTAGACATTACCGCAATATTGGTTGATCAAGTAGACGGTTCTGAATCATTAAGCTATCAATTTGCCGATCTACCTAACGGTTTACACTTAAGTCTAAACGGCAATGCCATTAAAGAAGGTAAAAGCTATACACAAGCACAATTAGACCAAGTGACAGTTAAAGCAGACAACAACCTAGCGGGACAATTTGTATTTACACTCATTGCCGTCGCAACTGAGTCTGGCAACGTATTCGCGAGTCCAAGTGATCAAACGGCACAAACTAGCCAATCCATTACGGTAAATGTACAACCTGAAGCAGACCTACCCAGCTTATCGGTAAGAGATATTAAAGGCTTAGAAGATCATGCCATTGATGTGAGTGAGGTTATCGCCGCGCAACTTACCGATACTGATGGATCTGAAACACTCAGCTATAAAATAGTGGTAGACCCTGGCTGGCAGGTTGTAGGCGGTTCTAGTGCTCTTGATGGCCCTAATACCTACCTAGTTGATGCTAATGAGGTTGATGCAGGTTTAATAACACTCATTCCTAAACAAGACATCAGTTCGGTTAGCGAAACATTGACCATCAGTGTTTCGGCAATTGCCACTGAATCAACCATAGATGGTTTAATACCAAGCCCTGTTTCAATAGAAACACCTGCTCAAACTGTCACTATTGAGCTTAAGGGTGTTGTAGATGAGCCTCTAGTTGCCGACTCTGGTGCTGGCAATTGGGCAGTAGACCAAGCCAACAACATCATTAGCAATCAAGTGAGTGTAAACGAAGATCAATTAATCCCCTTGGATTTTGAATTTAGTACCAGTGATAACGACGCCTCTGAGAGCATTAACCTGCTGATTACTAATCTACCCAGTGGAATTACTTTAGTTGATAACATGGGCGCTCCCTATCCCCTAGCACCGGTCGCGAAAGACCCAGTAACTGGAGGAGTCTATCAAATAAGCAACGACATTTTGTCTCAGCTTTATATAAAAACTACCGATGATTTTAGTGGCGAGTTATCTTTCGACATCATCGCTATCTCTACTGAACCCGATGGAGACAGTGGCGATTTCAACTATACCGTTAATATTGAAGTGTCACCGATAGTCGATGAAAACGACGGGAATAACCTAACATCCCAAGCAGTAGAAGACCGCGAAGCCTCTTTAAATTTACTACCCGCATTAGGCGCTGATAGTGATAGCAGTGAGTCTGTAACTGGCTACACCATTGCAAGCTTGCCTACTGGCATAAATTTGTTTTACGAGGGCGTGTCGATAGACGTAAGCGCGGGTGGCTTAGATTTGGCTACTTTGTTTGACCTTAATACCACTAGCTGGGAAGAGTTTTTAGCCAGTGGAAAATTGGTTGTTCAAGCAGATACCGATCTTAGTGGAGATTTTACCATACCCATCACCTACCAAGTCACCGATACCGCACCAAACGGCAGCACTGATATAAAAACCATTAATGCCGATTTGCAAGTGAACGTTGCCGCCAGAGTTGAGCTAAATACACGTTTAAGTGCCACAACAGAGCCACTTACTAGCATAGACGGCAGCGCCATCTCGCTTGATGGCAGCGTATTGTTCATTGAGGAGGATATCGATGGTTCAGAGTATCTAGACTACATAGAGATTGTGATCCCAGACGGGGCGTTCTTTGAAGTACACCACCCTAATGGTGCCACTATGGGGGCCAACAACAACTGGATCATTCCCGCCAATGGTTTAACCAGTGACGCTATAGTAGAAACAGCTGCAGATATACTCGCAGGTGCAACGCTGTTTAGCGCTTTAGATACCGATGAAACCACCATTATTGTAAAAGCAAGAGTAATAGATGGCGAAGATGCTCGATTCATCTCGGCGCCTTTGCTGGTCCAAGTTACTGGGCATTCCGGCGGCGGAGGTATCCCTTGTACGCCTTCCGAGCCCGGTGATATGTCTACATCCACTGTTGACGCGATAGAGGGAGAAAATATTAGTGTGGCTGGCCACCTTGATGGGGATATAGCCAATGATCCAAGTGATGTTATCTCGTTCTATATTTCGGTGGATGATCTACCTGAAAATGTAGAGTTAGAAGGCGGAGAAATTTACCCAGAGTACAACGCGCTAGGCCAAATAACTGGATATACGATTTCAGCTACTGCAATAGAAACCATGACCATTGTGGGATTAGACGAAGATTACGCTGGGCAGTTACAGATCCCAGTTACGGTAATTGTTACCGATACCTGCACAGGTGACAGTATTAGCGAACAGCAGTTCATAAATATTGAAGTGCAGCCAGTAGTCGACGATATTGGGCTAACGGTTTCTAGCAATACCATTCAAGAAGACACCACAACAAACTTAAACATGGCGTTTGTTCTTGGCGATTCCAATATCGCTGGTGAAGGTATCGAGACGATAAACAGTTTACTCATAACCGTGCCGGCAAACAGCCAGTTCATAGGTGACTCTTCGATTATTGTAGACAATGGCAATGATACCTGGACAGTCTTAGACCCAAGCAAATTAAACGAGATTGAGTTTAGGCCACCAAATAATTTTAGTGGTCAATTCACTATCGACGTCTCAGCTAACATTACTGACCAAGCTGATGGCTTAGTAGATAATCAAACTAAAACAACCAGCGTAGTATTAGATGTGCAGCCCGTCACTGACTTCGTGCTACTCGACGCACTAAACAGCAGCGGCAATGAAGATAGCTATATAAAAATTGAGGGCTTATTAGCAAACGCTGTAGACCAAGACGGATCGGAAACCTTTTCGCTCAGTATCAGAGGAGTACCTGAGGGCGCAGTATTAAGTTATTTCGATGGTAGTAACTATCAACTACTTGAGAATGATGGTGCCGACGGCGGTAGTTTTAATGGTAATCCCACCCAAGCTTGGGGCGTGGATATCAGCCAGTTATCTGAGGTTTATTTAAGTCCTCCGCTCGATTTTAGCGGCGACATTCCCTTAGTGTTTGAAGCTATAAGCGTAGAAACAGGCACCAATGACTTTAAAGCCAGTACTCAAGACTTTATTGTTGGGGTGATGCCAATTGGCGATGATAGCCAGTTTTTCGATGTCCCCGATAACATCACAGGATTAGAAAACGACGCCATTAGCATCCCCGTTAATATCAGTAGTTTTGAAAGCAATAGCAATGAGCAAATTTTAGTGGGTGTTCAAATAAACAATAACTCTGACCCTAGCGCACTGATTGGTTTAGATCGTATTTCTATTAATGGTCAAGAAGCTCGGTTTGTTAATAATGGTTCAGGATACATTGCCTCACTGCTGATTAGTGCCTCCAGCGTTTCCAGCATCGAGCTCTATGCAGGTGATGCCTTTGGACAACTCGATGTTAGCTTGTACTCCGAAACTAAAGACAGTGCCTTTGTATTAGGTACACAACAAAGTGATTTTGGGGATCTGGCCACAGAAAACCTCACGATTAACATTTCGCCCCTACCCGATCCACCAGTAGTTAACCTGCAATTTAGCCACATTATTGCTGAACAAAGCGGCGATATCCCATTAGGCCTCAGTATGGAACTGACCAACCCTGCTGCTAACGAAGTGGGTAAATTGACCCTTTCAGGGATTCCTGATGGGCTTGAAATTTCGGGGCAAACAGCAGTGAATGGTGAATTGGTTTTTAACACTAATGAGGTGGCCGATTTAGCCATTACTGGTGGACACAATCTCGCCACTGATTTTACCTTAACGATAGATAGCTTTGCCAAGATAGATAGCGATAAAGCAGAAGGCATTAGTCAAGAATTAGATATTTCATTAGTTGCTGTGGGCGACAGTGCCCTTGAAGGTGGTATACAGCAGGATTTGATTATCGGAGGCTCTGGAAATGATCTCCTTACCGGTGGCTTAAACAACGATGTATTTGCATTTAGGAGCGAAGACCAAGGCACGATTGTAGATCCAAGCGTTGATACGATAACTGACTTTAACGCGGCCGAAAACGCTGACGCGATTGACTTAAGCAGTATCTTAAATGGATTAGGTATAACCAATGGAACAAGTGCAGAAGCCTACATTGAATTAAGCGAGCTTTCCGGTTCGGCACTTATGACAATTAAACCAGACGCCAGTAACGTTACGCAAAGTATTCATTTATCGGGCGTAAGTTTAGATGACTTATACAAGGGCGATGCTAGCGTGGCCGACCAATCTGACTTATTACAAAAAATGATAGACGACCAAAATCTCATTATAAGCTAAGGAAAATATGGAACAGCAGGACGCCTGGTTAGACAGCATTGAATGGATGTGTCGCCATTTCGGTCAAAGCTTTAATCGCTTAACCCTATTACGCGGTCTTCCTTTGGAAAATGGACAGCTAAATGCTGATCTTTTTGCTCGTGCGTGTCAACAAACAGGCCTAAAAGCGGTTCCAGTAAAACTAGAACAAACCCAAAAATTTAGCGGCGTATTGGTAGCCCTAGATAAACAACAACAGCTACGGATGGTGACCGAAATCGACCAACAAATGGTTAATTATCAGTTTTCCAACAAAAACGCAGTCTGCCAACAAACCTTAAAGAACTTTAAAGCCGAAGTCTCACAACAGCTTTGGCTCATCAGCCCTACAGTCACCAAAGACGCAAGGGTGGAACAGTTACACGACACCAAACAGCAACACTGGATAACACAAGCACTCAATGAGGTAAAACCTTGGTTTAGAGACTTACTCCTAGCGTCAGTATTTATCAATTTACTGGCGATGGTTGTGCCGCTTTTCACTATGAATGTTTATGATCGAGTGGTGCCCAATCAGGCGTTCAATACTTTGTGGACATTAGCAATAGGGGTAAGCGTCGCGCTGCTTTTTGATTGGTTGTTGCGTAAAGCGCGCAGCAATATTACTGACATGGCCGGCAAGCAAATCGATAACAAGCTATCCGCAAGCATTATGCAAAAAGTGTTAGGCATGAGCTTAGAAAATAAACCTCAATCTGTAGGGGCGTTTTCTCGACAAATACAAGACTTTGACAGTGTGCGCGAGTTTTTTACTTCAATAACCCTAGTCACCTTAGTCGACCTACCCTTTACCTTGTTTTTCTTAGTGCTAATTGCCTGGCTCGGCGGGCCAATGGTGTTTGTCCCGTTGAGCGTGTTAATTGGATTACTCAGTTTTAGTTTACTGATGAAAGCAAAGATCGCGGCCAGCATGGAGCAAAGCGCTAAGCTGTCAACTCAACGGCAAGCAGAGTTATTTGAAACCTTATCTAGTTTAACTGAAGTAAAACAATTCAACGCCGAAGGCGCTAGCCAACGAACATGGGAGCAAACCACCAGCCAAATGAGCGACTGGCAAATACGCTCTAGACATCTAAGTAACTTAGTGAGCCATTCAATCGTTACCAGCCAACAAGTTGTCACTATTGGCTTGGTAGTCATCGGTGTATACCGTATTTCTGAAGGCCTTTTAAGCATGGGTGGTTTAATTGCCATTGTTATGTTGAGTGGGCGCGCGGCTGGTGCTATTAACCAGCTCTCCATGCTTATCTTACGCTACCAACAATGCCGCTCGGCCATTCAAGGTTTAGAACAAGTCATGGAATTACCTCAAGAACACAAGCCAGAGCAAATTATTCAGCCCGGTAGTTTCAAAGGAAAATTGGTGTTTGATAAAGTCAGTTTGTGTTACCCAGAGCAAAACTTTAATGCGCTAAGCAATATTGAACTACAAGTGATGCCAGGCGAGCGACTGGGCATAATAGGTAGTGCTGGCTCGGGGAAATCAAGCCTGATTTCTTTAATGGCTGGTCAATATTCTCCCACTAGTGGGCAAATACTTTATCAAGATATTGATTCGTCGATGTGGCCTTCAACCGTATTACGCCAACAAATAGGCTGGTTAGGACAAGATGCTCATTTGGTATTCGGTAGTGTTATACAAAACATACTGTTAGGGGAATCTGAATTAGACGAACAAAAACTCGCATCGGCCATTAGCCAATCTGGTCTTCAAACCCACCTTGAACGTTTAAGTAATGGTCTCGAGAGCCAAGTAGGTGAACGCGGAATGTTGTTATCGGGCGGACAGCGTCAAGCGGTAGCACTAGCCCGAGCTTTATATAGACAACCCAAACTGCTGCTGTTAGACGAGCCGGTAAGCTCCTTGGATAACAATAATCAAAGTTTGATAAAGCAAAGCTTAAGCAAGCTACCGCGTGATATGACAATGGTAATAAGTTCCCACCAACAAAGCTTATTGAGTATTTGCGACCGAATCATTGTACTTGAAAGAGGACATTTGGTCGCTAATGACAAGGCTTCGGTAGTACTGGGACTTCAATCCAAAAAACGTCACTCAGTGAGTGTGGTGAGAGAGGCGAAGCATGACTAGTCAACTAGCCTGGCAACAGCAACGCTTGGCCCAACAATCTCGTCTCATTGTATGGCTCTGCGTGGGACTGATAATTAGCCTAATTGTATGGGCAACTTTAGCCACCTTAGATGAAGTAGTCGTAGGCGATGGCAAAGTCGTTCCCTCTTCCGCCATCAGTAAAATTCAAAGTTTAGAGGGTGGAATTGTTAAACAGCTATATGTAGAAGTGGGTGATCAGGTGAGTCAAGGTCAGACTCTACTATCCCTAGAAGATACTCGATTTAGAGCAGCATTTTTGGAAAGTGAACAACAGCGAAGTACCCTGCTCGCTCAAGAAACCAGACTTATTGCAGAACTTGCTAGCGTAAGCATAAATACCAGCCCGAAAGATTGGACACAGCAAGTAACAGTGAGCCCTAAACCGCTTGAGTTTATAAACCAAAATCATCGCGCACAAACTAATTCGAGCGCAAATTTTGCACAACGTATCCGCCAGCTGAATGCACAACTCGAAGAAGCTACTTTAAGTGTCGAACAGCATCAACAAGCGCTAAACGATGCCATAGGTAATCAACAAACCCTGCAACATAGCCTAGTGGTGGTAGAGCAAGAAATATCGATGTTAGAAGATGTTGTCGCCAGCGGAGCCGTAGCAAAAGTTGAATTGCTTAAGCTACAGCGCGACAAAATTCAGCTTAATGGTGATATTACTAGCGCTAAACTAATGGCAAGCAAACTTCGAGCGGCCATTAATGAAGCCATTTTAGAGCGAAGAAACATTGCCGTTGAGTTTAGAACTAAAGCACAGGCTCAGCTAAATGAGGTATCGGCCAAGTTAGCGCAGTTAGATGAAAGCCAACGAGCGGTAGCCGACCAACTTAATCGAACCAAACTCACCTCGCCTATTGAGGGCACAGTAAAAGACATACTAGTGCGGTCGATTGGCGGCGTGATTCGCCCCGGTGAAGCGATTATGGAAATTGTCCCGCAAGATAGCCGGCTCATTATAGAAACCAAAATAGCACCTAAAGATATCGGATTTATCCACGAGGGCTTGCCGGCGATGGTGAAGTTTACTGCGTTTGACTTTGTGGTGTATGGCGGACAAAAAGGCACCGTTAGCTACGTAAGCCCCGACGCCTTACAAGAAGAAGATGGTAGTACCTATTACAGGGCACACATTCTACTCAGTCAAACAGCTAATCCTAACTTGCAGGTAATCCCAGGCATGCAAGCCATGGTAGACATATTAACCGGGGAAAAATCAGTATTGAGCTATTGGCTTAAACCCTTACTCAGGGCTAAAGCCAGTGCTCTTCGTGAACCTTAACGGATGAGGAAAAGGAATGCGTTCATCTGTAATAATTGCCGCTACTTGGCTACTTAGTGTAAATGCAACGGCACTATCCATAGAAGAATCAGTCGCTTATGCCATTGACTACAGCCCTGAAGTGGCAGGCCAATATGCCCGCTTTCAATCAGTACTACGTGATGTAGATGGCGCCCAAGCAGACTACCTTCCGCAACTGAATGTATATGCTGCTGCGGGTTACGAAGACACCTATTACAACAGTGGTGTACAAGTCCCTAGTGACGAGCGCAATTTAAATCGAACTGAAGTTGGTATAAAAGCCTCTCAGTTAATCTTCGACGGTTTAAAAACCAACGCCAATATCTCTCGTTTAAATTACGAAGCTGAGTCAGAACGCTTGCTGCTTTTGTCTGACGCTGAAAACGTCGCCTTAGACGTGATTAGAGTGTATTTAAACACCCTTAAAGCACAAACGGTATTAGAGCTTAGCCAACGAAACGTGCTAGAGCACCAAGAGATTTATAACGATATTCTAGAACGTACCCAAAATGGTTTAAGCAGTAATTCCGATTTAGCCCAAATATCAGCGCGAGTGGCCACATCTAAAAGCTCTACGATAGCCGCCACTAATAATCTTTACGATCTACAGGCTCAGTATTCGCGGTTGGTGGGGCGACTTCCCGAAGACTTAGTAAAGCCACAATTTGACTATCAGTTAATACCGAACAATAAAGAACTAGCCATACAGCAAGGAATTGATACCCATCCAGAGATTCAATCTGCGATGGCTGATATTGAAGCCGCTCATCAAGAAACTCGCCGTGAACGAGGCAACTATTACCCAGAGTTTAATCTTGAAGCTGTAGCCAACAGAAATGACAACGTTGGTGGTATTCGTGGACCCGACCGCGACGCGCGAATAATGCTAACAATGAACTACGACATTTTTAGTGGTGGGCGTACCACCGCCAATACGGAAGCCGCAGCTTGGCGCAGTGAGCAAGCAAGAACCACTCGAATACGTGCCCAACGCGAAGTAGTTGAAGGCACAACATTGGCTTGGCACGCATATGAATTACTCGCCCAACAAAAGCAATTACTTCAAGTAAATGTAGATGCAGCCAAAGCCGCTGAGCTGGGTTACGTAGAACAATTTAATGTGGGGAGGCGAAGTTTGCTTGATGTGCTTGATGCCAAGGTGGAGGTATTTTTAGCCCGCAAAAACTATATTGAAACGGACTACGAACACACCCTTGCAGCCTATCGAATACTGAATGCAATGGGTCGCTTAACCTACGCATTGAGAGTTGAATACCCTGAGCAATGGCAAACGGAGGCTAAACAATGAACATCAAAAATACCATTCTCATGACGCTTTGTTTGCTGGTTATAGCCTGCGCCAAGCAACCAGATACTCAGGTCACTCGCCATCAAATCGACGATCTGCGAGATCATGACAATGATGGAGTTATTAATCAACGCGACAAATGTAGGGCAACCCCTTCCGGTACGCTGATAGATAACAATGGCTGTGCTATTTGGCTAAGTGAACAATCCTTTGCCATTCATAACGTGTTATTTGACTTAGATAAGTTCGAGATTAGAAATGATCAACATGAGCAGATACAGCACTTAGCGCTAACTTTACAGCAAAACCCTCAACTGCAAGTGACACTGATTGGTGATACAAGTAGTGAAGGTAACGAAAACTACAATCATCGACTTGCTCAACAACGTACCGATGCAATTACCCTAGCCTTAACAAAACAAGGTATTGATAAGCAGCGAATACAAATACAAGAGTATTACCAAGATACTGATTACACTCATCAGCTGAAGCAGCGGAAACGACGAGTCATTGCGGTTCTTAAAGAGCAGCAGTTACAGGCTCAAACACAGTGGACTATTTACAGTTCTGAAGAGGCAACATTGCGAGGAGTTGAACAATGAAGCTAATCAACAGTTTTCTTTCGTTCACCATGCTGTTTGCTTACTTAGCGCAAGCAGATACCCAGCAGCGTATTTTGGTTGAACACGAACTTGTAGAATCCGTGATTGAGTTGATAAAAAGCGCTGAACTCGCTGAGCAATTAGGCATTATAAAAACCACCACCGTAAGCCAAAGCTTTATTGAAGGAAAAGGTCGCGTAGGTATTAGTTCTCGGCGATGGTTAGACAGTGACATGGCGGAGTTTGTTAAACGTTATGGTTATCAACCTATTGAGTTGTTTTTTAGCTCCGACGCTGCTGCCATACTGGTGCACCGAGACAATCCAATAAACGCTATCGATATGGCTTCTTTAGAGCAAATATTTGCCTGCCAAACAGAGGCTACCACTCTAAATTGGAACACTATAAATTCCAGTTATGCTAAAAGCGCTATTCAACGCTATGCGGTTAGTGAAGAGCTAGATCAACATCGAAAGTTTAACGAATTAGTAGCCTGTAGCGATGGCAAACAAAATGCCGCAACTCAAGTCAGCACAACGCAGCTACTGAGCACACTGGATAAACAAACCGATGCGATTGCTTATACGCTTTACCAAAATAATTTTGACCAAGCAAAAGCACTACAGTTAATCGATAAGCAAGGCGACTATTTCGATTTAAATCACGAGACCATATTGTCGGGTCGCTACCCTTTGGCCAATGTTTACTATATGTATCTTAACGTAGCCCCCAACGGCAACTACTCTCATTCGTCATATAGACAGTTTGTTCAGTACGTACAAACAGATGATGCCCAACAGCGAATGCTTAAGTACGGCTTTATCCCATTACCAGAAGAGGCTTTACACCGAAATCTGGTGACATTGCAGCAAACCAGTCCAGAAATAGCTGGAGGCTATAAATAGCCAATAGTAAAGGCGGCATGGCCGCCTTCAGCCTATTCTTGTCTTAGAGGTTGGTTTAGGGGAGATAACATGGTCGTTGATAAAGTCACTAATCAGGGTAGATAACTTTGTTCCACTCAGGGATTGGCGTGTTGTAAGGGTTAATTCTCCACGGTCTTGGCTTAGTTTTTTGCTTAATAACTTTGCAATATAAACTTAAATCATGGGTTCGATAACCCTCTGCCAGCTTGAAGTTTTCTTGTTTATCTTCAATCTCCATCCACACAATATCTGGACCTGCAGAAAGTTGGCAGCGTATCGGTTGATCAGAATTGGAGGTTACCGTGGCTTTTAACTCGTTCCCTTCTAAGTTGGTGGTCAGGTTTCCAGGGTAAGCAAACACAATAGACGGGCTCAAGCAAAGAGCCGCAGAAATTATTATGGTTTTCTTACTGACTGAAAAGCCCATCTACTTTTTCCGCTTTTTTAGCCACTGCACTAGCTTGTTATTAGCCATTCTAATTTCACCTAAGGTTTTTTCATGAGCGGCAAAATTAGTCGATTTAGGTACCGCCACACGTTGTGATGAGTATATTCCGGTGTGTCCACTAAAATAGTAAGCAACAAAACAAGCCACAGCAAAATACAGCAAGTGGTCAGAGCCGAAAAGTTCAACCCCCATAATGGTACAAGCCAAAGGTGTGTTGGTAGCCGCCGCAAATACTGCGATGAAGCCAATTGCCGCAAATAAATCAACAGGAGCGCCCATTATCCAGGCTAAAGTATTACCCAAAGTGGCACCGATAAAGAACAACGGCGTTACTTCTCCCCCTTTAAAACCTGCGGCTAACGTAATAGCGGTGAGTAATAATTTTAGCATCCAGCTATACCACTCTGCACCGCCTTCATTAAAGGCGCTAATAATACTTACGCCTCCCTCACGATAACTATTAACCCCCAAACCTATATAGTCCTGGTTACCAATTAGCTTAACAATACAGACTACAATTACTCCGCCAACAATTGCGATCAAGTAAGGATTTTTGATGGTGTGCTTGAAGATGTCTTTAAACATAAACACCGACTCGCCAAATAGATACCCAACAATACCAAAAGCGATGGAGGCAACGAGTACTTTACCTAACATAAGTAAATCAACATGAACCACATGTTCAAACAGCATTACGTGCTCTAGGAAATCTATTTTGTATTGAGTATGCGGCGTGCCCCAGGCAGTACACACTACATCGGCTAAAATAGCCGCAAATAAGGCGGGTATGACGGAATCAAATCTAATTCTTCCTACAGCCAGAACCTCTAACGCAAAAATAGTGGCTGCCAAGGGAGTGCTAAACAACGCAGAAAAGCCAGCCGCCACCCCAGCACTTAACAAAATTTGGTAGTCGCGACCGGTTAACTTAAACATCTTTCCGTAGGCAGCACTACAAGCACCGCCAATTTGAACTGCGGTGCCTTCACGACCAGCTGAGCCACCAAATAAGTGGGTGACTACAGTAGATATAAGCACCAACGGGGCCATACGGGCCGGGATACCCGCTCCTGGTTGATGGATTTCATCAATGATTAAGTTATTACCAGATTCGGAGTTTTTGCCAAAACGGCGATAGATAAACACCACCACCACACCAGCAATAGGCAAAAAGTACAACAAGTAAGGATTGTCTGCGCGAGTATGGCTGGCGTAATCTAACAACCATAAAAACAGCGCGTTTAGTGAACCAACCACCAAAGCCAGTGGTATTAGCAATAGTAGCCAACGTAATAGTACAAACAAGGAGCTAGGGCTATTGGGTAACGGGCTTGGCATTAGAAATCCTTTGCAGCATATGGCCGTGCGGCTTAACGTCAAAACAAGAAACTAACATAACGCTGCTTGTTTTATTGTTACTTAAAGTAACAACATAGCGAAGCTAAGCTAAGTTGTATAGTTTTGCGGAAACAAAAAAGCAAACCGAAAAGGTTCGCTAAGTACTTGTTTAATAACTTTGACTTAATCAGCTAAGTCAGTAAATACCTGTTTAAATTGCTGCATACCCTCAGCAATAATGTCGTCTTCAATCGTTAATGCTGGCAAAAACCTAATTACATTGCCGTAAAAACCACAGGCCAACAAAATCAGTCCATACTCAGGGGCTTTCGCGATGAGTTGCTGAGTAAGCGCAGTATTTGGCAGATTCGCATTACCTTCTGTCACTAATTCAATGGCGATCATCGCACCCGAAATTCTCACTTCAGCGATCAAATCAGGAAACTGCTTTTGTAACTGATTCAAGTACTCGCCAAACTGCACTCCTATTTGCTGTGCCCGAACCACTAGTTTGTCTTTTTCAATTAAATCAAGCACCGCTAAGGCTGCTGCACACGCGACAGGCGATCCACCATAGGTTCCGCCTAGCCCGCCTGGTAACGGTGCATCCATTAATGCGCTTTTACCTACCACCGCCGATAAGGGGAACCCTCCAGCTATACCTTTAGCCATCGTGATTAAATCAGGCTCGATCCCAGCGTCTTCACAGGCGAACATTTTACCGGTACGGCCAAAACCCGTTTGAATCTCATCAACTATCAGTACAATGCCGTGTTCATCGCATAGTGTACGTAGTGCTTGCAACAAAGACTTAGGCGCAGGATAAAAACCGCCCTCTCCTTGAATCGGCTCGATGATAATGGCAGCCACATCTTGTACCGCGATATCTACTTTAAATAAGTTATTCAAGGCTACTAGGCTTTGTTCAGTGCTTTGACCATGTAGCTTTGTAGGAAAAGGCACATGGTAAATATCTCCTGCAAAGGGGCCAAATAAGTGTTTGTAGGGCGTAATTTTACCGGTTAATGCCATGGTGAGATTAGTACGACCATGAAAGCCACCATTAAAGGCTACTACACCTCTGCGCCCAGTGGCTGCACGGGCAATTTTTACCGCATTTTCTACAGCCTCTGCGCCAGTGGTCACAAACATCGCCTTTTTGTCACTTGAGCCAGGCGCAAGTTCTACTAACTTTTCTGCTAATGCCACGGCACTTTCGTAAGGATTCACCATCACACAGGTATGGCTGAACTTATCGAGCTGATCCTTTACTGCTTCAACCACTTTAGGATGACTATGGCCAGTATTACAAACTGCAATCCCAGTACCAAAATCTATATAACGGCGACCTTCCACATCCCATACTTCAGCGTTTAAGGCACGTTCAACATAAACCGGGTAAATATTGCCTTGCCCTCTCGCGAATACTTTTTGTTTTCTTTGTTGTAGTTGTTGATTGTTCATTAGCAATATCCCTATTTTCTATGCGTTTAAGCCGCCCATACACAAATACTTTATTTCGGTGTAATCATCTAAACCGTATTGCGAGCCTTCACGGCCACTTCCCGATTGCTTTACCCCGCCAAATGGTGCTGCAGCGTTGGAAATAATCCCTTCGTTCACGCCTACCATGCCAAACTCGAGTGACTCGCCTACTCGCCACACCCGCCCTATATCTCTGGTATAGAAATAGGCCGCTAAGCCATACTCAGTATCGTTAGCTAACTGGATAACCTCAGCTTCATCGTCAAACATTATTAGCGGCGCTACCGGGCCAAAGATTTCATTTTTGGCGATAGGCATATCGTTGGTCACATTAGTCATGATGGTAGGTTGATAAAAATGGCTACCAGCATGATGAGCATCACCACCACTAAGGATTTTGGCACCAGCAGACACCGAATCAGTCACCAATTCATGAACATTAATTTTGGCTTGCTCACTAATCATAGGGCCAATCACTACATCATTAGCTAAGCCATTACCTACGGGTAATTGGGCTAATGCAGCAGCCAGTTTTTCGGCAAATACTTTATAAACACCTCTTTGTACAAAGAATCGATTTGCGCAGACACAGGTTTGCCCGGCGTTTCGATATTTCGATGCCAAAGCACCCTGTACAGCAGCGTCTAAGTCTGCGTCATCAAACACTATGAACGGAGCGTTACCACCGAGTTCCATAGAGACTTTTTTAACACTACCAGCACACTGAGCAATAAGCTGTTTGCCAACAGCTGTAGAGCCCGTAAAGGTAAATTTTGCCACGTCGGTACTTTCGGTCAGTATTTTTCCCATACCTCGAGCGTCTTCACCCACTACAACATTAAACACACCAGCCGGAATACCTGCTTGGTGGGCTAATTCGGCCATCGCTAAGGCAGACAAAGGCGTTAGTTGCGCAGGCCTAACCACAAAAGTACATCCTGCAGCTAATGCAGCCGCGGCTTTACGCGCGATCATTGCGTTAGGAAAGTTCCAAGGAGTTACCGCAGCCACAACCCCTACCGCTTGCTTAATCACTAAGATGCGTTTATCTGACGCGGGCCCTGGAATTACATCGCCATAACAGCGCTTTCCTTCTTCGGCAAACCAATCAAGGAACGCAGCGCCGTAAGCTATCTCTCCTTTTGCTTCGGCTAAAGGCTTACCTTGCTCTTGTGTCAAAATTAACGCTAGATCATCTTGGTGCTCTAACATTAACTGGTACCAACGCCTAAGCAATGTGCCTCGCTCGTTAGCAGATTTGCAGCTCCAAGCCTTAAAGGCCGACTTAGCCGCTTCAATAGCGAGTGCAGTTCCATCTATACCGGCATCATCAACCAAAGCGATAGTCTGTTGGTTAGCGGGGTTATGCACAGCAAACTGCTTGGTAGAAGCGTGCCACTGTCCATTGATGTAAGACTGCATTTTTAACAAAGCACGATGTTTGATAGCTTCCATTACGTGATTCTCTATAGCGACTCAGACCGTTAACACTTATTGAATACCAATTAAAAACAATGTTAAATATCAAACAATAAAACTTTAGTTTGAACTAGGTAAAACTATGTTAGACCCAATCAACGGTAAACAATTAAGTGAGTACGACCTACGTTTATTAAGAGTGTTTAAAGCAGTTGTCGAACATGGTGGTTTTGCGGCCGCCGAAGGGTTTTTAGGCATTACACGCTCAACAATCAGCGTACATATGTCGAGTTTAGAAAGTAGGATGAACTTAAAGCTATGTGTACGTGGGCGCAGTGGGTTTGCGTTAACTGAGCGCGGCCAAGTGGTCTACCAGGCGTGTTTAAAACTATTTGCATCGATACAAGAGTTTGGCTCGTTAGTTGACAACTTAGGCAAAACCTTAAGCGGTGAACTTATTATCTTGTATTCAGATCTGTTAGATAGAAGCAGCATTATTAACCTTGGCAAAGCTATTGCGGCTATCAAACAAAAGGCGCCACGGTTGTGTGTTTCGCTAAACATGGATACCGTCGCTAATATAGAATCAGCATTAATCAACAATACTGCCCATATTGGTTTTTACCCGGCCTACCGAAGTATTGATGGCCTACAAAGTGAAGTGGTATTTAGTGAAACTATCTATTTATGTGCCAGCCAGCACTCTCCTTTATATCACCTGACTGATACCGACATTGACCCGAGCATATTGAGTCAATACTCGGCCATTCACCCTGGCATTGAGTTAAACCCTAAAGGCCGCAAGCAACTGCAACAGTTAAACTTTGGCGCAAAAGGCTACCAATTTGATAGCCGCTTGGCCTTAATATTATCTGGTGCTTATATCGGGTATTTACCTAAAAGTGAAGTTAAACCCTACCTAGACAATCAAGACATTAGATTGATTAATGCCACGGAGTATTGCTACCCCTTTGAGTTGAGCTTGGTACACAAGGTTAACCCTAACGATAAAGAAAAGGTGCAATTGGCTATGTCTGAGCTTTCACTCGTGTTTAACCATCAGCAGAGTAAGCATTAAACTCTTTGTTATCCAACTTGCTTGTGCTGCATGGTAGCGATAATGGCTTCATCGGTAGATAACATAGCCGTTTTAGACATAAGGCCCAGCTGAGTAATACTGTCGTCAGCCGACTCAAAAACAATGCCTTGCTGAGAAGACACACAGCGGCCCGCAACAGCGAGTATCGCCGATTTAACTGCGCTACTTGCACCGGTTGATACCTTCATAGCACAACCTGCTTTTGCTCCATCACAAAACACACCAGACACATCACCAATCATAGAATTGATAGCCCGATGGATAGCGGCTAAGTCACCTTTAAGTAACCACGTAAGTGCTGCGGTAGAACCCATTGCGGCCGTGGTAGCAGCACATAACGCGGATAGTTTATTTTGCTTAGACTTAACATAAATGGCGACTAAATGGCTAAGCATTAGCGCGCGTACGTATTGATCATCGTTTAGATCGCGTAACTCAGCAAAGGCAACAATTGGCATAGTTGCAGATATACCTTGATTACCACTTCCAGAATTGCTCATCGCAGCTTGATGAGCTCCGCCCATGCGTGCATCTGACGCCGCGGCGCCCAAACGCATTGCTCGTCCCAGTAAGTCATCGCTTAGTAGGCCCTGATCCATTTGGCTTTGTAAACTAGCGCCTAGCCCTAGGCCAAAGTTGCCGCTTAAACCGGTATCGGCGAGGGCTTTATTTAACTCTGCCGCGCGTTTAATGAAGCTTATGTTAGCTAAGGGAACCGCAGTTATAAATGACAAAATGTCGGCAATCGTTAAGCTTAAGCTCTGCTCACTAGTTGAGCTCGTGCATTGTACATTTTCTGCTTGGTAAACAACTTCACCATTCACTACCATATATTCGAAACGGGTATGCGCTTTAGCAATGCACACTTCTACATGCCTATCAGCCAAACTCGCGTTTACCACGGTGTAAAGTACATCGTCATTGCTAACCATCGACACCGACACACGCTTTTCGTCTAAAAGCTGATTCGCCCTAAGTAAGCCTTGCTCGCTGATAGTTGCAAGAACCTCTAAACCTTTATCTGCATCGCCTGCAGTAGCACCAACTGCTGCGGCAATAGGCAAACCGGCTTTACCGGTACCAGGTACAAATACACCCATGCCATTTTTATATAAGTTGGGAGTAACCTTAATGGTGAGATGATCGGGAACCCCACCCAGTAATTCGCTCGCCTTAGCGCTCGCTAAAGCAACAGTGACGGGCTCGGTGCAACCTAATGCCGGTACCACTTCCTTTTGTACTAGGTCTATATACTGTTGCCACTGATTTACCATCATGAATTCTCGGTGATTTAAGATACCTATATGATATTTTTAGTGGCTTAGAAAATGTTGGCGTTTTTGGCTATGACCAGCCAAATGAAGACATTATTTTTCAACTATAATCTAAAATTGGCAATATATTTCTAAATTTACATTGATGTAAGAAATCAAGCCCTAGAAAAGGGCTTGAGGAGGAAGGCCAACAACTACCAATCCACGCCTTTTCTAGCTTTAATACCAGACTCAAAAGCATGTTTAACGTTTTTAACTTCCGACACAGTATCCGCCAGTTCTATCACTTTACGATGACAAGCGCGTCCAGTAACAACTACAGACTGTTCTTTAGGGCGTTGCGCAATGGCTGCAACCACTTCATCTACGTCTAAATAATCGTAACTCAACATGTAAGTTATCTCGTCTAATAACACCAAATAAATAGACGGATCGGCTAACCACTGCTTACAACGTTGCCACACTTCTTGCGCAGCTTGTGTATCCAATTCTCGATTTTGAGTTTCCCAAGTAAAACCTGTTGCCATAACAGCGAATTCAACACCATTCTTTTCTAGCAAGTTTCGCTCACCACACTCCCAGCCGCCTTTAATAAACTGCGCGGCAACAGCCTTATAACCATGGCCAGTTGCACGCGCAACGTTGCCGAAACCAGCGGTTGATTTACCTTTACCGTTTCCGGTTATGACCAGCAGCAAGCCTTTTTCGATTTGCGCATCCTCTACCTTTGCATCAACGCTAGCTTTTAGTTTTTCCTGGCGTTGCTGGTGTTTCTCTTGATCTTTACTCATCCCTGCTCTTCACTTGTTACCCATTTGTTGGCAAGTGTAGCCTGAGCTAAAGCCAATAAACCAGTACTGTTTCTCTAGAATAGCTATAAACCTTTGGGTATAGTGCTTTCACGATAAATGATGGAAGCCTTTATGTTTAAAGATAACCCTCTATTAGCCCAATTGAAGCAGCAAATTAGAGAGACGATTCCAACTGTTGAAGGTGTGGTTAAAGCCACCGAAAAAAACTTTGGATTCCTTCAAACAGATAATAAAAAAAGCTACTTCATCTCTCCCCCTATGATGAAGAGGCTAATTCATGGCGACCGTATTAGCGCGGTCATTCGTGAAAACAGTGGTAAAGAATCAGCTGAACCAGAAGAGCTAGTCGACGCAGCGCTTGATACCTTTGTAGCGCGCGTAACTTTTGTAGACAAGCGAACCAAACTACAGGTAGATCACCCTCTAATAAACCAAGCCTTGAATGCCAAAGTTAAAAAAGACAGTGGTTTTTCAATCAAACAAGGCGATTGGGTGATGGCTAAGCTGCTGAAACACGCACTTAAAGACGACCATTTCCAAGCTGAAATCGTAGAGTTTATTGCAGAAAGTGACGATAATTTTGCCCGCTGGAAAGCGACCACGCTTAAGCACCAGCTCGCATGGGATCAGCCTGAATTTGCTGGTGACTTAAATATCATTGACCCAAACATTGAGCGTAAAGACTTAATTAATGAATTGTTTTTTACTATTGATGGTGAAAGCACCCTAGACATGGATGACGCTGTATCAATCAAACGCGATGCAGACCATTGGACGCTAAAAGTAGCTATCGCAGACCCTAGCGCATATTTAGAAGAACAAGGCGAGATAGAAAAAGCCGCTGTAAAGCGTGCTTTTACTCTCTATCTCCCAGCCCGTACTGTGCCGATGATGCCAAGTAAATTGGCCAATGAGCGCTGCTCATTACTTGCGGAACAGCAAAGGCCAGCATTAGTTTGCGAAATGAAGATTGGTTTTAATGGCGAGCTACTTAACAATGCCAACTTCTATTTAGCAAATGTACAGTCTAAGCACAGACTTAATTACAATCAGGTTTCAGATTTTATAGAGCAGACGAATCTAGAGCTTGCCCAGCATGAAGAACTCGCTATCGCTCTTCAGCAACTGGATTTAATGAGCCAGCAACGTTACCAATGGCGCGAACAAAATACCTCAGTTTTTGGAGACCAAGCAGATTACGAGTTTGTTTTGGATAACAAAGGCCAAGTGATGGACATTTTGCGCCAGAATCGCCGTAGCGCCAATCGCATGATTGAAGAATCAATGGTTGCTGCGAACATATGCGGTGGGCGTTTCTTGGATGAAAATTTAGGTCGCGGTGTATTTGCTAGCCATTCAGGCTTTAAAGAAGAGAAACTAGACAGCCTAGTTGAACTACTTGGCAAATTTGAAATATCGGTAGAGCGAGATAAGCTCAATGATCTAGAGTACTTCTGTCAGGTGCGTCGTAACATTATTGCTAGCGGCAACAAAACCTTAGATCAATTAGTTAAACGACATTTCAATTTTAGTATTTACAGTGAAACTTGCTTGCCTCACTTTGGTTTAGGTGAAGCAAAGTACGCCACTTGGACCTCTCCAATCCGTAAATTCAGCGATCTACTTAATCATCGCTTAATTAAATCGGTGCTTAACGGAGAAACGCCAAATTCACCGCTGTCTGAATCATTAGCTGAACATTTAAGCGACTGCAGAAAGCGCCAACGTTTTGCCGAACGTGAGATGGCCACTTATTTGTATTGTGAGTATTTTGCTGAACAAGATCCAAACATTGGTTTAGAGGCAGAAGTGACCAATATTAATCGCGGTGGTTTAAACATTCGATTGTTAGCCAGCGGCGCGTCGGCATTTGTTCCTAAAACAAAGCTTGCAGACAAAACTGAAGACTTAAGCATTGAAAGCGAGTTAGGCACTATCACTACCAAAGATAAGCAGTTTAGTCTTGGTGATATCATTGAAGTAAAAATCACTGAAGTGAAAAAGCTACAGCAATCAATAGTAGCTAGCCCAGTTTAAACCAAGCAATACCTAAAACTAAAAAAGCCAGCTATAAGCTGGCTTTTCTAATTTTAACAAACATTAACTTGGGTTACGTAGCTCTAAGTAATCTAGAGCAATTTCGGCAGCTTCAGTTAAAAATGCATCGTCTAGTTCTAAATCTTTCGGCGCATCTTCTAAATCTTTAACGGGTTCTTTACCTAAGCGAACTAAGCGCTCATTTAATCGAGCTAATTGTTTCTGCTCTTTTTCATCCCGCTGCGCGATACGCGATTTTTCATTTAAGCTAACCGACACCATATCTTTATCTTTACGGTAGTCAGCTATATCGCTAACGATATATTGAAATTCTGTATCATTGGCAATTCGTGCTGAGTGCTTTTTATCTAAGGCTTCAATATAAGGACTAACGTCACCTAATAGCTTGTACTGAGCGGGCTTTATCTTGTCCCAAGGTAGTGCGTTATCTTCTACACTTTCACCAGTTTCTTCTGGCAACAAAGCTGAAGGATAAGAGATATCAGGTACTACACCACGGTGCTGAGTACTGCCGCCATCGATACGATAAAACTTAGCAATTGTGTATTGAACATGACCTAATTCATTTTCGTACAAATCGTAAATTCGACCTAAACCGCGATGCTGCTGAACAGTACCTTTACCGTAACTTTGTTCGCCTATAACCAGTGCTCTTCCGTAATCTTGTAACGCAGCAGCAAAAATCTCTGATGCTGAAGCACTATAACGGTCAATTAACACCACCATTGGGCCACTGTAAGTTACCGAATTACTCGTATCATTGTTAACGGTAATGCGGCCTAACTGGTCACGAACTTGGACTACAGGCCCCTGCGGTATAAACAACCCGGTTAACGCTGTTGCCTCGGTTAACGCTCCACCACCATTTCCACGTAAGTCAACGATCAGTGAACTAATGTTTTCTTCGTCAAGTTTATTGAGCTCTTTGCTAGCATCTTCGCTTAAGTTTACGTAAAAGCTCGGTACGTTAAGTACCCCTACTTTCTTGCCATGTAACTCAATAACTTCGCTTTTGGCGGCGCGGTCTTCCAGACGAACCTTGTCGCGAATAATATCAACAACTTTAGTTTTGCCATCAACTTTGCCGCCCGATGCCAAGATTTCTAAACGAACAGTGGTGCCCTTAGGGCCTTTGATAAGATCAACTACGTCATCTAAACGCCAGCCGATAATATCTACAATCTCATCTTCGCCTTGGGCAACACCCACAATCTTGTCTTCAGGACCTAGTTGGTTACTCATTGCAGCAGGGCCGCCAGGCACCAAACTACGAATAACCGTATATTCGTCTTGACCTTGCAACACCGCTCCAATGCCTTCAAGAGATAAATTCATCTCCATTTTGAAGCGCTCTGCAGTGCGAGGAGACAAATAGCTGGTATGCGGTTCAATGCTACGAGAATATGCATTCATAGCCGTTTGGAAAACATCTTCACTGCTAGTTTGCACCAAACGTTTAATCGCACTGTTATAGCGTTTAGCTAACACCTTTACAATTTTGTCGTGATCTCGACCCGCAAGCTTTAAGTTAAGCGCATCGTACTTAACCTTTAAACGCCACAGCTCTTTTATCTCTGCTTGGGTTTTAGGCCAGTCTGCTTCACTACGGTCAAATTGGAAGTCTTCATCTTTAGTGAAATCCATCGGTTCATCGAGAACCTGTAATGAATACACTAATTGCTGGTAACGACGTTTAAGGGACAAATCAAACATTGAGTAAAGCGGTTCTAAACGCCCTGCTGGAATGTCTTGATCTAAACTGAATCGGTAGCGTTCGAAGCGAAGAAAGTCTTCCTCAAGAAACAAGCTGCGATTGTAATCGAGCTGTTGTACAAACTTATCAAACATTTCGCTGGAAAGTTCATCATCGAACGGAACACTGCGGTAGTGTGAACGGGAATATAAAGCGCTAATCCTTTTAGCCGCGGTTGCATGTTGGCTTTGCTGGCTTAATGTGGGTAGCGCGTCTTGTCCTAATGTAGGCGTTTGAGCCAACAACAGAGTTGAGTAACTAAGCGTTAAAAAAAATAGCCACAGACGGCTCAAATATTTCATAGGCACCTATTCTCACTACTAAAAACGATTATGCGACGATATGTTCTGCTTTGACTTTAACTAACATACCGCTTTTAAGTGTAACAGCAATGCCATCTTTTGTTACTTCTGAGATCTGGCCCGGCATTGGTGTTTTTCCAACCAATACACGTACTTGCTTCCCAGCAACTAAATCTTTACTGTCGATTTTTTCAATCTGCTTTTTCTCTACCGCTGGTTTATTGGTACTTTGTTTCGGTTTACTAGTACGTTTAAATTCAGCTTTAGCCTTACGTTCGCCAGATTTATTTTTGTCGGCTTTTTCGGCCTGCGCTTTCTTGTTAGCAAAAGCTTTATCTTTGCTTTCTTTCAAGGTTTTTTGCGCGTGTTCTACATGCTCTTGCTCAATTTCAGCACCTTCAACACCGTCTAAGTCAACTCGCTTAGAACCCACTTTAACGCCATGTAGGTAGCGCCAGCTTGAAGTGTATTGGCGCAGTGCCGAGCGAAGTACAGTATTACTAACTTTCTCGTCTTCTTTTAGACGTTCAGCTAAATCCTGAAAAATACCAATTTTAAGTGGCTTAGCTTCACCTTCTGTAGAGAAACAGTTAGGAAATTGCATTGCCAAATATTGAATGACTTCTTTACTATTTTTCAGTTTATTAGTTTGTTCCATGATGACCTTTCTTAAACATCTCTTCTGGTACAGCGACAGGGCTGATTTCGGCTATTATAGTGAGCGTATATTGAAAAGCCATTAAAAATGCACATCCGCCAAGTTATTTTCCAGCACGTTAACTAAATGCTCGATACCAATTTGGTCATCGGCACCAAAACGGGAAAGCTTAGGACTATCAATATCGATTACCCCAAAGAGTTGCCCATTTAAACGGAATGGCACCACAATTTCAGACTCACTCGCGCTATCGCAAGCGATGTGGCCAGGAAAACTATGCACATCAGCCACTCTTAGAGTTTCTTGCTGAGCAAAGGCCTCGCCACACACACCTTTACCTACAGTAATAGAGGTACAAGCAGGTTTACCCTGGAACGGGCCCAAAAATAATGTGTCTTTGTTTTGGTTTATTAAATAACAACCAACCCAATTAATGTCGCTTAACTCTAGCCACAGTAAAGCAGAGAAATTTGCTAAGTTTGATATGTAAGGTAGGTCTTTGTCTAAAATAGCGTCTAACTGTTTGCCAAGCGTGATATAACGTGTTGATACCTGTTCCAAGCTTTAAGCCTCTTCTTCTATCATTGATGGCTCAAACTCTTGGCCTTTTAGCACCTGTTGTAAAGCGTTGCGCTGCGATGAAAGGTAAAAACCTAAGTTTTCTGCTTGTTGCTCGTTAAGTTTTGGCTCTGCGTGCTTAATCAACAAAGTAAGTTGATCGGCAACATCTAACATTTTGTCGTAGTTATCGGCTTCTTTCTTTGAGCTAAAAGTCATTTTCTCTACACCGTTCCGTTCGACGACATATTTAATAATTACAGCCACCGCTGCCTCCATTTACTGTTTTTATATACAGGATAGTATGCATCATTCATTTTTAAACTACTAGTGACAAATTTTTACAGCATAGTTGGCTCGACTTGGCTAATATGTAGATTATGAAATCTTCTGAGTTATCAAAGCTATCCATTTGCCCAAGTTGTGATCTTTTAGTGGATACGCACGCCCATTGCAGAGCCGGTAAAGTTCTTATTTGCCCACGCTGTAAGCATACCTTAGCGCGAGGTAACAGAGCCCGATTTTCTAGCCAATTTGCACTCGCCCTTACCTGCTTAATTATGGTGTCTCTTGCAAATACTTACCCTTTATTAAGCTTTACATTCTTGGGAATACCCAGCTCAGCTAACATTCTTCGTGGCACAGTATTGCTGTTGGAGCACGGCTATTACCTAGTGGGTTTTGCTGTTGTTATCGCCAGTTTCATTGCACCAATACTGCTTTTTAGCCTTATTTGTTACACATCGTTGTCGTTAAGCAAGGGTTGGAAAGCGCCAGGTCTTGCCACTGCGTTGCATTTTCAAGATGATTTGATTCACTGGAGCATGATAGAGGTTTATATCGTCAGCTTTTTAGTCGCCCTAGTGAAACTGGTTGAATATGCTGATATTGATTTAGGTTATGGCCTCTGGTGTATATGTATTACGCTATTGTTATCTACTCGTTTGATTCAACGGATAGAACCAGCAGAGTACTGGGAGCGTTATGTACACATCCGCTAAGCAAATGGGTTTAAAGCTCTGTAGACACTGCAAACTGTCCATGTCAGAAGAGCAAACTCATTGCCAACGCTGTCATATGCGAGTGCATACCAGAATCCCAAACAGCCTGCAAAAGTGTTGGGCATTTGTTATTGCCGCTACAGTGGGCCTTTTCCCCGCTAATCTAATGCCTATTACCGTGCTAAGTACGCGCGGAGCGCCTCAATACGAAACAATAATGTCTGGTGTAATTAGTTTAATAAAGGACGATATGGTAGGCATTGCCATCGTCGTTTTTGTAGCCAGTATAGTTGTTCCAGTTATGAAACTTGTTGGCTTAATCGTGATTATGCTCAGCTTGCAATTCAAGATGAATTTAGATAATCGACAACGTATTGTTATTTATAGGATAATTGACATTATCGGCAAATGGTCAATGCTTGATCTGTTTGTACTGTCAATTATGATAGCGGTTTTTGAACGTAACAACTTGGTCGGAGTAGAAGCCGGGCCCGGAGCTACAGCGTTTGGTGCAGTTGTGTTGTTAACACTATTTGCTGCTAAGTCATTCGACACAAGAATTATATGGGATAAACAACTTGAACAACGCTAGCGCTCCAGAGATTAAAAAAGAACGCGTAATCTCCCCTATTTGGTTGCTACCTATATTAGCGATAGTGCTAGGAGCATGGCTGCTATTTAAAGCGTGGTCAGAAGCCGGCGTAAAAATTGACATTGTGTTCGAAAGTGCCAAAGGTATTACCGCTGGGCAAACACAGTTGTTCTATCAAGGTTTAGATATCGGCGTAGTTAAGTCAGTCGCATTAGCCCCTAAATTGGAAGGGGTAATAGTAAAAGCAGAAGTTAAAAGAGAAGCCGAACAACTTTTAAAAGCTGACAGCCAATTTTGGTTAGTGACACCGAAGGCCTCAATTACAGAAATTAGTGGTTTAGATGCCTTAGTATCTGGTAACTATATAGAACTAAACCCTGGCACCGGGAAATATGACGACAGTTTTGTTGCCCTCTCAGAGCCACCAAACATTATTAGAGGTAAAGGCCTGAACGTGCGACTAAGCGCTGACGATTTAGGCTCTCTAAATATCGGCTCCGCGATTTACTTTAAAAAGATTAAAGTTGGTGAGGTTCAACGTTACCAACTTACAGACGAACACAAAGTAGAATTTGATATTCAAATAAGGCCTCAGTTCGCTCATTTAGTGAAAATAGATACGCGCTTCTGGAATGTGAGTGGCTTTGAGGCAGATATTTCCCTAGACGGAATGCAGATAAGCAGCGAGAGCTTAGCCAGTGTTATTTCTGGTGGTGTGAGTTTTGACAGCCCTCTTCAATCTGCCATTGCCACAAAAGGGCAAAGCTTTACCCTCTACGATAACCTAAAGGATTCTCACCGCGGCAAACCGATTCAAATTAATATGCAACAGCAAAATGGATTGGTGGCAGGTCGGAGTAAACTAATTTATCGAGGCGCTAACATTGGTTTTGTTAGCGAAGTTGTAAACAACGGCAGTCATGACCAGTTTACTGCTAAAGCCTTGGTTGAGCCAAAATACGAAGATTTGTTTAATAGCTCTACTCAACTTGTTCTTATCAAACCCCAAATTAGCTTAAATGGCGTTAAAAACATAGGGGCCTTAGTTGGTGCTAAGCAGATAGAAGTTATTGCCGACCAAGGAGAGCTTGCTACACAATTTGAACTATCTTTAGCCCCTAAACCACCACAGGGCAGTAAAGCCTTCACGCTGACTACTGATAACGTTAAAGGTGTGAGCTCAGGTAGCCCTATTGTTTACAATGGACTAACCATAGGTAAAGTTCTTGCGCTGAACCTAAAAAACCGTAGTTTTGAGTTATCGACATATATCGCACCAGAATTCGCAAACCTACTCACCACTAATTCTCGTTTCTATAACCAAAGTCCGTTAGCAGTAGAAGCAGACTTGAATGGCATCACCTTAGAAAGCAGTGGTTTAAGCGGATTTATACAGTCTCCTATTATTTTGTTACCAGGGCAGTCCAAAAAGACTAGCACCAGTAAAACGTTCCGATTACACCACAACAAACAAGCCGCTTTGCTTTCTAAAGAAAAAACACTAGCTCCGCTTAAACTTACACTAAAAACTGACTATTTAGGTTCTTTAGCTGAAGGGGCACCAGTACTATATAGGCGAGTTCCGGTAGGTAAAGTAGATTCTTATCAGCTACTAAAAGATGGGGAAATCGAGGTTGAGCTAGAAATCTATGGAAATTACCGTTACCTAGTCGCTGATAACACGCGTTTTTGGCATGCCTCTGGCCTAGAAATTAAAGCAAGTTTAGAGGGATTATCCGTAAACAGCGAGTCATTAAAATCACTCGTGTTAGGCGGTATAAGCTTTGATCAATTCGACGAATTAGCTAAAGAAACCCAGCGTACAATTTATAAATCAAAACAATTGGCGACTAAACGGCACTTAAATATCGCCCTGTCTACTCAAGATAGCCACGGCATATACAACAACATGCCAATTAAATATCAAGGCCAACAGATCGGTAAAGTCACCCAACTGGGCTTTAGTGAAGACTTAAGCACATTAACGGCAAGTGCTGAGCTAGATTTCCCTTACTATCGCAACTTCGCACGCAGTGGAAGCTTGTATTGGCAAGAAAGTGCTTCGATTAGCCTATCTGAAGTGAAAAATTTGGATACTTTGGTCAAAGGCGATTTTATTAACGCTTTGCCTGGTAAAGGGAAACCGCTTCAAACATTTAAGCTGTTAAAAGAAGTGCCTAACACCGACAAGGGTTCACTACATGTGTGGTTAAGCTCAAGCCATTTTGGGTCTCTTAAAATAGGCAGCCCGGTATTATATAAACAATACAAAGTAGGCACTGTTGATAAAGCGAAATTAGAACTGGATGGCTCAAAAATTCTAGCGCGACTTAACATTGACTCAAGTTATCGTCATTTAGTTAGGGCGAATAGTGTGTTTTGGAATGCCTCAGGAGTGGATGTAAAACTGGGATTAGGCGGAGCAGATATTCGTCTTGATTCAATGGAAACCTTGTTAACTGGCGGTATTGCTTTCGCGACTCCAGAAACAAAGCCCTTGGCCGAATCAGCAAATGATAACGATAAATATCAATTACAGTCCACATACGACGAAAAATGGCTACAATGGAGCCCTTCTATTCAACCTTAGACATATTCGTTTTGACTAAACCAATTAACTTCCCAGCCAAATTCATAGAGCGCATTGAAAAAGACCTTCCCAGCGACCTGAGTTTGGCTAGCTTTAAAGCGATTTGCCAGCAACCAATGCGCAAAAGTATTAGGGTAAATACCTTAAAAACCGATGTGGATCAGTTCACTCAGTTAGCGAAGGCCAACGGCTGGCGACTAGAACCCATCCCCTGGTGCAAAGAAGGCTTTTGGATTGAACGTGAAAACGAGAACGTATCTTTAGGTAACACAGCTGAACATATGGCTGGACTGTTTTACATCCAAGAAGCCAGTTCCATGTTACCGGTAAGCGCCCTATTTCATTGCTTTGATGCTAACAACGATAGTCTGTTGTTAGACGCTGCCGCAGCGCCCGGGTCCAAAACCACTCAAATGGCCGCCAAGCTTAAAGGGCGAGGTGCTATTGTTGCCAATGAGTTCTCCGCGAGTAGAGTTAAAGTGTTAAGCGCCAATTTACTTCGCTGTGGAGTAATAAATGCCGCTATCACCCACTTCAGTGCCGAAATATTTGGCACGTGGATGCCAGAGAAATTTGATGCCATTTTACTTGATGCTCCATGCTCTGGTGAAGGCACTTTAAGAAAAGACCCACAAGCTTTGGATAACTGGTGTGAACAGCATGTCGAGAGTATTGCTGCATTGCAAAGTGAGCTATTGGCCAGTGCACTACATGCACTAAAACCAGGTGGAACGGTCATCTATTCAACCTGTACTCTTAACCAACAAGAAAACCAACAAGTGATTGATAAGGTTAATCTTCAATACCCGAATAGCTTTGAACCAATCAGTCTGAGTCAGCTTTTTCCTGATTGCCAAAAAGCCATAACCCCTGAAGGGTATTTGCACGTTTGGCCACAACGCTTTAACAGCGAAGGGTTCTTTGTTGCTGCTTTACGTAAGTCAGACCAATCAATGCCTACTGAAGTAATTAAAAAGCGAATTAAGCCCTTTGCTTATCAAGCGGCAAGCGCAAAGCAAAAAAGCGCCATACAACTGCACTTTTTAGAATCGTTTGGCCTTACACTGCCAACTGATTACTCGGTATTTATCAAAGGCAGCGACTACTGGTTATTACCTAACAGCTTTTTGTTAGTTAAAGATGAGATGCGTTTTGAACGAGTAGGAGTGAAATTAGCCGAAGAGTTTAAACACGGCTTTAGAACAAGCCACGATGCAATAACAGCTCTAGGTGCAAACATCAGCAACAGCCTCATTGAGTTAAATGGTCAACAAGCCCATGAGTTTTATCAAGGGAAAGATATTGCCTATCCAAACTCGAATAAAGGTGAAGTAGCACTAAGCTATAAAGGCCAAGTTATAGGATTAGGTAAGTGGATTAGAAACAAAATTAAAAACTCTTACCCACGTGAATTGGTTAAAGACAAGGGGCTGGCGTGAACTTGCAAATACAGTATTTGCTACTACACTTAGCAAACTATTAGCGCAAGGCTCTACACAGAGCCATTCCCCTACGCTCCGCTCAAGGACTAGAGTGGAGCCGTTTTTTTAAGGCTTAGCCAAGCTGAACAAATCGAAGAAGTTTTTCGTTGTTTGCTCTGCTACTTCTTCTAAGCTTACCCCTTTGATCTTAGCCAAACATTTTGCCACATCTAATGTATAAGCGGGTTGGTTTTCATCTCCACGATGGGGAACGGGTGCTAGATAGGGACTGTCTGTTTCAACCAAAATTCGATCTAACGGTAACTGTTTGAAGGTATTTTGTAGCTCTTTTGCCGAATTGAAACTAATAATACCGGAAGCCGAAATGTAAAAGCCCATCTCTATCGCCGCTTGCGCCATTTCTAAGCTTTCGGTAAAACAATGCAATACCCCTTTACAGCGCTCTGCATTATGTTGTTTCAATAAGTTAAGCGTATCTTCTCGCGCGTCGCGAGTATGAATAATTAGGGGTTTTTGGTGTTTTACCGCCAGCTTAATGTGTTGAGTAAACACCTCATGCTGTAGATCTTTGTGCTCTTTAGCGTAGAAATAATCTAAGCCAGTTTCACCCACTGCAACAACTTTAGGGTGGCTCAAGTATGACTCCATCAGCTCTAAGTCAAAAGCTTGGTCTTGAACATAAAGAGGGTGCATACCGCAAGATGCAAATACATTATCAAACTCCCCTACTTTGTCCATCATACTGGGAAACTTGTCTGGCGAAATAGCAACGGCAAGGCAATAATCTACCCCTACATTTTTTGCTTTTGCTAGGGCCTCAGCCACGTTTTGATGTTTGTCTTTATAATCAAGTCGGTCTAAATGACAATGTGAATCTACTAACACGTATTGTTAATCCTTAAATTCGGCAAACAACGGGTAGAGCTGTTGGCCCACGTTAAGTCCGGGAAATTGTTCTAATTGTTTGTTTAGCCATAACCAGTCTTGGTAAGCCCGCCCTAGCGTGCTTTTTAAACTAGAATTTAGTGCAAGTTGTGGAAAAACTGCTGGCGAATCTAAACCTTTGGCAATGCTAAAACTTAAGGCCAAACTTTGACCTAGCCAAAGTAACTTATTGCTATCTTTCTGAATCAGCTCGGCCAATTTGTTAGGTTTTGCTTCAACCATTTGTCTGAACTGCAATAAAAACTGTTCTAGTTCGGTGTAGGTTTGGTCTCGATAAAACTCAGCGATAGTTAGCGGGGAACCGTTACAAAATCGGTATATTAACGCGAAGTTATCATCTAACCTTATTTTCTGTTTACTTAACCAGTGCTTCACCAAGTCTCGTTCAGGGGTTGTGATGGTTAACAACTGACAGCGACTAAGGATGGTTGGCATTGCTTTGAACGGTAGATGATTAACTAGAATAAAACGAGTATCTGCAACCGGTTCTTCTAAGGTTTTTAGCAAGGCGTTATTGGATGCCATATTCAGCAAAGCAATATCTTGTATGATCGCGACTTTATTTTTACCAATACTACTGGTTTTATTAGCCCACAGGCTTAGTGCACGAATATCATCAACTTTAGGTTTGTCTTGGTTAAGTAAAAACAAACTTCCATGAGCGCCAGCATCAACCAATTTACAACTGTGGCATTGATTGCAGGCTTGGTGTTGTTGTTCGGAGCAGAGAATTGTTTTGGCCACAAACTGGGCTAACTGCAACTTACCTAGCCCCTTTTCTCCCCGTAGTAGCAAACTTTGCGGGAAAGTATCTGCGCTTAATTGGGCTGATAACTGCTTCCAGGCTTTTCCTAACCACGGCAAACTCATCGTAATTCTCGCTTATAAACCGGCTAGATAATCTTTAAGATGCTGAGAGATGTCGCTAGCGACTTGCTCAATATTTTGGCTAGCATCTATTTTAACGATATTGGGTTTGCTCTCCGTCTGCTCTAGATATACCGCTCGACTACGCTCAAAAAAGCTTAAGGCTTGTTGTTCAATTCTATCTAGTTCACCGCGGTGGCGAGCTCGACTTAAACCAAGGCTTGGTTCTATGTCTAAATAAAGAGTGAGATCGGGTTCAAAATCGCCAATGGCAATCTGCTTGATGGCAGCAAGTTTTTCAACACCCAATTGGCGGCCACCGCCTTGGTAGGCTTGTGAGCTGAGATCGTGTCGATCTCCAATAACCCACTTACCACTTGCTAAAGCAGGTTTAATGCGTGTTTCAACTAATTGTGCTCGAGCAGCATACATCAATAATAACTCGGTGCTATCACAAACTTGTTCTTCGCCGACGCCCTGCTTCACGATATCTCGTAATGCTTCAGCTATTGGCGTGCCGCCAGGCTCCCGAGTATTAATAAATGGAATTTTTCGTTCGCTTAATAATGCCTGAATAGCGGCAACCGCAGTACTTTTACCAGCGCCTTCTAGACCTTCTATTACAATAAATTTACCAATAGTCATGTTGTTACTTCTTTAATATGTATTTTCTAACCGCTCGGTTGTGTTCCGCAAGATTCTTAGAGAAGTAATGCTCACCGCCACCTTTGGCTACAAAATAGTAATAGTTCGATTTTTCAGGATTAAGCGCGGCAATAATAGCATCTTCGCTAGCCATCGCGATTGGCGTTGGAGGTAAAGCGCGAATCACGTAAGTATTGTAGGCCGTGGCTTCTCGCAAGTCTTTACGCCGTATGTTGCCATCATAACGCTCGCCCATTCCGTAAATAACCGTAGGATCAGTTTGCAAACGCATACCTTTGTTTAAGCGATTAACAAACACCGACGCAATGCGCGGCCGCTCAAACTTGGCTCCCGTTTCTTTTTCAATAATTGAGGCCAAAATCAAGGCTTCGTATGGTGATTTAAGCGGCACTTTTTTATTACGTTTGTCCCACTGCTCTGCAATTACTTTTTCTTGTGCTACAAAAGAACGTTTAATAATGTTTTCTGCAGGAGTGCCATGAACAAAGAAATAGGTTTCTGGCAGCAATAAACCTTCTAATTTGGTAAATTCACTACCAAGCCAAGTTAACAGCTCTTGTTCAGTTTTGCTGCTCGCTTTAATACCTTTAGTTTGGTTGAGCTTTTGCCAAAATTGAGTATACGTTTCGCCTTCAATCAAGCTTACTTTTAACTGCACAACCTTACCGCTTGCTAATATGTCGGTAAGCTGTGCATAGCTAAGTTCAGGCGGTAGTTGGTAATGACCAGTTTTAATTTGGCTATGCTGAGGATGAAGTTTAAACCACACTCTTAGCCACCAATTATCTTGCTCTGCATCTAGAAATACGTTTTGAGCAACTCGATAAAAATTATCGCCAGAGCTCACTTCAATTTGTTCTAATTGAGTGTCTCGTGCTTCCTGCCACTGAGTATTCAGATAGTCATCAAACCATGTGTAAGCCGCAAAGCCTGCTAGAGAAAAAAGTAGAACAATAACAACTAATTTACGAAACATTATTCACCAAATCTTGAAACCATCGACAAACAGGAAACTGATTAAACTTACGTTCATCAAACTGCTTAACTGGAGCAAACTGGATAATTGAGTTACTCATAAAAATTTCATCTGCACCTAACAAATCGGATAATGAAAAAGTACCGAGTTTAAGTTGATAAGGCGAATGCTGAATACTATTCAGAAGAAACTGACGTTGCACACCTGCAACACCGGCTCCGCCAAGATCACTCGTATAAATGTAATTTCCCTTTACCCAAAACAAGTTAGAAGCCACACCCTCAACAACGTGATCATTTATATCTAAGCAAACCAAATCATCAAAGCCACGTTCTTCAGCTTCAATCTTTAGCATAACTTGCTCTAAACGATTTAGAGTTTTAACCGAAGAATAAAGGCCACCATAGGACAAGCGCTGAGTAGCAGAGCCTACTCGGAGTCCATTTTTTTGCAGATCATTATAAGCCTTGGGATAATCAGCAGTGCTAATTAAGATAGTTGGCGTAACCACTTTAGGAGGAGCGTACCCTCGCCCACCTTGGCCACGACTAACAACGACTTTAGCCACGCAGATTTGACGGCCAGCAACCTTTAGCTTTACCTGTTCAAGTAAGCTCTCTAAGTCTATTTCTGGAAACTTTAAGACTCGCTGAGCATTTAACAAACGCTGCTGGTGATAGTCCCATAGTTCTACTTCACTCTTCTTCACCAACATTGTCGTGAAGAAACCATCGCCATAATTAAATCCGCGATCAAGCGCAGATAACTCAGAGCCCTGCAAAAGCGATATCCCTAAACATAAAAAAGCCCGATGATAACATCAGGCTTTGAATAGCTGTAGCGTTGAAAAAGATTATGCGTCAATTTTCTTAAATACTAACGAGCCATTTGTGCCGCCAAAACCAAACGAGTTAGATAAGGCGTAATCAATTTTTGCGTTTCGAGCGCTGCCAACAACATAATCTAAATCACAACCTTCACTTGGGTTTTCCAAGTTAATGGTAGGCGGCGCGATTTGATCACGAATAGCGAGTACTGAAATAATCGCTTCAACAGCGCCCGCAGCACCTAATAGATGTCCGGTCATCGATTTAGTTGAGCTAACCAATACATCTTTAGCATGATCACCAAAAACATTTTTCACCGCTTGAGTTTCAGCTACGTCACCAGCAGGTGTCGACGTACCGTGCGCATTGATATAATCAATCACAGAAGCGTCAATGCCAGCGTCTTTAATGGCTGCAGCCATAGAACGTGCTGCACCATCACCGTCGGCTGGTGGTGAAGTCATATGATATGCATCGCCACTCATGCCAAAGCCAACAAGCTCTGCGTAGATTTTAGCGCCACGCGCTTTAGCGGCTTCGTATTCTTCAAGCACTACGACACCAGCACCGTCGCCGAGTACAAAACCATCACGGTCTTTATCCCACGGACGACTTGCTTTCGTTGGGTCGTCGTTGCGAGTAGATAATGCTTTAGCAGCACCAAAGCCACCCATGCCTAAATGGGTAGACGCTTTTTCTGCACCACCGGCTAACATCACTTCAGCGTCGCCATAAGCGATCATGCGCGCCGCTAAGCCAATAGCGTGAGCACCTGTAGTACATGCGGTAGTAACAGCGATATTAGGGCCCTTTAGGCCTTTCATTATCGATAAATGTCCTGACACCATGTTGATAATGGTTGAAGGAACAAAAAACGGACTAATTTTACGTGGTCCATTCTTTAAATAATTTTCATGATTTTGTTCAATTAGACCTAGGCCACCAATGCCTGAGCCAATTGAAACCCCAATGCCGTGAGCATTTGAATCAGTTACTTCAATACCTGCGTCATCAAAGGCCATAAGCCCTGCTGCAATACCGTATTGAATAAACGCGTCCATTTTACGGGCGTCTTTTTTAGTCATGAACTCTTCAACATTGAAGTCTTTCACTAAACCGGCAAAGCGGGTTGGGAATGCTTCTACATCAAAGTGTTCGATTGGGCCAATACCACTTTGACCAGCCTTAATAGCTTGCCAAGTTAATTCAGCGGTATTACCTACTGGTGATAAAGCACCAATACCAGTAACAACGACTCTACGCTTAGTCACTGAAATGCCTCCAGGGGGGATTTACTTATCTTAGGGGGATTCAAAACGGGCGACTGACGTCGCCCACTTTTTTACTAATCTTGATTATTTAGAACGTAATCAATTGCAGCTTGTACAGTAGTGATTTTTTCAGCTTCTTCATCAGGAATTTCAGTATCGAATTCTTCCTCTAAAGCCATAACCAATTCTACTGTATCTAAAGAATCAGCGCCTAGGTCATCTACGAAAGAAGCTTCGTTTTTAACTTCGTCTTCGCTTACACCAAGTTGCTCGATGATGATTTTTTTAACACGTTCTTCAATTGCACTCATGACAATATTTTTCCTTAGTAAATACGCTTCTGCGTTGTTGCGATAGTGTATTCAAACCGAATTACTTTGCAAGCCTAACCGTAGTGGTCTAACCACGTTTTTCGTAGTTATTTTTGTAAAAAACTTGCGATCTATCAATTTTTTGCACATTTTTTAAGCCACTGCTTAAACCATGTACATTCCACCATTAACGTGAATAGTTTCACCTGTTATATAAGCAGCATCTTCGCTGGCTAAAAAGGCAACCGTTTTGGCGATTTCTTGAGCACCACCTAAACGTGCCATAGGCACTTGCGACAAGATAGCACCACGTTGATTATCGTCAAGTGCTCGAGTCATATCTGTTTCAATAAATCCTGGGGCAATCGCATTTACTGTGATTCCGCGAGAAGCCACTTCACGTGCTAAAGAACGCGTAAAACCAAGTACTCCAGCTTTAGCAGCAGCGTAATTCGCTTGGCCTGCATTGCCCATGGTGCCAACGACTGAGCCAATACTGATGATTCGGCCGTTTCGTTTTTTCATCATTGAGCGAAGTACCGCTTTACTCAAACGGAAAATAGACGTTAGGTTAGTATTAATAATATCTTCCCACTCGTCATCTTTCATGCGCATCAACAAGTTATCGCGAGTAATACCAGCATTGTTTACTAGGATATCGATATCCCCGTATTGAGCTTTGATAGCCGCAAACAATTGTTGAATCGAGTCGCTAGAGGTTACGTCCAACGCTAAACCAGTACCGTTTTCACCCATGTAATCAGCAATTGCTTGAGCACCCTTCTCAGATGTAGCTGTACCAATAACTGTAGCGCCTTTTGCTACTAACGTTTCTGCAGTCGCACGGCCAATGCCGCGACTTGCGCCAGTGACTAGTGCAACTTTACCTTGTAAGGTCATTAATAAATCCTCGTTACTTGTTATCTAAAGCTGATTTAATTGACGTTAAATCGTTAATTGCCGCAGCAGCCATAGGTTTATGAATACGTTTTACTAAGCCACTAAGTACTTTTCCTGGGCCACATTCATAAACTGAGTCAATGCCTTTGACTGCCATTGCTTCTACCGTTTCTGTCCAGCGCACTGGGCTATATAGTTGCTTAATTAGCGCTAGTTTAATTGCTTTAGCGTCTTTCTCAATCGCAACGTCTACGTTGTTAATCACGTCAAATTGAGGTGTAGAGAACGTAACACCTTCAATATAACCAGCTAACTCATCTGCTGCTGGTTGCATTAATGCACAGTGAGATGGAACGCTAACAGGCAAAGGAAGTGCACGTTTTGCGCCAGCTTCTTTACACAAAACGTTAGCGCGCTCTACAGCTTCTTTGTGGCCAGCAATAACAACCTGACCAGGTGAGTTAAAGTTAACTGCTGTTACAACTTGGTCATCAGCCGCTTTTTCACAAGCGTCAATAATCTCTTGGTTACCTAAACCGATAATTGCAGACATAGCGCCGATACCTGCTGGTACAGCTTGTTGCATCAGTTGTCCACGATATTCAACCAGTTTTAGCGCGTCAGCAAAATCAAGCACACCTGCACACGTTAAGGCAGAGTACTCACCTAGGCTATGCCCTGCTAATATAGCGGGTTGTTGCCCCCCCTTTTCATTCCACAAACGCCATAGCGCTACAGAGGCAGCTAATAATGCAGGTTGAGTGCGGCTCGTATCGTTTAAATCTTCTGCAGGGCCATTGGCAATAAGTCCTGCCAAGTCGTAACCTAATACGTCTGAAGCCTGTTTAAAGGTGTCGGCAACTACTGCATATTCTCCGGCTAATTCAGCTAGCATACCTACGCTTTGTGAACCTTGACCGGGAAAAACAAATGCTAATTTACTCATCATCTATCCTAATAATTAAAATCTGACTAGGGCACTGCCCCACGCAAAACCACCACCAAAAGCTTCTAGTAATACTAACTGGCCGCGTTGAATGCGTCCGTCACTCACTGCTTCGTCTAAAGCAATAGGAACAGATGCGGCTGAAGTATTACCATGTCGTTCTAAAGTCAGTACAACTTTTTCAAGCGGCATGGCTAGCTTTTTGGCTGTAGCCTTAATAATTCTGAAGTTTGCTTGGTGAGGAACCAACCAATCTAATTCTGTTTTCTCAATATTGTTAGCGGCTAAAGTTTCGGTCACAATTTCGCTTAAACGAGTAACCGCCACTTTGAATACTTCATTGCCGCTCATGCTCATGTAAGACTCCATCTCAGTGCCAGACAAACCACGCTGAGGATGAGGGAGTTTTAATAGATCACCATATCGACCATCGGCGTGGATGTGGGTAGATAAAATACCAGGCTCTTCACTCGCACCTAACAATACACAACCGGCACCGTCGCCAAACAAAATAATGGTAGAGCGATCTTCAGGATCACACATCTGCGATAGCCTATCGGCACCAATCACTAGCGCAGTTTTAACTAAACCACTTTTAATGTATTGGTCGGCAACACTTAAGGCGTAGGTGAAACCTGCACACGCGGCTGCTATATCAAAAGCTGGCACGCCAGGTAGCTCTAACTTAGCTTGTACTTCACAGGCGGCTGCGGGAAAAGCGTTTTCGCTAGAAGTAGTCGCAAGAATAATTAAGCCAATGTCGTTTTTATCTATACCCGCTCGTTCTATTGCTAACTCAGCAGCGTATGCGCCCATATCAGCGACCGTTTCGTCACTAGCAGCGATACGACGTTCCTTAATGCCGGTTCGATCAGTGATCCACTGGTCACTGGTTTCTACCATTTGCTCAAGATCTGAGTTAGTTCTTACATTACTTGGCAGATAACTACCTGTAGATAATATTTTTGAGTACATAAATGACTTAATGCTTATCCATTAATAAAGATTCTAGTTTGTCGGTAATACGGCTTGGCACTTGTTGCTGTATTTCGGCAACCGCTTGGTGAATAGCTTGCAAAAATGCCGTTTCATCGGCATGACCATGGCTCTTGATGACAATTCCGCGCAATCCTAACAGACTAGCGCCATTATACTGGTCGGGGTTCAATTGTTTTAGCTGTGTTTTTAAGCTTGGTAAAAACAAAGTCAGTATAAAACGAGCAAACCAGTTTACGTCGAACTGCTTCTTTAATTTAGCCAATATTAGCTGCGAAACACCTTCGGCGGTTTTTAGCGCGATATTGCCTACAAATCCATCACAAACTATTACGTCAGCTTTACCGCTAAATATTTGATTACCCTCAACAAAGCCAATGTAATTAATTGCGTTAGAGTTTTCAAGAAGTTGCGCAGTCTGTTTTACGACATCATTACCTTTGATTTGTTCCTCACCAATATTTAGTAAGGCTACACGAGGGTGCTTTAAGCCCCATACGCTTTCGGCTAATGATGCCCCCATTACTGCGAACTGCATCAACACTTCAGAGTCACAGCTAGAATTAGCACCGAGATCAAGCAGTAAACTACCCCGTCCATTTTGTTCTGGCAAATGGCTAATTAGCGCTGGACGCTCGATACCTGGCAGAAGTTTTAATACAACTTTTGCCATTGCCATGAGCGCGCCTGTATTACCCGCGCTTACGCAGGCGTCGGCTTGATTCTGGTGTACTAAATCTAAGGCTAAACGCATTGACGACTGACGACGAGAACGTAAAGCAGTTAGTGGTTTATCGTTAGCAGTAACAACTTGAGTGGTGTGAATAAATTCTAAGCGGGGATGCTGAGCGAGTTTATGCTCAATCAATAGGGAATTAATAAAATGCTTGTCACCGATTAAGGTAACATTTAGATGAGGGTAATAGTTAAGTGCCTGCGCAACGGCAGGCACTGTAACATGGGGGCCAACATCGCCCCCCATTGCATCAACTGCAATCGTAAGTTTTTGCAAAATGCAAAAATTTACTTGTTAATTACCTTGTTACCGCGGTAGTAACCGTCAGCAGTAACATGGTGACGGCGGTGAAGCTCGCCTGAAGTTGCGTCAGTTGTTAATGCAACATTGTTTTCAATTGCGTCATGTGAACGACGCATGCCACGTCTTGAACGTGTAACTTTACTTTTCTGAACAGCCATTGACCCAGTCTCCTAGTCTTTCTTTTTTAAACTTTGTAACACTGCAAACGGATTCGGTTTAGATTCTTCCTCTACAATGTCGATTTTTCCAAATACTTGTTCGTCTTGCTTTACTAAACAGTCTTCTAAAGAATGCTTAGGTATAATTGGTAACGCCAGTAACAGCTCGTCTTCAATTAAATCAGCGACTAAAAAGTAGTTGTCTTCATCTAATTGCAGTGGTTCGTAATCTTCAGGTAACTCTTCCACTTGCGATTCATCGCAGACTGGCGAGTAGGTAAACTCAACGTCAATAGCATAGCTAAAAGCTTCACCACAACGTTGGCATTCCAACTCCACCTCAGTTAACGCTTTGCCTTGAACGACAACCAACCCTTGCGGGTCAGTTCCAAAGCGTAACCAGACGTCTACATCACTATTCACTTTCAAGGTTGCATCGCTAAGACGAGGCAATCGTTTGATTTCAAGTGAACCTTGATAATCTAACTTTCGCTTGGCCGTCTTAAACGGGTCAATCTCTACTGGTAATTTCACTTTTTGCATAAGGCGCGCATATTATAGTTACACTCAGTGATAGTCAAAACAATTTCTGCTTTTTTCATGCCTTTAAGCGTCGCTATCACTATAGTTTGCGTTTAAAATCACCAGACTGCTCATTTTGGTTAAAAAACGATGAAAAATCGCCTAGTTTTGGCTTCAAGCTCACCTTTTAGAAAACAACTGCTACAAAAAATTATTTCTGAGTTTAACACTTTCAATCCAGATATAGACGAAACACCTCAACCAAATGAAACGGCTATGCAATTAGTATTGCGTTTAGCAGAGCATAAAGCACTCGCCGGAAAACAAACCTTCCCAGAGCACCTAATTATAGGCTCCGATCAAGTATGTTGTATTAACGGTAATATTGTAGGTAAGCCTGGCAACCACCAAAGTGCGGTAAATCAACTAAGCCAAGCCAGCGGCCAAGTTATCACCTTTTATACGGGCTTAGCGCTATATAACAGTACTACCCAGCAGATGACTAGTTTAGTGGATACTTTTGACGTAGGTTTTCGAGACCTTAGTCCGGAACTCATAGAGCGCTACCTAAAAGCTGAGCAACCTTATCATTGCGCAGGAAGCTTTAAAAGCGAAGGTTCTGGCATTGTTCTGTTTAAACATTTAAGAGGTGATGACCCAAATAGTTTAGTCGGACTGCCGCTAATACAGTTATGTGAGTTATTAGAACAACAAGGCGTAAAACTGCTTGATTAACAGATTGAGGAGGAAATTCCTCCTTAATCTGTTAACTGCTATAAAGGCGTTAGCTTATCTAAATAGCTTTTTAAGCTTGACTCTAAAGGTGCGGTTAAGTGCATCTCTTTTTCTGTAGCAGGATGAGTAAAGCGTATTTGCCATGCATGTAAGAACAAACGATTTAAACCTTGAGATGCTGCCTCACTGAGCAGCTCTCTGCTCGTGTATTTATCATCACCAGCTATGCTATGCCCTTCATATTGGCTGTGAACCCGGATTTGGTGGGTTCGGCCGGTTACGGGGCTAGCTTTCATTAGAGTCATATGAGCAAAGCGACGTTCTATTCGGTAACGTGTTAGTGAAGCTTTACCTTCTTGGTGATCAACGATCACTATTCGTTCACCAGACGCCACTGCGTTTTTACGTAAAGGCGCATCTACCGTTTTCGTAGATTTAGGCCATTGCCCGTGAACTAAGGTGAGGTAATCTTTCTGCACCACTTTCTCTCTAAGTTGCCTATGCATTTCACGTAACGCGCTGCGTTTTTTAGCCACCACCAACAAACCCGAGGTATCTCGGTCAATCCGATGCACTAATTCTAAGTAACGACAATCTTGGCGTAGTGAGCGTAATGCTTCGATAACCCCAAAACTGAGACCACTTCCGCCATGAACGGCCATGCCCGAGGGTTTGTTAATAACCAACAAACAATCATCTTCATATACTATGTGTTGCTCTAACTGCACCACCTGATTCAGTTTATTAGAAGGCAAGCCCGTTTCTTCGGCAACACGAATCGGTGGGATGCGCACAATGTCACTACCCACTACTTTGTATTCGGGTTTAACCCTCTTTTTGTTAACCCTAACCTCCCCTTTGCGTAAAATGCGATAAATACGACTTTTAGGTACCCCTTTCAGCCGTTTTAATAGGAAGTTATCTATTCTTTGTCCAGCCTCGTCGTCACTAACCGTGACCATCTGAACTGCTTTATTTTCGGTATTCATAGCAAAAATTGTAACATGCTCATAAATAATTTGATGGAAAAATATAGCTTTGCTATATTTGTAAGGCTTAAAGTGCCCGTTTTTAAAGGTTTTCCTTATTTGGCACCAACTTTAGAGCGTACTATTTTGTATATTTTGACGCTCTTGATAGTAAGAATTTTCATAGCAACCTGATAGGCAATCACAATTATTTGCCTTAAATCAAAGCTATATAGAATATATTGTTAAGTTCGGCAAGCTCAGCTTGCGGGACTCATTATTTATAGAAGCGCCAAAATGCGCCCTAAGGACTAGAGTAGCTAACCGAGAGGTTACCTGAACACTCTGACATCAAACACAGGGTCTGGCCATTTAAGGCAGGTTAATTGCTGTCCATGAGGTTGTTTAAATCAAACAAACCCCAAGGCAACATAAATGAAAAGAATGTTAATAAATGCGATGCAGCTTGAAGAGATGCGCGTTGCATTGGTCGATGGCCAAAGGCTATACGATCTAGACATAGAAAGTCCTGGTCACGAACAGAAAAAAGCTAACATTTACAAAGGTAAAATCACCCGCGTAGAACCAAGTTTAGAAGCTGCATTTGTAGACTACGGCGCAGAGCGTCACGGTTTCCTTCCGATGAAAGAAATCGCACGTGAATACTTCCCAGAAGGCTACGTCTATCAAGGACGCCCAAGCATTAAAGAAGTAGTAAAAGAAGGCCAAGAAGTTATCGTTCAGATCGACAAAGAAGAACGAGGCAACAAAGGCGCGGCTTTAACTACCTTTATCAGTTTAGCTGGAAGCTACTTAGTATTGATGCCAAACAACCCTCGTGCAGGCGGTATTTCTCGTCGTATCGAAGGTGACGAGCGCACCCAATTAAAAGAAGCAATGAACGGCCTAGAATTACCAAATGGTATGGGTCTTATTGTTCGTACAGCAGGCGTTGGTAAATCAGCTGAAGAATTACAGTGGGATCTAAAAGTATTGCTTAATCACTGGGGTGCTATTACTGACGCTTCTGATTCTAAGCAAGCTCCTTTTCTAATACACCAAGAGAGCAACGTTATTGTACGTGCTATTCGCGATTACTTACGTCGTGATGTTGGTGAGATCTTGATAGACAACAAAACTATATTCGACCAAGCTAAAAAACACATCGAGTTGGTACGCCCTGACTTTGTAAGCCGCGTGAAGCGTTACGAAGGTGAAGTGCCAATGTTCAATCACTATCAGATTGAATCGCAAATTGAATCTGCCTTCCAACGTGAAGTACGTTTACCATCTGGCGGGTCAATTGTTATTGATCCAACAGAAGCGCTAACGTCTATCGATATCAACTCCGCCCGAGCAACCAAAGGCGGCGATATTGAAGAAACAGCACTACAAACTAACTTAGAAGCTTCAGATGAAATTGCACGCCAGTTGCGTTTACGTGACTTGGGCGGTTTGGTTGTTATCGATTTCATCGATATGACGCCAGTTAAAAACCAACGAGAAGTAGAAAATCGTTTCCGTGAAGCCGTTCGTCAAGACAGAGCGCGTGTTCAAGTGGGTCGTATTTCTCGTTTCGGATTATTAGAAATGTCCCGCCAACGTTTACGCCCTTCTTTAGGTGAGTCAAGCACTCATATTTGTCCACGTTGTGATGGTCAAGGGACAATTCGCGATAACGAATCTTTAGCACTTTCTATCTTACGTTTGTTCGAAGAAGAAGCACTTAAAGAAAACACCTCGGAAGTTCATGCTCAAGTACCGGTTCCTGTTGCTGCATACTTGCTTAACGAAAAACGAGTAGCAATTAACAAACTAGAAAAACGTCATAACGTACGTTTGGTGATTATTCCTAATCAACATATGGAAACACCTCACTACGATGTTACACGTGTTCGTAGCGGCGAAGAAACACAAGAGACAAGTTATCAGCTAACCACTGAAAACCCATCTCCTGTTTATCAGCCGAATCAAGTAGCAAAAGAGAAAATCGAAGCTGAGCAACCAGTATTGCAAGGTTTTAGTGCCCCGGCGGCTCCTGCAGCTCCTGCGAAATCTAATAAACCAGTTAAAACTGCCGCAGCAGCCTCTCCTTCTTTATTAGCACGCATTGTTGCTTTCTTTAGTGCCATGTTTGCTACCGAGGAAAAGCCTGCTCCTAAGCAGAACACTCGAAACAAAAACAATAATAACCGTGACAAGCGCAACAATCGTCGTAACAACCAACGCAACGACAAGCGTAATAGCAAAAATTCGGAGCGACAAGAGCGCCCTGAACGTAAAGATCGCAACGAACGTAACGAGCGCGGTGAACGAAGCGAAGGCGCTAAAACCCGTCGTCGTAAGGACCAGCGCAATAAGCCTGCGCGCGATAAGGTTGAAAAGACCGAGACGGTAAAAGAAAATAAGCCAGCTCAAAAAGAGCAAGCACCTAAAGAACAGCAAATTAAAGAACGCAGAGAACGTCGAAACTTACGTAAGAAAGTTCGTGTTAATGCGGAGAAGACTGCTGAGCAACCTAAGGTGCAAGAGCCAGTATTAGTAGAACAAGCAGTACCTGAAAAAGTCGAGCCAAAAACAGTTGCACCTGAGGCACCTGTAGCCGCAACTGAGAACAACGATGCACCTAAGCCAAAGCGTCGTCGTCGTTCTTCAAGCAGCGCCGGACGCAAACGTTTTAATGATTTGCCTAAAGCTGAAACTAGCCCCCAGACCAATGAAGATGCGGTAGATTCTCGTTACCCATCTACAGATTCGACGCAAACACCTGTAGAAGCGGTTAAAGCCGAAGCGCCTGTTGAAGCAGTTAAAGCCGAAGCTCCTGTTGAAGCAGTTAAAACCGAAGCAACTGTTGAAACAGTGAAAGCTGAAGCACCGGTAGAAGCAGTTAAAACCGAAGCTCCGGTAGAAACAGTTAAAACCGAAGCACCGGTAGAAACAGTTAAAACCGAAGCACCGGTAGAAACAGTTAAAACCGAAGCACCGGTAGAAACAGTTAAAACCGAAGCACCAGTAGAAACATTTAAAACCGAAGCACCAGTAGAAACATTTAAAACCGAAGCTCCGGTAGAAGCAGTGAAAGCTGAAGCACCGGTAGAAGCAGTTAAAACCGAAGTACCGGTTGAAGCAGTTAAAGCTGAAGTAAAACCTAAGCGTAGTAATCGCGGTAAGCTTAAACCAAGCAAGGTTGAAGGCAAAGGTAATGCGTCTGCGGTAATGGCTAAGCCAGCACCAGTAAGTGCTCCAGCAATAAGCACTGATGAAGTGAAAAAACCATACGTGCGTAAGCCTGTTACAGTGGGCACACGCAGAGCACAAAATAGTAGCTCTAGCACTTCGGCACAAAGCCCTATGAGCCCTTCAGGCGAATAGGAAAATAAGACACTAAAAAGGCCAGCTTAATGCTGGCCTTTTTTATATTCAACGTCCCGTCCGGAAATAGGTTGTCATAAAGAGGACTTCTTTATGACAAGACCCATTAACTCTAGCCGTAAGCGCACACAACGCGATTACACCTTGGCCTTTAAATTAGGTGTCGTAGCGCGCATCGAAAAAGGCGAAATGGCGTACAAACAAGCACAAGCCCGATTTGGCATTCAGGGGCGTTCAACCGTACTGGTTTGGCTCAGAAAACATGGTAGGCTTGATTGGTCAAAACCTTTTCAGCATCCCCTTATGCCTAATTCAAAAGAAACGCCAGCAGAAACCATTAAGCGCCTTGAGCGTGAGTTAGCCGAAGAGAAGCTCCGTAACCAAATCCTCAATGGTATGGTCGATATCATGGACAATGAATACGGAGCGGGCCTCAGAAAAAAGTACTTATCCGGTACGTCTGGCAAGCGAAAACCGACAGCGAAATAAACCTCGCTGCTGCCTGTCGCGCGGCAGGTATTTCACGGCAATCTATTTATCAGGCGGTCGCCCGAATGGAAAACCGTAGAGCGACGTTATCGGTCATCAAAGACTGGGTAGCGTACTGGCGTAAATATATGCCGCGATTGGGTGGGCGCAAGCTCTACGCGTTGTTAAAACCGACACTGCTTGAGCACAACATTAAACTTGGCCGAGATGAGTTCTTTGCTTATTTGAGACGAGAGGGCTTGCTGGTTAAACCCAAAAGAAGCGTCACCAAAACGACGTTCAGTAAGCACTGGATGAAGAAACATCCGAATCTGCTGAAAGAGGAAGGACTGCATGATGCAGAGCATGTGCTAGTTAGTGATATTACCTACCTTGAATCAGACCAAGGTGTGCATTATCTGTCGCTGGTCACCGATGCGGGTTCTCGTAAAATAGTCGGTCATCACTTGAGTAAGGACATGAAAGCTGACAGCGTAGTGAAAGCGCTAAAGATGGCGGTTAAAGATAAGCGCTATATCGCTAACGCGGTACACCACTCAGACCGAGGCTCACAATACTGCTCGGCTGTTTATCAAGATGAACTATTGATAAACCAAATTCGACCATCGATGACAGACGGCTATGATTGCTACCAAAACGCATTGGCGGAAAGGATAAACGGTATACTGAAGCAAGAGTTTTTACTGTACCGATGTAAGACACTGAAAGAACTAAAGAGACTGGTAAAAGAATCGATAGCGATATACAACACGATGAGACCGCACCTGAGTTTAAATATGGAAACGCCCAATCAGGTGCATAATAGAAAAGGCCAGCTACTGGAGCTGGCCTAAAAGCTGTCAACCTATTTTAGGACGGGTCACATTTTTTTTGCTAAACTTTTAAGCGCTCAATTATAGTGTCACTGGCCTGCTCTATCATTTCAAGAACCTGTTTGAACCCTTGTACACTGCCATAGTAAGGATCGGGTATTTCTTCTCTTTCTACACCACCAACAGGGAGAAAAAGCGCCAGTTTATGAGCATGCTCTGCAGGGCAATGCTTTTCTAAGTAGGCTAGGTTTTTTTTATCTGACGCCAATATTAAATCACACTTAACAAAATCTTTATCAGCAACCTTACGTGAACGAATACCTTTGAACTTATAGCCTTTCTCTTCGGCTATTCTAATCGCTCTGGGATCTGGTTTATCCCCCTTGTGATATCCAGTAGTACCTGCTGAGTCAACTTTAATCTTTAACTTACTTTGCTTTAGTTTTTCCCGTAATACCGCTTCTGCTGTGGTTGAACGACAGATGTTTCCCATGCAAACAACCAATATAGATTTTACACCCGCAATTTTTTCCACAATCAATCCTATAAAAAAGGGCACGTTATGTGCCCTGTTTTGCTTAGTTGAAAAAGCCACCTAGACTGTCGAGCAATTGCTTGCTGTCTTCATTATCGCCCAGTGCTTTTTTAAGTTCTTTGTTCACGGCTTCTTTTGCCTGTCCTTCAAACAACTTTTTCATATCAAGGTTAATTTTAGGCTCTGACCAAGAACCTTTAACATTAATCGGTATATCTAGACCAGCCAAATCATTTTTAGAACCTTGCCCTTCTAAGCTCGCGACAACTTTGGTAATGAAGCTAAAATCTAGGCTTTCTTTGATTAAGTGAGTATTACCGTTGCCATCTATTCTCAACAGCGGCGAAGACATTTGCATTTTCTTAACCGTAGCTACTGATTTACCTAATTGGGCATCAATTACCAGTTCACTGAAATCTGTTTTCTGCTCTTCCTTAGCTTGTTGTTTATCTCCGCCCTTTATTGAAGCTTTAGCACTACGGATCATTTGCGGAATATTCACACCATAAACAGCGCCATCGGTGAACGTAGCATTGACTGGACCAGATATTTTTTGCTTAATCGCTGTAGGAGTTAAACCGACACCTTTAAGATCCAAATCGACATTTAGTCCGCCAGCGATGTATTCAAAACCTGCGGCATCGGTTAATAAGGGTCTTGCTTGTACGCCACTTAGCGTAGCTGTCATTGAATAACTTGCTATCGATTTTTGAGCATTTACAACCGCGTTACTCAACAATTTACCACCGTACAAATCAGCACTTAACTCTTTAAGACGCAAAATACCTTTATTAATGCTCACATGCTGTTTGATATTCTCAATGTGTAATTTTTCGTGCTGTAATTTAGTGATTCTTAATACACCATCTAGATTAACCGTTTTAAGCGCGCTAAGATCTGGCTCTTGCTCAGACTCACTGTTACTTGGTGTAGTTGATTCGCTCTCTTCTTTGGCTGTATCAATGTTGCTTGAGCCAATAAAGTGGGCGGTATCTAAAAGCGGGATAGTGAAGTCAAACTTAACTAAGGGTATCTCGTTTAATACAACGCTACTGCTACCATTAATTTTTGTTTTACCATCTATATCAACAACCAAATTGCTTGATGCAGCTGTTTTTGCGTTAACTACATAAGCTAAATCAAAGCCGGTTTGTATATTCATCGCACCATTGGGTATAGCGGCACCTTGCAAAGATAAACCGTTGTTTACCCCCTTTAGAGCGACTTCACTAAAGTCATTGGCAATAAACAGTAAGCCTTCTGCTTGTTGCTCAACACTCATCTCTCCATCAGTAAACATTAAAGAAAGTGCGAATTTGTTGTCTGCACCTAACTCTAGACCTTCTAAAGAAAAGTTAACCGGTCCAAGTTTCAGCGTTTTGTTTTGTTTTAAATCTATAAGCTCAACGTTGGCATCAACCACGTTTATACCAGACAAGCTTATGTTCCAATCGCTTGGCGCAGAAGCCCCCGAACCAGACTCATTACTTGGCTCTGGTTCAGATTTGTCAGCGCTAGTGTCAGACTGGGTTAAATCATCTAAATTGGTACTGCCGCCGGCATTAGTTTGATGACGTAAACGTAATCCCTGCAGAGAAATGTCACCTACCTCAACGCTTTTACTGAATAACGGCATTAAGGCAACAGACATCTCTGCACCTTCGATACTGAATGTATCACCTTCCCCAAAGTCTGGGTGGTCCAATAAACGCACTTTACCTAGTTCAAAACCAATACTGGGGAAAAAGCGCCAGCCCAAATCACCTTCGATCACTAACTCACGGCCAGTCGCCTGTTTCGTTTTATCAACTAATAGTTGTTTTATATCGTCGGTATTTACCAATGAAACTGCAATAACTACGGCTACAACCAGTGCTGCAACTACAATGACCACACCATATAGCAACTTTTTCATAATTTTCCCTATTAACAAAGCTGTTGAATAATATGCAATTTATCTATAAATGATAATCGAGATCTGCTAGCTTTGCCTCGCTTTTAGCCAGCTTTCATTTTAATTGGTTTAATTCTAGTGAGTTGTTGTTAGCTAAGATGCCAATAAATGGCGAATTTTTGCGTTAATAATATCAATAGCAATCCGGTTTTTTCCACCTCTTGGCACAATCACATCGGCGTACTGCTTAGACGGCTCGACAAACTGCAAAAACATTGGGCGAACAGTGGTGTTGTATTGAGACAACACTGAGTCTAGAGTTCGACCGCGCTCTTTAACATCGCGCTGAATACGTCGAGCTAAACAAATATCTAAAGGTGTATCTACAAAAATACTAATGTCTAGCTGCTCTCTGATAGCAGGGTCTGTAAACAATAGAATCCCTTCTAAAACCACGATTTTTGTAGGTTCAACAGTTTTGGTTTCGTCCATTCGGTTATTCACTTTATAACTGTATTGTGGCTGCTGAATCGCCTGCCCTTGTTTGAGCTGTTTTAAGTGATTAACCAGTAATGCGTGGTCCATAGATTTGGGATGATCATAGTTGGTTAGCTTACGTTCTTCAGGTGTAATGTGGCTCTGATCGTTGTAATAGCTGTCTTCGTTAATCACAGCAATACAATCATCGCCTAACTCATTACGAATGTCGTTTACGATAGTTTGAGAGAAAAGGCTTTTGCCAGAGGCCGATGCCCCAGAAATGCCAATAACGACAATATTATGATCTTGATTTTTCATAGAATTAACCTGGTACTTTTGCCGCAATTATAGGTGCTAACAAAGTATTAGTCATTACGGGAATAGCTTGAAGCAAGATAATTAATCGCAAATTCGTAATAGTTGTTCCATAAGCGCTACGCTACTAGGCATCAACTGCCGCTTAGGGTAATATTGGCAGCCTTGAATCACCTGTTAATTGACTGAGCTTACAGTAGATCACATGACAAACGAACAACGCAAAATCCTGGTAACCAGTGCCTTACCTTATGCCAATGGTCCTATTCACTTAGGCCACTTACTGGAATATATTCAAACCGATATTTGGGTTCGTTTCCAAAAACTTCGCGGCAATACTTGTACCTATGTTTGTGCCGACGATGCACACGGTACGCCTATCATGCTAAAAGCTCAGCAAATGGGGATCACGCCGGAAGAAATGATCAATCAAGTTCAGCTTGAGCACACCGCTGACTTTAAAGAATTCCATATAGAATTTGATAACTATCACTCAACTCATAGCCTCGAAAACCAAACACTATCGGAAGAGATTTACAACAAGTTGAACCAAGCTGGTCATATTAAAACACGTACCATTTCTCAGTTATTCGATCCTGAGAAAAACATGTTTTTGCCTGACCGTTTTGTAAAAGGCACTTGCCCTAAATGTGGTAGCGAAGATCAAAACGGCGACAACTGTGATAATTGTGGTGCTACTTATAGCCCAACAGACTTAGTATCGCCTAAATCAGTTATTTCTGGCGCAGAACCTGTTCTTAAAGATTCAGAGCATTACTTCTTTGACTTACCAGAATTTCAAAACATGCTAAAAGATTGGACCGTCTCTGGCTCACTCCAAGAAGAGATGTCTAACAAACTTAATGAGTGGTTTGAACAAGGTCTACAGCAGTGGGATATTAGCCGTGATGCGCCCTACTTTGGGTTCAAGATTCCGGGTACTGAAGACAAATACTTTTACGTTTGGTTAGATGCACCTATCGGTTACATGGGCAGCTTTAAAAATCTATGTGATAAACGTGACGATTTGGATTTTGATAGCTATTGGAACAAAGATTCAGACGCCGAGGTTTACCACTTCATCGGCAAAGATATTATTTACTTCCACAGCTTATTTTGGCCCGCCATGTTAGAAGGTGCTGGTTACCGCAAACCTACTAGCGTTTATGCCCACGGTTATGTCACCGTTAATGGTGCAAAAATGTCTAAATCTCGCGGTACCTTTATTAAAGCGCGAACCTATTTAGATCATTTAAACCCAGAATACCTGCGTTACTACTACGCAGCTAAGCTTAATAATCGTATCGATGACTTAGATTTAAATCTAGAAGACTTCGCACAACGAGTTAACTCTGATTTAGTAGGCAAGGTTATTAACATTGCCAGCCGCACCGCCGGCTTTATTAGCAAGCGCTTTAACGCCACCTTATCTACGCATGTAAGCAACCAAGCTTTACTTGATGAGTTTGTAGCAGCAGAACAAAACATCGCAGCCTTATACGAAGGACGTGAGTTTGGTAAAGCTATGCGCGAGATTATGGCCTTAGCCGACAAAGCCAACCAATATATTGCAGAAGAAGCACCTTGGCAGCTTGCAAAAAATGAAGACACTCTTGAACGTGCTCACCAGGTATGTTCAATGGGGATTCATTTGTTCCGGGTACTGATCACTTACTTAAAACCAGTACTACCAGAATTAACAGCAAAGGTTGAACAGTTCTTAAATGTAGAACTTAAATGGGCTGATATCGGTAACACCCTTGTAGGCCATGAAATTCAAAGCTTCAAAGCCTTAATGCAACGCATTGATATGGCTAAAGTAGAAGCCATGGTTGATGCCTCTAAAGATAATTTAGTTGCTGCTGTACCAACCAAGGACCAGGAACAGAAAAAAGCTAAAAACACGACGAGTGAAACTGCGATTGAACCTATTGCCGACACAATCAGCTTCGATGAGTTTGCAAAAATTGATTTGCGAATAGCTCGTATCGTTAAAGCCGAGCACGTAGAAAAAGCAGAAAAGCTACTGCGTTTAGAGCTAGATATTGGCACTGAAACTCGCCAAGTATTTGCAGGTATTAAGTCTGCTTATGCGCCAGAAGAGCTGGAAGGCAAGTTAACCGTTATGGTGGCAAACCTAGCGCCAAGAAAAATGCGTTTTGGTGAATCTCAAGGTATGGTGTTAGCCGCTGGACCTGGTGGAAAAGATATTTGGGTGTTAACCCCCGATGATGGCGCCCAGCCAGGAATGCGAGTAATGTAAATTTAAAGGCGCCAATTGGCGCCTTTTTAATAGCTAGAAAAATCGTTATAACTGAGTTTGTCTATTACTGTTATCTCTTGGCTAATAACACGTTCAACCTTTGAATAAGGCGACGCGATTAGCAAATGCTCCAATAACTGTAATAAGGCTACCTCACTGCCTTCCGCGACCACTTCAACATCACCATTAGACAAATTTTTTGCATAGCCACATACTTTTAATTCATTCGCCTTAAGCATTACATGGTATCGATATCCAACACCTTGCACTTTACCCTTGGCCAGTGCTGTTACGCGTTTAAGCTCCATATCAACCCATCAATGGTTTTGCTTCACTCATAATGGCAAAATCAAACCCTAGCGCGTCAACAGGAACACTCTCTAGTGGTACATTACAGTGATCTAAATCTAAACAAAAATAACGTTGTAACTGATATTGAGCATTCAGTAGCTCGACTTCTTCAAAGCCAAACTGGCTTAAGGTCCACCGCAGACGTTCATCGCGACAATTACAAATTAAACTGAGTAAAGTAAAACCTTGCTTAAGCGCGTAGCAGCGCGCCCAGTCCACCATCAATTTTGCTAAACCTTTCCCAGCATAGTCCCTATTCACGGTAAGTTTATGCATGAACAAACTTTCTCGTCTCACCTCAGGTGCCACATCTATAGCGCCACTGCGATTGTTTAGAATCATCGCTGCAACCGGTTTGCCGGCTATGTAGCCCATATACATTTCATCTAAGCGGTGATTAGCTAGCAAAGAGTGAGGGGTAATTTGATGAAACTTCCAAAGTGGTTCGCCGCGAGATTCAAACCAGCTTGCTGCTTCCATTAGCAGCTCACAGAACTGATATAACTCTATACTAGAAATTGCACGCACGACCATATTGGTTGCCGTTTCCGATGACATATCAACTCCCTTGATAAACGTCTAAACTGTGACAGGTGACCAGTTGTGAACAACATGTTACACATGATAAGCCAAAGTTAAAAGCGCCTTTAGTTAAAATAAGTCTCTTATTCGCTAAGCCATTCTGCCTCTTGCCAGTATAAAAACCAGAAAGAACCATAGTTTTCCAAATCAAGTCCTAGAAACTGAGATTGTGCTGACAAAACTCATCGGTGAATGTTCCAATCTATGGTTAATGGCTCTGTGATAATTATTTACGTTAATCACTGAATAAACACCTTAGAAATGCGATAATTTGAGAAAATTTACACAGTGCTTCGCTCGATTATTTGGCGAGCCGAAACCAATTAGGAAACTCGATGGATTGCTGCAGTCAACCGGGGCTTATGCCGATAGAACAAGCTAAAAGAAAGCTTGTAGACGCTGTTTCACTAAAAACGACACTCGAGGATGTAACACTAGAAAATGCTTTAGGACGAGTGTTAGCTGTTGAAATCAAATCACCTTTAAACATCCCTCCATTCGACAATAGTGCTATGGATGGTTACGCCATCGCAGCAGATCAACTGCCGAGCAATAAAACGCTTCCTTTAAGTCATAAAGTGTTTGCGGGGGATACCCGAAATCTCGCTTTAGAAGCTGATCATTGCGTGCGGATTATGACTGGTGCTCCTCTCCCTCCGGGTTGTGATGCAGTTGAAATGCAAGAGAATACACGGGTAGAAGGCAATTCAATCATATTCGAACAAGCCATTAACAAAGGCAAAAATGTTCGACTGATGGGGGAAGATGTAAAACATGGCCAAGTGGTTATCACCGCCCAAACTCGCCTAAACAGCAGCCATATTGGGCTGTTAGCCACACTCGGCATTGATCAAGTTAAAGTACAAAGCAAACTGAAGGTAGCTTTGCTATCGAGTGGTGACGAGCTCGTTCAACCAGGTAATCCACTTCAACACGGCCAAATATACGATAGCAACCGATTCGCTATTCGTGCCCTTCTCGAAAAGTTACCCGTTGATATCATCGATTTTGGGGTAATTGCAGATGACAAACAACGAGTCGCCGAAGCGTTTATTAGTGCAGACCAGCAAGCAGACATCGTTATCTGTAGTGGCGGTGTGTCGGTTGGTGAAGCAGATTACACCAAGTTAGTGCTGGATGAGATCGGCGACATTGGCTTTTGGAAGTTAGCGATTAAGCCCGGTAAACCATTTGCTTTTGGTAACTTGTCAGATTCTTACTTTATTGGCTTACCCGGTAACCCAGTGTCGGCTTACGTAACTTTTTATAAGCTTGCGATGTTAGTTATTGCCAAAGCGACTGATTGGCAGTACCAAGAGCCTTTAAGCCTACAGGCTATTTCATTACAAGACTTTAGAAAGTCACCAGGGCGCACCGATTACCAGAGAGGCTTTGCCAGCATCAATGATAAAGGCGAGCTGCAAGTAACGTCAACTGGCGCCCAAGGTAGTGCCATCTTTACCAGCTTAACCCAAGCCAACTGTTTTGTGGTGCTAGAGCAAGATAGAGGTAAAGTAAACGCAGGCGAAATAGTCAATATAGAAATGTTTGCAGAGCCTATTCTATAGCCTCGTCGCAACTAGAATTGGTTATGTAACTTAACAGCCTTATGTAACAAGTAAACGGATTGATTCACTTGTAAAGATAAGGCTTGTTGAGCGCTTGGCGATATGGGTACTGAGAAGGTTAAGCCTTCCAATTCAACTTCAATTAAGCAACTCAGTTCAGTAACTGTTATTGCCAATACCTTTGCTAACCATTGGTTTTGCGCACTACAGTTTTCTACAAAAGACTTAGCGATAACAATATTGCTCGGCTTAAAACCCACCAAGTGAGTATCTTCTGATAAATCATTAGCGCTTTCTGCTAATAGATATTGTTCGCCAAATTTGAACCAACGCCAGCCAAGATCGGCCTTTCGTTCAGCAAGAGCAACTTTTAGCACCAAGGTTTGCTTATGTTGATCATTGAAGCGGTTGATAAGTTGTAAGCTGTCTCCCAATTCACAGGTTTTATTGGGTTCGACAAGCAAGACTTTATCACTAAAAAAGATTAAATCCTCAGGATTATGAGACACCATCAAGCTAGCGATATTGTGTTTTATCAGCCAAGCTTTTAAGCCTTTTAGTAGTTTCGTAGCGCTGCCTCTATCTATCGCCGAAAGTGGTTCGTCTAGCAGTAATAGTTTAGGCTTTGTTGCCAGAGCTCTAACTAGAGCCACTCTTTGAGCTTGCCCACCAGAAAGTTGATCAGCCTTTTTATCTAATAAAGGCTCCAAATCAAATAACTTAAGCAAATAATCTAAATCAGCAGCGTTGATGCGACTTGATAACTGGATGTTTTGTTTAACACTGAGGTGGTGGAAAAGATAACTGCCCTGAGTGACAAACGCTAAGGGACGTTGATGTGAACTAAGATTAGTGTTTCGATTAAACCAAGTTTGTGACGCGAAAAAAATGTCTCCGTTTCGAGGAGGCTCAAGACCGGCCAAAACTCTAAGCAAGGTTGTTTTCCCCACCCCTGATGGACCAAACACTCCACATAATAAAGGTAGCTGAGTTGGTTCTATTTTTAATGAAAAGTTATCACGTAGGTACTCAAGATTAAAACTTAACACCTATGCTCCCTACTCGCTTCTTTGAAGCAGAGAAAGTATAAGTTAATAACAACGCGACAAATGAAAAGCCTAACAATACTAAAGCTAAGCGATGCGCTGCGGCAAAATTAAGGCTTTCTACATGGTCAAACAAAGCAATCGCTATTACTTGTGTTTCACCAGGAATACTGCCTCCAATCATAAGTACCACACCAAACTCTCCCAAGGTATGTGCAAAACCCAAGACCATCGCAACGATAAAGCCATTTTTGGCTAACGGTAGCTCAACGGCTAATAGTTGTTTCCACCTAGGCATTCGTAATACCTTGGCCGCGTCGAGCACACCTGGTTCAATTTGTTTAAAAGCACTTTGAATGGGTTGAACGACAAAGGGCAAAGAATATAAACAAGAGGCGAATACCAACCCAGAGAAACTAAAAGCTAACTGACTACCAGTAAGCGTTAGCCACCACTGGCCCATAACACTGTTCGGCGCAAAGCTAATCAACAAATAAAAACCCAATACGGTAGGTGGTAGAACAATAGGTAACGCCACAATGGCTTCTATCACATGTTTAATCTTGCGTTCGCTTCGAGCCAACCACCATGCTAGCGGAGTGCCAACTAGCAACAAGATAAAGCAGCTCAGAGAAGCGAGCTTTATCGATAAAACAATGGCTTGTATTTCAGCGTCGGTCATTGATTAAGGTAACAAATATCCATTTGCTTTGATGATAGAGTGTGCGGCGGAACTAGACAAGTAATGGTAAAAATCAACAGCTTGCGATGTGATTGTTAGTAGGGCTATATTTTGGGTTACCGCTGGATGCCTATTTTTAGGTACTATCCAGAAAGACCCGTCTAAATCGGTCTTAATTGAACGAGCAACAAAACCGGCTTTAACATTACCAGTAACAATAAATTGATACACTTGAGATACATTGTTAGCCAGTATAATTTTTGGTGAAGCATTTTTCTCACTAACCAATTGCTGAGCCGCGGCACCGTAAGGTGCTAATTCAGGGTTGGCGTAAGCAAACGGTTCCGACCATTTGTTCCAAAGGGCTTCACCTTTAACGAACTCACCATTTTGGTCAGTGAACTGTGGCGCCCAAAAAACCAACTGTCCCACTGCATAGGGTTTCTGTTTTATTGCGTGCTGCTCATTAACCAACTGTTGTGGTCGAAGATCGTCGGCAGAAAAGAATAAATCAAAAGGAGCACCGTGTTTAATTTGATTGTATAAAATACCTGTTGATGCACTAGAAATACGATACGTAAACTGAGTATTAGTGAGCTGATAATCTTTCGCTAACGCTTCTGCAGTAGTCTTAAAATTAGCAGCAACCGCTATCGTTACCGGTTCAGCTTTCACAGTGCAGCTCAATAATAGAAAAAAAGAAACTAGCAGTTTTACCATTTACTTTTTGCTTCTAAATCAGATTCTCGAGCATCTAACCATGTGTCGTTATTATTCGTGCGCTCTTTTTTCCAAAAGGTGGCTTGAGTTTTAAGGTAATCCATAATGAAATGGCAAGCTTCAAATGATGCTTCTCGGTGAGCACTGTTAACCCCAACAAACACAATTTGGTCACTCACATCTAAATCACCAACGCGATGAACCACACTAGCATCTTGAATAGGCCAACGTTGCTTGGCTTGCTCAACAATGGCTTCTAACTGAGACTCCGTCATTCCGGGGTAATGCTCTAAATGTAAACCTTTAACTTGTTCGCCTAAATTCATGTCTCGAACTAAGCCAACGAAAAATACAATTGCCCCAGCGCTAGCGCGATTACGTAGCGCTTGGTACTCATCACCCACATTAAAGTCGTCAGTTTGAACCCGTATCATTTAACCGCCCGTAACCGGTGGGAAAAATGCCACTTCATCACCGTTGGCTAAGCTTTTAACATCGCTAATGTGCTGTTGATTAATAGCCATCAATACCGAGGACTCCTCTAAAATCGTCCATTGCTGCCCTTTGCTTACTAGCTCGGCTTTCAATTGAGTCGTATTACTGCCTTCTGCTAGCTCGAGGCTAACGCTAGAGCAGCCTAACTGCTCTTTTAATCGAGCAAAAAATAACACTTTTACCTGCATATTTTCTCCTTATGCCTCAGCACTAAAAGAGCCAGACTTACCACCGTGTTTTTCTAGTAGCTTGAGATCGGTAATAACAATGTCTTTTTGAATCGCTTTACACATGTCGTAAATCGTTAAGGCTGCAACGCTGGCCGCTGTTAACGCTTCCATCTCAACACCTGTTTGCCCTTTCACCTTGGCGGTACTTATCACCGTAATCACACCTGCGCTTTCATCCAGATCCAACTCTATAGTCACTTTGCTTAGCATTAAAGGGTGGCATAAAGGTATCAGCTCTGAGGTTTTTTTAGCGGCTTGTATCCCGGCAATACGTGCACAAGCAAATACGTCACCTTTGTGTTGCTCACCATTAACCAAGCTAGCGACTGTTTGCTGATTAATATTAACTCGTGCCTGAGCTTTAGCAATTCGGCTAGTTTCAGTTTTATCGGAAACATCTACCATAATGGCTTCACCAGAAGCATTAATATGGGTAAATTTGCTCATTACTTTTGACCTATGTGAGGAACAAAGTTACACGGCTTATGAGTACTATTTAGTTGCTCTAGCAGTATTTTTTGCCAAGCAGTTTTACAAGCATTGGTAGAGCCAGGTACGCAGAAAATAACGGTTTTATTTGCGAAACCACCTAATGCGCGACTCTGCACCGTTGAGGTACCGATCTCGGTGTAAGAGATATGACGAAACAACTCACCAAAACCTTCAATGTCTTTATCAAATAGTACATGAACGGCTTCAGGTGTATTGTCACGAGCAGTAAAACCAGTACCACCGGTAGAAATAACGCAGTCAATGTTTGGATCAGCAATCCAGTTACTTAACACTGCTCGTATTTGATAAATATCATCGATGACTATCTTTTTATCAGCTAGATTATGTCCAGCATCTGTTAATGCTTCAGCTAAATAACGGCCCGAGGTATCGGTTTCTTCATTGCGAGTATCGGATACCGTTAGCACTGCAATATTTAAAAAGGTTTGAGTATCATTAGCCAAATGGCTCATGGTTGTTCTCCGCTAATATGTTTAATCATTTGCCATTGCTCAGGCGTGTTAGTGTTAACCAAAGTGTTAGTAAACGCCTCAGAAAATTGAACGGCTTGGGCATTAATAAGTGTTAAAAGGGCTTTAATCGAGCGTTGCTTTGCCTCAGGCCTAGCAAGTACCTCATCAATGCATTGAATCGTAGCTTGATTTACTTCAAGAACTAACGGGAATACGCTTGAGCTGCAATAATAGCTTTGTCTATTTGTCTCATACAAAGAGAGCAAATGTTCAATAACGCCATCGCTTAACAAAGGCATATCCACAGGAATGAACACACATGCCTCACACTCCAACGTTTTTACGGTGCTTTTTATGCCCGCTAACGGCCCGAGCGATTTTGCTTCATCTGCAATGCATTCAAATCCGCTATAACTGCCACTCACAAATACACTACTTTGTAATACTGTACTTAACTGAGCAACTTTAGCTGCCAGCAATGTTTTACCTTGCCAATCAAGTAGCGCCTTATCAGTACCCATTCTGCGAGACTGGCCGCCGGCCAATATTACGCCTTGGATAGCTTCTGGTGATTTACTTTGCATTATCTTCGTATAGAAACGACTTAGTAGGCCTAATAATGCCTACTAAGTGTTGTGATGAAAAGTCTTAATACAGACTAAGTTATTGGTCTTTATCCCATTTGGATAGAATCGCTAGCGAAACAACCGCAACTCCAACAAAGCCCATAACAAAAATGGTAGGCATGGCAGCATAACCTAACACATGCCAAAAAACTGATTCTAAAGTACTCATGTGTCTTCCTTAATTATTACCAGCCTTCAACGCCGCTCATATCCGGTAAGCGGTGAGCGATACCCTTGTGACAATCAACACAAGTTTTTTCGCCACTTGCCAATGCATCAGAGTGTTGAGCGACACTGCGTGGACGCTGCTCTGAGAAATCCATGAAATCAAATTCATGACAATTTCTACATTCTTGAGAGTCATTTTGGCTCATACGATGCCACTCTCGCTCAGCTAAGTGTTTACGACGCGCTTCAAATTTCTCTTGAGTACTAATGGTACCCATCGCAAATGCAATAAGCTCTTTACTGGCTTGAACTTTACGCACTATTTTGTCAGTCCAATTATGCGGTACGTGACAATCTGAGCAAATTGCTCGCACCCCTGAACGGTTTGAATAGTGAATCGTCTCCTGGATTTCAGCCACAATTGGCGCATGACATCCGGAACAAAATGCCTCGGTATTGGTGGCTTCCATTCCGGTGTTAAACGCACCCCAGAATAAGATACCACCAGTAAAGCCTAGCGCTAACACTACACCCACAGCGGCCTTGCTGGGAGTGCTTAGTTTCCGCCAAAATGCTTTTAGTAACTTCATAATTTAGCCTCTGGTTAAACCTAGTGTTTAGCGTAACGATTCAACACGTTCATAATCATTTTCAATCAACGGAGCCGCTTCGTTTTGAGGCACGTGGCATTGTAAACAGAAGTAACGACGTGGAGACACATCCGCCAGTACTTGGCCGTCTCGCGCTTCATAGTGTGTCACGCTGATTTTAGTCGCTCCGCTTTCGCGAGCGTTTTTCCAGCTATGGCATGACAAACATTTATTCGCATTTAAACTCATCTCATAATGGCGAATTTGGTGTGGGATCAACGGTGGTTGAAACACATAATCGCTATCATAGGGTTTGTCTTGCTCTACTACAGATTTTAAACCTGCAGCCTGAGTTTGAGTGTTTAGCTCAGTATCGCCGCGCAATGAATCTACACCACCATTACTAATGTAATCGTTAGCGACAACCGCTCCGCATAGTAAAAGGCTGGTTATAAAGCCTGATAATAAAACTCGCATTTTCATAATACTCTCTCCGCCACCTTGGCAAATATTGTTAGCGAAGCACTGAAAGCGAGGGACTTACAGTGCTTTTTCATTAACTTAAACCTTAACTAACTTAACCGCACACTTCTTAAAGTCGGTCTCTTTTGATAAAGGATCCGTTGCATCAAGGGTGAGCTTGTTGGTTAGCTGCTTGGCGTCGAACCAAGGCATAAATACTAAGCCTTTTGGTGGACGGTTACGGCCACGAGTTTCAATTCGCGATTTAACTTCACCACGGCGAGATTGAATCAGCACTTCATCACCACGTTTGAAGCCGCGCTGTTTGGCATCTTCTGGGTGAATAAACAATACGGCATCGGGGAATGCGCGATACAATTCTGGTACGCGACGCGTCATAGAACCTGAGTGCCAGTGCTCTAGTACTCGACCGGTACTTAACCACATGTCGTATTCTTCATCTGGAGACTCTGCCGCAGGCTCAAAAGGCGTAGCAATAATGAAGGCTTTGCCATCTGGTTTACCATAGAAGTTAACACCCTCTCCTGCTTTAACATAAGGATCTGACCCTTCACGGAAACGCCAGCGGGTTTCTTCACCATTAACAACCGGCCAACGTAAACCTCGCACTTCGTGGTAAGTATCAAATGGGGCTAAGTCGTGACCATGGTCGCGGCCAAACTTGGCGTATTCTTCAAATAAGCCTTTTTGCAGATAAAATCCAAAATCTTTAGCTTCATCATTTAGTTTCGCATCAACCTGCTCAACCGGAAATTTGTCAACCTCACCGTTTGCATAAAGAATGTCGTATAAAGTTTTACCTTTATATTCTGGTTTCTTAGCAATCAACTCAGCTGGCCAAACTTCTTCAACAGCGAAGCGCTTAGAAAACTCAACCATTTGCCATAAATCTGACTTTGCGTCACCCGGTGGTGAAACCTGTTGATGCCAAAACTGGGTGCGACGCTCAGCGTTACCATAGGCGCCTTCTTTTTCCACCCACATTGCAGTAGGCAAAATAAGATCAGCGGCTTGTGCAGTAACGGTTGGATATGGGTCTGACACCACAATAAAGTTTTCTGGGTTACGGTAACCCGGTAAGCCTTCTTCATTAATGTTAGGCGCGGCCTGCATATTGTTGTTACACATTACCCAGTAGGCATTTAGCTTACCGTCTTTCAACATACGGTTTTGAAGTACTGCGTGGTAACCCGGTTTTGGCGGAATTGCACCTTCAGGTAGCTGCCAAATATCTTCAGAAATTTTACGGTGTTTAGGATTAGCCACCACCATATCTGCTGGTAAGCGATGTGAGAAGGTACCCACTTCACGCGCAGTACCACACGCCGACGGTTGACCAGTTAACGAGAACGGGCTGTTACCTGGCTCTGAAATTTTACCGGTCAATAAGTGAATGTTGTAACAAGAGTTATTCGCCCATACACCACGCGTGTGTTGGTTAAAGCCCATGGTCCAGAACGAAGTTACTTTAACATTAGGATCAGCGTAATCTTTGGCTAAAGCTTCAAGTTTTTCTGCAGGAACACCAGACAATTTAGCCACGGCGTCTAGATTGTAATCTTTTAAGAACTCGCGATATTCATCGAAGCTCATATCGGTCATTTTACCGGAGTCTGGATGTGCAGCAGCTTTTTGAAGAGGATGCTCTGGGCGTAAGCCATAACCAATATCGGTTTCACCACGTTTAAAGTGAGTATGCTTATTAACAAAATCCCAGTTCACTTTATCATTTTCAATAATATAGTGAGCAATGTAGTTAAGAATGGCCAAATCGGTTTGTGGTGTAAATACCATTCCGTTGTCGGCTAATTCAAAGCTACGGTGTTCAAAGGTAGATAACACATGCACTTTAACGTGCGGTGCAGACAAACGACGGTCGGTTAAGCGCGACCACAAAATTGGGTGCATCTCCGCCATGTTTGAGCCCCAAAGCACAAACGAATCAGCGGCTTCTAGATCGTCATAACAGCCCATTGGTTCATCTATGCCAAAGGTACGCATAAAGCCACCTACCGCAGAAGCCATACAGTGGCGCGCATTTGGATCTAGGTTATTGGTTAGAAAGCCCGCTTTATGTAATTTGGCTGCAGCGTACCCTTCCCAAACGGTCCATTGGCCTGAACCAAACATACCTACTGAAGTAGGGCCTTTGTCGGCCAAGGCTTTTTTCCACTTTTCAGCCATAATGTCGAAGGCTTGATCCCAAGTGATAGGAGCAAACTCGCCATTTTTATCAAATTTTCCATCGGTCATACGCAGCAATGGCGTGGTTAATCGGTCTTTACCGTACATGATCTTAGAAAGGAAGTAGCCCTTGATACAGTTTAAACCCTTATTTACCGGCGACTCAGGGTCACCTTGGGTTGCCACTACTTTACCATTTTGAGAGCCTACTAATACGCTACAACCCGTACCACAAAAACGACAAGGGGCTTTATCCCAGGTAACCTTTGTATCTTCTGAAGAAGTAATTAGGTTGGTGGCACTTGCAGGTAAACTAATACCGGCAACGGTGGCTGCGGCACTTACTGCATTCGCTTTAACAAACTGTCGGCGAGTCCATTTCATGATACTTCCTCATTAGCATTAGCTGGTTCAAATTGGTGGAATACTAAATTGCTGCTTAGCACTGCTTCCAACTTTCCTATATCTTCTAGGGTATTTACGATGTTGTTTCGCATTTCACTTTCAATAGAGATCACAATTTTCCCTTCTGGGTTAAAACCGTGAACTTCTAAACCAGAAAGTCCGCTGATTTGGTCAATAACTTCAGTGATACGGTCAGGATTACACATCACCACTGCGCTACTAATATGGTACTCTTCGTTCATCCAACTTCCTTTATTTCAATAGCTTGGCTTGGACATACTGAGATACAAGCACCGCAACTATTACAATGCTCCGAGTCTACGTTGACCTCTGCTTTACCTGCCAATAAAGGTTTAATTGTTATCGCTCGTTGTTCACAAGTATCACTGCAACTACGGCAATAAACGCCGTTTTGAGCCAAACACTTAGAATCGTTAACGTTAACTGAATTAGACCAAGCAGATTGCTGCTGAGGGTGAAACAAAGATTCTGGGCAAGCTGCAGCACATTGGTAACAAAATGTGCATTCACCTTTAGTGAAATCAACCACCGGAAAACCACCACTGCCTTTAACAATAATCTGCTCGGGGCACGCTTTGATGCATTCACCACACTGGCTACAACCATCTTCGATTGATTGTTTTAGCCAAGGTAATGAGTGATGTTGCTTACTGCGAATCGTATCGCTGGGACTAAACATACGACGTTTAGACAGGTCTACAGACATCAATTTTCCTTACGAAATCAGGCTTTAGCCAAACTGGTAAAACCACCCTAGGTTTCTTAGGGTTAAGCGTAATTTCTATTAACATTCAAAAACATACCTCGAAAGAGGTGTTTGTCCAAATGATTGATTTAGATCAAGTATAGTGCGTGATTTGCATCACGCACTAAAACTTATCCGCCTATAGAAGCGAGGTGAGGAGTAGCGCCGGTATTACCGTCGTGAAGGAAATGGCTGACTTTTTTAGTCTGAAGAGCGGTTTCAATTCGTTGGCTAAGTTGAGCTTGCTGAATAGGGTCTTGCAACAAATCTCGCAAGTCTACGCCCTCTTCTCCAAATAGGCATAAATGTAATTTACCTTGTGAAGAAACACGTAAACGATTGCAGCTTGCACAAAAGTCTTTTGAATAAGGCATGATTAAACCTATTTTGCCGGCATAATCAGAGTGATGAAAAACCTGAGCGGGGCCTGCATTGTGTGCACTTATTTGTTGCTCCCAGCCTTCATTTAACAGGAGCTGTTTAAAACCATCGCCTGCAATATGATGTTTATCGAAGTACTCAGGGTGATCACCCATTTGCATCAACTCGATAAAACGAACTTCAACTGGGCGGTCTTTAATCCAATCAAGATACTTACGAAAATTTTGCTTAGCCATATGCTTGATCAGAACCGCATTTAACTTCACTGCAGTAAAGTCTTGCGCCAAAGCTTCATCAACTCCGGCCATCACTTTTTCAAATGTTTTGGTGCCGGTTATTAACTCAAACTGGCGTGGGTCTAGGCTATCTACACTCACATTAACGTGAGTTAAACCTGCCTCTTTCCAACGTTTTGCATGTGTTGCTAACTTAAAGCCGTTGGTGGTCATGGCTAGCTGCTTTATGCCCGTGGTGTTCGAGCAAATGTTCATTACGTCTACAAGATCTTTGCGCAGACTGGGTTCGCCACCAGTAAGGCGGATTTTGTTAGTACCTAACCGAGAGAAACACGTGGCTAACTGCTCTATTTCAGACAAACTAAGGTTGGTATGAGGAGTGTCGCAGTGGTAACCATCGGGCAAGCAATAGTTACACTTAAAATTACAGACGTCGGTCAGTGACAGACGCAAATAGAAAAATTTTCGGGAAAATGAATCCGATAACATAAATCAACCTTTCCAAATGCGGGAGGCAAAGCCATTTCTGAACTCTACCCTGCTTAGTCTAATGCTAAGGGTCTAAACGCCATATCATTGTGACGTAGGTCGTTTTAGACTTCGGTGATGCTTTTAATGTTATGCAACAAAACAACATTTGTTAAGTGCTTTCTTAAAGAGTTACAATTTGATGGCAATTTGATTGTATTAAAACTTTCGTAAATACAAGGATTTCCGCTTGAAACGTTTTTTTGGCAAACGCTCCATTGGCACCGCTGTTATTCGCCTTTTAAGTTTAATGATGTTTTTATTCGCCTTGGTCGCTATTAGCTCCTTGACTACTTTGGTGAATAGCTTAAATGATGCAGAAGCTATAAATGTTGCTGGTTCTTTACGCATGCAAAGCTACCGAATGGCGCACGCGCTAAATGTTTATGACACTGCACTTCCTAGGAAAATCGACCAATTTGAGAAATCCCTGTCTAGCCCTGCCTTGATGAAAGTAGCCCAGCAAGACGACACTATTAATCAGCGTTATCAGAAAGTAAAACACCGTTGGGAGCAGTTAAAACCATTTGTTAAAAATAAAGATATCGCTAGTTTTGACAAACAAATTGTGGGTTTTGTCGACCTAATCGACGATTTTGTTGCACATACTCAATATGGTTCTGAAGCAAAAGTATTCCAATTAACCCTGCTTCAACTTATCGCTTTTGCCATCATCACCATGATTGCAGTTTATACTTTGTGGTATATGCAACGTAATATCTCTCGGCCAATTTACCGTTTGGTTGAGGCCGCAAAACAAGTTCAAAACGGCGATTTCAAAATATCAATTTCCACCATTTACGCCAGCATTGAAATGGAAACTTTGGCCAAAGCTATTGTATCTATGTCGCAAGACTTAGAGCGCTCATATCAAAACCTAGAGAACCAAGTAAAAGATAAGACCAAGGAATTACGTCGCGCCAACCGCGACCTCAATTTTTTATACAATCTTGAACAAACTCTATTTAATAACAATTTGAATCAACAACACCTCACCCAATCCTTAGAATTACTGTGCGATACTCTCGGCATAAAAGGCGCAAAACTTTATATCGAGAAGCTGGATATTGCGATAGACATTGAGCCCGAAATAAGTGAATTTGCAACCCCCATTCCGCTAGAGCTTAACCAAGAACAATACGGCTCTTTGCTGCTCCCTGCTATTCCTGAAGATAGAGCGGCGATTGTGACCAGCTATTGCCGCACCGTAACCAAAGTACTGCGCTTTGAACAAAGCTTATTGCAAAAGCAAAAACTGTTACTCATGGAAGAACGCGCCACCATTGCACGCGAGCTACATGACTCTTTAGCTCAAAGCCTCTCTTACCTGAAAATTCAAAACAGCTTGTTACAACGGCAACTAAAGCAGTCACCCACAGACGTTGCTAAAAGCTTAGAGATAAGTAACGAGATACAAAGTGTTTTAAGCTCAGCCTATATACAACTGCGTGAGCTGCTATCTACCTTTAGGTTAACCATTAAAAACGCTTTGCTGGTAGATTCTTTACAAGTATTAATAGAAGAGCTTAATACTCAGCACCAACAAACTATTGAGTTAAATACAGACATTTCCAACGATATGGTGGAAGCCGACAAGCAAATTCACATTATTCAAATTGTGAGAGAAGCGATCATAAACGCTTTAAAACATGCTGACTGTGATAAAATTTCGGTAACATGTATTGGCGAACCAGAGCAAATATCGGTTGAGATTGCAGACAATGGATTGCAAGGCAATAAATTAAAACAGGTTAACGATCATTACGGCTTACAGATTATGCAAGAACGTGCGCAACGTTTAGATGGCGAAATACGTTTCGAGCAGTCTTTAACTGGTGGCGTATCGGTAAAACTAACCTTCCCTACAAAGAGTAATTAAGGATTCTTTAAGCTATGAGCGACCCAATCAACATTATTGTTGTAGACGACCACCCGTTAATGCGAAAAGGTATCGTGCAGTTTTTAAGCATAGAGCCAGATTTTAACGTAGTTGCAGAAGCAGGCAGTGGCGCACAAGCAGTAGAACTCTGCACCGAATTAGAACCCGATGTTGTATTACTAGATCTTAATATGAAGGGTTTGTCGGGTTTAGATACCTTAAAACTGTTACGAGAAAAACAGGTCTCTTCAACCATCATTATTCTTACAGTTTCTGACTCTAAACAAGACGTAATCAAGCTCATTAACGCTGGCGCAGATGGTTACTTGTTAAAAGATATGGAGCCTGAGCAATTACACGAACAACTCAAACAAGCCGCTGCAGGTAAACAAGTATTAAGCGAAGAGCTATTGCCTTACCTAAACTGCCTACACGAAAATGATGAGTTTGCTGAGAAGTTAGCCACGGTAACCAAACGTGAGTTACAAACGCTGAATGAAATCGCTAAAGGTGCTAGTAATCGCGAAGTAGCCTCTAGTTTAAAAATCACAGAAGGCACTGTGAAGGTTCATGTTAAAAGCCTATTGCGTAAGTTAAACGCCAAGTCTCGAGTAGAACTTACGGTCATGTACTTAGAGCATATGGCCTAAGCTTTAACCATGAATAATCTGGTCTTGGTTGCAGAAGCGCTATGTATACTTTTAGCGCTTAGCTTTGTTAGCAAAGCGATGTGGGGGCATGCTAGACAACATAACGATTGGTTTAATCCTTTGCGGATTTTCTTTAAACCAGTAAACGATTTAAGCCCTAATGAGTACCTGCTAATACGTAGGTCAGTTTATTTACTAGTATTAACCGTGTTGTTAGATTTGCTAAGGCATTGGTTATAAACAAGCAATAAAAAAGCGGCTAACAAGCCGCTTTTTTTACGTTATCGTTTTTGCTTAAACTGTTTGTTGGTAAACCGTGTCGCAGCAAAATTACTGTTTTTGGCACCTTTATAACCACGGTTCGCCGCACCGCGACCACCTCTTCGGTTGTCGGCTGGCACCAAATGATGCAAGCCATTACCAATTAATTTCGTTAAGCCCATATTCGTTAAGCCTTCACGAATTAACGGCCAGTTCTTCTCATCATGATAACGTAGCAAAGCTTTATGCAAGCGACGCTGACGCCCCTTCTTCGCTACCGACACTTTTTCACTAGTATGGCTCACCTTATGTAACGGATTACGCTCGGTGTGATACATAGTTGTTGCGTTAGCCAATGGCGATGGATAGAAGTTTTGCACTTGGTCTAAGCGGAATTTATTCTTTTTAAGCCACAGCGCCAAGGTCACCATATCTTCATCTTTGGTCCCTGGATGCGCAGAGATGAAATAAGGAATCAGATACTGTTTCTTACCCGCTTCTTTAGAGTATTTGTCGAATAGTTCTTTAAACTTGTGGTAAGTCCCCATGCCCGGCTTCATCATCTTAGACAATGGACCCTCTTCGGTATGTTCTGGGGCAATCTTTAAATACCCGCCGACATGGTGTAGCGCTAGCTCTTTAATATAACGCGGGTCTTCAATGGCTAAATCGTAGCGAACACCAGAAGCAATCAAGATCTTTTTGATGCCTTCCACCTTTCGCGCTCTGCGATACAAATCAATAGTCGGCGTATGGTCAGTATCCATATGATGACAAATAGTTGGGTAAACACAGGATAAACGGCGGCAGGTTTCTTCGGCTTTCGGGCTTTTACAATTTAAGCGATACATATTCGCGGTAGGACCACCTAAATCAGAAATAATACCCGTGAATCCAGGCACTTGATCTCTGATCTGCTCGATCTCATTGATAATAGAATCTTCTGAACGACTTTGAATAATTCGCCCTTCGTGCTCAGTGATAGAACAGAATGTACAGCCCCCGTAACAACCACGCATGATATTGATTGAGAACTTAATCATGTCATAAGCCGGGATTTTCGCTTTACCGTAACTAGGATGCGGAATACGTTGATAAGGTAAACCAAACACGCCATCCATATCTTCGGTACTTAATGGTAACGCAGGAGGGTTAAGCCATATATAACGATCACCGTGGCGCTGAGCTAATGCTCGCGCACACCCAGGGTTTGTCTCAAGGTGGAAAATACGAGAAGCATGCGCGTAAAGCACTTGGTTAACTTTTACCTGTTCGTAAGCAGGCAAATTAATATATACATTTTCCCAAGGACGCTTTTTCTCCATTTGCACAACAATTGGTTTGGCTTGCTGTGGATCTGATTCTACCGGAGCGTCCTCCTTGCTTGAGCAAGTTTCCTCAATTTCGGCATAAGGGCTAGGAATAGGATCGATTTTTCCTGGTTTATCGAGGTGACTTGAATCTAATCCGCTCCATCCAGGTAGCGCTTCTTTACGAATAATGGCCGTACCACGCACATCATAAAGATCAGCAATGTCCTCACCTTGGCTTAAACGATAAGCCACTTCCACTAGCGGACGTTCAGCGTTTCCATAGATAAGTAATTCTGCTTTTGCATCAAACAATACTGAACGGCGAACTTTGTCTGACCAGTAATCATAGTGGGCAATCCGGCGCAAGCTAGCTTCAATACCACCCAAAACAACGGGTACATCTTTATACGCTTCTTTACAGCGCTGAGAATACACAATCACTGCGCGATCTGGCCGCTTTCCACCTTCATCATTTGGTGTATATGCATCATCATGGCGCAATTTGCGATCAGCCGTATAGCGGTTGATCATCGAGTCCATGTTGCCAGCTGTTACGCCAAAAAATAAATTAGGCTTACCAAGCGTCATAAACGCGTCTTTACTGGTCCACTCGGGCTGAGCAATGATACCCACTCTAAACCCCTTAGCTTCAAGCATTCGGCCAATAACCGCCATACCAAAACTAGGGTGATCCACATAGGCATCGCCAGTCACTAAGATAATGTCACAACTGTCCCAACCTAAGGCTTTCATCTCTTTACGAGACATCGGCAAAAACGGCGCAGCGGCTCGCTGACGGTTTACACAAGTTTCAGGTTTAAACAGGGTTTCAGCTGTGTGCATATACAAAGTCTCAAAAAAGTAAGCGCGGCATTATATACGTAATACGAGTGAGTAGGAAACGGATTAACACAGAGTTAACAAATTGGCCTGTCTTAGCTACGTTACAGCTAGCTAGGTGATTGGATTTAGTCTAAAATTTCTCATAATATTTAGTTGCTTAGGTAGACAGTTAGTCAAATGGATTTGCTCATTCAGGTTAAACGTATTGTTGTTATTCTATTTGCCTCTCAAGTCTTATTGGCCTGCGCGCAGCGCCCTAGCAACGAATTGATTGAGCAACATAAGCAAGCGAGTTACACCTTAACGCTCCCACAGGATTCTATTAACCAGTTAAAAATTGATCATATTACGCAGTATCAGCCTGGTAAAACTGGGATAGCGATACTCGCAGACGGTATTAGCGCCTTTGCTGCTCGTATCGCTCTAATCGAGCAAGCAGAGCAAAGTATTGATGCTCAGTACTACATGATTAAAGAAGACATGACCGGTGCTATTTTCTTAGGAAATTTACTGAAGGCAGCTGATCGCGGGGTGCGTGTAAGGCTACTTATCGACGACATTAATACCTCTAACTACGATGACGTACTTAAAGCTTTATCACTGCATCACAATATAGAAGTCCGGATATTTAATCCATTTTACGACCGTACCTTTCGAGGCACCAATATGGTCGGCGACTTTAATCGCTTAAACAGCCGAATGCACAATAAGTCACTCACCATAGACGGAGTAATTACGGTGGTTGGTGGCAGAAACATCGGTGATGAATATTTTAGTGCTAAAGCGGAATTAGAGTTTGCAGATTTAGATGCCATTGCACTGGGCCCAGTGGTAAAAGAAGTAAGCCAAGCATTTGATTTTTACTGGAACGGTTTCAGAGCTTACCCGATTGAGGCACTAAATCCACACGATATAGATCAGCAAAAGCAATATCGACGCCTAGAACAACAGATATTTAAAAATAGCGTGAAGTCTTTCATCGTTGCCCATCAGCGTTACCAACAATTGCTGGTTAACCAAGATTTTAGAGATCACCTTTATTGGTGTGATGGACGCTTACTGGTTGACCATCCGGATAAAGACCCGGCCTACCCTTCAGACGTTTCGAGCAACTTGGGAGTAGCCTTAAGCAAGGCAGAACAAAGCATTATGCTCAGCTCTCCGTACTTTGTGCCAGGAGAAGAAGGTACCGAAGGTTTATTAGCCCTCGCCAACAAAGGCATAGATGTGAGTGTAATCACCAACTCTTTAGCCGCTACCGATGTTGCAGCGGTTCATTCGGGTTATAAAAAGTACCGTAAACGTCTGGTCGAAGGAAACGTGTTTCTTTATGAAGTAAAACCCGACGCTAAACAAAAAGAACGCCTCGCGTTCTTTGGAAAAGGCGCTTCTCGAGCAAGCCTGCATAGCAAAATGTTTATTATTGATGAAGAGAAACTGTTTATTGGTTCGTTCAATTGGGATCCGCGCTCTATAAACTTAAATACAGAAATGGGCTTACTACTCACCTGTCCTAACTTAGCCGAGTTGATTCATCATTCGGTACATGAAGAACTGCCCTACAAGAGTTATTTGTTAGCTTTAGATCAACAGCAAGACTTAGAATGGATAGAAAAAAGAAGAGAACAAGAAGAGCTACGCTACAACAAGGAACCTAAGGCAAGTGCCTGGAGAAAGTTTCAAGCTTGGATAGTTGGCCTACTACCCTTAGAAGACCAACTATAAGTAAGCGCTATTAGTGCTGGTGACCACAGCCGCCAGCCGCATGAACGTGACCGTGAGCTAATTCTTCTTCAGTGGCTTTACGCACTTCGGTTACTTCAATGCTAAAGGCTAAATCAATACCCGCTAGAGGGTGATTACCATCAACAATCACTTCGTCTTCTTCCATACCAATGATGATAACTGATTGCTCACCTTCATCAGTAGTTGCACGAAACTGCATACCCACTTCTACTTCAACATCGCCAAACATTGATTGTGGAACAGCCTGAACAAGGTTGTCATTGCGCTCGCCATAGCCATCTGCAGCGGCAATATCAGCGTCAAACTTATCGCCAGTTTGTTTACCAATTAATGCTTGCTCTAAGCCAGGTACCAATTGGCCGTGACCAACAATAATTGCTAAAGGTTCTTTACCTTCAGACGTATCTAGTTGTTCACCGTTCGCGGTTACTGTGTATTCGAAAATGGCAACATCGTCTTTTGCGATAATCATTAAAGATTCCTTTAGTTAATATTTGCAGCTATGCCGCGAAACGGCTAATTCTAAAGCTTCGTTATGGAAATTGCCAACGCTTCAAAAAATTGTCCCGCAACCTTGATACTTACTCGATAAAACTACTCACTAATGGGATAGGTAAAAGGGTGTTGCTACGGGTAAATGTTTCTCGAATTATCTTTTACTTAAAGATGTTCCAACGAAATAAGCCTCACTGATTTAAATCATGCGGTAAGTCTATTTAGGGTGTAAAATCGCATTTTTTCTAAGACGGTTATTTATCTTTATGGACTTCTCCATTCTTCTCATTTTCATTCCCACCTTTTTCTTTGTCTCTATTACCCCCGGAATGTGTATGACGCTTGCGATGACCCTAGGCATGACCATTGGGCTGCGCCGCACCTTTTGGATGATGCTAGGTGAAATGATAGGAGTAGGCATAGTTGCGGTGCTAGCTGTACTTGGTGTTGCTGCAATTATGCTGCGTTACCCAGATGTGTTTACCTTGCTAAAATGGGTTGGCGGCAGCTACCTTGGTTACTTAGGGATCCAAATGTGGCGCTCTCGCGGAAAGATGGCCATACCCGAAAAAATTGAACAGCAAGCACAAGTTAGCCCTTGGCAATTAGCCACACAGGGGCTGGTAACAGCAATAGCGAATCCTAAAGGTTGGGCCTTTATGATTTCACTGTTACCGCCTTTTATCCAAGCGGACAAAGCCCTTCCCCTGCAACTTAGTGTATTAGTGGGGATAATTCTAATTTCTGAGTTTGTTTGTATGACTCTTTATGCAACCGGTGGCAAAACCTTACGGTTATTCTTAAACAAAAGCGGCAACGTGCGATTACTTAATCGAATATCTGGCACATTAATGATTGGAGTGGGCATTTGGCTTGTATCTAGCTAAATAAGGAGCTTCGTTAGTTATTTTTTGCACCACTATTTAAAGTAATGACCTGCCACCAGACAGCCAAGACATGAATAAAATCACTGGGCGACTATAATCAATAAAGGCATTAAGCCATGCCCAATAAATAATTCTGAAGGAAGGTAAATGGATAGTCCGAGCAAAATAACATGGCCAGATTATTATCACCCTCGAAACTCACACATTCATGTAAAAAACCAAATTCAGACGGCTGTAACTGCTGAAAACATTTGGGCCTGTTTAGTGCGAGCACCTTGTTGGCCTAACTGGAAGCACACAACAACGTCTTTACAAATTTTGAATGGCGACGGCATAGAGCTTCACAAAGGCTCTATATTTAAATGGCAAACCAAAAAACTGTCCTTTGAATGCACCGTTGTAGAATACCAAACACATAAAAAACTCGCTTGGAAAGGTAAGTCAGGAAGCATGGACATGTACCATGCTTGGCTGCTGCAAGAGAACGATAATGGCTGCGAAATTTACACTGAAACCACCCAACGAAACGGTATGACATGGCTAAGCAAGTACTTTGCCCCTAAGCATATCCATCTATACCACCAGCAATGGTTAGACGAGCTGCAGCAACAAGCCGAGTAAATTATTTTTGAATGGTAGAGTTTAAAAGAGAAGATGGCGGTGACGGAGAGATTCGAACTCTCGAAGGGTTGCCCCTTACACACTTTCCAGGCGTGCTCCTTCAGCCACTCGGACACGTCACCTTATTTGAATTACTGCGCTTAGCAATAATGAGGCGCTAGATTACGGATCACTTATGTTTGGGTCAATAACTTTTTGGCCAAATACTGGCAACTGCCGAGTTCTTAAACAATTTTTGCTGACTCAAACAAAAAAGAAGCCGAAGCTTCTTTTTCGTTAAACAGCTTTTAAGCCTAAATACGGTAGCCGTTGCTTTGACGTAAGTAAGCAGCTGCACCCTGCAAGCCGGGCTGTTCTTCCGTAATGATGTAAACAGGCACTTTTGCCACAAAATCTACAAAACGGCCCTTATCTTCAAAACGCTTGCGGAATTCGCTGTTATTAAAGAAATCCATAAAACGAGTGATGATGCCACCGGCAATGTAAACGCCGCCGAAGGTTGACATGTTAAGCGCTAAATTACCGCCAAACGAGCCCAAGGCACGACAGAATACTTCCATTGCTTCAACACACACTGGACAGCTTCCGTCTATACCGCGTGAGGTAATATCTGACGGTTGAAAGCTTTCGGCTGTTTTACCGCGCATGTCCATTAAGCCTTCGTAAATGTTTACCAAGCCAGGGCCAGATAACAAACGCTCTGCAGATACGTGGCCATAGCGTTTTTGTAAGAAACTCAATACGTGGGCTTCTTTGTCATCATTTGCGGCAAATTCTACGTGTCCGCCTTCGCCAGGAATACATACGTACTCGCTGTCGTGATGAATAAGGTGAGCGACACCTAAGCCAGTACCAGGGCCATAAACGGCAATTGGGTTACCACTTTTAGCTGTCTCGCCGCCTATTTGAATTTTTTGCTCGTCAGTCAATGTAGGAATAGACATGGCGATACCGGTGTAATCATTGATTACATGAAAGTTTTCAAACCCAAGTTGCTCTTGAACTTCTCTCTTGGAGAACGCCCAACTATGGTTGGTCATGGCAATCCAGTCTTTATCCGTTGGACAAGCAATTGCCACACAGGCTTGAGTAACCGATTCTTGCTGCTCTTTTAGGTAGAGAGAAATCACATCTGCAATGCTTGGGTAGTCGGCACACAAATATTTTTGTAGTCGTCCAATTTCGCCCGTTTTTAATTCAACTAGCGCTAAACGAATATTTGTACCACCTACATCGGCAATTAAACCAAAACTGGCCATTTTGTTTTCCTTCATACCAAGTTCAAAAAAAAGAAAAATAACATTACTCATCCTAACAAACAGTCATTAAGATGGCTCTAGTATATTTGTGTTGTGGAATTTTACCGCTTTTGTACTAGAATTTCGTTAGTAAATTACCAATTGTGTAAGCCTTTTAAAAGATTTTAGACATAGCTCAAACTATAAAATCCCCCTCTGGTCTATGATTGCTCATAATTCGGCTTGTTTTAGCTAATTGTCTATGTAATTGTATGACATATATTCTGTTGAAAAATTATTACATTTGACAACGCCGACATAACAAATGCGCTAAAAATAACGGATATTATGAATACTCTTGAAAAAATAACTAAAAATTTAGAGAACTTCAGTAAATCAGAACGGAAGGTTGCTGAAGTTATTATCGCTTCCCCTCAAACGGCGATCCATTCAAGTATTGCAGCACTGGCCAAGTTGGCAGATGTAAGCGAACCTACCGTTAATCGCTTTTGTCGTCGTTTAGATACTAAAGGCTTCCCAGACTTTAAACTGCACCTAGCTCAAAGCTTGGCAAACGGTACTCCCTACGTGAACCGTCATGTTGATGAAGAAGATGGTCCAGAGGCTTACACCTCTAAAATCTTTGAATCGTCAATGGCTAGCCTTGAAGCAGCAAAAAACAGTTTAGACCCAAATGCGGTTAATCGAGCTGTAGATTTGCTTACTCAAGCTAAGAAGATTTCATTCTTTGGCTTAGGTGCTTCCGCTTCGGTTGCACAAGACGCGTTAAATAAGTTCTTCCGCTTTAACGTACCCGTTAGTTACTTTGATGATGTAGTAATGATGCGGATGAGTTGCATTGTGGCTACTGAAGAAGATGTAATCATTTTGATTTCTCACACTGGTCGTACTAAAGCGATGATTGATATTGCTGTACTTGCCCAGCAAAATGATTCAACCGTTATTGGCATTACCAGTAAAGACTCCCCATTAGCCAAAGAATGTAACTTAGTGCTGTCGATGGATGTGCCAGAAGATACAGACGTATATATGCCTATGGCATCTCGTATTGCACAAATGGCCTTAATTGATGTACTTGCAACAGGCTTTACTTTACGCCGCGGTGAAAAGTTTCGCGAAAACCTACGTAAAGTGAAACAAAGCTTAAAAGATTCTCGAACGGATAAGTCGTTATAAGCTTAAATGCTACTCTAGAAGCCAGCTTGCGCTGGCTTTTTTGTAGCTCAAATAACACCTCTTATATGCTCTACTACGCTCATCTTTTTTAAACGCTCTGTTAACTGCAAAGATAAATTTTTGTAGTGCTGCTTAATGCTGTCTCAATGAAATAGACCACACAGCTTCAATTGATTGACCTAGCCAGCAATGTACCCAATAAAAAAAGGATGCTCATTGAGCATCCTTTTTCGGAATCTAAGGGTTAGCCTTAGGCAACATTAGCCGACGACTCAATCGGTGCGTTTTTAGCTTCTAATACGCCAGGTTCAAAGTGATCCACTTGAATAGCAGCATAACGTAGCTTATCTGCTTCGAGTAGGTTTGTAGCTTCTTCTTGAGTCAGCACATCTTGTGCTAATGCTTTTTCTACGATTTCATCTAAGGCCACTTTACGCGGTAATTGACCAGCTTTTTGCGCCTTAGCAATCTTACGCTCTAGTGGGCGAACTTTGTACATGGCCAAAAAGGCTTGTTCGATAATCGCTACCGCGTCCCCTTCTCCACCATTGGTAACACACAAATGACTTAGACGCTCACGAGCCGCTCCAGGCGTCATCATCGTTTCGCATATTTGGTGACCCACTTGGTCATCAGCAAGTTTAAAACGGTTACCAAATGGGAACACGACTGTTTTAAGCACTCGAGCGACTACGCGGTTTGAGAAGTTTTGGAAGAAGCCTTCAAAGGCAATACCAATTTCGTGCAAGTTACGCTCTACCGCCCATTTTACAAATGGCAGGTCTTCTGCTGGTCGCCCTTGATCTTCATAGTGCTTCAACGTAGCTGATGCTAAATACAAATTACTTAACACATCGCCTAAGCGCGCAGAAATGCGCTCTTTACGTTTAAGATCTCCACCTAAAATCAGCATAGACATGTCAGCACACAAAGCTAATCCCCGGCTCATGCGAGTTAACTGGCGGTAATAAACAGCGGTATCACCAGAAACAGGGCTTGAGTTAAATGCAGCACCGGTTAAGCCTTGGAATAGGCTACCCGCGAAGTTACCCGCGCCAAAAGCGATATGCTTCAATAACAAACTATCAAATTCAGCTAAACCTGCTTCTTCATCTGGGTTAGCGGCTGCCTGTAGCTCTTTAAGCACATAGGGGTGACAGCGAGTGGCACCTTGTCCAAAGATCATCAAGTTGCGTGTAAGAATATTCGCCCCTTCAACGGTAATCGCCACCGGCACGCCGTTGTATGCATGGCCAAGATAGTTCATTGCGCCAAGTTGAATGGCACGGCCAGAATGAATGTCCATAGCGTCGTCTAAGACAGTACGCGCCATTTCGGTCATGTGGTATTTAGCAATTGCCGTAACAATTGCTGGGCTTTGGTCTAAATCAAGTGCGCCAGCAGTTAAGCGGCGAGCGGCCTCAAGTTGGTAGGTCATTCCGCCGATACGAGCGAGAGCTTCTTCTACCCCTTCAAAGCGACCAATGGATAAACCAAATTGTTTACGCACATAAGCATAAGCACTGGTGGTACGTGAGCTCATGTGCCCAACCGCGGTGCCAAGTGCAGGAAGTGAAATCCCGCGACCAGCAGACAAACACTCAACCAGCATACGCCAGCCTTTACCTGCGTAATCTGCACCACCAATAATCCAATCTAGGGGAATAAATACTTCTTCCCCAAAAGTAGGACCATTCATAAATGCTAGGCCTAACGGGAAGTGACGATCACCCGTGCGAACACCAGGGTGATCCGTTGGAATTAGCGCACAAGTAATGCCAAGTTCTTCTTTATCGCCAATTAATCCTTCTGGATCATATAGCTTAAAGGCTAAACCAAGCACACTAGCAACGGGCGCTAGAGTAATGTAGCGCTTGTTCCAGTTTAAGCGAATACCTACAACTTCTTCGCCGTTATGTTCACCTTTACAAATAATGCCTTTATCTGGAATGGCACCAGCGTCAGATCCCGCTTCCGGACCTGTAAGAGCAAAACACGGTACATGCGTACCATCGGCTAAACCTGGTAGCCAGTGATCTTTTTGTTCTTGAGTGCCATAGTGAAGCAATAACTCACCGGGGCCTAAAGAGTTAGGCACCATAACGGTTACTGCAGCTGAAAGGCTACGTGTAGCAATGGTGCTTACGATGGTTGAGTTTGCAATAGCAGAGAATTCTCTACCGCCGTAGCTTTTAGGAATAATTAACGCGAAGAACCCTTCAGTTTTAAGGTAATCCCATACTTGCTTAGGTAAGTCGCGTTGATTTTGCACGATATCAAAATCATCCAGCATGTCTAGTAAAGTAGCAACCTGAACATCCATAAAGGCCTGTTCATCTTTGCTAAGCGTTGCCTTTGGGTAACTGTGTAGTTTGTTCCAGTCAGGCTTACCGCCAAACAATTCGCCGTCCCACCATACCGAGCCGGCCTCCATCGCTTCTTTCTCGGTTTGAGAAAGTGGCGGTAAGATTTTCTTAAATACTTTAAATGCCGGTCTAGTCACCAGTTTTTTGCGCGTATCTGGTATGCACAAAAGCACTACCAGGGCAGTTACTAACATCAACAAAATAGTCATGGCTCTTCCTTATTTCACGTACTTTTATAGTTTTTATTGTTTAGGTTGGCGCACCGACACCGGCAGCCAGATAGGGGATTACTTTTCGAATCAAACCTTCTGTGTTCAATTCTTCGTTAAAATCTGCGCTAGCAATCTCTTTTAATGCTGTACTCGACGCCATGGTGAATACCACCGTGCCTAGGGTAAAGTGCAAACGCCAAAATATGTCGCTATCAGAAAGCTCTGGGTAAGCCAGCCTAACTGCATCTTGAAAGCGGCTTAATACTTCACCGAAATGATGAGTAATAAACTTACGCAAGTGCCCTTGGCTATCGGTATAACCTCGTCCTAATAATAGTAGGAACATGGCGGTACCGTGTTTCTTCACTTGGTTCATTTCTAGTAATGGATCGATGAATGAAGAAAAAACTTGATCGAGATTGGGGGGCGTAGCGCTTTCTATATGTTCTTGCATTGCTTTATCTACTAAAGGCATAAACTGCTCGAGATAACGCATCAACACTGCTTGAATAAGTTCTTTTTTCGAACCGAAATGATAATTTACCGAAGCTAGATTCACTTCAGCATGGGAAGTAATTAACCTCAATGAGGTATCGGCAAAACCCCGCTCAGCGAACAAGCGTTCAGCCGCATCGAGAATCTTACTTTTAGTTCCTTGTCTCACTATGACACCTTAAAAATAAAACACCTGTTTAAAATCTACGTTTAAGGTCTGCAGATGTCAATCATTCACAGTGGATAATTTAAGAGTGAAACTAAAAACGAGAACTGGACTTGTATTTTTTTAAGAAAAAAATCAAATAATTTGAAACTATATTTGAAACGCCGGGTCTTAATCTATGCCACTGCAATTAAATACTTAAATTGAACGCCCAGCGCCCCCTGTAGCTGGGCTTTTTTTTGTCTGCGGTTTACTCGCTGTCTTTTATCTCTAAATAGGTAAATACGCGATTGATTGCGTAGTCCACGCCTTCAGGCTTAAGCGCAATTTGTCGACGCCCCATCTCATCCTCTTCAACTTCAGCAAACGCCTGCAGACTCACTTGCCACATTTGGTAATTAGATTGAGCGGTATACAAACTCATCATTAACGTCGCACGCTGAAACTGGTCATTACCGTCATCTGCTAAACCCGGCGATACTCCAAACAAGGTCATTAACTGTTCATCACTTAGTTTTTGGCTAGTCGGCAACGCAAAAGCCATCCAATAATCACAGTCTTGGTTGGCAGTGGTTTGGTAGTTTATGCCTAGGCTGGTAAATTTTTGTTCTAGCGCCACATGGATTTTGTCATAGGCTTGAACATCAGATCGCTGAGGGTTACGCAAGGCTTCTTCTAGTAAAGGGTGGCTGCAAACAGTTTGGTTTTTGCTTAGGGAAAATCCAGGCTCAGAGTTAACAATAATGGTGTCTCGATATTGCTGCCCACTGCGCTGCGCTTGGCTATCATCAGGAACAGGAACACAACCATTGATCAACACTGCTACCGCACTAAATAAAAGAACTTTTTTCATGAATTAAACCTATAAAGCTTGTATGTTGACATGATTAACTAAATGAAACTAAAAAGCACGATTATTGTTACATTTTCGGGTGGTTAATCATTTCCTTTCAGCGGCTTAGCATCAATGAGTAGTTCAGCCTTTTTTCACCAAGTTAAGACCGGTTATACCTATAAAGATTCATCTTTATTTAGAACCACCTCTTTCACACCGGGTGAGAGCTCTTATGGTCTCCTCACTAATTACAAATATGTAACGTTGCACGGCTTAAAAATTGAATAATTTTCGGTAACAACTGCACACTCAACAAAAAGCAGGGAGACAAATCATAAAAAAAATTGGCTTCTTATTAATATAGTGAAAGCCCACACCATTACTGGGCTTAAGCAATTTTTTACGAATAAATACAGCAACTAAATAAATATTAATTGTCAGTTTTTTATAAATGGCGTGAAATTTTTCCTTTAGTAATACGGTTTCATTAGCTACAACTAAGTAAACAAGTTGTAACAAGCGCAACAACTACTGATAAAGGAAATCTTATGAAAACTTCAAATATCGCAATCGCAACAGCAGTAACTGGTTTAATCGCATTGGGTACTCTTACCGCTACACCTGCCGTTGCGGCCGGTAAAGAGAAATGCTACGGAGTAGCCAAAGCAGGTAAAAACGACTGTGCCACTAAAACCAGTTCATGTGCCGGTACTGCAACGTCTGACAACCAATCAGATGCATTTGTAGTGTTACCAAAAGGTTTATGTGACAAATTAGCTGGAAGCAGCAAAGAGTCTAGCTAATTTGTTCCCCTGCCAAACTAACTTAGGTTAGTTTGGCAGCACCTCCCTCCTCTTTCTGTTTTAAACGATACCCTATGATGAAAAAACAATATGGCCTAGGTTTACGCTCGGCGTATGCAGAGCAGCTTTTAAGCAAAAATCAAGATATTGATTGGTTAGAAGTCCATGCTGAAAACTACTTCAACCCGCACTCTTACGATTATCATCTGCTCAAACGTATTGCTGAGCATAGCCCGATTAGTGTGCATGGCGTGGGTCTATCGTTAGGCTCTACCGATCCATTGAACCAACACCATTTAGAAAAGCTAAAAGCATTAATCGATGATGTTAATCCTTTTATCGTTTCTGAACATTTAAGCTGGAGCAGTGTTAATGGGCGTTATTATAACGACCTGTTACCACTCCCCTACACAGAAGAATGCTTAGCGTTGTTTATTAGTCGAGTTAATCAAGCTCAAGACTTTTTGGGTAGGCAGCTATTGATTGAGAATCCGTCAGCATATTTGGCTTACCACGAAAGTCATATTCATGAACCTGAGTTTTTGAACCAATTAGTACAAGCTACTGGTTGCGGTTTGTTGTTAGACATTAACAACGTTTATGTTAGCGGGCACAACCTAGCGTGGGACACTAAGGCTTACTTTGAGCAGTTAAATATTAACGCGGTAAAAGAAATTCATTTAGCCGGATTTACACCAAAAGTTATTGGCGATAGAACCGTACTCATTGATAGTCATAACCAAAAAGTACATCAAGAGGTATGGCAACTTTATCGTTATTTTCAACAGCACTTTGCTAACACAATCCCTACCCTTATTGAATGGGACAGCGATTTTCCCGAGCTTAGCGTATTAATAAATGAAGTAAATACCGCTAAAGGTATCGACCAAAGCCTTAACGAGGTGAGTTGTGCTTAAACAATTACAATCACGCTTCGCCGAGTCGTTAAACCGCGAAAACAATCTGTTAGGTAACGATCTGGCGTCCAATGCCTTAAGTGCCGAAGAATCTATTCAAATTTATCAAAACAACTATGTGTTGAGTTTGAGTGAGGCTTTATGCGCCACCTACCCAACCGTTGAAAAACTGGTAGGTGAGGATTACTTTAAACACTGTGCTAAAGCCTTTGTATTGCAATACGGCCATAACCAAGGTGATCTAAACTTGTTTGGTGAAGGTTTTAACACGTTTTTACAAGCTCAAGAAGCACTAAACACATTGCCCTACTTACCTGATATTGCCTTGTTAGATTGGCATATCGAACAAACTGCTGGGCAAGCAATACCCACATCAACATTCTCAATAGCCGATTTGCAGAGCATTCCGGCTGAGCAATTGGGCAACGCAGTATTACACCTAGCGCCTCATCAATCTTTACTCGCTAGCGAATTCCCTCTCTTTACCATCTACCAAATGGTGCAACATGACCAAGTTGAACAGGTAGAGCTAGAACAACACGATCATATTTTACTCACGAAACAAGCCAATTTTGAAGTGCAAATAGAACAGGTTTCAGCAACTGCTTTTGCGTTTCTCAAACATAGCCAACAAGGCCTGCCTCTTGGACAGCTACCGGCTGATTGCCTAGCAGAGTTAGAACTTTTGCTTGGCGACGCAATTCAACATCAGCGTATATCCCATTTTAGTTTTGCATCGCCGATAGGAGAGTCCCATGATGCCAATTTATAACCTTTATTTAAAAGCCGTAGCATTAATGCAAGCGGTACTTATTCCCTTATTACTCACTTTTACTCGAATATGGGTTGCTATCGTATTCTTTCGCTCAGGCTACTTAAAATTTAGCAGCTGGGATTCCACCCTCTATTTGTTTGAAGAAGAATACCAAGTGCCTATTTTACCTTGGGAGCTAGCGGCTTATTTGGGCACTGCGGCAGAGCTAATACTGCCCATATTTTTGGTGCTGGGCTTATTTACTCGTATTTTCGCCCTAAAATTATTCTTCTTTAACATCATTGCGGTGGTGTCTTACCCAGTATTGTGGCCAGGCGGTTTTTACGACCACCAACTTTGGGGTTTAATGATTCTTATCAACATAATCTGGGGAGCGGGACCTTTCTCTGTCGATTACATATTAAACAAAAAAATGGCACAAAAAAAAGCAGCCTAAGCTGCTTTACCTTGCAAAACTAAGCGGGTTTATTGGCTTAGTTTTGCATCTAACTCTTCTATCTTAGCTTTCCAAATGGCCGGACCTTGTTGGTGAGCAGAGTTTCCATCTGAATCAACTGCCACAGTCACTGGCATATCTTCAACTTCAAACTCGTAAATAGCTTCCATACCTAGGTCTTCAAAGGCGACTACTTTCGCTTTTTTAATGGCCTTAGACACTAAGTAAGCTGCGCCACCTACCGCCATTAAATACACCGATTGATGTTTAGCAATCGCGTCTACAGTAGCAGGGCCACGTTCGGCTTTACCAATCATGCCTAACAAGCCCGCTTCTTCTAGCATCATGTCGGTAAACTTATCCATACGAGTGGAAGTTGTAGGGCCCGCTGGACCTACCGCTTCGTCACCCACCGCGTCGACTGGACCAACGTAGTAAATAAAGCGACCGTTGAAATCAACGCCGTTAGGGAATGGTTTACCCTGCTCCAAATATTCTTTAATGCGTTTATGGGCGGCATCGCGGCCAGTTAAGATTTTGCCGTTTAGCAATACCGTTTCACCCATCTTCCAACTAGCGATATCTTCTTTAGTAACTTTGTTTACGTCTACCCGACGTACGTTGTCGCCAACATCCCAAGTAATTTCTGGCCAGTCTTCTAACTTGGGTGGTGTAAGTACTGCTGGGCCGCTGCCATCTAAGTGGAAATGCGCATGGCGAGTTGCCGCACAGTTAGGGATCATCACCACAGGCTTAGATGCAGCATGTGTTGGGCAAGATTTAACTTTAACGTCTAATACTGTGGTTAGGCCACCTAAACCTTGAGCACCAATGCCCAGCTTATTAATCCCATCCATTAATTCTAAACGCAGCTCTTCGTCTGCATTCTCTGCGCCTTTTGCGATTAAATCTTGAATGTCTACCGGATCCATTAGCGATTCTTTCGCCATCACAGCGGCTTTCTCAGCCGTACCGCCAATACCGATACCAACCATGCCAGGCGGACACCAGCCTGCGCCCATAGTAGGTAGTGTTTTAAGCACCCATTCAGCCACCGAATCTGAAGGATTTAACATCACCATCTTCGATTTGTTTTCGCTACCACCGCCCTTCGCAGCCACCATAATCTCTACTTTATCACCAGCGACCAAATCAATGTGAACCACTGCAGGGGTATTGTCTTTGGTGTTTTTACGCGCGCCATTAGGGTCGGCAACAATCGATGCACGTAAAGGATTGTCTGGGTTGGTATACGCGCGACGAACGCCTTCATCCACCATTTCTTGAACCGTTAAATCGCTTTCCCACTGTACATTCATGCCTACCTTTACAAACGCAGTAATAATACCGGTATCTTGGCAGATCGGTCGTAAGCCCTGAGCACACATACGAGAGTTAATAAGAATTTGAGCAATGGCGTCTTTAGCAGCAACGCTTTGCTCTTTTTCATAAGCTTCAGCCATGGCTGTAACAAAATCGATGGGATGGTAGTACGAAATGAATTGCAGTGATTCAGCAACACTGTCAATGAAGTCCTGTTTACGGATGATGGTCATAAAGTCTCCACGTTTCCTTATTATTGCCTTTATTTTCAACAGCTTTTATTTAGGCTGCTTATAAGGCTGTTAGGGTTATAGTCGTTATCCTTCATCGCCTATGATACCCTTGCGCCATTAAGCCTGCTATAACCTTAAGCTAAGTTTTTACATTTTCTCTACATCAACAAACCCTTTAGTGAACGGTCACCTTAAACTGCCTATATGATTGTTAGTAAAACTTACCCTATTCAGCCAAAAATCGTGTTTGAGCAACTCGCCCAACAACACTGGTGCTGCTTTTTACAATCGGCTGCCGATTCTCATGAGAATAACCATTTCGATATTCTAGTGGCCGATCCTATCGCCACTATTGCTTATCAAGCAGGCGTTTCACAGGTAAGCCTCGGCGAGCAACACTATCAAAGTACAAAAGCCCCCTTTGAATTATTAGAAGAGCTGCGAGAACAACTGTTTCCCAATGCGCAAACAAACGACACTGACTTTCCTTTTGTTGGTGGGGCGATGGGCTTGTGGTCTTACGATTTAGGCCGTAGTTTGGAAACACTTCCTGAGCAAATCGCTCAAGATCTTAATACCCCAGATATGGCCGTTGGTTTTTATGACTGGGCTCTTATCTTTGACCATGAAAAACAACGGACTACACTCATTCAATGGCATGATCTTGGCGATCAAATACAAGCAGAAACGCGCTTAAAAGAACGGGCTTTGTGGTTAAGTATTCAAACCTGCCAAGAAACACCAGCTTTTAACTTAAGCAGTTCATGGCGCAGTAATACAAGCCAAGCTGAGTACCAAGCTAAGTTTGCGCAAGTGCAGCGTTATTTGCTCAGTGGCGATTGTTATCAAATCAATTTAACTCAACGTTTTGAAGCCAGTTATCAAGGCAGCGAATTAGATGCTTATCAACGTCTCATTGCGGCTAATCAAGCCCCTTTCTCAGCTTTTATGCGACTTCCACAAAGTTGTGTATTAAGTGTTTCACCGGAGCGATTTATTAGCCTTAAGCAAGGTCAAATAGAAACCAAGCCAATTAAAGGAACACGGCCTCGAAGCAGCGATCTCATTCTAGATAAGCAACTTGCCGATGAGTTAAAGGCCGCAGAAAAAGACCAAGCAGAAAACCTAATGATTGTGGATTTGTTGCGCAACGATATAGGTCGCGTAGCAAAACCCGGTAGCGTATCTGTTCCCAAACTATTCGACATAGAGTCTTTTCCTGCGGTTCATCACTTGGTTAGTACTATTCGTGCAGAGTTAGCGGAGCAATATTCGGCAGAGCAGCTGTTAGCAGCTTGCTTCCCGGGTGGCTCTATCACTGGCGCGCCAAAAATACGAGCGATGCAAATCATTGAAGAGCTGGAAGCCAATCGACGAAATGCCTACTGTGGGGCGATTGGTTATATATCAGCCAACGGCGATATGGATACCAACATCACTATTCGCACCCTCGTTTGCGAAAATCAAAATATATACTGCTGGGCCGGTGGCGGAGTGGTGGTAGACTCAAATGTAGACAGTGAATACCAAGAGATTTTTGACAAACTCAGTCGTATCTTACCAGTATTGGAGTAACACTGATCTAAGCCAATAGGAGAAGTTATCACCAATGCCTGTTATGCAACATTATTTACAGCGGTTCCTACTTCAACTTGCCAATACCGATAGCCAACGAAGCGCAAAACATGCTGCCGCCGTGTTGTTACCAATTATCTCCCAACAAGGAAAAGAAGATAGGATTGTGCTTACCGAGCGCAGCGCACATTTACGCCATCACCCTTCTCAAATCAGTTTGCCTGGCGGCAAACAAGATCCAGAAGACATAAACCTCGCTCATACAGCATTAAGGGAAACCGAAGAAGAAATTGGTATTCCCGCACACGTATTCACCTTGCATGGTCAGTTACCACGGCAAACCACCGTGAGCAATTTTGCAGTACGCCCGTTTATAGCCACCACATCCGAACAGTTATTGTTTAAGCTGAACCAAGATGAAGTAGCCCAAGTAATGGTACTACCGCTACGCCCATTTCTGCAGTTAACTAACTACCACAGCTACCGCTTTACGCGAAATGGCCATAAAGAGCAGGTTTATTTTATAAAAGTAGATAAACACGTAATTTGGGGAGCTACCGCTAAAATATTGCGTGATTTTGCCATTCAATGTTGCAGATAACTGAATATACTTATAATCTCAGAATTAACATCTTAATCACATTCATGCCTTAGCAGTAGGATTAGAAATGGTAAGTTTATTTGACCTTTTTTCCATTGGGATTGGTCCTTCTAGTTCACACACCGTTGGCCCAATGAAAGCCGCAAAACTGTTTGCTGAGCGTTTAGAAACTCAACAAGAGCTAGCCCGCGTAGATTATCTTAAAGTAGAACTATTTGGCTCCTTAGGCGCAACTGGCAAAGGTCACGGTACAGGCAAAGCAGTAATTTTGGGCTTAATGGGTGAATCCCCAGAAGCCATAGACGTTGATAAAGTAGATGCCTTGCTTCAGCAAATTGAACAATCTGAAGAGCTTAATTTGCTGGGTAAGAAACTGGTTAATTTTGGTAACAGCGGCGCCATTGTTTTTCACCGCCGTAAACACTTGCCGGCACACAGTAACGCCCTAAGTTTTCATGCGCATTTAGATAACGGAAAAGCCGTAACTGCAACTTACTATTCTATTGGTGGCGGCTACATTATTGAAGAAGGCGAATCGACTAGCACTGAGCAGCACAATTATCCCTACCCCTTTGATAGCGCCGAGTCACTGCTAGTTCGCTGCAAAGAAAGCGGCAAAAGCATTGCAGCAGTAGTGTCAGCCAACGAGCAAGTTCACTGCTCTACTCGTACCATTAGCCAATATACCCTGCAAATTTGGAACACTATGCAAGCGTGTGTAGCACGAGGCATAAATGAAGAAGGTATTTTACCTGGCGGTTTAAAACTAGCCCGTCGGGCTCCAAGCTTAAAACGCCAACTGGCCTCTCAACAGAACCTAAGTTCAGACCCTTTAAACGTAATGGACTGGGTAAACTTGTATGCCCTAGCGGTGAGTGAAGAGAACGCCGGTGGCGGCCGAGTAGTTACCGCCCCCACTAATGGCGCAGCAGGGATCATTCCCGCAGTGTTGCACTACTATCACAACTTTGTACAAGAACTCGACCAAGACGCGATTAATCAGTTTTTCTTAACTGCGACCGCCATTGGCTCTCTTTATAAAACCAATGCATCGATCTCTGGAGCCGAAGTAGGCTGTCAAGGTGAAGTGGGAGTTGCTTGTTCAATGGCTGCCGCAGGCTTAGTTGCCATGTTTGGCGGTAACCCTGAACAAATAGAAAACGCAGCTGAAATTGGCATAGAACATAACTTGGGTCTAACCTGCGATCCAATCGGCGGATTAGTACAGGTTCCCTGTATTGAACGTAATGCCATGGGGGCGCTAAAAGCTATCAATGCTGCTCGTCTTGCTCTACGCGGTAGTGGCGAACACAAGGTCTCGCTTGATAAAGCCATCAAAACTATGTGGGAAACAGGATGTGATATGAAGAGTAAATATAAAGAAACCGCGCGCGGCGGCTTAGCAGTAAACATTATCGAATGTTAATGGAATTTTTGCTGTAAATATCTAGTTACTCGAGCTATCTCTTTGTTTTAGTAATAGTTAAGTGCAATTGACACTAAAAGACTATAACATTTGTACAACATATCGGCCTGCATCTTTGCAGGCCGCTTGCATTATTACAAATGGATTTGAAACTATGCTACTACAGCTCCTCTCTGGGCTATTTTTGCTCGTGTTAAAAACTGTGGCTTTTCCTTTTAAGCTCATCATTAAAGGGATCATGGCGGTAATACATTGGGTATCGGGTTTACTAAAAGCCCTATGGCAAGTTTGGTTAGCACTTGGCCCGCGATGGTTACGTTATTCTTTTCTGAGCATTGCTATTGTGCTCGCTGGCTATTTCTCATTAAAAGCCTTTCTCAAACCTAACTTAACCTTAGAAACGGTAAATCAGGTTCATTACCTCAATAAGGGCTGGAGCGACGAACAGCGCGAACGTTACTACTACACCCCCCAAGGCACCGAACTATTAGGTTTAGAATACGACTGGTTCGTTAACTTAGAGTTGCCTTTATCTAAAGATTTACTGACAAGCCCAGACAACATGCGTGGCTGGGGCTTTATTGTATCACCAGGACAACAGGCCACTACGCTAAACCCAGGTAATTTGCCGGTTGGTTTAGGTCGACATATTGACCCTAAATCGGGTAAAGAGCGCTTAGACCTTAGCTGTGCGATGTGCCATACCGGCGAGCTTCATTATAAAGGTAATGCCTTGCGAGTTGATGGCGGACAGGCAGTTCAAAGTATCTCAAATGCCAAACGCGGCGAATTCATTACAACCTTAGCAGCCTCGGTAGTAGCCACTTATATTAATCCGGTTAAATGGAATCGCTTTGCCGACAGAGTTGTTGGCCAAGACCCAGAACTACGAAAACAACTACGCAAACAGATTTGGGGCTTCTTAGGCAACATTAAGCAATTTGTTACTGGTGCTGGAGCCTCTAAATATTACCCAACTGAAGAAGGCCGAGGCCGAACTGATGCAGTTGGACGTATTGCAAACGTTGTGTTTGGTTACGACTTAGATGAGCCGAGTAACTACCGTGTAGCAAACGCCCCGGTAAGTTACCCCTTCCTTTGGGATATTTGGCGCTTTGATTGGGTGCAATACACCGGCTTTACTAATCAAGCGATGGCGCGCAACGTAGGCGAGAGTCTCGGGGTGTTAGCGCCAATTAAGTTAGTGAATGATGAAGGTGAATTGCTCACAACAGAGGAATTTGGTGAATCGGTCATCGACTTAGCTGGTATGCATTGTATTGAAGGTACGCTGCGTTCATTAGAGCCCCCTCGCTGGCCAGAGGATATTCTCGGCAATATTGACCTCGATAAGGCGACTCACGGCAAAGAGCTTTTCTTAAATCAATGTCAGTTCTGCCATGGCCCGCATAAAGTTGAACCTTACCAGTGGAAAGTCGCCAGTAAGGCGGGACAGAACCCAGATAATCAAATAGACGTTAACTGGCAATGGGATATGGATGGCGATGTTACTTTCGTTGGTCAACAGGCTGTACGAGAAGACTGGCGTAAAGTAATTTGGGCAATGCCTTGGGTGAAAACCAGTGTTATCGGCACCGATCCTACTGCGGCCGACAATTACATGGATCACCGTTACGATGGCAGTAAAATCATTCCTGGTTCAGAGCCTGTTAATGCGGGCGATGGCTTGCAGATTTTGCTCAATCGTCTTGTGCCTAAACTGTATCAAGATAATGGTATAAGCAAAGAACTAGTGGCTGATTACGACGGTTTAAACGTGCCTTTCCGTATTGCCAATATGCGCGCCTACAAACCGCGCCCATTACATGGCGTATGGGCAACTCCGCCATTCTTACATAACGGTTCTGTGCCGACTTTGTATGACCTACTCTCGCCACTTAGAGAGCGCCCTAAACAGTTTTATGTGGGGGATAGAGAATATAACCCTCAGCGTTTAGGTTTTATCACAGATAAACGCCCTGGCAGTTTTAAACATGACACCAACATTAAGGGCAACAGTAATCGCGGTCACCTATTTACCGACGTAGATATGCCCGGTCGCATCGGTCGCTTACTCAGCGTAGAAGAACGAGCAGCCATTCTTGAATACTTAAAAGTGATGGGTAATCCAGACTTTACTCAACGCTTAGGCGGCGATCCTTTAGATTGGTCAGCTTATACACAAGCGCCGACTTTTGCGTCAGAGCAGCAAGCCTGTTTAGACAGTTTCAGTGCTGCTAAAAACAACCCAGTGAAGGTGCATTAAGATGAAAAAGACTCCTATCATTCAGTGCACAATTGCAGCGAGCTTGCTGGCTATTGGATTAAACAGCGCAACGGCGACTGATTTGTACCAGGAAATGGGCATTACCAAGCCCGAGCAAGAAGCAATAATGTCGGCGATTAACTCAGCGAGAGAAATCTCTAAACGTGCAGAGCAATATAACGGCTTGCCCTACCGTCGAGATGCTCATGCAAAAGCAACCGGTTGTGCTCGAGCCACTTTCTCAATCAATCCAGATATACCAGAGCGCTTTAAAGCCGGTATGTTTGCCGACGCTGATAAGCAGTACCAAGCGTGGATCCGATTTTCTAACGGAGACATGTTAGTGCAAGCCGATAGTAAAGGCGATGCGCGAGGCATGGCGGTTAAGGTGATGGGCGTGCCTGGCAAAGCCATTGCTCCAGAGCTAGGCGAAAGTCACAACCAAGATTTCATCATGACCAATACCCCTGCGTTCTTTAATCGAAACATCTTTGATTATGCTGATGACATGTTGTATTTGGCTAAGTTTGAAAGAACCAAGTGGTTTATTAGTTTCTTTCCGCCACGCTTACACCCTAAGCAGTTTTATCGCGCCATTCAGACGGTTTCATCAGTGATTGATACCCCACTGAATGCACAATATTTCTCGATGCTGCCCTACCAACTCGGTAAGAGCACTATAAAATTTTCGACTAAACCCTGCTCTGGCATGAGTTTCCCTAACAAAGTAGATAAATCGAATCCCGATTATTTAAGCAAACAGTTAGAAACTCAACTGGCCAACGGCGGAGCTTGTTTTGAATTTATGCTTCAAGAGAAAGTACCCGGCCATTACATGCCTGTAGATGATGCCACTGCGATTTGGTCTGAAAAGGCCTCACCGTTTATCACTGTAGCCACCATCAATATTCCGCCGCAGTATTTATACTCGGATCAGCAGCAACAGTTTTGTGAAAACATTTCGATGAACCCTTGGCGTGCAGTAGAAGGCTGGGAACCTTTAAGCAGTTTAAACAAGGCTCGACGCGTGGTTTATCAAGCGGTGTCTAAGTATCGTCATTCCCAAAATAAAGTGCCTACACCAGAACCTAGCTCTTGGTGTATAAACGAAAATGGTGAAGCGTGTGACGAGAACCAAGGCTTAATTGTTAGTAAACCTACCTGGCCATTACCGCGCTGTTTTGACCAAAACGCTAAATCTATCGATGGCGAAACTCTCGCTAGCGATTGCAAACAACAAGCTTACTAGACCCATGAAAAAGCCTGATGTTAATCAGGCTTTTTCATTCAGAGTATTTGAATCTTCTCAAAACAATTTTTATGGTCATTCCAGCGCCAATTATTAGCCGGGTTTATCGCAACCCCTCCCCGCCAAATCTCGCCTATTTGCTCCGCAGGCACAGTTCGCTTACCCGCTAAAGCTTGTTTACCTGCATCGGTAATTTTATAACTTGAATGATTATCCCATCGAGACGAATTAGCGTTAACGATAGTAAGGTATGCAGGTTGCAAGTTAGCGAGATACAAAATGTCTTTGCACAACCAAGTATCCCCTAAGAACGTAGCCTTTTCTATGGTTTGAACATTAACAAACAAACGTCCTAAGCCAATATCAGGGTTAGCCATAACTTGTTGGTATCGCTCAGCAGCACTCGGCGTGGTGGTTTCTACCTGCCTAGCTTTTAGTTTTTCGCTTTCACTGCTTTCACTGCTTTCAAAGCTAGCTAGTAATATTGGTAACTCAGCGAATGGCGAGGCCAAAGACTGTAAAATATAGTGTTGAGTCAAAGTTAACCCGGTTGAGCTAGAAGGATACTCTTGGCCAAAACGCAGCAATGCTTCTTCCATAAACGGCAAACATTTTAGATCTTCATTCAATAGATTTGTAATACCATGAGGGGATTGCTCGGCGATTGTTAGCCAAATCCGTTTACCTAAATTTAATTGCGCGTTGGTTAATGAGCTGCGCTGAGGATATAGCGCTTCCAACTGGGCAATATTGAGATTACCCAAACCATGGAAATAGCTTGTATCTGGGTGTTTCCCAATACAGATCAACTGCGTTTTATCTATAATTGACGGCAACTTAGCCAGGTGATACAGGCATTCAGCCAACTGCAACTGATCGTAGAGATCATGCTCAAACCAAAGCACTATCTCGCTAAAGCTATCGAGTTTATCTAATACTTGCTGGCGCTGTTGAAAGCTTTCCAAGATCTGATTTTTAGTCATCTCTGTTTGAGGAAATGGACTGTCTAACAACATAGTTTGATAAATGAAATCAGCTCGAGCCTGAAGGTGAGTTTCACCTTCAGCAGCGATGATAGGGCCATCGTGAAGCACATCTCGCCAGCAAAGCACTTGGCCATCGAGAAGTATTGACTCAGCAAGCATGTCGCCAACAGAGTCGCCATTGGTAATATGTAATTGCACGACGAAATTCCTAATTAAACAGGCCAGTTACCTTAGCAAGCTCGCCTGTTTAAGTACAATCAGCTTAGCCTTGTTCAACTGTTTGATTATCGATAAGCGGTGAGTTGCCACTTAACTCTTTCTTTAGCTCACTGTCTAAACGCCAAATTGCTTGCCACACTAAGTCGGTCGTTTGGGCGGTGTCGTCTACCCCATGTACCAATTTCATTTGGTAATCAACCGTGTCAAAGCCAATATTAGATACATCAGTATAGACGCGCTTTACCGCATCAATGGCGATTAAAGCGGCTTCGATCTTAGGGATGACGTTAAGAGGTTCAATCTCTTTACTCACCGACATAGAAAAACCGCCAGTAACAATCTGACCACTACTACTCACATTGTTTAAATTTGCATTTGCCAAGGTATTATTTGGAATAGAATACAAAGTATTGTCGGCTGTTTTCACTTTGGTGGTTCGCCAATTCATGTCAATTACTTCGCCCACTATTGGCCCGCCAGAGCTACCAAGACTAATCCAATCTCCTAACTTAAACGGCTTCTCTAAACTAATAGCAATCCCTGAAAATATATTCACCAGGTTTGACTGCAATGCCAAACCGAGAATCATTGCCACCAAACCAGAGGTCGCCAACAAGCTGGTGAGCTCTCGTTGATATACAAAGGACAAAATCGCAAATACAGCACCTATATAGATAATGCCTCGCGTAAAGTGGCGCATAATTTTTGGCACTTGGCGGCCACTGCGTCGCTCGATGGGATCCCACAACAATACATCCACCAACAACGCTAAAGTTGAGGCGAACAATAGCCACCACAGCACATCAAAACAGTTGCTAGCAAATGATTGATTAGTATTTGGATAAGCCTGTGCCAACCAATCTAAAAATAGCGGTTCTGCCGAGGCGATAAATAAGGCGTAAAGCAGCTTATTGCCTAAGCCGTAAGCTCTCGACAACTGACCAAGTATCTTAAAATCAAGTACTAGAGCGTATAACAACCAAGCTAGTACACTGGCATAGAAGATGATTTGTTGCCATTGGGCAGGAATACGCCCGCGCAGGCTAAGGGCGTTTTCAAAAACTGGCGTTACCGAGTTAAATCGAGAAAACTCCACTGCTTGTCTGTCTGAGTGAAGATACTTTGGATCTCCCAAGCTTCGCTTACGCAGAGTATCTTGAAATGACAGTGATGCTTTTTGACGCCATTGGCTATTATCGAATTGAACCTTATGCTGGTTTTTCACGTTTTTGTGAAGGCTTGTTTGGCCTAAGCCAACAATATCTGAAACATAAATGAGTTCGCTTCTAGGCAGCGTTTTGTGGCGAAAACTCACTCCCAATTGATACTCACCAAAAGCTGCTCTGCCGGGTTTTGCATCAGCAATAAACGTTCCTTCAACTTGATAGAGTTGGTAAGTACTTAAACTAGTGTACGAAGATTCTATAGGTGTAGACAGCACCAGTTCACCGACAGAATTTAGAAATACGATATCTTCAGCGTTAACACCAGGAGTATTTCTAAACCAGATCTTAAATTTGGCCTGAAAAGTCATGTCTAGCGTAGAGAACTGATTAATGCTCTGCATCTCTACCCCGGTATACACCACATCAGTTCGGCGAGTGCTGAGCTGACTTTCGGGAGAAATTTGCAACTGCAGTGGCGCTGATACAAACGCCCCACCACTAAATAGTCCTACTTGCATGGGGCGCTGAACATTTCCTTGATGGTCAAAATACAAGGAATGAGTAAGCCCCCTCACCGACGCGCTTTGAGAGTTAAAACTTGCCAGTTTATTTTTTACCGCTGCTCGTTGGCTTGATATGCTTTTTTGGCTAAATAGCTCTGTTCCGCCAACATCAACAATGGCAGCGCTTAAGGCCGCCGAGGCGATAGTAGTCGCGTCAAAATACGCTGCAGACACACCGCTGGGTTCATAACCAAAATCTTGATTAAAATTACGATAAAACAACTGAGTAGACTCACTGGCCACATCAAACAACATGGGGCTAACCGCTAACATGCCATTAGTGAAGTAACCAGACACTTCTTGCTCTTGGCTACGCTGTTTAAACCGCTCTGGAAAACTCTGTTTACCGATTGATGAGCTACCAATAAACGTCCAGTTAGGATGCTGATGTTTTAGTTGACTAACTAATACTTCACCTTGAACATCGCCTACCGCTAAAAACACCGCGCCGGTATGGCCAAATTGACTAATTTCTCGGCTTATTTTGTGGGCCTGTTTCTCAATGTTACTGCTTGGTTCAACCATAAAGGGTTTAGTTTCTATACCAAACAGATCGGTGCGAGCTAAAAATGCATCGGCCAGGGATACGCCAAATTTATCGTTGCTAAAGATCATTACAACTTTATCTTTGGCCAGACTGGCAATGTAATCGGCTACGAAACGCCCTTGTAACTTGTTATCTGGTATAACACGAAACGCCCAATCATTGTTCTGAGTAATTTCAGGTGCAGTGGCGGAAGCGCCAATCATTGGCATACCGATACGTTGATAGATTTTGGCTGCTTCAACTGAGGTATCAGAATCGCGGTGACCAAGAACCGCTATAACATTTGAGCTATTAACAAATTGATTGGCTATTTGCTCTGCTTTGGCGATGTTATTAGCATCATCGTACTGCTGAACAGACAATGCTATTTGGCTGTCTACACGTTGTTGATTGTATTGTTTAACAAATAGTTCAGCGCCTCTCACCATAGCCAGGCCTTTGTCTGCTTCAGGCCCAGTCATTGGCCCAACAACAGCTAATACCAGAGTGTTGGTATTGCTGTTGCTCAGCCAATGCTGTAAGTTTTCGTAACTGGTCACAACAGCACTGATTAACACCGCTATGCAGCCCAGTACTAACATGCGTCTGCGTAAGGTCCATCTCATCGTCAAAATAGTCTTCCTTTGCTATTTTTATTCAAAATAATTATCGGTAGCACGAGCAAATGCCTCTAATACTTTAGGCACTTGGATTTCACGTTTAAGCAATGCCTCGCGGCGCAGCGCGACAATGTATTGCTTAGACACTGTTACTGGCATTTGCGCCAAATTAGAGGGTTTATCCACCAACTGCATCGCGCGAGTAAACGCGACTTCTCCTTGCTCAAAAGGAGAAGCGCCAATAGACAGCATCATGCCGTCTTCTGAATTAAAGGCATTAATGCCAATTATTGGTAAAGGCGAATGTTGTTCGGTCCATTGTGCGACATCTTTGGCAGATACAAACTCTCCACCCTCGCCGCCTACCAATTTACGGTAGCCACCAACCAGTAAAAACTGGTAACGCCCAGCCAAAGACAGCACGGTTTGCTTCCATTCCTCAAAGCTACTCACCGCTAAATGGCCTTGGTAAAGAATGGGATCCCATTGTTGTTTGGCAAGGTAATCCGCGTCATGTTTCGCAGAAGAAGACTTATCAGATAAATAGATGACCTTTCCATGTAACTTTCCGGGTGTAGGCTGAGCTTCCACCAACAAGCGCAATACTTCTTTAATCGCCAACACTGATTTTCGTTCCAAAATCCCCGTTACATTATTGGCATTTTGGTAACCGTAAGTTTCTAGTTCGGCATTTACACCGGCAAATACAATCTGTAACTCAGGGCGGTCTAAATAATCGACCGCCACTAAACGCTGGGCGTCATCGTCAATAACAATCAATACATCGGGAAGATAAGAATCTACAACTCTATGGGCTACCACTGCAGCTCGGCGTTTAGCCGCTTCACTAGATTGATTTTTAGTGTTCATGTAGTGGTAACGAATATCCACATTAAGATGCGCGGTTTTCACCCGTTTAATGCCTTGATTAACCGTGCGAGTCCACGAGTAGTCGGTATCGTAGCTATGTAAAATTAAAATCCGAGGGCGAGATGCCCCCACAACTAATGTGATGGTAATGGTGGCCACCAAAAAGCTTAACATCACTATACTTAATAAGATTTTTTTCATTAAATAAGGCCCATGCTTTGCCAATAAGGAATACTGGCGTACACCGCAATTAACTTAAATAAGTAGATCGCAATATTCATCTTCATGAGTTTGGCTTCGTCGTTGCTAACCACCCCAGTGGTTAAACTGAGGAACTGCATGTAATAAGACGCTTGAAACGGCCAAAAAAAGCTTTCTGAAAGAAACAGCACTAAGAACCCTATCACCCAGGGATTTACGCCAACTTCAATCGATGCAGGGATAAGCAAGGTCGCTAAGATGACCACGGTGGCGTTAATCGGTAATACCAGCCTCACTAAGCTCACGATTAGCGCTAACATGACCACAAATAAGGCCAAGCTTTCTTGCATATAAGCTGCTAACCAATAAATTTTTCCGGTCAGCCATACGTCTAGTTCAACTTGGTGAATAATATCGACCATACCGATTAAAGAACCGAGAAAAACTAGAAAGCTCCAATCAATCTTTTGCCTAAATTGATTAGGATTTAGAAAGCCAAACATCATCAAGTAAAACAAGATCGCCAACGCAACCCATGCCACCTCTATACGGTGAGTATTGGCAAACAATAAACTGGCAATAAGCACAATTAGGCCAAGAATAGATGACCATTCAGCGGGATTTAACGGGCCTAGAGTTTTTAGCTGCTGATCACTTATCGATTTAGGGATTGTTAAGTTTTGATTATTGCGATAAATCCAACACAGCGCGATGACATAAAGTAACAACAAAACTAAACCACAAACCACAGCGGCAATTAACCAGTCTAACCATTGAAAGTATTGCTGAACTTGCTGAGGCAGCATACCTAGCACAATAAAGTTAACCGATTTGCTGCTCACGAAAATAGGCGACAGTAAGCTCGCGCCAAACAGCAAGCTGGCTTTTAAACGCGGCCCTTCTTGTTCGCGAGCTTCTTTTGAAGCGCCACTGAGCAAGTCTTTTAAGAAAGGTGCAACAATAGTCACTCGGCCATTAACCGTTGGTACAACTGGGGTAAGTAACGCTCCGACACTAAAAAAGCTAAGGTTATACCAAATCTTTGAGGCTGGCCCAATTAACAGTAAATGCAATAACATGCGATAACTTAAGCCTGAAGAACGTATCACCGCACTTAATCCCAAAATACTTAAAGCCATAAAAAAGCTATTGCTAGAGAATCCTGAAAATGCCGATTCGCTACTGGTAATCCCCAACAACACTGCACTTAACACCGCAAATAAACCCGGCACATAATCGGGGAGTAAACGAAAAATCCACATGATCGAACATATGCCCAGAATGGAAGCAAAATAGATGGCATCTTGATGCAGGCCTTCGTCGCTATATTGCAGGCCCATGTAAATCATAACTGGGGTAATTAAAGCAAACAGCCAACCAATCAGTAATCGGTATCCAATCTCTACTTCTGGCTGTTTAGATAAATCTACTTCTACATGGGTTTGCCCAGCTAAACGTGCGTGAAAACTATCCAGCAAACTTTGCTTGAAGCTTGAATACCTAACCAGAGTTTTTATTGTTTCTAGTGGGAGCACAACTACCTCGGCGCAATCTACAACTTCAATATCGTAAATGTAGCTGCGCATACCGAGTGCTGACTCCTCACCGAAAAAACCACTAATGGGCCCTTTAACTTGGTCTTTATTAGTAGTTTCTAGCTCCCCCTCTAGTAAATAATAAAGCTTATCTGCAGTATCACCGGTATGACAAAGACGCTCGCCAGCAGCTAGTTTCTCGATACTTATATTTGCTAATAACCGTGCTAGATCTTCTTTATCACACCCAGCAAAGGCCGGCGTTGCCTTAAGAAAATCCCCCAATGCTTGTAACTGCGCTGAATCACTCATGGCAATATTGCTTCGTAGAGGTGACGGCATGTACTTGATACTCTGCACCGGGAACCAAAATGTATTCACTTGCGCCTTGTCTAGACGCAGGGTTCCCCCAATCAAAGGTGTAACCTAAGCCAGTCCAAGGAACGCCTGCCGTAGCTCGAAAACTTTTGAAATATAACTGCTGGTAATAATTGGCGTAGTTATCTATCCCCTTTACCGAGCCAGTAATGTTGCTTGCCTCTAATTGGCAACTGCTATCGTTAGTTTCTGGGTCAACACAAGGGCGAAATAGATCGTCAGGCTTAACATACAGGCTCACTATAGCGTCGTAATGCCAATTGGGGTCAAGGCCTAGATATTGCTTTAAGCGCAAGGCTAATTGTTCCTGCTCTAAACCAGGATGTTGTTTAACGTAGTATTGGCAAAACTGACGTAACTGCGGCGCCAAGCTTACCCAAATTGGATAGTCTGGGTTTTCTGAACTGTGGGTGTTAGGTAAGATGAACTGGTCAATCGCTTGTTGGTTTTTCCAAGTCACTACCAACACTTTGTCGCCTTGTTCGTTCCATTGCAGCGACTCATTTTGTTGGTTGAGAGCGAACAAGTTGTGACTCACATCTTGGTTACTTGGAAATGCAGCTTGAACAACTGCGTCTTGGTAGTTGCTGTCTAGGTTCGTTAAATGTTGGCTACAGCCAACTAACGCACAGAGGCTTAATAGCAAGCTCATTGCGGAGGTTGTTAATGGTTTCACGATTTGTCCCTAAATCTATCTTGGCAGTTCCATTGCCACTGCGTGCATATAACCAAAATGCACTAGCTAATTGTTACCATAAATGGAATTTTGTATTTGTTATTAATATGTAACGAAAGGCGAGTTACTTAATTGCAATCGCTATTACTAATAGAATTACCATAAAGACGAGTAAATTTCTGCTTTAACGCAATTTAAATGTTAAATGCGTGTATCAAGATATGGACGAATTTAATGTAAAAAGACCTCTGTAAGATATTTTTATCATTTATTAATATTTTTGATATACCATCAAGGCATAAGAGATTGAACGGCATTTAGTACAATTCATCACGAAATACTTACGGAGATAAACCAAATGAAGGTATTAAGAGGCACTTGTTTGTGTGAAGCGGTAAGATTTGAAGCAGAGGATAACTTCGAGCAGTTTCATCTTTGCCATTGTGACCAATGCAAAAAGATCTCCGGTGGTGCCCACGTATCCAACTTGTTTTTAGCACCGAGCCGCTTTACTTGGTTAAGTGGAAAGCAGCAAATAAACCAATATGATGTTCCTGGTAGGAATATTTCCAATGCTTTTTGTAAACACTGCGGCAGCCCTGTTCCCTATCTGTCGTCGAGTAAACGCTGGGTAATTGTTCCGGCTGGATCATTAGATAGCAGCCCAAGCTTAGCGCCTCAAGACCATATTTTTGTAAAAGAAAAAGCGAGCTGGTACAAAAACATAAGGGGCATTAAACAGTATTCTGGATTTCCTGAATAAACCGCTTTAGGCGGCCGATACTACAGCTTTGTTTCGGCCACTTTCTTTTGCTTTATACAGAGCTTGGTCAGCATGACTCATCAATTGCTCTATGCTTTCTTCGGCTTCCATCAAGGCAACACCAATACTGGTAGTAAATCGTACCTGTACGACGCCAGTGTTTAGGTAAATCCTTTCTACCGCGCTACGTAAACGTTCGGCGGTATGAATAGCCGTATCTTTATCAGAGTACAAGGCAAGTCCAAACTCTTCCCCACCCAAGCGGCCTAACACGTCACCGTCTCGAATTTCACTTTCAATAGTGGTCGCAAACAGCTTGAGCGCTTGATCACCAACAGCATGCCCATGATTATCATTAATCTTTTTAAAATGATCGATATCGAACATCAGCATAGACATGGGGTGCGAGCGATTTCGGCAACTGTCGAACATAGCTTCTGATTTAGCCATAAAGCTGCGTCGGTTATTGATTCCAGTAAGCGGATCGGTACGCGCTTCTTTCTCGGCTTCTGATTTAGCCACTTCTAAAGCGTGAGTGCGCTCAGACACCAATATTTCTAACTCTTGCTTAGCGCGCTCTAATTGGCTGCGGTAACGTAACTCCGCTTGTTCTTTTAAGCGTCGTAATCTGAACAAGTGGATCCCCATGGCAACCATGATCACCATCATTTCACTGTAAGACGCCACTACGGGCCAATAATAAGTAACAAAAGTATGTTCAACTAAGCCTAGGTCACGCAAGGCTTGGCTAAATAGACCAATAATCAACACTGTCCAGCCTAAGGTGTATACAGCGGACTCTTTAGACCCTTGATACCAACGAATAAGACTGGCAATGGCTAACACAGGGTAAAGCAGTAAGGCGATAGTAATAAGCACTACCGAGAACACGGTTTCTCTGGTTAACGCGGCTAATGCCAATAAACCTGCATTTAGAATCATAAACTTGAGAACGTAGTCTAAACGCGGCGTATTAACTTTAGTCTGGAGAAAAATTCGAGCAAAGATAACCCCTGTCATAATAGACATAGCTCCCGTGAGAGACATGTAACTCCAGTGAAAATCTTCTCGTACAAAGAACATATGACTAAAGCCAAGAATGGTTGGCCAGGTGGCTAACTTAGTCCCAGCATAAACGAAATAGGCATAATAAGTTTTGTCGTTTGTGGCTACACCAGTAACTAAAGAAATAATTGCCATCAGTGCTAATCCACCGACTAAAAAGGCGATACTTCCCAGTTCAATGCTTTGCACATAGTGCATTTTGTCTGGCTGCCTGAGCCTTAGGTCTGGGAATACAAAGCCCTTCTCGTCTGAGCCAAATCGAAAATAGAATTGATAAGTCTCTCCCGCTCCTAGCTCTACCGGCACAACAAAACGTTGGTGACTGACTAAGCGCTCTGAAAAGGGATTGCTAAGGGCGAGATCTGCTATCTCAAGAAAGCTTGGTGCGCTTGTATTACGCTGATAAGCACTTAAATAAATCAGCTGATGGTCTACATACTCTAGATTGAGAGTAATAGGTTTATCACTATCATTATGTAGGTAGAAAACGCTCCAAAACGCGCCGGCCTGTAAACCCGTAGAACCTTTGCTTTTTAGCGGGGAGAATTTATGTAAACGAAAAGCGGCAATGGCATCGGCTAAATCAGCGCTACCACTTTCATCATGCCACACATGAAAGTACTGCCCTAAACGGCTGCCATCTTCTAAGCCATTTACATGTAAGGCCGTTAAAGACTCAGCATATGTTTTAGTTGCAACTAACCCGCAGAATAGTAGAACGAAAACGGTCAGCACCTGCTGACTTAAGCTGCGTAAAGAGTTAATTGTCATGATGATGTTGCGTAAATACGCTTTCCCTGCGTTGAGTGAAGTAGCTCTATTTCTAATGTTCGTACAGCCCTGTAACAAAACATTAACCACTATCCAAGAAGCTTAAAGACAAACGTTAAAGAAGTCTACGGGGCGGGCTCTAATTAGCGATTTGTCATCACGAAAATTAAGGCCTCGGCAACGATGCCTAAACTACATTTTATTGACTGCTCCCGTAGTATAGACAAGCCAATAAAAAAGCAGCCATTAGGCTGCTTTTTTATTTTAAGCGGTAGATTTACATCACAGGTAAATCAATATTAGTAAACAACGCCTCTACTTCATCCAGCGACTTAGCTTGCACAGCTTTATCTACAATATCTCTAGTTAAGTGTGGAGCAAATCGTTCAATAAAGTCGTACATGTAAGTACGCAAGAACGTGCCTTTTCTAAAACAAATCTTTGTTGTGCTGGCTCTAAATAAATGGCTCGCGTCAATCGCCACTAAATCTTGGTCATGTTGCTTATCAATGGCCATACTGGCTAGTACGCCCACACCAATCCCCATACGCACATAAGTTTTTATTACATCTGCATCGGTAGCAGTAAATACAATTTTAGGTACTTTACCTGCTCGGCCAAAGGCATCATCGAGATCAGAGCGACCTGTAAAGCCGAAGATGTAAGTAACAATCGAGTGTTTAGCCAAATCGTTAACGGTAACAACTTCTCCGTTAAGGTGTTTTTTAGCTAACTCGTGCTCTTTAGGCACCAGAATACTGCGATTCCAGTGATAGCAGGGCAACATCACTAAATCAGAGAAAATGTGCAGTGCTTCAGTTGCAATAGCAAAGTCAGCACTTCCCTTGGCAACCGCTTCGTTAATTTGATTCGGCGTTCCTTGATGCATATTCAAGGACACATTAGGGTAACGATGAATAAAGCCTTGAATCACTTCAGGCAATGCATAACGTGCTTGAGTATGAGTGGTTGATATATTCAAGGAGCCTTGATCAGGGTGAGTATGCTGGTTAGCCACTGCCTTAATGCTCTCCACCTTAGCCATGATCTCGTTACTAATGCGGATAATTTCCTTACCCGCAGGAGTCACTTGGCTGAGGTGTTTGCCGCTACGTTTAAAAATTTGAACACCAAGCTCATCTTCTAATAAGCGTATCTGCTTACTGATGCCCGGCTGGGAGGTATACAAGCTTTCCGCAGTCGCCGACACATTAAGGTTATTGTTAACGACTTCTACGATATAACGTAACTGCTGCAATTTCATGTAGTTAAATTCTCTGGCGCGAAACTCCAACTAACTGCCCGTTAGTGGGTTTCTTATTACATTTTTTTATAAGTATATAATCAAACAACCAGAGAATGAAATGTCTTTCCACTACATATTTGTCAGTCGTTAATTAGTTCAAATTTCTCACTAATTGTGCTGAATTCTGTTTTAGTAAACGTAAGGTGGCCCCTGCTCCCATCACCGAGACTAACAAGGTGCCAATCACTGGGCCTAATAACCATAATCCCCAGTTAATCGACGTACCAATATCAAATACCATCACTTGCAATAGTAGTAAGATAGTCTGTGCTGCGCTCGCGGCAATAAAACCCGCTAAGAACCCTAGAATAACAAATTCATAAATAACAGCATTGCGTAGTAACTTAGCGCTGGCCCCCAAGGTACGCAATATCACAGTCTGTTGCCTGCGCTCTTCTAATGAACTTTGCACCTGCGCATACAGCACTAAACTACTAGCTAGCAACACCACCACTAATACCAAACGCAGTGCCAATGCCACTTGATCGACAACTTGCGACAACTGTGTAATCAGGGCTTTTACATTAATAAGAACCAAGGTAGGAAAACTGGCCATGGTTTCAGCCATCCAGGCACTTTTGTTTTCAGGTAAATTAAAGGAGGTTAAATAGCCAGTGGGAAAATCTTTTAAAATGTCTTGGCTAAGCAGCACATAAAAGTTGGGTTGCATTGTATTCCAATCAACGCTGCGGACACTGGTCACATTTACCACTATCTCGCTCGCACCCACCATAAAGCCAAGTTTATCGCCAACAGTAATATTGAGGCGCTGAGCAAAATCTTGTTCTACCGAGGCTTCATTTACACTGCTCGCGTTTAGCCATTCTCCTTCTAATAGCGCATTCCGATAAGGCAAGTTAGCCACGCTACTCAAATTAAGCTCTCGCCCAGCACCACGCCTACGTGATGAATTTTTTTCCGAGTATTCACCCTCGCGCTGTTGGCTTACCGCTTCGTCGTTAATAGAGACTAATCGGCCACGTAGCATAGGGAACATTTCAGTAAGTTCTACATTCTCGTTTTCAAAGCGCGCGTTGATTAACGGTTTCTGAGGCTCGCTAATATTGTACATAAAGTGATTGGGCGCACCCTCAGGCAACTGTTGTTGCCATTCACTAATCAAATCTTGTTGAATAACCCAAACCACCAAGGCCAGTTTAATCGCCACCGTAAAGCCAATCAGTTGCACTCGATTTTGTTTGGCACGTTTATACAGTGATGAAACTGCAATTTTAAGGCTCAAGTTACGCAGGCTAGCGGCGCGTTTTTTACCAAACCACAACAGTAACTGGCTAATAACCAGCAACAAAGCCACTGCTGCGATACCAACACCTAGCAGTATTAAGCTCAACATTAGCGAACCGCTGTAAAGCAGCAGCAATACAAATACACTTAACAGCATCCAAATCCCAACCCACAGTGGGTTTACCACTCCATCATCGCTGTCGCGACGAATCACTCGCATAGGTGCGATATCGAAGAGTTGAATAAGTGTAGGAAGAGTAAAGGCAATCCCGCATATTAGTCCGCTGCCTATCGCCATTAAGTAAGGCGCAGCACCGGCACTAGGAAGTGTTATATTCAGCAAACTTTCTACGTAATTTGCCACTGGCCATTGAACGATAAACGCCACCCCAACGCCAATCACAATAGAGGCCACGATAACCGCAAACAAATGCCCTAAATAAATGGCCCTAATTTGCGGCTTGCTAGCGCCTAATACTTTAAACATTGCGACCGTGTCGTAATGTCGCTGGCAATATAAACGGCTAGCAACAGCAATAGCTGCACTGGCCAATAAAATGCCAATAAGGCCAGCCAATAATAAAAATTGCTGCGCCTTCTGCAAAGCACCAGCCAAGGGCGAATCACCACTGCTAACATTAACTAAACGTTGATTGTCGGCTAACAGTGGTTTCACCCAGTTTTCAAATTCAGCTAAATTGGTCTTTTCTCCAGCAAACATATAGCGATACGCTAAACGGCTACCAGGTTGTACTACTTCCGTTTTGGCTACATCATTAATATTAATAATGACTCGCGGTGCTGTCATAAACACACTAAACGGCGCATCCGGTTCATTAACGATTCGCCCGCTAATAATAAACTCAGCCTCACCGATTTCTATGGCATCACCGACATCAACCTTAAGTTGATAAAATAATCGTTCAGCCAGCCAAGCCTCTCCAATCGCAATGCCCTGTTTTTGTGCGGCATCACTACCAGCCACGTCAGAGCTAATGCGTAAGCTACCTTTTAAGGGATATTGCTCTGACACCGCTTTTACGCTGGCAAGTACTAGGTTTTGGTTACCATAAACCATTGACGGAAACAGCAGTTGCTCGGCGTAGTCGAGCTCGAGGTCACCCGCTTGATCAGCTAAGGGTAAATCTACCGGATGAGCACTACGCACCACTCTATCTGCGGCAATAAAGTCGCCACTTTTATTAAAAATAGCCTGTTCCATGCGGTCGGTAATACTGGTGAACAGCCATACAGAACTCACAGCCAATACAATGGCTGCGGCAACAATGGTTAACTCGCCTCGGCGTAATTCAGCTCGAAACAAACGCCATATCAAACTTTTCATGGTTTGTTCCTTATTGCTTGATAATTCTGCCGGCTTGCAAAGTAATTTGCCTTGCACAACGTTCTGCTAGCTTAAGCTCGTGAGTCACGAGTACAAGCGTTGTGCCTGACTGCTGATTTAGTTCAAACAACAAATCTTCAATAATTTGACCATTACTGTTATCGAGATTTGCGGATGGTTCATCGGCAAACAACACTTTTGGTTGGCTGATAAATGCGCGAGCAATTGCTACCCTTTGCTGCTCACCACCAGAGAGTTGATTTGGATAATGGTCGTGTCTTTCTGCCAAGCCTACTTTTTCTAACCACTGTTCTGCCAATTGCCTAGCGTTAGCTACCCCCTTAAGCTCAGCAGGTAACATAACGTTCTCAAGCGCCGATAAAGCAGGGACCAATAAAAACTGTTGGAAAATAAAGCCTACGTTTTCACGTCTTAAACCGGCTCTTTGCTCTTCATCCAAAGATTCCAAGTTTTGCCCACACAAGTTAACACTGCCTTGGCTAGCGCTATCTAAGCCTGCCAGAATACTTAACAAGGTGGTTTTCCCCGAACCAGATGCGCCTACTATGGCCAAAGACTCACCTTGCTTTATTTGCAGGTTTATATCGTTCAATAAACTCAGGTTTCCGGCATGAGTTGCAACATGATGATTGAGTCCGCTGGCGTTTATGATTATGTTAGGCGCTAAAGTTGATTCGGTTGTTGGCATAAAAGTAGGTGCTCAAGAATGATGGTTAGACACAAAAGTAAAAGTTTTTCGCTGTTCGCACTATTTGTTTTACTCTTTTTTACATTGAATACAAAAGCTTTCTCTAATTCAAAATCTATTTTGATATTAGGCGACAGTTTAAGCGCAGGTTATGGCATGACAATCGACCAAGGTTGGGTTGCGCTCAGTCAACAATACTATAACGTGAATAATCAGCCAGTAGATCTTATCAACGCCAGTATTAGTGGCGAAACCACAGCTGGCGGGTTACGACGCCTTCCTAGCTTACTGGAACAACATAACATTGATTGGTTACTGATTGAATTAGGTGGGAACGACGGTTTACAAGGTCACCCAACCAGTAATATTGAAAACAACTTAAACGCAATAATCGACTTGGCAAAGCAACACGATGTGCAGGTGGCGTTAATGCAGATCCGTATTCCCCCTAACTATGGAAAGCGATACCGCCAAGCCTTTGAAGGACTTTACCCAAAAATTGCTGAACAGCAGCAAGTTGCCTACCTGCCCTTTTTTATTGAAGATATAGCGACTCAGACACATTTGATGCAAAACGATGGAATTCACCCGAATCAACAGGCACAGCCAATGATTAGCGAGCAAATGCAGCAGCAATTACTCGATTTGCTTTACAACTAGTTAGCCCGTTTGAGCAAAGCCATTTTGGTCTTGTAGTAGTTGTGACAAAGACGCTACGCGATCTTGCATCACCTTAATGGCCTCAAACTGATTCAGTGTTTTACGTTCGTCTAACACCATGCCCGCTTCTATCGCCATTAGCGTATACGTTTGCTCGCTAACCTCAACCACTACACAACGCGTTTGCGAATGCTCGGTTTGTAAAACAGCCAAGCTACCCAGTTCCAGCAGATTTTGCGAAGAAGTCGCGATACTTTTGAAGAACCAACTTTGCGGCATTAAAGGCTTTAGAAATTGCGCTGAGGCAACAGCATTCAGGCAAATTTGAACTTTGATGGGATCTGACCAATTAAAGGATTCTAATTGCTCTAGAAATTGATAATAAAGCTGAGTGTGCTCGGCAGTAAATGGGCTGTCTTCTTGGGCATGTTGAACACAACGCTTTTTACACAACTTAGACACAAACAACATATTCGGTCCTAACTCAAGAGTCATTACTCCCTTATTAGAATCAAATACCCAGTGCCATTGTTTATTAGGTTGAATTAACATTATTTAAAAACAGAACTATCCGTGTTGAGCTCACTTAATAAACAAATGTACTACGTGAGCCCAACAAAAACAAATATATTTACTATTTTTTATACAGCATTCGATATTTGTTTAATTAATTCCGGGCCTTTGTAAATAAATCCACTATAAACCTGAACTAATTTAGCGCCTGCATCCATTTTTTCTTTTGCAGCCATGGCTGAATCTATTCCACCTACCCCGATAATTGGGATCTCAGATTTCAAATAATGATCTAATTTTCGAATCACTTCGGTAGACTTTAATTGCAAAGGACGACCACTCAAGCCACCGGCTTCAGCTGCGTGCGGCATACCCTCAATCATAGAGCGCTCAAGGGTGGTATTGGTGGCGATGACGCCATCAAGTTTATATTTGAGTAAAGAGTCACTTATCTGTTCTATTTCATCTTCAGATAAATCTGGTGCAATTTTGATCAATAAAGGAACGTGTTTATTATATTGCTGAGTTAATTGATCTTTACGCTCAGTCAGATCCTTTAATAGATCTTCTAATGCTTCACCATATTGTAAAGATCGTAAACCAGGAGTATTTGGACTAGATATATTAACAGCAATGTATGAAGCATGTGGAAATGCTTTATTCATGCCTATTAAATAATCATCTTTTCCTTTCTCAACAGGAGTATCAAAGTTTTTGCCAATATTGATCCCAAGGATCCCTTTGAACTGACTTTGTTCTACATTATTTATTAAGTTATCGATCCCTAAATTATTAAAGCCCATACGATTAATTAAACCGTCGGCTTCTAATACCCTAAAGATACGCGGTTTGTCATTACCCGACTGTGCACGTGGTGTAACCGTACCTACTTCAACAAAACCAAAGCCCATTGCGTCAAACGCTTGAATACACTCACCGTTTTTATCTAGACCAGCGGCTAAACCCACCGGGTTAGGGAATGTAAGCCCCATTAACTCTACCGGGTTAGAAGGTACATGTTGGCGATAAACACGATCTAACAGTGTTCCACCAGTGCGTTTAAACATCTCGATAGTAAGATCGTGAGCGCGTTCTGGATCAAGTTGGAAAATTAGTTTTCGAGCAAGTGGGTAATACATTTAAACTCCTAGTATAAGACCCCCGAAGATGCAGGGCTTCGGGGGCAGTATTTTATACTAATTTACGGAGCAGTTTAAATTTAAAAGGTTCAATTCCCTCAATAAAACTGAAAATTTAGCAAACTCATGGGTATTGCCGGTCTTAAAGTCCGCTAACATGTGGTTCCAACGGTCTAACAGACCTTCATGAGCAGCTAACCAATCATCTAGCGCATCGCTACTTTCCATTTTAGCGGCCCACTTAAGTGCACTCACGGTAAGTTGACGTTGTTGCCAATCCAGATCTTCTCTAAACGAGGATCTTGCCAATGCCTGCCAATGATTATCAACACTTTGCAGATTAATTTGCGCTAAGAACCAGTGCAAACCAATGTTTGCGCCCAAGTTAAAGTAAAGCTTAGCTACCGCTACAATATCTTGCTCAGCCTGCTCTGCGACTTCAGTAAGATCTAGTACCGAATAAATCGAATTCATTTTAGCCATTGCACAAGCGATATCCGCAGGTACATGTTGGTCTTGCAATTCTTTCGATTCGGCGTTTACTAGTTTTACTTCTTCTGGAGCAAGAACTTCCATTAAGCTTTGCTGTAACTGTAAGTAACTAGGTCGGTAACGATCTATTTGTTGGGCAATACTTAACGAACGATCGCGTAGCGTTAAGAAACGACGTGTAGCGCGACGAATAATTCGACGCATGTTATCCATCATCTTAAGCTGCAACTGTGCGTTAACTTTATTATCGAGGCTCTCAATCTTGTCAAACAACTCCCACACACCAAATACTTGGCAGGCAATCACATAACAAGTACAAATTTCTGCTGGATGAGCACCAGTTTCTTCGACTAAGCGCGTTACAAAGTTAAAACCAACGTCGTCTACCACTTTGTTTGCCAATCGAGTCGCCACAATTTCGTGACGTAAAGGATGGCTATGCATTTGCTCTACATAGCGCTCTTGTAGCAATACTGGAAAAGATTTAACTAGGGTTTGACTCAAATATGGATCTTCAGTGACTTCTTCAACATTGAACCACTCTTTGAGTACCATTTTCCCGTAAGCCACCAACACAGATAATTCTGGGCGGGTTAACCCTAAACCATTAGATTGGCGCTCTATTAATTCTTCGTCTGTAGGTAAAAACTCCAGGCTTCTGTTGAGTAAACCATCCCGCTCTAGCGCGTGCATAAAGCGAATGATTTCTTTAACCGTGCTGGCCCCTAATTGCTCAGTAATACTAATCGACTGCCCTTGGCGATAGGCATTTTCGAGCACTATTTCTGAAACGTTTTCGGTCATATCCACCAACAACTTGTTACGTTGTTTCTCGGTAAGATCCCCGTTCGTGACTAAACCATTTAGCAGAATTTTGATATTTACTTCGTTATCAGAGCAATCTACGCCACCTACGTTGTCAGTAAAATCGGTGTTTATACGTCCGCCATTGGCTGCAATCTCAATTCTACCCAGCTGTGTAATTCCAAGGTTTCCGCCTTCGCCAACAATTTTAGCGCCTAACTGATTACCATTAATCCGTAGGCTGTCGTTGGCGCGATCTCCCACATCGGAGTCTGATTCGCTGGTAGATTTAATATAAGTTCCAATACCGCCATTCCAGAACAGATCGACGGGTGAACACAAAATAAGTTTGATTAACGCGTTAGGCGTTACATTAGTTTCTTTGGTTGCTAGCAGTTGTTGAATTTGTGGGCTCAACTTAATTGATTTAGCACTACGCAAGAAAATGCCACCGCCTTCGCTAATTAGGCTGGTGTTGTAGTCTTGCCAAGATGAGCGAGGTAACTCAAATAAGCGTTTACGCTCTACAAATGAACTCGCAGCATCAGGCGTTGGATCAATAATAATGTGCATATGGTTAAATGCAGCCACTAAACAAGTATGTTCAGATAACAACATACCATTACCAAATACATCTCCAGCCATATCGCCTACTGCAACACAGCTAAAGTCTGTGGTTTGGCAATCAACACCAATTTCTCGAAAGTGACGTTTTACCGATTCCCAAGCACCACGAGCGGTGATGCCCATGCCTTTGTGGTCGTAGCCATTGCTGCCACCAGAAGCAAATGCGTCTCCCATCCAAAATTGATACTCGTGGCTTAATTGGTTAGCAATATCTGAAAAGGTTGCCGTGCCTTTATCGGCGGCTACTACCAAATAAGGGTCGTCTTCATCTCGGCGTACCACCTGCTTAGGCGGGACTATTTCACCTTTTACATTGTTGTCGGTAATGTCTAGCAAACCACGAATAAAGATGCGATAGCACTCTTTACCTTCCGTTAGCCACGCGTCTCTATCACTGGCGCTTGGTAGGCGTTTACAAACAAAACCACCTTTTGCGCCAACCGGAACAATCACCGTATTTTTTACTTGTTGTGCTTTAACTAAACCCAACACTTCAGTTCTGAAGTCTTCTCGGCGATCAGACCAACGTAATCCGCCACGAGCTACTTTACCGCCGCGTAAGTGCACCCCTTCTACTCGAGGAGAATAGACAAAGATTTCAAACATCGGAACAGGTTGTGGCATGTCGGAGATCAGGCTTGGATTCATCTTAAATGAGATATAATCTTTAATGCCTTTTTCTTGGTTAAGCTGATAAAAATTGGTACGTAACGTTGCTTTAATCATTTCCAAATAACGACGAATGATTCGATCGTCATCAAGGTTCTCTACACCATCTAACAAGCTAATTAGCTTGGCTTCTATTTTCTCTTCCGTTTTATCTGAACGTTTTAAACCCGGATTAAAACGGCGACGGAACAACTCCATGAGTAGCATTGAGATATCAGGGTAATTAGCAAAGGTTTCTTCAATATAACTTTGACTAAAATTGCTACCTATTTGGCGCATATATTTAGCGTAAGCGCGCAATAACGCCACATCTCTCCCTGAGGCTTGTGCAGCTAATACCAAACGGTTAAAGCCATCATCTTCAAGTTGGCCAGACCAAATCTCGGCTAAGGCATGCTGGAAGTTATCTCGATTTTGTTCAATATCTAAGTCTTGTGCACCAACAAACAACATCGCGAAATCTAGTACCCAATACACTTTGTCGTCGCTAGTAGTTAGCCGATAAGGTGTTTCACCAATAACGCGAAGCCCCATATTTTCTAACATCGGGAGAATGTCGGATAAGTGCAAAGGCTCATTTAAGTGAAATAGCTTTAAGCGTACATGGTTGGTATTGAGCTTTTCTTCCTGTGGGCGATAAAACAACATACCGAGTTGGTTTTCATCACTTAAGTCTTCAAACTGAATAATGTCTGCCACTGCAGAGCCTGGTAGCACGTTTTCTTTATAAGAACGTGGAAAGGCTGTTTGGTACTTGTTGCTTAACTGAATCGCGCGTTCTTCGCCAAAATTAGAAATCAGTGAGTCAACTAGCCTATCTTCCCAAGTTCTAGCCGCTTCAATGAGGTTGGTTTGTAACTCGCTCAAGTCGAACTCCTGATTATTATCTACTCTCACAAGGTAATGAGTTCGTGCCATTGACCCTTCGGTGAAATAGGTAGAAAACTCCACATCTTCTTTAGATTTAAAATGTTGCTTTAGAATCTGCTGGCTATGAATACGTAAAGCCGTGTTGTAGCGCTCTTTGGTGGTGTATACCAAACAAGAATAGAAACGACCATAGATGTCTTTGCGTACAAACAGCTTCACTAAATCGCGTTCTTGAATCTGTTCGACACCCAAGCCAATATCGAGCAACTCATCTTCGGTGGCTTGAATTAACTCATCGCGCGGATAAGTCTCCATAATATTCAGCAAAGACTTGTAAGCGTGGGAGCCGGCCGGCAAATCGGAGTTCACCATAATTCTGGCAAGCTTTTGATTGATTAACGGGATCTCTAAGGCACTGCGGTTATAAATGGATGAAGCATATAAACCGATAAAGCGATGTTCACCAATTACTGTGCCTTTACTATCGAAAATCTTCACGCCAACGTGGTCGATATAGGCGGGACGATGTACTCGTGACTTGTGATTGCTTTTATTAAGCACCAAGGGCGTTTGATTAGTGGCGAGATCTCGTCCGGCACTTGTGTAACTCGATAGGGTCACCACTTGACTGGTGACATATTCTCGGTACAAACCTAAGCTGCCGCTTTCGTCCGGAATCAGTTGTAAATCACCTTTTATCTTTTTCAAACTGTAGTGGCGGTAGCCCATCAAAGTGAAATTATTATCTGCCATCCAGGCCAAAAAGGCGGTACTTTGGCTCAACGATTCTTCACCCGCTAAACCTTTACTCTTAGCCAATTCATTACTAACCGTTTTCAGCTTTTCTAACATCAAAGCCCAGTCATTTACCACTACATTGACTTCGTCTAATACGGTATTTAATTCTTTGCTTAAACGACGCAGCGCTTTTTCGTCACTTTGGCGATCAATCTCAATCATGAATACGGTTTGATTGCCCAACTCAGCATGCTGCACATCATGCACTGAGGTGATTTGATTGTTCGCATCTCTATCTAAACGCATTGGCTGATGCATTAGCAGATGGGTATTTATGCCACTACGCCCTAACGCCATCCGCATAGAGTCCACCAAAAAAGGGGAATCTGGAACCACAATCTCGATAATAGTATGAGTAGATTGCCAGCCATGGCGGCTTAGTTCAGGGTTATAAACATTGATATGACGGTCGCAGGTTTGAGTAAGATTGAGGGCATTCCATAAGCCCACCCCTACCCCATATAAATCGCTGTCGCTGCGATTGGCGAGATCGTCGCTGCCCATGCCAGAAAACAGCCGAGAGAGAAACTCCTCGGCTAATGGCGCAGCCTTTGAATCAAGTTTCTGATTAACAATTTGGTAGACTTTTTTAAGCAGTACGGAGGCGTGTTGCTGCGCTCTTGTCATAACGCATTCCTTATCCTAGTAGAGTAAAATTATTATTGTTTAAAACAACGGCTTATTGTTTATTTTAGTGTAGTTCGGTTTAGAGAATAATCGATAAGATATACGCTAAACCTTACAAACAATTAGACCATGCTTTTACATTTTTACAACATTGTTGACTAGATTTTTTGAAGCGATAGGAATTTATTTTCGTTATCGGTAGATAAGACAAAACGACCGCTCACTCCACCAGAATTTAAAAAAGGTAAAAAGCGAAGTGCAGGAATTTGGATCCGCTTACCGGTTTGGTCGGTAGCGATAACTGAACGGGCGCTACCTTTGTAGACCCGTTCAAATTCCAAGTAAGAAATGTGTAAATTAAAAATGTACTGCTTCATCGGATACTTGGTTAATTAAGCCTTTAGTTGCTGTAAACCATTAGTGACTTTTTCAAATAAATCTTTACTAAGATCGTCCAAGCTAGCTAATCGTTCTAATTGCTTAATTATCAGTCCTTTGCGTTCATCGTCAAGTTTCACCGTTTGAATTAATGGTGTGATTAAACGAGACGCTACCTGTGGGTTTTGAGTATTAAGAATACACAGAATATCTGTTAAGTAGCGGTAACCAGAACCATCTTTAGCATGGAAATGACGAGCATTGTTATTAGCAAAGCTACCAATTAAGGAACGAACTCGATTTGGGTTTTCCATGGTAAAGCTTGGGTGTTGGCTTAGACCCTTAACCCGTTCTAATGCGCCATCCTCTGAAAAGCTCGCTTGTAATGCTAACCACTTATCCATCACCAAACCATCGTGCTGCCAGTTTTTTTCATAATCGTTAAACATGGCTGCACGCTGTTCGATAGCAGCATTATTTGCAGCAGACATGGCAGCAAGTTTATTGGTCATTAATGGGCTTTCAAAATAAGCGTCTGCCACTAGACTAGGTTTGCTATAGGCCAAGTACTGTAAACAAGCCGCGCGTAATGAGCGCAAGGCAATATCTGAATGGGCTAAGCTTTGTTGGTCTTGTTCAGCGCAGCGTTGTTCTAGCAACAAGAACTGCTCGGCTAAGTGCTCTGCCAATTTATCGATAAAGAAATCACGCGCCTTAGCGATAGCATCAATATCTACTCGCTCAAAACTATCGGCGATTTCATTTTCACCACTAATCGTTAGCAACTCTGCCAATAAACCTTTATCGATATTTTGATCTTCCAGTAACTGGCGGAACGTAGCCACAATTGCTTGATCAATTTCTAGGGCTTTATCTTGCTGAATAGCGCTCACCGCTTGAACCATCCACCCAGTCACTAATTTTTGCATACCGTCCCAACGGGCGAAGGTATTTGAAGCATGATTAATAATCAGCAATAGCTGCTCGGTAGAATAAGACAGATCTAACTTAACCGGCGCAGAGAATTCTTGCAGCATGACCAAAGTAGGTTGTTCGCTAATGTTATCAAACAACCACGTTTGCTTATCTTCAGTTAACTCCAGCACCTCTGACACAGCTAAACCATTAATTTCTAGCGCAAAAGCCTGTCCACTGTTAGCCAATAGCTCAATAGATACCGGAATATGCAGCGCTTGTTTGTTGGTTTGCTCGGCCGTTGCAGGAGTATGTTGGCGAATACTTAAACTGAATTGCTTGTTTACTTCATCGTAAGTACTTTCAACATTAAGTATCGGTGTACCCGATTGGCTATACCAGCGTTTAAACACCGTTAAATCTTTTCCACTGGCATCTTGCATTGCGCTAACAAAGTCATCGCAGGTGGCTGCTTGGCCATCATGGCGTTCTACATATGTTTGCATACCAGCCTGAAAGCCCTCTTCGCCCAATAAGGTATGTAACATACGAATCACTTCTGCGCCTTTCTCATACACCGTAAGGGTGTAAAAGTTGTTCATCTCAATCACTTTATCGGGGCGGATTGGATGCGCCATTGGGCCTGCGTCTTCAGCAAATTGGTGGCTACGCAGTACTCGAACATTCTTAATACGGTTTACCGCGCGCGAGCCTAAATCAGAGCTAAACTCTTGATCACGAAATACGGTTAATCCTTCTTTTAAAGACAGTTGAAACCAATCTCGACAAGTAATGCGGTTACCCGTCCAGTTGTGAAAATACTCATGACCAATCACGGCTTCAATGCCTAAAAAGTCGTTATCTGTAGCACTTTCTTTGTTGGCCAATACATACTTTGAGTTAAATACGTTTAAGCCCTTATTCTCCATGGCACCCATGTTGAAAAAATCAACGGCCACAATCATGTAAATGTCTAGGTCGTATTCAAGATTAAAGCGCTCTTCATCCCATTTCATAGAGGCTTTTAAAGACGCCATTGCATGCTCGGTTCGGTTCAGATTGCCCTTATCAACAAATAATTCTAATGCAATCGTTCGACCAGACTGAGTCACAAAGCTGTCTTCGAGTAGATCAAAGTCACCTGCGACTAAAGCAAACAAATAACAAGGTTTTGGAAACGGGTCTTGCCAGCTTACCCAGTGTTTGCCATTTTCTAATTCGCCTTGGTCAACCTTATTACCATTGGATAGCAAAAATGGATATTGAGCTTGGTCAGCAATAATCTTAGTAGAATACGTCGCCAGTACATCGGGACGATCTAAGAAATAAGTAATGCGGCGAAAACCTTCTGCTTCACATTGCGTACAAAACGCATCACCCGATTGATATAAGCCTTCAAAGGCTTTATTTTCTGCTGGATTAATTTGAGTAACAATGGCTAGTTCAAACTGCTCTGGAAGGTTTCGAATGACCAGTTGAGAATCACTCATTTGATAATCGTGGTGTGTCTCACCATTAACTCGTAAACTAACTAACTCAAGCTTTTCGCCATCTAATATCAAGTCACAAGCGTGTTCAGCTTTACGCACGACGGATGACACCGCAGTAACTCGAGTAGATTGAGGTTCTAAATCAAACTCTAAGGCCACACTATCGATTGTGTAAGTAGGTGCTTGGTAGTCTGAGCGGAATTTGGCTGTAGGTTGAGCTGAAGAGTCGGCCATGAAACGTCCTTATATAGAATGTCGAAAATACACGAATTAAGATGAAGTTATTGTAAAAGATATTAGTTAGTGCAGCTAACCTTTTCAGCTTAAGGCTAAAAACAAAAAAGTCGGCCTAAGCCGACTTTTTAATAGCAATAAACTTAGAACGACAGTAAACCCACCGCATTCAAAAATACTACTGCAATAGCGATAGGCGATATGAAGCGCACGCTTTTAGAGAACATTTGAAAAGCTTGGCTTTCTAAACCCATTCCTTTCTTAACGTTGTCAGCTTGAACAATCCAACCGACAAATACGGCAATGAATAAGCCACCAAGTGGTAGAAGTATGTTCGCGGTAATGTAATCTAAAACTTCAAAGAAGTTTTTACCCATTGGGCTTTCTTCAAATTGGAATATCTCCCAACCTGCAAATGAACCAATCGTACCTAGGCTTAATAACCAAACCGCGCCACCAGATACAATAGCAGCAATATTACGGCGGAAACCTTTACGCTCAACAAGGTATGCTGAAGTAGACTCAAGCAATGCTAATGCCGACGTAAATGCCGCTACCGTAACCATTACAAAAAATATTGTTGATACCACTCCACCTAGCGGCATAGTACCAAAGGCAATAGGTAACGATACAAACAGTAAACCTGGGCCCGCACTTGGCTCAATGCCATTGGCAAATACAATTGGGTAAATGGCTAAACCAGCCATTAGTGCAACAACGGTATCGGCGATAGCAATGTAGATAGAGGTTTTAGCAATAGACGCACCTTCAGGCAGGTAAGCGCCATAAACCATCATAATGCCCGAAGACAAACTTAGCGTGAAGAAGGCATGGCCAAGAGCCATAAGCACGCCATTTATGGTCAGTTTAGAAAAATCAGGACTAAACATGAAGCTAACTGCGGCGGCAAAATCACCGGTTATAGCTGCATAGATCATGATAATGGTAAGCAATACAAATAGCGCAGGCATTAACAAGGTAACGATACGTTCTAGGCCTTTAGTAACACCCTTAGCCAAAACAACTACAGTGCCAACTATTACCAACGTAGCCCAAAGAATAAGTTGCTTTGGATCAGAGGTTAAGTCGCCAAATAGCGCGCCAATTTGTTTCGCATCGCCTGCTGCAGCAGAAATGTCACCACCAGCAGATTTGAATACATACGCAACCGCCCAACCGGCAATAACGATGTAAAAGCTCAACACTAAGAAACCTGCAAGTACGCCCATGCCGCCAATGAAGGCCCAGTTTTTAGAGCGACCATTTTCTAAGGCGACTTTTGCGACAGCGTTCGCCGGTGTCGAACGGCCTTGTTTACCTAAATAAACCTCGGCCATCATCACCGGAATACCAATGAAAAGAATACATAATAGATACACTAGAACGAAGGCACCACCGCCATTTTCGCCCATAATGTAAGGGAATTTCCAAATATTACCTAAACCTACAGCAGCACCGGTAGCCGCTAAAATGTAAGCAAAGTTACTCGACCAGCGATTACTCACTGAAGTGTTATTACTCATGATTTTCTCTTTTTATATTGTGTTTGCTAATTGCGTCCGTGTTTTAGGCCGCCGATCTAAGCATAAACAGAATGAGAATTACAGAAAAAATGAATCTTTATGCTGAATTTATGCGATCCGTCATTGCAAGTAATCTATATAACACTCAATAGTCAGTTTAATATGCCGAATAATAATTCTTCAACAATGCATAAATTGCTATTTTATTGCAGCTAACTGTTGTTTAAGCCAGTCCCTTTCATAGCCTAGTACTGGATGAATTATTTGTCGTTGCCTTAGGGCCTTAGTTTGTTGTTCATTTAACGATACCCCATTTGTCATAAATACAAAGGGCGTCATTTGTCCCTGTTTTTCAATAAAACCCACTAGGTTTATTACGCCGTTTACATAGCCACTTTTAGCATGAATATGTGCTTTCAACGGTGGGCGCGTTACACTGCGTCGATACTTTAAAGTGCCACTTACCCCAGCTACCGGCAACTTATCAATAAGCGGGGTTAAATCAGGATCTTTTAACCAAAGCTCAAGCAGATTGTAGAGCAACTCGGCGCTGACCAAGTTTTCTCGAGATAAACCTGAGCCATCTCTTAAAGCCGTATAGCTAAGATCTAGACCTAGCTCGGTTAATTGTTGCTTAACCAACTCGCTAGCGGCTTGATAACTGCCCGCCCGTTGTTGCTCCACGGCAATCGTCTTAAACAAACTATCGGCAGTGAGGTTGTCCGATTCCACCAGCATGAATTCTACTAAATCGATGAGCGGAACCGAGCGGTGACTGAATGTTGAATTATATTCAGATAACTGGGTGCGATAACGTATTTTACCTTGGTAAGTCACCCCAAGTTGGCGTAATACTCTACGTAACTTAAGTGTGAAATATTGCTGTTCATCATTAATTGAAAAACGTAACGGCATCATCCTAGCGTTCTGGTCAATACAACCTTTGAGTTGATACTGGTTGTTATCCCCCACTATCAAGCTTTGTTCACAATCTTGATGCTCTCTACTCACCGTGGTTATCTGGTTATCAATGCTCAATAACTGAGTATCACTCACATGAAGTTTGCTTAACTGGCCTAATTCTCCTGGCTTTAAGTTGCCATTGACACAATTGCTATCGATGTTCAGCGCACTCACAGGTGAGGCAAAACAAATGCCTATATCATTCCAAACTTGGCCTTGGCTACGGGTATGACCACTAAAAACCCCCTCATCTATAGTTATTGAAGCCACTTCTTTTCCAAAACTTTTAGTGACTTGAGCTAATAGAGATTTAAGATCTTGAGAGCTAAAACTGGGGTCTCCACGCATATGTAAGCGAAGATGCGAACCTTTGGGACTAGGTTTCACACTCACTTGAGTATTAAAGCGATAATCTGCACCAAGTTGTTTAATGGCAGCAGTGGCGGTAATCACCTTTAAGGTACTAGCCGGGGTAAGCAACAATTGACTGTTTTGAGAACCATTAGGTCCAACAAAGCTAACAATGGTTCCAGGAGGCGAAACTAGTTCAGCTTGACTAGCCACTGAGAAAAAACAAAACCAGAGAAGGGAAATTTTAATAAACAGGGGCATGTTAATCGGCATTCATAAAATCAGTACCGAGAGTATATAAAAAAGGTGAACCGAAGTTCACCTTTTGCTTGTTATTTTAACTGCCTATTGAGCTATCAACTCTAAACGCATCGCACGTTGGCGAACAAAACTACGTTTTAGATGATTGAATGTTTTCTCCGGCATACCGCTTGGTAGCTCTACCGTTGAGTAGCTATCAAACAATTTTACGCTACCAATGTAATCGCTACTGATATTCGCTTCGTTGGCAATGGCACCTACAATGTGCTTAGTTTGAACACCATGTTCTTTACCAGCATCTACGCGGTAAGTGTTCATTTCAACATCTGCAGTGCGACGTTTACGTTTAGCTGCGCCGGCTTCGTTACGACTTGGGCGCTCACCGCGCTCTCCACCACGTTGACCGCGATGATTACGCTCACCACGTTCGCCACGTTGTCCGCGTTCATTGCTGAAGCGTGAAGAACGAGGTTCTGGGTCGGTAGGCAGCTTAAACGGACGTGCTGTTTGCGCTTGGAACAACAAAGCGGTAGCGAGTTCAAGTTCGCTCATGCCAAGGTTGGTCGCAAGTTCAGAAGCAATCGTTTGGTAATCTTCTAATTGTGCATTTTCTACTGCTGCAGCCAGCTTTTCTTGGAAGCTAGAAACACGTTTCTTCTCAATCTCTTCACGAGTAGGTAGCTGCATTTGCTCAATTTTTTGACGTGTTACGCGTTCAATGTTGCGCAACAAACGCTGCTCACGGTAACCAACAAACATTACTGCTTTACCGCTACGTCCAGCACGACCAGTACGGCCAATACGGTGAACGTAAGCTTCAGCGTCATATGGAATGTCAAAGTTAACCACTAAGCCAATGCGTTCTACATCTAAACCACGCGCTGCAACATCAGTTGCTACTACGATGTCTAGCTTGCCAGATTTCAAACGAGTAATCGTGCGCTCACGCATGCTTTGGTTCATGTCGCCGTTTAGTGCAGCAACACTGAAACCTTTCGCTTCCAAACGCTCAGCAATATCAGTTGTTGAGGTTTTTGTGCGGGCAAAAATAATTGAAGCGCTGTCGCTGTTAACTTCTAGAATACGGGCCAACGCTTCTATTTTGTTTAAACCAGCAACGTGCCAATAGAACTGCTCAATATTTGAAACAGTTTGAGTCTTAGCCGCAATTTTTACTTCTTTTGGCTCAGACATGTAATTTTTAGTGATGTTTTTGATTGCCGGCGGCATCGTTGCCGAGAACAACGCTGTTTGTCGCTCTTTAGGCATGTCGCGCATAATGCGTTCAACATCATCAATAAAGCCCATACGTAGCATTTCATCTGCTTCGTCTAATACTAGGGCTTTTAGTTGGTCAAGCTTAAGCTTGCCACGATCTAGGTGATCGATAGTACGTCCAGGCGTACCAACAACAATTTGTGGGCCACGACGTAGCTCCTTAATTTGTTGTCCGTAATCTGCACCACCATAAATAGGCAGCACGCGTAAACCAGGAATATGACGACTAAAGTCTTTAATGGCATCGGCTACTTGGTTAGCTAGTTCACGCGTAGGAGCAAGAACCAACATTTGTGGCGCGTTTAGCTTAGGGTCTAACTTTGCAATTAACGGCAAAGAGAAAGCAGCGGTTTTACCGGTACCTGTTTGTGCTAAGCCAAGTACATCATGTCCTTCCAGCAGCAATGGAATGGTTTTTTCCTGAATAGGAGACGGCGTCTCGAATCCAATCTCGGAAATAGCTTTTAAAATGGTTTCAGGTAGAGCGAATTGCTCAAAACTTGAACTGCTGGATTCGGTCATATTTGGCCCACAATTATTTAAAGGATGCGCACTATACGCTTTTGATCACAAAAAGTCTCATTGATTTTACATTTTTATGGAAAAACATTAGCCGTCTTGATAGGCGACAATAAAAAACCGCTCTAGTGAGCGGTTAGTAGCTTTTAGTATAGGCTATCTTTCTATTCTTCTTCCGCTGCTGGGTACTTTTCAGCAGTTTCCTTGATAAGAGGTTGTAGCTCACCAGTGCGGAACATTTCCATGATGATGTCACAACCGCCCACTAGCTCACCTTCAACCCAAAGTTGTGGGAAGGTTGGCCAATCAGCGTAATTTGGTAGCTCTGCACGAATGTCTGGATTTTGTAGAATATCTACATACGCGAAACGTTCACCACATTGCATAACGGCTTCTACAGTTTGCGCAGAAAAACCACAGCTTGGGAACTTAGGCGAACCTTTCATGTAAAGTAGAATTGGGTTTTCAGCAATTTGCTGTTTGATTTTGTCAATCGTTTCCATTTTAAACTTCTCTAATTTTTACACTAAGTCTATTCTAGGTGTTGGGCGTACCCTAGCAAAAATAGTCGCCGATTTCACCACTTTGCGCTAGATCAATTTTTTTTAGTGTTTTTGCTTTGCCACATAAAGCACTAGTGCTAAACTCGTTTGTAAAGTTTTTACTATATAAAAGATTGCGCTGATTCAGCCAATTATAACAAGGAGAGAAAAAACAATGGCATTTACATTACCTGCTTTACCGTACGCACAAGACGCGCTTGAGCCACACATCTCAGCAGAGACTTTGTCTTTCCACTACGGCAAGCACCACAACACATACGTAGTAAAGTTAAACGGCTTAGTTGAAGGCACCGATTTAGCTGAAAAAAGCCTAGAAGAGATTATTAAAACTTCTACCGGTGGTGTATTCAATAACGCTGCTCAAATATGGAACCACACCTTCTACTGGAACTGTTTAGCGCCAAACGCTGGCGGTCAGCCTACTGGTGCTTTGGCAGCAGCAATTGACGCAAGCTTCGGTTCTTTCGATGAGTTCAAAGCAAAATTTACTGATAGTGCAATTAACAACTTTGGTTCTAGCTGGACTTGGTTAGTTAAAAATGCTGACGGTAGTTTAGCCATCGTAAATACTAGCAACGCTGCTACACCGTTAACTGATGAAGGCGTTACACCACTATTCACCTGTGATTTGTGGGAACACGCATACTACATTGATTACCGTAACGTTCGCCCTGATTACTTAAACGCTTTTTGGGCTTTAGCTAACTGGGAATTTGCTGCTGCAAACTTCGCATAAGCTAAATACCTAGCAAGGCAATAAAAAAGGGCGCTATTAGTAGCGCCCTTTTTGTTATCTAACTTTTACCTGCCGCTTATTTGCGATCGCTATGACCCAAGCTCATATCTGGAGCAATCACATCTCTTACTCGCTGCTTAAGGATCTTAGCTTCAGGAAAGCCTTCATCTGCAACACGACACCAAATCAATTGGTCGTTAACATATATTTGAAAGCGCCCTTTGCTGGCCGGACGCAGCGCAACTTCGCCGAGCTCTTGAGAAAAAGTAGTCAGCAACTCTTGGCTTAACCACGAAGCTCTTAATAACCAGCCGCATAAACTGCAGTAATATATTGCTACTTTAGGTAAGGCGACATCTTGCTCTACCGACATGCTTATTTCCTTTTCTGTAAATCAGTAATGTGGTTAAGCACCCGCTTTAAAGAAACCGGATATTTAGTCCCTAACTGCTGAGCAAATAAAGATACGCGTAACTCTTCTATCATCCAACGCAGTTCTTCACCCTCTTTACTGTATATCGGCAACGCCAGTTCTTTCTCTCTTTCGATAGCGGTATCAATTTGCTGCATTGCTAAGCGATCTTTATGAGAATCAATCGCTAGCTTTTCCAAACGGCGCTCTATGGCTTTAAGATAACGTTGCACATCGGCTAAACGCTGTAAGCCAACCTCTCGAACAAAACCTTTATGCACCAATGCCGCCAATTGTGCTTTTATATCGGCATGTGCCAATACACGGTCAAAGCCTACTTTGCCTTTTAGCTGCTTGTTAATTTGGTAGTGCAAACTTAATATTTGCTCTACCTGTACCACTGCTTCTAAGGTTTCAGTGGCTAATTCTGCACGCACAGTGTCACACAAGGATGTGAAGTCTTCAGGGTTATCGACTTGATGCAGCTGGGAGTATTTATCTATTACAGCCAAACAACAATCATCAAGCAATACATCCACTCGGCCGAAAGGATTAAAATACAAACCCAGTTTGGCTTTATTTGGCAAATGCTGTTGTAAATAACTCAATGGCGAAGGAATATTAAGCTGCAATAACTTACTTAAACCGCGTGTTTGGCTCCAGCTGGCTTCCTCTTGTTTATCAAATAACTTCAACGCAACGGTTTTACCTTGATCCACTAGCGCGGGAAACGCAGTGATTTGATAGCCCTGACGCTGCTCTTCAATCATTGAAGGCAGCTCACCAAAACTCCATTCTGTTACCTTAGCTTGCTCAGCAAAAGAACTAGGGGCAATTTCAGCAATACTTTGTTCAACTTGATCTTGTAACTTATTTTGCAGAGCTTGATAGCTTCGTCCTTGCGCCACTACTTTGCCTTTATCATCAATCACCTTAAAGTTAACTTTTAGGTGATCGGCCACCGAATCCATATTCCAAGCATCTTCGGGGATCTTCATTCCTGTCATTCTAAGCAGTTGCTTAGTTAATACTTCAAACAGCTGCCCTTCTGCATTTGGCACTGCTTGCAAAAACGCTTTTACGTAGTTAGGCACCGGCACAAAATTGCGTCGAATCGGCTTTGGCAGAGATTTAATTAAACCGCTAATCAGCTCTTCCCTAAACGCAGGGATTTGCCAATCAAAACGCGAGAAGTCTAATTGGTTTAATAGTGCCAAAGGAATATGCGCACTAACACCATCATCGATCTCGGCCGGCTCAAATACATAACTCAAGGCCACCGATACTTGTTCAAACTGCCATTGCTCTGGATATTGTTGTTCTGTTACATGGCTAGCATCATGCTGATAGAGCATTTGCTTAGAAAAACTCAGTAAGTCAGCTTGCTGCGCGCTGGCTTTTTTCCACCAGCGATTAAAATGGCTAGCCGATACTACGTCTTCGGGAATTCGCTCAGCATAGAAATCGAATAGCACTTGATCATCAACTCGCACATCACGACGACGCTGCTTTTGCTCTAGCGCTTCAGCGTCATCAAGCAATTGCTGGTTCTGTTTAAAGAAATCATGCTTAGCAGGCCATTGGGCTTCTACCAATGCTGAACGAATAAACACTTCACGCGCAACCACCGGGTCGATACGCCCGTAGTTAACCAAACGTTTGTTCACCAAGCTTACGCCGTATAAACGAACACTTTCGTAAGCCATTACAGCCTGTTGTTTAGTTGACCAATGTGGCTCGCTGTATGATTTTTTTATCAGGTGCTTAGCTTGTTCTTCTAACCAAGCGGGTTGAATCTTAGCGACACCCCGAGCAAACAAGCGAGAGGTTTCCACTAGTTCAGCCGCCACTACCCATTTAGGTGGCTTTTTAGCTTGGCTAGAACCAGGGAACACCACAAAACGAGCATTACGTGCACCTAAAAATTCACGGTCTTTATCTTTAAAGCCTAAATGGCTTAACAAACCCGCGGTGATGGCTTGGTGAATCGCGTCGTAATTAGCTTCTTCTTGATTAACTGAATAATCGAGCTCTTTAACTACCGTGGACAGTTGAAAGACTAAGTCTTGCCATTCGCGAATTCGCATATAGGCTAGAAACTCTTGCTTACATTGTTTGCGAAATTGATTACCCGACAAGGCTTTTTGCTGTTCTTGTAGATAGCGCCACAACAATAGGTAACTAGAAAAGTCTGAATCTTTATCTACAAAACGAGAATGTTTTTGGTCCGCCGCTTGTTTGCGATCGTTGGGCCGTTCTCTTGGGTCTTGAATGGATAGCGCAGCACAAATCACCATCATTTCCTGAACACAGCCAAACTGCTTAGCTGCCACCATCATTCGCGCTAAACGAGGATCAATGGGAAACTTAATCACTTCGCGCCCAAGCGGGCTCAAGCTCGGTTTACTTAAGCCATCTTTTAACGCGCCAATTTCTTCAAGTAAATTTAAACCATCTTTAATATTGCGCTGATCGGGCATATCAATAAATGGGAAATCTTCCAATTTACCCAATTTTAGACCAAGCATTTGCAAAATAACCGAGGCTAAATTGGTCCGCAGAATCTCTGGATCAGTAAATTCTGCGCGGCCTTCAAAGTCTTCTTCGCTATATAAACGAATACAAATACCTTCGGCAACCCGCCCACAACGGCCTTTACGCTGATTGGCACTGGCTTGAGAGATGGCTTCGATAGGTAATCGCTGTACTTTAGAACGATAACTATAGCGGCTAATACGAGCAGTACCAGGGTCAATCACATAACGAATACCCGGAACCGTTAAACTGGTTTCAGCAACGTTGGTCGCTAATACAATGCGCCTTCCCCGATGCGAAGAGAAAATTTTGTTTTGCTCTGCATTAGACAAACGGGAATAAAGCGGCAGTACTTCGGTATCACGGAAATTTCGTTTTTGCAGATAATCAGTTGCATCGCGAATTTCTCGTTCACCATTCATAAAGATAAGAATATCACCCGGCTTCTCGCGATATAGTTCTTCAACCGCTTCCGCTAATCCTTCTAATACATCTTTAGTCTGTTCGCCTTCATTCAACGGGCGATAACGAGTTTCTACGGGGTAAGTTCGCCCAGATACTTCAATCACTGGAGCATTGTTAAAATGCTTGGAGAAACGCTGCGGGTCGATCGTCGCCGAAGTAATAATTACTTTTAAATCTGGACGTCTAAGCAGCAATTGCCTTAATACGCCCAAAATGAAATCAATGTTTAAGCTTCGTTCGTGTGCTTCATCAATAATCAGTACTTCGTACTGCGATAAAAACCGATCTTGCTGCATTTCTGCCAGTAGCATACCGTCGGTCATTAATTTGATTAAGCTATCGTTTTTAATTTTGTCGTTGAAGCGGATTTTATAACCCACTAATTCACCAATCGGTGTATCTATTTCTTCGGCTATTCGCGCAGCGACTGTTCTGGCGGCTAATCGACGAGGTTGAGTATGGCCAATGTAACCTCGACTACCCAAGCCAAGCTCTAAACAAATCTTAGGAATTTGAGTGGTTTTACCGGAGCCTGTTTCACCGGCAATGATCACCACTTGATTGTCGCGAATCGCCTCATAAATAGTTTGCTTTTGTTCAGCAACCGGCAGCTGTGGTGGGTATTCAATACGTGGAATAGCACTACGACGGCGCTTAGCTAAATCTAGAGATTTAGCTAAGCTTGAACTGAATTTTTCAAAAGCGGCACTTTGCTTGGCCTGATCTTCTGATTTTAGCTGAGCAAGCTGCCGCTGCAGACGATAACGGTCTTTGGCTAGCGCGAGAGAAATTTGTTGTTTTAGATTTGAAAAAGCCGACTGCAAGAATTAACGCCTCGTAGGGTTGCATACGAGGCGCAAATGCTAACAATAATCACTGAGAAAACAAGTCTAACTCACTTGTTTGTAGCAACTATGCAAATGTTTATCGATACCACCAAGCACTTCTTCGCGCGTGATAATGCCCAAAAGTTTGCCCCGCTCGATAACTGGGTACATTTTGGGCTTTTGCTGAAGCATGCTTTGAGCAAGTTCTAGTATGCTAGTGTCTGGGCCTACAATAAGTACATCGCTACGCATCACGTCTTCCACTAAAGATACGGTTTCGCAATGGTAGGTGGCCTCTAACAAACTCTTTAAACAGTCTTGTTCTGATATCCAACCAATGACATGTTTTTGTTCATCAATCACTGGCGCGCCTAGCTGCTTGTGTTCCAATAAACTATGCACCACTTCGGCAATCGGCTGCTTAGAGGTAAAGCACACCGGACGAGTCAGCATGTAATCGCGAACTTTAAGATTCTCTGGCATAACCAATACTCCTAATAAGTGCTGTTACTTTGAGCTTAGTTGTCCAGAGACAATTACACCAGCAAGCCAATCAACTCTGCTGGGAACCACTATTTTAGGGATGTTAGGCAATTTCACCCATTTGGGTAATAGTAGAGGACAGCTTAGCGGAGTAGTATTTATATCGACTGAGTCGCTAACTCAGTCATCGCGTTTAGTTACCTATTGCTGTGTACACCTTTTACACAAATTATGCAGGCCCTTTGTTTTTATAAACAAAGGGCTTTTTTTTGCTTGTTTAACAAGCAAAAAGTTTATGCAAGCTATTGAATATCAATAAATAAATAGCTAAAGGAGCAATTTCACCCATTTGGGGAATGGTGAACTAAAGCCGCTGAGGATAATATTTATCGCGACTGAGTAGCTAACTCAGTCACGCGTTTAGTTACCTATTGCTGTGTACACCTTTACACAATTACGCAAGCCCTTTGCTGCTATAGCAAAGGGCTTTTTTTTGCCTACTTAACTTGCCACTGTAGGTTTTCACCAGCAAAAAACGGTACTAAGGTCTCATCTTCAACCATTACACTTTCTGGCACTTGCCATGCTTGCTTGCTTAACGTAATCGTTTCGCTGTTACGTGGTAAACCGTAAAAGTCAGGGCCATTAAAACTTGCAAACCCTTCTAACTTATCCAGTATGCCTAGCTGGTCAAAAATTTCTGCATATAGTTCAATGGCAGCCGGCGCACTGTAACAACCCGCACAACCACAAGCACTTTCTTTGGCTCCTTGCACGTGAGGTGCAGAATCAGTTCCCAAAAATATCTTCTTAGTGCCAGTAGCCACTGCTTTTTGCAACGCCTGTTGGTGAGTTTGACGCTTTAATACGGGTAAACAATAGTTGTGAGGGCGTAAACCTCCCGCTAACAAATGATTTCGGTTGTACATTAAATGCTGCGGAGTAATAGTTGCTGCGACATTATCTGGCGCACTCATCACAAACTCGGCGGCCTCTGCAGTAGTAATGTGCTCAAACACTATTTTAAGGTCTGGCAAAGAAGCGACTAAGTCGCGCATGTGTGCGTCAATAAACGCAGCTTCTCTATCAAAAATGTCGATATCTGAATGCGTTACTTCGCCATGCACTAACAGCAATAAACCGTGCTCAGCCATTGCTTGGAAAACTGGACGTAAAGCACTTACATTGGTTACGCCGTGGGCAGAATTTGTTGTTGCGTTTGCTGGGTACAGCTTACAAGCTTTAACAATGCCGCTGGCTGCTGCCTCGGCGATCATTTCAGGACTCGTGGCGTCGGTTAAATATAAAGTCATTAACGGTTCAAACTGACATTGCTCAGGCAGGGATTGTTTAATACGCTGATAATAAGCTTTAGCATCACTGACTTGGGTAACCGGCGGAGTAAGGTTTGGCATAATAATCGCGCGCGAAAAATGCTTAGCGGTCGCATTTGCTGCAACATTAAGCATTGCTCCGTCACGTAAATGTAAGTGCCAATCGTCTGGTCTAGTAATAGTAAGTGTTTGAGTCACAACAATCCCCTGAGTCGATATTAACAATTCGCGGGAAGTCTACCCCAAGTGACTAAACAAGTCTTGTGAGCCTTGGCTATGCCTATGAATTATTTGCAACTAATTGCTGCATTTCATTAACAATGGTCTCGGCAGCTTCGTAATCATATTCTTCTATCAACTGCTGCAAGCGTTTTGCCTGAGACGGGAACCGCTGCAAAATAGCCTCATGTTGATCAAGAAAATCATTACTTTCGCTATCAAAGTCATCCAGCAATTGTGACAAAGTTTGTAAATCAGAGAGTATTTCTTCATCGCTAACATTCGATTGAACAGCCGATTCAGGTTGAGCTTGCCGCTCACTACTAAGCTCAAATTGTTGTAAGGCTGCTTGTAGTGGTTGCAAGTGACTCGCCAGTTCGTCTAGTTGTTCACTTAATACTTCGCCCTGCTCTGCTGCCAGTTCTATCACTGCGGCTAAATCTGAAACAACTTGCGCACCTAAAGTTGCTGCCACGCCTTTTATGGTATGTGCAATACGTTGGACATCGGCTGTTTGGTGTTGCTGAAATGCCTGCTGTAAATCAACCAAAGACGTATTATTAACACTGGCAAATTTGGCTATCAATTTCAAATATAGGGTTTTGTTTTCAGCTGCATTGGCTAGACCAACCGCAGTATCCAAGCCTTTAACAACTGGCAGTGCTTGGTATCCGTTGTCACTAGCGGTAATCGCCGGGTCAGCTGCAGACTCAAGTGCTGGCGCACTAGGCGTAATCCATTTAGCCATCACGCTAAACAAGCTATTTACATTAATGGGTTTGGGTATGTGATCATTCATGCCCGCTTCTATAGCTTTTTCTCTGTCGCCCGCTAATGCATTTGCCGTAAGCGCAATGATCGGCAGGTCTTTTAAGGCCAACTGATGACGTATCACTTTGGTGGCGGTGTACCCATCCATTACTGGCATTTGGCAATCCATTAATACACCGTCTACTTGATGCGTTTTTAGATACTCGGCCGCTTGCATTCCATCCCCACAAACAACGCAGGAAATACCATTGGTTTTAAGCAGCTCAGTAATCAACTCTTGGTTAATTTCATTGTCTTCGGCCACCAGTATATTTGCGCCACCTAAATGAGCTATATCTTGGTTTGCTCCATGCTGTTGAGCTTCTCGTCTAGTTTGCTCAAACACTTCTATACGCCTTACGTCAATAACTGTATCGAATAAATGAGAAGGGGTCACTGGCTTGGTAAGAATGGCGTCTATTTTAATATCTTTGGCTTCTTTACTTAATTCATCGCGACCAAATGCAGTGATCATCACTACATCTAAATCGATACCTAGCGCTTCAATCTTACGTACAGTTTCAATGCCATCCATTTCTGGCATTTTCCAATCCATAAACACCATGTCAAAAGGCTGTACATCAGGCTCTTGCAGCACGACTAAAGCCTCTTTACCACTAGCAGCAGACTCTACCGAAATTCCAAAGCCCTGTAGTACCTGAACATTGATTTCTTTGGCACTTGGATTGTCGTCAACCACCAGAGCTTTTAAGTTAGATAGCTGCGAATTGTTTGTATCGCGTAAGGCCTTGGCGTTTTTCTGAATCGCCATCGGTAAGTCGAAATAGAAACAACTGCCCTTACCTAGCTGACTGCTTAACGCAATTTTCCCGCCCATTATTTCAGTTAGTTTTAAACAAATCGCTAACCCTAATCCTGTACCGCCATGTTTACGTGTGGTCGAACTATCGGCTTGTGAAAAAGGTTTAAATAACTTGGCTTGCTGCTCAGGTGTCATACCTATACCGGTATCACTTACCGAGAAATACATTTGTACTTGAGCGTCTGTGGTTTCTTTAGCCTCTATTTTTACCACTACAACGCCTTGCTCGGTAAACTTCACCGCGTTGTTACACAAGTTCACGAGTATTTGTGTCAATCTAAGTGGATCTCCTAACAGTGCTGTTGGCATGTTAGGGTCTATATCAAATAGTAACTCTAGGTTTTTTTGTTCGGCACGTAAGCCTACTAAATTAGCTAAATTGTCCAGAATATCTTCTAAACGAAACTCAATCGCTTCGATGTCTAGCTTGCCAGCTTCTATTTTGGAGAAGTCGAGAATATCGTTAATGATGCCTAACAAAGCCTCTGCCGAGCGGTGTACCTTATCAATGTAATTTCGCTGTTTATTGTCTAGTTCAGTTTCTAACGCTAAGTAAGACATACCAATAATCGCGTTCATTGGTGTTCTTATTTCATGCGACATATTGGCTAAAAAGTCACTCTTAGCTTGGTTAGCACTGTCTGCTTGAGCGCGAGCGTCATTTAACTGGTCTTCCAGTTGTTTAATCTCGTTAATATCAACATGAATACCGTTAATTCGTATTGGTCGTCCCTCATCATCGAGCTCGGACACGCGGCCAATGCTTAATATCCAGCGGTATTGGCCGTTTTTACAGCGCAAACGTATTTCGTTACGTAATAAATCCGTTTCCCCGGCTAAGTGCTCTTCTAGCTTGTCATTGTTACGAATTGCATCTGTAGGATGAATTAACTTAAGCCACGCTTCGGTATCCCCTTTTAAACGTGCCCACAATCCATCACCCGCACGTAATTCGCCAGCAGCGTAGCCAAGCATACTCTCGTAAATAGCATTCACTTCTATCCGGTCTTCTTGCGGATAGTAATCCCACATCCCTAAGCCTGCGCCAGACGCCGCAGAATCTAATCGCTCTTCACTTTCGCGTAATTGCGCCTCTACTTGTTTAATTTCAGAAATATCGAAGATAGCGCCATCAGAAAAAGTAGCTTGCCCCTCTTCACCTAGGGAAACAAAAGCTTTTTGCAGCACGTGTTTTTCGCGGCCGTGAGCATCAATAATTCTAAACTCTTGAGAAATAGCGCCGCCTTTTTGATTGAGATCTTTCGAACGGTCAATGCTTTCTTGATAATCATCAGGGTGAACAAGATCTTTATAACGCCGGGGCGCATTAGGCCCTACAAAGTCTTCGACTGGGTAACCCGTTTGCTCAAGCACTTGCTCGCTAACATACAACCACTCTGGTGCTTCACCTTCTACCAGTTTTACCCGATAAATTACGCATTGTAAGTTGTTGGTCAGGGTTCTAAATTGACGTTCGCTGTCGGCCAATTTTTGCTGCGCTTTTTTACGTTCAGTAATATCGCGAATGATACCGGTGAAGTGGCGTTTTCCTTTTAGGAACACCTCTTTAACTGCCAGTTCCATGGGAAACTCTTCACCGCTTTTACGTAAACCAAATACTGCGCGCTCGTTACCAATAACGACCGAGTTTGGTTTTGGTTGATAATCAGCTAAGGTTTGATCGTGATGGTCGGCAATAGACTTTGGCATGAGCATTTTAACGTTATTACCTACAACTTCTTGCTCGGTGTAGCCAAATATTTGCTGAGCAGCAGGGCTAAAACTACGCACAATGCCAGATTGCTCTATCAGCACAATACCGTCGGCAATGGTATCCACAATGGTGCGGATCCTTTCTTCATTATCGGCCAAGGCCAAACGCGCTTGGTAGCGCTCGGTCATATCAATAAGTGAGACTTTTACTTCAACGATTTTGTCGTTTTCCACAACACCTGGCGCAATATTAACACTGACATTTTTTTGCTGGCCATCAGCGCAAATAATGCTCAATGTTTCATCGTTAAAGCTTTTTCCTTGTAGCGCACTTTGCAGCAGCTGTTTAGCCCACTGCTGGTTCGCATCATCTACACCTAATTGGTGCCAATGTAGATGTTTAAATTGATCTCTCTGCTGATCGATTAACTCAGCAAGACTAAGATTATGTTTTAAAAACTTACCGTCTTCATTTAACGAAGCATAAGCAATAGGGGCATTTTCGTAGAGATCCCACAAAGTTTTTTCGCGTACCTGTAACTCTGCTGTGCGGTCTTCTACTTCTTGCTCTAATTCTGCTTTAGAGCGCTCTAAACGCAGGTTTATTTTGCGAACTAAGGCAAACACCAAAACAAACAATAGAATGCAAAATGCGAGGGCCGAACCCAGTACCAACAACACAATATTACGAAAACGTAAGTAACCCTGCATCACTTCTTCATGATCAATCTCGGATACTAAGCCAATTTCTAGCTCCGGATCCCAGCGCCATGCACCAACAACGGCTACTCCTCGATAATCTTTGTAGCCAATAAAATTGCCGCCGTCTTGCTTGGCAATAATTGAATAGCCGCTCTCCGTCCAGACTGGATCACCGCCTTTACGATTCGGGACTTGAAGCTTAATGTTAAGTACTGAAGATTGCTTGTCATTAAGTAAACCTAAAGCGGTCAACTCATCTTCAAATTTACTGGGTGAAATCATATAACCTGAACGGCTAACCAAATAGGTTTCGCCGGTTTTACCAATACGAGCACCTTTTAATAGTTGCGAGAACTCGGTCTGCGGATCCATGCGCAGCGTCAACAATGCCACAACCTTACCATCTCGATTTTTTATCGGTGCGGCAATAAACATGGTGGAATGCACATTTTGCACTTTACCTTGCAACATGCCGTCTAAATTAATCTCAGGGCGAATAGGCGGAATAATCACCGTTTCACCGTTAAACGCGCGATTCAGCAAATGTGGGTAGTAACGAGTAATAACGTTGATTTCGCCGAGGTTTTCATCTCGCATTGAGGCAATATTTATGCGGTCTCTAGAAATGATGAAAAAACCTAAATCATCAAAAATCGCACGATAATTTTCAACAGACTGACGCAAGCCTTCTAATGCGGGGTCATCAATTAAACTGTCTTTTGAATGTTCTGCTTCAATTAGCACTGTAGAAAAATGCTTAAAGGTGGGATCTAAGGCAATCGCATCAACTTTAGATTGCCAGCCTTGCTTCCATTCGTCCAAGCCAGCATCAGAAGTATCAAGCACTGATTCAATAACATCTTCTAACTGGGAGAACTGATGATGTTTTAGTTGTTGCAGGCCAATACTGGTTACCGCAGCGATAAAAGCAATAGCTGCCGTACATATGGCAACAATCACTAAAATACTTTTACGCGAGCTAAGTAATAAGCTGACATTTTCAATGGTTGATTTACGCAACCTGTTCAAAAGCATCACGATTAAAATGAGTAAGGCAAACAGTACCCATAACAATTGCTCAACTTGCATATACTTTCCTTGTCGCTCGCATTTAGTCACCCCATCTTTTAGGGTCAATCACTTAACTATAATCCCCAATCAAAACTAAATACAATGCTTAGGCCATAAAGCTAAAAATCAATTAAATTCAAAAGATAAGCTTACTACTTTAGCTAAATAAAAACGCCCTTATTAATTAAGGGCGTTTAACTAAAACTCTCTCAACTCTAATTGAAAGATTCAGCAAAAAAGTTATCCATGGCAATAAATGAGCGCGCTGCTGCTTTAGGGTGATATTCCGCTTTCCCGGTCATTGCAGCAGCTGGATTAGTAAAAGAGTGAACTGCACCGCCGTAGGCCACAAACTGCCAATCAACTTTTGCTGCGCTCATTTCTTGCTCAAAATCGGCCACTTGTTTTGCCGGAACAAAAGGGTCTATAGCGCCATGCAGCACTAATACAGGCGAAGTGATGTTGTTAGCGTCTATAGGATTCGGGGTATCTAAGTTACCGTGAAAAGACACCACACCATTGATGGCTTCGCCCGCACGCGCTAATTCAAGCACCGCGCCACCGCCAAAGCAAAAACCGATTGCACCGACTCTATCGGCGTCTGTATTTGCACTGGGCAAATTGGCTTTCATCGCATCTAGCGCAGCCTTAGTTCTAGCACGTAGTAAGGGTCTATCGCTGCGAAGCGCTGTTGCCGCCACTTTTGCTTCATCTGCATTAGAGGGTCTTACATCAGTACCATAGACATCGGCCATCATTACCGCATAGCCCATTTCTGCTATTTTTTTTGCCTTAGTTAACGAGCCTTCGGTGGGGCCCATCCAATTTGGAACCATCAGAATAGCCGGTAGATCCTTCTTCGCATCATCAAATACTAAGGTAGATTCGAAACTTTTATCACCAATAGTATGGGTTACCGTTTGGCTAACCATGGTTGCGTTAGCACTTGAAGCGAGCATGATGCCACCGAGTAGAGTGAGCGTTTTCATTGCATATCCCTGAGTTGTGTAGTTTGCTCTAACAATACGCACAGTGTAGTAGAAAAGTTTTCTGTGGCGGATAAATCAAAAACTTTTGGCGAAAAGCTAAGCAAACTAAGCGTTTATTGCACCGTTCAAGCGACCTCAAACAGATTTGTGTTATGGTTAGCGATATAGCTTTTACTTACAGCGACAAGATTAAAAACAGTTCATGAGCGACAACACTTTTCTGTTCCACGATTACGAAACCTTTGGTATTCATCCGGGCAAAGATCGCCCTTGTCAGTTTGCTGCAATTCGAACAGATTGGGATCTTAATCCTATCGGTAAACCTATCGAATGGTTTTGTCAGCCGCCAAATGACTATGTACCTCACCCTCAAGCGTGTTTAGTAACAGGTATCACCCCACAGTTGGCGCAAAAAAAAGGCCTGGTTGAAAGTGATTTTATTGCGCGTATAAATCAAGAGTTCAGCGTTCCTGGCACCTGTGGTGTTGGCTATAACAGTATTCGCTTTGATGATGAAGTTACGCGTTACACTCTATTTCGTAACTTTTTAGACCCTTATGAGCGTGAATGGAAAAATGGCAATTCGCGCTGGGATTTAATAGACATGGTGCGGGCATGTTATGCGCTTCGACCAGAAGGCATTGAATGGCCAACTAACGATGAAGGCCTAGTGAGCTTTCGCTTAGAGTTGCTAACAGCAGCAAATGGCCTAAGCCATGCCAATGCACACGATGCGGTATCAGACGTGTACGCCACCATCGCTATGGCTAAGTTGATTAAAGACAAACAACCTAAACTATTTAGCTATTTGCTTAACCTTCGTAACAAAAAAGCAGTGGCTCAGCAGTTTGATTTACTTAATAACAAACCACTGGTGCATATATCAGGTATGTTTGGCGCCGCTCAAGGCTGTGCTTCATGGGTATTGCCAGTTGCCTGGCATCCAGTAAATAAAAACGCCATGATAGTGGTCGATTTAAATAAAGATGCCAGTGTATTGCTTGAGTTAAGCGCGGAGCAAATTCACCAACGCCTTTATACTTCACACGCTAATTTGGCCGATGGTGAGCTTCCCATTCCGGTGAAGCTAATTCATACCAACAAGTGCCCAGTGTTAGCCCCCGCCAGTACACTAACACCTGAACGCGCCGAAGAGCTTGGCCTTAATCGCAGCCAGTGCCGTCAAAGCTTAGACTTAATGGTACGAAACAAGCCGCAAATAGAAACAAAACTTAATCAAGTATTCGCCATTGAGCGCGAGTTTGCCGAAGACGACAACCCAGATACCTCTTTATATAAAGGCTTTGTGGGCAATGCAGATAAAAACCTGATGCAGGTATTAAGATCGAGTGATCCGCAGCTAATTACTAAACAGCAGTTTCAGTTTAGTGACCCTCGCTTGAACCGTTTGATTTTACGTTTTAAAGGGCGTAATTACCCCGAATACTTAAGCGAAAACGAATTACAGCAATGGCAAGCCCATCGCCAAGCCACACTGGCCGAGCAAATTGCGGTGGTTTATCCAGAGTTGGAAATGCTAATGAACGAGTATCAAAATGATACTAATAAGATAAATGTGTTAAAAAGTCTGCATAACTATATAGAAAACCTTTAAAACGTGAGCAAAATGCTACTTTATTCCGCCGACTAGGTTATAATTGGCGGCGCATTAGGGATGAACAAGAAAATTCAATGGAAATGGCTCAGAAGGTAAAATTGTCGGTAGCATCAACAGCAAGTATTGCTGTCGCTATGACTTTATGTTTTTCCTCCCCGTGCTTCTCTTCCGACGAACATTTATCCTTACGCCCGTCTTCTTTACTTCGTTTAAGTGCTGAGCAATTTGCTCTATTAGGCGATATTTTCGAAAAGACTTACGAAGATACCGATTTCTCCCCCACTCTCACTAATAGTTATTTCTCTAAATCAGAGCTTTACGACATGGTGGCGGTACCGGTAATTCAAACCCCTTTTAATTCTTTTCGCGTAGAGTTATTTAGTCACATTTACGACCCTAAGTATTCGGTATATAACCAACTTCATGAAGACTCGATTTACCACAGCCTAGGACAACGTCAAATGTCTTATTTGGTAGACAAAACTGATATTGCCGTAGGTTTAGGTTTTGTTGCGCCACTCAATGACAAGGTGTCAATGAAAACCATTGTTTCAAGTCACGACATACCAGGTTACGGCGACAGTAACTTCTCTGTGGGCTTAGAATTTAAGTACTAAACCCACTTTCAGCTGCAACTACGCTTTTCTTTCAAATACCACTGCACTGTTTGGCACTAAAACAATAGTTTGTTTATTACCCTTGCCTTGCACCGTGAAGTCAGCATCTGCCCATAGAACTTGCCACTGCTCACTATCAAGCTCAATCTCTATATGTAAGCTTTGTTGCTCGCTCCAGTTAAACCAGTATTGGCGCACTAACTGCTGTTGTTGATATTGCTTTGCGTGTTGCAAAGAAAAATCGTCAAAACGTGCGGCGTCTGCACTATTTTGCTCTAGTACTGTTAGCACGTCGCGCTGTTGAGCATTTAGCTGATTTAGGCGGTCACCAGAAAATACTAACCCGCTGCTGGCCAACACACTTATACGGTGCCAATTGTAAGCGGCGGCGTTAGTTTGCTGATGTGGAATATTATTTAAAGTCACACAATCTGGGTCGTTATGCCATAAACGTTGGTCTTGCCAATTGCGGAAAAACGTTTCTTTAGCAATTTGCTTAAAGCGGCCAATGTTTCGATCAACATCATCGGCGATACGCATACCGTGAACTAAACCTAACGACGGCCACATTGGCGCATTACAGCCCAAGATATATGCATCACCATTGCACGCTTTATTAATCGTTTCCATACCCATACGATAGGCTTCAATACGTGTTTTATTGGGATCGGCTCGATAACCTTTAGCCAGAGTACCCCAGTAAATGGCATCCAATTTAAAGTAACGCACGCCCCAATGGTGGTACATATGGCTAAATACATCATGTAGGTAACGGTTCACTTCTGGCTGAGTGGTATCTAACACATACCAAGGTGTACAGCGCCAGCCGCCATAAGTAACTTCTTCAGCCGCTAAGGGTTGGCCAAATTGATTTTTTACAAACCACTCTGGGTGTTGTTGGAACAAACGAGATTCAGCTTGGGCAATAAACGGTGCCACCCAAATGGCAGGCTCTTTACCTTTTTCACGAATCCGCTTGCATAGGCTTTCTACCCCGCCACTGAAACGCTCCGAAGGGTATAACCAATCCCCCATAAACTCTTGGTAACCGTCGTCAATTAATAAGTACTCAAGTTGATCATGAGGGCTAATTAATTGCTGTAAATTCTCTTCAATATCAGCGGCGCTAATATCGGCGTAATAGTGATACCAAGAACACCAACCGTTTGGTTTACTCGGCCACTGTAGGCGTGGGTGCTGCTGCTCAATAGCCTCCGCAAATTCTTCAAGCAGTACTTCGCGGCTAGCATTGTGGCCCACAAACAAGCTTTCACTCGTTATATGGTGACGAGCAGCTACAGCTAAGGTATCGGTATCAATACCAATGATCAATCGACCATCAGGGTACACTTTAAAGTAGCCATTAAAACGCTCGCAGGAACTAAAACCTAAAAGGGTATATTGCCCGTCACACTCAATAAGTAACTGATTGTAAGCGGTGAAATGATCGCGGTCTTCACTTAAGCGATACTCACCAGCATCAGGGCAACGACCAATGGCAGTAATGTTCTGGGCGCTACCATAATTTTGCGCCAGCATTTGAAACCCTTCACCATGAAATTGGGCGTTCTCAGGTAATTGTCCTGAAAACAAATCAATTGGACCCAATTGCAAACTATTCGCAGACAAGTTGTCGATTCGTACCACACATTGTTGCTTGTCCCACTGCGGGGTGTATAAGATTTGATGTTGTGGCGAAGGCAGTTGCCACTGGCGAACCAATTGAAGAACAGAGTCTAAGTTAGAAAACACTTATCAACACCTTTAGTTACAATAAATTACACGCTAGTCTCTACCTTAGATATTAGTGATCTATCTTCAGTAAACACGATTGCGGCAGATTATAATCGAAGCCTTAGCAAACTAATCATGACTAAATCATGATTTCTTGCTAGCTTCGACAAAATAAAGGGAACGATAATATGTCTGAAACCACCCCACAAGATCTATCTCTGCTCAATGCGCTAAAAACGGTTGTTAATAGTGAACTAATACCAAGTCGCTTAAATAGCAAACAAACTGCTGCACTTTGCCAAAGGTTAAACTGCACGACAATTGAATTAGCCGAGCGACTATTACCGTTAGCCGCGAGCTTCTCTTTTGCACCCAAGTCTAATTTTAATGTTGGTGCTGTAGCAGTAGATAAACAGCAACAACTGTTTTTAGGCGCTAATTACGAATTAGCCTATGGCCCGCTCACAGGCAGCTTGCACGCCGAACAAAGCGCGATTTTTAATGCCTTAAGCCACCAAGCCAGCGAACTCACTCACTTAGTGATTAACGCTGCGCCCTGTGGTTATTGCCGCCAGTTCATTAATGAATTAGCCAATGCCAATCAGCTAAGTGTTCGCTTTAATCAGCAGAGCTATAATTTTCCAGAGTTGTTACCACAATCCTTTGGTCCTGAAGATTTAGGTGTTACTACTCCGCTAGCCCGTTTAGCGTTAAGCACCGCCTCAAAAGCGCCCGATTTTGCAAAAGCCAGCTACGCGCCCTACACCCAAGTACAAAGTGCGATGTTTGCTTACGCTGGCGACAAAGTGCTCGCTTGGAGCTGTTACCTAGAAAACGTTGCGTTTAACCCTTCTCTCTCGCCGCTTCTCACTTTATTATCACAGCTAACGCTAAATCATCTGAGCTTAGACAAAGTAGAACGTTTCGAATTATGGGAACATAAGGACAATCAATTCAGCTTTAAGCAAGAATTACAGAATTTTGCGGAACATTCTCAAAAACCTATGGTCCACCATAGCTACCCTTCAACGTAGGAGTATTTAAATGTTAGGAACTGCGCTAAGCGTTTCTGGAACGAAAGTGTTATTGCTCGGAGCTGGCGAACTCGGCAAGGAAGTTGCCATTGAATTACAACGTTACGGCGTTGAGATTATCGCGGTAGATCGCTACCCCAATGCTCCTGCAATGCACGTAGCTCACCGCAGTTATGTGATTGATATGCTTGATGGCGAAGCGCTTAAGGCGCTGATATTAAAAGAACAACCGCAGCACATTGTTCCAGAAATTGAAGCCATAGCAACCCAAACTTTAGTTGAGTTGGAGCAGCAAGGCTTTGCTGTTACCCCTAGCGCTCGCGCTACGCAACTCACCATGAACCGCGAAGGTATTCGCCGTTTAGCAGCAGAAACACTAGGCTTGCCGACCTCTGCTTATCAATTTGCCGATAGCTTAAAAGAATGCCAACAGGCCGTTGCCAATGTAGGTTTGCCCTGCGTACTTAAACCGGTAATGAGTTCATCGGGTAAAGGCCAATCGACGCTACGTGATAACAGCCAAATCAACGCCGCTTGGGATTACTCACAGGAAGGCGGCCGTACTGGCGCGGGCCGAATTATCGTAGAAGGCTTTGTTGATTTTGATTACGAAATTACCCTGCTCACCGTTAGTGCAGTAGACGGTATTCATTTTTGTGCACCCATTGGTCATCGCCAAGAAGACGGCGACTACCGTGAGTCATGGCAGCCTCAAGCCATGTCTGAGCAAGCATTAGCTAAATCTCAAGATGTAGCGCGTAAAATTGTCACCGAACTTGGTGGTTATGGTTTATTTGGTGTAGAGCTATTCATTAAAGGTGACGAAGTGTTCTTTAGTGAAGTATCACCGCGGCCCCATGATACCGGTATGGTTACCCTAATTTCTCAGGACTTATCTGAGTTTGCCTTACATGCAAAAGCCATATTGGGTTTACCGATTAAACAAGTTCGCCAGTTTGGCGCCAGCGCCTCTGCTGTCATTATGGGCGACGGTAACTCAGAAAATATTCGCTATAGTGGTTTAGCCGAGGCTTTAGATTTCCCCGACAGCCAATTGCGTTTATTCTCCAAGCCAGATATTAATGGCCAGCGCCGTTTAGGCGTAGCGCTAAATCTTAGCGACAGCATCGAGCAAGCGGTAACTAACGCTAAGCACGTAGCCGCTAAGGTTAAGGTCACTTACTAAGCATGACCTCGGGGTCATTTTCCATAAATGACGATGAATTGGCGCTATTACTGGCGCCAAGTACCACCCCTGTCTCCTCAAAATTACTCAGAATATTGTGGTTTCAGCAAACTGCCATCCCATCTCACTATCCCTTAGAAAATGTAGAAGTCACGCAAATTGACGAATTGCAGTTACAACTGCAGCAGTCTAATGAATTTGATGCCATTGTATTTAACTGCGCTCAGCTTGATAGCAACCAACTCACGTTATTAGCGGGTTTATTAGAAGAACAATCGCAGATTTCGGTATTTTTGGTAGGGCAAATGCCCAATATGGCCTTTAATTTACCGGACTTTACTTACTGCGAAAGCCAACAAGAGTTGATTGAGCAGTTTACCCATTGGTGTAATTCAATTAATGCGCAATATCGTGAGTGGGCAGCGAACAAATCGGTCTACATTTATAGCCCAGTGGCAGACCAAGATTTACAACAGCAGATGAAAAACCTAGGGTTTGGCGAAACCCATACCTGGCAAGCTAAACAAGACAATGTGCAAATGCTATTGCAGCAGGCAAATTTGGTAGTGGTATCGGTATTTGATGATGACCCAGAAATCATCGACGTGATAGAAAGTCTCGCCTCAGTGTTACACCGTCCTGGCTTGTTTTTATTGTTTCAAGAACAATCTACCCTTAAAAACAGCATTACCTTGCTCACTAAACACTATGGTTTAAACCTTTATACGTCTTTGCTTTATAACCAGTTTACGCATCAAGTTGCCTACCTTAGCCGTCAATTTTTCCGGCTTTATCGACATAAACTTAATCAGCTCAGCCATACTACTAAACATAGCCACTACTTAATTCATTGTACCTATGAAAATGAACTAATAGGATATTGGGACTGGCCAGAAACGCAGCGCCAAAGCGACGAAACACTCGAATTTAGTGAACCGGTTAACGCGGTGTATTGGCATCACTTCAAATATGAGCTGTTAAAAAACAACATAGAGCTAACGTGTATTGCCAAGCACTATAGCAACATCATGCTGGCCTTTAGCCCTGAATTTCCCATGGATAATTTGTCGAGCCTGATAAGAATTAAGCAACAACAAGTAAAATTAGCTTGGCAGCCTAACTTAGTAGCTCAACTCAAAAACCACCCTACGGTATTAGATTTAGTAGATGTATTAGTGATTTCACTGGATATGTGGATTTTGCTAAACGTGAATAATGATAACCGCGCTTTTTGGCAAAGCGTAAAACAACGCTGCCAAGATCAGCAAGTGTCGCTGGCGATCCTAGGAGTACAATCTGAATTGATTCAATATTGGCGGGATAAAGGTTTTGACTTGCTGATCCACCGCGATGATGCGGAGTAAGTAGCCCAATACGTTAGGCTACTTCGTAGTATTTTGGGGTTATTTCTAATTCTTTATCAATGATGGTTTTAGCCATTCTGGCACATTTACCACATTGCGACGCAACACCGTGCTTTTCTCGTACATCGGCTAAGCTTTCGCAGCCTTGCTGCACCGCTTCTTTAATTTGCTTGTCGGTAACTCCGTGGCATAAACATACAAACATTGCTGCACCTCACTAATAACAATACAGCAATTATATTGCGAACCATTATCATTCGCAATATCTTTTTCAGTTTATACTGGATTATCTATATCAATAAAGCTGACATCAAGACCATGCTCTGCAGCCAACCACTCACCTAATGCTTGTGCGCCGTAGCGCTCGGTAGCATGGTGACCCGCCGCAAAGTAGTCAATGCCCATCTCTCTGGCGGTATGTACGGTATTTTCCGATATCTCACCGCTAATAAAGGCATCTAAGCCCTGCTCTGCGGCCAATGTTAAATATGATTGACCACCACCAGTACAAATACCGACTTTCTGAATACTTTTCTGATTGGAGATGTGTAAAGGCTTACGCTGTAATACTTGTTCAATACGCTCAGCAAAAGCTTCACCTGAGACAGGTTCGGCGAGCTTGCCTACCATTGCCACACTGCGTGGATCCCACGGCTCTAAACCGCGTTTTAAAGTAATCCCCAAACGCTTGGCTAACTGTGCGTTATTGCCTAGTTCGGGATGAACATCTAATGGGAGGTGATAAGCATAAAGGTTGATATCGTGATTTAACAACGCTTGTAGACGACGGCGCTTCATACCGGTAACGACTGCAGCTTCGTTTTTCCAGAAAAAACCATGATGAACCAATATAGCATCGGCGTTTACTTCAATAGCTTGGTCAATTAAGGCTTGGCAGGCAGTAACACCTGTAACCACTCGCTTAACCTGCTCACGGCCTTCTACTTGCAGACCATTAGGGCAATAGTCTTTAAACTTAACGCTTTCTAAATGCTGGTTTAATATGTTTTCTAATCGGGTATTTTTCATTACATTAACTCACAATGGTTTGGCACATTGTAAGTAGCAGACCCGATCAGAAACAAGCTTTAGCTGGTAGGCTTTACTTAAAACAATACAAACTGGCTGTTTTGCTCTGCTTGTTGCATCCAGCTTGGACGATCGTTACGTTTGATCCACTGGCGATGTAACGCGCTGTAAAATGGCGCTCTAACACCAGCCATTGCTACAAAAGGGAAAGACACGAGGCCAACTAGAAATAACGCGATACGACGAACGATGATAATGCTGGTAGAAAATTGCTTACTCATTTCGAACACCTCGACTGGTTTGACCACTAAATAGTAGCCAACATTTAGTAATAAAACTACAAAAACCGTGGAAAACGTCGAAATAAAAAGCTATTGCTTTAAAAAGATGTAAAAAAATAACAAAGGAGTAACATTTTTGGATAGGCAGAGTTTCATTGAGGATTTACGTTGGTGTTTACACGCCCCTGCTCTGCTAGGTATTCACCCGCTTCCTTTTACCGTAGATAAGGGTTGGCAGAAAAGCTGGCAACAAGCAGTAGAGCAGCATTTAGCATTAGCCGAGCAAGTTGATGTTAATCCTCGCTTAGGTTTGTACTTTGAGCAACTGTGGCGCAGTTTAATTGCGCTTCACCCCGATTGGCAATTATTGGCCGACAATGTAGCAGTGCAACAAGATGGTCGCACTCAAGGAGCTATCGATTTTCTATTGCTTAATCATTCGCAGCAACAGATAGAACATTGGGAACTGGCGGTAAAGTTTTACCTAGCTACTCAATCACCTCCGCAGAGTGAACATTATTTAGGGCCCAACCAGCAGGATCGGCTCAACAGTAAGCTCAGTAAACTATTGCTAAAGCAGGTGCCGCTTGGCCGTCATCCGCAGATTCAAAAACTGCGCAGCCCCTACACTAATTACACATTTAAACAACGAATCTTATTACCGGGTTATTTATTTAAACTTGCTGATCCTAATCACACTCAACCACAAGATCTTCATTGGTATGACCTTCAGCACTGGCAACACATGCAGCAAAGCCAGTGGAAGCGTTTAACTAAGCAGCAATGGTTAAATCCAGCGGCTTATCATCTCAGCGAATGTGAACAAGACTTAGACCTCAGTAAAGGACCAGTACAGTTGTATCTACCTAAAAATGGCCAACAATCTGCTAAACGAATATTCATTTGCCCTAACGATTGGCTCGTTAGGGCAAATGCTAAGCAACATAGCCGGTAAATTTAGCGCTTTCGCTCTTCAGAGGAATATTCACGCATCATGCCTTCTACGGTTTCTACCATCTGGGTACTGCCGCAGAAAAACGGAATACGCTGATGAAGCTCGCTAGGTACAATATCCATAATCCGATCAAAGCCATCACTGGCTTTACCACCTGCCTGCTCAATCAAAAAAGCCATTGGGTTACATTCATATAATAAGCGTAACTTACCCTCTGGTGCCGAAGCCGTAGAAGGATATATATAAATCCCGCCTTTTAATAAATTACGGTGAAAATCAGAGACCAACGAGCCAATATAGCGCGAGGTATATGGGCGCTTAGTGTCCGGTTCTATTTCTTGGCAGTACTTAAGGTATTTTTTCACGCCCGTTGGAAACTTAAGATAGTTACCTTCGTTAATCGAATAAATCACACCATCTTCTGGAATGGACATATTCTCGTGAGATAAATAAAACACCCCTAGCGATGGGTCGCAAGTAAAACCGTGAACCCCATGACCCGTGGTATATACCAACATGGTTGAGGAGCCGTATACCACATAACCTGCTGCCACTTGCTGGTTACCCGGCTGTAAAAAATCTTCTAATACTGCAGGCGTACCACAGGGACTGATACGCTTATAGATAGAAAAAATAGTGCCTACTGATACATTTACATCAATATTCGACGAACCATCTAAAGGATCCATCAATACGACGTATTTACTGTCTATGGAGCGCGAGCTATCAAAACTCACAAACTCATCTTCTTCTTCAGAGGCTACACCACATACCTCACCACGGGCTTCTAAGGCCGCTTTAAATTTCTCGTTCGCATACAAATCTAGCTTTTGTTGTACCTCTCCTTGAACGTTTTCAATGCCCGTGGCACCAATAATATCAACCAGGCCGGCTTTGTTGATTTCACGGTTAACGACTTTAGAAGCTAAACGAATAGCCCCCAACAGCTGGGTTAGCTCCCCTGTTGCATCGGGAAACTGGTGTTGTTTTTCTATTATGTATTCACCAAGAGTTATCATTTTTATCCCTATTTATTAGCACGCTTCCTAATGAAAACCTTTTCAGTCCTCAATGTTATTTTGCAAGTATTTACGAAAAATTACTAGCGCCGAGGACTAATTGTCATACATATAGTTGAAAAAAATATTTGCAAATTCTTTGAACAGGTAATACTGTATATCCATACACTGTATATAAACACAGTTAAACTTCGACATTGACTTAGAGCATGGAGCGAACAATGGCACAACAAATTGAACAACTGCTACAAAGCAACAAGGTATGGCAAGGCAGCCAATGGCAACACAGTCATCTTGACGTTCATTCAAGTGGCTTTGAACAGCTTGACCAACAGCTACCTAACCATGGCTGGTCACAAGGCGGTATTACCGAGGTGCTTTATCAGCAACACGGTATTGGCGAATTACAGTTGCTGCTTCCTGCTCTGGCAAAATTGAGCCAACAATCTCGCTGGATCATTTGGGTAGCACCGCCATTTATGCCTAACGCGCCTGCCCTACAACAACATGGCGTAGACATAAGCAAAGTCATTGTTATTCGCCCAGAGCAATGTTGCGATATAACGTGGACCATTGAGCAAGCCTTAAAAAGTGGCTCATGCAGTGCGGTATTAGGTTGGGTAGATGGCTTAGATTTAAAAGCCAGTCGCCGTTTACAACTGGCTGCAGAACAAGGCGACAGCCTAAGTTATTTATTTAGACCGCTACAGCAACAACAGCAAAGCTCTAGCGCCAGTGTACGAATGGCCCTACACCCTAGTAAGGCGCCTAACCAAATTAACTACCACCTGCTAAAACGCCGTGGTGGCGCGCCGCTCTACGAGCAAAGCATGCCACGACTTAATTAAGCCGGTGCTAATGATGCAAGCAACACATGTACTGGATTTACCTTGATTTTCCTCAGCTCGCGCTGGACTTACTACAGCGCGAGCACCCCGCTGAGCACGCCTTGGCGATTCATCACAACAAACAGATCATTCAACTTAACCAAGTCGCTTATCAGCTAGGTGTATATTTAGGTAGCTCTCTGAACACAGCCTACCAACTAGCGCCACAATTACATTTGTACCAACAAGCAGATTTATCGTGCGAGGCCTATTTCGACAGTTTGGCTCAACAAGCTTTACAGTATTGTGCTCAAGTGGCTTTACATGAAGAGCAAGGTTTATACATTAGCGGGGCTGGCATGCTGAGTATTTACCAGCAACCAGAAAAGCACCTAAAACAACTAGCAGAGCATTATCAGCGCCAGCAAGTTAGTTTTCGCATCGCTTACGCAGAAACAGCCATAGCCGCGCGTTGGTTAGTGCGCTCGCAAGATATAAAGCACCCTGAAACAGGTACCAAGCATTTGCCCGACCTCGCTTTAAGTTATAGCGATCTTCCTAGTGCCCAAGTCACTAGCTTGCAGGCTATGGGTTTATATACCATCAAACAACTTAGCAACCTGCCGCGTCCCGAATTGCGTAAACGCCTTGGTGAAGAGAGCTTAGGTGCTCTAGACCAAGCGCTGGGGTTGCAAAATACGCCGTTTACATTTATTCAAACAAAGGCCTGCTATCAACAACGTTTCCCCTTATTAAGTGAAACTCACACTATTCAAGGTTTAAGCTTTCCCCTCAAGCAAGCCTGCCAGCATTTACAGCAGTGGTTAAGGCAGCGCCAGTTAAGCAGTAACACCTTACTGCTTACTTTATCTTTTCGCGATAAACCCAGTGAGCAAGTAAGCCTTAAAAGCGCTCGCTTATTACAAACCAGCCAAGATTGGTTAGCCCTATTTAGGCTAAAACTAGACACGCTACGCCTGCCTGCGGCGGTGCTTGAGTTTTCCCTATATTGTCAGGCGCTTTATCCATTAGGTAGTGAGGTGAGTAGCCTATTTGAACAGCAGCAATCCAGCGATGACAACTTATTGTTTGATCAGCTCAGCGTACGTTTAGGCGAGCACACCATCAGCCGCTTAAGTTGCCAAGCCGATTATCGCCCCGAGCGTGCCAGCCAGTATTTACCTCTGCAACAGCAAGACACGCTTAGCTACCCGAGCCTATTTCCTCGGCCCTGCTGGCTATTGCCTCAGTTAAAACCTATTAATATTCGGCACTTCACTTTGCTTTCGCCACCAGAGCGTATCGCCAGTGGTTGGTGGGACGAACAAAGCATTAATCGAGATTACTATATGGCGCAATGCCCGCAGCAAGGCATAGCGTGGATTTGCCAAGAAAATAAACAGTGGTTTTTACATGGCTGGTTTGCCTAATGAGTACTCTCCCTTTTGCCGAACTTAACGCACAAAGTAACTTCAGTTTTTTGTATGGCGCGTCTCACCCAGAAGAAATGGTGGAACAAGCTGAACGCTATGGCTACCAAGCCATCGCAATTACCGATGATTGCTCGTTAAGTGGTGTCGTTCGAGCTCATCAAGCGGCCGAGCAACTCAATATTAACTTGATCATTGGCAGCCAATTCACTACCGATGAGCAATGCCAATTAGTGGTATTGGCTAAAAACCTTAATGCTTATCAGCAACTTTGCCGATTTATTACTCAGGCCAGAAAACATAGTAAAAAAGGCAGCTATCAACTAAGTTTGGCGCAGTTTGATCAAGGCTTAGATCAGTGTTTGGTGCTGGTAAAAGCCAATAAAAATCTGCAAGCCACTCAACTTAGTCAACTTAAACAGCAGCTGAAGCAGCCTATTTATTTACTACTGCATAACGATTTATCGCAACCTGTTAGCCTGCTCGATAACTTTCGCCAGCTTGCTAAACAACAACAAATAGATTGCGTAGCGTCTATCAATCCCCGCATGCACCTTGCTAATAGAAAAAAACTAGCCGATATACTCGATGCCATTCGCCAACACAGCACGGTACAGCAGGCAGGTTTTTTACTTAGCAGCAATGCCGAGCGGCGTTTATTACAGTGGTCGCATTTACAACAGCGCTATTTGGCCGAAGAGCTAACACGCAGTGCAACACTGGCAGCACAGTGCAGCTTTGGCCTAAACGAAATACGCTACCAATACCCCAAAGACAATGTCCCTAAAGGCTACAGCGCCCAGCAATATTTGCGTCAACTAGTAGAAGCAGGCATTAAGCAACGTTTTGAAGATAACCTATCGACAGAGTTACGCACACAAATAGAACATGAGCTGGCGTTAATTAGTGAGCTACATTACGAGCACTACTTTCTCACTATCTACGACATTGTGGCGTATGCAAGGCACCAAAAAATACTCTGCCAAGGGCGCGGTTCGGCTGCTAACTCGGTGGTCTGTTACTGCTTAAACATAACCGAAGTTAACCCCCAGCAAGTGGGTTTATTGTTTGAGCGTTTTATTTCAAAAGAACGCGATGAGCCACCTGATATTGATGTTGATTTTGAGCATCAACGCCGCGAAGAAGTCATTCAATATATCTACAACAAATATGGCCGTGACCGTGCAGCGTTGGCAGCCAGTATTGTCACCTATCGCACTCGCAGTGCAATTAACGAAATAGGTAAAGCCTTGGCGATCCCCGCGCACATTTTACATGGGCTAAACCACAATATTGATTGGCGCGATGGCAACAGCAATACGGTGAATAAGATCGTGCAGGCGGGTTTGTTACCCGAAAATAATGCCCGCAGCTTTGCAGAGTTAGTATCGCAATTACGTGGTTTTCCTCGGCACTTATCGCAGCATGTTGGCGGCTTTGTGATTGCGCAGGATAAGCTCTGCGATTTAGTGCCGATAGAAAATGCCGCCATGCCTGACCGAACCATAATTCAATGGGATAAAGACGACTTAGAAGCACTGCATTTAATGAAAGTAGATGTGCTCGCCCTTGGCATGTTAAGTGCTATTCGCCGCTGTTTAGCCAGTTTAAGCCAGCGAGAACAACGCACCATTAGCCTTAGCGATATTCCTCAAGATGATAAGGCCACCTACGACATGCTCTGCCAAGGTGACAGTGTAGGAATTTTTCAGGTGGAATCGCGGGCGCAAATGAGCATGCTACCGCGGCTAAAACCGCGTAACTATTATGACCTAGTCATTGAAGTGGCCATTGTTCGCCCAGGCCCCATTCAAGGAGACATGGTGCATCCCTATCTACGCAGGCGTAATGGTGAAGAAACTGTAGACTACCCTAGCCCCGAAGTAGAGTCGGTATTAGCCAGAACCCTAGGCGTGCCTATTTTTCAAGAACAAGTGATTAAACTCGCGATGGTGGCCGCAGGGTTTAGTGGCGGCGAAGCCGATCAGTTACGCCGCGCAATGGCCAGCTGGAAACGTAACGGCAAACTGGCTTACTTTAAAGACAAACTGATTAACGGTATGCAAGCACGTGGCTACCCTGCAGATTTTGCCGAGCGCGTGTTTTCACAAATTCAAGGCTTTGGCGAATATGGTTTTCCAGAATCGCATTCCGCCAGCTTTGCATTATTGGTGTATATATCGTCTTGGTTAAAATGTCATGAGCCCGCCGCGTTTTGCTGTGCCTTACTCAATAGCCAACCCATGGGTTTTTATAGCCCTAGCCAGCTAATTCAAGATATTCAGCGCCATGGCGTAACCATTCTACCTATCGATATAAACCAAAGTGATTGGGAGCATAGCCTTGATTACAGTCAACATGCTAAAGGGGCGATTAGGCTGGGTTTAAAACAAATTAAGGGCTTAAATAAAGGCAAATTTGCTCATCTATTAGCAAACCGCCCTAGCCAAGGGTTTAGCCACTTAAATCAACTCACCCAACAGTTAGATAAAACCAGCCTAGAGTCTTTAGCTACCGCCGATGCTTTTGCTTGCCTAGCGGGTCATCGCCATCAAACTCGCTGGCAAATGAGTGGCACAGAAGCGCCACTGCCATTATTTGATATGCCCAATGAAGCCGAGGTAAACCTCACAGCCCCTAGCGAAATTGAAGATATTAAACAAGATTACCTCGCTACACGCTTGAGTTTACGGCGCCACCCCATGCATTTATTGCGCGAACATCAAGCACTAAAAAATTGTTACTCGCAAACGCAATTACATCAGTGTAAGCACGGTCAGTTGGTTAAGGTGGCAGGTTTAGTCGTGGGTCGACAACGACCTGGTTCTTCGGCAGATGTCACCTTCGTTACCTTAGAAGATGAAACAGGCAACAGCAATGTGATAGTCTGGTCAGCAACCGCTAAAGCGCAGCGCCAAGCCCTTATCTCATCTCGTTTACTTAAGGTTCATGGTCGTTTAGAGCGCTGCGATGAGGTAATACACATTATTGCAGGGAAGCTAGAAGACTGTTCGTGGTTATTAGCCGATCTTTCAGTGCGTTCACGCGATTTTCACTGAACTAAGCAACGACAATGTACAGTTAAGCAGCAAGTAAATAGGACAACAATGTTAGACCGCTACGCCATAAAAATCATAAAGACGCCATTAGATTTAAGCGCACAAATCCTCGACAAAGCAGGCCTTAGTGCTAATCAAGTCACCATTATTGGCTTTTTTATTGGCTTAAGTGCCATTCCATTTTTAGCCTTTCAACAATATCAAATAGCTCTGTTATTGATAATCCTCAATCGGATCTTTGATGGCTTAGACGGCGCATTGGCAAGACGACAAGGCTGTAGCGATTTTGGCGGATATTTAGATATTGTCTGTGACTTTATTTTCTACTCCGGCATTGTATTGGGATTCGCCCTCGCCGCGCCAGAGCAAAATGCCATCGCAGCCAATGTGCTTATTTGGACATTTATGGGCACCGGGTCTAGCTTTTTAACCTTTGCCATTATGGCCGCTAAACGCGACATAGATAATACCGTGTACCCGCATAAGTCGTTGTACTATCTGGGAGGGTTAACTGAGGGAACCGAAACCATTGCCACCTTTGTATTGTTTTGTTTGTTTCCGCAGTACTTTGCCGTTTTGGCGTTTACCTTTGCAGCATTGTGCAGCATTACCACTGTCACTCGAATATTGGCGGCCAAAGCTACTTTTATCGACGCCAGCCCCAAAGAGTGCGACTAACAAAGCGTTTTTAGAACCTAAAAAAACCGGTAATACCGCGTATTACCGGTGGCTAATAAAGCTATGAATAAGCACCAAAGTGGCAACAGGCAGTGATTACCACTCACCAGATACTTATCGGTTTATGTAAACTTAACTCTCGGCTAAGCAGTTATAAGCATTCATGCTCATACCTGCAGCAAAACCACCGTCTACACCAATAGTTTGGCCATTAACAAAGACGCAATCAGGCGCAGATAAAAAATGAATGATAGCCGCAACTTCTTCTGGTTCTGCGATTCGGCCAAGCGGCACAGCTTTTTGCTCCATACGCAGTTGCGGCTCTCCGCCTCCGACAAATGGTATTAACCCGAATGTTTTGCTCACCAAGCTCTAAGGCGGCAGTTCTAGTTATACCCAACACTGCCCACTTAGAGCTAACATAGGGAGCTAAATATGGCACCCCTTGCATACCTGCGGCTGAGGCGACATTCACAATGCTACCGCCTGTTGGCATATGAGGAGTCGCATGTTTAATTCCAAACACCACCCCATGGTATTAACCTTAAAGTTGAAGTCGAAATCTTCTTGCTCTGACTCCAATAGCGTGTTGTAACCACGATTTACACCAGCACAGTTAACCAAAATATCGATTTTCCATAGAGATCATGGGCGACTGCCATTAGGTTTTTAACCGACGTTTCATCAGAGACGTCGATTTTAACAAAACTTCCGCCTAAGCGCTCGGCAAACTCTTGAGCATTTTTACGACCCGCAACTACAACAGTAGCGCCTGCATTAGCTAAGCGCTCAGCAGTGGCAGCACCAATGCCAGACGTACCGCCAGTAATTACCGCTACCTTTTCATTTAAATTAAAAAAGTGATTCATTGCTTACCCCTACTCTGTTTGTGCAGCCACTTGCTGCTCTGGAATGACGCTAAGTTAACGCTTACGGCGCGAGTAACAGAGTTACAAACCGGAGGGACAAGGTAAGTTACCTAGAAAATCACCAAGCAGTGACTTGCTCAATGCATTTAAAAGACTAAAAACGAATTAAACAGCCAAAGGCGCTAAGTAAATGATTTAAATAGAACATCGAAGATTCAGAAGCAGTAAAAACAAAATAATTAAAATAAACGTGAACATAAACACAAAAACAAACGTTCTATTTAAGTGTAATCAATAAGAGGAAAGAACAATGAATAAAATACTAATCGCATTAAGTTTATTTATGGGAATGTTTTATTCTAGCCTAGGTATGGCCAGCGGCTCTTGCTGTAATAAGCATTACTCTACCATTAGCATGTGGGAAAAAACTGAGGACATGCAGCGCAACATGTACACAGCGCCGTCGATAAAACAGTATTCGACAGTAGATAGCTACATCAAGGTAAACGATTTAACTAGACCTAAGAACGTATCATACAGCCGTCGTATATATACATCGCATTAAAATAGAAAGCGACAGCCATAGGCTGCCGCTTTTATTTATTCAACGGTTAACTTAGTAAGAATAACCATTGTGGGTATTACTCAAAGAATAAAAAGTTGCTTGAACATAGTCTGAGCCATTACCACTTTTATTTTGGTTATAAACCCCAGCTTTAAAATACATATATTGACTAGAGATATCGTAACCGCTATTACTCATATCAACCACTTGAACAACATCACTCTTACCAGGGCGACGAATAGTTACCGTTAAGGTATTAGCAACCACTTTAATCTGATATGAAAAACGCTCATTCAATTTAATACCGTCTGCAGGGTCATTGGCACTATTGTCTCGGCTACCAATCATCTCGTAGTATTGTTCACTGCCACTGCGTGGCTCATGAGCAATGTAGATTGAACCACGTACATTGTCTTTTAACTTACGGAAGTAAATACGCACTGGTTCGTCATCATTTGCATGGATCTGACCAATAATCACTCGGCCTACTTGACCACTATCACCACTGGTTGTTACATGGTTTACTGCCAAGGTTGCGTCTAATACCCCGTTTACCCCACCCGCTGCATTTTGAGCCGACGAAGGAGCGCTTGAGAATACCCAATTGTTTTTGCCAACCCCTTTCGTGCTATGGCTGGTATCGCCACGACGCAACATTTCACGTAATTCAGAGCGAGTGTAAGAGGTGCTCGAGGATGTTTTAGCACCACTAATCGGCGCTTTAAATACCATGCCTCCGTCTGTCGTTGTATAGAAAAACTCGCTGCTTTGATAACCGCTTGATAAGGCTTGCTCTTTAATCGTATCGGCTTTACCGTCACCGTTATCATCTACTGGAACACTTAAGGTCCAATCTAACAAATCAAAGTTACCCGATGGGGGTAAAGACGGATTAAGGTTAGGATCAACCGGTGCAGGATCTACTGGGTCTACGGGATCTGGGTCAACCGGATCGACAGGGTCAACGGGAGCACTTCCATCAATACAGCCAAATACTTTCGCTTCAATAATGCTATTCCAGTTATTGGCAGAATTCCCTTGCCCGGTAACTCTTACATAACGAGCGTCACTGTCGCTAATATCAAAACTTTCATAACCGCTTTCAATACCACTCGACATCGCACCCGTTAATACCGGTGTCCAATTACTGTTATCACTAGAGGTAGCCACATCGAAGTAACTCGAACGCTGGTCGCCTTTTAAAAACACCACATCCATACTCGTCACATTGGCGTTAGCTTGTAAATCAAACACTATCTGTTTGCCAATTCCTTGAGATGACCAACGAGACTCAGTGCCTAGGTTGCCGTCTATAGCGTTTTCTGGGCCATGACCATCATTACTGCCATTATCACTGGCAGACGCAATAGTAAGGTTAGCTGGCGAAGAGCATGAACCAGCACTGACAGGGGGAGTAACAGAGCTAGGTTCAGAACTGCTGCTCAAAGAGAAATCATCAAAACGGCCTTCAGCGCCATTGTATTCTGCGAATACCGTCACTTGGTTAGCAGAGCCAGCACTGGCGGTTACGCTCACTTCCGTCCAATCACTGCTAGCACTAATTTTCTTAGTATATTCTTGCGAACCAAAACGCAAACCAATAGTGCCAGAGCCTTTAACAAAGGCCGTTAGCGTATAGGAAGTATTAGCCGCAATGTTAAGCGTTTGCTCTACACTTCCACCACTGCCGTTAATTTTTACTGATTTACTGCCGGTTTGAGCAACACCAGACAAAGAAGAAGGATCGGTATCTGTCCAGCCATCAAATTGGCTGCTACTTTCAAATCCGGGGTTAGTAAGAGAAATTGTTTCTGCTAGCAATACAGGAGATTGCAACAATACTAAGGCACCTAGCCCAGCAGTGATGTGATTTCGCGTCAGTTTCATTATTATATGTCCTATGTATATGCGCCCACTAAAGGCTGTCCATTTCGTGCCCTCGCTCTCGTCGTTGGCATCGCTTACACATCCATGCGCTAACAGGCTAGCCGCTATACCACATTGCGGTAATTTCCTATTCACTACTGCTTAGAAATGTTAAACAAACCTTAACAATAAATCATACAATACCACCTTTGTGATGATCACATTTCTGACCACCGAGCTAATTCTCTGCCAAAAACTTGAGGCAGCTCACTAAGCCTGGTTAATTAACTTCAATTACATAAGTGCAATAAAATCAGTAAATTAAACGAAGAATAGTGATTTAATGTAAATATCACTGAATTTACAGAGTAAGCCGTCAATTTAACCAATGGACGAAATAAGTTGGCAGGATGTTTTTGTGCAAAAGCGGTAATGAATGAGGATTTAGTGATTTTTCAAGACAAAATATAATGAGGTAATACGCTACCAATTGTATGGCATATAAGGTGTAAGCTAACTAAATGAAATAAAAAAGCCTCGCGACGCGAGGCTTTTTTCATTACTAACCGTTTTAAGCCACATCTTCCTCTGGAAGGCGGTGCTTACTGTTATTTAAGAGCTCTAAATTAGCTGCTCGGGCTTTTTCAGAGTCACCTGCCATAATGGCTTGATAAATAGCAGTATGCTCGGCCATACATGTGCCCCCTTCTTTTGAAGAGTGTTTGAAGAAACCCACAAACATTACCTGCAGCACGTTAGCAAATGGAATATAGAAATTATTCGCGGTTGCTAAGTAAACCAAACGGTGGAACTGTAAATCAGCCTGTACCCAACCAGAGGCATCTTCATCGCCATTAGCAATGGCTACCATCTGCTGAAAGCATTCAGACAACAATACCCGTTGTTCAGCCGAAGCGTTCTTTGCCGCTAGCGCTGCGGCCTCTGGCTCAATGGCACGTCGCAGTGCTAAAAACTCGGTTAGCAGGTCTTGGGTTTCGCCTATCCCTGCCATCCAACTTAACAACTGAGAATCCAGCATATTCCAATGGTCCCTAGTTTTCACTCGGGTGCCAATTTTGGGGCGCGATTCTAACAAGCCTTTAGAGCTGAGGTGTTTAATTGCTTCACGCAACGCAGTTCTGCTTACGCCAAACTGCTCACACAATTCCATCTCTGAAGGAATAATACTGTCTTGAGGAAGCGCGCCAGACAAAATGCTTTTAGCTATTTCCCTTGCTACCTGTAAGTGTAAGCTGCGCGATGCGCCTTCAATCATTGCAAATTCGTTAGCCATAGGTGTCCTTTTGCTATCCTATGAAATCAACCATACATATTAATTTAGTGCAGCATATTCAATACCGCTCAACTAAAGTGTGTCTACGTTAACAGATTTCAACATTTACACTAGCTAACTGCACATAGGATTTTGATATTACTGTACTTTTTTCAATACAGTCACTACCAAAAATGACTAAATGTGTTGCCTATTCCCGACAGTATCGCTTAAAAAACCACCATATATGTATTACAATTAATGTTATTTTCTCTTCCCCCTAAACGTAATAGCTAAACACTGTTTGTGCGAGAGAGTCACCGATAACTAAAAATTAAATAAGAAGCTTGAGACTATTTTGATGGGATCTAGATAACGTTTTCAATCTGACAAGATATAAAAGTGAGATCATAATCTCACTTAGCCCCTTATGTAATACAATAATGCCATAGTGCTTGTTAAGGTAAGGTTATCTACTATGGAAGAGGAATTACAGACATGGATTTAAACGTCCTTATCGTACTCATTTATTTTTGTTTTCTAATCGCAATCGGTTGGATGTTCCGTACATTTACCAATAATACCAGTGACTATTTCCGCGGGGGCGGCAAGATGTTGTGGTGGATGGTAGGTGCAACCGCCTTCATGACACAGTTTAGTGCTTGGACATTTACCGGTGCCGCAGGTAAAGCCTACACCGACGGCCTAGCCGTTGCCATTATCTTCGTAGCCAATGCCTTTGGTTACTTTATGAACTACGCCTACTTCGCACCTAAATTCCGTCAACTTCGTGTTGTAACGGTAATTCAAGCAATCCGCATGCGTTTTGGTAAATATAACGAGCAAGTATTTACTTGGTCTGGTATGCCAAACAGTGTGGTATCTGCCGGTATTTGGCTAAATGGTTTGGCCATTATTGCCTCTGGTATTTTTGGCTTCGACATGACCTGGACCATTGTACTAACCGGTTTAGTCGTACTTATTATGTCTGTAACGGGTGGCTCTTGGGCGGTAATCGCATCTGACTTTATGCAGATGGTGGTGATTATGGCCGTAACAGTAACCTGTTGTATAGTTGCCATTATCCACTCTGGCGGTGTAGGTAACATTCTAGATGACTTCCCACGTGACTTCGTTATTGGTGACAACCTTAACTACGTAAGCATCTTAACCATTTGGGCATTCTTCATCTTTGTTAAACAGTTCAGCATTACCAATAACATGCTTAACTCTTACCGTTACCTAGCGGCTAAAGATTCAAAAAATGCTAAAAAAGCGGCTTTGTTAGCCTGTTGTTTAATGACCTTAGGCCCGGTGATTTGGTTTATTCCACCATGGTTCTTAGCAGGCCAAGGCGTAGATCTAGCCGCCATGCACCCAGAAATGGGCAGCAAAGCTGCCGACGCAGCATACCTAGCCTTTGTTGAGCTTTACATGCCTGCAGGTATGGTAGGTTTGCTTATCGCTGCAATGTTTGCCGCAACAATGAGCTCAATGGATTCAGGCCTTAACCGTAACTCTGGTATCTTTGTTAAAAACTTCTACGAACCAGTACTACGCCCTGACGCATCAGAAAAGGAGTTAGTCGCCGTTTCTAAAATCACCTCAACAGTGTTTGGTGTACTAATTATCTTATTCGCCCTATTCATTAACTCGCTCAAAGGGTTAAGCCTGTTCGACGCAATGATGTTTGCCGGTGCCATGCTTGGCTTCCCAATGACCATTCCTGCCTTCCTTGGCTTCTTCATTAAGAAGACACCTGATTGGGCTGGCTGGGGAACACTACTAGTAGGCGCTTGTGTATCTTACGTAGTAGGTTTTGTGATTGGTCCAGAGCATATCCAAGATATCTTCAACCTAGACCAAGACTTAACCAACCGTGAGTGGAAAGACCTTAAAGTAGCCATTGCTCTAATTGGCCACATTACTCTAACCGGTGGTTTCTTTGTAATGTCTCAATTGTTCTACAAAGGCTTGAGCGAAGAGCGCTCTAAAGATGTAGACAAGTTCTTTAACAACTTACATACACCATTAGTGAACGAGTCTGCAGAACAAGAAGTGCTAGATAATAAACAACGTAGCATGTTAGGTAAATTAATCGCCGCAGCAGGTGCCTTTGTTATGCTGTTAGTGGTATTGCCAAACAGCATGGGTGACCGTTTAGTGTTTATCTTATGTGGAGCCATTATTCTTTGTGTTGGTGTGCTACTGATTAAAGCGAACACCAGTAACAAAACACCTCCTACTAGCCAACCAGCAGTAGAATCAGAATCATAGTAAGACCTGTAGTATATAGGAACTGACCATTCCTTCTTTTGCAGTGTTTAGGGTGTTGGCCTAAACACTGCCTTTTTGGTTCTAGGCCTTGGTAAAAACGTCAAAGCTGGGTCTCTTCTAGTAGATAAAAAGCTAAGCGTAAGCCGCTTAGCTTTTCTTTTTGCTTTTTCTAAAGAGCCGAACAACACGAGTTTGCTAGGCTCTCGCTTAAAGTAAGCCGCCATTTGCCAGTGTATACGCCACTACTTAGTCACATACCTAACAAAACCATTTAGCTCAGCAACACTCTTAATATGATGCAACTCTTTATCTTGAGACCGCTCTGTTAAGCCTTTTACAAAATCATCATTCCAGAATGTTGGACTTAGCTTGAGCATTTTATAGCTCTGCAGCGTGCCTTTTAGCACCGAACTACCATCTGGCCAACCCTCAGGCTTTACCCACAAGCCTTTAAGCATTCGTTTAGTCGCAAGCCAATAACTGGTTGGATAAGGCAGGTCGATGTAAATTAAGGTGTCTGCCGCTGCTAAACGCTGATTGAAGGAAGCTAGCGGACCAAAGCCGTCGATGATCCACTGCTCGCGAGACATGATGTCCTGATGTGTTTGGTCATATATCTCACGCGCTACCCTTTGGCCATTTTTCTTAAACACCAGCGAATCGAGTTGATATAAAGGAATATCTACAGCAGAGGCCAATGCCTTGCTTAAGGTGGATTTACCACTGCCCGGCTTACCAAAAACCGCTATTTTCTTCATGTGAACTCCTTGTAGTAATCATCCCCATGAGGCAGATACAAAAAACCCACCTCTTTGGGTGGGTTTTACACATCAACAGCGCATTAACAATCCCACCATTCCCAAGGAATGATGATAATTCGTAGCGTTGTTTGCGTAAGATAAGTATTCATAGCCTTATCCTTAACTATGAGCAGGAAGTTGTCAATTGATGATAGGATAAGTATTCATACTAAAGGCTTACCTTGTTAGAAATTCGAACCAAATAAAAAGCAGCGCCGAGAAACGTTAATGAACAAGTGGCGCAAAAAATTTTCATTAGAAAAAGTCGTTTCCTATTAGGTGTTTTCACTATCAACTTCCTTAAAAAACTTGAGAAATTTTGTAGCCACAAGCTTTTAACTCTTTGGAAACGTCATTTTTCCAAGCACCGAAGCCATCGAGCTCTATGTAGACGACTCCACTTATATCATTCGGAGTTTCAATTTGCCCCTTTACTAGGGAGCAAACATTTTCCCGCCCAAGTTTAGCCATCAAATAGCCATGCTCAAAGACAACATTTTGCCTAGCGCGGTCTCTCGCTGGAACTGTCGTCTCAGATGCTCCTCGACCTTTATCACACGCGGTGTATAACACTAGAGCAAAGTCAGCATCATTTGAGTAATGCTCTATCTTTTCTATAATTGTCATCCCTGAACTTGCTTGTTCATGTAAGACGATCGCTTCGAGCCCTAAACTCTCAATAAATCTACTTACTTCTTGCTTTGCTTCGTTATCCCTTCCATGAACTATAAAAACTTTTCTTTTGTTCCGCGTTACCGACGGTAGTTTTGATACAGAGCTACTAGGTGGTTGAATTGCAGGGGAAGACATCGAAGTAGACTGAACTAGAGTGCCAAATTCTAGTGCATCAAGTAACTGAGTAAACTGCTCTGATAAATAGGTTCTGCGCTCTGCATAAGTAGAAAACTTCGGTTGAATGAATCCCCAAAAAGAATCTAGACTCCTATGCTGCCTTACCAAAGATGGTAAATGCGGTGCGATACCGGGGGCATTGAGCAATTCTTTCCGTAGAACTTCATACTCTCTTGGATCGAACGCCATACCAGTTGCTCTAGCAGTCAAAACACTCGCTATATAGCTAACTTTATCAAAATCACTTTCTAAAAACTCGATACTCAAATCTTAAATTCCCGAACTAACTTATCAATGCAAGTGAGAGCCCAACACATAATTAAGTGTTGAGCAGCGTTACCACCCAACTTAAGAAGTTTTGCGGTAAACACTAAAACAAAAATCCCCTTAAAGTGACAGGCGCTAGAGAAAACACTAGAACATGTTGTTAGATCTACATCATTAGCGCACGAATATCTAGGTCAAATTCTTTTTCTAGAAACGCAACTGTATCAGGCTGACCATCCAGCGAGGCACGAACATGGGTAGTTGTGTATAAACCAGATTTTTTTAACCACTTAGCTTGATTTCTCTCCACTGATGATAACCACTCAACTAGGCAGACATACTCACAAAGGTCATCTGAATCTATATTCTCGCTCATATTTTGACAGCTCAATTCATAGGATAGTAACGGTTTACCCTGAATTGATACCTCTCTGATTGGCTTGGCTATTTGTTTAATGCGTCCAACTCCGACGAAGCCGTGGGATTTAAGATAAGCAGAGAAAATATCTCCTTTTTGAAAACCTTTCAGCGAGTCTTTCCATCGAATACCTTGACCTGCTGAGATAAAGCCATAGTTTTTAAAGTCATCCCAAGATCGATATTCACACTCACCAACATTGTAATAGTAAATTCCATTTTGGAAATCAAAGCCAGACAACTCCATATGCATGGTATTATGAGGGCGAAATTTGTCACTAAAGTGTCCTGAGGCTACATTTGTAGTTAGATTCCCTAGTTTCCAAAGGAGTGTTTTTTCAACAAACAATGCTTCTTTTTCTGTTAAATTTTTCGCAATAACTCTTATGGTTGGCTTTAAACCGGCAGCTTTAATTTCATTAATTCTCTTAACTTTTAGCGAATCATTTTTCTCGGAAAGGTGCTCTTCTTTTCTCGAGCCCTTTCCTTTACCAAAGTAGAATTCTTCATAGTTTCTTGGGTCTATGTAAACGTAAACATAGAAATTATCAGACATAAGTTAATCCTATACTTAATGATTCCAAACTTTTAAATCTAACAGCTTAGTAATATGGAGGGAGCATTATTTAATACAATACACCTTTCAATTTCATCACTCACTTCATACCCTCAAGCGTACCTATTAAACATTTGATTTTCCGTGGGTAAATCAATAAGTTGACAAAAAACTCAAAATAAAGAAATGCAAGCCTTGTTGGAAAAAGCGAAACTTAATCGAATGTAGAAAAAAGCAACTTGAATAGCTGCCTTTATTTCTTAATCAGTGATCCAATCACTTGCGGAGATTTTGCAAAAATGCGCTTAGTTTGGGCGAGAAATAACTCGCCAGTGGCTACGGCATCCATCAGTGCGTTGTGACCATGGTATTCGGGCAAGCCATAACGTTGGCGAATGGCCGACAATCGAAAATCCCCGGTTTTTTGATGATTGGCATTGGCAATTAAAGATTTCTCTAAGCTTAGGGTATCTACCCAAACCAAAGGCAAGGTATTCAACTGGTATCGCTGCTTTAGGTAATAATCAATAAATTGCTGCTCTACACAACAGCCATGCACCAGTAATACTCGGCCCTGCATCGCTTCAAAAAGCTGATCCATAGCTTGGTCTAGGCTAATCCCTTGCGCGAGCATTTCTGGCACAATCTGATTAATAACCGCGGTTTCTGCTTTAACTTTGTTGCCACTGTTGATGTAACAATGCGAGGCGCTGTTTAGGTCTATGCTCAAATTCTTCATCACGGTGTAGCCAATACTAAGAATATGATCGTTTTCTGGGTGCAAGCCGGTGGTTTCAAGATCGAAGGCGAGAAACTCGAGGTCTTTAATATTGGAGCTTTCACTGGGAAGCGTGGCTTCTAACAGCCCAATAAACTTTTTAGGTAAACCGCCACTAGCTATCACCTTTGCGCGGGCGCGGCCTAGCTTCGCCAGTGGTTTAAAACGTGTGAACATTGCTTACCCTATTTTTCGCTAAAACGCAGCTTAGCAGCATCTTGTAGGTTGTTAATGATACGAAATGCGTCTTTTAAGTGCTCTCGTTCAAAGTTACCAAAACTTTTAGGGGCAATATAGTTATCTGGCGCAGAACCTTCTTTTAATGCTTTAAGTTGATGGCGGAATCTAAGTTGTGTAATAAACCGATAAGCGCCTAGTACGTCTTTTAGGGCGTCTTCACTGAGTATTTTTTTCTTTGCAGCACTGGTGAAGCGTTGCTCGGTGCCGGTATCGTCACTATTAACCGCTAAACCGTAAATGCGGCCTAAGTCGACAATAAGCAATAAGGCGTACTTTTTAATATCGAGCATTTCACTGTGTTCGCCGCCCTTCTCCAACACTAGGTTGTTAAAAATACCTAGGGGTGGTTGTACCGATACAGAGTCTGTGACCAGTGAGTTTAAGAAGGTTTTATTGTTATTAAGCAGGGCGTACAAATGCTGCTGAAGCTGCTCCGACAAACTGGCGTCGCCATATATACTGCGAACTTCCATAAACACCGTGGCGTTTAACAACATGCTGTATTCAGGGTTAGACACCCATTTACGGTAATACTCTTTCCATACATTAATCGGCTGACACCACTTTGGTGTCGCTGCCATAAACTTGCCGGTACATAAGGGGTAACCACAGGTGTCCATGGCATTACACACGTACATGGCTAAATGGGTAAAGTACATGCGGTCAGACTTACTAACATTCTCTGGCAAAATAATAGCACTGTCTTGATCAGACAACATGTGTACTTCGTTACGAGCGTGAGAGCCCGCTACTACCCAGGTATATGCACAAGGTGGATCGCCTAGTTTGGCTTCGGCCATTTGAATCAGTCGGCGATTATAGGCATCCATTATCATGGCCATAACTCGGCCTATTACCTCTACCCTCACCTTGCCTTCGACCAGTGCTTCAAATATGGCTTGGCGCTCTGAAGTAAGTTTTGCTAGCCCTTCTACAGTTTCGGTGTACTTGATTTTTTCAATCAGGAAGATCGCCTGTACGCGGTGCTTTTGCACTAAATGTGAAGTAGTGAGCAAGCCCAATACCTGATTGTTCTCCACCACTGGTAAGCTGCGAATGTTGTGTTCCATCATCAGTGAGGCGGCAGTAAGAATAAGATCGTTCGGTTTAGTGGTGACAGCTGGCGAGGTCATTACGTCACTAATCGGGCGAGTGATATCGTAGCCTTCGGCAATCACCCGTTTGGTCATATCACGGTCTGAGATTAAACCGCATATAACACCGTCTTTTTTAATCACCGCGGTAGACGAGCGGCACTGCACTCGCATTTCGTTCGCCACCGCTTGTATCGACATATCAGCAGTGACCACTGCAACCGTTCCGCTAGCAACTTCCGACACCTTTTTAAAGAATAAGCCTTTCTCGTTGTCAGACCACACCACGTTAAGCGCCGACTGCAAGCGTACTCGCGCTTTAGAAGCAAAGCTGTCGGCGTATTCTGGGTGTTGCTCAAGCAGTTGGGTTAACTCGGTATGCGGCACCATGTACAGCAAGGTATTTTCTATCGCTGTTGCACTATAGCCATCTAGCGCGTCTTTTAGTGGCTCTAAAAAAGTAAAACCAAATAAGTCTTCTTCGCCGAGTTTTGAGCGTAACACCCCATCAGGTTTACGCTGCTCCATTACCCCGGTGCGAATAATGTATAGGAAACACTCTGATTTATCTGAACCGAAACGAATTTGCTCGCCTCGCGCCAAATAACTAATGGTTACCGACTCTCCAATTTGCCGCTGCAAGGCTGGCGGCAATAAATTAAATGGATAAATCTGCGACAAAAATTCGATAATGTTCGGCAACAGTGTTTGCGGCATGGTAATAACCTATTTGCAGTAATAGTATTATTATATTGTTATTGCGTGTAATTACTATGAGCTAACTCGAATTTGGCGCCCATTTAGCCACTTATCAACAATAGAACAGTGACAACTATAGAGGCGAAATAGCCAATAGGACCAAAACTTGTATCTGTTGCAAAGAGCCTTGGTCAGAAAAACCAAGCTCTATCCAGGCCGAACGTGGGCTGCGTTTAGGATGGGATAAAGAGAATGCAGGATGCTGCAAGCCTTGTTCAGCAATGCTTGTTCGCCCTAGTTTTAAATCTAATTCATTACCTTGATGAAAGTGAGCAAACTCTTTGCCCTTGTAAACAAAGCCGTAAAAGCCTCCACTGTCGTTTGACCAAAACGTCTCGCTAATACCCGCTTGCGCTAGCAGCCAAGTATGCAGTTGCTGTTTTAGTGGCGAGTAAGAATGCTTTACCTGCTGCTGTAAAGCGGCAATTTGCTCTGAGTTTTCTTGTTTAGCCATTGTGCAAACCCGCTTCATGTTTCAGCAACCAGTCTTTGCGATGAATACCACCACCATAGCCTGTTAGCTGGCCGTTAGCGCTAATCACTCTGTGACAGGGAATAATAATGCTAATACGATTTTGGCCATTTGCCGAGGCTACCGCGCGCACGGCATTAGGTACCTCTAAGTATTCTGCTTGTTGGCCGTAACTTCGTGTTTCGCCATAGGGAATATCCATTAGCCCACGCCATACCAATTGCCTAAATTCGGTGCTTGGAGTGTCTAGTGCTACGTCAAACTGTTTGCGGGTTCCAGCAAAGTATTCAGCAATTTCTGTCTGAACTTGATCCAGATGAGGGTTATCTCCTGGCAGAATAACGGCTTTTAAACGTTTAGTGAGATCGTTAAATTCGGTCTCCAACATTCGGCGGTCGGTAAACTCCAACAAACAGATCCCCTGCTGAGTGGCGCAGGCATACATGGGCCCAATTGGCGTGGTAAAACGCACAATATTAATCACGTTGCTGGTTTTGCCAGTTGGCGCGCCACCAAACACTTTTTTAAAGCCTTCGTTAAACCCACTTAGCGATTCGTAGCCTGAATCAAAGGCTGAATTACTAATGCTGTCGCCTTGTTGAATTTGGCTAAAGGCCGAGTTAATTCGCACCATGCGTTGATAGGCATGAAAAGTAATCCCATGATGCTTCTTAAACCAGCGGCGAACTTGAGCCGGGTCTAGGTTACGGGCGCGCAAATCACCGTCTTTTATCCGCGTGAAATTATCTTGCTGAATATCATCTAACAGCGCTTTTATATAATCTGGGGCTTCGTCTAAAGCTTGCATCGGTTTGCATACTTTACAGGCTCTATAGCCGTGTTGCAGAGCTTCTTGCGCGCTGTTGTAAAAGGTGACGTTTTCAATTTTAGGTTTGCGCGCTCGACAGCTTGGCCGACAAAAAATACCGGTGGTTTTTACTGCGGTGTAAAACACCCCTTCGTACTGAGCATCCTTGCGGCTCATTGCGTCATACTTTTGCTGAAAGCTTAGTGGTTCCATAAACCTTTACTGCTTAATAAGAGTAGATAAAACCAAAATAACTCAGTGTAGATTTAACGGCTACCGAAAAATGAACAAGTATTTTTTCTCCGGCCCGTTGTTAGGCAATCCGCTAAATAACGGCGCCAAAAGCCAACTAAGTTTACGCTACTGGGTAATGGTTTTAGACATGTTGTAGCCGGTAACCACAAAGCCAATCTCTTGGTACAATGCTAACGCGCGCTGATTACTAAATGCGACTCTAAGCTTGATTTGGTTAATACCAAACCCCGTCAACTGCTGTTCAAGCGCCTTCATCGCCAGTTTCCCAAACCCTTTGTTGCGCTGCTTGGGGAAAACATAAAAATCATAAATGTAAGTGGATTGGTCACAGGCTTGAATAGAGTGCCATAAATAACCAATCAACTCTGATTGCTGCTCGATACACAACAGTTGGTGGCCTTGGCTTTCTGCCCCTTGCGGAAAGCTTTGTTCTAGTGTTTGTTGGGCTAACTCTAACGCCCTTTCTTTAGAGTGCCCTTGATTCGCTGCGATATCGCGGCTGTAATCATCAACAAAATACTCGCAGTAGTCTGCAAACTCCTTAGCGGTAATTGCCCTTAGCTTAACCATTAGGTTCTAAACCCCCACACTGCATCTATCAGCTTAATCATTAGTTCTTTGGATACTCCATTGTCATCCAGTTCTGGCATATATTCTACAAAGTCAGCGCCGACAAATTTAGGGCTAGATGCAACCGAATAGACCAAGTGGATTGCCTCTCTGGCGCTTAAGCCACCTACATTAGGCGTAGCGCACGCTCTATAAATACTGCCATCTAGCGCGTCGTAATCAAAAGACAAATAAATATGATCGTAGTTGTCATTTAGCTCAGTCATCAAACTAGAAATAACGCCGTTTATTCCTAAGCTATCTATGCTTGGCATACCGTAATGGCGAATACCAAGTTCGCTAATCAACCGTTGCTCGTTAGGCATCACATCTCGCACCCCAATGTAATAAATATCTTGAGGCTTAAGCACTCGTTCTGGATCAATTTCCCACGCTTTATCAGGGTATTTATCCATGAGCATCGCTAAAGGTTTACCATGCAAATTGCCATCTAGCTTATCGTTACAATCTGCATGTGCGTCCACCCAGATAACCGCTACCTTTTTGTCCCGTTGTTTCTGACAAAAGGTCATTACCGCCTGCAGTGTGCCCACCGCGATAGAATGGTCCCCACCAATAGTGATGGGAGTGCGCCCTTGGTCAAAACTATTGAGTACGGCAGCGCAAAGCGCGCCTCCGTAATCCGCTAAGGCGCTTACGTTTTGTTCTGCCTCAAGCAAGCGTAATACCTCACAAGAAGGGCTCACATCACCGCAATCTTTAATGTCCGCATTCCAGCAGCTATTTCTAACATCAATCCAATTCGATAGCCCTACCCAAGTATTTTGGCTAGCTTGCCTAAGACCATCTACGGTATTTTGCTTAGTGGTCACGCAACCTAAATGATTGAAGGGAGCACCGATGATGTCAAAGCGTTTGGTCATATTAGGTAAACTCGCGAGTGGTAGCTAACGCTAAAAGTAGAGATCAATTAAACCACTAACAAATAACTTATTCATCAGTAATCTATTGATTAAACGGGAAAATGAAGTGGGCAGCTACCGTGGCAGACAAATCTAAAATAAAAAGGGCTTTGCTAACACCAATAAGCAAAGCCCTAGATGGGATTAATTAAGCTAAATGCTGCTTAAAGAAAGCGATGGTTCTGTTCCACGCTAGCTCAGCGTTGTCTTTGTCATAACGGCCTGTGGAGTCATTATGAAATCCATGATTGGCTTGCGCGTACATATGCATGTCAAAGTCGACGTTATTGGCCCTTAAGTCTTGCTCGTACTCAGGCCAAGTAGCGTTTACCCGTTTATCTAACTCAGCTAACTGAATCTGCAACGGCGCTTTAATGTTGGCTCTTAACTCTTTTGCAGCAGGGGTGCCGTAAAACGGTACGCCTGCATTAAGCTCTGTGCCCATGCGCGCAGCCAGCATGTTCACCACATAACCACCAAAACAAAAACCAACTGCACCTAACTTACCGTTGCTGGCAGAGTGGCTTTTTAAAAAACTAGCGGCAGCTAAAAAGTCTTGTTCAATTTTGGCGCGGTCTAAAGATTTTTGCATACTGCGGCCTTCATCATCATTGCCAGGGTAGCCGCCTAAACTATGTAACGCGTCTGGTGCAAAGGCGATAAAGCCATCTTTCGCTAAACGTCGCGCGACATCTTTAACATAAGGATTAAGCCCTCGGTTTTCATGAATAACCAAGACCACAGGAGCGCTTCCTTGCAAATTGGTAGGCATCACTAAATAGCCACGCCCTTCTCCATACCCTTTGGGGGAATCAAAAGTCGCAAACTGCGCTTTTATTTCTGGGTCGTTAAACGACACTTGTTCTGCCAAGGCATAATTAGGTAACAAGGCAGACGACAGCACCGCCATGGAAAACCCCACAGCCGCTAATTTAGATAAGCGCGCTAAAAAAGTACGGCGGTCAATAAGGCCATGAGCATACTCGTCGTACCAATCAAAGGCCTCTTGAGGAATGGCATACTGTGGTTTGCTGTGTTGCGGTCCTGTCATTGGTGTTTCCATCACTTGCTCCTACCTTTTGGTTTAATGTATTACTTTAGCTCAATTAAAAGTACTTAGTATTACTTTACAAACTATCACTTCGATCACTTAAGTTAGATAAGCCAATATCCATTCATGCTTTGGGTTTACGCGGTGGTAATGCAGCGAATTGCGGAAGCTGCTGGTTGTCGACAAACCAAGGTGCCTTGTCGGCACAAAAAATATTCTGAATCGGTTCTATATTGGGGTGCTGGTCTAAGGTACCGGCTGGGATCACCATAGTTTTGCCCGTTTTCGCTAGCCAAGGCAAAGACGAACCAAAAGTGCGACAAAAGGCAGTAGCAAAGTACTTAGTGTGCTCAGGTTGATACTGCTGAACCTTGTCTTCACCGGCCAACCACCTAAACTGGCTGGGCAATACAAACAAATTAGCAGCATGGGCACTACCAGTAAATTTACGACATCGAGAGCAATGACAATATTGAAAAATGCCTAAATTGCCGTTTATTTGGTAGTGCACCTCTCCACATAAACAGCTCCCCTCTATATCGACTTCTTGCATACATCCCCCCCTTGGTTTCCTTGCTTACTGAACAACTTAAGTGTAGCGAGTATTACTGAGGCAGCAGTGACTATATGCTTCTCCCAAAAAACTTAAAATACCTTAGTTGAAAGACGCTATGGCACTAAAAAATGCAGCTAATGGTGTTTTAATAATGGGCTTAACAACGTTGTTCCAAGCCTGGAACCTTGCTTTGAGTTTGATACATCAGCTCAATTAAACGCTGATAATTTGAGTGAAGACAGTTTGATGTCTCATTTAGCACAAGCTCTAATTGACCTTGGTTTTTAACCAGAGGTATCTTGGTGTTATTGTAGTACAAAATATCAATCTAAGTAGTTGAAGGTGAGCTTATGAAAGTAAAAACTCTTGCTGTTATGATGCTAGGAGCTTTAAGCACTAGTGTATCCGCTGCCAATACCACGCCAGCAGAGGTGCTAGACCTATCTTGTTGGAAAGTAACGTTGCCAGTGTCTTTAGACAATGGCGATCGCCCTACTGAATTCAGTGAAAAAGAGATCGCTAAAGGCGCGATGCACGCTGATTACTTTTACGTAAATGAAGCAAAAGACGGCGTTGTTTTCCGTTCTCCTGTTCAAGGGATAAAAACCTCTAAAAACACGAAGTATGTTCGCTCAGAGCTTCGAGAAATGATGCGTTGCGGCAACACCAGCCACAAAACTAAAGGCGTTAACGGTAACAACTGGGTATTTGGTCATAACGAGTCAGCAGATTCATTGAAAAATGCAGCGGGTGTGGATGGTAACTTAAAAGCGACTCTGTCTGTTGACCACGTAACCTCTACCGGTGAAATTTGGCAACAAGGCCGCGTTATTATTGGTCAAATTCATGCACCCGATGATGAGCCAGTTAAAATTTACTACCGTAAACTGCCTAACCATGAAACGGGTTCGGTATGGATAAGCCACGAGCCAAATGGTGGCGATGATATTACCTTCCCAATGATTGGCCCAACTAAACCAAATTACTGGAAACAAAAAGATAAAGACATCGCTAAGTCATATGATGACGGTATCGCTTTAGGCGAGAAGTTCTCTTACGAAATTGACATTAATGGCGCTGATATGACAGTAACGATTAGCCGTGAAGGCAAAGCCGATGTGGTGCAAAAAGTAGATATGCAAAATTCTGGCTACGGCTTAAAAGACCAATGGATGTATTTCAAAGCGGGTGTATACAATCAAAACCGCTCTGGTGACCCAGAAGACTACGTTCAAGCAACGTTTTACAGCTTAGACGTCACTCACGGCGCGGCTAAATAAACACAAGCCATTGTAGCTATACAACCAATAAAAAAGCGCGTTGAAGTTAAACGTTCAATGCGCTTTTTTCTATTCAGCCATAATGAGCGCTAGAAACGTTTACCCACACTAAAGCGGAATAAGTCGGCATCATCTTGGTGGCCTTTACGGTCAATCACCCGACTAATACTTACCCCAAAGTAACCATCATCGAAAAATGACCAATGCGGGTAGTAATTAGCACCAAAGCTCACAATGCCTTTCAAATCATAAGCGCTGGTGTGTTCAACCTTGTCTACGACAAAGTAACCACCACCGCCCATTCTGCCTTCAAAGTTGTTACCCAGAGGAATAATTTTCCATAGCTGCGTGGTAAATCCGCTACGGTCTGTTGCGCCGTTGTAGCCACCCTCATCAATGTAACCCAGTGATAAGGCAAGGTTGTTATGGAAGCGCTTGGCCATATCTACGCTATAACCCACCTTGGTTTCAGGCCCGCCATGATTAATTTTTACATTCATCACTGAGGCCCAAACGTCATCAACCCAGCGATAGCGTGCTTCTCTTGGCTGGTAATCTGAGTTATCAATATCCCAACCCACACCAATCAGTAGGGAGTTGCCGTTTGGTCGTGCAGACATAAGATAGCTGTTTAACTGCAAGCGCAAATGCGCGCTTTCGCTAAAGCGCTTTAAGGGATAGATAAAGGCCAATGTACTCATCGCCCCCACCCTTTTTTCGTTTAACTCTAAGCCTGTTTCATCCACTGTTGTATCGAAAGACATATACGGGCCAGCACCAACTTCTAAACGAAAAGCATCTGAAGGCACATACACATAGGTAGCGTGAGCAGAAAACCCATCTCGATGATGGTTATATGGGTGACCTTCATTGGCGTGAATTAAATCGACCCGCCAATTGCGATGAAAATGCTGGCCAAAACGAATATCAAAGGAGCGAAATTGTTGCTTCTCTTGTTCTTCTGTTGCGCCGTCATCTAGATGGGTAACACCACTGCCACCAGTAATAGAGAAGTAACTATCTGCACTGGGCTTAAGCAAGGTTTTTGCGCTAACCGGAGCAATAGTGACTAAAGCACTAAGGCTTAGCAATAAACAACGAACAGTGATGGTTGATTGAATAAGAGATCGAACAGAATAGATAGGCATCGGCTTTAAAGTTTAGTAAATACTTAAATAAATGTATAAAACAGCAGCTTAGCTGCTATTTAGCGTAGAGCTAGCCTAACCTATTAATCAAAGTTTTATCAGCAAAACGACCGAATGAATAGAAAACAGGCGCTTTTAAGCCATGTTCAGTACATTTTGGCGAAGATCGTAGTGACCCGAACCGTTTTATTCTCTATTTTCGCTATTTTTTAAACGATAGTGATAAAACTGAGCAGTGTTATCTGCGCCGCCTTGCGTGGAAAATCCTAGCTTATTTAATAACTTTTGAGAGGGAGTATTATCTTGGCTTACGCCTGCAATAACAGTAGTAAATTCTCGCTCCTGCTCTGCCCAAGTAATAAAATCCTTTAGCAGCTCTAGCGCAAAACCTTGCCGCCAATAATTTTCACCCAGTAAGTACCCTAAATGCGCGCGGTTTTGGTCATCAGGGTAAACAAACATAAAACCAATCACCTGTTGGTCACTCATTTTCGTTACCACAAACAAGCGACTGCCTTGGCGCACCTGTGTTAACCATTGCTCAGCCTTACCTAAGTCGGTTACGTTCTGGAAATAAGGCGGCAACTCACTGGTTACTGCTGGAGTGAGTAACTCCACAGCGCGCAACATAAGCAAAGGTTTGTTTGTTGCAATGTAAGCGGCATCAGCAGCTTCCACATAGAGTCGCTTGGTACTGTAAATACTCAAGTTTGGTATAGGCGCATTGCTCACAACACACTCCTAATAATCTTTACTGCTGTTTTGTACAAGCACTTCATTGAATATTCTCCCCCGACCAACGCCATGCCCGCTACACTAAGTGATAGATTTGTTTAAGCGAATAGTTGCTATCAATGTTAAGGAATAAAGGCGCTAAATGAAATTGTTAAAGGTGATTGTTTCACTACTCATATTGCTAACTTGCAAACAAACATTTGCGCAAAACAACCCATGGGAAGCGGCCACCAGCACCTATAAAGCGCCCGCTGCTGCGATTGGTTCTTATGCAAATGGTTGCTTAGCTGGTGCACAAGCGTTACCGCTTGAGGGCGAAGGTTATCAAGTTATTCGTAGCCAACGCCAGCGCTACTATGGGCATCCCAATTTGGTGAACTTCATCAGTGATTACGCCAAACAACTGAAACAACAAGGTATCAACAATATTTTGGTGGGTGATATGTCTATGCCACGCGGCGGCCAGTTTAATTTTGGCCATAGCAGCCATCAAATAGGCTTAGACGTAGATATTTGGCTCAAACTTGAAAACGATACACTCAGCGCTAAGCAACTGGCTAAACCATATGCGGTAAGCGTAGTAGACAAAAAACAGCTAACCATTAATAAAAGCAACTGGAAGGGTGAGCATAGAACCATGCTTAAAGTTGCCGCTCAAGATGAGCGCGTTGCGCGTATTTTTGTCAGCCCTGTGATTAAAGAGCAGCTCTGTAATCAGCGTACCGAGCAAGACGATTGGCTGCAAAAAATTCGTCCTTGGTGGGGGCATACCTCGCATATGCATGTGCGATTAGTGTGTCCAGCTGGCGATAAACAGTGCAAAAACCAAAAGCCGATTGCCAAAGGTCATGGCTGTGACGAATTAGATTGGTGGAAAACCCAACTCAGTAAGGCCCCTACTCTTAAGCCCGCTAAAAAACCAAAGCCGTTAAAAGTAAAACCGCTACCCTGCGAGCCCTTGGTGCAAAATTTACAAGCAAAGCAATAAAAGAGCTTGGACTAAATAACCAAAAAAGCGAAGCTCTTAATCGATACTTCGCTTCTATTTACGGCCTTAAATGGCTAACTACAAACCCGGTAACATTCCGCCACCAACCGGCATCGCTACCCCCGTTACATAACTCTAGCCACAGCGTTTGCGTGTTCCTCACTGGCACCCGTTGCTTGCCATACGCGCTTTAAAGAAAACGCCATGAAACCCGCATTAACTGATTTGGTTTGAACTTGTGTGTTCATAATCTGTCTCTCTATTAGCTAAAAACAATGTGTATTTGTTTGACGGAAGCCAGTTTACTCAATGGCCCCAAGCCGAAATAGATTAAAAACTACGTATAAACAAATACTTAAAAGTGAACATTTAAAGGTATTTTTAGGTAACAATAAGTAACAGCAGACAACGACTCCCTAAACAGCAACTACGCTATTGTTAGCAAACGCTTTGCTAAGCAAGTTGCTACTTTCTAGGCGCCTATTAATGGCAGAATGAACTCAGCATAATAAGAAACAGGTGATAGACAGTGGCAAACGGCAAAGTTTAGATCTAGCGAATCAGCAGCATCAGATACTAATACGCGGGCAGCTAGAACGAATTATTGAAAGCAGCGTATTTGAGCAAAGTCCAAAATGAAAGAGTTGCTCAGCTTTTTGGTTGAGCAAACCTTGCAGGGTAATGGCGACCGCCTCAAGCAGTTCACCATTGCCATTGAGATCTTTGACCGAGGCGTTGATTTTGATCGCCAATCAGACCCCATTATACGTATTCAAGCGGGTCGAGTGTGTCGCTCTTTAGATACCTACTATTTTACCGAAGGTGTTAACGATGCCCTGTACATCAATATCCCTAAAGGCCGTTATGCTCCAAGCTTTAAACTACGCAGTGAAGAAGACCTTTCCCTAAACCAGCTGCACAAACGCCTGTTACGAATAAGGCAGAGAGCTTCAGCCCTAGCCTAACGGTGTTGCCATTTTTGTCTTTAGCAGCCGATGATCAGCAACAGTTTTTTACCGACGGCTTTGGTGAGGAGCTTGCCACTGACCTGTCTCGTTTCAATAGCTTAAACGTGGTGTCTATGTATGCTATGGACGATACCAACTTCGCCATAAAAACTGCTGCCGGCATTAGCCAACTAGGGAAAAAGCTAAACGTATCTTTTATTACCACCGGCACAATGTGCGCGCTAAACGATAAAATGCGCATCCACGCTCGTTTGTATCGCGCAGACACTAGCCAACAAATTTAGGCTGAAAAATACACCTGTGATATGTCTACTCAAGATTTGTTTGACGCACAGGACCAATTTATAGCCGAGATAGTGGCAGAACTCGCCTCTAGTTTTGGCATTATTCATCGCAAGATTTACCAAAGCTACAACCATAAAAAAGTTGAGCAATTATCCTCTTACGAAGCCACCTTGTGTTACCGACATTATTTAATGACGCTGAACAAAGAGCACTATCAGCCCGCTTTAGCAGAGCGGCAACAAGCCACCCAACAAGAACCCGAAATTGCCCTTGCTTCATTAGACCGTTTATAAGCTTAAGTAAAACCAGTTTCAATCGCAGTTAAGCCCAGCTTTGCTGGGCTTAATGGTATTCATAAGCAGTGTATTTGGTTACACTCGCGAGCTATTTCTTCAACTCACCCTCTATCTATTTATGCGCCTGGATAAGTTTATTTGTAAAAGCACTTCGCTAAGCCTGCTACAAGCGAGGGAAGCGATAGAAAACGGCCAAGTACACGTAAACCAGCAATGTGTTTTGCATGTAAATACACAAGTACATGAAAACAAACATATTAGTTTGGCTGGCAAGCAACTCTTTGCTCGCCCTTCTCGCTATATAATGATTAACAAACCGGCCGGATGTGTATGCTCTAATGTTGATGAAGCTTACCCCTCAGTTTTCACCGCGGTGGACCTCCCCTTAGATGAGCAATTACATATAGCAGGAAGATTAGACGCCGACACTACTGGTTTGGTATTAGCCACCGACGATGGCCGTTGGTCATTTTCTATCACTCGGCCAGAGCAACACTGTCTTAAGGTTTATCGGGTAAACCTAAGTAAACCGCTAACTCCACAAGCCATTCAAGCCTTAGAAACTGGCCTACAACTGCAAGGTGAACCACAACCCACTCGCCCTGCGGTGGTTAAGCTGATTTCGGATAAACAAATCTTACTGAGTATTAGCGAGGGCAAGTTTCATCAGGTGAAACGAATGCTTGCAGCAGTTGGCAACCGCGTGACCGCCTTACACCGACAACAAATTGCTGATATTTGCCTTAACGTTGAGCCTGCCAGTTGGCGAGAGCTAAGCTCAGCAGAGGTAGCCTGCATTAAACAGGTGGAAAGCGAGAAGTAAAGTTTACTCAACGGGCTAGATTTCGAAATTGAAGCTGTTTACCTGAGTTTCACTGTCAGGTGTGTGACTTGATGCGTTCGCTTGGCGGTTTTTTAGCATGCTGTCGTGTAAAGCCTGAATCTGTTGGCTGCCCGTTTTAACAAAAGCAAAGGGCAATACAGCGTGTACTAAACACACAATTGCTGCAAAAAATAGCCGCAAAGAAAAACGCCCTGCAGCCATTAAGTGCTGAAAATAACTCTCGTTAACACTACTGGGATGCTCGTTAAAAATTCGAACTAAATGTGACCACATAATTCAACCTCTATTGAAGTTAATACTTTGTTAAAGAGTAATTCTTAAACCAGGCAAAAAGTTTGCTTATACATAGCTAATACGTGACAAACACAGAAATTGATTTCACTTAAGGCGATATCTTTAGAAAACGACGCCAATAAACCCGATAAACCCCAAATTCCCATAGCTAAGCCTACTTGCGTAGCGCTGCCAGGGTGCTCATAAATAAAAGTAGCGACGAGGATCTGGATAAACACCAACTGAAATAAATGCGCGGTGTACCAGCCTTCTAAACCCCACTTACGTGGTATTTTCATAAATAACTCCTAAGCGACAAAAACAAAAAGGCGACATTACTGTCGTCTCATTCATTACAGACTGGCTTTGCCAAACGCTCAGCAGGAATTGGCGGATGTTTTTTAAAAGTAGCTGTAGTCATTGTTTTAGTCTCCGGTTTAAATCAGCCGCTAAGCCTATAACTTGGCGCTGCTTGTTTTGACGGAGCCATTGTGGATTTTTAGGCAAACAGAAAGAAGTAAGTTACTGGAGTAACCCGGTGACAAGAAGTAACACACTGTGCTCAAGCATTATTACCACCAAGCATCATTCTGTGAATTAGCGTTTCAACACAGAACAAGAGTCCTTAAATAGTAAAAGGACTCACATTGTCTCTAAGGCCAAGCTTATTTAAACCGGTTCACCCTTTAACATATTGTTATTATTAGCATTTAATAAAAATTCATTTTGACATAAAAGACAATTACGCAGATGATGGGCACGAAACATGTTAACGAACCAAATATCGTTGATGAAGCGATGGCTCATTAGTTTATTCAATACTTCTAATCGCTATTTACAGTGCTTAACAGCAAGGACGCTGCTAATGAAAATAACAAAAAGCCTAATCTTCAGCCTGTTCATTATTAACCTCAGCGCTTGCACCGGAAACTTTACCACGGTAAAAGTCAAAGTAGTCGACCAAGACGGGCTAGCAGTTGAAGGTGCTGAAGTATTTGCTGGCGGTCGGTTAGGTATTGATGGCGAAAACATTAAAGATTTAACAGATAAAGAGGGAGTTTTCCAAACTATCGGCCGAAAAAATCTTGCTGTAGTTTTCAGGGTAAATAAAGAAGGCTACTACCAAACTAAACTAAGAACTAATAAGAACCTCCAAAACCTCATTATCGAGCTGCGCAAAAAGAAAAAAACCACCGCAATGTATGCCAAGAAGCTTCTTCTACCGGTACCCAAGAAACGAGAAGCAATCGGCTTCGACTTCGAGCAAGCTGATTGGGTTAGCCCTTATGGCAAAGGGAATATTGCCCATATTTTCTTTTATCTAGATGGTGAGTATACTGATGTACAGAACAACAACAACGAACTGCAAATCTCTTTTGCTAGTGCAGGTGATGGATTAGTTAAATTAAATAGAGCTACAACTAACTCCGAGTATCAGTTCCCCTATCTAGCACCTCAATTAGCTTACACAAATAGCCTCACATTAAAATACCACACATCCTCCAGCAGCCAGAGCTTTACCACCTACGACAATTCTGCTTTAGGCTACATTTTTCGCATTAATACTAAACTAAACAGTGAAGGTGAGGTTATACATGCCAATTATGGAAAAATAGCAGGTGAATTCCTCGGCTCATCTTACACCGGCACCACCAAACGCAAAAATGTAGGTTTTGTAGAATTCACCTACTACTACAACCCTACCCCCAACGACCGCAGCTTAGAGTTTGATTGGCGACAAAACCTTTTTCAAAACCTAGAACACGAAGAGAAAGTTAAAGCGCCTTAGAAGCGTCTAAACATTACTCGCAGAAATAGCGGGTGGATATTCGCTTCGCTGCTTTAGCGTGCAACTCAAAATAGATATCAAGGAATAATCAAGTAATGACTAATAAAAAACCGTTACTTGTTTGGCTAATCGCCGCTTATTTTATTTACCAAGGCGCAATACAGCTGTTTTATGTTGTAACAGGCTTAGATTATGCACCTATCCCCTTATTATTACCCCATATAGGCTTTACTGCTCTTTACTTAGGGGCAGCGTTCACCTTAATACTTAGAATAGGCATTAGCCGCTTGCTTATTTTTGCCATTTTCGGCTACAGCCTTGTGATGGACCTACATAGCATCATTAACATGCGCTCAGCACTTGCACACTTAGGCATACAGCAATGGGCAATGGTATTAATAGAGTTTTTATTCCTTGCTTTTGCTGCCTTTTACACTGTTAAACTAAACAAGCAAGGCTACTACCAGCCTGCTAAACTAACCTAGTCAACGACTTGCTTGTTTTACTCACTAACAAAAGCCAACAACAATTAGTGAGTAAAGCCTTAAACCCCCAAACTGCCTTACTCTTCAGCTTCAACATTTACGTAAATAAATCAATCGTAAACAGCAAAACGCGCGTTCTTAGCATGCGCTGAAAGAAATAATGACAATAGCCTGTCTTATAATCTGTAAGATGTTCTGGTAAGTGTTTATAAACTAAGCTTATTTGATAATTAGCTTAGGTTTAGCATAAAAGAGGAAAAAATGTGAGAAATCTTATTAAATTAGTAACTTATAAGATTGGGTGGCAACCCTACCAGCCACATCCCGGCACTCGAGTCGTCTGCTGCGGTTGCTCCCTTCCGGGCCTGGCCGAGTTCACAGAGTATCAATGCGGGAGGACCAATAGGGCCACCATAGATGAGCTTCCTAAGAAGCGAGGCTATTCTCGCTTAAGCCTTACGGTTTTGCAAACGCTAAAAACGCTTTTTAACCCTGCAAAGCGTTTGTTTGCTCAAGTTTTAATCCTTATTAGTTTAATTGCATCACCATTAGCCATAGCAGAATCTTTTGATCACTCGCAATGGGATGGTTTGCTTAAAGAATATGTTCATTGGCCAGTGGCTAATCAAGAAAGTCGTGTAGACTACGCCAACTTTGATCGACAAGAATTGCAGGCTTATTTAGACAAATTGGCAAGCATTACACAGAGCGAATTTGATGCTTGGTCTGATAACGAGCAACTGGCATTTCTGATCAATGCCTACAACGCTTACACCGTGCAGTACATTCTTAGTGCCTACCCTAACATTACTTCTATTCGCGATTTAGGTAACTTGTTTCAATCCCCTTGGAAGAAAAAACGCTTTATGCTGTTTGGCGAAAAAGTGAGTCTTGACCATATCGAGCACGAGCTTATTCGCCCAGGCTACAATAACCCACATATTCATGCTGCTGTGGTGTGTGCTGCTATTAGCTGCCCTCCTTTGCAAAGTGTTGCTTATACCGGCGATGCTGTTGAACAACAGCTTAAACAGGCTTTTAGAGAATTTTTACAAAGTAACAAAAACCACTATGACAAAGAGAGCAATCGCTTAAAGCTGTCGTCTATTTTTAAGTGGTACAAAGGTGACTTTGGTAAGAGCCTAAATAACTACCTTAGTGACTATGCCGTTGATTTAAGGATGACACCAGAGCAAGTGAAAGCGGCAAAAATTAGCTATTTAGATTACGATTGGTCGCTAAATGATTACCGCTAGCTAGCGCGATTAAGCTAAAACATAGGTATAAAAAAGCCCGCTGTAGCGGGCTTTTTTATTCAACGCTAAAAGCTTAGAACAAGCTTGTAGATAAGTCGTATAGCTCTTCGTTGAATGGACGTTTCATGTTTTCAATACAATCAATGATGTCGTGATGAACCATGGTGTTGTTTTGAATACCGATACAACGGCCACCTTCGCCTTCAAGCAACAGCTCTACGGCATAAGCGCCCATACGGCTAGCCATTACGCGGTCACGACCAGTTGGTGTACCACCACGCTGAATGTGACCAAGAATGGTTGCGCGAGTTTCACGGCCAGTGGCCATCTCGATACCAGCAGCTAATTCGTTCACATTAGTAATGTGTTCGGTAATAGCAACAATGGCGTGCTTTTTACCTTTTTTCTGACCATCTTGAAGGCTTTGTAACAAGCCTTCACGATCAAAACCTTTCTCAGGAATAATCACGTACTCTGCGCCGCCAGCAATACTTGCTTGCATGGCTAAGTCACCACAGTAACGGCCCATGATTTCGATAACAGAAATACGGTTATGGGAAGAAGACGTATCACGAATACGGTCGATAGCGTCAATCACTACATTTAATGCGGTGTCGAAGCCAATCGTGTAATCGGTACCCGCAATATCATTATCGATAGTGCCTGGTAGACCAATACATGGGAAGCCCATTTCAGTTAGCTTTTTAGCGCCCATGTAAGAACCGTCGCCGCCCACTACTACTAGCGCTTCGATGCCATGTTTCTTCATGTTTTCTACGGCAACTTCACGCACTGCAAGTTCTTTAAACTCAGGAAAACGTGCTGAGCCCAAGAACGTACCACCCCGATTGATAACATCAGACACACTATAACGGTCTAACTTTTTAATGTTATCGTCATGTAGCCCCATGTAACCGTCGTATACGCCGTATACTTCAATACCTTTAGATAAAGCACTACGCACAACTGCGCGCACTGCTGCATTCATACCAGGAGCGTCGCCGCCACTCGTTAAAACACCAATTTTCTTAACCATCATTCCCTCACCAAGCTGAACTGACCAAAACTTACGTAATAATTCAACGATTCCCCCCACTACCCTGTTAATGCTTATTGGTTTTATTTGCTTAACGAGAACAATCGGGGGCAATAAATATTTTCTGTTAACAGCGTCGAAGCCTGCGTTGCCGCGTTTTCATCGAACTGTTTTTAAGTGCGCGCATTGTGCCACGCCATGGGTAAAATTTTTATGACCCTAATCAGATAACACCCACATTTTGAAACAAATTTTCACCCTTGTCCAAGTTTAATCACGAGGCATGCATCGGATTATAGATGGATTTAAGCTTTCTGCTAAATTTGCACATTTAAGCAGCAGGGTCTGTTTAAAACGCAAGTTAAGACTTCACTTTTCATTCACATAAATGTAACATACCGTCTGCAAACTTGTGCCGACCATGAGGTCAATAAGTTTGATCATGTATTTAAAGGGAATCCCATGAAGTCTGATCTTCAATATGCCATCGAACGAAATGTTGCGACCAACCGCAGAGCTGTAGAAAACTACAATTTATTGCGTCAACAAGAGCAAAACCTAGACGCTGAAGAACAGCACTTAGTATTGAACAGCGAGTACTTAAGCAACAATTAGTTGTTACCGTTTACTCAACAAAAAAGGGGCTAAAGCCCCTTTTTTAGTGTTTACTATTTAGCGTCTGGAACAGGTTCAATAGAATGTAAACCTGGTGATAAATGAATCACCCCCTCAGCTTGATTATCTAAAGACAAAATATTGGTTTTGCTGATTCTATGACGATAAATTTCGCGTAGATATTTAATCGCATTTTCAACATTTTTAAAGTCTAAACGGATATCATTAATAGAAACAAACTTGTCTGGCTCGCCAATTAACTCACGGTACTTCTTCTCGTACATTGGTTTAATGGCGTACCAGTTTGTATCTAAAATCTTGGCTGGGTTTTCAAAATCCCACAAAAACTTTTGCAGCTCTTCAGGATCAAACTCATCTTGAGTAATAAAGCGCAAAATAGCTTGGTCGATATCGTCGTTATAGCGGTACTCTTCTTTGGCAAAACAGCGCTTAATGTAAGCCACGACTAAGGTTAAGAAGTCGTCACTTAAACAAGGGCTTTTGGCCACTAAGGTGGTTAACGATAAATTTGCTGACGCGCCAATGACCAACGCGTAACGTTTAAGCGTGGTATTTGGGAACAGTTTGTTGATATGAACCTTGAGTTTATTCAAGTCCATAAACGACAACTTGTAATCTTTAGGCAGCGAAATAATCGAAATTACCGATGAACAATGCTTAAAGAAGTGTAAATCGTTTAACTGTTCAGCATCATATTTGCTTTCTTGATACTTCTTCAAAGACTGCTTATAGCGCTGAGACTCGATAGGTAGAATACTAATACCTTCAATCGCTTGGGTATCGCGGTTAAAGTGCGGCAAATCAATAGAGCGGAAGAATAGCTCGTCAATGTCCACATCATCATTCACCGACTTATTCACAACACTTTCGGCATAAGCAACCGCTACTGGGCCAGCCATGCTCATAAACAAATCGTTGGCGTCTAAACGCACTGTTTCAGAGATATCGATACCCGCGCGGCGGAAGTAGTTCTCGTCGTAATCGGTAGTAACGGCTTGAGCCGTTAGGATATTGAATATTTGCTGAGAAATGTACTGGTTAGCGTATTTCTCCATGGTGTTTACATCAATATCTTTGCCGTTTTCGCTCTCCTCTTGCTCTACATAACGCATGATGTCGTTAGAGATCAGCATCATTGAGTTCCAAGGGCGAATACGCTTCATTACATCTTCTGGTGCGTCATTGCTTTCGCGCTCAACGTTGTAGGAGAAATCCCACTCCTCAGAAAGATATTTACATAGCAAACGCCCGGCGTTGATGTGCAGTGCTTCAGACACTTCAATACTGCTGCCAGAAATATTTGGCAGGATACAAATACCCGACGTAAAGATAGGCTCGAAAACAAATGAGTCGCGTTTATCTGGCTGATTAGACGGCGATACTTGGTAATCGAAGGTTTTGCTGAGGTAGGAAAACTGTTGCGCTAAACCAAACTCTGATGCCATACCAGAGCCAGTACCACCACCCGCGCTGAAAATATAAAAATACAAGCGCGATTGGTTAGCTTTAATGCCGCAAGAGTCAACCAAGTAAGAATGAATATGTCGCCAGTCTTCATTTCTAAAACTGCCGGTTTCTTTATTAAGAATAATTTTGGCTAAGTACTGGCCTAAGATAGGTGCGTTACCCGCACCGCCGGCATGTACTTCAGACAAATCCATTAGCTGGAGTTTTTTGTATTCTTCTAAGAATTTTTGACGCCCAGCTTGCGAGGAGTACTTGATACGACCCGCGATGTCTTTATCTAAGTCCCCCACCAACACCACAGGCTCGATTAAAAATACTGGGTTGTCACCGTTACCGTTATCCAGTGGCAAATGATTTTTAATCCAACGCATTGGCTTAAATTCACGCTCTTGTGCGATTTGATCTTGGTATTCAATTTCGTTGAGGTAATGTGTGCGGGAGTTGTAAACCAAGGTGGCTACATCGAGTGCTATATTCGAACCACATCGGCCAAGGCCAATTAAACAAACCGATGGAAAACTTTGCTCTAACAGATCTTTTTCTTCAGATAAGTTAGGGAAAATGTTTTGTCTCACCTTATCAAGATTACCTAGAATTTTATCTAGGCTAGGTTCGGTGTAATACAAGTGTTCTATAGGAGGTGAATCCTTCATAGTTCATCCTTGTTGTTAGTCTAGTTTTAATTTTATTTTTTATACCTCCATCCTTGTTCATTCCCCTCACAAAATCAAGTAATTCAGGCTTCTCGCGCTGTTTATTGTGATTGTAGTTAGTTGAGTTTACCAAAATGTTAAGAGCCAATTGTTCTAGCTAAAACAATAGTCATAAAAAAGGCGCCCTACGGCGCCTTAATATTAAACGTAAAAAGCTTACCAGCCCGTTACTTCGCGTAATGCTTTACCAATATCAGCAAGACTACGTACTGTTTTAACACCAGCGTCTTCCAAAGCAGCAAATTTATCTGCTGCGGTACCTTTACCGCCTGCGATAATAGCGCCAGCATGGCCCATGCGCTTACCAGGAGGAGCAGTAACACCTGCAATGTAAGAGACTACCGGCTTAGTGACATTAGCTTTAATGTAAGCTGCAGCTTCTTCTTCAGCACTACCGCCAATTTCACCAATCATTACAATGGCTTCTGTTTGCGGATCATTTTGGAACATCTCCAAAATATCAATGAAGTTTGAACCAGGAATTGGGTCACCACCAATACCAACACAACTAGACTGACCAAAACCTTCGTCGGTAGTTTGCTTAACCGCTTCATAAGTTAAAGTACCTGAACGCGATACAATACCTACTTTACCGGCTTTGTGAATGTGACCAGGCATAATACCAATCTTACATTCATCAGGAGTAATTACGCCTGGGCAGTTAGGACCAATCATACGCGCGCCAGCTTCATCTAGCTTCACTTTTACGTCTAGCATATCCAATGTTGGAATACCTTCAGTAATGGTGATGATGATTTTAATGCCTGCAGAGATTGCTTCTAAAATAGCGTCTTTACAGAAAGGAGCAGGAACGTAAATCACTGTTGCGTCTGCGCCAGTGGCTTCTACTGCTTCTCTTACCGTGTTAAATACAGGAAGACCTAAGTGAGTTTGACCGCCTTTACCAGGTGATACTCCACCTACCATTTGCGTTCCGTACTCAATCGCTTGCTCTGAGTGGAAGGTACCTTGTCCGCCAGTGAAACCTTGGCAAATCACTTTGGTATTTTTATCGATTAAAATGCTCATTATTTGGCCTCCGCAGCTTTAACTACTTGCTCTGCAGCATCTGTTAAGCTGGTAGCTGCAATAATGTTAAGGCCAGACTCAGCCAAACGTTGGGTGCCTAATTCAGCATTGTTACCTTCTAGGCGAACAACTACTGGTACGCTTACGCCAACTTCTTCAACTGCGCCGATAATACCGTCTGCAATTAAGTCACAACGAACGATTCCGCCGAAGATGTTTACTAATACCGCTTTTACTTTGTCGTCTGACAGAATAATTTTAAATGCTTCGGTTACACGTTCTTTAGTTGCGCCGCCGCCAACATCTAAAAAGTTAGCCGGAGAACCTCCGTGCAATTGCACGATATCCATGGTTCCCATTGCTAAACCAGCACCGTTTACCATACAACCAATGCTGCCATCTAGGGCTACATAGTTTAGTTCCCATTGAGCGGCATGTGCTTCGCGCTCATCTTCTTGCGAAGGATCATGCATTTCACGTAGCTTAGGCTGACGGTACATGGCATTTGAGTCGATGGTGATTTTACCATCTAAACACACTAAATCGCCGCTACCGGTAACTACTAGAGGGTTAATTTCTAGTAAGGCTAAATCATGGTCAGTGAACATTTCAGCCAAACCAACAAAGATTTTGGTGAATTGACGGATTTGAGTGCCTTCTAGGCCTAATTTAAACGCAAGCTCACGCGCTTGGTATGGCTGTGGACCCACTAATGGATCAATTTCCATTTGATGAATCAGCTCAGGCGTTTCTTCGGCGACCTTTTCGATCTCCACTCCGCCTTCAATTGAAGCCATAAATACAACGCGACGAGAAGCACGGTCTACTACCGCACCTAAATAAAGCTCGTTAGCTATATCTGATGCTTCTTCAACCAAGATTTTTGATACTGGTTGGCCGTTAGCATCCGTTTGGTAAGTGACTAAGTTCTTACCTAACCATTGCTGAGCAAAGGCTTTAATTTCTTCTTTATCAGAGGTGACTTTTACGCCACCGGCTTTACCACGTCCACCTGCGTGAACTTGAGTTTTAACTACCCAGGTAGAGCCAGGGATTTTACCCGCAGCTTCAGCTGCTTCTTGTGGGGTATCACAGGCGTAACCTTCTGGCACTGGCAAGCCATAGTCGGCAAATAATTGCTTGGCCTGATATTCATGCAAATTCATGATGTTCTATCCATAGTGTTAGGGGATACATTAGAGGTGCTGAACACCTTTCCGAATAAGGGCCTGAAACTCAGGCCCAATACAAAGTTTTATTACACGTCGAGCAATAAGCGTGTTGGATCTTCGAGTAACTCTTTAATGGTTACTAAGAAACCAACAGACTCTTTTCCATCTACCAAGCGATGGTCGTAAGACAATGCTAAGTACATCATTGGTAGTATCTCCACTTGGCCGTTTACAGCCATTGGACGATCTTGAATTTTATGCATGCCTAAAATGGCACTTTGCGGCGGGTTAATAATTGGCGTAGACATTAGCGAGCCAAATACACCACCATTAGTAATCGTAAAGTTACCGCCGGTTAATTCATCTACGGTTAACTTACCGTCACGGCCTTTAATCGCTAAGGCACGAATGCCTTTTTCGATGTCGGCAACACTTAGCAAATCACAGTCGCGTAATACTGGCGTAACCAAGCCTCGCGGAGTTGATACGGCAATGCTTACGTCGAAGTAATTGTGATAAACAATTTCGTCACCATCAATAGAAGCGTTCACTTCAGGGAAACGTTTTAACGCTTCTACTACCGCTTTTACGTAGAACGACATAAAACCAAGGCGAATGTCGTGACGCTTTTCGAACACTTCTTGATATTGTTTACGCAATGTCATGATTGGCTTCATGTTTACTTCATTAAAAGTCGTTAACATCGCCGTGGTGTTTTTCGCTTCAAGCAAACGCTCAGCTACGCGCTTACGTAAACGAGTCATTGCTACACGCTTTTCGCTACGTGAAGATAATGGTGCTTGTGGAGCAGCTTCTGCTTTAGGTGCAGCGCTAGCAGCTGGCTTAGCAATATGCGCTTCAACATCTTCTTTAGTCACTCGGCCATTAGGGCCTGTGCCTTTAATTGCAGAAGCATCAATGCCCTTCTCTGCCACTAGGCGGCGTACAGAAGGTGATAACTCATCAGCACTGTCGGCTTTTTCGTTATCAGCGTCAGACGCTTTGGCGCTTACTTCTTCACCGGCAACTGCGCCAGCTTTCATCCGGCCGATAAGCTGCTGACCAAGAACGGTAGCGCCTTCAGCTTCAATAATCTCTTCCAGAACACCGGCTTCCATTGCTGGCACTTCTAGAACAACTTTATCGGTTTCAATATCTACAATGACTTCATCACGCTCAACCGCATCACCCGGCTGTTTATGCCATGTTGCAATCGATGCATCAGCTACTGATTCGGGTAGGTCTGGCACTTTAATTTCAATGCTCATTAAGGCTTCCTTTATTCTTTTTTATTCAACTGTCAACGCATCAGTAACGAGGGCGCGTTGTTGTTTTAAGTGAAGAGACATATACCCAACCGCAGGTGATGCTGATGCTGGTCGGCCAGCATAACGTAAATCTGCTCCGGCAGGGATTACCGATTTAAAGTGATGCTGGCTACTATACCAAGCACCCTGATTTAGTGGTTCTTCCTGACACCAAACAAATCTTTCTACGTGTTTGTATTGCTCAAAAATCTGTTGCACGTCTTGGTCTGGGAACGGGTACAACTGCTCTACGCGAATAATCGCTACGTCAGTTTGCTCGTTCTTACGGCGCTGCTCTAGCAAGTCGTAATACACTTTACCCGAACACATCACCACTTGGCGCACTTGCTCTGGATCTAAATCATCAATTTCTGGTATCGCATTTTGAAACTGACCATCGGCCAACTCTTCTAAACTAGATACCGCCAAAGGATGGCGTAACAACGACTTAGGCGACATAACCACCAGTGGACGACGCATTGGACGCACCTGTTGACGACGCAACATATGGTAAACCTGAGCTGGCGTAGATGGCACACACACTTGCATGTTGTGCTCAGCACATAGCTGAAGGTAGCGTTCTAAACGCGCTGATGAGTGCTCTGGGCCTTGACCTTCGTAACCATGAGGAAGCAACATAACCAAGCCACACATACGGCCCCATTTTTGCTCGCCTGAGGATAAGAATTGATCAATAACCACTTGAGCGCCGTTAGCAAAGTCACCAAACTGCGCTTCCCAAATCACTAAGGTAGAAGGCTCTGCAGTGGTGTAACCATATTCAAACGCTAACACAGCTTCTTCTGACAATACTGAGTCAAATAGGGCTAAATGGCCTTGGTCTTCAGCTAAGTTCTTAAGCGGTACATAGGTAGAGGCATCAGTTTGATTGTGTAATACAGCATGACGGTGGAAGAATGTTCCACGACCAGAATCCTGACCAGTGATACGAATATTTTGCTTTTCATCAAGCAAGCTCGCATACGCCAAGTTCTCTGCAAAGCCCCAATCAACCGGTTTTTCTCCACGAGTCATTAACATACGATCGTCGTTAATTTTCTTAACTCGTGGGTGAAGCTTGTGCTCTTCCGGCAGTTTGGTTAAACGCTCACCTAAATCTTTAACGGCTTCGATTGGCAATGAAGAACTGTACTCCATATCCCACTCGTGACCAAGGTACGGACGCCAATCAACACTGTGTTCGGTCATCGGTCGCCATTCGTCGACAACACAATCACCGTTATCCAGTTGGTCACGGTAACCATTAACTAGCGCAGTGACTTCGGCACTATCTAACTGGCCACGTTCTACCAATACGTCGGCGTAAAACTTACGCGGCGTTGGGTGTTTTTTGATTTTTTGGTACATCAAAGGCTGTGTAGCATTTGGCTCATCGGCTTCGTTATGCCCATGGCGGCGATAACATACCAAATCAATCACGACATCACGCTTAAAGGTATTGCGGTAATCTAGGGCCATGCGGCTAACGAAAGCGACAGCCTCTGGGTCATCGCCATTAACGTGGAAAATCGGCGCCTGAACCATTTTCGCAATATCGGTACAATATTGTGTTGAGCGAGTATCGCGAGGATTAGAGGTAGTAAAACCAACCTGGTTGTTTACTACAATGCGCACCGTACCGCCCACTTTAAAGCCACGCGCTTGTGACATATTAAAAGTTTCTTGGACTACGCCCTGCCCGGCAATCGCCGAATCACCATGAATAGTAATAGGCAGACAATTCTCACCTGCACGTCGATCTTGCCTGGCACGTACCGAGCCCATGACTACTGGATTAACAATCTCTAAGTGAGACGGGTTAAACGCTAATGACATGTGCACATTACCACCCGGAGTGGCAAAGTCTGAACTAAAACCTTGGTGATATTTTACATCACCAGTGCCCCAAGTATCGTCGTGTTTACCGGCAAACTCATCAAACAATTCTGATGGATTTTTACCTAACACATTCACCAATACGTTTAGGCGTCCGCGGTGAGCCATGCCCACTACAACTTCTTTAGTACCTTGGATACCGGCAGAGCGAACAATCTCTTTTAGCATAACCAGTAAGCTGTCACCGCCTTCTAGCGAGAAACGCTTAGCACCAGGGAACTTAGCCCCTAGGTATTTTTCTAAACCCTCTGCTGCGGTTAAGCTTTTAAGAAAACGAACCCGATCTTCTTGAGTAAACTCACCTTGGCCTTCTACAGACTCTAAACGGCTTTGAATCCAGCGTTTTTCGTCGGTATCGGTGATGTGCATATACTCAGCACCGATTGACCCACAGTAGGTTTTAAGCAAAGATTTGTGCAAATCTTTAAGCGCCATGGTGTCTTTACCAATGGCGTAAGAACCTACATTAAAGGTTTCTTCAAAGTCTGCGCTATCTAAAGCATGAAACTCAGGAGTGAGGTCGGCTACACGTTCTTGCTGCCATAAACCTAAAGGATCCAGTTGCGCATGCTGATGACCACGGAAGCGGTAAGCATTAATTAACTGCAGCACTTTAACTTGTTTGGCACCATGTTGAGGATCTTCAACCGGAGAACTAAAACGAGAGGTATCTTTCGCTAAACGGCGAAAGTAATCACGAATTGGAGCGTGCGGGGTATCTTCAGATGTACCTTCTACAGCAGGGAGTTCAGTGAATACTTCCTGCCATTCTTCAGATACAGATGAAGGATCTTCTAAAAACGCCTCATAGAGGTCTTCCACATAGGTCGAATTGGCACCAGCTAAATGCGAGGACTCTAGCCAGGCTTTCATTACGCCATTTTGCATTTAAACGCTATCCCTTTATTTTCTACGTCACTGTATGACTTTATAGGGTTTGATAAAAAAATAGCCATTCTACCGAAGTAAAATGGCTATTTAGAACCAAGCTAATTATAAAAATTAACTTTTGCTAAACAGCCCGTTTTATCAGCATCGACTTAATATGGCCGATTGCTTTTGTCGGGTTTAATCCTTTAGGACAAACACTTACACAATTCATAATGCCATGGCAACGAAAAACGCTGAAAGCATCATCTAATTCTGATAATCGTTCGTCAGTTGCTGTATCACGGCTGTCTGCAAGCCAGCGGTATGCTGCAAGTAGACCGGCAGGACCAACAAATTTCTCAGGATTCCACCAGAATGAAGGACAAGAAGTTGAACAACATGCACATAAGATACATTCGTACATACCGTCTAACTTTTCACGCTCTTCTGGGCTCTGCAAGTTTTCGCGAGCTGGCGGAATCTGCTCATCATTAATCAAAAATGGCTTAATGCGAGCATAGTTATCATAGAACTGTCCCATGTCCACAACCAAGTCGCGAACCACAGGAAGACCAGGTAACGGGCGGATAACAATATCGCCTTTACCCAATAAGTCTGACAAAGGTGTAACACATGCCAGACCATTTTTACCGTTCATGTTAATACCGTCTGAACCACAAACCCCTTCGCGGCAAGAGCGGCGGAAAGCGATGCTAGGGTCTTGTTCTTTAAGCAAAATTAATGCATCTAGCACCATCATATCAGAGCCCTCAGGGACCTCAAGTTGATATGACTTCATATTTGGTTTGGTATCAGTATCCGGGTTGTAGCGGTACAAAGAAAAATTAACGTTCATTTGCCGCCTCCTTAATATGTACGAACTTTAGGTTCAAAAGCTTCACGCAGGTTTGGTGACATGTTCACCTCACGACGTCCCATGGTTTCAGTAGCTGGATCGAATAGCGAGTGGCATAACCACTGTGCATCGTCGCGCTCTGGGAAGTCGAAGCGGCTATGCGCACCACGGCTTTCAGTTCTGAAGTTTGCAGCGTGAGCCGTTGCAATAGCGGTAGCCATTAAGTTATCTAACTCGAGGCATTCAACACGCTGTGTATTAAAGTCAGTTGATTTGTCATCAAGACGAGCATTTTCTAAGCGCTTACGAATAACCTGTAACTCTTCTAAGCCTTGAGCCATAGACTCGCCTTCGCGGAATACTGAGAAGTTAAGTTGCATACACTGCTGCAAGTCTTTACGGATTTGCACTGGGTCTTCACCGTCAGACGTTGAATTTTCCCAACGATTGTATCGCGCCATCGCTGCTGCTAACTCTTCTTCGGTAGCGTCTGCCATGTTGATGTCATCGCTTAAGTATTCACCTAAGAACTTACCTGCTGCGCGGCCAAACACCACCAAATCAAGCAGTGAGTTACCACCTAAGCGGTTGGCGCCGTGTACCGATACACAGGCAATTTCACCTACCGCAAACAAGCCATTGATGATTTTATCTTCACCGTTCTCGTCTTTAGTAATAGCTTGGCCATTTACATTACAAGGCACGCCACCCATTTGGTAGTGACAAGTAGGAATCACCGGAATAGGCTCTTTTACTGGATCAACGTGAGCAAAGGTACGAGATAATTCACAAATACCCGGTAAACGGCTTTCTAATACTTCTTCACCAAGGTGATCAAGTTTTAGTTTAAGGTGTGGACCCCATGGGCCGTCACAGCCTCGGCCTTCACGAATTTCTGTCATCATCGAGCGCGCAACAACATCACGGCCGGCTAAGTCTTTAGCATTTGGCGCGTAACGCTCCATAAAGCGTTCACCGTCTTTATTAAGAAGGTAACCACCTTCACCACGACAACCTTCGGTAACCAGTACTCCAGCACCAGCAATACCCGTTGGGTGGAATTGCCACATCTCCATATCTTGGATTGGTACGCCAGCACGTAACGCCATGCCAACACCGTCGCCAGTGTTAATGTGTGCATTGGTAGTAGAAGCAAAAATACGCCCTGCTCCACCCGTTGCTAAAACCGTCGCTTTTGCTTTGAAATAAACCACTTCGCCGCTATCGATATCCATGGCGGTACAACCAACCACTTCACCTTCAGCATTTTTCACTAAGTCTAAGGCATACCATTCAGAGAAAATGGTGGTCTTTTTCTTAACGTTTTGTTGATAAAGCGTATGTAACAAAGCATGACCGGTTCGGTCGGCTGCAGCCGCAGTACGTGCTGCCTGCTCGCCGCCAAACTCTTTAGATTGACCACCAAATGGTCGTTGGTAGATAGAACCGTCTTCGAATCGAGAAAAGGGTAATCCCATCTTCTCTAGCTCAATAATGACCTCTGGGCCTACATTACACATATATTCAATGGCATCTTGGTCACCAATGTAGTCAGACCCTTTAACGGTATCGTACATGTGCCATTGCCAGTTATCTTTGTGAGAGTTACCTAAAGCAACCGTAATACCACCCTGGGCAGATACGGTGTGAGAGCGAGTAGGAAACACTTTAGATATAAGGGCACAAGACTTGCCCTCTTCAGAAATTTGTAGAGCAGCGCGCATACCCGCACCGCCTGCGCCGATAACTACGGCATCGAATTCTCGAATAGAAATTGCCACTCGACTTACCCCCAAATAATAAACAAGCCACTAGCGACATATACAAGCGCTAGAACTGTTAAAGAAAACTGTAAACCTAAACGCAATGACGTGCATTTAACGTAGTCGGTTAATACCTGCCATAAGCCAATCCATGCGTGTATCAACATCGAGAACAGCGCAAGCAAGGTAAACACTTTGGTTGGAAGCCAAGCGAAGAATCCACTCCAAGACTGATATGTCACATCGTTAAATGCGAAGAAGCCTAACAAGTAGATTGTATATAAAGTTAAGATAATGGCGGTTGCGCGAATGAGCAAATAGTCATGTACGCCGCTACGGCCAAAAGTTGCAGCATTAGTTACCATACGATTACTCCCATTAGTACTGCGAGTACAGCAGTGATAATGAATGAGATTTTAGCGCTAGATGAGGCACTATCTAGCTCTTCCCAATAGCCCATGTCCTGAATCAAGTGACGTATTCCGCCAACTATGTGATACATCAACGCAGTAAGGCTGGCCCAAATGATTAACTTAACCAAGAAGTTATCCATAATAGACTGCACATTTGCAAAACCTTCTGCTGATTGAAGGGATTCAGCAAGTAGGCCAAGCAAAATAGCCAAGGCGAAAAATGTAATCACACCGGAAACACGATGCAAGATGGATGCAATAGCGGTAATGGGAAATCTGATGGTTTGTAGGTCGAGGTTTACTGGTCTTTGTTTTGTTTTCACGATTCTCTGCCCACTCAGGTCCTTGAGTATTATTATGATTATAAAGTGAAGCTCTGGACAGGGCATCGAGTTGCGATAATGTTAATTTTGTGAACTTAAGGCCATAAACTAGACTAAAGTCTAAAAACTACCATTTATATTGCGCAAAAAATGCTCGGACTAGCGCTATACTTCGAGCAAAGTATAACGCCCACATTATACAAATACAATTAACATTTCCTTCATTTAGCTAATTTAGCGCAACGAAACAGCCAACTTAAATCGAAAAATTAACATTAACGCTATAAGTCACCATAAATCACAACCAAGGCTAATTGACATTTGGTCTAATGTTGGGTCAGAATGTGCTGCGCTTTGTATCCAAAATAACAATACAATTAGAACAAGCAAGGGAGACGTGCTATGGCTGACAATAAAGCCACCCTAACGCTGCCAGGCCAAGAGGCATATGATTTGCCTATAATGTCTGGTACAGCGGGACATGACGTAATTGATGTTCGAACTCTAGGTAAAAAAGGGTATTTTACCTTTGATCCAGGTTTCTTAGCGACCGCTTCATGTGAATCAAAAATCACCTATATTGATGGTGAACAAGGTATTTTGTTACACCGAGGTTACTCAATTGAGGACCTAGCAAAACATGCTGATTACCTTGAAGTTTGTTATATTCTTTTGTTCGGCGAGCGACCAAACGTTGAACAATACGAGAAATTTAAAACAACTGTTACACGCCACACTATGGTGCACGAACAGTTAATCCACTTTTTCCAAGGTTTCCGTCGTGATTCGCACCCTATGGCGATCATGGTGGGTGTAGTTGGTGCTTTGTCTGCTTTCTACCACGACTCGATGGATATTTCTAACGAGCGTCACCGCGAAATAGCGGCTTACCGCTTAATCTCCAAGATGCCAACGCTTGCAGCCATGAGCTACAAGTATTCTGCTGGCCAACCGTTCGTTTACCCTCGTAACGATTTAAGCTATGCAGCAAACTTCTTGAATATGATGTTCTCGGTACCTACTGAAGAATATAAGGTAAGCCCAGTTGTAGAACGCGCTATGGATCGCATCTTTACTTTGCATGCAGACCACGAGCAGAACGCTTCTACTTCTACAGTACGCTTAGCAGGTTCATCAGGTGCTAACCCATTTGCGTGTATCGCTGCTGGTATTGCCTGTTTGTGGGGTCCTGCTCACGGTGGTGCCAACGAAGCATGTCTAACTATGTTAGAAGAAATTGGCTCGGTAGACCGTATTCCAGAGTTTATTGAACGCGCTAAAGACAAAGATGACCCATTCCGCCTAATGGGCTTTGGACATCGCGTTTACAAAAACTACGATCCACGCGCTACTGTAATGCGTGAAAGCTGTCATGAAGTACTCAACGAGCTAAACATTGACGATCCATTATTGGATGTTGCAATGGAACTAGAACGTATAGCCCTTTCTGACCCGTACTTTAAAGAGAAGAAATTGTTCCCTAACGTAGATTTCTACTCTGGTATCGTGCTTAAAGCTATCGGTATCCCAGTAAGTATGTTCACGGTAATCTTCGCGCTATCTCGCACAGTAGGTTGGATTGCTCACTGGAAAGAAATGATGGAAGAGTCGACTCAGCGAATTGGTCGTCCACGTCAGCTTTACACTGGTGAACCACACCGCCCGTTCAAGTAAATCTTATTTGCTGAGCGCTAAACAAAAAATCCGAAACTTAGGTTTCGGATTTTTTTATCTTTCGATTTAGTTAACTAGGCTTGTTACCGTATTGATAACTGCCATTGGCAAGAAATTGCGCGACTTCACTACGCTTTTTAGCCATCAACAATGCACCATCGTCCATAAACAGAAAGTTCTTCCAGCATCGCTTAAACACCGCCCAGGTCGTTTCAATTACATTGTGTTGGTCGTTACAGTAATAAACCACCGTATTGTCTTGCCACTGTAGGTGTTCTAACAGTTCTTCCGGCAAGGTAAGTTGATCGCTATCCCAAACATCTTCCCAATTACCTTGCTCAGTCCAAGTATCCATATTAAAAGCCCAATCTCCTTTTCTAAAAAAGTCTGGGTGATCTACTTGTTTGCTGACGGATTCTTTCCAAAGTAACGTAGCGCGAGTGTCAGTCATTGGTTTTATTAGGCTGGAGTCTGCCTCACTCACGGGTAAATCAGCACGTTTAAAGATCCATGCTTTTTTATGCTCACTTAAAGGAATGTAATTCATACGTTCTCTGGTTACTTACCATTATAAAAAGGCTAATTAAAAAGGGCTCTGATTTTCTCTAGATCTTCGGGTGTATCCACGCCATGCGCAGGTGTTTCTATCGCTTGAGCCATTTTTATTTTGTATCCATGCCAAAGCACTCGCAGTTGCTCTAGCTTCTCTATTTTTTCAATAGGAGAAGGACTTAACTGCAAATATTCGCCGACAAAATGACAACGGTATGCGTAAATACCGATATGGCGAGAGTAAAGCTCACTGCGCCAATCACCATCCCGCTCGTGTGGCACGGCCGAGCGACTAAAATACAAGGCGTGGTCATCTTTATCACACACCACTTTCACCACGTTAGGATCATGAATATCTGTATCATCGGTAATAGGCACCGATAAACTCGCCATCTTCACTTCTGGCGCTTTATCTAATAAACCTGCAACCTGACTAATCACCGCTGGAGGAATAAGCGGTTCATCGCCTTGTACGTTTACCACAATGGTATCGTCGGCAAAATTTAGCCGCTCACATACTTCAGCCAAACGTTCAGTGCCGGACTCATGAGTATCAGCGGTTAAAATCACCTCTGCGTTAAAGCTGTTAGCAACCTCAACAATGCGTTGATCATCAGTAGCAATCACTACTCGTTCAGCCCCCGACTTACACGCTTGTTGGTACACCCTTTCAATCATGGTTTTACCTGCAATATCTTGTAAGGGCTTTGCAGGTAAACGCGTAGATTGATAACGCGCCGGTATAACTACCACAAACTTCATTGCGGTAACTCATTGGCTGACATTTCACGTGCTTCGTTGACCAACAAAACAGGAATAGCATCTTTCACTGGATAAGCTAAACGGTCAAATTTACACACCAGTTCGTTGTTAGGTTTATCGAAATGCAACTTACCTTTACATAGAGGGCAAGCCACAATTTCTAATAGGTTATGTTCTACTGACATGAGATTTTTCCTGTAATAAAGAGAAGAACTGTTGATAAAACTGCTCTGGCAACACGCTATCTACGGGTAAATAATACCAATTAGTGCCGGCACTATCGCGATATTTTATGGCATCTTTCTCTGTCATAATCACGCTTTTATCAAGCAATTCTTTATGTTGTTCTTGGCTTAGGGGCCGGTGATCTTCTAAATTGATTCGTTGTTTAACTGAAAAACCCAAGTATTCAAGAGAATCAAAAAAGCGCTCAGGATTACCTATCCCTGCAAAGGCTGCATCAAAATGTTTATCACTTTGAATATTGCTACTGCCCTTAACGGCTTTCAGCGCACTAGGTTGCAATTGCAATAGATGGCTTTCAGTTGAATAACTAGGTTGCCCATTACTCACGATTAAATCTACATCAACTAAACGAGATGCGGGCTCTCTCAGCGGTCCAGCCGGTAAACAAAAGCCATTTCCGAGGCGGCGTTGCGAGTCGATCACGGCAATTTCTATATCGCGCTGTAAAGCATAATGTTGCATGCCATCATCACAAATGATGAGGTCGACACCTTGTTCAACAATACTTTTACAGGCTTGGCTACGATTAGGATCCACCACAACAGGGCATTGAGTACGTAGGTGAATCAGTAAAGGTTCATCACCGCATTCTGCCGCTGCGCTAAATTCAGTCACATTGTAGGGGTAACTTTTGGCAGTACCACCATATCCACGGCTCACTACGCCGGGCTTAAACCCACGTTCTTGAGCTGCTTTGACTAAGGCTAGAACAACCGGTGTTTTACCATTTCCGCCAACACTAATATTACCCACTATCGCCACGGGTACAGGCGGTCTGTAACTCGCCACCCAGCCTCGATTAAAGGCTAAACGCCGAACAATCGTTACTAAACGAAACAGATAACTAAGCGGCAGTAATAAAAGCAATTTTCCTTTATGCTGCCGCGCGTGTTGATACCAAAAGGTCACTATTTTTCGCCAAATTGAATTTGGTGTAATTGGTGATAAGTTCCTTTGTGAGCCATTAGCTCAGCATGGCTACCTTGCTCTACAATCACACCTTCATCCAGTACAACGATAACGTCTGCACTTTCAATGGTTGAAAGTCGATGAGCAATCACAATTGCCGTTCTGTCTGAACATACTCTATCTATCGCTTCTTGAATTTTACGTTCTGATTCCGTATCCAAGGCTGAAGTCGCTTCATCTAAAATCAGCACAGGTGAATCTTTTAACAATGCGCGTGCAATGGCGATCCGTTGTCTCTGACCACCCGATAACATCACACCTTTCTCACCAATAATAGTATCAAAGCCGTCTTCAAACTTATCAACAAAACTGGTCACGTTAGCCATTTCAGCAACTCGCTCAATGTCTTCACGGCTTGCGTCTTCTTTGGCATAGCCAATATTGTCGGCGATAGTGCCACTGAACAAGTGTACCGTTTGAGACACTTGGGCAAACTGCTCACGCAAATTAGCGAGTTTGTAGTCTTGAATGGGTCTGTCGTCTAACAACACAGAGCCTTGCTGAACTTCATAAAACTTGGGTAACAAGCTGGCAATAGTGGTTTTACCACTACCTGAGCGCCCCACTAACGCCACCGTTTGCCCCTCTTCAATGGTTAAATTAATGCCTTTAAGCACTAATTCATTTTTGGTTGGGTAGGTAAACTGCACATCTTTTAGAACCACTTTACCTTTAGCTCTCGGCGTTTCGAAGGTGCCTTTATCATTTTCAGGATCCATGTCCAGCACTGAGAACAAGCTTGTACAAGCGGCCATTGCGCGTTGTACATCGTTATTTAGTTGAGTAATCACGCGAAGCGGTTTTAGTAACATCATCATTGACGTAACAATAATGGTAAAAGTACCCGGCGTAAGCTCTTGTACTAGCTCTGGAGAAGATGCTGCAAACAACACTACAGATAAGCCAATAGACGCAATAAATTGCACTGCAGGGTTAGCAATTGCACTTACCGTTGCCATTTTCATCTGCTGGCGTCGAATCATATTACTGGCGCTGTTAAAGCGCTCTTCTTCTTTTGGCTGACCACCAAAAGATAGAATTTCACGATGTCCGTTCAACATTTGTTCACTAGTTGTAGTGACATTCCCTACCGCATGTTGCAAATGAGTACTAATTTTACGGAAACGGCGGCTCACCAAGCTAATAGCAAAACCAACCGGAGGGCCAATAACAAAGAAGATCAATGACAATTGCCAGCTGTTATAGAACATCAAGCAAAGCAAGCCAATGATAGTGGCGCTCTCACGAACTAAGTTCACTAAACTAGCGGTAGCTGCAGTACTCACTTGGTTAGAGTCATAGGTGATCTTTGACAATAAAGTGCCGGTTGGGTTTTTATCAAAAAACGACACAGGCATTAACATCAGGTGGTTAAAAATTTGCCGTTGGATTTTCATCACAAGGTGACCACCAACCCAAGACATGCCATAACTACTGGCAAATCCGCATATACCGCGCAATAACACAATCCCCAAGATGAAGATCGGCATGTAAGTCATAATGTCTGGGTTTTTTCCCGACAAGCCTTCATCGATAAGAGGCTTAATTGAATACACAAATAGCGTATCAACCGCACCGTAACCAATCATGCCTATAATTGCGACAATCAGGCCAATTTTGCGATCTTTTACGTAGCTTAATAAGCGGATATAGTTCGCTTTTGTATCAGTAGCTGTTTCTGGAATCATAAGAACAGAGTTATTCCATCGGAAAAATTGCCTTAGTTTAGCGGTTTATAGAGAAATCACCAACTGATGATTTGTTGGTACCATGGGCTTGAAGTGAGATAGCGCTGCTGAGTGACTTGGTATGAACGGTCACCAATTTCAAGATGAATAGCGCCGCCCTTTCCTGTAACAAACTGCTCACTAGCAGAATATCGCTCGGTAACTGATGCGTGAGGAAAACCAAAACGATTATAAGCACCGCTGCTATGCATCACTATTTCGGGCTGTAATACCTTAATAAACTCGTTAGAAGATGAGCTGTTACTACCATGATGCGGGCTCAGTAAAAAGCTCACTTTACTCAAGCCTTCCGCTAACAATTGTTGTTCAGCCATTTGTTCTATGTCTCCTGTCAGTAACAAACTGTAGTTACCATCGAAAACCCGCAAAGTGCATGAGCCATTGTTTCCCTCACCTAAATTCGCCATACGAAATGTCAGCGCTAACTCTCCCCAATGGATTTGCTCATTACATCGTTCAGCAGGTAATCGTTTATCGCGGCCATAAAACCGTAACGCTTTAGGAAAAGCCTCTTCAAGTACACTCCTTCCTCCTGCGTGGTCGTTATCGCCGTGGCTGGTCACAATAGCTGTCACGTGCTCAACACGTAAATCTACCAATAGTGGCAGAATCACGCTTTCCGCATAGGAGAAACCACTTCTAAAACGCGGGCCACTATCAAAAACTAGGGCTTGGTTATTATGCTCAATAACAACAGCCAAGCCTTGCCCAACATCCAGTACATATACTTGCCAATTGAGGCTTCTAGACCAAAATGAACTGAGCAAAGGAACTAGCAGCAAAACGCTTAGATAAGCAATGGCAACACGCCGGCCTATTGCGCTCGCAGTTAACAACACACTAAACAACAATACACATAAGCCTAATAAGGCCATTGGCGTTTTAAAGCTCACCGGTTGTAGGCTAGCCAAAAAGTCTAAACCTCGAAACGACACCGCAAACAAGTTATTGAGTAACTCGGCCAAATTCTCCACACCCGGAAAATCAAAAGAGAGCCCTAACATTAACAACAAGTTAAGCGGCACCAAAATTATACTAAATAACGGAACAGCGACGAGGTTTAGCAATAAAGCGCCACTCGGTAACTGACCAAACATAGCCACTTGAATCGGTAACATAGCAATACCAATCATCGCTTGAATAAGAACAAGCATCAGTAGCTTGTTACTAGGGCCTAGCCATAAACAAAGTAAAACCACTGATACCGCTGTATATGACAGCCAAAAACCGTTGCTATACAAACTAAACGGCCAAAGCAACAGAATGATAAAAGCGCTAACAACAATACCAGAGGCTAAGTTACGCCTTTGGGTAGTTAAACCAAACACCAATAAACAGCCATACATCAACAAAGCTCGCATCATTGATAGCTGCCAATTTGCCAACCAGCAATAAATCAGGCAACACCCAAAACTCGCGATCAACGGACCACTAGCGTGAGGCATTCGAATAACTAGCCCTATTAAACGAAACAGCCACCAAGACCACATTGCTGCAATGCCTAAATGCAAACCTGATAGAACAAATAAATGACCTAAACCAGATTGTTGGTACAGCGTTCGCCGCTCAGAATTCAATAAGCGTTTATCACCAACCATTAAGGCAAGTAGCTCTCCACCATATTTATAGCCACTTAATTGCCCCGCTAGGTTCGCCACCCAGCGCTCACGAAACGACACCTGTTCACCTAAGACTTGGTGCGAAACCAAACTACCCCGTCCCACCATTGACTTTGAAACGAGCCAACGAGCGTAATTGAATCCCGCAGGGTTAATACTGGCAAATACGGGTTTAAGTTTAGCGATAGCTTGAATCGATTGACCAGGCTGTAAGATTTGGCTTTGATTATTCTGAGGCGAATGGTACAAACTTAGCTTAGGCTTCCACCATGCTAAACTTGATCTAGTATCGAGTTGGTCAACTTGCAGCGTAACTTTTTGCCAGTATTGATTATTATCAACTGCCAAGACCACGCCATGTATGCTAAAGTTGGCCGCTTTTTGTTGGATATCAACAATCCATGACTGATAATACAGCGCATGGCTGTTTATCCAACACACGCCAAATATGAAGCCAGCAGCCCAGAGCTTTCTTTTCCAAAGTAAAGCCGCTAGTGCAACGTAGCTAACATATAGTAAAGGTAGGCTCAGTAAACTAGGCCAGATTAACGATGATGTCATTGCTAGCAAACTTGCTAGTAAAAAGACGTTCATATGTCATAAGAAGTTTATTATCAATAACAAACTATATGCCAAAAAAGACGATACAACGATTTATTCCTAAAACAGAAGAGCTAAAAGCTAACAAACACCTTAAGTTTTTTGGTGACTGGTTGCACAACCCTAATTTGTGGCACCTTAATCGACGCTCTGCGGCTGGTGCCTTTGCAATTGGGCTATTTGTTGCTTTTATACCCTTACCGTCGCAAATGATTATTGCGGCAGCTTTAGCAATAATGTTTAAAGTAAATTTGCCGCTTTCAGTAGCATTGGTATGGATTTCGAATCCTTTTACTATTCCCGCTATTTTCTATTTTTGTTATATCGTAGGCACTGGCATATTGGGACAACCCGTTGCTGATTATCATTTAGAATTATCATGGCATGGCTTAGAACATTTAATAGCGACCATAGGTCCGGCGTTCTTGTTAGGTAGTTTGGTCTGCGGCATTATCTTTTCAATACTTGGTTACTTTTCAATAAACGCACTGTGGCGATACTCCGTACGGCGCCGTTACCGTAAACGTCGTTAATAAAAAAGGAGCTTAATCGCTCCTTTTTTGCATCTGCATTGCCTTAACCCAGTTCTTGAGCAGGCTTCACTCTGGTGGCTTGCCAAGCAGGCCAAATGGTGGCCAACATACTCAATAATAATGCCGCCCCAACCACCGCTAATACATCTGTCCAAATTAGTTTAACGGGTAAGAAATCGATAAAGTAGATATCGGCAGATAATAAAGTATGCCCCATTAAACTCTCAATTAACCCGACTAATTTAGGTAAACCAAAGCTACCGGCAATACCTAAAACGGCTCCCCAAGCGCAACCTAATACACCGTTGTAAGAACCGTAAACCACAAAGCTGCGCAGCAAGCTGGCATCACTGGCCCCCATGGTTTTAAGAATCGCAATATCTCCGCGTTTTTCACTCACAGCTAAAATAAGGGTGGAAACAATGTTAAAGCTAGCAACTGCAACAATTAACAACATGATGGCATACATAATGGTGCGGACTAATTGGATATCTTGATACAAGTACCCATGTTGGCGGATCCAGCTTTTGATATACACTAACTGCGGATAGGTTTTGGCTACCGAACGCACCACTTTATCTGCTTTCAGTGGGTCGACAACCCTTAAACTAATTCCAGATACGCCCTCTTGCCACTGCATAAGCTTTTGAGCATAAGCCAAATTAATAAATGCTAGCTGGTTGTCCAACTGGCCGCCAGCGTTCATTAAGCCCACCACTTTTACTTTAATACGCTGTGGCGAACTGAGCCTATTTTGCTGATTAGCCTTGGGTAGCAACAAGGTCACTTGCTCGCCTACCGATACGCCCAGCAAATCAGCGATACCCGCACCTAACACCAGTTGAGCTTGGTTCTCGGCTAAGGCATGCCAAGCGTCGTCACCCACGTATTGATGCAGATTAGTCACGTTTTTTTCTAGCTCAGGGTCAATACCTTTAAGAGCCAAGGCTTTCATGATTTTGCCTTTTTGTACCAAAGCACTAAAGCTGATGTAAGGGGCGGCACCTAATACTTGACTGTTATTGGTAGCCGAGCTTAATAGTTGCTCATGGTCACTAAGGGGAGGATTTACAGCCTCTAATTCCCCATGGCTTACAATGGCTAAAAAACGGTCACGCAACTCCCTTTCAAAACCATTCATTACCGACAAGCCAATAATTAACACCGCCACACCTAATACAATACCTAGGGTAGAAGACGCTGAAATAAACGAAATAAAGCCATTACTGTTTTTAGCGCGGTGGTAACGTAAACCAATAAAAAAAGATAAAGGCAGCCGCATGCTATTCGCCTTTGGCAACAAAGTTGCCATCTTGCATATACGCCTGACGGCTAAACTTAGCCGCTAATGCTAAGTCGTGAGTCACCACCACAAAAGCTGTATTTAAGTCGCGGTTAAGCTCTAAAATTAGTTGGTAGATGGACTCTGTACTGTGGCTATCAAGATTACCAGTAGGTTCATCGGCTAGCACTAAACTCGGCTCATTCACTAAGGCTCTGGCAATAGCGGTACGTTGCCGTTCCCCCCCAGATAGCTCGGCAGGTCGATGCGTTAAGCGATGTCCTAAACCTACACGTTCTAACAAACTCTTTGCTTTGCCATAGGCTACTTTTTTAGGCTTACCAGCTATTAATAGCGGCATTGCTACGTTCTCTATTGCCGAAAATTCACCCAACAGGTGGTGAAATTGGTAGATGAAACCTAGCTTTTGATTACGCAGTTTTGCAAGTTGCTTGCTCGTTAGCCCATCGATACGTTGTTTATCAATGCTTACTTCGCCTTCGTTGGCCTCATCGAGCCCACCGAGTATATGCAATAAGGTACTTTTACCAGAGCCAGAACTTCCAACAATAGCAACCGCTTCTCCTGGGTAAACACTAAAATCTACGCCATGCAGTACTTCGGTAAACTGGCTACCATCTTGGTAAGTTTTACAAATATTTTTTGCCACTAAAACGGGCTGAGCATTAAGCTCACTCATAACGAAGTGCCTCTGCAGGGTGAATTTTGCTGGCTCGCCAAGCGGGATAGATGGTAGCTACAATGCTTAACAGCATGGCAGCAACCGTAATAAAGATAATTTGGTCGCTACGTTGTAATACAGGTAAACCTGCGCCGCCTAAATTAGCCGCAAAGTTCAAACCGATTCCCGACATAACCATGTTAATGTTATTGCTCAGCCACCAACCACTTAGCGCCCCTACCCCCGCGCCTATGCAGCCACTCCAAGCACCTTGCATAACAAACACCATCACAACTTTGTCGCGAGATAAACCCAGTGTTTGCAAAATGGCAACATCACTGCGTTTTTCGCCTACCATCATCACTAGACTAGAAAGAATGTTAAAGGCAGCTACAGCAATAATTAAACAGAACAGCATACCCATCATGTTTTTTTCCATTTTTACTGCAGCAAATAGTTCACCGTAAAATCTTCGCCAATCTTGATATTCAATCGAGGCGGCATCTAACTGTTTAGAGAGGGTTTCAATTTGAAAAGGATCGTCTAAGAAATAGCGCTGTTGGCTTACCGCATCCACAGGTGAGCGAAGCAAGCGAGCGCTGTCTTCAATATTCACCAAGATGAACTGTTTATCTACCTCTGCGGCAAACTCAAACACCCCCGATACCACAAAGTTACGTTGTGAAGGCATTTCCCCTAACGGTGTATACACCAGCCTATCGGTGGCCAATAAACGAATAGTATCGCCAAGGCGCACACCTAACGCGTTTGCTACACCAATACCAATAACCGCGTTATAGCTGCCGGCCTGTAAGCTATCCAAGTCACCAATTAGCATTTTTTTACGTAACAACGCTGCATCAGCTTGCTGAGTCACATCAATGCCTTGCATCATTGCGGCATGCAAATTAGTACTGCTTTGCAAGACTACTTCGCTTAATACCAAAGGAGCATTTGCTACGTTGCTTAAGGCACTTGGCGCGAGTTGTTGAGAAGATAACGTGAGATGAGGAACTAAGTTCAAAATACGTTGTTTGAGCTGGTGTTCAAAACCATTCATTACCGAGATCACCGTAATGAGTGCTGCCACACCAAGGGTAATACCCAAGGTAGAGAACCAACTTACAAATGAAGCGAAGCGTTGTTGTTTGGCTCCTCGCGAGAACCGCCATGCTATAAAGCCAATCAATTTCATCGAAGCGGCAGACATCCCTAGGCGTTGTAAAAAATCGCGCTAATCATACCGCGCGCCAGTTAGCCCAACAAGTCAGATCCTTAGCTTAATCACATAAAAAACAAAGATATTCAGTTTATTTGCAATCCGTTACACAACTTGTTGTAATTTCGCCTTCAACTACGCTTTTAAGCATGGTCTATTTGATAACTCGCCGCTCGGCGCTTGTAGGGAAATATGCAGGATCAACAGTATTTTAGTGTTACCCATCAGCTCAACGTTAATCTAGAAACTATTGATAACAGCGCGCTACCTCAGTCAACTGCAGAATTTGAAGCTAGCATTCCCGAACCATTTATTTTAGCTAACCCTGGTCAACATCAATCATTATTAGGTTTACGGGCCATTAAACAATTGGGCGAAGCCGGTGAGCAATTATTAAGCTATTTACATGCGCAAGAACAAAAGCTGAACCGCGTGCTCAGTTATGTATTAGTACAACAAGACAGCCCAGCACAGCGAACATTAAGCCAACAGTTTGGTGGTTCTGAAATACACTGCTTTTGGAAAGAAGCACTACCGAAAGGCCAATTACTCAAGTTAAAGATTTTTCTACCAGAAGAGTCTACCGCAGTATTTTGTTATGGTGAAGTATTGCAATCAAAGGCGATTGCCCATCGCAGTGAACACCTTATTGAAATAAGCTACAAACTTATTCGTGATGAAGACGTAGAAGCCTTAGTACGAGCAAGCTTACACGTGCAAAGCCAACAACTAAAAGCCCGAGCCGATGCTCGCCAGCAAGCCGACAAATAAGAGTTTTCTGTGTTACTAAATTTACCGTGTCCTGAATCAGCAGGCGATCAAAAACAAGTTAGCAACCTCCCAGGCAGCGCATTAGCGTTTGTTATTCAAGAATATATTGCCCAACTTGACGCCCCAATTGTTATTCTTACTGAAGATACTCGCAGTGCGCTTCAAATCGAGCGAGAAGTAAATGGCTTGCAGCCACAGCGTGCCCTGCATTTATTACCCGACTGGGAAACACTCCCCTACGATACCTTCTCACCTCACCAAGACATTGTTTCGCAGCGAATATTAAGCCTTAATCAGTTAAGTCACGATAAAAATAGTGTGCTTATAGCGCCTATTGCCACTTGGTTGCAACGCTGTGCCCCCGCAGAGTTTTTAGCTAAACACAGCTTACAGCTCAAGGTAGGCCAGCAGCTAAATTTGGCGGCATTTAAAGAACGTTTAGTGAGTGCTGGTTATCAGCATGTTGACCAAGTTATGGAGCATGGCGAATTTGCACTACGCGGCAGCTTGCTCGATTTATATCCCATGGGGAGCAACTTTCCTTTTCGTTTAGACTTTTTCGATGACGAACTCGACAGTATTCGTGAATTTGACCCCGACACCCAGCGCAGTGCAGAACAGCACAAAAGCATCACCTTGCTGCCCGCTCATGAGTTCCCAACGGATAATAGCGGTATTGAAACCTTCCGCCAGCAATGGCGAGACCGTTTTGAACCCAGCCGTGATGCAGGTTCTATATACCAGCAAGTATCTAAAGGCATCATGCCGGCTGGTATCGAATACTACTTACCGCTGTTTCATGCGCACACCGAAAGTCTAACTGATCAACTTGCAGCAAATACCGTTATTTTAAAGGTGGGCGATTTAGATCATGCGGGCAAACAGTTTTGGAGCGAATTAGGTGAGCGCTACGAAAACCGCCGCTACGATAAAGCGCGCCCAATCTTGCCGCCCGATGAGCTTTATCAAAGTACCGAGCAGTGCTTTAAAGAATTAAAACTGTTTGCTGGAGTAAAACTACATAAAGGCCCTGCACGTAGCAGCCAAGGCAAACTAAATTTAGACGCGCATACCCTGCCCGATTTAAGTGTTAATCATCGCTTAAATCTTCCCTTACAAGCGCTTAGTCATTATTTAGAGCATCACCCGCAGCCAAAGACCTGCTTTATTGCAGAAACAGAAGGCCGCCGCGAAGCCCTTAAAAACCTGCTAAGCCCACTAAAGCTGCGTTTAAAAGACTACAGCAGCATTGCCGATTTTATTGCCAGCAAAGATAGCTTAGCCATGGTGGTAGCGCCGCTAGACAAAGGCTTTGAACTCAATGAACCAAACATACAAATCATTAGCGAAGTAGATTTACTGGGCGATAAGGTTCGCGCTAAACAGCGCAAGGCCTCTAGCAAAACGCTAAATCCCGATGTACTTATTCGCAACTTGGCTGAGCTAACTATTGGTCAGCCAGTGGTTCACATTGAGCATGGTGTGGGTCGTTATTTCGGTTTAACCAGCTTTGAAAATGGCGGCATAAAAACTGAATTTTTAACGCTTGAATATGCTAATCAAGCCAAGCTTTATGTTCCCGTTAATGCATTGCATTTAATTAGTCGCTATTCAGGTGCAAACGACGAAACCGCTCCGCTACATAAATTGGGCAACGACCAGTGGCAAAAAGCCAAACAAAAAGCAGCAGAGAAAATTCGCGATGTTGCCGCCGAGTTGCTGGAAGTGTACGCCAAGCGCGCCGCCAAACCTGGTTTTGGCTATGAATTAGACGATGCAGCTTATCAGCAGTTTTCGGCAGACTTCCCCTTTGAAGAAACCGATGATCAGCAACAAGCAATTGGGGCCACACTGCAAGACATGCAAACGCCAAATGCAATGGACCGCCTAGTATGTGGCGATGTAGGCTTTGGTAAAACCGAAGTGGCAATGCGTGCAGCGTTTGTGGCGGTGAATGCCGGTAAGCAAGTCGCAGTATTAGTGCCAACCACCCTATTAGCCCAGCAGCATTTCGATAACTTTAGCGACCGCTTTGCTAATTGGCCAATCGAAGTCGCCTCGCTATCGCGCTTTAAAACCACCAAAGAACAAAACCTAGTACTTAAAGACTTAGCCGCCGGCAAAGTCGACATTATTATTGGTACCCATAAGCTACTTAGTAAAGACGTGAAGTATTCCGATTTAGGTTTGTTGGTGATAGATGAAGAACACCGTTTTGGAGTAAGGCAAAAAGAACAAATCAAAGCCATGCGGGCTAATATCGATATTCTGACACTAACCGCTACGCCAATTCCGCGTACTTTGAATATGGCGATGAGCGGCATGCGAGATTTATCGATTATTGCCACACCGCCAGCTAAGCGTTTAGCAGTAAAAACCTTTGTTCGCGAACACGACTCAGCTTTAATTAAAGAAGCGATAAGCCGTGAAGTGATGCGTGGTGGCCAAGTTTACTTCCTACATAATAAAGTAGACACCATTGACCGCGTGGCCCAAGAACTACGTGAATGGTTACCGCAAGCCCGTATAACCGTGGCTCACGGACAAATGCGCGAGCGTGAGTTAGAACGAATAATGAGTGATTTCCACCATCAGCGTTTTAACGTTTTGGTGTGTACCACCATTATCGAAACCGGTATCGACATCCCTAGCGCCAACACCATTATTATTAACCGCGCCGACAACTTTGGATTAGCCCAGTTGCACCAGTTACGTGGTCGAGTTGGTCGCTCACATCACCAAGCATATGCGTATTTACTTACGCCACCGCCAAAGCTTATCACCAAAGACGCGATTAAACGTTTGGATGCTATTGCCCAGTTAGAAGACTTAGGCGCAGGCTTTACGCTTGCCACTCACGATTTAGAAATTCGGGGAGCTGGCGAGCTATTAGGTGATGACCAAAGCGGACAAATTGAAGCGGTAGGTTTCACCTTGTATATGGAAATGCTTGATAGAGCCGTGACGGCTCTTAAAAACGGCCAAGACTTGAATTGGGACTTAAGCCAAACAGACCAATGCGAGATTGAATTGCGCGTGCCAGCATTGCTGCCTGACGACTATATTTTTGATGTTACTACTCGCCTAACCATGTACAAACGCATTGCCAATTGTGCAGACCAACCAGAAATGCGTGAATTACAAGTTGAACTCATCGACCGCTTTGGTTTACTGCCAGAGCAAGCAAAAAACCTATTTGAAGTACAAAAGCTAAAAATTGAAGCCGAACAACTCGGTATCAAACGGGTAGAAGCAGGACCAAAAGGTGGTGTAGTAGAGTTCGGCGAATCAACAAAAGTTAATGCCGCTTTTCTAGTAAGCCTGTTACAATCACAACCAGCAATTTATCGCCTAGAAGGCGCAAATAAACTTAAATTTGCGGTACCTAGCGACAGCCCAGAACAACGATTAAGCTTGATCGAATCATTATTGGAGCAATTTACTGCCAATGCGACAAACTCTTAAAAATGCCCTGCAGCTAACCACGTTAGCAGCAGTAACACTAACCAGCTTACCGAGTGTTGCTCAAGAACCTCGCTGGTTTGACATAGAAGTTATCTTTTTTAAGCGAAATGTAAGTGTGGAAAGTAGCCAAGAATATTGGCCGCAGCCACAAACGCTAGGCGTAAATACCAGCGAACCATTGCTCGCGCCGCTGTTTGGTTGTAATGATGAGTTAGAGCCCTGCATTGCCCCCCGATTTGATAAGTTACCGGTGAGCATAGACGGTAGAGGCTGGCCTGTCACTGGCTCAACAAAACGCCAAATGCTGAGCAAACAGCAGCTAGAACTAAATGACGAGTTTAATAAGCTTAAACAGCATGCTGCTTTTACGCCCTTACTTCACCTAGGTTGGCGTGAAATTGTTGCCCCGCGTAATCGCGCTAAACACTACCAAATTCAAGCTGGCGAAGATTTCTCGACCCGTTTTAACGAAAATGGACGTTTACTTGGCTCATTAAATTTCTCTGACGATGCAATAATTGAGGAAAGCCAAGGCTTTGATTTAGCTGCTGAAAACATTTCGCTGTTTGACGCCCCCGATACTGCCGTTGGAGCGTTTGATATAGAGCCTGAAGCTGCTGCTGCGATTTGGGAATTAGAAGGCGGCATTCGTGTGTACCTTCAACACTACTTATACATTGAAACAGAGCTGCTGCTTAAGCGCCCTGAAGATGTAGAGCTGTTAATTAACGAACCCGAGCAAGAGTTGCTTGATATTAATGCTAGCGAAGAACCGTTAACTACCGAAACTGAACTCAGTACAGTGGTGGTAGAAGCCCCTCTTTCTGATGAAGAAGAGCAGCAACAAGTGGTGTTATTAAGCGCTGATGCTAACAATGTTGAAGCTGGTAGTTTAGTCACTGAGTATCAAACAGAAGAGCAACTACAGAGCTTTAAATTTGATCAAAAACGTCGAGTTCGCTCCAGCGAAATTCACTATTTTGATCATCCGCTAATGGGAATGCTGATTCAAATCCGCCGCAGCCCAGAAGAGCAAACAAACCTAACCAACAGTGTTGAGTCGTTGCCCGTTGCAGATAATGTTGAAGAAAGCCCAGGGGAGAATGAACAAGCACAGCTAACCGAGGATAACTCGCCTGAACCAAGCGCTAGCGCTACGCCAGCATCTTAATTAAACGGTGTTATTAGCAAATCAACCCAGCGTACTGTTTGCCTGTGCGCTGTTAAGCAGAACGTGGTTATTGCTGGCGATTGCCGCCAGCTCTCGCCAAACTGGTGATAAAATACTGGGGCTGCTTTACCCCGACCATTTCTGGTTCTATTTTGGGCTTGCGATGGGCGCCCTGCCACTCACTCGTTTAATCTTCCCTAAGCTATGGCAGAAACTTTCGATACGCTGGCAGTTATGGGGGATCTTAGTTTTACTCCTTGCTGATATAGCGATTCAAGTTCATTCCATAAATCTCAATTTTTGGCGTTTTGAAGCGCTGAATGCAGTCACCTTGTGGATTAGCTTGATGATGAGTTTTATCGTGTTTAAGTCTGCGTTAGACAAGCCATAACCCTTAATTTCTCTCCTTACCTAAGCCTCTAAAAAAACTGGGTATTCGGCCCTCAATGGTTACCCTCTCTTTTCTTTCATGAATAAAATTCTTGGTGCTTACTTAGTTTCGCCAACTAAAACACCTTATTGGATTATACTTTTCCTGAGCACTTTCTACCGCTAAGCCAAGATCATAAAGCACCGATAAGGAAATGACATGAATATGCTACGGACTTACCTATTGGCCACTCTAGTTTTAACGATTCAAGGCTGCACTTCCCCCCAAAAAGAAGTGCCGACCGATCAGCTTGATAACTCTCCCAATATAGTTCGGCATGTCGGTGAGGTATCAAATATTCGCGAAGTAAAGAAAGATGCCTCGTTAGGTAAACAATTTGGCGGCTCGTTTATTGGTGCTTTAGTCGGCGGACAAATTGGTGGTGGAAGCGCTAACGCCATTATAGGTACCGCAGGCGCTTTCATAGGCCAAGACATTACTAACGAAAAATTTGGCGAGTATATTGACCGCCTAATACTGAAAGACAAACAAGGAAAAGAATATAACTGCTTAGTGCATGGTCACGATTTTAAAGTAGGAGATAAAGTGGCTTTTACAGTGGTTGAAAACCATGTGTCCGCGATTATTCACGCCACAGAATAGTAAAAATGACCACATTAATAGGTACCCATATTCTGTGTTAGCTAGTTGTATGTGTAAGCATCTACTTCTTGGCCCTTCGACGGGCAAGGTAGGATTTCAAAAGAACCATCAGAGTGTATTGATACCTCTGTCATTTTTTCATTACTGAACTATCACCTTCGATACCAGCTTTACCTGATTCAAGCAAGGCTGCTAAGGTAAAGCTGCGTATATCGAACATTACATTCAGCTCGGCTAAATAAGCAGCCCGGGTAAGATCTCCGATTCGTAAGCGAGGGAGCGATCGATTAGCAATGCAACACAATTTATCTCGCTGAATGACCAGAGAGTTAAAGGTTACACTCTCTGGTGCACATACATCAATAACAACATCGATACTTTCACTGCTCATATCCTCGTAGGTTTCTTGCTCATCGCTGGACAATTCAATCAACATCACATCTATCGCACTATCCTTAAGTGCTATAGCGAGCTTTTATCGTAGCTTATGGAGCATCACCCCTTGGCAATAAACCCTTCAATGTTAAGCAAAGCAACTTGCCGGCTAGAATAAAAGCCTTGTGCTAATGACATTGGTGTTATGTCTCGAACAATGCGGGTAAGCAGCTCTTGGCCAATTGTTTCTAACCGGGAAAGTGCATTGCTTACTGTCTATTGAGTCAGGTCAAGCTGTTCTGCGGCTCGAGTGACTGATTCATGCTCACAAGCTGACTTAAATACACGTAAAAGATTGAGATCAAACTGACTAGACTGAGACATAGAGTAAGTGAACGTTGTAAATGATATCTTGGCTATCATCGGAGGGAAGGCGCTGATTTGCAAGTGTATTGTTTAATACGACGATACTAGTAGCCTATTCTTTCAGCTTACACTTGCACAAAAAAGCAGCCCTTGAGCTGCTTTTAACTAATAAACTTAGTGCAACTTAAGCTTAGGCCTCAATACTTGGTTAATTCGCCCTACTAACATCATTAAGCCAGTTTTCATGTAGCCATGTAAGGCGATTTGATGCATCCGATAAAGCGAGATATACATTACTCGTGCAATGCGCCCTTCAATCATCATTGAACCTTGCATAAGATTACCCATTAGCGAACCAACTGTTGAGTAACGGCTGAGTGATACTAGGGAACCATGGTCTTTGTATTCAAACTCTTGCAGTGGTTTTTCTTCAATTTGGCGCACAATATTTTTAAATACTAAGGTCGCCATTTGATGAGCCGATTGAGCCCGTGGTGGTACAAAACCGGTTTCTCCCATGGCACAACTCGCACAATCGCCAATCGCATAAATATTACTATCGCGCGAGGTTTGCAAGGTTGGGCGAACCACTAACTGGTTAATCCGGTTGGTTTCTAAGCCGCCGAGTTCTTTCATAAAATCAGGGCACTTAATGCCTGCCGCCCACACCATTAAGTCAGCTTTAATCAGTTCACCGCCTTTAGTCGTTAAGCCCTCTTCAGTCGCTTCCGTCACCATCGTTTTGGTACGTACATCTACACCCATTTTCTGTAACTCTGAATGGGCTGAGCTAGATATGCGCACAGGTAATGCCGGGAGAATTTTCTCACCCGCTTCTACTAAGGTTACCGCTAGGCTTGAATGGCTTAGGTTTGGCACGCCATAAGCGCGTAGTTGGTCTAAGGCGTTATGCAGCTCAGCAGAAAGCTCTACGCCAGTTGCGCCAGCCCCAACAATAGCAACACGTACTTTTTCGCCCTTTTGCGCTTCGTCATTTTGCGAATACTGTAAAAAGCGATTAAGCATGCGGCGGTGGAATAAATCAGCGCGGCTTGGGTTGTCGAGGAAAATACAATTGTCTTTAACACCTTTGGTATTAAAGTCGTTCGAAACAGAGCCTATGGCCATGATTAGGTAATCATAATTTAGCTGGCGCGCCGGAAGAACTTCTTTACCCTCTTCGACCATAGCCTTTAAAGTCACCAATTGATCTTCACGATTTACATCAGCCACTTCACCAAGTTGAAATTCAAAGCCATGATTAGCAGCATGTGAGCGATAGCTCAAGGCGTCAATGCCTGCATCTAAAGAGCCGGTAGCCACTTCATGTAATAGCGGCTTCCATAAATGGGTGCGGTTTTTATCTACCAGCACTACGTTAGCTTTTCCGTGTTTACCGAGTTTACGGCCTAAGCGCGTCGCCAGTTCTAAACCACCGGCCCCACCACCAACTACAACGATTCTAGTCATGCTTGAATATTTCCTTGTAACAACTTGAAGTGTTTAGCTCTACTACAAAGGCTTTATTTTTGTTATGCCTTTAACAACTAGCTAAGGTGGGCTCATTATACGTAACTTGATTAAGATCACAAAAAGCGCCCAATAAAAAAGAGGGATTAATTCCCTCTTTTTATGAAAATTTAAGATTCTATAAACTTGGCAGGCGTTTTAAAGACTTTATCAACTGCAGGTGATGGCTGATGTCTTTAAATTTGTGACTTTGTTCTTTGTCCCAAATAACATCGTAATAGGCTTTAAGCTCTTGCTCAGAATGAGAATTGTCCAACACTTCATCGTTCTCTGAGAGCACCACAGTACAATTACCTTTGTTCTTAGTTCTAAACTCAGTAACACACTTTGATGCAATATCAATGTACTCTTCTGGGCGTTCAATTCGGTCTTGCATGTTCTTTTCTGGGTGTAAGTTAGGATTGAAAATCACTGATGGGATCCCGCATAAATAACCAATGCGCTCGCTCCAATAGCCCCCCAAGCCCACACCACAAATCACAACTTCTTCTTCGGCACTTAACATGAGCTGTTTATGCACTTCTTTCAGTAAGTGACTCATATCATGCCGCGGATGAATGGTGCTGTAGCTGATCGGCCGCACATCGGGATCTACAAATTGCAACTGAAGCACTTTTTCATGGTTACCCGGACTTGTTGAATCGAAGCCGTGTAGATAAATAATCATCCTGCAATACCTTCCTTACATTCACACACTAAAACTAAGTGTATTTATAATTGTTACCATTCACTACTCATTTGCACTATTTGTGCAGCACGAGCGGCAATTTCTCGATACTGAGCTTGCGATTCAAGCTCTGACCAACTATGCGCAAACGCTTTACCCACTAAGGTTTCGGCATTCGCAACACAGCTTTGATCTAAGCCATCTAATAAACTAATGCTAGCTTCTCTATCATTACAGGCTAGCAATAAATCACAACCTGCCGCTAAGGCTTGCTGAGCACGATCTATATGATTACCCGCAACTGCAGCGCCCTTCATGCTTAGGTCATCACTAAAAATAAGCCCGTTAAACGATAACTCTTTACGTAGTATTTTTTGCAGCCATATCTGCGAGAACCCTGCAGGCTTGTCATCTATGTCACTGTAAATAACATGGGCAGGCATTACCGCATCGAGTTTGTTCTGAGCAATAAGCGCGGCAAATACTTGCATGTCTTGCTGCTTAATTTCTGCGTATGGGCGCGGATCACGAGCCTCTAAATGGTGAGTATCCGCTTTTACATTGCCATGGCCAGGAAAGTGTTTACCTGTAGCTTTCATACCGGCTAAGTTCATTCCATCAATAAACGCACTTGCGCAACGTATAATCTCGCTAGGACTATTGCTAAAAGCGCGTTGCCCTATTACATCACTAACACCATCAATGTCTAAAACGGGTGCAAAGCTAATATCAATGTCGCAAGCCCGTAACTCTGCAGCCATTAACCAACCCAGTTGCTTAGCCCAGTCTTGGTGAGAAATATGAAGAGTGTCTGCGCCTTTCGCCATCAAGCCCATCGCAGGAATAGCTGAAAATTGCTCTCTAAAGCGCTGTACTCGGCCCCCTTCGTGATCAACAGCAATTAATAAGCGCTGTTTACTCGCAGAGCGAATGGTACGAACTAACTCTAACAACTGAGCTCGATCTTGATAATTACGGCTGAACAAAATAACGCCAGCCACAAGAGGATGCTGGAGCATCTCGCGCTCTTCAGCGCTCAGCTCCGTACCGAGTAAATCTAAAAACAGAGGTCCCATGTACTAACTACCAACCAAAAGTAGATTTAGTTTCGCCCTTGCGAATCTCAGTTTCGTCAGCCCATTCAACTAAGCCAGTTTTTAAGTCCATTAATCGCATAGTCATTTTGTAATAAACGTCTTTGGTTTTCTTGTTAGTTTTTACAATGCTTGAAAGGTTGCCATAAAGCATATACTCAGCACCCACTTGCTGACCAAAAGCAATCGCTTTAGATGGGTCAACTAACCCGCCGTCGTTTTGAAAATCAAGCTGTTCACGTACCGCCGTTACGCGTGTCATATCAACAAAGCGGAATTTGCCAGATTGCAGTAATTTTGTGCTAATTGAATCAGTCACTGACTCAGTATCAATATGCTCGGTAGTTTTGTTTTTAATGCGTTCAACAAACACAATCGGGCGATTGTTATTGGTAATGTCGGTTAGCAATGGAGACGAAATCATCGAATCTGTCATTTCAACGGCAATTTTTTGTAAGTCAGTTGAGCCAAAAGCAACATCTACTGTTTCAACTTCTTGCGGGTCGCCGTAGCTTACATGGGTAGAACAACCACTTAAGGTAAGGGCTAGTACAGATGCAGCGAGTACGAGTTTTTTCATGGGATATCTCTCTGTTATTTAACTTCTCTAACATAAATTTTGAAATGGCTCGCGGTATTTACCAAGGCAACTGATTGCACTTGAATTTGTTGCTTGCCGTGTAAGCTTAGAGGCGTCCATGCGGTAGTTGCACTATTAATTTGCATGTTGTTACTGTCATACCAGTAAAAGCGATACTGCAAATTTAAGTCACCTTTGAATAAAGATTGTATTGTTGCCACACCGCGCAAGCGGTCCATTCCTTGGTGAGTAGCAGCATCTAAAACGGTGAGTTTTCGACCTAAGCTAATATTGTCTACAATTAGCCATTGCTTCCCATCGGGCTTATCTGAATCTGCCGAAATGCCAGAGGTGTCGGTGGTACAGCCTACGACAAGCAGTGCAATTAATAACAGCAAATATTTCATAGCTTTACCCTCTTTATAAATTAAATATTTGAGCTGGAGAGCCCAAATCATTAGTCAGTATTAAGGTTACTCTACCTGCAGTTATATTAATTGCTGCTTGGTTTTGCAACAAGCCTTCAAATTCTAGAGTATGTTCGCCAGCTGGAAGAGGCTTAATCGCCACTTGCGCCAAGGCTGGTAAGGTTTGCCAATTGCGTGTATCTGCCCGCTCCGACGCAATGTTGTACACATTCACCAACGCGTTCGCCCAGTTTTCTTCGTCATCTGCTTTATCTTTATTCACTTCACGACGAAATTGATCTTTGGTTATCACACGCAAAATTTGCCGCAGTAATATTGCGGGTAAATCTTGTTGTAACTGCTTAGCTGCTAGCTCATCAAACTGCACTAAGCGCTCACTGGAGAATCGCTCGTTACCCACTTTCATCCATTGCGGTATAGCTATTTGCGCATTCCCTGAAATAACGGGTAGAGCGACTGTGTAGGTTTCCCAGCGATTATGATTATATAGGGGTAAAGTAAAGCGAGCCTCTTGGCGCGCTGCCACAATTGATTGTTCGTGCAACACAACCAATAACCCCTGCTGCTTGGTTAAGGCTTTAGCTTTGGCTGGTGTGTATTCTCGATAATCACTCATGGCTAGCTTTTGTCCCAAACGAGCGACTTCTGCTTGCAAATAACCGTTGTTTGGCGCTAGTGCTAGCGCTTTGCGGTAATCAATGTAAGCATCATCTTCTTGCCCTGCGGCCAAATATAAAGCGGCTGATAGCGTAAAACTCAAGCCGTTTTGAAAGGCGTTCGCTAAGGCTTTGTCTTGAGTTTTTAGCTGCGGGTAATCCGTCATTAGGTCATCATACTGCGACTTATAATCACGTAGTTGCTCTTCTAAAGTCACCGGCACTTCTTGCATAGCTTGCTGTTGAATCAATCCGGCGCGGCGGATTTCAATCAATGCAGACTCCAAACCATCGCTGTGCAAGTAATTGATGGCTTGATAATGATGTAACATCACTTGCTCGTAAACCGGCACGTGATACTCAATAAAATTGTCGTTGGTTGCTAAGGCTGAAACATTTTGTAAGCCGGTAGATAAACGATACTCAGCTTGGCGAGACAGCCAAGTAAGCTGCTCATCAACGTGGGTAAAATGAGCCTGACTGCCAGAAAAGTCACCCGCTAGATAAGATAAGCGGCCTTTTTCCAACTGCTTAAGATAGTAGTTATTATCGCTTTTACTGCCTTCAGAAATAAGGTCCGAGGCTAACTCGAACTGCCCAGACCCCATTTGATAACGACTAGCATTAAGTTGCTCGTCGTAACTCACAAAAAGATCACTAAAAACTGCGCTACTACAACCAACTAGCAATAAGCTGGTAAATAAAGCGAAAGCGATAGCTTGTTTGTTCATCTTGCTAAAGAACGCAGTGTTACGAGTATGTAAAACGCGCCACTTGATGGGCGATGAATCAGCCATTAATGCGTTCCAAAAACCAGATGTTCGGGAGAAGTCTATTTATAAACTATTTTACGAGCTAGACCTAATCTAGCGCGAAGTATTTCTACAAATTGCTTGTGATTGTTCTATATTTGTACAATTTATTTTGCTTTATATTTTAAAAGGTAAAGTCTTTGTTAAGTTGGCCGCTATTATCAGTATAAAAGGGCTTCCAGCGTCTAGAGTTGTGATCTCTTGCATAGTAAGAATAGCCAACTAAAGGCATACTTTTTACTAAATAAAATAATATAAAAACTATAAATAGCTAACAGATCGGTTGGTCGAGGAATTATGAAAAAAAAGTCACTAAACGTAGCCTCATCGCTCCAATTTTTTAAAAACATTTCTATTGTTCATCGAGTAAACATCGGATTTGGTTTTTTGGTTCTAATGATGGTGTTAACTAATGTATTGTCACTACAAACGGGCAGTCAGTTTAACCAACAGCTTGACGTGGTGACCGAAGAAGCCACACCTTTGGTTATTCAAAGTAGTGAGTTTGCCGTAGATTTGCTGACCGCAGACAAATACTTTAAAGATGCATTAACCTCTGCTGATACTAAAGTTATCAAAGCAAGCAGCGAGTCGTTTGAGCAAAGTGAATTAGTGTTCATTTCATCTTTAGGCACCTTGCGTTCGATGGCCGAAGGCAACGCTGAGCTAGAAGCTCGTTTAGACACGCTAAACAGCCTAGATCAGAACTACTTTCAAGTTGCTAAACAAGTGATGGACGACAACTTAAATTACTTGTCAGAACTGAAATCAGTAAAGCGTAGCTCCAACCAACTCACGGTCATGTTGCCACAGCTTAAAAAGAACCTGTCAGACAAAGTGGTAGAGCTAAACGATGACTACATTCGTTGGGCAGCCGAAAGCTTTCTGAATGCAATGGCGGTAATTGAGCTAAACACTTTGGAAGGTTTAAACACTGTAGAGTCTAAAAAAATTGCAGTGATTTTGAAGCGAAATAACAAGCTTATTAAAAACTTCATGAGCGCCACTTCTGATTTAGAAGACGAAATTCCAGAGTTGCGCAACGACATGGGTCACCAAATTGACCAGTTTGTAAAAGACTCAACCAAAGATGATGGCGTACTTGCCAATCATTTAGAAGTCGCCAAAGTTAAAGAAGCTATCTCACTACGAGTAGCCGACACTGCAGTGCAAATTACCGATGCCATTAGCCAGCTTTCAGCAATCAATGATATTGCAAATGCTCAAGTCGATATGGCGGCGTCTAATGCAAACAAGATGCTTGAATCAAGCCGTATTCAGCTAATAACCGCGATGATTATTGCCATTCCTTTAGCGTTACTCGTTGCTTGGAACGTAGCGGGTTCAATCAAACAACCGCTAAATCAGTTACTTAAAACGCTTAAGGCAGCTGCAGCGGGTGACATGACGGAAACGGTAAACTACCAAAGTACTAATGAGTTTGGACAACTTGCAGATTCAGCCAACAGTATGATGGAGCAGATGCGCTCGGTGCTAAATGACATAAGCCAAGCGGCAGAAAGCCTGTCGAATGTATCTCAGGGTAACTCCACGACCCTAAATACCGCTAAAGAAGAGCTAAATAATCAACGTCAAGAAACCGCCTCTGTTGCCGCCGCCATGACCGAGATGGAACAATCGGTAAGAGAAGTAGCCAAGAGCGCGAACATTACTTTGGAAAAAGTAATGGAAGTGGAAGAGGCCTCTAACTCTGGTCGTCAGATTATGAGCAATAACATCACGACTACCCATCAACTGTCTGAAAAACTGGGGCATAGTAGCTCAGTAATCGGCGAAGTAGATAGCATGAGCAATAGCATTGGTTCTATCTTGGATGTGATTCGCGGTATCGCAGACCAAACCAACCTACTTGCATTAAACGCCGCCATTGAAGCCGCACGTGCGGGTGAGCAAGGTAGAGGATTTGCGGTTGTTGCCGACGAAGTAAGAGTGCTGGCACAGAAAACCACTAACTCAACAACAGAGATTCAATCAATGATTGAAAACCTGCAGAAAAGTGCCCAACGTGCAGTATCGGTAATGTCAGAATGTTCATCAGAAATGCAGGCGAGCATCTCACAATCATCAGATGCCAACGGCGCAATGGAAGAAATTCAGGGAATTATTACCCAAATTTCGGATATGAGTAGCCAAATTGCCGCAGCAGCAGAACAGCAGCAAGCCACTGGCGCGGAAATATCGAATAACTTAAATCGCATTTCCGATATTAGTGACGAAAACTACCAAAGCATTGAAATTGTCACCAGCACCAGTGAAGAACTGGGTGGGCTGGCACAACAACAAGACTCATTGGTAAAACGTTTTACCTTGTAAGCACAGAAATAGCACCCAAAAGGCTCCTAGCTAGGAGCCTTTTTTTATCGATAAACTTCTGAAATTGCGCCTTTACCTACCCCTTCGTAAGCAATCACTTTTAACGTATGCCCATCCATCGCTTTAGATAAGGTTTGCGCAATATAAGCAGCTAAGTTCTCTACCGTTGTCTCACAGGGCAAAATATCGGTTTCTTGCTTAGGCACCACTAACTCAAAAAAGCCCTGAGGGGATTGGTAGGCAAAGGCGTAATGCTGCTGCCATTCCTGTTGCTGATAAAAGCTAATATCATTTACTGATATCTCATCATTGGCGCTACCGAGATAAATGTTACGCCATTTCATTGCCCAACTAGTGGCTAGATCAACATCACTCTCTGCATCCACTAAAATTTCTATCGTTGAGCGATGACCATGAGCAATTCGCTGACAATTACCATCGTGTTTCTTCAATCCATGACTGTAGTGGTAATACGGACCGTCGATCGCTTCATGACGTAAGTTAATGCTTATGTCTTGAATATTATTGGGTAATTGTTCTAGCACCACCGCTTTTACGTAAGCAGTTAAGGCTTCATTGCTCACTTCAACCGAGTCAATAAATGTATAGGCTTCATCGGGGCAGCGTAAGTGAATACTTTTACCATGTGGACGTTGGAAGTCTAATTGCATGTAGCCTTCGCTGTTGCTTACCTTACACAATGGAGAGCGACGAGGAACCAATAGTTTGTGGTCAACTTTATCGTCGATTAACCGTTTAATCAGTTTTTTAACCTGGCCAAAGTCAAGCAGCATATCCATATCATTTAACGATCCGCCCAATTCAATATCCACTAACCAACTTTCCCCCACTAAACCTCGGTCTGGACATAAGTAGGTTGAGTCAATCACTGTTAAGTCTTTTACAAATAGTTTCATATTGCAGTCCGTTATCGCTAATGCGGCACATTATAGCCACAACGCCACCATTTAGGCAGTTGCTTCTCAATCTCAACAAGCGGAAAAACCAAAATTCAACTAACTGTGATAAGGTTTAACCATGTTGAATAATAACTAGATAACGCCGTGGACCCGATAGCGCCTGAGTTACTCAATGAGTTTAATGCCCTTCCCTGCCAAACCGAAGTGCACTTGCAGATCCCTACCCCAACTAACCCTTTGCGCTTACGTAGTCGCTTGATTGGTATTGAACCAGGTATGTGCGTGATTCTATCTAGAGGCATGGACCAGCAATGGGAAGCGGCCAGAGACTTAATTCGCGAAGGTCAATCTATTGTGGTGAGAATCGTTAATGAAGGCGATCCAAACGCTACTATTTTTGCTTACCGCGGCTCAATTTCAAAGTTAATGAGCAGTGTAGGACGCTGGGTGGTATTAGATTATCCCCGAAATATCCAAAAAATTAGTTTGCGGCAACATAGCCGTTTACCGGTGTCGTTACCCTGTAAAATGCAAAGTGAAAGCGACAGCAATGAATCTTTTAAAGGCTTACTCAAAGACTTATCGCTAAATGGTGGTGGCTTTATAAGCGCTCCAATACCATTACCCTTAACAAAACGAAGCTTTAATTTACACCTGCCTATAGATGAATATGAAACATTAAGCATAAAGGCAAGTATTTGTAACCAACACTTAGAACAACGATCCCCTGAACGGGTTCATTACGGGCTGAGCTTTGATGCAGATGAGTCGGTAAAACAAAAATTTATCCAAACGGCCCTGCTAGAGATTGTTCAACGCGAAAACAAAACCCCAAATTAAATCTTATTCTTTTCCCCAGAGCTAAGTTTATTTTAAGCAAAAAAAAAGCGACCCGAAGGTCGCTTTGAATTAACGGTCAACTTCTAGTCTTTGTTGTACTTGGCAGTACGTGGGAACGCAATGCCATTACTGTCAAACAAGTAGCTAGCTTTAGTTGGTAAGCCAACACGTAACTCATCACCATTGTTCGTTGGGAATTCGCTACGCGCTTTAAAGGTGAAATCAAAGCCTTTAACGTCCATGTAAACGTAAGACTCTGCACCTAGGTGCTCGGCAACTACTACAGTACCTGTAATAAAGTTCTCTGCGTGAGCATGGGTATCTTCAACCAAATGCTCAGGGCGGCAACCAAACTCAACAGCATCACCAACGCTTGCACGGCTTGTATCTACCGCAGCGCTAACAATATCGCCAGTTACCAGTTTAATTTTACTTTCTTGCTCGCCTACTTCCACAATTTCACCTTCAATGAAGTTCATTTTCGGTGAACCAATAAACCCAGCAACAAATTTGTTTGCTGGGTTATGGTATAGATCAAGCGGTGAACCATATTGCTCTAAGTTTGTAGCAGCATTTGGATCTAATGGGCTTAGTACTACAATTTTATCCGCCAAGGTCATCGCTTCCACTTGGTCGTGAGTAACGTAGATGATGGTTGATTGTAGTTCTTTATGAAGCTTGGCAATCTCAATACGCATTTTCACACGAAGTGCAGCATCTAAGTTTGATAACGGCTCATCGAACAAGAAAACACCTGGTTGTTGTACGATACAACGACCAATTGCAACACGTTGGCGCTGACCACCACTTAGCTCTTTTGGCTTACGGTCAAGTAAAGGATCTAGGCCTAAAATATCTGAAGCGTTATTAACACGCTTTTCAATGATACTTTTTTCTACTTTCTTCAGCTTAAGACCAAACGACATGTTCTCGCGTAGGTCCATGTGTGGGTATAAAGCGTAAGATTGGAATACCATACCTACGTTACGTTCAACTGGTGGCACGTCATTCATGAAGTTGCCGCCGATATTAAGCTCACCGCTTGTAATATCTTCTAAGCCAGCAATCATACGTAACAGCGTTGATTTACCACAACCTGATGGACCAACGAATACTACAAACTCGCCATCTTGAATGTCTAAGTTAATATCACGCAAGGTATCTTGGTGAATTGCCGGGTCGTAGTTTTTACGTACATTTTTTAGAATTACATCAGCCATTATTAGCTCCAAACTGAATAAAGCGTCGCTTTACTCGCAATCAATCTTGTTTTGCGTAGCTGCATTCGCAGCTACGCCCAAATAATTTAACCTTTAACACCGCCAGCTGTTAACCCGCCGACCAACCAACGTTGAGCCATGAGGAACACCAGGGTGATAGGGAATCCAGACAAAACAGCTGCAGCGGCGAAATCGCCCCACAAGTAGTTTTGCGGATAGAGATATTGTTGAGCACCTACAGCGAGTGTGAGTTTATCAACGTCTTGCATCAGTACTGAGGCCATTGGAACCTCGGTAATAACACCGATAAATGCAAGAATAAACACAACCGCCAAAATAGGCACAGAAAGCGGTAACAATACCAATCTAAACGCTTGCCATGGAGTTGCACCGTCAATCGCTGCAGACTCTTCTAGCGCTGGGTCAATCGTTTCGAAGTAGCCTTTAATAGTCCACACGTGAAGTGCAATACCACCAAGGTAAGCGAAGATTAAACCTCCGTGAGTGTTTAGACCCAACCAAGGAATATATTCACCAATCTTATTGAACAAAGCGTAAATTGCCACCAAGGCCAAAACAGATGGGAACATTTGGAAAATCAACATACCGTTAAGAATGGTTGCCTTACCTCTAAAACGCATACGAGCAAACGCGTAAGCACTTGTGGTAGAAAGAGCAACAATTAATAAGGCTGAAATACCCGCAACTTTAATCGAGTTCCATAACCAGGTAAGAACTGGGAATGGAGGCGGAGTTAGAGAGCCATCAGGGTTTACAACAGTAATCCCTAAAGCCAAACGCCAGTGATCCAAAGTTGGGTTTGAAGGAATCAATTCACCTACCGCAAAGTTACCCGTACGGAAAGAAATAGTGATTACCATTAATAATGGAAAAATAATTAAACATAGAAACAAACATAGCACTACGTGAGTAGCTAGTTTTCTATATTTCAATGATTTAGGTTGAACCATTGCCATAGTAGCTTCTCCTTATGCCGTCTTATCAGCTTTAGTTAGTTTCAAGTTAATCAATGCTAGTGCACCAACCACAATAAAGATTAATGTCGCAATCGCACTGGCTAGACCATAATCCTGACCACCATCACCTTGGAAGGCAATTCGGTAGGTGTAGCTTACGAGCAAGTCGGTTGTACCAGCTGGTGTTGAAGCACCGATAATGTCTGGGCCACCATTTGTTAACAACTGAATCAATACAAAGTTGTTAAAGTTGAAGGCGAATGATGCAACCAACAATGGCGTTAGTGGTTTCATCAATAGTGGAACAGTAATGTTGAAGAAGTTACTGATTGGGCCTGCACCATCCATTGAAGACGCTTCATACAGGTCTTCAGGAATAGATTTAAGCATACCTAAACATAAGATCATCATGTATGGGTAACCTAGCCAAGTGTTCACAATCAAAATCATTGACTTAGCCATGATAGGATCGGTGAACCAATCCGGCTTAACGCCAAATAGTGACTCTAAAATACCGTTAATCTCACCAAAGTTTTGGTTGAACAAACCTTTAAATACCAAGATTGAGATAAACGCAGGAATTGCATAGGGGAGAATAAGCACCACGCGATAAAAAGCGCGACCTTTAAGCTCTTCCCATTGAATTAGACAGGCTAACACCATGCCAATAGCTAACGTTAGAGCTACTGAAACACCGGCAAAAATAACCGTCCAAATGAAGATTTCAATAAACGGTTCTTTAATACCTTTATCGGTAGCAACACGTTCAAAGTTTTTCCAACCAACACCTACAGTGAAACCAGGTGCTAAACGACTACCAACAAACTCACCATCACCATCGATGTATTGGAAGTAACCTGTTTCCATGTTCGGCAGCATAAGCTCGCCAGTTTGGTTGTTACGGAGAATAGAAGGACCAGGTAAAATGGCACCACTTTCTTTAAGTACTACACCATCGGCTAAGCGAGAATATAGTGGTTTCATTGCTGAGAACTTGCGTAGACCGTTCATGACTAATTCATCAGCTTCAGGCGTGACTAGCACGATGTTGTTGAAGAATTGGCGATGAGCAATGATTTCTTTAATCGGGGCTTTTTCACTAGTAGGTAAAGCGTCTACTGCTTGCAACTTAATCCGTTTAGTTTCAAGAGTAAGCTTTCTAGCGCGAACATCGGCGTTAGAAACAACTTCAACAGGACGAGTCACAAATAACTTATCGTCTTGAGAAAGTGCTAATACGTATTTACCTTCTGCTGCTTGATGCAACTGGAAGCCAAATGAACCGCCTTTAGCCATGTAAGTCTTCTGGGTATGCAACTGCTCTACACGCTCTAGCGATAACAAGTTTGTTCCGCTGTAGTTAGTAAACGCAATGCCTATCGTATAAGCCAGAGGGAAAATGATGAAGACCACCATCCCAGCAATACCAGGGAAGATATATCGGTGGGCATACATTTTTTTAGTAGTAAAAACATACACACCGGTAGAAACAACAACAAGGGTGAGCAATGCAAATGCATATTCACCACCTGCATACATCAAAACAATTGCATAGCCGTTAAGCAACACAATCGCTGTGATCAGCAGCAGTTTTAGCCAGGCATACTTGCCCTGCATAAAACCTGGAGACGCAGAAAGACCCATCTTATGTACAACCTTTGTATTTGACCGAAATTAATAAAGAGGAGGATAGACCAATATCCTCCTCCTGACCGAAATAATATGACCGTATTATTTCGCTATGCGACGCGCAGCGGCGTCTAGAGCTTTCTCTAGAGGTTGACGACCACTAGTGATGTTGGTTAGTGATGTTGCCATCGCAGACCAGAATTTACCCATAGCAGCTACGTTAGGCATTGGCTCACCATCTTGAGCGTTTGCGAAAGTTGCAGCGATGCGAGGGTCACTTGAAAGTTCTTCCATGTACGATTTAAGTGCAACAGCACCTAGTGGTACATCGTCATTTACAGACTTCAAGCCTTCATTAGTAACAAGGTAGTTTTCTAAGAACTCTACCGCTAAATCAGCGTTTGGTGACGCAGAGTTAACTGCACCTGCTAAAACACCAACCATTGGCTTAGCTTTGTTACCGTTGATAGTTGGAATGTAAGTCACACCGTAGTTGATGCCACTTTTTTCCATGTTATCCCAAGCCCATGGACCGTTGATAACCATGGCTACTTCGCCTTTGTTAAAGGCAGAGTCCATTACACCGTAGTCAGCACCTTTAGGCATGTGACCATTTTCGATTAGGTCTTTAATTACTTTAGCGCCCATTTTCGCGCCATCTGTAGCTACACCGGTATCTTTAACATCGTAAGATCCGTTTTCATATTTGAAGATGTAACCACCGTTCGCAGCCAATAGTGGCCATGAGAAGTAAGTGTTGTTGTAATCCCAAAGAATTGCGTGCTTACCAGACTCTTGAAGTTTAGCGTCTAGTGCTGGAATCTCTTCCCATGTTTTAGGAGGAGTAGGTACTAGGTCTTTGTTGTAGATAAGACCTACAGCTTCGATAGCAATAGGGTAACCGTAAACTTTACCGTCGATAGTAACAGCGTTCCAAGCGAAGTCTTCAACTGCTGCTTTCTTTTCAGCACTTGGCTTAAGCTCTGTTAATAAACCAGCGTCAACCCAGTCGCCGAAACGGTCGTGTGCCCATAAAAAGATGTCTGGACCAGAGCCTGTAGAAGCAGCTTGCTGGAATTTACCAGGGGCATCATCAGGGTGAGCAACACTTACTTTAACACCAGTATCAGCTTCAAAGCGTTTACCTACTTCAGCTAAACCGTTGTAGCCTTTATCACCATTTACCCAAATGGTTAACTGGCCTTCTTCAATCGCAGCAAAAGCATTAGATGCCATGCCTAAAGAAGCAACCGCTATAGCAGATGCAAGAATTGTCTTTTTCATTAGCCTTTCCTTAACTGTCGTTATGATTATAATTTTGGGTCGCAATGTTACTTGCTGCGCTTGATTCTAGCCCAATTGCCTACGCGAGCACATGACTTAGCTCGCACTTTTGAAATTATACTACAAAGCACTAGAGCAAGGCTCCGCGTGCCCTGAGCGGTTGTTTTATCACCTAACAGTGGTAATAAAACAACAAAAATAACCCGCCAAGCCTATGAAAACCTTTCCATGTGGTAATTTTACAACACATTTGAAACTGATAACCTTTTCATGCTTGTTAATTAAGTTATTTGTTATTTTTTAACTGCTCTCTTAAGTTAGGCGGCACACCTACAATCGTCAATGTATCGGTTGATTCATCGTAAAAAACGCGATCACCTAACAATTTTTGTTCGAAACTTACAGACACACCTTTACCTTGGCCAAAGCATTTGGCCAATTTCTTAAGCGCTGTACGATCGGCAGGGAATTGATCCTCCAAAGGGTAGTTTTCGGCGGCAAACTGGTAAAAGTCTACGGTGTCTTCGGCAGTGGGTAGGGCTTTAGCTAACTCCCCTACTACGATTTCTTCACCATCTTTAAGTTGCTGTTCACAATAAGATTTTACTTCACCTTTATAAGCAAGCTTTTCTTCTTTATCTAATTGGGTCGCTTGGCAGTAGTCGTCAACGGCTTGCATTAAGACCGCATTTTGCACCTTTATGTCTAAACCATCATCGCAACCCAAGAATTCCACAAAGAAATCAGAAATTTTTCGTCCAGCCCTTCCCTTTACATAAGAAACATAACGTTGAGACTCAGGATTACGCTGCATATCGGTAATATCAATACGCGCCGCTAACTGCACAGAACTTGTTTCTAAATAGCGACTAGCGGTTAGCTCTAAGCTGTCATCAACTGCTGGAGAGATCTTATTCTCCAACAACATGATTAACAGGTATTCACCCGCTACATGCTCGTAGTTGGCCAGTAACAATACACCTTGATCGATAAACTCATACTTTTTGAGCTCCTCTACTAATACAGTGCCGCTATCTACACTGTAGCGGTGAAAATCGATTTCTTCACTTAGTAAAGCATCTAACTGAAGCTTAAAAGGACTATTGTTCTCTTCATTATAGAAACCAAAACCTTTGGCAGCGCGCCCACTATAGTTGAGATGTAGGCCTTCTATAAGACTAAGCGCTTCTTCGCTATGAGCCATCTCTTCGCTCCTAGCTTGCAGAGCAATAGTGCCGTCTTCAGTCAGTTCTAGCGAATGTAAAATAAGGTGTTTTAGGGAAATGCTCATAGTCTCTTACTGTTAGTGTTTGCTGACAAGGTGGGTTATTATACGCGTCTTTACCAGCAAATTTGCAGAGAAGTAATGGCAATAGTTTCAAAATATTCCACAGAGCAAGTGGAACAATTACTTAATGACGTACTCAAAGTAGTCGATAATCATAATGTAACTACCGATTTAGCCCTTATGGTACTCGGTAATGCTACCACCTGTTTGATCAATCAACGGGTTGCGCCAGAGCAACGTAAAAAGCTAAGCGAAGGATTTGCAAAAGCCCTTCAAAGCTCAATTGACGAAAAATAAGAATAAAGCAAAGGACCGTAAAGCCCGCAATGGTAAATAGCTCAAAACAGTACCGTGACAAAGTGTCTCAGTTAATTAGCTGGGGGCATTGGTTTTGTTTATCTAACATTATTTTGGCCTTAATTGTTGGCTTACGCTATTTAGTGTTAGCTGCGCCGCCAGAAACGTTTTTGGGGCAAAGCTATTTATTAGTAAGCTGGTTAGGGCAGTTTTCATTTATCGCCTTTGTGATTTTCCTACTCACCTTATTCCCTCTTAGCTTTGTTATCCCTAGCAATCGGTCAATGCGATTTGTGGGTGCTTTATTTGCTACCGTGGGGATCAGCTTACTAATTGTAGATACCGAAGTATTTGCAACGTTTAACCTTCACCTTAATCCTGAGTTGTTAAAGCTGCTCTTAGATGAAGACCAAAACAGCCAAGCAAATACACTTAATTTACTGTTTGTTTCAGTCCCTTTTATCTTCTTGCTGGAGTTGTGGCTAGCCCGTTTGTGTTGGAAGTATTTGCGCCGATTAGAACACAAACGCTTGGGTGTGCCGCTAGCTGCGATTCTATTTGTTTGTTTTGTATTAACCCACTTTGTGCATGCTTGGGCTGACGCGACCAACTACCGAACAATTACCCAGCAAAAGAATAACTACCCGTTATTCTATCCGTTAACTGCCCGTAGCTTCTTACAAGAACAAGGTATATTTGATGTTGATGCTTATTATCAAGGCATTAAAGCTCAAGAGAAAAAGCAACAAGGCAACATGCGATACCCGATATCGCCTATCAAGTATGGCCATGTAGAACAACGCTATAATTTGATGCTAGTGGTTGTAGAAGGTTTACGCTGGGACATGCTGACAAAAGAAGCAATGCCCCACAGCTGGCGACAAGCTAAAAATTCTAGCCAATTCTTCAGTCATTTTAGTGGTAGTAATAAATCACCAGAAGGTATGCTAAGCCTGCTTTATGGCTTACCCACTAGCTATTGGCCAAGTATAAAAGCAGGCCGACAAAGCCCAGTTTTAGTCTCTGCTCTGCAAGACAATAACTACCAAATAGAGTTGTTTAGCAGCAAAGGATTAAACACCCCAGAAATCGCAGGCTCCAGCTTTAGTGCTCTTAAAAATCTAGATATGACCAAGTGGCCCGGTGGTGCGGCAGGCGATGAGCAAGCGCTGCAAAAATGGTTAATGTGGCAACACAGTCAATATTCTCAGCTGCCTTGGTTCAACTTTTTGTATTTAAATGGCGTAGCAGCATACGATAACGCTAGTGGCGAAGGTATGGAAAAAGTCACGCCGGAGTTAATCAAGCAGCATTATTTCGAAGCCGCTCAGGAAGTAGATAAACAACTTAAAAAAGTCTACCAAGAGCTCGCTAATACGGGTCAGATAGAAAATACTATCTTAGTGGTAACGTCCGACTACGGTAACGAGCTAAACGATAACAACAGCAACTACTGGGGTAACGCCAGTAACTTTAGTCGCTACCAAACTCAGGTTCCTTTGTTTATATCTTGGCCAGATCGTCTCCCCACGCTTATGCACGACGAGACGAGCCATAACGACATTATTCCTACTATTTTGGAAGGAATGTTAGGTGTTACATCAAACAGTGCCGACTATAGCAATGGACAAAATATCTATGCCAAACGTAAGCGAGATTGGTTATTAATCGGTAACCAAGAACAGCAAGCCGTATTACAGGGTAATCAAATTACCTTATTTAACCAATCTGGCAGCTACCAGGTACTTGATCGTGACTTAAACCCTAGTAATGCCCGAGTCTCGGTGCCAATGCTGGTACAAGTCTTAAACGACTTAAAACGTTTTTATCAGCCAGAACAGTAATTTGTACAATCGCTGAGCACTTAAGCGTATAAACACCAGCCGTGTATTGACACTAAGCGGTTTGATAAGTAAATTCAGATTCAATTCGGAACGTAGCGCAGCTTGGTAGCGCACCGTCATGGGGTGTCGGGGGTCGGAGGTTCAAATCCTCTCGTTCCGACCATATATAAGCCCGTAGCTCGATGAGCTACGGGCTTTTTTGTTGATGAGTTCCAACATTTGTTCTCTTGTATATTCCGGCAATAGCTACACCCTTAGTACACTCAGTACTTTTGTAAACACATTCCGCTTTCAAACAATGAAGTAGAACACTCTTGACTATCAGCTCTCATCATCATAAATGGTAAAGACAATCAGCCATGTAAAGTGGCTGCAAATACAACCATATCGATAGGTTTTGGAGGTATTAGCATGGCCATAATCACTAAAGGGGGTTGAGAAGCTTTCTCCAAAACCGCAGAAAACAAACGTAGCTAAATTATTGGCGTAAGAATGGAAACGGCATTAACCTAAATGAATCCATTGCAGTCAAAGTAGCTGCAGCCCTCCCCTTACTAGGCCCAGTGATGATGCAATACTTGAAAAGCGCCGTTAAAACGGCAGTAAAGATAAACAACAATTTAATTAAGTCATAATTCCCGAAGAGGGTGTTCTGAAGGGTTACACACTTTCAAATTGCTAACTGAGCTAAACACCTAAACTAAACGCTAAAACTTCTAGGCGAATTTAGGTGTTTTTTCAGCGAGGAATACGCCGACTACAGCCAACATCACGGTAGTGCCCTATCACTACTTTAAGCGCTGGCGAATTTCAGATAATGCCGGGTCACCAGGCGTCATCACCTCTAGCTTAGCTAGCTGTTTTTTTGCTTGTTCTAAATTACCACTGGCTTCCAAGGCTAGTAAATACACATAGGCGAAACGGTGATTATCGGGCTCTAAGCCTGCCGCTTTTTGTAAGGCTTGTAGCGCCTTAGCCCACTGTCTTTTTACCACATAAATTAAGCCAAGGTTATGTAAAGCCATTGGATGATTGGACTCTACCTTCAAAATTTCTTGTAGCAACACTTGGGCTTTTTCTAGCTGATTACTCTCCCGGTACACACTAGCTAAATTTAACTTGGCAGGCAAAAAGCTAGGTTGAAGATCAATCGCATTTAAATACTGGATGCTTGCTTGTTCAAGATCCCCAACTTTGTAAGCTAAATCAGCTAAAGCGAGTTGCGCTGAAAGTAAGTCTTGTTGCCCTTGATAAGTCAGCACAGCTTCCATTAAAGCATCTTGCATGGGCTGTTGAGCCTTTTCAGGCAATGCTTGCCTAAATGCAGGAGCTAATAGTCGAATAGCTTGTAGTCGAACATTTTTATGTTCGTCATAAAGTAAACCAAAACCTATTTGTAGCTGCATGGCGTAAGGCGCTGATTCAAGGGCATTTAATACGCCTAATTTAACGACACTTTGCGGGCTATTAGCAGCCGAGTTTAGCAGCTCAAGATTACTGCTAATATTTACATCTAGATGATTAAGCAATACCGCTCGGCGCATTGCAGGTTGTTCTTCATCTAATATCAATGAAGCAATTTGCTGTTGGCCAAGTGTTGGGTCTTGCGAGTTTAGGTATAAAGCAGTGCCTATATCATCATAAGCACCAAATACTTTGGCTTTTTTATGTTCCAGTTGCTGTTGAGACCACTCGGTATTTTTATCTTGATGACAATTTAAACACACGTCTGGCGAGGCTAAGGCTTCGCTTACCCATGGGTTGGGAATCCGGTAACTATGGTCTCTTCTATCGTCCACCCCCATGTAACGCTGCGAAGGCATGTGACAATCGATACACAAGGCCCCCTCAGAACCCGTTTCATGCAAAGTATGCTCAGGAGTATCGAACTGGTTAGATAAATGGCACTGGGCACACAAACTATTATCCGTACTTAACACTTTGCCACTATGCGGCTCATGGCAATTACTACAAACCACGCCTGCCGCGGCCATTTTACTTTGGCTGTACGAGCCGTAAACATAGACTTCATCAAGAATTTGGCCATCAGCATGGTACAGGTCAGGTACTGCCAGCCTAGGAATAAAATGTTGTGAGAAATTGTGCGGTCCTGCCCCGTCAGTAAGCGCTGTTCGTCGACTATGGCATGCAGCACATTGATCTACTTGGCCATGGTCTAAAGATACAAGTCCATTGTCTAAACGCTCGGCGCTAGCTTGCTCTGGCTTGAATATCCAATTGCTGCGTTTGAGCAAGGTTTTATCAAAACCTGAGTTAGCGCTTGGTTCATCGGTATTCTCAGCGTTATCAGCACTTTTTAAGGCTACATGTTTAGCTGCTGCACCATGGCAAGCTTCACAACTAACATTGACTTCGCTCCAAGTGGTGTCATATTCATCTTTTGCGGCATCGTAGCCACGTTTTAGATCTGTAGAGTGGCATTCGGCACAGCGCGCGTTCCAGTTATTAAATTGGCTCTTCCAATAAAACGGGGTATCAGGAATATGGGTTTGCTGATAAAGGCTATACCAACGTTGCCCTCCCTGTGCTTTAGTTCTTGAATCCCAAGCCACAGTATAAGCTTGTAAACGGCCACTACCAATATCAACCAAAATCTGTTGCAGTGGCATGTAGCCAAACACATAAGGCACTGAGTAACGCTTGCCTACTTCGTCGGTTTTTCCTGTCTCTATATAGAAACCTTGCTCATCCCGAAAAAACTTTGTCCAGCCGTCATTTGTCTCAAATCGCACATTATCAAAATTGCCTAATACTGTTTCATCGGTAGCAAGCTGCATCGCTTTTGCGTGATGAGAAGGCAACCAGTTTTCCACTTCTGTTTTATGGCAAGCAGCACAACTTTGATTACCTACGTATTCCTGAGCTAGCACAATAGGACTGATAAGAATGAAGAAAAATTTAAAACATTGCTTTAGAAAACACATGGAAATCTCAATGGGCAATACAATCAATCGGGGCTTAATACAATTAGTCTAACAACAAAAAAACGCTAAAAAAGGGCGAGTTGCGCCCTTTTTTGATATTAATATAAATTATTTAGACGCAGGCTGTTGTAATTTCTCCATCACTTGGGAGACATTAAAACTTGCTGCTTTTTGACGAGGTGGAAACTCTTCAAAGCTAGCTAGGTACTTAGCAACATAAGTTTGCGCCGGTACCAGCAAATACACTCGATCAATCACCCAATCCCAGTAAGTATTAGATGTCCGATCTGCGGTTTCATAAGGGTCCATTCTTAAATTAAAGATTTTAGGCACCCTCAGCTCAACAAAAGGTTCAGCCCAAATCTGCAAAGTGCCTTGAGCTCGCTGCTCCATAAAGACTATCTTCCAATTTTTATAACGGAGCCCTGTGAGATCACCATCGTCAGAAAAATAGAACATTTCATCCCGCGGTCCTACTTCCTCTTTCCCCATTAAATATGGGAGGAAGTTATAACCATCTAAGTGATTTTTGAAATCTTTACCATTGGCACTGTGGCCTTTGAGCAGTTTGTCTTTTACTTTGTCATCTCCGGCAATTGCAGCAAAGGTTGGCAACCAATCCATGTGGTGCATGATTTCATTTGATACCTCACCCGCCTTAATTTTACCCGGCCAACGTACCATAGCAGGTACGCGGTAAGCCCCTTCCCAGTTGGTATTTTTTTCGCCGCGGAACGGCGTTAAACCGGCGTCAGGCCAGCTATTCATATGTGGGCCATTATCGGTAGAGTAAAACACAATGGTGTTGTCCTTTATGCCTAAATCATCCACTTTTTTAAGCAATAAACCTACGTGCCGGTCATGTTCTAGCATACCGTCTGCATAATTACTCACCCCAGAGCTGCCTTGTAAATCAGGCTTTATATGCGTACGAAAATGCATTCGAGTACCATTCCACCATACAAAAAATGGCTTATCCGCTTTTACGGTTTTCTCCATAAATGCCATAGCAGCTTCTACCGTTTCGTCGTCGATAGTTTCCATGCGCTTTCTGGTTAATGGCCCGGTGTCTTCAATTTTTCCGTCGGCAGACGACTTAATCACACCACGAGGACCAAATTTTTTGCGGAACTCAGGATCCTTTGGATAATCGACATTCTCAGGTTCTTCTTCCGCATTTAAGTGGTACAAATTACCTAGAAACTCATCAAAGCCGTGAGCCGTTGGTAAAAATTCATCTTTATCACCTAAGTGATTTTTACCAAATTGTCCGGTCGCATAACCCATTGGTTTTAGTACTTCAGCAATGGTGATGTCTTCGGCTCGTAAACCTAAATCTGCGCCAGGGAACCCTACTTTGCTTAGGCCGGTGCGCAACACACTCTGACCGGTAATAAAGGTAGAGCGCCCCGCAGTACAAGATTGCTCGGCATAATAGTCGGTAAACATCATTCCTTCTTTGGCAATGCTGTCGATATTGGCGGTTTTATAACCCATTAAGCCAAAGGTATAAGCACTTACGTTAGATTGGCCAATGTCGTCTCCCCAAATCACCAAGATATTGGGTTTTTCTGCAGCCATTAAGCTGGCAGACGCCAAACCTAGTGCTCCAGCAGACAATAAAGTCATACTATCTTTTAAAAGTTTAAGCATCTGCTAAACGCTCCCTGTTAGAAAAGTCACTAAAAGCGTAGCAGCAGTCTGGAAACTTTGAAGCGTCAAAATCATTTAAATAAATAAAAGCAATCTGTTCCCTGAACCATTAGCGCCCAATAGCGCAGAGCAAACAGTTAATCCTATTGAAGGAGCCGACGAGCTGCCTTACTTTGAGACTATTTAGGATATTTATTGGCGTATTTAAAGATTTACTTCCATAGTCCTGTTGTTTGATTTTTTCTGCATATTTTGACGCTTCAGGGAAGGGATACGATGAACAACATTAGGTTAACCATGCTGCCGCTATTATTTATCTTGTGCTTTGTAGGTAAAGTAACAGCCGAGACAAACACTCCACTAGCCTCCTGGAATGAGGGCAAGGCTAAACAATCAGTTATGGCCTTTGTAGAAAATGTAGTAAGCGCTGATTCAGCTGATTTTGTCCCGCCCTCAGAACGCATAGCGGTGTTTGATAACGATGGAACCTTGTGGGCCGAACAACCGATGTATTTCCAGTTGTTTTTTGCCATCGATCGTATCAAAGCTTTAGCATCTGAGCACCCAGAGTGGAAAACCAAAGAACCCTTCGCCTCTGTGTTAAAAGGCGATATGGAAAGTGTTTTGGCCGGTGGCGAGCATGCTATTTTGGAGTTAGTTATGGCCAGCCATGCCGGGATGAGCACCACTGAGTTTGAAGTTATCGTTAACGAATGGCTAGCTAAGGCCATTCATCCAGATTCAGGCAGACCCTACACCGAAATGGTCTACCAGCCGATGTTAGAACTGCTGCATTATCTTCGAGAAAACAACTTTAAAACCTTTATTGTTTCCGGCGGCGGTATCGAATTTATGCGCCCTTGGACCGAGCAAGTTTATGGCATTCCACCTAACCAAGTAATCGGTAGCAGCATTAAAGTGGAATTGGAAATGCTGGATGGCTCCCCTACTCTAATTCGCCAGCCTGAGCTGGATTTTTACGATGATAAAGAAGGAAAAGTGGTGGCTATTCATCAGCAAATAGGCCGCCGACCTATCGCAGCCTTTGGCAATTCTGATGGCGACTTACAAATGCTGCAATGGACAACGGCCGGCGATGGTGCAAGGTTTGCATTATACGTCCACCATACCGATGACAAGCGTGAATGGGCCTATGATAGAGAGTCTAGTATTGGGCGTTTTGATAAGGGACTTGATGAAGCCAAAGAAAAAGGCTGGACAGTGGTAGACATGAAGCAGGATTGGAAAACAATTTTCCCCGCTAAAAAAAAGTAGTTTGAATTTAGGCTTGGAAAGCAGTTTTAGTAACGATAAGGTGAAGATTGAACCCTACTACTGCGTAGCTAAGCAAGTAGCCAATATGCAGTAGTAAGGTGGTCTTCGAATTACTTCTCTAGTTTAGTGAAGTAGTCGAAGATTACAGGTACGTCACTTTGACCAAGGCCAGCATCAACAGCGGCTTGCAAGTTAGTAGAAGTACCTTGAGCAATAAGAGACTCGCTACCTAAGTCTTTAACCATCTCATTAAAGTAACCAAGATCTTTATTTGCGTTAGCAATTGAGAAACCTAGGTTAGGGTTGCTGTCTACAGCGTAGTTTTTACAAAAAGCCATAAACGGCGAGTTAGAAGGACCAGCCGACATAATGTCGAACAACTGTTGGCCATCAACACCCGCAAGTTTTGCTACAGCAAATGCTTGAGACATAGCAGTAACGGTAGTCATGCCCATGAAGTTATTGATTAGCTTAGTAGTATGACCCGCACCAAGTTTACCTAGGTGGAATACATTCTCACCTTGCTCTTCTAGAACAGGTTTTACTTTATCAAAAGTCGCTTGGTCACCAGCAGCCATGATGTTTAACAAACCATCTTTAGCGTGAGCAGGAGTACGGCCTAAAGGCGCATCGATCATGCCAGCGCCTTTCTCAGCAAGAGCTGCGCCAATTTTGATAGTAGAAGCAGGGATAGACGTACCAAAGTCAACTAATACTGCACCTTCTTTAATACCAGCTAATACGCCATCTTCGCCGTAAACAATTTTTTCAACAACAGCTGAAGTTGTAAGACAAAACTGAACGATGTCACTTGCAGCAGCTAGTTCTTTAGCCGACGTAAATGCAGTAGCATTACCACGATCAATAACGCGAGCAACGGCGTCAGCGCTAAGATCCATCACGTTTACTTGATAACCACGTTTTTGTAGGTTCTCAACCATGTTGCCGCCCATAAGGCCAAGACCGATGAAACCGATGACAGGTTTTGTCATTTCAAACTCCTAAAATAATCAATTGTATTACAATAAGACCATGATATACCCGCCTATCAATTTAGGCAATCATTAACAAGCTTTTCTGTTAAAAGTGATAACTAGGCTATAAAAAACTAAATTTTTACTCAAGAAAAGTACCGATAGTGGCTAGCAAGCTATAGTTATAGCTAGTTTATCTGCTAGGTACTGCGTCTTTATTTGCCACTCATTAAGCCTAAATCTTCATTAATATGACTTATCATCTGCAGCCGAAAGCTTCTTAATGTGAAGCAGAGCTACAACAAGGCACTTACCAGTGCTAGTAATCAAATCACTGTTTATATCCCACACTTTCATTTGTCGAATTAACCATTGTCACTTGTAGACTTCAGCTGTACTCAAGAACATCTTTTTAGATAAAGCGCTAAAAAGAATGATGGTGAACACATAACACCGATCACTGTTGGCTAAAAAACCCGCCTCTACTTCATCTTAAATTGCAGCGATAAAGGCCGTTTAATGTCAGTGTTTACAGTATGTAGACAACAAATTCATTTTTTCCCCAGCCTTGTAATAACAAGTTGATTCAAATCATGGTTGCCAAGCTAAATAATAATTATTATCATCCTTATATCACCAAATGATAATGATTCCCATTTTCATATGAGAGAAATCTATGACGCTAAAGAAACTGCTTACTCTTGCTACATGCTTCGCGAGTGCCTTAATAACCAGCCCAGCTACATTGGCTAACGACTCAACATTAACCTTTGCTAATTACCGTGATATTCGCGATTTGAACCCTCATCTTTATGGGGGGGAAATTTTTGCTCAAAACCTATTATTTGAAGGTCTGATTCATTTAGGTGAAAACGGCAAGCTTGAGCCATGGCTTGCTACTAATTGGTCGGTTTCTGAAGACGGTAAGCTATATACATTCACACTACGTGAAGGTGTAACTTTCTCTGATGGTTCACCATTTAATGCCGACGTCGTAAAGCAAAACTTTGATGCCCTACTAGACAATGGTAATCGCCATACTTGGCTTGAGTCGATTCGCTTGATGTTAGAAGTAGAGGAAACTGGCAAGCAGAGCGTTCGAGTTGTAGATAACTACACTGTTGAGGTGGAGTTTGCTAATTCATACTACCCATTCTTGGTAGAGTTAGGTGTAACCAGGCCGTTTCGCTTTTTATCACCTAAATGTTTTAAAGAGGGAACCACCAAAGACGGCACTCTTTGTTATGTAGGAACTGGAAGTTATCAATTAAGCAGCAACACTGTTGACCAACAAGCTACCTTTGAACAATACGCCAGTTACTGGGGTAAAAAGCCACAAATAGAAAAGATTGTTGCTAAGGTTATCCCTGATAACCAAGCGAGACTGTTAGCTCTGCGCAGTGGTGATGTAGATATGGTGTACGGTTTACAACTGATAACCGCACGCGCATTTAAACAGTTTGAAACTGACCCTCGCTTTAATACAATTTTGTCTGAGCCAGTATCTACTCGAATGCTGATCTTGAATTCAAAAAGCGACAACCTAAATGACACCAGAGTACGTCAAGCCTTAAGCCACCTCACCAATAAAGCGGTTATTGCCGAGCGCATTTTGTTGGGCCTTGAAAAACCCGCTGATACTTTGCTAGCCCGCAACGTACCATATGCTGATATAGAACTAACACCCTATCAATACAATGTTGAAACAGCCGAGCAATTGCTTAATGCTGCCGGTTGGACATTAGATGGAAAGGTGCGCAAGAAAGACGGAAAGCCCTTTGAGATCACCTTGTCTTACGACAGTGACAAGGTAGTTGAGCGCACCATTGCCCAGTACTTACAAAGTGAATGGTCGAAGCTGGGGCTAACCTTAAATCTTGTAGGTGAAGAAGAACAAGCCCACCGCGACCGCTTAAAGCACGGCGAATTTGACCTTTCATTCAATATTTCTTGGGGTACTCCTTATGATCCTCAATCATTTTTGGGTGGCATGCGTAAACCCGTTTATGGCGATTACGCTGCGCAGCAAGGCATTCCTGAAAAAGCTCAGTTAGACCAGCATATATTGGATGCCCTAGAAGCCACCAACGAACAAGAACGCCAAGCTCACTACAGCTATGTATTAGAAACGCTGCACAATCAAGCCATCTATATACCGCTAACCTATGAGCAAAACCGTGCAATTTTCAATAAAAAACTCGAAGGCGTAGGTTTTAATCCTTCTCAATTCGAAATTCCGCTGCAGCGTATGTCTATTAAATAACACGCTACTGTTGCTGTAATAAACTGGCGCTCAGAGGTGAGCGTCAGTTTTTCTATTTTTGGTAAAAATTAATAATGGCAAAATACATCTTTAAGCGAATGCTTGGCGCCTGCATCACCTTACTACTGGTGTCTTTCATCGCCTTTACCATGGTTAACTTAATTCCGGCAGATCCAGCCGAAGTCGCCTTAAGGGTAAACGACACAACACCCAGCGAAGAAGCCATTGAAGAGATCCGTATAAAGCTGGGCTTAGACCAACCTTTTTTGGTGCGTTATACCCACTGGCTAAGTGCTTCGCTACAAGGCGATTTTGGCACCTCGTTTACTAACGCTAATCGCTCTGTATTTGACGAACTAGCGAGGAGCTTTCCTTACACTTTAACCTTGGCTGGCATCTCATTAGTTCTGCTCATTGCAGTGAGTATTCCTCTAGGCGTATTGAGCGCGGTGTACAAAGACCATTGGCTAGACAAAATCGTTCGAACCTTTATTTTTGCTAGTACCGCCATGCCCAATTTCTGGTTAGCCTTTATTCTGATTTGGTTTTTCTCTATCAAATTGTATTGGCTACCAAGCAGCGGCGCAACCAGTTGGAGCCACTACGTATTGCCCTCAATTACACTTTGTATGGCATACATTGCCACGTATATACGTTTAATTCGCAACTCAATGCTCGACACCATGCAAGATAATTACGTAAGTTATGCTCGGGCTAGAGGCTTATCTGAATACCAAGTTATCTGGAAGCACTTACTCAAAAACTCATTACAAACCTCAATGACAGCATTGGGTATTGGTGTGGTTCGCTTAATTGCCGGCACAGTGGTTATTGAAAGTATTTTTGCCATTCCTGGGCTTGGCCGGCTAGCGCTATCGGCAATTTTTAATCGCGATTACCCGGTGATTCAAGCTTATATTTTGGTGATGGGTTGCTTGTTTGTTCTGTCGAACTTGATTATTGATATCCTGCAAACGGTGATCGATCCACGCCTTAAATCAGAAGGCGAATACCAATGACCCAGCGCCTACTCAATAATAAAACCGCACTAATTTGTTTAATCCTATTGTCCATTATTTGTTTAATGGGGGCTTTTGCACCGTTTTTAGCGCCTCACGACCCAAACTTAGCCGACGTGATTAACACCTTATTACCCATGTCTGGAGAGTATCCTTTAGGCACTGATTATCTGGGAAGGTGTATTTACTCTCGACTACTGTTTGGTGTCCGCACTACCCTCTACTATTCGCTCATCACGATGGTGATTACCGCAGCGGTAGGCGCGTTAATTGGCATTATTTCGGGTTATTTACGAGGCAAGGTGGATGCCTTAATTATGCGTGCCTGCGAAGTCATGCTGTCGTTTCCTTATGAAATCATTGTTCTAAGTATTGTTGGCATTCTAGGGCCGGGGATCGGCAACATTATTTTGGCCAATTTCATCGCAAAAATAGCCTGGTACGTGCGTATTGTGCGTGGCTCGGTGATTTCGTTTAATCACAAAAACTACATGTTGTACTCGAAAACAGTGAAGTCTCCGCAGCGCTTTATCTTTGCTAAACACCTGGCGCCAAATATCACCGCTGAAGTGATCATTTTAGCCACACTTGATTTAGGTTGGATTATCTTAAGTATCTCTACCCTGTCGTTTCTTGGCCTTGGGGTACAGCCGCCAACGGCGGAATGGGGAGCCATGCTAAACGATGCCAAAGAAGTCCTGTTTTCCAACCCAGAACAAATGATAGTACCGGGATTAGCCATTATGGTTGTAGTGGCTTGCTGCAATTTGTTAGGCGATGCCTTACGCGATGTGCTTGACCCAAGAACGGAGCATAAACAATGCTAGAGGTTAGAGAGCTAAACGTATCGGTAGCAACAGGAAACACCCAATCTCATTTAGTTAGTGACGTGAGCTTTACTCTTAAAGAAGACCAATGCTTAGGCATATTAGGAGAATCTGGCAGTGGTAAAAGCGTCAGCTGCTCCGCAATTAACGGCTTACTTGGCGAGCAATTTAGCGTGAGTGGGCAAGCCATATTTGACGGTGAAAACTTGTTAACAATGCCGAGTAAACAGCGCCAAGACATGCGTGGACAGCAAATAGCCATGATAATGCAAAGCCCAATGACAGCGTTTAACCCGCTGTTTACCATAGGCAACCAAGCAGTTGAAACCATCAAGCAACATCAGCCTCATTCAACACGTGATGCTAAAAAGCTTTTTTGCGAGATACTCAGCAAAGTAAACCTTAAAAATCCGCAATATCTGTTAAGCAAATACCCTCATGAATTAAGCGGAGGCATGCTGCAGCGCATCATGGTGGCTTTAGCCTTAGTACTAAAACCAAAGCTAATTATTGCAGATGAACCCACCACTGCCATTGACTATATTAGCCAGCGCGAAGTCATCAATGAGCTACAAATGGTGAGAGAACACTTTGGTACGAGCATTATTTTTGTTAGTCACGATCTCAGTTTGGTATCGCACATCGCCGATTCAGTGTTAGTCATGCATCAAGGAAAAATGGTTGATTACGGTAGCACTCAGCAAGTGTTTAACGCGCCTTCCAGCCAGCATACCCGTTACCTGATTGATACCCGACTGAAGTTAATCAATCGCTTTAAACACGTTATGGGAGGCGTATAAATGCTGCTTGAACTTAAAGACATTACTAAGTCTTTTGCTAAAGACGACAGCTGGTTTTTTAAACGCTACCAAGATGTTTTAAAAGGTGTCTCTCTTAGTTTAAATGAAGGTGAATGCATAGGCATTGTAGGGGAATCTGGCAGCGGTAAAAGTACCTTAGGCAAAGTTATTTTGGGCTTAGAAACACAAGATAGTGGTTCGGTCACATTCAGCCAAGAATGCTCTCAGTTGCCTCGGCACAAAGCCGTTAGCGTAGTGTTTCAAGACTATAATACCTCGGTCAACCCACGACTTAACATTGCCCAAATTATTGCCGAACCACTGATCAATGAAGGCCTTGAGAAATCACAATTAAAAGCGCAAATCAGTAAACTGCTGATTGAAGTAGGCCTTGAAGACAGTATGCGAGCAAGGTATCCGCACCAATTAAGTGGTGGGCAGTTACAGCGAGTTTGCATTGCTCGCGCCATCGCAGCCAATCCTAGATTTATTTTGCTCGACGAAGCTGTCAGCTCGCTGGATGTCTCTATTCAAGTGCAAATCTTGGATTTACTGCTTGAACTGAAGCAATCACGCAACATCGCTTACTTGTTCATCACGCATGATATCGCGGTGGCGAGTTACCTGTGTGATCGCTTGATGTTTTTTAAAGACGGTAAGATTGTAGAGCAAGTGAACAATATTACAGCCCTGCCACTGGTGACTAACGAGTATACAAAAAACTTATTAAATGCCGCCAGTTACCTAGAAATCCCCTTTGATATTAATGATGTAGATAAATGACCTTAAGCCATAACGATTATTACAAAATCGCCATACCTTTTATTATTGCCACCTTAAGTCAACCCCTTTTAGGGGCTGTTGACACAGCAGTAATTGGCCAACTAGGAGTAACCGAGTTAATTGGCGGCGTAGCCATTGGTACAGTAATTATGAATACCCTATATTGGCTATTTGGCTTTTTTAGGGTGAGTACTACCGGCCAAAGTGCCATTGCTATGGGGAAAAATAGCAATCAAGACCGCGCAAGTAGTTTAATTAGGCCCCTTATGCTTTCAGGGTGTGTAGGGCTCTTGTTTGTTGTCATTCAAAGTTTCATTTGGCAAGGTGCACTGGCGGTAATAGAACCCCAACATGATGTTGCTGTTCACGCTAAAAGTTACTTCGACATACTCATTTGGGGCGCACCGCTCGTGCTTCTCAATTACACCATTATTGGTTGGTTGATGGGTCAAGCCAAAGTAAAAGAAACCCTGTTTACTCAAGTATTTGGCAACGTACTTAACATCATCCTTGATGCGGTGTTTGTATTAGGTTTTGATCTTGGGGTAGTAGGTGTTGCCTACGCCAGTTTAATCGCCCAAGCCGCAACTTTTGCGATAGGTTTTATATTGGTGATCAAGAGCAGTCATTTCTCACTTCTCCAATACATTGGCTATATGCGAATGAGTAAGCAAGATCTCGCCACCATTATCTCCTCCAATACCGATTTAATGCTAAGAACAATATGTATTTTGGTGTTCTTCAACGTAATGGCAAGAAGCGGCTCTAAGCTAGGCGCAGAGGTACTCGCCACCAACGCAATTATGATGCAGGTAACATTTTTAGTCAGTTATATGTTCGATGGTATTGCCAATGCGTCTAGTGTATTTGCCGGTAAAGCTGTTGGCCAAAAGAACCCTGCCCTGCTTAAACGCACCTTAAGCTTAAACTGGCAATGGACCAGCATTTTTGTTGCACTGTTAACCGCGCTAATCGCCTTAACCCAGCATGACTTAGTGTTAATCTTCACGCAAATTCCCGAGTTAGTCACGCTGTATCAGGACATGTCGGCTTGGCTGTTAGTATTTCCACTAGTTGCCGGCTACGGACTAACTATTTACGGTATTTTTACCGGCACTGGTACCACAAAACCGGTGAGAAATTCGAGCGTATTTACTTTAATTGTCTTTTTGCTGGTGGTGCACTTTGCATTAGAACCATGGGGGAATAGCGGCTTATGGTTCGCTTTTATCATGTTCTATGTAGGTCGCTTTGTGTTTCTGTACCCTTACCTTTCTGATGTGAAGAAAAAATGCCTTTGACTAAGTTAAACGCGTAAATCGAAAAACAATAAGGGTAAGCTGAGCTTGCCCTTATTGTTTACGTTAGCGTTGATGAAGATTAAGCAAATTTGAGTTTATAAACCTATCTGTTTGGCTTCTCATCGTTGATCTTACTAACGGCATGCTCCAATCTTCCTTTTAACAACATAAAGGGTTAGATATTGGCTTGCCAATCTCCGGCAAAGGACGCTCTTCGCTATCTCCGTAACCAATTTTAAACCGTACTCGGTTAACACAAATCTTTTCAATTTCTGGTTTAAACAAATCAAATAGCTCGAAACGAGGCTTTAGCTCAGGGTGGCTGGCTTGATAATCGCAGATTTCTTCAGCTAACCAGCGATAAAACTGCTGCTCAGACACCGCAATTCGTTGTAGTTTGGGAGAAACAAAACGTAACACCGTAACAAAGTGCCCTGTCACTAAATCATGAATTAAATAGTGGGCTGGTAAGCGCGTTAAGGTATCTGCCACCTCTTTATCTAAACTTTCTAGCTCAGGGAATGCTTGATCAATCAAGCGTAAATCACCATGAAAGTCCTTAATGGTACAGCCAGCAGGCTGATGATTATCCAATACTAGGGTAATGTTTTGCCCATGCGCCACTAAAGCAACACCATATCGACACATTAAGTGATACAGCGGCACCACTACATGTTTAAACAGTTTTCTTAACCAAGCTTCAGCGCTAATTTCAGACAGACTAATTAAAGCCACAATGGCAGCTTCGCCGTTGCTATCTTCTTGCATAAGGGTTGCCATCGACATGACTCGCTGATGTTTGGGGATTAGTGATTCAGCACGTTCTCGCCAAATGCACCCTAGCATTTCGTTATAACGATAAGCACCAGCAGCTATTTTTTGCTGCTGGGGATGGGCACAAAACACGCCAGCTACCTCTTGTTGAACATGTAGCCCTCGTTCCCTAAATAAGGGATCTTGCACAGCTAAGTTCGCCAACCAACTGGATAACCGCGGCCCTTGCGCAATAAACTGTCCCGGGATCCCACGAAAACAAGATGTATTGAGAATGGTTAATGCTGTTTTCAGATCATAAGGCTGCGTTTGGTCAGCAGAGCTTAAGGTTCTAATTGATTGCTGTGCCAACCAATCACCTGTGATGCAGCCTAAATAAATCGCTTCTCCCTGCGCTAAATATTGGGCGTACTGAATTTGAATAAAACGCTCATATTGCCAGGGGTGAACGGCAAAAATGTAAAAACCATCCTGCCAATTACTAGGCAATGGTTTCACTAAGGCTGCTAATGCTGCCTCGCCTAAGGTGTCGCGGAGTAAAGTGGATTGTTCTAAGCCTTGCTTAAACCCTACCTTACACAGTTCTTTTTTAATCGCTAGATAGCTAAGTTGAATGCCTTTGGCTGATTCTGGCGCATATTTAGCTAGCTCATCGCTTCCCCACCCCAAGCGTCCTTTATTGGCGATGGCTTTAGGATGGGCATCTAAATACGCTTGGCGAGACGCTTCGTCTAACAATACCAAATCTGGTGCGTTGACGTTTTGTTGCTGTTTCCAGCGAACCGTATCGCTATACAAGGTCTGTTGAATCTCCTCCAGCAGGCCTGCCAAATTAATATCGTTAATATCTATTAATACTTGAATGTCGAGCAGTAATTCAGCCGCTAAAGGTACACATTGGTCATTCACTTCAATGCTTCTTGGGTCTATAAGCAACATGCCCCAAATAGTTTTCTTCGCTTTGAAAGCCCAGCGTTGTTGGGCACCCACAAGCAAATAAGAGCGCAACAGGTGAGGTCCGCCGTCATTCTCATGTTCATGGTCAGTCTCAAACTGAAGCCGTTCTTCGAAATGCAACTCACTTAGAATTTTTGCTACTAAATTTACGTTTGCGGCATGCCAATGCGCTTCGTTAAACATCACTTCTCCTAATCCTTTGTAAAAGCAGGTTTATTTTTTATTGCTATTTTTGTTATGAAGATATTGACATAGGCCACAAAAATACACAATGATAATGCAAACTATTATCATTTGTATTCGAGTGAATTCTTGTTGTATCGCAGCTTGTTAGTGCTTTTAGGATTAAACCAAACCTTAGTGTTGGCTTTTTTGCCAGAGTTATCCCTGCAGCTAGGTTTTAATCACTCAAACAAAGACCTTGGTATCGTGGCGGTAGTCCTAAATCTAAACCTGATCAGTTACTGGTTTGGCGTTAAATTTTGGGGAGATAAACTCAATAAACGCGGTTTATGGCGTAGCACGGTACTCGCCGTTAGCGGTTTTTTAGTGGCTAACCTGGTTTTTTGCTTAAGTATTTTTGTCAGCGATCAGCCGTCAGTTCTTCTGGTTTCTGCGAGTAGACTATTACTGGGCTTATTTAGTAGCGCCTTTATCATTCTTGCCCATAGTCACTTGGCCATTGTGAACAAAAGTAACCTAGGGCAACTCGCCAAAACCAATGGTTCTATTACTATTGGCAGGTTATTAGGCCCTAGCTTAGCCTTACTCCCTTTGGTGGGGCAATGGGTACTGATTAGCCCAGTATTAATGGCGCTGTTGGTTCTGGTTTATTGCTTAGTCAACAAAGCTAGTTGGCCAACAGACTCCGAGCTTGCCACGCCTATACACAGTCCTTATTCCAGCGCTGAAACGCTCGCCTTCAAACATATTTTACTACTGGCAGTGCTAACCACTTCACTGGTTAGTATGGTGCAGTATCACATACTACCGCTACTAATTAGCTTTGGTTACCAAGGTGCTCAGGCGACCAAAATTTACGCCTCATTACTGCTTTATTTAAGTGCAATCATCATCGTGTACCAGTTTGTGTTGCTCCCTTTGTTTGCTCGCAGCCAAGCACGCTTACCCGCAGCATTAATCGGGTCGCTAATCGTCGGAGCCCTGCTACTCAGCGTGCCTCTCTCAAACTGGTCATTTGTATTGTTGGCTTTAGCGGTAATGGCATTTGCTATTTCAGGCTTACCCAGTTGGTACAGCCAACAGGCCTACGCAAACAATCCTTCGATTTCGTTTAGAGCAAAACGAAGTGCCTTTTTAGCAAGAGCGCATACCGCCGGTTACTTAATAGGTACAGCGGTAGCTAGCGCTAGCTTAATGCTGGGTATTCCCCTACTCACTCCTATTTGGGTCTTTAGTTTGGCGATGGTCGCGCTGGTGTTGGTCGTCAACCAGCATGCGCGATTACAGCCAGCCCCAAATTAATAATAATCACTACGGTTCAAGGAAGATAATGAACAAACTTAGCACTTTAAACACAACACTAACGCCCATAGCTTTGGTGTTATTTGCTGGCTTTAGCTACGCCAACACTACTTTAGATACGGTAGTGGTTACAGCAAACCGGGTAGATACCACTATTTCAGATATTGCCGCCACTATGTGGGTAATAGATCCAGAACAAATCGAACGTGAAATTAACACCGGTGCAGATTTAAAAACGGCACTAGGCCGTTTAATCCCTAGTTTTGATTTTGGTAATGAAGGTCGGACTAACTTTGGCCAAAACCTTCGTGGTCGTTCGGCCTTAGTAATGATTGATGGCGTATCGTTAAACTCTACTCGCGCTATTAGCCGCCAGCTAGACAGTATTAATCCTTTCAACATTGCCCATGTTGAAGTGTTATCTGGCGCTACCTCTATTTATGGTGCTGGCGCGGCGGGCGGCATCATTAACATCATCACCAAAAAGGCCACTGCAAACGAGACCAAGGTAGAACTAAAAGTAGGTGCTTCTTCTGGCTTTAACAGCAGTGACGATCTTAATAAGAATGTCGCGTTAGCGGTATCTGGTGGCAGTGACAAACTACGTGGCCGCTTATCGGCCGCCTATGAAGGTCGCGGCGCAGCTTATGATGCCGATGGGCAAATGATTTTGCCTGATATCACCCAAACCGATTTACAGTTTAATCAAAGTATCGACATTATGGGTAATGTTGAATTTGAACCTACCAATGAGCAACTTTTATCGCTAACGGGGCAATATTACAACAGCGAGCAAGATACCGAATACGGTACTTATCTAGGACCTAACTTAGCGGGTATTTTTGGTGCTCCTGAACTCATTAGCATTCAAAAGGGCCTGCAATTAGAAGAACAACCAGCCACCGAGCGCGTATTGGTCAACGCTCAATATCGTCATGACAACTTGCTAAACCAAACCATGTTAGCACAGGCCTATTACCGTAGTGAGTCGATGCAGTTTTACCCTTTCCCATCAATTTATCGTGTAACAGGGTCTCCGCTTCCCGGCAATAGCTACCCGCTATACGGCGCATCGTTACAAGAAACCGATGTATTTGGCGGCAAAATTCTGTTCATTAAGAACATAGATAGCTTAGAAATAAATTACGGTATAGATGCCGAATCAGAATCGTTTTCTGCCAAGCAAAAAGTCTACGACACCAATACCGCCCTATCCTCTGGCGGCATGAACTTTAAACAAGTGCAAACCCTGCAACGCTACCCAGATATTGATACCCAAAAGCTGTCAGCTTTTGGTCAAGCCAACTGGGAGATAAACCAAGATTGGGCGATATCTGGTGGCTTGCGCTACCAATACATTGAACACGAAGTCGGCGACAACGTTGGTGTATTGCAGCAGCACCTTGCTGGCATTGGTGCTTATGGTGGTGCTTCGCCAGATGCCATTGAAGGCGGCAAAACAGACTACAGCGAATTGCTGTTCAACCTAGGTGCTATTTACCGAATTACCGAGCAACAACAATTGTGGGCCAACTTTAGCCAAGGTTTTAACCTACCCGACCCCGCCAAATATTACGGTAACGGCACTTACAATGGCACTTATGGAGATGGCCCAACCTTAGTAGACAGCATTAACGTTGCCGACAATCGCTTGGAAGGAGTAAAAACTAACTCGCTAGAGTTTGGTTGGCGAATTGCACAAGCCGATTACGACGTTCAATTAGCCGCCTATTACTCGCTATCAGATAAAACCACCTCCTACGACCGAAGCAATTTAGCAGTAGTGGTGAATGACGATGAACGCCGAATTTATGGCTTAGAAGGACAAGCCAATTATTCGTTTACCGAAGACTGGTACGGTGGCGTTCAAGCCCATCTAATTAAAAGCCAAACTAAATCCGATGGTTCTTGGTCTGCGTTAGCGGCAGAAGAAACTAGCCCCTCAAATGCGGTGCTACGGGGTGGCTACGACAATTTGAACTACGGCGCCGAACTGCAATGGCAAACATTGGCTGACTACAGTGACGACAATGGCGGCGAGCTTAAGGGCTATTCACTGGCTAACCTCAGCGCCTACTACGCACTGCCAATTGGCCGAGTTAACTTTGGTATTCAAAACCTGTTTAACAAAGATTATGAAACCCTTTGGTCGCAACGTGCGCAGATCCTTTATAGCAGCATTTCAGCCCCTGAATTGTTTAGCTTTAAAGGCCAAGGCCGAACCTACGCACTTAGCTACAACGCTGAATTCTAGAGGATAGTCTTTGTTTACTTTTAATCATATTTCCCTCCAATTGGGGGGAAATACCATCCTCAATGATATGAGCGGAAAGATTGCCAAAGGCGCGGTTACCGCGCTGATTGGCCCTAACGGTTCGGGCAAAAGCAGCTTGTTGTCGGTATTGGCTGGCTTGGTAAAGCCCAGCGCTGGAGACATAAGTTTTGCGCAACAGCCGCTCTCAAGCATTAGTCGTGCACAGCTGGCCAAACAGCTTGCTTTGCTACCGCAACGAAACCCAGTGCCCGCCACTTTGAATGTGGCTGACTTGGTTTGTTTTGGGCGCCACCCTCATCGACCTTGGTATAAAAACATCTCAAATGACGATAAGCAGATTATCGACTGGGCGATGCAGGAAACAGGCGTAAAACAGTATGCGTCGCAGTTGCTTACTGATCTATCAGGAGGAGAGTTACAACGCACTTGGCTGGCGATGGTTCTTGCCCAAGATACCGAGGTGTTAATGCTCGATGAACCCACTTCGTGGCTAGACATTTCTCATCAGCTAGGTTTGCTAAAGATCGTTCAGCGCTTAAATCAACAATACAACAAAACCATAGTGTGGGTATTGCATGACTTAAACCAGGCCGCCCAATTTAGTGACCAAGCTATGTTGATTAATCACGGGCACATTGTGAGCAGTGGTGACGCCCGTTCAGTGATCAATGCCAAAGACGTTAGCGAGGTGTATCAGACCCCGGTAACTTCCCACCAAATTGGCTCACAACAGGTTTTGTGGCCGGAGCAACAGCAATGAGACGTTTTCCAAAAGCTTTAGCGGCTATGCTCATGCTGATTCTTTCTCCACCAAGCTTTGCCCAAGTTACTGAGGTGTGTTTAAGCAATTGCGTAAGTTTAATGCAGCCTGCTCAACGGGTTATCGCACTGAACTGGTCTGCCGCAGAAATGTTGCTAACGCTCGACGTCGTGCCGGTTGGTTTAACCCTCACCAAGGGCTACCAAAAGTGGCAAACTAACCACCCAAGGTTGCCCGAATCGGTCACTGAAATTGGTCGTCGCCAAGAACCTGATCTCGCAACTATTGCGCGCTTAAAGCCAGATTTAATTATTGGTTACGAGTTTCGCCACCGCCGAATATTAGACGCCTTAGAGCAAATTGCCCCCACTTTGTTGTATCAGCAATTCCCTAGCGCTGACCAACAAACCTTTAGTTACTTTAAGCAATCCCAGCGGGTATTCAGTGGCATTGCTAAAGCAGTAAATAGAACGGATCAAGCAAGTGCTGTATTAGCGCGCTTAAATAAGCGATTAGCCGAGTTAAAACAACGCATTGCCGCCCAGGGTTTAAGCAATAAAGCCGTGGCCTATGCCAAGTTTGTGGGCATGGGATATGGCTTGCGCGTGTTTACCGATAAGAGCTTAGCTGGCGCGATTAGCCACGAGCTAGGGCTGCGCTACGCATGGCAACAAGGCTTACCTGGTAAAGATTTTATTCACTTACAACTAGAGCAACTGCCAAGGCTTAGCAACAGCCATTTATTGTTGGCCGGCAATCAAGTCGACGGTGAACGAATGATGTTATCTCCGGTATGGCCTCTATTGCCATTTGTTGCGCAGAAGCAATTCTCTGACGTTGAGCCTTTGTTTAGTTTTGGCGGCCCGCTTTCTTCACTCAAAATGGCCGAAGCATTCGCCCAGTCATTACTCAACTGGCAGGAGAGTAACCGTGGTTAAATCCATCTCTTCTAGCCTAATGGTCTTACTGTTGCTAATGGCTGCTTATTACTTAAGTAGGCCAGAGATAGCCAACCAAGAATTGGCGCAAGCCATGCTAAACAATATTTGGCTACCTACCGCCATTATGTCTTTATTTACCGGCGCCCTGCTCGCCAGCTCAGGCTTTCTAATTCAAACCAGCTTAGATAATGATTTTGCCTCTCCCTCTACCTTGGGCATAGCCGCTGGCGCGCTGCTCGGCGCGGTGCTAACCCGCGTATTATTGCCCGAGGCAAGTCTTAATTTAGTATGGTTAGGTGCGTTAATCGGCGGATTTGTGCTCTCGTTAGCAGTGCTAGCAGTTAGCCAACTGATTGGCGGCGGTAAGCTACCAGTAGTTTTAATTGGCATGGCCTTAGGCTTAAGTGCCGGAGCGCTATCGTCGTTGTTTATGCTCTACTTTGAAAACCAAACCGACGGATTATTTCTTTGGGGAAGTGGCCAGGTATTACAAACCAATACTCTGGTGTTAGAACAAACGGCCCTACCGATGTTGGTGTGTTTATTACTGAGTGTAGTGGTACTGCCTAAGCTAGCGTTATTCTTATTGGGTGATACTCATGCAGCCGCTTTAGGCCTTGCCATAAAACCTTGGCGTTGGACAATATTGCTGCTAGCCATTAGCCAAGCAGCTTTGGCCACGTCTATTGTTGGCATGATAGGTTTTGTGGGTTTAATGGCTCCGCATCTCACACGTTTGGTATTAAGGCTTAGCAAAGGGGCCAACAATATCGCCCTGCAGTGGTTTATCACCATTGTTATTGGTGCAGCGCTGGTATTAGCCGCCGAGTGGTGTTCACGAAGTTTGTTGTTCTTGGGCTATCGCTTACCCACTGGTGCATTTACAGCGCTGTTAGGTGCACCTTACTTTGTGTTTTTATTGTTTCAACGCTCTGGCAAGGCCTTAGCCGCGGTAGAAACTCAACACTTAGGTTTAAAGCCCTTTATTCACGCCAGCCCCGCCCTTGTTATTGGCGCCCTCAGTGGCTTGTTAGTTGTTAGTTTGTACTTTTGCTTAGCCAAGCCACAAGACATAGGCGCGGTATGGATTAACCAACGGGTATTGTTGGCAGGTTTTGGTGGTTTTGGTCTAGCGTGTGCTGGCACTTTGCTGCAAACCCTGTTTAAAAATCCCATGGCGAGCCCCGATATATCTGGGGTAAGTGCTGTGGCTGTATTGCTGATTGCTTGCGTATTGGTATATTTCCCCGCCGCCAATCAATTGCAGCTTACTCTAGCAGCGTTAGTAGGCGGTAGTGCGGTAATGGCCTTACTGTCATGGGGGCTAAAACAACAACTCAGCGTATCTCAATTAGCCTTGTTTGGCATTGTGATTACCGCCTTTGCTGGAACTGCGACCCAAATATTACTCACTTTTGGCAGCTCCACCGCGTCGGTCACTATGATGTGGTTAGCGGGTACCACCTATGGGGCAACTTTTGAACGCATCATCCCCATCGCCAGCATTACTACCCTTAGTTTATTGGCCATTGTGCCCCTTTTGCGACAGTTAGACTTAATGCCATTGGGCGAAATATTGCCAAAAACCTTAGGCGTAGCGCTGCAAAAGCAACGGCTACTGTTATTGGCTATTTCTGCCCTTCTCACTGCCATTTGTGTTTCAAGCATTGGCTCCATTAGCTTTGTAGGTTTACTTGCCCCGCACTGCGCGCGCCTTTTAGGTTTATACCGCCATAAACACCTTATCCCTGCTTCGGGCATTACTGGAGCAATATTGCTGATATGGGCCGACAGCTTAGGCCGAGGACTCATGGCGCCCAACGAAATCCCTGCCGGCCTTATGGTGTCGGTAATCGGGTCTATCTACTTTATTTTGCTACTTCTGATTAGCTACAGGAAACGGACATGAATGCCATTAGCCAATTTTTAAATGAACGAGTGTCTTACCACGTTCATGAGCTGCAACAACCAGCGCCCAAGCCACAACAAATGACAGAGATACTGCAAGCGGCTATGAGCACACCCGATCATGGAAAATTAAAGCCTTGGCATTTTTTAGTGGTTAATCAACAAAATATTGAGGCGCTTATCTCACTGTTGCAAACCGCCTGGCAAACTGCCAACGCGAGCTTAGAGCCACAACGAGCCAAACGCTTAGCCAGTTATTTAAAACAAGCCCCCAGCATAGTGTTGGTTTCAGCCGAACTTGCCGAAGACAGTCACATTTCTAAACAAGACCAAATATTTTCGGCTGCAGCAGCCTGCCAAATGATTTTGCTGTCGGCAGATGCGCTGGGGTTCGGCAGCGTATGGTATAGCACCGACGCCGTTGAACTCCCTAATGTTAGGCACTTGTTAGGTTTACAGGACAGGCACCACCCGGTGGGATTTTTAGTCATCGGTAGTCCAATCACCAAACGAACTAAATCACGTAGTAACGTGGCCGAGCTCAGTGTTGAGTGGCAAGGCGCGGCTAGTGTAAGCCCTTGGGGAACAAATCAATCAGTTAAACAGGAACAGCAGTAATGAAGACTCACGCACTTTGCCATCAGTCATTTTTCAACAGTTTGCTGGCCGAAACCGCTAACAAGCATTTAGAAGGCAATTCAGTATTTTTGCCCTTATCAGTAAGCTCTAGCCTAGAGATTAAGTTGAGTTATGTATCGCCCAGTTGGCGGCACCGCTACAGCGGTGAACTGGTGTTACATCAAGCTCAACAACAAACAAGAATCTTATTTGAAGTGGCATTAAAATTAATCGTCGAGGGTTTGTACCCTCAGCTAAGCAAAGAAGAAAAAGCGCTATTTCGTCAGCGTGTCGAAGATTCTAATCATTATATTACTCGAGCCGAACAAGCTTTAAGCCAGCGTTCTAAGCTTACTTTAGACCAGTTTATTTTGTCTGAGCAAAGTTTGACTGGCGGCCATAGCATGCACCCTGCAGGAAAAAGTTGTGAGCCCCTAAGTGAACAACAACAAGCCAAATATTTGCCGGAGTTTGCCCGCAATTTTGCCATTGAATGGTTTGCGGTTCACTCCTCTCACTTGGTCGGCGAAAGCCTTGTTGGAGACTTAGCAGACAAACTAAAACAGCTTTACAGCAATTGTGAAAAACAGACCAATCAAGCTAATGGCGCTACATTCACTGCAGAGCAGCTAGAAGATAAACAATGGGTGCCCTTCCCTATGCACCCTTTACAAGCCAAAGCCTGGCGTGCAAGTGAACAGACGCTAAGCCTTGCCGAAGTGGTAAAAGACCTAGGAATAGAATCTGCAGGCTGGACAGCCACATCGTCTAGTCGGGCTATTTACCATCCCCAGCAAGCTTGGATGCTAAAGGTCTCGCTACCAGTCAAACTCACCAACTCCTTACGCTTACTCACCAGTAAAGAAGCCAAACGAGGTATTCAGTTCAGTCGCTTACTTAATAGCCCCGCGGGTGAAGAGCTGCGTCAGCGCTTGCCTGATAGCTACTTTATAGAAGAACCCTTATGGGCAAGTGTTACTGGCATAAACGGCGAAGTATTAGACCTACCACTGATTAGCTTTAGAGAAAACCCATTCCATCAATCACATGCTGCTAACAGTAAATTAAATACTGAAAACATGTTTTGCTTGGCAAGTGTAAACCAAGTTAACAGCGCGCAAAAAGATGCCAAATTGGTTAACTGGATTAAGAACTACGCACAACAACACCAATTATGTTACCAACACGCTTCACTTAAATGGGTATCGGCGTTTTGGGACAAGGTGATTAAACCGCTATGTATAGCGCGCGCCGATTACGGTTTTGTACTGTTAGCCCACCAACAAAATATTCTTGTTAAAATTGAAAACAACCTACCCGGCGGCGCAGCGTATAGAGATTGCCAAGGTATTGGTTTAACCAGCCAAGCGATGAGTTTGTTTAAACAGCAGCTTGGCGACGAAACGCCCGAGTACTTTATGGAGGCTGAGCAGGTAAACCCCTACCATGCTTACTATTTAATCGGCAACAGCCTACTAAATACCCTTGCCGCTATTGGTGCCGCGGGTTTGATCAGCGAAACTAAATTATGGGATTTGTGCCGAGATAAAATTAGTGAGTTGCAAGCAAGCCACCCTCAAGATGGTTCTTTTTATACGTATTTACTTAGCTCTCCAAACTTACATTGGAAACGTAATTTCTATTGCTTCTTGGCGAATCACAATGAAGCCACGCTAGAAGATCCTAGCAAAATCTACTGTTCTATCGACAACCCTTTTAAACAAACTAAGGCACCGTTGCTCACCTTTAAAAAGCTCGCAGGTGGCAGAACGCTATGTTTCGAAGATGAACAATCCTCAGACTACGCAATAAAGTTTGCGGTAAGAGAAAATGGCGAAACGCTGGTGAGAGGCACCATAGAAAACCATCAACACTGTTGCCAGCTGCGCTTTGATGGCGATGATGCCACATTAAACGCACTATACAAAACAGACGACTTGTTATGGTGGAGTATTGCGGAGCATGGCCTATTCAAGCTTAAGCTCGACGCCCTAAAGTGTGACTACTACCCAGCCTCTGCCAAACACGCGGTTAATCAATCCGAATTGAATGCCTTAACGTTGCAGCAATTTTTGCAGCTAGCGCCGCTATGGCGAGAACAACAAACTGCCGCAAAAAGTGACGAGCTAATATGCGCCGACAATGGTAATAAGCACCCGGTTCGTCCAGCAAGGCCTCGTGGCCAGGTATATAGCCGCTATTTTTACCACTTAAAACGCCAGCTCACCTTTCGGGTCATTGATAAAGAGCGAGATTTAGCCTGCTTTAATCGTTGGCATAACCACCCCAAAATATTTCCGGTTTGGGAGCTAGAAGGCGATAAACAAAGCCATAACGAGTATTTAAGCAAAATGGAAAAAGACCCACACCAATATGCCGTCATTGGCGAATTTGATGGGGTACCGTTTGGCTATTTTGAAGTGTATTGGACAGCAGAAGATCGCTTAGGTCCTCATTATAGCTATCAAGATTACGACCGTGGCGTGCATATTTTAGTGGGCAACTTCAACTTTAGGGGCGGCGTGTATTTTGACACTTGGGGCTGCGCAATATTGCAGTACTGCTTTTTAGATGAAGCTAAAACCAACAACGTAATGGGCGAACCAAGGGCCGACAATCACCGGGTGGTAAGCATTACCGAACGACTGGGTTTAGAAAAACAATTTGAGTTCGATTTTCCACACAAACGGGCGGCATTACTGCAATGTAGCCGCCAGCGATTCTTTAATCAATTTGCCATTTAGGGACTGAATATGAACACACAAACAGTAGATTTACTCGGCGTTGGTATTGGCCCTTTTAACTTGAGTATTGCAGCCTTAGCCAGCACAAAGCCTGATCTTTCAACGCTTTTTTTAGAACGTAAAAAGGCTTTTGCTTGGCATCCTGGGCTGCTACTAAATGATGCAAAAATGCAAACCTCCTACTTGAAGGATTTGGTGACAGGCATTGACCCCACCAATCCCTATAGTTTTTTAAATTACTTGGTAGAACAACAAAAGCTCTACCCCTTTATTGCCTCAGGCCAGTCGGTAATTTCACGCATCGAATTTTCCCATTACCTAAGCTGGGCAGCACACAGCTTAAATAATACTCGCTTTAATCAAGATGTTCAGTCGGTTGAGTTTAATGGCGACGTATTTACCGTTGAAACCAGTGAACACAGTTACCAAAGTAAACACTTAGTAGTTGGTACAGGCATGCAACCACAAGTACCTACTTTTTGTGAACCTCACATTAGCAATACCTGTTTTCATGCCAGCGAATTAGGCTTGAGAAAACCTAATTTAACGGGCAAACGTGTGGCAATTATTGGTGGAGGGCAAACCGGTGCCGATGTATTCCAGCACTTGTTCGACAAAACCTTCGGCGAAGTAGCAGATATAAACTGGATATCGCGCCGCTCAAATATTGAGGCATTAGATGAAAGCTGCTTTACCGATCAGTATTTTATGCCTGATTACGTGGATGGATTTTATCACCTAGCGCAAACTACCAAAAACAGTGAAGTGTCTCGCCAAAAACTCACCAGTGACGGAATTACAAACGACTGCTTACAAGGCATTTACCAGCGCCTTTATCACGACCGTTATGTACTACATAATCCAAACTGGTGGTCTATTCAGCCCAATCGAACACTGATTTCGCTGGCGCATAACGAAAATGGCTACAAATTACACTTGGAGCATGGTCTCACCCACGACAATACTCAAATCAACGCCGACGTAGTGATATTATGTACCGGTTACCGCCGTGCACTGCCGAGTTGTTTAACCAAACTAGCTTCGCAAATCCCTCTAAACTCACAAGGCTTGCCAGAGCTTTGTCCTGACTTTAGCGTGAAATGGCCAGCAGCTAACAACAACCGTATTTACATGGTGAATGCCGGCATTCATAGCCACGGTATTGCCGAGCCGCAACTCAGTTTAGCCACCTGGCGAGCTGCAAAAATTATTAACCATGCCAGCGGCAAAAACCTTTATGAAATAGACCAGCAAGAAGCCATTGTAGATTGGGGACTATCGAGCCCAGAAGTGCTCATTCAGCCAAAAGCAAAAGCCGCAGTTTAAAAGTAAAAAGCACGGCGTTTGCCGTGCTTTTATAACCCAAAGAACTTACCTAAACACCGCTAACTAAGCCTGAACGGCGAACAAACTTAAATAACGAGTCTGCATTATTGAACCATTTAGTGGAACAATGCTTTCCAGCCACTCGGCTTACTCTCTCATCACCTTCATGACAAAATTCACTCAACTTATAGCCACTTAGTTAGCGTCATCGCTCTCAAACACAGTGAAAACAGCGACAACGTGGTTAGCCCTAACAACTTTTAGATTGTGTTAATCACTAAAGCTAATAGCACCAAATATACTGGGTGCTCTGAGGAGATAACGATGAAAATACTATTCAATGTATATGCACTAATTCTCGCAAGTTTCGCTATTTTTTGTGCGGTATTAATGACGGAACCAGGTCAAACCATTGGCGTACCAAGAGACTTAGTGCTGCACTATTTCCGCTATATGCCTTATTACTGGACAGCACAAGCGTTCGCTTTAGCCCTACTTTGGTTGGTAAATAGTAAAGGGAAGTTTTGGAAACCAGTATGGATGGGGTTATCCACTGCAGGTGTAGCGCTTACTTTCTGGGCGCAGTCTTATGCAATGCCTACCGCTTTCCCTACTGAGCAGTTTAACGCACAGTACTTCTCAACCGAAGAAGCGGATATGTTCATTCCAGAAGAAGACTCACGGGTTTATGTGGTTGAGCTAAAAGGCGAAACCTTTATCTTCCCTCGCTACCACCTACAAGTACCGCATGTTGCTGGTTTTGAACAAGACGGTGTTGAGTACGCAGTAACCTATTGTGGATTATCTAACTTACCAATGGTAGTAGAAACAGACTACGGCTTGGGTAAATCTAACTTACAAGTATTAGGGCAAGTGCATAACAACCTAGTATTCAAAGACACTAATAACGGTACCGCGATTCAGCAAATTACTATGCAGTCTGAATTTACCGAACATCAAACTACGGTACACCCAAATACCCAAATGGAATGGGAAACGGCTAAAACCTTATACCCAGATGCGCAAGTATACGTTTATGGTATGGAGCGTTTACTAGACCAAGTATTGCTAGGCTTATTTGAGCAGCCACTTAAAGACCAACGTAACATTGATAACCCAGACTTTATCTTTGATACCTTGAATTTAGACGATACTCGAATCAACCCGAAACAAGAAATATTTGGATACGACAACGGCCAAGAGCAAATTGCAATTGACCCAAACTTTGCCCATGAAAATAATGGCTTCACTTTTGAGTTAGGTGGTGAAACCCTGCAGATATTTAGTGATGGCGAGATTGTTAAGTTGCTCAATGAACAAGGTGAACAAGTGGCTACCCATAACGGTGTTCACTACGGTATTTGGACACAGTTTTTTCCAAACACTGAGATACTGAGCTAAATCAATCTCAAACATTGCTTCAAGGCCGCTAATGCGGCCTTTTTTGCTTCAATCTATGGCTGTTAGTTTCAATGAGAAGCTTATTTCAAGCGCCGCTACCATTCACTCATCATAAACAAATTCACCAACAAAAGTGTTCTTGAATACATAGGATGGCTACGCTTTTAACTGCCTTTGTTTAGCTGAACTTAGCTAGCTTGTACATCTTCGCACCAATAAGAATGACTCGCGAGTATCCTATAGAGGGTATGGGGTTGGCGCGGGAATCATTCATTAAAGTATTAGCCTCGTTTATTTTGGCTTGGGTGGTAAAGAGCGTTCAAAAGAGCACGCCATCAATACCACGAGTTTGCTTAACATTATCCAGCCAGATGCCATCGCGCCAATGGCTTTGGCGATTCAACCTGGCTCTGAACTAGAGCGTGAAGTAGCGCGCGGTGAGTTTATATTGCCGACGCCTTTGCAAATTTTAGAAGAAGAAAAATACCTTTTAGAAAACTTAGCTGACTTCAATTGCTATTACTGGGGCGACCATGGCAATAACATTTCGCCAATGCGGGGGATGTTTCCCGGAGTACGCCAGCCTTTCTTAGATAAAGTGAATGACAACATTGCCTACAACCCTGTGACTAAGCAAAACATTATTCAAACCTTCGCGTGGTAGCAGTTTAACTGTCGATAAAAAACGCTTTGCCTAAGCAAAGCGTTTTTCGCTTAGCTGTGACTACGAATCACTGAGAGCACAAGTTAATATTGTTGATACAAGCCAAGTCCCTCTTCTGAAAAACTAATCACCTTAAAATCTTTATATGCTTGCCCTGGTTTAGCCATACCCGGTGAATGTTGTGGCATCCCCGGAGCAGCCAAGCCTTTTATGTTAGCTGGGCGCTCTTTTAGTAAACGGGCAATATCCGCTTCTGGTACATGCCCTTCAATCAAATACCCGTCTATTACCGCGCTGTGGCAAGATTGTAACTGCGCCGGCATTGCGTACTGTTTTTTAATAGGTGTCCAATCACCTTGATGGTGAACGTTTACGGTATACCCTTTCTGTTCCATAATCGCAGCCCATTCTTTACAGCATCCGCAAGTAGGCGATTTATAGAGTTCGATAGTTGTTGCAGCAAATAGTGCATTGCTAAAAAGCAATGCCAGCACCAGGCTGAGGTTTCTAGTTAATCTCATCATTAGTTCTCTTGTTCTTTATTAGTTAAGGTTAGCTGATTGTTTAAAGCATTTAGGGTTACGGCTTGCTTAGGCGTTACAAAGCTAACTGCTTGGGTATCGAGGGGAGCAATTTTTAAAGCTTGCGGTTCACCTAACAGACTCACATCAAGCAATAGTTCACTAAAGGTGTCATTTTTAATCACCAATTGATGGGACGTATTAGGCAACAAATGAACTTGGCTAGGCTTAGCCCCTTCGGCAACATTCCACTCGATCAGCGTCATCTCTTTTAGAGCCTGCAGATAATCGCTCAACGAAACGCGTTGTTGCGCGTTCAACGCTCGGGCTAACAACTGCATAGTGGGCTCATTCTCTAAAGCTTGATTGAGTTGTTGCAAACTAGCCCCGCGAATATTGCCTCCCACATTGCCAGCACCATTTGCGTACTTACCATGGCAAGCAGAGCAACCATAGCCTCCTACCGTTTGGTATAGATGTTCGTCAGCTATCGCCGTTAGACAAAACGATACAAGTAGCACTAGTAGGTGCTTTGTGTTGATGGGTTTATACCCTCTAGCCAATGCCTGAATTAGCCTTGAGCTAATCACAAAAATTGTCATATCTATTCCGATTTATTATTTAAAAGATCCCAATAGGGATAGCCACAACACCGCGTTGGTGATGTGTTTAAAAACAACAAAACTTATAGAATCGGAGGGCGGTAGAGCGAGTCGGTAATTATTGAGGGAGCGTGTTGTTGCTCCAAATGTAGCACCGAGCGAGTACTGGCTAACTCGGTAACATGTAAAGCGGTAGTGATAGTTAAGGGCGGAACAACACATGCAGCACCGCAGCAATGGGTGCTATTAGGTATGGTGTACGATGTCGAACTATCACCCAGCCGAATGTCAAAGCCTTTGAGAAGACTAGTATGGCAGTCCACCATTGAATGATGAGAAAGGGTCGAGGATTCAAGTTGTTGCTGAGAGCTATGCGCAGGCATAAAGGACATTTCAAGCATTGCTGCGTTCGCACTTAAGCCGCTTAGCAAAAATGCCAGCAAACTAAAGTAACTTAGCCAAGTTTGAATACTGCGCGTAAACATAGCACCACGTTATTGATTGAATCTACGCGACGATACCCACTCACCTATACAATTGCAAGCTAAGCGACTCAACTCTGCAAACGGGTAACAGAGTGTAATAAGAGCCGTTTACCAACACCACTTTTATTAATCTATTTGCGTCAGTTTCTTCTTGTCAAATTACTGCCACAACTTCTCATGAAAATAGAAAGCCACTGTGTTTATCGCTGGTTCAATAAGGGCAATCACACCACCAATTAAAGCGCTTCCGGTTAAGGTATAGGTCACCGAGAACGCCACACTAAAAAGTAAAATGGCAAAACTGATAGTTTTAAGAAACTCTTGAGATAACTGCATAAGGACTCCCGTAAAGAAAGAGCCAACTTAGCGGGAATTTGACTCAACAGGCAGTAACTTACGGTAACTTGATATTAGGCGGGCTTAACAGTAAGCAACTCACCATTACGCCGCAACGAAGTTCATTTAAGAGATAACATCACCTGAAGGTTTTACATTTTTAAAGCTACCGCTAGGATTACTGGCCTTATCAAACCTAAACACATTCTTATCTACCTCTCGGTGAATAGTGATATCAATGTAAGTGGTTTGATTGGCACCACACACTTCGTCTATGGCTAAACCTTCTGAACGAAACTGTGTATTGCAGTAAAAAGAGAAGCCTTTGTTTGGCCTTGCCATCACTTGCAAACCAAAGCAGTTATCTTTGATTTGCGACATTTTGTCGGCATCAATGTAATACACCAAACTATGAGTTGCGGTGTTCATTTGCTTATCAACAAAAAAGCCCTCGGGCAGTTGGTGAGGCTTATAACCTTTGCCTGCCAGAAGCAAAATATCATAATCTTCATTTTGAATATGCTCGCCATTTTGGTCACGTACTCTCACCACCAACATGCAATACTTACCAATAAGCTGCTTTTTACCGATAGGCACTTTGGCCTGTTCAGATTGAGTCAGCAGCTTCATCTCTTGGCTTCGCTGAGAATAATCCGCAGCTGAGTTTACTGTTAAACATGCAAGAACTTGGTCTACCACAATATAGTGGTTTGCGGTGTTGGCTTTGTTTGCCAAAATACCCATTTTGGTACCCGAGTGGCTAAACTCACTTAACACGCCAATAGGCACGGCAGCGGGTCGACGAATTGGTTCAATGTCACTGGGTTTTAAGCGGTAAGCTTTGCCCGCCACCCCATTAATCAGCTCTTCTGATTGCTCCAATGCTAAATATCGGTAATTCATATTAGCGCCAGCTACCCTTACAACGCCATCAGATCCTGATTCAACCAGATAGCCATTTAAAAAATCATAGAATTTGCTATCAATTCCTTGGCCAGATAACACAAAAGGATAGAAGCTGTTATTGGCGTAATCATAAGCCATACCGTTTTCATTAAGCTGCCATTGCCCTTGGCTACCCAAACAAAGCCAATCAAGTATTCGCTGACCAGGTTCAACGCCAGCAAACCAAGATTTAATTCGCCCTACCCGCTGCTTACCTAAAGCCGCCAGAGTAGAGCCATGATTTGCCGGCGCCAACATTACTAAATGCTGCAATGGTAATGTGGCGAGTCCCGCAGAGCCGTAATACTTATCAACCCAGGCACGTACAACAGGCCCCCCGGTAGAATGAGTAATGCATGAGAAAGGTTGAATCTGGTCTTGATTACCAGGAAGATCTTTTAAGGCTTGTTCCATAGCGCGAGCAATATCATCCATCGACACTTCATCATGAAAGCTGATGTATTTACCCAAATAGATGTGGTCTATATCGATGCTAAGGCCTACCGAAGCAGACTTAGCCACTAAGGACTGCGGCAACTCCCCGTAGGTAGAAGTATTGGTTACGCTCCAACCATGCACAAAAATCAGCTTCATTTTATTACTTCCATGTAATTAGTAGATTTATTTCAGTACTTTACAATAAAAAGTCAGATGTTAAACAATAGTTAACAAATAGCAACGATAGTTTTGTTATCGTTAATAATGAGCTTAAGAAGAAACCTGACGTTTCGCGATATTAGCTTGTCAGCAAAGCCAATATTTGCCGATTTGGCTGTAGCAGATAATGAACAGTGACGAGCAGGCTAAACCACAAAAACATAGCCAATAGACTAAGGTTGGCGCAAGCTGACAACCAGTTGTTGGATAGCTTTAGGGGCAGGTTTAACAAAATATTGAATCACAAATGCGCTGGAAAAGTTAATCACCATCCCTAAAGCGCCGATACCCTCTGGTGATATTCCCCAAAGCCAGCCATCGGCGTTGTTAGCAGGAGAATTCAGGTACTTAAAATATACAATGTAACCAAGGGTAAATAACATTCCGCTAAGCATGCCTGCGATAGCGGCTTGTCGACTCATTTTACGGACAAAAATGCCTAAGATGATTGCCGGAAACAACGAACTCGCCGCCAAACCAAAAGCAATAGCAACCACTTCAGCCACAAGCGCAGGGGGATTAGCACCAAAATAGCCGGCAGCAATAATCGCTAAAACCGCACTTATTCGCGCCCACTTTAGCTCTTGTTGGTCACTCAGATTTTTGTTCAGCGTTTGCTTAAGTATGTCGTGAGAAATTGAGCTAGAAATCACCAGCAATAAACCTGCAGCGGTAGACAACGCGGCTGCTAAGCCACCGGCCGCCACTAGGGCGACCACCCAGTTAGGTAGCTGGGCTAATTCGGGGGAAGCTAACACTATAATATCGGGATTAATACCAATCTCATTTCGCTGGTCGCCTGAATAAAACAACCGTCCATCACCGTTGTTGTCGCTCCACTCTACTAAGCCGGCTTGCTGCCAATTACGCAACCAGGCAGGGCTTTGCTCTTCAGTAACACCCTGCATATTTGCGCCATTAATTGATTCAATAATATTCACTTTGGCAAAAGCGGCCACAGCAGGTGCAGCGGTATACAAAATAGCGATAAACACCAAAGCGTAAGCCACCGATAAACGGGTATCTTTTACTTTCGCAACGGTTTGAAAGCGAATAATAATATGCGGCAGGCCCGCTGTTCCCATCATCAATGCAGCGGTAATAAAGAACTTATCGGCTAAACTTCGTGCGCCATTGGTGAAAGAGTTAAAACCTAGCTGTTGTGACAAACCATCTAAGCGGTCTAATAAATACACCTCAGAACTGCCACTTAAACTGGCTCCGAGGCCTATTTGTGGGAATACTTGCCCGGTAAGCGCGAACGAGGTAAAAATAGCCGGCACTAAAAAGGCAAAAATTAATACGCAATATTGTGCCACTTGCGTATAGGTGATGCCTTTCATTCCTCCCCATACTGCGTAAACAAACACTATAGCCATGCCTAACATGACACCAAGGTTTACATTTACATCAAGAAATCGAGCAAACACTACGCCTACGCCGCGCATTTGGCCTGCAACATAGATAAAGCTAATAAACACCGTACAGGTTACAGCCAATAAACGCGCCGATTGTGAGTAATAGCGCTCGCCAATAAAGTCTGCCACGGTTACCTGACCAAAGCGCTTTAAATACGGGGCTAAACATAAAGCGAGCAACACATATCCGCCGGTCCAGCCCATGAGATAAACCGCCGCGTCGTAGCCTAAAAAAGAAATCAGTCCAGCCAAAGAAATAAAAGAAGCAGCCGACATCCAATTAGCAGCACTAGCGAGGCCATTTGTAAGAGGATGAATTTGTGCATTGGCGAGATAAAAGTCGTGGGTAGTCTTGGCCTTAGCCCATACAGCAATAATCATATACAGAGTAAAGCTAGAAGCGATAAATATCGATGTCCAAGTTTGAATATCCATTTAATGCAGCGCTACTTTTTTAAAAGATAGTGCTAGTTGCCCACTGAACAAATCTGTCACAAAAACCCAAAGGTTAAATAATTGTTACATATCAACTTAGGTGTTTATTAAGTGCTTGAAACTTAGACTTTGGTATAGATGAGTGACTCAATAGTGATAAACCCAGCTCTCAATTTAATTGAAGCTATAACAACATGAAATACAAAGAGTAAAGACCAAGGGTTAAAAAGCTATCCTTTAGTCTAACGAGGATAATTCAAGCGGATACAAACGTAGGACACATAGGAAAAGACAAAAAAAGAGCTCTTGCAAAGCAAGAGCCAATGGAAACGTGCTTTTTGGAAACCTTCAACACTACTCCCCTCGATGTAGTGCTCGCCGACCAAAGCTAGAAGGTTCAAGCTACCAATCTAAATTAGCATGTTAATTTGGAAGGTCAACCTTAAATTTTACAATTCATTAACTTTATGTGAACAAGCTAACATGCTGAAGAAACGAACCATTTTTCGATCTCTTTTAAGGTTTCAAACGTACTTTACTTAATAACAACTCATGTTTTTTAGAAAAAATTTTTGAATATACCGAATTTTGAACAATCTGATTTTATCTGACCGCGTGGCAACAATTGATGACTTTAACTTTGCAAAAAAATGCTTATTTTTTATAAATTTATTTTGACCATGGTATAAGCTTATTTTAGCGCTTCATGAAATCTTTTGTTTCCAAATTCTATCTTTTATAGAGATAGCTTGTTTTAGGAGGCCTAGGCCATGAGTATTTTTGACCACTATCAACAGCGTTATGAGCAAGCTCAAGAAGAAGAGTTATCTCTCGATCAATTTTTAACACTTTGTAAAGAACAACCTAGCACTTATGCCAGTGCCGCCGAACGCTTGTTGTTGGCCATTGGCGAACCAGAAATGGTCGATACTTCTAAAGACCCCCGCTTAAGCCGACTATTTTCCAACCGTGTTATTGCCCGCTACCCAGCCTTTAAAGAGTTTTATGGTATGGAAGACAGTATCGAGCAAATTGTGTCTTACTTAAAACACTCCTCTCAAGGCCTAGAAGAGCGTAAGCAGATATTGTATTTACTTGGCCCAGTGGGCGGGGGTAAATCATCTTTAGCCGAAAAACTTAAAGCGCTAATGCAGCTAGTACCTATATACCGCATTAAAGGCTCACCTGTTAATGACCACCCATTTTGCCTATTCGACGCCAATGAAGATGGCCACATACTCGAAAAAGAATATGGTATTAGTAAGCGCCACCTCAGGACCATTATGTCGCCTTGGGCCGCTAAACGCTTGCAAGAGTATGGCGGGGACATTACCAAGTTTAAAGTGGTTAAGTGTTACCCATCAATACTGAATCAAATAGCTGTCGCGAAAACTGAACCTGGTGATGAAAATAACCAAGATATCTCATCCTTAGTGGGTAAAGTTGATATTCGCCAGTTAGAGCATTTCGCTCAAAATGACCCCGATGCCTACAGCTACTCTGGCGCGTTATGTAGGGCCAACCAAGGTTTGATGGAGTTTGTGGAGATGTTTAAAGCCCCGATTAAGGTGCTACATCCGCTACTTACCGCCACTCAAGAGGGTAACTTCAACGGCACCGAAGGTTTATCAGCCATTCCATTTGAAGGTATTATTTTGGCCCACTCTAACGAATCTGAGTGGCAAACCTTTAGAAATAACAAAAATAACGAAGCCTTTTTAGACCGCGTTTACATTGTAAAAGTGCCCTACTGTTTACGAGTAAGCGAAGAAATAAACATCTATCAGAAGCTACTAGATAATAGCGAACTAAACACAGCAAAATGTGCGCCTAGCACCTTAGAACTTCTCGCTCAATTCTCTGTGTTATCTCGGCTCAAAGACCCTGAAAACTCAAGTATCTACTCTAAGATGCGGGTTTACGACGGTGAAACCTTAAAAGATACCGATCCTAAAGCGAAGTCTTATCAGGAATACCGAGACTTTGCCGGAGTAAACGAGGGCATGGAAGGCTTGTCTACACGCTTTGCTTTCAAGATTTTATCCCGAGTGTTTAACTTTGATACCACCGAAGTCGCCGCCAATGCGGTGCATCTCTTCTACGTATTAGAGCAACAAATTGAACGCGAACAGTACAGCCAAGAAGTATCAGACCGCTACTTAGAGCACCTCAAAGGCTACTTAATTCCTAAGTATGTAGACTTTATAGGCAAGGAAATTCAAACCGCTTATTTAGAATCTTACTCCGAATATGGGCAGAACATCTTCGATCGTTACGTAATCTACGCTGATTTTTGGATTCAAGATCAAGAGTATCGAGACCCAGATACAGGTCAACTATTTGACCGTGCAGCCTTAAATGCTGAGCTGGAAAAAATAGAGAAGCCAGCAGGTATCAGCAATCCCAAAGACTTCCGTAACGAGATAGTCAACTTTGTGCTCCGCGCTCGCGCCGGAAACGAAGGCGAAAATCCAAACTGGAGCAGTTACGAAAAACTTCGCACCGTGATTGAGAAAAAGATGTTCTCAAATACTGAAGATCTATTACCGGTTATTTCATTTAATACCAAAACCTCTGCCGACGACCAACAAAAACACGACGATTTTGTGTCTCGCATGATGGAAAAAGGCTATACCCGTAAACAAGTTCGTTTGTTATCGGAATGGTATTTACGCGTTCGTAAATCTTCATAGATTTGTTGGAGGGCGCCTATGGCTCATTTTATCGATCGACGTTTAAACGGTAAGAACAAAAGCGCGGTTAACCGCCAGCGCTTTATTCGCCGCTATAAAAGCCAAATCAAACGCGCCGTAAACGACGCGGTTAATCAGCGTAGTATTCAAGATTTGGAAAACAGCGAAAGCATTAGCATTCCGCAAAAAGACATTACCGAGCCGTTTTTTCATCAGGGCGAAGGCGGACATCGCCAACGTACCCTACCCGGTAATGACCAATTTGGCACCGGCGACAAAATAGAACGGCCGCCTCAAGGAGAAGGCGGCGGAGGCCCTGGTGATGGCGATGCTAGTGACCAAGGCGAAGGGTCTGAAGAATTTCAATTCAACATTTCAAAAGATGAATATCTAGACATTCTGTTTGACGATTTAGAACTACCTAACCTGCAGGAAACCGACGTAGACAGTATTGTTGAATACCGTACTGCGCGTGCTGGCTTTACTAACGATGGTGTGCCAGCCAACATTAATATTGTGCGTTCTTTGCAAAACTCTTTAGCGCGGCGTATGGCCATGGGTGGCGATAAACGCAAGCGTTTACGGGCATTAGAGACTCAGCTTGAAGAGAATAAACAGGACTCACACGTTCCTCACAGCGAAATTGAAGCGATAAAAGCCGAAATAACTGAGCTAAAAAGAAAACTCAAGAATATCCCATTTATAGATACCTTTGATTTGAAGTTTAATAACTTTGCCAAACATCCTGTGCCCAGCAGCCAAGCGGTCATGTTTTGCTTAATGGATGTATCAGGCTCGATGGATCAAGCGACTAAAGATATCGCTAAACGTTTCTATTTATTACTGTATTTGTTCTTAACCCGCAGCTACGAAAAAATTGACGTTGTATTCATTCGCCACCACACTCAAGCTAAAGAAGTAGACGAACACGAATTCTTCTATTCCCAAGAAACGGGCGGAACCATTGTATCCAGTGCGCTCAACTTAATGGATAAAATCGTTGAAGAGCGTTACCCCAAAAACCAATGGAATATTTATGCCGCGCAAGCGTCAGACGGCGATAATTGGGCTGACGACTCCCCAAAATGTCGCGCCTTGTTAGAAAAAACCTTACTTCCGCTAAGCCGTCACTACGCATATATAGAAATCACCAGCCGAGCCCACCAAAGCTTATGGCACGAATACGAACAACTCAGTGAAATTTTCCCCAACTTCTCTATTCGTCATGTGAAAAATGCTGAAGAAATTCTGCCGACCTTTAGAGACCTCTTCAAAAAAACCACTGCGTGAGGCCCACATGAGCAAAACAAAAATGTTGCCCGATGGACCAGACTGGACCTTTGAAATGTTAGAGCTATACCATCAAGAAATTGAAAAGGTAGCTCAGCATTACCAGTTAGATACCTACCCCAACCAAATTGAGGTGATAACTGCAGAGCAAATGATGGACGCTTACTCCAGTGTAGGTATGCCAATTGGTTATCATCACTGGTCCTACGGCAAAAAGTTTATTCAAACGGAGCAAACCTATAAACGCGGTCAAATGGGCTTGGCCTACGAAATAGTGATTAACTCAGATCCATGTATTGCCTATTTAATGGAGGAAAACACCATGCCGATGCAGGCATTGGTGATTGCCCACGCTTGTTTCGGCCACAACAGTTTCTTTAAAAACAATTACTTATTTAAAACATGGACTGATGCCAGTTCAATTATTGATTACCTAGTATTTGCTAAAAACTATATCAGCAAGTGTGAGGCTCGCCACGGTGTGCAAGCGGTTGAAGATCTGCTCGATTCTTGCCATTCCTTAATGAACTACGGTGTCGATCGCTACAAGCGCCCTTCCCCTATTTCTATGGAAGAAGAAAAATCCCGACAAGATTCGCGAGCTGAGTACCTACAAAGCCAAATTAACGAGCTATGGAAAACCATTCCCACTAAAGAAAACCCAGATGTAGAACAGCGCGAACGCTTTCCTGCATCGCCTGAGGAAAACATTCTTTATTTCATCGAAAAACACGCTCCTTTGCTTGAGACGTGGCAACGCGAAGTCGTACGTATTGTGCGTAAAATTAGTCAATACTTTTATCCGCAGAAACAAACTCAAGTCATGAATGAAGGCTGGGCCACCTTTTGGCATTACACCATTACTAACCATATGTTCGACCATGGACAAGTAAGCGAGCGTTTTATTCTGGAGATTTTGCATAGCCATACCAGCGTGGTGATGCAGCCTGCTTATAACAGTCCATACTTTAATGGCATCAATCCTTACGCATTAGGGTTTGCCATGATGACTGATATTCGTCGAATTTGTGAAAATCCGACCGATGAAGACCGACAATGGTTTCCTGATATTGCCGGTAGTGATTGGTTAAAAACCTTACATTTCGCCATGCAAAACTTTAAGGATGAGAGTTTTATTAGTCAGTTTTTATCCCCTAAAGTCATTCGCGATTTAAAGCTATTTACGCTTGATGACAACGAAAGCAAACCTTATCTTAAAGTGAAAGCGATTCATGATGACCATGGCTATCAACAAGTAAGAGAGGCGTTAAGCGCGCAATACAACCTAAGTAACATTGAACCCAATATTCAGGTACACAATGTTAATTTACGAGGCGATCGTTCGTTAACACTTCGTTATGTTCCCCACCAAAACATTCCCCTAGGTAAAAGCAAAGAAGAGGTAATAAAGCACCTCCACCGCTTATGGGGCTTTGATGTGATACTAGAACAAGTGGATGACAACGGCAGCATACAAGAGCTAGCTCGTTGCCCTAAGCCCGAATAGTTGCATTGTGACTCAGCCAATAAAAAAGCCACCCTAGGGTGGCTTTTACTTCAACTAAACATTGTCATTATACACCACGATTAAAACAAGGCTTTGTTAATGGCTAAGTGACACACAATAGAAGCTGCATAACCAATTGCAATTACCGGCGCCCAACGTAAGTGGCTAATAAAGGTATAGTGACCACGAGCTTGCCCCATTAATGCCACACCCGCTGCAGAACCAATAGATAGCATACTGCCGCCAACACCAGCCGTTAAGGTCACTAGCAACCACTGGCCTAAAGACATGCTAGGCTCCATAGTCAACACTGCAAACATCACTGGAATGTTATCAACAATGGCACTTAATACCCCTACCGCAATATTGGCGTAGGTAGGATCCCAGTTCAGGTACATCATATTAGAGGCCATTTCTAGGTAACCAATAAAACCTAAGCCTCCCACACAAATAACAACACCATAAAAGAACAGCAAGGTGTCCCATTCGGCACGCGCAACCCGGTTAAAGATATCGAAAGGCACCACGCTACCTAGGGCTTTTAAACGAGCATCATCGCGGTGAGAAATCGCGTTTACTGCTTTTTTGTGTAAGCTGCTAGCCAATGTTGTACGTAGGAAATAACCAAAGAACTGCAAATAACCTAAGCCCATCATCATGCCCATCACTGGCGGCATATGGAACAAACTGTGCCCCATAACAGCGGTAGCAATAGTAACTAGGAATAAACCCACAATACGGCGTGCACCACGTTTTAACTCAACCGTTTCGTTTTCAGCCTCAACTCTTTCTGCAGAAACAAAAAACGACATAATGAAAGCAGGCACTACAAAGTTAACAAAAGACGGAACCAGCAAATCAAAGAACTGACCAAAAGTAACTAAACCTTTTTGCCAAACCATTAAGGTAGTGATATCACCAAACGGACTAAAGGCTCCGCCGGCATTAGCACCTACCACAATGTTAATACAAGCCAAGTTAATAAAGCGGCTGTTACCGTGAGCCACCTTGGTGACAACTGCACACATTAACAAGGCTGTAGTGAGGTTATCGGCGACCGGAGAAATCACAAACGCGAGGCAACCAGTAAGCCAGAACAATTTTCTATAGCTGAGTTTTTTGCTCACAAGCCAAGCCCGTAAGGCATCAAACAAACGGCGCTCTTCCATGGCATTGATGTAGGTCATCGCCACTAGTAAGAACAACATTAACTCAGAAAATTCGAGAAGATTATGCCTGAAGGCCGCGGTAACCAGCTCTTCTTGGCCAGACCCCCGGTAATAAATGGCAATCAAAAACCAAATTAAGCCAGCGGCCACTAGTACTGGTTTAGATTTTCTTAAATGAATCACTTCTTCGCTCATAACCAGTAGATAGGCAAAAGCAAAAATAACCAAGGCGGTATAACCCACCCAAGAGTTCACTAAGTTGAGTCCTTCAGAGGCATAACTGGCGGAAGAGAATAACAACAATAGTAAGGACAACAATATACGCATCAATTCCCACTCCTTAGGCGAATGCTGATTTTGTTTAACGATTGTTTTTTGAAATTAGTGCTAACGCCCGTAGCTTAGCGCACTTGCACTTCGATGATTGTTCATTGCATTTTCAGCTTTGGCCATTAACTGGTCAATGGTGTTTGTTGTACCGTCTATACAAGCAACACCTAAGCGCGATCCTAAATCTAAATCATCAGGAAACATTTCCCAAAATTCACTATTCAGCGCATCGTGGACCCGCTCGGCGGTATCTAGCGCTTGATAGAGGCTCGACTCAGGTAAACCAATAACAAATTGGTCATTATCGCAACGAGCTAGCAGGTCAACTTTACGAATTTTAGACTGTAAAAAATTGGCAAGTTTCACCAGCAACTGATTAGCGTCATCACTGCCTAACTTATCACGATACACGCTGAAATGGTTGACGTTAATCAAAAGTATCGAATAGGCATTTTGATAACGGGAGCTACGTTCAATTTCTATTTCAGAAAACTGCCTAAACCGTACAAAATTAGCATAGCCCGTTAACTCATCAGTATCGCTCGAGGAGTGCTCTAAGCTTGAAGCTCCCGCGGACACTTCTGCTTTATCGTTACATAAATCAATGCCTTGTTCGTAGGTATAGCGGAAGCGCCTTAAGTTATGTGACAAACCAATAAGCAAGGCCAGTAAAGCGTAAATGAGTGAAGTATTTACCAGCTCACTATTAAACCAATCGCTTTGAGTCTCTATATGCAATGAACTTGCTGCAACAAAGGAATATGAGCTAGCGACTAGTAACACGAGCAATGCTAAGAAAAATGGCATGTAAAACAACATCAGTAATACTGGTAGGCTAAACACTAACCAACTAGGCGCACTGATGCTAAGCAAACTCTCCGAACTCATTAATACAGCCATTAACACAAAATGCTGCAGTGTCAGTACCGCAAACAAACAATGCGCGACCCGCGCTTTTACAATCTGTAAGCTACACCAAGTCAGTATCAACTGTGAAAGTAGCCAGCACGCCAAACCCAAAGACGCTTGCCAATTAGCTTGCTGCCACCCTTCGAGCAATAAACCAGTGAAAAGTAAAAAACCTAATATGCAGCCACAATAAACAAGCTGTACCCAAGCGAGAAACCGCCGTTGTTGCTGCCATTGAAAATTACTAAATTGCCGCTCTTGACTAGGAAGGGGGAAACCTAAAAAAACACTTTTCCATGCCTGCGAAACGGGAGGCTGTTGCATCTTACCCTTAACTCCTAATGTTAAATCGAAGAGAACACCGATATAAGCTAGTTTAGCTAAGCGCCTAAGGCTACAATATCGGTTTTAGTTGCCAAATAAAGAATCAATGTGACTTCACTTAAGCATACTCGCTATCGCCAGTTTTTCCCGTCGCTAAACGGTAACAATCAACAAATTGCTTATCTTGATAGCGCCGCGTCAACTCAAGTCCCTGAACAGGTATTGTCAGAGATAGAAAAATACTACCGCCAAGGTCACGCAAATGTACACCGCGCAAGCCATAGCTTTGCTCGCAACGCGACAAACGCCTTTGAGTTGGCAAGAAAAACTATAGCAGAGTTTATAGGTGCCAAAGCGCAAAACATCATTTTTACTAGCGGAACCACCCAAGCGGTAAATCTACTCGCCGATGGCTTAGCACACCTAGTCGCTGAAGGTGACCACATTTGGTTATCGGAAATGGAGCACCATTCAAATTTAGTTCCTTGGCAACAGCTTGCTAAACGTAACAACGCCGAGCTAAAAGTCATTCCGGTATTAGAGAATGGTGATATAGACCTTGGGTATTTTCGTCAACACATCAGTGATAAATGTAAAATAGTTGCCGTTACGCATGTCTCAAACAGCATAGGCGCAATGCAGCCAATACCAGAGCTTTCTCGTATCGCTCATCAAGTAGGCGCTAAAATTGTAGTAGATGGCGCACAAGCAGTGGCTCACTTAGACATTGATGTAAACCGTTTAGGCTGTGACTACTATTTGTTTTCCGGACACAAACTATACGGACCAACCGGCATTGGCGTGCTTTACGGTACCGAGCAAGCGCTTGAGCAAATAAAGCCCAGCGTGTTTGGCGGGGAAATGATCAGCAAGGTGTCGTTTGAGCAAAGCACTTGGAATACTCTTCCCTACCGGCTAGAAGCAGGTACTCCAAATATTATTGGTGCAATTGGTCTTGCTTCTGCGGTCCAGTTTTTGAACCAATTCCCTCTTAAAGAACGCCTTAGTGTTGAGCGCTCACTGCTCAACTATGCTTTGCAAAAACTGGAGCAGCATCCTCAGGTTGAACTGGTTGGCAAACCAATGATGCGTGTGGGCATCATTGCTTTTAATCTAAGAAATGTTCACCCACAAGACGCTGCCACGCTATTCGACCAATATAATGTCGCCTTGCGTTGCGGGCACCACTGCGCCATGCCATTGAGCAATACTTTATCTCCGCGAGGCAGTATTCGCTTGTCGCTAGGTATTTACAGTGAACAATCAGACATTGACCAAGCTTTAGACGCCATCAACAAAATTATGGAGTTATTTGATGATTAACACTCCACAAATAGAACTTGATTTAGAGGCTATAACACAACGTTTCGCAGACTGTGGCGCATGGGAAGAACGCTACCGACAGCTATTACTATTAGCCAAACAACTTAAACCCATGGATGTTTCGTTGAAAATAGAAGAGAAGCAAGTTGAAGGCTGTGAAAGCGAAGTGTGGCTCCACCTTCACGATAATAAGCTCTATGTAGATAGCAATGCTCGCATCATAAAAGGCCTATTAGTCATTGTACTCGCTTGCTTAAACAAACCAACTAAAGAGGCTAAAGCGCTTTTTAACCATACCCTACAAGAGCTAGGTTTGGCTCACCATTTAAGTGAATCTAGAAACAATGGTATAAGCGCTATTTGGCGGGAAATATCTAGTTTAGATTAGAGCTCACTCTTCACTAGGGATAGTGTAAGTACGACGTTTTTTGGTTTTAATCACTACCTGCGATTTAGGACCACCTTCTTCCATTACTGCGCGGTACTCACTGCGCGGTACAGATTTAGCGACGGGAGTGACTGGTTTTGCAGCGGCAGGCGGACGGCTAGTTACCGTATATGTAAAGCCGCAATCGCGACATGCCATGAGTGCTGGTTTATGGCCGCCACAAGATGGGCATTTTTGATTAGAGCTCACTACTCATTCCTATACAAACAAGGGGAAAAGACATAATTACTAAGTGTATTTGATCATCTTGCATTAATCACAACAATTTAAACAATTAATGATCTAGCCAGTGATTTACCATCGCCGACCAGTGACAATTATAACAGCTTTACTCATCAATGCGGGTAAGCTGTTCAATAAACCATTCGCCTGCAGGGCCAATAGCTTGGCTCCACACCACTTCAATCGGCCATTCAAAGTCATCAATAATAAAATCACGTTCTAACTCCACCAGTTGATTACTTTCAAGCAACTCTTTCGCCAAAGGCTCTGGAAACAAACCAAAACCAACACCACTTAAAAGCAACTGCTTGAATTGATACATTCTAGAACAGTTCACCACTTGCGAGCTTAAGCGCACAGACTCGGCCATCTCGTCACTAATAAAGTTTGAAACTGCAGGCGTTATCTGAATATGTGACAACAAATCTTGCACCGATAAAGCATGTTTAACCTGGGCTAAGGGGTGATTAGGCGCACATACGCACAGCCATTTAATTCGGCCTATGAGGATACTCTCAACTCCTCTGCGAGGAATTAATTCTGCAGGAGTAATCAGAATGTCGGCTGCGGTATCAATACCAAAATTACTTGAGTCAAACTCATCGACATCGATAATATTTAGGGTTAGTTGGGGAAACTTCGCCATTAAGCTTTTAATTTTTTCGCTGTAAATCGGGAAAAAGCTATAGCCCGATACTCCGATAGTAAGCTTGTCTTCCACACCATCTAAGTAAGACTGTGCTTTTTGCTCCATCGCGCGTAAACGCGGTAAAATTTCTAAAGCTTGTACATACAAGGTTTTCCCCACATCCGACAAAGTAGGTGCTTGTCCTGACACACGATTAAACAAGCGAACGCCTAAATCTAACTCCATATTTTGAATAACTTGGCTTACTGCCGACGGGCTCACTCCAAGTTTTCGCGCCGCAGCTGAAAAAGAACGTGTTTCTGCAACTGTGACCAAATAAATCAAACGTTCAGGAGTAATGTGCATGCGGTACCTATCAGAGTATTGATTTTATTAGTTAAACTGTAGCACTGACCACCATAGTTTCCTACCCATCGCGTGGAGATTAACGTACCGTTTGACTATAAAACTCACTAATATATTTACCGCCTTTAATATTTGCTATCACCCTAAGCTTGTAACTATCCCCTTGGTTTGGGATAAAACGTCGTAGTTGAGTCTCACTTTGCCAATAATAAGGACTGTCGCTCATGCCTAGCGGATAAGCAGTGGCTTCGTTAGAACTGTCCACTAAAAACAACGTGGCACTGTCGAGCGGGAAAGTGGAATTTACAATGGTGGTGCCCATTTCATCGCTAATGTTTAACTGAAACTCACCAGATTCGAGAATACATTTTTGATTAATAATGTCGCAATGTCCAAAAGTACTCAGTTGGTAAATTCGGTCTTTGTCTGCGTCATGCTCTAAATAAATGTCGGATGCAATGTAACCACCAACCGCCAAAAAAGGCATTACTAATAAAGCCAACTTGGTATGTCTATTCATCCTTACTACTTCCTGTATTCGATTATTTAGTTCTCTTTACCTAATAGGCAGCGCTTTGAATAGTAACAACTTTTGCAAATACTTTTACAAAAAAAGGCCCCCACTAGGGAGCCTTTTGCTTACTAGGGATTAGATTCATTCAAAATTAATGGTCGTGAGCAGCGCCCGCACCGTGTGGAACGCGGAAGTTATCTACCATATCTTGAATATGCTGAGGCGCAGGCCCTGTTACTTTGCATACTGCAAAGGCAACAGCGAAGTTCACTAAGGCACCCACTACACCAAAGGCGTTTGGAGAAATACCTAAGAACCAGTTTGGTCCCATATCACCCAAGAATGACGTTCCAGGGATAAACATAATGCCCTTATGCTGGAATACATACAGCATAGTTACACCGATACCTGAACACATACCAGCTACAGCCGCAGTGCCACTCATTTTCTTAGCAAAGATACCCATCATCAATGCCGGGAAGATAGAGGATGCAGCAAGACCAAAGGCCAAGGCTACAGTACCTGCGGCAAAGCCAGGCGGATTTAAACCGAGATAGCCGGATACCAAAATGGCCAAGGTCATCACTATTCGCCCTGCTAACAGTTCATTTTTATCCGAGAGATTAGGCGTAAGCACCCCTTTCATCAAATCATGAGATATCGAGGACGAAATAGCCAACAACAAACCCGCAGCTGTAGACAATGCTGCGGCTAAGCCACCAGCAGCCACTAAGGCAATAACCCAGTTAGGTAGGTTAGCAATAGCTGGGTTAGCCAATACCATAATGTCTCGGTCTACTTTCACCATTTCATTGGTTTCTTTATCCGCAACATATTGGATCTTGCCATCGCCGTTTTTATCTTCGTATTGAAGTAGGCCAGTTTTTTCCCAATCTTTAAACCACTGAGGGCGCTCGTTGTAAACTAGGTTATCACCGGCACTTGGAACAATAGTATTCATTAAGTTAAAGCGAGCCATAGCACCTACCGCAGGGGCAACGGTGTAAAGCAAGGCAATAAATACTAAGGCATAACCCGCTGAAGAACGCGCAGCTTGTACCGTAGGAACAGTGAAGAAGCGCATAATTACGTGAGGTAAGCCTGCAGTACCAATCATCAACGACATGGTGTAAGCAAACATATTAAGTGTGCCACCCAAGTTGTCGGTGGTGTATTCCTTAAACCCTAAATCGGTAACGACCATATCCAGCTTGTCTAGCAGATATACACCACTGCCATCGGCCAAGGTACTACCCAAGCCAATTTGAGGGATCGGGTTACCGGTAAGTTGCAATGAAATAAACACAGCAGGAATAGTGTAAGCAAAGATAAGCACACAATATTGGGCAATTTGGGTATAGGTAATTCCTTTCATGCCGCCTAGTACTGCGTAAACCCAAACAACAAACATACCTATGTATAGGCCCATGTCGTACTCAACTTCTAAGAAGCGAGAGAAGGCAACACCTACACCTTTCATTTGGCCAATAATATAAGTAAGAGATGCAATGATTAAACACAGCACCGCAACTATACGCGCACCTTTTGAGTAATATCTGTCGGAAATAAACTCAGGGACGGTAAACTTACCGTGTTTACGCATATACGGGGCGAGTAACATGGCCAATAGAACGTAGCCACCTGTCCAGCCCATGAGAAAAACAGAACCACCATATCCAAGGAAGGCAATTAATCCCGCCATAGAGATGAACGAAGCTGCACTCATCCAGTCAGCACCAATTGCCATACCGTTTTGAATAGGTGTAACCCCCCCACCAGCCACATAAAAGTCACTAGTAGAAGACGCTCGCGCCCACCAAGCAATAGCAAAATACAAACCAAACGAACCGAATACGGCGATGTATGTATAGAGTTTTAACTCGTCCATCTAAGACTCCTCAACATGGTATTTTTTATCGAGCTTGTTCATTTTGACGGTATACCAAAATATTAAAGCTACGAAGGTGTAAATTGAGCCCTGTTGTGCAAACCAGAAACCTAACTTGTAACCACCTAATCGAATTTCATTTAGCGGCTCTACTAATAGCAAACCAAAACCAAATGAAACCACGAACCATATGACGAGACAGGTAAATATTAGACGCAAGTTTTCTTGCCAATATGTAGTCTGTTCTTCCATGATATTTCTCCGAGCAGATCGCAAAGGATACTGCAGTGTTATGGTATTAAGAATGTAACCAAAATGTTAACGGCCGAACAAATCATTGAGTTTTTATCTGCAGCTACTCAGATAGATACACATATAAACTCAATTCAAGCCTATCGAAGTAAAAGTTAACAAACGATTAACAGGCTAGGTATTAATCTTTAGTCTAAACCCAAGTGATATAGGCAAAAACTGAGATCTAGGCTATAAAAATAAGTGGAATTATTTTGAGGGATAAGCTGAACACCAAACCACTTCAGCTATGTGGGTGAAAAATCATTGGAGAAGAAGAATAAAGCCTGAGGACTCAGGCTTACAAATGTAAATATTTTGTAATCAAACTATACGCAAAAATCTACATCAGAGATATCGATAGGGTTATCTTCAGAAGAAATTTCCGCATAACTATCATCAGCAAAAGACAGCTCTTGGCCATCATCTAGCACGATAAAGTAAGAAAGGTTAACGGGGTTAATCCGTAATTCGCCGTAAAGAAAACACCCGCTGTGAAACAACACCGTGGTATTAGGTTTAGAAAAAAACATAGCGCTTACCCTAGGGCCAAAGTTAACCAAAGCAATAATCACCAGAAAAGACACCGTTAACCACTTCATTTTCAATCTCTAACTAAAAAGAAGCAATTGTATCAGCTTTTACAAATGAAGCGTGTTGACCCAGATTAAAAAGCGGCGCTAGCTGACCTAGCGCCTTAACGTTTAGCTAGAAGTAGTAACGCGCTTGAATCGACATTTCATCTTGCTTTTTGTCAGCGCCTGCTGCGTCTTTATTTTCTAAACCGAATTTGTACTCAAGCGCTAGCAGTACTTGCCCTGGCTTCCAACCCACACCCGCCGCGGCGTAACTTAACTCGCCTTGGCTACCACTAGTTTTATCCTCTAAGCCGTTATAACCGGCATATACGTGATAGAGACCGCCATCGATTTTGTAGAAACCTATTAGCTCTACACCATTAGCTTTATCAGCTAAGGTACTAAACTTCCGACTCAGGTTTTCATACTCACCGTAGGAGCCTGCCACATAAAACATATCGTCTTCGTACACAGCACCCGCTAACCAAGATTTGGCTTTATCTTGATCAGCAGCACCTACGTAACCCGTTTTAGTATTGTCATATCCATTCGCCGCGTACGCTGCACCAAAGGACAAGCCAAAATCAAAATCATACTTACCGCTAATTTGATAACCATAATCCCGAGCACTATCATCTTTTTCAAATTGATATTGAGCGGCTATACCAAAACCACCAAATGACTTGCGGTAAACAATCGCTTCGTCGGCACGACCCATACCAGATTCATCGCCGCCGTTACGACCGTCATAGGTGCCAGAGGCATCACCACCAAACTTCCAGAATTGATCGGTCCATACTGCAATGTCGTAATAAGCAGACCATTGCTTACCAACCCGCAATTCTCCAAAGCCATCGTTATTAAAATAGATGTTACCTAAACGATTACTAAACAGAGGGTCACTAGCACTAGAGCCTTCTGTAGGGTTAAACCCCCACTCTAGCTGAGCACCCGCTATCCAGTTTTGGACCATTTCATGCTCAAAGGCAAACCGGATCCGTGAGGTCTTATTTTGTAGTTCAAACGAGCTGTCTTTATTAGCCCCATCTCCGTATCCCGCCTGATAGAAGGCTTCTATACCTAGATAGCCACCTATGCTGACGTTTGTTTTACCATTTTCATAAATAGTAGCGGCTGAGACGCTACTTGCCATCGCACTAAGTGCGAGCCCTGCAATTAACTTATTCATGTTCACTCCTTGGTTTGAGCTTTCTTCATAAACTCTTCACAAATGAGGTGGGAAATTGTGCTAACAGTTAAACACCCCAAAATTTAGCGTAGTAACGAATCTTTAAATGAACAAACTGGCTGTTGTAAGAAGATAATGCTGACATTGATAGGCTTATGAGTAACTTAGTGAAGTTTGTTAATAATCAACAAAGAATCAGTGTTTTTTAGCGTGTATGTGTTCTTTCTTGCTATTTACTTCTATTCAAGCTGGCAAAGTTTCTTGCCACCACTGAATAAATAACTACTATTCATAACCTTACTAAGGAGTATTTTGTGAAACTCAGCCACCGTTTAGCCTGTATCGACCAACTGATAACACACTCTTATCAAGATATTTGGGACTGCTGCTGCGACCATGGAATGCTTGGCGCACACTTAGTTCAGCGCAAGGCGGCCGAGCGTGTTCACTTTGTAGATTGCGTCCCCAAGATCACTCAGCAACTTGAGCTAAAGCTAGCAAAGCACCTGCCCTACTCGGCTAATTCCAACACTAGTTCGTGGCAGGTCTATTGTATGGATTCTGCTGAGGTTTCACTTAAAGATACCGCTAAGCAACTAGTAATTATCGCCGGCGTTGGTGGAGAGTTGTGTATCAGTATTTTGAAAAAGTTATTTGCCCAAAATGTCGGTAAACGCTTTGAGTTGATTTTATGCCCAGTACATCACCAGTACGAACTTCGTGAGTTTTTGCGCCAACAAAAACTGGGATTAGTTAGCGAACATCTAGTACTTGAAAACAAACGCTATTACGAAGTTCTTCATTTTAGCACTGAAGTGTCACAAACAATAAGCCTAACCGGCAGCCAAATGTGGCAGACCAATAACCCTGAACATCAGCAGTATTTAGAAAAAACCATCGCTCACTACCAACGTATAAGTGTTAGCCATGCTCACCCCGCATTACTGGCCTACCAAACTCTACTCAACGAATGGCAGTGAGAGGCCGAATCAATCACTTATATTCAATAAATAAAATATTTAAATCTACATATAAAACAGTAAGCAACATTTTGTATTGGGTGTGCTAGAATCGCCGCCCTTGAGTAGTGAGCCAACTACACTGCTAAAATATGACTAAATAAAAACAAGCGATCTTTTACATGAAATTTCCTGGTCAACGTAAGTCAAAGCACTATTTCCCGGTTGAGTCTCGCGATCCACTAACGAACGAGCTAAACCCGGTTTTACGCCCAAAACTCACCCATATTACTGGCATTGACCAAACCTTGGTGGATATAGAGGCACACGTAGATGACGCCTTTATTCAGCGCCATAAACTGGTAAAAGGAAATTCGTTACTGATTGACGACCAAGCCGCTCAATCCTTGTATCAAGAGCTGCAAGACAAGCAACTGATCGCAGCAGAATTTGCTGGCGGCACTATTGGCAATACTTTACACAATTATTCTACCCTTGCTGACGGCCGTTCTGTCATGTTTGGCGTGATGAGCCAAAACATTACTGTAGGTGACTATGCCTACCGCTATCTTTGCAATACCTCATCTCGGGTTGATTTAAACCATCTGCAATCCGTAGACGGGCCCGTTGGCCGCTGTTTTACATTAATTACCGAGTGCGGCGAGCGTACCTTTGCCATTTCTAAAGGGCATATGGACAAACTAAGCCCAGAATACATTGATGAAAGCTTAGTTAAATCTGGCGCAGCATTAGCGCTTACCGCCTACTTGATGCGAGCGGGTAATGATCCTATTACTCAAGCCGCCATGCAGGCGATTGACTACGCCAAGCAAGCAGAGGTACCTGTTGTTCTCACACTAGGTACTCGCTTCTTAATTGAAGACGACCCAAAGTGGTGGCAACAGTTTGTCTCGGAGCACGTTACTGTGCTAGCAATGAACGAAGAAGAGGCGGAAGCCCTAACCGGACATAGTGATGTACTGCTGGCTTGTGAAGCCGCACTTGAATGGTGTGATTTAATCCTTTGTACTGCCGGTTCTCGGGGGCTGTTTATGGCAGGTTACACCGATGAAAGCCATAAACGCGTAACAAGCCACACACTATTGCCAGGAGCGATACCAGAATTCAATCAATATGAGTTTTCTCGCCCCATGCTAAAACAAGATTGTAAACAAGCAGTTAAGGTGTACTCGCATATTGCACCATTTATGGGTGGGCCTGAAAAAATCACCAATACCAACGGTGCGGGCGATGGCGCATTGTCTGCACTATTGCACGACATGGCAGCCAATGTATTCCACCGTAGCAATGTTGAGCAATCTAGCAAACATCGCTTCGATGCACTTAGCTATTCATCATTTGCACAAATTTGTAAATACGCTAACCGGGTAAGTTATGAAGTACTCGCCCAACACAGTCCACGTTTATCACGTGGTCTGCCAGAGCGAGAAGAAAGCCTAGAAGAGGCTTACTGGGAGCGTTAAGTGAGTTTAATTAACAAAGCTATTCGGTAGTTTGGAACAAATAGCGCTGACTAAATAAGTCTTTAGGTATTGGCTTAGAGACTAGATAACCCTGCACATAATCACAAGCAACGCTTAATACCTGTTGGCGTTGCTGCTCAGTTTCCACCCCTTCCGCAACAACTTTCAACCCCAAATGATGGGCCATCGTTACAATTGCTTTAACTAAAGCCACGCTATCTTTGTCAGTCGTTAAGTGCTGAATAAACGAACGATCAATTTTAAGTAAATCGATATCGAGTTGTTGCAAGTAAGCTAACGATGAATACCCCACACCAAAATCATCAATCGCAACATCAATACCCCGTTGATGTAAGCGCGCGAGTTGATCTTTAATCGATGCATCGGTAGTCATTAACACGTCTTCAGTGATTTCAATCATAATGCTATGAGCAGGAAGTTGATGCATTGCGATGGCATGCAACCAATCATCAATCCATTTACCGCCATCATTAAACTGCGAGGGAGAGGTATTAACCGCCACTTGAATATTGCACTCCCCTTGTCGATACCACTCGGCCACCGTTTCTACGGTTTGATGCATGACCCACTGGCTAAGCTCTCTGATTAGCCCGGCTTGTTCAGCTGCCTCAATAAACTCGCCTGGATAAACTAAACCACGTTGTGGGTGATTCCAGCGCACGAGTACTTCAGCCTTAGTCACCGCGCTTGTTTCTGCCGAGAACTCAAGGGCGGTAATGGGTTGGAAATACAACTCAAATTGCTGCTCAACCAAAGCGGTACGCAACTCTTCAACCAAGCGCCGTTTTTGTTGAGCTTCTACCTGCATAGCAGATGAGAAAAACTGATAACAATTACGCCCACGGTCCTTTGAAACATACATCGCTTGGTCGGCATGTTTCACTAACTCTTCTACGTTAGTGCCATCTAGAGGATGAAAAGCGATGCCGATACTACCACTAACATAGGCATCTTCCTGTTTAATCGTGAAGCGCTTAGCTAAACCTTGCAGCACGGTTTCTGCAATGTTGGCCAATGGTTGTTGTTCACTCACCCCTTCAATAACAATGGTGAACTCATCGCCCCCCAAGCGCGCGACCGTATCTTGCTCTCGTACACATCTAAGGATCCGCTGACCAGCTTGGCTAAGCAAAATGTCGCCATAATCGTGGCCTAAGGTATCGTTAATCTCTTTGAAGCCGTCTAAATCAATGAATATCAAACCAAAGTGACTATTTTGCTTAACTAACTCTTGGATTTTTTCGTAGAAATAATGACGGTTAGGTAAACCCGTTAACCCATCGGTGTAGGCGTATTGCAACAATTGTTCATTGGCATTCTCAAGCTCTTGCGTTCGCACGCTCACTTGCTTCTCTAACATCCGTTCACGTAACTCAATGGTTTCTAACATGCTGTTAAAGCACTCGGTGAGATCAGCCACTTCATCGGCACTAGATTGTTGAGCGCGCAAGCTATAATCGCTGCTACGCGTTACTCGTTCTGCCACCAGGGAAAGGTGTAATAAAGGACGTAAAAAACCGCGTTGCAGAAACAGCGACAAAAACAGGCTCAAACCAAAGGTAAACAATAAAAGTACGACCAAAAACTGGCTATAAAAGCCAATTCGCTGGTCAATATAGCTATCGTTAGCCCAAACAATCAGCTGCCCATACACTTGCTCATCGAGTATCAATAAACTGATGATTTCAATAATCTCATTAGGTTCTTCACCAAACTCGTGATGGTTAGTCATACTTTGAATGCTAGCGAGTACCTTTAGTTCGGTATTTCTTATTTCTGCTTTCATTACGTCTTCACGTAACAACAAAGACTCAACCAGCTCTTGCATCGCTTCTTGATCATCAAACAACAAGGCAGCGGTTATATTGGGTGACAAAATGTCAGCCATATTCTGCAGACTTTCGGTTTGATCGCGCTTGGCACTGACAACTTCGTAAGCACTAAATACACCCGCCACCATCGCACTGGAAAAAATAGCCATGCTCATTAATATCAGTAGCAATTTTTTGCTCATGGTATTCATGCTAAAAAAGGATTTCATTGCTCGCCCCCTTTAACAATTCTACTCAGCCTTAATACCTTGGAGCTCATAACAATGTCAGCCTTTCTCAACGACTCTGGAGCAACCTCAAAGCGAATTTTCCCAGATGCTAAGAAAAATCGTATATGACCGCCAAGCTTAATAAAATCGGGGGTTTCGCCCACTAGCATAGTATGTAGCAGCAAACTTTTATCGGTGTTGAACCATTGCTCACGATAACGATGAGTAACAAACAATAAGTTACATTGGTTGATACTTAATGAGTCTAGCTCTACAAGGGCGACTTTAATGTCTAAACCATGAATAGTTTGCTGGTGTAATACCCAACTCGCAGTATCCAAAAAGTCACTATCGGGGCTACATAACTTAAAATACCCCACCGGAGTCGCCGGTACTTGCCACTCGCTATAACGCGCAAAGTTAAACAAAAAGCCAGCTTTTAGCGCCGCTTCTTTATCATTGAGTTCTGCGTTTACTGCCGCTACGTGTAGCAGTAATAGCACACCCATTGATTTGCAAAAGCGCTTAATTAATCGCATTAAACAACCTAAAACTCAGCCATTAAACGAATCACTACACTGGGCTCAATATAGTTTGGGACAGTAAATGTTTCCGAGGTATTGTTATACTCAACATGGCTACCAGCTAACAGATTTTTACCGCTAAGAGATAATTGGGTGCTGGGTTTGAACTGCCAATTCCAACTAAGATCTAAAACATCATAGTCATCCACTCTATAGGCATCGCTGTTGATTGAACGGAATAGCGCAAATAAAGAATGTTGTTTAAATACCTGCCAACCTGCTTTAGCAAACAATTGCTTTGAATCAGAATCGTAACCAATGGCCGGTTGGGTATCTGGCTGTAAATTATAGCGATACGACATTTGGCTATAGCCCAACTCACTGGTAAATCGAGGGTTAGGCTGCCAAGCAATTAAGGCCTCGCCGCCTTTCACATTGAGTTCTGCATTAGATACAACATCAAACTCTACGACCGTTTCGGTAAGCGCTTGCTGCGCCTCTTGGTATTTGCCGGCCGCTAACAACGCAAAAATTTCATCAACGCCTTCAGGAGACGTATTAGGCTGTACTGCAAATACATCTTTAGATTGGGTATGAAACAGCGCCACATCTAAAGACCAGTTAGACTGGCTAAAACGGTAGCCTAATTCATAAGACAGGGACTTTTCGGGCTCGACTTGTTGGTTACCATTTAAAACCGTTCGCAAGTGATACTGATCAATAGCATCGATACCGGTTTGTATAAACTCCCCTACGCGGGTGCCGTTGAGCGCCGAGTCGTAATCATACTCGGCCAACGAAGGTATGCGCACCCCTTGCGATACGGCTCCCCAAACTACATGGTTATTACTTGGTTGCCATAGCAATCGTGCCACTGGCTGGTGTTCCCAGCCAGTAAAACTATTGTGCTCAGACTTGTTACCCACAATTAAATTTAAGGTTTCCGGAACAAGCGGAAACTGAGCTTGAACAAATGCGCCATAATGTTGCAAACGCGATAGGTCTGCGTCGCTGCTAATTAACGCATTTTCTTCGAAAGGTAGGTCACTATTACGGTAATTTAGCCCCCAATCAAACTGAGTACGACCAAATAAAGTATTCATTTGATAATCGATGTCTAATGACTGAAAGCGTTCATCTAAATAAAGTTGCTCGCCATCTTGAATTGCCCACGAAGCTTGTAACATTTGATTAGAGGAGTTCGACATGCGGTGTTCCGCTCTTGCCATTACCCGCCCATCTTGGCGCTGAAACCTGTCTTGATGAAGTGTGTTTTGATTAGTTTCTACTGATAAAGCTTTTAAATTCTGACCCATGTCGGTATGGGTATAGTTCAGCTGAGTAAGAATAGACAAATCATCATTCGGCGCAAAATCTAAACGAAAGCCGATGCTTTTTTGCTTAGCATCATCGTTAGGTTCTGCTTTAGTGCCATGTTTCGACGCATCGGAATCACGTACACTACCATATACACGATAACTGCCGTTATTACCCAAATCGCCGCCATGACGCAGATCCACATCGTAGTTAAGCTGGTCACCGCTGCTCACCTGTACCAATGTATCTCGGGTATCCAGGCTGCTTTTAGTGATGATGTTAATCACCCCATTTGTGGCATTGCTGCCCCATAACAAGCCACCTTGTCCGCGGATCACCTCAATACGTTCAATATCGTATAAAGGCACATCTAAGGTTTCCCAGTAGACGCCGGCAAAAGCTGGGTTATATACACTTTGTCCGTCTACCATCACTAACAGTTTGCTGGTATAGCGGCCGGCCACACTTCTTGCTGTTATAGCCCACTGATTATTATCAAGCTGCCTCACTTCTAAACCAGGAACCAGCTTTAAAGATTCCGCAACGGTAACCGCACCAGATGCTTTAATGTCCTCTTTGCTTAACACATATAAAGAGGCGGCTGTGGTAAACGCAGATTGGGCACGCTTCATGGCCGACGTAGCTTGCACATCGGTGGCCATTAGCGATTCTAATTCTAAGCTCGACAGAGGATTATTTTCTTCTGCGACCAGACTGCTTGCGCAAAACAACAAAAAACAAGCACTAGTTGAAGGCTTCAACAAGACAACTCCTTGGTCTTTAAAACTATCCTTAGTATCTGAAACAAAAATGCTCGAGGTAACAAGGGTATGAAATGGCTAAGGCCATGAGCATTTATTCAGCAAAAATTGATAGTATTTATCTCAAAGAAATAGATCAAGGAAAACCACAAACTAATAATGTTGGCGGAGATTTAAAATTGCTAAAATAATAAACAAGCTATTGAAAGTTATAGTTAAACCTTCACTAATTGGCGATGTTGGCAGCTACGATTTCGACCAGATTTTTTAGCTTGGTAAAGGGCATCGTCAGCCCGCTGTAAAACACTATCACGACTAATATCACTTGATTCAATACTACTAACTCCAATACTAACGGTGACATGTAAACAACCTTGCTGATAACTAAACAGTTGCTGTTCTACGGCCTTTCTAATTCGCTCAGCGCTAACGAACGCGTCGTTAACCTCAGTATGCGGTAACAAAATCGCAAACTCTTCTCCGCCCATACGTGAGCATAGGTCTACATCTCTTAACTGAGATTTAATAACCTCATATAACTGCTTCAAAATACGATCACCGCAAGGGTGACCATGCTCATCGTTAATTGCTTTAAAGTGATCAATGTCGATCATTATTAAACTGCAATCCAAATAATGGCGATGATAGGTTTGAAAATGATTCGCTAAGCTTTCGAAAAATCGACGACGATTAAAAGCGCCTGTTAGCGCATCGGTTTCGCTCAAAAAACGCAACTGCTGCTCCAACTTATAGCGCTCATTGATGTTGCGTGCAGCCCACACCACCGCGCGATGCCCATCAATAAAGGACTGTAATGGCAAAATTCGAGCTTCAAACCACTCTTCACGCTGTAGTTTGCTGCTCTCGCTGCAAGGCAGTCTCATATCCATGGGAGAGATGGAATATTCAGATACGCGTAAGTTTTGCTCAAAGATACTCATTCGTATTTGCTGCATAAACCACTTAGCTTTTTCTTCACAAAATACGTCCGCAACAAAACGTCCGGTTAACAAGCGACTACAGGAAAAAGAGTGCGTTTCTTGATCGCCAAGGTGAGCGATACAATAGCCGTCTTCAGTGAACACGAGAGTCGAATCAGGAAATGCTGAAACGATTTCTAGTAACTGGGCAGTAGATAAATGCATTCTGGAGCCTTAACTAATTGCAAAAACAATCGACAAGGTTTAGTTACGCGTATCAAATACTAGTTTGAATTTATTAGAATTATTATGCTCAACCAAGGATGAAAATTTCAGTTTAAGCTCAACTATCAGACTACTCCGACCACCCAAGTCAAAAATTGATTTATATCAATTAGGTAAAAAAATAGTAAGTAAATCTAAAAAACCATACATACCAAGAATATTAGCCCAGCTAAATTTGGGCATTCCAACAATTTCTCTGAGACAAGTGTTCTCACGCTACTGCTTAAATCTATTGGCAGGGCATTTTCTAGAGTATTGCACTCTTAAGATCAGCAAAAGCTACGTTTCTTGATGGTGTTTCAGGCAAACGCTCTTAATCGTTAAAACTGTCACAGCCTAATAAAACAACAATTGTATTACCAAGCGTTCAAGATAAAAGTATTAACCAATTGTTAAGAATTTATGAACGCTATTAACGACTAATGAACTCATTTACAGAATTTAACGCTACTGAGTGGATAGATTATCTAGCCGCTTCACTCATTCGGCTAGCTATTTTACGTGTCGATAACCAAAGGTTTAAGCCATTACGCAGTCAGTGGTTAATCGCTATCAACAACGCATTTAAAGCAGTGCCTAAATCAATACCTCTTCAGTTAATGTTGAGCTGTTGACCTTATGTTAGGCAAGGCTGCATCGAGTCCCAAACGCTACTCAAGCTCAGTATTTATTGGGTTTAGTGACGTTTAGACAAAAGTAACACCATTAAAAAACAACAAACTCTACATAAGGAAAATGATAGAAATGAAAGTTACCTCTATATTTGCAATTGCATTAACCGTAGTGACGGTCGCACCAGCGCATGCTAATTATTTTAAAGATGATTTTAGCTGGGGGTACAAGTCTGGCATTTGGCAAGCTCGCGATGGCAGTAACGGCAGCCCCTTTGGCTGTAAGTTTACCCCATCCAAAATCTCACCCAGTTCACACGGAATTACACTTAACGTAGCGCCAAACCAATGCGCCGAACTTAGAACAAAATCGTTACTAAGTTATGGCAAAGTGCAATCGAGCCTAAAAACAGGTAACGCGCGCGGCACCGTATCTTCAATCTTTACGTACACCTCATGGCACGATGTTCCAGGCCGAGCTTGGCAAGAAATTGATATCGAGTTTTTGCCTAGCCTTGGCAACGTGGTGCACACTAATCTTATCTACCAACCCCAAGGAGGCCAATATCAGAGTTGGGAGCAAGATATAGATTTAGGCCAATACGGACTCAACATTCACCAAGATATGGTCCATATAGGCTTTGATTGGTCGAGCTGGAAAATCGATTGGTACTTAATAGACTCTTCAGGAAATACGCGAATCATTCGCAGCTTGTATAAAGACAATGGAGATGGTTATATCGCTGCAAATGAAGTTCCACAATATGCTTGGCCAGTCGATCCCACGCGTATAATGATTAATCATTGGCATGGTGATAACTCAGCAGATGCACAGTACTTTCCACAAGAGTACTTCAATCAAAACAACTGGGCTTACTACGATTATCTAGAATACACCCCAAAGTAAACTAAACTGTAAGCAGACTTTGTATGAAGTCTGCTGTTTCAAACTGTTTCAAGTTCTATCTAAGCTCTCTTGACCCACTTCTAAACATATCGCTCTCAAAGCACCTGCGTTAGCTCTCTTTAACGCTTTTCATTTATGGCATAAGTGTTGGTTTAATCACATCTGCGCAATAATTTAATTGTAATACCATAATAACAAAAATACATTGCGCAATAAACAAGCTGTAAATTGACTGAACGCTAAGGATGGCCCATGCAAATTTCTGTTGTGATGAGAACGCTAATCGGTTTTGCCACTCTACTGGTGCTGTTAATTGCCATCGCATTGATTGGCCAATTTAATATTAGAAGTTTGGAGTCTCAACTCAACGAGACTGTTGACAGGCTAACGCCCACTGCAGAGCTATCCAACCGTTTATCGGGCTTGCTGCTTAACTCAGCCTGGGTGATTGGCTTACATAGCAACACCGAATCTCTTGAGCAAATGAATCAGTTAGAAGGCCAAGCAGCCTCCCTCACCTTCACTTATCAAAACACCTATCAAGATTTACTTACACTCACTAAAAGCTACCCTGAGCTAAACCAAATACTTAAACCCGTTAAAGCCCACGCTGAAACAACCTTTACAACAGCCAATACCCAGTTTGCCAATCACCAACAGTGGGTAAAAACCAACAAAGCCGTTCAAAGCCTGCGTCGCCAATTTAAGCAGCAATGGAGTGGCTACCACGAGGATCTTCAGTTTATTACTGACTCTGTAGATGGTGACGCTCAATGGATAGCCATTGCTTTACAAGCCGATGGTGCCATTTTAGAACGCCAGCTAGACGAAGCCTTTTATGCCAAAACGGTCAAACAAACCACCGAGCAATTGGTTCAACTTAAAAAGCTTTATGCACAAATGATAGAAAAGCGCGACGAGCTTGAATTCTACATTGAAGATGATATTGAAAGTGTCGTGAACTACTTTGTGTTACTCAATGAATCCATTAACAAAAATGGTTTGTTTAGTGAAATTGATCGCCTAGCTCATTTGAGCCAACAACAACGCAATAACTTTGAGGTAATTAATACCCAAACCGCAGAAGCCCTAGAACAGCTAACACTCGCCAGCGATGCGGTGTCATCCATGATTGTTAAGGCCAAAGCCCAAGTAAGCTATACCTCTCAAACTGCCATAACAACCATGATAGCGGTGGTGTTAGCCTCGTTAACTATCTCACTGGTGGTAGCATGGAGCGTAACGTCTAGCATCAAAGGGCCACTAAAGCGCACTTTGGCACAAATGAAAAAGTTAGTCGACGGTGACTTTAGTGAGCAAATTACTATTGAGAAGAATGATGAATTTGGCCAAATTGCCCAACAACTGAACTTACTCACCGAGCAATTTAACCAAGTTATAAGCTCTATGGTAAACAGTGCCAAGCAACTAGAAAGCAGTGCCGAAACCGGCCTAAATGCTAGCCAACATTCTCGCACCATTATTTCCGAACAACGCGCTCAAACCAACATTGTGGCCGATGCCGTTAAAGCCATGGAAGAAGGCGTACAAGATGTCTCCCAGCAAGCTAATACCTCGCGCGATGATATTGGCGATGTATCAGCACTCACTGAGCAAGGGCGAAAAGCCGCACATACTACTCGCAATACAACCACTCAACTTAAAGCCACCATCATAAATGCCGCCAAGAAAGTAGATACCTTAAAACAGAATTCCGACGACATTGGCTCTATCCTTGATGTTATTCAAGGCATCGCCGAGCAAACTAACCTACTTGCGCTAAATGCAGCTATTGAAGCAGCCCGTGCAGGTGAACAAGGTCGCGGTTTTGCGGTCGTTGCAGACGAGGTGCGCAATCTGGCTAGCCGAACCCAAAACTCAACGACCGAGATTTTCAGTGTGATAGACGGACTACAAAAAGGTGCAAACGCTGCGGTTATGTTAATGAAACAAGGTGAGTCAATGGTGGCTGAATGCTTAAGCCAAGCCGAGCAAAGTGACCAGCAATTAGAGAATATTGCAGTAATGCTGGAGCAAATTCGCGCCTATAGCCAACAAATTGCCAGCACTGCTGAAGAGAAAATGGCAGTAGCTTCGCAAGTTGCAAACAATGTACAAAAAATAGTAGAACTCGGTCATTCGGCTCATAAAGACGCGGAGCACAATGAGCAAGCCAGTGAATCATTAAAGGTTAAGTCTGAGCAACAGCTTGGCCAACTAGCCATCTTTAAACTTAAAGACTGCATTGCAGCTTCTGAGCAACCATTAACCACCTAAGCACATACACTTAAACAAGAGTAAACAGGATGAATGTTCAGGCTAAACACACCGTTAGGTATTTATTGGTATTGGTTAGTGTACCTGCGCTACTGGCTTGCAGTAGCGCAATACCTACTCACTCAGCGCTTAAGCTTGAGTCCTCAAGCCAAGTGCTTGGTGAAAGAGTTATAGCCAATGCTCGTTTAAACGCAGATGGCAAAAATAGCGGTTTAACACCTTACCAGTTAGTGCAAGCACAGTTTGGAAGCAACGCCGCAGAATCTCCCGATAGATTTAGCGGCGACCATCAAGGTGTAGCCCACATTGAAGAACACAGTGACCCAGAAATAGGTCCTTACTTTCGTTTTATCTTGCATCGTGATGCAGATGGTAACAAAGGTAAGTTCATTGACCGTCAACGCAACGAGATCAAAATATACGGTGGCTCGCCAGACAAGCTAAAAGGCTATGAAAATAGCGTTTTCGAATACTCTTGGAAGTTTCGAATCAGTGAGCAAATGCAAGTAACCAACAAGTTTACGCACATATTTCAGCTAAAAGCCGTGGGGGGCGAGGATTCAATGCCAATTATTACCCTCACCGGCAGTACCCGAAATGGTAAAGCAGGCATAGAGGTTCGCCATAGCCCTTTAGTAAAAACCAACATGTTGGCCCGTAACGATTGGCATTTGGTACAAGGTCAATGGCTAGAAGCGGTGGTAAAAGCTCAATACAGTGACCAAGGTTGGTTTAGCTTAACCCTCACTCGACTGAGCGACGGCCATCAGATTTTAAATCTTCACAAGAGAAACCTTGATATGTGGCGTGGTAACAGTAGCAAGCACTTTGTGCGCCCGAAATGGGGGATCTACCGCTCAACAGTCGAAGCGCACAAACTCAAGCTAGAAACGCATGTCGACTTTGCTAATTTTCAGGTCAAGCAGTTTGCTAACAAATAGCGGCTAAACGGGATTACAATCGTCAAGCTGATTGGCTGCTAATGCTAATGTGCAGCTAACAATTAAGCTAACTTGTTCAACCTGCATAAAATGCCCTTGCTTGGGTAAGCGAATCACCTTGCTGTGTTCCGTTGATAAAAACTTCTCTGCAAAATCGGCATTTTTAGGATCAACCAAATGGTCTTCACCGCCCTGCACCAAAACGACCGGAATGCTTATCGATGCTAAACGCTCAGCAGAGTTTGCTAATCCATCTTGTAAAGCGTACATATCTAAATTAGCTTGATTAAGTTGCCTCCCCATTTCAGATAGAGACAACAAAAAGTGGCCCACACCGCTAGCGGCAAATTTGTTGTACCAGCGAGGCACGGTGAGCTCAGGGCTTTGACCTCCGGCCAATAATAGTAAGCCGTCTATCTCACTAGGATGTTGTTGGGCTAAAATAGGCGCTAAAGACGCACCCCAAGAGTGGCCCACAACAATCAACGGCACATCAGGATGCTGCCGTTTTAGTTGTTGAATAAAAGGGCTTATCAATCGCGCTTGGTCAAACATACTCGCAACAGGTTGAGGAGCAGATGTGTATTGCGATTCCCCCCAGCCTGGCCTATCGATACTGACCACTAATACCTCACCAAGCAAGCTCGGTTCTGTGATCAAATAAGCGCTATCTTGCCAAGAACCTGGCGTGCCATGTACCCAAAGCATCACCGCTTTTTTAGCCCGCCCATTGCTGTGTGCGCTGAGAGAAAATTCACCATCAACTACTTGGTAATGGTTAACACTAGGGTTATTTAACAAGTTTGTTTTAATAAAGTCTTGTTGCTGCTGAATCGCCTCAGGCATTGGACTACAAGCTGTCAGAACGCCCAAAACGAGTATGCTTAATCCGTGGCGTACGCCCATTCTACTTGGCCCTCGATACACTATTAGCTGAACATATTATTAGTCCTTAACGCACTAGAAAGCCAAACGGCTACTATTATTTCATCATTAATGACGCGATTACTCGCTTGACCCCAGCAAAGCGGCTCGCGATAATCCCTGCACTTTAAAAGAATGGCCAATAATCAATGAACGAATACGAAGACTCTCCCGAAGAAATTGAAGTAGAAGCACTTGAAGTCTTTGTAGAACAACAGCCCATTGAGCTCTATAAGGTACTGAAAATTGGTAACTTAGTGAACGGTGGTGGCGAAGCTAAACTGGCCATAGCCGAGGGTTACGTTGGTGTAAATGGTGAGTTAGAGCAACAAAAGCGTAAGAAGATCTATGCTGGCGACATCATTGAGTTTAATGGCCAATTTTTGTATGTCGTGTGCGATCAAGCTGTTACAGAGACAAAAACGCCTGCGATGCTCCCCCAAGATAAAACATCAAAAAAGGCCGCGTCTAAAACCAATAATAAAGCGACCAAACAAGCCAAGAGCAAAAAGCCATCAACCAAAGCATGTCAACAACCGGCAGATACGTCTAAAAAGAATCAAAAAACCGGCCGCCACTCCATCAAGTTTTAACCGGCAACCTTCATCCTTATCAATTCAAAAAAAGCAGCCAGTGGCTGCTTTTTTTAATCGCTAACTTAAATAGATAGAACCTTATTTTAGGCATAAAAAAAGCCGCTCTAGGAGCGGCTTCGTACTAAAAAGTTAAGTTACTTTTTAGCTTGTCTCTCTTTTTCTTCAGCAATTACTGACTCAGCCACGTTTTGTGGAGTAGCAGCGTAGTGCGAGAATTCCATAGAGAACTGACCACGACCAGAAGTCATAGTACGTAGAGAACCAATGTAACCAAACATTTCTGCTAGTGGTACGTCAGCTTTAATACGTACACCGGTTACGCCAGCTTCTTGGTCTTTAATCATGCCACGACGACGGTTCAAGTCACCAATAACATCACCAACGTGATCTTCTGGAGAGAATACGTCAACTTTCATGATTGGCTCAAGAAGTTGAGGTCCCGCCTTAGGAACAGATTGACGGTAAGCGCCTTTAGCTGCAATTTCAAAAGCAATGGCTGATGAATCTACTGCGTGGAATGCACCATCGTACAATTCAACTTCCATATCCAATAATGGGAAGCCCGCTAGAGGACCGTTTTCCATCATTGAATTGAAGCCTTTTTGTACTGCAGGCCAGAATTCTTTAGGTACGTTACCACCAACAACCGAAGAGGTGAAAGTGAAACCAGAACCTGCTTCACCAGGCTTAATACGGTAATCAATTTTACCGAACTGACCTGAACCACCAGATTGTTTCTTGTGCGTGTAGCTATCTTCAATTTCTTGAGTAATAGTTTCGCGGTAAGCAACCTGTGGTTGACCAACAACAAGATCTACGCCGTATGTACGCTTCAAGATATCAACTTTAATATCTAAGTGAAGCTCACCCATACCTTTAAGAATGGTTTCGCCTGAATCTTCGTCAGTTTCAACTTGGAAAGATGGATCTTCAGCAACCATTTTACCAATTGCGATACCCATTTTCTCTGAACCACCTTTATCTTTAGGCGCAACAGCAATCGAAATTACTGGAACAGGGAAAACCATAGGCTCTAGCGTACAAGGGTCTTTAGGATCACATAAGGTGTGACCAGTTTGTACGTTCTTCATGCCCACGATGGCGATAATGTCACCAGCTTGCGCACTCGTTAATTCGTTACGGTCATCAGCTTGCATTTCAACCATACGGCCGATACGTTCTGTTTTACCAGTAAACGAGTTAAGGATGGTGTCACCCTTGTTCAATTTACCAGAGTAGATACGTACGAAGGTTAATGCACCAAAGCGGTCATCCATAATTTTGAATGCCAATGCTTTGAATGTTTCATCAGTAGAAACGATAGCTTTTTCGCCAGTTTCTTCGCCTTCTTCGTCCATAAGAGGTTGTGGATCAACTTCTGTTGGACTTGGTAGGTAATCAACAACAGCATCAAGTACTAATTGAATACCTTTGTTCTTAAACGCTGAACCACAGTAAGTTGGGAAGAAGTCCATAGTACGCGTACCTTTACGGATACACGCTTTAAGTTGCTCAATAGTTGGCTCTACGCCATCCATGTAAGCTTCCATTAGGTCATCGTCTTGCTCAACGGCAGTTTCTACTAACATTTCACGGTATTCAGCCGCTTTTTCTACCATATCCGCAGGGATATCAGTTACTTCGTAGTTTTCTGGAAGACCTGTGTCATCCCAGATGTACGCTTTTTCACTTAGTAGATCAACAACACCAACGAAATCGTCTTCGATACCGATAGGCAGAACCATTACTAACGGGTTAGCCGCTAGTACGTCTTGAGTTTGCTTAACAACACGGTAGAAGTCAGCGCCCATACGGTCTAGTTTGTTAACGAAGATAATACGTGCAACTTCTGATTCGTTCGCGTAGCGCCAGTTAGTTTCTGACTGAGGCTCAACACCACCAGAACCACAGAATACGCCAATACCGCCATCAAGCACTTTAAGTGAACGGTATACTTCAACAGTGAAGTCAACGTGTCCAGGAGTGTCAATAACGTTGAAGCGGTGGTCATCCCAGAAACAGCTTACTGCTGCAGACTGAATAGTAATACCACGCTCAGCTTCCTGTTCCATGAAGTCAGTAGTAGACTCACCGTCATGTACTTCACCAGTTTTGTGGATCTGACCAGTAAGTTTTAGGATACGCTCAGTTGTGGTAGTTTTACCTGCATCAACGTGAGCAAAAATACCAATATTTCTATATTTTGATAAATCAGCCATTGTTCAACTCTAATCAATTGTTTCAAATTCGCGGGGAGTATACCACTACTGTCGCACAAGGCGAGAGGGTGAACTGTATTTGAGCGATTTATTGCAAATTTTCTTAAAAAAAGTATCTCAAACTGCAGCAATTGGTTAATTAAAAACGCAATAACTAGCAAACTTTAGCCTAAAAAGCCTTTTTTCAATCTGTCATAACAATAATTGGACGACTCCCCTACCCACTAAATAGCATAGTGGGCTTAAGCAGCAACGCAACTCAACATAAATGAAAGGCACAGAGAGGTATTTACTTCTTGTTTGCCATCATTGCTTTAAGGTCAGCAAAAGGATTAGAAGTAGCTTGTTCTTGTTTTAAGTCGGCCCCTGCTTCTACCGTTGAACCATATTGTGCCGCCTCGGTATATTTAGAATGCTCGTGATCGTGACAATACAAACACAGTAACTCCCAGTTAGTGCCATCGTTGGGGTTGTTGGTATGGTCATGGTCAATGTGGTGAACCGTTAATTCGCGTAAATTTGAATAAGGAAATTCACGAGCACAACGCCCACATACCCAAGGAAACAGCTTTAGCGCTTTCTCGCGATACCCTTGTTCTAAGCTTGCATAATTATTTGGAATATTAGCCATGTTCATCTCCAGCTATTTTTGCCAAATACTATACCACTGGCGGGTCGAAAAGCGCTTATTCAAAAAATAATATTTTGAATCTCCCCCCTAAAACCAGTAAGCGGTTTCAAAACTATCAATCATAAGCCACACTTAAATCAGTATCACTAAAGGATGACGCTATGCCGAAGCCGCTTACCCAAATACTTTGTAACCGCTGTGATTGTGAAACCACCACTAAACAAGTGAATGGCTGGAGAGTATTTTTACACCATGGTTTGGCGTTACCGTTACGTAGAACCTTAGGCTGGTGTAAGCAGTGTGAACAACTGGTTAGCGCAGAGGAATTGAGAGACCTCAACCTTATCATTAAAGAAATGGGTGAATTGGTACAACAGGTTGCCGCTTACGAGGGCACCCTTAAAACTAATTATTGGCAACGCTTGTTTAACCGAAAGCTACGCCGTATGCGCCGCCGCTCGGTGGAAACATTACTAACGCTAGGAGCTGAGCTAGATGTTGCTAGGCAGCGTTCCAATAAAGCCAAATGTATAAGCTGTGGCTCTCTAGAGGTTTCAGTGATTAATTCGTCAATCAACCTCATCGAGCAGTTTTGGCAACAACATGAACCACATAGCATTGCTACCGGTTTAACTCATCCCAATTGTGGTGGCGAGTTCATCGCTCGACCGGCAACCACAACAGTAAACAACCAAGCTATTCCTCAGCAAGCGGAGAATCAACAAGATTCGAAAAGCTTAATAAACCCCTCCTCACTCGATGAAAAGAACCAGCAAAATGTGGCTTAATAAAGCCAAGACTTTGCTCATTTGCAAAGCCTCACCTTTTATATGGCTATGTTATAGCTAACAAGATAGCAATTGATTCACTTGCTTAGCCCGTTCATACCAACTCTCAGACCGCACGCTCATCCGTTGGAATGAGGTTCTGCGATGCTGCAAGGCTTGTGGTGTATTCAAACTATCTTCTAGAGCCTGTACCATTTGATAAGCTTCTTTCACTTGAGTCACCATTCCGGCATAAGGTTTTAGCGCCGGAAATGGCGTACTCACCACCGGCCTACCCGCTGCAAGATATTCGCGCAACTTAAGTGGGTCGCACGACGTAATTTGCTTACAGGCTTTAAACGGCAACCAAGAGACCTGCCAATGTTGTACGTAACGAGGTAACTCGTTGTGCGCTATCGCTGGAACAATTTCAATATTACTCACCGCTTTAAACGCGGATACATCGGTTTGTACATCGCCAATAAATACAAAGCGCCATTCTGGCAGTGCTTTCGCTACTTTTACGATTAGCGGAATGTCTAACCAAGCAGCAATACTGCCGTAAAATCCTGCTACAGGCCCACCTTCCAACAATGAAGGCGCAGGACTTGATGGATGTACAAATAAATTGTAATCAACGCCATGAGGTAGTACTCGGGTTTTTGCTGCTACCGCAGGTTGTTTACTAAATTTACGCAACAGCATATCGCTAGCCACTAGTACATGATCAACTTTATTCACAAGCTCTCGTTCGCAATGGGTCACGTGCTGATGATCCACTCCCGCTAAAGCGTTAAAATCATCGCCACAATAATAAATCACTTGGCGCTCGTTAAGGTGCCCCAGCATATCTACTGCTGTAGGTAACGCTATCCAAAGATCAGGTTTACTAATGCCCAACTGTTCTGCCTGTTTGTTAACCTGCATTTTCAAAATACATCGATTTAACCAACGAAAAAAGCGACTACGAGGTGCGGGAAATGCAATCGGAGATAACACATGAATGCTGCTTGGTTTAATTGAAGGCTTACCCGAAAACTCCGTCAACGGTTCCTTTACTCCAGATGCTTTTTTAGTTGTCCTTAACATCGACTTAGCTTTTTCTATAACCCGCTTTGCATCGCGAAAACTTAAACGCGGACGACGTAAACCAATAGAATTAACCCAAAGAATACGATGGTTTTTAGCCAACTCGGTAATTACATGTTGGCTACTACTAGGGTGACGTTGCCAATCTTCACCAAATACAATGAGATCGCGTTTCATATCACTTCTCCTCAATCGCTTTTATTACTTTGGCAGGAACGCCAGCAGCCATAACACCACTTGGCAGGCTTTTAGTTACTACACTGCCCGCCGCTACAACGGTTCCCTTGCCGATAGTGACGCCGGCCATAATAGACACTCCCGTAGCCAACCAAACATCATCTTCCAGTATTACATCCCCTACCTGCTCGTCTTTTTCTGGTAATCCGGCCGCTCGCTGCTCGGCATTTAATGGATGGCCCGGATAACCCGCAATAAAGCAGCGTCCGGCAATACGTACATTATTCCCAATCGTTACTTTGCTACCCACTGCGATAGTTGTTTGCCAACCCACATCAACATTATTGCCAATGCGCAATACCGCTTGCTGCGTAGCACTGCAGCGACCACTAAATGTGGTTGCGCCCGATACACGGCAATCGTTGCCTAAGTGAACAACCAAGCCTTCTCCGAGCAACGGCATTCCACCATATAAGTAGAGGCGTTTTGACGGCCCCAGAGTTTTGCTTCTAAATAGCGGAGTCCACCATAAGATCCTCAGCGTACTTTGCATCACACCACTCAACAGTTTGTGTAAACGATACAAGCCGCTAAAAAACACGGGGATTTTAGGTAATTGAAAAAGCCGTAGGTTTTTTAAGAATGAAAACACTGCTTTCGCTAACGGCGATTCGCTACGTTTTAACCATAACTTGGTATTGTGCAAAAAAAGGCTGCTCATCCGCTTTTCCTCTATTCATCATATTGTTGCTAGTGAATAGGTATTAGCAGCATCCGTGCCAGCAAATAAATCAATGTCAAAACAATTACTTACAACCTTTCTAAAAGTGGTTTTGCAAAATGAAAATCAGCGGCTAACTGATAAGTTAAGGTCGCAATAAGGGCTAAATGACCAAGTTTTATCTACCAAACGCATTACGCCTAGAGCGAGCTTTAGCTAAAACGAGGAGTGAGAAAGGGGAAGGAACGTGTAAGCACTCACAGTGCTTACACAAAGATAAAAAGAAGACACAGACAAAACACAAAGCACTTAAAACCTGACTAAGCGCCCATTGGTGCAGCCTTAAATAAAATCACTGATTAGCAACGGTGCCCAAGGCAGCATTGGGTACATCGTGGCTAGGCTTTATGATCCAAACAGCCCACACCAACAGCCACAATAACGCCAAAGCGGGCAGAATGTGTAACCACATGCTGTGATTTAACCAGGCCAATGCAGGCAACACAGACAAGGGAGGAACAAAAGCACTTAGCAAAGTCGATACGCGATAGCGCAAAGGTTGTAGAACCAAACTAATGGTGGTGAACAATACAAAGCGCAACGCAAAGACAATGTTTGAGGCAACAATTAAGCCCCACACTCCCCAAGTAGGAATCAAGCTGTAATAAAGCACAACCGCCAATAGTGCAGAAGCAATATTAATTCTAGGTAGCCATACTGGGCTATTAGGTAAATAACAGCCAATGTCTGTTACCGCTGTCGCTAATTTAAAGCCTAGCGCTAGCAGCATTAGTGGCAGCCAATCTATACCGCCCAAATAAGCTACCGGCAGCACTTGTTTAATCAGTAAGGGGGCAAATAGTGCAGCGCTTAATAGCAATAACATAATCACCAACATTAAACGCTGATGAGTTAAGGCCACTTCCGCTTGGCCATTGGCTTGCTGCAATACCGCAAATCGGCGCGGTAACCACCAGCTTTCTAATACGCCAAATGCCATCGCGGTTGCTTCTACCACTTTAATCATAATGGCATATTGCGCCAGCGTTTCTGCGCCCAACCATTCAGCTAATAACAGTCGGTCAAGACCGTGCATAACAAACAAGGCTAACGACGCTCCAATTAAACAGCGTTGGTAACTCATGGTTAATTTAGCTAAAGCCCAATCAAGTTTAAGCTTGAGTTGTTGCCGACAAAACCAAATTCCTAAACTTAGCCCCACGGCATTTGCTGCAACGCTGGCGACGATAACGGCGTCCGTAGCCCAGCCTTGTTGCAGCCCCCACAAAGTAAGCCCTACTTGGGTAAGGCACTGGCAAACAACCAAATAGAAGTAACAATCGGCTCGGCGCTCAATTCGCAACCACATCATTAAAGGCTGCAGGGCAATCGAAAAAGCAATCACCGCAGCTACCCCAGCAAACTGCCAAAAGTGTAAAGCCGAGAACAAATCAAAAGGCAACATTGCCAAGCTAACAGCGGCTAAAACAGCCAGTGATAAACCATAAGTGAGGCTGAGTAATAATGAAGACGAAATAAGATTACTTTTTGCCGCTGCCGTTTTGCATTCTGGATAAAAGCGCGGCAAAGCGCCCGCGCTAATTTCTAGTAATGAACACAGAGAAAATACCACAACTAAGCTTTCTAACAGGCCATATTCATGCAAGCTCAGATAACGCGTAGTGACAGGCAGCATCATCAGCCCCATGCCTTTTTGCAGCACCATTAGTAGCCCATACACACCCATTTCTTGCAGCGATTGGCGAGCGTTGCGTATCTTATTCCACAGCATAATTGGCTCTCCCCGCTCGAAGGCGAATTAGCCATAAAGCCCATTCGCGATGTTGCCACTTGTTAAAGCTGCTCACAAAATAATTGTCTTTCACCAAGTCGATGCTTTGAGCTAATTGATACTTCTCGATCAAATGTTGAGTGAAGCGCCAATAGCATAGTAAATCAAACCAACTCACCTGGGTACGTAACTGCAAATAGGCATGTCGACAAAGCATTTCTAAGCATAATGGCGCTGCACTTGGCAATAACTCGCTTTGTTCCATGCGTTGCATAAAGTCGCCAATTGAGCACATACGCGCATACAAACGGCTTTTGTCAGCCCCCGGTTTGCGGCAAATACCGTTGGCGTTATGGCGATAAAAATAGTACGGGTTTTCAATATGCAATATTGTTTGGGCGTATAGCTCCGCCATATAAGAGAAGATTTCATCTTCAAATAATTCCCCTGCAGGGAAACAGATTTGGTGTTGATGAATAAAACTACGACGAAACAACTTGTTACATACCGAAGTATTCTCACTTATGTTGCTATGTGCGTATTGCTCTACCCCTTGAGCAGAGAACTTACTAAAACCACAACTCACCCAATCAGCATTGTTAGCAACCGCTTGGTTAAACAAATGGCTATACATTTGGTTATCTACGTAATCGTCGCTATCCACAAAACCAAGGTACTGCCCTTTGGCGTGACTCATTCCAATATTGCGAGCCTGAGCTAATCCTACGTTGGTAGTAAGGTTGACTATTCTCATCGCCAAGTTTGATTGCTCGGCAAACTGTTTAGCTAGCTGATAAGCATTGTCTGGCGAAGCATCAATCACCACAATCACTTCAATTGACGTTAAGCTTTGTTCGGCTAGGCTTTCTAGGCATTGCCACAGATACTGTTCGGTATTAAACACCGGCACCACAATTGAAACACTAGGCGAACGATTAAGAATCACACTCATTACTTCGCTCCCTGTGCGGTGAGGTTGGCAAGATCAATATTGTCTAAGAATTTTTGCTTTGCTTGACGAGCCTTCACAAAATAGCTGAGCAAAATGATGCGGGGAGCAGAGCCTCTAAACTTAAGGTAGCGACTCACCTTATAGTCCTGCGAGCAATCACCAGCACGCTCTAATAGTTGATACTTAATCACTAAATGATCAACAAAACTAAAGAAGCCGACCAAATCAATCGCAGAAATGTGGTAGTAAAGTGCGCTTAAAGCGTGATTAGCTAAACACTGCAATAACTCTTCAGCGTGAGCATCAATCGCACCTCGGCGTTCCATGTCAGCTAGAAAACGCGCCAGCATTAATTGCTTGTCGTAAAGGTTAAATCGGCCATGATTGTCACCCCTACATAGTCCTTCGGGGCTCATACGGTAGTTGTAAAGAACCTGGTTCACCTCTGCGAGATTATCGGTGGCGAAACGCGCCGTGTAAGCAAAAGGTTCATCTTCGAAAATCACATTGCTGTAAAAATTGATTTGCTTAGACAGCAGATACACTCGACGAAATAGCTTATTGGTAACAAAGGTATCGTCGTAATACTCTTTAGTAGGAAGGTTGTGATACTCAACACTAGAGTCATGTGTTTCAAATGAACGCATTTGGCAACTCACTACGTCAGCGTTGCTATTTAGCGCTTCGGAAAACATCAGTTCAAACATGTTGGCTTCAGCGTAGTCATCACTATCTACAAAACCAATGTACTCACCTTGAGCTGATTGCATGGCAATATTACGAGCCATTGATACACCGACATTTTTCTCTAAAACAATTTTTCGAAAACGCTCCGGGTAGTTTAAGCAATACTCTCCCGCAATAGCGGCACAGCTATCTGGAGAAGCATCTATCACTACTATTACTTCTACGTTTTCTAAGGTTTGTTTGGCTAGCGAATCTAAGCAGCTGGCTAGGTATTGTTCAGATTTATATACCGGAACGATTATCGACACATTAAACATGGGATAGCCCTCATTGTTATGATGCTGCCGATAATGGTTAAACTTAATAAAGCAGCGCCTATAACAGCAATACAGCAAGAGCTAGACCACTAATTTAAAGTTTAATAATTTCAGTAAGATAAGGAGGGAAATAGCAAATTACATTTACACTAAATGGCGGGTTTTGCATTCTGCAATGGTTGACGAAGTAGTTGAGCAATAGCCACCACTAAGGCGGTAAAAATATACACTGGCCAAGTAAAGCCTTGAGTTAAAAAGGTGCCAGATACAATGGTGCCGAGTAAGCCAGCAAACACCCCTTCTGCGCATGCAAGCAAACCTAGATTAGCATTGGCTTGCTGTTTGGCTAACAAATGCAGGTTCCCATGAGCCAAGCGACACACCTTAAATACTAAGATGCAGAAGACCGTAAACCCTAAAAAACCTGTTTCAGCCAATACCCCAAACCATGTGCTATGAACAGCATGGTTTTTTCCATCCCAATGCGATGAAAAGAAATAGTAATTGGCATAAAAATTATCTAAACCTACCCCGGTTAAGGGGTTATACAGGGCCATTTTAAATGCCGCTTGCCAGGCATAAATACGCCCCATTGAAGATTCGTCAATACCGCTTTCGCCGGCACCACCCGAGCTGCGCTCTGACACCCCGGCTAGCACAAACAAAATGGGTAGAGCTAAGGCGCCAATACTGATTAGTAAGGTTTTGTTTTCAACCCGTCGCCACGCCAATACCGCGCTAATGGTAGCAATGCCGAGCAATCCGCCGCGACTCTGAGTGGCTAACATAGCCGCAATAATCGCAATGGTACTGCAAACGGCTAACAGCCGAATAAACCAAGATCCTCGCTGCAAACTAAATGCTAAGGCAAAACCTAAAGGAAACAATAAGGTTAAGGCTAAGTCATTAGGATCTCCCAGTACCGATCCCATAGATCGACCAATAGTAACGCGAGTCCCCTCTACCATCTCCCTGCCAGCAGCAGCATTTTGCAAGGCCACAATGGCAATCATTAAACCGCAGATAAAAAAGGCGATTGCAGCTTTACTAAAGTCTTCCGGCTTACGCATTAACCATGCAATAGCTACCGTCATTAAACCAATTTTACTAAATACACCATTAAAGTAAGCCATGGCTACGGGTCTGCTACTTGCAAAAACAACCCCAATTGCACACAAAATAAAAAAAGCCATTAACCAGCTTAACTCTCTACTCCAGAAGATTTGCAATTTGCGAGAGATAAACAAATGCCAAGCTAAACAGGCTAGCGAACCTAGCGCCAAAAGCTGCGGAATTCGTAATACATACAGTGCCGGAAAAGCCTCGTGAATACGAAAAAATGAGAAGCAAACAAAGCCTAACACAACCCAAAAAGGCAGCTTAAATACAACCACAACACACAAAGGAATAACCCCTAAAGCCATTGGAATCAGTAAGTTAGGGACCTTAAGCCACACTAAGCTAATTAAGGCTACCGCTAACAAAGCGCTCACTACTGCTAAGTAACTACGGGGAATGCTTGCATGTTGCTTAAGGCTTAAATTCATCTTTCTATCTCTCTGGCATAAGTCGTGCTTATGTAGCTACATAAGCAACCTCAATGCCAAGGACACCAATATGTCGAAGCCCACTAAGCCAAGCCCCGTTTGTAGTGTGATAATTCCTAGCTACAACTGCTTAAACTATTTAAAGCAAGCTTTAGCGAGCGTAGAGCAACAACGCGTAGACAACTTAGAGATCATTGTTGTCGACGACAATTCCAGTGACGGAACCTGGCAATGGCTACAACTGTATCAACACAGCCACCCTCACCTACGCAGTATAAAATTAAGCGGCAATGGGCCAGCCTATGCGCGAAACACTGCGATAAAACAAGCTAATGCCCCACTCATTGCCTTTTTAGATGCCGACGATATTTGGCTGGAAGGTAAGTTACAGCGCCAAATTGACTACCATCAACAACACCCCGAACTTAGCTTTAGCTTTACCGACTATCGCCACGTAAGCGAACAAGGCGAAGACCGCGGAACCTGCTTTGAGTTTTGGCCCAGCTACCGCCACCTTAGCCAACAAAAAAAATCATACCAATTCCAAACTAATGCAGCGGGTAAGTTATTTGCTGAAAACGTAGTGGGCACATCAACCGTGCTAGCGTCTAGAGAGGCCTTGTTATCATGCTTCGGTTTTGACGAACAACTGCCGTCTGCAGAAGACTGGGATCTTTGGTTAAAACTCGCCTTAACCGGGCCGGTGGCTGTGGGTAGCTATTGTGACTGCGAATACCTAATGCGCGATGGTTCTGAAAGCAGCAAAAGTCAGCAGAGACTTAACGCAATGCATATTATTTATCAGCGCTATGCTACAAACATCAGCAGCCAATCCACTGCCGCTCTCACCCAAGCGAAAGCCAGAATAGCCACTGCAGAAGCAGAGTTATTCAATGAGAGGAAACAACGAATGTCAGCGATGATGATGAGAATAAAAGCCTTAAGTTTATCCCCAGATAAACGCCGCTTCATCGAAACTTTGGCAGATGCTCGCAACTTACTCCTATTAAAATGAAGCATGCATGACTCGCTTTGCTTTTTAAGTAAAGACTAAAAAGTAAAGCGAGTTATGAAATATCGTTTATTGAAACCCACCAATATAAAATATTAGTATCGACCAAACCTCTCAACCCCATGTTTAATAAAAATAAAAAGTAAACCAACCCACCTCAAAAGAAAAGACTAATACTTAACCTTTATTTTATTTCACAAATTTGAATCTTTAACCTAACATTTAACTGTAAGTTAACTCATTACTTACACTGCATGATGGATCATTGCAGTATCGTTAATGAACGCATTGGCCTCTCAATCTACTTAACGGTTTTACCTCTTGGTAGTTGTGCAAAAAGAGGTCTTTGAAAAAGGGATAACTATGAAAGTATTAAGTTTATTTTTAGCGCTTGCCTTTGCAGCGGGCTCTGCTCAAGCAGTCGGTATTTACGTTTTCAATCAAGATTTCGATTGTACTAAGGTACTTAAAAGCGAGCAGTCTCGTGGCCCTATCACAAAAGCGGTGATAGATGATTGCAAGATGAAAATGAAAAACTAGCGTCGAGCATAAACAAAAAAGCAGTGATGAATTCACTGCTTTTTTACATGATTTAAGCCACTATAAGGCAATACTCTTCAGCTCAACCGCCTGCTACGCATCACTTAAACATTGGTAAATATTTTCAAATTGCGGCAGTACCGCTTGCGCAGAATAATGCTGCTCTACCGTTTTGCTGGCTTGAATGGCTACACACTGCCTTAGTGCTGCATTCTCAGACCACTCAACAATAGAAGAGATCCACTGCTGTAAATCAAAGCCCGCTAACAAAAAGCCATTTTTATGATCTGAAATTAGCGTAGGCAACGCGCCAACATCACTCGCTATTACCGGAATACCCCGCCCCATCGCTTCAAGTGCCGCTAAGGGTAATCCCTCGTTTCGCGAAGGCATACACAACAAATCAATCTCCTGCCAACAGGCGTCCATACAATTTTGCTTTCCACGACATTGTAAGTTTTCCAGCAAAGCATATGATTTACTGGGCTTAAGCTCACCTTCGCCAAACACAACAAAGTTAAACTGCGGTAAGGCTTTCGCTAACTGGTAGAAACGATCAGGCCCCTTAACGTGGGTTAAACGACCAACAAATCCTATGGTGGGTTTATCTTGGCTATCGATTGCAGGCACTTGGTTTGGCACTTCAACAAAGTTATTGATGATCTCTGAGCTAGCCGCTAAACGGTTCGCAATGTCTTCACTTATTGCGATTCTTACATGAGACAGACCCGCAGAATAACGATCGATACAGTCATACCAGGCTAAGCGCCCTTTGCTCACTTCGCCAGCATGAAAGCTAGAGACCAGCTTAATGGGTTTGATGAGTCGTAACATACGGCTGATTAAACCCGCTTTATAGCCATGGCTATGTATCACACTAGGTAACAAGTCGTTCACCGCATGCAATAAGCTGCCAACGCTGCCATCTAAAATCAGCCAAGGTACTTTTTGCTGATTAAGCTGCTGCAACATCGGGTGTGTTTGGGCGTAATCTCGCCAAAACACCACCGACACCTTATGACCTCGCTGGTGTAGCGCAATGGCTAAATTAGCCACATGAGACTCAATGCCCCCCACTGTTTGGCTGTCGATAAACAGCCAAACAGCATCCTGTCGAGGCTTAGTGATGCTGGTGATATAGGCTTGCATAGTGGTCACCTATTAAAAACTAAACGTAGGTGTAGCAGCACTAAGCTCATCAATACTTAGCTCTTGATGAATACGTGTTACATTGCCCGAAGATAGCTGCCACACTTCGGCAACTAAGGTTGAAGCATGTGCAGGCAATGTAAAGTTGATTGCCATTTGTGCTTGGCTAATTTGACCACGCCATACACAAGAGCTGTATTCAACACTGTTATTAGCAAGATCCTTCCATTGAGTGCAAATGTTTAAGTAAGCACGCTCACTTTCTTGATAGGGGTAAGAGACATTTACCGCCACATCTTGCTGGTTACTAAACGTAAAACTTTCTGCTACTTGTACTTCTTCTAAGCTCGTTGCCACTGGCTCTGGGCTTGGTTCTGGCGTAGTAGGCTCGGTTGGCGTTGTTGTTACCGGCTCAGGGCTAGGCTCTGTGGTATCAACAACTGTCGCGCTCTCTCCACCCCCGCCTCCGCCACCACAGGCCACCAATACGCTAACGCTTAATACCAATAGGCTATTGCTTACACACTGTTTTAGCTTAATTAACTGAGTCATCATCTTGCTCCTAATCTTGATAAATAAGTTCGCCGCGGGCATTTTCAAGCAGATACCAATCACTGCTTTGTTGGCCTTCGCTTTGGGCGTACTCTAGGAATTTTGGATAAGCATCAGCCACGCTGATACGCTCGAATGGATACTGCCAGTTGTACGGCACAATAATCGCCCACGGTAAGCCGTTACCTGTTTGGTAGTAGCTGCTGGCAGAGGGATTTGATACATCATCAAAGCTTCCCCATAAACTGCTATCTACAGCAGAACTTGGGCTTTGATTTTTACTATGAATCTCTAAACCACGCCCTGGCGAGCTGGCAAAATAAGGGTTACGAGAATGCTCTGTGGCATAAATGAATGGGTCGAACGGCGCACTCGGTAAAGCATTTTTAGCTAAGCCCTCATGCATCGGTAGTAACACTTTAAAGTGCAATTGCCCGGCCCCTCTACAATCAGCTTGGGTTTTATAAAAGTCACATTGATTTTGATTGTTAATGTATTCACGTACGTCAGCGGCAATAATGGCGGTAATATCGTTAGTATTCTCGTCCAATACACTGGCTTGTAATAATTCACCGTTTATCTCATAACGAATGGCGGCAACATCAACTAGTGACTTATCAATCCCCGGTATGCGTATAGCAAAACCATTATGGAAGCTGGCACCTACTGCACGTACTTCACCTTGCAGCTCAATGCGGGCTACATGGCCGTTAGCAAAGCTCAGTACCTTGGTTTGCAGATTAACCACTAAATCATTTAAGTCGTAATCACCGGCAGCCGGCCAGTTATCTTCAAACGCTACCGTGGCATAACCATCAGCACTTGGGTAGTAACTCACTTGCGTAGCAGAGTCGCCCACATAGATTTGATAATCTTCTACCTCACCGTCTGGCGCACCACCTGTAGCAGCGTTTCCGCCGCCAGAGCTGATTCTGAACCTCGCCCAACGGTCGCCACTTTCGTAGCCTTCGGGCACCGATACTAATAGTGATTGCACTCCTTCCACCACTGCTTGGTCGGTAAGCAACTGCTCCTCGTTATCAAAAGTGCCATTGCCATTAAGGTCGAACCAAGCACTTAAAAAGCCATTCGCCGAGCTGTCCACTTGAATAACAGAGTCCAAACCTACTTGCACATCGGTAACAAATGCGATCCCATCTTCATCATCAAATAAGCGTGAGCTATCATCACTAGCAGGGTAAACATAAGCATCTGCTTCACCATCAACATTTGAACCAAGCTGAATCCCCCCATCAACTAACTGGTGGCGAGCACCATTGTTAATTAATGAAGTGCCAAAGCTGTCTGGTGCATCACCAAAGTCAATATTGGCATCATCGGCGGCTACTATAGGAGCAATAGCACAACGTGCGCCGTCATTATTGCTTGATGCAGGTCCTTGAGCATAAAGCTGAGCCTCAGGAGAGTTAGACGCAATATCAATTTGGAACACTAAACCGTCTGAATTACGGCTAATGTACAAATGACCGCTCACATCAAAATACACCGCACCAAACGTACCTACTTGGCCAACATTGGCAAGGTTCTCGCTGGCGCCAGTTTCTGGGTTAATTCGCCATAAACGCCCTTGGTTATCTACGCTATAAAGCATGCCGTTATCAGGGTGAAACGCCATATCAAAAATTCTAAGATTAAGCGCACTGCCATCAATCACACGTTGCATGCTTAAATAATCTGCATCTGCTGAGTCTAACGACACTCTAAACAAGCCATATGCCGAACCGCTGCGGTAAAGGTAATGGGCATTGCTCTCTACAGCCACATCACCAACATAAAAGCTCACATCGCTAGCAAAGCCATTCCAATTCAGCGCTAAAGGCTCTACTTGGTAGTCGTCGCCAATTCGCGCCAGCGTCTTGTGCTGGTAACTCCAAGCATACAAATAATCGTCATGCAGATTAAAGCCAATGGCATTGAGTTTACCGGTGGTTCCCATGTCTTCAGATAGCGTTTGGTAATAGCCAGTGGCGAGATTAACGCCATACAATTGCGCCACGTTCTGTTGCACGAGAAATGCCTGTGTAGGGCAACTAGAAAATGCTGCACCATAACTACTCAAGGGTGAGCAGAGTAAGGCAAAAGCTAAAGGTTTCCATGGTTTCATAAGTAATCCTATCGTTTACTGATTTAGGTCAGATACTGCTTATCAGCAAGAGCCGAGCCAAACTTGTAACAATATGATTAGTAAGAAATTAAATGAGGTAAATAAAAGAAAAACTAAAGCCTTTTGCATCTTGCAACAGACGATACGTTAAAATATTAAACGGAAAAGTTATCGAACAAATTTCTGCAAGCGCTTGCTGCTACCACTTGAATTTGCTTGCTTTGTTTTGACGAGTAAGCGTTATTGGCAATAGCCTTTAAGTAAAACAACAAAGTGCCGGAAGACAATAAATACTGGTCATTTCAAACGCGTTTCGGTACAGAAATGCGTTAGCGCATTCTCTTATTCAAAAGGGATTAAGATTAACGGAAGCATTGAATAGGCGGGGTTAACGCCCAATTAGCCATTTACTCTCCACTTTCAAAGTGGGCAAAAACTTCCGCACCCGTCATATTTTGTGTTTCATTTTTAAATTCGTAGTATTCGGGCTTTTCATCAATGAATATTTGATGAGTTAGCGTGTAATCATCCTCTGATATCAATAACCCAACAGGAAGGTGATACTGGTTACTTGGCACTAAATAGTAAAACAAGTGAGTACCACATTTACCGCAGAAACCTCTTTCAGCCCAATCCGATGACTGATACCTAACAACGTTTGATTCACCTGATATTTTAACTGAATCAGCACAATCAATAGCTAACATTGGGCCGCCAGACCAATTTCTGCACATACTACAATGACAAGCGGCCAATTCGTTACTGACGTACTCTACTTCCAACTTAACCGAACCACATAGACACGTTCCTTTACCTTTCATAAATCCCTCAATCTTTACAATGTGTGTGAACTATAATAGTCGCTGACGCCACCTTTAGCAGACAATTGTATTTAGCTGCTAAGCGGCGCTATTTGTTCCGCTAGAAACGATTGTTAAATCGTGTAGCGTTAATCACCACCGCCACAACCACCCGAGTCGCCGCCTGAGTCTCCACCACCAAAGCCACCGCCGCAATAACCGCCACCACTTTTACCGGAAACTCCAGTAAGTTTTATTACTAAGGCAAGAACAAAAAGACCAAATATGATTGGAAGAAGCACACTGAAAAACCCACTATCAGACTCAATGTCCATGAAGTGCCATGTTGACCACAAACCGGCCAAAATAATGATCCATGATTTCATAGTTCACCTCCTGTGAAAATTTAACGCCGCGCTTACCGGCGAGAAAAAGCGCAGCTTTTTTGAGTCCAAGCAGCTTGCTGCTGTTGGTAGAGCGCTTTGTTAAATGTTTTACGCTAGGATTTTAGCAACAACCACACCTAGCACTATTAACAACCCCCAGAAAACCTGCAAATAGGGAGTTTGTTTAATTGTTTTTGCAAATATAGCAACGAAGCCCGTAAGCAGGCCAGCGATTAAAAACAGGCCAATAGCAAATACAATTACGGTTGCATCGATTGTTGTATACGCGATATTGGTATAGCCACCATGATCGTTCACGCTGCTTCCCGTTTTACCTATATATTCAGCTACTGCATATACCGTCGCGCCCCACGTAAGCAAAGTACTGAAGCATAGCAAGGCCACTGAATTTAAAAACAACCTTAAATTGACTATATCTACGATCTTATTCATTGATTACATTTAGACATAATGACTCCCCAAGAAGGTGCTGATCTCCAACTTCGTGGGTTAGCTGAAAGCCAGAGCCATAATAGTTAATGATAATAAACTAGATTGGAGATCAGCATGAATAAACATAACATACTTTTTATTGGCCTAGATACTCACAAAGAGTTTGTTGAAGTCGCCTATATTGAAGACCAACGCGGGGCGCAAGCGGTTCACTTCGGCAGAATATCTAGCGCTAAAGCCGCCATTGTTAAACTGGCCAAACAGCTTCACTCTAAATACCCAAGAGCCACCTTACACTTTGTCTATGAAGCGGGGCCTTGCGGTTACTGGATATACCGCCTGCTCACCAGCCTTGGCCATTGTTGCTATGTGGTCGCCCCGTCACTTATCCCTAAAAAGCCAGGCGATAAGATAAAAACCGATAAGCGTGATGCACTCAAACTTGCCAAGCTGCTAAAAACCGAAGACCTAACACCTATTTACGTCCCAGAGCCTGAGGATGAAGCCGTACGGGATTTATCGCGTGCGCGTGAGACCGCTATGAAAGACTTAAAGGATGCCAAGTATCAGTTAAAAGCCTTGCTACTACGTAATAACATTAACTATGCGGGCACTGCCAATTGGTCGGCTAAGCACCTACGCTGGCTCACCGAGTTAGTGCTCCCCCACCCAGCACAACAAATTGCGCTACAAGAATACTTACACACCATTAATGAACGTATTGCTCGCCTAAAGCGTCTTGATAATGAATTAGCGCATCAGGTACAAGCATGGCGTTATTACCCAGTAGTGAAAGCCGTACAAGCCATGCGTGGTGTTCGATTATTGGTGGCTACTGGCTTGATAGCAGAGCTCGGTGATATACGCCGCTTTGACCACCCACGTAAGCTCATGAGTTATTTAGGCTTAGTGCCCAGTGAGCACTCTAGCGGAGGGAAACGGCATATAGGCGCCATCACCAAATGTGGTAATGGCAGAGCAAGGCGTTTACTTATTGAAGGGGCCCATAGCTACCGTTATCCCGCAAACATCTCTACAGATTTACAGCTAAGGCAGGAGGGCTTACCCAAAACAGTTGTTGATAAGGCGTGGCAAGCACAACTACGTTTATGCCGTCGTTATCAGCGTTTAATGCACAAAGGCAAACATTACAATGTGGTGGTCACCGCCATTGCACGTGAAATGATTGCCTATATCTGGGCCATAGCAAAACAAGTGGTATTAATTAATGTTAACCCCAAACATCGTTTAGCTAGGGTCCCCGCATAATGACAAAAATAGAGTTGATGTATGAGCTTAAGCATCGGCTGTGGCACAACCACCGACGGCGTTAGGATGGCAGTTATCGAAAAGTAATTGACCCACGAGCATAGACTGAAGACAGGTGCCACGACGGAATAAGTAAGGTTAGCGCTGCCCGCTGTTTGGGTAATCTACGGATATCAGCATGAGAACCGACGAACTTACTTGCTTCAAGCTCATGCATTAACTCGCCCTTTAGGCAAAGAGCAATGGTTCACACGAGCTAGGGGTTTAGGCGCTCAACTTGACATGGGGAGTCATACCAACGCCCAAATAAGGGGCTGATTAATAGTTGGCTAAAATGTGAAGCGGAGCGAAACCGAGCCAACTGTTAGCAGTCCCGCTTAATTTTCTTGTTAGGCTACGTTAATTGCCAGTAGCCTTATTAACTGTATTTGCAGGTATAAAAGATATAGAACCGTCTTTGTAACCAGTATCTGCAAGTGAGTATGTTATTGAAAAAATAGCACCTAATAGTAAACCCGATGACTTGACCTCAAATATTTCATTTGCCTGTGATAATGAGCGTTGGGTATCTAGTAACGATAGAGTGAAATGCTTATTTAATAAGTTTTTCAAGTTAACTTCATCAATGAATTTTGTTCCAACAGAGCAACCACCACCATTAGCGTAGGCTATTAGGTAGTTACGTCCTTGATAAGGAATATATACAGTACTACCACCTAACTCTCTCATTACAGGATCTGCCATTTCATTAGGTAATACTTTACCACCTGAAGATTTAGCCATTAATGTAATGTTACTAAAGTCAGTTTGATTTTGGATACAAAAAGCATCCAAAACCTCAATAGTGAGCTGTGCTTCTGATTTATCTTCGTTGGCAACAACTGAAATGGACAACGATAATAGTAAAAACGAAATTATCAGATTTAACACCATATTCTCCAGTAGCCTAACGCTGCTATTAAGTGGAAAATAATGGTTGGCGTATAATCGCGAAGCGATGGCCAACTGTTATTTTTCCACTTGAATGCCCTTGTTAGTAGGCCATTCAACACTGACGCCTCAAATTGAGACCACTTTCATGATATTACTGAAATAGTTATATTAAAAACAGGTGATTAGCGACGCAATGTGACGAGCGATTCTATTAATTTTGCGTAGACTCCGCACAACTCGATATTACAAATAAATACAAACACCAAAGCAACGACAAAAACTACACATGATTCAGTTTAAAGTGAATTTTAAACGCATAACGTAAACCAAATTCGCACTCTATGAAGGCCTACTAACGCCGCACTAAGCGGACTAAAATAGTGGGTTATAATGTGTAGCGAAGCGAAACCTAACCCACTGTTTTAGTTCCGTTTAAGTGCCTTGTTATATTTTTAACTGCAATAATTAAAGATAGCTTTTTTTATTGTCTCATCAGTGACTACACTCCCAGCCCACCACTCTTTGGATTGTACTGGAACCATATTGAAATTATCACACCTTTCTTTATATATGTTGTAAATGTCCTCTGTGGTACTAATAACGTGTTTTTTGTCGTTTCCATATTTAGACAGGTGAAGATCGTAGTTATAACCACCCTTGCTATTGCTCACATTACTACCAATAATTGCTAGATTATTACTTTCAATACTTGCCCACCAAAATGTAGGCCAAGCCATTGCATATAAACTAAACCAAGTAATAAAAGCACTTGCTAATAGCAACCCAACCAAAGCCACCTTAAATAGCTCTTCTTCTTGCTCTTTAGCAAACAATATTAAAATAGGCACAAGGGTAATTGGTAAAACTACATAATATGCAATATTTTCAATTAGTTCACTTTGTATATAAGGAACATGTATAAAGCTGATTAAACTGAAAATAACAATCAACATTAAAGTACAGATAAAAAACAACTTTAACTTGGATATCACATATCCCCCAGAAAAATATAACGCTAAGTAGGCCGCACGTGCGACCTATCCCATTCAATGAGCGCGCGGCCTATCACAAAAAATATGATCTTAATCACATTCGCTCATCAATTCTTGATTTGATATTAACTCATTGTCTACCTTAGTTTTTTACTCGGAATCAATCAATCGTCAATCCATTTCTATCATTGATTACTTTGACAAAAGACGCAAATGAAACTACAAATACTGTATAAATATACAGCTAAAAAGTGCGCAACATGTCAAACACACCACTGCGGCTCCAGCAGCGATTTAGAAATACGATTTATCAGCACCATTACAGTATTCGCACCGAGCAAACCTATTGGCATTGGATAAAACGTTTTTTGTATTTTAATCACAAACAACACCCGGAAAAACTCGGAGCTGCTGACATTGAGCGATTTCTCACTCACCTAGCGGTCGATAGACAAGTTGCTCCAGCGACTCAAAACATCGCGTTTAATGCCTTAATGTTTCTCTATAACAAAGTACTGCGTATCGAAATGATTGGAATTCAGGCTAAACGCGCGAAAAAAAGAGTCAACATTCCCGTGGTTTTTACTCGAGGAGAAGTGAGCCAGGTAATTGCGAATTTACCGGCGGACTATCAGATCATGGCTTCACTGCTATACGGTTCGGGATTAAGACTCAGTGAATGTTTGAGATTACGGATTAAGGACTTAGATTTTGATCAAAATACAATTACCGTACGGCAAGGCAAAGGTAATAAAGATCGCGTGACTCTATTACCCCCTAACTTGATCCCAACGCTTCGCGATAACATTCTCCTGAGCAAAAGTGTTTTTACCCACGATATGAGTCTACATTATGGCGGAGCAACAATGCCTTACGCGTTAGCCCGTAAGTATCCACATTCTCAACGATCGTTTTCTTGGCAGTTTTTGTTTCCTTCTACTCGCCTGTGTATCGATGCTAGAACAGGTGAGCTCAAGCGTCATCATATTCACCATAGTGTGCTCCAGAAAGCTGTCACCAAAGCCGTGCGTAATGCTGGAATAAATAAGCCTGCAAGTTGTCATACCTTTAGGCATAGCTTTGCCACCCACCTTTTAGAACAAGGGACTGATTTAAGAACTATACAAGAATTACTTGGCCATCAAGATGTAACAACAACCGAAATTTACACACATGTTATCGGTCGTCATACCACGGGCGTCAAAAGCCCTTTAGAGTGCTTAGTTCAAGCTGCAAAATAGATGATTTATTTAAAGCGCTTCAAAGCGATTATGCATTCTAGTTGGCGATTAAACTTGGTTCGTAAATCAAAAACAAAGCCATTAGTTTTAATCGGGAACGCTCATTCATGGGAGAGATGGTCGTAAGAAAACTCAACATGTTTTGGGGCTGAAATGAGACAGACCACAAATGCCCAACAGTTTCTTTAAAGCAATAATATTCAAGCTTATTGTGCATACTCAAACTTTATTGTTTACCGGCGCTAAGCCCTGCGAACAGGGCTTTTATCACCAGCAAGCAATAAGTGAACTAAATAGCCTCAGCCTCTTCCCATGATTGTTTTTTGCGGTAAATGGTTGAAGGGCTTACATCTAATAGCTCGGCGGCTTTTGGAATATTGCCATCGCAGTGATCAATCGCATGTTCAATGGCTTCTTTCTCGGTGATCCACAAAGGTTGAATTTGGTATTGGCTGCCACCCACTACATTTGCGCTAATTTCAGCCGCCTCTACTTCTTCCTGATGGCGACCATCTTTACCAATCGCTCCTTCAGGCACTAGGGTGTTAATAGGTGGTGGAAGCTGGCTAGCTAACACCTCTTTACCGTCATGCAAAACGCAAATATTGCGGATTACATTTTGCAATTGGCGAACATTGCCCGGCCAATCGTAATTACTCATTACCGTAGCAGTTAGGCTAGAAAAACGGCGGAATTGTTTGCCCTCTTCTTTGGCATAACGGCGCAGAAATTTTTGAGCAATGCCCGGTACATCTAAGCCACGTTCACGCAGTGGTGGTAGGTGAATAGGCACAACGTACAAACGGTAGTATAAGTCTTCTCTAAAACGCCCTGCTTGCACTTCTTCCCATGGGTCTCGGTTAGTGGCACACAAAAAACGCACATCAACTTGCTCTTCTTGGCTGCCTCCTACTTTTTGAAATCGCCCCGTTTGCACAAAGCGCAGTAGCTTTGTTTGTAAGTCCATGTCCATTTCACCAATTTCATCAAGGAACAAGGTGCCTCCATGAGCTTGCGAAGCCGCGCCAGAACGCATGGATGATGCTCCGGTAAAGGCACCTTTTACATGGCCAAATATTTCACTTTCCATTAAGTCTTTTGGAATGGCGCCACAATTTATAGCAATAAAAGGTTTGTCGGCTCTGCCGCCTTGTTTATGGATTGCCTCTGCACACACTTCTTTACCTGTTCCACTCTCTCCGGTAATAAACACTGTGGCTTTGCTGGGCGCTACTGCTTCAATCATACGATACACATTTTGCATGCTTAAGCTGCCACCAATAAAGCCATGGAAGCTGTCGCGCCCCGCATCGGCTTGGTAGTCTTCTACTAACGATTTTAGTTTGTGCAGGTTAACGGCATTGTTCACAGTCACTTTTAGGCGGCTGGCATCAAAGGGTTTTTCTATAAAATCCACCACCCCTAAACGCATTGAATCAACCGCTACATCCACAGAACCATAGGCGGTAATAATAATCACCGAGGTCGGTAAGCTGCGCTCAACCATCCACTCTAACACTTGCATACCGCCCATATCGGGTAGGTTTAAATCAAGTAACATGACCTGAGGCGATTGTTTTGATAAGAAGTCTATTGCTGCGCTGCCGGTAGCTACGCGCTCTAGTTTAAGGTTTTCTTTACTAAGATACGCTTGATAAGTGGCAGCCAATGTTTCGCTATCTTCTACTAACAATACCGAGGCTTTAAGCTCAGTTCCCATAGCATCTCCCTAGGCAATAACTGTTTTTTCATACTGCTTAATTGCAGTAAGCGTTTGTTCTACGGTGTTCGCCAATGTTGGCACATGTTCATCTAACGCTGATATGTCGGAAGCTTTACCTGCTACCTCAATAGCCAACGCTAACTTACGTAAGCGCTCGCCACCAAATGTTGCCACATTCCCCTTCATGGTGTGGGCAGCTAAGGCCACATCATCAAACTCTTGCTGCTGATGAGCCAGTGTAATGGTGGCCAATTGAGCCTCAGTTTCTTGGTAAAGCAACGAAAGCATTACTGGCAGTGCGTCTAAACCTGCGTCTTTTACCAACTGCTCAAGCACTTGTCGGTTAAGCAGTAAGCTAAGATCTTGTTCGGGTTCATCGTTTGCTACTTCTGTATCAACGTCAACTTGATCAAGCGTATGACTGACTAAAGGAGCTTCAAAAACGGTTAGTGTTGGTGTTTTTTCCTTATACCATTGCACTAGTTTAGCTCTAAGCAAGGGGATATCGATAGGCTTAGTGATAAAATCATTCATACCTGCTGCAAAACAAGCTTGTTTGTCTTCGGCAAAGGCATTGGCGGTCATGGCTAATATTGGCGTTTGCTGATTAAGGCCCTCAGCTTCTCGTATCTTTCTAGTGGCAGCCAATCCATCCATCACCGGCATGGCCATGTCCATTAAGATAATGTCGTAATGATTATGCTGACACATTTCTACGGCTATTTGGCCGTTTTCAGCGCTGCTCAATTCTTTAATAAAGTCTTTAAGCACTTGAGTCACCACAGCGCGATTCATGGCGCTATCTTCCACCAATAAAATGCGCGCATGTTTGGCTAATTCGGGATTAGGCTCTTTCTGCTCCAGTGCATCGTCTAGTTGAATAGTAGGCGCGTGTCGCCCTCTAAATGGCAAACGAACAGTAAAGGTTGTGCCGCGGCCAACTTCACTCTCTACTTCAACTTCGCCCCCCATTTTCTCCACTAACTGACGGGTAATCGCCAACCCTAAGCCGGTGCCGGAGTATCGTTTAGTGACACCGCTTTCTACTTGGAAAAACTCTTCAAACAAACGTTCTTTATCTTCTTTCTCAATGCCTATACCAGTATCTTTTACTTTTAGCTCCATGCCATAAGGCTGGATAGGTTTTAGAGCCAACGTTACCCCACCCTCAGAAGTAAATTTAATCGCGTTGCCCATTAAATTAAATACAATTTGCCTAAAGCGCAGCGGCTCACCAAAGTACTCGGGGAAAATGTCATCGTCTATCTGCAATTCAAATTTCAAGGCTTTTTGCTGAGCGGTGGTATTAAATAGCCTAACAATACTTTTTAAGGTCTCCGCTGCAGAAAACCACTCATTGTTAAACTCTAACTGACCGGCTTCAATTTTTGAAAAATCCAATACGTTGTTTACCAAGGCCATTAAGGTATGGCCTGCTTCGTTGCCGGTATCAACAAAGCCTTGCTGCTCTAAGCTTAAGTCTGTGTCTTTAAGGATTTGATTCATATTAATAATGGCATTTAGCGGGGTACGAATTTCATGGCTCATACTGGCAAGGAAACGGCTCTTGGCTAAACTGGCCGCTTCGGCGTCTTGCCTGGCGCGCTCTAAGGATTGCTCAACGGCTTTCTGCTCGCTTAAATCGGTAAAGTGCGCAACGTAATGCGTCACCTCGCCTTCGCTGTCTTGAACCGAAGAAATGCTTAACCACTCAGGCAGTCGCTCACCATTTTTACGAAGATTTACGATTTCACCCGACCACTCGCCCTGCTGTTTGAGATGCAACCACATGTTGTTGAAAAAGGCTTGATCATGCTCACCGGAGCTTAAAATAGATGGTGTTTGGCCAATGGCTTCTTCTTCTGAATAGCCAGTGATTCGGCTAAAAGCGTGGTTCACTCGAACAATTTCTGCGTGTTGATTAGTGATAAAAATGGCTTCGTTGGCGTCAAAGGCTTCAGCGGCTAACTGCAACTCTTGCTCGGTGCGTTTTCTATCGGAGATATCTCGCATAAACGCGGTAAATATTGTGTCATCGCCCACTTCAACCGAGCTAATGGTGAGCTCTGAGAGAAACTCTCGGCCATCTTTATGCAATGCAGGTAACTCTAAACGTTGATTAAGCACCGGGGCTTCGCCGGTTTCTCTGAAGTGTTTCATGCCATTGCGGTGAGCATCCCGAAAGGCCTCGGGCACAATAAAGCTCGCCAGTTCTTTGCCCACCACTTCATCGTGAGTAAAACCAAAAATACGCTCGGCACTTTGGCTAAACTCCAGCACATAACCATGGCGATCGGTGGTAATTACCGCGTCCATGGCCGAGCTAATGGTTGCTTTTAATATCGACTGGTTTTGCTCTAGCTCTAAGGCTAATTTTTCTTGTACCTCTATGGCCTGTTTAAACTCTAAATGTGATTGCTCCAACGCAGCAGACATTTTGTTAAAGGCTCGCGAGACTTCTGAGATCTCATCTTTACCCTTCACATCAAGCTGAATGCCCGGTCCAATTTGGGTAATGGTTTTAGCAGCATCGCGCAGGCCACCGAGTTGGCGGGTAAGGTAAGTGCCAAGCAAAAACGAAAACAAAGCCACTAAGCTAATTTCTAACAGCGCAATGCTTACGCCAAAGGAACTCGCTTCAGAAATTAAGCCGTGTAGGCCATGATCATAAATGCCAATTTGAATGTGACCATAGAGTTTGTTGCCGATAACAACATCACTTTCATTAACAAATATCTTGTGTTCATGGTCACCAAGATTGGGATCAACCGAAGGATGCTGATGTGGTTCGATTCCACCTTTAGACAATAAGCGTTTGTTCTGGTCTGTAATCACCACATAGGCGACATCTTTTTGCGAGGAAAATTCTTCAGTTAGGCTATCAAGTGTGGCTAAGTCGGTGGTGATAATGGCATTTTTAGTGGTAGACGCAAACAGCGACGACATCATTCTGCCATGCTGTTCCACTTGTAACTCATTTGAATCGTACAGCCATCCAATGCTGCTATAAACCAATACCCCTAATAATACGGCTTCTATTAGGGCCACGCCGAGAACGGTTTTCGCTTTAAAGCTTAGATTCATCGCGCCTTTCCATGCTTGTCATTAAGGCTAGTTAATGATGTGTATCACCTATACTGAGCTGGCGCACATCGTCCCAATCTTTGTCTTTGGCGACCACAAAACCTTTCATTTTAAGGCCATCCAATAAGGCTTGCTGCTCAGGTTTATTCTCCATTTCAACCAAAGCTTGCTGAATTTTTTTAACCACCTCTGCTGGCACCTCTGGGTGGGCAGCAATGGCATGAGGTGTATAATCTGGCGACTCCCACAGTATTTTCAATTGGTCGGTGACATCTGCGTCACCATTAGCAAAAGTGCGCGGTATTCCGCCACCAGCTGGATACAAGCCTGCCGCTACCGCGCGATATACCGAGTCATGCGAACCAACATACTTGGGTACAAACTCAACACCCTGTTGCTCTAAGTATCCTCGAGTGACTACACTCGCTGCAAAAGCCCGTGGAGCCGGAAAGACTAAGGTTTTACCATTCAATTGTTGAACATCGGTGATATTGATATCACTATCAGTCCTTACCACTATAATACCATTTAGCTTTTTGTCTTTAGTTTTAGCAAAAGCTTTATATCCTGGCGAAGCAGAAAACACTTGGTAATGAAAAGGATTCATGTAGGCAAAGTCATATTCGCCGTTGGCTAAACGCTTCTCAAACTCAGGAATACTGGGGGCGGTTTTAAACTCCACTTGATAACCACTGGTGTCGCTAACCGCATCTAACACGGGGCTCCACTGCAGTGCTAAACGGGTAGCCGATTGCTGTGGCACTATGCCAAAGGTATAGCTTTTTGCTTCAGCACTGCTGCTAATAATCGCCAAGATCACCAGCAAAATAGCCACTAACAACACGGTGACTTTAATCTGCATTTTTCGCTTTGCTTTGTACTGTTTACTCTTAATCTCGAGAAACGCTATATCTGGTTTCTGCTTACTCAATGTGGCTGATGTTCCATTGTTGGTTTGTAATATAAAAAACATATCATACCCTTATCGAAAGTAATTGAGAGTTAACAAGAATTCTTTGCAGCACACGCTGGAAACGAGGAAAGAAAATGGTAATTCGTGAGGTTTCTCTCACTAACTCAGATTGCAGGCTGGGATTAAAGCGATCGTTCATCACAACTCCGAGTAAACGAATGTCTTCGGTTCGTAGGTCTGCAATGGCCGCTTCAAACGCCGGGCGAGAAGTCACTCCAGCCATCATGGTCATAATGCTGGCATCACAACCCGCAAGAGCGCGTTGCGCTGATACGTTGCCACAGTTGTTTTGGTTAACTGCTGAAGTATCAATCAGCACCAACTGGTAACTTTGTTTCCACTGCTCTGTCCATTGCTCAATCACTCCTGGTTCTTTTAACGACAACAGCGATACTTTGTCTAAGGGTACTGGCAAGTAATCAATGCCCGATTGTGGGTCTTTAATCATTCCTTGTACCTTGCCTCTGTCCCAGCCTAAATCAAACACGGGTTGGTCAAAGTGACGGGGATGGTGCAAGTTAAAATCAACCACTAATACGCTACGCCCAGCTCCGGCTGCGCGCCTTGCAATGGCATCTACCAAGGTGGAAACCCCTTCCTCTGGTTGACTTGAGCTCACCCCAATACAGGTGTTTTGTTGAATCGGTATGCGCTGATATATGCGCTCCAACTCTTGATAAGTTGACGGTAAATTAATCATAGGAACCCCAACAATGCGCTAATGGTAACAATACGGAATACATCTTCCATGCCCTGGCGAGCTTTGTGCCAACCACTTTCTTCACGTGATGGAATGTAAACAGTGTCGCCGGCTCTAATCACTGGCAACATGCCAAAGTCACCGGTTTTAGAAAACTCTAATAGGTTGAAGGTACGCGCTTGGTCTTTACAGCAAGACAGGTTTACTACGGTGATTTTCTCAGGGAAACCATCGTTATCTACACCACCCGCTTCGGCTAATAAGTCCAACAAGGTCATATCATCGTTAAAGCGGTAGCGACCAGGTTTGTTTACCGAGCCCAATACCCGCACGGTGCGTTCTTTCTTTTCAGACAACCAGTTGCGGTCTTTTTCAGGAATGTAGATTGAGTCGCCCGGTACTACGTTTGGTAGCAAAGACTCATCACCTGTTTCGAAGTACATCGCTAAATCTAGCTTTGATACTTGTGAGTGTTTACCGTTGCGGTGACTAATTCGCACATTGCTAATGTCGGCTTTTTCCGACGGGCCATCGGCCGCTGCAAGAATATCCAGAAAGTGCATGCTTGGGTCAAAACGGTAGCGACCAGGGGCAACCACTTGACCAAATACGTAGATTGAATCTTCGCTGGCTTGGCGCACCCATTGTGATTTATTGTCACTTGGGTCATCTGGCAACTGCGGCACCATAATGGTGGTACCCGCCACAATCTGAGGTAAACGCTTATTGCTAATCTTACCCGCTAGGTAAGCATTTAAATCAAAGTTAACCGAGCGTGTATTGCCGTTAGCATCGCTAAACAACACCGTGATTTTAGCCATATCGGCATTAGGTTTAGGCCCGCCAGCATGCGCTAATAGGTCCATTAAGTTCATTTCGTTGGCCCACTCAAAGCGGCCTGGGCGGTTTACTTCACCCATTACTTTTACTGCACGGTTTGGTGATACCTTGGTCCACGACTTTTCATTTAAGTCGGTTTTCTCAGGAATAAATATCGCATCACCAGGTGTGATTTTTGGCAGCTGGGCTGTGCGCCCTTCGGTGAACGATTGCAAGTCAAAACGCTCAACCGTTCCGTTGCTGCGAATCACTCTAATTTGGCGGGTTTCAGCAAAGCGCGTTGGGCCGCCAGAGTTAGCTAATACATCTAAAAATCCAGCTGACTTGTTACCCTCGTACGCACCAGGCTTAAATACTTCACCCATTACATACACCGTATTTGCACCGGCTTTAATCTCTTCTTCTTGCTTAGGCACAAACACGGTAGTGCCGGCGCTTAACTGTGGCAGCAAGTTGCTGTCACCAGTATCTAAGTAGCGCTTTAAGTTAAACAGCTTTGGCTCACCATTAATGATGACGCGAATTTGCTCCACACTGGCATAACGAGTCACCCCACCAGCACGCATTAACATATCCACTAACGAGGCTGATTCTTTATATGAAAAACTGCCTGGGTTATATACCTCACCAAATACTTTAACTGCGGTACGATCTTCTGCTGCGTCGCCTTTGTCGTTAAGCGTTTTAGGGTCAAAATCCACCGCGACATTGCCAATTTTTGGCGATGCAGGCACAAACAATACATCTAAAGATTCCAGCTCAGGCAATACACTCAAATCGCCAGAATCTAAGTAACGCTTGTAGTTAAATATTTTGGCTTGCTCAAAGCTGTCGCGGCGCAGTTGCATGCGGTCTAACTGCGCGCCAGAACGTAAACCACCAGCGGCTTGAATCGCCATTTGAATGCCAGCACCTTCGGCTAACACCACTTCGCCTGGCTGGCCAACAAAACCTAATACACTAATGCGGATACGACGCTCTTCGAGTAACACACGCAAACCGGCTAAATCACGATAAGCTTTAGATAACTCACGCTTAATCTTTTCTTGCATTTGCTGCTCGGTAAAGCCCGATACCATGATTGGACCCACTTCTGGCAGAATTAATCGGCCATTTCGGTCTACCTCAAAGCTTTTATCGAGCGAGGCTTCACCAGGAAGAATAATGCGTACCACGTCACCCGCCTGTACTTGAGGGCTAGCCGCTAATGCATTGGCACTAAACACAATGCTCATAACAAAACCTAGAATCATCCATGCCGCCACAATGCCTTTACATACTTTTGAAGTATTCATGAGCGTGCTCCTTATTGACCACGTTGAGCGAAAAAGTGATTGTCGGCGTCGATAACGCTAATGGTAACTCGACGGTTAGAGTGGCGAATCGCGTCGCTTTCGCCTTCAGAATAAGGTTGTGAATCAGCCACTGCTGCTAGCTTAATCTGTTGTTCGTTCATACCCATCTCAGCCATGTAATCAGCCACCGCTTGGGCGCGAGCTAAAGATAAACGCTGCTTATAAGCCTCATCACCTTTGCTGTCGCTATGGCCGGTAATAATTAACGCTACTTTGCTCGCAGCAATAATTGGCGTGAGATTAGTGAGTTGGTCTTTGTAGGCTGGAGTCAGTTCGCTTGAATCAAAAGCAAACTGATTATTGCTGTTTAGCGCGTCGCTAATGCTGACCATTAATTGTGAAGATTGAATGTGGCCTAAGCGGTCGGTTTGGCAAGCACCGCTTTCGGTTACTCGGTCTAGGCGCTGCTCAAGCATGTTCACAAAGTGTTGTTGAATTTCGATATCATTGGCAGCATCAAAGGTTAAGCCACCCTCTAATTCACGAACAATGCGTTGCTGCTGCAAACGAGCCTGAGTGACAGAAGCAGGGAAACATAATTCGGCACCTTCTAACACCAACAAATCTAGCTGATGCTTAACTAATACCGCTTCAAAATGTAGACCGTGTTCTGGGCCTAATTCGCGAAGATCGGTAGTGCCAGTGTCGCCGTCCATCCAAGCCAATATAGCGTGTTGATGCTCAGCAAAACCACCGCGTCCTTGTTCTGGCCAACTGGTACAAGCTGAGGTCATTGTTAACAATACGGGGATAATAATGCTACGCATGATAGGCTCCTTGAGTCCTGCTTAAGCGGCGATAGAAGGTAAGGTGTCAACACTGTTTGGTTTACTAGGAAGCGTGTCTAACATGGTAATGATGTGGTTAACACGAAGCATCACGAGTAAATCCCGCGGCTGTTGTTGAGCGCCTACAATAATAAGACGACCACCCGCTGCATTTATGCGTTTGAACATAAATACCAACGCGCCAATACCAGAAGCATCTAGAAAATCGACATGCGTCAAGTTCACGATAACCAGCTTGCTGGCCGCTTGGTGACAAATGTTTTCAAACTGATTTTTGTGCTGAGCACAAGACTTAGCATCAAAGGCACCATTGATAGATGCTGTTACGTCGCCTTGGTCTGAAGTAGTTAGTTGCATATTCATAATTCGCTCCACAATTCTTGATTCTCAAGACTGTTAAAGCGAGTTCTGTGCCACTTACAAATTAGTATTTATAAACAATGGGTTATATGTGAAATCTCAAAGTAGAACAGTAATTTCAGATGGGATTAACAGTGCTTTCGCAAATTGCAATTTGGCTAGTTTAGGCTTTAACAGCCAATGCTTAATTAGTGGGTAATAGCAATTTAGGCCATAAAAAAGCCCGAGCGTTTTGGGCTCAGGCTTGGTAAACGAAGCGGTGTTGCTTAGAGTTTAAACTGATTAATCATGTCACCCAATTCATTATTGATGGCAGCAATACGCTGGGTTTCGCTACGCTGGCTTTTCCCTTCGTTGTTTAGGTTTTCTACCATGCCGTGGATTTGGTGCATGCTTTTATTAATGTCTTGAATAACAATATTCTGCTCGCTGGCCGAGGTAGATACCTGGCTATTCAATTCGTTAATTTGGTGAATAAAGTCACCCAGCTTTTGCAAACTGACCGAAGTTTTATCGGCCTCTTCTACCGTATCTGAGCAGGTATGTTCGGTACTGCCAATCGACGACACCACTAAGCTAGCTTCTTGCTTAAGTTTGGTTAAGGCCAAGCCGATCTCGCTAGTACTGGTTTGAGTGCGACTGGCGAGTGCTCTAACCTCATCGGCCACCACTGCAAACCCTCGTCCTTGATCTCCTGCTCGCGCGGCTTCAATCGATGCATTAAGCGCTAACAAGTTGGTTTGCTCGGCAATACTGCCAATCACTTCAACAATATTTTGAATACTCGCCGTTTCATTATTCATATTCTCTACGTTGCTAGAAGTTTCATGAATCTCAGTGGCTAGGGCTTCAATCTTTTGTTGAGTAGTTTTAATGGTTTGTACCGAGTCTTCACCGCTTTGATTGGCGTCATTGGCGTATTTGGCTGCGGCTGAAGTATTACCCTCTACTAGCTCAGCAGTATTAGATAACTCTTCAATAGCGGCCACAATTTGGGTAGTTTCGTTGGTATGCTGATTAAGAATCTCACTGCTGCTTTGGCTGTATTTATCCAGCGTTTCAATACCGTCAGAAAGCTTAGAGCGGGCACTGTTTATTTCTAATAGCATAGTTTGTAACTGTGCGATAAAACCGTTGATGCCTTGGGCAATGATGCCAATGTCATCGTCGGTTTTCACTTCTAAGCGCTGGGTTAAATCACCACTACCTTGGCCTAGTTCGGTCACTAAATCTCTAAGCTTAATAATCGGCTGGTAAAGCTGATTCAATACAAACAATAGAATAATAACCGACACTAAGGTTGCAACAGTAATAATGGTTGCTACTTTATAGGTGGTTGCTTGCAGGGGCGCAAACGCTGTTGATTCATCTACCGCAATCAATACATACCATTCGTTATCACCTAGTAAGCTCACTCGCTGGCTGACAAACAACGTTGATTGCTGATTAACATCGGCATACTGAATCGCTTTATCTTGTCCTATCAAGCCACGATAAACCTGCTTAAATACATCCAGATCAGCAATATTGTCTTTTTGCTTCACCCACTCGTTAGTAGAGGCTAATACCAAGCCACTTTTATCCACCACTAAACCTGTTGCACCGGCAATTTCGCTTAAAGAACTCAACTGCTTTTGCAGATGGTCAAAACGCAAATCAGCCATAATCACCCCTTGCTTGATTGGGTGCATCACGCCAACCATTGGCACGCCATCGCTGCGCGTAAAAAACACATCGCTGAGTGACAAAGTAGCGGTCTTTTTAGCGGCTTTATACCACGGGCGAGTACGAGGATCGTATTTATCTAAACGCCCCACGCCCTCTGGAAAAGACTCAGAAGCTTTAGATACAAACGAAGAACCATCGTCAAAGCCAATAATCACCTTATACACGCCACCTAAGCGAGCGGTATATTCGGTCATAGCAACGTGGTTACTGTTTATGTTTTTCTCTTGGTATAACTTAGCGAGCTGATTAACCGCGCCGGTTGTGCGCTGAAACGAGGTATTAATCTCTGTAGTTTTTTGTTCAATAGTATGATGAATATCCCTTAACAAACTATTGGTAATCTGATCTTTTAGCAGAGTGTAAGAAAGGTAACCTGTTACTAATAAAGATAAAACAAGCATAAAAGTCATAGCCGACAGCAAGCTTGATTTAAAGCCAAAGCGATTCATCCATTTTCACCATTTGTAATATTATATATTTAATAATACTACTTTTAAGTGACACTTAATGTTAAACACTTCAACAAAATGAAACTCTATGACTGCAGAGTAAATACCTTCTTTTAACGTCTCACAAACATATTTCAACTACAACACACATTCTGCATCTGGTTCGCGGGCATTTTCAGCCCGTAAAGCAGAGATACGGTCAGCCGACATCGGTTTGTAGAACAAACAGCCCTTATCACTGCCCTTTACCAGCCACTACCACCCATACTGTTTTTATTAACACTCCCATATCTTGTATTAACCAACTACCACATTGGCTTAGGCTTAAGGCATAACAATGGTCATAAGCTAGCTTCTGTTTTACGTCTTCAATGCTTGAGTCATAAGCTAAATTCACTTGTGCTAGACCGGTGATCCCTGGCTTAATGCCTACCGTGCGTTCGCTATAAAAAGGAATGGCTTGCTCCAAGCTTTGATAAAACACTGGGCGCTCTGGGCGCGGCCCTACCAAAGACATTTCACCTTTAAGTACATTGATTAACTGCGGCAATTCGTCGATGCGTGTTTTACGGAGAAACTTACCTACGCAAGTAATTCGCTTATCTTGCTTGGTGGCCCACACCGCCCCACTCACTTGCTCAGCATCACTGCGCATACTTCTAAATTTATAAATTTCAAATAGCTGCACATAGTCTTTAGTGATTAACCCTACTCGGGTTTGCTGGTAAAACACAGGCCCCTTTGAATCTAGCTTTATCGCTAAGGCCATTAGCGGAAATAAGGGACTAAACACAACCAGTAATACACTGGCGCCCACTATGTCGAAAAACCGCTTGCCTGCACTAACCCATGGACTAACAAAACACGTTAAACGCTTTTTCTTAAGCTTTTTAGCCACATAATCCACACAGCCCAACATGCTAGAAAAATGGCCTTCGACTAAATAGTTAAGGCTACCTATGGCACCAGGCAACGTCAGCTTAGGCAATATTCTTGGCAACATGGCAAGGCTGTAACCTAACAGTTGCAAGGTAAAGAGTACCGCGAACAAGGTAGATTGAGTGCTTAATATCATTGCACCAAAGAAGCTAGTTAACATAAACAAAGGAATGGTTACGCGTAAAGCCTTGCCCGAGAAGAAAGTAAAAGCCACACCTTTAAAACGCGGTAACAACATATGACGCAAGCGAATTAATTGCTGCAAGTTACCGGCACCAATGCGTTTTCTGCGACTACGATCTTGGCTATCGGCCGCATGCTCAAGCTCTAAGGCGCGAATATTGGGCTCGTATATGGCGCGGTAACCTTGCGCTACAATATCCATAGGAATAACAAAATCATCGTTAATGGTGTCTTCTGGCATACGTCTAAATAGCGATTTGCGAATTAGATAAAAAGCCCCGTGCGCGCCTAGTGGCGCGCCCATTTCAGCTTCACAACGTTTCACTTCGCGCTGATAGTTCCAATATGCCTGCTCACCCACCGAACCTGGGCTAAGCAAATGATAATAACCACATACCACACCAACATCGTTTTGCTTGAATTGGCTCGCAGCAATGAGCATAGCATCTACCGAGATAAGGGCTGATACATCCGACAAGGCCACAATGTCGGCTTTGCTTTGACTGATGTGCTGATTTAATACCGCCACCTTGCCTTGATTTTGTAACTGCTCACAGACTTCTATTTCAAAACTGCAAAAAGTGAGTTCTTCCAAACACGCTCGCGCTTCTGCAGCGGTATCATCTGTGCAGCCATCGCAAATAATCTTAATCGTTAAACGGTCGTCTGGGTAATCCAGCGTGGCTAGGTTAATTAACTTAGCGGCAATGTAATCTTGCTCGTTGTAAGCCGGAATCAACAACTCAATAAGCGGTAACTGATCATCGTCTTCGCAATGGTGATATTTGCGCACCACTGAAACAGGTACCGCCTGCGTTGGCTGTTTATGCCCTTTGCTGAGAAGCTTAAGCAGCAAAGGATAAAGTGCATGATGATAAACCACCAAAAACATCGCGATCAGGGTTAAGTAAATAAGAGTATTCATAATCATGCCCCTATAAGTAACGATGGCGAAGTGCGGCGTAGTTACGCGCGGTGGTGCGTAAATCACCAGATTGCTTAACAAACTGGCGCGGATTGCCAGTAGCTGGCTTTTCTAGCTTAAGCTCTAAAGCTTGGGCCATAGCAAACGCTGAACCCGGCTCAACTAATGTGCCAGTGCGCGGGCATAAGGCTTCGGTAGATGCGCCTACATTGGTCACAACGGCGGGGACCTCGCAAGACTGTGCTTCTAATATCACTAACGACAAACCTTCGAAATAAGAAGGCAAACAAAACAGATCTAAGCTTTGGTAAAAGCGCGGCATTGACTCAATGGAGCCTAAAAAGTGCACGCGTTCTTGTAAGTGTAAAGATTCAACCAATTGTTCTAATTGCTTACGTTGGCTGCCATCACCTGCAAATGCTAAATGCACATCTTCTGGTAAAAACGACAATGACTCGATCAATACTGCTTGGCCTTTTTCTAATTCCAAGCGGCCAGCACAACCTATTAAACGAAAATGCTCTGGCAAACCCAGCTCACGGCGAGCCACTACTTTGCTACCTGGTGCAAAGCTGCGGGTATCTACACCATTTTTAATCACCTGCACTTTTTCATCATCAAAGCCTAAGGCAGCCTTTAACTCACCAGCCACTAAGTTGGCGTCTGCGACCAGCATAGGTTTAACAAATTTGAGTGCGGCAGCTTGTACCAAGCGGCGGCGTTGCTGGCGTAAATGCCATGCATCATGCTCGGTATGAATCACTACTTTCACGCCAGCTAAACGCGCGGCTATGCCACCATAAATAAGCGGGCCAATATGGTGGGTATGCACCACTGGCACTGCCCAGCGACGAAACAAGTTAACCAACTTCCACAAGGTTGAAAGTCGAAAACCCGGCTTTTTATCTAAAAACATCAAGCGGTCAGCAAAGGGGCGAAGGCGCGGCCATGCCGCCAGTGCTTCTTCTTTGTTGCCTTCCAGTGAGATAATTACCCCCTGCTCATGCGTCTCTTCCATGCGTTGTAAATCTAAGGCCATGGTTTCTATACCACCGGGCTGTAAGTGCTGTACGACTTGGATCCAAATACTCATCATGTAATCCTCTTTAATGCGATTCATTAAGCGGAGGAATACGGCTTAACACCGACACTCCAGCTATATCTTCAATATCTTTAATGGTGCGTAAACTTGAATCAGTTAACTCAGCCATCACCGCTAAGCTGATACCGATAGCAACGCCACCCACAAAACCAGCAACAACAAACATCCATAATGGCAAGGTAGACGGGCCACTAGGTGTATAAGCGCGGTCAATAATTTTGATTCGGTCAGCTTGCTCAAACACCCCTAACGCACCGGTTACTTGTGCCATTTCGTAGCGGGTTAACATGTTTTCATACAGGCTGCGTTTCACTCGCAAATTGCGATTTAGAATACGGAGTTGTTTCTCTTGCTCACCCACCGAGCCAATTTGTTGCTGTATAGAATTTGCCAAACTTTTTAATTGCGATACCTCTGCTGCTAAGGCGTCTACTCGCTGGCGAGCAATCATTAAGGCCTCAACTTGCACAATTAGCATTTCACCATTGGATTCAGTAATTGAGATTTGCTGCTGCAGTAAGGCAGAGCTGTCGGTTTTGCTTACCGCAGATTCGGGTAAAGCGAGCACTTCTTCTCGTTCTTGCTCCAAATGGCGCAGTACCCGTTTAATCGCCAAAACTTTAGAGTGCCCCTCGGTGTAGCGAGACATTAAGGTGGCCAGCTCAGCACGATTAAGCACAATTTGTTCTTCTAGGCGGGTTAACACAGGATTAGTGCGAGATAACTGTTGGTCAATGCTGCCTAAGCTTTGCTTAGCGCCCGCCAATTCGGCCTCGCGTTCAATTAGACGCTGGCGCACTCGCGATAGCCGCTCTGTATTTGCAGCATGCTGCTCGGGCAAACCATCAGAATGTAGCGTGCGATAATTCGCTAACGCTTGCTCTGCTTCTTCAAGCTCTATACTACTGGTACTTAAGTGCTCGCGAAGAAAGCGTTCAGACTCTTGAATAGACGAGCGCTCAGGGGCTAAAAGCTGCTCAATAAAATGTTTAGACACCGTTTCTAATAACTGACTCATGCCCTGCGGAGTGGTTGATTTGTAATCAATTCGAATCAAATCCTTACCCACTTGGCGAACCGTTAAGGCCGACGATAAACGCGCAATCACCTGCTCTTTACGCTGTGGGCTGTCGGTTTCAAACATCAAGCCTTGCTCAATAGCCACTTCGCTCAATACGTGGCGACTATGCAGCAAGGTGGTCAGCGCTTCCATTCGGCCTTCTACATTGGCCGATACGGCTAAATCTTCTAAAAATGGATTAAGGCTGGCAGTTTCCTGCACTAACATACTGGTATGCGACGCATATTGTTTGTCCGACATTAGTGACACAACAGCCCCAACAATCGGCATCAATAGAATAGGTAGAGCAATTAAGTAACGTCGACGCCATAGGGCATCAACAATTAAATATATTCTTGGTAGTAATTCGCCCATTGTATTCTCCACTTGATTCAAGCTTTGAATAGCGAAATCCGTACCAACATTTTTAATTGCTATTTATCATGCACTTAATGATAGTTTCAAGTTGAAATCTAGAGGGTATTGCATTTTGCAAGACAGTCTATAGCAGCAAAGCGTGTTCAAGTAATATCAGGGATGTATGGCGTAGCAATCTAGAGCGACACTTAACACAAGGCTTAGCGGATACAACATGCTAGGGTGACTATTGAAGATATTTATCAAAAATCATATCGTAGGTGCCATCTTCCTTCATGGCTGAAAGCGCTTTGTTGTATTCACGAATAACTGTGGAAAAGTCACGTTTTCTGGTGAATGCCAAGTAACTAGGAATGGCTTCTAAAGGAGGGGATAACTGCTTTATTTTATGGGCTGCCCCCAACGATTTTGCTGTACTAAAAACCACATGCCGATACGAAGGTATTAAGTCCACGCGGCCAGCCAGCAGCTTTCGAACATTACTTTTAGAGCTTTGAGCTTCATCAACGTTCTTGAATAACCGCTTCTCCAAAGCAGCGTCAAGCCTTGGGCCATAGCTAGTCTCATTGATGACGCCGATTGATTTATCTGCCAATTGTTGAATATCACCATCAAAGGTGATGGATGAATTAACAGAAACAAAAAATGCCTGTATTTGTGTTATCAGTACTTCGTTCGTATAACTCAAAAATGTTTGCCGTTCATTTGTTAAATATACTGAGAATATTCCATCGACAGTGCCTTCTTGAACCGACTTTAAGCATCTAGCCCAAGGCATTAACTTTATTTCAACGGTGAAACCCGCTCTTTCAAATGCTTCATTTATAACATCAACTAAAATACCTGTTTGCTCACCGTTCTCTATATACGAGGTAGGAATACTGTCAGCGGCGGCAGCAAGAACAATTTTTTCGGCATACACCGTCTCAGAATAAAGAAGCAGAACTAAAAAAACAAAGGATAGAGCTTTAAGCATTTGACTTGCCTTTGGCCACCAAAAAAGAGGTTCGTATACTACGACTGTATGACATATCGATGCTTTTACAAGCTGTGCAAAAAATTACAATAACGTTCAATTTGATATTTTAGCCAGCTTTTAGTCATGCTTAAGGCCTACGCACCCCACCCATTCTTATGAGTTTTCTGAACGACTGCTAACCTTAACATGCTCTAATTGTAGAGCCCAATAGCCCGACCTACCTTAGATAGCGAGTTATTTCTTAGCAGCAAGAACGTCCTCTAGCTCAAGCCCAGTTAGGCTATGAATAGTACGCCACAAGTAGTAGAAAACAGCCATCATCATCACCATAGATGGCAAGGCAATCATCGGGTAACTATATAGGGTTAACTGACCTAGCTCTTCGTTAAATGCAGACGTTCCGGCAGGGCTAGTGACTAGCCATTTGGCAAGGATATAGTTCATCGTCGCTGAAAAGGCGAAGGAACCAGCAATAAAATAGGTAGCCTTTAACAGGCGAACTTCAAAGGCAGCACCGCTGTTATGTTCTGCTAAACGTTGTTGGATTTTTTCCACATCCATAATGTCTGGGTTAAACAGCAAAGCTTTAACCAAAGGATAAGGAGTAAAGGTAGACACTAAAACGGCAATGCCTATCACAGCAGGAATGGCCGCTTCTTTAATGGCTAACCATTTGGTATCAAGCTCAAATAAACCAATACCACCCGTTAACAAAACACTTACCAAGCCAAGTAAGGCAATGAAATTAAATTTCCTATATCTAATTAGCTCGAAAAGCCCCCATCCAAGTGGAAAGGCAAGCGCTACAATCAAACCCCCACTAGCACCTAAGGCATCTTCGCCACTTAATTTCATGAGTACAAAAGACGGTAAAACGATACTGACAACTAGATCAACTAAGGGCCGTGGCTTATGTGTTGGAGAGCTTTTCATATTTTCTATGCGTTATTGCAAATTACGTAGAATGGTTATAACTAATTATCAACAATGAAACAATCGGCAAATAGCTTCCCGACGTTCTTTTGAATACTAATTCCTGTGCGAACCACTAGCTTAACTAGTGCCGCCATAGCCAAGCGTTGTTGAGCGTTTTGATGCCTGCACACGCAGAATCAAGTCACTAATTCAGTCAATGAGTTCATAGCTGCCAATACCCTAACAATTTCAAGTGGCTTGTATTTATCTAACTTGGCCCACGTATTTACTGGGTTTAAGAGCATAGCTGCAACACATCACGCTTATGCATTGGCAAACATACTGGAAATTGGCTACCGAAAACGAAAAACACTCGACAAGATAATAATGCCGAGTGCTCTTTTTACTACATTGATACGATTGCTGATTGTAGTATATGGCTGCTTTAGCCTACCAGTTTAAACTTGCCTACATTACTTTCTTGCTGGTTAGACAGCGCATTTAAGCGTTGCCCTTCCGCGGCAAGGGTATCTAAAGTTAAGCTATTTTCTTTAGCTTGCTGCGCCAGTAAGCCCATTTCTTGAGTGATACTGGCAGCACCTTCTCGCTGCTGTTCGGTGGCAGTATTAATGCTATGCGACATATCGCGAAGCTTTTGAATGTCTTTACTCACCGCCGTAATCGCCTCTGATAACTCACTGTTTAAGTTAAGCGTATCGCCCATTTTGCTGCGGCTTTCACCCATTAACTGCATAGAGGTACTCGCTTGTTCTTCTAAACGCGCCATAACTTTAGCTATTTGCTCAGTTTGCTCGCCACTGCGCTTAGATAACATTCTCACCTCATCAGCGACCACTGAAAACCCGCGCCCATATTCCCCAGCACGAGCCGCTTCAATAGCCGCATTTAATGCCAGTAAGTTGGTAGCGTCCGCGATGGATTGAATCACCTCTAACACCGTTTTAACGTCACCAATATCTTTCAGTAAGCTTTCCATTGCTCCATGAGTACTATTAATATGCTGATCTAAGGCTTGAATAGTTTGCTGATTTTGCTGCATAACCGCGGTACCGCTTTTCAGTCGCTTATCGGCGGTTTCTGTTTGCTGGAAAGAGTCACTCGCAATGCCGGCGATTTCTTGGCTGGCATTAGCCATTTGCGCAATCGCCGAACTCACACTGCCTAAGCTGGTATTTTGATTGTCGTTTTTGCCTTTAATGTCACCGGTTATACTGGCGTTACTGGTGGCCATAGTTTCTAGCTCACTAGTCACTTGCACTATTTCACTCAATGAATGATTGGTATTTTCTGCTACCTCATTCACCCAGCCAGCCACTTTAGCAAACTCCCCGCTCCATCCGTTTTGCATATGCAAAGTAAAGTCGCCATTCGCCATCGCGCGGGTTACCGTTGCTAAGTCGTCAATCGGCCGCTTAATCAAGCGATTGATTGAAATACACGAACCAACTGCAACCAACAAAGCAATAATACCGGCAATACTGGCGCTAAAGCTGACCTTTGTAACTAACCGCTCAGCATCACTTACCATTAGTGTGCTTTGCTGGTCAATACTAGTAACCAAATGTTTTAGTTCAACTATTTGAGCCTTGATATCAGCTTCTAGCTGGGTACGCTTTAGCCCAACTTGTTCAATGCTTTGCTGGTTTTTAAGCACCCTAGATAACAAACCTTGTGGCTCATTTACATGCTTGATAAAAAACGCCCAGTTACTTGTGATGTCTGCGTGTTTAGTAATAGATTCCACTTCAAAGCCAAGATCGTCAAAACTACTCGCTAAGCGCTTGGTGCTGGCACGAATCGTTTCTAATAATTTGGTAATGGCCGCAGGACTGTCTACAGATACCAGCTCAAAGCTCTTTAATTGCACCCGCTGCGATGCAGACATATAGTTTCGATAAATGTCGCGAATATATTGATCTTCTAAGGCATATGGCTCTACTTGATAGCCCATGTCGTTGTACAACTCGGTTGACTGTAAAACAAACTGGCTAAATATTTTCCTTAACTCAGCCTCTTCGGTATAGCTTTGAGAAAGCGCTTGGTAAACCAGAGACAACTCCTTATCCAAGTGATCTATCATTTGTCGAGAAGATTCAAAACCAGTGGCGGCGTTAGTTTGCTGTTGTACTTGTGAACGAGTGACCGCTTGCGCCAGTAATTGCTCAGTGCTATCGCGCAACTCTTGCCAATCGGCATAAAGAACATCAAGCTGCGACTGGTCTTCTGATGTGAGAATAGCCAGCACTAAGTGATTCATTTGTAAATAGGCGGCTTCGGCATCAGAGGCATTTTGCAAAGCAACTAACGAATGACTAGCCAGTTCCTGATTACGATTTTGAATGGTATTCAAGCCAATAATGGCAATTAAAATAGCGGTAACAAAGGTACTTGCGATCACCACAACCACCATTAACACCTGCCTAGGAATAGACATTTTACGTAAACGACCTAGAAATGAAAAAACCTGAAAATCTTTAAACATGCTGTACCCCATTACCAACATCTCTTTCCATAGTGCTGGTAGCAACTTAGCGAGGGTAAACATTTTCAGCAATCTGATTTACGTTTTTTTATGGTGAGGATCAATAATTATCAGTTAATTCATAATGGCTTTATTTTTACATCTTAAACTTTTGATTTAATTGATTAAAATATAAAACTTTAAAATAGTTTGAGTTTAACAAAACTGTTGCTCAACTCTTACTCAATACCGCCGATATAGAAAGAGTTAAAGGGATTTAATCGGAGAACAGCAGTGTCGATATCGTCAATCAACTCAGCAGCAAGTAATGCATACATGGCTCAGGCAAAAGCTAAACAAACGCCCGTTATGGATAAACCGGTTGAACCCAAGCAAGCACAGCCCACTATGCCAGAACCGTTAAAAACAGATAAAGCAGAAGAAGACAGCAGTGTAAAATCGTTTGCTTATGGCGCACTAGGCATGGACAAGCCTAACGAAGTAGAAGAAAACGAAGATGGCGCTTATACCGCAGGCCAAGTGCTTAAAGCCATTGGAACAGTAGGCAGCATCATCGCCATTATGGTGTAAATTATTGGGTTTTAAGCGCCCAAGTTGTTTCTCGGTGTTGCTCTGGGTGACGCGGAACCAAGAATGAGAACGCCAGAGAAGCCACAGCAATAGCAGCGCCAAACCAAAATACTAACGACGGCGAATATAACCAAACAAAACCTAATAGTGCTGGCAGTATTACTGCCGCTATATGGTTAATGGTAAAGCTCACCCCCGCTGAACTGGCAATATCTGCCGGATCGGCAATTTTTTGAAAGTAGCTCTTAATCGCAATCGCCATTGCAAAAAATAGATGGTCGATAATATACAAACCTGCCGCCCACTCTGCTGTTTCTACCAAAGCATAGCCGCCAAAAACGAACACCAAGCCGGTGTATTCAATCATTAATGCTCGGCGCTCACCAATATGACCAATTAGCTGGCCAATTTTACCGGCAAAGATAATGTTCAGAACTTGGTTAGCAAGGTAAAGTAAGGCAATCTCTGATACTGAGTAACCAAACTTTTCGACCATCAAAAAGCCAGCAAACACCACAAAGATTTGCCTGCGCGCGCCGCTTAAAAACACCAAGGTATAAAACAGCCAATAACGCTGGCGTAAAATCAGCCTTTTATGTTGCTCGTGCTCGGCGGTGTAATGCGGAAAACGCAAGGCAATAAACAGTACCGCTAATATGGTAATGCCGCCAAACAAGGCGTACAGCGACACATACTCAAACTCACTGTATTCCAACAATACCCACAACAAACTATAAGCTAATACCGCTGCAGCACCTTTAACCGCAAGCGCTTTCCCCATAAAAGCCGGGGTTTCGGCTTTAGGTATCCATTGTAAAGTAAGCGATTGATTCACTGTTTCAAAATAGTGAAACCCCACCGACATTAAAACGGTTGTAAAATACAAGCCATATACACTGGGGAAAAAGCCGGTAAGCGTAATACCGATAGCCAGCACCAATAAACTGATTAAGGCAAAGGTTTGCTCTTTAAGCACTAACAATACAAAAATAGCGGTAAAGGCCAAAAATCCGGGAATTTCGCGTAGGCTTTGTAAAATGCCAATTTCGCGCCCAGTGAACTGAGCCACTTCAATGGCAAAGTTATTTAGCAATACCATCCAAATCGAGAAGCTAAACGGCATTAAAAATGCCATCATCAACAGCAATTGCTTTTTAGAACGTTGCATCATAATCCTTTAATTCATCAAACAAGCGGGCTTAACTTAGCTCAGAAAATGCCAAACGAAGGCCAAAACCAGCAAACACTCCACCTAACGCGCGGTTTAGCCAGCGTTTAGCCCCTTGGCTGGTTTGCACCCGATGAGAAATAGACGCACTCAACCACGCCAATATATGCCCCCAAATCATCGCATTAAGGTTAAACACCAAACCCAACACAACAAAAGCTAAGGCTTTATTGGGCTCAGCTGCATCAATAAATTGGGGAACAAAAGCCAAGAAAAATAACGCCACTTTTGGGTTTAAACTATTGGTAAGAAAGCCTTGGCGAAATATTTTTGCGTAACCCGTACTACAGAGTTGTTCGGCTTTAGGCTGGCTTTGCTCTTTACGTAAAGCCATTGAAAGCCCCATGTACAAAAGATAAATACAGCCAACCACTTTTAATATGGTAAAGGCAGCAGCAGAACTCGCAAGAATGGCAGAAAGCCCAAATGCGGCAGCACTAATATGTACAAATGTTCCTGCGCCAATGCCAAAAGCCGCTACCGAGCCGGCTTTAAAGCCTTGGCTAGCACTGCGTGCAACAACGTATAGAGAATCGGGACCAGGAATTAGGTTAAGCAGTATTCCCGACACCACAAATAACCAGAAATCATTAATGCCTAACATTGCTACTACTCCGTTAGCTTTGCGCCATGTGGCCTAGCTCACAAGATTAACACGGAGTTTGTTTAATACGTTAAGAGGAAATGCCCATTTAGTTTGGCAAAAACTGGTAGAAAGTTTGGTGAATAGATGGCGATGCCAGCGATAGTACTAAGTATGCTTAACGCTTAAAGGGTTGATGACTGAATTGATAGAAAGCTTAGGCTAAGTGAGTGATGAGAATACCGCTTAGCCGAAGCAATAATTATAAAAATTTAGCCGTTCGACTAAAGATAGAAGGCTTCAACAGTGCCTTTTAGCGTCACCATTAACGGCTGGCCACGACGGTCTAATGCCTTAGGAGACGGAATTTTTACCCAACCTTCGCTAATGCAGTATTCCTCAACATTAAAATGCTCTTTACCGTTAAGCTTAATGCCGATGTCGTGTTCAAACACCTCAGCAACGTGATGCGGGCTACGAGGGTTGCCAGAAAGGCGATCAGGTAAAGTAGGTTGTGATTCGTTATTGCTCATGGCTTGGGCTCAAGGTAAGTAAAAGTGCGTCATTGTAGTCAATATAGGGGAAGCCCTCAACAGCTTAAGCGGGGCTTTGCTGGCTAACACTGCCTCGAAGTCCGATTATATAGAAAGCGTAATACTCATTCCTTCTGGGAGTTGTTTATCTAGCAAGACGGCTGTAATTAACTGATTCCACCGTCGAGGTGAGAGCAATTACCTTGCATAAATTCAGGTGCTAATACCCAGAATGTTACTTAATTAATTACAGAGTGTACGCGATTTAGAATTACCTTTGAGAGAAGCAATACTCTAGCGTGGCCCTTGCGTTCATCAGATCTGGAATAACAACAGCCACTCAAGCGATAACCAGTGGTGAACGCACTAACTTTGTACTTTGGCTATATGGAGACCGTGGACGATTACCACAGCAAAGTGTTAATCCTGAGAACACAAGATGCTCAAGTGCGTTGGACTTTGCCAAACGCTGCTTCTGACAACTTCGCCCCCTTTTAAATCCTAAGCTAAAAGGCATTTTGCGCATACTTGCACAAAACGCCTATCGGTTAGCCTTAGCTACAAACACCAAAAGTAGCGGTGGTTTGCTGCTCGGCCTGCTCAACTAAGTCTGCACAAGACACCTCTTTCGCCTTGAATGCGTCATTAAGATCAATGCGTATCTCAGCGTAAGTATCTAGATTTCGCATTTTGAAAGAACCATTATCAAAGTTGTAGGTATATTGGATCCAAGTGGCATAGGTTTCGCCATTAACGGGGTCGATAATATCTTGAGCTACAAGGTTGCCGCTATCGAAAGTAGACTGCAATTTACCTTCGGTTTGTGCCCAACCAGCATCTTGCTTGAACTCTACGTTAGCTGAATTGTATAAACCGCGTAACATCCGATCTGAAGATGAAATAGTAGAACCAATTTTGCTGCCGTTTTCAGGCTTGCTCATGTCACCTACTGCTTTAGCATTGGCATCGTGCTGTTGCTGCAATGGTGCGTTTGCCATTACTCGCATATGGTCATTTACGCTACCACGGTGCACTTGCATTTCTCCGCCTTCGTTTAGCTCAAACAATGCGATATTACCGGTTTTATCTTGTACTGAAATATGCAAGCCGTGCTGGTCACCATGAATGCCATCGGCCCAAGCAAACTGAAATTGATTAGCTTCAAAAGCTGCAACTGCTTCGTCTACGGTGGCAAAGTTCTCTGCCATAAACGTGGCGGCGTCGCCCCAGTTTACCGCTGGTGCGCCAGTGTCTTGATAGTCTTTAATAAACGCTACCGAATCATATAAATATAGGGTTGATGCCGACAAGCCTTCTGCATTTATCGCTTCACCAGCGGTATCAACAAATACCTTGCGCTCTTCTAAGATCAAGGTTGGGTATTTCACTGTCCAAGCGGCAGCTTTTTGATAAGAAGGTACATCTTTAGTCTCTACTTCAGTGCCTACTGGATGCATAATCGCAACAGTGCCCAATTGCTGGCCCCAATCTAAAGTACGAACTTGCGACACCCCATGCGGCGTATCAAGGGTAATACGAGAACAAGCATTAGCGGTTTGTAAAGCACCAAACGTTACTGCGGCGATAGTTAAAGCAATCATTGATTTTTTCATTTCATCTTCTCTTTAAACTTACCCAATCCTTGGGGAAAATTTGGCCGAAGATCCGGCTACCCATTAGTTTTAGCAAGCTAGCCAATGTTGGCTAAACTTCACTTAACTTGGTGCTAGTAAAACATAAACTTAAGTTAACAATTAACCAGGTTCTTTAAGTTTAACTAATAGGCAAGAAACAACAAAGATGATACAAATGAGGCTAGATTTAAAACATTTTAGAGCTTACGAGGCGACGTTTACCGCTAGCTATTCATCACCAAATACAGGCTTATCCAAAGCGACCCTAACACACACGGCGAACGCGGTATAAAACCAGCCAAAAGCGCTAACTAAAGAGGAAAAAGTGACTAAAGCAAAAACAACAATCAACAACAGTTTGAATGTAAAAATGATGGTACGCATAACCAGTCTTTGCAAAATGCCCGTAGCTAAGTCTACGCGCATTATCTGGAGCCTAGTCGCCGAAAAGTTGCTTTATTGATACTTAACGAACTAACGCGGTAAGTTATTTATTAGAAGCCCTGTTGGCCTCACGGTTTATCAATAAAGAGAAGTAGTCCAAGCTAAACAACTATGCCCTATACAATTGCACACAATTTCTGCCCAGATCTTTGGCCAGGTACAGCGCTTTATCTGCTTGTTGAAGGGTTTCTTTTAGCGCTTGGTTACGTAGGCTGCTAGCCACGCCAAAACTGGCTGTGCAACTAAAGGATTTCTCGCCAACAATGGGAATAATGTGCTTTGATACGCGTTCTCGCATACGCTCGGCGGCTTGCTGCGCTTGTTCGAGCCCAGTGTTTGGCATAGCAATGACAAACTCTTCACCGCCAATGCGCGCAAACAAATCTTGTTCACGGCAAATCGCTTTTACCTCTTTGCTGATTTCCACCAAGCACAAGTCCCCCACTATGTGACCATAGCGATCGTTAATACTTTTAAAATAATCGAAATCGAGCAATACCAAGCTAAAAGGCTGGTGAAGTTTATGCGACTGCTGCAACATGGCATTGCCTTGGGCAAAGAAACAATGGCGATTTGCTAAACCAGTGAGTGAATCGGTAGAAGCTTGTAGCGTGAGTTGCTGTTCATTGGCTTCGATTTGGCGAGCGAAAATGGTTAAAACAAACACCACTTCAATCATGTTCACCAACACTACCGACTGATAAAGCAAATGATTGGTAGCAGCATCTAACTCAATTAGCGGTGTTAAATTGGCTGTATTTTCGCAATATAGAAACAAGCCTACGGAGGCAGCACTCAGCGCTAACATTTCTCGTCGCTGGCGCAACTCAAACAGTAAAAATGCACCGGTTGGCACTAAGAAGTAGTAAAGGTGAAAGCCACTAGCATTGGTTACATACACGTTGGTGCAGATAAGCAGATGTACCATCAGCACAGAAAAAAACCAGGTTTTAGCACCCGATACATAACCTTTAGCCATAAAAGCGATAGTCGCGAGATAGGCTAAGGTGAAACCAAAATTGATTAAAGCTACCTGTGTATTGTCTAACAGTAACCAATAGTTTAACGAATATACACCTGAAATAATGGTGGTAATTAGAGTGATAATATTGGTGAGACGTATACGACTAACGGCTGCAAATGAGTGCCCTTCGGCCCCCACATTTAGTATTTTTTGAATATCCATGTTGTTCTGCTTGCTTCCTTTCCGGCTTCAGACTAACACACAAACAGCGAACAAATTGTGGCAATGTTTATTTTTATAATTAAACAAATAAGCTTAAATTACGGCAATAAATACGCTAAAAGTCAGTAAGATCGCGTAACTGTTTATTTATCATAAACTAAAAACGCCGCCAGATTAGATGAACTTATTTAACATGCCCAAATGATGGAGGTTTAGCACTGCAGGTAAATTGAAGATTCTATTTTGGCATTTCTATAAGTAAATGCCCTTGTTGAGCTTGGCTTAAATCTACTTCGAAGCGTTGTGGAGACCAACCATGAACTTTATCGCGGGCTTCAATGTAAACGATAGAGCCCACTTCTGGATGAGGAACATTGCTCAAGCTGCGAGTAAATGGCTGCTCGTTAACATGGGGGTGAAGCAATTCACGCTCGCCTAATACCGTACCTTTAGCATCTACCACTCGCCACATATTGGCATAATGATCCCAACCGCTATCTTCATGCAGCAAAGAGACATCTACTTTCCAAGTGCGTTGGCCGTCTTGGGTAAACTCTGCCGCGACAATGGTGACATCATTGGCAAAAACCGACGGTACCAACAAGCTGGCGGCTACATAGCATGCTTGAATAAAGCGAGACAAATAAACAGATTGACGTTGCATGAGTAAACCTTATTAGCTGCTGGGCGAGATAGCTAAACCCTAGCAGCAAAGGCAAAACTTGAATAGCAAAGATTTGTAAGAACCCAGCGAGGTTTAAGGGCTAGTCAGCCACAATTCAGCTTGGTCCACTTGGTTCATATCAAAGGCTTTAATGTGCAAGCCAGGGATCAGTTTTCCCTCTAACTCGCTAATGGTTTGTATCCATTGCTTGTCGCACATCACTGCAGCACGTTCAAACTGGCGAATCAGCTTAAACATTTCAGGAATACGCGTAAATTCTACTGCAATGGCACTTAAGGTAGGCAATGCGAAGTCTTCGATACGATAAAGCATCAGGCCGTTATCGATGCCTACTGCTTTGCTACTTAAGTCATCCAAGGCAGCTTTCATCTCTTCACTATCGAGCTTGCCACCAAATTCAATGTCTAAACGATTATCTGCCACTCTAGTTACGGTAAACATGGTTATTCTCCCACAGTTAACTGCACCTTATTGCTTAAACATAAGCCAAAAATGCAGCCTTATTATTGCGCTAGGTCGTATTTTTAAGCGCTTGCGGCAGCCTTTTTTGTCAGCGGTTTAACGGTAGAAAACAGCTAACCAAATGGTTGCGCCCTTGGTAGCTGTGGTAAGTACTTTGTGTTTTTGGTGTGCGGGAATATTCATATAGTCGCCTTTCCCCAGTTCAAGGCTTTTACCCTCTTCAAAGCTAAGGTAGCTGAACCTTCTAGCACTATTACCCACTCATTTTCATCTTGGTCATACCAACCTTGTTCTGGGGAGCTTTGCCCATAAGACACTATTCGCTCAACTCGAACATGTTCACTTTTTAGCAAATCGTTAAAGTGCTCTTGGTTTACATCTGTAGGAAGTTTAGCGAATAGATTAGCCATGATGAGTTGATCCTAGGTAGTGTAAAATGGAGAGTGTGGTGTCAAATAGTGTTTGCGGTGGTTAATTGGAGGGAAACAAGCCAGTCAGCGTTTGCCTAACAATGGCTAATAGTTCTTGTTCGCTAGTAAGCACTTTTGATAACACACTTACCCCCATCAGTAGGCTTTGTAAGGCTAGCGCCTTCTCACGTACATTAATATGATGTAATTCTCCCTTGGTGACCGCTAGATCGAGTAAACCCTCAAAACGTGAAACGTTTTCTAACACCATACTTTGTAGATTCTCGCCCAATGCCTCATCAACTGCCGCTAACTCAGAAACTGAGTTGATCACCAAACAACCACGTGCTTGTGGATCGCTGGCTCTAAAGCGGCAAACATCGGCAAAAAAGTCAGATAATAATCCCAGTACAGAACTCGCCGACTCAGCGTGGTTCAGCACTTGGTCTGGCGTTTTGGTAGCGTATAAATCTAAAGTTTCTAGAAACAAATCTTGGCGAGAGCCAAACGCGTTATAAAAGCTTGAGCGGGTAATACCGAGCTTTTCGGATAAGGCTTTTACTGAGCAGGCCTCATAACCGTTTAACCAAAATTCGTTCATGCACGTTTCTACAGCGACTGCCCTATCAAACTTTATTGCTCTACCCATTTCTGCCTCTGCGCACTTTACTTAATTACTGTTCACTTATGTACAAATTAGCATAGAACCAACCATAAGCTAAACCTACGCATTAGATAAAGAGCCAAATAACAAAAGAGTTTATGTGGAAAATGTAGAGCTCAACCAGGCCGTTTGCAGTGTCATTCTCTTTTATCGCTAAACCCCTTAATCCGTTGCGCCTGCACATTGAGTAACAGTGCTTTGCAAACAACGCTTAACAAACTAATTTTGTTCACATGTGGACAAAACCAATTACCATGAATATAGTGTACATACATGTACATTTTACATGTCTACGCAATTCATCACTGCGTGGTGTGATAGCTAAACAAAAGGATTACCGAACTATGACTGCGTTTTTTATTGCAACAAGCCAAATTAAAGATCCTCAAAAATTTGCCCGCTACGGGCAACAGGCGGCTTCCACACTTTCTGAGTTTCAGGGAGAGTTGGTGATTAAAGGTAAGTTTTCAGAAGCGCTTGCAGGAACAGCCGAACATGATGCAGTAGGTGTGATTAAGTTCCCCACTATGGACGCCCTGCAAAATTGGTATAAAAGTGACAACTACCAAGCCCTTATTCCCTTGCGCGAAGAAGCAGTAAATATGAATATTAGCACCTACGCGGTACCCGCATAACCGACTCATAATTGGCCGATTAATCATCGGCCAATTATTTAACCTCTGTTAGCCTTAGCGCTGTCTGCTTAGCGTGCTCTCTAAATTGCTTAATAAAAAAAACCTTGAGAAAAAGAATGAAAGGCGTAACATCAATCGCAAATCGACGATTGACTATATATAAACCAACACCGAGTGATTTATGACAACAGCACGCCACAAGGCCAGTAGCCAAGCGTTTTCTACAAGCGAACAACAATTAGCTCAAGAACAGCAATTTGCTGCTTGGTCTAAAGCTTTAGCACACCCTGCGCGAGTAAGAATATTATCAATTTTGATTAACTTAGATAAATTAGGTGGCTGCCTGAATAGTGATTTAGTCTCACAGCTAGGTTTGGCGCAATCTACCGTGTCGGAGCATTTACGCATTCTTAAGCAAGCTGGGTTTATTAACGCAGAGCCTATGCCGCCTAAAATGTGTTATCGAGTAAATCACGGCACACTGACAGCATATAAAGAATTACTGAATACTCTCACTGGTTAAGAGCTGATCAGTTCGACCAATTTGCTCTTTATTACAAATAAATCAATCGCTATTCGACGAATAACGAAAGTACGAGTAAACCACTTAACTCACAACAGGTTTAACCATGAATACAAAACCCGACCAACCTACTCTTAGCTTTTTAGACCGCTACCTCACCCTATGGATTTTTGTTGCCATGGCAGTAGGTGTAACAATTGGCGTGGCCTTTCCACAGGTTGTAGAGCTGAATGAAGCCATGTCGGTAGGCAGCACCAATATTCCTTTAGCTATTGGCCTCATTTTGATGATGTATCCACCGTTAGCGAAAGTGAATTACCGCTTGCTAGGCAAGGTGGCTAAAGACAAACAAGCCATAAAGCTCTCGCTCATTATGAATTGGATTGTTGGGCCTATTTTAATGTTTAGTTTGGCGCTGATCTTTTTAGGCGACCACCCAGGATACATGGTGGGCATTATTCTTATTGGCCTCGCCCGTTGTATCGCCATGGTATTGGTATGGAATGATATTGGTGGCGGCAATAAAGAATACGGCGCAGCCTTAGTGGCATTAAATAGCCTGTTCCAAATTGTTACCTACAGCTTTATGGCGTGGTTGTTTATTACCGTATTACCGCCGTTGTTTGGGTATCAAGGCATGGCCGTTGATATTTCAATGTTAGAGATTGCTAGCAGCGTATTGATTTACTTGGGCATTCCTTTTCTAGCAGGCTTTTTGAGTCGCGAAATTTTGGTTAAAGCTAAAGGTGAGCAGTGGTATAACGAGGTATTTATTCCTCGTATTTCGCCAATTACCTTAGTCGCTTTGCTCGCCACCATTGTGCTGATGTTCAGCCTTAAAGGCGAAATGATTGTAGAGCTGCCGATGGATGTTGTACGCATTGCGATACCGCTGGCGATCTACTTCGTATTAATGTTCTTTGCCAGCTTTATGGTGGGCAAAAAAATGGGCATTCCTTACGACAAAAACGCCTCTATTGCTTATACCGCTACTGGTAATAACTTCGAATTAGCCATCGCGGTATCTATTGCTGTATTTGGTATTAATTCAGACCAAGCTTTTGCTGGCGTGATTGGTCCGCTGATTGAAGTGCCAGTATTGATTGCATTAGTGAACATCGCGTTGCGTATGAAAAAACGCTACCCGCTCACGGCTAGCTAACGCAAAGGCTTGGCTTTATTAGGCTCTGGTTACTTTGCTTGAGCCTTCTGTATGTTCTTCATGTCACTAATCAAACTGCGGTATGCTTTAAGAAACAATAACGCTGCGAGTAAAAATTATTATGACGTTTTCTAGATTGTTATTTGTATTAACTTGCTTAGCATTTAGTCAGAGTGTAAGCGCAACGCCTGCACCAAAAACAGATAAGGTTGTTTCAATAGTCTTAGAGCAGCCGGCAGCCCAAGAGCAAGCAAGCTATGAGCTTATTAAACACAGTGAAGTTAATCAGCAATTCGAGCGTTTGTTAGAGCAACATTTTCCCTTTGAACATGCTGTTACGCTGCAATACGGCAGCAGCGATGGGCCACTGTATGATCCCGAGCAACACACCATTTTCATCCCCTACTCTTTTGTTAGTGAATCTCTGCAGTTTTTCACCAACAATAACTACGCCGAGCAGCAAGGCGTTTCCGCTGAAAAGGCCGCCTTAGATACGCTATTACATACCCTATTGCACGAGGCCGCCCACGCTTATATTGCAGACCAACAGATTCCAATATTGGGCAAAGAAGAAGATGCAGCCGATAATCTGGCAACGTTAATGTTGTTGAATTATGTTGAGCACGGCGATGATATTGCGATTAGTGCCGCTGATATGTTTGCCTTTGAATCGGATGAAAAACCCAGATATTACGAAATGAGCGAATACATCGCCGAGCATAGCTTTGATTTACAACGTTACTTTTCCACCCTTTGCTTGGTATATGGTTCAGATCCCGAGCGCCATAAGCAGCTATTAGATGAAATAGAAAAAGACTACCAAGCAGAGCGAAAAGAGTTTTGTATTTATCAGTTTGAGCAAAGTAACTATGCATGGCATTACTACTTGGCTCAGCCTTAAGTTTACTCGGTGTTGGCTAACACCGCTTGAATAGCCGATAAACCTTTAAGCACTTGAGCTAAACCCTCACTCCCTATTTCTGTAGTGAGTTTATTGTCTAGCTCAACCAACAGTAACCTAGCGTCGGCCATCAACAACTCGCCTTGCGTAGTAAACACTATTTGCTTTTGCTTACCCACGCCATCGGTTTGCTCTAAATAGCCCTTTAAGCATAAATCTTTCACTGTTTTAGCCACCATTTGTCGGCTAACACCTAAGTTTCGAGCAATCTCAGAACCGTAGTTAATACCGCACTCTAAGGCACTTAAGAAGTGCAGAGTATTTGGCGTGATTGAGAGATAACCTTTGCCCGTCAATGCTGTACACAAGTAATGACCCGCTAAATCTTGAACCTTAGCACCCGTCATAACCAACTGTAGCGAGCGGCTGTCTACCATTGCCACGCCTTTATTTGTCAACCTTGTTGACATAGTCATTTCCTCTCACTAGGCTTATGTCAACCAAGTATACATAAGGACAGAATATGAAACATCTCTACTTATTGTTAGCCATTGTGGGTGCGGTAGTTCCTTACCTGTTTTTCTTTGAGTTTTTTAATCTACACGGAATAAGCTTAACGCTGTTTGTTAGTGCCTTATTTGCCAATGGCGCCGCTGCGGGCTTCAGTGCCGACTTGCTAATTAGCTCATTAGTGTTTTGGCTATTCATGTTTAAAAACCAACAAGCTCACTCACCCAAGCCCTACTTGTTCATTGTACTGAACCTCACCATTGGCTTAAGTTGTGCGCTACCTGCTTACTTATATGCAAAAACTAAAGCCGACAGTTTGCTTTAGCAAGCAAGATTTAAGCTTATTCAAAGTGCTTCAATCAAAAGTAAATGCGAACAAAAAAGCCTTATCCTGGGTTGGTTAACACCAGGACAAGGCTATATGCAAAAAATGTAAAAAGGGAGTCACGACCCAGTGTAGGACGCTGACTAAAAAGCGGTTTACCCTTAACTAAACTTGGTGATTACCATCTCATGCGCTAGTACCTTTTATTCAAAGGCTTCCCATGCTGTAGTCCCTTCAACTTGCCAAATGAGTTTTACCAACTCAGGGTGGTCAATTAATGGGTTTCGATTACCTTGGTAACGTTGTGCAGCGTCGTTACGATCTTGTTCTTTTTGACTAACAGGATCGTTAAGGTGCCACTCCATTAAGGTGCGTAACTGCCAAGTTTTAAACACTTTATCGTTACTTCCATCAAGAATACGGCTTACCGATACGTTGCTGTTAGATACATCTATCCAATTAGACACCTTATCTTCATAACGAATAGCCAAATACAACAACGCACGAGCAATATCACCTTTAAACTCGTTAATAGGCTCAAATACGAAATAATTTTGGTTACCTCGTTCTGGGTGCCCATAACCATATTCGGTACCATTTTTCCCCTTCCATTGGCTATCGTAAGGGCTAACAAAACCAAAGGGTTTAGCATTATTACTATCGGTACGGTGTAACGACCCAATACTGCTGTCTACACCAAAAATATGGTGAATATCACGATCCATCGGATAACGATTGCTGCTGCCTAGCAACTCTGTACGGAACATGCGGGCATAGCTGTAACAAACGCCTTCTTCATCGGGATATGAACCACTTTCACAAACATCAACAATGGGCAGGTAATTATAAGGGTCCTGGCCAGTAGGGTTTTCTGAAAATATATCGACAATGTCCACACCTTGCTTATCATCGAAGTATACGTCCAAGTCATTTTCAGCAATAAAGTCATTGATTAAGCTAGTGCTTTGAATTGTGTGGTTGGAAGAACTTATCTGATGCAGCGCTGTTTTTAGTTCGTAGCCACGTAAACCTTCGGCGGCCTGATACTCAGACCGTAAGTTTGTGGCAGTGTGACCCGAGTAGTTAGCAACGTCAAAACGAGAAATGTATTCGTCAACAAACAGTTCGCCGTTTTCGTCAAACTCCTCGACGTTAGCAATTACCTCTCCATCAAGCTTTAGCGTCACTCGCCCTGCACCATGAGTACAACAAATCCCATCATTACCGGTATCGGTTAGCACAAAACGATAACTATTCGGTTGTAGAGCAATCACTTCTTCATAATAGGTTTCGTTGTCATAGTCTTGGCTTTGACGAATTTTATTCGCGTCGGCATCATACAAAGCCCAAGATAACTCACCCGCAGCTCTGTCGGTCATCACTTCAATCACCAACATGGTATTGTCGTATTCATGCTCCTTTGCACACCCAACAGCAAGTAAACATAACGCCATGGCAGCATAGGTATTTTTAAGTCTCATAAGGTTTTCCTTTTATCCCTAAGCCTGACGGCGGCGAATAAAGCCCACCATTACTAACATCATCATTAAGTAACCCGCCGCGCTACCGCCATGCGTTTTATCTTGCTCATTCACCAGTATTGAACGCTCACTGATTAGGCTGTCGTTGTGAAAGTAAGATACAAGGTTTTCTCCATACCCAACGTTGATTAACGGCATAGAAACCCACCCTCGCTGAATATCACTGCTATTCAATACGCGAATTTGACTGCGTGAGTAAGTAGACACGTCATATTGATTTCTATCTGAAATAATCGTTTGAATGGTTTCCCCTATTTGTAGGCTCGTTACACCTAACTGGGTTAAATCCACAACGGCAGTAAAGGTATCACCCTGCTTAGGATGGTTTTCACTTGGCATGTCCTTAGGCACGGTAGGTAAGTCGATAGACTCTCCTAACTCATGCTTATCTAAAAACGCTAAGGTTAAAATGGCAGGATCATGGTCAGACGACCGGTAAGGGTCTCGATATTTGGGAAACTCCCCGGTATACGCCGTTGAGTACTCAAACAAAGTGGATTCACGAGAATTAATATTCCATTCCGTTGCATCTATAACATGCGGAACAAGGCTTGGTGAAATTAAGGTGTAATCTAAATTACCAACGGTATCGCCATAAGCGTAACTAAAACCATCAGGGTGCAGTTGGCCAATAATGTCAACGTAGTTGTAGCGATCACTGAGCACTGCGCCTCCATTGCCGTGCAACTCATTGCCATTTACGTAAGTATTGCGTGCCGCTTTAAGCGGATAACCAGAGGGCGCAGTATTAGTTAACAGCATTATGGCGTCTTCTTTGGCATAAGAATTTAAATCACCAAGAATGATTTTGTGCCCCTCTAACTCCGCTAAAGTCTCGCCTAAATGATAAGCAGCAGAAACGCGAAAATTCTCACAATAACCTTGCGCATCTATATCGGTTAGTTCACCGGTTTCTTGGTCGTAATCTTCCCAACATTCTGATCCTTTCGATTTAAAATGATTGGTAGACAAAATTAGCCGCTCACCACTGCCATTTACTGTAAAGGTACCCGTCATTGAAGCACGCTGAAATGCAGAGCTAGCTTCAACACCTGTTGGCCAATAGCGAGGATGAACATGCTGCTCAGGCATATTAATAATCTTTACGCTTTCGAGACTCACTACCGAAGGACGGTAGATAATTTTGGTACTAATGGCGTCACTGCCCACAATTTTTGAGTCAGAGTGGCGCATAACCGCATAGTGCTTCTCACGTGGCAGTTCTGCGTTCAGTAATTGAGTAATGGTAACGATTGATGACATGGCGTCGTAACCGTTATTTTCTACTTCTAAAAAGCTAAAAATATCGGCGTCAATGGCTAACATAGCGCTTGCTAACTTGGCTCCCTGAGTTTCAAGGTCGGCAAATTTCTCTGCTCCTCGATTTTGCTCTAAAGGGTTATTAGCGCCACCAAAAGGAGACGTAAAGAAGTTTAAAACGTTAAAAGCACCAATTTTAACATCTGCTTCTTTCACATCAGGACGCGCCGTTCGTTCAATTCCGCTATGGTTGAAAAAACTGGCGTCGGCGGTATTTGTTACAAACAAGCGATACTCATCGTATGAGTAATTAACAATCCCTTCCATGCCATCTATCGTGGCGCCAACACGAATATAATCAGCAGTAGTTCCCGTTCCGTCATCTTTACCAAAGTTGGGATACCACGGTAAAACACCATTTTCCGCTTTATCTTCTGACTCAATAATCACCCTACGCATTTTATTTGCCTGCGCAGCGGCAATCGCTTCGTCTGAACCTGGCACATTTTTTTGATTAGGATGATAGTTGAGAGTACCGTGAGAGGCGGTCATATTATTGCGGAAATCACTGTAGTCAAAACCAAACGTACGCGCGACTTTCATGTGTGATAGCTCATCAAAGCGCACTAGCATGTTCTCGTAACGCTCTAGCGTAATCTCAAAGTTATCTTGCTCTGATACCCCATCAACAACACAATCTTTAACCTGTAACGGGGTAGGCTCAATAACGCTGGTTACGCCGGTCTTTACAACACCTTGTACACTGGTTAATTGAGACAAGCCATAGTATTCCTGAACCTTGGCATAAACATACACCTCATCCCCTACATTCAGATCTAATCCATAAGGATTTTGATAAACAAATATTCCACTAGATGCACAACTGCTTTCATCAACTTGAGGATCCTGAATGTAAAAACCCCGTGTCATCACCCCATTTGAGGCCTTAAGGTAAGTAATAACACCCTGTACTTTAAACACTTCATCTGAGTAAAATTTATTGTTATCTGGATCGGTAAATGGCGAATGAGGCCCCTCTCCTTGCAAGGTGGCAATGGTGGCTTCTTGGTCAAAAGCGGGCTCTTCTGCCGCTAGGCTTTGCGCAGTAAACAACATTGTTTCGGTTGTTTTTTGTGATGACTCCGCCCCTGCATTAGCGGCCTGCGGGCTAAACACCTCTGCATTTGCTGTTAGTGCAAACAGCGCTAACGATACAGCAGAGTATTTATAAATATCCATATGTGTAACCTTTAATATAAGTATTGCTACAAGCTGTGCTTACCATTGCTAATAGTTTGGTATTTACGACACCTCTATTAAGCTTCGGCAATAGTAAACACAGGGTAGTTGTCTATATTTTCTGCATTCATTACAGGCACACCAAAAAAAATCACACAAGCTAACTAAGTCACTTTTATTATTTATGTAAAATAAAAATAAAATACCATAAGTATATAAGCGTAATTAGATGGGTTTAATATAAACAACATTCTTAATCTAGTAGAAAAACCCTTCATGTAATGTCATTTAATTTTTGAACATAAACTATACACAGGAGAAAAATCAGGCAATGATTAAAAACATACCAAACATTGCCTAAACACTCGTGGTTAGTAGCTTATATTTCAAAAAACATCATGATTAGTGAACAACTAGAAGCTGTAATAAAGCTTGGCATAACTGAATGTTCCATCTTCGCCACCGCTTGTTACTTCCGCTGCAAGACGTACATTAGGGCGATAATGATAGTTCACACCTACGGTGAACCAATCTTCGTTAACCTGCTCTTCTTCGTAATACTTATATTCTTCGTCAAAGCTAATATTAGAATACGTTACAACGGCTTCTACAGTACTTGTAATTTGATAAGAAGCGGATAAAACAGCAATAATATTATCTTGAGATAAGTAACCATTCTCCTCTTGTCGGTCTTCAACGGAAACTAAACCACCAAAGCCCCAATCACCGAGGAAATAAGTGCCGTGTAGAGAATATATTTCGCCGTATTCTTTTGCTGTTTCACCACCAAATAGTAATGACCAGTTGTTAGCAAAGTAACCCACATAACCATTAAATACCGCGCCTTCGCGAGAGTCTGTTAGGTATTCATCCCAGCCTCTCAATGAGTAAGACATACCCATCTGTACGTTGTTGTAACTTCCTTGATATTTAATCGTATTATCTTGGTCGCCAGCCTCTTTTACTTCGCGTGCGCTATCTACAGAGAAATCACCGTGAGAGTCAACATCATCATAAGCGGTATCGTTTCTACCAAATTCTACAAAGTGCTCTGGCAAAAACTCCCAGCCAACATAAACCTTATCCAAAACAGTTTGAAATTCATTGTCTTGAGTCCAAGTCATGCGTTCAAAATCGATATCCAGTACACCGTACACATCCCCAGTTCTGCCTTCAAAACTAATATCGGCAAAAGTGTCATCGGCGTAGCCTTGATACCAAGTCCACTCTTCTCCAAGGTCATTGTGAGACTTGCCAAACCAACCGCCTACTTCTATGCGGCCATTCAGTTTTACGTAATCGCCCTCAGCCGTTTCATACAAAGTAATGGCTGATACAGAAGTGGTTAAACCCATTCCCAATAAAGCTGCAATAGAAAATGCAATTGCATTCCTTTTCATTTAAATCCCTTTGATTCATTTTAATATAAAAAGATAAGATGTAAAAAGCGCCCTTAAATAAACTTCTCACAAACAAACCATTAACAAGTGAACATTAAAGCACCGCTTCAATAGTATTGAAGCCAAACACCCGGCGAATATATTCAAACAGCTCAAACGAATCAATAACTTAAGAAGCCAAAATATAAAACAAACAAAAACATAAAGAGCAATAAAAATAAATAAATCATCCCCTTACGAATAAGCATTCACCTAAAAGCCTTAGAAGACAATAAAGATTCAACTAAATAACATTTTCACACAAACCATCTAAAAATTAAAATCTTAGACAAACAAGATAAAGATCAAATAAACACCAGCTAAAAAATCAAACCATTTATTTAAATAAAAAATGGTATTAAAATAACAAAAAGCGGGTGCAGATTAAAAAACGTTCGAAAAACAAAATATTCATACATTATTGTTTTAAATCATCACGGCTACACATTGAAATAAGCTTTAGATATACAAGGACATATAAATGAAAGGATTTCTTACGTTATCAATAAAGAACCGTATGATAACAACGATGCTTTTAGCCATTATTGCTTCCACTGCTATTGTCGCTTACGTTGGACAATCAACATCAAGAAACCTTATGGTAACCCGCCTGGAACAATTGGACTTACCTAATCTTGTTCAGAAAATAAGAAACTCTATAGACAGCGAAATAGTTTCGATGGAAATGATCGCTCGCTCTATTTCCCATAACCCAATGATTATTGGTTGGCTTGAGCAAGGCGAAAGCGCGCAAGGCGAACAACTGTTAACTCAATATTTAAATGGCATTGCCAAAGACAATCAATTTAGCAATACGTCTTTTGCAGATAAGAAAACAGATAAATTTTGGAACCAAGATGGGTTTCTTCGAGTAATGAACTTACCGCGTGATGGTTGGTTTCAACGATTAAAAAATAGCGGTGTGGCTGTAGGCTCAAGTGTCTATAAAGGCAGTAATGGAAAAACCGATGTATACATCAATTACCAACAGCCTAATGGCCGAGGACTTGCTGGAGTATCTAAGTCCTTTGATACCATGATTAATACCTTAAACGAATACACCATTGAGAAAACAGGCTTTGTCTATCTGGTTGATCATGAAGGTTTCACTAAAGTGCATAAGCAATATGCATTTAACGATAATCAAAAAGTGGCCGATTTCTATAAGGGCTATGATACTCAATCGCTATTTACAAAACGAGACTTCTCATTTATTCATACCGACAAATACATTATTGCATCTAGTTATATACAAAGCTTAGATTGGTACGTTGTTGCAGAAGTGCCCAAGAGTGAGCTTTACGCTGGATTAAATGAAGCTAGAACGCACATTATTATCGTTTTAATCATTATTATTGGCGCTTTCATTGCTGTTTGTACCATTCTCGCCAATAGCTTAATTAAACCAATAGAAAAGATGTCGCAAACGTTTCAAGAGCTAGGTGAAGATAACGGAGATTTAACTTCTCGAATCGAGGAAGGGAACATACGAGAAATTGCCAGTTTAGCCTCTGGATTTAATAACTTCGTCAAAAATGTGCAAACGGTTGTACAAGATGTGTCCTTAACATCCACCAAAGTTAAAGCGGCTTCTGGAAACGTAAACAACGACGCAAAAGAATCAAAGATAGCGTTAGATAAACAGCGTAAAGAAGCGAATCAAGTCTCGGTGGCCATGAATGAAATGAGCTCAACCATTACCGATATTGCCCAAAACGCTAGCGTTGCTGCGCAAGCTACTAATGAAGCCACCGATAAAATGGCCGGCGCACAAATAGTGGTGAATAAATCCTCAGAAACCATTGACGTAATGTCTAAAGAAATGGAACAGGTTTACGCTAGCATCGATAACTTAGAAAAGCAGAGTATTGCTATTGTTAAGGTAGTAGAGGTTATACAAGGAATATCAGAACAAACCAATTTGCTCGCGTTAAATGCCGCCATTGAGGCCGCAAGAGCTGGACAACAAGGCCGTGGGTTTGCCGTGGTTGCTGACGAGGTTCGTAACCTTGCTCAACGCACCAATCAATCTACAGTAGAAATAAATCAAATGATTATTGATTTACAAAACGGCGCTAAAGATGCCGTTAATTCAGTTCATCGAAGCCGCGAACACGCAAAGTTAAGCGTAGAGGCCGCTAGCCAAACCAGTGCGCAACTAAGCCAAGTAGTAGACAGAGTGAAGCACATCTCTGATCTCAATACCCAAATCGCAACAGCGACTGAACAGCAATCAATCGTGATTAACGAAATAAACACTCATGTTGTCAATATCAACGATAGCAGCCAACGCAGCTTATTGGCCTCACAGAATATCGAAACCTCTAGTGATCAACTCAAATCAATGGCATTAGATTTGGATGCGCTTGTTGGCCATTTTAAATGCGTAAGTTCTGATTAAATCTGACACCACTCAGCAACATAGAAAGTTGCCAATGTGAAGCAATGTAGAGCCCTCGCCAGAGGGCTTTGTTATTGATGCCAGTACTTGCCCCCGATTGATTGGGTAGCATCATCGCTATAGCACTGCGATCTATAGGCTTTTTGGCCTCAACACCCTCAGCCAATTTATCTACGGTGGTATTTTCAGAGTGGATATCAGCGCGTTGTAGGCAGCGTTTATTTAAATGCACTGACTTAAGGCCAAACAAAGCCCCCTTTATAATCTGGAGCAGTTTTAGTTAGATGAAGGCGAATTGAAATTGGAACAAGAATAGGAGTAAGACGACAAAAGCGAGTACAGTGCAAGGGGCTCGTTTTTGTGACTAATGCTCTACCCAGTTACCAGTTACAGAAGCTCCCGGAAATACTCCTGATGACCTACTTTCCCCTTCACTTTCTTACTTTTTGGCGGGGAAAAAACTGCGATTATTTACCCATAATTTTTGACTCATTCTTTCCACAGGCTTTTTCATTAACTGATATTTATATTGACATTTTAATCAAATAATAACCTAGATGGCTGATATAAAAAAGAAAAGGTGATAGCCTTGCTGTTACAAAATATATGAAAAGAGTCCGCCCCTTTGTTTAAACAAGGCACTTTTCCTCTTAATAGACTGTTAGAGCTATAAGACAATGATAGAAAAGCCGGAACTTCTTAGCGTGGTGACAAAAACCGATGGGGATGTAATCTACATTCATGCGGATTTAAGTGGCCTAAAGCGATTAAGAGGCTCTATTGACTCAATGATCACCGAGTTGGAATCTGGTGTTTGTGATCACGACCATCTTCATACTGAAGATTGGGCGGGATATGAACTTACAAACACAATGCTAGAATCCGAGAGAATTAATGGGTGTACTCAAGTTCATCATGTAAAGCTATATGCATGGACCTAAGAGTGGAAAACTAAGCATGAGCTTTAGAAGCTCTGACAAGCGAACCCAGCCACGCGCTAATGCGCCGGCTGAGTAGAACGTTTACTCACTCAATACTGGAGATTAGCCGATATGAAAATCGCACTATTTCTATTTACTATTTGTCTAATCGGCGATTGTTATGCGAGCCAAATATATAAATGTAATGTAGCAGGAAAAGTTGTGTTTACGGATAAAAAATGCGACGGAGAAATCGTAAATCTTAAGGCTAATAACAGTAACTCTTCTGAGGAAGTTAAAGGTCTCTATAATGACTCTAAATGGTATCGTAATTACCCAGGTTATATAGAAGCACTAGAGCTTAGTGAACGAATTAATGTACCCGTTTTATTATATTTTCAAGCAGATTGGTGCGGTTACTGTCGGCTGTTGGAAAAGGAGTTATTATCAACATATAGAGGGAAAACCTCTTTGAAGCGCATAATTAAGGTAAATATATCCCCCGAAGCCGGGGATGACGAAAGTTTATTATTCGAATCTTTGGGTGGTAAAGGATACCCAACAGTCTTAATACAAAACCAATTCGACAAGCCTCCCACCTGGCTAACGTTTATGGAGAAAATCAATGGGAAATGGAAGACAAAGTCAGCCAACTATTTGGATACCATCATTGATTCATCTATCAAAAGCATCCAATGAATAGAGATATACATGCTAGTCAGTTGAGTTGCCTACCACTGTTCTAGTCAATAGCCTAATAAGTGGCTTGAAGTGGTGAGGGCTAATAAGCCTGACTTAAACGCCAAGCATTTCCTACTCGCAGGCTCTATAACCTTTATTCTTTTTGTGTGTAAATCACTTAGCAACTAAGCTGAAGGGAATCAGGGATCAATAATATAGGCTCTAAATGAACCTCAATTCTCAACGAGGCATCACCGCCTCTTCAGCCATCATGTTCACTACCCTTTTATCTATGTCGCCAGTAACGTCAGCCAATGGTATTAACAACTACAGCGGTTCTGGCAGCATTACCCAAGGCCTTGCTAAAACCCTTGAGTCGAATATTTTTGAGTGTAAAAACGGCCGCAGCCGTGTTGCAGGTATAGGAGAAATTACCGACTCCAACGGCCAAGTATGGACGGTGCCAGCAAACAACAACTTTGCTTCTGGGCCTAAGGCTGTCGATTTGTATGAAGAGTGTGCAGGAGTTACTCATAAAAGTATCGCTGATGTCGATGAGACATCTGTCCCTCTTGTAATTGTCGACCCTGAGGGAGACGAAATAACCGGCTATATTTTTGCAGACAATTACTTTGAGCTGTATATCAATGGTGTGCTCATTGCCGTGGATAGCGTGCCATTTACGCCTTTCAATTCAAGTGTCGTGAGATTTAAAGCCAGCAAACCCTATAGCATTGCGGTAAAAGTCATTGATTGGGAAGAAAACCTAGGGCTGGGTTCAGAGGATAACCGCGGTAAGGCTTTTCACCCTGGCGACGGAGGCTTTATTGCCAGCTTTAGCGACGGAACGGTTACCAATAGCGATTGGCAAGCGCAAACATTCTATACCTCGCCGATATATGATCTTACTTGCCTACAGGAAATTAAAGGTCGACGCTTATCAGAAAACTGTAGCACTCAAGGCACCGATGATGGGAAAGATGCTTATGCGGTGCACTGGCCTACACCACAAGATTGGATGGCAAAAGGCTTTGACGCGCAGTCTTGGCCTCGGGCGACTTTATATACTGAAGATGAAATAGGCGTGAACAATAAAAAAGCCTACATGAACTTTATTGAGAAATTTAGTGGTGCCGGGGCCAGCTTTATATGGTCAACAAACGTTGTACTAGATAACAAGGTGCTATTGAGATACCAAGTAAAATAGATTGTTTACTTTGGTTAACGCTAGTGAGTCTTTAAAGTCGGATAAAGCCAATTTTGGCGTGGGTGTATTTAAGGGTAGTTATTCAATAGTTGAGATAGCGGATCACCAATTGAAGTAAGCGTTTAGTATCCGCTCCAAAGCCCTGCGTTACTGGGTTTGTCATTTTTGTAAATACCTCGATTTAAAAATATGTACCGCTATCTGTACCAGATTTCGGTAGCAGTAAGTTAACGTTACTAAATAGATGGGGGTTAAAGTCTTAGCTTCAAGTATGAAACGCCATCTATTGATAAAAAATTTAAGTCGCTTTATACTTGTACGTAAATAAGTACAACTAAATGATTGTACAGCTAGGTAGAACTTTAAAAAGAGGTGTCAATAATGAAGGCTTATTCTTATTCAGAGGCGCGAGCCAATCTTAAGAGTATGCTGGATTCGGTGACTAATGATTGTGATCAAGCGCTTATACATAGGCGTGAAGGTGACGACGTAGTGGTAATGTCAGTTAGTGAATTTAACAGCTGGCAAGAAACACTACATTTATTATCCAATCCAGCGAATGCCATACACTTAAACGATTCAATAGCGCAGCTTAAAGCTGGCGAAGCTAAAGAGCGTGAATTGATGAAAGTATAGGTTGTTAATCGATGCCGAAACGCACTATTAATTTTACAGATATTGCATGGAAGGATTACAAGGGTTGGCAAACGGAAAACGCCAAAATAGTTAAGCAAATAAACAAGCTTATTGAAGCGATACAGCGAGAACCATTTAAAGGCATTGGAAAGCCTGAACCACTTAAAGGAAATCTGAGCGGATTTTGGTCTAGACGAATAACTAGCGCCGATAGAATCGTTTATCAGATTACAGATAGCCAAATAAATATTGTCAGCTGTCGTTATCACTATAGTAAGTAATTAAACCCTGCTCTATGCGGGGCTTTTGTTTCTAATCGTAATCAGCAAAGCGTCCTTGCGCTCGCAAGTGTTCTGACATCTTATCGAGATATATACCGTTGAGCGTTTTACTGCTAGACCGCGCTCTGGCTTTCAAACTGGCCTCAATATTCTTGCTGCCAATACCAAACTCAGGTTTTTTATCATTAAAGTGGTCGATAGAATCAAGCGTTGCATCGAGTAGCTTTTCATCGTCTAACCAGACTGCTTTTTCAATATTACCAAGCAATGTTTTGCGGCGGTCGGGGATTCGCTTCTCATGGTTATTGATAACAGACATAGTGGCTAAGGACTAGGCGATGCGAAAATCGCCTCCCCCCTACTCAGCCGCTCTTTCGCTTGCCAATTGGCACAACCTTATAAGTCTACGCACACTTTCTAATGCTAGTGGCTTAAAGCCAAATGAAGGACCCATTCAAATAAGGCCGCCGCTAGTAAGTACTGTTTAAACTTCATACAACTTAACTCGACATTGGTCACACTTTTCTTTATAGTGCGCCCCCTTATACGCTTGTCTTTGCGTGCTTGCTTAACAGCCTTATTTATCTAATCGGGATTACCTTTTGATTTCTACCGCAAACATCACCATGCAGTTTGGCGCTACGCCTTTGTTCGAAAACATCTCAGCTAAGTTTGGTAACGGTAATCGTTATGGCTTAATTGGCGCTAACGGTTGCGGTAAATCAACCTTTATGAAGATTCTAAGTGGTGAATTGGTGCCAAGCTCTGGCAACGTATCTATCACGCCTGGTGAAACAGTAGGTACCCTAAGCCAAGACCAGTTTGCCTTTGAAGAATACACCGTGGTTGATACGGTAATTATGGGTGATGCAGCACTGTGGAAAGTAAAACAAGAGCGTGACCGCATTTACTCGCTGCCAGAGATGTCTGAAGAAGACGGCATGAAAGTAGCCAACCTTGAAACAGAGTTCGCCGAAATGGACGGCTACAGTGCCGAAAGCCGCGCTGGCGAGATTTTACTAGAAGCCGGTATTGCCGAAGAGTTTCATTACGGTTTAATGGCTCAAGTGGCTCCCGGCTGGAAACTACGCGTATTGTTAGCTCAAGCCTTGTTTGCCAACCCAGACATTCTGCTACTCGACGAGCCCACCAACAACTTGGACATTCATACCATTGAATGGCTAGGCACGGTGCTTAACCAGCGTAAATGCACCATGATTATCATTTCGCACGACCGCCACTTTTTAAACTCGGTATGTACTCACATGGCTGATATTGATTACGGCGAGCTGCGTATTTACCCAGGTAACTACGAAAAATTCATTGAAGCGTCTTCGCTAATTAGAGAACAGCTACATACTGAAAACGCTAAAAAGAGTGCTGAAATAGACGAGCTACAAGCCTTTGTTAACCGCTTCTCGGCAAACGCCTCTAAAGCGAAACAGGCTACTTCTCGTGCTAAACGCATGGAAAAGATCACACTCGATGAAGTAAAAGCCTCTAGCCGCCGCAGCCCATCAATAAGCTTAAGCCAAGAGAAAAAGTTACATCGCCAAGCGCTAGTAACAGAAAACCTAAGCCATGGCTTTGAAGACGGCCAGCTATTTAAAAATGGCAACATCATTTTAGAAGCGGGCGCAAAGCTAGCGGTAATTGGTGAGAATGGTGCAGGCAAAACCACCTTTTTACGTTGTTTAATTGAGCAACTACCGGCTAATAGCGGCACTGTTAAGTGGTCTGAAAACGCTGAAGTAGGTTACTGCCCTCAAGATAGTACTAGTGACTTTGATAACGATCTGACTCTATTCGATTGGATGTCGCAATGGCGTAATGCCAAACACGACGACCTAATGGTACGTGGTTTACTAGGTCGTTTATTATTTACTGCCGACGACTTTAACAAAAAAGCAAAAGTATGTTCTGGTGGTGAAAAGAACCGCTTGTTGTTTGGCAAATTAATGCTGCAAAACCGCAACGTGCTGGTAATGGACGAACCGACCAACCACTTAGACATGGAAGCAATTGAAGCCCTAAACAGTGCATTAGAGCTCTACGACGGCACGCTTATTTTTGTCAGCCACGACCGCGAGTTTGTTTCATCACTAGCAACCCGCATTGTTGAAATTAAAGACCAACAGGTGGTGGACTTCCAAGGTACTTACGAAGAGTACTTGGCCAGCCAAGAACAACAGCTAAAAGTAGCTAACGGCTAAACTAAAACCTAATACATAAGCAAAAAAGCCACCCTCAACAAGGGTGGCTTTTGATAACGCTTCGTGGCCGAGTTATTAATGCAAACTCATTAAGCAATTACAATTCAATAGTAACTACTTCACCATCAACGCTTAGTTCTAAGGTATTACCCACCAACTTGTGAGAAACGTTTACGCTATCGCCGCTGTTTTTGTTAGGCACTAGCAGCGTAAGAATGTTGTGTTCTTTCGCGGCTTTAAACTCAACTTCTACATGGCGGTGTACTTCAAGATCTTTAAATTCGTATGGGTCTACTTCACCGAAACCTTCAACGTTTTTCACCGATAAGATCTTATCTGCACTTTCATTAATGAATTGAACGTTTAAGTTAGCTTTTTCACCTTGAATAGCAAAAGATTTGTCGGCGGTCTCTGTTGCATAAGTTGTATGCATTAACCACGTAAGATCTTTTTCCTCGGTTAGCGTTGCTTTGTCTTGCATGACAAACACTTTGCCCTTAACAAACCAAACCTTACGTTTGTAAGACTCAATTTCAGGCGTAAAGAACGTGTAAGAAGCGGTCGCGTCGCCTTCAACAAATTTCACATCAGATTCTGTATCATAATCAGTGATGTTACCACCCGCCTCGATACAGTATCGATCTTGGTGACCTTCAAACTTGGTGTTCTTGTTCTCGCCGTACTGGCCTTTACCACCAAACAGCGGCAAGTTTTTAGAGAAGGTATGACGACGCCACTTAGTATGCATGTCTACCCCAAAACCACCATAATAACCGGTTACCGAAGCAAGCGTTTCGCCAAAGGCATGTAATGTAAACGCGTTTTGGTCACCATGTGAGTGGCTGATAGAGCCAAACGGAGAACACTTAAATACCATATGAATGTGCTCTTCGCGCTCGCACATTTTATTGTGGAATGCAGCCCAACCGGTGATCGGGAATACTTTAAGTAGCGGGTCATTAGACGGCGCTTTTTCTTCTGGTGCATCCCAAAGGATATTGAAGCGAAGATCGTCATAACCAAAGTCCCACCAACCAAAGTTGTAGAATTTAGTATGTGCTTCAGTATCACGGCTTTTAAGTTGGTTGTAGTACCACACGTACTCTGGCTTTTGGTTAACACCCGCGTAATGCTTAATGTTGTAAGCCAGTTTAAGGCCTGGGTAATCACCAATAGATGATTGGTCACAAAAGCTAGCACGCTTAGAGTGAACAGGCATACAGTACAGTGGGAAATCGCCAGTGTTTTCGTAGAATGTTTTATTAAACATGTCTACGCCACAGTAGGCTTTTAATAGGTCAAATGCTTCGCCTAAGAAGGCTGTTTGAGTATTCCAGTAATCTGGACCTTCTGCCCAACCGCCATCTACACCGCCCCATGGTGGGTAATGCACTGCGTAGTACTCTAAAGCGTAGGCAATGTACTCACCGGCTTTTGGGTGATCGTGATAAAGCGCGATACAGGTAGGAATAATCGCAGAAGAGATTGAACGTACACCGTGGCTGTTTAGTGGGTTGTTCAGCAGATCAACCGTTACCTTTAAGTGGTGCATAATTTCGTCTAAGCGAACAATCAAGGCATCTTTTACAGTTTCACGCTCTTGGTCGGTAAAGTGACCATTTAACCAGTCGTAACCCCACGCCATGGCGGCCACAACACGGAATGCTGCTTCATCGTTGTAACCTCGCGACGTAACACCTTCTGGATCGTAGGTGGCCAGCTTTAAAGTCCATGCCTTGGCTTTTGCAATAAGCTCTTCGTCTTCACTTACGATACCCGCAATAGCGAGATTACGTGTGGCATTAAGCGCCATTTGGCAGTCAACGTACATTTGGCGCCAGTAAGGTCGCCAAAGAGAGGCTTTACCTACTGTTTCTTCAGGATAGGCTTGAGGCTCGTCAAATGGTGCTGTTTCATAGAACTTAACTGTCGAGTTTTTGATGAAATCATCGTACATACAAAATGATGGATCAGCTTTCACCTTGGCTTGAAATTCAGTAAGGTCTTTACCTTGAACAAGAAGGCGCGGTCGCGCTTCACTCAAGTTATCTAAAAACGATAAATCAAAATCGCGTTTTTGTACTTCGATAGGAAGTAGATCTACCAGGTTGCCAGCTGAAGTATCATTTTCTAACTTCATTTTTCTAATGGCATCAAGGGATTTTTGCTTGCTCATACTTGCTCTCTTATTCAATAAAAAGTGGAGAGGGATTCAATAAAAATAATTAATACTATTGTATTATTAATAAGGCGGAGTGTAAAACCTAGCACTTTATTTTTGGTCAAAAACGCGTGATCAATAGCAAATTTTCCACATGAATTTGTATTTGCTAGGCAAACCACAAAAGAAGCATGGGTGTCCTTCTCTGTTTTGCTCAAATTTTTAGAGAAAAGCGAGCTAATCACCAAATAAAATATCTTCCTGCGTGTCTAGCCACAGTGGAAATTTGAACATTGCCTTTGAGAACAAACGGCTTTGCAAATGGGCATTTAACCAAGCTTGCAAATGGGTATATGGCCCCTGCAAGTAAAGCTGACGATTCACCTTTGAGAACTGGCGAACAAAAGGTAATAAGGCGTAATCCAATAAGCTGGCTTTCTCCCCCATCAAAAAGGCATGCTGGCTTAAGCGCCGCTCTAGCGCCTGAACAAAAGGCTCACACTTTAATCTACATGCTTCTAAGTCACCGTGGTGGTAACGTTTAGCGTCTTTGTAGCGCTCGAGATCGGGTTTAAACTGTTTATCATTTTGTTCAATAACATTAAGCATTTCAGCAAGCGCATCAGGATTAGATGCACGCAGTAAATCTTCGGGGTCATTACGTTGTAACGCCCATAACATAATGTCTAAGCTCTCATCAATAATCTGTGCTTCCCTAGAATGCTGCTTAGCGCTCTGCTTTCCATCGGCTAAAGGCTCAATAACTAACACTGGTACAGTAGCTTTAGGTGATACTGCCAGCATCTCTGCGGGTTTGTTTTTCATCACTATGGGGCGTAAGTGTATTGTTTGCTGAGCAAGTAATATTGCCAAGCGCGCACGCATTGCGTAAGGGCAGTTTTGCAGAGAGTACAAAATGGGTAAGGTTTTCATTATGCGTTTAACAATCCTTTGTTTAATGCGGGCTAATACACTTCATGGCCAATAAGACTAGCATTTAGTTTAGCTCGGTAGGCAATACAAGTTGACCACTTTATTGAGTGTCCAAGCTTTTGGTACTCAAACCCAAAGGCAATAGTATGCACTCAGCAAAGATACTTAAGGACATAACTGAAAAGGGTTTTGATGGCTTAAAAAGATTCTGTTGGTTGAGGATAAGAATTCGCGCGACTAAATTGGGGATGGGAACAATCCATCTATATGTGCCTGTTACAAGGAGATGACTAGCGTACCAATGCTAGTTGCAAAACCGCCCACCTTTACATCAATTACTCTTGAATGTTCAGATTGAATAGATGCGGTAATAATAGACGCACTTCCCATCGCCCTGCCTTGCTCAAAAACATAATCACTACCCAGCGCTAAATGCTCTGAAAGATAGCACGCTAAGGCGCCACTAGCGCTACCTGTAGCAGACTCTTCAGGGATACCAAACAACGGGGCAAAGTTACGACAGCTAGCTGTAAGTTTATTTTCCAACTTACAAAGTTCAAAAACATGAAAACCTACCAGCTTATTCTGTTCGCAAAAATCAGCGATAAGCGCATCATCAGGTTCAATTGAATCTAAACACCCTTTAGGTACAGGAATAATCACATCCGCTAGTCCTGTTGAAATAACCTCTATAGGCAACTTAGTGCTTGCTAGTATGCCTCTTTCAATACCTATAACATTTGAAATTTCTTGGTATGTAAAACTATCAATTTTTTTAGGTAGTTGCTGGTCCATAACGACCCTACCATCTGGTTCGATAGTCACAGACAACAATCCTGCTTTTGTACGCTGAACATAACAGCCTGCAGCAAGAATACCGTTTTGGTAAAGGGTAAAAAACGCAGCGAGTGTAGCGTGGCCGCAAAAATCAACTTCCCCAGTGGTAGTAAAGAAAGAGACTTCGTAATCAGCTTCATCATCACTAGAAACAAAAGCCGTTTCAGAATACCCAACAGCTTGCGCAATGTTTAGTTTTTGAGCATTCGATAGTTGTTCCGAATTAAGAACAACACCAGCAGGGTTTCCGCCTTTACCATCTACAGTAAATGAGTTGACCAAGTTAACTTCAATACTCATTAACGCTCTCTCCCTGTATGAGGTTGCTATCATTTTCGGCAAAAATACAATAAGTAAAACGAATAAAGCTTTTTACTGTTTTCTCCTCGCACAAATAGAAATATGTTGGCCTTTTACACGGAGTAATGACCAACTCTTTTTCCAGTTAAATCCTTATTATGTACTTTTATCTATTGATGATTTCGCCAACTGCTCTGCGGCATCGGCTAAACGCTGTATATCAGATTTTGTCTGTTCACCTGTTTCTACCTGCTGTTCCATCAAGTTAACCATCTTTTGCTGCGGGGACTTACGCCCAGAATATCTTCGAGCCAACAGTACCCATACAGCGATCAACAGGAGCATTGGGCTCCAAGATATAAGCAGCTTCTTCCACCGATTATCCGTTTTTTGGGGAACGCTAGAACTATCACAACTACCTGATGGGTAGTTGCCGTACGAACTAATAACGCGAACTTTGTGAGAAGAATATGATTCTTCAGGCATTGTGGCTGACGTACCCAGCTTGAACACTACACTATCATTTCTGGGAATAACGATTGAGTAGAGACTTTCTGTAATCGCATCTATCAAATTACCTTTATCATCGAAAAAACGTATTTCCAAAATGACATCCTCAACAGGGTACGTTCCGCTATTCTTAATCTCCCCTACAACGGATACCCACACTGAATCTTTGTAATCACTCATTATCACCGATGAATTATCAATTGCTAAACTACTATCTTCGTTTGCGAATGAGGTGGTCGAAAAAACCAAAAATAGAAACAATAAGGGAACTTTAGTAAATACAGGCATGAACTTTCCTTGTTTAAAATTACATACGCCGAAAACAGTAACGGAAAATCCGTCCACCTATTCAAAGCGATGCTACCTTTGTTTATTAGATGATTGTTTGTTAACTGCTGTTATTACGCTAAATGGACATTATGTGGTGATATCTATGCATGAGTAGAGCACCGTATTTAACTGAAAAACTCCAGTTGGAATGCCAGAATCAGAACTAATGTTTAGTAGTTTATCTCACTACTCGGCCACTAGAACCGCTCAAGAACTGAAACTTCCATTTACTTTCGATAACACTAGTAGCTCAACACAACCTGCGTTAAAGCTCGTGTATAGTTATTTCAGCCCTCCACATAAATATGTAATGACACTATAAGAAATTATCATTTTTTCCTATTTAAATCAGCTAGCTAAATCAATAAAGATAAAATTAACAATAATATAAATAAAAGTAAGAAGTAGTCTGAACACTCGCGTAAATAGTAGAAAGCGTGAGTCAAATAGTATGGGGGGTTAACGAAAACATCATAATCAGCGTCGTAAAGACCACAAATAATTGTTGAAGTTTTAGCCAGTAGTTCTCTATAATCCCTCCACCTAATCTAATGGAGCTAACGCCATAATGAAGTACTAACCACCTGACATCCAATTTATATCAACCATTTGGACACTCGGGGTTAGTGGGCGTTACTTTCGTCATTTCTTATCTACAAAATTTGAGCATATTGCTGTTTTAGATCCCGTTCGATCTTTGTCTTGGCAATCTCACCTAAGTAACGGCTAAGCCATTCTCATTGAATAGAATGGCGCGACCCCTTTTACACGTTTAACGTAAAGGGAGGCAGAATTATGCCTGTATTATCAACCACCCAATTATCATTTCAGCTCGATAACGGTGAATGGTTATTTAGCGATATAAGCTTTAACTTAGCGCCAGGTTTAAGCGGCTTAGTGGGCCGCAATGGCGTGGGCAAATCTTTGTTCGTTTCCTTGTTACTTGGCCAGCTTAACGCCACCCAAGGCAGCGTAACCCGCCAAGGTAACATTGGCTTTTACTCACAATTACCGTCGCATTTATTAGACAGCAATATTCGGATTGATGAATATTTGGGTATTAGCGAAAAATTGGCGGCTTACCATGCGATTGAGCAAGGCAGCTGTAAACCAGAGCATTTTGATTTACTGGGCGAAGACTGGGAGGTAAAAACTCGTGCTCAGCACACCTTAGAAAAACTAAATATTGCTGAAAGCCTTGATGCGTATTGCCACACCTTAAGCGGTGGGCAACTTGCCCTACTCCAACTACATCGCTTATTTGAATCCGACGCCGACATTTTGTTGCTGGATGAGCCCACTAACCACCTAGATTCAAATGGCAGGTTGTGGTTAATAGAGCAATTAAAGCACTACCAAGACCAAGCATTAATAGTTAGCCACGACCGCCAACTGTTAAGACAAGTGAGCACTATTTATCAGCTCACGCGTTTAGGTTTGCGCTTTTATAGCGGCAACTACGACGAGTATTGGGCTCAATCTTCTGCGCAAAGTGACGCTTTAGACAAGCAAATTACTCAAGTAAAATCAGAGCAAAAGAAGATAGAACGGCAAGCCCAAGCCAATAAGGAAAAGGCTCAGCAACGGGAAGCGAAAGGAAACCGAATAAGAAAATCGGGCAGCCAGCCAAAGATTTTACTCGACGCAATGAAAGAACGCGCAGGCCAAAGCCTCTCTGCAACGGCCACTATGCAACAAAACCAACGTGAGCGAAGCCAAGATAAACTGCAAGCCTTACAGCAACAAAAAGAACAGCTAAAACCGCAAGCTTTGTATTTGCAACAATCGGAGCAAACCAAAAAACGTAGCTTGTTAAGCATTAAGCAATGTTGCCTAGCCTTAGGCAACAGCGAACCTGTTACCTTTAGCCTATCGCAAACTGAAAGGGTCCACTTAAGTGGCGCGAACGGTTGTGGTAAATCCACCTTACTAAAAGCAATAAACGGAGCAGAGACTCAATATAGCGGCCTTATTACAGTGAATACCAACACCGTGTATATGGATCAGCATTTTGGTTTGCTCAATCCTTTAACGAGTCTGCTAGATAACTTAACCACACATTGCAGCGGCCTGCATCACAGCACTGCGCGCACACTCTTAGCAGGTATTGGTTTTAGACGAGACTTAGTACACCGAGAAGTTGCTCTGCTAAGCGGTGGCGAAAAAATGAAACTAGCCATGTTAATGGTGAGCCACATGGTTAATTCGCCATTGCTGCTGTTAGATGAACCCGATAACCACTTAGACATAGAGTCGAAGCAACTACTGGCAGAGGCATTAAACACCTATAAAGGTGCGTTTATTTTAGTGAGTCATGACGAGGATTTTGTGCGAGATATTTCAGCTTGCGAAGAAGTTGTGATGAGCTAATTAACACATACAAAAAGTAAGTAAAAAAATACCAAGGCCAAAGGAATACCTTAGGCCTTTGGTATTTCATCTTTCAAAGCTAACGCTTAGTGATTCGGTTTTCACTGCACCACGCTCAACGGTTTTAAGCGGCAGTATAAAATTGCCCCTAACGCACCGAGCAGGTGGCCTATATGGTCAACGCCCATATCCAAGGGGTCGTTAGAATCACTGTCAAACTCTGAGTAGAAAGCCAGCATTAATGCCATAAACGAGAACAGAAAAATGGCAGACAACCACTCTTTAAGCGTTAACTCCTCTTCATCGGTAAAATAGGCTGCAGCAAGACCAAAGACACCGCCTGAAATACCACATACAGCAATATTTTCTGAATAGAATAGTATTGACGGTATAGATGCGAAAGCGCCAACAACAAGGACAGCAAAATACCTTTTAGCTCCAACTCTGCGCTCATAAGCAGAAGCGAGGCCTAAACCAACCATATTGGCTGCAAGATGGACTAAATTCCCATGAATAAAGAGATGGGTTATCGGCTGTAATGGCCATTTAAAAAACTGTTCGCCATCATTACTCAAAGCCAATGTGTGATACAAATATTCATCTACAGTAATAAAGCCAAAGTTAGTGGTGACTAGAAATACCACAATGATTAAGACTCCCGAACATACCGATGCCCACACACTCTGAAGGTTCTCTTTATAAGTGACAGCACTGGCCTTCAAACTGCTTGGCGCAGGCTTGATAGAAACTAATAGGCCAACATAAATGGTTACTGTGATAAGGAATAGAATCATTGAGCGAATGGTATATTTTTCTCGATGTGTTGCTGCACATCAGGCAGTAACTTTGCAATCTTTTCTACACCCTTAAGCTGGGCTTTTACCGTTACTTTTCGATTATTTTTAAAGGTAAACTTCATTGGCCTTTGAAGCAATCCCTTGCCTATTTTTACGCTTTCAATCTCATCAAATTCGAAAAAGTCATGCTCTTTAAACTTACCTAACATGCTGAGTTTATGGAACGAGATACCTTTTTCAGTTACCGCTAAGAAATAGGATTTCATACTTAATATAAAAAGAGGTCCGATCAAGAAAAATAACCAAATATTGGGAGGGCTAATAGCTTGAAAAAAACCAATAAGCGCATCGCCCTCATTCAGATTATCTTTGATGTATTCTTGAGCCTGTTCTTTATTCATCACTACTCCTTGTTATGCTATCTAAATCATTACAAACGCTTATTATAAGCAAGCGCTCTTCTTATAAAGCCAATATTATCAGCAACCTGAAGACATAAAAACAAGAACATCAGTAAATAGAGGAATAGAAAGATAAATGAATAGATATAAGGGGTGACAAACAGCTGCATCGCGCTTAACCGAAGGTTAATCAATCTAGTGAACACAACTAGCTAAAACAGGTTTACCGTTGTTGGTGCAGAAATGCGTTCGCGAAGTAATCTAGCCACTTAAGGGCTAAGCAAAGCTAGATTGCTTTCTAACAAACGGCCTTTAAAATAGTCCCTAGATAGCTAACGCTATATCAAGCGCCTACTTACAAACCTTGGCTATATTGTGCATTGGTCCGTACGGTGACCATCTCACTTAAGTGTTGCTGCGCTTGTTCATCGCCTTGCAAGAAGCGCTCAAATTGAGTGACTAATTCAGCTTTATCTAACTCTGCTTTAGAGCCAGCTCCAATATTGGTTAAGTCGATAAAGAATTCGTCAAACTGCCCAGCGAGGTCATTCACAATATCAAAGTTTAAGAACTGCTCGTGGTTGTAAATACTCGGGTAACCGCCCTTTTGTTTATCTACGGCAAACGACACACCTTTCACGTTAGTGATAGTGGTAGCCTTAGTACATTTGAGCATGCAACCGTCTTCAATCGCGGGTTTGTTACAGCCAACAGTTTGTTGGAAAAAGCACTGGCGGCTGGTCATCATCAAAATAGGATGGTAGATGCTGTAGAGCATTTTAAAGTTGTCTGGGCGAGTAATGTTTCTAATTTGTAGGCGGTTTATTTCGTTAGATATAAAGGCTCCCGCACAATTCAACTCTTCCTTAAGGGTAAGCAAAGCGTAAGAGTTAGTGGTATTTAAGAATGGGCCCGCTATCCACTCTATGTCCATTTCAAATGCCTTGTAAGCAACACCAGTATTATTGCTTACTATTTTTGCTGGGCGAACTTGTTCTAATAAGCGCACCGCTTCTAAATAGTCTTTCCCAATAAGTACTGCAGGAAACCAAGGGATTAAACGCGGGTTACGCAAGAAAATATCTATGTACTTGTTACAGCCCTTTTTAAAGCTCTCTGGCAACTTAAAGTAAATATCCGATTCGGTTAAATCACATAGCGGCAGGTCTTTCTCATCCGCAATCAGTATCGACATACTTGGCTTGCTAGTAATGCGCTGGTGTTTCTCAAGCGCTGGTACTTCTACCACTGGCACTATAGGCACCGAGTTATTCAGTAGAAATGCCGCTTGGTTTTTAAGTTCGGTTAACTCTTTATAAGGAATGCTTAAGTTTTCATCTAGCTCACTGCAATCAAACGCCTCAACGCTAAAGTCGTTAATAGCAAAGTTTTTAAAACGTTTTTCAATGGCTTCGGCATTTAGCGTAATTTTAGAGGCTACTCGCAACGAAGATGTCGTTTGCAGGCGATGCACTTTGTCGTTATCACCAATGGTCATGGTTACACATAGCGGTGTATCTAAAGAGCCTGAGAACGCCATTGCCAAAGGTTGCTTGGCAATACTTAGGTACTTAATTTTTTCGGCCAGTTCTTCACCAATTTCGTTACGCTCGGCGTGAAGGCCTTTTCTGGCTTCTTTAATTTCTACCACCGATATGGCGTTATATTTTTGCACCGCATGCTGCACACTGTGGTCGCGTGGGTTATCAATAAACATATCTTTGGTCAGGTTGCCCTGCAGAAACGAGTTAGTGAAATCGCGGTTAAACACTCGGTGTAGGTTTGAGTCATCTTCCAGCAACTGGCCGCTTTCTACAAACTTATCCACTTGCTTACGCCAGCTATCGACAACCGTGTAAACATAGTGAGCGCCTTTAATTCGGCCTTCAATTTTGAGTGAGTCTACTTCAGCATCAACCAACTGCGGCAAATCAAAATAAGCAGAGTTATCTTTTAGGTTAAGCGGGAAACGATTGCCAGCAGCGGTAATTTCGTATTCGTCGCGACAGGCTTGGCTGCAACGGCCTCGGTTACCAGAGTTACCAACACTTACCGAGCTTGAGTAACACTGGCCAGAAAAGGCAATACACAAAGAGCCGTGCACAAAAACTTCGGTTAATACGTCGTGCTGGTGTGCTAAGGCAGTTAAGGTTTTAATTTCCGGTAGATTTAGCTCTCGCGATAAGTTCACTCGCGTAGCACCGAGTTTAGCCAAGAATTCAATTTGGCCTTCGTTATGTGTAGTAAGCTGGGTAGAAGCGTGAATGTCCAAGCTAGGAAAGTGCTTTTTAACTAAGTTAAATACTCCCAAATCTTGAACAATAATGCCGTCGATACCGGAATTAACCAGTTTGTTCAGCAGCTTAACCATGGCGGGAATTTCTTGTTCAAGAATTACCACATTTAGCGTTAAAAACACTTCACAGTCGTACTTATGCGCTAAGCGTAATATGCCACTGAGATCTTCAAAAGAAAGGTTAGAGGCTCGGTTACGGGCATTAAACGTATCTAAACCACAATACACCGCATTAGCCCCGGCAATTACCGCCGCTTTAATGGCTTCTACATCACCACCAGGGGCAAGCAACTCTATCTTTCTAGTCATTGTTTCAAACTCACTTTACTTGGGCTAACAGCCTTATTTTTACTGCGCGGGATTTTAACGGCAACCGAACACTATTGCTACAGTTAACTAACTTCGTCCAATCTTAGTTATTGAGCCCATTGCATTTAGTCATTCCAGGCTATATCACTTGCCGCTAGCCAAGCTTACTTTGGCGATTCATCCCACAAGCCACTAAGCAGCGACTAAACTATGGGTAGAACCCACAGCTTATGGTGGGCGCTTAATAGCAAATGACCGATTGCTCGAACAATCAGGACTAAAGCTTATGGCTAATAGCAATTCATACCCTAGCAAAAAATCTACCGGCACTTGGCAAGTGGTGGTTGCTGTTATTATCTTAGTGACCAGCCTCATTGCTGCGTTCTACTGGGGTTACAAAGACATTCACTTTTTAGTGGTCAATCCCGAGCTATCCGATAAAGGCAGCGATATTTTTCTCAAATACCTATTTATTGTGGTTGCGGTAGAGCGCGCTGCTGCGGTGTTTGTGAGTAACTACCGAAATCGAAAAGTAGCTGACTGGACTTTAAGAATATCCAGAATTAAAGAAACCCTGTCAGATGAAAGCCAACACCTTAATGTACTAAAAATGGTATTTGAGAGGGAAATCCAAGTCGCCCAAAAAGTCTTAGATAAGCAAATGGTTGATTTGCTTATTCCGCCAGAAGACAACGCCGATGAGTACCGTGCTGCGCTACTTTGCATTAAACACAGTTACGAATTCTCGCTAGCTAGGCATCAATCTACCTGCAACCGCGATGTGACCTTTTTTGTGTTTATCTCGGGTATTGTGCTGGCATCACTAGGGCTTAGTATTCTTAGCGATGTAATGATGAACTTAACTGAAATATCCGGCATACACGGCCACTTAATAAGAATTGCAGACGTATTAGTTACCGGTGGTTTATTAGGTGGAGGCAGCGCGGGGCTAAATTTTGCTTCAACACGATTTGCAGAGCTGATGAAAAAGAACTGATGTCACTTGCTTATCTAAACCTTTGCCTCGGCATGGAGCACTTAGCCTAAGCGACTATTTTTTCGACAACTAAACCATTGTTATTGGTGCGACCTGCAATTAGTGATTTAAGCGCTGTTATTAAAGGTCGCTTTACCGTATGTTGGAACAAAGTTGCTCAGTAGCGAGACCATTAGTGAAAAAGTATAAACATGAAGCGCAGTTACTCAAAAAAGCCTTACAAATTGGCGAGGTATACGCACTGCAACGCGGTTTTGCCAAGTTTCCTCCCGGCATTTCAGAGAAAGACAAAGTAGAAGCTTTATACATGCTGTTGGCCGAAGACAAGCGACTTACCCCGCTCCCCAAAGACAAAATCACCGGCCCAGAAATGCGCCACAAGTTGGTATTGTGGTTAGCGGGTCAATTACCTAAAGACCATGAGCTATTAGACGGCTAGCACCGGTTCAAGTTATCGATTTAAAAGCAGCGCTTAAGTGCTGCTTTTTTATGTTTGTTAAATATACTCACTAATTATTTCCCCTGCTAAACAGCCACATTGAAGCTCCCGAGAACAACAATACGAAGTCTTCAGTTGCAATAAATGACCTTTTTGTTATTTTTAATGATAATAATATAAATATAAACTACTGTTATGGGATACTGCTTTAGAACTTAAAACAGTATCCAATGTGGCTTTATCAAAGTTGTAATAAACGGCGACTGATGTTTTTAAAGTAAAACCTCAAATAAGATAGGAAGCTTTATGAGTAATAAAGGAATAAAAGTTGACTCACGATTACTTAAACACCTTAGTTAAAAAGGGGCTCAGCCAAGAGCAACTATCTGACTATAGTTATGAAGTTTATCAGTATGTGATAGGTGGTAACAAAGTGGTGTCTAACAAACCTCTCGTTACCACCAACCTTTCAAGAATAAGCACCAATACTAATTAGAACAAATACAACTCATCGACGACTCATATACAACAGGCTGATTATTAAATACTTTATTAACTGAAGCAGCAGACATTGATGCTAAAAAAGCACTGTATTCAAGTGCAAATGTTACTTTTTCTCCTACCATTAGCGACGCGTTGGGGGCTTCAACAATGAGATGGTCACTACACGAGGAAACAACACTTATGCCATCAGGTGGTTTAAGCCCAGTAACACAAACATCTTGTCGTCCTAAAGCTAAAATGGTTTGGGCAACTGCCCCTCTATCTTTAACGTACTCTTTTTCGCCAAAGGCATTTATTCCTCGCTCTCCCCAAGGAAAAGTGGGTTTAACCTTGGCCTCTATCACCTCTGCGCTTAGGGTAATGGCATCTGTATATAAACCCTCTATTGGCGCTTGCTCAGCTGGCACACAGCCTAAAAAAATCGCTTCGCCAACACGCAGGTTATTAATTCGAGTTTTCTCAATATTGTCTAAAGCCCAGTTAATTGACGCAGAATTTCCCCCGGAAATCACATCCAGTTTGAGCCCAAAAACGCTCTCGGCTTCATCCACAAGTTCAGATAGCAATTTCATCTTTTGGTCATCGGGTGCAACCCCGTAACGGCAGGCTAAGTTTGTTCCTATCCCCCTAATCGTAATATTGGGTAACGGTAGAACTTTACGCATAAAATTGATCACTCGATCAGGCATTACCCCCTCTCTTAAATCGCCCAGTTCCACCATAATTACGATGCCGTGATTTACATTTAACTGGGTGGCCGCTAGGGAAAGCCGCTCAATAACTTTAATTTCTGAGTTAAGGCTAATATCGCAGTATTTTACAACTTCATCAGCCTGGCTAAGCATGGGGGTGCGAATCAGTATTTTTGGAATACTAATCCCCGACTCCACCATTCTTTTAATGTTTTCAATTCTCGAATCGGCGAACATCTTTGCCCCAGCATCGAGCAACAGTTTCGCGATAATTGGATGCCCTAAGCACACTTTAGTTACCGGGGTAACTGATATATTTTTCTTTGCCAGTTGGCGAATCAGCAGCCGGGCATTATGCTGAATTTTGTAACAGTCAATGTTTACCCTTGGGTAACTCACTTACTGTCGACCAGTTTTTGCGCCAATAAAGGGTAAGCGGTTAACACCATTTCCACCAGTTTCTGCGTAGGCTGAGTAAGAGGGTCTGTCACCGGCATGTCATACATTTTGGTGTAAGCGGAGATCTCTAACAACATCTCTTCGTTAGACATTCCCTCGTGATTCAATGAAATGCCAATAACGGAAGTATTTGCAAAGGTCTCTATAAGGTTTATCTCAGATGCAATAGAAGGCACAAGCATAGAAGGAAAATCTATTCTATACATTCGCTTAGGTGCATGCTGCAAGATTATCCCTGTAGGGCAACTGCCGCGCAAAATAAATGAACTAGTAGAAAATGCCGGGTGGCTCAAAGCACCTTGCCCCTCAACAATAATAATATCAGGGTTTTCTTTTTGATAAGCCTTTAGCACCACTGCTTCTAGCTCTCCAGCACAAAACTGCGAGGGAACGGCATCTAAAGCCACACAGTAAGCAGCACCTTGCATAATACCTGTTTGACCAGTTGCAATCATCACCACATTTAGGCCTTTTTCTCTCAGTTTCTCTGCGAGTATTGTGGCGGTAGTGCGCTTGCCTAATGCACAATCGGTTCCCATTACTGCTACCCTTGGGCAATTAACATCATGGATTTTACCGCTAAATGTGTGCAAGTCTTCTTGCTTCTTAGGTTTACGAATATCGAGAATATGCACGTTATTGGCAATACTTGCTTGCTTGAAAATGGGGTCATCATTCAAAAACTCATGCAGGCCATTAACAATATTCATGTTTAGCGACATGGCTTGCAAAATCATGTCTTTTTCAGCGTGGGACAACAACCCACTAGACGGTGCAATACCAAAAATAAAGTAATCGGGGACAGTTTCGGCAAGGGCTATTGCCTCTTCAATATCACTTACTATTGGAATGCCATTTGGCTTATTGTCGAGCAACTCGCCAGAATCTAAGCCAGCAGACTGACTATCAATAACCGACAGTATTCGATAGTTTTGCGAATGCCTAACCAAACCATTGGCAGTTTTCCCATCGGTTTTTCCAAAGTTACCCTCACAAAAAACAATGGCCGAAGGTATTAAAGGGGTTAAGCATTCGTAGAGCGGAGCAACGGCGGGGTAATCCGTCGAAATTAGGTCAATTTCTAATGCTTCATTACTGTTAAACTGAGTTGCATTTGGCAAATTTACTGTAGAGCTGGACATAACTAAAGCCTTGTGGATAAGGCTTAGGAGGGCGACTAAGGAGTGCCGAGATGTAAGTTCGGAAAAGAAAAGAAGTCCCTACTAAGCGGTAGGGAGAAAAAACATACTAACACACCGCAAGCATCAGGAAGGAAATAATTCAAAACCAACACTTTGAGGTGAAGATGACGCTACTGCGCGTCCCCGATAATGCTCAGGTCAAATAACCTACATACTTACTATGAAGAAAACAGCAAATACTCAAAGGCCTTTACTTATTCACCCAATGCTCTGCAATTTTCTCTCGTGTGGCATACCACACCCCTTCAAACTGCTGGGTATATTGAATAAACCGTTGCAACGCGGCTAGCCTAGCTGGCCGCCCAACTATTCTGCAATGCAAGCCAATACTAAGCATTTTGGGTGTGGTTTCTCCTTCGAAATACAACACATCAAAAGCATCTTTTAAATATTGGTAAAATTGCTCGCCGCTGTTAAAGCCCTGTGGGGTAGCAAAGCGCATGTCGTTGGTGTCTAGAGTATAGGGCACCATTAACAAGGGTTTGCTGTAGTTGTTGTCCCAATATGGTAAGTCGTCGGCGTAGCTATCAGCGCAATAGAGAATATCGTCACGTTCGGCAATTAACTTTAGGGTATGCGGGCTGGTGCGGCCGGTATACCAGCCTTTAGGTTTCGAGCCAGTAGTTTGTTGATGAATAGCAATGGCTTGCTCTATGTGTTCACGCTCTTGCTGCTCGCTAAAATCTTGATAGTGAATCCATCTTAAACCATGGCTGGCAATTTCCCAGTTGGCATCTAACATAGCTTTTACCGCTTCCGGGTTGCGCTGCAGGGCCATGGCAACGGCAAACACGGTTACTGGGATCCCTTGGCTCACAAGCAAACGATGCAAGCGCCAAAAACCCGCTCGGCTACCATATTCGTAAATAGACTCCATGCTCATATGGCGATCGGGATATGCCTCTGCCCCAACAATTTCCGATAAAAACTTCTCGGAATGACTATCACCATGTAATACGCAGTTTTCGCCGCCCTCTTCATAATTAACCACAAACTGCAGGGCAATTTTAGCCTTGTTTGGCCAGTTGGCCTGAGGGGGATGTTGGCCATAGCCGACTAAATCTCTGGGGTAGTCATCTTGCTTATTTTTTTTATCTGTCATGTTGCTTCCTAACCCACCAGCTGACGCGCTAATTGGTGATGCTGTGCCTTAAGTTGGTTTAATTGCTCACGAGTGGCCTCGGCATCTTCAATCACCCACTTACCGGCCACCATTAACTTACTCACTTGACTCGCACCACATAAAACTAGCGCAGCTAATGGGTCGTGAGCGCCAGAAAAGTTAAGCCGGTCTAGTCTATATAAACCAATATCGGCTTGTTTGCCTGGCGCTAATACACCTATGTCATCGCGCCCTAACACCGCTGCACTGCCTTGGGTTGCCCAGTTCAGTACTTGATGGTGAGTGATTTGGTCGGCGCGATAACGTAAGCGTTGTTGCATAAGCGAATGACGTAACTCTTGAATCATGTTCGAGCTGTCGTTAGAGGCTGAACCATCTACCGCTAAACCTACCTTGCAGCCAGCGGCTTCTAGCTCTAGCGTTGGACAAATGCCCGACGCCAACACCATGTTAGAAGTCGCACAATGAGCAATACCAACGTGGGCTGCACCTAAGTGCTGTATCTCGCGCTCATCAAAATGAATGCCGTGAGCAAGCCATGTTTGTGGACCCATCCAGCCACAATGTTCTAAGTAATCCACCGGTCGCATGCCCAGCTTTTCTAAGCAAAAGTCGTTCTCATCAATAGTTTCGCCTAAGTGAGTATGTAAACGCACACCTTGCTGCTTAGCTAAGCGGGCGGTTTCGCACATTAATGCCTCGGTAACCGAAAACGGCGAGCATGGCGCTAACGCCAAGTTCAGCATGCTACCGTTGCTGGCATCGTGATAACGCTTTATTAAACGTAGGCTATCGTCGAGGATCTGCTGCTCGGTTTGTACCACGCTGTCAGGCGGTAGGCCGCCATCTTTTTGCGACAAACTCATGCTGCCGCGCGTTAGCATAGCGCGCACACCTAAGTGCCCCACTACCTCCGCTTGTATGTCTATTGCTTCACTAAGGGCGTGATTAAAAACATTGTGATGATCGGCCACCGTAGTCGCACCACTTAGCATTAATTCCCAACAGGCTATTTCAGTGGCTAGCTCAATATGCTTGGGTGTTAAACCACTCCAAATGGGGTACAAGGTTTTAAGCCATGGGAATAAAGGCTGGTTAATAGCGGCGGGTAAACAACGAGTCAATGTTTGATAAAAATGATGATGAGTATTAACAAGGCCAGGCAGCAACACCATGTCGCTGGCGTCTAGTTGTTGGTCTACGGTAACAGTGGGCTGTTTGCCGGCAGCCACACATTCAATAATTTGGCTACCTTGAATCACTAAGCCACCGGCTACGTCACGCTCGGCGTTAGGGCCAGTTAATGCCCCACTAAAAACAGCTAAGGGATTCTTTATCCACAGAGTTTTACTGGCTGATGGGTTGTTTGCAAGCATTTGGCTGCTCTTATCCTTTTTAAGCGTATAGCTAAAAGGATAAGCAAAAAGCTGACCAATCGCTCAAGAAAATAAATTTATGACGTTAAACCAATACCACGAAGAATAATATCCACTAAGTTTTGTTCAGCTTGGCTAAACTCTTCAACGCTTAAGGCTTTACCGTGAATCATTCGTACTTCAGTATCAAAATCCGCGTAAAACTGCGTCGCTCCCCAAATCAAAAATAACAGATAAATCGGTTCAATGGGCTGAATTTTTCCTTGGTCTATCCAAGTTTGAATCAAGCTGCATTTTTGCTTACTCCATTCAATAACGGGAAACTGCAAATTGTCTTTTAGATTAGGCGCACCTTGGATAATTTCCATGGCAAATATACGTGAGCTTTTAGGGTGGCTGCGGCTGTAACGCATTTTGGAGCGAATATAAGCACTAATAGCCACGGCCGGGTCATCATCGGCGGTAGTATGTTCAAAGGCGTCATTCCACATGGCAAGAATGTCTTCTAACAAGGCGCGATACAAACCCTGCTTAGATTTAAAGTAGTAGAGAATATTGGCTTTTGGCAGCTCAGCTCTATCGGCAATGGCTTGCAACGAAGTGCCTTGATAACCGTGTTTCACGAACTCATTGGTCGCCGCTCTTAAGATGACCGTTTCATTCTTTTTTCTAATTGCGCCACTTTGGGTTGCCGTAGCTTTAGCCATGCTGAGTCACTCTCCTTGTTCCACCTTTTTAAGCGTCATATTACTTACGAAAGCATTATTAATGATTAACTTATAAATCACTAGTGCAAACTGCAGTTTGCTAAAAAAAGCCATGAACGCACCATAAAGCGCCATTTATTGCCATACTTCGCACCAACTAAGCACAACAAAAAACAAACAATTGCAACTTATTAGCTACAATAGTGAAGTTGAACACTTGGTCAGATTTATGCAATGCAAATGGCTTACCGATCGATAGAAAAATAAGAATGGACTCAAAATGAAACAAGACAATCTCTTGTTGTCGTTATGGCAAGTGTCTAAGCGCTATCCCGGCGTAGTGGCCAACGACAAAGTGAGCTTAACGCTAGCCAAAGGGGAAATACTGGCCTTACTCGGAGAGAACGGTGCAGGAAAATCTACCCTAGTAAAAATGATTTACGGCGTCGTACAGGCAGACGAAGGCAGCCTACTTTGGCAAGGAAAGGAAGTAGCGATCCGCTCTCCCAATATGGCTCGAAGCATGGGCATTGGTATGGTGTTTCAACACTTCTCGGTATTTGAAACCCTCACCGTGCAAGAGAACATTGAGCTGAGCCTTGATGCAGGCTTTGTGAAAGACGCAGCCACTTTGCGCGCCAAAATAATTGAACTCAGCGCAGCCTACGAGCTGAAAGTAGACCCAGACCGCTACGTACATAACTTAAGCATTGGCGAGCGCCAACGCTTAGAGATACTTCGCTGTTTAATTCAAAACGTTAAACTGCTGATTCTTGATGAGCCGACTTCGGTACTCACCCCGCAAGAAGTCGCTGGTTTATTTAACGTATTGCGCACTCTAGCCAGTGAAGGCTGCAGCATTTTATTTATTAGCCACAAACTGAAAGAAGTCACAGCATTGTGCGACCGGGCTGTAATATTGCGCGGCGGTAAAGTAAGCGGTGAATGTGTACCCGCTAATGAAACACCAGATTCTATCGCCAGAATGATGGTTGGCAGTGAAGCCGTGTTGTCGGAGCGCTACCATAAAACCATTGGCTCCGACGAGCTGCTCGTCACCCGAGATTTAAGCGTACCGCCTACTAATCCTTTTGGTACCGGACTCACAAAGGTAAACCTTAGCCTGCATAAAGGCGAAATACTCGGTATTGCTGGCGTAGCCGGTAATGGCCAAGAAGATCTATTAGAAGCCTTAAGTGGCGAAGATACTCGAGCAGAGGCCGGCAGCATACTAATAAATGGCCGCAAAGTGGCCAAGCTAAATGCTGGTGAACGGCGCTTACTGGGCATGAGTTACGTGCCAGCCGATCGCCTAGGCCAAGGTGCAGTGCCAGACATGAGCCTAGCCGACAACACCTTGCTGACTAGCGCGCGCAAGGGCTTGGTGAATCGCGGTCTCATTTTGCCGCATAAAGTGGTTGAGTTAGCCAAGTCGATTATTCACCGCAACGACGTGAAATGCCACAACGCCCACGCGCAAGCTAAGAGCTTATCGGGCGGTAACCTACAAAAATTTATTATTGGTCGCGAAGTGGATCAAAACCCAGAAGTACTGATTTGTGCTCACCCTACTTGGGGGGTAGATATAGGCGCAGCCAGTTCAATTCATCGCCAACTCATTGAGCTGCGTGATAACGGCGCGGCCATTTTAGTGGTATCGGAAGATATTGATGAATTGTTCATGATTTCAGACCGCATTGCCGCCTTATACGAAGGGCAGTTATCACATGCGGTACACACCGAGCAAACCAACATTGAAGAGGTAGGTAAATGGATTGCTGGCAGCTTCATGAATGAAGATAAGCCGCAGGAGGATGTAAAACATGCTTAAAACTCAAGCGCGTTTAGAGTCTTCCAAACTGATGTCTTGGCTGTCACCACTGATTGCGATTGTGCTCACTATGCTGGTATCTAGCATTATGTTTTTGGCCTTAGGCATTAACCCCACCACCGCATTTAAAGTATTCATTATCGGTCCGCTTAGCGACAGCTATAACCTAGGCGAATTAATGGTAAAAACCACGCCTTTGTTATTGTGTGCCACCGGATTAGCGCTGTGTTACAAAGCGAACATTTGGAATATTGGTGCCGAAGGACAATTGCTAGTTGGCGCGTTGGTGGGCTCATATTTTGCGCTGCAAGCCAATGATGATTCAGGTTATGGCTGGTTAGCCATTACGCTGCTCGCCGGCGCGGTGGCAGGCATGTTTTGGGCAGCTATACCTACCCTGCTGCATCAGCTGTTCCACACCAACCTTATTCTTACCACGATTATGCTTAATTACATTGGTTTGTATTTGCTGCTATGGGGAGTACACGGCCCACTTATTGACCCTGAAGGCTTTGGATTTCCAGAGTCAGCCATATTTGCCGACGCGTTATTGCTCCCCACCATTATGGAAGATGGTCGTGCCTCAATCAGCATTGTATTAGCGGTAGTTTTTGCCATTGGTTCGGGGATTATTTTGTACCGCACCTTACCGGGATTTCAGCTGCGCGTATTTGGCTCAGACCAACCGGCCGCGCGATACGCCGGTTACAGCAGTAAGTTTATTATTTGGAGCGTGATGCTGAGTGCTGGTGCGCTAGCAGGCTTTGCTGGCGTGGCAGAGGTGACCGGCCCCATTGGTCAGCTCATTCCGCAAGTATCGCCAGGCTATGGCTATGCAGCCATTATTGTGGCTTACCTTGGCAGGCTTAACCCCTTTGGCATTATCTTCGCGGCCTTCTTTATGGGGACTTTATACATGGGCAGCGATTTAGCCCAAATTGAGTTGGGTATGCCTACAGCAATTACTGGCCTATTCCAAGGTATATTGCTGTTTTTCTTACTCGCGTGTGATTTTCTCATTCACTACAAAATCATCTGGCAGCCCAATAAATCAAACTCTCAAACTGCCCCAGTTAGCACCAAGCAAGGAGCCGCTTAATGGACATGGAACTGTTTCAACAAATTTTGGTGGCAGCCATCAAAACAGGCACACCGTTATTGCTAGTTGCCTTGGGCGAATTGATTTGCGAGAAATCGGGCGTACTTAACTTAGGCCAAGAAGGCATGATGTTAATGGGTGCCATGGCCGGTTTTGCCGGTGCTTACTTTAGTGGCAATTTAGCCTTAGGTTTGTTGCTTGCCATGGTGGCAGGCATGATGATGGCGGGTATTTTTGCGCTACTATCACTTAACTTAAATACCAACCAAGTAGCCACTGGCCTGGCCTTAACCATTTTTGGTTCAGGCTTAAGTGCCTTTTTGGGCGCAAGCTTAGTGGGCTCTACCGTTAATGGATTTAAGCCCATTGCGATCCCTTTACTGAGCGACATTCCTTTTGTTGGACCGCTGCTATTTAACCACGACATACTGGTTTATGGCAGCTTTGTATTGGTAGCAATATGCTGGTGGGTGGTAAACAAAACACGTGCAGGCTTAACCTTACGAGCGGTAGGCGAAAACCCCTACTCGGCCAACGCTTTAGGCATTAAAGTGATAAAAGTTCGCTATATTGCGGTACTTACTGGTGGTGCATTTGCTGGTTTAGCAGGCGCTTATATGTCTCTTTCTTACACCCCAATGTGGATGGAAAACATGACCGCAGGCCGCGGCTGGATTGCTTTATCTTTAGTTGTATTTGCCTCATGGCGTGTGGGTTACTTAATGGTTGGCGCCTACTTGTTTGGTGTTGCGTCTATCTTGCACTTAGTGATGCAAGGTATCGGTTTTACCATTTCACCCAACTTGCTAGCAATGATGCCTTATGTAGCCACTATTGTAGTGATGGTAATTATTAGCTCTAACCCTATTCGGCAAAAGCTGGCAGCCCCCATGAGCTTGGCCAAACCTTTTGATTCTAGACGCCATTAACTCTCTAGATATCAAGCTGAATCAAAGCCTCTATTTATTAGAGGCTTTGTTCTTTTGGTGACTAACAGCGCCAGTAAAAAATAAATATCACTGAATGGTTCAAGCAAAGTAATAAATTGGCGTATCATGCCTTCCCGCTTGTTGGAGACTCTATGACTTATTCGCTTTACTTGGCTCATATCAACGATACCCACTCCCATTTTGAGTCTTCTTTAGTCCATTTTTACATCAACTTACATGGACAACGCTACCAAATTGATGCGCAATGCGGAGGTTATGCGCGTATTGCTAGCGCAGTAGCCGAACAACGAAAAATAGCGAAACAACAGCAGATACCTAGTTTATTGCTACATGCAGGTGATAGCTTTCAAGGCAGTTTGTATTTCAGCCAATTCAAAGGCTTAGCTAACGCCCGTTTACTTAACTTGCTTATGCCTGACGCCATGACCATTGGCAACCATGAGTTTGATCTTGGTAACGCGCCAGTATCACAATTTGTTGATCAAGCTGAGTTTGCCTTGCTTGCTGGTAACATGGATTTAAGCCAAGAAGATCAACATAAACCTCAACCTTTAGCGCCACATAAAAACCTCTATCGCTACGATAATCAGCAACAAATAGCTGAGTACCTGCTCAAGCCTTTAGGCGATAAACAACTGGCAATTATTGGTATTACCCACGACCTGATGCATAACATTGGTTGCCCCGATGCTGACTGCCATTTCTTGAACGCCATTGAAACGACTCAAGCAACGATTAAGCATTTACAACAACAAGGCATAAAACACATCTTGGTATTAAGCCATTTAGGCCATAGCGGAGATTTAGCCTTAGCGGAAGCCGTATCCGGCATAAGCCTGATCGTTGGTGGCCACTCACACACTTTAACCGGTGATTTCTCTGAAATGGGTATTGAAAGTACTCAACAAAGCCAGCACTGGCATCATGGCTGCCTCATTCTACAAGCAGGTAAACATGCTGAATCTATAGGCTTAGAGCGCTTAGAATTTGATAGCGAAGGTAAGGTTATTTCGGTAGATGGCGGCGTGAGTTTTTTAATCGATAACCAGTGGCAAGCTTTGCAACATGGTCAGCCAGTATCACCCGAGATACGCGCTCAAATTGCTGATTATTTGGCGGCGAGTTCATTAGTGAGCCATTACCCTGATGATCAGCAAATGACCAAGATCATCAACCAAGAATATCGCCCAGTAATTGACGAAATGCGCCGCCAAGTTGTGACTACACTGAGCAAGCCATTGTTACACTCTAGAATGCCCACCAGCCAACTGCCCGAGGGCAGTGAAATATCACCACTGGTATGCCAAGGTTTTTATCAAGCCGCTAACGCCAAACAGCCCACCGATTTTGCCTTACATAACGCCGGCGGTGTGCGTGTTTCTTTAAAAGCGGGCCCGCTTACTAAAGCAGAAATATGCGGCCGCTTATTACCCTTTGAAATTGCCATTGTTAGCTATCTAGTATCAGGTAAACAATTATTGCAAGTTATTGAAAGCTCGATAGATAACGCCACGAACAATGGCTTGTTAGGCACTGGAGACGGCAGCTTTCCCTACTTTTACAAACTGCGTTACCACTACCAAGGTGATAAACCTGCAGGCCAACGTGTAAGCAAGGTAGAACTACGCTGCGGCGATATGTGGCAGGCGCTTGAGCTAAAAAAGAACTACCGAGGGGTCTCTTCGGCTTACACCTTAGCGGGGAAAGAGGGTTATCATGCCTTGCTCGATAGCTGGGATCATCAAGACCTAGGCATGACCATGAGCGACAGTTTTGTGACTTTTGCCAGCCAACAAAAACAGTTAGTGTAAACACATAACTCTCTGCACTCCTCAAAGCGAAGCGGCGAATACCAAAGGACGACTCAAATGATAAGAGCCATGACCCAAGCGGATTTTAGCGCCTTCTGGCCAAGCTTCGAGGCAGTGATTCGCGCCCAACAGACTTACGCCTTTGATCCGAATATGAGTGAGCAACAAGCCTATGAGCTTTGGTGTATATTGCCAGCTAAGTGTTTTGTATATGAAGAAAATGGTGAAATACTAGCAAGCTACTACCTAAAAGCTAATGCCATGGGGCCTGGTAGCCATGTGTGTAACTGCGGATATATGGTTAGTGAAACGGCTCGCGGCAAAGGTATCGCTAAGCAGCTGTGCTTGCACTCTCAACAGCAGGCATTACAACTCGGCTTTAGCGCCATGCAATTTAACTCGGTAGTCTCTACCAATGAGACGGCCATTGCTCTGTGGAAAAAGCTGGGATTCGATGTTATCGGTACCATTCCCAATGGTTATCAACACAGCGAACAAGGCTTGGTGGATTGTTTAATTATGTTTAAAACCTTAGCTACTTAAACTATCGCAACCTTCTAAACATTTCCGTCAACCAACGCTTACTGCTCTAATCACTGTAAACAAGTAATGGCTCAGTTTTACAACACCTTTGTTGATGGCTACGAGATATTAAGCCGTTAGTCAGTTTGACCAAGTATTGTAGTAGTTGATGGCTTATGCCTTAGATAAGCAAGCCATCAACCAATCAATAAAAGCTTTATTTCTTGGCCTTGTTTGCTGACCTTGAGGGCAAATTAAATGATAAGCACGCCCTGAAGATACGCTTTCAAAAGGCGCGATTAGCGCCTTCGTATGCAACTTTTCTTCTATTAGCGCAATTCTTCCCATCGCCATACCCATGGAGTAACTCGCGGCTGAATTTGCCATGTCGGCATGGTTAACTATCATGCTAGCCTCAGGAAGCACTAATCGTTTCACTTGCTCATCACTTTGCTTTTCAAGCCATAACTTCCATTCATGTTGAGGTTGGTTCGATTCAAGCGATTCAGAACAATGGATTAAAGTCAGGTCACTAAAATTTTCAGCTAACAGCTGGTTACTTTCAAGTGGCTCACCTTTGTTATCAACAGTATTCAATTGATTCTCATAATAACTAGGCGAACAAACCGGAGTAATGTATTCATCAAATAACTTTTGGCTGAAAAACTCAGCGTGGTGCCTCTCGCTATAATAGATAGCCAAATCCACTGGTTCATGTTGAAAATTTAACGGACTCGCCTTCACTCTTAGCTTGATATTCAAATTGGGGTACATCGCTTGAAATTCAGGTAAACGCTTTAACAACCAGCTTTGCGCAAATGTCGGCGCAACGCCAAGATACAACTCTCCCCTTAACTCCTTAAACCTAATATCGTCTATCTCAGAAAAAATCAGGTCAAAAGATTGATTAAGCGCTTGTAGTAAGCGCTCTCCTTCTACGGTGAGTTTTAAACGCCTTGTCAGCCTTACAAACAACATAAAGCCGAGTTGCAGCTCTAGCTGCTTGATTCGTTGACTTACCGCCCCCTGAGAAATAAACAACTCTTCCGCCGCTTTGGTAAAGCTTAAAAACTTAGCCGCCACACTGAATGTGTGCATGTTGGTGAGTTGCTGTTGTTTTTTGTCCATTAAACTAAACATTATGCTTATGAATTAGTGTAGCTAATGTATATAACATATATTTTAGTTTGTCGCCCTTAATGGAAAGGCTTTTAATTAACTCAATTAATCCGTATAGAGAATCCTCATATGAAAAACCAACTTAAAATCACCATTATTGGTGCTGGTTCTAGTTACACTCCAGAGCTTGTTGAAGGCCTAATTCATCGCAGCAGCGAACTTCCTATCGGTCAACTTTGGTTGGTAGACATCGAAGAAGGCCACGACAAGGTCAACATTATCGGTGAGCTAACACGCCGTATGCTCGCTAAAAACAATTTGGAACACATAAATGTGCATGTCACGCTGGATCGTAAAGAAGCCTTAAAAGATGCTGATTTTGTTTGCTCTCAGTTCCGCGCGGGTTGCCTCGAAGGTCGTATTCGCGATGAACGTATTTCTCTAAAATACGGCATGATTGGACAAGAAACCAACGGTCTTGGTGGTTTTGCTAATGCTTGCCGTACTATCCCTATCGCACTTGAAATTGCCCATGAAATGGAAGAGTTGTGTCCAGATGCTTGGTTACTCAATTTTACCAATCCATCAGGCATGGTGACCGAAGCTATTCTTAAGCATACCAAGGTGAAAGCGGTCGGCTTATGTAATGTGCCGGTTATCATGCAAAAAGGCATTGCCAAAATGCTTGATGTAAACGAGCAAGACTTTGTCTTACAAGTTGCGGGATTAAACCACTTCATTTTTGCTCGACAAGTACTTATTAACGGTCAAGACAAACTCGAAGACATCGTTGATGAGATGCTGTCAGGTAACGATACGCTGGTTCCTGCAAACATACCGGCATTTGATTGGCCAGAACAGTTACTGCGTAACATGGGCATGATTCCATGTGCTTACTTGCGTTATTACTACACTAGCCAAGATATCATGCAGCAAGAAATTGTAGAGGCGAATGGCGAGGGCACCCGTGGTGAAGTAGTTAAAGCAATGGAAGAACGCCTGTTCGATATCTATCGTAATCCAGCTCTTAGCGAGAAACCTAAAGAGCTAGAGAAACGAGGCGGTCAATATTACTCTGAAGCAGCTTGTGAGCTAATGAGCTCAATTTACAACGACAAACGTGCCATCATGCACGTTAATACACGCAACAATGGCACTATAGCTGGTCTGTCAGATGATTGTGCGGTTGAAGTAAGTAGTATGATTACTCGCTCTGGCCCCGTACCACTAAACGTTGCACCGTTCCCTTCAGATACATTACGCCTTATTCAAATGATGAAAGATTTTGAAACACTAACCGTTGAAGCAGCAGTAGCAGGTGATCGTAATATCGCCCACCGAGCGCTAATTCTGAATCCATTAGTCACAACAGGCTGCATTTTAGAAGAAGCGTTAAATGAAACGATTGACGAAAATTTAGACTTCATGCCTCAGTTCCGTTAATCCTTCACCTCTTTTATCGACAATGGGTGCGGCATTGAGCCCCCCATTATCGATAGTCATTACCCTAAACATAGCCTCTTTAGGGTCACTAATGAGCACTTACCCTCTAAGGTCGACAACTCTATTGTAACTTTGCCTAAGGGAGTAGAAAGTTTTGGCCTACTTTGGCATTACTGCTTTCAGTTTTATCCTTTAGCTCCACGCCTGAGTACCCCAACTGATTAGCTTGTTCAATTAAATAGGCTAAGCGAAATGCCGCGTCGTCAACCGACATGCCTGCCGAGCGAATGTTAGATAAACAGTTGCGTTTGGCTTCTTCAATGCCGGGATAAGCTTGATAAGTGAAGTAAATGCCTAAGCTATCGGGCGAGCTTAAACCTGGCCGCTCGCCCACCAGTATTGCCACCATTTTCGCTCCCAAGGCGTGGGCTACATCATCACCTACAGCTACTCGGCCTTGCTCAACAATTATCAATGGCGCGATAGATAAACCTAAGCCAACCACCTTAGGCAGCAAAGCCGCTAACATTGAGCTGGCGTTTTCTCTAATTGCGGCTGAAGATAGTCCTTCGGTCAGCACTAGCACAATATCGTAACTAGCGAGGTCATTCGCTAAGGTTTGCTTCGATGGCTCATCAAGCAACCGGCCTAAATCGGGACGTTGTAAGTACGTAGCTCTATCACAGGCTTGCGAGCTGAGGTGTTTAACACCTAATTCAAAACGGGTTAGCTCCACGGCTAGCTTTTGATAATCCAAAGGCATTAATACAGCGTCTCGCGCTTGCGCATGAGCTAATTGAAAAGCTAAATGTGCCTTGGTGGGTAAGCTAGAACCCGCTCTGCCTAAAGCAATTCTCGCATCGGTGTGTGTCTTTAATGATTGCCAAGGGTTCTCAATCACCAACTCTGCGAGCGCAGGTTTAGTCACCAATGAGTTAGATTTGTCATCGCTCACTTGCGCAACTCCTTACTCACCACATCAAAGGCTTTTGGCAACTGCTGCTTAAGCGCTAAATGGCCATGGTCATCGGTGATTTGTTGCTGTTGTAACCAAGCCTCAAACTCTGGCGCAGGTTTTTTCCCAGAAATCTGCCGAGCAAATAAGGCATCATGAAAAGAGGTGGTTTGATAGTTCAACATAATGTCATCTGAGCCAGGAATGCCCATTATAAAGTTAACCCCAGCACTGACTAACTGCACTAATAACATGTCCATGTCATCTTGATCGGCATCAGCATGGTTGGTGTAACAAATGTCGCAGCCCATAGGTAAGCCTATTAACTTGCCACAAAAATGATCTTCTAAACCGGCTCGAATAATTTGCTTCCCGTTATACAAATACTCTGGCCCTATAAAACCCACCACGGTATTAACTAATAAGGGCTTATAGCGCCGCGCGACAGCGTAAGCTCGCGCTTCGCAGGTTTGCTGGTCAACCCCGTGGTGACTATTGGAACTAAGCGCACTGCCCTGCCCGGTTTCAAAATACATCACGTTGTTGCCTTTAGTGCCACGCTTGAGCGATAGCGCTGCACTGTAGGCTTCATCTAACAAGGCTAAGTTAATACCAAAGCCTTGATTAGCTTGCTCGGTACCCGCAATAGATTGAAACACTAAATCTACAGGTGCGCCTAAACTGATCGCTTCTAAGTGGGTAGTTACGTGGCTAAGCACGCAACTTTGGGTGGGAATTTGATAATGCTGAATCACTTCATCCAGCATCTTCATTAAGGTGGTAACAGCCTGCAAATTATCGGTAGCGGGATTAATACCAATCACCGCATCACCATTGGCATACAATAAGCCATCTAAAATGCTCGCCGCCACACCAGCAGGATCGTCGGTAGGGTGATTAGGCTGTAAGCGCGTCGACAAGGTTCCACTTAACCCCAAGGTATTGCGAAATGCCGTCACTACTTCACACTTGCTAGCAACCAAAATGAGATCTTGAATACGCATCAACTTGCTAACTGCAGCCAACATTTCAGGCGTAAACGCGGGTGCTAACGCTGTTAGCTCCGCCGCGCCAACCTGCTCATTTAGCAGGTAATTACGCAAATCGCCCACGTTCAGATGAGCAATAGCCTTAAATGCTTGAGCATCATGACTATCAACAATCAGTCGTGTTACTTCATCACAATCGTAAGGAATAAGCACTTCATTAAGAAAGTGGCTTAAAGGCAGTTCGGCTAAGGCCATTTGCGCCGCTACTCGCTGATGGTCACTTAATGCCGCTAAACCCGCTAATTGGTCACCGCTGCGCAAGGGAGAAGCCTTGGCCATTAACTCTTTTAAGCTGGCGAAACGAAACCGCTCCCCACCCGCATTCATTACAAATTCAGCCATTATGTATCCTACATAATTAGCGCGTTCTTGTTAGGCGCACTAAGAATCAATTTAGTAACACAGTAAAAGACTTGTTTAAGCCTGTCGATTAACAAGTGAATCATTAGCATCAAACAAAAAGCCAGTAAGAGCAATAGCTAGAATAATCTGCTCTTTCAATGGCCTAGGCTTAGTGTGTGAAGAAGTGGAACGCTCGTATCAACTTATCTGCTTTTACTCATAAATAAGCTGTAGATTTGGCCATGCGATTAACCAGCCTTTTGCGTTTACCCGCTGCTCAAATACCGCTCTCTGCCGCTTAGGGTTATAGCTTATTTGTGCCCTAAACAAAGAGTCAAAACCAAATGCAGCAATACACTCGAAGCGATGCTTATCCAGCAAGCGAATTGCCACCGCGGTTTCTTTCTCAGGCCAATAACGCATTGCATCTAATGAGTTCAGGTATTGCGGGTCGCCATTGCGTTTATGCATGATGGCTTGATTACGTACTTGCCAATTTAAACCAGGCATTGCGCTACTAAGCACTTTCTCATAGGCCAAATATTTGTCAGGGTCAGTTTCGCTGCTATCAAAATAGATAACATCTACATCGTTTAGCTTGGTAGGTACTACCTTGTGATGCAAATGATCCCACACTAAGTTTCGAACAAAACCAGCAGCAATATAGCAATCGGGCAAGTTTAGGGCCTGAACGTACTCAAGCGCCTGTACTCGAGGAAGATCTTGTTTTACTAACTCGATAATCGTTTGCATTAAAATGTCTTGAGATAGGTTTGATAAATAATCACGTTTGCAACACTTTGGCATTGTTTAGCGAAACGGCCAATACAAAAGCGCGATTCAAAACTATTTATACATTCTGACAAAAAGCAATAGTAGAGGCGATCAACACTCACCTCTTTTAGTTTTAAGGATCACTGACGTTTTAACACACTTTATAACGGGCAGTTTGCATTGATAATAAACGCTTATAAGCTAATTCTTGTCGAACGGCTTGCGAACCTTGGCACCAATCATGGTTAAGGCTTTCCCATAAGGGATCGTTGGCGGCTAAACCCAGTGCTTGCAAATACACGCCGTCGGCCACCACAAACTGGCTTTTGTAAGGCAGTATTACCCCGCCCCTTTTAGTCTGCAGTGCTAGGGCTTCTTGGTAGCTAGCACACCAGTGGTTAAGCAACGCCATGCAAGCATTGGAATACCAAAACTTGCCACTATCTTGTTGTTTAGGCTCGCTATGCTCACAGGACAATACCGCTTGGGCGTGTTGCCAATCGTTAAAGCCAGCTTGGCGTGCTACATATAACAAAGCGTGTTTAAGTTGTGGTGATTTGCCTTTGGCTAAGGCGGGTAACGGAGAGTCAGCAGTATGACGCTGTTTAAGCAAAATTTTACTGCGGATCTTAAGTTCTTCAATAGCAGATAACATCTCTATGTTCCTAAATACTTATGTTGTTCCCCGCAAAACAATATTCAGAATGACATACAGTGTCGTAATGATAGGTCGCTAAGCTTAGCGTACTTAAGGGTGAGTTCCTCTTGGCGGGCAGGCGCCCCTTTAGCACCTGCCGTCATTCTGCCAAAAGCTCGCCGTTTATTCAAGCCGACTAATGAACAAACTTTAACCTGATGAATCGCGAGCAGAAGTCTCCACCGAACTTGACGATTCGACCTGTTCCTCGGGTAGCAATAAACTTAGTGCAATAGCAATTAAGCCGCCCGAAGTCACCGCAGAACCAAAAACATTTTGAGCCAGTTTGGGCGCGTGTTGCAGTAAATCAGGCACCATCGTCACACCTAACCCTACCCCAAAAGACACCGCCATTATGAGTAGCTTTCGGCGATTAAGTGCCTCACTGGCGATGATTTTTATGCCCGCGGCAGCAACCGTACCAAACATAACAAGGGTTGCTCCACCTAACACGGGTTTAGGGATCTGTTGCAGCACCGCACCCAATAGTGGGAACAAACCCAGCACCACCAAAATGGCCGCAATGTAATAGCCAATATAACGGCTAGCCACGCCAGTTAGTTGAATCACTCCGTTGTTCTGACTAAAAGTAGTATTGGGAAAGGTGTTAAATGTTGCCGCTAACAAAGAGTTAACTCCATCAGCCAATACGCCGCCCCGAATACGTTTTAAATAAGCGTCGCCTTTAATTGGCTGCTGCGAAATAACGCAATTTGCGGTGATATCTCCGGCGGATTCAATGGCAGTAATAAAATAGATAAGCCCTATGGGTAGAAACGCGACCCAATCAAAACTAAAGCCATACTTAAAAGGCACAGGAATACTAAACCACGGTTGAGAGCCAAGTGCAGAGAAATCGAACTTACCCATGAACGCAGCAATCACCATGCCTATCGCCAATCCAATAACAATCGATGATAAACGTAACCAAGGGTTTGAGCAGCGGTTTAAACCAATAATCACCGCCAATACCACAAACCCTAAACCAAGGTTTGGTAAGCTCCCAAAGTCAGGCGCTTTAAAGCCACCCGCCAAATCTGTCATGCCCACTTTAATCAGTGAGATCCCAATAATAGTGATAACAATACCGGTCACCAGCGGTGTAATAATGCGCTTCATCGCCACTAAACACTGAGAAAGAAATATCTCGATAAAGGCACCTAAAAAACATACGCCAAATATAAGCGATAGCATTTCTTCTGGCCCGCCACCTTGGCTTTTTGCAATAAACCCGGCCGCCAATACCGAGCCTAAAAAGGCAAAACTAGTGCCTTGCACACAAATCATGCCTGCGCCTATTGGGCCAATTTTCTTCGCCTGAATAAAGGTGCCGACACCCGATACAATCAAGGCCATGCTAATCAAATAAGGGATGTGTTCACCTAGACCTAGTACGCCACCAATAATCAGTGTTGGGGTAATCACCCCAACAAAACAAGCCAACACATGCTGTAATCCTGCAAAAAAAGCTTCGGCCGCTTTGGGCTGCTCGTCTAGCGTGTAAATGAGTTCCTGCGATGCTTCGGTTTTCATCTTTGGCTCCGTTCATTAACATTCGGCTATCGCCGCCCAACCTGACCATTCAGTCAGTTTAATAACGCAACAAACTTGCCAGTTTACCTTTTTGTAACATTCGGGAGTTCTACAAGCCGCCTGTATCAAAGGTGCAGAGCGCGAAGGGAGAAAATAATGTCGAGTAAAATATGCCAGCAAAAACATCTGTAGCAAGCGTGATCATGGTGCGAATTTCGCAAACCATGCACCACATGGTGTCACTTCCAAAAGCCTAATAAGCGATTCGTTTAAACCGGTAGCTTTATCCGTTTTTCTGCTGTTTACCATTTCTAGAGTCACTAAAAGTGCTAATCATAAACAAGCATTAAAAAACTATAAATAACAGTCAGATAACTGTCTTTCATTAACGACACATAAGCACTAAAACCAAGAATATTGCGTGATGTACCTCACAGCTTAGTGACAAACTCAATTCTTAATTTAAATATCAATTAAGCCTGTTCTAGTATCTTGCCCAGCCATAACTGGTTTAAGTTCGCCCCCCAATAAAAGTAATCCAAGCAAGTAATAAGATACAGGGACAAAGCTTAGCAATATCAGGATGATATGAGTGTTACCTTGCGCAAACTAGATTTGTTGTAGCCAAACTTGAGTCGCTAAGATTCAGGCTTATAACAAGGCATTTAACTAACACCCATGCCACATGTTTTTTAAAACACTATCATGGAGATACAAATGCGATTATCAACTGCCTCGGCACTGATCGGAGCGACGTTTAGCTTATTAGTCAGCAGCGGGTCTTATGCAGCACCCACCGTTACGATTGATTTAAGCACCCAAAAATTTATTGGTGGCGTGTCTAAGTTAGACCGAGAGAAGTACTTTAATCTACATACCACCCACTCAGAAAACCAAGTCACCAGTGACGAATTGGATTACCTAACTAACGAGCTAAACGCAGGCTTTGGTCGCGGCTTTTGGAGTCCCTTCTCAGCGCACAAAGGGCACGATTCTTACCCTAATGAAGCCACCGCCAAAACCAACGGCGCAAAAAATGTGGCTAACACTAAAAATCATAGAAACTATGCCTACTTTTCAGATCGTTACATCGTTACCGATCACCCTCGCAATGCGTTCGCAGCTAACCAAGATCCGGTAAAAGCCGCAGAATGGGCCGCCAACTACTTCAAATATTACTTTGACGACAGCACACGCCCTATTTTCTATGAGCCAATCAACGAACCCTTTGTACATGCCGGTGAATTTGGCATCGATGACGATTTAGCGCGTAGCAAAATTACCGAGCTATTTAAGCAAATTGGCAAAAAGTTTGACCAAGAAAACATCAATACCCAGTTAATTGGTTATGCCGGTGCTTGGCCATCCATGGAATTGTGGGACTTTAAACACTTTGATACACGTATGAAGATGTTTATGGATAGCGCAGGTCCATACATGGATGCGTTTTCGGTGCATTTATACGATGGAGTTAACGTAACCGGAGCAAATAGTCAGCGTTCTGGCAGTAACTTAGACGCAATCTTAGATTTAGTTGAAAGCTACAGTTACCACAAGTGGGACCAAGTTAAACCCCTAGCCATTACCGAATACGGTGGAATTGAAAAAGGCTATGGCGATAGTTACAGCGACATTGCCAGCGTGCAGTCGGTTCGCTCAATTAACAACATGTTATTTCAACTAATAGACCGCCAAGACCGTTTGCTTACGTCTATTCCGTTTATTACCGGTAAAGCCGCGTGGCACTATAACGCTACCAATAACTGGGAACCTTACGGAGCCGTAGTATCACGCCCCGATCCCACCAGCATTGTGAATGGCAAACCCACCAAGTTCTTTTGGACACCGCGGATCCACTTCTACCAATTATGGTCTGAGGTAAAAGGCCTACGGGTAAAAACACTCTCTGATTATGAAGATGTACAAGTACATGCTTTTGTTGATGGTAATACCGCTTACGTAGCGCTAAATAGCTTGTCTGAAAGCAATCAACAAGTGAACTTAGATTTTGTAAATAGCTTTGGCAGTATTGCCAATGTGAGTAAAAAATCCTTAAAGATTTATACCAACAAAGCGCCTATTTACCAAGACCAAGCCAGCATTAACACACCTAATTCTGTAGATTTAATTCCTGGTGAAACCGTAGTATTGGCTTATCGCTTCAACGGAAACCTTGAATTAAATAATACCGTTAAGGTAAACAACTATTACAGCAGTACTAACCTGCAAAAAATTACAGCTAATCAAGTGCTTAACTTTGACATTAACAATGTTGATTTAGCTAATGGCGATTCGATACTTAAAGTGAGTATTGGCCGTAAACACAACAAATCAAAGCAGCCAATTGTGAAAGTAAATGGCACCGCAGTTTCGGTACCCAGTAACTGGAAAGGTGGCGACCAAAGCTCGCGAGATGACTTTTTTGGTACATTACGCATACCTGTAAACAATCAACTGCTAGCGAAAAATAACACCATTAGCCTTACCTTCCCTGACTCTGACGGCCGTGTTAGCTCGGTAGTTTTAGAGGTTCATAACCAAAGCAATGCCACCACAAACGAAGACAAAATTAGCTTTGCAGAACAAATCATCAGCCTTGCACCTGGTAGCAATTACGCCGTAACGGTGAACTATGAAGCCTCTATGAGCCGTGATCTTGTGGTATCGCTGTGGAACGGCCAAACCTACCTAGCAGGACAAACCCAAAATGTAGCCGCTGGTAAAGGCAGTAAAACCTTCGAGATCAGCTTAAATACGCCGACTCAAGCAGGCGAAGAAGATTACATACTCAAAACCAATATCCGCCCACAAGGTGGCGACGTTGCCAGCATTATTCAACAAAGCCAGATCAACGACATTAGTATTGAAGATGATAATGGCGCGGGCTTCGATCAACTAGTATTTGTAGACAGCTTCAGTGAGTTAACTAGCGCCTTGCAATACACCGTTGAACTAGATTATTCGGCAATGATAGAGCGCGACCTAGTCGTTGAAGTTTGGAACGATGACAATTGGTTAGCAGCCGGCAAAACCACAGTGAAACCCGGTGACGGCCGAGCGAGCGTTACCGTTAAACTAGGCACTGCACCTGTGGTAGGTAGCACCACCTACATTCTTAAAGGGTCTATTCGCCCGGTTGGTGCTTCGTGGCAACAAAACATCGATTTTGAGCAAATCACTAACATTACTATTGTGAATGCTCTTCCTAGCGAAGACAGCACTAAATTGCTCGTAACCGAGAAAATGTTAGCGCACGCTCAGCAACAGCAATTTGATGTTGAATATAGCGCCACTGAACAGCGCGACATAGTTGTAGAGCTGTGGTTAAACGATCAATGGCTGACCCAAGCTACTACTACGGTAGAGGCAGGCGAAGGCATTGCTCAGCTAAATCTTGAATTAGATGACATACCTGTAGCGTCAAACGGTTACACGCTTAAAAACAGCATTCGACCAGTAGGTACCGAATGGCAAAGTAATATAGCTAGCGACCAAATAAACGACTTAAGCGTTGTTGCAGAAGGCATTACCCCACCAACATCCTGGACTAACCTACAGTTTAAACACAGCTATAAGTGCATTGACGTAGCCAACGGTAGAACTGAAAATGGCAGCCAATACCACCAATGGGACTGTAATACTCAAAATACTAACCAGCGTTTTAGGTTTACCGACTTAGGTGATAATTGGTTTGCGATTAAAGCACAAGTAAGCGAAAAGTGTGTGGACTTAACCAATGGTAGCCAAGCCAATGGCGCGGCAATTCAGCAATACAATTGTGGGGCAAATAACCCCAACCAAGCTTGGAAGTTAGTAGACAAGCAAAACGGCTGGTTTGAGCTGCGCGCTAAAAAATCTAACGCCTGTATTGATGTAAAAAATGCCAGCGCTAACAAAGCTGCTGCGATTCAGCAGTGGCAGTGTGGTAGTCAAGCTAATCAACTAATACGCTTTGTAGAATAAAGCGCAAAATAAAGCAAAACCACTAGCCGCGGCATCAAGCTTAGCGGCTAGTTCCCCTCTCCTTTTTATCCCTATAAATCACAGCCGCAACATTTTGGCTACATCAACTATGCTTGGTAAAAGCTAAACGCTGATGAATGCCTAAGTGTGGTGCGTTTTCAATCAAACGCTGCACCACTATTTAACAAGCAACAGCCACTAGCCCCGTAACAATTATTACCAGTAATCTCAACAAAGCTTGTGCAAATGGGCTTTTTTGACTTAAATCAAAAAACATGACCAAGTGGCCAGCTTTTTGCTATCACTAATCAACACCTCACCGCCGAAATAGAAACGGAGTTCTTAATGAAACTAAATAAATGGATAAGCGCAGCGGCGTTTGCTGTAAGCAGTTTACTTGCCCCTGCTAGCATGGCAGCAGACGAGCCGCTAAAAGTAGGCTTTGTCTACGTTGGCCCAGTAGGTGATCACGGTTGGAGTTACGAGCACGATCAAGGTCGTATAGAGATGGAACAACACTTTGGTGGCAAAGTAAGCACTACTTTTGTAGAAAATGTACCAGAAGGTGCAGATGCCGAGCGAGTGATTACTCAGCTGGCAAAATCGGGCCACGATGTGATATTCACTACCTCGTTTGGATTTATGAACCCCACTATTAAAGCGGCTAAGCGTTTTCCTAAAGTACGTTTTGAACACGCCACTGGCTACAAGCGCAGCAAAAATGTCTCTACCTACATACTTCGTACCTATGAAGGACGTTATGTATCGGGCGTAGCGGCAGGCATGACCACCAAAACTAACGTTATTGGTTACATTGCCTCCTTCCCTATTCCAGAAGTCATTCGCGATATTAACGCGGTATACCTTGGTGCTAAAAGCGTTAACCCAGACGTACAAATTAAAATTGTTTGGGTAAATACCTGGTACGACCCCGGTAAAGAAGCCGACGCTGCCAATGCCTTAATGGACCAAGGCGTAGACATTATTTTGCAACACACCGACAGCCCCGCGCCACTTATCGCAGCAGAAAAACGCGGCATGATGGGCATTGGCCAAGCCTCTGACATGAGTCATTTTGCCCCTACCGCACATATGTTCTCAATTCGAGATGTGTGGGCACCACATTATATTCGTACTGTAGAAGAAGTGATGGCAGGTTCTTGGAAGCCAGAAGATTATTGGGGTGGTTTTGCCGAAGAAATCCTCCAGGTGGTATCGGTTAACCCAACCTTACCCGAAGAGGTAAAAACCGCCATTAGTAGTTCAGAAGCCAAAATTAAGTCTGGCCAATTCCATCCTTTCACTGGCCCGATGAAAGACAACCAAGGCAAGGAAGTTATCCCGGCGGGTAAAACTCTAAACGACAAAGAGCTAGCCAGCGTGATGTGGTACGTAGAAGGTATCGACGCCACCATTCCAAAGTAGCATTTGACTTAAAAGCCCAGCGTTTAGCTGGGCTCACTAAGAGATACAAGCATGACCTTAGCCTTACCTATTATTGACATTGCCGCACTAAACCAAGCAGACAGCCAATGTTGGCAAGAAGTGGTGGACGCGATAGATGCAGCTTGTAGAGACAAAGGTTTTTTTTACGTGACCGGTCATGGTATTCCACCAGAGCAATTTGCAGCAGTGCAAAGCATGGCCGCCCAGTTTTTTGCCTTAAGCGAAGATGAAAAAAGCAAAATCGATATACAACGCTCAGTTAATCACCGAGGTTGGGGCCAAGTTAGCGCCGAGCAATTAGACCCCGCAGGGCCGAAAGATTTTAAAGAAACCTATGATATGGCCTTGGATTTAAGCCCCTATCACCCGCAAGTGGCCAAATATTCTCTGCTGTACGGGCCCAACCAGTATCCCAATCTTGACGGCTTTGCTCAGCTAATGCAGCAGCATTACGAACTCACCCTACAGGTTGGACTCAAAATACTACAGGCAATGGCTATTGCTTTAGGCCAAGCGGAAAACTTTTTTAGTAAAAACTTTAGCTGCCCGATTAGTGTGTTGCGGCTGATTCATTACCCACCACAGAAAAATAGCAGCAATGGTGCTGGCGCACATACCGACTACGGTTGCATCACCTTGCTTTATCAAGATCACATTGGGGGCTTGCAAGTGCAGGATAGAAACGGCAATTGGTTAGATGCCACACCACTAGCAAACAGTTTTGTCGTCAATATCGGTGATTTAATGCAGCGTTGGACAAATGGTAAGTACAAATCTACGCCACATCGGGTCACCAGCCCTAACAAGCAAGCGACCCGCTTCTCTATGCCTTTTTTTGTAGAGCCAGATTTTGACACACCAGTAAATACCTTAGCCTCTTGTTTAGCCGAGGGAGAAACATCGAAGTACTCAGAAGTTAGCGCCGGCGAATGGATTTTATCGCGCTTCGCAGATACCTACGCCTATCGCAGCGACACTGAAACCAATTAAAAAATTTAACCTTAAAGTTGACCATGTAGACAACTTTAAGTTTGTAACAAAGGTAGGAGCAGTATGTTACAGCTAATGATTAACGACCAAGCGATAGCGCTCAGTCAGCAAGCGGCAGACACCATGCTGCTGAATTTTTTGCGTGAACAACGCAGCTTAGTCGGCACCAAAGAAGGCTGCGCCAGTGGCGATTGTGGCGCGTGTACCGTGGTAATGGTGAGCAAGACCGCTCAAGGTAAATTAAGCTACCAGCAAATTAATAGCTGTATCACTCCGCTACATTCTTTGCATGGCAAACAAATCATCACTGTAGAGTATTTAAAGCAAGGCCAGCAATTACACCCAGTTCAACAAGCGGTAGTAGATAAACACGGCAGCCAATGCGGATTTTGTACTCCCGGCTTTGTAATGTCTTTATATGCCTTATCACGCCAAGAGCAACAACCTGAACATCCCGAAGACTACCTAGCAGGTAACCTTTGCCGCTGCACCGGTTACGGCCCCTTAATAGAAGCTGCTCAACAAGTTGCAGCAGCGCCCGCCACTAATGACCATATCCAACAAAGTGAAGACACCGTACAGCACTGGATGGGCAAATGCGAACCATTAAATAGCGTGAACTATTGGCAACCTAGTAACCGCCAAGAGCTTGCCGAAATTCGCCAGCAACACCCCGACGCTAAATGGATAGGCGGCGGCACGGATTTAGCCTTAGAAGTTACTCAACTGCATCAGCGCATTCCCAAGATCATCGATCTCACCGCCCTACCAGAGTTAAGCAAAATCAAACGGTTTGAAGGTGGCTGGCGGATAGGTGCCGCCGTACCCTTAAGTGACGTTCATGCTTTTATGCGGCAACACTACCCCACTACCGATGAGATTTTTGCACGATTGGGCAGTATCACCATCCGCCACCGCGCCACCTTAGGCGGCAGTTTGGGTAACGCCTCACCCATTGGCGATATCGCACCGCTATTAATCAGTTTGAACGGAAAAATTGAATTAGATGATGGCCACAGCACCGAACTATATGCTCCAGAAGATTACATCACAGGTTACCGTGAAACGCGCTTAAAGCCAGAGCAATGGATTAGCGCAATTCACTTGCCCGATTTAGATCCCGACATTCAGCATCAAATCTACAAAGTCAGTAAGCGCTATGAAGATGATATTGCCACGGTAGTATTAGCCGTAGCGCTCAAATACGACAGCAATAAGCTGGTAAGCCACTGCGTGATTTCTGCCGGTGGCGTAGCCGCAAAGTCAGTGCGCTTAACTGAGCTAGAAAACTGTTTGCTAGGCGAAACCTTTACCCCCCAAAAGCTTAAACAACTACAAGCGTTGGTGCCGCAATTTATCAAGCCGATTGACGATGTAAGAGCCAGCGCAGCTTATCGAGTGATGCTAGTGCAAAACTTGTTCAAGCGCTTCTATTTGTACTGCCACCAATTGCCAACGAGGTTAGCTGCCCATGCGTAAGCTAACGACTCAGCAATTACATCAAGTGGGTATTAGCGAGATTGTAGGCCAATCTGTTCCTCACGAAAGTGCAGCGAAACAAGTGGCTGGCGCGGCACTATTTGTAGACGACCAAAACCTGCCCGCAGGGTGTTTACACGCTGCTGTGATTACCAGCCAAATTGCCAAAGGTTGTGTCAGCGAGCAGCAACTTGACTCACTCAATGACAATCCAGACGTAGTGGCGGTTATTCGCTGCGACGATATTCCCGGTCATCAAGATATTGGGCCAATATTCCCAGGTGACCCCTTGCTCAGTGAGCAGGAGATTCGCTATCACCAGCAACCGATTGCGCTAGTGCTCTGCCATAACCACCAGCGTGCCTGGCAAGTTGCAGCGCAAGCTAGCCAAGATGTAGTGCAATATCAATCTCAAGTTGAACCCATATTGAACGCAGAGCAAGCGAGCCAAACCGGCAACCCAGAACCTTTTGTACGGCCCTCGCACCGTATGGGCACAGCGGTCAGCCAAGCAACACTTAAACAAAGCGACATTTTGCTGAGCGCAGATCAACACATCGGCGGGCAAGAACACTTTTATTTAGAAGGGCAAGTAAGCCTAGCGATGCCAAGCGAAGACGGCATTTTACTGTATACCTCTTCACAGCATCCTAGCGAAGTACAAAAACTGATTGCCGAAGTGCTCAATATTGCCTTTCATCGGGTCACGGTAGATATGCGCCGAATGGGTGGCGGCTTTGGCGGCAAAGAAACCCAAGCCGCCCAATGGGCATGCTTGGCTAGCCTCGCGGCTTGGCAAACCGGTAAGCCAGTAAAAATTCGTTTACCACGCAGCGTAGATATGGCGGTAACCGGTAAACGCCATCCCTTTTACAATCGCTATCAACTAGGTGTAAGCCGTGACGGTGTGATTGAAAGTGCCAAGCTAGAAGTAAACGGGCTATGTGGTCACTCGCCAGATTTGTCTGACGCCATTGTTGACCGAGCGATGTTCCATAGTGACAACGCCTACAGCCTAAGTCAGGCAGAAGTAGTGGGTAATCGCCTTAAAACCGACACAGTATCGCACACTGCTTTTCGTGGTTTTGGTGGCCCTCAAGGCATGATGCTTATCGAGCAAGCCATGCAAGACATTGCCATTGCTACCGGCCAAGACCCCTTAGATGTTCGCTACAAAAACCTTTACCACGCAGGCAATGCCACCACCCATTACGGCATGCCCGTTGAGCAACACCAAGACATGTGCAATCTGCTCAAACAACTTGAACAAAATGCCGACTACCGTAAGCGGCGCCAACAAATAAACCAATGGAACCACAGTAATCCCACCATTAAAAAAGGGCTGGCGCTAAGCCCAGTTAAGTTTGGCATTTCTTTTACTGCCAAACACCTTAACCAAGCGGGTGCATTAATTAACGTGTATACCGACGGCAGTGTTCAGCTAAACCATGGCGGTACTGAAATGGGCCAAGGTTTACATACCAAGGTGCAGCAAATTGTGGCGCAAACTCTTGGTATTCCTTTTGACTACGTGCTCATCAAATCCACGCGTACCGACAAAGTACCGAATACCTCGCCTACCGCAGCGTCTTCGGGCAGTGACCTAAACGGCATGGCAGCGCATTTGGCGGCCGCAGACATTAAGCAACGTTTGTTAGATTTTGCGCAAAGCCACTACCAAGTCAGCGAAGAGCAAATTCAATTTGAAAATGGCCAAGTTACCTTAGGTGAAAATACTATTAGTTGGGGTGAACTGGTGCAGCAAGCGTACATGCATCGGGTGCCTCTCTCTGCCACTGGCTTCTATAAAACACCGAAGATTTGGTACAACCGTGAGCAAGCCGAAGGCCGACCGTTTTACTACTTTTCCTTAGGCGCTGCTTGCAGCGAAGTAAGCATAGATACTCTTACCGGAGAAATGAGCCTAGACCGAGTCGATATTTTGCATGATGTGGGCGCTAGCCTTAATCCTGCCATTGATATTGGCCAAATTGAAGGCGCGTTTATTCAAGGTGTAGGTTGGCTAACTACTGAAGAATTAGTGTGGAATGAGCAAGGTCGCCTGCTAAGTCAAAGCCCAGCTAACTACAAAATCCCCACTATTGGCGATTACCCCAAACAAATGAACATTAGTTTGTTTGACCAAATGAACCCCGAGCACAGCATCTACCGCTCAAAGGCGGTGGGCGAACCCCCCTTTATGTTAGCCATTAGCGCCTGGTGCGCCATTTATGATGCGGTTGCGTCGATTAGCCAACATCAGCTCGCACCGCAGTTAGATGCTCCCGCCACTGGCGAGCGAATACTTATGGCCTGCCAACGCCAATTTGATTTCTTGGAGGCACAAGATGCATAACTGGAATCAGAGTTTACAGCCTCACAATTGGTTAGACGCGTGTGGCTATTTGAAGGAGCAACAACAGGCTTATTGCATTGCTACTGTTATTGCCGAAGCGGGTTCTACTCCCCGTGCGAATGGTGCAAAAATGGTGATTAGCCAACAGCAGCAATTCGATACCCTAGGTGGTGGAAATCTAGAATATCAGGTGATCAAGCACGCCCGTGATCATCTGCAACACGGTCAAAACGGTACTCAAATAGAGCGCTTTTCATTAGCGGCCGATTTAGCCCAATGTTGCGGTGGCGCGGTGCAAGTACTGTTTGAATATTTCGCGGTTAAACAAGCACATATCACCATTTATGGCGCAGGCCATGTTAGCCATGCACTGTGCCAAATACTGTCACAACTGCCGTTTAGCCTAGAGGTGATTGATAATCGACAAGACTGGTTGGACTCAATCGCCAAATTAGGTGTGAACACCCACTATCATCCAGAGCCAGTGCAAACCATTAGCGAACTAAAACCAGCCAGTAATGTGCTGATTATAAGCCAAGACCATAGTTTAGATTTTGAACTGAGTTTGGCCGCACTAACGCGCCAAGATTTACACTTTGTCGGCGTGATTGGTTCGGCCACCAAAGCCCAGCGATTTAAATACCGACTAGCAGAAAAACTCGCTAAGCCAGAACTTAGTGAACAATTGGTTTGCCCTATTGGCTTACCTGAAGTGAAAGGTAAATTACCAATGCAAGTGGCCGTGTCGGTGAGTGCCCAACTGATCAGCCTATTGCATAACGATCACTCAAACGCTGATCAGCCAATCTTAAACGACACTAAAAGAAACCAACATAAACAACAGTGGCAAACGGTTAACTCTCTGCGCAAACAACTGGCCGGAGAAAGCAATGAGCAATAACCAAGTGCAACAAACGCTAAGTGAGTTAAACAACTTGCCGCTTAGCCAGTTTGTTAGCCAAATGGCCAGCATTTGCACCAGTAAAACGTGGCAGCAACAGCTGGCCAGTTTACGCCCTTTTCAATCACCCGAGCATTGTTATCAAATGGCCATTCAAGCCTTTAGTCAGCTAACTGAGCAGGACTGGTTAGAGGCCTTTGCGGGTCACCCGATGATTGGTGATTTAAGCAGCCTGCACAAAAAATACAGCCAAGGCAAAGACTTAAGCCAAGCTGAACAAGCCCAAGTGGCCGATGCTCAACAAACTACCCTACACGCACTACTTAAACTAAATCAAGATTACCTACGCCGTTACGGCTTCATTTTCATCGTGTGCGCTAGCGGTAAGTCAGCTGACCAAATGCTGCACTTATTACAGCAACGTTATGGCCAAAGTCGCCAACAAGAATTAATCACTGCTGCCAAGCAACAGCAGCAAATCAGCCTTCTTAGAATGGAGAACTTATTTTGAGCACATTGAGCTGCCATGTACTAGATACCAGTTGTGGCCAGCCTGCGGCTGGCATTCCCGTAGAAATTTTCCGATTTGGCGAAACCCAGAGTTTAGCTAAAGGCGTCACTAATCAAGACGGCCGATTTAGCTTTGCCGAATTACAGTTAGACGCCGATTGTTACTGCCTGCGTTTTATCACCGAAGATTACTGTAATGAACATTTTAAACAGTGCTTCTTCCCCTTAGCCGATGTGGTGTTTAACAGCGAAGAAAGCCAAGCCCATTACCACATTCCCCTGATATTAAGTGGCTTTAGCTACTCAACATATCGAGGCAGCTAATATGACGCGACAGATTCATCGCGGCAGCATATTGCATTTTCCTAAAGCCAGCCTAAATCCCAGTGAGCATTATCAATACTGGGAAGATGGCGTATTAGTGGTTAAGCACGGTCTTATTGCTCACCTTGGTGACGCTAAAGACTTCCTTCAGGCAGAGACTACGCCGCTAGCGCAATTACCCATTGTTAAACATCAAGGTTTAATCATTCCGGGCTTAATTGATAGCCATGTGCATTATCCCCAAGTTGAAGTGATTGCCAGTTTTGGCAAGCAACTATTAGATTGGCTAAATACCTACACCTTCCCTGCAGAACAACAGTTTATTGAAGCTGCTTATGCCCGCGGCCAAGCAGATTTCTTTCTACAGCAACTATTTGCCCACGGCACCACCACTGCCAGCGTGTATGCCACAGTTCATCCGCAATCCGTCACTAGCTTTTTTGAAGCCGCCCAAAGCCATAACGCGCGCATGATATGCGGCAAAGTATTAATGGACAGAAACTGCCCCGCCGCGCTGCAAGACACTCCAGATAATGGCTATTACGAGAGTAAACAATTGATTGAGCAATGGCATAAAAATGGTCGTCAGTTGTACGCCATTACTCCACGATTTGCGCCCACTTCTAGTGAAGCTCAACTGGCTAAGGCTGGCCAATTAGCCAAGGAACATCCTGACACATTTATTCAAACTCACTTGTCTGAAAACCCTAACGAAGTGCAATGGATTAATGAGCTATTCCCTGATTATTCCGACTACTTAGCAGTATACGAAGCTCATGATTTAGTTAGAGAAAAATCACTATTTGGTCATGGTATCCACCTCACCGACAGGGAATACATTGCCTTAGCCGCATCTGGTGCTACCATCAATTTCTGCCCTTCATCAAACCTGTTTTTAGGCAGCGGATTATTTAACTACCAGCGTGCCCAAGCCAACGGGGTTTCGGTCGCCCTCGCCAGCGATGTTGGCGGCGGTACTAGCCTTAGCATGTTTGCTAATCAAGCCGATGCCTACAAGGTATGTCAGTTACAACAAACCAGCCTAAGCCCATTCGATTCCTTGTATTTGTGTACTCAAGGCGCAGCCGTTGCCATGGGCATAGACACCCAAATAGGCAATTTAAATGTGGGCAGCGAAGCAGACTTTGTTGAACTTGATATGCAGCCCACACCAATGCTTAGCCAGCGCTTAAATAAAGCGCGAGATTTACGTGAACAGTTATTTGCCATTAACACCTTAGGTGACGACCGCGTGATTAACGCCACCTATGTAGCAGGTAAGCAAGTTTATAAAAAAGGACAACACTATGTGGCCACAGCTGTATGAATGGTTAGCACTATTTATTAAATGGTTTCATGTTATTGCAGGCATCGCCTGGATAGGTGCGAGCTTTTATTTTGTTTGGTTAGACAACAACCTAAAGACACCGCCAAATTGGAAAAAACGAAAAGGCATTAAAGGCGACTTATGGGCTGTGCATGGCGGAGGCTTTTACGAAGTCGCCAAATACCAAGTCGGCCCAGAGAAAATGCCCAAGAAACTGCATTGGTTTAAATGGGAAGCCTATAGCACTTGGATAAGTGGCACCTTGCTGCTGTTTTGGATTTATTATTTACGTGCCGACGCCTACTTAATCGACCCACAAATAATGGCATTAGGCACCACTCAAGCCATTGCCTTAGGAGTGGGCGGTATTACTTTAGGTTTTGCCCTATACGAAGGGCTATTACGTTCACCCATTGCCAACAAACCTCTGCTACTTAGCTTGAGCTTGGTAATAATTGGCGCGCTATTTTGTTATGGCTTCACTCAAGTATTTAGCGGCCGCGGGGCATTTATTCATATGGGCGCGTTAATTGGCACCATTATGGTGGCCAACGTTTGGATTAAAATTATTCCAGGCCAAAAGCAAATGGTGGCACAAGTTAGCGCAGGCGAAACCGTAGACCCCGCACCAGGTCTAGAAGCTAAACGCCGCTCGGTGCACAATAACTACCTCACCCTGCCGGTGATTTTTTTGATGATTAGCAATCATTACCCAATGATTTACCAACATAGCCACAGCTGGTTAATACTGTGTACCTTAATTGGTTTAAGCGCTTGGATTCGCCACTTCTTTAACTTAAAACATCAAGGTATTCACAAACCCGCCATTATTGTCAGCGGCGCTGCAGGTTTACTGTTACTGGCGGTGTTTTTAAGCTGGAGTCAGGCTAAATCAAATGCTCAGGCTCTAGCTAGTGCTAGCACCGAGAGCAGTGTTGAAGGTGAAAGCTCGATGAGCGAGCAACAGCGCCAAGTAATGAGTATTGTTCAACAGCGCTGTACCACTTGCCATAGTCGTATGCCTACCGACGACACCTTTAGCGCCGCACCTGGCGGGGTGAATCTCGATACTTGGCAGGATATAGAGCGTTGGCGTGCTCGAATCATTGAGCGTTCAGTAGTCACCAAAGACATGCCGTTTTTAAACAAAACCCAAATCACCGAGAGTGAGCGGCAAAGCCTACAGCAACTGTTAGCCCAACCGTAAAAAACGCTAAAACATTAAACGCATTACTAGCTTACGCTGGCAATGCGTTTTAGCTGTAACTCATCTCGCTAAGCAAAACTATTTTGCTTAAGCACTTCACTCATGGCTAATTGACCTCCACGAATACCGGCAGGTTTTGCGGCTTTTCCTACCGCGATAATCATGCCGATGACATGGTCTGATGGAAGCTTTATCAGCTCGGCCAGTTGCTCAGCATCAAAGCCAATCATTGGGCAACTGTCGTAACCCAAACCCTTCGCCGCTAGCATCAACGTTTGTGCTGCCATGCCGCAAGAGCGCATCGCTTCATCACGTTGCAGCTCTGCTTTACCTTGGTAAAAGTTACCTAACATTCCCACCAGCAAGCTTTGGGTTTTAGCATCAACAGCCGACCAATAACGCTCTGGGCTATTCGCCCAAGCTTGAGTATCGGCACACAGTATAATCAGCTCAGCCGCCTCACTCACCTGCGCTTGCCCCCAAGCAGCTTGCTTAACTTGCTCTCGCATACCGACATCGGTAATTCGAACAAAGCGCCAATGCTGAATATTATAAGAGGTAGGAGACAATAGCACCGCCTCCATCATTTGGGTGAAGTGTTGCGGCTCCATTGCTGCATTTGTATCAAAGTGTTTAACGGCGCGGCGTTGTTGTATGGCAGTAAACAGTTCCATGGTGGCTCCATAAGCTAAAGAAGGTTAATCAATTCCTGTTTAGCTTAATCTGTTTCATATTTGGTGATAATACGGAAAATAGTAAAGATACTGTTGAGTTTAAGTATACAGTTTACCTGTCTTTACTATGCACTTATCAATAAATAGACTGCACGCTTATTTCTTCAAAAAAGAGATGTATCAATAATGTTTAAACCCTAAACATCAGCTAAGATAATGAAGCTTTCATCGTTTTTTCAACAAGCTAGGTGTAAAAAAGGCAAGAACATTGAACGTATATTTAAGACAGCCAGAGCGCGCTGATTTAGAGGAACTCAGCGAGTGTTACCAAAACAGCGAGATTTTTCATCGCCCTTGGAGCTACCCGCCTAAAAACGTACGCGCGTATTTGGAAGAGGAACACCGCCAATTAGTGTGTTTAGCTGAAACCGGCGAAATCGTTGGTACTTTTAATATCTCGGCAGTCATTCGGGGGCATTTTCAGTCGGCTTATCTTAGCTACGAAGTGTTCCACCCTCACCAGGCCAATGGCTATATGAAAGCAGGTATTCGCCTATTACTAAACTACGCCTTTGAAGGGTTAAATTTACACCGCTTAGAAGCCAATATTCAGCCCGGTAACAAAGCCTCGATATCCTTGGTGGCTAAAGCAGGGTTTGTGAAAGAAGGCTTATCTAAAAGCTACTTAAACATTGGCGGTAAAGGCTGGAAAGACCACGAACGCTGGGCCATTCTTAACCCTAAGTGGCGAGCGACTTAAAGCTTGGTTAAAAACATGCAAAGCCTTGTTGCTGCGCGCGAGCACAGCAACAAGATCGACTTTCATCTATCTACGTCAATAGCCTAAATTTTTCCCCCGTAAATGTTCTAATAGGATTGCCGCGCTCGACCTGCCAGTGATGCTGCCAACGCAATTTTTCTTGCTTACTAATGCTCTCCTGTTCATTCATTTCCAGTTTTTGTATCAGTAAGGTTCGAGCCATCCGTTTATTTGCATGCTGGCTACGTTCACTTTCAACCCTTACAGACAAGCCTGAAGCGATATGAATGGCTCGCACCGCTGAGTCTGTGGTATTTACATGTTGGCCTCCGGCCCCTGAAGCGCGACATGTTTGAAAGCTTAATTCAGCACTATATTTAGCTTCATTAATTTCGTAACAACGTCCGCTAAAATACCAATTTCTTCGTTTATGCTTTAGCCTAAATGTACTACGGCAAACCCATAACAAAGGCCCTTGCCATGATTCTGCATATTGCAAAGCATCTTTCGGGTTTTCAGCTTCTAACTTTAACAGTATCGATTTAAAGCAATCTATTTCACTCGTTTCGGCTACTTCGACCAGCTCTAGGTGTATAGATTTCTTTTTGCATTGCTTTTCAATTACCTTTAAAGCTAAACCAAGCGCCTTACAACATTCTAGTGGTCCCTGCCCCGCAGAGAGTTGTAATAAAATCATCCAGAACAACTCCCATTAGTTTTAAACGTCAACATAGGGCGAAGCTTTGCACCCAACTCGATTAAACCGGCGTCTAGCATATCGCTAATGACACTTTCACAGCTTTTGTAAGCTTGTGGTGCTTCATCATATAAAAGCTCTTTGTTTCCACAAATCACTCTGCTGCCTAACGCAGTTTTAATCATGTCTTCGCGCTTATATTTATGACTTAAGCGTCCTTGGCATTCTCCTCGTTTCCACTTTCTTCCGGCACCATGCGCAAGAGAAAATAAATTGGTTGTTTGAGTGTTGTCTGCTCTTGGCTTTACTAGGTAAGTGTAATCTCCGCGAGAACCAGGGATGACAACATAACCTTGGTCACTTGGAGTGGCCCCTTTTCTATGTAACCAACCTTGTTGATTACCAATTGTCTTCGACATTACTAGATTGTGGTTAACATCAAGCGACGGTGTTCCTGAGCAACCAACAGCATCTAAGAAACGTAATGCAATAAGCTCTCGATTAAGTTCTGCCCAACGAACAGCTTCATCGTGTTTATCAATGTACTTTAAAAATGCTGCGCTACCATTCAACAGCCCGTTGTGATTAAACTGCGTTACATGTTCAAGTAAAATAGATTGGCCCAAGCCTCGCGATCCAGAATGAACCAACAACAAGAGTTGTTTGTTATCTATTCCAAGCTCATCAAGCCCCAGCTGAGAATAAACTTCATCAATGGCCTGAAATTCAGCAAAGTGGTTACCACCACCAATGGTTCCAAGCGCGTAGTCAAAATCAGCATTAACAATATTTTTATCATGTTTGCGCTTATCAATGATCGATAACCAAGTTTCATCTAAAGGCTCTTCAATATCTTTAAGCTTTTTTTCTAACTTATTTAAGTTTAACTTTGCTTGTTTTATTGATGTTTGCCAAAGTGCCATACCGCAGCCAATGTCATTACCTACTAGCGCAGGATATACCCGCTCTTTGGTGTGAAAAGCTGCACCAATTGGGTAACCCCTTCCAGGGTGTAGATCAGGCATACCAGCTACAAGGTTCATACTCGGTAGATCTGAAGTTTTTTTGAGTTGCTGTATTGCCAGCCCTTCTATCCAAGTTTCTTTGGACGCTATAAGGCTAACTTTATTTGTTATTTTTTGGACGGATTTGCCCATAATACCAATTCCCTTTAATCAGGATTTAAAACGAAAAACGAATTGGCAGGTCTTTACAAGAAGGAAATAAAGCGAAGGATTATTGAATCTAAATGTATTGGAAACCCAATTATATAAGCACCAAACTAAGATTTTTTTACCGAGCAAGACCTGCAAAGGTTGGGATTAATGTAGTCATATTGTTTCTCCTTTACAGATAATGTAGTAAATAATTGAGTGACGATATTAGGCAAAGATATTTTGTAAATCAATGAATAATTGATAATAAACCAAATATAATCACAGGGTGGTAATTCCTTCACCAATATTTATACAACTAACTACCAAGCTCCCAATAAGGCTGATCTACCGCTAAGTACTCTACAGCAAAATCTATAAACGCCCTCACCTTTGCTGGTAAATATTGGCGTTCGGCAAATACCGCATGAATGGTTTTGTTAGGCATTTTAAATTCATCTAACAATGTCACTAAACGGCCGGCTTTAATATCTGGCCCAGCAACAAAGGTAGGCAAACGGCCAATGCCTAATCCCTGCAGCATGGCATCACGCAAGGCTTCACTGTTATTAACTCGATAATTGCCTTTTACCTCTATTGATTGTGACTGTCCGTCACGCATAAACGTCCATTCTTTCACATCTTGCGAATAACTAAACTGTAAGCAGTTATGCTGGCTTAACTGCTCTATTTGCGTGGGGGTGCCATGTAATTTTAGGTAGGCTGGCGAGGCGCACAATACACTATTTAGCGGTGCTAATTTGCGTACAATAAGCGATGAATCGGGCAAGTCGCCAGCGCGAATAGCAAGATCAAAACCCTCGGCAACTAAATCATTGACCTTGTCGTCCATCATCATATCAATGCTGATTTTGGGATAACGCGTTAAAAACTCGGCGATTAGCGGGGCAATATGCAAACGACCAAAAGACATAGGCGTGTTTATACGCAGCAAGCCTTGCGGCTCCCCTTGTAATTGCGCCACTGCGTCTTCGGCATCTTTAGCGGCATTATGCGCTTTAGCAGCATGCTCAAAATAGTGTTTTCCCGCCTCGGTTAAACTGAGTTTACGGGTCGTTCGATGTAGCAACTTTACGCCAAGGTGTTGTTCTAACTGGTTTACCCGCTTGCTTACCGCCGATTTAGAAATACCCAAACTGCGCGCCGCAGGCGAAAAGCCGCCGCTTTCTACCACTGCAACAAACACAGGAATTGCCGAAAACCCATCCATAGCTTCACCACTGTCAACTTAAACTCAACAGTTATTATCAAATTTAGGGAATTATCAGTCAATACGATTACGATTAAACTGGCGCTGCTTCCTTAAATGAGATATTCACAATGATCAACAGCCAGCACTTAGCGCCAGCAAACTCATTAATAAACACCAACAAAGGCACCCACGGCTTAATGCTCATCATGGTGGCATTGGTGGCTAGCTCGTTTCCCGTGGGCTCAGCTATTACTTATGCCCTTCCACCAGTGGTGATGATGTTTCTGCGTTTTTTAATGGCCGCCCTATTGTTCGCCCCTTATGTAATAGCGAAAAACGGCTGGGCACTACCGCCACTGCGCGCCTTGTTCGGCTATGCCTTACTTAGCATTCCCTTGGTGATATTTTTTTGGTGTATGTTCGAAGCGTTGCGTCATACCAGCGCCATTAACACTGGCGCACTTTATACCACCTTGCCAGCAATGACAGCGCTCGCTAGTTACTTAATCAATCACCAAGCAATAAGTAAGCGTCGCCAACTGGGCTTATTAATAGGTACCGTAGGCGCTTTATGGATTGTATTTCGCGGCCAAATTAGCGCTCTGGTTAACTTACAGCTGAACAGTGGCGACCTGTTGTTTTTGGTGGGTTGCTTAAGCTTAAGTGTTTATAACCCCTTAATGAAAAAATGCTATCGTGGCGAGCACCAAGAGCTAATGACCTTTTGGGTTATCTTGTTTGGTGCCGTTTGGTTATTGGTATTAGCGTTCCCCAGCTTTAGCCAAATAGATTGGAGCAGTGTTACATTTAGGGTATATGCGGGCATTAGTTACCTAGCCTTATTTACCACTCTTATTACCTTCTTCTTATTACAAATTGGCACCTTGAAACTGGGGCCAACTAAGGTGGCAGCTTACAGCTATTTAACCCCACTATTTGTTATTTTACTCACCGTTTTAATGGGTATAGAACAACTAGATTGGCAAACCTTACCAGGTGCAGCGTTCATTTTGATAGCAATGTTATTAATCCAAAACGAGCCTAGATAAGCGCTATTTTTGTTGACCAAGGCTGTGCTTCTCCAATAAGGTGTGCGTAGTTTTTGCAAACGCTACAGGAAGTACACTATGGCACAAGCTGATACCACAAGTTTCATAGAAATCCTCACCCAAGATCCAGACCAAATTCGCTTTGAAGATAGCATGGCTATTATTGAGGCTAACTACAGTTTTACCCCGTGCGCGTTTAGCAACGGTGAACAAAATAATGCCGCTGGAGAAAACTCAGGTTCATGTAAAGTGTTTGCTTTTGCCCAGCTACAAGCCTTAAGTAAACAACAAACTCTCGCCTTATTTGGCCAGTACTATCAGGATGTACTGGATACCCCTCAAGGTGAAGATCATCAAAACATTCGTCAGTTTATAAAAAATGGGTGGGACGGGATTTCATTCTCTCAGCCAGCCTTAAGTAAAAAAGTATAAACACCAAAAAAAGCCGCGTTAGCGGCTTTTAAACAAATCTATAATCTTATACTGCATACGTATCGCTTATTTGAGCATTCGTTATTACATTTCAAATATAAGTAAATCACACCAAAGAGTCGCTACACATAGTACAGATGTCGCAAAGGCTAACCGCCTATGTTTTACCTTATTATACGTGATGTGTATGTAAGCTTGAGCACACCTAGCAATAACAAATGTCCAAGCCGCTAAAAGCCCTATAATACTGTCAATACCTAGCCCAATGTAAATTGAACATACCGCATAAAAAAGAACAGGAACTTCAAACAAGTTATTGAAGCAACGCGTCGTTTTTATCATCTCTACTGGTACATCTTGTGCTTGCATCAGCTTAAAATAGTCGGCTGATACTAATCCATTTTTAACACTTAATGCCCGTGTTTTGACGCTAATCAATCCCACTAGTCCAGTCAGCAGAAAAAGAACAAAAATGGCGTAAACCATGTGTAACTCATTAAGTAGTTAAACAAGGCTTGATTCTACTGGGTACCTTTATATGATAAAGATCATATAAAAATGATTTAAGCGGTAACATGCCTTTTTCAAAAGCACATAAAGAAAAAACGAGAGTTCGGATACTTATTGGTGCTAAGGCGCTGTTTTCCAATAAAGGGTTTGATGCAGTAACGGTAAACGAAGTAATGGAACACTGCTCATTCACAAGAGGCGCTTTTTACGCACATTTCAAAAGTAAATCAGAGCTATATAAAGAAGCGTTAACGTTTTCTGCGGCCAGTAGTCAACTAACACAAAATAAGCCGAAAAACACATCTACCAAAGAGTGGCTAAGCTACTAATTAGACGGCTACTTAAGTATTGAGCATGTGCGGGGGGAGAAACCTTGCCCTCTTGCATTCTTAGCTACAGATATAGTTTCTAGAGATAGTTCAACCAAAGAAACTTATGCCAATGCCAACACCTACCAAAACTTCAATGCAATTATTATGGATTATGCTGGACTCAATTCACCTAGTAACAAGGCTGATATTTTGTCATTAACATCAATGATCATTGGTGCAGTGGCTATTTCAAGAACTATAGATGACCAGAAGGTAGTGTATGAAATTCTCACTTCGTGTAGGCAGCAGGCGCGAAAGATAATAGGTGGAATATAAGCCGTGAACTAAACCTAGTAATAAGCTAGCCACGACAAGCATACTTTGAACGGATTTAAACCGTTACGATACTGTTTAGCGCACCTAAAATTAAAAGAACCACCAGTAGAGCAATTACATACATAGCGACAAATTGGAAAGTGATAGCGCTTCCCCCCATAACTGCAGCACCTGCTGCAATACGTGGAGGCTCTTTTTGAGTAAAAGAAACAACTGCAAGTATAGTTGCTAGGCCACCTAATAATGAAATTGTGACGTCTATGACTTTATCTGTACTCCAATCAGCTCTATGTGTTTCACTTACCACTTGTTTTCCAGATAAAGCATTTAACGCCGCAGTTCTAATCGACACCGCTTTTTCCGCAACAAGTGTTTCAATGGTTGGTTGAGGCGAAAAAGGGCCAGCCCAAAAGCTCGCTAATGCAGCGAGAAAAGCAATGGCCCCTAAAAACATCCCTATATGTCCGAATTTCAATCCCTTTCCTCGTTCAATATGATGAAGATAACTCCATTACCCAATAGAGCATGATATAGCAACACCAAGCCCTAGGTTAAACTGGGCATGACTGTGGTCATCTACTATTACTTATACTCGTTATTACTCGTAAATAGGCGCATCATAGTTATAGCCTTCATCGGAATAGGCGGTAACCATTGCATCTTCCACTAAGCCAGTTTCTGCCTGAACCTGCGTTTCGAAAAAGTGTTGTACTTGTTTTCTACGACCATGCGCAGCCCAAGATTCCGGGCTATCCCAAACTTCGTTAAATACAATTGGGTACTCGTTTCTAGTAGCGCTTGGATGGTCAATTTGTCGCGTTAGCATGTACTGAATACAGCCTTTCTCGCGATAAGAATCTGGCTCAAGTGCTTTAAGCACCTCAAATAACTCAGCTTCCTTTCCTGCTTTTGGTTTGAACTGAGCTAATACATATACACGGCTTGTCATAAAATTCTCTTTCTTTTAAGGTTTAGGGAAATAGTAAATAATTGTAGAAGAAACTAACAGAGTAAAACGAGCTTAAATAGTGAGGATACTTTAGATCGGTCAAGCCAAGCTTTGCTATAGAAGGCTTAGTACACAGCCTTAAGCCAGAGTGGTTTGATTAGACAAATTCAGACCTATTTTATTCTCAGTCAAAACCTTTGCCACATTCACTACAACAGTTAGTGGGCAACTGCCAACCAGAGGGATTTACTGATTTGTAAATAACAGGTTCTCCACAATCATTGCACTTAAGAGTTAACACATACAGCCCAAAGTAAGCTAAATAGCCAATGGCGACCCAATATGTGATAGATACTGTTTCTAGACTACTTTGAAATGAGCCTTCATCACCGAACAACGCATTAGCGGTACACAGTACGATAAGGATCATTACCCGAAAATAAAAACTCTTGACCATCCTTGTCACTAGGTCACTCCTATTGATAACGATTCGCTAAAGAACAAGTAATCATATTCTACTGACTTTAAAGTCAAAAAATATTCAACTCAAGTGCCAAAGTGCGAGGTATTGATCTCGTCACGCACCAATTATGCCCCTTGGTCGAATGCCTTATAAAGTGGCTAAAATACGGCCTATTTAACCAGCTTCGAAAGGTAGGGAATATTGCGGAGGAGGTTATTCCACGGTAGTCCGTAGCCGATTAACATGTCGTTGTTTGGCATTTCATAGGCGTAGTGCTGAGGTACAGAAATATCCACTCGCCCCGGCTTTACAAACAGGGTGGCGATACTGATGGATTTGAGCGCATAAGACTCACTTAAATAAGTCACCAAGCGCTTCATGGTGCCGCCCGACTCGATGGCGTCATCAACCACAATCACATGCTGGTTCTCAAGCGTGATATTTTGATGGAATACAATGGTAGAGTTGTTATTGCTGTCGCCCGGCGTATGCGGGCAAGAGATGGTATCCATACCAATATCAAAGCTTAATTCTCGCACGAGATCTGCAGTAAACAATATGCCACCCGGTACTACACTAATAATAACTGCACTCTCGCCATGGTATTTTTGATTAAGTTGCTCTGCTACTTTGCTTACGCCCTGCTGGATTTGGCGCTGGCTTAACACTAGCTCACCAATGTGTTTATTGCTCATATCACTACCTTTTCACTGTTATTTGTCGTTACTATTCGATTTTTTTTGAGCTTACTTTGCTGGCACTTCGGCATGCTGAAGTAGATTAGTTTGCGGCCACTGCTTTAGCCGTTCGGTGCTAAACAACATAACGCCACTAAAGATAGACAAGGCTATTGGCAGCGCGATAAACGATATTGAACCAGCAATCACACCAATCAATGGTGGCATTAAAGTAGTCCCCACATAAGCACAGGCCATAGACAAACCAATAATGGCCTGTGAAGCTTGTTTTCCAAAACGCACTGGCGTGAGGTGAATAGTATTGGGGTAAATAGGCGCGCAGCCTAGGCCAATCAAAATTAGCCCCAATTTTGAAACCAAAGGTGAGATAGGAGCAAGCAACAAGACCACACCCACAAAAATAGTGATTACGCCCACTCTAATCAGTTTATCTTCTGCTACACGCTCGGCAATAAAACCACAGAAAAAACGCCCAAGAGTAATACCTAAAAAGTACATAGCGGTCCAAAATGCGGCAACCGATGCACTCACGCCCTTTTCGGTAATTAGGTAACTGGCTGCCCACAAACCCGTACCCGCCTCTAAAGAGCAATAACAGAAAAAAGTGAGTAGCTGTAGTTTCACGCCTTTAATCTTTAAGGCGGTACTATTGCTGATTAAAGCTTGCGGCTCGCCACCAGCTCTTAATGCTTCACTGGCGGCTTTTTTCCATAAAGGGAGTGCCAGTAAAAGCACGGCCACCAAAGCAAACTGAATGTAAGAAATGGTGGTGTAACCCTCTCGCCAGCCCTGTTGTTGGCTTAAGTACATGGCCATAATAAGCGGCCCAGCGGTGGCCCCTACTCCCCAAAAAGAATGTAGGTAATTCATATGTTTGGCTTTGTAGTTAAGCGCGACAAAGTTGTTTAAAGCGGCATCTACCGCGCCAGCACCTAAGCCCAACGGCACTGCCAGTAATACTAGCAGCCAAACATTATCAGCATAACTAAAGCCATAAAGCGCTATGGCGGTCATCAATACACTTACCGCCACCACTTTGCCTGTACCAAAGTGATGGGTAACTCGGCTAGATAACAGGCTTGATACCACCGTACCTGCGCTCACTACAATGGCAATGACCCCAGCAAACTCGAGATTTGAGTTGAGATCGCCACTCATAATCGGCCAAGACGAGCCCAATAATGAGTCGGGTAAGCCTAAACTGATAAAGGCTAAATAGATTATGGCAAGTAGTAACAACATCAAACAGGGCTCTGGAGTGGTTTTATAAAAACGATACTCCCAATAACTATTGCTTAGTAGCCAAATACTCTCCTAAACTATAACAAAGCTCCCAAATCGTTATGAGATGCAAATTTACAACATTCAAACCGATGCCGAAGGCCGCGAGTTAACCCATCATGGTTTCGATGATTTCCCCTGCGCATATTATGACGAAAGATTTTCTGAGTTTATTGGTGGTGAAGTACCTTGGCACTGGCACGATGAAATAGAACTAGTACAAGTTGTTGCCGGTAGCACACTGCTGGAGTGTGTTGGTGGAAGTACCCCATTAACGGTTGGTGATGCGGTGTTTGTGAATGCTGGCACCTTGCACAAAATGACTCAAATTGGCGAGCAAGATTGCCGAATTTTAAACTTTGTATTAGCCCCACAGTTAATTGGCGGCGCTAAAAATAGCCGCATATATAAGCACTATGTGTACCCGGTGATAACCAATAGTGAATTACCCTATTATAAATTCTCTGCCAATAGTCCTTGGCAAAGCCGCGCCATTAAAGAGTTAGAGCGGGCCTTTGCTGCCAGCCAACAGAAAAACGCCACTTATGAGCTGGCGGTAAACTTACACCTGATGAGGTTTTGGCAGCTATTTTGCGAAAATCAGCCAAGCATTTTGGCGAGTTCGCAGGTATCGTCGGTTCAACAAGCTAGAGTTCAAGCTTTATTAGGGTTTATTCACCAGAATTATCGCGACAGTATATCTACAGCCGCCATGAGCAAGGCCGCCAATATTAGTGAAAGTGAGTGTTATCGTTTGTTTAGCTGCGCGTTAAAAAGCAGCCCTAATCAATACTTGCTGCACTACCGCTTACAACAAGCAGCTAACCAGTTAATTGAATCTAGCCGCCCAATTACTGAAGTCGCGCATAATGTAGGCTTTAATTGCCCCGCCTATTTTGCTAAACGCTTTAAGCAGGCATATGGGAAAACACCTAAGCAGTTTCGTCGTGAATAACGAGTAGTACTGTACTGTGCCATTATTCACAAACAACCAACCATTCTTAAATTAGTTTTCTGGGGTAACCCCTTGGTGTTGCTGCTGCTTAAGCCACTCTTGCATGTGTTTATCAAACAAACGTTCAAAGGTACCAAACTCCGATAGCTGGGCTACCCGCTCACTTAAATGCCGGCGCAAGGCCTCGCTATTACAGCCTGATTTTTTTGAAAAAGTAAAATAGAGCCCTTCTACTGAAATAGGGCTTTCTAAGGGAGTCACCTGGCCTTTTAGCCCCGCAGATTCCAAAATGGCTAAGCCTTGATAAAGCTCGTACAGCACATAATCAAAACGCTCTGCCAATAACATAGCGAACGAACGTTCAGCTGTGGCGCTGGTAAGAATGGCTAAATTCTTTTTGGAATAGCTGTCAAAGTCTTGGCCAAAGCTGTTATTTATTAGCGTACCGCCTCGCAGCTCTAATAAGTCTTCCCATTTTTGGTAATCAAACTCTTTACCTTTTTTTGTCCAAACCACACTGGGTACATCACTAAACTGCGGCACAATGTAATCCATGTAAGTTTGCCGCTCTTCGGTTAAAAACGCGCCGGCTAACATGTCTACTTCGCCATGTTTTGCTTCTTGTAAGGCGCGAGCCCATACGCCACGATCTTTAGCGTCAACTGTAATACCAGTATCCATTAATGCTAGTTCTAACAGCTCTATGGCTAAGCCTGTTAGCTGACCAGGGTTGTTTTGGTCGCGCCACAATATAGGTGGGTATTCGGCATTGCCCGTTACCGTAAGCCGGTTACAGATAGAGAGTTCGGCAAGGGCCGGAAAAGATAAACAAGCGGCAATAGCAATACTTAATGCGGGGCGTTTCAATCCTTCAAACAATCGCATAGAGATCCTTTTTATGTGAGCGCTGTAATAAGCCTAGCCACTAACATTAAGTTCGCAACTCAATAGCACTGGGCTTATGAGGCAACGCACAAATTAAGATATCCACTCTCGTCAATGGCTACTCAGCAGCATTTACCTGCTTAGCCTGCTGCCAAGCTTGCCTGCACAGCTCGCTGCCATCGGCCTCTAACGGCGCTTCTACAATCCAGCGTAATGGCGATACCACTGGGCTGGTAACAAATCGCAGAGTAGTGCCAATAAGTCCGCCACTAGCTACGCCAATCTTAAAGTCTTCAAAGCTACCGCTCACTTGAACAGGCGTAGATAAGCCAAATATTTGCGCCCGTTTAGCTTGTGGCCGCAGGATCATGTTGACCTGTTGCTGGTCGAAATCTACTTGGGTTTCACCCAGTACTCGCATACGTGAGGTATCCGCAAGCAACACGTTTTGGGCTAACTGGCCATCTTTACTATCAAAAACTGCCACCACGCAATTGAGGACGGATTTTTCTGAATCGTCTAACTCTGGCACTACTGCGCTAGCTAAGCTCACCGCCCATAAATCCATAATGCCTGCTTCAAACTGTTGCGGCCACACGCCAAACCCCACCTGCCCGTTCATGTTTTCTAGCCATTGCTGTGGCGTTTCAAAGCGGCTATTTACATCTAAATGGACACTTAGCTCACCGTTCATCTCGGTATCGGGTTTAATTCGCCTCGCCAGCAAACCGTAATCAAAGTTTTCAACTTTGGCTGTTAACTCACTGTAAAAACCCGCGCCTTGGGTACTAAGTTCGCCACTTAAGTGGATTTCCCCTCCAGGTAAGGCCAGCCACAAAGGTGCTAATTGAAAACGCGCATCTTGTAAGGTCCAATACAATTTACCTTGGCCTAACCAGTCATCTCCCGACTGCACCTTCTCTACGTCTAAACGAAACTTGGCATTTAGCTGTTCAAACACCTGCTGACTCAACAAAGCCTGTACACTTTCTTCGGTTTCTGGATTTGTGGCGGCTTGTTGGTTTGATGTTTTTAAGGCAGACTCAGGCCTTGCCGGTGACTCAGAACTTGTATCATTTGCCCAGCCTTGCCAACCGCCTGTTTTAAAATCGTCTAGCTGAATATTATTGGCACTGATCGCAATGTCTAACATGGGTTTGGCGCCAGTGGTGACTAAGCTAGCAACCCCACTTAGCTCACTCTCTGCCACTGACATAAGCATTTTGTTAATGGCGTAACCTTGCGGGCTAAGCACTAACTCACCAGCCAGTTTAATTGGGCCGAAGGGCGGCAGTTGAATACCATGAAGACTGTCTAATAAACTCAGCTTTGGGCTGCTTATGTCTACCGCTAAGCTAAGATTTTGCAAAGAAATGGGCCGAGGTAAATTGGCCTTAGCGTGTAAGGCTACTTCAGCCAAATCTAGGTCTAATTCAATAGGTAAAGCGTCTGGTTTTTGAGTAAATTCTGCCAAACTTAAGGTGCGGATAGACAGTGCTAGTGGCAACTGCTTTAACTGGCCATTTAGCGCTAGCTGCAGCGGTTTGTTAGGGCTGGCACTTACACTGCCCTCGCTAAGCTCTACGCGTGCGCTGGCTTGGGTGTTTGGGTCTACCAATGTCCAATATCCGCCGCTTAATTTTGCACTTAACTCGGTACTCGCCAGTAGTTGAGCAATGTTATCGCCACTTAAGGCTAAATTGAATTCAGCTTTGTCTAAACGAATCTCAGCTTGTTCAGCAATATTAAATTGTTTAAGCAATTGGCCGATATTTGGCTGCTTAGATGCAACAGCAAAATCTAACGTTAATGGTGATGAACGTAAGTCTAATACTGCATTACCAGAGAACTTACTTTGAGCAAATTCGGCACTAAATGGCGCTTTCTGTAGCCAACCATCACGTGCTAAACCCGAAAAGCTCACGTTTTCTAATTGATGATCACCCAATAACAGTTTGTTAATGCTTATCGCCAAATCAGCATCATGAATGGCAAAGCCTTGAGGCAATATCGGCACTCGAATATCAATCGTTTTCAACTCTTGGCGAGTAAGGCTTGGCTCGGTTTCGGCTGGTGTTTTGGTGGTACTTTTGGGTTCAACGTTGGTGAGTAACGCCGTTAGTTGGCCAACATCTATTTTCTGCCAATCTGATTTAATACTGACTAAACCTTGCGCCGTTTTGGCTTTGTTCCATGAAGCCTCCAAAGAACCTTGGCTATCGGCTATTTGTAACTGGCGAATCTGCAGCTGTGATTCGCCACGGTCTATTTGCATATCCAACGCCAGTTTTAACGCCCCTTTTGCTTGTTTATCCAGCCCTAACCAGGGCGCTAACAAGCCAATCTGAGAACCACTGGCATTAAGCTCTACACTTGCTCCATCTTGCCACTTTCCACTAGGCAGCTCACCACTTAGTTGCATCTCTATCGCCGGAGAATCTAGCTGCATGTTCACTCGCCAAGCTTGTTGATTTAGCATGGCTCTTAAAGGACTGGTTTTAAGCTCGGCCTTAACAGGAATATCTAATAAAATACCGTCGATATTAATGCTGACTTCGCTATCGACACTCGCCGTTAAACTGGCTTGTTTAATGTTGAAGGCAGTGCCAGCAGGCAATAGCATTTGGCTATCTTCAATTTTGTAATTGAAGTGACTATTAGCAAAAAGCTCTGCCACAGTAGTGCCTTTGGCACTTATTCTCAGTACCGAACGCCCAATATTACCGGTGCTGCCCGCAAGCATGGGAATACGGCTGGCGAGTTTATCTAATGGGGACTTTTGCGCGACTAAGCGCATAGAGGTATTTAAACTATCGTCTTTAATGCTAGCTTTCAGATTGCCGCGGAAACGTATATCGTCAACCACTGCCCTCAGGGGTGCTTTTAAACTTTCTCCCTCAACCTTAAGGCCAACGCTAACATTTGCTATTTCTTGTGGAAGCCCTTCTATGCTGCCAATGGTTAAGGATAAATCTGCGTTAGCTTGATTAAACCAATAACGAATAATCTGCAATAACGGCAAGGTTTCTTCTTCAGGCTCGGCGTTTTGAGCGCCGGCCAATTGCGCTTGCGGTTCGGCCGAGTTAACTTGCGGTAATTCATTGTCTGCTAACGGCTTGCTAGCCGTCTCATCTGGTAGCTCTGCCAACCAAGGCGCTAAATCAATTTTATCAATGTTCAACTTACCGTTAATCTCTAGGGGCTCTTGGCCACTTAAGGCAAGCTCTCCCTTAAAAATGCTTGAAGCAAGCTGAGCACTAATGGGGGATAAGCTATATTGACCAGGCTTTCCATCAAAGCGAGTGGCCAGCTTTATTGGTGCAAGTTGCGCTAGATCATCCCCCAACAAACGACCAATAGATTGCGCGTTTTGCCAATCTACGCTCAGCTCCATATAGCTGTTTTGGTCGCTTTGTGGGGCAAGTTTGCCACTAAGGCCTAACTTGGCGTCGGCAACTTGCATGTTTAACGCAATATCGCCAGCGCGGCCTTGCAATAAGGGCTCTAACTGCCATGTTGAATCCACAGAATACGATTCATCTAACATGCTGCCGTAAGCAGTCATGGCCAGCGTTTCGCTATCAATAGAGGTAAGTTTTAATTCTTCTAGGTGCCAGTTAAGTACTGCTTCGGCAGCTTGGTCACGGTAGTTAATGCTGACATCACTAATCAGAATTTGTTCTTTAATGTCGAAGCTGTAGTTAATTCCTTGCCACGAAAAACGCCCCTCTTGAGTTTGCTCACTGCCAGTTTTTTTTGCTGATGTGGCTTGAGAAGAGGTATTAGAGGCCGCAAACTGCCAATTGTTTTCCCCGCTTTCTGCTCGTATTAGCTCGAGATAAAAACCATCTAATAAAATTTGGTCGATTTGCAGATGGCGTCGAAGCAACGGCAATACATCTATTTGCATACTGGCTTGACGAACTTGAGCAAAGTAGGGTTCGCTAAAGCCGCTGGAGTTCGCTATTTCAATTTGTTCTACGTTTATTGCCGGCCTAAAAGACAGCTCCAAATTAATCTCGCCGCTTATTTGCACATCACGCTGCAACTGCTCAGACAGTAAGTTGGTGACGAACTGGCGACTATCGCCAATCTCTACTTTTATGCCTACCACTAACAAAACAATGGGAAGTAGCAAAATGCCCAACAAAACCGCAAAGCTAATAAGGCTTCGCTTTAACCAACGCGTCATTTTCATCACTAATTTCACTAATAACAGGACATATAAACCACTTAGTATGAGCGGCTAATGGCTTGAATTTGAAAGTTATATTCTTAACAGATACAGAAACTATAGTGCTTGATTAGCAATAAGATAATGTGAAGAAACGAAAAAGGACAATTAGCGGGCAAACTACGCTTGCCTAGCCGGAGGGTGGCTAGGCAATTGTGGGTAACACTACGGTTGAGCAGGAATCAATCCTTCAATTAAGGCGCTGCGCCATTCTCCAGCGTCTGGATCATAGGCTCCAAAACCAGAGGCATATTCCCAGTAAGCCCAACTAATATTGCGTTTCTCTGCTTCACGAGCAATAAATGCTGTCCAGGCGCGTTGATGATCTGGATCTGAATATTGTGAGAACACACCATATTCACCCATGAAGATTTCGAAACCTCGACCCGCTCCAGCGTTCCAAGCGGTTACCCGGTCGAACAAATCAATAAGCGGTTGTTGATCGGATGCGGTCCCCAACCATGGAGTGCCAATCCATTCTTCAGCCCCTTGAACCCAATCAGCCCCTTGGTGGGTAAAATGGAAAGGTTCGTAGTAATGCACGGTAATAATAGTGTTATTAGCGGTTACGCTGCTGGGTAAATCGAGTTGAGTTAACCCGTCTGGATGGCCCCAGTTAGCAGTGCCGATCATAATGGTGCGCTGCTCCGTACCATTATTTTGCTCATCGGCCATGGTGGTCCAAATTAGCTGAGTCAATCTCCCGATAATGTCATTCCAATCATCGTAACCAATCGTACCGTTTGGCTCGTTCAGTAATTCAAAGACTAGGCTGTCTTCATCATATTCGCTAAGTGGAAAGGCATCGGCAATTTGCGCCCACATGCCCACTAAACGCAGTATGTGGTTCTCTTGCTGGTTTTGGCCATCGTTCATCATTTCTTCGTAGTGATGTACGTTGAGCACCACTTTTAAGTTAGCCGCTAAACTCCAACCCACCACTTGTTTAACTCGCGCCATAAAGCTGGCATCAATTTGGTAAGGGGTGTTTTCGCCTGCATGATTCGACCAGCGCACCGGTATTCGCACGGTTTTAAAACCTGCATCGGCGATGATTTGTAGATCTTGCTCTACCAGCAAGCGGCCACCGGTCCATTCACCTTCATTTGGCGCTTCTAAATAGTTGCCTAAATTTAAACCACGGCCAAGTTGAGTTTGCGCCATACCGCCACTGGCATTCCAACCATAGGTATCGGTGTAGTAGCTGGCGTCTAGCTCTACTTCAGCATCGCTAGGTGCACCAACAGAACTTCCTTCTCCACCACACGCACTGAGCATGACAGCTGCACTACTAAACATTCCAACTAAAACTAATTTCTTTAGATTTCCCATGGTCTTGCTTTCCTTCGCTCACTTATTTTCCAGACTTAGGCTAACCAGAATAAATGTATATAAATAGTAAAAAAACCAACCGTTTGAGGATAACTTGTAGGCACTCACAAATTCATTCTGAAGATGAATTCACACACTAGTTTGTTTCAGTATTTAGGTGAGGTCATGTGACAAAACACGCTCAAATACAGATTAACCACCAACATGGATATTTAACGACAGATGCGTAATAACCAAAAAGCAGCCCCGAAGGACTGCAAAAATGAACTCAAAAGCACATGCTTGGCTTACTATTTTACGGAAGTACAAAAACTCACGTCGGCATGGTGACTATCCATATCATAGTGATGATATAGCTCGAAACAGGGGCGATTATCTACGGTAAGCTCAGCTTTAACCACTTGGGTCATGAGTTGCTGCCAGAACAAAGCGTATTGGCTGTTCTCGGTCACCGTTTTGCGAATGCTGGCGTATTGGCCACTCGGTAAAGTTTGTAACTCTATGCCCGCCGGAGGGTTTACATCACTTGGCACAGCTAAACAAACATCAGTTCTGCATTTATCCGCAGGGGTCAGTTCAGGGTTATCGTGATAAATGAATATTGATTCACCCTTGGCTAATCCCAATGGCCCTGCCCAGCCATATAGTTTTTCAGTGGCAACATCGTAGCCTTCGCCATAGGGGCCGGTGACTCGAACGTAAGCTAAAGTTTTTTGGTCAAAATGTTCAATTTTCATTGCTACACTCCTTGATTGATTTGCAGAGCTAGCATATTGCGAGGCGAGTTCTAAAGCGTGTCCATTGTTGCGCAGTAGGTGTCCAATCTTGCTGTCTCGCAGCAATTGCGTATAGGTACCCATATCTTTGCAGCTTCTGACTGCGCTAGGGCTAATGGCAAAATAACTTCGAAAGGCTTTAGCCAAAGCTTGAGAGCTAGAGAAACCAAAGTCTAAAGCTACTTTAGTAACGGGTTCTTTATGGTAGAAGAGCTGACTAGCTGCTTTTTCTAGTTTTAAACGGCGTAGAAAATCTGCCGGAGTTTCGTCGGTGACCGCTTTAAAAATGCGATGAAAATAATAAGGAGATAAATGAGCCAGCTTGGCCACTTCATCTAGATTAAGGTTTTGATCGTAGTTTTTTTCTAAATAGCGAATAACCGGCACAAACTTTTGGTGGTAGTTGGTTTTACTCATCGTGTAGCCTGCTGATCGTATACCGCTAATTGCTGGTATAACCAAATGGCAGAGGGAACTTGATCGCCGTTGGCCAAGCGAATCAGATAGGCTTTTCCACTCAAAGAGGATTTAGTGGCCAGTTTGTCGATAAACATTTCAGCAGTCCATTTTTCTTTACTTGGAGCAAACCAACTGCTTTGTCCGCGTTTTAACTTCATCCGTAAATGGGCACCCGCTTGTTCCGCATTGTGCTCAGTGCCGTTGCGAATAAACACCAAATCAGTTTGTTCAATGCTGTGTAATAAGGCCTCTATTCTTGCTTGCTGCATAGGCCAGCTTGATTTTTCTAAGTCAGCGCTTGCGCCAATTTGAGCATGTAGGCTCAGCCACAAAATAGCAAAACCATATAAAATCTTGTTCAACATCGAGTAAAGCCATAATTTTATTGTTGATTACTCAATAGTCTATGTCTCCCCACCCCTAAGCTCAAGCCCAAAAACAAGCGTATAATTACAGCGGCAACTTAAGTAGACTAGTCTCAACAAAGCGTGGATATTCATTCAATTAATGACTATTATTTTTCATAATTACCAAACAATTAGCGACCGGAGCTAAGCCAAAATGCACTATTTTTGGGTACCCTTCTTACCCATGCTAGGGATTATCATTCCCTTGCTAACCAATAAATTTAATCGCAGCACCTGTGCTTTAGCTACCGCTTTACTTCCTGCATTAGCGCTTGGCTTAATTCTATTTGATTTACCAGCGGTGCTTGATGGGCAGGCTTTTACTCAAAGCATTGAGTGGATCCCCTTGCTGGGGCTTAACCTCTCCTTTCGTCTAGACGGTTTGTCGGTGTTATTTAGCCTGCTCATTTTAGGCATTGGTTTACTGGTTATCTTATACGCCCGTTATTATTTGTCTGAAAAAGACCATATGGGCCGCTTTTATTGCTACCTAATTATGTTTATGACGGCAATGCTTGGCATTGTTATGTCGAACAACATGCTGCAGCTCTGGTTCTATTGGGAGCTCACTAGCATTAGCTCGTTTTTGCTGATCAGTTTTTGGTCGCACAGTAGTGACGCACGTAAAGGCGCTCGCATGGCCTTAACCATTACCGGGGCCGGTGGTTTAGCCTTGTTAGCGGGTATTGTTTTATTAGGCGAAGTTGTCGGTAGTTACCAACTTAATGTGGTGCTTAACAGCGCAGAACTTGTGCAACAACACCCTTATTACTTGGCTATTCTAAGTTTGTTTTTACTGGGTGCATTTACTAAATCGGCGCAATTTCCCTTTCATTTTTGGTTGCCACACGCCATGGCAGCGCCCACTCCGGTAAGCGCTTACTTGCACTCGGCTACCATGGTAAAAGCCGGTATTTTCTTACTTGCGCGCTTCTACCCTGTGCTAGCAGGCACCGAAGTATGGTTTGTGGTGGTATCGTTAACCGGTTTATTTACCTTACTACTTGGCGCTTACACGGCCTTATTCAAGCACGACTTAAAAGGCTTACTTGCGTATTCAACCATCAGCCATTTGGGCTTAATTGTATTGCTGCTGGGTTTGAATACTGAGTTGGCTGCAATTGCTGCGGTATTCCACATTATTAACCACGCTATTTTCAAGGCCTCGTTGTTTATGGCTGCCGGTATTATTGACCACGAGTCAGGTTCGCGCGATATGCGTAAACTCAATGGCTTATGGAAATACATGCCGATTACTGCCACTTTAGCCATGGTTGCTTCCGCCTCTATGGCTGGGGTGCCGCTACTCAATGGTTTCTTATCCAAGGAAATGTTTTTTACTGAGACTCTCGACCAAAGCATTTTAGGATCTTTGTCTTGGTTAATTCCGGTATTAGCCACCATTGGAGGTGCCTTTGCGGTTGCCTACTCTCTTCGCTTTATTCACGATGTATTCTTTAACGGTGAACCTAAAGGTTTAACCAAAACGCCGCACGAGCCACCTCGTTACATGCGCGTGCCGGTGGAGATATTAGTTGCCCTGTGTTTAGTCGTCGGTATCTTCCCTGCCTACACGGTGGGCCCATTGCTAGATAGTGCTTCGTTAGCGGTGTTAAACCATCCATTGCCTGAATTTAGCTTGGCGATATGGCACGGTTTCAACGTTCCTTTACTAATGAGTGGCTTAGCGATTGCCGGTGGATTGGCGATTTACTTAAACCGTAAGCCCTTGTTTAGGTTTGAAGGTTTGTTCCCTGCCATTGATGCCAAAATAAAATTTGAAGGTGCAATTCAAGCCTGCGTGCGCTGGGCACAAAAAGTGAATCAAACCTTAGAATCTGGCTCGCTGCAGCGTTACGCCTTTTGGTTATGCTTTTTTGCCTTAGCCTTAATTGCCCCGCCACTATTAGATTTGGATACAACTCGAGGCTCTCAAGCGGAATACCCGCTAAACGGTGCTGTAGCCATTGCTGCTGTATTGCTTGTAGCGGGCTCGCTAGCGACGGTAATTTGGAGCCACTATCGTTTAATTGCTTTGCTCATGTTGTCGCTAGTGGGTTTAGTGGTATCAATTACTTTTGCTTACTTCTCAGCCCCAGATTTAGCCTTAACTCAGCTGTCGGTAGAAATTGTCACGGTGATTTTGTTACTACTGGCGTTGTACTTTTTCCCTCAGCACACCCCCACCAGTAAAAGCCGACCCAGCCACTTTGTTCGAGACTTGGCGGTAGCCTCTTTAATCGGCTGTATCATTGGAAGTATTTGTTTTGCGCTGATGACTAGCCCACTCGATAGCATTTCAGAGTTCTTTATCGCTAACGCTAAAACCGGCGGCGGTGGGACTAACGTGGTTAACGTAATCTTGGTGGACTTTAGGGGCTTTGATACCTTTGGTGAAATTACCGTATTGGGTATTGCCGCCTTAGGTATTTACAAATTGATTGCACGCATGCGTTTGTCGATGCGCACCAAGGATCACGATGGTCGCTTGTGGGCCACCGATAAATACCCGGTGCTTCTATCGGTTATTTCACAGAGTTTGTTACCGCTATTCTTGTTGATTTCGGCCTACATATTCATGCGTGGTCATAACTTACCTGGCGGTGGCTTTATCGCTGGACTGATCACCTCCATCGCTCTCATTCAGCAATACTTGGCGCATGGTGTAGATTGGATGACCAAACGAGTAAGCGTAAGTTACCACTACTTTATCGCCATTGGTTTGGTAACAGCCGCAATTACCGGCTTAGGCAGTTGGGCCTTTGGACAACCTTTCTTAACCTCGTGGTTCGATTACTTCTCGCTCCCTTGGATAGGTAAGTTTGAATTAACCAGTGCCTTGGTATTTGACCTAGGCGTTTACCTCACCGTTATTGGAGCAACATTGTTGATTTTAGCCAATTTAGGCAAGCTCACCACCAAAGAACGCCTCACCGTAGGAGTAAGATAATGGAACTCGTTTACTCGGTGTGTGTAGGATTTATGAGTGCCTGTGGCATATTTTTGATGCTACGTGGCCATACTTTTACCTTGGTTATTGGGCTTACCTTGCTGTCTTATTCCGTTAACTTATTTTTATTTGCCAGTGGTGGTTTAACCATTGGTTCGCCAGCGGTACTTAATGGCTCAGAAAACTATGCTGATCCGCTCCCCCAAGCCTTAGTGCTTACCGCCATTGTGATTGGTTTTGCCATGACCGCATTTGCGGTGATTTTAGCAATGCGTGGGCGCGCAGACTTAGGCAATGACCACGTTGATGGTGATGACCCTGTAGACCCACTAGCGCGGGAGGATAAAGCCTAATGAGCTTATTAGATCATTTAGTTATTTTTCCTATCCTGCTGCCATTTTTTGCCGGGGTTATTTTGCTCTTCCCTAGCATTAGTAGTGCGCTGAATAAACAACAAGTATTCACCATTGCTACTAGTGTATTAATGGTGATAGCAGCCGCGATGCTGCTAATAAAAGTGCAAAGTACTGGTATTCAAGTTTACGCATTGGGTAACTGGTCTGCTCCATTTGGCATTGTGTTAGTTGCTGATGCTTTCTCAGCGTTAATGATCGCCTTGAGCGCTATTTTAGGGCTTGCCGTCATCCTTTACGCAAGTGCTGGCGAAGATAAAAACGGCGCCTTCTTTCACCCCTTAATTATGTTCCAACTAATGGGGATTAACGGAGCATTTTTAACTGGCGATGCCTTTAACTTGTTTGTGTTTTTTGAAGTGCTATTAATTGCTTCATATTCACTGATGATCCACGGTGGGGGCAAACAACGGGTTCAGGCAAACATACATTATGTATTCCTAAACCTTATTGGCTCGTCATTATTTTTGTTTGCTTTAGGCACCCTTTACGGCACCTTAGGCACACTGAACTTTGCCGATATGGCCGACAAAATCCCTCATCTTTCTAATAATGAACTGATGATTACCAAGTCTGGCGCATTGCTATTGCTTGCAGTATTTGGCTTAAAGGCTGCGATGCTACCACTGCACTTTTGGCTACCTAAGGCTTATGCAAATACCAGCGCGCCGGTAGCTGCTCTATTTGCGATTATGACCAAAGTAGGCATATACAGCATTTGGCGCGTTCATGGGGTCATGTTTGGAAACCAAGCTGGCGAACTGGCTAACATCGCGTTGCCTTGGCTATGGCCGATAGCACTGGCTACTATCGCTATTGGTGCGATTTCGGTATTAGCGAGCCAAAGCTTAAGGGTTTTATGTAGCAACTTGGTGATAGTTTCGGTTGGCACCTTGTTAGTGACAATTACTTTAAACAGCGTACAAGCTAGCACAGCCGGTATTTACTATTTAGTGCACAGCACGATAGCTTGTGCTGCGATGTTTTTACTCGCGGGCTTGATTCAACAACAACGAGGCAAAGCTGAAGACCGCTTTGTTACCGCTAGAGCGATGCCGCAATCTGCTAAGTTAGGTTTTGTATTTGCGTTGCTGGCTATTGCCTTGATTGGTATGCCACCGTTGTCTGGCTTTGTGGGTAAAGCCTTAATACTGCAATCGGTAACTGATACCAAGCAAATGGCCTGGATTTGGTCACTCATTTTAGGCGCTGGACTGATCTCGCTAATTGCCTTGTCGCGCGCGGGTACTTCATTATTCTGGCGAACTAGTGGTGAAAACACCACCGCGCTGCAAGGAAGTCCTATCCAGTACTTAGCCATTGGTATTTTGCTTGCACTGTTACCATTGATGGTGATTTTTGGAGGACCTATCAGCGATTACGCACAATTAGCTGCCGAGCAGCTCAACGCAGGTTTGAGTTTGCAACAACTTAATGAGGTAGCCAAATAATGAGTAAGAAAAGTAAGTTTGTTTGGTTCCCTACTCCCTACCACAGTTTATTGCTTTGGTTAGTCTGGCAAATACTGCATGAGTTTAGTCGCGGCCACATGGTACTTGGAGCGGTGTTTGCCATCGTTATTCCTTGGATTGTTGCCCCCCTTAGCGAAAAAGAACCGGTGGCTAAAAATCCGCTAAAAGTACTGCTCTACTTGCTGCGCTTGGTACAAGACATCATTGTCTCCAACTTCGAAGTCGCCAAACGAGTGCTACAAAGTAATCGCCACCTAAAACCAGCGTTTATTGCCGTACCAATTACCATTAGCGAACCACTGCCACTGACCATTTTCACCAGTAGTGTGTCACTAACACCTGGTACTTGTAGTGTTGAGCTATCTGATGATAAGCAATGGCTTTATGTGCATGTATTGCACTTAGAAGATGAACAAAAGCTAATTGCTCAAATCAAGCAACGCTATGAAGCGCCGATTAAGGAGATATTCCAATGTTAAGTTATGCCACTTTGTTTGCTAGCGGCTTAATCTGTATCGCTCTGGCGCTAAATGCTTGGCGTTTAATTGTTGGGCCAACGACTCCCGATAGAATCATCGCAGTAGATACCATGTACATAAATAGCATCGCGCTAATTATTTTACTCGGGCTTTATCAAGGCACGACCAGTTACTATGAAAGCGCTTTGTTAATTGCGTTATTAGGCTTTGTAAGTACCGCCGCCTTTTGTAAATACTTGCTTCGCGGCGACATCATAGAATAGGACTAAGCGATGACCAATATATTAGAAATTGTGGTTAGTTTTCTGCTAGTGCTTGGCGCTATTATCATGTTAATTGGCTCTATTGGGCTAGCTAAGCTTCCTGATTATTTCACCCGTTTGCATGCCCCAACCAAGGCTAGCACTTTAGGCGTAGGCTGTATCCTAATTGCCTCTATGGTGTATTTTAGTTTCGACTTAGGCAGGTTGAACTTAAAAGAGTTTCTCATCACGATGTTTTTATTTATTACAGCACCGATTGCTGCACACATGCTAGCCAAAGCTGGCCTGCAGTATAAAGTGAAGCTAAAAGAAGACACTTATAATAAAGATCTCTCGGCAAAAGCCTATTTACATAAAGCGCCTGATGAAGACTAATCAACACCCCGCTGAGTTTTTTAACCAAGCGGCCGAGAATAACAAACAGGCTATACTCAGCCAGTTAGCACCTCGTTTAGGAACGTCACAACGAGTTTTAGAGATTGGCACTGGTACTGGCCAACATGCGGCATATTTTGCTCAAGCCTGTCCGCATCTCCACTGGCAGTGCTCAGATCAACAAGCCAACTTAGCAGCCATTGAATATTGGCACAGCTACTTTGAATTAAACCACCAAACTCAGCCGCTTAATTACCAAATTGGCCAAGACAGCTGGCCTTGTGAGTGTGATGCAGTGTATACCGCAAATACCGCGCACATAATGAGCCCAACCATTGTGCAACAGATGTATTCAGCCATTGGCAAAGGCTTGCCCGTTAACGGCTATTTCTTTCATTAGGGGCCATTTAAGCAAGCAGGCGCTTACAGCGGCCAAAGTAACCAAGCATTTGACCTAATGTTGCAACAACAGGGTTACGGTGGCCTACGAGACATTGAGGAGCTGATAAGCTGGGGAGCGGTTGGAAGGCTAGAGTTATGCGAGCAAATTGACATGCCAGCAAACAACCTCTTGCTGGTATGGCAAAAACGTTAAACACCGGGTACAAAAAAGCCAGTCTTTAGACTGGCTTTTCATTTAGCGCGAATACTGATTAATCAGCACTAGCGGCTTTATCTTCATTGCTATAAATCAAGATAGGATCACTCTCACCTTGAATAACCGTTTGGTCGATAACCACTTTCGAAATGTTATCAATCGATGGCAAGTCGTACATGGTATTAAGCAGTACTGCCTCAACAATTGAACGTAGACCACGAGCACCGGTTTTACGTTCCATGGCTTTATGAGCAATCGCCCGTAATGCGTCTTCACGGAACTCTAACTCAACATCTTCAAGTTTGAACAAAGCGCCATATTGCTTGGTTAGCGCGTTTTTAGGTTCACTTAAGATTTGAATCAAGGCGTCTTCGTCTAACTCTGTTAGCGTAGCAACCACTGGTAAACGGCCGATGAATTCAGGAATAAGACCGTATTTTACTAAGTCTTCTGGTTCAACTTTAGAGAAGGTCTCGCTTAACGAGTTCTTATCCGCTTCGCCTTTTACTTCTGCGCCAAAGCCTATACCAGTACCGGTTGAAGCACGCTGCTCAATCACTTTATCTAAACCGGCAAATGCGCCGCCACAGATAAACAAGATTTTAGAGGTATCTACCTGCAAAAACTCTTGCTGAGGGTGCTTGCGTCCGCCTTGAGGAGGCACTGATGCAACTGTACCTTCGATTAGCTTAAGCAATGCCTGTTGTACACCTTCACCAGATACATCACGAGTAATCGACGGGTTATCTGATTTGCGAGAAATTTTGTCAATTTCATCGATGTAAACAATACCGCGTTGGGCTTTCTCAACATCGTAATCACATTTTTGCAGTAATTTCTGAATAATGTTTTCTACGTCTTCGCCCACGTAACCTGCTTCGGTCAATGTGGTGGCGTCGGCCATCGTAAATGGCACATCTAACAGGCGAGCCAGCGTTTCAGCTAGCAGTGTTTTACCACTACCTGTTGGACCAATCAGTAGGATATTACTCTTACCTAACTCGATACCGTCTGCTACATCACCATTACGCAAGCGCTTATAGTGGTTATACACCGCTACCGCTAATACTTTTTTAGCATGGTCTTGGCCGATAACGTAGTCATCAAGGTGTTCCCTAATTTCTTTAGGAACAGGTAAGGCATTGCCTTCTTTCTTCGGCGATATTTCTTTTATTTCTTCGCGAATAATGTCGTTACATAACTCAACACATTCGTCACAAATATAGACGGAGGGACCGGCAATCAGCTTTCTCACTTCATGCTGGCTTTTACCGCAGAAGGAGCAATACAACAGCTTGCTGCTATCTCCATCACCCTTGCGCTTATCTGTCATTCGTTAACCTCAAACTATGTAGCACTCTTAGCTTTTATCTACAGTGTAAATCAATCCGCTAAGAATGCTATTTTCACTATGCTCTATCTGTACAGACCGTGAAACAATACTAATTATTCACGACGTGCAAAAATATCGTCGACGATACCATATTCCTTGGCTTGTTCAGCCGTCATATAATTATCGCGATCGGTGTCTGCAGCGATAGTATCAAAACTTTGTCCGGTATGCTCGGCTAACAACTCGTTCATACGACGTTTTGTTTTAATGATCTCATTTGCATGAATTTCAATATCAGATGCCTGACCTTGATAACCACCCAAAGGTTGGTGAATCATTACTTTAGCATTTGGCAAACAGTAACGTTTACCTTTTGCGCCACCAGCCAGTAAGAATGCGCCCATACTAGCCGCCATTCCCATACAAACCGTACTAATATTTGGTTTGATAAACTGCATAGTGTCGTAAATTGCCATGCCAGCGCTAATAGAGCCGCCCGGCGAATTAATATAGATAAAGATATCTTTCTCTGGGCTCTCTGATTCCAAAAATAGCAACTGAGCAACCACTAGGTTAGCCATGTGGTCTTCCACTTGGCCAGTTAAAAAGATAACTCGGTCTTTTAGTAGTCGAGAATAAATATCAAAAGAGCGCTCCCCTTTAGAGGTTTGCTCAATAACCATTGGCACCAAAGCCGCCATGGGGTCGAATGCAGACTGATTAACTTCTTTAGACATTGATGCGCTCTTCCTTAAAAAAAATGGCTCGTATGTAGTACATACGAGCCATTATATGCGAGATAAAGGTGGCTAAGTCAAATTAGACCTTAGTTTGCACCTTGCTTGTTCATAATTTCGTCAAAAGCGACTTCTTTTTCAGTTACTTTTGCTTTATCAAGTACAAATTCAATCGCTTGTTCTTCTAACACTACGTTACGAACGTTGTTCATCAACTCTTCGTTTTTAGCATAGTGCTCTAAAACTTCTGTTGGATCTTCGTAAGCAGATGCGAAAGAAGCAATATGTTGCTTAACTTTTTCATCGTCAGCTTTCAGTTCGTTAACTTTAATTAACTCACCTAGTAGCAAACCAGTGCGTACGCGACGTTGCGCTTGCTCTGTGAATAGCTCATCAGGAAGCTCAGGAGCATTTTGTGCATTTTCACCAAAACGTTGCATAGCTTGCTTACGTAGCTGCTCAATTTCTTGAGACACTAGCGCCGCAGGCACGTCAATTTCGTTTTGCTCGATAAGACCAGCTAACACTTGCTCTTTAACACCCGCTTTAAGCGTTTGCTCTAGCTCGCGCTCCATGTTCTTGCGGATCTCAGCTTTAAGTGCGTCTAGTTCACCAGACTCAATACCGAATAGTTTAACGAATTCTTCGTTAACTTCTGCAAGTTCAGGCTTCTCTACTTTGTTTAATTTAATATCGAAAGTAGCCGCTTTACCTTTTAGATTTTCAGCGTGGTAATCTTCAGGGAAGTTCACTTCGATAGTGAATTCTTCGCCAGTTTTCTTACCCATGATTCCATCTTCAAAACCTGGAATCATACGACCAGCGCCCATAGCTAGGTCAAAACCTTCTGCTTTGCCGCCTTCGAATTCTTCACCATCAATTTTACCTAAGAAGTCTAGGTTTACGCGGAATTCGTTTTTAATCATGCCCTTGGTTTCTTTCCAAGTAGCTTGTTGCTTACGTAAAGTGTCGATCATTGCATCAACATCTTTTTCGTTTACTGTAGCAACTTGTTTCTCAACTGCGATTGCATCTAGGCCAGAAACTTCAACTTCTGGGAAGATTTCAAACGTAGCGCTAAAACTAAACTCACCATCTTTGGTGTCGCCAGGCTGAAGTGCTGGTGCACCTGCTGGGTTTAGTTTTTCTTGAATGATTGCTTCGTAGAATGAACGTTGCATAGCTTGACCTGTCACATCGTGACGAATCGCAGCACCGTAACGCTTCTTAATTACGCTTACTGGCACTTTACCAGGGCGGAAACCGTCGATGCGAGCACGACGTGATTCTTGACTAAGCGCTTGCTCAATTTGCTGTTCGATTTGCGCAGCGTCAATCGAAATCGTAACACGACGCTCCAAGCCCTGAGTTGTTTCTACTGAAACCTGCATTTTATTACCTCGGCTATAGTCAGCACCCTGCTGACAATTTACTTACGTAAACAATGGGAGTTTAACTGCTCACTACTGCGAACCAGCTGTCCTTGAATAAGGGCCCATAATTTCAAAACGCCGCATTATAGCCATGGTTTCGGTCAAGGTCGAGGCTGTTTGCTCGATAATCACAGATATCGCGTAAATATTTGCTGCTACGCATACCCGTTTGGCGATTTTAAACGCACAAACCCCAAAACGCGCCCAAATAAGCCTTTAGCGCTAAATGATAGATTGATTGCTTATTGTTAGCTCGGCCGCACAAAAATAGACCAACGACTCTAGAATACTAGGCAAGGCGATTACTAACTTTTATACTCTCCCCCAATAAACCAAGTGTAATTATTAGGGATAGATGAAGAACCAAGGCTTTACGTTAATCGAGTTAGTTGTGGTGATTATTGTTCTTGGCATTCTTGCGGTTACCGCTGCCCCCAAGCTCTTAAACCTTTCAAGCGACGCGCGGATTAAAACCATCGAACAGATCAAGGTAAGCGTTAAGGCCGCTAACGATCTACTCACACTAAAATCTTATATGCCCAGCTATGTTGCTCAGCAAGTTGTCAACCGTGAGGATTTAATCGACGTTGATATGGATGGTGATGGTAACTTTGATGTGTTTAACCCCGATAGCCCAGACGTGCGCTTAAAATGGCGCTATTTAGACAATACCGACATTACTAAGCGTATTGATATTGACGATACCTTTGTACTACAAGAACAAGGGATTGCTTTTACTTACCTAGGTTACGATAGAAACGATAACGGCCAAGTCACCGACGACAACTGCTATTTTCAATATACTCAAGCCAGTAATGATACTACACCTCCGCAATACGATTTAATCACTAGCGGCTGTTAGCTGACTTAAACGACCTCGTTAAAGGCCTAAATATTCTCACTAATTCAACAGCCAAACAGCTCAACTAAAAGCAATATCAGTTAACACCGCCGCAACACACAAGAAACATCAAACCATTTTTGATGTCAGCATCTTATACACCAATCACCAAAAGGTCACACCACTTAGTGACAAATCAATCACTTATGGTTTGGCGCGCTTAATGCATTCGCAATCACGTACTAATTGTAAGGATATAAAACAACTAAAAAGTTAAAAGGATATAGACCATGGAAACGTACAAAAAGATAATCACTACTGCATTGTTTGCTAGCACATCATTTACTAGCTTTGCTGCAACTATCTACCTAGACCCATTTGCTGATAACTTACGATTAACTGATGGCGCATCAGCACTTAGCGTTGTTAGCGAATCGAAATCCACTTTAACCGGGGGTAGCTGTGTAGGTACGATTTGTAAGCACAATGACAATTCTCAATTTAGCAATGATGGCACGGGCGGCCTAATGGGCTTATTACCCTATACGGCTAGTCTGGATACACAAGGTTTAGGCACTGATTGGGTGCTAGACCTCGAATACGAAGATGTTTCAGGAGGCTATGCTAACGGCGTATCATATTACGACGACTATAAAACCTTTGGTTTCCACCTTCACAATAAGTTAAACGGAGAAACCCACAAAATTGCTGAGCTTCTGGTCACCGGTGGCCACCTAGAAGTAGGTAATAGCCATATAGATGGTTTATTCAACTATGACTGGTATGACGACACGGTTGATAGCGACTTAGCCACAAGCTTTTTCAATATTAAAGTAAACGATACTATCACTTCTATATATGACTTATGGGAGCAAGGTAGCGACGTAGCTTGGCGCTGGGATTTTAATATCGCCGGAGGGGAAGAGATCCTTTATACAGGTGATTCAACGGCAGCGTTTCGAGATGTCAGCATCACCGGCGAAATGCAAATATACGCTGTAGATGAGCCCACTACACTGGCAATATTTGGTATTGGTTTAATACTATTAAGCAGTGTTAATCGTAAACGATTTGTTTAACACCATTTGTCACTAAATCAGCCTAAGGGCTGATTTAGTTTTTACTCCACCCCCACAAATAATACATAAACCTCAATGGAGTAGATGAAATACGTCTTGGTAGACGAATCGATTATTAAGAACGCTTTACCGGAACAAGTTTATTTACTGAGAGTAAACTGATAACACATGATGAGAGAGTTGCGAGTGGTAAATACTGAATAACAAATACAAAAAAGCCCCGTCATTACTGACGAGGCATCATATAGTGGTCGGTAATGAGCAAAGTTTAAAAGCGAACGCCCGACTTTATGCCTGAATCCTCGCCATCGCAGCTTACAGATACAAAAAAGCCTCGTCGTTGCTGACGAGGCTTCCTGTAGTGGTCGGTGATGAGAGATTCGAACTCCCGACCCTCTGGTCCCAAACCAGATGCGCTACCAAGCTGCGCTAATCACCGAAAACTTGTTGGTATGTTTTAAGCGTTACCCACGCTTACACCAATAATGGTGCGGAAGGAGAGACTTGAACTCTCACACCTTGCGATACTAGAACCTAAATCTAGCGCGTCTACCAATTCCGCCACTTCCGCAAAACTATTTTTCGCAACATTGCTATGGCAATGTAGTCGAATAATGGGGTGAGTAATGGGGCTTGAACCCACGACAACCGGAATCACAATCCGGGGCTCTACCAACTGAGCTATACCCACCACAAACTTTTCGTGCTAATTAAAGCACATATTTGGCGCACCCTGTAGGACTCGAACCTACTACCTACGGCTTAGAAGGCCGTTGCTCTATCCAGATGAGCTAAGGGCGCATCTTTAGCGTCAAATAACCCAGTGTAAACACTAGGCTTTAAAATTTGGTCGGTGATGAGAGATTCGAACTCCCGACCCTCTGGTCCCAAACCAGATGCGCTACCAAGCTGCGCTAATCACCGATTTGTTTAAAGCAAAGCTTTGTGCCCTTCAACGGAGGCGAATACTACCCACTTGGATGGTCAGCGTCAAACAGTTTTTAACGCTTATTTACCGATTGGTTACAGCATAGCCAAATTGAGTAGTTTTCGACAGTATCGCGCTCCATTTATCATCAACTTACCTTCTATAAAGGTTAGATGAGCTTACAGCACTCTCCTCATTCTAAACGCAACAAGTGATTATTAAGATCATTGTTATTTGTTAATCCAAATCAAAAGGCTAATACGACTAAAGTAGTAGTCTTTGGGTGTTTTATAAAACACACATTAAACACAACTCAATTGTTACAGTTGGAATGGAATCTCATGAGTGATGTAGCGTTATCCATCTTGGTCTTATCGGCCGTGGCTGTTATTGGCCTTTGGTTTGGTGGCTTAAAAATTCGCGGTGTTGGCTTAGGCATTGGCGGCGTATTATTTGGCGGCTTATTTGTTGGCCACTTTATTAAGCAATTTGGTTGGCACCTCGACCCCCATGCCCTGCACTTTATTAAAGAATTTGGCCTTATTCTGTTTGTTTACACTATTGGTATTCAAGTAGGTCCTGGTTTCTTTGCTTCCTTAAAAGCCAGTGGACTAAGGCTTAATTTACTCGCGGTTGGCATTGTATTGCTTGGCGGTGTGACCGCCGTAGCCTTACATTATATCTTCGATCTTCCTTTAAACGTCTTTTTAGGCATATATAGTGGTGCAGTAACCAATACCCCCTCTTTAGCGGCTGGGCAGCAAATATTGCAAGAACTAGGTATGGCAACCGAGGACACCACTGTGCTTGGTTTGGGCTACGCCATGGCTTACCCGTTCGGCATTTTAGGCATCTTACTAACGATGTGGATTATTCGCTTAGCCTTTAGAATAGATATAGATAAAGAAGCTGATGAGTTTGACAACGCTAAAGGTAAAAAGAAGCAAAGCCTATTAGACATCAATGTCATCATTGAAAACCCCAATTTAAATGGCTTAGCATTTTCTGATTTAAGTAAGCTTATTGGTGAAGATGTTATTTGCTCGCGGGTTAAATCGGATGGCGAGCTTAAAGTCCCTAGTCCCGACATGCTTATGCACAAAGGCGACTACCTGCATTTAGTTGGACCCAGCCGGATTAAGTTAGACCAGGCCACATTGATTATTGGCCAGGAAATTAGCGAGTCATTATCCACCAAAGGTACACTACTTCGTAGTGAACGGGTGGTGGTTACTGAAGAACGCATTCTTGGTAAAAAGCTTAGTGAGCTCGATTTAAAACACAGTTTTGACGTTATCATCTCGCGACTAAACCGTGCCGGTGTGGAGCTAGTTGCCAACAAAGACACCATCTTACAATTTGGTGACATTCTAAATATTGTCGGCCCCAGTGAAGACATCGAAAAAGTGGCAAAAAGCCTCGGTAATGTGCGCAGTAAACTACAACACGTACAAATGCTACCTATCTTTATAGGCATTGGTTTGGGTGTATTGTTAGGCTCTATGCCTTTGGCTATTCCAAGTTTGCCAGCCCCACTAAAACTAGGTTTAGCCGGTGGGCCGCTGATTGTAGCCATTATATTAGCCCGAATCGGTAGTATAGGTCGCTTGTATTGGTTTATGCCACCGAGTGCCAACTTGGCCTTACGAGAAATAGGTATTGTGTTGTTCTTAGCGGTGGTAGGAATTAACTCAGGCGCTAACTTTATTGAAACCTTAGTAGAGGGTGATGGCTTAAGTTGGATGTTCTACGGAGCGTTTATCACCTTAATCCCATTGTTAATCATTGGGTTTATTGGCCGTTACATACTTAAAGTTAACTATCTCAGTTTATGTGGCTTAATGGCTGGATCGATGACCGATCCACCAGCCTTAGCCTTTGCTAACTCAATACACAGCACTTCAGGCGCTTCTGCGCTTGCCTATGCCACCGTTTACCCTTTGGTGATGTGTTTACGCATCTTATCTCCACAGGTTATTGCCGTGTTGCTTTGGGTAGCAGCGTAATCTTAAAGGCCCGCTTAATGCGGGCTTTTTCATTCCGTGACTAATAAAGCCACAATTCTCTTCAAAAAAATCTGACATTTTTTCGCCTATCATGCCAAAATAGCGCCCTCTAACATCGCCAATCATTCGTTAAAGAAGAATCAATGTCTGCACAAATAATTGATGGAAAAAAAATCGCCCAGCAAGTTCAAGATAAGGTTGCTGAACGGGTAAAGCAAAGAGTCGCTGAAGGAAAACGTGCTCCTGGACTCGCGGTAATTTTGGTGGGTGATAACCCCGCCTCTCAAGTATATGTAGGCAGTAAACGCCGAGTATGTGAGGCCGTAGGCTTTATTTCTAAATCAATCGATTTAGATGACTATACTGATGAGCTAACTCTATTAGCAGAGATTGACAAACTAAACGATGACCCACTAATAGACGGTATTTTAGTTCAACTACCGCTACCAAAAGGCATCGATGAAACCAAAGTTGTTGAGCGTATCCGTCCAGATAAGGACGTTGATGGCTTTCACCCCTACAATATTGGCCGCTTAGCCCAGCGCATTCCCGCTTTGCGCCCATGCACCCCTAAAGGTATTATCACGCTAATCGAATCTACCGGTGTAAGCCCTTATGGCTTAGAAGCCGTAGTGGTTGGTGCATCGAACATTGTGGGTCGACCAATGACCTTAGAGCTATTACTCGCAGGTTGCACCACCACCACATGTCACCGCTTCACTAAAGACTTAGAAGCGCACGTGCGCCGCGCTGATTTAGTGGTAGTCGCCGTTGGCAAGCCGCAATTTATCCCCGGTGAATGGATTAAACCAGGAGCGATGGTTATCGATGTAGGTATTAACCGATTAGACAGCGGAAAGCTAGCCGGCGATGTTGAGTACGAAGTAGCGCGTCAAAATGCAGCGTTTATTACGCCGGTACCAGGCGGCGTTGGCCCAATGACTGTAGCCACCTTGATTCAAAATACCTTAGAAGCCTGTGAAGAGTTCCACGACCAATAATTAAAACTGGCGAGTACTTTACTCAAAGTATTCGCCTTTTCTAATGCAACTTAATCAAAAGTAAGCTAATTTTAAACAAGGAACTTGACTAGGATAGCTTATGTTCGGCCGTTACTTATTGGCATGTGTTTTGTTACTGCCCCTCGCCTCTCGGGCGACCACAATTAATTTTGTAACGGAAAACCTCCGCCCATTTAACTACGTTGAAGACGCCCACTTAACAGGTATTTCGGTTGAATTGTTGCGCTTAGTTTGGCAAGAAATGGGCGAAGACCCACAACCAATTCAAGTAAAAACTTGGGAAAAAGCCTACTACTTACTGCAACATCGGCCTAATATGGCCTTGTTTTTGACCATGCGTAGCCCACGTAGAGAACACATGTTTCATTGGGCCTGCCCAATCACCACCTCAGATATAGAGTTAATTGCCTTAAAGTCACGCGCCATAGAAATAGACGAAGTTGGCTCTGACTCCAAAATTTTATATGGCGCAATGAAAGCCGGTGTTGGTGAACAGTTGTTGCTTTATAAAGGTGTAGAGTTTGAACAGATATCGTTAACTGATGACCTTGAGAAAGCTCTACGAATGTTAAAGCGTGAGCGAGTTGACGTGATAGCGTCTGAACCGGAAGTAATTAACCAAACCGCTGCGGCTTTAGGTTTTGAAGAAGAGTTGTTTGAATCAGTTTACCCACTTGGAAAACTTGAAGGTTGTTACGCCTTTAGCCAAGGCACAGATCCTGAGTATTTAGAACGATTTCGCCGAGCACTGTCAAAAGTCACAGCTACCGAGCAATATCAACGCCTGCTAGACAAATACCAGATGTAAAAAAGGCAGCCTAAGCTGCCCTTTTATTAGTTTGAATACTTTATTTAAGCCTTACGCCAAGTAGTTCCGCCCGCTCCATCTTCTAGCACAATGCCCATTTCACTTAAGCGATTACGCGCAATGTCTGCGGCAGCCCAATCTTTGTTAGCTCGGGCTTCATTACGGGCAACAATCAATGCTTCAATCTCAGCTACTTCGCTATCGTGTCCGCCTTGTAAAAAGCTATCTACGTCTTGGTTAAGAACACCTAGTACGCTGCTTAACTCAAGTAACAAACTGGCATATTGCCCAGCCAACTTCACATCGCTCTCTTTAACACGGTTAATCTCTTTGGCTAACTCAAACAATACTGGTAAGGCTTCTGGCGTATTAAAGTCATCGTCCATCGCCGCTTTAAATTGCGCTCGGTAAACTTCGGCCTTTTCTCCGGCAATATCTTGCAGTTCAACTCCGCGTAAAGCGGTATATAAACGCTCTAGTGCAGAGCGAGATTGCTTAAGATTATCTTCTGAGTAGTTCAATTGGCTGCGGTAGTGACCAGACAATAAGAAGTAACGCACCGTTTCCGGATCGTACACTTCTAGCACATCTTTAATGGTGAAGAAGTTACCCAAGGATTTCGACATTTTTTCTTTGTCTACTTGCACCATGCCCGAGTGCATCCAATAGTTCACATAATTGGTTTTATGGGCACAGCAAGACTGGGCGATTTCGTTCTCGTGATGAGGAAAGGCTAAATCTGAGCCACCACCATGAATATCGAAAACATCGCCAAGGTGCTTCATGTTCATTGCTGAACATTCTATATGCCAACCAGGTCTACCATCACCCCAAGGCGATTCCCACATTGGTTCGCCCGGCTTAGCGCTTTTCCACAGCACAAAATCCAAGGGGTTACGTTTATCTTCTTCGACTTCTACCCGCGCGCCTGCTTGCAGCATTTCAAGGTTCTGCAAGCTCAGCTTTCCATAGTCAGCAAAAGTATTCACTTCAAACAATACGTCACCACTATCCGCTACATATGCGTGACCATTAGCTAACAATTTCTCGATTACCTCTATGATTTCAGGCATGTGGGTGGTTACCCGAGGCTCTATATCTGGGCGTAGCATATTTAGAGCGTCAAAGTCGGCATGCATAGCATCGGTAAAACGCTCTGTTAGCGCTTCACAACTTTCGCCATTTTCAGCCGCACGCTTGATAATCTTGTCGTCAACATCAGTGATATTACGTACAAAATTTAATTCATAGCCTGACCAACGTAAGTAACGAGCTACGGTATCGAAAGCGGCGAAGGTGCGAGCATGGCCAATATGGCAGTAATCGTAAATGGTCACTCCACAAACATACATACCCACTTTCCCTTCTTCTAAAGGTTTAAAAGCTTGTTTCTTGCGGGTTAAGGTATTGTATATCTGTAACATCTATTTGTTTTCCTGTTCCATCTACGGGTAAATTCTTAAGCTGGCTATTCTACCATCGCCGATAAGGAAAAACAGCCGATTTAAGCACTGTGACTAGTCACTGCGCATGGGAAAGTTTAGAATCGGTTCACTTACCAAAAAAGGCTGAAAAAATGGTTACTTTACACACAAACTTTGGCGATATCGTTGTTAAATTAAACACTGCAGAAGCGCCTGAAACATCTAAAAACTTCTTAGCTTATGCAAACGACGGTTTTTACACTGACACTCTCTTCCACCGTGTTATTGACGGTTTCATGGTTCAGGGCGGTGGTTTCGCTGCTGGCATGGAAGAAAAAGAAACCAATGCGCCAATTAAAAACGAAGCGAACAACGGTTTATCAAACAAAACCGGTACTTTAGCAATGGCACGCACCATGGATCCTCATTCGGCTTCTGCTCAGTTTTTCATTAACGTGAATGACAATACCTTTTTGGACTTTAAAGCAGAAACTACCGAAGGTTGGGGTTACTGCGTATTTGCTGAAGTGGTTGAAGGGATGGACGTAGTAAACAAAATTAAAGGTGTAGATACCGGCAACTTTGGTTACGTTCACTCTGATGTACCACTAGAAGAAGTGGTTATTAAATCTGTAAGTGTTGCGGAATAAGCTTAGGTGCTAACCTATTTTATTGCGGATTTACATCTTAGTGACGATCGGCCCGATATCATTCGGGCCTTTCTAGACTTTATTGAGCAACAAGCCCCAAAAGCCGACGCACTTTACATACTAGGCGACTTGTTTGAGTTTTGGATTGGTGACGATGATAAAACGCCCGTTGCTAAACAAGTAGAATTAGCCTTAAAAGCCCTAAGCGATTCTGGCGTACCTAGTTACTTCATTCATGGTAATCGAGACTTTATGGTTGGCAAAGCCTACGCTAAACGCTGTGGCATGACCTTACTCGAAGAAGAGAAACTTGTTGATTTATACGGCAAAAAAGTGCTCATTCTTCACGGTGATACCCTGTGTACAGACGATGTTGGTTATCAAGAATACCGCGAAGTCACTCAAAAGCTTTGGTTAAGAAGACTGTTTTTACTACTGCCCTTGTTTGTTCGGCAACGCATTGCCAATAAAATTCGCAGTAAAAGTAAACAAGCGAATACCAGTAAATCATTGGGTATTATGGATGTTAACCAACAAGCCGTTGAGCAACGTTTTGCCGAGCAGCCAATTGACTACATGATTCATGGGCATACCCACCGCCCAGAGATCCACCAGCTAGCATTAAGCGGTACCAAATACCGTGTAGTATTAGGCGATTGGTATCAACAAATGAGCATATTAAGTGTTGATACCAACGGTTTAGTTTTAACCGCGAATGGTCAGGCTCAGAAGCTTGAGCTTGGTCAATAAAATCAACATTAAGCATTCGCGCTTTGCTATTGCCATTTGTTATAAAAATAGCGCAAAACCTAGCCTAATCAATCATTAAGCACCGCCAAAGCCGATTTGTTTATTTTATAAACTACTTGACGACTTAGCAGTCATCACGCATAACTTAATTATTAATGTTGCACTAATGTTAATTTTGCGAGGATGCGCCTATGTTATTTAGTCATGTTTGGGGACTAGCTTCACATACAAAAGAAGAATGGCAAGACATTGATAAGCACCACGAAGGGATCGGAGCGAGCTTATCTCACTTATTATTAATGGCATTAATTCCTGCCATTTGTGGTTACTTTTCTACGGTACATATTGGCTGGAAAGTAGGAGCAAATAGCTTCTCTCTCACCAGTGAAAGTGCGGTGTTTATGTCTGTGGCGATGTATGCCGCATTGGTTACGGTGGTATTGTGCCTAGCTTATGCTGCGTTATGGATGGCAAAAACCTTTAATACCGATACCACTTATCAACAAACTCTAGAACTATCAGCTTACGTTGCTACACCAGTGTATATGGTGGGCTTTGCAGCGCTCTATCCTGAACCTTGGTTTGTTATGGTGGCAGGCTTAGTAGGCGTTACTTACGCTATCTACTTACTCTACACGGGAGTACCAATTATTATGCATATCCCTGAAGAGCGTGGATTCATCTTCGCCAGTAGTTTAGTTACCGTAGGCTTAGTGATGTTAGTGACAGTACTTATCTCAACGGTAATTCTGTGGTCTAGCGGGGCTGGGCCCATATTCGCTAACTAACTCCTTCTGCAATAAAAAAGCTCGCTAATTAGCGAGCTTTTTTACATGTACTGTTATTTTAAGCGTCTTCTTTTTGCCGCTTGGCTTTGGGTACGTGAGCGATGCTTTCGTACTGACTTTCTAATACGTTGGCTACTACGCACTCTGTCATCAATCTTAATAACAGTATTCTCTTCTTTGCTTAACTGCACCAAACCACGCAAATAGTTAACTTGCTCTAATGGCATTTCCTGCCAGCCACTGCGAGGCAAACCTTTAGGTAATGGAATTAAACCATAGCGTACTCGAATCAAACGGCTAACCTGCATGCCTTGTGATTCCCACATTCTACGCACTTCGCGGTTTCGGCCTTCACTTAAGGTTACCGAGTACCACTGATTGATACCTTCACCGCCTTGACGCCTTACCGTGGTAAACGCAGCACGACCATCTTCTAGTTCCACACCACTGCGTAACGTTTGAATGACTTCGTCATTTACATCACCAAATACACGCACGGCATATTCACGCTCAACTTCAAAGCTTGGGTGCATTAAGCGGTTGGCTAATTCACCATCGGTTGTAAACAACAACAGACCAGAGGTATTAATATCTAAACGACCTACGGCAATCCAGCGACCATGTTGTAAGCGTGGCAAGCGGTCAAATACCGTCTCACGACCTTCAGGGTCGCTTCGAGAACAGATCTCACCTTCTGATTTGTGGTAAGCCAGTACTCGACAAATAGTATCTTCCACTTTCTGAATGTCGATAACTCGACCATCCACTCTAACTTCTGCCCCTTCTTCGATGCGGTCGCCTAACTTGGCGATAGCCCCATCTACGCTAACTCTCCCTGCGTCTATTACAGCTTCCATCTCACGACGTGAGCCTAAACCGCTACGGGCCAGGACTTTTTGAAGTTTTTCACTCATTTTTCTTATCCGAATGATAAAGTGCGCTAAGTCTGAAAGTCTTGCGGCAGTTTTTCAAGTAAAGATTGATCTAATTCTGGCAAATCAGCCAGATCTTTCAAACCAAAGTAATCTAAGAAGTTGTTAGTGGTAGCAAACAAGGTAGGTCTGCCGGGTATTTCTTTATGGCCAACACTGCGGATCCAATGACGTTCTTTAAGCACGCTAATGATATGGCTACTCACCGCAACCCCACGAATAGCTTCAATCTCACCGCGAGTAATAGGTTGCCGATAGGCAATTAAGGTCAGTGTTTCTAACATGGCGCGGCTAAATTTGGGGGCTTTTTCGGCCCATAAATTAGCCAAATGCGGAGCATACTGTTGCCGAGCTTTAAACTGAAACCCGGAAGCCGTTTCCGCTAACTCAATGCCAGAATCTTGGTAACGTTGCACTAATTCTTCCAAAATCATATTAACCTGCGTACGAGCTAAACCCACCTCGGCCAATACCGTTGCTTGTAGCTCCTTAACACTAAGTGGCCGGCCAGCAACAAACAAAGCAGCTTCGACTAGTTTCACTAAGTTGGGTTTTACTGTCATCTATACTTCTTCCGCACTAACGAGTATGACTTGAATCGCCATCAATGGCTGGCTTTGTACGCACTTAATATAGCCTTCCTTAACTAACTCAAGAATCGCCAGGAAGCTCACCACTATACCGCTACGCCCTTCATCTAAAGAGAACAGTTGAGTAAATTCAACAAATTGATGCGCTTGTAATTTAGCAAGAATGTCACTCATACGTTGTCGTGTAGACAATTTCTCACGCTTTATCTCGTGGTGCTCAAAATTAACCACTCGCTGAGCAATACCCCGCATAGCTTGCAGCAATTCATCCATGGTTACTTCTGGGTAGATAACATTCACCGGTAGCTCATCAGGTTTAGCCACCAAAACATCAAAAGTATCGCGTTGTTGACGCGGCAGTGTATCTACCTTTTCGGTCGCGTCTTTGTACAGTTCGTATTCTTGCAAGCGCCTAATTAACTCAGCACGCGGATCAAGCTCTTCTTGTTCATGCTCTTGAACCGGCAACAAAGTACGCGATTTTATTTCTGTCAGTAAAGCTGCCATTACCAAGTACTCTGCCGCCAGCTCTAGTTTCAGCATACGCATGGCTTCAATGTATTCCATGTATTGTTGGGTAATGGCCAATACTGGCAAGCGTTCTATATCGAGTTTTTGCTTGCGAATAAGGTACAGCAATAAATCTAGAGGCCCTTCAAACTGCTCAAGAATAACTTCCATAGCATCGGGTGGGATAAACAAGTCATCGGGAATATCCAGCCAAGGCTCGCCATTTACACTGGCAAGCGTTAGCTGTTGAGTAGGCGAAAGCTTATCTTGCATTTATTCGAAGGGGCTAGTGTCGCCCGCGCCGCTACGAAGCACTTCAGGTTCATCTTCCGATAAATCAACCACCGTTGTAGGTTGCTCTCCTAGATAGCCGCCATTAATAATGAGATCAACTTGGTGTTCTAAGTCATCACGGATTTGCTCCGGATCAGACTCAGTCAAGTCATTACCCGGAAGAATTAAGCTCGAAGACATTAACGGCTCACCAAGCTCTTCTAGCATGGCTAAGGCAATTTTGTTGTCGGGCACTCGAATACCGATAGTTTTACGTTTAGGGTTTAGTAAACGGCGCGGTACTTCTTTGGTTCCCTTAAAAATAAAGGTATATGGTCCAGGGGTATTATTACGCAATAAGCGGTAAGCCTGATTGCCCACTCGCGCGTATTCCGATAATTCTGACAAATCGCGGCACATTAAAGTGAAATGGTGGCTTTTATCTAGCTGACGAATACGACAAATGCGCTCTAACGCAGCCTTGTCACCAATATGACAACCAATGGCATAGCCTGAATCCGTGGGATAAATCACCACACCACCCTGCTTAATAAGGCTAGCAGCTTGTTTCATTAAACGCTGCTGAGGGTTGTCTGGATGTACATAGAAAAATTGACTCATAACGATCCCTGCTATTACGAATGCCCCATTGGCATTTGCAGATTATTGATTTTGCCAGCGTAGCCAAATAGGCTGACACTTCTCGGGTAAGTGTAAACCTCTACCCAGTTCTCGCCAAGGAGAAGGATGATGAAAATCTGAACCCTGCGAGGCACTTAGGCCATGTTGTTCCGCTAATTCAGCAAGCCACTTCAGCTGGTCTTTGGAGATTTGCGGCATGGCTATTTCCATACCGTCTCCGCCAGCATCAGCAAACTCAGCGACCAGTTTACGGATCCACTTATTCGATAAGTCATAGTGAGTTGGATGAGCTAATACAGCCACTCCACCCGCTTGATGAATAACCGCTACTGCCTCGGCAATGCTCATCCAATTATTTGGCACATAGCCGGTATTACCGCGGCTTAAGTACTTATCGAATACCTTATTGAAACTGCTGGCTATGCCCCGCTCTATCAACACTTTAGCAAAATGTGAGCGAGTGATAGGCGCAGTGCCTGCCAGGCGTTTAGCCTCACTATAAACACCATCTATACCGGCCTTTTCTAAACGGCGGCTCATCTCTTTAGCCCTTATTTCACGCTTATCTCTTTGCTCAAGCAAATGCTGTTGAAGTAGGGAATTTGAGGTATCAAGATTTAAACCTACTACATGAATGTCAAAGGCATGCCAAGCAGTAGATATTTCAGTGCCGGCGATAATTTGTAGGTGTTTTGCGCTCGCTTTTGCTTCGGCCACGCCATCGGTTGTATCGTGGTCAGTAATAGCCAAAACGTCGACTTGCATGTTTTCAGCACGCATTACTATTTCCGTTGGCGTTAAGCCGCCGTCGGAGGCAGTAGTATGGCAATGCAAATCAAATCGCATTAAATTTCCTAATATTTTTCTTGACTTGGTTATGTCATTTACAGTTAACTTAGTTTATCAGAATGACTTAGGATAAACATGACAACTTTTCTTCTTACCAACAAATCTTGGTGGTGGCGCACTCCGAAATAAACGGGTGTGAGTTGTTGTATTTCCAATACATTTTACAGAACAACAAAAAGCCCGCTTAACGCGGGCTTTTTTTATATTTACGCTACGGCCTTATCCAGGAGTAACGAACCATGAGTAATCACCCTAGGGTGCAGCTAAACAACCAAGTGATAGATGCGAGCTATGTGCACGATCCGCTAAGCCTCTATCAAGAATTGTGTAAAGAAAGCCAGCACAACGTATTGCTAGAGTCTTCAGAAATTGACAGTAAAGAGAATTTACAGAGTTTGATTTTGGCCGATGCGGCGCTAAAGATTACGTGCACCGGGCGGCAAGTAAACTTCTCTGCTATTTCGCTGAATGGTGAAGCAGTAATAGCCGCAATAGCGAGCAAAACCGACGCTTCTCTTATTACTCAACAATCTGCCACTCAACTGGTTCTGCACTACCCTCTCCCAGCCACTAACCTAGATGAAGATTCTCGTTTAAAAGCAAATTCTCCGGTAGATGCTTTGCGATTAATTATTGCCCTTTATGGCGATCTTACCGAGCACGACAAGGGTGTATTTATTGGTGGGGTGTTTGCCTATGACTTTATTGCCAGCTTTGAGCAACTTCAAGACGTAGCCGAAAGCACTAACATCTGCCCAGATTACCAATTTTATCTAGCTGAAACCTTATTGCTCATTGATCATCAAGAGCAGGTAACCCATTTAATTGGTTCGCTCTATCATGACGATGAACAAGCGCGTATCAACCAACGCTTAGCGCATTTGGTTGAGCTGTGTGAACATGAGAATCACCAACAAGCTGAGCCCGACTTTAGTGGCTACCAAGGTAAAATAGAAGCAGATATTAGCGACCGTGATTTCTGCCAAAATGTTGAAACCATGAAAGACTACATTCGCCAAGGCGACATCTTTCAAGTGGTTCCCTCTCGCAGTTTCAAACTCTCTTGCCCAGATAGCTTAGCGGCTTATAGAGAACTTAAAATCACTAATCCAAGCCCATACATGTTCTATTTGCAAGATAGCGAATTTGTATTGTTTGGAGCCTCCCCTGAAAGCGCCATTAAATATTCTGCAAACAGCCGCGATGTAGAAATTTACCCCATTGCCGGCACCCGTAAGCGCGGTTTTAATGACGATGGTTCAATTAACCGTGATTTAGATGGCCGCTTGGAGCTAGAGCTGCGCTTAGACAAAAAAGAAACCGCAGAACATATCATGCTGGTTGATTTAGCACGCAACGACGTAGCCAGAATCAGTGAGCCAGGTACTCGCCATGTAGCCGATTTGCTAAAGGTAGACCGCTATAGCCACGTTATGCACTTAGTATCACGAGTCATTGGTACTTTACGCAGCGATTTAGATGCACTGCATGCTTATCAAGCATGTATGAATATGGGCACCTTGGTGGGTGCCCCCAAAATTAGAGCAGCAGAGCTGATTCGCTCGGTAGAACAACAACGCCGAGGCAGTTATGGTGGCGCGGTAGGTTATCTTGCAGGTAATGGTGACATGGATAGCTGTATTGTTATTCGTTCAGCCTTTGTAAAAGATCAGGTCGCCCATGTTCAAGCTGGCGCAGGTGTCGTGTATGATTCATTGCCACAAGCAGAAGCAGACGAAACCCGCAGTAAAGCCGCTGCTGTATTAAATGCCATTGCCCGCGCCCACGGCTCTACTTTGAAGGACGTTAGCCATGACTCATAGTGTATTTTTACTCGATAACTTTGACTCATTCACTTACAACTTAGTGGATCAGTTTCGTAGCCAAGGTTTAGATGTGCGAATTTACCGTAATCATTTGAGCGCCAGTGAAATCAAACAGCATATAGACGACAGCCCGACTCCACCGGTATTAGTGCTTTCTCCAGGCCCCGGTAACCCGCAACAGGCTGGCTGCATGTTAGAGCTGATTGATTTGTGTAAAGGCCAAGTGCCCATTATTGGCATTTGCTTGGGCCATCAAGCGCTAGTAGAAAGCTACGGCGGCGTGGTAGGTAAAGCCGATGAAATTGTTCATGGTAAATCGTCGGCCATTGACCACGACAACAAACTCATGTTTGAAGGGCTTACCAACCCACTGCCGGTGGCGCGTTATCACTCTCTCGTGGCAACCTCTATGCCAGAGGGTTTAACAGTAAGCGCGCATTACCAAAAGATGCCAATGGCAATAATTAATGAAGCCGATAAAGTCGTGGGCTTTCAGTTCCACCCAGAATCCATTTTAACCAGCGAAGGGGCAACGTTGTTAGCCCGCAGCCTAGACTGGGCAACACAGCAGGAGCAAACGTAATGCAGGCTATTTTAGAGCAGCTATATCAAGGACAAAACCTTAGCACCGAGCAAGCACAGCAAGTGTTTAGTCAAGTGATTCAAGGTGAAGTAGACCCTATTGTATTGTCATCACTACTTACCGCTTTAAAAATTAAAGGCGAGCAACCACAAGAAATTGCTGGCGCGGCTAAAGCCTTGTTAAACAATGCAGCGCCGTTTCCTAGTCCTGATTACGACTTTGCCGATATTGTAGGCACTGGCGGTGATGGCCATAACACCATTAACATATCCACCACCTCAGCATTTGTGGCAGCCAGCCTTGGGGTAAAAGTGGCAAAACATGGTAACCGCAGTGTATCCAGTAAATCAGGTTCGTCTGATTTATTAGCCGCACTGGGTATCAATATTCAGATGACACCAGAAACAGCACGCCGCTGTTTAGACGAATTAGGTTTGTGTTTCTTGTTTGCGCCGCAATACCACGCAGGGGTACGCCATGCCATGCCGGTTCGCCAAACCCTAAAAACGCGAACCATTTTTAACGTGCTTGGCCCGCTAATTAATCCAGCTCACCCTACTATGGAAGTCATGGGCGTTTATGACCCAGCGCTTGTTTCACCTATCGCCCTAACCCTGCAACAGCTGGGCATGAAAAAAGCCATGGTGGTGCATGGCGCTGGCCTAGATGAGGTGGCAATACACGGCCCCACTCAAATTGCAGAGATTAATGGTAGTGAGGTTAGACAATATACCTTAAACCCTGTTGACTTTGGGGTTGAGCAAGCAGACTTAGCTGCTATTAAAGGCGGCACCCCAGAAGAAAACAAGGCGATTACCATAGACCTATTACAAGGCAAAGCCTCCGCCGCACAGCAAGCCGCTGTAGCAGTAAACGTGGCAATGCTTCTAAAACTAGCGGGTAAAGCTGATAGCGTCGCCCAAGGCGTTCAAATGGCCATAGATGAAATGGCCTCTGGCCGACCATTGACCTTAGCAAACCAATTGGCGGAGATGAGCCAGTGAGCCAACAATTAGAAAAACAAGCCACCATTCTCGACAAGATTGTGGCAGATAAAGAAATCTGGTTAGCCGAGCGTATGCAACAGCAACCTTTAGCCAGCTTTATTGACCAAGTTGAGCCCACCGAGCGCAATTTTTATCAAGCCTTGAGCGGCAGCCCAGCTAAGTTTATTTTGGAATGTAAAAAAGCCTCTCCTTCGAAAGGTTTGATTCGCCCTGAGTTTGATTTGGATTTAATTGCTGGCGTATACAAAAACTACGCCGCGGCCATTTCAGTGCTTACCGATACCAAGTATTTTCAAGGAGAATTTGACTACGTTACGCAAGTTCGTGAGCAGGTTGAGCAACCGGTATTGTGTAAAGACTTCTTCATTGACGAGTATCAAATTTATCTTGCGCGTTACTACAAAGCTGATGCCATTTTGTTGATGTTGTCGGTATTGGATGACAACGAATATCGCCTATTGGCTAACGTGGCCCATAAACTCAACTTAGGTGTACTCACAGAAGTGAGTAACCAACAAGAGCTAGAGCGTGCCATAGAGTTAAATGCCAAAGTGATTGGAATAAATAATCGTAATTTGCGCGATCTTTCGATTACATTAGACCGTACTCCTGAACTAGCGAAGCAGATCCCTGAAGATAGAATCATTATTTCAGAATCAGGCATCTACCAACATCAACAAGTTCGCGAGTTGGCTAAATATGCTAACGGCTTTTTAGTGGGTAGTTCGCTAATGAGCAAAGATGATGTGGATATGGCCTGTCGTAAGCTCATTTTAGGCGAAAACAAAGTATGTGGTTTAACCCGAGAGCAAGATGTACAAGCGGTTTACCAAGCGGGTGCGGTATACGGAGGTTTAATTTTTGCCGAAAAATCTCCACGCTGTGTAGATCTAGGGCAAGCCGAACAGCTAGTGAAAGCCGCTCCGCTTAATTTTGTGGGTGTGTTTGTAAATAGCTCAGTAAGTAACGTAGCAACGATAGCCAATCAGTTACAACTTCACGCGGTGCAATTACACGGCGATGAAGATGAAAGCTACATTGAACAACTAAAAACGCAACTTGATAGCAGCTTAGTATGGAAAGCGCTGGGCGTAAGTGAACAACTGCCTAGTGCTCCTAATAATGCCGACAAAATACTTTTCGATAGTAAGGTCGCAGGCCAAAGTGGCGGCACAGGCCAAACCTTTGATTGGCAATTATTAGGTGAGCACAGTCAAGGTGCGATGTTAGCTGGCGGTATAAGCCCAGCTAACATTCAAGACGCATTAGCGTTTGCTGCCGCCGGGTTAGATTTAAACTCAGGAGTAGAGCAATCTCCGGGAATAAAAGACCTTGCAAAAATTGAAGCGGCATTTGAGAAAATTAGACAGTACTAATCTGCCAAAGATTAAGACACGTTAGCCAATTATTAAAAGTATGAGTCAACAATGAATAAATTAGATCCCTATTTTGGCGAATTTGGTGGCCAGTTTGTGCCACAAATTTTAGTGCCTGCTCTCGATCAATTAGAGCAAGCATTTATTGACGCCCAGCAAGACCCAGAATTTTTGGAAGAGTTTAATGGTTTGCTCAGTGAATATGCTGGCCGACCTACCCCGTTAACGCTATGTCGCAACTTAGCTGCTGGAACAAAAACCAAAATTTACCTTAAACGTGAAGACTTACTTCACGGTGGCGCCCATAAAACCAACCAGGTATTGGGCCAAGCTCTACTCGCAAAACGCATGGGTAAAAAAGAAATTATTGCTGAGACTGGCGCTGGCCAGCATGGCGTAGCTACAGCGTTAGCCTGTGCTTTACTGGGGTTAAAATGCCGTGTTTACATGGGTGCGATTGACTGTGAGCGCCAAAAACCCAATGTGTTTCGTATGAAACTCATGGGCGCAGAAGTTATTCCCGTTCATAGCGGCTCTTCTACGCTTAAAGATGCCTGTAACGAAGCCCTGCGAGACTGGGCAGGCAGTTACGACACTGCCCACTATTTATTGGGTACTGCGGCAGGGCCTCACCCTTTCCCAACCATTGTACGCGAATTTCAAAAGATGATTGGCGAAGAAGCCAAACAGCAGATCATTAAAGCAGAAGGTCGTTTACCCGATGCGGTTATCGCCTGCGTAGGAGGAGGTTCAAATGCTATTGGTATGTTTGCCGACTTTATTAAAGAAGAAGACGTTCAACTGATTGGTGTAGAGCCTGCCGGCAAAGGTATTGATACCGACCAACATGGCGCACCACTTAAACATGGTCGCAAAGGCATGTTCTTTGGAATGCACTCGTTATTAATGCAAGATCCTAACGGCCAAATTGAAGAGTCATACTCAATTTCAGCAGGTTTGGATTTCCCATCAGTTGGTCCTCAACATGCTCACCTTAATGCGATTGGTCGTGCAAGTTATGAGTCAGCCACCGACGAAGAAGCATTAGCAGCCTTTCAAGCCTTAGCAGAGAGCGAAGGTATTATCCCAGCCCTAGAGTCTGCCCACGCGTTAGCTTATGCCCTTAAATTGGCGGAGCAAGATAAAAACAAAGAACAGATTCTACTGGTGAACTTATCGGGTCGTGGTGATAAAGACATTTTCACCGTAGCTGAAATATTCGAAGAACGAGGTAGCCTATAATGACTCAACGTTACGCTAATCTATTCCAGCGTTTAAGCGCTGAAAAACAAGGTGCCTTTGTTCCTTTTGTTACTTTGGGCGATCCTGATTTGGAACAATCCCTAGCGATTGTTGATGCTCTGATGGAAGGCGGTGCTGATGCGCTGGAACTCGGCATTCCTTTTTCGGATCCAGTAGCTGATGGGCCAACCATTCAAGGTGCAAACGTACGCGCTTTAGCCTCGAATGTTACCCCGCCAAAGTGCCTAGAAATGCTCACAGCAATTCGTGAAAAATACCCAGAAGTACCTATTGGCCTTCTGCTTTACGCGAACCTAGTCTACTCAACTGGTATTGAAACCTTTTACCAAAAGTTAGCGTCAGCTGGCGTAGATTCCGTGTTAGTCGCCGATGTACCAATACGTGAATCTGCGCCATTTAGAGAAGCAGCTAACAAACACGGGTTGCAAAGCATTTTTATTGCACCGCCAAATGCTGATGATGAAACCTTAGCGAAAGTAGCTGAGTACGGCCAAGGTTATACTTATCTAGTTAGTCGTGCTGGTGTCACTGGCGCAGAAACCAAAGCTGGAGTGCCTGTTGGCAAACTGCTTAGTAAATTAAAACAGTTTAACGCGCCCCCTGCCTTACTTGGGTTTGGTATCGCTACACCCGAGCAGGTTGCTGAAACGATAGAAGCAGGCGCTGCGGGAGCAATCTCTGGTTCGGCAGTGGTAAAAATTATCGAAAGTAACCTAGAAAACAAACCGCTAATGCTAGAAACCCTGCGTGGTTTCGCTAGCTCAATGAAAGCGGCTACCGTTTAAGCACGCTTCTTGATACTATCAAAAGCCGCTTTTTAGCGGCTTTTTTATTAACCGCGACTATTGAGGAATTATGAAACAGTTTTTCGAGTTTATTCCCCTAATTATCTTTTTTGCTGTCTACAAAATGCAGGACATTTATGCCGCTACGCTGGCATTAATCATTTCAACTGCCATATTGCTGGCTATTTCTTACATTAAAAATAAGAAAGTTGAGAAAATGCATCTCATCTCTTTTATTCTGATTTTGGTTTTTGGTGGCTTAACCTTAATTTTACGCGATGACGACTTTATCAAGTGGAAACCAACGGTCATCAACTGGATTTTTGGACTGGTTTTATTAGTGAGTCAATTTGCTTTCGGCAGCCCATTGATTAAAAAAATGTTGGGTAAAGAGATGACCCTTCCCGATCAAGTTTGGTCAAAAGTAAACGTTGCCTGGGCATTGTTTTTTATCGCCTGCGGTACCTTGAACCTCTATATTGCATTTACTTATTCAGAAGAGTTTTGGGTAAACTTCAAGGTGTTTGGTTTACTCGGGTTAACACTAGTATTTACCCTAGGAACAGTGGGTTATTTGTATAAACACTTACCTAAAGGTCAGCAAGAGTCTTTATCTCAGAAAAAGGATATTTAGCATGTGGTACGTAATTTATGCCCAAGACGTTGAAAACAGTTTAGATATGCGCAAACAAGCTCGTCCGGCTCACTTAGAAAGACTGAATAGTTTGCTTAACGAAGGGCGCTTATTAGTCGCAGGACCAATGCCAGCGATTGATGCTGAAGACCCCGCTGAAGCTGGCTTTACCGGCTCAACAGTGATTGCCGAGTTTGCTAGTCTCGAAGAGGCACAGAGCTGGGCAGATGCAGACCCATATATTGATGCAGGGGTTTATGCCGATGTAACTGTTAAACCCTTCAAAAAAGTACTTCCCTAGCCTATTAAAAGGCGAGTCTCTCTCGCCTTTTCTTCATTTTCACTTCGATTTTCTAGCAATTTCACTCAAATGAGTGATTCACCTATTTGGTTGTTGCTCTACATTTATTCATGGTTTTATCAAAAAGGAGAATAACCATGAATTTCAAACAACTACTCATCGCTATCGTATTCAGTGCAATTGGCCTAGGCAATGCTTTAGCCAATGAGCCCACTGCCCAACTTAACTTAAATACCGCCAGCGCTGAGCAGCTTGATGAGCTAAAAGGAGTAGGAATATCAAAATCAGCGGCAATTGTTAAATATCGTCAGCAAAATGGGAACTTCAAAAACGTAGAACAAATTGTATTGGTACCAGGCATAGGAGAAAAAATTTACCTAGATAATAAAGATCGAATGTACGTCGACTAACTCCTAAACAAGCATCGTCCGCAGCTAGTTGCATAAACTAGGGCGACTGCTCTTCTTCTCGTAAGTCTTTAATTATATATCCCCGCAGATCTGATTTATCACAATTTAAAATGTCACTTTCACATGTTACATTAGCCCAGCATTTACCATTACTTTTCAAGAGACTGAAAATGACCCTAAGAGTACGAAAAGCTGTACTGCCAGTGGCTGGACTTGGCACAAGGATGTTGCCAGCAACAAAAGCTATTCCCAAAGAAATGCTACCGATAGTAGACAAACCGCTAATTCAGTATGTGGTTCAAGAGGCAATCGCCGCTGGCATCAAAGAAATCATCTTAGTGACCCACTCTAGTAAAAATTCAATCGAAAACCATTTCGATACCAGCTTTGAGTTAGAAGCCACACTTGAAAAACGCGTCAAGCGCCAGTTGCTTGAAGAAGTGCGTTCGATTTGCCCTAAAGACGTAACCATCATGCACATACGCCAAGGTGTCGCAAAAGGACTGGGGCATGCCATTCTCTGTGCTCATCCTCTTATTGGCGATGAACCATTTGCCGTGCTACTACCAGACGTTATACTTGATGACTCAACTTCAGATCTTCGTACTGAAAACTTGGCGGATATGGTTGCTAAGTTTAATCAAACGGGTTCTAGCCAAGTAATGGTTGAAGCTGTTGCTAAAGAGGATGTAAGTAAGTTTGGTATTGTCGATATTGACGGCAAGAAGCTTACACCAGGTGAATCAGCAGATATGATAGGCTCTGTGGAAAAACCAGCTATTGAGGACGCACCTTCAAACTTAGCGGTTGTTGGTCGCTATGTGCTTTCTGCACAGATCTGGAATGAGCTAGAAAGAACCGCTCCAGGCGCTGGCGATGAGATTCAACTTACCGATGCAATTGACAGCCTAATGACTAAAGAAGCTACCCAAGCCTATTACATGGTAGGAAAAAGCCATGACTGTGGTAGCAAGTTTGGCTATATGAAAGCTATCGTTGAGTTCGGATTACGCCATCCTGAACTAAAGGATAGATTCACAAAATACCTATCTGAACTTAAGCTTTAAGCTTCAACACTTCAAAGCGCTTAACTAGCGCTTTGAAAGCCCTCCCCAACATTTAGCCCTACCACAACTTAAATCATGAATACCCATTCTTTTCTATAAGAACGTACTCTCTACTAGTAATAATCTTATTGGTAAGGCCTGAGAATCCTAGACACTTTCTAGGTTCTCAGGCCTTACCAAAAACCACTGGTCTACCTTGTATGTTCAAGAAAGTGATAAGCGGGAAAGGGTAGAATAAAGCTCTTTTAAAAACGCAGAGTAAATTGCCTCGAGCGATAAATCGCAGGCAATAAAAAAGCCCGCTCATTGAGCGGGCTTAGTATTTGGAGCCTGGCGGTGGAACAGGGGCGCAGCATAGCTGCTTCCGCTTCGGCCTAAAAAGCACGCTTTTCCTGGCGGCCTTCGCCCTACTTGAAAGTAGCCCACTTTTTTTGTCCAATAAAAAACCCCACTGTCTTGCGACAATGGGGTCATCTAATAAGAGCCTGGCAGTGACCTACTTTCACATGGGGAAACCCCACACTATCATCGGCGCAGTTGCGTTTCACTTCTGAGTTCGGCATGGGTTCAGGTGGGTCCACAACGCTATTGCCACCAGGCAAAAACTTGTTGTCTTTAACATTCGAAAAAGCTGAAACATCCCACGAGTCTAACAAGCACTCTTGGTTTCTAAATAAGATAATCTTCATCAAACATACACACCACTTAGGTGTTGTATGGTTAAGCCTCACGGGTAATTAGTACAAGTTAGCTCAATGCCTCACAGCACTTACACACCTTGCCTATCAACGTTGTAGTCTCCAACGGCCCTTCAGGGGACTTAAAGTCCCAGTGAGAATTAATCTCAAGGCCTGCTTCCCGCTTAGATGCTTTCAGCGGTTATCAGTTCCGAACGTAGCTACTGGGCAATGCTATTGGCATAACAACCCAAACACCAGCGGTTCGTCCACTCCGGTCCTCTCGTACTAGGAGCAGCTCCCTTCAATTCTCAAACGCCCACGGCAGATAGGGACCGAACTGTCTCACGACGTTCTAAACCCAGCTCGCGTACCACTTTAAATGGCGAACAGCCATACCCTTGGGACCGACTTCAGCCCCAGGATGTGATGAGCCGACATCGAGGTGCCAAACACCGCCGTCGATATGAACTCTTGGGCGGTATCAGCCTGTTATCCCCGGAGTACCTTTTATCCGTTGAGCGATGGCCCTTCCATACAGAACCACCGGATCACTATGACCTACTTTCGTACCTGCTCGACGTGTCTGTCTCGCAGTTAAGCTGGCTTATGCCATTGCACTAACCGTACGATGTCCGACCGTACTTAGCCAACCTTCGTGCTCCTCCGTTACTCTTTGGGAGGAGACCGCCCCAGTCAAACTACCCACCAGACACTGTCCGCAATCCCGATAAGGGACCAACGTTAGAACATCAACACTACAAGGGTGGTATTTCAAGGTCGGCTCCACATCATCTAGCGACAACGCTTCAAAGCCTCCCACCTATCCTACACATGTAGGGTCAATGTTCAGTGTCAAGCTGTAGTAAAGGTTCACGGGGTCTTTCCGTCTAGCCGCGGGTACACCGCATCTTCACGGCAATTTCAATTTCACTGAGTCTCGGGTGGAGACAGCTTGGCCATCATTACGCCATTCGTGCAGGTCGGAACTTACCCGACAAGGAATTTCGCTACCTTAGGACCGTTATAGTTACGGCCGCCGTTTACCGGGGCTTCGATCAATAGCTTCGTCCAAAGACTAACCACATCAATTAACCTTCCGGCACCGGGCAGGCGTCACACCGTATACGTCATCTTTCGATTTAGCACAGTGCTGTGTTTTTAATAAACAGTTGCAGCCAACTGGTATCTGCGACTCTCAGCAGCTTAGGGAGTAAATCCCATCACCATCAAGAGCGTACCTTCTCCCGAAGTTACGGTACCATTTTGCCTAGTTCCTTCACCCGAGTTCTCTCAAGCGCCTTGGTATTCTCTACCCAACCACCTGTGTCGGTTTGGGGTACGGTTTCGTATAATCTGAAGCTTAGAGACTTTTCCTGGAAGCAGGGCATCAACCACTTCATGTCCGTAGACACTCGTCATCAATTCTCAGCCTTAGACACCCGGATTTTCCTAAGTGTCCAGCCTACAACCTTAAACATGGATAACCATCACCATGCTGGCCTAGCCTTCTCCGTCCTCCCATCGCAATTATACGAAGTACAGGAATATTAACCTGTTTCCCATCGACTACACTTTTCAGTCTCGCCTTAGGGGCCGACTCACCCTGCTCTGATTAACATTGAACAGGAAACCTTGGTCTTTCGGCGAGGGGGCTTTTCACCCCCTTTATCGTTACTCATGTCAACATTCGCACTTCTGATACCTCCAGCAAACCTTACGATTCACCTTCAACGGCTTACAGAACGCTCCTCTACCATGCTTACAAAGTAAGCATCCGTAGCTTCGGTGCATAGCTTAGCCCCGTTACATCTTCCGCGCAGGCCGACTCGACCAGTGAGCTATTACGCTTTCTTTAAATGATGGCTGCTTCTAAGCCAACATCCTGGCTGTCTAAGCCTTCCCACATCGTTTCCCACTTAGCTATGACTTTGGGACCTTAGCTGACGGTCTGGGTTGTTTCCCTTTCCACGACGGACGTTAGCACCCGCCGTGTGTCTCCCGGATAGTACTTAGTGGTATTCGGAGTTTGCAAAGGGTTGGTAAGTCGGGATGACCCCCTAGCCTTAACAGTGCTCTACCCCCACTAGTATTCGTCCGAGGCGCTACCTAAATAGCTTTCGAGGAGAACCAGCTATCTCCCGGTTTGATTGGCCTTTCACCCCCAGCCACAAGTCATCCGCTAATTTTTCAACATTAGTCGGTTCGGTCCTCCAATTGGTGTTACCCAATCTTCAACCTGCCCATGGCTAGATCACCGGGTTTCGGGTCTAATCCCAGCAACTATGCGCGCAGTTAACACTCGGTTTCCCTACGGCTCCGCTATTCGCTTAACCTTGCTACTGAAATTAAGTCGTTGACCCATTATACAAAAGGTACGCAGTCACCCCACAAGGGGGCTCCCACTGCTTGTACGTATACGGTTTCAGGTTCTATTTCACTCCCCTCACAGGGGTTCTTTTCGCCTTTCCCTCACGGTACTGGTTCACTATCGGTCAGTCAGGAGTATTTAGCCTTGGAGGATGGTCCCCCCATATTCAGACAACATATCACGTGTGCCGTCCTACTCGATTTCACTTAAAGTAGATTTTCATGTACGGGGCTATCACCCTGTATCGCTGTCCTTTCCAGAACATTCCACTAATCACATAAAAGCTTAAGGGCTAATCCGGGTTCGCTCGCCGCTACTACCAGAATCTCGGTTGATTTCTTTTCCTCCGGGTACTTAGATGTTTCAGTTCCCCGGGTTCGCCTCGCAACGCTATGTATTCACGTTGCGATACTGCATAAAATGCAGTGGGTTTCCCCATTCGGAAATCCATGTCTATAACGTCTTTTATCGACTTAACATGGCTTATCGCAGATTAACACGTCCTTCATCGCCTCTGACTGCCAAGGCATCCACCGTATACGCTTAGTCACTTAACCATACAACACCTAAATGTTGTCGCTTAACTAACTTGAATGGTCAGGCTGTATAAGTCCTGCCATTCGAGTACGATCACCTTATTTTTTTGAATACCAAAAACACTTGTTATTTAACTCGTATTTTTGAGATATTTTTTATCAGCTTTTCCAAATTGTTAAAGAGCATTGGTTCATCAAAAAAACCAAAGCTAAATGGCCAAGTATCGGCGACTTATCTTTGGTTTTTAGGTAAGAAATGGTGGAGCTATGCGGGATCGAACCGCAGACCTCCTGCGTGCAAGGCAGGCGCTCTCCCAGCTGAGCTATAGCCCCATTTTCTTACTAACCGTTGGACCCTTGGTAGGTCTGGGCAGACTTGAACTGCCGACCTCACCCTTATCAGGGGTGCGCTCTAACCAGCTGAGCTACAGACCTAAACAGGTTCCAACGTTCTCTATACTTTCTATCAAGCAATCTGTGTGAACACGTCACAGGGACATCAGCATCATAATAAGGAGGTGATCCAGCCCCAGGTTCCCCTAGGGCTACCTTGTTACGACTTCACCCCAGTCATGAACCACAAAGTGGTGAGCGTCCTCCCGAAGGTTAAACTACCCACTTCTTTTGCAGCCCACTCCCATGGTGTGACGGGCGGTGTGTACAAGGCCCGGGAACGTATTCACCGTAGCATTCTGATCTACGATTACTAGCGATTCCGACTTCACGGAGTCGAGTTGCAGACTCCGATCCGGACTACGACATGCTTTTTGGGGTCCGCTTACTCTCGCGAGTTCGCATCCCTCTGTACATGCCATTGTAGCACGTGTGTAGCCCTGCCCGTAAGGGCCATGATGACTTGACGTCGTCCCCACCTTCCTCCGGTTTATCACCGGCAGTCTCCCTAGAGTTCCCACCATTACGTGCTGGCAAATAAGGATAGGGGTTGCGCTCGTTGCGGGACTTAACCCAACATCTCACGACACGAGCTGACGACAGCCATGCAGCACCTGTATCTAAGTTCCCGAAGGCACCAAACTATCTCTAGTGAGTTCTTAGTATGTCAAGGGCAGGTAAGGTTCTTCGCGTTGCATCGAATTAAACCACATGCTCCACCGCTTGTGCGGGCCCCCGTCAATTCATTTGAGTTTTAACCTTGCGGCCGTACTCCCCAGGCGGTCTACTTAATGCGTTAGCTGCGTTACCCACGAGTTAAACTCACAGACAACTAGTAGACATCGTTTACGGCGTGGACTACCAGGGTATCTAATCCTGTTTGCTCCCCACGCTTTCGTACATGAGCGTCAGTTTTTGTCCAGGTGGCCGCCTTCGCCACTGGTATTCCTTCAGATCTCTACGCATTTCACCGCTACACCTGAAATTCTACCACCCTCTACAAAACTCTAGCTTCCCAGTTCCAAATGCCATTCCCAGGTTGAGCCCGGGGATTTCACATCTGGCTTAAAAAGCCGCCTGCGTACGCTTTACGCCCAGTAATTCCGATTAACGCTCGGACCCTCCGTATTACCGCGGCTGCTGGCACGGAGTTAGCCGGTCCTTCTTCTGTCGCTAACGTCAAAGATAGCAAGTATTAATTACTACCCCTTCCTCACGACTGAAAGTGCTTTACAACCCGAAGGCCTTCTTCACACACGCGGCATGGCTGCATCAGGCTTTCGCCCATTGTGCAATATTCCCCACTGCTGCCTCCCGTAGGAGTCTGGGCCGTGTCTCAGTCCCAGTGTGGCTGATCATCCTCTCAAACCAGCTAGGGATCGTCGCCTTGGTAAGCCATTACCTTACCAACTAGCTAATCCCACTTGGGCTAATCTCTACGCGAAAGGTGCCGAAGCATCCCCTCCTTTGGTCCGAAGACATTATGCGGTATTAGCAGTCGTTTCCAACTGTTGTCCCCCACGTAAAGGCATATTCCCAAGCATTACTCACCCGTCCGCCGCTCGTCATCTTCTAGCAAGCTAGAAATGTTACCGCTCGACTTGCATGTGTTAAGCCTGCCGCCAGCGTTCAATCTGAGCCATGATCAAACTCTTCAATCAAAGTTTTTTCGCTCAAAGTAAAAACTGAAAATTATTACTGTTAAAACAGTGCAAGCATCCAGTTCACTTAAGCTAATTTTTTCGCTTAATGCCCTGTGAGTGCTCACACAGATTGCTTGATAAATTGTTAAAGAGCGTTGCTTCGTTGCCGAAGCGAGGTGCGCATTCTACGCTTTCCTCTGTGGCTGTCAACCGCTTTTTAATATTAATTAAGAAGAAGTTTTTGCGCCGCTAATAAAGCCTCAGGCCTTACCAACCCTGACCTCGTTTCTACATCGCTTTGCAGCGCCGCTTGCCGTGTCAGTGGAGTCGCATTATAGGGATCCGCGATTCTGGTGCAAGCGTTTTTTTACCAAAAATGCGCTTTACCGCACCGTTTGCTCACATTCTAAACAAAACGGTCATTTTTGACTAAAAATACAACAAAAGTAAGTTAAAAAAAGAGAGTTTGCGCAGACCAAAAGAGATATTCGGAATGGAAAACTCATCATTTAGCTAATGAGCTAACCCTGCTGTTGAATATACACTGCAGCATCTTGTAGAGAAGCAACTTTGGCTATGGCTAGCTTTGCTTCTTGTTCTGATATTGGATACTGGCCTTCAACCAATAATCGATTAGGTACACCAGCATTTTTAGCTGCAAGAAGATCAGATGCTTTGTCACCGACTAACCAAGATTTAGATAAGTCGATATTTAGTTCAGCGGCCGCTTCTAACAACATACCAGGTTGTGGTTTTCTACAATCGCAATCTTGACGGTAAGTTTCGTCACCATATTTACTATGATGTGGGCAGAAATAGATACCATCTAGATCTACGCCACGATCTGCTAATGACCAATCCATCCATTCAGTCAAACTGACAAATTGCTCTTCGCTAAAATAGCCTCGAGCAATACCCGCTTGATTGGTGACTACCACTAAAAGCCATCCAGCTTTCTTTAGTTGTTGCATTGCTTCTATAGCGCCGTCGATAAACTCAAAGTCGTCGACCTTAGAAACATAGCCACGGTCGTGGTTAATTACACCATCACGGTCGAGAAAAATAGCGGGCTGCTTCATTACATAGTTCTACTGTTAATTATCTAAGCGCCAATTCTACAATACAAAACGTTGGATTTGTTGTTTCAATTGAATCGACTTTTCTTCTAAGGCTTTAGCATCATTCACACTTGACTGAGCTTCACTAACCGAATCTTGAGCAATCAACGCAATAGTTTCTAACGTAGAGGCTACATCTGTAGCCACTGCAGATTGCTCTTCAGTAGCTGCGGCAATTGCAGTCACCATTTCAGTTACCCCCTGAGTAGTGCCAATGACTTGTTGTAAAGCATCTCCAGCTTTGTTCACCACTTCTCTACCACTAAATACCAATTCGGTACTTTGGCTCATACTTTGGTTTGCGGCTTCTGTGAGGCTGCGAATTTGATTAATGATACGTGCAATTTCTTCTGTAGATTCACTGGTTCTGCTAGCGAGGCTTCTCACTTCGTCAGCCACCACTGCAAAGCCCCGCCCTTGCTCACCAGCACGAGCGGCTTCAATTGCAGCGTTTAAAGCAAGAAGATTAGTTTGCTCGGCGATGCCTGCAATAACATCGGTGATTTTCTCAACCTCTGCCCCGGCTAGATTTAGTTTGGCAATATGCTGATTGCTGTCCCCTACTGAACCTTCAATTTTTTTCATAATGGAAATGGTGTCAGTCACTACGCCACCACCTTGCTCGGCTACCTCTCCACACTCTCTAGCGTGGTCAGCAGCTTGCGAAGTATTTTGTGCAATTTCTCGAGCGGCAACCGACATTTCTTCAATCGCGGTGGCTGCAGAGTCTACTTTTGAGCGTTGTTCATCTAGCGCTGCACCAATACCGCTGCTTTTATCAAATACTTGAACACTGCTTTGGCTAACGTCTGCAGCCGTTTGATTAACCTCGGCGATGAGCCCCTGTAACTGCTCAGCCATAGCGTTAACAGAGGTGGTCAATAATCCTACTTCGTCTTTATTTGTTACCTTTAAGGGTGGGTTAGACAGATTACCATTAGCAATTTCTACGGCTCTCTGATTAACCAAGCCCAAGCTCGTTTTAATTTGCTGCGTTAACCATAAAACAACTATACCACCGAGCAAAGCCGCGATAGCGGCGCCAGCAAACACCACAAACACGATTTGTTTACCCAGAGTTTCCAATTGCGATTGGTGGTCCTCTAACTGTTGTTGCTGCTGTTGATTCCAACTATTTAACTGAACCTGAATATCTTCCACCAGCGGTATAACATCATTAGCCATTCTATAGTTAGCGATATTCCAATCCTCGGCTGCGCGAATCACAAACAATTCATCTACCAAGGGGACGAATATATCAACCAACTCTACAAATTGCTGCCAAAGCCTGGCTTGCTCTTCTGTAAACAGGCTGCTGGCGGCCTCTACATCTGCCACCCGTTGCTTATGTCTGGCAAAGTATTCTTGGTATTTTTTCTGCTCGTAGCTATCTCCTGTAATAATAAAACTTCTTAAACTGGTTAAAGCATTAGCCAGTTCATTACGTGCTTCGCTCATATCAGCCAACAAACGTACTCGTTTTTTAGGGCTGTAAAGACCTGACTGTGATACCTCTTCGGTAACAGCGCTAGACACTTGGTTCATCGCTTCTTCTGCTAAGGGCGCTATATCAAATAACAACAGAGCATGAGCAGGTAAGTTGTCTTCACTGTTTGAAATCTTAATAATTTGTTGCTGTAACGCTTTGAGCTGCTCAAAACTCGCGGTTGTTTGTTCAGGCACACCTGCAGTAGTTAAAGCTTGAAGGTGCTCTAGGCTAGCCGCTATATTTTGCCATGATTGCTCAAACTGCTGTTGAAACTGCTCGGCACGTTGTTTGTCGGCTCCATGAATAAGATAACCACGCAGCGAACTAACGGTTAACTGCAACTGGCTTTCAATTTCTTTGCTTTGGGCAACAACAGGAACACTAACTTCAACTATTTGCCGTTCCTTTTGAGTAATGCTGCCTAGTTGAACAAATACGATGAAAGCAGAAATAACCATTAATACAGCCATAAAGCCAAACGCTGATAATAGTTTATTGGAAATAGACACTGACAAAGCTCCCTTTATTGAAGTGAAGATGCTGAAGATAAGCCAAGACCTTGGAGGCGTTATCCAGCGATTGGGTTTACATCCGGTAAACCCAAATAGATATCACTTAGAATATAAGCGCATATGCTGTTCTATTTCCAGCATAGTTTCTTGAAGGTTAGCCTCTAAAGCAGCAGCAAGTCCTAATATTTCGTGTGTTATCGGTTTAATTTTCAATCCTTCTTCAAGTTGAAAACACAAGTGCTGCAAACGGCTGGCACCAAAATAGCTGCTACTTGATTTTAAGCCATGGGCTAGGCGAATGGCTTCTTGATAGCGCTCTGCACTTAACGCTTGAGTCAATTCAACAATCATGGCTTCAGCACCTTTTTTGTACTCATGTAGCAATGACTCAAACTCTTCTCCCATGCTTGAGCTTAAGTTATCTAGATCAGCCGCAGTGATGTATTGGTAGTCTTTTGGGGCAGGCATTTGATGGCTAGATAAATTGCGCCCTCGCTCGTTACGCGCGCTCAACCATTTACGCAGGCAAACATATAACCCAACGCGGTCAAAAGGTTTAGTGACAAAATCATCCATGCCTGCGTCAAAGCAAGCTTGCTTGGCTTCAACACTAACACTGGCCGTTAATGCAACAATAGGAATACGCTGTGCGTGGTTTTCTAACTCGCGGATCACTGTGGTGGCTTCATAACCATCCATATCTGGCATCAAACAATCCATGAGAATCAGCGACAACTTAGAGCCCCAACGCTTGAACAAGTCTATCGCTTCATGGCCGTCTCTGGCGATCATCACCTTCAAACCAAAACTATTCAGCATATGACTTGCTACGCGTTGATTTACTAGAGTGTCTTCCACCAGAAGAACATGACCACTTAAGCGACTAAGTTCGATGTGTTCTCGCTCCTCCTTAGTCCCAACACTCAATACATCATCTTCTACACTTTGCATGGGCAAACTAACGCGAAACTCAGATCCCACACCTAAGCCAGATTGCACACTAATGTCACCGTTCATTAATGATACAATACGATGACAAATAGCCAAGCCTAATCCAGTACCACCATAACGACGAGTGGTTGAATTATCAGCTTGAGCAAAAGGAGTAAACAAATCGGCAATGGCTTCTTCCGCTATGCCAATACCACTGTCGGTAACTCTTAGAACAACAGTCTCTTCAATGCTGACATCAGGACAATATTCTACGCTTAGGTTTACGGTTCCAACCTCAGTAAATTTAATGGCGTTGCTAACAAGGTTTATGAAGACCTGCTGCACTCGCCCCTGATCTCCAATAAACACAGCAGGCAAGTGTTCAGGGTAATCTAACTGCAGTTTTATATGCTTAGATTTCGCTTGAGGTGAAAATAGCTTAACCACCTCTAACAACGTGAGTTTTAAGTTGAAGGCGTCTAAACGCAGCTCCATTTTGCCAGCTTCAACTTTAGAAAAGTCCAGTACATCATTCACTATCACCAATAAGGCTTTACCTGATAAACGAATAGTATTGAGATGTTCGGTTTGTTCAGCACTCAATGAAGAAGCACTCAGTAACTGCGCCATACCTATAATGCCATTTAAGGGAGTACGGATTTCGTGGCTCATCATGGCTAAAAAATCACTTTTTGCCAACGAGGCAGCTTCTGCTTCTTTTTGCGCTAAAGATAGTTGCTTTTGACTTTTCTGATGCTGAGCAATTTCATTGTTTAGCTGATCGGTGCGAGCGTCTACCTTTTCTGTCATTTGACCAATTGCTTTAGCTAACACGCCCACTTCATCGTGAGATTTTTCTGGCAAGGTGACTCTAATATTACGCTCACCAAACAATAAAGTAGCATTAGTAATGTAACGCAGCGGCGATACAATGGTGTGCGCAAAAAACCACCCGACCAATACCATTAAACCCGTCACTACTGTTGCCGCGAGCAACGCTTGTTTAGCCGCCATTTGTGATGCAGCAATGGTATCTTGATAATTAGCTATTTGGACTAGATCCAAATGTTCCTTTTTATTATTAGCGAAATAAGAAAGCCGCTGAATACTGAGTATATAGGAACCAAAGGTTATCACTTGATTGGCAACATCTTTAACGGGTGAGTCGATCAACTCTTTCAAACGTTGGTATTCTGACGCCTGAAACCTGCCACTGTCGTTTTTATTCAGCTTACTTCGCCACAGCCGTTCACCATTTACATCAAACACCAATAAAGGACCACCACTATGTTGATTGGCTTCACCAAGCAGTCCATAAGTAGAGTTACGTTGAGAGGATTTGAACAGTTCGTCTAGTTGATACTGAAATAACCAAATCGCAGCCACTTCGCCAGAATGGTGCTGCACACCATGCGCTAAATACCAAAATCCTTGGTTAGCTTGGCGAATGGTTTGAGCGTGGGCCGCATTAGGTGCTAGCTCTGCCTTTTTTAATAAGGTTTTAGGTAAGGTTTGACCATATTGTTTACCCACTGACAAATAATCAATTTGTTGTCCCTGAGCAACTATCACTAAATGTACTGCAACAAGAGCTTTTTCACGCTTTAGTTCGTGGCGAATATCATTTTCTATTCGCGATTTCCAAAAAGCCGGTTCGATATTTAAAAACTGCCCATCAACATACTGCTGTTGAATAAAGCCACTAAGCAACGCTGGCTCAGCAAAATGTTGAATTTCTTCATAGGCGTGGTCTATTTCACGGTCTAAACGTTCCACTTGAATAGCATTGTGCAAACTCAGCTGCTGTTTACGCTCAAGCTCTAAACTAGACACAAAAGAAAAATAGAAAATCAAATAAGTAACCAGCACTCCAGCAGCCACCAAACAGCCACTGAGCAAAGTAACGTAAGTGCTAATCGAGCTTTTGGTACGTGTAAACCAAGAGTGATTCTTCGCTCTTGCCCTCTCCATTAAACGAATTAAACGATCTTCTCGTCGATGCTCTCGCTCAACATCACTCATCGGGGCTGGCGCTTTAAGCTCAATATAAATGGCAATACTTACCACTAAGTAACTTATGAGTTTAATTAGCGCCAAACAAAATACCGCTAAGCTGTTGGCACCAAGTTCTGGCGAAACAGGCCAAAAATACAAAATAAATTGAATGCAAACACAGGCAAAAACACCACACTCTAAAGTGCAATGTAACCACCGACCTCGCCAACCAAAATAAGCGATTGCTACGGCAAAAATAACCGTAACAAGCAGTTCAAGTACCGAACGTAAATGATCTAGGGTGACTTGCATGAAAGGTAGCGAAACAACATACAGAAAAGCCACACTAAGCACAGCAAAAATAATGCTACCAATAGCCAATACCGAAATGCTCATTTTTCCGCCATTAGCTAAACGTTCATAACGACTCAGCAATATTCCGCATATCAAGAGTACCGCGGCTAAAAAGCCGCGTGTGATTAACCCGGCCCATACTGCAACTATGTTAGAAGAGTGAGGTAACGGTGATAAAAAGGATTGGTGATGAAGTGCGAAGTAACACAGTTCTAAGCCCGTGACGGAGAAGAAGGCAGCACCAAATACCAACATGGTATAGCTGTATTTTTTTCGATAAAATCTGCGACACATAAAGCCAACAGATAAAGGCAAAATAATACTGAATACGGCCACAAGCAACGAAGCCAACGGCGGCACAGTAGCGTCAACGCTTTGCCCCCAAAAGGCTAACGCCACCACCACCACAAGTGAAAAAAGCAAGCCTACGCTATGACGCCAAGCCAGATCGAGAGATTGAAACATGCTGAAACAAGGTTTAAACATTACCCTATCCTTGGTAAACCATCCTTACAGGATTATTTTCGCTATTCAGCATGAAACTAGAAACAGCAAGCGAAAGTAAGTGATGTTATAATAAACCCTGTATTATCAATAAGTATATGTCAATTGTACCAGCCAATGACCAGCTTCAAGTATTTTATCAATAGGATAGTTATGCGCTTCATTTTAACAGCAGCATTAAGCCTTAGCATTTTAGGGTGCAGTGGCAATTACTCATTCAATACCAACGTAGATAAAGAGAACTTCGAGAACTACGTACCCGCGGCCGACGTTACAGTGTATCAAGCAGAGGATATTGACCCACTGAATGCTGAATATATAGGTATTGTAGAGGGGGTAAGCTGCCAAGAAAAAACCAACCAAGCGCCACCTCAAGAAGTGGATGCCCGTAATGACTTACGTGCTCAAGCGGCTAGTATTGGTGCAAACGCGGTAACGGTACAGCAATGCTACCCCATTAAAGACCCCGCTGCGTGTATCGCTATGATGAGCTGTTTTGGTAAGGCCTACAAAATTTAAGCTTATGACCTTAACCATAGAACCTTTGGGACATATTCATTCCCCTTACCAAGAAAAATTCTCGGTGCCTAGACAAGCCAATTTAGTCACCGCAACAAGCAGTAAATTAGTCTTGTGTGAACCATTTAACGATCTAGACATGTTGGCTGAAATAGAACAGTTCAGCCACTTATGGTTAATGTTCGCTTTTCATCAAAATATAGCGGCAGGCTGGAAAGCGAAAGTGCGCCCTCCCCGCTTAGGCGGTAACAAAAAAGTGGGTGTACTCGCCTCTCGCTCTAGTTTTAGACCTAACCATTTAGGCTTGTCCTTAATGGAACTGAGCCACGTAGAGCGCGATACGAAAAGCCCTACTCTGCACTTTAGAGGTGGAGACTTAGTTAACGGCACACCTATTTACGATGTTAAACCCTACTTACCTTACTCAGACAGTAAACCCGATGCATTGGCAGGTTATGCTCAGCAAGCACCGTCAGTTTTATTGCCAGTGAGCTTTTCTCCTCAGGCCAAACAACAATCTCAAACCTTGGCACTTAGCGAGCAGCAACACCTGGTGATTGAGCAGGTCTTAGCACAAGATCCTCGGCCTGCTTACAAGCAACATAAAGCAGATGATAAAGAATATGGCGTGGCTTTGTTTGATTTAAACATTCGCTGGAAAGTAAACATTAACCCGCAGGGGCAACAATACATCACAGTGATGTCGGTGAGTTATGCCACTTAGCCCTGAAGATTACCAGCAGCAGCACAAACAACGCTTGGCTTGGATGCCGTGGTTGTACTACCGCTTAAAAGACAAGCATCTTGAATGGGCTAAGCCCTGGCAGCAAGCAATTCAACAACACATACAAGCTGTTGAAACGGTCACCTTGGCCGAGCACTGCTTTATCGCACCCGATGCGCAGTTATTTGCTGAGCCAGGTCGCTTAATCGATATTGCAGCAAACTCATTTGTGGCCGCTCAGTGCTTTTTGCATGGGCCTCTATCTATTGGCGAACATGTAGCAATTAACCACGGATGCTCCATTGATGGCGGTCAAAAGGGTGTCAGCATTGGCAAAAACTCTAGAATAGCGAATGGGGTGAAAATTTATGCCTTTAATCATGGCATGCACCCCGACCAACCTATATGGCAACAAAACAGTCAGTCACAAGGTATAAACATTGGTGAAGATGTGTGGATTGGCGCCAATGTTTGTATCACAGACGGCGTGAATATAAGCAACCACGCAGTGGTAGGAATGGGGTCAGTGGTGACTAAAAATGTACCAGAATGGGCCATCGTTGCAGGTAACCCTGCAAAAATCATTGGCGACCGTCGTGACAAGGCCTGACAGAGCGAAATTTGCCTGTTACAATCGCCGGAATTTAATAGCAAAAATGATAGGATAGATATGCGTTCTAGCAAATATCTTCTGGCAACTCAGAAAGAAACGCCAAGCGATGCCGAGGTTGTCTCTCACCAGCTAATGCTGCGTGCCGGCATGATCAGAAAATTAGCCTCTGGATTATATACTTGGCTACCCAATGGGGTGAGAGTTCTGCATAAAGTAGAACAAGTTGTAAGAGAAGAAATGAACGCCTGTGGCTCTATCGAAATCCACATGCCTACTGTTCAACCTTCAGATTTATGGCAAGAAACAGGTCGCTGGGACAAATTTGGCCCAGAGCTGTTGCGTTTTCAAGATCGTCATTCGCGCGACTTTGTTCTAGGCCCAACCCACGAAGAAGTTGTTACAGAATTAGTGCGTAAAGAAGTTAACAGCTACAAACAGCTACCACTTAACCTTTACCAAATTCAAACCAAGTTCCGTGATGAAGTTCGCCCACGCTTTGGTGTAATGCGCTCGCGTGAATTTTTGATGAAAGACGCATACTCATTCCACTTATCTCCAGAGTGTTTACAGAAAACCTACGATGAAATGTATGCGGGTTATTGCCGTATCTTTGAACGTCTAGGTTTAGAGTACCGCCCTGTACTGGCTGATACCGGTAGCATCGGTGGCAGTGTATCGCATGAGTTCCACGTATTAGCAGAATCAGGTGAAGACGCCATTGTATTCTCTGATGGTAGCGATTACGCGGCAAACATCGAAAAAGCAGAGACCATAGCACCAGCAGGCGACCGCCCAGCGCCAAGCCAAGAGATGCAAGAAGTTGCAACACCAAATGCTAAAACCATTGCTGAACTGATTGAGCAATTTGAACTTAAAATTGAACAAACAGTTAAAACGCTGATTGTTAAAGCCACCGAAGAATCTGAGCATCAGCTTATTGCCTTGATCATTCGTGGTGACCACGAACTAAACGACATTAAAGCAGAGAAGTTAGCCGATGTAGCCTCTCCGTTAGAGTTCGCTAGCGAAGAAGAAATACGAGCAGCAGTAGGTGCCGGACCGGGGTCTTTAGGCCCAGTTAATTTGCCAATGCCTGTTGTTGTAGACTACGCAGCTGCGCATTGTAGTGATTTTGGCGCAGGTGCTAACGTTGATGATAAACACTTCTTTGGCATTAACTGGGAGCGTGATGTAGCGCTAGGCCAAGTTGCAGACTTACGTAATGTAGTTGAAGGTGACCCAAGCCCTTGTGGCTCAGGTACCTTGGCGATAAAACGCGGCATTGAAGTCGGTCACATCTTCCAATTAGGCGAAGCTTATGCGGAATCAATGAATGCAGCGGTACTGAATGAGCAGGGTAAAAATCAAACCCTAACCATGGGCTGTTATGGTGTTGGCGTATCTCGAATTGTGGCTGCTGCTATAGAGCAGAACAATGACAAATACGGAATCACTTGGCCTGATAGTATTGCACCGTTCAAGCTGGCGATTGTGCCAATGAATATGCATAAGTCTCATCGCGTACAGGAAGTTGCCAACAAACTCTATGAAGAAGCCAAAGAGCGAGGCATCGATGTATTGTTTGATGACCGTAAAGAACGTCCTGGAGTAATGTTTGCAGACATCGAGCTAATTGGTATCCCTCACGTTATCGTGATTGGTGACCGCAGCTTAGACAAAGGCGTGATCGAATACAAAAATCGCCGTAGTGGCGAGAAAACAGAAGTAGCAATTGAAGACATTTTCAATCAATTCTAAGTTAATACTTGCTTCAACTAAAAGCTGGCTTTAGCCAGCTTTTTTGTTTCTGGTGTGTGATGATTCTGACAAGCGGCCAAATAACGCTGTGCTAACATATAATTATGAATCAAAAGCCTAGAGCAAAATCCAAACAAAAAGTCGCGCTTGTTCTCACAGGTGGTGGCGCACGGGCTGCTTATCAAGTTGGCGTACTAAAAGCCATTGCCGAACAATACCCTCGCAATCACGCTAGCCCTTTCTCTGTAATCTGCGGTACTTCTGCTGGAGCAATCAATGCAACTGCGCTGGCGGTATATGCTTCTTGCTTTCGCCTTGGGGTTAAAAAACTCGAATATATTTGGCGTAACTTCCAATGTAAGCAAGTTTTTAGAACCGACGGGCTAGCCATTGCTAAACAACTATCTTCAATGCTGTGTAAAAGCCTACATGCTGACTACAGTAAACGAAACGGTTTCTCATTACTCAACAATGAGCCATTGCAAGAACTGTTAAATAACTACCTAAACTATAAGCGTATTGACCAAAACATTGCCCGTAATTACTTAGATGCTTTATCGGTCACAGCTTCTAACTACCAAGATGGCCAGTCTCTATCTTTCTTTCAAGCTGCTCAGCAACAGCAAGACTGGCAACGGGCCCGGCGTCACGGCAAAAAAACGCAGATCCATACCACCCATTTAATGGCATCCACAGCTATTCCTCTCATTTTCCCTGCAGCCAAAGTAGGTCAAGATTATTATGGTGATGGGTCAATTCACCAGCTTTGCCCACTTAGCCCGGCAATTCATTTAGGCGCAGACAAAATACTGGCGATTCACTTGGAGCAGCCAAGAAAGCCAGCGTGTGCAATAGACTGCCCCCCACCAAACAGTGCGGCTATTGCTGGTCATCTACTGGATTCTATTTTTTCTGATACGCTTAATTCAGACTTGGAACGCTTACAACGAATTAACCGCACCATTGAGCTGCTCAACGCAGAACAACAACAGCAATTGGATCTCAGACCTGTCACCTCTTTAAGTATTAAACCTAAGATAGATTTTGAGCAAATCGCCCACGACCACTACTCACACCTTCCGCTTAGCGTTCGCTTAATGCTAGCCACGCTTGGTATTAAAAAAGATAAACCTTCGGCAATTACTAGCTTTTTAATGTTCGAGCAGGCTTACACTAACTATCTGATAAGAGAGGGCTATCAGGATACGCTTAAGCAAATTGACAAAATTTTGGCTTTTTTAGAAAACTAGCTGGCCTAGTATTTGCTTTACTCTCATGCAGTGGTGTTTTTTGACACCTCGTTGGATGTTTAAACAAAGAGTAAAGTAAGTATGGATTCATTACAATTGGCTCAAAGTAACGTGGTAAGCCCTAGAAAAATATCACATTTTTCTAGTACAGTTCAGCTTAACCCGGCACAAAAACTCAATATCATTGAGTCTTTGCAGGACAGCTTGCAGCTCGACGAGCTACTGCAAAACTTTGCCGCAGTGGCAACCAACTATGTAGAGTTTTCCGCTATCCGCTTAGTCAGCGATGCTATTCAAACAGAAGTGAATTTGTTTGAAGGACAACGCTACTACCGCAGCTTTAGTTTAAATCACAACAATCAACCCTTAGCGATTGCGACATTTACTCGTGATACCCCCTTTCAACGCAGTGAAATTGAACAACTGCGTCAGTTAAGCCAGATCTTACAAGCCCCCCTTAAACATGCACTACAAATTGCACGCTTACAGGAACGAGTGCGTAACGACTACTTAACAGGAATTGGTAACCGAGCACATTTTGATGAATCCTTACATACCTCTATTGAACAGCAAACTCGCCAAAACAGAGAACAAGGTGGCTTGGTATTAATGCTGTTGGATTTGAATAAGTTTAAGCAAGTAAACGACACCCTAGGCCACCCTGTTGGTGACCAAGTACTGATCAATTTTGCCGAAGTGCTAAAAACCGTTATTCGTAGCGGCGACCAAGCATTTAGGATTGGCGGTGATGAATTTGCCATGTTGTTGCGACCAGCCACAGAGCAATCAGCCAAGAAAGTGATTAATCGCTTACACGCCAAACTAGAAGAGTCGCCACAACTAGCGCAATACGATGTATCTGCCAGTGTAGGAGTAAGTGAGTGGGCACCGGGTTGTAACAGCGAACGGCTTATTCAACTCGCCGATGAACAACTTTACGCTAACAAACCGACTGCCAGTTAAGTGTAACACCTTGATTATTAGTGCTATTAAACTGGCGATGGGTGTACAAATGGCCAATCGCCACTAAATCATCATTATAGAAAACAAAGGGTATTCTATTACGCAGCCAAGGTGCTAACCCGGCTTCTTGCAACAGCTTTTTAATACTACGATTCCCATTACGCTCTAAGGCATCAAAGCTACCCTGCTCTACCTGTTGTCTAAAACGAATAGTTACCTGCTGATTTTTGTTAGGTGGCAATAAACTGCCGCCAGCTTGCCAACTAATTTGACTGTTGTTCTGAAGATTGAGAATTCGCTGCCTATCCCACAACCAAGCTACGGTGGAATTCGTTTCAACGAGAGTTTTAGAATTCACCAAATACAGCTTGTTTTTAAACCTACGCAGCTGCCCTTCAGAAAAGGTAATCGCGACTTTAGCGTCGTCCTTAGCCTCGATTTGCTGCATAATTTGCGCTAACTGGCTTTGACTTGGATAGTCCCAATCTAGCAGCTTAAACCAAAAGCGAATTAAGTTCTTTTGTCTCGCTTGTGAAAGCGTTGTTAGTGACGCAATCACCAAAGCCTGGGCGCTAATACAGTTCTGGTAATCCAACTCGGCCAGCTCATCAAGCAAGCTCACGGCTTCTTGTAAGTGCTGAACACTTCTTTGCGCTGTATGTAACCATTGGGGCCAGCGTTTACTAAATGTTGGTAACACTTGATGTCGAACAAAATTACGATCAAACTCTAAGCTCTGGTTACTGGGGTCTTCCACCCAGGTTAAGCCCTGTTGTTTAGCGTAGGTTTCTAGCTCTACCCTGCTGCACGTTAATAGTGGTCTCAGCAGTACACCTTTGGCAAAACTGCGGCATAGCGGCATAGCCGCTAAGCCTTGTAATCCACTGCCTCTTTTTAAAGCCAAGGTAAAAGTTTCAAACTGATCATCAGCATGGTGACCCGTAAGCAAGCAACTTTTAGCATCGATATGTTTTGCTAACGCAGCGTAGCGTTTTTCACGCGCCACTGCTTCTAAGCTCTCTCTTGGCTTCACTTCAACCGATACTTGTTCAGCAACAAATTCAACCGACAGAGCGTTCGCTTGCAGGCGGCAATGCTCTTGCCATTGCGCTGCAGAATGCTGTAAACCGTGATTAACATGCACAGCTAGCAGTTCAACATCAGCTTGCAAACGCACATATTCGGCCGCTAAATGGAGCAATACTCGAGAATCTAAGCCGCCGCTGTAAGCAACCACAATACGAGTAATAGATGTGGGAAGTTGTTTGAAGGAGTGATTAAAGAGAGATTGGATAGACAAAAAGAAACCTCATTAATAGGCATTGAGTTAAACAACTCAATGCCTTGAGACTGTGTTTAGCAGTAACCGTAAGACATTAAACGTTGGTAACGTTGCTCAAGCAAGGTATCAACATCTAATGCACATAGTGCATCTAAGTCACTGGTTAATTTTGCTTTAAGGTTATGTGCCATAGTTGGAATATCTCGATGCGCGCCACCCAATGGTTCGGCAACGATATCGTTAATTAAATCCAACTCTTTCAAGCGTTCTGAAGTAATACCCATGGCATCAGCAGCTACTGGCGCTTTATCAGCACTCTTCCACAAGATAGACGCACAACCTTCAGGAGAAATTACCGAGTAAGTACTGTATTGCAACATATTTACACGATCGCCCACACCAATGGCTAACGCGCCACCCGAGCCACCTTCGCCAATAACGGTACAAATGGTTGGCACCTTTAAACCGGCCATGACTAATAGGTTTTTGGCAATAGCTTCACTTTGGCCCCGTTCTTCAGCGCCTACTCCAGGATATGCTCCAGGTGTATCGATAAACGTGATGATAGGCATTTTGAATCGCTCAGCCATTTCCATCAAACGTAGCGCTTTTCGGTAACCCTCAGGTTTTGGCATACCGAAATTACGGCGAATTTTTTCTTTGGTTTCACGGCCTTTTTGTTGGCCAATAACCATTACAGGTTTACCGTCTAAACGGGCCATGCCGCCAATAATCGCTTCATCGTTTGCGTAAGCTCGGTCGCCTGCTAGTTCATCAAAATCAGTAAAGATGTGTTCGATATAATCTAACATGTAAGGACGATTTGGATGACGCGCTAGTTGCGCCACTTGCCAAGCACCTAAGTCTGAGAATATTTTTTGTGTTAAATCGTTTTGCTTTTGTTGCAAACGAGAGATTTCTTCCTGTAAATCTACATCTACGCCAGATTCTTCATTCACAATGCACAATTCTTCGATTTGCGCTTGCAGCTCAGCAATCGGCTGCTCAAACTCTAGAAAATTCGGATTCATATAATCTTTTTCTTAATTAAATTCTAGGGTGACTTGCTGTTGCCCCAATAGTTGGGTCAACGCCTCTATTAAATCTTCACTTGGCGTAATTCGCCAATCGGTGCCTAAGCTTAACATGCCGCTGGCATGATCGCCCTCATAACTTATTGTTACCGGACAGGTTCCCGCTCGGTAAGGCTCTAATACTTGGTAAAATCGCTGCCAGAACACCTCATCAAGTTGATCTCGGCACATGCTCAAACGCAGCTTTTTCATCCAACGCTCGCGGGCCATCGACAAATCCATGACTTCACGAGCTGTCATTTTAATGCCTCCGGAGAAATCATCAACGCTGACCTCTCCTTGAATCACCAACATGCGATCTTTTTCTAATAAATCTTGGTAAGTGTCGTAGGCATCACTAAAGAACATAACATCTAATCGAGCACTTCTGTCATCTAGCTGCAGAATGCCCATTTTAGCACCACGTTTGGTCATCATCACTCGAGTAGAGAGCACCAAGCCGGCCACTGTGGAAGTTTTCCCTCTGGCTGTTGGACGAATATCCACCAAACGACCAGTAGTATAATGACGAAACTCTTTCACATAGCGATTAACGGGATGGCCGGTTAAATATAGGCCTAGGGTTTCTTTCTCCCCTTCTAGCCATACTTTCTCGGTCCATTTTTCTGCGGGTAGAAATTCAGGACGAACATCATCTTCTTCAGCAATAACGCCAAATAAATCCTCTTGACCCCGTGCGGAGGCATGAGCATGCTGCGAAGCCGCCTTCATTGCAGTGGGCAAGTTAGCTATCATTGCTGCTCGGTGAGGGCCTAGTTTATCTAAAGCGCCCGCCATAATAAGCTTTTCAATCACTCGTCGATTTATTTTCTTTAAATCGAGTCGACAACAGAAATCAAACAAATCAATGAAGGGTTTGCCTTCACGCGCAGCCAAAATCGCATCAATCGGGCCTTCACCCACACCTTTAATAGCACCAATGCCGTAAACAATCTCTTCGTCGGCATTGACCGAAAACTTAAATAACCCCGTGTTCACATCGGGCGGAACCAGTTTCAATTTCATATTGCTACACTCGTCAACCAAGGTAACAATTTTGTCGGTGTTGTCCATATCGGCCGACATTACCGCCGCCATAAAATAGGCTGGGTAATGTGTTTTCATCCATAGTGTTTGGTAAGACACTAATGCATAAGCTGCCGAGTGAGACTTGTTGAAGCCATAGCCTGCGAACTTTTCCACCAAGTCGAAAATCTTCATGGCCAACTCGCCATGGACTCCGTTCTTAATAGAACCTTCTTCAAATACTGCCCGCTGCTTGGCCATTTCCTCGGGTTTTTTCTTACCCATGGCCCGTCGTAACATATCGGCGCCACCAAGGGTATAACCAGCAAGGACCTGAGCAATTTGCATCACTTGTTCTTGATACAAGATAATGCCGTAAGTAGGTTCTAGGATCGGCTGTAAACTGTCGTGTTGCCAAGTTTCGTCGGGATAAGACACTTCTTCTCGACCGTGCTTACGTTCGATAAAGTTATCTACCATGCCTGATTGTAAGGGTCCCGGACGGAACAACGCCACTAATGCTATCATGTCTTCGAAACAATCGGGCTTGAGACGTTTGATTAAGTCTTTCATACCACGAGATTCCAGCTGGAATACCGCGGTTGTTTTACAGTCTTGTAATAATTTAAAGGACTTTTGATCGGTGGTAGAGATAGCCGCAATATCTACTGGCTGCTCACCTTTAGCCTCAAGCACAGGGTTAAGCATATCCAAAGCCCATTGAATAATGGTTAAGGTACGCAAGCCCAAGAAATCAAACTTTACCAGCCCTGCATATTCAACATCGTTTTTGTCGAACTGAGTAACTGGGTTCTTACCCTCGGCGTCACAATATAAGGGGGCGAAATCGGTGATCGTAGTTGGGGAGATAACCACCCCACCGGCGTGTTTACCTGCATTACGCGTAACCCCTTCAAGGATCCTCGCCATATCGATAAGTTCACGAACTTCGTGGTCACCGTCATATAACTCTGGCAAACGAGGTTCTGCTTCAAAGGCTTTTTCAAGGGTCATTCCAGGATCGGGTGGAATCAGCTTGGAAATTCTATCTACAAAGCCGTAGGGGTGACCCATTACTCGGCCTACATCCCGAATTACCGCTTTAGCGGCCATGGTACCGAATGTAATAATTTGCGATACCGCATCGCGGCCATAGAGCTCGGCAACGTGGTCGATCACTTCGTCACGGCGATCCATACAGAAGTCGACGTCAAAATCGGGCATTGATACCCGTTCTGGGTTCAAGAAACGTTCGAACAGTAAATCGTATTCTAATGGATCTAAATCGGTAATTTTTTGTGCATAGGCAACTAAGGATCCCGCACCAGAGCCTCGCCCTGGGCCAACCGGAATATTGTTATCCTTACTCCACTGAATAAACTCCATTACGATTAGGAAGTAACCGGGGAATCCCATTTGGTTGATTACGTCTAACTCAATTTGCAGACGCTCATCGTACTCTGGTCGTTTTGCGGCACGTACTTCCGGATCGGGAAACAAGAACTCTAAGCGTTCTTCTAAGCCGTCCCAAGACACCTTACAAAAGAACTCTTCAATGGGCAGCCCTTCTGTGGGGAAGTCTGGTAAAAAGTACTCACCCAAACGAACGGTAACATTACAGCGCTTAGCAATTTCTACAGAGTTTTGTAATGCTTCAGGTATATCAGCAAATAGCTCCAGCATTTCCTGTTCAGTGCGCAAATACTGCTGGGGGCTATATTTTTTAGGGCGACGATTATCATCGATTGCAAATCCGTCATAAATCGCCACTCGCACTTCATGAGGCTGAAACTGGTCTTCTTCTAGAAACACCACTTCATTGGTAGCCACCACCGGCAAGCCTTTATCTGCCGCTAAAGCTACCGCCATATGCAAGTAATTTTCTTCGTCAGGTCGCCCGGTACGGATTAACTCTAGGAAATAGTGGTTAGGAAAATATTGCTGATAGAAGCTAAGGCTTGCCTCTACGATATCTTGGTTGCCTTTTAACAAGGCTTTGCCGACATCGCCCTCGCGCGCTCCAGACAGAACAATAACGCCTTCGGCGTGCTCACTTAACCATTGTTTTTGGATAACCGGCTTACCAAGATGCTGCCCACCTAAATAAGCGCGAGAAATAAGCATCGTAAGGTTTTGATAACCTTGATTGTCTTTTGCTAGCAAAGTCAGGCGGAAATAGTCATCGCCAAACTCTTCCGATTGCACATAAAAATCACAACCGACAATCGGTTTAATTCCTTGGTTATGAGCTTCGCCATAAAACTTCACTAAACCACAAAAGTTAGTTTGATCGGTTAAGGCGATCGCTGGCATATTAAGCTCTGCCGCCTTAGCGACAATCGGCTTAACTTTTTTTAGTCCATCCACCATGGAAAAATCGGAGTGAACCCGAAGGTGGATAAAAGCAGGCGTTTGAGCAATCTCAGACAAGACTACAACTCTCCTAAAACACGCTTAACAGGTTTAAAACTGCGGCGGTGTTCATCAATAGGCCCGTGCTTCGCTAGCATCTCTAAATGAACAGCGGTAGGGTAACCTTTGTGTTTTGCAAATTGGTATTCCGGATAGCGAGCGTCAAGCACGTCCATCTCATGATCTCGTGCTACTTTTGCGATAATAGAAGCAGCACTTATCTCAGCCACTAGGCCATCGCCCTTAATAATAGCTTGGCAGGGAATACTTAAAGTAGGTTCTCGATTCCCGTCAATCAGAGCAAACTCTGGGGTAACGCTTAAGGCTTCTACTGCTCGAGTCATTGCTAGCATGGTGGCATGCAAAATATTAAGTTGGTCTATCTCTAGCGGATTAGCGCGGCCTAATGCCCAACAAAGAGCCTTGGCTTTAATTTCTTCAGCTAGCACTTGTCGTTTTTTTTCTGATAGTTTTTTGGAATCATTAAGGCCGGTAATAGGTTTGTTGGGGTCAAGAATGACAGCTGCTGTGACTACGTCGCCTACCAAAGGGCCTCGCCCCACTTCGTCGACACCTGCAAATAAAGAAAAACCAGAAGGATAGATAAATGGTGTCATTACTACTCCGTTGAAGGGCAAAACTTACTAGGGGAAACTAGCTATTTATAACGTCGACAACTGCTTGAGCAGCCTTATTATCAGCGTCGCAACGAATCTTTTGGTGTAACTCAGAAAACTTATCTAACAACGCGCTATTGTCGGAGCTTAACAAGCGACTTAGCTCAGCGACAATATTATCACTGGTACAGTCTTCTTGTACGTACTCTTGAACAATCATCTCGTCAGCTAACAAGTTTGGCAATGCGGCAAATTTGGCATTAACAATAAGTTTAGCGATTCTGTAGGTCAGCGGCTTAAAGCGATAGGCTACAACCATAGGTCGCTTGACTAACATAGCTTCAAGCGTTGCGGTGCCAGATGCTAGCAGTATCGCATCAGCTGCGGTCATCACTGTTCGAGCTTGACCATCTACAATCTTAATATCTAAGTCAGGTGCATGCTCTTCTACTAAAGCTTCAAACTGCTCACGGCGCCGTTGATTGACCAAGGGGGCAACCAACTGTAGTCCAGGAAACTGCTTTACTAAGCGCTTAGCAGACTCAAAAAACACCGGACTTAGTAATCCCACCTCGGCGTTACGACTGCCTGGTAGAATCGCTAACACCTTATGTTCAGGGTTCAAGCCCAATTGTTGAACAGCAGGCGCTTGAGGATTATCCATTGGAACTTGATCAGCCAAGGTATGGCCTACAAATTCACATGGCACGTCGAAGCGATCATAAAATGCTTTTTCAAAGGGCAAAAAGACTAAAATCTTGTTACAGCCTTCTTTAATTTTAAAAACACGCTTCTGTTTCCAAGCCCATACAGAAGGACTCACATAATGAACCGTTTTAATGCCTTGAGCATGTAGCTTATGCTCAACACCTAAATTAAAGTCAGGTGCATCGATACCAATAAAAACATCAGGCGGAGAATTCTGGTAATGCTGAAGTAGCTGTTTACGGATCTTTAAGATTTTAGGCAAACGACCCAAGACCTCAACCAAGCCCATTACCGATAACTCTTCCATTTCAAACAAGGCCTTACATCCTTGCTCTTGCATCAGCGGACCAGCAATTCCGGAAAAAGTCGCATCAGGATATTGTTTTTTAAGCGCTGATATAAGACCAGCACCTAAAATATCGCCGGAGACTTCCCCGGCGACGATGGCAATATGCAAAGGAGATTGCGCCATTAGCGAACGATACCTCGGCCGTTTTCTTTTAAGAAATCGGCGAATAGTTTCACTTCGGGAAATTGCTCTGCAGAGAGCTCTATTTGGCTAAGCGCTTCGTCTAAAGTATTACCGCTACGGTATAAGGTTTTATAGGCTTGGCGAATGGCTTTGATTGCGTCTTTACTAAAACCACGACGTAACAGACCTTCAGTATTCACAGCGACAGGTCGGGCGTAGTTTCCAACAGCCATAACATACGGTGGGACATCTTTATTTACGGCTGCGCAACCGCCAACAAAGGCATAAGAACCTACTTTACCGAACTGGTGAATTGCTGCTTGCCCACCAAAAATAACGTTGTCACCAATAGTGACGTGACCCGCTAGAGTGGCATTATTGGCAAAAATACAACCATTGCCAACGACACAATCATGAGCAACGTGGGCGTTAATCATAAATAAGCAATTACTGCCAATTTTTGTTAAGCCCTTATCTTGAGTTGTACCGCGGTGAATAGTGACGCTCTCACGTATCGTATTGTTATCACCAATCTCCAGATAGGTATCTTCACCAGCATATTTTAAATCTTGACAATCTTCTCCTACAGAAGCGAACTGAAAAATTCGGTTATTATTGCCAATTTTAGAATGCCCTTTAATCACAACGTGAGAGGCAATTTGGCAGTTATCGCCAATGGTAACTTCACCACGAATAATGGTGAACGCCCCTACGGTAGTGTTGGCGCCGATTCTTACATTACCTTCAATAATCGCCGTAGAGTGGATACTAGCCGTGCTATCAATCATAAGGTTCACCTATTTGTAGGCTCTGCGAGCACACATAATCTCTGCGCTACATACTACTTCATCTTCTACTTTGGCTACACAGTCAAACTTACCAACACCGCGACGATCGCGCAGTAGTTCAACTTCTAAATGCAAAACGTCACCTGGGCCAACTGGCTTTTTAAATCGCGCTTTATCGATTCCTGCAAAGTAGTAAAGCTCATTTTCAGTAGGTTTTGACGTTGATTTAAACGCTAAAATACCAGTACATTGTGCCAACGCTTCTAAAATGAGTACGCCAGGGAATACTGGTTGCTGCGGGAAGTGACCAGTAAAAAATGGTTCATTAAAAGTAACATTCTTAACGGCATGTAGCGTTTTACCCACTTCAAAATCAAGCACACGATCAACCAACAAAAATGGGTAGCGATGTGGTAACAATTCCATTATGTCTTGAATTTCTAAGCGGTTAAGTTGTTTAGTCAAAATCTTTTCCTAGGTTAATCTTGCTTAGCGCTTTGTTTGCGCTCTAAGCTAACTATTCTTTTATGCATGTCGTCAATCTGAGAGAGTCGAGTCATTGACCTACGCCACTGGCGATTGGGTTGCGCAGGCATCCCAGATGAGAACACGCCAGGTTCTGTAATTGACTTAGTCACCATGGAATAACCGGTAATGGTAACTTGATCGCAAATATCTATATGGCCATTTATGCCAACACTGCCACCAATAATGCAATAACGTCCTATGCTAGTGCTTCCAGCAATGCCTGTAGCACCCGCTATAGCCGTCCCAGAACCAATCGTTACATTGTGTGCAATATGCACTTGATTATCGATAATCACATTAGAGTGAATAACAGTGTTATCCAGTGCTCCTCGGTCGATAGAAACAGACGCACCAATTTCAACGTTGTCACCAATAATTACGGTGCCAAGTTGGGGTATTTTTATCCACTGACCTTGCTTGTTTGCATACCCGAATCCATCACAACCAATCACAGTGTTACCTTGGATAAGGCAATTGTTACCGATGTCCACTTCATGATAAATAGTACAATTTGCCCACAGCTTTGTATTACAGCCGATGGTGACATTTTGCCCCACAAAACAACCCGCACCAATTTGAGCGCCATCGTTAAGCGTCACACCCGCTTCAATAACTGCATTGGCACCAACGTTAACGTCGCTACCTAATTTCACGCTGCTATCTATAACAGCGCTAGAGTGAATACCCTTAGCACAAGCTGGCGTTGAGTCCAGCAATTGCGCTAATTGTGCGTAGCTCACGTATGGGTCGTCACTAACCAACGAATTGCCTGCAAACTCTTCAGCATGCTCTTTAGACAAGATAAGCGCTGCAGCCTTGCTACTCGCCAATAATGGTTTGTATTTAGCATTAGTTAAAAAACTTATCTCTTCATCACCCGCTTTTTCAAAGGAGGCAATACGAGATATAATTCGCTCGGCGTCACCAACAAGGGTTAATCCGAGCTGCTCAGCTATTTGGCCAAGACTCAAAGGCATATTTACTTACTCTTACTAACTTGTTGAATAACTAGCTTGGTAATATCAAGAGAATCCGAAGCGTAGGCTGTTGCATCTAAAGGCAATACTAAATCGTAGCCTTGAGACTTAGATACTTCAACAATGGCCTCCTGAACTTTAACCATCAATTTCTGTTGTTCTTCGGCACCGCGACGACGCTGATCTTCTTCTAGGTTTTTGCGCTTAAGTTTGTACTCAGCTTGCATAGTTTCTAATTGGCGAGTTATTTTTGTCACTTCTTGCTGGCCTAATAGCTCACCGTCTTTTTCACGCTTATCATAAAGACGCTGCATTTCAGCCTCTAAACCGCGCACTTCTTGTACACGAACTTCAAACTCATCTTTCAGTGTTTTTTGTAAAGTATCGCGTTGTGGCAATTGTTGAAAAACATCAGCAATGTTAATTACAGCAATTTTTGCTTCTGCTAGAGCAGAGAAGCTTGGCGTCATCATAGTTACAGCAAGTGCAACTGCAGCGATTAATTTTTTCAAAAGAATACTCCTAAAATAAACAGTTAAAAGGTTTGGCCAATGTTAAACGAGAAGTTCTCAGAACGATCACCCTCGTAACTCTTTATTGGCTTAGCAAATGAGAATACCAATGGCCCCATAGGGGAGAACCACTGAATAGATACACCAACCGAAGCTCGAATTCGGTCGGGTGAAGAATAATCGCCCAGTCGGTCACAGTAGCTAATACATTGCATTTGACTAAAGCGTTCATAATCGAACTCAGTATCCCAAACAGTACCAAAATCAATGAACGCTGTAGTACGAACTTGTCGAATATAGGCTTCATCTAAAAAAGGTGTTGGAAAAATGATCTCAGCAGAACCAACGGCTAGTGCGTTACCACCAACTGAGTCATCAGAAGCAGTCACATAAGAACTACCATTGTTATCAACCAAATACAGTGCTCTCGGTCCTACTGTATTCGAACGGAAGCCACGTAGGGTGGAATAACCACCTGCGTAAAAGTTCTCAAAGAAAGGTAAGATTTGATCGTTACCTTCAATTTGCCCATAACCATTACCATAACCAACTTTACCACGCACCGCGAAAGCCCAGTCATGGTTGGTAGTGATAGGGAAGAAATGTCGAGTATCAAAACTCATTTTGAAGTACTGAACATCTGAACCTGGAATAGTAATCTTGGTATCAAACTTTTGCGAAGAACCCGCGGTTGGCATCGAGCCATTGTTCAAAGTATTTCTAGACCAACCTAAGGTGGTATCTAAAGAACCAAAGGTTAATGAGCCATCGTCATTTCGGTGTGGTGCATAAATATCCCAAAATTGTTGAATCTGAGCATAAGCGTTTAACTGAGAAATTTTGTTTTGCTCAAGACCTAAACTCGCGCTTAAGCGGTTATATTCATTTACAGGAAAACCTAGCGTACCGCGTAAACCAATCGTTTCATTGTTATAGTCAACAATGTCGGCTTTAGACGCTTCAAAGTCAGTGTAATAAAAGCGGCCGCCGAAACTCACGCCATCTTTAGTAAAGTAAGGGTCAGTAAAGTTTACATCAAAGTTTTTAGAGTATTTGTTGGTACTAACATTAATACCCGCTCTATTACCTGTCCCTAAAAAGTTGTCTTGTTGAACACCGGCAGAGAGGCTTAAGCCTGATTCAGTACCGAAGCCAACGCCCGCATTAAAGGAGCCAGAAGGTTGTTCTTTAACGACAAAGCTCACGTCAACTTGGTCATCAGAGCCCGGAATTTTAGTAGTTTCAACCTCAACAGTTTCAAAGAAACCTAAGCGACTTAAGCGCGCTCTAGACTGCTCAACCAATCGGCTTGATAACCAAGTACCTTCCATTTGACGCATTTCACGGCGAATCACTTCATCTTTTGTGATTGTATTGCCGCTTACGTTAATTCGGCGAACATAAACCCTACTACCTGGGTCAATGTTGATATTTAACACCACAGATTTATCTTCGTCGTTAATCACCGGAAAAACATTCACCTGAGGGTAAGCATAACCATAGCGACCTAGAAACTTAGATAACATATCTTCTGTTTTAGTCACTTCAGCACCGCTGTATACATCGCCAGGCTTAATACTGACTAATCCATTGAGTTCGGTACTTTTATCTAACAAGTTACCAGCCAGTTCCACTTTCTCTACATTGTAGATGTCTCCCTCTTCGACATTAAGGGTAATGTAAATACCCTTTTTATCTGGAGTCAGAGCTACTTGAGTGGAATCAACTTTAAAGCGAATGTAACCACGGTCGTAATAAAAACTGTTGATAGTTTCTAAATCACCAGCTAACTTCTGCTTTTGATATTTTTTATCACCGAGAACGTTCCACCAAGGTACTTTGTCGGTCAAGCTCATGCGTTTTAACAACTCGCCCGATGAAAACCTTTCATTACCAATGATGTTTATTTGTTCAATTTCAGCTGATAGGCCTTCTTGGAAGTTAAACTTCAAATCAACTCGATTGCGCGGAAGTGGTGTAACAATCGCTTTAACACGCGCACTGTACTTGCCCACACTGTAATAGAAGTCTTCTAAGCTTTTTTCGATATTTCGAAGATTAGTTTTATCAAGAGGCTCGCCTATTTTGATGCCTGAAGAGCGTAAAGACTCCTCCAACTGCTCAGTTTTAATATCTTTATTGCCTGAGTACTCAATGTTACTCACGGTAGGGCGTTCCAAGACTTTAAATACCAATGCTTCGCCATCGCGATAAACTTGAATATCTTCAAAATTACCGCTCTTATATAGACGTTTAATACTGTCACTCACTTCGGAACTGGAGACATCGTCACCAACCCGCAAAGGAATTTGTAACAAGGCGGCACCTAATGAAACTCGCTGTAAACCTTCGATGCGAATATCAGCTACAGTGAAAGAAGAATTCCCTTCCGCTAAAGTGGTACCGCTAATGCAGGCCAGAAAAAGTCCAACAACCAACTGCTTTTTGAACATAAGAAAAAAGAACGTCCTATTTAATTGTTATAAGCGCATAAAATCATTAAAAATAGCAAGACTCATAAGAGCCATCACTAATACTGCACCGATTCGAAATCCTATTTCCTGCACGCGTTCTGAAACAGGCTTACCAGTGATCCCTTCGATGGCAAAAAACACCAAATGACCGCCATCTAATACTGGCAATGGAAACAAGTTAATAATGCCTAAATTAATACTAACTAAAGCGACAAAACCCAAGAAATATACCAAGCCATAATCTGCAGTTGCTCCAGCGCCTTTGGCTATAGATATTGGACCGCTAAGATTATCTAATGAAACCACCCCTGTCACCAATTTACCGATCATAGATACGGTCAATTTGCTTAAATGCCAAGTTCGTTCCAAGGATTTGCCTATTGATTCAACAAATCCGTAATGTAAGTCGATACGGTACTCTTCCGGAAACTCGCCAATTTCTGGCGCGAGTCCGACATAACCCGAAATCTGCCCTTGATATTCGCGTGCCTCGGGCACTAAATCCATTTGTAAGGCATTTCCATCGCGTGAAATATCTAGACGAATATTTTCTTCAGGGCGAGCTTGGACATAATCCACAAAATCTTGCCACGAAGACAAGCTAACACTATCTAAAGCAACTAAAACATCACCTTCTTTAATCCCAGCATTTGCAGCGGGTTTTCCTTCAACGACTTTAGCTACTGCTAAAGATATTGTCGGATTAAACGGTTTTAGGCCTAAACTCAATATAGGACTTTGCTGCTCGCTATCTAGCTGCCACTGCCGAATGTCCAAATACGCGGTGGAACTTTGCGACGTTTCCGTGTCAACAACCTGGATAGGCAATGTTTCACCACCCAACTCACCCACTAATGCTAAATTAACACTTTCCCAGTCAAGTGTTTCTTGGCCCGCAATTTGAACAATCTCTTGCCCTGAACGAAGGCCTGCTTGTTCGGCAATGCTATTAGGAGCAACCCCACCTAGCACCGGCTTTACCGAAGGAACGCCGATAACAAACATAATCCAGAAGGCTAAAATTGCTAGCAAGAAGTTGGCAATAGGTCCAGCCGCAACAACTGCACTACGCTGGCTTAAGCTTTTGTTGTTAAATGCTTGGGAACGAAGTGATTCTGGCACCTCAGCAACTCGCTCATCGAGCATTTTTACGTAGCCACCTAAAGGAATCATCGCCACAACATATTCAGTGCCATCTTTCGCGGTTCTGCGCCATAGCGCCTTGCCAAAACCAATAGAAAAGCGCACTACTTTAACGCCGCAACGACGTGCTACCCAAAAATGGCCGAATTCATGAACCGTGACCAAAATGCCTAAGGCAATAATAAAAAATGAGGTATTCCAAATTACTTCGTTCATGCACAGATCCTTTTAACCGCTGCACCAGCATGCAATCGCGCCTTTTGGTCGACCTCGAGTAAAACTGAAAGTTCAGTCTCTTGGCCAATATAACTGAGTTTATCTAAACAACTGGCTACAACGTCAGCAATTTGGATGAATTTTATTCTCCCTGCTAAAAAAGCGTCAACGGCAATTTCGTTTGCAGCATTTAAGCAAGTAGTCGCAGCTTGGCTATCATAACAAGCATCAATCGCAAGCTTGAGGCAAGGGTAGCGAGAGTAATCGGGGGGGATAAAGCTGAGTTCACCAATAGAGAAGAAATCCAACGCTTCCACTCCCGACGTTTGCCGTTTTGGGTAGGCCATCACGTGTGCAATAGGAGTCGCCATATCCGGCTGTCCCATCTGGGCCAATACAGAACCATCGCAATATTGCACCATCGAGTGAATGATCGATTGTGGATGGATAATCACATCAATCTGTTTAGGCTGAGTATTAAACAAGCGTTTGGCTTCAATATACTCTAAACCTTTGTTCATCATAGTCGCTGAGTCTACCGATATTTTTTTACCCATCGACCAATTAGGGTGGGCACATGCTTGTTCAGGAGTAACACTAGCTAAACTATCAAGTGAGTTGTATCGAAAAGGGCCTCCAGAACCAGTCAGTAAAATCTTACTAATGCCTGCGGCCTTTAAATCACAATATCCCAATGTGTTTTGTACCGCTTCAGGCATACATTGAAAAATCGCATTGTGCTCACTATCGACAGGCAATACTTGGGCGCCGCTACGTTTTGCGGCATCCATAAAAATGGCGCCACTCATCACCAGCGCTTCTTTATTAGCCAACAAGACCGTTTTACCAGCCTCTACCGCAGACAAAGTGGGTAACAGACCTGCAGCCCCCACAATAGCAGCCATAACAAGATCTACGTCGGGTTCAGCGGCCAGTTGCGTGATTGCGTCTTCGCCTGCCAGCACTTCGCAAGTTAAAGAAGCATCCAAAATTGCTTTGCGTAACTCTTGGTTACTAGCTGGATCAGCCATAACAGTGTATCTAGGGGCAAACTCTCGACAAATTTCGAGCATTGCAGATACGTTTCGCCCCCCCGTTACCCCGAATAAAGAAAAACTATCGGGGTTCTCACGAAGGACTTTTAGCGTACTGCTACCGATAGATCCTGTCGCGCCTAGGATAAGCAGTTGTTTGCTCATGCTAGCCTACATCCAGTGAAGGAAAAAGAAAGCAAATACAGGCATTGCAGCAGTTAAACTGTCTATTCTATCCAGCAAGCCGCCATGCCCAGGCAATAAGCTTCCACTGTCTTTAATGCCCGCTTGTCGCTTGAACATACTCTCGACCAAATCACCGACTACTGATGCAAGCACAGTGAACCCACTGGCGAGCACCAATATCCAAGCTTTACCTTCTGGGATATCTAGAAAGTACAAAGCAGTAATAGTGACTAAAGCTGCAACACCAAAACCGCCCAACAAACCTTCTATGGTTTTCTTCGGACTAACGTTTTCTGCAAGTTTGCGCTTACCAAATTGTTTACCCGCAAAATAAGCACCGGTGTCTGCCGCCCAAACCAACATCAATACATACAGCACCCAAGCACCACCTACGAGGGGGTTGGTAGCGTCGATTGAGCGAAGATATATTAAAGACCAAAAGAACGGAAGTAATACAATGAGGCCAACAATTACCTTAAATAAGGAACTGTTGTGCCAAAAAGTAGCGGCTTTTGGATAAGTCGCTAACAAGTACAAACTACTTAACCAAGCGATCACCGAAACGCTTAGCATAGCGCTGAACCAACTTGATTGAGCTAAAGAATCTAAGGGAAGTTGCCATAAGCTCAGTCCAAAAACCAAAGCAAATACAACAATAAAAATAGCGCGTTTAGTGTTGTCTTTAGAAACAACGCGCGCCCACTCTCTGGCAGCCAGTACCAGTACCAAAGCAAATACTACCGCGAGGGCAAATAAAGGTAATTTGAAGATGGCAGCTAACGCAAGCGGCGCTAGTACCAATGCAGTAATGATTCGTTGCTTAAGCAAAATGGTCCTCATTTTCTTGTTTATTTTTTATTAGGGCTTGTACCTGTTCCCCGGTACACCCGAAGCGGCGCTCTCGGCTAACAAACGCAGCCACGGCTTTACCAAAGGCTTCGTCATCAAAATCAGGCCACAATACGTCACTAAAATACAACTCTGCATAAGCCGTTTGCCACAGTAAAAAGTTGCTTATGCGGTGGTCCCCACCGGTTCTAATCAACAAATCTACGTCGCCAACTGTATCAGAAGCCATAACTGCAGAAATGTGCTCTTCGCTAATGTCTTCAGCATTAAGTCGACCTTTACTCACTTGATGAGCCAATTGCTGAGTAGCATTAACAATGTCCCAGCGACCACCATAGTTCGCGGCAATATTTAACACCAAACCATCATTGCTGGCGGTTTCATTTTGAGCTAATGCAATGCGTTTTTGCAACTTGTCACTAAAGCGGGAAGTATCCCCAATTATTCTTAGTTGTACATTATTGTTTTTCAGTTTTTTAACTTCACGTTGCAAAACTGTCAAAAACAAGTTCATCAAGCTTGACACTTCTTCTTCAGGACGGCGCCAATTTTCGCTACTAAAGGCAAACAAGGTCAATGATTTTACGCCAAGTTGATTGGCAAAACTAACTGCGCGTCTTACCGACTTCACCCCTGCTTGATGGCCAAACATACGCAATTTCCCGCGCTGCTGAGCCCACCGTCCATTGCCATCCATAATAATAGCAACGTGTTTAGGCATAGCATCTTTTACGGCTAACTGCTGCGCTTCAGGTAAGGTCATATTCACTACTCGTTCTTACAAAAAAAAACCGTGTAACAAGACACGGCTATTTTTAACTCATTAATCGCTTAAACTTCAAGCAATTCCGCTTCTTTGGCGGCTAAAGCTTCGTCCACTAGCTTCACTGCAGCATCAGTGATTTTTTGAATGTCATCTTGCGCTTTACGGTCGTCGTCTTCGCCAATCTCTTTTTCTTTCAGTAACTCTTTCACATCGCCATTGGCATCACGGCGAATATTACGAATAGCGACACGAGCTTGTTCAGCTTCGGCGCGAACAATCTTGATTAGGTCACGACGGCGTTCTTCAGTTAACATCGGTAAAGGAATGCGAATTAACGTGCCTGCAGAAGAAGGATTCAAACCCAAATCTGAGCTCATAATTGCTTTCTCAACAGCACTAATTAGGCTGGCATCAAATACAGTAACAGTCAGTGTGCGTGAATCTTCAGTTGATACGTTACCCACTTGATTTAACGGAGTATCTACCCCGTAATATGGCACCACAATGCCATCAAGAAGACTAGTGTGCGCGCGGCCGGTACGTACTTTCGACATTTGAGTTTTTAAAGACTCAATGCTTTTACCCATACGTGTTTGAGCATCTTGTTTGATTTCGTTAATCACGATAACTATCCCTACTCTGTTTCTGTTTTATTTGATACGTGACAAATCGTAGTGCCTTCGTCATAGCCCATTACAACATTTTTCAAACTACCAGGCTTATTCATGTTAAATACACGAATCGGTAAGTTGTGGTCACGGGCCAAAGTGAATGCAGCTAAATCCATCACTTTTAATTCTTTGTCTAATACTTCGTTATAATCCAGCTCGCTATATAAAGTAGCAGCAGGATCTTTAACTGGGTCGGCGGTGTATACGCCATCAACTTTGGTGCCCTTAAGCACGGCTTCAGCTTCAATCTCAATACCACGTAAACAAGCAGCAGAGTCTGTTGTGAAGAAAGGATTACCGGTACCCGCTGAGAAAATAACTACTTTACCTGCTTTTAGGTTACTAATAGCGTCTGCCCAATTGTAAGAATCACACACGCCGTTCAGCTCAATGGCCGACATTAGGCGGGCGTTTACAAAATTTCTATGTAGCGCATCACGCATCGCCAAACCGTTCATTACGGTGGCCAACATGCCCATATGATCGCCTACAACACGGTTCATACCTGCTTTAGCAAGGCCTTCGCCTCGAAACAAGTTACCGCCACCAATAACTAAGCCAACTTGGATACCTAACTCTACTAACTCTTTAATTTCTAGAGCCATGCGATCCAATACTTTAGGGTCAATACCAAAACCTTCGTCACCCATTAGGGCTTCACCTGAAAGTTTTAAAAGAATACGGCGATATGCAGGTTTAGGGTTGGTGCTCATAGCGATGATGTTCTCTCATTAATAAAGAATATAAGAAGGTTGCGGCATGATACCGCAACCTGAAGTACAACTAAAATTACTTTTTAGCTGCAGCGATTTGTGCAGCAACTTCTGCAGCAAAATCTTCTTCTTTTTTCTCAATACCTTCGCCAACTTCTAGACGAATGAAACCGGCTACTGAAGCACCTTTCTCTTTCAAGATTGCGCCAACAGTTTTCTTAGGTTCCATGATGAACGCTTGACCAGTAAGAGAGATTTCACCGGTGAATTTCTTCATGCGGCCAGTAACCATCTTCTTAGCGATTTCTTCTGGTTTGCCTTCATTCATCGCGATTTCGATTTGAAGTTTTTCTTCTTTCGCAACTACGTCAGCTGGAACATCTTCAGGAGATAAGAACTCAGGCTTAGAAGCAGCAACGTGCATAGCAACGTGCTTAAGCGTTTCTGCGTCGGCTTCACCAGCAACAGCTACACCAATGCGCTCGCCGTGACGGTAAGAAGCAATTGAAGCACCATCTAAGTACTCAACACGACGGATAGAGATGTTTTCGCCAATTTTAGCTACTAACTGAACACGTTCTTCTTCAAAATTAGCTTTCAAAGAATCGATATCAGTTTTAGCCGCTGCAGCTGCTTCAGCAACTTTTTCAGCGAACGCTAAGAAGCTTGCATCTTTACCAACGAAGTCAGTTTGACAGTTAACTTCTAACAAGGCAGCAAAACCTGCGCCTTCTTTAATAATAATTGCGCCTTCAGCAGCGATATTACCCGCTTTTTTAGCAGCTTTAGCCGCACCGCTTTTACGCATATTTTCAATCGCTAACTCGATGTCGCCATCAGTTTCAGTCAACGCTTTTTTACAATCCATCATGCCTGCGCCGGTACGTTCGCGCAGTTCTTTTACTAGGGCAGCAGTAATTGCCATTTGTTCGATCCTCGATTATTTATCGGATAAAACTCAGGGGACAAGTTTGTCCCCTGCTATTCATCAAGCTCACTTAGAATAAATGCAGTTTATTGCATTTATTACTCAGCAGCTTCCTCTACGAAACCATCTTCTTCAGCTTGTACTACGATGTCGTCTTGACGACCTTGTAGCACGGTATCAGCAGCTGCGCCAAGGTACAATTTAATTGCACGGATAGCATCGTCATTACCAGGAATGATGTAATCAACACCGTCTGGTGCAGAGTTGGTATCAACAACAGAGATTACAGGGATACCTAGGTTGTTTGCTTCGCGAATAGCGATGTGCTCGTGTTCAGCATCAATTACAAACAATACGTCAGGTAGACCGCCCATGTTTTTGATACCGCCAAGGCTCTTCTCAAGCTTTTCCATTTCGCGAGTACGCATAAGCGCCTCTTTCTTGGTTAGCTTTTCGAAAGTACCGTCTTGGCTTTGAGCTTCTAGATCTTTTAGACGCTTGATAGATTGACGAACTGTTTTCCAGTTAGTCAACATACCACCTAACCAACGGTGGTTAACGTAGAATTGATCTGAACGAAGTGCTTCAGTCTTGATGGTGTCACCAGCGGCGCGCTTAGTACCAACAAAAAGAACTTTACCTTTCTTAGATGCAACTTTCTTAAGAACAGACATTGCATCATTAAACATAGGTACAGTTTTTTCTAAGTTAATGATATGAACTTTGTTACGTGCACCGAAAATGAAAGGCTTCATTTTTGGGTTCCAGTAACGAGTTTGGTGACCGAAGTGTACGCCTGCTTGAAGCATATCGCGCATTGAAACATTTGCCATTATAAATTTCCTCAAATGGGGTTAGGCCTCCACACATCCCATTTTACCGACCAAGCTATAACGCTCAGCACCCCGGAAAACGTGCCGATGTGTGTGTGTGATTAAAAAATAAATATTTAATTAATGTAAGCATCGGCTCTAATTCGAAAATCCAGAGTAATTACTTACGGCGCGCTTTATACCACATCTAGCGAAATTGATAAAGGAAAGGACTAACATTTTGTTAATTCTTCTAGCTACTACAACTCCCCTCCCCCTTACGGTAAACTAGCCACAAGACCAAGCTAAACACTCAACTATACAGACTCATGAGCATAGTAATAAAAACCCCAGAACAAATTGAAAAAATGCGCGTTGCCGGCCAATTAGCTGCCGATGTTCTCACCATGATTGGCCCCTTTGTAAAAGTGGGCGTAAGCACAGAAGAACTTAATCAACGCTGCCATGACTATATAGTGAACGAGCAAGATGCCATACCTGCTCCGCTTGATTACCATGGCTTCCCTAAATCTATCTGCACATCAGTAAACGATGTGGTTTGTCATGGTATCCCCTCAAGCACCCATATTTTGCAAGATGGCGATGTTATTAATATTGACATCACCGTCATCAAAGATGGTTATCATGGCGATACCTCAAAAATGTTTTTGGTTGGTAACTCAACACCTGCCGACAAATTACTATGCCGTGTGACTCAACAGGCGCTCTATCAAGCGATTAAAGTTGTTAAGCCCGGTAACAAGGTCAGTGATATAGGTAATGCCATTCAAAAGTATTTGAAAAAGGGGAACTACCGCTACGGCATTGTAGATAACTTTTGTGGCCACGGCATTGGCGAAGGCTTCCACGAAGATCCGCAAATTATGCATTACCGCAACAACGACCGAACCGTATTAAAAGCCGGCATGTGCTTTACCATTGAACCGATGATCAACCAAGGTAAAAAAGGCAACTGGGTTGATGAAGAAGATGGTTGGACGGCCCGCACTAACGATGGCAAAAACTCAGCGCAATGGGAACATACCTTATTGGTGACCAACGATGGCGTAGAAGTACTGACTCTTCGTGATGAAGAAGAACTACCGCGCATTATTAAGCACTAGTCAACAACGGTCACAGAGGTTTAGTCATGGAAACGACGCTAGCAGCACCGCCTTTGCCCTGCCTTGAAGAAATTTCACTAAAAAGCAGTAAGCAATACTTAGATAAACTCCAAGAGTACTTGGCTGATCAATTTAACCAAGGTGTGCATGTTGTTGAGTTAGTTCAATCGCGCTCTCAGCAAATGGATCTATTACTACACTGTCTGTGGCAACATTTTGGACTGGCTGAATACCCAGAACTATCCTTACTCGCAGTGGGTGGTTATGGTCGAGGTGAGTTGCACCCTCGCTCCGATATCGACATTCTTATTCTTAGCCGCCAACAAGTAAAACCCGAGATTGCCGAGAAGATTGGTGAGTTCATTACCCTGTTGTGGGATATCCGCCTCGACGTGGGCCAAAGTGTGCGTACCTTAGAGGAATGTCTAGAACTCGGTTTAGAAGACATTACCATTGCCACCAACTTGCAAGAATCACGCTTACTATTTGGCGATAAAAATCTCTATCAAGAGCTGTGTATGGCGGTTTGCGCCGATAGTTTTTGGCCTAGCGAAGCTTTTTTTCGCGCCAAAAAAGACGAACAGTTATCCCGTCACCGCCAGTACAAGGGCAACTCGTACTCACTAGAACCAGATATCAAAGCCAACCCCGGTGGGCTGCGCGACATACAAACTATTTGTTGGGTAGCCGGACGCCACTTTGGCAGTAGTGATTTAGAAGAACTGACCAAGCAAAACTTCCTCACCCTGGCTGAATGTAGAGAGCTGCAAGATTGTCGCGACTTTTTGTGGCGAGTACGTTTTGCTCTGCATATCCACTTAACCAAAAGTGACGACCGATTGCTGTTTGATCGCCAGTTGGCGGTCGCACAATCTTTAGGTTATAGCGGTGACCATAACGCGCCGGTTGAACGCTTAATGAAACATTTCTTCCAAACCGTTCGCCGAATCTCTGAACTGAATGAAATGCTGCTGCAGCTATTTGATGAAGCTATTCTCGGCAATACCGCCATGGATGTGCAGCCAGTAGATGAAAATTTCATGCTGCGTGGTAATTTAATCGATAGCGCTAACTCACAACTGTTCCTAGAGCAGCCAGAACAAATTTTGGTGATGTTTTTACACATTGCAGACAACCCCAAAATTACCGGTATTTATTCGGCCACCTTACGTCAGTTGCGTGAAGCAAGGCGTCGTTTGACTCATTGGCTACAAGATTTACCTGAATGTCGCCGATACTTTAGGCGTTTAATTAAACACCCTAATGTAACGGGCTTACCGCTTACCTTAATGCATCGCTACGGAGTGTTGTCCACCTACTTCCCCGCTTGGAGCCGGATTGTTGGTCAGATGCAGTTTGACTTGTTCCACGCCTTTACTGTTGATGAACATACCCATCGTTTGGTAAGAAAGATTCACTCTTTTAAAGACCCCGCGACAAAAGAAGTCCACCCGCTTTGTTGTCAGGTTTATCCGCGTTTAGAACGACCAGACATTCTGGTATTGGCTGCCATTTTTCATGACATAGCCAAAGGCCGCAAAGGCGACCATTCCACACTAGGAGCGGTAGACGCCGAGGAATTTTGTTTAGCCCATGGATTTAGCAAACCTTCGGCCAGAACAGTAGCGTGGTTAGTTAAACACCATCTATTAATGTCGGTTACCGCGCAAAAGCGTGATATTTACGATCCTGAAGTGATTACCGAGTTTGCTAAAGTGGTGCGCGATCAGCGCCATTTAGACATGCTGTTATGTTTAACGGTAGCGGATATTTGCGCTACCAACGATGACACCTGGAATAGTTGGAAACGCACACTACTCAGTGAACTTTATAATTCTACTCAAAAAGCGCTGCGACGCGGCTTAGAAAACCCCGTTGATATTCGCGGTGTTATTCGTGACAAGCAGAAGAAAGCCATTCAGCGCTTAGCCCTTAAAGGATATTCTGAAGAGCAAATTCGTGGCCTATGGCAACGTTTTAGAGTTGATTATTTCTTGCGTCATACCCCGCAACAAATTGCCTGGCATAGTGACCACTTATGGGGACACAGTGAAGACGAACCTCTAGTATTAGTAAGTCGCAGAGCCACTCGCGGTGGCACCGAAATATTTATTCACTGCCAAGACATTCCGCATTTATTCGCTTCTGTTGCTGCAGAGTTGGACCAAAAGAATCTTAACATTCATGATGCGCAAATCATGTCGAGCAGAGACGGCTTTGTACTCGATACTTTTGTGGTACTTGACCAAGATGGCGAACCACTATCGGTAGAGCGCGGGATATTGTTGCAACAAAGACTTGCTGAAAAGCTGCATGTTGCTGTGCCCATCGATCTAAAGCAACGCCGACTACCTCGACAGTTTAAACAATTCTCTATTGCCCCTCGCGTGGAGTTTTTACCCACCAAAGGCAATCGAACCCTGATTGAAGTTGTGGCCTTGGATAAGCCAGGCTTATTGGCTAAAATAAGCGCCGTATTTCAATCCTTTAATTATACGATTCACGCTGCCAAAGTCACCACTATTGGTGAAAAGGCTGAAGATTTTTTCAGCATTAGCAATTGTGAACGTGAAAAGCTAAGCCCAGAGCAAAAGCAACAGCTAAAAAGCATTCTGGAACAAGCACTCAAACAATAATATTTAGCAAGCTCAACCACTATTTGGAGACAATCATGTCTAAAGACTTTTTTAGTTACGCCGTTGGTGTGGGAAGTAAAAACGCAAAGGGCCAATGGCTAGAAGTTTTTTATCCTGCTCCTGTATTAAACCCAAGTGAAGCAGAAGTAAGCGCCCTAACCAAAGGCTTAGCTTACAACAATGGCAAACAAGACATTGAATTAGACGACGCAGCCTTAAACAGCCTAATCGCCAACGCAGAAGCACTAGGCCTTAAAGATCAAGCTATCGCTTACCAAGCTTTATTAGGTAGTACTCAGCCACGTGTTCTTTGTTTGTTAAGTGAAGATAACGCTGCAGAGTCGACCCCTGAAGCATATTTGAAGCTTCATTTGCTGTCTCACCGCTTAGTTAAACCTCACGGAACAGATTTGAGCGGCATTTTTGCAGTTCTTCCAAACGTTGCGTGGACTAACCAAGGTGCTGTTGATTTAGCCGAACTACCAAGCCGCCAGTTGGCCGCACGCGCTAAAGGCGAACTGCTTCAGGTTACCTCGGTAGATAAGTTCCCTAAAATGGCCGATTACGTAGTCCCAAGTGGCGTGCGTATTGCAGCTACTTCGCGTGTTCGCCTTGGCGCCTACATTGGAGAAGGCACCACTATTATGCATGAAGGTTTCTGTAACTTTAATGCGGGAACTGCCGGAACCAGTATGATTGAAGGACGTATTTCTGCTGGTGTATTTGTAGGAAAAGGCTCTGATTTAGGTGGAGGTTGCTCCACCATGGGCACTTTATCTGGTGGTGGCAACATTATCATCTCTGTAGGAGAAGAATCACTGATTGGCGCAAACGCAGGTACTGGTATCCCATTGGGTGACCGCTGTACCATTGAATCTGGCTTGTACATCACCTCGGGGACCAAAGTTATCCTGATAGATGAAAACAAACAGCAAGCTGGAACAATTAAAGCGCGTGAATTAGCTGGCAAGTCTGACTTATTGTTCCGCCGCAACAGCATCAGTGGCGCGATTGAATGTTTAACCAATAAAACAGCTATTGCCTTAAACGAAGAGCTACACGCTCACAACTAATCAATTGTAAACTCGAGCAGCCTTTGCTGTTCGAGTTTAGTTCCACTATCCCTCTTCCTTGTTAAAAACCTTCTTAGTTCACACTCCTTCTATTTTTATTGGGCTATGCTGCTATATACAGACTCTGCAGATGATTACCGCGGTTACTGTATTCAGCACTAGAACAACGACTCGCTACGAAGGAAAATCTATGTATAAAAACTTAAAGAGTATTGGGATCACCAATCCAAGTGAAATTGAGCGCTACAGCCTTCGTCAAGAAGCTAATTCAGACACCCTCAAAATCTATTTCCATAAGGAAAAAGGTGACTTTCTTACTCGCAGTGTCAAATTTAAATATCCACGACAGAAAAAAACAGTACTAGTAGATGGTGGCAGAGGGACTTACAAAGATACCACTGAGATTAATCCCAATCTTCGCTTTATTGTTGAAGAGTTAGATAAAATTACCCGTAGGGAACAACAAGAGAAAGATACTAAACAACAAGTGCTTGCAGAACTGAAACACCTAGAAAAGGTAGTCACAAATAAGATTGCCGAAATAGAAGCAAAACTCGAACGGCTTTAAGTTCTAATAAACCATTAAAAAAGGAGGCCTAAGCCTCCTTTTTGTTTAAGCATTTTTAACCGTTAAACAGTTTGTAAGTATGCTTCCATGTCTGTTTTAAGATTGTCTGATTTAGTGCCAAAAATAGCTTGAACACCTTGACCAGCAATCACTACGCCCGCAGCCCCTAAGCCTTTCAACTTAGCTTGGTCAACTGACTCAACAGATTTAACTTGAATACGTAAACGTGTGATACACGCATCTAAGCTTACGATGTTAGCTTTGCCACCAAAGGCATCTACTAAGCTCTTAGACATTTCATCTTCAGATACCGCAACCGCTGCAGTTGCATCATCTTCATCTTCACGACCAGGTGTTTTCAAGTCTAACTTAGCAATTACTACGCGGAATACGGTGTAGTAGATAGCTGCGTAACCCAAACCAATTACTGGGAATAACCAGAACTTCTGAGCATTAGTCGATAGCACGATGAAATCAATCAAACCGTGAGAGAATGACGTACCGTGTACCATGCCCAAAGAGTTGGTTATCACAAATGCAAGACCAGCCAATACCGCGTGAATAGCGTAAAGCACAGGTGCTACAAATAAGAATGCAAATTCAATGGGTTCGGTGATACCGGTTAAGAATGAAGTTAAAGCGGCTGAAATCATGATACCGCCTACCTTAGCGCGGTTCTCTGGTTTCGCAGCATGCCAAATTGCAATAGCTGCAGCAGGTAGGCCGTACATTTTAAACATGTAACCGCCCGCTAGTTGACCAAAGCCATTTCCGGCAGCGCGAGATGCCTCATCAGCTTGCAAGTAACAAGTTAATACGCCGTTAGCTATATCACCTGCAGCAGTTTTACATTGACCCGCTTCAAAGAAGAATGGAACGTTCCATACATGGTGTAAACCAAATGGAATCAATGAACGTTCAACGATGCCATAAATACCAAAGGCTAAGGTTGGGTTTTGTTCTGCAGCCCAATGAGAGAATGCAGCAATGCCGTTACCAATCGGTGGCCAAATAAACGCAAGCAACACACCTAGGAAAATAGTGAGGAAACCTGTGATAATTGGCACACTGCGCTTACCGGCGAAGAAACCTAAGTATGCAGGCAATTGAATACGGAAGAAGCGATTGAATGCCCAACCAGCAACGGCACCCGCTAGAATCCCACCAAGCACACCTGTATTGATCGTTTCAACGTCCATAACTGGCGCCATAACGGTCAATGTTTTTTCCATAATGGTAAAGCCAACAATCGCTGCTAATGCGGCAACACCATCGTTGTTGGTAAAGCCTAAGGCAACACCTACGGCAAACAATAATGCCATGTTACCAAATACAGCATCACCTGCGTTCATCATTAACTGAGATACGATATGCGGCATCCAACTGAAGTCAGCCGCGCCGACTCCTAGTAAAATACCCGCAACAGGTAGTACTGATACGGGTAGCATCAGTGCCTTTCCTACCTTTTGCGCTTGTGCAAACAAATTTCCAAACATAGTTAGCTCCTAGTGGGCTGATAGTGTACTGAATAAAGCCTTAGCCATTTTCCTTAAAAAGGCCAATTTTAGAGCGACTTATAGTTAATTATTATGAAGTAGTCGCTAAATTCGTTTTATTACGATTTCAGGGCTTAGTTTAGGGTCTTACGCAACAGAAAAATGCGATTTGGCACAAGTTAACCCGCACTTTTTGTAACGCTTTGTAACACTTATTTTCATTGTCGATATAAAGCCTACATCTGGTAACAACTCTGTTTACATCCCGCGTTTCCCTGCTTCCTTAAGTAATTTTCCGCACATCCATCCAGAAAAACCATGGCGATATAAAACATTAAAATAAAGTAAAAATAAGAAATAAAATTTCGTATAAATCAACCACAAAAGCACCTGAAAGCATTTTCATGCTATCAATGTGAGGAATCTCACACGACAAAATCAAAAACTACTGCGACAATACTTTCGACATAATGTTCCACAGGAATTGGAATTTACAGAACAGGGTGCTTATTTATGTCCATATTTGGAAATTAATACACATAAGGTTTATGTAATGAAATTAAAAACACTTTCTATTGCCATCGCTACTGCCGCGATGTCTTCTCAAGCTATTGCAGCAACTCCAGAGTTTAACGGCTACATGCGTTCAGGAATTGGCGCAACCGGATCTGGCGGCGACCAAATGTGCTTTCAAGCAGACGGTTCACCGTATAAGCACCGCTTGGGTAACGAATGTGAAACTTATGCAGAAATAGCCCTTTCTGCGCCTTTGTATGAAGAAGGCAACAAATCTATGGGTGTGCACACACTTCTAGCCCATTCAGTAGACCAACGTAACGATTGGGAAGAGAGCCCATCTGCGGTACGTGAAATGTACGTATCTGGTCAAAACATGGTTGAGTCTTTCGAAGGATCTAACCTGTGGGCTGGTAAGCGTTTCTACCAACGTCGTGACGTACACCAAATCGATTACTACTACCTAGCTAATGCAGGTGCCGGTGCGGGTATTGAAAACATCGACCTAGGCTTTGCTAAGCTATCTGCAGCGTGGGTACGAAATACCTCTGAAGCTTTGTTTGATGCGAACATTGCCGGTGAAGGCAAGCAGATGGCTGAGTTCTCTGGCAACAACTTAGATTTACGCTTAGACGGCATTAATACTAACAGCAATGGCGAGTTAGGACTTGTTGGTATCTACGGCACTTACTCAGAAGCAGATGACCAAGACTTCCGCGTAGAGAACCAAAAAGACAGCGGTGTGTTCTTGATGGCTGAGCACACCCAAGGTAACTTCTTCGGTGGTTTCAATAAACTCTCTGTAGCCTATGCCTCAGATGCAATGGCAGGCATTGGTGCAAGTGGTCAACTTCGAGGCTTCTCTTACGAAGAAGTAGAAGCTGCGCCTTTAGATAGCGGTTCTTACCTGGCAGAAAGCAATCAAGGTAGCTGGTACCGTATCTTAAACTGGGGTGTTGTAGACTTAACAGAAGCAGCCGCACTTTCTTATGTGGTTAACTACGAAAACTACGATAAAGATGACAATAAAGGTTCTACGCTATTCACTGTAGGTGTTCGCCCTCAGTACAACTGGAACAACAACCTATCTACTATCCTTGACCTTGGCTACGACATCGTTGAATTTCAAGATGCAGCAATCGCTAATGGTAGTGAAGACAACAAGTTAGCTAAAATTACCGTGGCGCAACAATGGCAAGCGGGTCCAAATGTATTCGCTCGCCCTGCCCTACGAGCATTTGCTACTTACGCAAAATCTGACCAATACATCTCGCGCGATTCAAGCTCGAAAGATGAAGTGACCTTTGGTTTCCAAGCTGAAGCTTGGTGGTAAGCCAATAAACTAAAAAATGCCTATTTTTAGCCCTCGAAAGAGGGCTTTTTTTATACTTAATAAGCACAAAAAAGCCAGCTACATTAGCTGGCTAATTAAACGTTACAATAGAACAGTTTTACTTGTTCTTAACTGCCTCAATAAAGGCATTACGCGCTGAACGTGAACCGGCATACTCGGCTTCTTCTACTAACTTCAGTGCTTTTTCCACTTCGTCTCTAGACACCATATCTTCGATAAGATTGTTATAGAAAGATTCGGTTTCAGGTAGCATCGCTTTTTTCAGGCTACGACTGTCTACTGCTACCGCATTCGCAGAGTTACTGGATGATGTGACTGCTGCGGTGCTAGTTGCACTAACTGCGGCTACACTGGCATCGTTTGATGGTGCCGGTAATGGTTCCTCTTTCTTACCACCAAACCATGCATTGTCGGAAAAAACGGTAGAAGCAGAAGAGTTAAACGCAACACTAAGCATACCCATTACGGAGTGCGGAATTAATGGATCAGGTAATCCAGGATCGGCTTTAGCTTGAGCTTTTGCGTAGGTTCTCGCAGGGTGAACAATTTGAGTCTGTTCGCTTAGTGATTGGTCAGTAGTATAAACTACCATATACCGCTCACGCTCCTCCGGTAAGCCTGAAGCCAAACGAACTTTAAATGAACCAGCTAATACGTTCGGTTTAAAGTGTTTTGCTTCAACATACTTAAAAAAGTCTGATGGCAGCACACGTAATACTTGGAAATTTTCATTCAAAAGCACAACGGTTGGAGCAAAAACTGTCTCTCCAATTTCGGCCTCTAAAGTTACTGGAATGTCTTCACCTAAACGCGGCAACTCATAAGCTACGATAAAGCTTTTTCCAGAGTTAAACTGAAAAGCCTGCCTAGAGTTATCGATTGCTTCTTCAGATTGGTAATCATAGTTAATCGATTTGAAATCAATTTGCTCGAAACTATTACAACAAACTGGTGCAGCATCTAATGTGCGCTCAGTAACAAGCGTATCAGCGTAAAGATAGCGAGTATCGGCACTAACAGATAGCAAAGAGTCATCTGTTCCCGAACTACATGCAGCTAAACCGACCATCGACGCTAAAACTACAACACCAAGTTTAGTTCCCATTACTACCTCCTAAAAAACTAAAAGACCCTTAAAATAGAGTATTTTAAGGGTCTTGACTAGCGTTCTAACTAATTAAGTTAAAATGCGGTGTTTACCACCAAGCTTCAACTTGAGCGCCGTACATTAGGTCATTTTTCTCTTGAGCCATGTCGCCACCGAACTTCGCTACGAAGATACGGATTTCAGGACGTGCCCAGAAACCACCTTTCTCTTGAAGAGGAGACCAAGCTTGAGCTAATGCAACCTTGTTAAGGTCAGCACTTTCGCTCATCCATGGGTCTTCTGCATTATAGTATGCAGCTTCAAGAATTGTGCTCATGGTGTTGTTCCACAAGTAACGTGGACGTACTGTTACGCCGTAACGAGTACCATCGCTCTTGTTGTTATCACCCGCGTCGTCTTGATCAAGTTGCGAGTAAAAAGCAGACCAACCCATATCTACATTGCTACCAAATTTAACCACACCGTGGTCAATGATACGCCATGATTTACGACCTAAGTCACCGCCACCACCGATGTTGTATGAATCACCTAAGTGGTTGTTCATACCGTAACCAGACCAACCGTAGCCTTCAGTAGAGTACTGAGCAACTAACTTGTTGAAGCCACCAGGTAGACCAACAGCCCACTCAGCAGTTAACTGAACACCAGTTTTGTCGTTGTAGCTGTCATCAGTTTGAGCATCTTCTTGAGCATCACTTAGGTTAGCTTTGCCGCCCATAGCGATTAGGTCAATAGAACCTAAACCGATATCGATGCCGCTTAAACGAACGTCCAATTGTGGAGTTGATGTGTAAGGTTGGCTATCGTCACCACCTACATCATGCCATTTGTTATGACGTACAGCCACACCCAAACGAGCGAAGCCTAGATCAATGCTATCAACACCAGCTCCGTAGCCAGAACCATTTACGTAGTACCAATCGTTGATGTGAACATCTTTACGACCGTAGTAACGGTTACCTGCCCAGATTTCTGTGCCGCTAGCCATAGTGTATTTAGCGTAGGCTTCACGGAAAGATAAACGTTGACCAGACCAAGGGTCTGTAGCTTCACCTACGCCCTGCCAAGAGTTACCACGTTGGTCTGTATTACCTTCTTGAGTGCCGTAAGCAACCAAGGTGTGAATAGAGAATTTTTCACCAGTATTACGTTCAACAACATTTTGGCTCAAAGATAATTCAGCGTAAGTATCACACTCATCACCTAAACGACCAACAACGTGAGCGTTAGGGCCACCGTCGCCATAACAGTACTGTGAACCACCGTCAGCGTTCAAGCCGAAGCCCGCACGGAAGTAACCATTGAAATCAAGAGCGAAAGCGCTTGAAGATATTGTTGCCGCAGTAACTGCAACAGCAAGTGTTTTCAGTTTCATAATCCTTTCCTTTTCCTTTAGAACTACTAAGTCCCTTACCTTTTTAAGTAAGAGCCAGCGGTGCATTTGTTAAGAGTGCTTATATCCGCTAACTGAGATGGATTATAGGGAGGCTGCACAGACACAACTTTGAACCTGATCACAGAATGCTTTTTCTGAAAATCGCTTGAAAACAGGGGTTTCACAGCTAAAAACAAGCTGTGGATCACATCATCAAATGACCATAAGAAAAGCCATGAAAATGCTTTCAATCACAAAGAAAAGGCTTTCAGTAGGTTAATTACTAAAAAAACAGGAAATATCGACTAATATTTAAGGTTAAGGTATGAAAAAAGTAATTTTTTTACACGACCTTGAAACCCTTTTCAAAGTTCCATTTTGGTTTCATTAATGTGATGTAGATCACCAATAAAAGTGGAACTATTTCCAGTTCATTAGCTTAAACATCTGTTTCCACCGCTCAGGTCGGGGACAAACAATGCTGATATTCTGCTTTGTATAGGGATGGACAAAGCTTAGTTGATTAGCAATTAACCATAAACCGGCATGGTTCAAATCACGGAATAAGCGGTTATGGCGGCCATCGCCATAAGTGGTATCGCCGATGATGTGATGACTTAAATGGTGCATATGTCGACGAAGCTGGTGCTTTCTTCCAGTTTCCGGTTTAAGTTCCACCAAACTGTAACGAGATGTTGTAAATTTTCCTGAGGGGTATGGAAGTTCAGATTTTTGTAAGCCTTTATAGTGAGTAATGGCTGATTGAGCAGGCTTATCCTGCTGAGCTTTACCGTCTACCATTTTATCTAGCTTTTCTTTTAGCGGGTAATCGAGTAAATGTTCACCCTCTATATAGCCCCTCACTACAGCAAGGTAGGTTTTCCTTATTGCATGTTCGGCAAATAACACTGATAAATGTTTCGCCGCGTCTGAAGATTTAGCCATTATTAGCACACCGCTAGTCGGTCGATCTAAACGGTGAACCGGGTAAACATATTGGCCCAGCTGGTCACGCAGCATTTGCATCGCAAATTGAGTGGCTTCTTTGGCAATCCAACTTCTATGAACAAGTAAACCCGCAGGCTTATAAATCGCTGCGTAATGTTCATCTTGATACAAAATATCTAACTCAGCGGGAATGGGCTCGATGTGATCTTCAGCAGTTTCAATAATGTTATTCATTGAGGAAAGCACTCATCAAAAGCCTTAATACTGGTGAGTAACTCACCAGTATCAATATCTAATTGTTTAACAGACTCTTCGGCATAAGGGTAAATGTCGACTTTCTGCGGTAATTGGCTACCAGATTCGATCAACGCACGCATTCGAGGGATGAGTATGAACTGCAACCACTGCGGCAAACTTAAGGTATCAACGCAAAAAGGTTGCGAACTTGCGAGAGCGGCTGCGCTTGGCTCAGACATCTGCCAACAATTACATTTCTTGAGGCTGGTTTCTAATTGATTTAGGCACAGTAAAACAGAGTCAGGCATAACTAAAAGAAGCTTCTATTAAAAGCAACATTGTAACACTGCTTTACACAGCTGGCACCGTTAAGCCTATTGATTGCCCTAAAGCCTATAAATGTGGATACTTACGCCACATTGATGACTGAAACCTAAGAACATGAAAAAAATAACTACATTAAGCGAAATCCTCCAGCTCTCGGGGAGTGAGCTACGCGTTTATGAAATGGGTCGACAGATACATCACATATCCAATCAAGACTTCTATCACATAGAAACAGCAAAACAGCCGTACCCTACCCCTATTAAGCAGCAAGCCCGCTTTGCCTTATGCTTTTGGCAAAAGCAGCAATCTGATACACCTTATATATGGTTTTTACAGCTTCCGGTTGATGAACAAGGCTTTATTAGCCTAGGAGCGCGTGATGAGTTTATACAACGAGTGATTGATGCAATGGGTCATCAACTCAACCAAGAACCGACGGAAGAGCAACAGCAGGCATTAGCCAATAATCAATACATCTACAAACCTATGGAAGAAAAGCTGGCATATTTTAATGCTGTATATAAGAAAGACTGTCAGTTACCACCTTCAGAGCATTACCTAGCCGTTCGCCGTTACTTAAGTGCGGATAGCTCGTGGGATAACTGGCAAACCCTTGCCCTGCAAGGTCTGGCAGATGTCATTGCGCGTTTAGATAGAGATGAGAATAGTAAATTATTAAGCTCGGCATTCCATAAGTTGCCCATTGAAGTGGCTAATAAAACGCTAGAGTTGCTAGAGCATGCCAGCATCGATCAGCAACTGAGCCAATGCGTAGCCCAAAGCCATGCTGAACAATTAGAAAAAGATGAAGAATTAGCTAGCCTATATTTAAGAGCCTTAGCTGGGTCGTCAGTTACGCAACTAATCAACAAATCCATTATGCTTCAGTTAGAAAATGCTACGTCAATTCATAGTTTTATTGCAGTGGCAGGTCGTTTGTGGCAACAACTCGCTGAACCAAACATACTTAAAGCGTTTCTTGAAGCCTTATCCAAACAACAAGATCCTGAGTTGTTTCAACAGATCTTTACAGACTTAGTATTTATTCCAAGTCTACGTAGTTTTGTATTGGCACAGCTTAGAGATCCAAGTAATTCTCCTGAGCTACAAGTCGCTATTCAGCAGCTACTAGACTTATACCAAAAACCTGTCCGCCATTAGGGAAACATAGATGTCTCAACAAATTGTTCTGTTAGCCATTAAATCTTTAGTGGATGATAATAAGCAACCTACTTTGGCTTTAGTAAAAGGCCGTTTAAGTTCTCGACAACCCATGCCATTGGTCATTGAGGCAATAAATGCCTATAAACGCGACCCTAGTATTATTGAGGGTTTGACCCCAGCAGAGCCAACTATTGTTGCTTCTACCAATACTCTATCTTTGGAAAAGCGCGTTGCGGAGCTTGAGTCTCAAGTAGCATTTTTACTAAAACGCCTAACACAACTAGAAGCTAATCACTAAGCATGTATTTAACGACCTTAGAGTTTGAGTGTTTTGCAGATACCACTATTAGCCAAGCTGAAAAAGCCATAAACCAAGTACTCGATTGCTGGCGCTATAACGGACAAATTATCGGCCGAGAATTCCCAGTGGTGATAAAAGACGCAACCTTTAGTACTCGAGTTGTTTGCCCTGAAGAAAATAGTTTGCTAGAAAGCCACCAAAGCGCTCAGGTTAAACGTGCTAAACAAGCCTTGAGTGATGTAGGTTTACTTAGCCCCAAGATAAAAAGTTTGGGCCGAGATATTAACTCTGATGACAGCGACTTATGTGAATCGCCCTCTTGGCAAGTGCTGTATACCAACTATTTACAAAGCTGTTCACCGCTGCGTTGTGGCGACCATTTCACGCCTATTCCTTTGTATCACCTACCCGCAGTAGCCAATGGCGATCACAAACAATTAGTAAAATGGCAAGAGGACTGGTCAGCTTGCGATCAATTACAAATGAATGGCAGCATTCTTGAACATGGTGCACTAATGGAAATGAGCAGTACCAAAAGTCGCTTGTTTAAACGTGGTAGCAACTTATGCAAGCGGCTGGAATACCTCACTAAAACCCCCACTTACTTATACTTGTATCGCGTTGGCGGTGAAAGCTTATCTACTGAGAAGGCTAGAGCTTGCCCAAGTTGTGGAGGCCAATGGAAATTAGAAGAGGTTGAACATGATATATTTGATTTTAAATGCGATAGCTGTCGCTTGGTGTCAAATATATCATGGGATTTCAAACGTTAACTCGCTAGGGTCAATTGGGCTAAAAAGTCGTCTAAGCTACTCGCTAATACACGGTCGATGCCTTTACCCAATTGCTCTAACACCACTTCACCCGAATCATTATTGATACTCACAACCTGCATTTCATCGTCAGTACTAGCAATAAATACGGTCTCATTCTGCTTTAATCTGCGTTGCATTAACACGTGGCCAATAATGTTTTCGAGCAGCATATCAAAATCTTGTTCATTCCAAGCCTGTACCAGCTCAATACGATTATTTTGAAAATCAACCGCTAGAGTTTCAGAAAAGTAATCACCATAAAACGCTTGAATACTAGGGTGAAGAGTTAGCTCAAGCGCAGCTTCAATCCCAGAAAAATCCCCAGTTTGCTCCCTTAGTACCGGGTGCCAATGTATTTGCTCATCAACAGGCTCACCCACGGTACAAGGAGACAACCAATCGTTATCGTATTCAACTTGTGGATAAGACGAATTTTGCCACTCACGCTCAAACTTGGAAAAAACTGCTGTTAAAGGCTTTGATATCACGCTGCTCATAGATGTGTTTCACTTAGAATTGAGATAGACTAAGCCTAACCAATTCGATGTAACAACACCATGAAAAAGCAGCCCCTAAACACTTCAGAACAGTTAAAAGACAGTTTGAGCCTCGGTAAACCTACCGACTATATTAGCCATTACTCACCCAGCTTATTGCAAGGTGTGCCACGTACACTTAATCGCCAACAAATACGCCTAGACGAAAGCCAAGACTTGCCTTTTAAAGGGTACGATTTGTGGAATTTATACGAACTATCGTGGCTAAACGATAATGGCTTACCTGTTGTTGCAGTAGCTGAAGTTAAAATTGCTGCTAGTTCGCGTTGCTTAATTGAATCCAAGTCTTTCAAACTCTATTTAAACAGTTTTAATCAAAGCCACTTTAGTGACTTTTCTGCTGTAGAGAAAATACTGGAAAAAGATTTAAGCCACTGTGCTGAAGGTGAAGTAGACGTGACTATTTTGCCCATTTCAAGCGCAATGGATAACTCAGCGATGCCTGGCGATAATATCGATAATCAAGATATCGCTATCGACAACTATGAACTGGATCCAAGCTTGTTAGAAAACGCTTGCGACCACCATCAGCGAGTAACGGAAACACTAAACAGCCATTTGTTAAAATCTAACTGTTTAGTCACTAATCAGCCAGACTGGGCCAGTGTTTACATCCATTATAATGGACCTAAAATTGAGCAAGAGGCGCTGCTTCGCTACCTAATATCATTTCGTCAGCACAACGAATTTCACGAACAATGTGTGGAACGTATATTCACCGACTTAATGCATTATTGCCAACCTAGCAAGCTTACCGTTTATGCTCGATATACGCGCCGCGGCGGCTTAGATATTAATCCTATGCGAAGTAACGATCCTGAAGCTACCGCTCGCTTAGGAAATTGGCGCTTGCTTCGTCAATGAGGATATTTAGTTTCTTGAAAGCACATTTTAGTATTTGGCGTTTATTGGCTTTAATCTGCGGCATACTGTCGGCTAATACCCAGGCTTACGAACATGGATTTGTACATGTTCCAAAAGCCTTAGAGCCGCTACGCCAATTACTCATTGCTAACCCTAGAATGTGTCTACAACAAACTAAACAGCGCTTAGAGCAACAGCAAAACAGCACCAAACAAAGTCCTGAGTCGAAGAGCATTGAACTGCTCACATTACAACTTGGCGCGCTATGTTCTTATCGTATTAGCGATACCAAACAGGCTCAAAACTATATTGACCACGCCATTTATCTAGCAAAACAACAACAGCATCAAGCCCATCTAACCCAAGCCTATATTATTGCCGCGTTGGTATTAAGTGGCGATCCCAATAGAGCAGTAGAGACGCGAAGTTACATTGAATTAGCGCAATCTAACCTTGAAAAGCTAAAGATTTTTCCACTGCCAAACATGCGCTTCCAGCTACAAAAAGTACTGGCGTTGTTTTATCAAAGCCAAGGTAAAAGCAACGAAGCTAAAAGCTACTTACTAAAAGCAAAAGAAGAAGCTTACGCCAGTAAATCAGTCATTTTAAGAGCTTGGTCAGAAGCTTTGCTGGCCAACTACTACCTAATAAACAACCAGCCAGAATTAGCACTGAGTCATTTAAGTGAGGCTGAACTTGATGACGCGGATGTAAAAACCAATGAAGCCTTGCTCCTAAGCAGCTTATTAAAAGCCAATATTGCCCGAGTGTATTTAGGCCAAGGCGAATTGGCCATTGCGGAACAAATTCAACAAGATGCCATCGCATACGCAGTAACACTTGGCAACCTAGACCTACAAGCTGAAGAGATCGCCACACTGGGTAACATGGCAGAGTTAACCGGTGATATTGATGCAGCTTTAGTGCACTACCTCAACGCTAAAGATATTGCCAAAGCGAATAATAACCTCCATTTACTAGCCGACGTAGAACTGCAATTAGGTCAAACCTATATGGAACTGTCGAACTATACGCCAGCTTTAGTGCACCTGCAGATTTCGCGACAGCTTTATACCACTTTGAATCAACCCAATAAGCTGTTACGCAGCCTTTTACTATTGGGTGAACTACACATCAACAATAAAGAGAATGGCTTGGCCATTTTGCAGCTGGAAAAAGCCGAACAACTCGCCAATACCATGGGCTTAACCAGCAGCCACAGTAAAGTGTATAAGTTACTCACTCAAGCCTACGAAGAAAATGGTAACTACGCCCTAGCCTTAGAGCAATTTAAGGTTTATCACAGCTTAAATCAGCGTTATCAGCAAATTCGAAATGAGTTAAAAAGAGAACAATTCAAGCAACACTATCAATATATAGAACAAGCCCAGCAACTATCTGATTTAACTCGTGAGAAAGCCATTATCTCGCAACAAAGTAACTTTCAGCAGCTCATTTTAGTCTTGGTCTGCGTATTTGGCATTATGCTGCTGTTCTTATTTTTAGTCACAAGACAAAAGCTATTAAGCCGCAATGCATCACTCAAAGAGCTGAAATTAAAACTCAATCACCACCCTATTACCGGTTGGCAACAGTTAGCGCATAGTGAAACGCCTTTACTGTGCTTGCGCGATAATCAAGAAAACAAACAGCAGCCCCGTATTTTGCTCATGTTATCTATCGAAAAAATCGGTTTAGTAAACCATCAAACGCTGGGCTTTAAATCTCATCGAGACTTAATTAAGTTGTTTGTTGAAGAGCTTATTACTGATTTGGACGGCGATTTCCACCTAGGGCACATTAACGATAAACAAATAATATTGTGTATCGAGCAAGGTCGTAATACGCCTCAAAAACTGAGTCAACATTTAAGTGAGCGCGCTGAAAAATGCGCTGAAACGCAAAAAATTGAACTAATCTTAGCTATTGGTAGCTGTATGTTGCCATTTTTAACTAAAGCTGAAGATGCAATTGACGATATAGGTATGACTGAAGTTGTATGGTTAGCGCTTGAAGGTGCCCAGCAACTCTGTACACAAACAAATAATAATCAATGGGTCGAGCTCACTGCAATGAGTGGATCACACGCCGCATTCTTTTGTAGCGATGTGACTCAAGATGTAAAACAAGCCATTTCTAAAGGCTTGGTGAAAGTGAACGCATCTGCTGATAAGAGCCTCATTAATTGGTAAACTTTTGATAACACTCAATTACAATTAATGACTTGTTAGCATCTGTAGTTATCGAATATCTCGTGTTATGCTAAATTTTTATGTTAGGCACGCTAGGATGTATTGGTTTTAACGATGAGCGATATCATCACTATTAAGAAGCGACTTGCGTTGGTGAGAAACGAAATAGACAGTTCCAACAACAATCCTTCAGACCAAGATGCAAAGGTTAGAATGGAAAAAAAAGCAATAAGCCAGCTAATTTCACGCCTATCAAAAATTTGTTATGGCCTAGACGAACAGCTCGATCAAAAACTTCAACAACTTATCGAAGACGTTGAACAAAACGATGACCTGTCGGCTATCTCTCAATACCAAAACGAATTAGATGGCTTGTTTAAACAACACGGCGAGACTTTAAAAACTCTACTCGCTCATAATCAACGAATCATTAAATCTTCTGGTGAATCTTTAAAACGCATTAACGGCTTACCGCCCCAGCTGCGTCGCAAACTCACTGATTTTTTGGAACAAGAACCCGCTTATTCACATGGTGATAATCAGCAACGCTTAGAGCAGCTGTTAAATTACTATTATCAAGCCTTACTGAACAAGCCAGCTTTTGGCGGAGCTCCAGCAGGAAGCACCGATAATGTTGCATCAGTAAAACCCAAAGAGAGTGTGCTTAATAGTCGCTTACACAAGCGAATTTGTGATGACCTACAGCGCTTAATTACTGAGCTTGATTACAGTGGCGATGTTGGCACCAAACTTGGCCAAGTACGTTCCGATTTACTGGTAGGTGTAGAGCCTGATGAACTGCCAAGCATGTGCATTAAGGTTATTCAGCTCGTCATTGAAGGTAGCCGTGAAGAACGCAAGGCTTCGCAAGAGTTCTTGTACTCATTAAACGAAAGTTTAGGAGGGGTTCACGATCAGTTTAATGACTCACTAAGCCAATCTAAATCAATTCATAAAGATCAAAAGCAAAGCGATGGCTTACTTAAAAGCCGCTTGTTAGAGTTGGGAGCCGAAGTACGTTCAAGTAACGACTTAGACGCCCTAAAAAACTCAATTCAAAGCCGACTAATTCAAATTGCCGACGTCTTTAAAGAAAAAGAACAACTAGAGCAAAAAACTACAGATTTACTCGAACAACTGACTGATGTTGAGCTAAAACTACGCTTAGTGCGTGAAGAAACTCACGAGTACAAAAAGCGCTTAAATGCTCATAAACATAAGCTATTTATCGACAGCCTCACCCAGGTCTACAACCGCGCAGCTTTAGACGAACGCTTGGAACTCGAGTACAAACGTTGGAAGCGTTACGGCTACAACTTAGGCATGGCAATTATTGACATCGACCACTTCAAATCTATTAATGATAAGTTTGGGCATATGGCTGGTGATAAAGCGCTTAAGGTGATTGCCCGCGCTCTGCAAAATAATTTACGAGACACAGACTTCTTAGCTCGCTTTGGTGGTGAAGAGTTTGTGTTACTTATGCCAAATATCTCGCCCGACGCTGTACTAGTGCCATTAGATAATATTCGAGAGCAAATAAAAGCCCTACCCTTTAGATTTAAAGACCAACAAGTATCGATTACTGTTTCTATTGGCGCAACCCTGTTCAAAGAAAGTGACAAGCCCTTAGATGCTTTTGAACGCGCCGACCAAGCCTTGTATGAATCCAAGAGCAGCGGCCGTGACAAAGTTAACATAATCAGCTAGTTAGTTTCGACTAAAGAGGAATAACACAACGCTTACATCACACCTCACGCTATACTGTAATATGCAAATTGCAAAATTACCCGTGAGGTGTTGATGATTACCCATATAAATCCTGTAGGCAGCATGAACTTACTGTCGAAGCTTGAAGTAGACCAACTCACCTTAAGTGCCTCCGAAGATATTTATCTCCTTTATAGAAACTGTAGCCTTGCTGTGCTCAACTCTGGTAGTAAAACAGATAGCAGCCGAGAAATTTTAGAACGCTACAAAGATTTTGAAATTAACGTCCTGAGCCGCGAGCGAGGGGTTAAATTAGAACTTGCCAATGCGCCAGAAGATGCTTTTGTAGATGGCGAAATTATTCGTGGTATTCAAGAACACTTGTTTAGCGTGTTACGCGACATTCTCTATGTCTCTAACGAAATCAAAGAACAAGCTCACTTAGATCTAAACCAATCATCCCACATCACCAATTTAGTGTTTTCAATGCTGCGTAATGCGCGGGTTATCCATCCTCGCACCGAGCCAAACTTAGTCGTTTGCTGGGGGGGGCACTCTATAAATGCAGTTGAGTATCAATATACTCGAGAGGTTGGCAGCCAATTGGGTTTACGGGAGTTAAATATTTGCACTGGCTGTGGGCCTGGCGCTATGGAAGGGCCAATGAAAGGTGCTGCTGTAGGCCACGCTAAGCAACGCGTAAATGATGGCCGTTATATTGGTTTAACAGAGCCAAGTATTATCGCGGCTGAGCCACCTAACCCTATCGTCAACGAACTCATCATATTGCCCGACATTGAAAAGCGCTTAGAGGCATTTGTTCGTATGGGGCATGCCATTGTCATTTTCCCAGGGGGCGCAGGAACCGCTGAGGAACTGCTATACATACTTGGCATTATGATGCACCCAGAAAACGCCCGCCAACCGCTACCTATAGTTTTAACCGGCCCTAAATCTAGTGAAGAGTACTTTAAAAGCATTGATGAGTTTATTGGCGAAACTTTAGGTCATGAAGCTCAGCAACGCTATCAAATCATCATTGACGATTCTGCTCGAGCTGCTCAAGTCATCAAACAAATGATGCCAAAAGTGAAGGATTATCGCCGGGCGATAGGCGACGCTTACTCGTTTAACTGGAGTTTAAAAATTGATAGCGATTTCCAGCATCCCTTTGAGCCTTTACACAAAAATGTTGAGAAGCTTAATTTACACTTTGATCAAGCGCCGCAAGATTTGGCAGCAAATTTACGGCGCGCGTTTTCTGCCATTGTCAGTGGTAATGTCAAAGATGAGGGAATAAAACAAATCGAAAAACATGGTCCTTTTATTATTGACGGTGACCCTAAAATAATGAAAATGTTAGACAAACTACTACAGGACTTCGTTGCTCAACATCGAATGAAACTACCCGGTAGCCACTATGAACCTTGTTATAAAATAGGTAAAGCAAAGTGATAGCACCTTGGCAACAGGGGCATCAGCGTGGCTAAGCAACTAGTCATTATTGATGCCTTAAACTTGATTCGTCGTATTTATGCGGTGCAGCAGCAACGTACACCTGATGCATCCTTAGCCAAAGCGACAGAGCAAGCGCTAACCAGCGCCTGTAAGCGAATCATCACAACTCTAAAACCGTCACACATTATTGCCGTGTTTGACGGTGACCGCTGTGCTTGGCGTGAAAACCTATACCCTGCCTATAAACAAAACCGCTCGCCAATGCCAATAGCGCTCGCCGAGCAACTTGAAACGCTAAAAGACCATTTACTAGACATAGGCATCGACTCCATTTCAGCCCCTAATGAGGAAGCTGATGATATTTGTGCCACCCTAGCCAGTAAAGCCGCTAAGGCAAACTACCCTGTTACCATAATCTCAACAGATCGTGGTTACTATTCGTTGCTTACCCAAGGTATAAGTTTGTACGACTACTTTCGCCGCGACTATGTATCCATCGATGAGGTTGAAACAAAGTTTGGTATTAAAATAAATCAGCTCGGTGATTACTGGTCTTTAGTCGGCATTAATAGCGTAAACGTAAGTGGTGTTCCGGGTGTTGGCAATAAAAGCGCTCAAACGTTATTGGAACGCTACACTAACACCGCAGATATCCTCGCAGAAGCCCAGCCAGACAAATTAGTCGCCAAGGTACAAGCCAATAGCAAAGCGTTGTTATTAGCTAAACAGCTTCTTAGTCTTAAAACAGACTTAAAACTAGGCTTCTCTCTCAAGCAACTTCGCTATCAAGCTTCTACTCCCTAAGCATCATCGTTCACTACCAAGTATTTGTTAAACCTTGAATAAGGTTATTTGGAATATTGGATATTCCAAATAAACCCTACCCTTTAGATAAGATTTAGATGATTTTATCTTTTAAAGGCAAATGCTAGATGTCTAATAATTCAACTCATATACAACGAAATGAATCGTTGCCAAAAAAACTCTTAAGGATTGGGATAAAAACCTGCAAAAGTCTTATTAAAACCGCTGCGGCCCTAGGTATTTTAATTGGCTCATCAGTGCTGTTATCTAAACTAGCAACTATTCATGGTAAAGCCTTACCAGAGGACTATTTTTCTCAAGGTTATCCAACCATCTTGAAGTTACTCGATTCTGAAATATTCATGGGTTTTGTCTTTTTCGTCACAGTGGCAATTTTGGTTTACCTTGCCTACTTATTCTGGTGCCTACATGAGGTCGCTGTACATAAAGCAGCCAAAATGTCGAGCGCCCATACCCAAATCATTTTTGCTCTTTCTCTGTGTGGTTTATTCATCGATAAAACCTGGTGGGTACTCGCTATCATCATCGCCTTTGCGCGTTGGGACGTATTAGCTAAAGAGCTATCTAATATTATTCGCAATGGTCGCGCTATCACTAAGCGTGTGGAGGAATAAATCATGAAAGAGATTATGCTCCCGTATATTTTAATCTGTTGGATACTGGTAAAAACAGGGGTTATTCAGTGGACATTACGTAATGCGGTTATCACCGTTAGTATCGGCGTAATGTTGGCAGCAGCCTTGTTTACAGCACACCGTTTTTGGTCACCGGCCGACCTTACAGACAGTACAACCGTAAAAGCACCACACGCCGTGCTAAGCCCTTTATTTGGCCAAGAAGTAGAAGAAGTTTTTGTTGTACATAACCAAATGGTTAAGAAAGGCGATCTTATTTACACCCTTAAAACCGAAGATACTGAATCTCAAGTTATCGGTTTAGAAGCGCAGAAGAAAGCTGCCGAAGCAGAAATACTGGCTTTGATTTACCAAATCAATAACGACAAGAAAAACCTTCAACGTTTAGAGAACTTAAGTGAATTTGCACAAGAGTATCAACGTGATGATTTACGAACCAAAATTGAACAAACCGAAGCGAACGTATTGTCGGTAAAAGCCCAAATGCTAAGCTTAGATGCGCAAATGACCAATGCTAATTGGCAGAATGAACGTCGTGAAATTCGTGCGCCATTTGATGGTCAGTTATCGATTACCAATATCGTAAACGGCACGCGTGTAGGTAATATGCACTTATACGATACCAACAAGAAATTTGTAGAAATGCGAATCGCCGACCAAACGTACCGCGGCATACAAGTGGGTCAGTTTGCTGAATTTTATGTTGATGCTTACCCCGGTGAAATATTCCGCGGTCGAGTGCATAGCTTAACAACGGGTACTGGTGAAGCGCGCGTTTCAGTAATAAACGGCTCACAGCAAGTTCGCCGACACGTGGGTAACAACATGGGCTCACACGGTCGAACCATTGTCATCGAATTCGAAGAGCCAGAAGGTTACAACGTGCCTATTGGCGCTACCGGTTCTGGCTGGGTTTCGGCTAACAAACCACATCCAGCGCTTGGTTTTATGGATATTATTGGTGGGGCAACTGTACGCTTAAAAGCCTTTAAATCATATTTGTCGGCGATTTAAACGCCACAACAAACGTAGAGTAGCGATCCCTTCGCTACTCTACTACTCGCCCTGTAAGGCTAACCATTCGCTATTGTGTCGATCGATAATTGACGAAATCAGATTTGATAGCCATTGTTGTTTAGCCGAATAACGAAGCGAGCTTTTCATTATCAATGCAACATCAATATTCAATTGATGCTGTTGGCTTTTTTCATAGTAAGGTTCGTACTTTAAAGTAAAACAATTGCCCATCAGTTGATCTAATAATATATGGCTATCAACAATAATTCCCACTTCTATTGTGGGATCTAGTGCCCTGAAATGGTCTTGATGCTCGTTCACTCCCGAGATTAGAAACTTCACATACTCCCCAGATTGATTACCATGAAAATAGCCCGCCCCAGAGTGAATTCTTTTTTGGTAAAAAGACTGAGGTTTATCATTGATAACATGTAAGCCAAGGTCTACTTCTTCGCGTAAAATAAGCGATTCGCTATTAGCGCCCCACTGCCTCATCTCAATCACTGCTGATGTTTGCTCTCTTATCGCGTCGATGATTTGTTTGCCTAAGGTAATCAAATAAGGCTCAACAATATGCAAGGTCACTTTACTGACACTTGATGGATCGAATTCATCGGGTTCAAGAGCAAGATCTACATCTACCAAAGCGCGCTTTAATTTAGGAGCAATGGATTCGGCATAACTAGTAGGTTGTAAATCTCCAGCATGTCTCACAAACAAGGGATCATCTAATTGCTCTCTTAGCTGAGCCAACACCTTTGAAACATAAGACTGTGACCGCCCTAATTTCCGCGCGGCTTTAGTGGTAGAACGAGTGTGCATTAACGCTAAAAAAACGTGTAAAGCATTTAAATCTTTCATCTAAGCTCTGGTTATCCCATAACATTTAGCTAAAGCTACCTTAAAAAAGTCTTCTTGGCTAAACCATTCAAAGTAGTTTTTTGATCTATAGTTTATTTAGTCGCATGCATACTAGTTTGTCCAATAAGGCCAAGCTTTTGCAGAAGATGAAAATAAATATAGGGAAATATAAATGAGCGCCAAGGCAAAGATCCTCTACTTAATGGGTTTGTTGTTCTCCATTATAATTCTACTCATCTCCGCCGTTGGATTTATTAACTTTAAATCCGCTTCTGTAGTCAATTACACCGCCCAATTGGACGATCAAGCGTTCCTTATCGCGAAAGCGATTGAACAAAAAATGGACCGTTATTTTGATGCCTTGGATTTAAAGGCCGCCGAACTTCCAGTCAGTGCCTCTGGCAAAGTAGATGAAAAACAACTAATGGTGTCGCTACATGCGATGAAGAACAAATTAGGCGTGCTTAATGCCTACATCGGTTTGGCTAATGGAGACACTTACGCTGCCAGCAATAATGGCATTATTCCTAACTTCAACGCTAAAAAGCTTAATCGCGAATGGTATACCCGTGGTATGGCGAATGAAGCTAAAATTGTTACCACTCCTTATACCAGCAGCACTGGTGATGTTGTAATGGCGGTAGCTGTTCCAGTGCAGCGCGATGGCAAAGCGATAGGCATTTTGGCGGTTAACCTTGCCTTAAATCAGATAACAACGTTTATTGATGGCTTATCGGAACAAAACCAGCTGTTTGTAAGCCGAGAAGACGGTTTTATTATTGCGGCTAAATATACTGATTACATTGGCAAAAACCTGTTTGAGTTACGCCCCTCCTATAAACAGTACAATACAATGGACTCAAGCCAGCATGACTATGATTTTGATGGTAACGAGTATTCCGTGGTATCAGCAAAAGCATCCACACTAAACTGGACAGTATGGGCGTGGGACCGATGGGATAGTATAAACCAAGCCTCCAACCGTAATCTTTTGATCACAGCCTCTCTCGCGGTAGTGCTAATTATTGTCGCCTTAGTGATTACTTACTTTGTGGTCATCCGATTAATGTATGCCCCGATTGGCGGCGAACCCTCAGACATAGAAACCATTGTGCAAAACATTGCCAAAGGTGATTTACGCTATTCGGAGCAGCAAACTGGAAATGAAACCGGGATTTATCATGCAGTGTTGGCAATGGTCAAAAACCTCACCAGCATCGTTACCGGCATTAACACCGCCACCGAGCAATTAAATAAATCGTCTTCCCTTATTCACGAGTCAGCCTCAACGGTAAACACCAGCTCTGAATCACAAATGATGCAATTGGAGCAAACGTCAACGGCAATGAACCAAATGACGGTAACTGTAGATGAAGTAGCACGTAACGCACTTCAAGCCTCAACGGCAGCAACTGAAGCCAACGAACACTCCCAGCAAGGCATTAGCGTAGTCAACGAAATGAACAACAACATTAATTTGCTAGTTGGCGGTATTGAGAAAGTTCAGGAGGTGATTAACAAGCTAGAAATGGAAACAGAGGGCATTGGCCGAATATTAGAGGTAATTCGCGGCATTGCTGAACAAACCAACTTACTAGCGCTTAATGCGGCGATTGAAGCAGCACGCGCAGGCGAACAAGGTCGAGGCTTTGCGGTGGTTGCCGATGAGGTGCGTAATCTCGCTAATCGGACTCAAGATAGCACTAATGAAATTCAAGAGATGATTACCAAGCTGCAAACCGAGGCGAAAAACTCCGTATCATTAATGCAAACCAACGCCAAAGATGCTCAACTCACCGCAGAAAAATCAGACCAAGCAAATCAAGCCTTAGAGGCCATAAGTAGCTCAGTATCAGTGATTCATGACATGAATACTCAAATTGCCACAGCCGCTGAAGAACAGACCCTAGTGGCGGCAGAAATTAACACCAGTATTGTCGGCATCAACGATTTAGCAAAAAGTACTTTCGATAGCTCAGAGAACAATACCAAAATGGTTGAGGAGCTCACTGAAATTGCCAATACACTGAATAAATCCATTGAGGTTTTCAAATTATAAGTCTTAACAAAGCTGGCTGAAATTTAGTCTTAAAATCAAGCTAATACCTTAGTATTAGCTGAATCCTTTTGAGTATTGAGTTAAAAAAATGTAAACTGTGTGTTGCCCGAAGACCTCAATTGTCGGGCAATAACACGGAGTGTTACCTCCTCCCCTTAGATAATAAAAAATGCCTACGAATTTAGGAAGAGATATGTCAACAAGACGAATCACCGTAATACCAGGAGATGGTATTGGCCCTAGTATTATCGAAAGTGCAATCGCTATCATGGACAAAGCGGGTTGTGGTTTTGAATATGATTTTGCCAACGCAGGGCTTACTGCGTTAGAAAGTGATGGCAGCCTGTTACCTGAGAAATCCCTACAACTCATCGAACAAAATGGCATCGCACTAAAAGGCCCACTCACAACACCAGTGGGTACCGGCTTCACCTCTATCAACGTTTCAATGCGTAAACATTTCGACCTTTACGCTAACATTCGCCCAGTACGCTCTTTTGTGGGTACTAAAGCACGTTACGAGAACATTGATATCATCACCGTTCGCGAAAACACCGAAGGGATGTACTCCGGTATTGGTCAGAAACGTAGCGAAGACGGCACTAGCGCCGAAGCGATGAGTGTTATTACAAAAGATGGGGCAGAGCGCATTGTAAAATTTGCTTACGAATTGGCGCGCCGTGAAGGCCGTAAGAAAGTCACCGCCATTCATAAAGCTAACATCATGAAATCTACTTCTGGTTTATTTTTAGAAGTAGCACGTGAAGTTGCTAAGCAATACCCCGATATTGAGTCGGAAGAAATGATTGTTGATGCCGCATGTATGAACCTAGTAATGTACCCAGAGCGCTTTGACGTAATGGTTACCACCAACTTATTTGGCGACATATTGTCTGACCTATGTGCTGGCCTAGTGGGCGGTTTAGGTATGGCTCCTGGCGCTAATATTGGTGAACGTGCAGCAATTTTTGAAGCGGTACACGGCAGCGCACCTGATATTGCAGGACAAGATATTGCTAACCCAACATCGGTTATTTTAGCCAGTATTCAAATGCTTGAATACCTAGGTATGGAAGACAAAGCCGCTAACATTCTAAAAGCGCTTACCGAAGTAATAGCAAGTGGTGACCGAACCACTCGTGATTTAGGTGGCACAGCCGGCACCAAAGAGTTTACCCAATCGATTTTAGATCGTTTATAAACTTATTATCGATTCAAAAAAGGCAGCCTAGGCTGCCTTTTTTATCGCTTAGCACTGCATCAATGATGTTTTAATAAACTCGTGCAAAAACCGTGATTTCTTCCCTATCATGGTAGAGTTGCTTGGCTCTTACTTCATGTTTGAAACCTAACTCACTCAAGCCTTCTCGCAATAGTTCCAAGTCTTGATTAACTTCAGTAAATCGCTGCTTCATTGGCAATTTCAAATTAAACATGGCGTAGCGACACCAACCATTGGCTAACCATTTAAGCATTAATCGCGATACTTTAGCCGGGCGCTCAACCATGTCACACACCAACCAACTTACATTGTCACGCTCAGGTTTATATTTGAACCCATCTTCTCGATAATGCTGCACTTGGCCAGTATCCATTAAAGACTGCGCCATAGGGCCGTTATCCACTGCAGCTACAAACATATTTCGCCTAACCAACTGGTAAGTCCAACCACCTGGGCAAGCCCCTAAATCAACCGCATGTTGGCCGTTCTCAATGTACTGCTCGCGCTCTTGTTCATTCAGCAATACCATAAAGGCTTCATCAAGCTTTAGGGTTGAGCGGCTAGGCGCTTCAGATGGAAATTTTAAACGTAGAATGCCATTAGGCTGAGCATTACCATTACGAGTATCAGAATAACCTAGCCAACAATGGGTACCGCTAACAAAAAACAGCTGCATAGCGGGTAGTTTTGGATTGTTTTTTTTAGTCAACCATTGGTGTTTAACCAGCGCGTTTTCTAACGGGCGAGTAAATTTTTTGCAAAAGCTTGATAGTGCTTTTCCGTCGTTAGTATCTGGGTACTCTAAACGCAAACTCCCGCACCGAGGCAACTTCTGCTCTAGCGCTAAAATAGATGCCACTCGGTTCGCTTCATCTAACTGCATTTCTGCCAAGGCTAAAAACCAATGCCGAGCAAATACCAACTGGCGAAAATCTATGCTTTGATAAAGACTTACTGAGTGCTCACTTTGGAAACAGCTAAACTCTACAAACCCTTTACCATCACCTGCTTTGGCAAACCCGAAATAGCCTAACTGCTCGGCATGAAACTGGATTTCGGCGGCACAGTCACTCTCAAAACCAGAGCGACAATAAAGGATGATACTACTCATTACTTATACTCTTTGTAGGTAACGCTAAACACAACCAGCCAATAATCAACACCACTCCACCGAGCGGAGTCATTGGCCCAAATATTTTAGCGCCGAAAAAAGCCAAGCAGTATAAGCTACCGGCAAATAACCAACCACCAATAATCCACAATATTGCACTAAGGCGATACTTATTCAGCACAGCGACCACCGCCACTAAATGAATAAGCTGGTAGAACACGCCCGTTTCTATCCAGCCAAGCTGTGCGTCACCTAAAAACCGACTAAAGCCATGCGCGGCACCCGCCCCCATTATCACGGTAAATCCGCCGCTTATCGCGAGTAATAAACGAATTGGCCAACTGGCGTTAATTTGATTGCTCATTCTGCGTCTACCAAACCTTCATTCGCAAATTCCTGCTGCTCTTGCTCAACCAGCGAAATCATCCATTCACGAAACGCCACTAACTTGCCCTGCTCTGCTTGGCTCGGTTTACATACCATGTAATAGGCATTTTTACTCAGTAAAACCTGCTCAAAAGGACATACCAAGCGACCCGCTTCAATCTCTGGCTTAGCCAGCACACTGTGTCCCAGCGCCACACCTTGCCCATAAACTGCTGCCTGCAACACCATGGTTGAGTGAGAAAAAATAGGTCCATGGTTAACATTCATTTGGCGCAAACCCACCAACTTAAACCATTCCTTCCAGTCATGGCGGGCGGTATCATGCAATAACGTATGAAACTGCAAATCTTCAGGCTTGGTTAAGGCTTTATCGCCCACCAATAAGCTCGGCGAACATACTGGAACCAAATACTCAGTGTGAAGCTTATCGGCGCGTAAACCAGACCAGTTACCTCGCCCATAATAAATAGCAACGTCGACATCTTCGGTTAATGAGCCTTCGTACAAATCTACCGCTTTTATTCGAACATCAATATCGGGATGCATCTCACTAAATTGGGATAAACGTGGTACTAACCATTGAATGGCAAAACTGGGTTGTAAACTAACTGTTATCGTTCCTTTAGCGCCACGAGCAAGTAGCCGATCGGTCGCTTCGGTTAACGATATAAAAATATCTTTAATATCAAGAAAATAGCCCTGGCCTTCTTCGGTCAACAGTAAGGCTCTGTTTTTTCTGCGGAAAAGTTTCAAACCCAAAAACTCTTCTAAGGCTTTGATCTGGTGACTGACTGCGGCTTGAGTCACAAATAACTCTTCTGCAGCTCGAGTAAAACTGAGGTGCCTAGCAGCAGCTTCAAACGCTTTTAATGCATTTAAGGGGGGCAAACGACGCGCCATATTAACATCCTATTAACGGATAAGTTTTTCTAATCTATAGGCATTATAAATTATCTATTGTTGTACGACCAGTTGCAGATTAATATGCACACGCAATCAAGCGAAGGGGTCTGACAGAGCGCCTAATATCAAGGTGTTATGTCAGGCCTCTTTAAGTAGTTACCGGATTTGTAATTACTTTGATTGCTATGTTGTGTTTGCATTTGTCGGCCTTTTGCTGACTTCCCTGTTTCTTATTTTGACCCTGTCTGTCAAAAAGAATTTGTAGCCATTGCTTTATGCGATGGCTTTTTTTTGCCTAAAATTCAAGGGCATGAAAAAACTAATTATCTTATTAAGCAAACTAAACCAACAATATTCATAAGGCTTTAGCATTAAAAAAAATAATCTTTGATTTTACGCATGAAAACGCTCGGCGCTGTAAACGCTTAAAAGATCATTGCCCTTTATGTTGACGTTGGTAAAAAACCAAACACAGCAAACCAACTAACAAAATAGGCAAAGCGCTGTAATTCACCGCTCGCCAGCCAAAGCTTTGCTCTAACCAACCAGCTGATAAAGCCGACACTGCCACCAAAGAAAACACCACAAACTCGTTAACTGCCTGCGCTTTCGCTTTTTCATTCAACTGATAACACTGAGTAAGCATTTGGGTAGCGCCAATAAACATGAAGTTCCAACCAACGCCCAACAAGGTTAAGGCAATAGCGAAGTGGTTAAAACTAGTCCCTAGAAGATTCACCAAAACACAAGCAACCATTAGCCCTAATCCCAATAACATGGTTGGAAACAAGCCAATACGCAGTATCAAACGCCCAGTGATAAACGAAGGAGCAAACATACCCAATACATGCCACTCGATAACGGAAGCAGATTGAGCAAAATGATAGCCATGGTGATGCATCGCTAAAGGCGTTGCTGTCATTAGTAAGTTCATAACAAAGTAGCTAACTACGCCCGCCACCACTGCCACTATGTAATTCGCCGAGCCAATAATGTCCCTTAAGGGCCGAGCGGCTACTGAGTGTTGATTGCTAGCTGCTTCATCATTGAAGCGAATCATCAGTAGCAAAATTAAGGCAATAATGTAAAGACCAAGCAACCCGACAAAAGCGCCAATAAAAGGCCGCTTAGGCCACCAGGCCTGGCTATAAACTGCGAGGCTCGGCCCTATGATTGCCGCAATAACACCGCCAGCCATAATGGCAGAAATGGCTCTTGGTTGTTGCCCCTCAGAGCAAAGCTCTACTGCTGCGAAGCGGTAAAGCATTCCAAAGCCAATTCCTATCCCAAGTAATAAGGTCGCACAGCTAAACAACATAAATTGCTGTTGGTGCAGAGCATACACCGCCAACACTGCCCCGCTAATACCCACTAAGTTACCCAGTACAAAACCCTTCTTTCGCCCAGTAACGCCCATAATAAGAGAGGCGGGAATGGTCGCTAACATTAACCCCATAAACTGCATAGCAACAGGAAAGGTTACCCACCCAGCGGAAGGCGCGAGCTGTTGGCCAATCAAGCCAGTTACAGCTACTAATAATATATTGCCCGTAGTGAGCAAGGCTTGGCATATAGCCAACATCCATACAAATATGTTCAAACTACCCTTCCCTGCAATTAAGCCATCACTATAGAACATTGTTAGACGAAGACCGCACTCTTTCCCAATCCTGAAAGCCACTGTTTGTTAGCTCAGCAATACTTAGCCCGAGAGTCAACAGATATAAAAAAGGCGCCCTTAAGGCGCCTGTTTTAATAGGGAGTTATTATTCCCATTCAATGGTAGCTGGTGGCTTTCCAGAGATGTCGTAAACCACGCGTGATATACCGTCTATTTCATTGATAATTCGGTTACTCACATGACCTAAGAAGTCGTAAGGCAAGTGTGCCCAATGCGCTGTCATAAAGTCGATAGTTTCTACAGCTCGTAGCGATACTACCCAATCGTATTTACGCGCATCACCCATTACTCCTACCGAACGGACCGGTAGGAACACCGTGAAAGCTTGGCTTACTTTATTGTAAAGATCGTTTTTGTGTAACTCTTCAATGAAGATAGCGTCTGCACGGCGCAATAAGTCACAGTACTCTTTCTTCACTTCACCTAATACACGAACGCCTAAACCAGGCCCAGGAAACGGGTGACGGTATAACATGTCGTAAGGCAAACCTAACTCTAGGCCAATTTTACGCACTTCATCTTTAAACAACTCGCGTAAAGGTTCTACTAAGCCCATGTCCATATCGTCTGGCAAACCGCCCACGTTATGGTGAGACTTAATCACATGTGCTTTACCGGTTTTAGAAGCCGCTGACTCAATAACGTCTGGGTAAATAGTACCTTGTGCTAGCCACTTAGCATTTTTTAGCTTTTTCGATTCTTCATCAAATACATCAATGAATACGTGGCCAATAATCTTGCGTTTCTTCTCTGGGTCACTCTCACCGGCCATTGCCTCTAAAAAGCGACTTTCAGCGTTTACGTGAACGATATTGAGACCGAAGTGGTTACCAAACATGTCCATGACTTGTTGGCCTTCGTTTAAACGCAGTAATCCATTATCTACGAATACACAGGTAAGCTTATCGCCAATAGCACGTTGAATAAGCATCGCCACTACCGACGAATCTACCCCACCACTAAGGCCAAGAATCACTTCGTCATCACCCACTTGCTGCTTTATTTGAGCAATTGCGTTTTCGATAATAGATTCAGACGTCCACAAAGCATCACAAGCACAAATGTCTTTAACAAAGTGCTCAAGCATACGTAAACCTTGGCGGGTATGCGTAACTTCAGGGTGAAATTGCACGCCGTAAAAGTTCTTTTCTGGGTGCATCATTGCCGCAAATTCACAACTAGGCGTTTGCGCTACAGTAGTGAATCCTTCAGGGATAGCCGATACTTTGTCGCCGTGGCTCATCCATACGTCTAACAAGGCATTACCATTTGGCGCTACCGCATCTTCAATGGCTTTAAACAATGACGATTCAGCTACCACTTCAACTTGTGCGTAACCAAACTCACGTTGGCCTTCGCCTTGGATTACCGCACCGCCCAGCTGCTCAGACATGGTTTGCATGCCGTAACAAATGCCTAATACTGGCACACCCGCGTTAAACACGTATTCTGGCGCGCGTGGCGAGTTATTTTCGGTCACACTTTCTGGTCCGCCGGCTAAAATTATGCCGTTTGGTGCGAACTCGCGAATGTCGGCTTCTTCAACATCCCATCCCCATAATTCACAGTAAACACCAATTTCGCGAATGCGACGTGCGATAAGTTGGGTGTATTGCGATCCAAAATCTAAAATTAGAATACGATGTTCGTGGATATCTCTGCTCATAATCACTTACTTTTTAAAAGAGGCTGATAAAACTAAGCGCCTGACGGCGCTTAGTGGCATATAAGGTAACGGACTTAGCCCATACGGTAGTTAGGGGCTTCTTTAGTAATGGTAACGTCGTGAACATGACTCTCACCCATACCAGCGCTGGTTACGCGAACAAACTCAGCTTTAGTATTCAGCTCATTAATCGTGCCGCAACCAGTTAGACCCATACATGAACGTAAACCGCCCATTTGTTGATGAATAATCGCCTTAACAGGGCCTTTATAAGCTACTCGACCTTCAATGCCTTCTGGCACTAATTTATCGGCAGCGTTATCGGTTTGGAAGTAACGATCTGATGAACCTTGAGACATAGCCCCTAAAGAGCCCATTCCGCGGTAAGACTTAAACGAACGACCTTGATACAGCTCAATTTCGCCAGGTGCTTCTTCAGTACCTGCAAACATGCTGCCAACCATCACACACGACGCACCAGCCACTAAGGCTTTAGCGATGTCACCAGAGAAACGGATGCCGCCATCAGCAATAACCGGGATATCGCGGCCTTTTAGTGCTTCTACTGCGTCAGATACAGCAGTAATTTGAGGCACACCTACACCGGTCACGATGCGCGTAGTACAAATTGACCCTGGGCCAATACCTACTTTAACGGCACTTACACCAGCATCTGCTAGGGCTATAGCACCTGCGCCCGTTGCTACATTCCCGCCAACAATGGCAAGATCAGGGTATTTAGTTCGAGTGGCTTTAATTCTATCGAGCACGCCTTGAGAATGACCGTGTGAAGAGTCTATCAGCAATACATCTACGCCAGCCTCAACCAAGGCATCTACTCGCTCTTCGTTACCCGCACCAGCACCAACAGCAGCACCAACACGCAAGCGACCAAAACTGTCTTTACACGCGTTTGGTTTACGCTCCGCTTTTTTGAAATCTTTTACGGTAATCAAGCCGGTCAATTTAAATGCATCATCAACCACCAACATTTTTTCAATGCGGTGCTCGTGCATCATTTTTTCAACTACATCACGTGAGGTATCAGTAGTAGTAACTAAACGCTCTTTTGGCGTCATAACCTGAGAAACGGTTTTAGTGAAGTCAGTTTCAAAACGCAAGTCACGCCCTGTAACAATACCGACTAAGTCGTTTGCTTCTGTTACCACTGGAAAACCAGCAAAACCATGTATCTGACGTAGCTCAGCAATTTGTCCTAAGGTTAAATCAGGCGTTACGGTGATAGGCTCAAGTACAATACCCGCTTCAAATTTCTTCACTCTGCGCACTTCAGCAGCTTGCTGCTCAATACTCATATTTTTGTGAATAAAGCCAACACCGCCTTCTTGAGCGAGTGCAATAGCAAAGTTTGCTTCAGTTACAGTATCCATAGCGGCAGATACCATAGGAATACTTAGCGGAATATCTTTGGTTAGACGTGTCGCCAAATTGGCGGTATTTGGAAGTACTTCTGAGTGAGCAGGAAGTAGTAGTACATCATCGAAGGTTAAGGCTTCTTTGGAAATTCTCAACATAGCAACATTCGCCTAAATCAGTTAATAAAGAGGTAAAATATTGCGGACGGATTATAGGTATAAAGCTGGCCAAGGTAAAACGAAAAATGTTATTTTCTTACATTATTTTCTACTTTCCTTCGAGTTAACTGATGAAATCTAGTCAAATAACCAATAATGTTCTGAGTGTTAGTCAGTTAAACCAGCAAGTTAGGCGTTTACTAGAAAATTCTATCGGTACGATTTGGTTAGAAGGTGAAATATCTAATTTTTCTACGCCATTTTCGGGGCATTGGTATTTTAGTTTAAAGGACCACTCAGCGCAGGTGCGTTGTGCAATGTTTAAAGGTGCTAACCGCAAGGTAGTATTCAAGCCCGAGTCGGGTATGAAAGTGCTGGTGAAAGCCAAAATAACAATGTACGAGCCTCGTGGTGACTATCAGCTGATTGCAGAAGCTATTCACCCCTCGGGTGATGGTGCGATGCAACAGGCTTACGAACAGCTAAAAATGAAGCTAGCCGCCGAAGGGCTATTCGCTGATGCCGAGAAACAAGCGCTCCCTGAATACCCTAGTTGCATAGGTATAATTAGTTCAGCGTCAGGGGCTGCGTTACAAGACATTTTAACGGTGTTAGAGCGCCGTGCGCCAGCAACCAAAGTGATTGTGTATCCTGCATTAGTGCAAGGCGAGCTAGCGGCTCCACAGCTTATTGAGATGATAGAACTGGCTAATCAGCGAGAAGAAACCGACATACTCATTGTTGGCCGCGGTGGAGGCTCTAAAGAAGACTTATGGGCTTTTAATGATGAGCAACTGGCCAGATCTATTTTTGATTCAAACATACCGATTATCTCAGCGGTAGGCCATGAGGTAGACGACAGCATTAGTGATTTGGTGGCCGATGTACGAGCAGCCACCCCATCAGCGGCAGCTGAAATTGTAAGCCAGCAAGCCAGTCACATCCCTCAGCGTATGACGCATTTAAAGCAACAACTAGCAATGCATGCCATGCACAGTTTTAGACAACAGCAAATTTGTTTGGCACAGCTCAATCATCGTATTCAGGCCTTATCGCCAGTTCATGTATTAGAACAGCAGCAGCAAAGGTTTGATGAGCTAGCACATCGTTTAAGCCTTTCACTTAATCAACAAGTCTCTAATGGTGAGCTTCGTTATAGCCAACTCAAGGCGCGTTTAAAACACTCGCTACTTGAACGAAAAGTTGAACGACAGCAGCAACGTTTATATGAGCAGCGCCAGCGATTGCTTAACGCTAGCCAACAACTGATTGACCAACAGCAGCAGCAACTCGCCGGCATTTGTCGCCAATTAGATAATCTCAGCCCATTAAAGGTGCTAGACCGCGGTTTTACCTTGGTGACTCAACAAGACAAATTGGTTAAGCATGCGGCAGAGCTTAAACATGGCGATGTAGTAAAACTGAAATTTTCGGACGATAACCTTAATGCGACTATTTGCTCCTAACACTAATTGTTTTAAACACTAGCTCACAACTAGTGATTCAAATGTCAAAATTAATGGGATTATAGTTAGAACTGGCATAAGATTAGGGGGACTAAACCGGACATCTAGTTGGTTTGAAGTGTAACTGGAAGGACGACCAAGCCCGCTAAAGAGGCGAAGCGACCATTCTTGGTAACTAACTAGCCATTAAATAAAGAAAATTAGCAGCAATACTATGAATTCATTGGATAGCACCAAGGAGCGTGAGCTAACCAGCGTTGATAACAGGGAACAGTTGATCGGTATGATTTATCGAGCGGCAGCAGAACCTGAATATTGGCCTGACCTGCTAGAGCACCTTTATATGATGCCAGAACTTCAGCGAACTGAAGCCCCTGGTAAGCACGATAATTCCTCGGCAAAACTGAGCCAAATGTTGGACGCAGTCTCGCCGCAACTCTCGATGGCCCAAAGCCAGTACTCTGAACGCAATCAACTGCTGTTAGAGCACTTCAATCAAGCCTTAAACATTGCTAAACGCATTTATCAGCTTGAAGAAAAAAATCATTCACTAAACTCGCTACTTGATCATATTCCGGTCGGCGTGATTTTAGTTAACGCTCAAAGTGAAATTTTGCTTACCAACGAGCTGGCAGAGGAAACCCTGCAGCTTGGCCAAGGTTTATATCAAAAGAATAAAAACTTGGTGACCCAGCAAAGCGAATCTACTGAGTTACTTAAGCAATATGTTGAAGAATTGTCTTCGTTAGGGCCTAACGAATCAAGCAGTCGAGGTTTGCCTATTCAGGTAAACAACGAGACCGACGTGCAAACCATGGTTATTTTAAGCCCAGTCAATCACCTTCAAGATCCCTTACTTGAGCGTAATGCCAGTGTCGTGGTATTTATTTCGCCTTCGCGGCCAGATGTAGAGCTCGATTTAGCCGCCTTTGCCGATGGTTACAAACTCACGCCTAAAGAAGCGCGAATTGTTAATTACATCGCCCAAGGTATGTCTCCACCCGACATTGCTGACAAGATATTTGTAAGCTACAACACGGTCCGAACGCAGCTAAAATCGGTATTCAAAAAAACCGGTGTAAGCAGCCAAAGTGAACTTGCCAGTTTAGTGTTAACTGGTCCATGGGGAATGCTATCTCAAAGTAGCCGTCATTTTGATTTCGGCACACCTCAAGACAGCAATGCACGCTACTTCAGACTCCCTGATGAGCGCAAACTTTGTTATCAAGAGTTCGGTGACCCAAAAGGCAAACCCGTGGTGTACTGCCACAGTATCTTAGGTTGTCGCTTAGAAAACTTTTTTGACCAAGTAGATATCGCTGCTCAACTGGGAATTCGATTGATTTCTATCGACAGACCGGGCTTTGGCGGCTCTGACTATCATGAGAGTTACAGTTTTGTGCAATGGACTGCTGATCTAAAAGCACTGCTAGAGCACTTAAACCTCGATAAGGTTGAGCTATTGGGGTATGCCACTGGTGGGGTTTATGCGGCCTGTAGCGCAGCTAAAATTCCTGACATGGTTAGCCATTTAACTATCGTTAGCTCGGGTGATGCGCTAACTTATGATAGTGATTATAAAGCTACCGCTAAGCTTTATCGTATGCACATGAAGCTAGCGCGTGACTTCCCTAATATGCACCGCTTATTCACCAATATTTTGGACAAAGGTCTACACAAAGATCCTAACAAACTGTTTAAGGTGCTCGCGCGGGATTTAGAGGGAACCGATGTAGAGCTGTTTGAAAGCCCTATGTTCAAAGAAAAGTTTGGCCGTTATTTAATGGAATCGAAAGTCCAAGGTGGTAATGCTTTTTCGGACGAGGTTCGCCAAGTAATGGCACCTTGGGGCTTTGAGATTGAAGATGTAAAAGTAGCTACCCAACTCTTTCATGGCGAAAACGACAAACATATACCGCTAACCTTAGCAGAACGCTTTATTGCTCGAGCAAAAAATGCACGTTTAGAGGTGATACCTGAGTTAGGCCATTACATGATTTATCAACATTGGCCTGCAATCTTAGAAAGTATTGCCAAGCGAAAAAGCTAGTTATAAACAAACAATAAAAAAGACGGCCATGGCCGTCTTTTTTATTAAGCTAAACGCTCAAACCGCCGTATCACGGCTCGCTTAGACTTCAGTTCATTACAGCTATTACAAAAGTAGTCCACTGCGCCACAGGCTTTTAACTTTTCCAACTCGGCATCACATTTATCACAGTGCACTCGTTGTAAAAATTGATGATGACAAGCGCCACACAACCAATGGTCGTGTTCGTGCTGCAGTTCACCATCACATTCTGGGCAAGCAATTTCAATACTCATGGCTAACTCCAATTATTTCTTTTTGTACCGACTTACAGTTTGCATCTTTTTACGGCGACGTTCTTGCGCCAGAGTAAGTTTTGACTTCTTCTCTGAAAATGGGTTTTCGCCTTCTTTAAATTCTACGCGAATAGGGGTACCCATAATCTCTAAAGCTTTACGGTAATAATTCATCAAGTAGCGCTTATATGCATCGGGCAACGAGTTTACTTGATTACCATGAACCACAATGCGCGGAGGATTGTAACCACCTGCGTGAGCATAACGTAATTTAACCCTACGACCGCGCACTAACGGCGGCTGGTGGTCGTCCTGAGCCATTTGCATGATACGTGTCAACATCGAAGTAGAAACGCGCTTAGTGGCGCTACTGTATGCCTCTTGAACGCTTTCGTACAAGTGACCAACACCAGTACCGTGCAAAGCAGAGATGAAATGAACACGTGCAAAATCAATAAAGCCTAAACGGCGATCTAATTCTGTTTTAATACGCTCTTTATGGTCGTTGTCTAAACCATCCCATTTGTTCACTGCAAGAACTAAAGCACGACCAGCATTAAGTACAAAACCTAACAAGCTTAAGTCTTGATCAGAGATACCGTCTTTAGCATCAATCACCAACATAACGACGTTAGCATCTTCAATGGCTTTAAGCGTTTTAATTACTGAGAACTTCTCAACAACTTCTGTCACTTTGCCACGTTTACGTACTCCCGCCGTATCAATCAAAATGTAGTCTTGGTCTTCACGCTGCATCGGTATGTAAATACTGTCACGTGTGGTACCCGGCATGTCGTAAACAACAACCCGGTCTTCACCTAAAATCCGGTTTGTTAGCGTAGATTTCCCCACGTTCGGGCGACCCACAATCGCTAACTTAATCGGCAAATCAGCAAACTTCTGAGCGAGCTCATCCAGTTCAGACTCACTCATCTCACGAGTCTCATCTAAGCTAGGCTCTAATTCATCAGATTGTAGCTCTGCCTGCTCGGTAACAAACGGACGTAAAGCTTCTTCGAGTAGCATGTTCACGCCACGACCATGAGCGGCTGCAATGTGGTGAACTTCACCAAGGGCTAAAGCGTAAAACTCGCCACAGGCTGCATCAGCATCAATACCGTCAGTTTTATTGGCCACCAAGAAAATTTTCTTTTCTTGCTTGCGCAGATGATGCGCAATAGCTTCATCCGCAACTGTCATGCCCGAACGAGCATCAACCAAAAATAATACGGCGTCAGCTTCTTCAATGGCTTGCAAAGATTGCTGCGCCATCATCGCATCGATACCTTCTTCATCACCATCGATACCACCGGTATCAATAACAATGAATTCTTGCTCGGCTACTTTAGCTTGTCCGTACTTGCGGTCGCGAGTAAGCCCAGGAAAGTCGGCTACTAGCGCATCCCTGCTGCGCGTAAGGCGATTAAATAATGTAGATTTGCCAACGTTTGGGCGTCCCACTAAGGCTACAACAGGAAGCATAAGGGCCTCATTTTTTAGAATACATGACATGACAAAGGCTCATGATCAATTAATCATGAGCCTTTTGTACACAATTATAACAACTTAACTGCGATCTAGCGCAATTAGCTTACCATTTCGTGTTTGAACGATAATTTTGTCGGAGGTTACCACAGGCGCAACATATAAGCCGCTTTTATCTACCAACATTTTGCTAGTAAATTCACCAGTTTCTCGGTTTATCCAATATAAGTAACCTTCGCTGTCGCCAACGATGATTTGATTACCGTCTATCGCTGGTGCGGTAACAATGCGGTAAGACAGCGCACCTTGGGTCCACTGTTCAACACCATTATTGCGCTCAATGCTATAAACATTGTCGCTCACATCGGTAACAAACAAGCTTAAGCCCGCAGTTGCTAAATTTTGGTAGGCTGAGTAACTACGTCTCCATTGCTCTTCACCACTGCGTAAATTTACCGACACAAGGTTGCCGTTGTACGCTACGGCGTATAGCTGCGAGCCAACTAACACCGGTCGACTATCTACATCGACAATGCGGTCAATTTCAGTAGAGCCTTTAGGCTGAGCGAGCTTGCTTTCAAATAATAACTGGCCACTTTCTAGCAAATACAAACCAATCTTACCGTCGCTGCGGCCTAAAATGATTGCACCATTAGAAATAACCGCTGCCGCTTTACTTCGTAATGACAACGAAGGTTGGTCGATTTTAATGTCCCACTTTTGCTCACCACTGTGCGCATCAAGAGCCACTAAATGACCATTGCTGGTCATCACCACTACCACACTATCTTCTACAGCAGGTTTTGCTAGTACTTCGCCAGACACGGCGGCTTGCCAAACAATGTCGCCTGTTTCAGCATCTAAGGCAAATACATCAGCATTTTCAGTGCCAAGATAAATACGTTTGTAAGCTGCAGTTAAACCGCCAGAAATACGCGCATTAGGCGTATTACCAGAAAAGCGATTGTTACTTTCAACTTTGGAAAGGTTTTGTTGCCATAGGCGTTTACCATTTAAGTCAAAAGCACGGATCTCGCCAAAACGGGAGGCAGCAAATACTGAATCGTAAGCCACCACCGGCGACAAGGCCGAAAAGTATTTCTCTACACCATCGCCTACTCGAGTTTCCCACTGCTTAGCCACCGTAAACTGGTTGCTAAACTCTGGCACTGGTGCCATTTGTACAACATCTTCTTCAGAGTTGAACAAAGAACAAGCTGACAAACCAACAAGTAAACAAGCTAAGCTGACACTACGCCAAGCTTTAACCATTTGCGGCCTCAACTTCAGTTAGGTCGTTCAATTTAAGGTTTACGCTAGGGTCTTGCTCTGCGGCACCGGCAGCGACTGCTGCTTGGTATGCTTGACGAGCCATCGCGTTTTCACCTTGTTGAAGATAAATATCACCTTTAATAATCTCAACAGTAGCCACTAGAGCTGGGTCACTAACCATCTCTAAACTTGCTAGCGCGTCATCAAATGCAGCTTGTTGAGCTTGTACACGTGCTAACCGTGTATAAACCATGCCTTTTAGCTCTTCTGGTGCGCCATTTAAAGCCAACTGAAGTTGTGTTTGGGCTTGCGCAAAATCTTCTTTAGCCACTAATTCTTTGGCTAACAACAAAGAAGCAAACACTGAATAATTCTTGTCGCCTTGATTAGCAGCGACATAATTAACTAAAGGAGTGAGTTCTTCTGAATTAAGCGCTAGTTGAGTAACAGCTTGCTCGTAGGCATCTGAAGCAGCTTCTTGCTGACTAACCTGATACTCACCAAAATATCGCCAGCCAAATACTGCTGCTAAACCTAATACAGAACCGCCGATCACTGATGTTCCATTCTTTTTCCACCAGTCTTTGATGGCTTGAACTTGCTGTTCCTCAGTAGAATAAATGTCCACTGTCTCTCCTTAACTAAACTAATACGGTATTAAGCAAAGCAACTAACTCAGATTGAGCGATGCACTGCTGTTGAATATCTTGACGCAGGTACTTAACAGTAACCTGCTGATTGGCTAACTCATCATCGCCGATGATTAGCGCTACTTTCGCGCCTGATTTATCAGCACGCTTAAATTGTTTCTTAAAGTTACCACCGCCACAGTGGCTCATCACCCGCACAGAGGGTAACGCATCTCGCAATTGTTCAGCTAATGAAAATGCTGCTCCAAGTGTCCCTTCTCCAGCATTGATCACATAAACATCGGCGCCTGTCGGTAAATCACCCAATAGTTCCAGCGTTTCCAACAGCAATACTAAACGCTCCATACCCATGGCAAAACCAACAGCAGGAGTGGCTTTACCACCGAGTTGCTCAACTAAGCCATCGTATCGGCCGCCAGCACACACAGTACCTTGTGAACCCAGGCTGCTGGTTACCCATTCAAATACGGTGCGGTTGTAATAATCTAAACCTCGTACTAAACGAGGATTTATTGTGTACTCGATACCCGCGTTATCAAGCAAAGAACGTAATTTATCAAAGTGCTCTACGCTTTCTTGGTCGAGGTACTCATTTAAACTTGGTGCATCAGCTAATGCCGCTTGAACCTCTGGGTTCTTGCTGTCTAGTACACGTAATGGGTTATCGTACATACGACGTTTAGCATCTTCATCGAGCGCGTCTTTATGTAATTCTAAGTAAGCAATTAAAGCATCACGGTAGTTAGCGCGCGCTTCGTTAGAGCCTAAACTGTTTAGCTCCAGTGTAACGTGTTTTTCTAAGCCAAAGGCTTTCCAAAAACGCGCCGACAACATAATCACTTCAGCATCTATATCAGCGCTTGCAATACCAAACGACTCAATACCTACTTGATGGAACTGACGATAGCGGCCTTTCTGCGGTCGCTCATGGCGAAACATTGGTCCCATATACCAAAGGCGTTGCTCTTGGTTATACAGTAAACCTGCTTGATTACCTGCACGTACACAACTTGCTGTACCTTCTGGTCGCAGGGTTAAGCTGTCGCCATTGCGGTCGTCAAAAGTGTACATTTCTTTTTCAACGATATCGGTTACTTCACCGATAGAGCGCTTAAACAAATCTGTACTTTCAACAATTGGCATTCTAATTTCGTTGTAACCGTAAGCGGCAACCACTTCACGGATAACTGATTCTACCTTTTGCCAAGCAGGTGTATCACTTGGAAGGCAATCATTCATGCCACGTATTGCTTGTATTTGTTTAGCCACATTAATCTCGAATAAAACAGGTCAATAACTATTAAAGGCCCTCGATTATAGGGCCTTTAACCATAGAGGTAAATTATTTGCGGTTGCGCGACTAGCTAATGTTTTTAACAGCGATGCGCGAGCGTATTTTTGCTTCTAGCGCATCCACTAAGTCGTCGTTGTCAAAACGCTCTTTTTGACGCACGCCATCTTGGTAATAGCCGCTTTTTTTATTGCCGCCAGTAATGCCCAAATCGGAGATAAGCGCTTCGCCTGGCCCATTCACTACACAACCAATGATAGACACATCCATTGGCTCTACAATGTCTTCCAAGCGCTGCTCTAGGGCATTAACCGTGGCAATTACATCAAACTCTTGGCGTGAACAGCTTGGGCACGCAATAAAATTAATTCCGCGAGCACGTATTCGTAACGATTTAAGAATATCAAAACCGACTTTAATTTCTTCAACGGGATCAGCTGCCAGCGATACACGCAATGTATCACCAATGCCTTGCGACAATAACATGCCCAAGCCCACTGCCGACTTAACTGAACCACTGCGCAAGCCGCCAGCTTCGGTAATGCCGAGATGTAAAGGTTGGTCAATCCGCGAAGCCAAACCTTGATAAGCACCAACAGCCAAGAACACATCTGATGCTTTAACGCTTACTTTAAATTGATCAAAATTAAGGCGGTCAAGAATATCAACATGGCGCATGGCAGATTCAACCAAAGCGTCTGGCGTAGGTTCGCCATATTTTTCTTGGAGGTCTTTTTCTAAAGAACCGCCATTTACACCAATACGAATCGGAATATTACGGTCTTTAGCGGCATCGACCACTGAGCGGATCCGTTGTTCGTTACCAATGTTACCTGGGTTTATACGTAAACAATCAGCGCCGTATTCAGCCACTTTAAGGGCAATACGATAATCAAAGTGAATATCTGCAATCACCGGAATAGACACTTGCTGCTTTATCTTTCTAAAGGCTTCTGCAGCATCCATAGTGGGTACCGATACGCGAACAATATCACCGCCCACTGCAGCAATACGGTTTATTTGCTCAACCGTAGCAGCTACGTCGTCGGTGCGGGTATTAGTCATAGACTGCACAGTAATAGGCGCGCCTCCGCCTACAGGTACATTACCCACCATAATTTGAGTTGATTTACGGCGTTTAATTGGAGTTGGCTGGTTCATCATACTCGAAAGGTCTTAGTTGTTAGGTATTGTCATTCGCACCACTTTACCGCCTTTAAATGACGATAAATCGATGTTCTCTTGTCCGTATTTCACACTAACGCCAGCATTTGTGCCTAACACAATGCTGTAAGGTGCTGGACCACTCACTGACAGGCTTTGGCCTGCCTTTTTAATATCAGCTACTAGGCGTTTGCCATCGGCGTCGCGCACTTCCACCCAGCATTCATTGTCAAAACTCATGGTAAGTGCGGTAAAGTTAGCGGCCGGTGTTTGCTGTGTTTCTGCCGCCACAGACTGCACTTCATTGGCTGGCTCAACAACAGTGTTAAGTTCAGCAGATTGTGGTTCAGCCTGATCTGTATCGTTAACCGGAGTGTTCTCAGACTTAGCTTGCTCTGGTGCTGCTTCAGCTCGAGTTTCTACTTCAACAGGCTCTGTAACTTGCTCAACACTCGCCGATTCTTCAGATAGCGTCTCACTGTGCAGAGGTTCTAAGAAATTTTCTGATTGGGGCTCTAATACATCTTGGTTTTCAAGAGTGGGGGCAATCGGATCTATTATCGAGCTGTCACTGGTTTCAACCACAGACGGCTCAGGCGAATCAAACAAGCTTTGTTGATTCTTTTCTTGCCACCACCACATGACCAATAACACAACGATGCCAAGAGCCACTAAATAAGTGAACTTCATTAATCGGCTATCGTGAGTTTCTTGCTTGATACGTCCCGAAAAGCTTTGCATTTCAGTGCGTTGCTCTTGAGCATCATGTAGGTGGGTATAACTAGACAATACTAAATCTTCTGATACATTCAGCAAACGTGCATACGCTCGCAAGTAGCCCTTCACAAAGGTGGTAGACAGCCCACTATCAAAACTATCGGCTTCAATGTCTACAATTACCTGCAAACGTAACTTTAAGCGCTCGGCTACTTGGCCTTGGCTCAACTTAGCGGCCACCCTCGCCTCTTGTAGCATTTGGCCAGGGCTAACAACTTCAATGTCTTCGCTTAGCTCAGCTGGCTCAATTTCGGCTTTAATAGTCATTAGCTATATATCGTTTAGTCTGTTCAGATTTAGGAAATTGCTGTTGAAGCGTTAATCCCCAGCGCGCTTCTTCTGCGAAGTTATCAGCAGCGCTTTCTAGGCGAACCCAAGCAAAGGCACTCTCAGCAGTAGTTTGAGCCATACTATCATACCGTTGTAGATATAAGCGGGCTTGCTCTGGTTTATTTTTTTGCAGGTAAATCTCGCTCGCACCAAGCAATGATGCAGGACGACGAATATTGTAAGCTAGTGCACTAGTGAAGTATTTTAGTGCTTTGTCTAAATCGCCAGCATTAAGCGCACATAAACCGGCATTTTCATTAGTACCCGCCACTTGCACATATTCTGGATTAGCTAATGCTTGTTTGAATAGTGATTCAGCTTCATCGTATTTCTTTTGCTGACACAACATAGCGCCGTAGTTATTTAATACGTCACCATTTCTTGGTTCAATCGATTTTGCGCGCTTATAGGCGTCAAGCGCTCGGTCGGGTTGACGAACCCGCTGATAAAAGTGAGCTTGGGCAATGTACACATCGACCAAATTAGGGGAAAGCTCTTGAGCTAACTCAAGATTACGTTTAGCTTGCTCGGCATCGCCAGCTTCAAGGTAACGGAGTGCAAGGCTAATGCGGGTTTTTGCCGCCGCATTTTTATCAAGTTGATTATTTTTATTGTTTACTTCTTGGCCATCAACGCGAGTTTCAGTGACACAACCAGTCACTAAAAACACCGCCAAAAACAAGTACAACCAGCGTTTCATATCCATCCTACGATAAGGTTAGTTATTGAATTGTGACTGAAATTTCTTGCTGTTGCATCCGTTTTCTCATTGTTCTTTTGGTTCTGTCGACAACGTCACCCGCTAACTGCCCACAAGCGGCGTCAATATCGTCTCCGCGAGTTTTACGCACTACCACAGTAGAGCCATACTCCATCAATACTTTACTGAAGCGATCCACTCGGCTGTTGCTTGGTTTGGTGAATGGAGACCCAGGGTATGGATTAAACGGAATCAAATTAATCTTACACGGCGTATCGCGCAACACTTCGGCAAGTTCGTGCGCTTGCTCCATTGAATCGTTAACGCCATTTAGCAACACGTATTCAACCGTTACCTTGCCACGGTTGGCATTAGACTTATCAATGTAACGCTTAACGCCGGCTAGAAATGCTTCAATGTTGTATTTATCATTGATCGGCATAATTTCGCTACGAAGTTTATCGTTAGAAGCATGTAATGAAATCGCCAAGGCTACATCTATCTGATCACCTAGTTTATCTAAGGCAGGTACTACACCAGAGGTACTAACAGTAACGCGACGTTTACTTAAGCCGTAACCATTATCATCCAGCATCAGCTCTAGAGCAGGTACCAGGTTACTCAGGTTTAGCAGAGGTTCACCCATACCCATCATAACCACGTTAGTAATAGGTCGCTTACCTTCAACACCCTTATGACCAATTACCTGCGCTGCGCGCCATACTTGGCCAATAATGTCAGACACTTTTAGGTTACGGTTAAAGCCTTGTTGCCCGGTAGAACAAAAAGTACATTCTAAGGCACAGCCTACTTGTGAAGATACACACAAAGTTGCTCGGTCACCCTCTGGGATATAAACCGTTTCAATTTCTTGCCCTGCCACCAACATAGCCCACTTAATGGTGCCATCGGCACTGCGTTGTTCAGTGCTAATTTCTGGCGCTTTTACTTCGGCCTGTTTTTTAAGCTTCTCGCGCAGCGCTTTATTGATATTGTTCATCTGATCGAAGTCGTCTACGCCAAAGTGATAGATCCACTTCATTACTTGATCGGCACGGAAAGGTTTTTCCCCGATCTCTGCGAAAAACTTACGTAATCCGTCTCGGTTCAAATCAAGTAAATTTGTTTTGTTTTCACTCATCGCTTAACTCCACGACTGACCATTTAAAAAAAGCGCCGAATTGTACAAATTATGACAACAGAAAGCTAGTTAATCTCGGTACTCAGCGTAAATAGCTAACTATTAATCAATCACCTTTTATCCGCTTATTAAAAAAGGGGCCTAAGCCCCTTTTTATTATCTTGGACAAATTTCATTGTCTTCAAAGAAATAAGCTATTTCTCGAGACGCAGACTCCGGTGAATCAGAGCCATGGGTGCCATTTGGCGGCATAGCCGTTCCAAAATCGTGGCGTAAGGTACCTGCCGCAGCTTCTGCTGGATTAGTCGCACCCAGTAAATCGCGGTAACGTTGTACGGCATTCTCGCCTTCAAGTACTTGAACCATAATTGGACCCGAGGTCATGAACTCAATCAAAGGTGCATAAAATGGTTTGCCGTCATGCTCCGCGTAAAACCCCGCGGCTTGTTCTTGCGACAAATGCAACATTTTAGCTGCTACTAACCGTAAACCCGCAGACTCCATGCGAGCGTATACCGCACCAATCGCATCTTTAGCCACTACATCAGGTTTAAGTATAGAAAAAGTACGTTCTAACGCCATTTACTAGCTCCATTGTAAAATTAGTGATACCAGTCAATTGGTAACCTTTAAGAATGATAAAGTAGCTCTACTCGCTTAACAACCGTGAAATGGTACGAATACCGTGACCTTTTGCACCCGTTGCCCACAGTGCGTTACCCGATTTTTGGTAAGAACCCGACAGATCAAAGTGCAGCCAGTTTTGTTCTGATTTTTCAACAAAGTGAGCTAAGAAAGCTGCCGCAGTAGAAGCGCCAGCCATGCCTTCACCAGAGGATATATTTGCTATATCCGCAAATGAAGAGCCAATTTGGCCTTTGTGAAATGGCTCCAATGGCAATGCCCACGCTTTTTCGTTTTCAGCTTTAGCAGCTTGTAGAGCTTGATGAACTAAGTCATCATCAAAACCAAACACTGCATTATAATCTCGGCCAAGCGCCATTTTTGCCGCGCCAGTTAGCGTTGCAGCATCAATAATTTTTCCAGGTTTTAATTCACTCGCGGCGATTAAGCCATCGGCTAACACTAAACGACCTTCTGCATCAGTGTTTAGTACTTCTACCGTTACGCCGTTTTTGTAGGTGATAACATCACCCAGTTTGTAAGCATCACCCGACACCATATTCTCGGCGCAGCATAAAAACAGTTTCACGCGCTTGTTTAAGCCGTTTGCAATAGCCAATCCTAAGCCGCCAGTCACGGTTGCAGCTCCGCCCATGTCGCTTTTCATAATCGACATGCCATCCGATGGTTTAATGCTGTAGCCACCAGAGTCAAACGTGATGCCCTTACCTACCAGCGCAATAGCTACAGGCTCATCTGGGTTTCCTGAAGGGTTATAATCAAGCTGTAACATGGCAGGCGCTTGGCTACTGCCTTTACCTACTTGGTAGGTGCCTACCCACCCTTCTGATAATAAATCCTCGCCAGAAATGATGTTATAAGATACGCGCTCAGGTGCTAGCTCAGTTAAAAACTTAGCTGCCGATTCACATAAGGTTTGAGGATAGATAGCCGCAGGGCCAAGGTTAATAGTTTTACGGGTCCAGTCTGCAGCTGCTTTTAGTGCATTAAACTTAGCCAGGTCAGCATCGCTTAGCACAACTATCTCTAGCTGGTTATCTTGCTTGGCATTGTAATACCCTTGGTAAAAAGCCCAACAGGCTTCTACATCCCAACTGTCGCCAATAAATGAAAGGTGTTTTAAACCTTGGGCATCCAGTTTACGAGCAGCTTTTTGAATATCTTGCAGGCGGGAAGCGCCTTGAGAGGTAACATGAACGTTTACTTGGTTGGCTTCAAAACTTATCAGCGCGTTATCGCCCCAGTGGGCTGCAGCTGGTTTTGCACATAATACGAGATCCATTACGGCGGTCATCAATACTTCCTCATTTGACTAATTGACAACAAGCCACCGGAATTTAGTCTAGTTCATCCATCCAGGCTAAAATAATTGCTTCCAAAATGCGCTCGTTGCTATGCTGGGGCTCGTCTTCAAAATCGTCCAACTGACAAACCCATTGGTGTAAATCGGTAAACCGAACTTGTTTCGGATCCTGCTCAGGAAATTGCTCGGCCAGTTCTATCGCTATTTGCTCTACATCTATCCAACGCAACCCCATTAGCAAGTTTCCTTAATGTTGTTCAGACACCATATTAATCGTGTATTTTGGAATTTCTACTACTAAATCTTCATCGGCAACTAAAGCCTGACAACCTAAACGTGACTCAGGCTCTAAACCCCACGCCTTATCTAGCATATCATCTTCCAGCTCGTCACTTTCTTCCAAAGAATCAAACCCTTCGCGAACAATTACATGACATGTAGTACAGGCGCACGACTTTTCACAAGCATGTTCAATGTCTATGCCTTCGCGCAATGCAATATCAAGTACGCTTTCGCCTTCTTTGGCTTCTACAACAGACCCTTCTGGACATAAATCTTCATTGGGTAAGAAAATCACTTTAGGCATCTTAAATCCTATCTACTTGCTGGCCTGTTAAAGCCTGTTTAATTGAATCATCCATTCGCCTTGCAGCAAAATCTTGGCTGATACTATCTAATCGTTTAATGGCTTGCTCAATCGCAGGTACGCTATCTTCGGCAGCTACAACAGCTAACGCGTCTACTGCCAGTTTAATTTGCTGACGCTCGGCTGCATCCAGTAATCGCTCACCACTTTCCGCTAACGCTGCGCTCATATCTTCAATAAAGCGAGCCGCTTCAACTTGTTGTTCACGCAACATACGCATCGTAACATCATGCTTTGCGTTGGTGATTGAATCTTTCAGCATGCGCGCCACTTCTGCATCTTCTAAGCCATAGGAAGGCTTAACTTCAACAGAGGATTGTACACCCGTTGATTTTTCCATAGCAGTTACCGATAACAAACCATCGGCATCTACTTGAAAAGTCACTCTAATATGCGCTGCACCAGCAGCTAAAGGCGGAATACCTTTAAGGGCAAACTTGGCGAGAGAGCGGCAATCATCTACTAATTCACGCTCACCCTGCACTGCATGAATAGCCATGGCCGTTTGACCATCTTTAAAAGTGGTAAATTCTTGAGCTCGCGCCACAGGAATAGTGGTGTTTCGTGGAATCACTTTTTCCACCAAACCGCCCATGGTCTCAATGCCCAAAGATAGTGGTGTTACATCCAGTAGCAACAGTTCACCGTCTTTTTTATTGCCTACTAGGGTATCTGCTTGAATAGCCGCGCCAATAGCCACCACCTGGTCAGGGTCAATATTCGTTAATGGCGGTTTAGCAAAGAAGTTAGCAACATCGCTACGTACTTTAGGTACCCGCGTAGAGCCCCCCACCATTACTACATTGTTAACGTCTTCGAGCTCAACCTCGGCATCGCGTAATGCTCTGCGACAAGCGCGAATAGTACGTTTAACTAAACCTTCTATTAACTCGTCAAACAATTCACGACTAATAGAACCCTGCCAATGAATTCCATCAATATCTAATTCGATATCAGAGTGTGAGTGTTCCGATAGGTTTACTTTTACTTGGTTAGCAATGCGCGACAATTCACGTTGTAACTGGGCTGAACGTTGGCCAGTTATCTTTGCTTGCTCAGCAATCCACTCAACCAAAGCGTCATCAAAATCATCACCACCTAGTGCAGAATCGCCGCCAGTAGCGAGTACTTGAAACACCCCTTTTGATAAACGCAAAATAGAGATATCAAAGGTTCCGCCACCTAAATCATAAATAGCAATAACGCCTTCATCACCACTGTCCAAGCCATAAGCAATAGCCGCTGCAGTAGGTTCATTAAGCAGGCGAAGTACATGTAAACCGGCTAATTGGGCTGCGTCTTTGGTACCTTGGCGCTGAGCGTCGTCAAAGTAAGCAGGAACGGTAATTACCACACCATCAGGCTCGCCTTGTAAAGATTCGGTAGCTCGCTTAGCCAAGCTTTTGAGAATTTCTGCAGATACTTGAATAGGATTAACGACACCACTTACCGTTTTGATTTGAGGTGAGCTAGCCTCGGTAAAATTATAAGGTAATCCGCTAAGGTCGATATCAGAAATATCTTTACCTAATAAACGCTTAACTGAGGTAATAGTGTTATTAGGGTCAGTCACAGCGTGGGCTTTAGCTGACTGACCAACATCAACGCCTTGCGCATGATATCGGACGACTGACGGTAAAAGAATGCCGCCGTCATGATCAGCTAAAGTAACAGATTTACCACTGCGAACCGTAGCAACCAGAGAATTAGTCGTACCTAAATCGATACCTACAGCGAGTTTATGTTGATGAGGAACAGCCGATTGCCCAGGCTCTGCAATTTGTAGTAATGCCATATAGATTAGTAATCTAAAATCTTCTCTTCGAGTTGGAGCAACTGCTGTTGCAAACGTGCATAGAATTTGAGCTTACGAACCTGATCCGCAGCAAAAGTAAAATTTTGCTCATTGTAGGCTTTTTCAAAGCTAGAGCTCAAGTCACTTCGTTGCTGCTTGAGTAGCTTGGAAAAATCCTCAAGAGCTTGCTCAGGATCAGCAGCATTTTCGATTTCTGCTAGCTGTTCTCTAAGCTCCATTTGCGCCATCAAAAACTCAATATCGTTGATGGTTTGTTGCTCTCCACCAAGCTCTATGTCTTGCAGACTTAACAAATATTGGGCGCGTGAAAGGGGATCTTTCAAGGTTTGATAAGCATCATTAATTTGCGCGGCTTTTTGCATAACTTGAGCTTGATTCTCAGAGGCATCGGCAGCGAAATTATCAGGATGGTATTTCTGTTGTAGCTCTCTATAACAATCAGCTAAACCTTGCAGGTCTAGCTGATATGAAGGGCGTAGAGAGAATAATTCAAAATGATTCATAGCGTGTTCCATTTAAACGCTAAAACTCTCTCCGCAACCACACTCGCCGGATACATTCGGATTGTTAAATACAAAACCTTCATTCAGGCCTTCTTTAACAAAGTCCAGCTCAGTACCGTCGATGTACAACAAGCTTTTTTCATCTACGATGACATTAACACCGTGGCTTTCAAAAACTTGATCATCATCAGCGAGTTGGTCAACAAACTCCAGAATATAAGCCATACCCGAACAGCCTGAGGTTTTTATACCTAAGCGAACCCCAGCGCCTGCGCCGCGGTTATTCAAGAACTGGCCAACATGGGTTGCCGCTGATTCGGTTAGTGATACAGCCATAACGGATCCTTAAAGCTCTAGGCGTTTTTCTTTTTGTAATCTGCAATCGCTGCTTTAATGGCGTCTTCGGCCAAAATTGAGCAGTGAATTTTAACGGGTGGTAAAGCTAGTTCTTCAGCAATATCAGTGTTTTTTAACGACTGCGCTTCATCTAAGCTTTTGCCTTTTACCCATTCGGTAACCAATGAGCTAGACGCGATAGCTGAACCACAACCGTAAGTTTTAAAGCGCGCATCTTCAATAATACCGCTATCGCTTACTTTAAGTTGTAACTTCATTACGTCACCACAAGCTGGTGCGCCAACCATACCAGTACCAATGTGACTGTCTTCTTTATCTTCAAACGCACCTACGTTACGTGGGTTTTCGTAGTGGTCGATTACTTTTTCGCTATAAGCCATGATATCTCTCCAAATCCGTTAGTTATAATACTTAGTGGTGAGCCCACTCGACCTGACTTAGGTCCACTCCGTCTTTAAACATGTCCCACAATGGAGACATCTCGCGGAGGCGGCCAATTCCTTCGTTAATCACTTTAATTGCGTAATCAATTTCTTCTACTGTAGTGAAACGGCCAAACGAGAAGCGAATTGAACTATGCGCTAGCTCGTCATCTAAACCTAAGGCTCGTAGCACATAAGAAGGCTCTAAGCTGGCAGAAGTACACGCAGACCCTGACGATACAGCAAGGTCTTTAAGCGCCATGATCAATGACTCACCTTCTACGTAAGCAAAACTGACATTTAGGTTGCCCACTACACGTTGCTCAAAGTCGCCGTTAACGTAAGTTTCTTCTATGTCTTTAATGCCAGCCCAAAAGCGGTCACGTAGAGCGTGGATATGTTCGTTGTCTTTCGCCATATCTTGCTTAGCAATGGCAAACGCTTCGCCCATGCCCACGATTTGGTGAGTTGGTAAAGTACCTGAACGCATACCACGTTCGTGGCCGCCACCATGCATTTGTGCTTCTAAGCGAATACGTGGTTTACGTTGCACGTACAACGCGCCAATGCCTTTAGGGCCGTAAACCTTGTGCGCAGAAAACGACATCATATCTACTGGCAAGGCTTGTAAATCAATTTCAATTTTACCGGCACTTTGCGCCGCATCTACATGGAATAAAATTTTGCGTGAACGGCAAAGCTCACCAATTGCGTTAAGATCTTGAATCACGCCAATTTCGTTATTAACGTGCATAATGCTCACTAGCACCGTATCTTCACGTAAGGCTTCGCTTAGTTTCTCTAAGCTAATTACGCCGTTACTTTCAGGGTCAAGGTAAGTGACTTCATAACCTTCACGCTCTAACTGGCGGCAAGTATCGAGTACTGCTTTATGCTCAGTTTTACAGGTAATAATATGTTTACCGCGTTTGTTGTAAAAGTGTGCAGCGCCTTTGATTGCAAGGTTGTTTGATTCTGTGGCACCAGAAGTAAACACAATTTCGCGCGGGTCGGCATTTACCAATTCGGCAATTTGGTTACGAGCGATATCTACCGCTTCTTCTGCTTGCCAGCCGAAACGGTGTGAACGTGAAGCCGGGTTACCATAGATACCGTCTACGCTAAGGTACTGCATCATCTTCTCAGCAACGCGTGGATCTACAGGGGTAGTTGCTGAGTAATCAAGATAAATTGGCAATTTCATTAAAGTTCTCCGTTACTACTCGGTGAAAGCGAGCGTCATAAACTAATTTGTATCGTGTTGGTATCAACATGCTGAAGCTGGTCTTGGTTATGAGCAACATTTACAATTTGTCGCTCGCGCATCAAGCCGCCTAAGCTAATATTATCGAGGAAGTCGGCGATACGCTCGCTCAAGTCATTCCATAACGAGTGGGTCAAGCAAGGTTTACCACCTTGGCAATCTGCTGAGCCATGACAGCGCGTAGCGTCAATAGACTCATCAACTGCGTGAATCACCATACCCACTGCAATATCATCGGCATCCATACCTAGTCGGTAACCGCCGCCAGGGCCACGTACACTAGTGACTAAGCCATGTTTACGTAATTTTGAAAAAAGTTGCTCTAGGTAAGACAACGAGATACCTTGTCTTTCAGAAATATCAGCTAGAGAAACCGGCCCTTCTTCCATATGAAGAGCAACATCTAACATTGCTGTAACCGCGTAGCGTCCCTTAGAAGTTAAGCGCATATCCAACCCATTTATCGCGTGAACTTGGTCACAATCTTTCCATATCCGACTAATTTAGTCAAGTATAAAACCCAGTAAATTAGTCGGGTTTATTTTTCTGGTTTAGAGATGTGTTTGTCATACGCAGTGAGTATCCCACGCATCACGTTAAGCTCTTGTTTTTCCATGCGAATACGGTTGAACATTCGGCGAACCTTTTCCATTACTTTACCCGGATGAGGTTTAATGATGAAGCCGCTATCGGCAATACTCTGCTCAAAATGCTGATAGAAACGCTCTAGATCATCGGCATGCGGGTAGTCTTCAACGGGGCTTTCAGGGTGGACGTTTTGTCGATCCAAAAATGCCATTCTAACTTCGTAGCTTAATAACTGAACCGCCATAGCAAGGTTAAGCGAACTGTACTCTGGATTGGCTGGCACACAGACATGGAAATGGCATTGCTGTAACTCAGTATTGTTCAATCCACTATTCTCTCGACCGAATACAATGGCGACCTTGGCCTCTTGGGCTTCGCCAGCCAGTTTTACACCAGCTTCACGTCCATCAAGCATTGGCCAATCTAATGTACGTGAGCGAGCACTAGCACCGATCACCAATTGACAATCAGCTACAGCTTCAGACAACTCATTTACAATAGTGGTTCCGCCTAGCACATCAGAGGCACCTGCCGATAACGCTACCGACTTGCCGTCTATTTCAGCTTCTGGAGCAACCAAACATAAATCAGTGATGCCCATGGTTTTCATGGCGCGTGCTGCCGAACCAATGTTGCCACTATGGCTGGTGCCGACTAAAACCACTCGAACATTTTCCAACATTAGTATTACTTCACCCTAAATTTAATGCGCAGGATTGTAACATAGCCCTAGCGTTAGTCGCTAGATTGGAAAAAGTTTAAATCTGTTGTCTATAATAAATTGTGTTTGCACACACTATTCTCTATAATCCGGCGGTTATTTTTTATGTTCTTTCTACAAATTGGTGGTAATTCATGCATGCTATGCTAAACATAGCGGTTCGCGCTGCGCGAAACGCAGGTAAAGTTGTAACTCAAGCTTATGAGCAATTAGACAAAGTTGACGCAACGCCAAAGGGCGCTAACGACTATCTAGTAAACGTTGTTGCGGCTTCTGAAAAAAGCATCGTCGACACCATACGTAACGCTTTCCCTGAGCACTCTTTCGTGACAGAGAAAAATGGTTTGAGCAAAGGCACGGATGACGAATACCAATGGGTTATTAACCCACTGGATGGAGCCACCAATTTCATTAAAGGTATTCCCCACTTTGCTATATCTATTGCCTTACGTGTTCGAGGAAAAACCGAACACGGCGTAGTGTACGATCCTTTACGCAATGAGCTGTTTGCTTCTTCTCGCGGAAAAAGTGCTCAGTTAGACGGTTACCGTTTACGAGTAAATAAAACCAAAGATTTAGAAGGCACCTTAATCGCCACGGGTTTCCCATACCGCCGCAAGCATTACACCGAAAGCTACTTAGCCATGTTTGGTGCTGTTTTTGCTGAATGTAGCGACATTCGCCGCAGTGGAAGCCCAGCATTAGATTTAGCTTATGTTGCTGCTGGCCGTCACGACGGTTTCTTTGAATTAAACCTCAAGCCATGGGAAGTAGCCGCTGGTGAACTACTGGCTCGCGAAGCCGGTGCAATTGTTGCGGATATCGCGGGTAATACAGATTTCTACCAAACTGGTAATGTTGTTTGTGCTAACCCTAAAGTACTCAAGCACATGCTTGCTACATTCCGCCCTCACTTAACCGACGCTTTAAAAGGTTAAGCGAAAAACCAATACTGAAAATAAAGCGGGCAATGCCCGCTTTATTTTTATCTGCAATGCCTCTACCTTATATACAACGTATAAATTTAGGGTAACGGTATGAAATTCCTCTTTTCTTTATTGTGTTTTGTCAGCGGTATTGCCCATGCGGCGAACCTTACCGAGTCACAGTTAAACAGTTGGTTTAGTGCCAGCAAACAGCTAGTGCCCGTCATTGAACAAATAGAACAAGAAAATACTTTCCAAGATATTAATAACCCGAGTCAGTTTGCTGATGAAATGGCGAGTCAATTAAGCCGCAGTAGTAAAAGTGATGAAGTGACAGCGATACTATCTAAACATGATTTAAACATTGAAAGCTGGGCACAAACTACTGAGCAAGTGGTATTTGCTGCCATGGCTGCTAGCGCTGAAGACAATATGGCGCAACTTGAGCAATACAAAACCATGAAACAAGAGCTGCTAGATAATCCCGAACTAAGTGCTGAGCAGAAGCAACAAATGCTACAAATGTTTGAGGTTAGCGATCAGTGGATCACTCAGCTAGAAGCTGTTCCACAAAGCGATATAGACTTGGTTAAACCTCACCTTGATAAATTTAACCAAGAATTGGGCTGGGACTTAGACGACTAACTAGCCCCCAAATCGAAACTATCGGAACCTAGCTCGACGCGCTCTAGTTGCAGCTCAAGAAAAGCGATACGTTTAGCAAACTCGCCTAACAAAGCATCTTTTATCTCCAACAGTTGCAACACTGGAGTAGGTTCGCGCCACTCTGGATAATCGTTTTTATCTTCAGCGTGTTGATAGGCTAAATCAGCTTGAGCTTTGTCTAAGAAATAGTGAGTATTCTCAGCTATATCGAAAGAGTGGACCGTTAAGTGGCTAAGCTCGTTCATTTTATGCCCCTTCTAAAGGATAGTTAGCGTCTTTCCAGCCTCGAATGCCACCATCCATAGAGATAACATTGGTATACCCCATCTTCACTAAGTTATCTGCGCTTAATGCAGAGCGAAAGCCACCACCACAATAAATCACAATCATACTATCCAGATTTGGGATCAATGTTTCAACGTCACGTTCCAACACCCCACGCCCCATGTATTGGGCACCAGGAATGCGGCTCTTTTGCCATTCGTCTTGCTCGCGATTATCAATCAGTTTGAACTCGAGACCTTGCGCTAGCCATTGCTGCACTTGGTGAACATCACATTCCTTAATACGCGTTCGGCAATCGTCTACTAAGGCTAAAAAGCGGGGATTATGGGCCATGTTATCTTCTCCTTAAGAACAAAAAACCCGCCGAAGCGGGTTTTGATATTTACATGATTGGGTCTTGGTCGGCGCCTTCTTTCTCTTCCAACTCTTTGGGCATAAAGTCTTCTTTCTTAATACCTAAATAGAGCGCTAGCGTACTAGCAACATATATAGAAGAGTGAGTACCAATAAACACACCAAACAACAATGCTGTTGCAAAGTTATGAATAAGTTCGCCACCTAATAGGAAGAGCGAAATCAATACCATAATGGTAGTTAATGACGTCACAATAGTTCGGTTAAAGGTTTGAGTTAACGATACATCGATAATCTCTTCCGGGTCGCCCTTACGTAACTTACGGAAGTTTTCCCTAATCCTATCGGATACAACAATGGTATCGTTCAAGGAGTAACCCACTACCGTCAACAAGGCGGCGATTACCGTTAGATCAAACTCTAACTGTAACAACGAGAACAAGCCCAATGTTGCGATAACATCGTGTGCCAAGGCTAATACAGCACCTAGTGCCATACGCCACTCAAAGCGCATTGCAACGTAAAGTAAAATACAACCTAACGCGGCAATAATGGCTAAACCACCCTGCTCTGCTAGCTCTTTACCTACCGTAGGCCCTACGTATTCGATACGGCGCATTTCAACGTCGGCATCTACTTCAGAGCGCAGCAAACCCATAATGCTATCGCCAAGGTGTTCGCTATCAACACCTTCGCGCGGCATCATACGCAACAATACTTGGGTTTGTGACCCAAAGTACTGAGCGACAATATCTGGGTAGCTATTGTTGTTCATTACGTCACGGACTTCAGTAAGATCAGCAGGTTGTGAGAACTCTACTTCAATTAAGGTACCGCCAGTAAAGTCTAAGCCCCAGTTGATTTTGTTAATCGCTAAACTTGCTACAGAGGCAATCATTAGCAATACGGTAAACCAAATAAATGGTTTTCGGTGCGACATAAAACGCACAGTGTCTTTAGGTTTAAACAAATAAAACACGTCGTCGCTCCTAGATAGACAATTTGTCTATTTTCTTACCGCCCCAAACCAAGTTAACCACCACACGGGTGCCAACAATAGCGGTAAACATCGAAGTGGCAATACCAATAGCTAGCGTTACCGCAAAGCCTTTTACAGCACCCGTACCAATCGCAAACAAGATAAGCGCGGTAATAAAGGTGGTGATGTTAGCATCAGAAATAGTTGAAAGCGCGTTGCTATAACCGTGGTGAATAGCCTGCTGAGGACTGCGTCCATCTTTTAGCTCTTCACGAATACGTTCAAAAATAAGCACGTTGGCATCAACCGCCATACCTACGGTAAGAACAATACCCGCCATACCCGGTAAGGTGAGTGTTGCGCCTGGTATCATCGACATAAAGCCAATAATTACCCCTACGTTCGCCACTAAGGCTAAGTCGGCCACTAAACCAAATTTACGGTAGTACAAAGGCATAAATACAAGCAGCGCCAACAAGCCCATCACAATGGCCATAAAGCCTTTGTCGATGTTGTCTTGACCCAAGCTTGGACCTACGGTGCGTTCTTCAACAATTTGAATCGGTGCAATCAAGGCACCAGCACGTAATAGCAAGGCTAAATTTTGCGCTTCTGAAGGCGAATCAATACCGGTAATACGGAAGCTTCGGCCTAAACGAGACTGAATAGTCGCAACGTTAATCACTTCTTCTTGGCGCTGTAATATTGATTTACCTTCGGCATCTTTCTCACCGGTAGGTTTGTATTCAATAAACAGAGTAGCCATAGATTGGCCAACATTGTCTTTAGTAAAGCCAGCCATTTTACTGCCACCTTGGCTATCAAGGCTGATATTTACTTGTGGGCGACTGTATTCATCAAAACCAGATTGAGCACCAACAATATGGTCACCAGTTAAAATGACTTGATTGCGTAATACTACTGGCGAACCGTCGACACGCTTAGCTAACTGAGAACCAGGAGGAACACGACCAGCCGCGGCATCACGTAAATCGGCGTCAGTATTTACCATTCTAAATTCAAGCGTAGCGGTAGCACCTAAAATCTCTTTGGCGCGCGCAGTGTCTTGAACACCTGGCAACTGAACAACAATACGTTCTGAACCTTGACGCTGCACTTGTGGCTCAGCAACACCTAACTCATTTACCCGGTTACGGATAATGGTAATGTTTTGCTGAAGTGCATAATCACGAGTTTCTTTTAGTTTAGCTTCTGTCATTTTAGCGCTTAGACGGAATTGGTCGCCTTGGCTAGCATCACTAAACTGGTACTCGTTATATTTGCGGTCTAAGAAACTAATCGCTTTATCAAGGGTTGCTTCATCACGAAAACGAACCACTACCGCGTCACCTTGCGCGCGAACCCCTGCATAACGCAGTTTTTCTTCGCGTAAGTCACTACGAAAATCTTGAATCATGCCTTCTTGCGCTTTGCTTATCGCAGCGTCCATATCCACTTCCATTAAGAAGTGAACACCACCACGTAAGTCCAAGCCCAACTTTAGTGGGGCCGCGCCAATGGCATCTAACCAACCCGGTGTAGCGGGGGCAAGGTTTAAGGCAACAATGTAATCATCACCTAACAAATCATGTAATAAGCTCTTTACTTTAAGTTGGTCGGCATCGTTACGTAAGCGTACTAACGCCAATCCATCTTCAAAGCCAACCGAGCGAAAGTCGATAGATTGTGCTGTTAGGTGGTTGCGAATATTATCTAGTTGGGCAAGCTCTACTTGAGCGCCCCGAGTGCCAGAAACTTGTACGGCAGGATCCTCACCGTATAAGTTTGGCATGGCGTAAAGAAAACCGATGGCAATCAAAGCGACCACCATCACATTCTTCCACCAAGGGTATCTGTTTAACAAAATCTTATCCCTAGTGACCGAGTTACAACTACAGAGACTTCAACGTGCCCTTTGGCAAAACCGCTGAAACAAAGTCCTTTTTAAGTGTAACTGTTGTGTCATCACTTAGGCTTAACTGGAAGTAGTCGTTTTCTTCAGAAATCTTAATGATTTTACCGACTAAACCACCCGTTGTTAGCACTTCGTCACCTTTCGATAACGAGGTCATCAAGTTTTTATGCTCTTTTACACGCTTAGATTGTGGGCGGTAAATCATGAAGTAGAAAATCACCGCAAAGATGACCATCATGAAAATCAGTTCCATGCCGCCGCCAGCTGATGATGCTGCGCCGCCTTCGGCGAATGCTGGAGAAATAAATAGGCTCATTGTTACCCTCACTAAAAAATTAAAAAACTTAAGATTAAAATACAACTATCTTATTAAATGGAGACTGACCGAGCAAAAACAAGGCTTTGCTTGGTCAATCGGGTATTATTCCGCCAAAGGTGGTACTTCGCGACCCAATTTGGCGTAAAAATCTGCTACAAAATCGTCAAACTTACCAGCGGCAATCGCTTCACGTATACCTTCCATTACACGCTGGTAGTAACGCAAGTTATGAATGGTATTCAAACGAGCGCCAAGGATTTCATTACACTTATCTAAATGATGCAAGTAGGAACGAGAATAATTTTGACAGGTATAACAATCACACTCTTTATCTAGTGGATTAGTGTCCTCTCGGTGACGCGCATTACGAATTTTAACCACGCCTTCGCCGGTGAAAAGGTGGCCATTTCGCGCGTTACGGGTTGGCATTACACAGTCAAACATGTCTACACCACGGCGTACACCTTCCACTAAATCTTCTGGTTTACCCACCCCCATTAAATAACGAGGCTTATCGGCGGGTACTTTATGTGCAACATAATCCAAAATACGGTGCATATCTTCTTTAGGTTCGCCTACAGCTAAACCACCAATGGCGTAACCGTCAAAGCCAATGTTAGTTAAGCCTTCTAGGGAAACATCACGCAGGTGTTCGTAAACACCACCTTGAATAATCCCAAACAGCGCATTTTTGTTGTTGAGCTCATCGTGACGCTGACGCGAACGCGCGGCCCAACGCAAAGACATTTGCATTGATTTATCCGCTTCTGCTTCAGTCGCCGGATAAGGCGTACATTCGTCAAAAATCATCACAATGTCTGACCCCAAGTCGTTTTGAATTTCCATCGACTTTTCAGGGGTCAAGAAAATCTTATCGCCATTTACAGGATTGCGAAAATGCACACCTTCTTCGGTGATATTGCGAATATCACCCAAGCTAAATACTTGGAAGCCACCAGAGTCGGTAAGAATAGGCCCCTGCCAGTTCATAAAGTCATGCAAGTCGCCGTGGGCTTTCATCACTTCTTGACCAGGACGTAGCCACAAGTGAAAAGTATTACCTAGTAAGATTTCTGCACCGGTTTCACTCACCTCTTCAGGGGTCATGCCTTTAACGGTGCCGTAAGTTCCTACAGGCATGAATGCTGGCGTTTCTACGCTACCGCGTTCAAATTCTAAACGACCGCGACGGGCTTTACCGTCTTGAGCCAATAATTGGTATTTCATAGTTCACCTCAGATCGGAAAAACAGTCCGATTCAGATTGAGTTAGTGTGTTGTTTTACAATGTTGATTTAAGCTAATTCAACATAGGTCTTGTTATGCGTCTTTACGGGTAATGAACATGGCATCACCGTAACTAAAGAAGCGATATTGATTGTCGATTGCCGCTTGATAAGCTTGAGCGACATGCTCTTTACCGGCAAAAGCCGATACCAGCATAATTAGCGTGGATTCCGGTAAATGGAAATTAGTCACCATGGCGTCTACCACTTCAAATTGATAGCCAGGGAAGATAAAAATATCGGTCTCGGCTGCATAAGCTTGCAACTCTACAGCTTTTGATTTGGCATCTTTAGCGGCACTCTCCAGAGAGCGAACCGAAGTTGTGCCTACAGCGATGACTCGGCCACCAGCCGCTTTAGTCTTAGCAATTTTACTCACTACTTCTTGACTAACTTCGGCGTACTCTGAATGCATCACATGCTCATCAACCGATTCAACTTTTACTGGCTGAAAAGTTCCTGCACCAACATGTAAAGTAACAAAAGCAGTGTCGGCCCCTTTATCTTTTATTTGTTGCATCAATGCATCGTCGAAATGCAATCCAGCAGTAGGTGCAGCAACAGCGCCGGGCTTTTCGTTATAAACCGTTTGGTAGCGTTCTTTATCTGCATCTTCATCAGGGCGGTCAATATAGGGAGGAAGCGGCATATGGCCATAACTCTCTAATAGCTCTAACACAGTGCGAGTATCGTCAAAGCGCAACTCAAACAAGGCGTCGTGGCGTGCAATCATAGTTGCATCAAAAGCATCAGCTAAACGCAGTTGATTGCCAGGTTTAGGTGATTTAGAGCAGCGAACATGCGCAAGCACGCGGTGATCGTCTAATACGCGCTCGATTAATACTTCTAATTTACCACCAGTGGATTTTTGGCCAAATAAACGCGCCGGAATAACCCGAGTATTGTTAAACACCAAAAGATCATTTTCTTGAATATGATCGAGTAAATCAGGAAATTGCTGATGCTGTAACTCACCAGAGTTGCCATTTAGGTAAAGTAAACGACTGTCACGGCGTTGCTGTTTTGGGTATCGAGCAATTAGCTCATCAGGAAGATCAAAAGAAAAATCGGCAACACGCATGGGACTCAAAACTCTGTGGGATTTTGGATTATTATCAAGGCCGCAATTTTAGTGATTGCGGCCAGCAATAGCAAGGATTAGCGCAGTAAAAGGTGGCGTGGGAATCGATAGCGAATCAAGGCAAGTGGAAAGACCATTAATAACAACCAAAAGCTTGCTCCTCCTCCGCTAGAAACAGCTGGCTGAGTTTGATTACATTGCAAACTATTGTCACCCGCTAAGCTGGCGGTATCGGTCACCCAAGTGCACACTGTACCTACATCGGCATAAACGCCAGGTCGGTTCTGGCAACCAATACTGCCCCAACTGACTAAACCGAGTAAGCTATAGTCACTGCCTTCACGAACAAACACCGGTCCACCACTATCGCCCGAACAAGCATCTTGATCAGTACCATAGGCACAAAACATACGTTCGGTTATGGTGGAATTGGACCATCGACTAGCGCAAGACGAGGTATCATACAGGCTTAAATTACCTTGTTGCAGCACTTCTGGATACTCAGGGTTTGATGGATCGCTATTAACCCGCCCAAAACCAATAACGCTCATAAAGCCACCACTATTTAAGGCATCGGTAACCTGACTCGCATTGATAAGCGGTGGAGTAATAGTTTGAGGCGTAGCTAAACGCAGTAAGCTAACATCGTAATCAAATGCCGCTCCCGAGCTAGATGGGCTCACATAATTAGGGTGCTGATATACTTCACTTACGGCTACAGCACCGGCGTGACTACTGTTAACCATCTCATAAACACCCAGTACCACCTTCACTTGAGACGGGGCAAGGTGTTTTTCATCAGCATTTACATCATAGGTGCAATGCGCCGCAGTAAGCACCCATGATTCACCAATCAGTACACCACCACAGCGCTGGCTACCAACAAATACCTGAGCCATCCACGGATAGTTTTGAGTCGCATCATTGCCACCAACAATAAATGGGGTGATCTCTGTGTTAGAACTCGCGAAAGAGCTGAAACTATAACCACACAGTATGGCCAGTAGCCACATTCTTAGATTCATAACACACCTATACTTCACGTTCTGGACTACGAGTATTAACTTGTTCAGGCTCACCCAAAAAATGCGGTTGAGTTTTTAATATATGTAGATCTATTAAGGCTTTGGTTCTTGCGAGTACTTCACGTAAACGCACCCGCCAGTGAAACTCTCTAGGCGCATCATCCACCACATAACCGTAGGCTTCTATGCCATATTGATTGGCAATATATAGCGCCCTTTCTACGTGAAACTGTTGCGACACAATTATGATTGCGTTTTGGCCAAACACTTGTTGTGCCCGAACAATGGAATCAAAGGTTCTAAAGCCAGCATAGTCCAACGCAATATGCTCTCTGGGTACGTTTAAACGCAGTACATCATTTAGCATCGTTACAGGTTCATTATAATAGCGGGTAGCATTATCGCCACTGAGGATTAAGGCTTGAACCTTATTGGTGTGATAGAGCTTAGCTGCGGCTTCTACTCTAAAAGTATAATAAGTGTTGAGGCGTTTACCTACATACTTACTGGTGCCAAGCACCAAAGCCACTGGTTGCGCGGGGACTTGTTGCATATCTCGAAACCACTGGCCCGAGACCTGATTAGAGATATAGCGGTCTATCGCAAATAAGCCCACAAGCATGACGATAGCCATCAGCAACACTACGCTAAGGAATCGTTTCAATGCTTAATCTCCGACCATCTACTACTCATTCAGCCATGCTAGCATAGCCATTGCCGCCAACCAAACATCACCCAAGCCATTTGCCAAAAGTGCCCAAGCTACAATATCTTGCCTATACTGAGACGGATCGTAAAAATGCGTAAAGGCAATTTACAATAGTTGCAATTTTGTTAGTTTACCCACACAAAATTTAATGGCAATTAACCATGAATGTAAAAAACAACTCAACGCAATTTGGATTAGTCAGTAAGCTTATTCACTGGCTTATGGCGGCACTTATCATCGCTTTGGTGGCTATCGCTTTATATATGGACACGCTACCAAGGGGAGCAGAAAAATCTGAACTATTTTCCCTCCACAAAGGCTTGGGTGTTATTGCTTTAGCCTCTATCTTCTTAAGAATTATTTGGCACCGCATAACGAAGGTGCCCTCACCTATTGGTGAAGGCGTTAAACTGAAAATGGCTCACGCCGGACACTTAGCCTTATACTTGCTGATGTTGGCAATGCCTATTTCGGGCATGATCATGTCATTAGCCGGCGGCCACGCAATTAACTTCTTCGACTTATTCACCATTGCTGGCTTTGCTGAGAAAAACGAATGGTTAAATGGTATTGCCTCAGAGGTGCACTATTACGCTGCGCAAGCTTTGTACGTGACACTAGCCGCTCATGTTGGCGCCGCGCTTTATCACCATTTTTTGTTAAAAGACGACACCATAAAACGTATGACGTCTAAATAGCGCAGCTGTTTCTAAATACGCTAATTTAAGGCCACGCGTTTGCTGGCCTTTTTATAGAAAATCCGCCAACCGCTCCAGTTAGGCAGCTCCCAACGTTTTGGTCCGCCTTTTCTAGCGCCAGAGTGATAGTGAACAATCACTTGTTTAGAGCGACCTAGGTATTCCACATCGAGTTTGATATCAGCTAATACCAAATGCTGAGGGAAGCGTTGTTCGAAATCTGATCGTTGCCACTCAGGAATACCATCAAACACGATGTCACTAGGCTCTATTAGCTCTAAATCTTCGGCGTTTTCAACACCAAGTTGCAGCAAGTAATCACTCAGCCAGTTTAATGCTTCAATTACCTCGCCTTCACCACCTCCATGCTTAACACCAAGACTAACCCACAAGTTCCAAGCGTCTACGTCATTTTGTAGACTTAATTGTTTAAACCTCGCTTGCTGTTTAGTCAATAAACGCCTAGCCAAACCGAGTCGATACTGCTCAGGGTTAGCGGCTAAGGTTTCATTAGCAATCACTCGTCCAGCATAAACACGTTGCACTGGTTGGCGCCCTTGTTTATCAATATGTCCTTTAGCCTCCAGTTCACCGAATTGGTGCTCCACTAACAGGGTGATAGGTACAGGAGCTAAACACAAACCAATATTCATTAATTGCTTAAGGCCTCGACCGGGCATGCTGTAAACATCAAAGGCTATTGCTGCCAACTGCTCGTTAGCCAACAGGCTTTCTCGGCCAATTTGTAGCTCAGAAAACCCGTTCCCCATGGCGTCTTGGCGTTTTTCTCGTCGCACATATACTAATTCCTTAGCGCCGACTAAGATGGCCGTGATAAGCTTATCTCTTTGATAAGGTGTGGCTTCGGCCAAATCATTCATTGCCATTACACTGCGTAGCTGCTCGGCTAACTCTTGAGCTTGATGTAATGCCTCTTGATTAACCGGTAGCTCTTCTGGCCAAGTTTTGCCACGCATTAAATCCAGCAATAATGTCATATCACAATGCAGCGGCTGCCATTCACCCAGCTGCTTTAAACCGTGTTCCGACTTAGGTTTTTGAAAAATCGCCTTATTAATACTGAGTGCCGCCGCGAGATCCAACATGGCTTCGCGCTCTGCTTGCGACGACATAAGATTCACAAGATGAGCAAAATAGCTATCAATAGGCAGCGCTAACAAACGTTGCCCATGTTCACTCAACTTCGCAGGGCTGGTAAGCGCTCGCATACTTGTTAAACGCTCGGTCGCAATGTTTAGAGACTTCTCTGGCAAGGCTTCTAAAAAGGCTAAGTTAGCTAACGCTTGCTCACAACTAGCAGCAAACAACATAGGTTCAAGTAGTTCTTCACGCTGCATTTGAGGTGGAGTGACCTGTTCAAGCGGCGCAAACTCCCCCCATAAACGGTAACAATGGCCAGCTCTCACTCGGCCCGCTCGGCCTTTGCGCTGCTCGGCACTGGCTCGAGAAATTCGCTCCAGACTTAACACCGTTCGCCCTGCTCGTTGTTTAGTGCGGCGCTCTAAACCAGAATCAATCACACTACTTATTCGGGGAATAGTTAAACTGGTTTCAGCCACATTAGTGGCTAAAATCACTCGACGAGGCCGAGCTTTTGTCGATGAATCATCCAATAGGTATCGACGTTGCTCAGCGCTAATCGTGGCATGAAGGGCCAATACTTCGGCATTTATATCCGCTAGGCTCGCAAGGCTACGTTGAATTTCTCCACGCCCAGGTAAAAATACCAAGATATCGCCATCATCTTTTTTCATTGCCTTATTCACGGCGCTTTTTATGGCATCCGTGATTCGAGTAATATCTGGCAAGTGATGCGATTCCCGCGCTTCATAGCTTAAACTTACCGGGTACTCACGGCCTTCAGTTTTCAATGGTTTCGCCGCTAAATATTCACAGAGCTTATTACCTTCCAAAGTCGCTGAGGTAACCACTACTCGAATCGGCAGTTGCTTTACTAGAGCCAGTAATAAATCTGAGTCCCAACGCCGCTCATGAAATTCATCAATAATAATCACCGCAAATTCGCCAAGCTTATTTTCCGCCAACCAGCGCAAGGCGATTCCTGGAGTAACAAAAGCAATATTGGTATGTTCGTTTACCGTTGAATGAAAGCGAATCGAGTAACCCACCTTATGAGGCTCTCCTGCCAACTTAGCTTGCTCTGCAACATAACTAGCCAAGGCTTCACAAGCAATTCGACGCGGCTGAACCACCAACACCTTGCCCAAACTTGTCGCCCAACGCGGTAAACGGGTTGACTTACCCGAGCCGGTGGCAGCTTCAACAACTAAGTGTGAGATTGCCAGCTGGTTAACAAACGGGGATTTAATTGAATCAATCGGTAATTCAGCTCTGGGGGACATATTGTCTAGTAGTGAGGAAAGATGGTTCGATAATAGATTTTTATTCTTGTTCAGCAAAGCTAAATCGCTATTCATTTCACACAATAAAATAGTATGACCAAAGCCTTCATAGACAAATGACATATAACTTTATAAGATGCAAAAAAACAAATAAATCATTGAAAAATTGATAAAAATCCAACAAGGAAAGTTATGCCATCTCACCATAAAATCATAATTAGTAGTTTACTGAGTATAGCCATCTTAAGCCTTAGCGCTTGTAATAGCTCAACCGAGAAATTATCCGAGCAGCAAGTTAATAGTAGCGTGCACGACAGCTATATACATACTGGGAGATCTCTTAACGAAGCTAATTCTCAGTTTTATCTCATTGATACCGTGATAGCCGCGCTACATAAAAAAATAGAAGATCCAAGCCTCACTCATATCGAATGCCTTTCCTCCCAGCACACAACTGTAGACAAGCCAAAAATTGAACTGTCATTGGTAAATGATATGTTTAGCGCCAGTTTTCAGCAATGCACCTTAGGCGAAGGTTTAGATTCGTTTTATCGAATTACCGGTGATATTGACCTAAAACTAGACGACGCTAGTTTAAATGGTTTCATCCTAAATTTTTCAGGACAACTCGATGTAAAAAATTTGGCATATAGTCACAGTGATTCTAAAGTAGCTAAGAGCTTTACGGACTATAGTGCCGAAATAAGCCAATACAGCAACGATAGCTATAATTCTTCCACTGAAGTCAATTTCACTACCCCGCTTGCCCTATATGTTGAACTCTATGACCTTTTACCTGCAACAGTTACATTTGAAGAACTAGCTATAGTTCGACAACTCGATTATCGCTTAGGACAGCATACTGTTAGCTACAATGGTCTTCTTAAATCAAACGGCTACAATGGCATAAATCAAGCTTCAATTAACACTATTACACCTGTTACAACAATACGTAATAGGGTAACGGCAGGTGAAGTAGAGTTTGTCGACAACCTAAACTCTGTGATCAATATAAAATTGGATGAGTCCACTGAATACGCAGTTGAAGACTACCAAGCCAATTATAAAATAAGCGCTGAAGTCGAAAACTATGGTGCATATACTCATAATTTTTCAAGGGCTAATTACGTATTTCCTAATAACAGAGAGCATAGGTTAAGTTTTACTGCTCGAAACAACCGATTATCTAAGCGGCAGTCCCAAGATAATTATTACGAGGCTCCTGTTGGACTTGAAGCTACTTTTTGTATTCAAAGCCTCTCGACACAAGTACTAGTTAGCTCGCCCCAAAAAACGGCTAGAATAGCTATTATGCCTACTCTCGTTAGCCCTCAACAAGTAAGCCTTGAAATTGTAGGTGCAGACAAGTCTATAGTTGACTCTAGACTTTACAGCGTCAGCCTAGACGAAATTTGGCTAAATGTGGAATTTCAAGAAGGCGCATTAACTAACCAAGCATACTACGCCACCATCAACGATGTTTTTGGCCATGAAACATGCTCTTCTTTCCCTGTTGCCGCAGAATACTTTTTTTACTAAATGGGGTTACTTTATAGAAGTAAATTCTTACTCCTTATATTTGCAAATGAAACAGGCTTTAACATAAGCTAACGCCTTATTTCGCTAACGTTGTTTAATGGAATCGACATGAATTTTTCTACACTTGGAAGCAGTAATTTATCGGTATCACGAGTTTGCTTAGGCAGCATGACTTGGGGCTTACAAAACAACCAAAGCGATGCTAACCAGCAAATCGACTATGCCCTTAGCCAGGGCGTAAACTTTATTGATACAGCTGAGATGTACGCAGTACCGCCTTCCGCTGAAACCTATGGCAAAACCGAAAGCATTATAGGTAACTGGGTAGCAGCCAATAAGCAGCAGCGTAAAGATGTGGTGATAGCCACCAAAATTGCTGGTGCTGGATTACCATGGGTGCGTAATGGCGGGCCCATTACCGGAGATGCTGTCGTTGCAGCGGTTGATGCATCGCTACAACGCTTGCAAACCGACTATATCGATTTATACCAACTACATTGGCCTAACCGCTCTACCCCGCACTTTGGTAAACATTGGCCCAATCAAATTACTCCCACTGAATTAGATGCTGCAGATCATCAAGCGCAGATGCTAGACATACTCCAAGGCTTACAGCGCTGTGTTGAAGCAGGAAAGATTCGCCACTGCGGTTTGTCCGACGATACACCGTGGGGCATTAACACCTATTTGAAGCTGAGTGAGCAACATAACTTGCCACGTATGGTATCGATTCAAAATGAATTTAGTTTGCTACACGCTAAAGACTGGGCTTACTTAATTGAAAATTGCGTGCAAGAAAATATTGCCTATTTGCCTTGGTCACCACTGGCCAGCGGTATGTTAAGTGGTAAATACGCTGATGGTGCACGCCCTGCTGGCAGCCGTTGGACCTTAATGCAGCGCAATGGTATTTTCCGCAATACGGAGTTAGCCCACAAAGCGGTAGCTGATTACGCAAAAATTGCTGCAGAGTATGATTATACTCCTGCGCAATTAGCGCTAGCTTGGTGTGACCAAGTCAATGGTGTGACTTCTACCATTATTGGCGCCACCAGCGTAGCCCAGCTAAAAGAAGATATTGATGCATTTTCGCAACCATTAAGTGAGCGAGCGTTATCCGACATAGCAGACGTATTTAAACGCTACCCAGCACCTTATTAGTCCCCCTCGCCCAACAAAACGTCACAACAAAAAAGTCACCTTAATAGGTGGCTTTTTATTAGGCAGACTGCCTTTGTTCAATATCCTCAGCCAACTTACCCATTTGTTTGGTCATTCCATACAATAACCAACTGTGCCAAGGAGCAAAAAAATACCAATAGACCAAGCCCCAAAAGCCTGCAGGGTGCCAATACAACGCCACCTCTAATTGACAGGTATCGGCATCCAAGGCTTCAATACTTAATTGCATGCCGCCCCCGCCTGGTGCTTTCATGCCAAAGCGCATCACTAAACAGTCGTTTTCTTCCGCGCTTAAAATCGTCCATGAATCGACTCTATCACCCACTTTTAGCTGCCGATAATCGGTTCGGCCATGTTCTCGACCTTTACCGCCCACAACAAAATCCATCCACTCACGCATTGCCCATAGACTGTTTAAGTAAAAATAGCGATGCTTGCCCCCTAGCAAGTTAATCACTTGCCATAGGGCTTGCGGACTTGCTTTCACCGTAACCACTTTCTTTGCGGCCTTGGCATAAAAGCCGTGTAAAGATGAAAAGTTACGAAAAGTAGGAACCCCATCTTGCCAACGCTTAGGGTAAGTGTGTACTTGCTCTTCATTTAGCAATTGCTCGATGGCCTGATCCAAACTAATCAGCGGTTGTGGAATTAACACACGCAAGGGTTCAGGGTTTGCTTGCAGTTGCTCAGCTAAGCCTGCTATTAAGGCCTTAGCTAAACTTTGGGGTACCGACGTTATTACCCCAAGTACCATGCAGGCCAACTTAATAGGCAAACCCGGTAACACCATAATCTTTATTTTTTTATTCAAATGGTTAGCAATTTTTAGCATCAACTCGCGATAGCTCAACCACTCTGGGCCAGCAGCATCCAATACCATGCCTGCGGTTTCTGGCATCTCAGCTAATTTAACCAAATAATAAAGCACGTTTTCTAAGGCGATAGGTGGTGCCTTGGTTTCAATCGCTTTGGGCACAAAAGCCAACGGCATATGGCCAACTAAGTCTCGCATTACCTCAAAAGCGGCAGAGCCTGGAGAGATAATAATGCCTGCACGCAACTCGGTAACAGCCACTCCGCTAGAGGCTAGCGCTTGGCCAGTGGCCACTCGCGCTAACATGTGCTCAGATTTTGGTTTAGCCGATACCAAGCTGCCCATATAGATAATTCGTGTAATGTCGGCTTTACTGGCGGCATTTGCTAAGTTGTTAGCCGCAATGGCCTCAAGCTCACTATGCGCTTGCCCGTCGCTCATGCCATGCATTAAGTAGTAAACTAATTCTACCTTGGCTAAGGCATCTGGCAGACTATCTGGCTCAAGTAAATCTAAAGTAAAGCGAGGACAATCAAGCTCTTGCCACGGAGCCGCTTTATGAGGGTCACGAGAAGATACACTGACTTGATGACCCGCCACTACTAATGCAGGAACTAACTTTCTGCCAATAGTGCCAAAGGCGCCAATCACCAAAATCCGCATCGTTTTTAACTCCAATTCTCATTAACTTAAACTCATTACTAGCGTAGTTGATTTTCACAGTAAGGAGCTCAGTAACTCAAATAACTATCTAAATAAAATAGGATTTAAAGGTAATGACTAAAAGCCTAATTGAATGACAGAACCGTTTGGGTTGATTGTCTAAACTTGCCAGGTGACATTCCCATTACCTGTTTAAATTTGGCACAAAAATAGGCGCTATCAGAAAATTCGCAGGCATAAGCAATTTGAGTGATGCTTTGGCGGCTTTCACTAAGCATCGCTACGGCAGTATTGATTTTGCGTTTAAGAATATAATCTTTGTAGTTTTGGTCAAACAAGGATTTAAATAAGCGAGAAAAGTGATACTTAGACATCCCGCATATATCGGCGGCCTGCTGCAAATTCAAGTTAAGGGTTTGCTGATTTTCGAGGTGGTGTAACAAGGGAATTAACTTAGAGAGACCTTTGTTTTCCCTCGCCGCTACCAGTGACTGCTCGGCGTTAAACAAACATCCCTTATGCTGCTGAGCAAGAAACAAAAAGATGGTATGCAGCAAACTATAGGCTAAGTTTCTATCTTCACTCTTAGCATCGGCATTTTCTAGCCACTCAAACTGGCTATGCAAAAAGCCCGCTTGTTGCTCATCGAGTTGGATCACCAATGGGCGCTCTAGTTGGCTAGTGAATTCCAGTAGGTTTAGCTCACTTAACAAGTAGCGCTCAAACTGCAATAAACTAAATTCACGGTCGTCCCCGTCCATGTCTATTGCATGCATACCTAAAGAAGGAATAAACACCAAAACGTTACGGCCTAGTTCAATGGCTTGACCATCTATCTCCACTTGCCCCGCAATTTTTTTGAAGAGCATGATCTCGCCCAACATATGAAAATGGGTAGGAATAACCATCTTCTGTTCATCCACAATATGAAAGCGCCTTAAATAATAAGGTTTGCCTTGTGGCAGGTGAATGTTTTCAAAACTGAGAGCGTGCGCAGGCATAGTAGCAATAATTTCATATAAACAAGCTCAAACCTTACATATTACCCCATCTTAAAGCAATAAATTAACAATACAGACTTCAGGAGTAATTATGGCAACGATAACTAACCCTATCCTTACTGGTTTTCGACCAGACCCTTCCATCATCCGTGTGGGTGATGATTATTATATTGCTACCTCTACCTTTGAATGGTTTCCCGGCATTATGATTCACCATTCAAAAGACTTGGTTAACTGGCAAATAGTTGGCCACGTGCTGAATACCGTAGAGCATTTAGATATGCGTGGCATGGATAATTCTGAAGGAGTTTACGCCCCAGCCTTAAGTTACGCTGACGGAAAATTTTGGTGCTGTTTCGCCAATGTTCGCTCTTGCCGTGGCGGCACTTGGATGTCTACTCCCGCTTATGTAGTCAGTGCAGAAAATATTGAAGGCCCTTGGAGCAAACCCGTCTCTATTGGAGACTACGGTTTTGACCCTTCGTTGTTTCACGATGACGACGGCAAAAAGTACATGGTAAACATGGTGTGGGACGGGCGTAAAAAGACCGACTACTTTGGTGGGATTATTCTTCAGGAATTTGATGCTGATAAAGGTGAGTTGGTCGGCGAAGAAAAGATAGTTTTCGGCGGCACTAAGTTAGGCTGTACTGAAGGTCCCCAAATACTTAAAAAAGAGCGGTGGTATTACCTCATTACAGCCGAAGGCGGTACATCTTATGATCATGCCGTCACGGTATGTCGCTCTAAGAGCGTTTGGGGCCCTTACGATATTCACCCACAAAACCCTATTCTTACCTCTCGTCATCAAGATGAAGCAGAACTTCAGCGCGCAGGCCACGGATTTTTAGTAGAAACTCAAAATGGTGAGTGGTACTTATCTCACCTATGCGGTCGCCCAATTAACGACCCAGAAAACCCAAGCTATTCTATGGACTATGGGCAAGGGCGCTGTACTCTTGGCCGCGAAACCGCCTTGCAAAATGTAGAATGGCGCGACGGATGGCCTTACGTTGTAGGTGGCACAACACCACGCGTAGAGATTCAAGCGCCTAAACTAGCCGCACACCCTTGGCCGGTGGAAGCAAGCCGTGATGATTTTGAGCAAACCCAATTGGCACCTAAGTACCAGTCACTTAAAGACCCGTTTGAAGAATCATGGATATCATTAAGCAAACGTCCAGGTTATGCACGTTTAGTCGGTCGCGACTACTTATACTCTCGCTACAATCAAAGTATGCTAGCACAGCGCCTAACTGCATTTAGCTGTGTGAGCGAGACCGCAGTAGAGTTTAGGCCAAGGTCGCCAAGGCAAATGGCTGGCTTAGTAGCCTATTACTCACGTGGCGGCCATTACTTCCTAAAAACCTCCGCTAATGACCAAGGTGAACAAATAATTCAACTTGTTGGTGATATTGATGACAAGTACCTTGAGTACACCGATGAAATCGTTATTGGTAACTGTGAGCGTGTTTACATGCGATTGGAACTCAACACCCATTGGTATCAGTTTAGTTACTCTTTAGATGGCACAACATGGCTAAACATTGGTGAGCCACTTAATGCCACCGAGCTATCTGACGAAGGCAGTAAAGACGTGTTCCGCTTCACCGGTACTCTGCTTGGCTTGTTTGCTTGTGACTTAACAGGCAAGCATATCGCTGCAGATTTTGATTACTTTGAATACAAGAGCTTAGATTAATTAAGTTTATAAATCATTAGCTTAACGCACTACTTAAGCTGTCTTAGGTAGTGCGATCTAACTCTTACTTTTTTCATTCAATGCAACTAAAAATCTTTAAGTTGATTTAAATCATTATCTCACTAGCTATACATTGACACACTCGCTGCATCATTTTTAACCACTGAGCAGTTTGTTATGCAATCTTCCATTCGTTTATTTTTGGCCCCCTGCTGCATATGTTTTTTGCTTAGTGCTGCTCATTTCTACTATGCCCAACAACAAATCTACGTAATCCTTTGTGTAATGGGCTTCTTCAGCGTGTTAATTCGACACCCCATTTGTTTACGTTTAAACCAATGCGCCATGTTATTGCTCACTGCAGAATGGATTAATACCTTGGCAGAGATTTACGTAATTCGCAGCGCATACGACCAACCTTGGCTGCGAATGGCTGCTATTTTAGGCGTAGTCGCACTGCTACATTTTGCTAGCGCCATGTTATTTCAGCATTACCGAATTCGCCGCTATTTTGGTTACCCAAGGCAGTATCTGTTTCGCTAAACCTCTCGAACAAACGCTCTACGTTATTCTGTTTTCGTCAGGATAGAGATAGCCCACTTGCTCGGGTATACTTAGCCACCTTTTAACTGCCATCTGAATTTTTTAGTGAATCGTTTCCTAACACTCTATGCTCAACGTAAAGCTGCCGCCACCACCGAGTTTAAAGGCCGAGGGGCTCGCCGAGTGCGCTGCGCCAGCTGCCAAATGCCTCAGCAACACTGCTTTTGTGAGCAAGCTATTTTGCAAAATAGTGAATGTGGTTTTGCTTTGTTAATGCACAACATGGAAGTACTGCGCCCAAGCAACACTGGCCGATTTATTGCCGATTTGATTCCAGATACCCACGCCTTTATTTGGCAACGCAAAGAGCCTTGCCAAAGTCTACTTGCGTTGTGCCAACAAGCACATTGGCAACCCTATGTGGTATTCCCTGCAAGCTTTAGCCAGCCTGAGCGAGTACATTACCAAGTAGAGCTGGAGCCAAAACGAAAACCACTCTTTATAATGCTTGATGGCAGTTGGCGCGAAGCACGCAAAATGTTTCATCAGAGCCCCTGGCTTGATCAATTTCCAGTTATTTCAATTCAACTTGAACAAGCATCCCGTTACGGCTTGCGATCTCGACCAATAAAAGGCCAATGGGCCACCGCCGAAGTAGCGGCTCAATTATTGGCAATGAGTGGCGAAGAAAGCAACGCTAAACTTTTAGAACAGCGCTTTAATGCTTTTACTCAACAAACCCTTGCTGGACGAAATCATTAAGTAGCCAAATCCACCAGTTTTTACTCAATTTACAGGCCTTTTCATCTACCACTTTCGTGAGATGCATCACGTGATTGAAAACGTTATCAAGCAAAAGTTGTTTTGCTTACTTTTGTCACTATGCCTAGCCCATAAGTTGTTGTTATGATGATTGCGCTTGAAGAGACAGCGCATAATTTGTACAAATTACTAAGTGCTGCGAAACCCAAGCAAACTAAAAAAATAGAGTAATATTTCAATTGTTTCAGGAGACACAATGTCTAAGAGCACTGGTACCGTTAAGTGGTTTAACGAAAAGAAAGGTTTTGGTTTTATTTCTCAAGAGTCAGGCGCTGATGTGTTTGTTCACTTCCGTGCAATTTTGGGGGATGGATTTAAATCACTTGAAGAAGGCCAGAAAGTAGCATTTGACGTTGAAGACGGTCAAAAAGGCCCACAAGCCGCCAATGTTGAAGTTGCCTAAGTAACTTCAAGAAGAAGCATAACCTGGGATTAGGTTATGCTTCCTATTTTCCTTCTATCCCATCCTTATTATAAATCCAAAAAATAAAGATGTTGTGGCCCTGCTGGCCCGCCGTTATACAACTTTTCACTGTCTACAAAACCACACTTTTTATACAAGGCTTGCGCCCCATTATTTCGACAATTTACGGTAAGCGCCAAATGTTGAAAAGACGGATTTAGGTCCGCTACATAAGGTCTTAATTGCGCGCCTGCTGCATAGCCATAACCTTTGCCTTGAAACTGACTAGCCACAAAAAATGAACGTAATAAAACACTTTGCTGTAAGGGTAACTCAGCCTGATAAGGGTATTGGGTATCAATAACAAAAAAGCCCACCACCTGCTTGTTAGCTAAGATTAAATGTGCCGTTTGCTGGGCGCTTAATTCATCTAAAACCCGCGCAATCGGCTTAACAAAATGTTGTTGTGCTTCATCTACTTGCAATGCCAATAATTCGGGTAACAACTCACTACTAATAGTTTGTAATTTAACTCGCTCGGTCATTCAATGCTCTCTCACTAAACACGGCTTCTCGGCCCATCATTAGTTGCTTACGTTCTAAGCCCCAGCGATAACCTCCTAAGGCTCCACTACTGCGAATCACTCTATGGCAGGGAATAATAAAAGCAATCGGATTTTTCGCCACCGCACTCGCGACTGCACGTGTCGCATTACTAGAACTCACCTGTTCAGCCAAAAATTGGTAAGAACACAAACTGCCAAAAGGTAGCTTAAGTAGGGCTTGCCAAACTTGTAACTGAAAGTTTGTTCCCTTTAGCCATAACGACAAGGGTTGTTGACTATTTCCACCGTCAAACACTTGAGATAATAGTTGCTGACTAAGCGTCTCATCTAAACAACATTGCGCCTTGGGCCAGGCTTTATTCAACTCTTCTAAGGGAGCTGAATCATGTTCTGTTTCACAGAAACTTAACTGACAAATGCCTCTTGTTGTGCTGGCAACAAACGCCCAGCCAAAAGGGGTCAGCCCCCAACCATAAAATATTTGAATACCTGCACCTAAGCTCTTTGCTTCACCGGGAGTCACTGCGGCAATATTCACAAACAAGTCGTATAAACGCCCAGCACTAGACAAGCCCAAATCGTAAGCTAACTCTAACACCGAGTTAGACTCAGCCAACTGTTGCTGCGCTCGCTGCAAGGTAAGATATTGTAAGAAGCGTTTAGGAGAAACCCCCACCCAACGACTAAACAAACGCTGCATATGTGACTCACTAAAACCAAGTGTTGCAGATAGTTCGGCAAGTTCAGGCTGTTGCTGTTGATGTTCAAGCAAATAGGCCATAGCTTGGCTAATTTGCTGATACTCTCGGTGTGATTGCAGTGAGTATTGCTCCATCACTTATCCTCCTATAGTTTAAGCGCCACTCTACCCGAAATAGATCGCTGACTCGACCCGATATTTGCTTAAGCCAACATCGTCTTTATTTCATGTCTATATTGTTGGGTTTACAGCTACTGTGGGACACTTCATTGAGCTAAAGGAACTGTCTTTAAGGTTATTGGCTCAACACCCTCTGTTCAGCCTGTTCAATCACTTGGGCTAACTCGCCAGATTTAAGCATATCTTGAATGACCTTATCGACCTTCTTAACCAGATGAAACTCTCGGCGGTGAATGTAATGATAAAGAGGAAATACAGCCAGTGGCTCAGAAGAGGTAATTTGCTCGTTTAGCTTTAACCGCTCTAGAGCAATTAATCCGTCCATTTTATTGGTGAGCGCAACGTCAGCTCTTCCACGACTCACAAACTCTAGTAACTTATCGGTATTGCTGAGTTTCTCAACCTCACTAAAACTGGCGGTTACATCGGCAGTATGTTTAACCCCTCTTACTATCACCAATTTGTATTGCGCTAAGTCTGACAAGGTAGACACCGCCAAATCCCGCTCGGTTAGATAAAACGCAGTGGTATTTAATGAGTAATAAGGTGTAGGCACCCTTATTAATTGGCTGTTTCGTTCTCCATAACTCCATATCCTCATGACTTCACCATCCAGCAAACCATTACTTGCCTCTGACTGAGCTCGCTTGGCTGGTAAGGAGTTAACATCAATGCTCAGCCCAAGCCTCTTGTAAACAGCATCAAGTACAATAATACCCACTTTTTGTTCAAACAAATGCTCTATAGCCGCATACCTATAAGGCCCTTCAGCTAAAACAGAAGAACAAAATAATAGGCTTAAGAGAAAAGTAAATTTGCGAATGCAGCCGCTCCCTTTATTGCTTTACTTAATGATAAAAACAGCAGGTTCTACAATAATACTAGACTAGCCTTTGGCAATTTTCTTACAAAAAAGGCGCACTTCTGAGCGCCTTTGCTATTTTACTTGGGGCTAAACCTTTAAGTCATTACATACACTTAATCAAAGGTATAGGTAAACACTCTAAAACCCTCGTTATCAGCTACATCATCAAACTCTTGCGTGGGTGTTACCCGCGGCAAATACTGGTTAGCAAAACCTTCTGCAGCTTCCAACTGTGATGATAGAAACTCAACACTAAGGCCAACAGGGCCAACTAAATTGAAGTTGTGAGCATTTGGAAACTCCAAAATATCACTAGGGTCATTTAAATCGTTCGATTTAGCATTCAAGTAGTGATTAACTAAATCGCGGTTAGACTCTACTTCATCTTCATGAGCGACGGTGGCGTTAGCAACGCCCGGCATCCAGCTTTGCGAAGCTCGATAGTTGTTGGTCACCACGTACAGCTTTTTGGTTAGTTGGTTTGCTAAATTTTCACCAGCATATTGAACATTGCCAATACGGCGTCTATTGGTTTGAATTAACTCGCCATTTTCATCGTATACCAACTCACCTAAATCGTTTACTTGGTAGCGAGGAGCTTGGCTGACATCGATGTCATAGGTTAACAAGCTTTCTCCATCGGCATCAAAGCCACCGAAAAACACATCGAAGTTATAACTGCGAAATTGCTGGTGCAATAACCTGTCGCCGTCTTCTGCTACGGTTTGATATTGCTGAGCAACAATTACTTCCATCCACTCAATAAGATCTGCCACCGTCAGTTCAAGCACCGCTGGTGTATTGTTATCAAACACATATAAGTCAGCAACACTGGCTCGAGTTAGCGCATCACCGTCAATATTGGTGTAATCCTCTCTACCACCACGACCTCCTTTGAAGGGAGCGGAAACCGATAGCATAGTAATACTTGCATCCAACACGCCAGCCTCTTGCCACGCCAAGCCTTGCGAATACTGCGCTTCGTTTACAATTTGCACAGATATGTCTGATTCAACGGCTGAAAAGTAACTGTTTATTGGCTCGTCAATGTTACCAATTTCTTCAGCCATAAAATCTAAAGTGCCATCGTGATCTGAGCTGACTAAGTAGTTAATCATTTCATCTTGCAGGTTGGGGTCATCCTTAAGTGCCCGTAAACTAGCGCTACTCGATTTCACCGACCATGATTCCCCCCCATTGGAGCTTCTTAGGGTTAAATCAATCACACCTAAATGATTCCCCCAAAATCCCGGCATAACCGCTGGCTTGCCAAATATTTTACCGTTGGGTGCATCTACACCTTCCATCCCATCATAAGTATTACTATCGGTTGGGAAGTTGTTGTGGTCATGGCCAAACATTAAAGCATCAATGCCATCAATTTGAGCTAACTGCCAAGAAGCATTGTGCATAAACTCGCCATCACGATCGCCACCCGACAACCCAGAATGAGGAATCGCCACAATAATATCGGCCCCCTCCGCTTTCATTTTGGGAACATAATGCTCAGCAGTCATTTTAATATCTGCCAACATCACCTTACATTCCAAGTACCGTTTATCCCAGTTCAGAATATTAGGTGGCGTAAAACCGATAACCCCTACTTTTACCGAATGAGTAGTGCCATTGGTAGCGGTAAAGTTACGCTCTAGAATCTCATAAGGAGTAAAGTAAGGTTCAAATTGCTCAAAGAAGGCAGCATAGTTACCAGCAAAGTGCTTATCAATATCTACCGCACAGGTCTCTGCATTAATCGTCACATTGTTAGTTGTTTGCTTCCCTTCAAACTGATAAACATTGGCATTAATATACGGGAAGTTAGCTCCCGAGATAGCCGCAGCTAAATAATCTAAACCGTAGTTAAACTCATGGTTACCAATGTTCCCTACATCGTAAGCTAAGTAATTCATCGCTTTGTACACTGGATGAATATTTCTCTCTAAGTATGAGGTACCTAAATTAGCGACATAATCTCCCATCGGACTACCTTGAATTAGGTCGCCGTTATCAAACAACATGCTGTTTTGGGCTTCTTCTCGCGCTTCTTTAATCAACACGGCAGTGCGAGCCAGACCGTAGTCTTGAGGACCTAAGGCATTGTCTTTTGGAGAGGCGAAATAGTTGTAAGGTTTCATATTTGAGTGGAGGTCGGTCGTTTCCATTAAACGAAGCTCCATCGACAATTCGTTGTAAGAATTGTTGCTAGAGTTATCCCAACAAGCACTTAAACTCACGGCAATGGCCGAAGCAATCAACATCTTTTTTAGCGGAAAATGATTATCCATTTCAATCTCTAAGTTAAGGTAGTGTAAAAAACGACTACACCTTATGTAGAGCTCATTTCAGTTTTATTAATTGATAAATAAAGTATTTTTGAAATATAAGTTTTAGATTAATGGCATCACCAGCTATAGCGACTAGAAAGCCTAGTTGCGTACCCTATATAGATCCGACCACACAAAACCATCAAATCAATATCAATACGGTGATGCAAACTAGCGACTAAATCTCGCTTAATATCCGCTATGTTATTTGGAGATAAAGGCTATAATGCGGCCACTAAGCAGTATAAGGTTCGGCAAAGTGATTAAACCCAAAGCAGCCAGTTGGATAAGTTTGTATTTTTCAGGATTATTCTTTGCCTGGGGAGTATTTCTACCTTTTTGGGCCTTATGGTTAGAAAGTGAAGGCTTAGATCCTAGCCAAATTGGTTTGTTGTTAGGCTTTAGTATGCTGGCCCGATTCATGGGCAATATGTTACTTATGCCACGAATAAAATCAGCGCAACATTTGCTCCCAGGGATCCGCTGGGTGAGTTTCGCCAGCATTCTAGTGGTATCAGGTTTGTGTTGGTTAGAGGGTTATTTCTGGCTAACGGTACTCACCCTAGCGGCAAACTTTTTTATTGCTACACTCATTCCCTTAGGTGATGCCGTTGCCACCAAATGGGTTAGCCAACTGCGCTTAGATTACGGTCGAGTTAGAGTATTTGGCTCTATCGCCTTTATTGTTTCATCTACGCTGCTGGGTATTGGGCTCACCTATTATTCTCACTCGCTCATTTTGTATGCCACCATCGGCTCGCTAGTATTAATGTGGGGCCTTAGTTTATTCACCCCAGCTTCACCTTTAGTGGATGAAACCAGTGAAAACGAACCCGCTAACCACCGATTATGGGCGGTACTAAAACAAAAAAACACCCTGCTATTTATTACTGTCACCGCCTTAATCCAAGGCTCACATGCCGCTTACTACGCCTACAGCACACTGTATTGGAAAAGTATTGGATATGCAGAGTCGACCATTGGTTATTTATGGTCGATTGGGGTGGTATTCGAAATGAGCATTCTTATTTTTGGCAGTAAATGGTTTAAACATTGGAATGCCAACAAAATGTTTTTGCTTGCAGCTATCGGTGGCGTATTACGTTGGGGAATATTTGGTAGTACCGAAATACTGCCATTAATGATGCTGTCACAAGGCATGCACGCCCTTACTTTTGCACTAACCCAATTGGCGGCTATTAAGTACATAGCTTCAGAAGCGCCAAGCTCTCAAGCTATTCCACTACAAGCTTTATACTCAGCTATCGCCTTAAACATGGGGACTGCGCTACTCACCTTTTTGAGCAGTGCTTTATACGAACCAATGGGCTCTGGTGTATTCCTAATAATGGGTGGTTTATCTGCTTTAGCAATACCGCTGCTATTGCTAAACGCACGTTCGGCCAATGTTAACCGTTAAGGCTAGTCGACGACCCTATTGATAACACAAGCCCTGCTACACCAACAAAGCGCTGCCCCCTAGATTCACGCCTATAAAAAATCCGAGTGCCACTAAGCACACTCGGATTTTTTATCTTTAAATCAATGTTAGCGCGATAATGTAAACGTAATTGCTCGATAAACCAGCCTATTGGCTAGCGTGTCTCGCTTAAGTTTCTACATTTTCGCTAACGAGCATCGAGGAGATTAAAAACTCCCGGTTGTTGATGCACCTGTTCCAGTATTAACAGAGTTATTACCACCCGATTGCCACTGAATCACATTGCTAGGATCGCTTTCGTTACGAATAATACACTTCCATTCAATGTCTGTTGATTTAGGAAGCTTAATAGTAGCTGTCCAAGTTGGGTAACTAGTAGGGCTTAGCTGCACTGCATTAGCTGCTTGCCAGTTACCTAATGCACTATTGTTACCTACCGCATAAACGCTATCACCCATGTTGGTATTACCGTTGTTACAGGTAAAGCTCACATTAACGTCATCTGTTGGGTCAATAATCACACCAGTTTCTGCTAACCACATTCTTGCTGAGCCAGCAGGTACATTAACGGTATAATTGCTACCGCTTGCTTGGAAGCTTGAGCCGGTGAATACGTCAACATAGTTTTTAGAGTGATTTAAGTTACTCGCGTTAACGCTAATGTCTTTATCATAACCACACTTGTTAATACCTAGCAGGCCAGCCTGGCCACGACGTAAAACGATTGCACACTGATCGGTATACAATACTTCTTCATCGGCCCCTTGAACGCCATTGTGGAATTTCACCATAGCTTTCAAGTTATCTTGTTTGTAGTCATCAACCCAGCGGCCACCGTCAACTCCAGTTGCATCACTAAATACCATTGGCACACCTTCCTGACGCCCAAGAATATAAGCGTAAGCAAGATGTTCATTGCCTTCACTCATAATTTGATAGCGGAAGCCGTCATTACTTGGAATATCGTGGGTGATGGTGAAAGTTAAGGCGCGGATGCCGTCAATCGCTCCACCCCAAGATTTAGGGTTGGCTAATGCCTCTAAGCTACCATTTACGTCAAATGCATCACGTAATGTTTTTAGTAGTGGGAAGTCATAAGCACTGTGTGAGGTTTCACGTAAATAAGGTTCTAAGAAGGTATCGTAATCAGCATTACCCGCACCGGCACCAGTAATAATCTCACCGAACAAGTACATATCTTGTTTAATAGTATCGTTAAACACTTGGTTTATGTGCCAAGTGGTCATGTGCTTGGCGGCGTCAATACGGAAGCCACTTACGCCCATGTTTTTAATGGCTTGAACATAGTTGCGTTGCTGCTCACGCACGTAGTTACTTGGATCTAAATCTGGTAAGCCGGGGTCACCATTACCGCCACAAATACGGCCGTTCATTGATTCCCAAACATTGGTCCAATTAGTGATACAGAAACCATCGTGAAAATCGCCGGGAGTAAATAAGTTATTGCTTAGATCACCGAACAGTTTTTGTCGATTCCAGTACTCACTGTTATTTGAATACTCGCTGAGCGTTTCTGAGCCAGGGAAGTAGGTAGAATTACCGCGCTCATTGGCCATTTGATTAATCACAATATCTGCATAGGTGTTAACCCCATGAGCATTCAATGCGTTAATCATGTTCTGAAAATCTTCTTTATTACCACGGTTATTGTCAATCACGCGATAATCTTGTGGTTGATAACGGGCCCACCACTGTGAGTTACTGCTATCAGATTTTAATGGTGGCGCCACCAATACATTGGTATAGCCAATCTCTGCGATTTCTGCTGCTCTAGCAGCAACGTCTGAATATCGCCAATCAAATGCATGTAAAATTACATCTGCACTAGCCAGTTGTGAAAACACAGCCAGTGAGGTGCCAAGTAAGCACGTATTTATTGCATTCGCTTTGGTTTTACATTTCATTATTAGTATATCCTTTCCCTTGATTACTATATTGAATGAACACAAAGACCGATTGGTAGAATGCGCGTTTAGTTTAAATGTATCTTTCGAAACAATAGGAGCATCAATACCTAGCTCAGTTGAAATTTGGTGTTTACTATTTATAAAATCATGTCAGTTGCTCACATGAACACCAATAAAACCATACTGTCAGTATTGTGGAGATCCCCACCATTCCTGCGCAAATCATCAGTCCTTGAGGTCAATCTAGCGTATGTTACAAATGTTGTTGAACGCTTTGCTGAAACCGATAAAAATCAACAAAACATCAACACGGGGTAATTTACTAACTCATGAATTGGTGTCAATGGAGGGAAAAAAGGATGTTCTAAAGTGTGAGCCAACAGTGTGATAAGGCTCATCTCTGGCTTACATTTGTGATACTGGACAAACCAGAGTAACGTTTAGTTTGAGTAAACAACATGCCTCTTTAAAAGCACCTAACCCTAAAATGCGCCCTTTGTTAGTATTATACTCTGCAATCGCCATACAAATGGGATCGACGCAGTGTGCGCGTTTAAGCGACATAAACTGCGTACTTCTGCCAAACTAGGGCTTATGTTGTTCAGGTAATCCTGCATTGAGACGGAATGAAAAAACATTAGTGACTGAGCGCTAAAGCCTGCAATAAAACAGACCTCTGCGGGTCATCAACAACAAGATTGACTAGGTTTTTCCTCACCAGCAGCCTTTAGGTTGCATTGGTTTGGCTTAGCATCCTCAAGCGCTTTCTTGAGTAATCCAAAAGACTCGATGATGTTTTCACGAGAAGTGGCAATGTTCATTCGCATAAAGTTAACACCTTCAGCACCAAACCAACTTCCTGGGGTCAAACCCATTTTGGCTTGTTTAAACACTAAGGTTTTCAATTGCTCTTCCGGTAAACCAAGGTCTGAAAAATCAAACCAAATTTGGTAGGTCCCTTCAGGCTGGTACATTTTTATCTGGGGAATATATTGTTCAATAAAACCACTGATCCAACTAACACTTTGCTCTAAATAAACCAGCATTTCATCTAACCATGTTTCGCCTTTTTCAAAGGCTGCAACAGTGGCAAACGCACTAAAGGCATTACCATGATCAAGATACATTGCTGCTACCTGTTGCTTAACATTCGCCAGCAGCGTTGAGTTATTGCTATAAATATACCCGTTAGCAATGCTATGCATACCAAAGGTTTTAGCAGGCGAGCCAATCAAAGCAATAACGTTGGCATAATCAAAGCTCGTTAAGCTGGTAAACCCTTGGCCAGAATAAATAATGTCAGAATGGATTTCGTCACTAATTAGCAGAACATTATGGCGCTGCGAAATCTCAACTAACTGGGCTAATTCAGCTTTGTTCCACACTCTGCCAGTTGGATTATGTGGGTTACAGAAGATGACAGCTTTAACATTGTGTTGCTCAATTTGGCGCTCATAATCCTCAAAGTCTATTTGATAGCGAGAACCATCGCTTACTAATTCACTTTTCACGACCTTGCGATTCGCCTTATTGATTAAGTTAGCAAATTGGTGATAAGCCGGAGTGTGGATCAATACTCCATCACCCTCTTGCGTAAATTGACGTAGCAATAGGGCGATACCCGACAACACTCCGGGCACTTGTGCAAAATTAGCTTCATTCAGGGGTAAATTATGACGTTTTTGATACCAAGCCGACAATGCGCGAAATACTGCACTTTCGTTAAATTCATAAGAATAAACGCCACGTTCCACTAAGCGTTGTAGCTCTTGGCTAATCGGTTTTGCTACCTGAAAATCCATGTCAGCAACCCAATAAGGAAAAACATCGCTAGTACCGTAAAAATTATTGAGCATCTCGGCTTTGTTTTTAATAAAGCCGTTTTCACCATAGTTTGATGAATCGTTAAATACAGACATGTGTTTCTCCGTTTAGTGGCGTTAATACGGTGTGTGACCAACCATTATTTCGAATATTCCAGAAATATAGATTTACAAGACCACAATGTCAAAATATATTTCCAATTAATTCGAAATAAATACCACCAAGTATCTGTAGACAACCAACAGCGCAAGGCCTTAGCCCACAACACAAAGCCATTGACTCAAAACAACATGAACAAAGTTTAATCTAATCATTTGTTAATATTTGATACATTTACCCCCTAGGCATTATTGAGCAAGGCCAGTGCCGTTTGTTGCTAACTTGATTCTTGTTCACTTCGCCCCGATATTGACTGTTAATCACTCTAATAAAGGTTGTTGCTGCATTCATGAATCTTTCTCGACTATCGAGCATCAAAACTAAAGCTGATGACTTAGCCAAACTCACCATGGATAAACAGTTGCGCCTAGCGGTAACAGGTTTAAGTGGCGCAGGCAAAACGGCCTTCATCACCTCTTTAGTTAACCAGCTATTATTGGGAGCCGAAAACCACCAATTGCCACTCTGGCAACTGGCGCGTGAACACCGTTTTTTGGGTTCGAAACGTACTCCACAACCTCACTTACATTTAGCCAGTTTTGATTATCAAGGCGGAATGGATGCGCTACAAAGCCAGCCTCCTCGTTGGCCCTCGCCAACTCATGGGGTAAGTGAAATTAGATTGAAACTGCGCTACAAGCCGCAATCGTTGGTATGGAGAAAACTCAACCACACCGCCACGCTTAATCTTGATATTGTCGATTATCCTGGTGAATGGTTATTAGATTTACCGCTGTTAAATATGAATTACGCCCAGTGGTGTGAGCATATTGCTTTAAGCCTCAAAGATTCACGCAAAGCTCAATTAGCCGAGCAATGGCAAGCAATGGCTCAAGCCTTAGCGCTTAACGATAATGCCGATGAAAGCCAACTCGCAGACATAGCCCAGCACTACACAGATTATTTGCATCAATGCAAAGCCGAGCTAGGCATGCATCATATTCAACCTGGCCGCTTTGTATTGCCCGGAGAATTAGCCGGTGCGCCCGTACTCGCCTTTTTCCCCATTTCACCAGAACTTGCTAAGGCAAAAGTAACCAATAAAAACAGCAATTTGGCCTTGTTGATTAAGCGGTTCGAATACTACAAAGAACATGTTGTGAAACAGTTTTATCAACAGCATTTTGTAAAGTTTGACCGCCAAATCGTATTGGTAGATTGCCTTAGCCCACTAAACAGCGGTCACGATAGCTTTTGCGATATGCAGCTAGCAGTAAACCAAATTCTACATAGCTTTAACTACGGTCAATCAGGGGTGTTGAGGCGCTTATTTTCCCCCAAAATAGATAAACTGTTGTTTGCCGCTACCAAAGCAGATCACGTAACCCCCGAGCAGCATCAACACTTGGTGAACCTACTCGGCGAAGTGGTTGCCGAAGGAAAACGCCACGTAAAATTTGAAGGCATTAATACCGAGATTATGGCGCTGGCGTCTATCAAAGCCACCCAAACAGGCAAAGCCCAACTCAATGGCAACACCATTAACGCTATTAAGGGCATTTTACAAAATGATGTCGATAGCCAGCAGTTAACCACTTTGTTTCCCGGAGAAGTGCCGGCCAGTTTGCCCAAACACACATTTTGGCAGCAACAAGGGTTTGAATTTAGCCCGTTTCAGCCGCCGCAAGCTAACCCTTATCAAGCGTTACCCCATATTCGCATCGACCAAGCCATTGAGTTTTTGCTAGGAGATAAATTTAAATGAATCCGCCGATTAAACAGCGCCAAGTGCTTAACGCAGAACAAGATACAAACACTCCCCTCAATCAGGAAGATGCGCCCCTAGCCAGCAAACAAGTCATCGATGATACAGATTGGCAACAAGATCCCGAGATTGCCGACCTAGAGCCCTTAGATATAGAGCTCACGCCACAAAAAACCAGCCCTTGGTTAAAATATGGGTTTGGCGCAGCCGTCGTTATTGCAATAGGTGAACTCGCCTTAAGCCTTGCTGAACTATGGCAAAGCTCGCCCACTCGCGCCGCCATTTATAGCGTAGTATTAGCCAGTATTGTGGGCGGATTACTGACCATTGCAGTGAGAGAGTTGGCTAAATTACGCCGTTTAAAAAAGTTCCAAAAAGAGCATCAACTTGGCGAACATTACCTAGAACAAGCAACTAGCGACAGCAGCAAAGCCAGAACCTATTGTGAAAACCTCGCTAAGCTACAAGGCTTAAGTGATAGCCAAGAATACCTAACCTGGAAAAACTGGCTAAACGACAGCCATAGCAGTAGTGAAATAGTCAGCTTGTACAGCGACACCGTGCTAACACCTTTAGATAACCGTGCTAAACAAGCCATAAGTAAATGGTCTGGCGAAGCCGCAGTGCTAGTGGCAATAAGCCCCTTAGCCTTGGTAGACATGCTTATCATTTTTTGGCGTAACATAAAAATGATTGAGTCAGTGGCTCAAATATACGGCATTGAGCTGGGCTACTTAAGCCGGATCCGCTTAATTAAATCGGTGTTTGCCAATATGATTTATGCCGCCGCAAGCGAGGTGATCACCGATGTGGGCAGTGACCTGTTAGGTGCCGAGCTTACTGCAAAGCTCTCGGGTAAAGCCGCACAAGGTATTGGCGCAGGTTTACTTACTGCACGCCTAGGCTTCAAAACCATGGAACAATGCAGGCCAGTACCATGGACTTTAAATAACAAACCTAAAACCAAGCAACTCAAGAGCATTTTGATTGAAAGAGTAAAACAAAAACTGAGTGCTTGAAGCTAACATATAAAAACTTATCGGTGAGGGAGCTTTTTAGCTTCCTCTAAGAACAACTTAATCACCGGATTGGCGTAGTAATTGGTACGTCGAATCGCTTCTACAAACCACTCACTATGTTGATTACTCTCAATTTTAAATGTTTTTAGTAAGCCCTGCCCTATAAAGGGTTCAGCGATAAACCTCGGTACCCTTGCCCAACCTAAACCATTGATCACCATTTTGATGATTTCATTAACGTTATTTGCGTAGAAAATATGATTACTAATTAAGTGTTGTTTGCTCACTTGGCCATCTCGAATAAATTCAAAACCTATTTGAGTAATGTTCCTCACCTCTTGGTCGGGCAACAATGCATCACTAGTTGGGTAATCACTAGCAAGAATATTCACCACTTCAAAATTGAACAAACGTGTTTGGGTAATATCTTTATGAAACATAAAGTTAGACGTTAGCACGCCTACTTCAGCCTCGCCCTTTCTCACCCATTCCAATACTTGAAACGGGTCACCATTTTTAACATTAAATTCTAGAGCAGGAAAGGTATCGGAAACCGTTTTATAGCAGCGAGCCAAATCAATACTACTAATGGTCGTATCTACTGCCAAACGGAAAACATCAGGCTCCTTAGCCTGCAATGATTCAGCCTTTGTTTGAAAATGCTTGGTTTCGTTTAGCACTGCATCCGCATACGCCAACAGCGTTTTACCCTCTGTCGTCAATGTAAGCTTTCTTACTTGCCGGTCGAACAAGTTCAAACCAAGGTCTATTTCCAGGTTAGATACCTGCTCACCAACAGTTGTCGAGTGTTTCTGCAAATCTTCCGCTGCTTGTTTAAAACTTCCCGATCTTGCTGTGGCAACAAAAGCCGCTAATTGCTCTAGAGACAAACTCATAGGCTCTCCTTTTCGCTTAAACGCTCATAACAGGGTTATCCCCTTCTCATAAAAGTGTTGCATTTTTTTTAGATAAATAAAATAGCCCCTGTAAACAAAAACGGGCAGTGACAAACAATTAAATTCACCAAACGTCCTTTGTTAATTGACTTTTAAAACATTAAGAAAAACTTGATAAATGACTATCAATAAATCCGCCAAGGAGGCCTTATAACTAAGAGAGAAAACCATGAAAAAAACATTAACTGCATTAGCACTTTCAACTTTACTAGCCTCTTCATTTTCTTGGGCAGGTAATTGCGACCCACTTTGGGGATGTATCGTTCAAGACATAGAAGAGAGCGTTGGAGCAGCATCTTCGCAGGTTATCGCTGGCATTGCAGACAAGTCTGTTCGAGGCAACTTACGCAGTTACATGGACCACGAAAAACCAGTGGCAGAGCGCCGAGCTATGGCCGCAGAGTATGTGAAAGGAGTAGCTGATGGCACCATTACCGATGGTGATATTGACGCGGCAAGTGGTTTCTACGCCAAGTTTAAGGATGGACAGGCTCAAAATCTTCATTCATCACTAGTGGCTGATGGCCTGTCTCACTTAGTAAATGACAAAAATAGTGGGATTACTCGCGACACAATCATAAAAGATGAAGCCGGAAACGATGTAACTGTAGGTAGTGTCATCAATAGAGCAAATAACGATAGAGATACGTTAGCGAAAGGGATGGATGCCAACGCCAAGATAATCCAAGGTGAAGTTGATCGTAGGAATGACCAAGCAGATAACAACCAACAGCGCTCAATAGAAAACGGCAACGGTATCAACAAAAACAAAGATGCTATTGATGCCGAGAAAGACCGCAACAACCAGCAAGACAAGCAAATTGGTAAAATTGAAGACAAGCAAAAAAGCATTGGCGAAAACGTTGATAAAAACAGCAGCGAAATAAACAAAAACAAAGATGCTATTAACGCTGAGAAAGACCGCAATAACCAGCAAGACAAGCAAATTGGCAAAATTGAAGACAAGCAAAAAAGCATCGGCGAAAACGTTGATAAAAACACTAAAGACATTTCAGATAATAAAAAACTGGGTGAAAACAACAAAAGTCGCTTAGATGAGATAAGCAAAGGGGCTGGCGACGAAATCGGTAACAACCGAAACTCAATTCATACCGAAGTTGAGAAGCAACGTAAGTGGAACGCTGAAGCAGAGAAAGAGCAGTCTAACTGGAATCGCAGTGCAGAAAGCGCTGCGGGAAAAATGACCACCGACATCAGCAAAAATGCCTCATCGATTAACGCCAATAGAAACTCTATTGAAGATAACCGCTTAAGCATTGAAAACTTACAAGCTAAAACTCAGCAAGATATAAATCGCTTAGACAATAAAATTGATGTGATGGAAGGCCGTTTATCGAATGGTGTGGCAATGAGTAGCGCCATGAGTCAAATGCAGTTTAATGGTGGTGCTGGCGTAGGTGTAGGTGTTGCGTCGTTTAATGGTTCAAACGCGATCGCACTAGGCGCGGGCTACAGTTTTGGCAGTGAAGATCAATGGATGTTACGAGGTTCATTAAGCCACTCTCAAACCAGTAAAGGTGGCAACCAATCAGATACCATGGCTGGCGCAGGTGTGACTTACAGCTTCCGCTAAACCACTAAGTGAGCAGCTAAACCAGGCTGCTCACTATTATTCTTTTTGAGATAAACCGAGAAAAAGCAGAGGCAAACATCTCATCTATAAGACATTTTTGTTAACTCCACGTTAAAAAACACCCGCTAATTTACCTCAATGACTTCAATCAGCCTTTTAGTCGAAACTAATTCTTGCAAGCCTAAAAATAAACCCATACCATTAAAAACAAAAAAATCAATAAGCTTTCTTTTTAATAGCACAAAGTAAATTTGTATCACTATTAGCGTCAATAATATTGGGGCTGAACTATTAAAAGGAGTTTTCGAATGTCGGTTTTACCAAAGGTAATCCCTGCGATTATCAGTACTTGTTTCACTATGTGTAGCTTCTCGTTATACGCCGTCGACGCAAATCATAACTACGCCGAAGCACTACAAAAATCCGTATACTTTTACGATACCCAACGCTCTGGCCCCCTTCCCCGCCAAGATAACAACTTTCTTGCTAACCCCCTCCATAATGGCTTTTTACCCAACCGAGTAGAATGGCGCGGCGATTCTTATTTAGATGATGGCCAATACAACCAATTCAAACAGCAAATATCGCTCGATTTAACCGGTGGTTGGAGTGATGCTGGCGACCACGTTAAGTTTGGTTTACCTATGGCATTTTCTGCCAGTGTTTTTGGTTGGGGTATCTTGGAGTTTTGGGATGCTTATGAACTATCAGGCCAGCTCCCTTATGCACTCGATAACATGCGCTGGGTAAGTGATTACTTTCTTAAAGCGCACGTAGCAGAGAACGAATTTTACGCTCAAGTGGGTGATGGCCAAATAGACCACTCTTTGTGGGCTCCACCAGAGGTTCAAGGGGCAGAGTTAAAACGCCTTCATGGCAAAGAAAGCTACCGCCCTGCATTAAAACTTACCTTAGAAAAACCGGGCGCTGATTTGGTGGGGCAAACGGCTGCGGCACTCACTATTGCCTCAATCATTTTTAAGAAAAACAGCATCAACAACCCCAAAGATGCTGAATATGCTGCCGAGCTACTTAAACACGCAGAGCAACTATTTAGCTTCGCCTATGCCACTAAAGACTTTGATCACAATGGTAAAGGTAATCCAGGCACTTACACCAAATCATTAGTAGACGACCTAGGGAACAACTACGCAGAAAGCTACTATAACTCAACGTCTGGTGCTAAAGATGAGATCCCGTGGGCGGCAGGTTGGTTATATTTGGCGACCCAAAAAGTCGACTATTTACATAAGGCTGAAGCCAGCTATAACGCGATTGCCGACAACACTGGCCACTTTGCTTGGTACCCAGCTTGGGATGATATTCGCAACGCGGTTTATTACTTAATGCAAACCGTTGCCACTAAAGACAGTTACCTTGAGGATTCAAGCCTTAGTGCCAGTGACCGAGTTAATGGCTTTTATGACTACCAGCTGCATAGCACTAACTACCTTGAGCAAATGCTAAATAACAAACGTTATACTCCCGGCGGCATGGTCTATCTGGATGGTTTTGCTTCGGCGCGCGCATCGGCAATGGCGGCTATGCTTGCATTGGTTCATAGAAACTATTTAGACAAGACTCAGCAACAACTTGGTTTTCAGCAACAACTCGCCGACTTCGCCACCAATCAAATCAACTACATTTTGGGTGATAACCCATACAAAATTAGCTACATGGTGGGTTACGGCGACAACTGGCAAACCGCAGCACACCACCGCTCGTCGCATGGCAGCAGCACCAATGATATTAACAACCCCACTATTCCCAAACACATTTTGTATGGCGCATTAGCGGGTGGGCCTGATGATAACGACAACTTCTCAAGTGATCGCGCTGACTTCCCAATGACAGAAGTAGCCACCGATATGAATGCAGGGTTTACCGGCGCTTTAGCCGGTATGGTAAATCTATATGGTGGCCAAGGTTTAGTTGATTTCCCTACCCCTGAAGCACGAGGCAACAGCGGAGCGAGAATAGACGCAAAAATTGCTTACCCTAGTGGTAACGGCAATACCTCTGGCGCTTTAATCAACCTGCGACTAACTAATGAAACGGCCTACCCTCCTCAAGAGTTAAGCGATATCCGTTTTCGCTATTACTTTGATATGAGCGATGAAATAGCCAAAGGTTTTAGTGCCGAGCAATTAGTGGTATCGGCTTACTATGACTCAAACCAACTGAACAAGAGCTTCCTACTACATGCCTGGGGAAGTGAAAATGGCTTGTATTATATTGAGGGCTTAGGAGGGGTAATTTCTCCGGTAGGCGACAGTCAAAAAAGCGCTCAATTAGAGTTATACATGGGTGATTACGTTCAAAGCGGTTGGGATTTTACTAACGATCCGTCAAGCCAAGGCTTAAACGCAGAAAGCTTTAGCCCTGCTGAATACATTGTACTTTACGATGCTGAAGGCAAGGTAATTTGGGGAAGTGAGCCCGCAGGCCCAATAGCTCCAGTTGACCCAGTTGACCCAGTTGACCCAGTTGACCCAGTTGACCCAGTTGACCCAGTTGACCCAGTTGACCCAGTTGACCCAGTTGACCCAGTTGACCCAGTTGACCCAGTTGACCCAGTTGACCCAGTTGACCCAGTTGACCCAGTTGACCCAGTTGACCCAGTTGACCCAGTTGACCCAGTTGACCCAGTTGACCCAGTTGACCCAGTTGACCCAGTTGACCCAGTTGACCCAGTTGACCCAGTTGACCCAGTTGACCCAGCAACAGACCCGCTTATCGGCTGTACAGTCAAGCGAATTGACAATTGGACTGGCGGATTTGTGGCCTATGTTGAAGTAAATAACCAAGGCAAGCAGCCCAGTAAAAACTGGCAGGTACAAGTGGATTTTGCTTTGCCTGTGGCGGTAAACAATAGCTGGAATGCTGATTTTGAAAGTGAGGCTACGTCAATAACGGCAAGCAACAAAAGCTATAACGGGATCATTGCAGCCAACGGCGTAACAGAGTTTGGCTTCCAAGGAACTTACGATGCTAATCAGAGCTTTGTTAGGCCTAGCTGTAGCGTAAAGTAATCCAAAAGATTAACCCTAATTTCAGATAGCATTTCGCTAACGCTGAAACGAAAACCTAATCAAGGCCGCCTATTGGCGGCCTTTTTAAAGTCAACATCAAGCCAAAATACACTTTACAAAAATGAACCGCGGATGCTGAGAAAAGCGCAAGTAATGCTCTGGAGATAATTCTTTTAAAGCCTCGCAGGGTTTACCCTCGCTAAGCTCACTCAGCAACATACCGTTACTGGTAAGGGCTGAGATTAAGGCAGATAAAGAGCGGCGGTAAAAACTCACAGAAACCAGTTTACCTACTGTATCCCACTCTTCGGTAATCAGCTCTGTCGCAAAATAGTTCCCACTGGGGCTGGCCTCAAAATCAATTAATGGATGATGAGTTGAAAATACAAAACACCCTTGCGGTTTAAGTACCCGTTTAACAGCGGCAAACAGCGGATTTAGATCTTCCAAGTAATGAAGCATCAGTGGGCAAATCACCACATCAAATTGCTGATCTTGCTCTTGCGGCAAGCCCTTGGCTAAATCTTGTTGATACACCTTAAGCTGCGATCCCAGCTTTTGCTTAACCAGTGACACCATTTCTTCTGAATTATCAATCGCGGTGACACTCGCCCCATTTGTTAGTAAATATTCAGCATAAACGCCAGAGCCACAGCCTAAATCAAGCACATGTTTACCCTGCACATCTCCCAACATGGCTTGTAAAGAAGGTCGCTCGTAATGGGCGTTATAAATGTTGTTTTGAATAGCCACATCGTATTCTTTGGCATAAGTAGAATACATTGCTGGTTTGTTCATCAATGGCTCTGTTTGTGGAGAAAGAGAGGGTGCAGCTGTTAGGTATTCTAATGTGCTAGAACCGCTAAAACCCAGTAACCATTTTAGGTAGGGGTAATAATCAGAGCTAACGATTTCAAAGCCTTTTGCTAGGTAAAGCTTTTTGGCTCTTGGATTGCTATTAATAACGTCTAAACGAACCCGTTCAAACCCTAGCTCTGTAGCATGCTCAACAATTTTATCGAGAAGCATAGAGCCAAGGCCTAAGCCACGATACCCCTCGGCAACAACAATTCCGTCCATTACTAAGGTTTTTGCGCTCGCTTTACGTTCAAAAAAACTAAACACCGCTGCAGCCCAAAGCCCTTTAATCGAGCCAAGAATTCGGGATAAACCAGCCCAAGCAATGCCTGACGTAAAGCTACCCTGCGGTGTTTGAAAACCCGCGACAGCCACCACTTTTTGTTGATGCATGACAACAAACGAATATTCAGGCTTAAACGCCTCTGCTAATACCCTAACCCGCACACTCTGTTGGTTAATCGCCAAAGCAAACTTTTGTCCAAAAGCCTGCTCGTAAAGCTCAGCAACCGTTGCTCGGTATTCTTCAGACCAGCTATGTTGAAGCAATAAATCATCAGCAATACTTTTCACAATAAGTCCTTGTTATAGGCTAAGCAGTAATACTTTTACGTGGCTAAACAACTACACAAAACAACGCTATGGCTTAATACTCAGTTCCATAATCCAATCATCCATCACGTAACCTTGACCAATATCTGCACATTCTTCTCTTACTTTAACAAAGCCCATTTTTAAGTAAGCAGCAATTGAGTCGTGATTATGTCGGTTTACTGTAAGATTTACGTTTGAAGCACCATTGTCTTTGGCAAACTGCTGAGCAAACGCCATTGCCGCTTTTCCCACACCTAAACCACGCGCCGAATGACGCACATACAGCTTACTCAAAAATAAACCACTTCCTGTCAGTTGAATACCCAGATACCCCGCGGTATCGCCATTATGTTGCAATAAGTAATAGTGGTAATTCTCAGATTTAATTTGCTCACTAATTCTGTCTAAAGAATGATAGTTGGCCAGCATATACTCCACTTGGTCTTTCCCAATAATCGGCGTGAAGTGCTCTAGCCAAATCTCTCTGGCCAGCGCAGCCACTGTTTGAATATCTTGCGAAGTGCTAATTGGGAATAAGGTCATGATATTTCCTTTTGCAATGCGGATTTCTCGCTAACTTGGTAGAGATGAGTTGAATCACGATGGTGAAGTCATTCGGTGTCGATAACTAAGAATAGGCATGCGGTTTTTTGCAACAACATCCGTTCGACACTTGGTAAGTCGAATAACGGTTACTTGGGCTTTTCTTTGTGAACAAGCATGTCCATGTACTTAGTAAACTGTTTTAATCTGGTGTCAGATTTCTTGGCACTGATTAATCCATAAGCGATAACATAACGACTCGATTTAGTAAGGGTATCAAAAAACGCTTTCGCTTGAGGCTTGTCCTCTAGTGCTTCGAGAAAATCTATTGGCACTTCCATTTCACTTACCACATAAGCGCTTTTCCAGCGCCCGTCAGCTTTAGCATCCCGAATATGCGCAAGCCCAGCTTCCATCATGCGGTTTTCCGCAATCAAGCGTTCTGCATGCTCGGTGTTTCTTTTAGACCAGTTACTGCGTTTCTTTCTAGGTGTAATGCGTTGAATATAAGCCTGCTCATCGATGGACTTCTTAATACCATCAATCCATCCCCAACATAGCGCCTCAATAACAACATCATTCCATGTCACGCTCTCAATTCCGCTATTTTTCTTGAATATCTTCACCCAAAGTTCGGTTTTGAAATCGTGGTTAAGTCGCAGCCAGTCGCCAAGTTCTTGGGGTGTAGCAAATGACATAGTGTTCAATGAATCTGCCTCAGGCATAAATGAAGGTCTCTTTGGGATAGTTGTTTACGCAGTTGCGACATGTTTTCCATAAATACCCAACAACGAGCTAGTGAGCAAAAGTATTAATTTTTCACTCTAGATCTTTTAACTGAGATTCGCGAACCAAATCAGCTAACTCCTGCTGAAACAAGATAGTGGCCCTACGAAAGTACTTCGAATACTGCATCTGAGCAACTTCATTAAATGCTTTTGAAGCTCTAGCTGAAGCTTTAACAATTTTTTGCCCTACAGGAGTAGAATAAAACGCTATAGCCTCATTTAGCTCGGCATTACTTAGAGCCAAGGCAAACTCATCTGAGGCGGTTTTTTTGAACAATTCACCATCCACATACTCACAAGCTCTCTCGTAATACTGATTGTAAATATCTACAACCCGCGGCCACTCGGGCGAATCAGGATTATAGCCACCAAAATAATACGGGTTGCTCTTCAACAAGTCTTCTGGCGAAGTATGAACAGCTCCTTCAAAACAGCTATCTATAAACATTTGAATCTGGACATCATATTGAAGGACTTGTATTAACTCGTCCGATTTTCTATTTGTTTCAGTTGCGTTAACACACGAACTGACCACAGCAAATGCCAATCCAATGGCGAGTAGTTTACTCACGTTCTTTCCTTAAGCATGAAGCCTCATTTCCAAGAAAAAATAATCTGATTAGAATTAAAGATAAAGTAGAAAAATCAATAAGGTTTAGGGTATCTTAATTTTCGGAAAACTATCAACTGCGAATCTATTGAACAATGAAAGTTAAGAGAGAATACAGCAGTTACCAATACTGAATTATTAAGCATTGATCTAGTTTATACAGTCGTCATATTTTTAGTGTAAAATCGCCGCTCGTTTATGTAATGTTCGCTGTTAGCTAACGCTGTCTGGTTTAGCTCTTACCAAAGGTTTGCCCCAAATATGATTAAACTTATTGCCCTAGATATGGACGGCACACTTCTCAATGACGAGAAAAAAATTACCCCTCGTACTTATCAAGCTATTCAACAAGCTAAACAAGCGGGTGTAAAAGTAGTGCTTGCCTCTGGCCGCCCACTACAAGGCTTGCGCCCTTACCTTGAGCAACTAGAACTGACCAGTGATGAAGACTTTGTAATCTCTTACAATGGCTCATTAGTGCAGCGAGTGGGCAGTGGCGAAGTGATTCATAAAACCACGTTACTCGGTTCCGACGGTATTTCTTTAGCTCGCATTGCTGAACAGTTGGGCGTTTTTGTTCATGCCTTTTCGGCTGAACACGGCCTCATTACCCAGCAACACAACCCATGGACAGACATTGAATCATCAATTAATGGCATGGACGTAAAAGAAATTGATTTTGCTAGTTTAGATGCCAACGATGAACTTACCAAAATTATGTTTGTTGCTGAAGAAAGCGTATTAGACAAGGCTATTGCCAACTTGCCTGCTGAGTTACGCGAACAATACACAGTAGTGCGCAGTGCGCCGTTTTTCTTAGAGTTTTTACACCGTGACAGCAACAAAGGTGTGGGTGTAGAACAGCTAGCCAATATCTTAGGTTTAAATGCGTCTCAGGTAATGTGTGCTGGTGACGCCGACAACGACCGCCACATGCTGCAATACGCGGGTTTAGCAGTTGCGATGGCGAACGCTGATCCTGAAATTAAAGCAATGGCTAACTACCTAGCCCCAAGCAATAAAGAAGATGGGGTTGCTGTAGCCATTGAAGAAAACGTACTAAATACGCTTTGCCCAACCAATTAAGCTAAACTGGTAAGCAAACAGTAACAAAGGCGAAACTAAAACCCTTAGTTTCGCCTTTATCTATTAAAATACCGTTCTCATTCCTGGTAAAAACAAACCCTAAACTTTCCATTCAAAATCAGCTTGGTTAATTTATAAGCTTTATAAAAACAACAGCAAATAAACACCATCACACAAGACAAATAAGTCACAAGCCTTACAAAATCCAACGAATTTTTTTAGTTATTTCAGCTATACGAACAGCAAACAAGCATCCGATTCTCGGCATATTGTTATTAGTTTTACCCATGCTATATTTCGCGCTCAGATAACTGATTAATAAGGAAATTCTAAAATGAGCACTAAGAAAACCGTAGGTATCGTTGTGGCAGTAATTGGTGTGATTCTAATTGCTATTGGTGGCTTTAGCCTTAATGACATCGCAGTCGCAGAGCAACAAGCGCAAGCCTTAGGCGGTTTATTTGGTGGTGCTGGGAATGATTTACTGGGCGGGCTAGGTTTAGATGCGGCATTAGAAGCACAAAAAAACAAAGCTTATGGGTTTGTTGTATTTGGTATTGCAGCCATTGTAGGTGGTGTTTACATGCTAAAAACCGCCACTGAAGAAAACACTAAAGCAGCTTAATTTAAATCAACAATGCTCACTTAATTCCATTTATCTAGAGAGCATTCGATTAAGTAAACTCAATAATAAATCCGAGTGAGTATGCCTACTCGGATTATTCAATAAATTCAAAAAAGACCTTTCTTTTGGTGCTTATAAACAAGCCCTCGATATTTAGTAGAAGCATTGAGGAACTAACCCGTCATTGTTTAACCCTAAAGCTGCAACTTCCTCATTGGTATAACACCATCAAACAGTTTTTTATTGCTTATAAGCAAGTTCCCAGAAAAATCTTCCAGCCTACTTAGCCAACTAAATTCTGAACACTTTGCAACCAAATCGCCACAAATAAGTCACCCAACTGACATGTCTAGATAAGCTAACTGTCACATTACAAGCCTAAGTTATTGTTCAAAACAACGGCAGGATCCTGTAATGAACAATCAAGTAATCACAGTCAAGCAGCTGAACAAACACTTTGAAAACAACCACGCCCTTAAAAGCGTAGATTTAAGTGTTCAGCAAGGTGAAATGGTGGCATTACTTGGGCCGTCAGGCTCAGGAAAATCAACCCTTTTGCGCCACTTAAATGGCTTGGTTAGCAGTGACAAAAACAGCAAAGGCTACATCGAAGTTCTTGGCATGCCAGTGCAACGTGACGGCAAGTTTTGTAACACCGTACGTAAAAGCCGCAGCCAAACAGGTTATATCTTCCAGCAGTTTAATTTGGTTTCACGCCTTAGCGTTTTGCAAAATGTTTTGATTGGCGCACTAAGCGCTACTCCCAGCTGGCGCAGCCTTACTGGCCGTTTTACTTTTGAGCAAAAGCGCCAAGCTTTAGCAGCTTTAAAACGCGTAGGCCTTGAGCAATTTGCTTTACAGCGCGTTTCAACCCTATCGGGCGGTCAACAGCAACGCGTAGCGATTGCCCGCGCCTTAATGCAACGCGCCAAGATCATTTTAGCCGATGAGCCGATTGCTTCCTTAGATCCAGAGTCGTCGCGCATCGTGATGGAAATACTCACCGACATCAATAAACAAGAAGGCATCGCAGTAGTGGTGACCTTACACCAAGTTGACTACGCCAAGCGTTATTGCCCACGAGTAGTGGCCTTAAAACTGGGCGAAGTATTTTACGACGGCCCCAGTGAACAATTAGATGAAGCCCAGTTAGCGGCTTTATACGGTTCAAAAGACAACCTTGATACAACCGAAGACCAAGACCAAGCAGTACCACAACTTTGGCCACAGATGGCCTAAACCCAACTAACAAGGAGATAGATGGCATGTTAAAGCTAATCAAGCAGACAGCCTTTGCAACCGCAGTTGTTGCGACAGCGTTAAGTTCAACCATGGTTTCAGCTGCTGAAAAAGCGATGGACACCATCAACTTTGGGATTATTTCTACTGAGTCTCAGCAAAACTTAAAAACCACTTGGACGCCGTTTTTAAAAGCGATGGAAGAGAAAACTGGTTACAAGGTAAAAGCATTTTTTGCTCCAGATTACGCAGGCATCATTCAAGGAATGCGTTTCGATAAAGTAGACGTAGCTTGGTATGGCAACAAATCAGCCATGGAAGCAGTAGACCGCGCCGGTGGCGAAATCTTCGCACAAACGGTTGATGCTACAGGTAACCCAGGTTATTGGAGTGTATTAGTTACGCATAAAGATAGCCCGCTTAACAGCCTTGAAGATGTTATCGCCAAACGTGGTGACCTTACTTTTGGTAACGGCGATCCAAACTCAACCTCTGGCTTCTTAGTACCTTCGTACTACGTGTTTGCGCAAAACAACATTTCAGTGTCTGACTTCAAACGCAGCATGAACTCTGGCCACGAAGCGAACGCTTTAGCCGCTGCAGCGAAACAAGTAGATGTAGCAACCGGCAACACCGAAAACATGGACCGCTTAAAAATTACTGCACCTAAAAAGTTTGAGCAGTTAAAAGTTATTTGGAAGTCACCACTTATTCCTTCAGACCCAATTGTATGGCGTAAAAACCTACCAGAAAGTGTGAAAGGCGAAGTATATGACTTCTTCATGGAATACGGCACCACTGGTGATGCTCAAGAGCTAGCAGTATTAGAAGCGCTACAGTGGGCCCCGTTCAAAGCCTCTAGCGACCTTCAACTACTACCTATTCGTCAATTGGTATTGTTCAAAAACCGCATTGTTACAGAAAACGACACCAAGTTGTCGAAAGCCGAAAAAGCCGCTGAGCTAGCAGTAATTGACGCCCAACTTGCTGATTTAAATCGCCAGCAAAGCGCCATTACCGCAATGGCCCAATAGCGAACGACAAGCTGGGTGCAAACCCAGCTTTTCTTTAGGCAACTTATCTAGACATGTTGAGAACTTTAAATGACTACCGAAGCCGCAATTCTTAACCAAAACTCCAAACCATCTTGGTTAAGCCTACTTTTTTGGGCCATCGCCATCGCCGGTTTAACTTGGAGCTGGCAAGGCGCCGAAATTGCCCCGATGAAGATCTATAACGATGCCGGCAACATGGCCGAGTTAGCCAGTGATTTCTTTCCACCAGATTTTACCGACATCAATTACTACCTCGAAGAAATGTTAGTGACCCTGCACATCGCCATTTGGGGCACCATTTTCTCAATTTTTTTATCCGTTCCTTTTGGTTTGATGTGTGCCGAAAACATGGTTCCAGCATGGGTGTATCAGCCTATGCGTCGACTAATGGATGCAGCCAGAGCAATTAACGAAATGGTATTTGCCATGCTGTTTGTGGTTACCGTTGGCTTAGGGCCATTTGCCGGCGTAATGGCCTTATTCATCCATACTACGGGCGTGCTGGCTAAACTGTTTTCCGAAGCAGTAGAAGCCATCGATCCCGGCCAAGTAGAAGGGGTAAGAGCTACTGGCGCAAACAAGCTGGAAGAAATTGTTTATGGGGTCATTCCGCAAGTACTGCCACTGTGGATTTCATTCTCCTTATATCGCTTCGAATCGAATGTTCGCTCGGCTACCGTTGTAGGCATGGTAGGCGCTGGCGGCATTGGGGTAATTCTGTGGGAAAGCATTCGCGGCTTTATGTTTCCCCAAACCTGCGCAGTGATGATCATCATTGTAGTCACCGTAAGTCTGCTCGACTTTATCTCTCAACGCGTTAGAAAACTGTTTATTTAAGCGAGCTTAAGATGCCCCGTTACCAAGAAATCGCGCTAAGCCTAGAAAAAGAAATTAGCCACGCTTACCAAGCAGGCCAATACTTGCCGCCCGAGCAACGCTTGGCAGAACGCTACCAAGTAAATCGCCACACCTTGCGTCGCGCCATCGACGAACTAGTGCTTAAAGGTTGGTTACTGCGCCAGCAAGGTAAAGGGGTAATGGTATTAAGCAAACCGGTTCGCTACCCACTTCATGCCGGATCCAAGTTTACCGACAACTTGCTAAATGCCGGAGCAAAACCGATTAGCCGAGTACTAAGCTTTGGCCGCGCCAACGCCAATCAGCAGGTGGCTAAAGGGTTAAACATTGAATTAGCCAGCCCCATTTTGCAGCTCAAAACATTGCGTTTTATCGACCAAATGCCCATTAGTATTGTTTTTCACCACTTGCGCATGGGCGAGCATGAAAATCACTTAAGCCAGTATCAGCAGGGCTCACTGCACGGTTTTTTACAACAGCATTGCCAGCTTGAATTGCGCCGACACCACACGGTAGTGGGTGCGCAAATGGCTAATCGAGAAGACTGCGCCTGTTTGCAAATTGATGGCAGTACACCCTTGTTAACCCTACAAACGGTTAACGTAGACCAACAGCAACAGCCTTTCGAATTTTCAATCTCCCATATTAGAGCCGAGCTCGTAGAGCTCAGCTTGGAGCACCCCCAATGACTACCCAACAATCTACCCAAGCGGCAGATGTAGCCGCGCGCCAACACTGGATGGCAGTACTCGCCAAGGCTTCTTATCAAGACTTATCTAGTCGCTGGCAACAGCTAAAGCTAGACCCAGAATGTGAAATTATTCGCCAACCAGAGATCGGTTTAGCCAAATTGCAAGGCCGGGTCGGTGGCAAGGGCGAACGCTTTAACCTAGGCGATACCACCATCACTCGCGCTGCTGTGCGCTTAAGCGATGGCACTTTAGGTTACGGCTATTTACGCGGGCGGGCTAAACAACACGCCCTGCTTTCAGCCTTAATTGATGCCTTAATGCAAAACGGCGAGCATGCGCCCAGCTTACACGAAGCGGTGATTCAACCTTTGGCTGAGCAACAACAAGCGGAACAAGCAAAAACTGCCGCTCAAGCAGCAGAATCAAAAGTAGATTTCTTCACTGTGGTTCGAGGAGAAGACTAATGCAAACAATTGAAGCGGGCTTTCCTAACAGCGTACACAACGCTCAACAGTGTTTTAGACAAATACTTAAAGCGCTTAGTGAACCAGGCAGCCAAGTAACACTTGAACACCACTTAGGTTTTGCGCCGCTTAATGCCGCTGCTAGCCAAGTTATTATGAGTTTATGTGACCAGCAAACTGCGCTTTACCTAAGCCCAGCTTTAGCAAAAAACGCAGAGCAGCCAATCGAACAAGCCTTACACAACTTAGCCTTTCATAACGGCCTTAGCTCGGCGCCCATTAATCAAGCCGATTTTGTTGTAGTAGACGCCCAAGAAGAGCTGGATTTAAGCCAGCTAAAAGCCGGTACGGATTCCAGCCCAGAACAAAGCGCAACCGTGTTAGTTCAAACCAACAGTTTGCGCACCGGGCCAGTCTTTCAACTATCTGGGCCGGGTATCAAACATAAGCTTAACCTGCAGTTAGGCAACCTAAGCACCAGCATCGTTAATTACCTGCTAAAGCCGAGCCACCGCTTTCCGCTAGGTCTCGATTTCATGTTTTGTCATCAACAATCACTGGTGGCGATTAGTCGCACCACCAAGCTGGAGTTACGCTAATGTACGTAGCAGTAAAAGGTGGCGAAAAAGCCATTGCCGCAGCACATAAACTGCAAGCTAAACGTCGCCGCGGCGACAACAATGTTGCCGAGCTTAGCGTTGAGCAAATTAGCCAACAACTTAGCTTAGCGGTAGAGCGAGTTATGACCGAAGGCGGCATTTTTGACCGTGAGTTGGCGGCCCTGGCAATCAAACAAGCCAGCGGTGATCAAATAGAAGCCATTTTTTTACTTCGCGCCTATCGCACTACGTTACCGCTGTTAGCCACTTGCCTCCCTTTAAACACCGGCAACATGCAGGTGCAACGGCGAATTTCGGCCACCTATAAAGATTTACCGGGCGGTCAGCAGTTAGGCCCAACCTACGACTATAGCCACCGCCTATTAGATTTCAGCTTATTGGCCGAGCAACAAACGGAGCACAGTCAACCAAGCCAACACTCAACCTCGCAACCAACACCAAACGAAGATGAAGCCTTAACAAGCAACAAGCAGCAAGCGTTTAGCAAGGTGTTTTCGTTACTAGAACAACAAGGTTTAGCCGAGCCTGAATCAGACAGTGGCGCAGAGCCCGCCGATATTACCCAGCAAGCGATTAGTTACCCTTGCTCACGGGCTGCACGTTTACAACAGCTAAGCCGCGGCGACGAAGGCTTTTTACTCTCTATGGCCTACTCCACCCAACGTGGATATGGGCGAAACCACCCCTTTGCTGGCGAGATTCGTAGCGGCGAAGTAGCCATCGCAATCTGCCCAGAAGAGTTAGGGTTTGAGGTTGAGATAGGCAGCATTACCCTCACCGAATGTGAAATGGTCAATGGCTTTGTTAGCCCACAAGATAAAGACGCTCACTTCACCCGAGGTTATGGCTTAGCCTTTGGCTTTAGCGAACGCAAAGCTATGGCGGTTGCCCTGCTCGACCGCTCTTTGCAAACCGAGCGCTATAACGAGCCGGTAAGCAGCCCAGCGCAAGATGAAGAGTTTGTGCTAGCCCATGCCGACAACGTAGAAGCCGCCGGCTTTGTTTCTCACCTTAAATTACCCCATTACGTCGACTTCCAATCCGAACTAGAACTGCTACGAAAAATGCGCCAGCAAGGAGCCAGCCATGACCAGCTTTAGCCAACAGGCTACTGCACTAGATAATAGTAGCCAGCAATACAATTTTGCTTACTTAGACGAGCAAACCAAACGCATGATCCGCCGCGCCATCTTAAAAGGTGTCGCCATTCCAGGTTATCAAGTTCCCTTTGGTGGACGCGAAATGCCAATGCCTTACGGCTGGGGAACCGGCGGCATTATGCTTAGTGCCTCGATTCTCGGCCAGCAAGACGTACTTAAAGTGATTGACCAAGGCGCCGACGACACCACCAATGCGGTATCTATTCGTCATTTTTTCAGCAAAGTTTGCGACATTGCTACTACCGAAAAAACCGAACAAGCCAGTGTTATTCAAACCCGCCACCGCATTCCAGAGCAAGCTCTAAGCAACAACCAAATTCTGGTTTTTCAGGTGCCTATTCCCGAGCCGCTGCGCTTTATTGAACCGCGTGAAACCGAGACAAAAAAAATGCACGCTTTGGAAGAGTACGGTTCGATGCAAGTAAAACTGTACGAAGACATTGTGAAGTATGGCTACATCGCCACCAGCTACGCTTATCCGGTAACGGTGCATGGGCGCTACCTTATGGACCCATCGCCAATTCCCAAATTCGACAATCCGAAGCTACATCAATCGGAAGCCTTAATGATTTTTGGTGCTGGGCGAGAAAAACGCATTTACTGCATTCCTCCCTACACCGATGTGCACAGCCTCGATTTCGACGACCACCCCTTTAGCATTCAGCAGTGGGATGAGCCTTGCAGCCTATGTGGTAGCCACGACACCTTTCTTGATGAAGTGCTGATCGACGACCAAGGGCAACGCATGTTCATTTGCTCAGACACCGACTACTGCCAAAAGCAACAAGCCGCGCAACTAGGAGCTGAACATGACTCAGTTAGCTAAGCAACTTGAAGAACCTCGCGCAAACGCCGCGAACCAAGCCGAGCCGGCCCTACTCCAAGCCCAAAACTTGAGCATGCTGTACGCGCCAGGCAAAGGCTTTGAAGACGTTAACTTAAGCCTTTATCCCGGTGAAGTGTTAGCCATTGTGGGTGAATCGGGCTCTGGTAAAACTACCTTGCTCAAAACCTTATCGGGTCGCCTTGCTCCACAAACCGGTAGCATTAGTTTTCAAAGCGATAGCAACACCGCAGAGCTATACAAAATTAGTGAAGCGGAACGTCGCAGCTTAATCAGGCAAAACTTTGGCATTGTGCATCAACATCCGCTAGATGGGCTTCGCCCAAGGGTGTCGGCGGGCGGCAACATTGGCGAGCGTTTAATGGAAAACGGTTGGCGCAATTACGCCGAGATCCGCCAGCAAGCACTCACTTGGCTAAAAGCGGTAGAAATAGATCAAAGCCGAATTGACGATATGCCTCTTACCTTCTCCGGCGGCATGCAGCAACGTCTGCAAATTGCCCGCAATTTAGTTACCCATCCGCGTTTGGTATTTATGGATGAACCCACTGGCGGCTTAGATGTATCGGTGCAAGCGCGATTATTAGATTTAATTCGTAATCTCGTCACCGAACTGCAACTCGCAGTGGTTATTGTTACTCACGACCTAGCGGTAGCAAGGTTGTTGGCGCACCGAATCATGGTGATGAAGCAAGGCCAGGTGGTAGAAAGCGGCCTCACCGACCGAGTGTTGGATGACCCTAGTCACCCCTACACGCAATTGTTGGTTTCATCGGTTCTTCAACAATAAACGCCTAGCTTACAAGGATTCCTCATGAAACCCATCATGATCGCTAAAAACATCAATAAAACCTTTGTATTACACAATCAAGGGGCTGCGCGTTTACCGGTTTTACGCCAGCAAAATCTAGAGATTTTTGCCGGAGAGTGTGTGGTGCTTAACGGCAGCTCTGGCTCTGGTAAATCTAGCTTATTACGTTCCCTTTACGGCAACTATCAAGTTGATGAAGGTGAATTGCTGATTAGCCAAGGTGAGCAGTGGCTTGATTTAGCGACCGCTCAAGCAAGAGAAATTATTGCTTTACGCCGCAATACCATTGGTTGGGTAAGCCAGTTTCTAAGGGTTATTCCACGTTTATCAGCCTTAGATATCGTAATGCAACCGATGTTAGAAAATGGCATTAGCGATAGCCAAGCTAAAACTAAAGCCGAAACCTTATTAAGCCACCTAAACGTGCCTGAGCGCTTATGGAGCCTAGCACCCGCTACCTTCTCTGGTGGTGAGCAACAACGGGTCAACATTGCCCGCGGTTTCGCCCTCGATTACCCAATATTGTTGCTAGACGAACCAACCGCTTCATTAGACAAGCATAATGCCCAGCAAGTGGTTGAATTAATTTTGGCCGCCAAGCAACGCGGCGCAGCCATTGTGGGCATATTTCACGATGTTTGGGTGCGCGATTTAGTCGCAGACCGCTTACACAACATGCAACAACCAGCACAATTAGCAGGATAGTGTGATGATTATTACCAATGTAAATATGGTTCTGGAACATGAAGTAGTAACAGGGTCACTAGAAGTTCGTGAAGGCCGCATCGTGGCGCTTAGTGATACTCAAAGCCAGCACAGCAGTGCCATAAATGGCGACGGTGCTTACCTGCTGCCGGGCCTTATTGAATTGCATACCGACAACTTAGAAAAGTTTTTCACCCCACGGCCTAAGGTTAGCTGGCCCAGTGGGTCGGCCATGGCCAGCCACGACGCCTTAATGATTTCCAGCGGTATCACCACCGTGCTTGATGCCATTGCATTAGGTTACATTAACGACCACGGCACTCGCCTCGCCAACCTTGAGCGGATGCTACACACCATTGTTAATAGCCAGCAACGTGGCGTTAATCGCGCCGAGCACATGCTGCACTTGCGCTGCGAACTGCCGAATGCCGATACCGCCAATATATTCGAAACCTTGGTTGAGCAAGGGCCAGTAGCCATGGTGTCGTTAATGGATCATACACCTGGCCAACGCCAGTTTGTAGACAGCGAAAAGTATCGCACTTACTACATGGGTAAATACGGTTTAAACGATAAAGAAATGGCAGCTTTTGAAGCCGAGCAAACTGCCGCGTCCGAGCAGTGGTCAGACGCTAATCGTAAACACATTGCGGCCTCTGCCCGCGAGCGAGGCATTGCCTTAGCCAGCCATGACGACGCCACACTTGAACACGCCCTTGAGTCTGCATCATTAGGTTGTGCCGTTGCCGAGTTCCCTACCACTGTTGCTGCGGCTAAAGCCTCGCACGAAGCGGGTTTGCAGGTAATGATGGGTGGGCCAAATATTGTGCGTGGCGGCTCCCACTCTGGCAACGTTGCCGCGGCGGAGCTGGCTCGTGAAGGTGTGCTGGATATTTTGTCGTCTGATTACTATCCAGCCAGTTTACTTGATGCCGCATATATGGTGGCTAACATGGAAGATAACAACTACGATCTTTGTCAGGCCATTCAAATGGTTAGCCTAACTCCAGCACATACCTTAGGCATGGACGACCGAGGCAGTATTTGCGAGGGTAAACGGGCCGACTTGGTATTAGCCAAACCCAATGATGAGCGCTTGCAAGTAATGCAAGTATGGCGCGAAGGAGAGCGAGTATTTTGATGACTTCGCTAACTGCCAGTGAACTAAACGGCGAAGCCAAGTTGTTTTACTTGGTGGGGCCTTCTGGCTCAGGTAAAGACAGCATAATTAATGGCTTACGTAGCCAGTTGCAAGCGGACAGCAACCTGCTGATTGCTCATCGCTACATCACTCGCGCGGTAGATGATAGCGGTGAAAATCACATTGCCTTAAGCGTGCCAGAGTTCACCCATCGTAAACACAGCGGCTTATTTGCGATGGACTGGCAGGCCAACGGCTGCAATTACGCAGTGGGTAACGAAGTAAATACTTGGTTGAGCATGGGGTTCTCGGTGCTTTTCAACGGTTCTCGCCAACAGATCCCCTTAGCTGAAGAGTTATTTGGGGAGCGCTTGCGAATAATCGCCTTAGAGGTAGACCCCAGCATATTGGCCGAACGCCTGCGCAAGCGCGGTCGTGAATCTGAACACGATATCTCAGCACGGCTGCGCCGCAGCGAACAATATCAGGCTTCTCTACCAGAAGAGTGTTGGCGCTTAGACAACAACCGCAATCTAGACAGCACCGTGAGCAAGCTGCTCAAATACATCGAAGCCGAAACGACCGAGTTATATATCCAATGAAACTAACCCTACTTGGCACTGGTAATGTAACAGGCTGCCCAGTGTACGGCTGCGATTGCCTCGCCTGCCAGCGAGCGAGCTTAGACCCCAGCAAAGCAAGATTACTTTGCTCAGCGGTGCTAGAGGTAAACGGCCAACGAATACTTATCGACGCCAATCATCCGCAGTTACAAACCCGCTTTCCGGCTGGGTCTATTGATGCCATGATACTCACCCACTTTCACATGGATCATGTACAAGCTTTATTTGAATTACGCTGGGGAGTGGCCGAGCCAATTCCGGTTTATCACCCAGATGATCCCTTAGGTTGTGATGACCTGTTTAAGCACCCTGGTTTACTAGATTTTCAGCCAGCTAGGCAGGCCTTGCATAGCTTTTCGTTAGCAGGTATCAATATAACTCCGCTAGCGTTAAATCACTCAAAACCAACTCTAGGCTACTTGTTTACCAGCGAAAATGGCCGGATTGCCTACCTAACCGATACCTTAGGGATCCCAGACCAAAGCTGGCAACAATTGCTGCGCCAACCGCCAAAGTATGTAGTGATTGATTGCAGTAACTCTCCCCTGCATCGTTCAGGCAATCACAATAATCTTAGCGACGTGCTTGAGTTAGCACATGCACTGCCCGACAGCACTTGGGTGCTCACCCACATTGGCCACGATTTAGACGAATACCTCATGCAACACCCCAACTGCTTACCCAGCAATGTGCTGGTTGGGCATGATGAATTATGCCTAAGCCTATAACTTCAAAGGAATAACCATGGCGATAGTAGACCCCGGCGCAAATTTAAACAGCCAGCCCAGCGTAGCTAATAGCAGTAAGGTAACCAGCTCTGAGCTAGGCAGCTGGACTGAAATCGGCGAGCGCTGCCTATTAGACAACGTGCAATTTGGTGATTACAGCTACGCTCAAAATGACGTAGATATTGCTTTATGCGAAGTAGGAAAATTTGTCTCTATTGCTTCAAGCGTAAGGGTAAATCCCAGCAACCACCCGTGGTGGCGGCCAAGCCTGCACCACTTTAGCTACCGCCCGCAAAAGTATGGAATGGCAGCAAAGGTAGACAACCAGGTATTTGATTGGCGTGCAGATAACAAAGTGCAGATTGGTCACGATGTATGGATTGGTCACGGCGCGATTATTATGCCGGGTGTAAACATTGGTAATGGCGCCATTGTTGGCTCTGGCAGTATTGTCACTAAAGATGTACCCGCTTGGCACATCGTGGTGGGTAATCCTGCCAAGGTATTAAGGCCGCGCTTTGATGAACCTAGCACTGGCGAGCGCCTAGAAAAACTCGCCTGGTGGGATTGGTCGCATGAAAAGCTTGCCGAGGCCCTTCCCTTGTTCCAAGAAGACTGCTTAAGCTTTCTGGAACATTATGAGAAACAACTGCTAAGCGGAAGCGTTTAGTGGCACTAGCCCCAACGAAAGTTCGCTTAGCCACTCATGGAATGGCCATTGCCCAAACACTGCTTTGGGCATGCCTTTACTATAGCTTTCCTGCCACGCTGCTCACTTGGCATCAGCAGCTTGCTTGGTCGATTGCCGATGTCTCGTTAGCATTCACGATTTGCTTAGTCGCTTCTGCGCTTTGCTCGCCATTTATTGGCCGTTTAATCGACAAAGGGTTTGGCCCACGGGTTTTAAGCTGCAGCGCTATGCTGGGCGGAATGGCTTTGCTGGCCGTTAGCCAAGTGCAGAGCTTATGGCAGTTTTATGCTGCTTGGTTAGTGCTAGGCTGCGCTAGCGCTGGGTGTTTATACGAACCTTGTTTTGCTTTTCTTACCCGTTATCGCGGGGACAACGCTAAATCGGCGATCACCAAAGTCACCTTACATGCTGGCTTTGCAGGTACCCTAAGCTTTCCACTTTGCCATTACCTTATCGACCTCTTAGGCTGGCGAATGACATCCATGAGTTTGGCCTTGATTGTTTTGCTCATCGCTACACCATTGCTGTTTATTAGCGCCAAGTTAATTCAAGGGGCCCAAAGCTCAGAGCTTCGCAAAAAGAAAGCCATCGCAGGCACTCAGCAATCGAGCGCGCCAAATGCTCAACTTAAAAACGCAGTGTTCTGGTTTATTGCCTTAGCCTTTTCTCTTAGCGCACTTAACCACACGGTACTGGTCAACTTTTTACTACCAAGCATGCACGCTCTCAACTTTAGCGCAGATAATGCCGTGTTAGTCATGGCGATGATTGGCCCAATGCAAGTGCTTGGGCGCATCGCAATGCTCAGTGTAGATAAACGGCTATCGAATACCCTTATTACCATGATGTGTTTTGGCAGTTTGCTGATTGCCGCCGGTTTGTTGTGGCAGCTCGAACATCTCCAGCACCTTATTTGGCTGTTTGTCGTATTACAAGGGAGTGCTTATGGCGTGACTAGTATTTTGCGGCCAGTGTTAACCAAACAATTACTCGGTGAACAAGGCTTTGGAGCGATATCGGGAATGTTGGCCGTGCCCTATTTACTCGCCAGCGCAAGTGCCCCATTTCTTGGTGCTTTTGCTTGGCAGTTAAATCAGCAGCAGGGTATTTTTGGTTTAGTCGGCCTTAGTGCAGGCCTAGGATTTATGGCAATGGCAGCATGTTGTTTCCAACACACTGCCAACAGTTATCAGAAGTTAACTGCTAAACCTAGGTAAGCACCGCTGTCGCTTGTGCTGTAGCTACGTGTTGCAATGTCTTCGTATTGATAACCGGCTGAAATGTCGATAGTGCTCGCCACTAAATCAAACAATTCGTAGTTAACACCCGCACGAAAACGGTTTGCTTTGTAATCTTCGTCAGTTAGCGACAATTTAAGATCGCTCTCTAAGCCAAGATTTGAACCAGGGAAACGCCATGCTACACGGCCCACTGCATATACTTGCTCGCCAGAGTCGGTGCCTGCTAAAAACGAATCAGCACTGTCCCAACTCTCGTAACCCGCACCTAAGTCTAAGTACAAACCGGCAGTATCAAATAAGTTGTAGTAAAGCTCACCTTGGTAGCTAGACCCGTCAGCCGCATCGCCTTGTTTACGCTTGTTAGCGCCAACAGCAACATTTGGAATTAACGGGATAGGATGCTTAAAGCGTACTTCAATATCACCTTGCCATGCCGAAGAGGCTTTAGGGTCGGTATTGGTTTGAGCTAAGTGGCTGGCAACAGTCAGGCCAAGTAAATCAGCTTGAACGGGAAGTGCAGCGAACATTGCAGCGCCAATCGCTAGGCGAAATTTCATGGTGAGTCCTTTAACTAAACAACATCTATGAGGGTAAGGCGGCATTCTGCCATGAGCATTGTTTAACGCCAAGAGAAAAAGCTAATCAAGCAGGTCTATTTAGTTTAATTTGCTGAAAATTAACTAATAGCCGTATATTACTGCAATATATAGATAATATCTTTAGCTAACAAAACACTCTCCATACTTACCATTGATTATGCATATTATTGAGCGCCGAATGTAATAACTCATCATCATGACTATCCATAGCAGTACTATTATCAACGAGTTGGTTATGATTGTGCTCTTGGACATCATCAAGTTGGTGATGTTGTTCCTCACCTTCAGCCAATGGATTGTCAAACAGCTCCGACGATTGCCCAGCCAAATCACCTTCATCAGCTAACGGGTTATCTACGTTAACTTCCGGTAGTAATTCTGTTTGGCTGCCAGCTAAAGACTCCGTGGGTACATCATCTTTGCTCATTCCCAGCATTTGAAAGTAGTGGTCTACCGGAGCAATAGGATCATTGAGAACTCCAGTGCTTGCCACGTTGGAGAAATCCGCATCAACACTTGAGCTAAAGGTCAGCGTATCTGTTTCAGTGTCACTTTGTGGAGCATCTGATTGCCCTATTCCAGCGAGTACAGGTGCCGCTAGTACATCAACTCCAATAGTTTGACTAACCGAAGTCTGTTCACTGCCATCATGACTAATTGCTGAAACACTTAAATCAAAATGGCCATGAAAGTCAGCTTCAGGAATAACTTTGAGGTTAGTTAACTCGCTTTGTTGTAGTGTCCATATGCCGTTATTTTCAGTCCCCGCAGATAGCGAAGCCCCTGGTGGAACGCCTGTAATTTCAACTGTGAGCGTTTCATTTGTATCTGGACTGGATACGTTAATATTAAGTGCTAAATCAGAATTTTCATTACCCGAAATCGCCATTGTATCGAGTGGCGAAGCTAAATCACCGACATGCTTAGTAAATATCATGGTAGGAGTATCGGCGTCAGGCGACACATGAATCGCCATACTGTTATCTATCGCTACATGACCATCGGTCACCGTATAGTTTAAGCGTAATTCTCCATTATAATTTACCCCAGGATTGATAACCCAATGGTCACCTTGTTGGGTAATAGTACCACCACCGACTATTGATAAATGGCTTACATCAAGCACATCTTTAGCGTCTGTATCGTGAACATTAGCAAGTAAATCAGCTTTACTCAGAGTGAGCAGATGATCTTCAACAACCGTATTAGCAAGGGCATGTCCAACAACAGGTACGTCATTGGTACCGATGATCACCAATTTCATTGCTTGATCTACGCTGTGACCAAGGGAGTCAGTAGCGGTCACCATTATTGTTTCTTCAAGTCGCTCACCTTCAGCTAGGGCTTGTACACGAGCCGAACCATTATTAGCTTGATACTGCCAACTACCATCGGGGTTTAATGTTAAATCACCGTATTGAGGGTGAGCCCCAGGTTGCAACTCCCACGTGACACCGCTGGCCACCTTGACGTCACCGACCAATAAATCGAGCAAGCCGTGGGATTGAGTCACTTTGTCTTCGGTAACCACAGACTCGGACGCTCCGAAAATCTGTGGTCCGGTCTTACCATCGCCAATGTGTACTGTTAGGTGTTCTTCCCGACTCTGCCCACTGCCATCGGTTACTTTAAGGGTGACTGTTTCGGAGTGAATCTTACCTGCGGCCACTTCTTGATCAAGCTTGTCACGCTCAGGACCACTGTGACTGAAGGTAAAATCCCATCGTCCATCGGCATCGATACTAAAATGACCGATGCCTTGTACATCAATTTTATTACTGTTGCCTGGCGTAAAATCTAATAGATGGTGTCCACCCTGACTATCAATGTATTCAATATTGAGTTTATCACCAGCATCGATGTCATCAATATTGATATAGCCAAAGGAATGGGTATTGGTCATTGAGCCCGTCGTAATTGAACGAGATATTTCAAAAGTGCCCGTTAATAGGGGGGCATCGTTGGTGCCATGAATACCAATATTGACCACGGCATGCTTGGTGTCGCCATGGTTATTGGTGTAACTGATGAAAAAGTTATCTGCATGGCTATCGGTTTGCCCCATTTGCTGAATAGCGGCTGCGTTATTGTCCAATGTGTATTGGTAACTACCATCGACATTCATTTGTAAAGTGCCGTAGTTGCCTTGTAATACGCCTGTAGTGGTAACAGTTTCACTCGCGCCTACAGCAAATAAAGTCCCTGTGGCTGTGGTTTTACTGTCCTCTTCTACTGCCTGAGTTTGTACCAGAGTGCTTAAATCGGCAGATACCACTAGCTGGCGTTGAACTTGAGCTGTGTCGCCAGTTGCGGTCGCGATAACCTCTGCATGGACTTGATAGGCACTGTCGCTAATATTGGCAACTTGATTTGCCGGAATGACCAATTGCCAATGGTTATTGTTAACGTTGGCGCTATAGTGTGTACCTGCGACAATCACATCAACCGAATTGCCATCAGCCACATGGGTTGTGGCACCTGTAATAGTTAAATCCTGCTGATGGTCATGATGATTTACCCAATCGTCATTGGAGATAGGGTCGATAGACAGCGTTGGTTTAGCAGTATCTATAGTGATTTTATGATGGGCTTGGGCATAGCTGCCATCAGCTTTTACTTCAAATACGGTCAGCGTATAGGTACCATCGGCGCGATCTGTTGCGCTGACATCCATTTTCCAATGACCATTTGCATCGACAATTGCTTTAGGACCGCTGAGAATCCCACTGCCCATGATAGTGCTACCGGGCTCGCCAGTTCCGTATAAGATTATGTGGCCGTCGCTAGTAACAAAGTCACTGTCACTGACACCGGTATCATATTCTAATCGGGTAATTGCCAGAGGCGGCGTGACATCAATTATTGCGTTGGCATCAATAGTGTTATGACCATCGCTGATTTTGAAACTAATGGCTAAATCGTTACCAACAAAGCCTGGGGTTACAGTAAAGCTATAGCTGCCGTCAGGATTGGTTACTACCGTTCCATGGGGAGAGAGCAGTGAACCTGCCACAATCGATAATCCCGCGGTGCTGGTATCAACATCGGTAACATTCGCAAGTAAATCAGTTGCTTGAAAGTCGTGGGAGTGGCCAGATTCAACCTTGCCTAAATCGGTGGTGACGGTGGTTGGCGCGGTGTCGCTACCAATGAGTGTTACACTCAATTGTTGCTCTGTTCCATCAAGAGTTTTTACGGTAACGATATCGGTGGCGTTATGGTTTTGAGTCAATGTTTCTGCAACCTTGCTTGGGGTGAACTCCCAGCTTCCGTCTGCTTTAACCGTAAATTGACCATGAGCACTTGGTATCACTTCAGCAATAAAATGTGCTTGCGATGGATCTGTATCTGTAATAATTAGTTGGCCAGAAACAGTAGAGGTTTCATCTGTTACTAGGTGTTCATCTCCGGTAATAACAGCATCAGGAACCGGGGAATTAACATCTAATATTATTGGCAGTTTTGCATTATCGGTTGCACTTACTCCATCAGGCCCTGTTGTGGTAGCGACTAATTGCATTAACATGTTCTGATCGCCATGAGCAGGTAATGTTGCGGTCACTTTATCTAAATCCCAGCCGGTAACATCCGCATGTTGCACCGCTGAGCCAATAGTTAAACTATGATGGCCATCGCTAAGAATCGTGCCTTTCGCAAGTCCCAGTACCTCTATTTTGCTGAGAACATCGTCATGATCTATAGGAGCGGCTACTGACAGGTGCATATGTAATACATCGCCAGGTGCTAAAGCCGTTGAGCCAATATTGACCATTTCACCTGTAAACGTATGTAAGTCAGCAATATCAAGCTGATGGTGACCTGTTTGGTCAGATATAACCCCATGACTGTCGGATCGAATGTCGATTAATAGGCCATTATTTTTACTAACAGACTCATAGACTGGGCCATGTTGAATTTGTTCTGGTGTAAGTGCTTGCGAGGCAAAACTAGTTGAGAGCAATCGTCCTGGAAATTTATCTTGTCCTGCAAAATGCCCAGGAACGTATTTACTGCCAACATTTAAAAATGGATTTGCCGCAATATGATCACTTCCTGCAAAACCGTGAACTGTGACTTTTAAAACACCGTTATCATAAAGTAGAGCGGTATCCGTTTTACCATCCCATGTCATGGTTATACGATGGTCTTGCCCATCGTTAAAATTGACTCCAGGGTTGCCGTTATCACCACTGATATGTGAACTGGTAAACTTCAAATTACCGCCAAAGGTCCACATGCCGAAATTAACGCCATCCATATCAGGCGTGCCATCAGGTTTAACCCCATGAAACATAACAAAATCCTGATAAGTACCAATGGTGATTTTTGGATCGTGGATATAAGTGAATTCAGCCGTAAAAGCGTGTAAATCACCACCCGATTCAATTTGATCGCCATGTGGCTTTATATATCCATGGTCAGCTGATGAGGTTAGGCCAAATGCTGTACGTTGAACTTCTGCAGACAAGGAAGTCGTTGCTGTATCGGTAACTGAGCTCACACTTAAATGAGCCGTTTGGGCGTACTCGGTCGTTCCGTCACTGACTTTATAGTCAATTTCAGCTGGTCCATGGTAATTTGCATTCGGGGTAAAGTCATACCCTCCTGATGCATTCGCTGTTACTGTGCCATGAGTTGATGTCGGCACGCCGCTTATATGTAACGCACCATCGGCATCTGATAAGTTTGCGAGTAATTGCGCGTCTGTAAAATGTGTGGTGGTATCTTCATCCGTTGTACCTAAATCACGCATACCGCTATCGATTAATGGATCGTCAACTGAAGCGATATGTATTGATGCTCTGGCTGGTGCTGAGTCCACATGACCATCATTGACTGAATAAGCAAAGTCTACATCACCATGGAAGTTGGCGCTTGGTTCAAACTTAAGTTGACCTATGTCAGTGGCTGAAATTTGTTGATTGGTTGTAACTTCTACACCATTTAAAGTAAGTTTACCGTCTGCAATATCTGGTAAATCGGTAATAGTAATGTGATTTAGGGTATCGCCATTATCGACATCGGTAAAACCAAAATCAGCTTCGTTGAAGCTATAAGTATTATCTTCTGTACCGCTCAGTGAGTTTGGCGTTATCGTTGGTGCATCATTTCTAGAAGCAACATCAATAGTTGCCTGAGCTTCTGCTGAACTATCATGGCCATCGCTAACACTATATTTAAAGTTTACATTTCCATTAAAGTTAAGATTTGGCGTAAACACTAAATTAGGAATGTCCGCATTACTGATTTGTTGGTTAGCCGTTATAGCGTGACCATTTAAGCTTAATTCTCCCTGAGATTTAGGTGGTAGCTCCGTAATCGTTAAGTGCTCTAATGAGCCACCATCACTGTCAGTAAACCCAAAATCCGCCTTTGTAAAGTGATAGTCGGTATCTTCATAAGCTGAAATTGTGCTTGCTGTAATTGTTGGCGCTTCATTGCTACCTTGCACGTCAAAGTGCATCGTGTGAGTTGTTTGGCCACCTTCATTATCGCTAACGACTACATTGAATGTTTCGGTAACGTGTTGCCCTTCGGTTAAGGCTTGAGTTGCAGGTAAAGCATTATCAAGTTCATAATGCCAGCTGCCATTTGCCGCAATTGAAAAATGTCCATAGGTGCCCAATACATCGGTTTGTTCAGTAATGCTATGGGTGTCGCCAGTATCTGGATCGCTGATACTTAGCATTCCTGAAGTGCGAACATGATCATGTCCACCGTCTTCTATAACGGTTTTAGGTGCTGCAAGTTCAGTAACGATTGGGTTATCGTCACGGCCATCAATGTTAACGACAATTTGATGCTGGGTGCCATCAAGTGAGGTAACAATTAACGCATCTTGTACATGATCAGTTTTATTTAAGGCATTGGCTGTAGCATTTGGTGCATAAGTCCAATGGCCGTCTGTATCAATCGTTAAATGGCCATACTTGCCATCAATAGGCGTAGTATCAAAATACGCTTGTGCGGCATCGGTATCGGTAATTAATAGCTGTCCTGATATCGACGTATCTTCATCGGTTGTCTTATTATCATCGCCGCTAATTACGGCATTTGGAATCGGTTTAGTAGGATCAAGCACTAAAGGCTGGTGTGCTTCTGTGGTTGAGGTGGCGCCATCTGGTCCGGTAGTCTCCACACGGACAATAATGTCCATGTTATGATTATTGCCTCCAGGTAACTGCGCGGTAAGATGATCCAAATCCCAGCCCTGAATATTGAGAGCATCCGTCATTGATGAAACAACATGATTGTGCCCAGGAGTACCATCGGTGATGACTGTGCCTGAAATCAATCCTAGTAATTCTACCTTAGAAATATGGTCATCGGGATCAATGGGGTCGACAATATGAGGGCTAAGATTCAGTAAAGAATCACTATTAGGAATAGCGACTCCTGTATCAACTGACACAGTATGTGAGGTTAACGATCCAAAAGAGGTTAGCTGATGGTGCCCAGTCATATCAACTAACTGCCCTGAAGCTGACATTCTCATATCAATAACAAGACCATTATCTTTATCAACCGTATTCGCTAGAGGAGCATGTTGAAGAGAAGCGGGGGCTACAGAGTGATTCGTCACCATTGATGTACTAAAAATCTGACCATGAAATGCGTCATTAACACCAAAACCATGAGATTGATGTGAGCCATCCTCAAGCACAAATTTCTGACCATGAACCACATCCTGATCTTGTCCAATAGCTAGGGTGCCATGACCATTCATTGGTTGGCCTTTATGGACATTTGCATGAGTAAACTTAACGTCACCATCGACTAATACTTGCAGTACCCCTGTATTTGAATCCCATAAAATTGAATAGCGGTGAGTTGCAGTATCTTGAGTTGTATCGATGCCTGTAGCGTATTCAGTGCCATGGATCGCAATAGTTAAATTGCTTGGTTTCCAAGCATACATTTCATTATCTGATTCACTATTGGCATAACTAAAGTAGGTGGCTCCATGTGTTGAGCCGGATGTGACTTGTGGGCCGCCGATAACATTAAACTCGACCGCGACACTATTGATTTGGTCGCCGGTTTGTAACACCCCATTGTTCATTGCAGATGCAGAACCATCTGTACCTAACTGCATCACTTGTTGTTGGGCTGTCATGCTAAGGCCGACTTGTGCTGTATCAGTGATTGGGGTTACAGATAGTTGAGCTGTTTTAGCATATTCAGTCGAGCCATCAGTGACTTTGTAGTCAATTTCTGCAGGGCCGTGGTAATTGGAGTTTGGAGTAAAATCATATCCTCCAGAAGCATTTGCTGTGACTGCACCATGTGCCGATGTTGGTAAGCCACTGACATGCAATGGGCCATCAACATCAGATAAATGTTCCAATAATTGTGCTTCTGTAAAGTGGGTGGTGGTATCTTCATCCGTTACACCTAAGCCACGTACTCCATTATCGATTAATAGATCTTCCACTGAAGCAATATTTAAAGAGCCTGTTGCAGGCGCCGAATCTGTATGACCATCATTAACGGTATACGTAAACTGGATATCACCGTTAAAATCTTTTGCTGGGATAAATTGTAATTTACTGATGTCGCCTGCATCGATAACTTGGTTTGCGCTAACATTGTGCCCATCAAGTACAAATTTACCTTCAGTTAAACTTGGCAGATTGGTTAAGCTTATAGAATGAAGTGTGTCGCCTGAATCAACATCGCTAAAACCAAAATGGCTTGCCTGCATTTGGTAACTGACATCTTCAGTACCATTGGTTAAATGCACTTGGTTTACAGTGGGTGCATCATTAGTCCCCGTGACATTAATATGAAGATCGTAGGGTGTACCATCTTTACTATGTACGCGATATATAACAACTTCAGTTTGACCTTCGGCTAGGTATTGTAGCTTTGCGTTATCAACATGATAAGTCCAAGTACCAGCGCTATCGATACGTAACAAGCCATTATAAGGGTCATGAATTTTTGTTTCACCGAATTGGCTAAACTGGAATGAGTTTTCACCAGTGTCGGGGTCAACCACAGTAAGAGAGCCCGTTGCCAACTCCGTTACTGTTCCTCCATTACTGCTTCTGTGAGACCCATCTTCAGTAATACTCCCTGTGCTGACTTCTGTGATTATTGCGCTATCTTGAACTGCCGTTAATGTTGTTGTCGCGCCGGTGTGGGTGATACCAGCATGAGCATCTAAGACGTCATAGGTGAAATGGACTTGACCGTTGTAGTCTTTGTCTGGAGTAAAGGTAAAGGTTCCATCTTGGTTAGTGAGAATAGACCCATGATCAGCATGTAAATTGGCAATGGTGAGTTTGCCTGCATCATTGGCATCCACGTCTATGGTGTTTGCTAAAAGATCAACGACAGAGATGGTTTGAGTTAGATCTTCTTTGCCACTAGCAAGCAGCACTTCTGAAGAGCAATATGGGCGGTCATTATCACCATGAATAGTAATAATAATATCGTGAGATGTGCCATCTTTAGAGTATACAGTAATGGTATCAGTTAACGTTTGATGTTCACCTAATTTATCAATGGCAGTGCCGATTGTTGTCTTACGATTTCCTACCCAATCAACGCTTCCAACCGTCACGTCGTAATGCCAAGTACCATCTGTGTTTAAGAGTAAGTGTCCATATTGTCCGTGGTAAGAGTTATTCCAGGCACCGCCTTTAGGATCAAACTGAGATTCTGCTGTATCGGGGTCAACAATATCTAACTTGCCATCAGCTGTTAATGCTGCTTGCCCTAACTTAGCCATGCCTGGCTGAGCATAATCTGGCGACATATCTTGTCCAGCAGTTCCCTCGCTGACATCGCCAGTATCAACTCCACCAATAACGGCGGCATTATTGGTGCCGGTTATGCTAATAGAAAGGTTTTGTGTGGCACTGGCATTATGCTCATCAGTGACGGTGACTGGAATCGTTAGCGTTTTTGTTACCCCAGAGGCTAGTGATTGATAACTTGCATGGCTAGGGTCAAAGCTGTAGCTGCCGTCGGGGTTTAATGTGAGTCCATCTATCTGTGGTGCTGAGTAACGTAGTTGTGCACCAGTATCAATGTCATGGCCTATCATCTGCCCATTTAGGATGGCGCCACCTTCAGTGACAGACTGTGACTGTGCACTCACTGTGGGGGTATCATTGGTGCCGTGTACACTAAGTTTGATGGTATGCTCAGTGCCGTCAGCGGTGCGGATAATCGCCGAATCTGTTTTTGTTTCGCCGGCGGCAAGGTCTTGAATATGGCGGTTGTCCAGCGTATAGGTGTAGTGGCCATCTTGCATGAGTAAGATATGCCCACCGAGTTTAGTATCGTAACCAATACCTTGGTAAGTTTGTGGACCTATATTAGGGTCAAAACTGTTATCGCCTTTATCGGGATCTTGAATGTTTAATTGACCGTCATAGTGCAGATCGTAATGGGTATCTATGTAGCCGCGATCTTCAGTAACGCCGCGTAAATTCATGTCCGTTTGAGCATCAGTGACGGTTGCCTTATCGTCAGTGCCGTTAATGGTCACGGTGATTTGTTGCTCAGTGCCATCCACCGAATGTACTAGCAATGTATCGGTGAGTGATTCGCCAGTTTTGAGCCCTTGAATCGCCACTTGCGCGTTATCAGCAGTGTAAGTCCAGTGACCCAAATTATTGATAGCCAGCATACCGAATTTGCCTTGTAAGCTTTCAGCATTGAACTGGGTTTGACCGTTGTCAGCATCGGTGACGATAAGTGTGCCATCAACACGAAGTTGACCACCATGAACGTCTTTATCTTCAGTGAGCGAGGCCGTTGCTGTGCCATCTATCACAGCTTTGTCATCGGTGCCGTTAATGGTCAAGGTGATTTTTTGCTCGGTCCCATCCACAGAATGAACCAGCAATGTGTCAGTTACTGATTCACCTGTTTTAAGCCCTTGAATAGTTGCTTGTGAGTTATCCGCCGTGTAGGTCCAATGGCCGAGATTATTGATGCTCAGTGTGCCAAACTGACCTTGCAAGGTTTCCGCGCTGTACTGGGCTTGGCCGTTATCACTATCTGTAATGGTTAACGCACCGTCCACGCGCAACTGACCAGCATGAACGTCTTTATCTTCAGTGAGCGAGGCTGTTGCTGTACCAGCTATCACAGCTTTGTCATCGGTGCCGTTAATGGTCAAGGTGATTTTTTGCTCGGTGCCATCCACAGAATGAACCAGCAATGTGTCAGTTACTGACTCCCCAGTTTTCAGGCCTTGAATAGTGGCTTGTGAGTTATCGGCGGTGTAGGTCCAATGGCCGAGATTATTGATGCTCAGTGTGCCAAATTGACCTTGCAAGGTTTCCGCGCTGAACTGGGCTTGGCCATTGTCACTATCTGTAATAGTGAGTGCACCATCGACACGAAGTAGACCCTGATGAACGTCTTTATCTTCTGTCAGTGATGCTGTTGATGTACCACCAATAATAGCTTTGTCATCAGTACCATTGATCGTAACGGTCAATTGTTGTGACGTGCCATCAACCGAATGAACAAATAGTGTATCGGTAACAGATTCACCGGTTTTTAGCCCTTGAATGGTCGCTTGTGAATTATCCGCAGTGTAAGTCCAGTGACCTAATTCATTGATTGAAAGAGTACCAAACTGTCCTTGTAATGAGGTAGCCGCAAACTGGCTCTGCCCTGCATCGGGATCGGTGATGCTTAAATTACCATCTGCTCTAAGCTGCCCTTGATAAACATCTTTATCTTCGGTAAGTGAGGCCCTTGCAGTACCAGCAATCACGGCTTTGTCATCGGTGCCGTTAATGGTGACAGTGATTTGTTGTTCAGTGCCATCAACAGAGTGAACCAGCAATGTGTCAGTAACTGATTCACCTGTTTTAAGCCCTTGAATACTCGGCTGAGAGTTATCAGCGGTGTAGATCCAGTGCCCTAAATTGTTGATACTCAGGATACCGAACTGGCCTTGTAGTGATGTAGCAGCGAATTGGCTTTGGCCGTTATCTGCATCGGTAACAGTTAGTGCACCGTCTATTTTAAGCTGGCCACTATGAACATCTTTATCTTCGGTTAGGCTTGCCGAACTGGTTCCAGCAATTTGGGCTTTATCGTCAGTGCCGTTAATGGTGACAGTGATTTGTTGTTCAGTGCCATCAACAGAGTGAACCAGCAATGTGTCGGTGAGTGAATCACCCGTTTTAAGGCCTTGAATAGTGGCTTGTGAGTTATCAGCGGTGTAGGTCCAATGGCCGAGATTATTGATGCTCAATGTGCCAAATTGACCTTGTAGGGTTTCTGCGCTGAACTTAGCTTGGCCCTTATCTACATCCGTCACAATCAATATCCCTTCAACAACTAAGTTGCCATGAGATACATTGATATCTTCTTTAACAGAAGCGTTGGTCTCTCCATCAAGTGTTGGGGCACCTTTGTCTAGGCTGCTAGCTGAAATACCTGTATAAGCATTTGAAATAAAAGCTTTATCATCGGTACCATTAATGGTGACTGTGATTTTTTGCTCGGAGCCATCAACTGAATGAACGAGCACTGTATCAGTGACGGCCTCACCGGTTTTCAAACCTTGAATTACAGGTAAAGTATTAGCGGCTGAAAAGCGCCAATGGCCATCAGTGTCTATTTGAAATTGGCCGTATTGCCCCTGCAATTGTTCGCTAACAAATACCGCCTGCAGAGCATCGGGATCTTGTATATGGAGCAGCCCTGCACAATGTAGTTCTCCCGCTTGAACATCTTTATCTTCAGTTACCACTCCACTAAAGCTGCCACTAATTAAGGCTTGTTCATTACTACCAGTGACCAATACGCTAACATCATGCTTAACCGCTTGGCCGGAGCTATCGGTTACAGTGGCAACAAAATGCTCTACTGCTTGCTGCCCGCCAGTTAACGCTAAGGTAGTGGATGACTTATTGTCTAAAAGATATTGCCACTGACCTGTGGTGGGGCTAATGCTTAAACGCCCATACTGACCTTGCGGGTTAGAGACCGCCCATTGCAAATGCTCATTATGGTCTGGGTCGGTTGCCAACAACTGACCATCAACCTTATCCAGTTTGCCCATTTCAGATACGCTGGCGTGATGTAAGCCTGATATCACCGGTAAGTCGTTACTACCCTCCACTTCTACCGATACCAGCATTTTTACCTGCTGATGATTATTGCTAGTAGCCAATACTATAAATTGTTCGGTGTGGTGCTCTCCCTCAGCAAGAGTATCGGTTTTAGCTAACGAGTTATCCAGCAGATAACGCCATTGGCCTGTGTTTGGGTCGACCAATAAAGAGCCGTATTTACCACTTCCAGACTCTACTGCCCACACAGCGGTAGCCGAACCTAAACCTGCGATATGCAACTCACCTGATACTGCGTTAGTGTGGTCTTCTTTCACTAATCCACTTTGTTGTTGCTTCCCTTCAGCGTGCATTGCTTCTGGTTGGGCGGCACCACCTTGAAGGTGATTAACTTGGACAATCTGCTTAACGGTTAAACCTGGCGCCATATGATTTGGCATTGGCTTAAATTCTGCCGAATTAAAACTATTAGCCTGCTCGGTATTAGTTAAGAAAGAGTGTGGTGAATACCAATGATTGAAGCCCGAATCTTTTAGGCCTCCACCTTGACCCACACGAGACAATTGCTCAGTGTTTGGTTTAGCCTGGCCAGCTTCAAGATTAAACGCAGCACCTACCAATGAAGTCGATTTATCTGTGTCAGCTTGCTCGGTGCTGATATGCTGCGCACTTACTTGCTCTGATTCGGTATTATCTGTTTGTAGTTCATCTGATGGCATAAGGTCGGTATCTGTTCGCGGACTGTTAGCCAACCGTTGATGACTAGCTTTATCAGCAACCAAATCTTGATTGCTTAAACCTGCGGTTTTGACATCCCGTAACTCTTTTGCCTTAAGCCGTGCTACATCTTCATCGATACGCTTGGCTTTTTTTATGCCTTTATCTTTGTCGACACTGTTACTGCTTTTAGTAAGTTTACTTTTCGCTTTTAGGGATGATTTGTCTTGCTGCTTAGTCATAATAAACCTCCCTTACCGTTCGCCAAAGGCAGTGGTTATGTTGGTAAATACCGGTTTCCATAAGTATTGAAATACCGTTTTATCACCAGTCACAATATCTACTTCTCCGGTCATCCCAGGAATTAAGCCAAAGCGCTCGGGATCATTGTTAAAAAACGGTCTCTCAATGCTGATTTTCACCTTATAGAAAACACCTCCTTTCTCATCAGTGTCGGTCGAAGGAGAAATCCGTTGAACAATTCCGTCTAAGGCCCCATAACGGCTGTAATCAAAGGCGTCTATTTTTATTCTTGCTCGTTGACCTTCTGTAACAAAACCAATATCACGTGGAGATAGTTTGGCTTCAATTAGCGCTTCCTTGGTAGTAGGAACAATTACTGCGACAGTTCCCCCTGGTGCAATTACGCTGCCTGAGGAGGTAGTCGGAATAGATTGCACAATCCCATCAACCGGCGCCAAAACAGTAGTTTGAGAAACTTGTGAACCGGAAGATTTTAAACGCGCCTCAACCCCTAACAGTTCGGCTTGAGCCTCAGCCCGTTTTTCGCCTACTTGATTGAACAAAGCCGCATTTTTCTGATCTAGTTGCTTACTTAGATTGGTTAAGCTTTTACTTAAAACTTGTTCTTTACCCTCTAAAGATTTTAGCTCTCTTATGTAAGAGTCGAGCTTTTGTTGAGCTTCAAGTACCTGTAGTTTAGACACCACCTGAATACCGCCCGGCGATTTCATCATGTTGATGGTTTTACGAGAGGCCGATATTTGGTCACTTAGTGCTGGCACTTCATTCTCTACCGCAGCCAACTCTGCTTTAGCTTTAGCTATCTCCGATTCTGTTAATGCTGAAGTGGCGGCTAACTCAGCATTCATCCTTTTAAGTGCTGAAACATGCTGCGCCACTAATTTAGAATACTCCGCTTCAAATGCCGAGAAGTCTGCTTGGCGCTGCTCAACAAAGGCGTTATAACGCTCAATACGTAATTCCAAATTAGCTTGTTTGCTGGCTAATTCTTCCTCTAAAGACTGGCTATCAATGGCCACAAAATTTGCAAGTACATCGCCCTGCTTAACCACGTCACCTTCCTCTACACTCACAGAAGCTAAAGTTCCACCTAGCTGGCTTTGAATAACTTGCCTGTGACCCAGTGGCACCACCTGCCCTTTGGCTTTAGCAATTTCTTCCACAGTGGTAAAAATTGACCACAACAGCATTCCCAATACTGACAACGCGATAAACCACGCAATACGCCTAATCAGCGTTCTCTCCGCGGGGGCTTCAATGGCATCAGTAAATTCATGTTCTGGCCAAATACGATTAGACAATTGATGCTGTTCCATATTTACTGCTCCGTATCACTGTTGGTTTGAGGCTGCTGTGAAGGAATAGGTCCAACATAAGCGGCTGTACCTTTGTCTAAAATTATTACCTTGTCGGCTAGTTGAATGAGCTCTTGATCATGGCTGGTGAAGATAATTGTGGCTTTGCCTCGCAAGCTTTCTAAGGTGCGAATAAATTGGCGTTTAGCATCTGGATTTCGGTTTGCTAAAGGCTCGTCTAACAGCAAGTACTGAGCCCCTTTTAGTAGTGCTCTTGCTAAAGAAATGTAGCCACCTTCTACCGCCGATAGCATGGCACTGTCATCACCAGCAATTGGCGTATCTAACTGTTCATTTAACGCGCTAAATAACGCTTGCCCACCAGCAGCCAACAACGCATCAATTAATTGTTCATCACTGGCATCAGGATTTGCTACTCGTAGGTTTTCAGCCAAAGTGCCCGGAAATAAATCTGGCTCTGCCGGGCAATAAGCCGCCCATGAGCGCAATAGCTCCGGATCGTACTGGCGAATGTTTTTGTTGTTTATTGCTACATAACCGGCTTGAGGTTCAATTACCCCTAAAGCTGATAGCAACAATGAGGTTTTACCACAGCCATTAGGGCCAATGACTGCTACTATTTCTCCAGCTTCTATTTCAGCATTAACGGCCGATAATGCCGGCTCCATTTCGGCTCCATAACGCAAGGTTAAATGTTGAAAAGACACACTAGGTGCGCAGCTCATATCGGGTACATCTAAACGCAGTTCGCTATTTTCGGTTTTCACCTGCATAAATCGGTCAAACTGCTCAGCGGCCCCCTTTAGCAAGGTGAACTTTTGGGTGGAGCTAAACGCTAGTTGCGCTGGGCCGGTAATTCGCCAAATCAGCATGACACAGGCAATCAACGCCCCAGCAGATATTGACTGGTTAAGCACCAAAAAAATGCCACAGAAAACAGTGACCAAGGCAGTGGATAGACTTAAAGCATGAGCAACGGCAGCCATTAGCCCATTGCGCGCCGCATAACGAAAGTTCTGCCGGCTATTCTCACGACATAAACGGGCAAACTTAGTGGTCCAAGCATCGACTTGCCCGGCCGCTTTTAATTGGGTGAGATTTTTAGCCAACTCGTTAAGCGCATTTTGATACTCACCAGATACCGTAGGAGAAGCGCTTTGAATGTAGCTGCGCATTAATCGCATAAGTAGGTAAAACACCAGTAACATCAGCAGTGGAACCAGCACCAACCAACCACTTAACAAAGTAATGGTCGCTAAGGCGATGAAGGTAAAAGGTAAATCGATTAAGCCACCTGCAGCAGGACCAGATAACACAGTGCGAACTTTTTCTGCATTACGCATACGCGCCACATGATTGGCAATGCCCACTCGCGATAACACCATTAACGGCATGTTCAGCAAACGGTGAAAGGTAAGTTCAGACAAATCTCTCGCCATGCGATTACTCGCTGAGGACATCACTCTTGCTCTAATCAAGCGAGATGCAACTAAAATGCTTAAGGCCAATGCCGCACCTAAAGCAATACTGGGCAATACCTCAGGTGTTTGACCGCCAATTACACGGTCATAAACTGCCATTGTAAATAGCGGCACGGCTAATCCCGTCAAGCTAGACAATAAACTGAGCCAAAATACCGGCCGATACCATTTACTTCGCTTGCTCACTTGCTCGGCAAAAGCTTTCGCAGAAGATCCCTGCTGAGGCAAGCGCTCAATCATAATTAGATGCGCGTCTTCACCGATAGTTGCGGGGTCACAGGCTTGCCACTGCTGCTCAAACTGTTCCAGTTGCTCACCATGGCGACGCAACAACTTAGGAGCATGATGATCAGATATCAGTACAAAAGGATGAGCCGCTTGAGAAACTAAGGAAGGCAAGTGACGATGCACCGAATAGGCAATATGGTGTTTTTTAAGCAGCCCCACAAAGCCCATAACATCTAGCGAATCTATGCGCTGGTCTTGTTCTATATTGGTTGCTTGAGAGTACAAACCAAGTTGCTGCAACAAACTAATTAAGGTGGGTTTTAAATCAGGATTTTGCTGCTCCATGTTAAGCCCCCCTCTGTTGTTTTAACAGCTTGACTAAGCCATCTTCTGCAATTTGCAGTTGTATGTCGCAATGGGCTTTTACTTCTTCAAAATGCGAAGCGATCATCACCGTCATGTCATCGCCTTGCTTGCTTAGCAAGGCCAGTAAACGCTGCTGAGCATCAGCATCTAGAGACAACATAGGCTCGTCTAGCAGCAATATCGAAGGTTGCTGCGCTAACGCGCGTACCAGAGCGATAAGCTTAATCGCTCCCTTGTTAAGCATTTGGTTACCACTGTCTCCAACGCGGGTTTGATAACCGGCTGGTAACAAGGAAATGGCAGCACTCAAACCCAACTCTTCTGCTAACACCATGGCATTGGCTTCTAATTCAGGCCGAAACAAGGTCATGTTTTCCATCAAACTGCCAGCAAACAAGGTAGGCCACGGCGCTAAATACACCACGGATTGGCGATACTCATTTGCGTCATGCAGGCCAAGTTCAACACCAGCAATATTAATGCTGCCTTGTTGCAACTGATGAAAGCCAGCCAGCGTACTTAATACCAAACTGGCATGGCTAAGAGGATTAGATTGCACTACCACCATGCTGCCAGCGGGCAGGCTAAAACTCGCGTTTTCAATACAGGCCACCGAAGTTTTAACACTTAGATGGCTGTATTCAATGGGCCCTGCTGGTAACTTTTGCTGATAGCAATGTTCGGCGCTAAAGCGCTCTCCCTCTAAACTTGTCAACTGCTTTACTTGTTGCATCGCAGACTTGGCGGTAACCATTCGAGAGCGGAGGCTAATAATGGCGCTTAAAGGAGCAACCGCTCGACCCGCTAAGATAGAACAAGCCGCCAAGCCACCAGTGGTTAACTGTCCATCTAACACCATTAAACACCCCAACAATACCAATACTAAGGTAGTTCCCTGAGAGGCACCTTGAATAAACTCTTGCAGCTTGGCTGATAACCAATCAACCCGCTGTTGTTGTTGCAAACGCTTATAGTTAATTTTTCGGTAATTTGCGGCAATGCCACTTTCTAGAGCTAAGGCTTTAGTGGAGGTTAGCCCAGACAATACGTTAATCAATAATCGTGATCGTTCAGCCTCGCTAAGCGCTAAATCTTTAGTGGCTTGGGCTAGCTGCTTGCCAAGCAGCAATACAAGTAAGCTAATTAATCCCCATACGGCAATCGGAATAAAAACTAAGGGCCCACCAATGTAAGCCACTAAAGCTAAGAAAATAACAACAAATGGGAAATCAATCAGGGCTAAGGCCGCTTGACCAGAATATAGGTCTCGCATACCTGCTATTGAACTTAAGCCATTAAATACCCCGCCCCTGCCAAGTTTCGCGATAGGTTCAAAACTGCTAGCGAGTAGAGCTTTCACCGCATCAATAGTGGTATGCAACTCAAAATTAGCGGCTGCAGAAGCCAATAACCAGCTACGTATATATCGCAACACTAGCTCTAGCAAAATAGCCACCGCCACACCGAGCATAAGAACCGTAGCCGTGCCGTAGCCTTGGTTAGGTAATATGCGGTCGTAAATCTGCAACATGGCAAAAGGCAAAGCGAGCGAGAGTAAGTTTATAAATGTAGAAGAGAGCAATACATCGATTGCTGACCGATTTCGAAACAATAGGCTTAACGCATACCTCATTTAGCTGGCTTCCTTTCTCAATAAACACTGCGATGAGTTATTGATAAGCCTAGCAAATAATCTGCTTTTTTCTTTTTCAGTTGGCGTTTATTTGAGTGCTCGAGAAATCCCCCCCACATATTCATTAACATAATTGACACACCAAACAAACTAATTCACTATCTTTTAGTCAGTAAACAGCTCAAGACTTCATCTTGAATGACTAAGTAGTCATTTATAACTAATATCACTTTGTTAAACAGACAGATATGAATGAATCATCTAGCTTAGCGCAAGTGCTGGCCCTCCCCAGCCAGTCACACCATCACAGCCACAGCTACTACCAAGTAGTGATTGGGCTGCAAGGACAGACTGAATTCGACATTCAGGGCCAAGGTAATTTAGTGGGCCCTGGGCAAGGCTGCTTAGTGCCGGTAGCAACAGACCACGCCTTTACCGGCTTAGGTCGCAATCAGATATTAGTGGTAAATCTGCCGTCACATCAACAGCACGCAAACCCACAGCAAAACTATCAAGATAAAGTTTGCCAGCTATTTGAACGCAAAGCCTATTTTCAGCTATCCAATCAATCTCAAGTACTGATTGCTGCCCTGTGCCATGAAATTGTTAGCCAACCACAAGACTTGTTACTCGGCGAGGCTTGCGCCAATACTTTAGTCTGCGTACTGCAAAATCAACTAAGCCTAGCGAATAACCATCAGCAGCGTGGCGCCCGTTTACAAATGGATATTGTTGACCGTTACATTCAACAGCATTTACATCAAAAAATTAGCGTAGCTCAGCTCGCGGGCTGCGTTTACTTGGCAGAAAGCCAATTCTACCAGCGGTTCCGCCAACAAAATGGTATTACTCCTCACCAATATGTATTGCGTAAACGCTTCGAATTGGCCAAACAGCTATTGGCCGATATTACCCTAAGCCTGCAGCAAATTTCCGATAGTTGCGGCTTTGCCAGTCAAAGCAGCTTTACCAGTGCATTTGGCACTTTTTTCGGTCAATCTCCCGCGCGCTATCGTCGCCAACATCATTAATTAGCTCATAGAGTTTTTAATCATTGCTTGCCGTTACTACACTTAATGCTAAAAGCTGCCAGCAATAGTCTTTGGATTTGTTAACACTTCAGTTCAACGTTTGTTAATCAGCGGAGTTTTTCTAAAAAATCTCGGAGTTTTTCGAAATACCCAAGGCAAAAAGCACTCTACAATCAGTCGCTCAATAACAAAGCCGTAACATCCTCTGTCCCCTCGCAGAGGTTGGCAATACGAGGACATAGCATGCTGAATTCAACGCACCTAGATGCTCAAAAAATGCTACACGCTTCATTTATCGACCAACCCGTAGATCAGCTGTGGCAGCATATTTCTCCTTTGTATTCGGTAGATGAATCCACTTGGTTAAGGCAATTACTGCCTATCGCCCAACCCAGCGAAACCGAATTAAGCACCAGCACCGTGCTAGCCACTCAATTAATCGAGCGAGTACGCGCCGATAAAAAAGCGGTGCAAATGATTGACGCCTTGTTGCTGGAGTACAGCCTAGATACCCGCGAAGGCATATTGTTAATGTGTTTAGCCGAAGCGCTCATGCGAGTACCCGATGCAGCCACTGCCGACGCGCTAATTCGCGATAAAATGAGCGTGGCCGATTGGAAGTCTCACCTTAAGAATTCAGACTCATTATTTGTAAATGCCTCTACCTGGGGCTTAATGCTCACTGGCAAAGTAGTCAGTTTAGATGAACCCGCTAACGGCCAACCCAGTAGCATACTCAACCGATTAGTGAACAAGTTCTCTGAGCCAGTCATTCGCCAAGCCATGCACCAAGCCATGAAAATTATGGGCCACCAATTTGTGCTGGGCAGGAACATTCAAGAAGCGCTAAAAAATGGTGACGAGCCAAGCAGCCAAGGCTTTAGCTACTCTTTTGATATGTTGGGAGAATCTGCACTTACCGCAGAAGATGCCAGCAAATACGCTAACGATTATTACCAAGCCATTAGCCAAGTAGCCCAAAGCCAACAAGCTAATACGCATTCGGCTCCAGCCCCTTCTGTATCGATTAAATTATCGGCATTGCACCCGCGTTACGAAGCCGCCAATCAAACCCGGGTAATGAACGAAATGTTTAGCAGCGTGTTAGCCCTGCTTGTGCATGCTCGTGAACAAGAAGTGGCTATCACCATCGACGCTGAAGAAGCCGACCGCTTAGAAATATCACTCAAGCTTTTTGCCAAGCTGTATCAAGATCCCGCCATGCGCGGCTGGGGTAAATTTGGGCTGGTCGTGCAAACCTATTCTAAACGAGCATTGCCAGTAATAGCGTGGCTTGCAGGTTTGGCTAAAAAACAGGGTGATGTTATTCCGACGCGTTTGGTTAAAGGCGCTTATTGGGATACCGAACTAAAACTTGCTCAGCAACATGGTCATCATGGCTACCCCGTGTATACCCGCAAAGAAGCCACCGACGTTAGCTATTTAGCCTGCGCTCGCTTGCTGCTTAGCGAGCACTTACGCGGCTTAATTTTTCCGCAGTTTGCTAGCCATAACGCACAAACCATTGCCGCCATATCAGCAATGGCTAGCCATAAAGAGTTTGAATTTCAACGTTTGCACGGTATGGGAGATGCCTTGTACAACCATGCTAAAAACTTACTGGCTAGCGATGTACGTATCTACGCCCCCGTGGGTAGCCATAAAGATCTGCTGCCATATTTAGTGAGGCGTTTATTGGAAAATGGCGCGAACAGTTCCTTTGTACACCGTTTAGTCGATGCGCGATGCCCAGTAGCGGATCTAACCATTCACCCAGTGAATTTGTTACGCTCACGTAGCTGTTTGCATAACCCTAGAATTGTTAAGCCTCCACAGTTGTTTGGCGAGCAACGCCAAAACTCGAGCGGTGTAGCCACCGATATTGAAAGTGAATGGCTACCCTTTGAACGCCAAGTAAGCGCCTTTTTAGGTGACTATACATGGCAGGCGCAATCGATAATTAATGGCGAAAAGCAGCCTGGCAAAGCCAAACAAATTACCGCACCTTACCATCGCCAGCAACATGTTGGCAGGGTAATGTGGGCGAGCAATGAACAAGCAGAACAAGCCATTAGTGCCGGCCAACAAGCGTTTGCTAGCTGGCGAGATACACCGGTTAAACAGCGTGCTGCTTTTCTGCTTTGCTTGGCTGACAAGCTAGAGCAAAACATGGCTGAGCTGGTGGCTTTATGTCATCGAGAAGCAGGCAAAACCGTATTAGACAGCATCGACGAAATTCGCGAGGCAGTAGACTTTTTACGTTACTACCCACAACAAGCAGTCGCCAATTTTAGCCAAGCCTGCGAGCAAACAGGCTTTAATGGTCACACTCAACATGTGGCGTATCAGGGTCGTGGAGTATTTGTCTGCATCAGCCCATGGAACTTCCCATTGGCTATCTTTATTGGCCAAATCTCGGCAGCGCTTGTCTCGGGCAATACTGTTGTTGCCAAACCCGCCGAGCAAACCTCGTTAATCGCAACGCGATGTATCGAGCTTTTATTAGACACGGGCATTCCGGCTTCGGTCATTGGTTTAGTGATTGGCAGTGGTGCAGAACTAGGCGAGAGCTTAAGCAGTGACCCACGCATTGCTGGCGTAGCCTTCACCGGCTCAACGCCAACTGCGCAAGCCATTAACAAACAACTGGCTAAACGCGATGCCTTGCCAGTGCCGTTTATCGCCGAAACCGGTGGCCAAAACGCCATGTTAGTCGACAGCACCGCCCTACCCGAACAAGTAGTACGTGATGTTATTCGCAGCGCGTTTGCGTCTGCTGGCCAACGCTGCTCAGCGCTGCGAGTATTGTATGTGCAGCAAGATATTGCAGACCGAATTATTACATTGATTCAAGGAGCGATGGCAGAACTTAGCGTAGCTTGCCCCGAGCACTTAAGTACCGATGTTGGCCCAGTCATCGATGCCCTCGCGCAAAAAAAATTACTTACCCATGTTGCGTGGCTAAAGAAAAATGCCCAGCTTATTTACCAGCTCGAACTACCCAAGCAATGTGAGCAAGGCACCTTTGTTGCCCCCTGTGCATTTGAAATCGAAAATATTAACCAGCTCAACCAAGAGCACTTCGGCCCTATTTTGCATGTGATTAAATATCAATCAAATCAACTTGATAGGGTAATTGATCAAATAAACCAAAGTGGTTTTGGTTTAACATTGGGGGTGCATAGTCGTAATGAAAGCACCTATCAGCACATAGAACAACGCGCACGTGTGGGTAATTGTTACATCAACCGAGACCAAGTAGGCGCAGTGGTGGGGGTACAACCCTTTGGTGGCCAAGGCTTATCTGGCACTGGCCCTAAAGCCGGTGGACCACACTACTTATATCGCTTTGTAAAAGCGCAAGTCACTCCATCGAGTAACGGCGAGGTGCAATAACATGACTATGACTATGCATATGAATCAGTTGAACCAAAGCCTAGCGGTATTAGAAACTTGGCAACAACAAAGTGTGGAGCAACGGGTCGCTATTGTTCAGCGTTGGGCAACATTGTTAGACCAGCGCGATAATAAGTTTACCGAAAGCGTTGCTATGATCCGCTTTCAATGCCAACAAGCCTTAGCAACAATAGCGCAGACCCACACGTTGCAAGGGCCTACTGGTGAAACCAACCAGTTGTATTGTGTTGGCCGTGGCAGCTTTTTAGTATTTGCCGACGAAGCCGCTAATACCACTGCACTAGTGGGTTTAATTAGCGCCGCTTTGGTCGCTGGCAATACCGTTATTTGTAGTGCAGCTAACACACATATTGAGCTAGATAGCTTGCTTAGTGAGTTACTACGAGCAGGCTGCCCAGACAGAGTAGCTACTCAAGTGCTTGCAGAAGCCTGCGAGCCTTTAGCTAAACAGCCACAGTTAGCGGGCGTAGCCTTAGCCGCTGCACCTGAAACTTGCCAGCGCTTTAACCAAATATTGGCAGAGCGCGATGGGCAATTAGCTCAGCTGATTTACGAAACAGATTCTCTTAACTTTAGCCAGTTGAGCGATTCAAAGTTGTGTTTACGCTTTATCACAGAGCGTACACGCACCATAAATATTACCGCCGTTGGTGGTAACGCTAGTCTGCTAGAGCTAGGCAGCGGCGAATAATAACCGATAAAGCCCCAAATGCTCATTTGAGCAATAAAAGGAACAAGGAATGATTGAAAATAGCTTCGCTATCAGTGCCACATTTATAGCCTATCTCATCGTTATGCTATCAATTGGTATTTACGCTTATAAACGCACCTCAAACTCTGAAGACTACTTCTTGGGTGGCCGTTCTTTAGGCCCATGGCCAGCGGCCTTATCTGCTGGCGCCTCCGATATGAGTGGTTGGTTACTTCTAGGTTTACCGGGTTACGCCTACGCCGCAGGCATTGAAGCCTTCTGGTTAGCCGGCGGTCTGTTAATAGGAACATGGTTAAACTGGCTGATTTGCGCCAAACGCCTGCGCACCTACTCTATTGTGGTAGACAATGCGCTCACCATACCTGAATTTTTTGCGCGCCGTTTTGAAGACAAATCAAAATTGCTGCAATCAATCTCAGCATTCTTCATCCTGCTGTTCTTCTTGTTCTACACAAGCTCCGGCTTAGTAGCAGGTGGCAAGTTATTCGAAACCGTATTTGGTTTGGACTACACCACCGCCGTAATAGTGGGTACTGTTTGTGTGGTGTCTTACACCCTCTTTGGTGGTTTCTTAGCCGTATCATGGACAGACTTAGTGCAAGGCTTGTTAATGTCGGCAGCGCTAATGATAGTGCCAATAGCCGCTATGGAAGGTTCATTTGGTGATTTAAGCCAAGCCCTAGAACTAAAAAATCCAGAGTTACTTAATCTATGGACAGACGTAAAAGGCGAGCCTTTATCTGCCATTGCTATTATCTCGTTAGTGGCATGGGGTTTGGGCTACTTTGGCCAACCGCATATTTTGGCGCGTTTTAAAGCCACTCGCAGCAATAAAGACATTGGCACCGCTCGCCGTATTGCAGTAACGTGGACAGCCTTATCAATGGCTGGCGCACTGCTAATTGGCCTAGTAGGCATTACCTACGTAGATGCCCAACTGGGTGGCAGCATTAAAGATGGCGAAACCATCTTCATGTTGTTGGTAAACGCTATCTTCCACCCAGTGATTGCCGGTATTTTGTTAGCCGCTATCCTAGCAGCCATTATGAGTACTGCCGATTCACAACTGTTAGTGTCATCATCTGCCCTAGCAGAAGATTTTTACAAGCAGGTATTTCGCCCGCAAGCCAGCCAACAAGAGATTGTTAAAGTAGGCCGCGTAGCAGTAGTCGCGTTATCCATTGTAGCGCTGGTGTTAGCAATGAACCCAGAAAGCTCAGTGCTAGGCCTAGTATCTTACGCTTGGGCTGGGTTTGGTGCAGCCTTTGGTCCCGCCTTATTGTTAAGCCTGTTCTGGAAAGACATGAACCGCAATGGCGCATTAGCCGGTGTAGTATTAGGTGGCGTAACAGTAGTAGTTTGGAAGCAACTTAGCGGTGGCATTTTCGATATTTATGAAATTGTTCCAGGCTTTATTTTAGCCAGCATTGCAATTGTTGCCGTGAGCAAAACCACTGGTGGTGCTGAAGCCTCTGTGCAAAAAACACACGAAGAATACGAAAAACAGTTAATGAGCTTAGACTAAATTCTCAAGTTAATTAACAACCGCTAGCCTTTGGGTTAGCGGTTTTTTATGCCCGTTTAAGCAACAACAAAGCGTAAATACCCGCTCTCGATTCAAGCACAACACATCACTCTCAAATAACGGCTTCTAACACACTCATCCCCCCTAAATGAGTTTTACCTTAGGGTTAGCAAGGCTGCCATCATTAACTCCTTCCCGATTAAAACTAATGGTTTTTATCCAATTTACGACCCTGTAACGCGAGATATATAGGCAATGCTCTCACTTACTAGGTTTACGCACTTTTTAACTGTGCATTTGAACAACCCTCCTGGTTTTGTTTGCGTCATTTGTCAAAGCAATCAATGAAAGCTTTGGATCGACGATTGATTGATTCCGAGTAAAAAACTAAGGTAGACAATGGGTTAATATCAAATCATTAATTGATGAGAGAGCGTGATTATGATCATGTTTTTTGTGATAGGGCGCGCGCTCATTGAATGGGATAGACCGCATGTGCGGCCTACTTAGCGTTAGCTAGCAAAGGAGGCATTCGTGTTATCAAAAAATAGACAGCATAATAAGCAAAGTTTCTATAAATACATGCCGGCATCTACTGCAAAGATAGTATTACAAAATAAAACTCTTAGGTGGAGTTCTCCTGTTGAATTTAATGATCCTTTTGATGTACCAAGAGAGTTAGCCTTTGATGTTACGCCCAAAGAGATACAATGCGCAATAGTTGATAAGTTTATTCAACTAATCCGTAACCCTCCTGAGCGAATAGATGACCTTCCCAGTAAAGTTCAAGTTATAATTAATGCTGTCAAAAAAGCTGGTGATAGAAAACTTGAAGACGAGTTAGTTAACGGCTTAATTGATGAACTTAATCAAGCGAAAGAATCCAGCCCTGCTTTGGAGGAGTTTCAAGAAAAATGGCGAAAGCTTATTCCTGAACTTCGAATTCTTTGTTTAAGTGAGTACCATGATAAAGCATCAATGTGGTTTCATTATGCAGATAAATATAAAGGGGTTGTGCTTGAAGTTGTCTGTAATGACTCACTTGATAGTGCATGGTTAGCAGCAAAAAAAATTCGATACCCAGAAAAGAAGCCTGATGTTTATACAGCTGAAGGCTGGGCTAATTTTATATTTATGCCTCAACAGCGTTCAATTGAACAAATAATAGAATTAGCCACTTATACTAAATCTCCAGATTGGAAATATGAAGATGAATGGCGTGTTTCTACTTCAATGCGTTTATCTGACAGTGGTACTATTTCAGATTATCCTTTAGCTGTAGAGGAGTTTGGGAATTTATACTTAGGCCCTCTGGTCTCAGATTCTGATCGAGATAAACTTATCGAGCTAGCTCGTGCTTTCCCTAATATGACTGTATTCGATACCTATATTGGAATGTCACGAGAGTTTAAGTTTGTAGAAATTGCTAGCTAACAAGTCAATTTAAGCGGAACAAAAACAGTTGGCTATGTTTCGTTCCTCAACAAGTTTAGCCAACAATTTTTGTCCGCTTAATGTGGGCGTTACATCATCAAAGCTTAACACGCTTATGTCCGACTCCAAGTCTACAGAATTGTTGACTGATTTATATCCCTATACATATTACAGCTGCCCTCAGAACACTCCCGACAAGTCTATTTACCCTTTGCACGTCTACCTTTTGGGTGAGTATCAATACTGTGATGTTCGCATTCAAGTTGCAGCTCTAGCTTTCATAAACCATTATTGATTTATTTATTATTTAAATAGTAATGCGAGTAAAAAATGTTATTCTGATTTTTATAAAATGACAGATAAGAGGGATCTTATGACTACACATAAGAAGAAAGGATTTACCCTATTAGCGATTAACTTTGTAGTACTAATCATTGCTTATGTGCTGTTAAAACTTGAGATTGGAGGTTTGCTGCCAGGGATTTTAATGGTGAGTGAGTTTTTTGTAATTATCATGATTGCAGTTCGCTATTTTGTTTATGACGAGAATGAAACACCCCAGTCGGTGCTAGATGACTTTGCAAAAGATGTGGCTAAATCTGAGACGGATGCTTACAAAATTCGTTCAGGTCGAGATTGAAGAGTTGCCATTTCGGCACACGGTTTATAAATACAAACCAGCTAATAAGCTACTCCAAGGGGTAAAATGGAGCAGCCCTCAGCAAGGCTTAAGTTGTAGAGCCCTTTTGTTCAAAAGCGTTTAAGAACGCCAGTGCAAACCTTACCCCAACCGTTCTCTTGTCACGCAGTTTCGTCAAACTGATTTTATTGCCACCAATATATTCAATAGGTGTTTGGCTAGTTAGCTGAGAGAACGCCCCGTAAGCGGCCGTAGCCTCTCGATTGCCGAGCGAATAAATCATAGATAACAAGGTATTAAACGTTATGGGGAGCTGTACTTTTACATACGTTTAATGATAAAACCCACATCAAATAGTTACACAACAAGGTTCTATATAAATGAAAGGCGCAGGTGGAAGTTCTGGTGGCATTGGGCACTTTTTTATTGGTTTAGTCATGATGTGCGGTGGTTTCTACATGCTGCTAAACGCCATTTCGGTTACGTCTAACTTTGGTATGGGATCGAGATTATATAACTTTAGCGCCTTAGGTGGATTTAGTGTCACCAGTGGTACCGTTATGATCCCCTTTATTTTTGGTGTGGGCTTAATTTTTTACAATTCGAAAAACATCTTAGGTTGGGTACTGTCTATAGGCTCTCTTGCTGCACTGTTATTTGGCGTTATATCTAGTGTTCGCTTTAGCATGCGCACCATGAGCTCTTTTGATCTTATCGTTATTTTGGTTCTTGCTGTGGGTGGTTTAGGGCTATTTTTACGCTCACTTAAAACCTTAGACGCACGTTATAGCTAGTAAAAATCTACGCTTAACCAACTAAACCAAAAGCAGCAACACAGCGTGCTTTAGCTGGCGAGTTAATACAGTGATGGCTTAACGATAAGTCGGTAATAATAATACCGACTACGCCCAGTGAATGCTAAGGCATCGAGTCACCAAAGGATGATGGCTGCAATGCATGACCTCTAAGCGAGTAATGCTATTTGATGCTAAACGGTAACAAATAGCATCAGACATATTGCCTACTAAAAACCCTAATTCTAGTCACTATAGATGTACTCGAACAACTAGCAGTGCTCAAAGGTGGCAAGTTAACTGATTGAAGTTTTAATTGCATGCGTTAGTAGTCACTGTTTGTTTAACGTAAAGCCCACACTCCCCCCGCTTTTGCTTAATCCAAGCTAAGCCCATCATTTTTGTATGATTATTAGGTAAGTCCCTCAATGGTGCTATCGGCATAGTTAGGCCTTTCATGCTTAAGGCCTGTATCTGAACCAAGCTCACAAATTATTTATATGTATTATTAAATTATATTAATACGATCACTTTTAATTGCTATTTATTGAGTAAGATATTGGTAGCTTATTTTCTGCTCAACTAACACTAAACAAAGAAAAGGAGATTCTATGTACCCTAGAAAGTGCTTATCCGTTGTTCTGGGTTTAATTCTTGTAGGATGTAATAGCAGCACCGATTCCCCTGCTACGCCAAGTGCCCCTGTTGATCCGCCGGCGGTGATAGACCCACCCACTGAGCCCGATCCTTCTGCGCCAGATCCTACCGTTCTAGAACCGAGCTTTGGTTTACCTGAAGCTGTACTCACGGTGCCAGATATTTCATGTAGCCAAGTATTTGATTCAACATCGGCGCTAGTAGATGCCACCTCAAAAGAAATGGAAGCTGGTACTACCCTTTGCTTAGCCGACGGCGAATACAGTGGTGATTTTACATTTAGCTTTGGCGGCGCTGGCACACTAGAACAGCCCATTACCATTGCTGCGCAAAACCCCGGTAAAGCGATTTTAAAAGGCGGTGAAGTGGGTATTAATATGGGCGGCACTTACACCCAGCTACAAGGCCTAATTTTTGATGGGGTGGAATATGGCAGCAACCTCATTGCCACCCGTTTTGGTACTAACGATTTATGTAGCCATTGCCGAATTAGCGAAATCACCATTGTTGATGCTAAGGCGCAAGATGACTATGGCATTTTGGTACATATTTATGGCAAAGATGTATGGCTTGATCATAGCGTGATTAGCGGTAAAACCGTGGCGAACCCTATGATTTCGTTTAACCGTTGGGTAGATGATGCTTGGGATGAAGCCACTAAACTGGCCGAACTTGCTCAAGGCATTGTGGTGTATAACAACTACATTGCTAATCGCCCGCCCGCCAACAACAAGATGTATGCGGGAAGTAGCGACAACGATTATGAAGCTATTCGCACCGGTTTAAGCTTTACCCACCATTACCCAGGTGATTCTTTTATTGTACGAAACGTGTTTGAACGTATTCAAGGCGAAGCCGAGGTTATCTCTAACAAAGGCTCTAACAACCTTATTGCTTACAATACCATTCGCAATAGCTATGGCTCGCTCACCAATCGCCATGGCAACAGCAACAAAATTGAACACAACTTTATTCTTAGTGAAGATTACCCGCTTGCTGGGGGAATTCGTATTGCTGACGACGGCCACTCGGTAGTGAATAACTACATTGAGGGAGCGCGTTATCAAGATACCAGCCATCATGGTGGCATTGTTTTGCTTGGTTATGATGGCGCGGGAGATGGCGACAACGGCTATCAGCAAGTGGAAAACGTGCACGTTGCCAACAACACCATTGTAGACAGTGTAAATAGCTTAAATATTGATGGTGGGGGTAAACCTCAGCAGCCAAAGAATATTTACTTAGCTAACAACTTGATAGACCACGCCATTGGGCCGGTAATCACCCAAGCTGAGCGCGGCATGTTGCCCGATTCTAACGTGGTAGGAAATATCTTTTACGGCCAATCTTTTGCCGATGATGATGCCGTAGCATTAGGCACAGCAGGCATTGAGTTTTACAGCGCCAACTTGGAAAAAGGCGAAGATGATTTATATCGTCCTTCTGCTAGCTCCCCTAATTTGGATGCGGTAAGTGACTACAACAAAGCAGATTTTGCCAATGTTAGCCTAGATATGGATGGTCAAATACGCTCAACCATTAGCAGCGTGGGCGCCGACGAAGCACTGTCTAGCAGCATTGCCTTAACACCGTTGAGTTATGAAGACGTAGGCCCAAGTAGCTACCGTTTGAGCAAACCAAAAGCCACCATGCTTGAGACCAGCATTAATAATCCCGCCTTTGATGATGGTTTAACAACTTGGAACAACAGCGGCGCAGAGTTAGTGAATGGCAGTGAGGCCTTTTCGCGTAACGCCAGCGCTAAGGTGAGTGGCACTAGTCGCCTAAGCCAAACTGTTTCACTTACGGCCAATACGCCTTATGTAATATCGGCCTTTGTTAAAGGCAGTTATCAACTTGCCTTGGGCGATTTGGTCAAGCACTCGGGTGTTGCTTCTAGCAGTAAATATCAGTGGGTAAGCGCCGAGTTTAACTCTGGCAGCGTAACCGAAGCAGATATAAGCTTAAGTTTGCCCGAGCAAATTACCACCGATACCGAACTAGCAGACGGTCACTTAGGTGAGTTTCGCAGCAACAGTGGCTCAAGTACGGTTTGGCTACAAAATGAGGGTGACAGCGCAGGCTTAGGCGATGTAGGCAGCTCAGGCGATACCGCCTTTAGTGATAGCGGTTCTGCTAGCAGTGGCTCGGCACGGATCCGCTTTAAGAAAAGCGGCACTAATCACAACTTTGCCGCTACCCCTGGTTTATCGCAAATGGTGGCGAATATTCCGCAAAATACAGATTTACGCTATTCACTTTATTACTGTGATAACAAAGGTGATAACTCATTAAGTACATTACATTACGGGCTTAAAGATTCATCTGGCGACATTGTTGCTGAAGCTTTCGCTCATGTAAAAGATCTTAATGATGCACCAAAAGGCGATGTAAAAAGCTGCTTTAAGCAGGTGAGTTTAAGTGTTAACTCTGCAGCCAATACCAGCCTAGAAGTGTTTGCTTACATGACACTAGATACCAGCACTTACAGCGAGGCTGAAATTTATGCTCACCAGCAATTTACTGACAACGAAGTGGAAGTGCGAATTGACGAATTTAGCTTAACTTACTCGGCAGCACCGAATGGCGCTAGCGAAGGTTACTTTGACGATATTCGATTAATGAGCCGTCAAGATTAGCCCCACCCCAGCAAAAGAGCAGTAGCTAGCTACTGCTCTTTATTGTTATTTAGCGACACGCCTATTCAATTAGTTAGCTATTTGCTTAGCCACTATTGGCAGGTGTAACCAGATACAACATTGCCGTTTTTATCGTAATACTGCGGCGCATTACCAGTGCCGTTAAACGCACTTTGGTTGTAGCGAATATTAGTATTAGTACCACGTGCAGTACTTGTGCTTAAGCCACAAGGCACATTGTAAAATGAGGCGGTAACTTGATAAGGATTACGCGTGGTAAATTGCGACGCATCATTATCTTGAATCACCAAGTTAGAAAAACCAAAACCTAAGATGGTGTTCTCACCAGTGCCCTTAAAGATATTTCTTACCAAGGTAATGTTTTGACTGGCTTGTGCGTGATTTAACGGTGCGTGATGGTCTTGAAAAGACAATACATTAATTCCAGTGGCAAAGTTACCCGACGCACCCACCGTAATGGTATTACTGTCAACAACAATATTGGCAGCATTATGCTCTACGTTAATGCCAGCGGTAAAGTTATTTTCGATATCTGCTGAAGAATTAATATCATCTTCAGTGGTGCTAACGGTGTTACCAGACACACTTAAATTAGCCACTGTAGCCAGCGCAATACCAAACTCATTAGCCCCTTCCACTATGTTGGAGTTAACCTGAGATCCGTTAGCAAATACCACTGGTTTATCACTAAACTGAGCACGAGCAGCTGCATCAAAGAAAGGAATATTGGTAAAACTTGGTGGCACGTACACACCGTCGTTACCGGCATCTACAGAGATCCCCAAACGCACTCGATTACCACGAATACGGTTATTAGAAATGTTTAATGTGCCGCCGTTTAGCACCACGTTATCAGCATTCACATTCCATACATTGTAAACACGACCAACATCGCGAAGCAGTTCCACGCTGCGATTCACTTTTATAAAATCGTTGTTACTAATGGTGAGGTTGTGAGGGATCAAACCTGAAGATGCGATACCCACAGGTGTGTTTTCAAAGGTATTGTTCTCAATGGTGATATTAGTAATTTGCTGGTAAGCATCTTCGTAAGGAATATTTATTAGTCGCGCATTTGAATGATCGTTACCGGCCTCTGCAGCTACTTGTGTATTGGTATTTTGACCATTTTGGTCAATCAGCAGCAAGTTGCGAATGGTTACGTTAGGGCTTTGAATATTAAACAAAGGCTGGAAACCGTCTGTAGACGTTCTTATCACCCTGCTCACTCGAAAGCCTGAATCACCTTGAATTATCACCGGTGTTTGTACATCAATCTGTTGGCCAGTAAATATGCTGCCTTGAATGGTAATAACGTCAACACCAGGTCCATTATTGGCGGCATCAGCTAACCGTGCTGATAACTGAGATGCGCTATTTGCCGTAAAGTTTGCTGCGCTCACTCCATGACTAAGTGCTAAACCCGCCATCAAGGCAATTGAGCTGGGCTTAAATAGGCAACGAGGTGACAAAGATGTATTCCAATTTTTATGCGCAATCATAGACATGAATGACTCTCCTTTGGTTAAATTCAACGCAAAGCTAACACCACTCATCAACAAAAAGAACATAATTGGATTACCAATTTTATCTTTTGTTAACCTATCTGCAGAAATTTTTATTTATCTATTTTAATAATGAAACTGAGAACTCAATCACTACAATCTTCCATAAGCAATGCTTAAGGAGCAAAGAAAGCCAACTAAACCACTAATAAATAGTGAAATATAGGCTGGAGCATTAGTAGACCAATGACTTGGTTTACGTTAGGTAAAGGGAAGTATTGTTGAATGGGGGAATCTTGAAGGTGAACAAAAAAAGGTTAACCAAACTGACCTTTAGTTAACGCTGACTGCTCTTTTGTTGATACATTAATTGATCAGCTTGCTCTAAGGCACTTTCAATGCTGGGGAAAGCAGCAAAATCTACGTCTAATAAGCCAAAGCTAAAACGTAATTTATACGCGAGCTTATTCTCTTCTGCAGCCGCTTCTAAATCTGCGGCAAAGCGCTGCAAAATCTCTTTGGCATCAGCAGCTTCGGTGTCGGTAAACAACACCACAAACTCATCGCCGCCCATACGAGCAAACAAATCAGACTCGCGAAACGAACCACACATTTGCTCAGCAAATAGTTTAAGCGCTCTGTCTCCTTCAGCATGACCATGCTCATCGTTAATCGGTTTAAACTGGTCTAAATCCATGTAGGCAATAGCTAAGGAAATCTTTTGGCGACGACACATGGCATAAGAGTAGTCAGCCAACTTCATAAAACCACGTCGGTTTGAAATACAGGTTAACTCGTCGGTACTGGCCAGCTGTAAGGCTGCCAACTCTTGTTCCACCATAACCGCTAAGTCGTCTAAAGCGACTAAATCGTCGGCACTTAAACTTTTCGGTTTAGTGTCAATAATGCATAAGGTTCCAATTTTTTCGCCATCGGGGGTGGATAAGGGATGACCAGCATAAAAGCGAATGTGCGGGTAACCGGTAACTAGAGGATTATCGGCAAAACGAGGATCGCTAAGCGCATCTTCAATTTGAAAGGTTTCATCACCCAATATTGCATGGCCACAAAAAGAGATGTCGCGAGGTGTTTCACTGGCATCAACGCCGAAACATGATTTAAACCACTGACGGTTTTCATCAACCAAGCTCACTAAGGCAATCGGCACGTCAAATAGTCGTTTAGCCATGCGCGTAATGCGATCGAATCGCTCTTCTGGTTGAGTGTCCAAAATATCGAGCTCTTTTAACGATTTAAGCCGACTATCTTCACTTACTGGTGTACTTGGTGCTTGCATATCCAACTTCTACATTGGCCGTAAGATTCACTATTGGCTGTTAAATCAACACACTAGTTATCATATTGCCATTAACAATCATTCAAATTTAGTATCTACGGCAAGTCAATAAATGGCAAGTTTATTAATAACAAATATGTCCATATGTAACATAATTGTTAACTAGCCTTGCAGCACCTTTTCTGCGAAGGCAGAGACATTCGCTAACATGGCGGCTTTTGTAAGTTTGGCAAGGCTTTCCATTTTAAAAGCTTGTTAGCCTTAAGCGGGCGTATTTGTCGCCAAATAAACCACCAGGTTAGACGAGAGCAATCTGTTTGCTGGGCTTGCTCGGCTAATCTGGCCCATTTATCGGTACGCAGGTATTCACTCAGCTGCTGCGTAGTGCTGTACTTGGCTAATCGTAGATAGACCAAACGGCGCAACTGTTGTTGATTGTTAGACACTAAAGCCTGCACAAACATTACATTGCTAGGCAAAGGATGATGGCGGTAATAAACTCCTATTCGCCACAGTAACATCGCCACTGCAAGCAACACCACAAGGCTAACAGTTAAGCCATATTGATGAGCGTGAAGCCAAGAACTCAAACTATGTTTTACACTAAAACTCCGCCCCGGCAGACGCAGAACCTTGAGACTATTGCTTGAGGTATCCCACCAATTTAGCGTTAACGGCGGCAACGCCAACTCACCACCGCTTTGCAACAAATACACTTGCTCTTGCTGTTTAAGCGAACGGTAGTCACCACGAGCACTACTATCGTTGAGATGATTAGGTTTGGGGTACATTTGATAAAGCTGATTGAGCTCATTATCTAAAAGATCGGGCAGCAGAATTGATAAGGTATTTTGCCCGGTGATTTGTACCCGTCGAGTAATCGCATCACCGGCAACCAACTCACTATTACTAAGCACCCACTCTTGGCTTATTTCTATATCGCTGGCCACTGTCCACTGGTCATTTTCATTAAGCAAACCCGTTGGCATCATCGCATTGAGCCTATGTGGCTGAGTGTACACAAATCCGCTTGCCTCTTTACCTGGCGCTGTAGACACTTTAATTTGCAGAGGTATCGCGGGAAGCGTGTACTCACCTGAAGCCTGCGGATATAAGGTTAGCTCCCAGCGCTGACGGGACCATGTTTCACCATTGCGGCGCTCAGTGTAGTTAGTCGCCAGTAAGTTACGCTGCTTAGCAATCAAGTTAGGCACATCGATACTACCGATGCGCGTCCCACTAGTGAACCAACGTGTAGTAGCCACCTCTATGTATAAAACAGCCTGCTGTTTTACAGCAACGTTTAGCACCTTATCAGAGGGTTCATCGCTATCCCCTAATGCTACCCACGACCTTACTTCCAGTTGCTTATTAGCAATCAGTGAATCTAATTCGTTGGCAACACTTGGAAAACTACAAAATACTGCGCTAACAACCAACAATAACAAGCAATAGTAAGTGTTTACCTCTCTCATCACCCTTCTCCTTTGCTTGCTAGCTCAGCCGCTTTAGACACCGCTTGTTGTTGCTGAACGCGAAATTTGCTTCTTAAAAACAACTTGGGATCGGCTTCAACCCGCTGTAACCATTTGTCGGCTAACTCTTCACTGCCAAGCAGCTGTTCGGCGGTCAGCGTTTGGCTACGCATATCATGAGCCATTACCTGCTCATCGGCACCGTCTGAAGTTTGTGGCTGGTCATCGGGCAACGCTATAGAGCCTTCAGGCTCATCTGGAGAACTGGTTTGGCTTTCACTAAATTGGTTAATTTCATCAATGATTTTTTGCACTTCTACCAGATTATGCTGAGCGGCTGAATGATCAGGTGTTTTATCTAAGATATGCTGATAGAGATTTCGCGCCGCAATATACTCACGCTGATGGGCTAAGGCGTTGGCGGCATAAAACAAAGCATCGCTAGACTCTACTTGTAGGAAGTACAGGTGCGCTAAATCGAAGCGCTTAGCATAGTAGTAAGCCACGCCCTTATCCAATGGTTGAGTATAACGCTCGGCTGCTTTTTCATATTGGTTTCGATTAAAATACCATTGGCCTTGTTGGTCGCTGGTTAGCCACAAACTCATCCAAGCTTGTTGGCTTTTACTCCACAACGTTTCCTCGGCGAGAGGTGTTTGCGCCTTGCTTTCGACCATGGTTGCAAACGCATTCGGAGAGGTGACTAACGATAAACCGACACACCCCACTAAACACCATTGCACTAACCAACCGCGCCTAAACCACAGTAAAATCAAAATGCTAAATGGGAACAGCAGGTAATAGCCCATGTCTTGCCATGGCATGGCGGAGTCACCACTTAGCTGCATGTGCCGCTCTACTTGTTGGTTTAACCATTGAACATCGTCTGCGTCGATAGTGACTGGCGGCATACGCCCATTGCTGGCATTTGCGAGCTGTTTTAATGAGGCTATGTCGGCTTGCCCACTATTGCTGTTGGCCATAGTGAGTATCAACAATTGCTGTGGATGTTTGGCAAAAAATTGCTGGTAAGCACTTATCGCTTCAGTATCAACGCCATCGCTAATTAACAGCACAGACCCAGTTTGTTGGCTTGCTGCAAATTGCTGTTCGATCAACGGTAATGCGCTGGCTGCAGACTTACCACTTAGTGGCATAATATCGGGGTCAATAGCGGCTAAAAATGGCGCAAACACTGCTTTGTCTTCGGTGAGCGGCATAGCTAAATGAGCAGAGCCAGCAAACACCACCAAACCGGTTTTACCTCCTGCACGCAGCGCTAATAAATCAGACACTTTCTGTTTTGCCCGCTCAATACGACTGGGGGCAATATCTTGCTCCAGCATAGATAAACTGTTGTCGAGTACAATCAATAACGAGGCTTTGTCTTCACCAAAAGGCGAGGCCTGTCGCTGCCACGTTGGGCCTGCACTCATTACAATAGCCAGCAGAGCCATTAGCGCTAACAACTTAAGTGGCAATAACTTTTTCCACCCCGCATCCCCAACAGTTAAGGCTTTACGTAGGTGTTTAGGTAAGTCAACCAGTGCTTGGCTCTGCTGCTCGCGTTGCCAACGAACCCATACAATGGCCGAAAATGGCAGTAAACACAGTAACCACCATGGGCGAATAAAATGAAATTGGCTTATTATTTGTTGCCAAAATAATCCATCAAACATCGGTGTTACCTCTCGCTAGCTGGCGAAAAGTCATCACTGAAAAGGCCAGCAAATACATCACTAACACCAGCGCTATTGGGTAAAAATGCACGGCTTGTTTGGGTCGGTAACTAATACTGTTAAACAACTGGGGTTCCAATTCATCAACTTGTTGGTAAGCCTCATTTAACTGTTGCTGGTCTAAGGCTTGAAAAGAGCGACCGCCGCTTAAACTGGCCAAACTATTGATGACATCCATATCTAAGGCTGCTTCTCCAACGGTATTTGGGTCACCCATGGCAATGCTATGAATACGGACACCTTTGGCGGCAGCTACCTTGGCTGCATCTAAGGGCTCTACAAAGCTGCCACTGTCATTACCATCGGTTAATACAATCACTACTTTTTCGCGGTCGGCATCATCGCTATTTTCAAAGCTTTTAATCGCTAAACCCACTGCATCCCCTAAATAGGTACTCTGCCCCGCCATTGCGACTTCAGCTTGTTGCAACAAGGCTTGCCAAACCGTTAAGTCGGCGGTAAATGGGCTTTGAATAAACGCCGCGTCACCAAATAAAATCAACCCTAGTCGGTCGCCTTTACGCTGTTCGGCAAAGTTATTCAGCACGCCTTTAGCGGCATCTAAACGACTAATAACTTGCCCTTGTGGCGACATAAAGTCTCGTTCATCCATAGAGCCAGAAAGATCTAATACCATCATTACATCTCGCCCTAATTGCTCTCGAGTTTGCGCTTCGCCCAATAGCACCGGCTTAGCTAACGCACTAACCACTAATAACCAACTCAGTAGCAAAATCACCCGTTGCCACCAATGCGGCCGTAATTCACTGGCACCAGAGCTGGGTTTTTCATCTAAGGCTTGCAGTAAAGAAGAAAAAAAAGGTACTCGAATTGCGCTTTGCTTGGTGCGATAAGCAGGCAGTAAGCGATAAACCAATAGCGGCAGTGGCAACACCAAAAACCACAGCGGTGCAGTAAACTCTAGGGTATTCACCCAAGCAATACTAAGCATGATGCGCCGCCTGTTTACGCCAAAACGCCCGCAGAGAAAATGCCTTAGGCCCTTGGTGGTGGTTTAACCAATGCTCGCTCAGTAACAATAAGTCGCTCAACTGCTGCTCGCTCAATACTTGCGAAGAATCAAACAAACTACGCTGCCAGCGTTCGCCGAGTGGCTTGTTAAAGCCTCCATCGAAAAACTGATTGTTGGGGACTGTTGACGACGGCCGCTCAGCTACGAGTTTTTCATCAAGTAGCCCTAAAAACTCATGGCCACTGGCTTTAGCCATACTAGGTTCTAAATAAGCCAATACGGTTTTCAGAACAAAAAACACTCGTGTTGCTTGCTGCTCTGTGGGTAACTCGCCAACGCCAGCTAAGGCGCTTAAGGCTTCTTTTCGATAACGGTTCAACCAACAAAAATGTAAGTACTTCGCCAGGTGAAAAACCGCAAACAATACCAAACAAAGGGCGAGCAATTGCCAACCCAGGGTTTGCGGCCACCAGCTCACCGCGGGTAAAACATCAATTTCAGCAAAGTTTTTTAGCATGTAAGAGCTGGGCGGAATATGGGTGCTCATTTAAAGCCTCCCAAGCTTTTACAAAACTGACTAATGTGCTCACCGCTGGTATCCACTTCAATCAGCGGTAAGTTTTTTAAGGCCATTAGCTGTTTTAGCTGGCTGTGTTTTAACTCACCTTGCTTTGCCAGTTGTTGGTTAGCTTTGGCCAGCTTTGCCGCACCTTGTAAGTTAATTTGCGATTGGCCGTCACTCAGCACCCAATCTTTACTCTGGCTGGGCACCGCGTATTCCATAGGGTCACTAATCAATACTGCCAATACATCGTTATGTTGCTGTAGGTATTTGAATTGAGATAATTCTTGCTCGCTGGTGTGCTGCCAATCACTCAGTATCACAATGATGTTATCTTTAAGCTTTAAGCGCATAAGCTGTTGTAAGCTGGCGCTTAGGCTAGATGTTTGAATGTCTTTGCTATGTGCGCTTAAAGCTTGGTTGTGTTGACTTAAACGCTCCAACGCAGCGAGTAAACTTGCTTGAGCACGCTGTGGCTTTATTGAACTAAACCCGTCACTGCCGTTTATCATCCACGCTACGCGGTCGTTATCTTTCAAGCTTCGCCATGCAACCAGTGCCGCTAGTTCAGCAGCCACTACCGACTTCATGGTATCTAGAGAAGAAAAAAACATGCTACTGCCTTGGTCTACACACAGCATCACACTGCGATCTTTCTCTTCGGTATAAGTACGTACATGTGGTTTACCGGTGCGCAGGGTCACTTTCCAATCTAGGTTTCGAATATCGTCACCTTGCTGATAATGGCGCAACTCTTCAAAGTTAAGTCCTCGCCCACGAAACTTAGAACTATGGCGGCCGCTTAATACACTGCCCGACTTTAGATGCGGCAATAAGGAAAATGCGCCAATTTGGCCACGCAGCTTAATTAAACGAGAATACTGGGCGTAAATTCGCCCATCATTATTATGTGATTGCGGTTTTAATAAGCCCTGATTGCTAGCCTCGACCATAGAAACTCCTAGGCAATTAACACATTATCGAGCAAGTCATTGACCAGCTGCTTGGCGTCACAACCATCGGCTAAGGCTTGGTAACTTAGGCTAATTCTATGGCCTAAAACAGCGTGAGCAACAGCGCGTACATCGTCTGGTAATACATGCTTACGCCCTTTTAGCCAAGCATGGGCACGTGCACATTTATCTAAAGCAATGGATGCGCGCGGGCTGGCTCCGACTTCAATCCATTGGGCAAGAGATGTCTCTGGGTAACGTTGCGGATGACGCGTAGCCATCACTAACGCCACAATGTAGTTCTCCACTACTTCTGATACCTCAATCTCTGCTAACTCGGCTCGCCCAGCTAAAATCATCTCTGGTGAAATGTGTTTAATTTGCTGCTGTTGCTTCGCTAACTGCTTGGCCGATTCTTCACCACGTACTAAGCGAATAATCTCACGCTCAGCCTGGTCGTCGGGGTAACTCACCTCCACTTTCATAATGAAGCGATCCATTTGCGCCTCTGGCAGCGGATACGTGCCCTCTTGCTCAACCGGGTTTTGGGTAGCAAGCACCATGAACAGTGGCGGTAGTTGATGAGTTTTATCGCCGACTGTAATGGTGCCCTCGGCCATGGCTTCGAGCAGCGCTGCCTGTACTTTGGCTGGCGCTCGGTTAATTTCATCAGCCAAGACTATAGAATTAAACACTGGGCCAGCTTGAAAACGCAGCTGGGGTTTGCCGTTTAGCTCTTGGTAAACCTCGGTGCCGGTAACATCTGATGGCAGTAAATCAGGCGTAAACTGGATTCGCCCAAAGGAGGTATCTAGCACATCTGCCAATGCTTTAATCGAACGAGTTTTAGCCGTACCGGGCAAACCTTCAAGCAATACATGGCCATTGGTTAGCAAACCAATCACCAGCGATTCAACCACATGGCGCTGACCAATTACCGCTTGTTCAACTTGAGATATTAACGAGTTAACGGCTAATTGAGTGTGTTCCACAAAACCTCCAAAATATAAAATACTGGCATTACTTACCCCAAAGAGTACGAAAGTAAGCCGCAAAAACTACAAGGTAGATTGAGAATATTTGTTCTGTAAATCCTGATAGATTGACGCCGGCGCTGATGATTTAAGTTTGGCTAAGCAAGGCTTTGCCAAGGGATCCTTTTGCTGGATATACAAATCACATAAGGCATAAAGATGTTGAGGTGATTGGCTGTTTTCAACGGCATGTTTAAGCAGTGTTATTGCTTGCTGCGGTGCATCTTGCTGAATAAACAAGGCATAAACATAAGAAAATTGCGGGTTATTGGGGCTAAGCTCTACCGCGCGCTTCAGTAAAATACCGGCTTGTTTAAGCTGTTGTTCTCGGTAAAAAGACAAACCCAAGCTATGAGCAATAGCACCACTTTTGGGCATTTCCTCTAAACCGCTCAACAAAGTTTTAGTCGCTTTACTGTTACTTCCTTCCACACGGTAAGTCTCGGCCATTTGAATCACCGCCTGTTCGGTTTTAGGCTCTACCGATAACACTTTTTGATAGGCTTTAATGGCAGTAAGATTGCGCTGCTGATATTGAGCCACTAACGCAACTTCTAGCCAGGTTGCAACACTGTCATCAGCTTGCTGAATTTGTCTCAGATAGTGGTCAACGGCTGGCTGAATAGCTTGTTGCTGCTGACTATTTAATTTTGACCATAGCGGCACCAGGCTTCTACCTGCCGCGGCTTGCACCTCGCCAGATGCATCGTTCACCAATGGAGAAACGACGTCCCATTTAGCCACCTCACTCCATTGCTCAACAGCGTCGATAGATGCCAAGCGCAGCTCAACATGCTGATCGCGGCTGGCTCGTGCAATCGCTATTAAGGCATTCGCTCCAGAAAACTGCCCTAATTGGCGAACGGCTTCGCTACGATGTTCAACTGATTTATTGATGTCTTGAGCCAACTGCGATAACGCTAATTCAGATGAATCTTGCGTATTTTGTTGGCTACTTATTGCCGGGCCACTTATTGCAAAGCAAGCTAATGCGAGGTTTAAACACAAACTTTTCAGTGATAAAAACGGTGTCATTCAATACACTCCTAAACCAGAGAATTATTCGTTACGGTGTCTGTTTCGCTAAACGTTCGGTGCTAACTAACTGACTATGCAACAAGTAGATCTGGTCGGTTTTAGGGAAGCGGTTATCCTGTAACCATTGGTTTAATCCATATAATAGTTCGGTTTGAGTCATTTCACTGATAGACGACTGATTATCTAAGTAACCTAACAAGTTTAGGTCACTAGCCAGCTCTGGCAACGCGGCACTAGGTGCTAATAATGCTTTAAAGCTAGGGTGCTCCATCATCTCTATGGTGTCGTAATTGCTTTTAGCTTGAATGTAAGCGGTTTGGGCTTTTTGAAAAGGTTCTTGGCACTCGGGTAACTGCTGCTCGCGGTTTTGGCAGCCATTAAATAACTGCGCATAGGCAGTGTAACGGCTAGACATGGTTTGGTAGGCTAAGCTGGTTTTCTCGCTGAGCGCTTCTTGCGGAAACAACTCATTTGCCGTAGCTAAAGCTGGCTGTAATAAGCCCAGCAATACTGTTACTAGAATAAATTTTTTCATTTTTTGTTCCGCTTACTTGAAGGTTAAGGCCATTGCTGTGCTGTTAATTTTTTTGTGGACCGGGTAACCCATGGCTTTCACCATAATGGTGATGTACGGGTCTATGTGGCGATAGAATTGCTTCCAACCCGTACACAAGTAACTTAGCCCGCGCTCACCCTCTAGGGTTTTAAGTATTCGGTTTTTCGGACACTCTCCAAAACAAGCAAATTGGTAATCACATTGACGGCATTGCTTCGGTAGACTGGCTTCTTTGGCTTTGCCAAACTGCTGCTGTTTATCTGAAAACTGTAGCTGCTCTAAGCTGCTATCGTTAATGTTGCCTAGCTTGTATTCGGGATAAACATAGTGATCGCAAGAAAATACATCACCGTTAGATTCAATCGCTAAGCCCTTGCCACACATAGGTGCGTGGGTACATAAAGGGTTAACTCGTCCCATCCATGTTTCAATGCAAGCTTCAAAATAGGGTACGTTGATTACGCCAACGTCGGTTTGAAACCACTCGTCGAATACTGCACATAAAAAATCGCCCCACTGCTTGGCCGAAACGCACCACGCCTCCATGATTGAATCTGGGTGACTAGGGTCAGTTTCCGGCATACCTACAAACGGCGTTTCACTGGCAGACCAAAATTGAGGAGCGGTATTGCGAAAGCTTTTAGGTTCAACAATAGGAATAAACTGCATTTGCGGTGACTTAACCACATCGCGTAAGAAACGATAAATCTCTACTGGCGCATTGGCCGATACATTGTTAACACAGGTCAGGGTGGCAAAATTGACTTTATATTTGTGTAATACCTCTAGGCCTTTCATGGTTTGACGAAAGGTACCACGCTCCGCCTTATTGGTTCGATAGGTATTGTGAATAAGCTCTGGGCCGTCGATGCTCAAGCCCACTAAAAACTTATGCTTGGCTAAAAAACGCCCCCACTCTGGGGTTAATAAGGTGCCATTGGTTTGCAGGTTGTTTTCAATACTGACACCCGGTGGGCAGTATTGCTTTTGCAAACGCACCACATCACGGAAAAAGTCGACACCGAGCAAGGTGGGTTCGCCGCCCTGCCAATGAAATACAATTTCTGGAAAATTATGTTGTTCAATGTAACTGCGAATATAGGTTTCTAACATCTCAGCATCCATTGCCGGACTGCACCCTTTTTCGTAGTCAAGTAACTGCTCTTTTGAGAGGTAGTAACAATACTTACAGTCGATGTTGCACTTTGGACCAATTGGCTTGGTCATTATGTTCATCCGTTGTACTGGTTTTCCCTGAAAAAGTTGAGCTGTTGAACTTGTCATCACGCGTTACCATCATTAATTCTTAAATAAAAAACGCTACCCCCAAATAGATTAGAGGTAACGTCCTTGTTCTCAATTTAGTCGCTAAGTACTATTTGTATTGAGCTCGTTGCCAAATATTCATTTTTTCAACAATCTTGTCGATGCTAAATGAACCAGGAACTTGTCGCGGCGGGAACTCATTAAAAGTTTGTAGCCACTCACCGGTAACCGCTGCGCCCATGTATAAATAAGGTACATGGTCAAACATCCATGATTCATAGAAACCAGAACCAGTTTGAGCTGCTTCATATGGGTCTTGGCGAAGGTTGAAAATATAAGGAACTCGTAGCTCCTTCATCGGACACTGCCATACTTCTAGGCCTGTACATTCTTGAACACTGTAAAGGATTTTCCAGTCACCTACTCGAACGCCAGAAATATCACCACCATCAGTTACGTAGAAGAACGACTTACGCGGCCAATCGCTGTTGTCGTCAGCGGTGGTACTTTTTGCTTCTTTTAGCTTAGGTAGTAGGTTGTAGCCGTCTAGGTGAACTTTGTAGTCTTTCCCATCAAGCTTGGTGCCTTTTTTAAGATCGGCAGCAATATTTTCTTCGCCTACTGCCGCCATAAAGGTTGGCATCCAGTCATTATGTGCGCCGATTTCATTAACCACCTGACCAGCTGGAATCTGTCCTGTCCAGCGAATCATTGCAGGTACACGGAAACCGCCTTCCCAAGTACTGTTTTTCTCGCCGCGGTAACGCGCTGTTGCGCCGTCAGGCCATGAGAATTTTTCTGCGCCGTTATCGGTGGTGTAAGACACAATGGTATTGTCAGCAATTTCTAGCTCGTCAAGCTTATCAAGCAGTTGGCCAACCATATTATCGTGTTCAACTAAACCGTCACCGTACAAACCGCCACGCTTAGATAAACCTTTAGACTCTTCTTTTAAGTGAGTCCATACGTGCATACGGGTTGAGTTAAACCAAACAAAGAATGGTTTTTTATCTTGGTGTGCTTTGTCGATAAACTGCAAAGTTGCCGCTAAAAACTCTTCGTCTACGGTTTCCATACGCTTACGCGTTAGTGAACCAGTATCCTCAATTCGGCCATCAGCGTATGAGTGAATCACCCCACGAGGGCCAAATTTTTTCTTGAACCAAGCTTCTTTCGGGTAATCTTCGTGCTCAGGCTCTTCTTCAGCATTCAAATGGTAAAGGTTACCAAAGAACTCATCAAAGCCGTGGGCAGTAGGCAATTGCTCATCAAGGTCACCAAGGTGGTTTTTACCAAACTGACCGGTAACGTAGCCTTTATCTTTAAGCATAGTAGCTAGCGTTGGGTCTTCAGGGCGCATGCCTTCTTTAGCGCCCGGTAAACCTACTTTGGTTAAACCTGTGCGCATTGGGTGCTGGCCAGTAATAAACGCTGAGCGACCTGCAGTACAAGAGTTTTCACCGTAAAAGTCGGTGAACAATACGCCTTCATTGGCGATACGATCGATGTTTGGCGTCCAGTGCCCTGCTTGACCGCGCGTATATGCGCTAAGGTTGTCTATCCCAATATCATCGCCCCAAATGGCGAGAATGTTTGGTCGAGATGTATCGGTAGTGGCGAAACTCGCAGTAGCCGTAGAGGCTAACGCAAGCCCTACCGCCATTTGAATTAAGCTTCTTTTTTTAGTTATCAGCATGGAATTGCCTTTACAGTCATCAAAACAACAAGGAAACGCTACTCTAGTAAGCTGGCTGTAAGCTGTAATCAGTAGAACTACGTAAAAAAAAACAGTATTCACCGCCAATGTTGTTTAGATCATGTTTTTTGCGGGCTATCGCCAGTAATGGAGAAACCTTGCAGACACTAAATTGCATGCCCAGCCCTGCTTAGTTAGAATCGCCGCGAGCCCGTCCACTAAGCAGATAGAATGACTAAGCAGAGTTTTGACGCCCAGTTTGAGCAATTATTGCTTACGCACACCTCGCGTTTAATCGAGTTGCCCAACCAGCAATTTGAAAAGATGTTGGAGAAATCTGCTGTAGAAGCACTAGAGCTGTTTAACTTAGATAGGCTAAGTTTGTATCCTGCTAGTCGGCCACAGGTAAACCTCAAGCAATACATTACTATGACCCGTGCTGCTGGCATTCCTAACTTTCAGCTATCGTTTTATGAAGATGATGCTGAGAGCTATTTTGACTCGTTACGTAAACTGAAAAGCGTTACTACCTTTTCTGCGGATGATTTTGCTAAAACCAACAATGCCGTACTTAAACGCTTGGATAAAGAAGGGGTTCGTTGGCACGCAATGATCCCATTAGAAATTCATGGAAAGCTGTGGGGAGGTTTATCCGTAAGTAGTTACGATGAAAAAATACAAGCACCTGATCATGAACAGCTGTTACGCTTGAAACTACTATGTCAGTTATGGGTATGTTCATGGCGCTACGCGATTTTGTCGCGTAACCTCAGCAAAGAGTCTAACGAGATAAACTACGTAATAGATCCCCTCGCAGCCTTAAGTAAACGGCAACTGCAGGTACTTAGTCATCTAGCTGCTGGCCGCACGGCTAAGCAATGCGCAGAGCTGCTTAACCTTAGTCACCGAACGGTTGAAACCCACAAGTACCGCATCATGGAAGCGATAGGCGTTAAAACCAATACTGAGCTGGTTAAGTTTGCAGCTCAGCATGATTTAATTGCCTACTAAGGCCTTAATCCAAGTTTAAAAGCCTACCGCAACACCTAACCAGACGCTGGTATCAGTTTCTATTGGTGAACCGCCATTACCGTTGTAGTGTACTGCCTTTATGTAAGGTGAAATGTTAGAGCCCGCTACGTTTTGCGCATAAAAGCCTAGCTCATGTTCATTCCAGCGATGCCTGTCGTCCACAATCCCTTGCATCGCAAATACATCATCTCGCGTGACATTATGGTGGGTGTAGTCATAAGCCATAGTAATGCTATGTGTTAAATCTACCGCTATACCAGCCTTAGCTTGTAAGTCGGTATAATCGGTCGATTCGCCAAAGCTCATATCATCATAAACGACAGTGCTGCCTTTACCTTGCTCCCAAGCACCACCTAGGTAGAAGCTGAAATGCTCACCGAGTTGCTGGTTAAACAAAGCGGTAGCCATAAAATAGTTATCGCTGCTATGTTCAAATTCTTGCGGCGCGTCAAAACGGCCATATTCCGCGGCAAACCACATATGGCGGGTATCATCAATATCTACCGTGCCGCTCACTTCTAATGCCGCCCAACCATCATCATCCATCATTAATTGCAGTCGCGCCTGTTCCGATAGCGCCATGCTCACACCACCTTCCCAAACACCACTGTCGTTATACTGAAGATAGGCACCAAAATCAGGGTTATATTGATTCTCGATATCGGCGGCATTAACAGTCAATGAGGTAGCGCTTAAAACAGCTAAGGCGATTACAGATTTATTCAAAATGATTCTCTTCTTTACTTTTATAATGTCACTAGGTGACGGTATGCTAGCTCTAATCAAAGCCAAGCTATTTGGTAAATAGTCCTACCCATCGATAACCGTTTGGGCATACCGAACTACTAAATGTTAAAGGAGTGTTTCGCCCATCCATCGATACGCAATAACTCCCTGTCGCAGAGCCTCGAATACTGTCAAAAGAAAAAGCATTAGCACTATTAAGCTGAACCACACTGACAAACAGGGCGATTGCTACTCTTTTATAAACACGTTTAGTCATTGTTTAATCCACAAAAAAATTGCCCAAACTCCGGGCATTAATATAAGGACAAGTTTTACCCGCCCTTTTCAACGCTAAAGCCAAGCAAGGCTCTACAACGGGCAATAGAATACCTAGAGAGGAGCAGTGGATTAAGGCGACTGAGTGGCAAGGATTGTTTCACTAAATGAAACAATTAAAGAAATGTAAAAAGCCGGCCATAGACTGAGATATCGCTATGGCGGCTAATACGTTTTAACGCTTCTATTTGGGCTGGATAGCTAAAAAGCCTGCAATGTGCTGATTTACTTGCTCACTGTATTCATATTGCAAAGCATGACCCGCTCCCTGCACCAACACTAGTTCACAATGACTGCCTAAGGCTTCTTTTACTTTGCCAGCCTGTGAAACTGGTAGCTGCTTATCGGCCGTCCCCCATAGTAATAAACATGGGATATTTTTGTCTGCTAAGGCGTAATAGCTCGCCATCATAGGCTCTTGCATTAAGTCGCGCAGGGTAGCCAATAAAGCGCGCCGATAGCCAAAGTAACGTAACGGTGGCTCAAACTGCTGCGCCCAATCCAAGGCGTTTTCAGGATTCGATAAATCCTCTAGCTGCTTTTTAGCCAAGTTCGGTACAAAAAAGCTGTAGGCAATATACTCGCCTATTATTGGCGTCGGCATCGGTGAGATATGAGGAGGGGTATTCAGTGGCGCAAGCAAAATCAAGCCTGCAACCCGATGTGGGTATTGCTCTGCAAAACTCACACAAATTGCCCCACCCATAGAGAGACCTGCCAAATATACCGGCTCTTGAATCTCTTGGTCGTCTAGCAACTCTAAGATTTGATCAACAAACAATTGACGACTGTAGCTGGTATTAGGCCTTGCGGAGTATCCTCGACCATACAAATCAAGACTAATCACTTGGTAACCTTGCTGAACAAGGCTATTCACGTTGCGCTCCCACACATATGAGAATGCGGCAAAGCCGTGCACCAATATCACCGTAGGAGCGGTTTTCTGCCCTACTCGATGAAAATGCACTACACCGAGGCTTAATTGAACATGCTGACCAGGGAGATCCTCCGGCTCCAATTCGTCAAGTTCAAAGACTTCTTGGTTACGGTAGAAAGGTAAGGCAAGGGCTGCCAGTAGCAGTAAAAACAACAAAAACTCTATCAGATATAGCATCGTCATTCCTCCACTTAAGGGGTAGAACCACTATACAATAAAGCCAGTTAAAAAGGAGTTAATGTTGCTGAAATTATGACCAAGTTAACCTCATTTCAACACTAACTCTTTATCCACACCTAATTGGTGTTATTTGTGTGATCTTAGGCGAGTATCGCGCTTACCACGGTACCTCAATACCCATTTCTTCAATTAAGCGAGCCACTTCTTTCCACGCAGATTTCTTTTGCGTCATATCAAGCTCTTCGCCAATTAAAAAGTCACGGTCGCCAGGTGCATTACCGTGGCCTAACAAGGCTGCAATAGACATCCATACATAGGCTTGTTCTGGATCTTCATCCATATTTTCGCCTTCAAAATAGCGTAAGCCTAATAGATAAGCCGCATCTTTTTGTTTATTTAAAGCCGCTTGGTTATACCAGTATTCAGCCTGACCAAAATCTTGCTCTGTGCCTAAGCCGTCCCAGTAATGCTCAGCCAATAAAAACTGCGCTTCACCATCTTGTTGCTTAGCCGCAGCGGTTAGCCACTTAACCGCTTCCTCAGCTTGTACTCCTTGGCTGCTTAAGCCTTCACGGTACAACACAGCAAGCTGAGTCATTGCTGCAGGGTTACCTGCTGTAGCTGATGTTAGATAATGAGCCAAAGCGGTATCGTAGCTTTGTTCTGCGCCTTCGCCCTTATGAAACTGTTGAGCTAATTCGAATTCTGCTTGAGCGCACTCTTGCGAACATTCTACGGCTGGTACTTGTTGGTTTGAACTATCACTAGCATTATCTGAACTGCTACAACCGACAATAAACGCCGCTGCAATACAGCTTGCTAGGCAATACATTGTTTTTTTCATTTTTTATCCTTTGTTGACCGTTGCCTAATGACCAAATAAGACAACGCGGCAAAGCTAACACACTAATCCCTTTAGAAAATAGTGAATAAATACTTATTTGCGATGAATCAACTAGGAGAGAAAAAATAAAGAAACAGGTGTTAAGATCACAAAGTTGCTGCTAATCGGCTTTAGCAGCAACCTTAAAGTGAATAAAACGTCTATTTTACGCAGTTATCAAAAAAGGTAACGGTGGCTGGCCAATCGGAAAATACCCCCACTAACTCCAGCTCTTTCTTTAGTACATTAAGTACTTCAAGTTCTGGGTAGTCGGTGTAACGACGTTCAATGGTCCACGTAATTAAGTCTAAACCTTCGGCCTTAAGCTCTTTAGCGTAATCGGTCGCTACAACCACTCCGGCTTGCTGCTCAACCAAAGACGTGTAAATTGGCGCAACAATCTTGATACCTTTTGCGGCAATCTCAGCGGGGCTTGGTACACCATCGAGTAAGTAAATAAGGTAAACCGCTTGTTCACCAAATTCTGGGTTGTTAGCAATCCAAAACTCCACATCTTCAATAGAAAAAGACTGAACGTATACTTGGCTTGGCTCAATGCCTGCCTCAATGTATTCGTCGATCATTTTCTGAGCGAACTCTTGCTGAGTAATGCCAGCTGCTGCTAAGTCTTGTGCGCTAGGCGTTTTCAGTTCTGGGGTCATTTTCAGACCCAGCTCCTTAAAGAAGGCAATGCTCTCTTTGTGAGATAACAAGGTGCCAGTATCGGCATATAAATCGCTACGAAAACTCGGTGTGGCATCCATATATTCTTCAACAGTTGTCGCTTGTTTGTTGGCGGCATCCATTTTACCTTGTAAGGATTTATACTCTGCGAGGGTGAAATCTGAAGTACGACATTCCGCAGTGGCATCTACCCCATTTACCGCATCAGCAGGTGTAAATGGAATAGAACATTTAGCCGCTAGCTCAGGCACTGCCAATACATTGGTCGTCGTGTGTAAATCAGCATGCGAATGACGACAAACCAACTCAGCATCTTTGGTAAAGGCAACGTCACATTCTAATACGCCAGCGCCCATACGGGCTGCGGCAACATAGCTTTCACGCGTATGCTCAGGAAACATTAATGGCGCACCACGGTGACCGATTGAAAAGTCACTCACTGCGTAGCTGTTCATATTGTCTACACAAGCTTTTAGGGTGTCTTTTAACTCTCCCTCAGCAAGCTGATCCACCAAAAAGGCTGGGCGAGGACCAAGCTGTACCTTTGAAATAGCCCCCGACTTAGCAACTTGTACCGGATTGTCATCGTCATTACAGGCGCTAAGAAGAACAAGTGGGCAGAGAAGCATGCCTAAGTGAGTGAGTTTCATTGGCTAATATCCTTATTTTTAGTTTATTGAGTTGGTTTACTAGCCACCCAGTTAAGTGGGGATTGATTGCAAAATGATGAACAATTGATGTTGAATTTATGTCGCTGAATTTAGTAACAAAAGACTAAATAAAAAGGCCAGCTTATTAAGCTGGCCTTGGTAGTACCTTAAGGGCTTTTAGCGATAATCAGGAATCGAGCGATTCCAAGTGACTAAGCCTTTCGCATTTGCCTTACTTTGCCAATAGCTGGCTAATCGAGGGTTGACCTCGGTGCCTAAACCTACCCGGTAATAATAGGCCAAGGTGTTAGCAGCAGGTTTTGAACCTTGTTCCGCAGCTAAGCTAAATAGCTCAAAGGCCTTTTGATAGCTCTGCTTTACTCCACGCCCGTAATGATACATTCTGGCCAACGCCCACATGCCCTCGCTATTGCCGTTTTGCATGGCTTGCTCAAACATCTTTTGCGCTTTCCTAAACTCTCGCTCGCCATACACGCCATGGTAATAAAGCAAACCTAATTCGCGGCTAGCGCTAGGGTGCAAACTGTCGCTGGCAACTTTGTAATAGTCAGCGGCTTTTTCAAGATCAGCTGGTTGATAAACACCTCGAGCGATTACTTTACCAACCCAATAAGCAGATTCAGCTCGACCGTCATCGGCTAATTGCTTGTGCATTAAATAACAGCGTTGTTCTTGATTAGGTTTAGCACACCACTTTTTAAGTTGTTGGCTAGTCAGATCTGTTTCTGCAGTGGCGTTAAATACGGTGCCGACTAGCAATATGGAGCAAGCTACACACCAAATGATTAGTCTATTCATGATGTTTATCCTTCAGCAATAAAGTGCATGTGGGTTAAGGCGGAAACCGCGTTAACGCGATCTACCTCGCACTTTTAGTGCCAAATATAAAAACCATATATTTCAGTCATATGACAAAACTAAAATAATACAAAGATCCAAAATAGAGCGTTAATCACTAATTTAACGCACCAAAATAGCAATTATTATAAAGCACAGTATAAGAATAAGCTCATTCAAGCTACTCGAACTGACTTACGCCATTGCAGTGGCGTTTGCTTAAACCACTTCTTAAAACTGCGAATAAAAATAGCCGGTTCTTGATAACCCAATTGCAGAGAAATATCACTAATGGCCAATTCGCTATCAACCAACAAATCTACTGCCATGGTTTTTCTAGCATCTTCAAGTAACCTTGAGTAACGCGTCCCTTTTGACTTTAAACGCTTCTGTAACACTCTCACCTGCACGCCAAATAGTTGCGCAACCTGCTCTATACTGGTTCTGCCGTCGTAGATCAATGGGGGTAATATTTGATAGATGAGATCGTCAATATTTTCTATTTTACTCAAGGCTTCAGAGCTTTCTTTACCCAGCTCGTTGCCAGGAAACACTTGCGCTCCAGTAACATGTTCCCAGCGCTTATCAAACATCAAAGCATTTTTAGGCTGATTAGTTTTTACTGGGCAACTTAGTAAGGCAGAAAGCTCTTGCACGTGAGAGAAGGAATGATCTAGCCAAACCTCTCGTGGTGTCCATTCCTCACCGAATAAGGTTTTTAAGGTTCTAAATAAATTACATAGCTGAGCACGGTGCATCGAGTCACAGTTAAGCTTATCGGCAAAACGTAAACGAAATACTGTTCGTAAAGAATCTTTACTGCTTTCTAACGCTAAGTCAGTGCCACTAGATTGCGCATTAAGAAAGGCCTTTAACATATGGATCATCGCATCGAGATTGGGCATTTGCTGAACCGCTATGGCCAACACGCCTTGTTTGCGTAACGGCATGTTCAAACCACAAATCGCGCTCACCAAAGGGTTGTCGGCATACTGATCGACTACATTAAACAAACGAGCAACGTTAAGTTGGCTAATCAAACCACTATCGCGGCGTAATAACGTGGGCGAGATATCTGCAGCTGCGAGTAAGCGGTATTTATCAAAGCCTTGCTGTTCCAGCAGTTCGACTATTGATTGAAAGGCTGATACTTGAAATAGATATTCTTTCACTTTGCGCTCCATCCTTGAACTCAACCATTCAAGTATCTCGCTTATTCGTAAAAAGTCAATTTCATATCTTAAAGCGATTAAAATAGCTGCAAGTTGAAAGGCCGAGTTGTATTTCAGATTGTTCATTTAGCTGTCCATACACAGCATATATTTAGGATCAATAATGACTAGAACACTTAAAACTATTTTCGCCATTACCTTGCTTAACCTATGCGTAAGCATGCCAGCATTGAGTAAAAGTGCTGCTGAAGAACGCGCTGAGTCAGACCAAATGGTTCAAGAAAGTTTGGCCGACTTTAAAAAAGAAAATGGCGAATTGGCCGGCAAAATTAACGGCGCGGTGGGGTATGCGGTATTTAGTAATGCAGGCATCAACTTGTTTGTTATATCCGCTGGCGGCGGCCATGGGGTGGCTATAGATAACATCAGTGGTAAACGTACTTACATGAACATGGGCGAAGCGGGTGTAGGGTTTGGTGCAGGGGTTAAAGACTTTAGAGCGCTAATGGTATTTAAAACCCGAGAATCCTACGACAAGTTTGTAGAATCAGGGTGGTTATTTGGTGCACAAGCAGATGCTTCTGCTAAAGCGGGTGACAAAGGTGGCTCTGCAGAAAGCGAAGGCGCGGTAGGCGATGTAGAAATCTACCAAATGACCGAAGCAGGTTTATCGTTAGAAGCTACCGTTAAAGGCACTAAGTTCTGGAAAGATAAAGATTTAAACTGAAATAGCTAGGTAAGCTAGCTTTAGCCAACAACTAAAGCTAGTTTTGCTAATAAACATTTCTCACTCTCTATTTCCTATTTATCGGACACCTACCATGAAGCTATCAGCATTAAGCAAAACTCTGAGTGCGACCATTATCACTATTTCTACCACTGCCGCCTTCGCGCAACCGGTGAGCTCTTTAGACGGTTTCTTCTCTGAGCAAGGCGAACAAGTTACTCCGGCCAGTTACCCGACTAATGAAACCTCTCATCAAATGCTTAAAAACCAAGATTTGGTAGGCGTGAATACTTTTTTGCACAAGCGCCAACTCACCCCTACCGATAATCAGCCAGTAGTACGTATGAACCGCGATACCTACTATTCAATGGCAGTTGTTGATGTCTCTAAAGGTGCTAGCATCATCATTCCTAAGATGCCGGAAGGAAAATATGTATCGGTACAACCGGTCACTGAGGATCACCGGATTCAGCCAATGTATTACGGCGCTGGCACCTATGAGTTAAGCACTCACAGCGGTGACCACCTTTATCTGGTTGTGCGTTTAGACGCGACCTTAAGTGAAGAACAAGCGGCGAAGATTCAAGATCAAATGCAGCTTAAGGCCAACAGCGCTAAGGCTTTTAGTGCAGAACCAGTTAATCAACAGTCTTTCAAGAAAGTAGAAGATGAACTCAAAGCGCAAATGCTCGCTATTTCTGAGCGTGATGGTAAAAACGCCCTTACAGGCATGTTTACCGCACCAAACGATGATTCCAACAAACTGTATACCCAAGAGAAATACCAAGTAGGTGCAGCGGTTGGTTGGGGCGGCGCACAACAAGCAGACAACATTTATGAACTGTCGGGCAATTATCCTGCGGATACCTGCCATCAAGCCACCTTTAAAGACCCCAAAAACCACGCGTTTTGGTCTATTACGGTGTACAACAAAGCGGGTTTTATGTTTAACGACTCAGCCAACCTAAGTTCAAATAACGCTAAACCAAATAGCGATGGCACGTATACCATTAGCTTTGGTTGTGGCGAAGACGCCATTAACAACATTAAGACCGCCAACGACACCGGGGTGTTTAACCTGGGCGTGCGACATTATCAGCCTAGCGACATGATTAAAGTAGATGGTTATCGCATTGTGCCACGAGTAAAAAGTGATAATGAGGTCTAGCTAACAAGAACAAAACAATCATAAAAAAGCCGCTTAATAGCGGCTTTTTATTTACATTTAGTCGCATAATTTGGCGATTAAATACCCGTACTCATGGTGTACTCAAGCAAGCCTGTATGTTGATCTATCTGTTCACCTACTACACTAAAGCCCTGCGATAAATAAAACTGGTAACTCGCAACATTTTGCTTATAAACCGCCAAGGTTAAAATGCTGCGCTGTTGTTTAGCATGAGCAATAAGTTGCTTACCTATTCCCTGCCCTTGGCAAGTTGGATCCACAAATATTGCAGCAATATGTTTCTCACTCAAGGCGTAAAAGCCAAGCACCTTGCCCGCTTGCTCGTACACATAGATTTCGGCATTAGGTAAATAAAGGTCTCGCATATTGTCTAGTTGGTCTCGCCAAAAGCTGGCTTTTACAAAGTCATGTGCTTTTATTGAAGCGTCTAACCAAATATCCAATACCTGCTGAGTATCTTGATGTTGGAAAGGTCTAATCATTTTGTTGAGTCTTTGTGCGTTCTAATCAATAGATAATACCGCATTTCGGCACTTTTGGCGTTTTCATATCAATGATATTTTGATGAATGTTCTGTGAGCAAAAAAAGTCTTAAAACCTTAATGATGATAAGGCTTTGTGAGCGTATTTTGATGAGATAGAATAAGTACTTGTTACCTCTTAAGTGTTAAGCAGCAATGAAACTACTTGCAGATAAAACCGGTGAGCAATTCCTTACTATTCTCGAAGAAGATGGCGATAAGCTTGTTGTACAGTTTATTTCTAATGAGGGTCTAAAAAAAGGTCAGCCATTCAAAGACTCACTACGTAGCCTGTTGTTAGTGGGCTGGACACACCGAAGCACCTCCACCGCTATTGGTTTATATCGCTTTAAGCAAGGTTATCTAGAAGATGCTCATGTGAGCTTTGCACTGCATCAGCTTTACCCTCTTGGTCGAAAAGTAAAGCTACCTTCGGGAGAAATAGCCCAAATAGCAAGCTATGCCAATACCCATAGCGACGGCTATTACATGTATTTAAGAAACACCAGTGACCAACAATTAAGCCGTTTAAAAATAACTCCAGATTGGCAATTGCTGCCTTCTACAAAGTTACTTGCTTTGCCGTATTTCCCTAAGCCTAAAACTCAACAAGAGCTTGATGTTATTAGCGATTACGACAAATGGGCTTGTGGATTTTAAGGCTGCTATTTAGCCTTAATTATTGAAATTCTTCACCATGGTTTTCTAAAGTACGTAGTTGACATTTTTCACATTCAACATAACGGTCAACAAGGTCTAAGGACGCGCCCACTGTGCTAGCAGTGCCGCCAAAAAAGCCTTCTAAAAAGGCTTTAAATTGCTCCATTTTACTGTTGCCATATTTAGAAGGTTTTTGTTTAACGATTTCTTTGTGTTCGGTTACTTTCTCACACTGTTGGCAAAATTGTCTGGTCACGCTTCAACTCCATGTTAACTGCTGATAAAACCTTAAGCTCTTAAATACACGGAAAAATTTCTTCATATCATCACCGACTAACAGATTGTGTTAGCAAGCTTTAAAGAGAAATATTCTGTATTTACTCCAAAGCATTATCTAGAAAACATCAGCAAACTCAAATTTAATTGATAAAAACATCACAAGAGAAGATGACACAGATTAAAGAAACGACCAATAGAGTATTTAAACCCGCACTTAGTGCCCTTCATTCTCCATTTTCTCTACAAAATCATCGAGTTCCTTTCCTGGGGAATGACTAAATACACGTTCTAGATGGGTGAGTTCGGTGATTCTATCAATGCGGAAATTGCGAAAAGCGTCGCGTAATTCACACCATGCTAATAGCGTCCAAGTACCGCGCCAAAAATAGATAGCTAAGGGGCGTATGATGCGTTTGCTATCATCGGCCTTGGCATCTTTATAGCTAATCTCTAAGTATTCACGTTGCTGAGCAGCAATACGCAGGGGATCGAGGTATTTAAATTCATCTCTATCAATATAGAAATCGGGGGCAAACATGAGTGATTGGTAAGCCTGTAAGCGCTGTGGTAACACCGCTTCCACTTTTATCATGGCCTGCTTGGCCGCCGAGGAAAGTTCTTTACCCGCCCAGGTTTGCACCATTCGCATGCCAATTTGAATGGCTTCTAGCTCGTGTTCGTTAAACATGAGCGGTGGCACATTCACCTCTTGGCGTAATAAATAACCTACACCCGCTTCGCCTTCAATAGGAATGCCACTTAAGCAGAGGTCTTGTATATCTCGGTAGATGGTTCGAGTGGAAACTTCAAGGCGCTCGGCTAAATCTTGGGCGGTGGTTAAACGCCGCATTCGAAGGATTTGTACTATTTGAAATAGCCTGTCTGCCCGTCTCATAGTTTTTCCATTTTGCTTGAAGAGCAAACACTAGCCCAGACCTGCAGGCTGAGCTAGCTAAATTTGCTGCGCATCATTCAATCTTTACTAATTTGAGTCTATTCAACCTTTGACCATAAACCTACTTTGTTACCTTCGCTGTCTACAAACAAAGCAATGTAACCATGCTCACCTTCATTAATCGCAGTAAGAGGTAGCAAGATTTGCACACCAGCGTCAGTAATTTTGTTTACTAGCGGGCTAAGTTTTTCACTTAAGTGCAAGTACAAAGTACTGCCATCTAAACTTGGCTTCATCATTTCATGTTTGCATAGGCCAATGCTGGCGGCTTCTGGATCTTCGGTCTCTAGAATGGCCATCTCCATATCGCCCATATTCTCACGGCGAAAGGTTAAGTCGAAGTGCTCAGCGTAAAAGGCTAAGGCGCGGTCCATATCGGCGACGGCGATCTCGCCCCATACTAACGGTGCTACTGCTAACATAATTAACTCCTTGCTGTTACCTACTTAGCCCCCATGGCCAGCAGGTGTTAACACTATAAACACCCCCTACTGACAGCTTACTGTCAGTAGGGTTGCAGCAGTCTGATTTTATTTCCCTTACCCAAATCTTGTTCTAGCGCTAAGAGTTGGCAACTAGTGGGTAATGCATAGTGCCAAGCTATTGAATATAAGCGGCTTATTTGCAAAAATCCTGGCGACAGATTTATCACTATTAACACAAGGAAATGTGAGTGGCTAAGTATGAGCTAGTAAGTTTAGGCGCGCAAAATGGCAATAATCGTGATAATTACGTGGTGGCTAAGCTATGTAAGGCCTTAGACATTACACCAGCAGCAGCGCAAAAATACCTGCTAGAAGGCAATGTGCTTAAAGAGAACCTGTCTTTAAGTTTGGCCAAAAGCTTAGCCGAAGTTTTTAGCGAGCATGGCTTACAGGTAGAGCTTAGAGAAATGGCCATCAGTGATGCGGAGTTAGCTAAAGCCAAAAGCCATACCGAGACGACTAAGCAAAATACCACTCCCAAACTAAAAGCCGATTTTATAAAACTATTAAGCGGCGAATTCCCGCGCTCTAGCGTAAGCCGTGAATACCGTATTGGTATGGTTTGCACCCTACTCATCAGTATGATTGCGCCGGTTATTTACTTAGCCATGTTGCTGGGCTTAATTAGCTTCTCAGTGTTTTACTTCTCTGTACTGGTCAACAACATTGGTGATTTTTCTAATGGCATTGCGATTCAAGCTTTACTGGTGGTGCCCTACTTTATCGTTGCCGTACTGATCTTATTTTTACTTAAACCTTTGTTTGCCACTTACCAACAACCCAAGCGTTACCGCCTTCAAGCAAAAAGAGCCCCCGCCCTTTTTAACTTGGTATATGTAATGTGTGACAAACTTTCAGTGCCTCGCCCTAGCGAGATTTGCTTAGACACCAAGGTAAATGCTTCGGCTGGCGGATTAGACGGGCTAATGAGCTTACGTAATGGCGAACTGCGCTTAACCATTGGTTTACCTTTATTGACCGGTATGAATATGCGCCAGCTTAGTGGTATTTTAGCTCACGAATTTGGCCATTTTGCTCAGGCGCAAGCAATGCAAACGCGCTACATTGTGCAAACCACTAACAACTGGTTTTACAGCCGCGCATACCACGCTGATGAGTGGGATTTACGCCTAGAAAAATGGGCTGCGCAAGAGCACATGCCCTTGGTTATGCATATAGGGATTATCGCCGCTAAGTTCTCGATTCGCCTTACTCGCTTTATATTTAGTGGCCTCTTTAAACTAAACTTTCGCTTAACCCAGTATATGTCTCGCGCCATGGAGTTTGACGCCGACAGCTACGAGAGCCGCTTTGTTGGCAGCGATCAATTTGAGAACACCGCCATTGAGTTACGCAAACTCGCGCTAGCCGCCCAAAAAGTATCTGATACCAATAAATTAGCGTGGAATGACAACAAGCTACTCGCCAATATACCGTTGGCGATTGCCAATTTAGCGGCACAAACCAGCAAAACGCAGTTGAGTAAAATTGAGCAACAAATTCAACGTGGCGAAAGCTCTCCTTGGGATAGCCACCCTGCGGATATAGACCGCATAACATTTGTTACAGAGCGTAACGACAAAGGGATATTTAAGAGCGAATTACCGGCATCGCTGTTAATTACTGATATAGAAACCTTATGTGAATCGGTTAGTGCTTTTTCCTACACCAGCCAGGGCATAAAACAACCCAGTAATTACATGGTAAGTAATGATACGCTAATTGAAAATGAGCAACAAAAACAGCAAAGCGGCGAATACCTAAAACTGTTTTTTGGCGATATGTATAGCGGACGCTTTTTCAATCTTTCTACCCTGGTAGAAAGTAAACCTCAGGGTTTAGCCGATTGTATCGAGCAAATAAATACTCGCTATGCCCACGTTGCGACTCAAGAACAAGACTACTTTAAACAGCTAGACACCTTGCGAGTAAGTTCACTGCTCAAGATTTACTACGAAGCTAATCTACCCGTAGAGCCTAAAGACTTTGATTTACCGGCCAATAACCGGGTAGATGTCGCGAACCTTATCACCGAATCAAAAGCCGCAATAAAGCAACACCAAAATGAGTTTAAGCACTTTGATAAGCTGCTTTATCATCGCATCTTTTTAAGCCGCGCTTTAATGTCTGCGCAGCAAAGTGCCAGATTAGATAGCCTGCTCAGCGCGTTGCAAGGCATGGCCAAGTTAGATCCGATTATTAATAACCTCGAGTGTTTTCACTTTATACTCGACACCCTAGTTAATTTGGACGACCAGTGGCAGGACAAGATTCATTCGCGCTTATTAGGCCAGGCTAACTTATGTGCCTTGGAATCAAACCGTTTAGCTATTGAAGCCAAAAATGTCAGTTTGCCGGACCCTAAATACCCCAACCTTGCAGAGTTTATTGAGGGTTGGAGTGGTGGCGTGCTTGAGTTTTCTCCAACAACGCCTCCATCGCAATATATGTATATTTGTGAGCAAAGCTATAAAGCCGCTAGGTACAAACATTATTGGCTATGTGCCGAACTCAGTCAGCTATGCATGGAAGTACTACCTACGCATGAGCACTCTCCCTTTAAGCCATCAAAAGAGGCACAGCTTGAATGTGTGTAGTATCTGGATAGGGAAAACAATCGCTGTGGATGGATAAACGCCCCAGCGAATTTAAACTGAAAACGAACAATTTTGTACAAAACCTTCAGCTTGATCTACGTTATGATGAACGTTCAATCAGGCCAGCAAGGAGGTAAGCCAATGGCAGCAGAACAAGCACGTTATCAGCTTGCCGAAGAGCTGGGTGGCATAGAAATTCTTAATGCCCGCTACGAGAAACAAAACTTTTCTCGCCATAGCCACGAAGGCTACACCATAGGTGTGATTCAATCTGGTGCTCAGCAATTCTACCGTACTGGCGGCAACCATATTGCGCCGCAAGATAGCATTATTTTGGTGAATGCCGATGAAGTTCATACCGGTTGCTCTGCTTCTGAAGGCGGATGGTCCTATCAAGCTATGTATCCTACGCCCGAACAGTTTGAACAACTCAGCCAAGAGTTAGGTATTAAGCCTCAAGGTGCGCCTTATTTCTCACAAGCCGTGGTAGAAGATGCGCTGGTGGCTAATTCGTTACGCAATACCATTGCTACTCTTGAACACTCCAGCAATCGCTTATTACGCGAGAGCACGGTCTATTCTAGCTTGAGCTTATTGTTGTCTAGGCACAGTAAAACTCGCCCGCTATCGGTGCTAAAGAAGGTGGCTGACAGCAAGCTAAGCGTAGTGAAGCAGTTTTTAGATGAACAACCCGAAGCAGACGTATCCTTAAGTGAACTGGCAAACCTGGTTAACTTAAGCCCTTGTTATTTAGTTAAACAGTTCTTAAAACAATATGGCATTCCGCCCCATGCCTACCAAATTCAGGCTAGGCTACGTTTAGCTAAGTCCTTTTTACGCCAAGGTAACAAACAACTCGATGTAGCACTAGATTGCGGTTTTCATGACCAAAGCCACTTTAGCCGCCACTTTAAACGCGCATTAGGCATTACGCCTGGTCGTTACGCTAAAGAATTTCAGGCTTAGGCCTTTCCAATCAGCCGCTTTTTCAAGGAACAATGTGAATAGTACAGAAACCATTCTTCATCTCAATTGGCCAAGCAAGTGTAAAGCTTTTGCCAAAGGCGCATTAGCCGTTTTACCCTTAACCATAGCGGTCATTCCCTGGGGTATTTTGGCAGGCTCTTATGCGGTAGAAGCAGGCTTAAGCCCGCTGCAAAGCCAAGCAATGTCGGCCATTTTATTTGCGGGCTCTGCCCAACTGGTCGCTACCGGTATGTTTAAGCTGGGTGCTGGATTAATGAGTATGTTGCTCACCACGATGCTTATCACTTCCCGGCATTTTTTGTACAGCATGGCCATGCGCCCTCAAATTAGTCCACTTCCCTTAAAATGGCGTTTGTTATTGGGGTATTTACTTACCGATGAACTGTTTGCCATTACCAATAAAAACAAAGGACAACGCTTTGATCCGTGGTATGCACTGGGGGGCGGTTTAAGCTTTTATTTGGGGTGGAACATAGCTTCGGCGGTGGGCATTATTGCTGGCGCTAACATTGAAGGCCTAGATAGCTGGGGCTTAGATTTTGCCATTGCCGCTACCTTTATTGCCATTGTGGTGCCTAACATCAAGCAGCCATCTGGCTTATTGTGTGTATTAATTGCCTTGGTGAGTTCAGTCGTCTGCGAGTTATTGGCGATTCCGGGTGGTTTGCTCATCTCGGCGATCTTAGCCATGGGTTTGGCCACCATGTATGCAAAATGGCGAGGAGAAGAACAATGATTTGGTTAAGTATTTTTGCCATGGCCGCCATTGTATTTGCTAGTCGTTATTTGTTCCTAGAGCCCAAAATACCGCTGCGCTTAAGCAAAACGGCGCTGCAATTCTTAAGTTATTCTGCGCCAGCGGTGCTTACCTCTATATTTGCTCCTATTGTATTTATTCGTGAAGAAGAGCTAAGTATTGGCCTAGATAACCCTTACCTACTGTGCGCGATACTCGCAACTATTTTAGCGGTAAGCACCCGCAATGCTTTAATCACCACAGTAATCAGTATGGCAGTGTTTTTTGTTATAAACTAAAAATAAAATAGCTATATATATTGTGAAAGTTAAATTACCGCTCAGAAACCAGCCGATTAATTCTATAATCTGCTATAATCCTCTCCCACCAATGCACATGTAAGTGATGTGTTAGCGCATATAGGCGCTAATATCACGTGCTTTATTTGGCTGTTTACTCCGCGTGGTTCAATCCTGCGCAAAGCTTACACATTCATAGATAACCTCGAGTTTGAACGAATGGTACAGCAGTCACCGCTATTCAATATTCTGAATACGCGATCCAATGTAGAGTTTTTATGAACACCTCTAAACAAATCAACCCACCCGTTTTTTACTCATCGTTAATTATTGCTTTAACGATTGCTCTATTTGCTACGATCTTCCCTGATATCTCTGGCGCTAGCTTTAATCACATTCAAACCTGGCTAAGTACAAACGTAAGTTGGCTTTACGTATTGTCAGTCGCTATTTTCTTAATGTTTGTTGTATTTGTTATGGTAAGTCGGCTCGGCGATATTAAATTAGGCCCCGACCATTCTGAACCTGACTACAGCAATGTATCTTGGTTTTCTATGTTGTTTTCCGCAGGAATGGGCATTGGTTTAATGTTCTTTGGTGTGGCCGAACCTGTGATGCACTACATGTCTCCGCCAGTAGGCGACGCCATAAGTATTGCAGCGGCGCAAGACGCCATGCGTATAACCTTCTTCCATTGGGGTTTGCATGCTTGGGGCATTTACGCAGTAGTTGCTTTAGCACTGGCCTATTTTAGCTACCGCCATAAACTACCTTTACTGCCTCGCTCTGCCTTGTACCCACTCATTGGCGATAAAATTCACGGTCCTATTGGCCATGCTACCGATACTTTTGCGGTCGTAGGCACCCTATTTGGCGTAGCCACTTCATTAGGTTTTGGCGTTCAGCAGCTCAACGCTGGCCTACATTATCTATTTGGTTTACCGCAAACCGAATGGATACAATTGGTACTTGTCGTCGTGGTTATCGCCTTAGCCACTGTGTCGGTAGTGCTAGGTTTAGACGGCGGCATTAAGCGACTATCTAACCTCAACATTATTCTGGCAGTCGCCCTGCTGGTTGCGGTATTAATCTTTGGCCCTACCGAGTTGTTATTGCAATCTTACGTGCAAAATACCGGCACCTATATGAGCGAGTTGGTGAACAGTACTTTCAACTTATACGCCTACGACCGTAAAGAAGATTGGATTGGCGGCTGGACCTTATTGTACTGGGGCTGGTGGGTATCTTGGTCTCCGTTTGTGGGAACCTTTATTGCGCGGGTTTCTCGCGGCCGCACCATTCGTGAATTTATAGTGGGCGTGCTATTTATTCCTACTGGTTTCACCTTTTTATGGATGACCGTATTTGGTAATACCGCCATTCATATGATTGCTGGAGACGCTGCTAGCTCATTAGCTTTAGCTGTGAACAATGATGTAGCCACTGCCATTTTTGTGTTCTTTGAACAGCTACCACTATCATCGTTATTATCGGCCATTGCGGTACTGCTTATTACCACCTTCTTTATTACCTCTGCAGATTCAGGTGCCTTGGTGATTGATACTATTACCGCTGGCGGTGAAACCAATACACCAGTATGGCAACGCATTTTCTGGACCTCAGTAATTGGTTTTATTGCCGCTGCATTGCTATTTGCTGGTGGGTTGTCGGCACTACAAACCTTAACCATTGCCTCGGCATTCCCGTTTATGTTTGTTTTATTGTGTTTCTGTTATGGCTTATTTAAAGCACTTAAACACGACTACATGCTGCAAAATAGTGTGCAAACCCACAATACTTCAGTGCAATTTTCAAAAGCCAATATTTCTTGGAAAGAACGCCTAGATTCGCTGTTGGTTCACCCGCTTAAGCCAGAAGCCGAAAACTTTGTAAGTGACGTAGTGCACCCAGCACTTACCCAATTGGTAGAGCAATTTACCGAGAACGGGCTCAACGCTAAATTGATTGAAGACAGCGACAAGATTCGCTTAACGATTTACAAAGAAGAAGCGGAGAACTTTGCTTACGGGGTGCGTTTACGTCACTTTATGCTGCCAAGCTACGCCGATGAAAAGCACAACGATTACTACCGAGCCGAAGTGTTTTTACTGCAAGGCGGTCAGCAATATGACGTATTTGGCTATACCGAAGACCAAATTATTGCAGACGTTATTAGCCAGTATGAACGCCATTTGCACTTTTTATACTTGGCCAGCTCTGAGATTTTAGAGAAAGAAGAGAGCCCAATGCAACAAGCTCAGTATGAGGCACAAAGCGCGAGCTAACATATGAAAATATTAAAAGCCGGATCTTTTGATCTGGCTTTTTTATTTGGCTCTAGGGGGAAGCCTAGTCTTCTAGCCATGCCAAGGCGGCCTGCTCGTCTTTAAATACTCGCACCTCACCAGCAATAAACCATTTACCTACTTTTGAGGCCCACTCAAGCCACTGCTGATGGCCTAATATGGCCATTTTTTCAAAGCTATGGCCATGTTTCAATCCCAGCTTTAAATCATCCCAGGCAGCGCGCATTTCCCAGCCTTCAAGCTCACTGGCATCAAAAAAACCGCGAATTTGAGGGTGTTTAACCTCGGCTAAAGCTGATTCAATAATCGGCGTGATAGTTTGATAATCTTGATGAGTAAGGGTGCCACAAGCTTTAAATGAGACCAACAAGCGCGTTTCTAGCCGCTCAATGCCCACTGTTATACCGTGTCTGCGAATAGTCATAAGTGCTTCCTTGTTAAGCTAAACTCGCACTACCAGTATGGTAAAGATTGGCGCACACTCAAGCCGAATTGCTCGGCATTAACAACAAGCAATAAAACCCGCGTTTAGGTTTGATGTTTAGCCGATTTAAATGCAAGATCCTTCAGATGAAAGATGAACCTCTACACATTCCACTGCCCTCGTTAATTCGTAGAATTGGCGGTAACAATGCCAAACTAGCCAAACAACTGGCAGACGCAAATAGCTGTGCAATAAAGCGTATTCGCCGCTCACGTAATTGGCAGCTAATAGGCTCGGAACAAGCCGCTATAAAACTCTTAAAAAGCTTAAGAGACTTGCAAGATGAAGGCATGCGCTACTTAGTGACTAAGCTAGATGAACAGCTCAAGGCTTTTCAAGAACAGCAAGAGCCTAAACACGATAGGTTACTGCGTTTAGTGAGTGAGAAACCTAATATTACTTTAAGCGAACTCATCGAATTAACAGATTGTACGCTGGCAGAAGCAAGGCTAGCGCGATTTGAATCGGAGCTATAACTTAGCGACAAAAAAAGCCATGACCAATTGTCATGGCTTTAGTTGTGAATCAATCAACCCTAGCTTTTAGTTAGCGAAAATTTATCCGCATTCCATTGCCAGTCACCCGCTTCACCGATACTCATAATACGAATCGTATGCTGGCCTTCGCTCAGCGTCACGCTGTCGCTGATCAGATTAGCCACAAATTCATCCCAAGAGCCGTTATTGCTAATGACAGCCGTTGCTACTGATTGCCCATCGACTAAAACCTCAATGCCCGCATTAGGCATTGTTGTGCCAGCATCAATGCTTAAACGATAAACCCCAGCCTCATTAACGCTAATCACGTAGTCGGCATAATCACCGGTTTGATTGAAGTTAATCGCTGAACCACCATTAACGTTGTAGGTTTTGAAGCCATCATAAGCGCCTCCTGTTGCGCTAAAGCTTTCAGCTTCTATCTCTATGACTTGTTCATCGGGGGTTGGGTCGGTGCCGGGCTCAGTGCCACCACTATCACTAATGGGTGTAAACACTAGGTTGTCGGCGTTCCATTGCCACGCATTGGGTTCACCGACACTAATTAAGCGAATACTTTGTTCACCACTAGCGTCAATCAATAGATTGTCTGCGATGACAAAGTCTTGAAAAGCATCCCAACCACCAGTGGCATTAATGCTAGTCACGCCCGCAGATTGACCATTAACAAACAGCTCTACACCAGCATTAGCCACGGTTGTACCCGCTCGCAATGTCACTGTATAACTAGCCGCAGCCAACTCCACTGTATAGTCTGCGTAGTCGCCAGTTTGGTTAAAGTTGATACCTTGGCCGCCAGCAATGTCATACACCTCAAATCCACCATTATCGCCTCCGGTTGCGACAAAGCTTTGAGCTTGCAGTGTCACTGCAACGGGATCTGTACCACCGTCACCTGGGTCTGTACCACCGTCACCTGGGTCTGTACCACCGTCACCTGGATCTGTGCCGCCGTCTCCTGGATCTGTACCACCATCACCTGGGTCTGTGCCGCCATCACCTGGATCTGTACCACCGTCACCTGGATCTGTGCCACCGTCACCTGGATCTGTACCACCGTCACCTGGATCTGTGCCGCCATCGCCTGGGTCTGTGCCGCCATCGCCTGGGTCAACATCCCCCTCTAATACTTGAGTAAAGTGCGCGCGGGCACCATTCCACTGCCAGCCAGAACTACCTGAACTCATCACTCGAACAGTATGAGTACCGGGTTCTACCTCAAACGAGCCTGCCAGATCAGTGCGTTTATTCACGTTCCAATTCCCTGAGGAAGCAATGTCACCGCTAAGAACTTCAACACCATCAATGAATATCGTTACACCAATGCCGTTAGCAATGTCGGTGCCAGCAGAGACGCCTGCCATGTAAGTGCCACCACTGCCAAAATCAACGTCAAAGAAGTCTCCATAGTCGCCACGGGTATTAAAGGTAATTACGCCGTTGCCTACGCCCCAGCCAAACACGTTGTCGTTCTCAACCTCTTCCCCGTCTTTACCGGTTGCACCGTAGTTAACCAACTCCAAATCAAAACGCTTACCAATTTGCAAAATGTCTGCACTAACACTAATGCTCTTGCTTGGAAGGTCGGCATGGGAACCAGTGAAGGTGACACTACCAGCTGTTTTCGTTGTGACCATGCCAGAGCGATTAATATCAGCAATACTTGGGTCGCTAGACACCCAGTTCATTTGCTTATCGGTAACATTGCTTGGAGTGAATTGTGGAACTAAAACATAAGGAATATCACTTTGAATCTCGATATGGCTCTGCTTAGCCGCTATATCTTGCAAGGTGATCACTTCAGGCGAACCACTGACAGGGTTGCCCCATTTTTCACGATACGCTTCGCTACCGCCGTATTCTGCGGCTACACGGTTCTCACCGGGTTTTCCGTTTAAGCCGTCACCACTTTTAATGGTGGGATCCATAAAGTAACGACCACGCCAATTTTGCTCAGTTTGTTCGTTTGTCCACACTCTCACGTATTCAATCTGGTGAGCAAAATCTAGCTCATTGGCACTTGGCATACCAAACCAATCAGGCATGGTTTCGGTATCCAACAACAAGTACAGCGGTGTATGGTAGTAACGGTTTTTCATTGAGCGAATAGGCTTGCCGTCGAAGTACCAGATGATTTCCTCAGGTCCCCAGTAAAAACCGTAGACATGGAAATCATCAGCAAAATCGATGTCGGCTTTCCAGTGGCCACCGTTTTGATACGCCGTGTATTCATTGCCTTCTTCATTCACGTAAGACATTTCTTCGCCTTGGTGAATAAAGACCCACGAGTTCATATTGTAATAAGGTGCCCATTCTGAGCGTCGACCTGACTGCTCATAAACATCTAACTCCAATTTACTCTTAACGTGTCCCGGCTCATTAAACTGTGATAAAAACTCCTTATCTTCTAAGGTTTCGGCATACAACCAGAAGCCACTAGAACCAATGCCCACTTTAGATTTAACTTCAAAATAACCATAACGAATAGGGTTTACGTTTTGCACACTGGCCGACGTCCAACCGTAATACCACTCATTCCAAAAACCGTGTGGCGTATAGGCTTCGTCGCTGCTAATGCTGAGGTGTAGTTTGCCGCCTTCTTGCTTAACATTTTTAGGCGCAAATACTGCTGGCGCTCTTCCACCCCAAATATGATTATTAGGTAACCATTTACCGGCTTCTTTGCCGATAAGGTTGTACTCATTAAACTGAGGGCTATCAAATTCATCACTAAGTTTTTCTACCATTGTCCAACCACCTTGGTTGGCTAAATCTGATAGCGGATAGTTTTGATGTTCAGGGCTAGTACGCTTAACTGCATCGGCAGGATCCCAAGGAGATAAGCCATTTCCGGGCACTTGTTCAGGCTCTTCATAAGCTTCTTCTGTCAATTGGCCGTCAGCATCGTAGTAGCTATCGGGGTATTGATGAAATGAGCCTTCCCAGGGGGTATAGATTGCGTTCACTGGTGTACTGCTAAATACCAGTGCCACAGCACTAGATACTGCGAGAGCAATTGGCGTCTTGGGCCATTTGGTAAACATGATCTTCGTCCTTAAATATCACCGCTGTATTGCGGCATAAATGATTAGTGCAAACTTACGCAGCACCGATTAGCTCACCACTAGGGTGAGATCAGTTAGCACTAAACCGGCCACCCAAATGGTGGTGACCAAAGAACGTATAAACTAGGAAAATCTATGCAAAAACAGTGAATAGCCACCGAAATTGAAAAGCTAGTTGACCTATTGCTTGTATATTTTTGTTTTTATTTGTGGTGTTGAAAACGCCGAACTCCTTTTTGAAAAGGCTATCAACGATCAACAGTGACCTTTTTACCAACAATTATTTATTTTATGAACAAAAATATTAATAACAATCAATCGAATAAAAATTCAAATATATTATTAAATTAGCAGTATATGTTTAACTTAAAGATTTTAAGGCCGTATCAGCAGTGTCAAATTCGCTACACGCTAAGCCAATTGCGGCCAAAGTCGCTCTACCTGCTGAAGCGTACTTGCGTAAGGTAAGTGCTCACAACGGCCAAACCCACTGAGTTGACGTAGCTTAAATTTGGTAGACCAAGGGCTGGTAATGCCGGTTAAGAAGCGGCAGGCCATAATCGGGCTTAGCTTGGCTTTGTTGCCAGTACTAAGGTGCAGGTGTAAAGCTTGTAAGTCACTCAGTATTTGCCCGTCGTTTAATGCAACGCTTGCGGTGGAATAAGCTAATTTAACCACTTGACCTCGGCACACGCTGCAATGGCCACATTGCTGGGGTGCATTGTTATCATCAAAATAACGCGCTAACTGGTAGCTTAAGCAGCTATCTAGCTCAAAAAAGCGGACGAGCTGAGCAATCCGTTTTATCTCTTTGGTTTGGGTATCATTAAAGTAAGCACTTAAACGGCTAGCTAATTCTGGCTCTGCTAAGGCTTGGGTATTCACTTGATACACTTCGGTAATTTTTTTGGTTTCCAGTTCAATTAGGCCCTGCTCCGCCAAATACTCTAAGGCGGCAACGACTCTTGAGCGCTCGGCTTGGTATTGCTGATACAGCGTATCAAAATTAAGGCTTCCCCAAATTTTCTTCATTTGGGTATGTTCAAAAATGGCTTGAATGAATTGCAAGCGCTCGCCAGAAAAGCGCGCTAATACGGCATTTTTGTCTTGTAAGAATTTGTATTTAAAATCGGCATAGTAAGCATATAAAGGTTTAACTAAACCTTGTATTTCTAACTGCACCAACAAGGTTTTTAAGGGTAATTGGCGAATATTGCTTAGGTTGCACAGGGTATTTATTTGTACTTCCCACTGCTGGTTTTGGCTTTCTTCTCGTATAGTGTTTAGCACACTCTCCACGCCGCTTAATTCTGGCGTATCACCATAAACAAAGTTCTCTACAGTGGTTAAGCCGTCTAAATTTGCTAGCGTTAAACACTGCGACAATTGCCCATCGCGCCCTGCCCGGCCAATCTCTTGGCTGTAATTCTCAATCGACTTCGGCAGATCATAATGCACCACAAAACGAATATTGCTTTTATCTACCCCCATGCCAAAGGCAATGGTAGCTACCACCACTTGCACCTTGTCATTCATAAAATCATTTTGAGTTTGCTGGCGCTGTTCGTTGGCAAAACCGGCATGGTAGGCCACCGCATTTATGCCTTGCTGTTGCAGGTGTTTAGCCACCTCTTCTGCGGTGTGCTGCAAGGTAACGTAAACAATCCCTGCCCCACTTTGCTGGTTAACAAATTGGCTTAAGGTTTGATGTCTGTCGGCACTGCTACAGGCTTGCACCGACAAATCTAAATTAGGACGATAGAAACCAGTTTGTACAATGTCTTGCTCATTAATCGCAAACCGCGCAGCCATATCTAACTTTACTTTTTTAGTGGCGGTGGCGGTTAACAGCAGCACCAGTGGAATATTAAGCTCTTGGCGATACTGTGGCAGCTTTAGGTAATCTGGTCGAAAGTTATGGCCCCACTCAGAAATACAGTGCGCTTCGTCAACCACCAACATCGACATAGGCACCGATTGAATAAACTGGCGAAAACGCTCATTTTTAAAACGCTCTACCGAGACCATTAAAATCTTGGTTTTACCGCTACGAATATCACTCATTACCTGCTTGCTTTGCTCTGGGCTTAGGGTTGAATCTAAACTGGCTGCGGCGATTCCTTTAGCTTGTAAAAACTCCAACTGATCTTTAATTAAAGCTAATAAAGGCGACACCACCAAAGTAAGGTGTGGTAGCTGTAAAGCGGTGAATTGGTAACACAAGGATTTACCAGAACCGGTGGGAAATATCGCTAAACACGAGCGCTGTTCCAGCAAACGTTCTACCACTGGGGCTTGCCCATGGCGGAAGCTTTCAAAGCCAAAGGTTTGTTGTAACTGGAATAATAAAGCGTCGCTCATGTTGTGTTTACTCGTTGAGTGTTTAAAAAGAAAATTTAGCTAAAAGCATCGTACAAAGCGTGCGCGGCTAAGCCAGTAAATACGCTAATAGCCACACTTAGCAAAGTGCCCAGCATAACGTATTCGGTGAGTTTACGGTCTGACTGCCCGGTTAAGTCACCAAACCTAAAGATTGATTTGGCCGCCACAATAAAACCAATGGCCGCAAACTGATGCAGCAACACACAGGTTACAACTAAGCTGCGCTCAACCATGCCAATTGCCTGGCCAGCCATAGGCAAATTTTGCTCTGGTTGATGGGTAATTGGGCTCCAACGCTGTAGAACTAACGCCAACAATTTAGAACTTGGGCTAAGTATCAGTAGATACGCTAAAGCAATAACTAAAGGGCCTGGTTCTAGTAGTTTTTGGCTTAACTCGTCTACCTGTTCCCATGACTGCGTTAACTCTACCACCAGCAACAATAACACCAGCATTTGCGCTAATTGTCGGCCTATAAAGTAGCGGCTTGTATCGGGTAAATACGCGCTCACGCCACCAATTAATATACTCGCCACCAGCAGCGCTGCGGTAGCTACCAGTAAAGACACACTGGCACCTATTAAAGCCCAAGCCAGCAATATAAATATCAAGCTTAGAACCAGTGCTCGGCCATATAAATTGGGCGCAGCAAATTTTAATTGCTGAATATTGCTAGCCCAGTTAGCAGGTATACAATAAAACTCAAACAAGACATAGGCCAAGCCGATGCTAAGAGCGAATTGTGCTAGCTGTTCCATAGTAAAACTCATCCATAAGTTGTTTAAAAAAGTGTTTGTACTCGTCTAGCAATTGATATTGCGACTGATTAAGCAGCTTAGTGGCATTTACCCGCGAACTGCTTAGTTGCTCGGCCAAGGCAGCATGGCTAGGCTCGGCCAATTGCCAATATAAGAATAAGGCCTTAGCCTGCCTAACGGTAAGTTCTTGTATTTGACGATCGGCAAACTTGGTTAACAAGGCAATACGCTGCACAAACTGCTCATTGTTATTAAAAATGCCTAAGTAATGGCGCTTTAAACTATCAAGCCCGCGCCCAGAAAGAATAAAAGCTTCGCCATTTGAGCGAGAAACATACTCCGCCAACGGGTCAATTTTACCAATACCAATGCCTATTCGCGCATCAAAATTTTGTGCATTACTGCCATAAGCTTTTAAACCTAAGCGAATGCTTAGCGCGCACTCTAGGGCATTGCGTGGGTCGTTTAGCACTAACTGAAAAGCATCACCCCGAAAAATCTCGTAGCGACACTGATATTGCTCACTCGCTTGCGCTAAGTGTTCACTTAAACGTTGTAAAACTTTGGCGAAGTCTTCGCTACTCAGCTCACTAGAGCCAACTAAGTCTCCGGTAAGCACTGCTACTTGTTGCATATTCAGGCCTGTATTTACTGATAGAACAAAAGTAACCCAAATTAGTTACTTAATCAAATGTAACCATTTAAAGTTACTTAAGCTTAAGTAACTCCGTTATTCAAAATTTCACGCTCGGTGATACTGACTTCAAACAGGTGATTTTTCTGGCAATCCATACACCAACAAACATCATACAAATACAGATAAATAACGCCGTAGCGAACTAACAAAAACAATCACTTAAGCTCTAAGTTAAACGCTGAGTAAACCTTTATACCAAAGCTTAGCCAACAAAAACCTACCACTACTCACACTGCTAGCCCAATAGTACAAAATACTCATCAAGCAAGGTTCACCTCCGTATTTGTATGACTAGTTCACAAAACAAGCATTTTTGTATTATAAAATTATCTTTTGCAATGAATAGCTGATTTTTTAATCACTAAGCTCGCTAACATTAAATTTCATAAGTTGATTATCAATTTTATGACAGGGCCATTTACTTAACAGAAGCAGGTAAGCAGTAGGTCTACAAATAGTGGGGCAAGCTAAGGATAAAACCGCTCGTCTTAGTTTACCTAAATGTACATTTACTTTAGCAACAAGGTTTTCCAATTAAGGATATTAGCGATGAAACCTATTGATAAACACGCTGCATCGAACAAGTTCCTGTTAAACAACAACACCCTGAAAAAATCAGTGTGCTTTGTTGTTCTAGCGCTATCTTCTTCGTTAGCAACTGCTGCAACGTTCAACATGCAAAAAAATGAAACGGGCTACTCTATAGACGGAAACGGCGGTGCTGTTGAAGGACAGCAGCTTTACCTATGGACAACCAAAACCACCAATACCAACCAAAACTGGGTGCAAATTAGCCATGGTGATGGTTACTACTCCTATAAAAAAGAAGGCACCAGCCTTTGTTGGGACGGTGGTTCTGGCGGTGCAAAAAATCAAGCCGTTACATTAGAAGCATGTGACGCAAGCAACTATGACCAACACTGGAAAAAAGTAAAAGTCACCAGTGGTACCGAAATCTACCGTATCGAAAAACGTAATGCTCCGGGCTTTTCTATTGATGGTAATAGCGGTGGGGCTTTACGCCAATCACTCTACCTTTGGAACTCAAGTAGCAGCAATGTTAACCAGCAATGGGAACTCACCAGAACCGATGATACATCTGGTGGCGGCAGCGGCGGTGGTGACTACAACTTAGATGCCTCTAAAGCACCTTCTGCAAATTTTGATTTATTGGATTGGTACTTAAGCATTCCAAAAGATGAGGGTGATGGTTACGCCACCTCGATAAAAGAAGTTGAGCTAGCTGCCAGTTACGAAGATGCCTATTTTTATACCGGTAGTGATGGCGGCATGGTGTTTTACACGCCGGTTAAAGGGGTCACCACCTCAAGCGGCACAAAGTATGTACGCACCGAATTGCGTGAAATGTTGCGCCGCGGAAATACCTCGTATTCTACCAGCGGAAAAGACAACAACTGGGCGTTTTCAAGCATACCAAGCAGCAGCCAAAGCGCTTTTGGCGGCATTGACGGCGTACTAGACGCAACCCTTGCGGTAAATCACGTGACCACAACAAGCTCAAACAACGAGCAAGTGGGGCGAATTGTGATTGGGCAAATTCATGCAGAAGGGAACGAACCTATCCGCCTTTACTACCACAAACTACCGGGTAACAGTAATGGTGCTATTTACTTTGCCCACGAAACGTCGAAATCAGACGGTGGTAACGAAACGTGGTACAACCTACTAGGCAGCATGGTGAGTTCAAACGGTGATTTAAACAGCACCTCTAACCCATCAAACGGTATCGCCTTGAACGAAGAGTTCTCTTATACCATTACGGTGAATGGCGACTCACTTACTGCCAAGATCAGCCAAAATGGCAGCCAACTCGCCAGCAAAACGATCAACATGTCTGGCAGTGGATATGATGATTCCAGCAACTACATGTACTTTAAAGCCGGCATCTACCTGCAAGACAACAGCAGTAACGATAGTGACTACGCAAAAGTAACGTTCTATAAATTGACCAATACTCACGATAACTACAACCCATAAGTTGAGCTTTCAGAGTATCTAACAAGCAGACAAAGGCCGCTAGTTAAGCGGCCTTTTTTATGTTTTAAAAACAACAAATTGTAGATGACTAGGTTTAGCTAAGGTAATGGATAGCTCGCTTATGCCCTTCTATGTGTTAGCTATAGAGTAAAAGCTTTCGCCTGCGGCGACGTCATTTTTCTTTGACGAGCAAAGAAAAACGAAGCAAAAAGAAAACTCGCCCTGCATCTTCTTAGATCCTCCGTTGCGCATTCACAAGGGAGTTGAAGTAACTCGCTATGCTCAAACAGACTTCAACTCTGCTCCCTTGTTCATTTGCGCGACTCGGCGAAGATAATGGGATTTAAAAGCACAGTCTTGGCTGTCGAATGTATGAAATGTTTTTGCCCCATTACGAGTTGCCGCTCCCAAAACACTACTCTTAATAAAGCTATGCAACCCTCAATTTTCTATTTTTGGACGAAGCTCTGTATTTATACACATGCGAACTGTGATTCCTTCTTTCCGCAAAGGCTTGCATTCTTTCGTGCTGATGCTTTTGTTATTTTTCGAGCTAGGTGGCTGATGCAGCTTAGGAAAAGTGATACCTTGGTCTTTTAAAATGTATGATAAGTTGTTATGTGAGAAAAGGATTAATCAGTGATCGTTGAATTTGGCTTAGTAAAAAAACCTCAAGATGTAGTTCTGAGTGGTAATTTATACATTACAGCAGAAGAAAGGTTTCAAGAAACAAAAGTAGCTGATATTTGGCATAAACTAGACGGAAGTGATGCTCATCTTAAATATACTATTCATGAAAATAAAATGGATTGGGTATTTCTAATGCCAGTACATGAATCTGATGGCTGGGAAGTCGTAGAAATGAATGAGTATTTTCTTCAATTTAAATGCAAGTCAATCACATAACAAACCAAAGCAGTTCATGCCCGCTTTTCCCGCTAGCGCGGCGGGCATTGGACTCGTAAACTCGCCACTGTTTAGGGGCGTTATATTTACCAGAGGGTTTATGTTATTTCCTAAAATTCTCTTTAAATACCGCAAGTTCGACAAAGGGTGTTTGGAGTTATTACTTAACCGTGAGCTATGGTTTGCTACCCCAGCTTCACTGAACGATCCGTTTGAGGGTGAAGCATCATTCAATGAAGTATTGAATGCAGTTTGGGAACACTACCCATTTCCTTCGTCGCAACGCGAGAAGTACAAGAGAAAGATCGAAGAACAACTTGCCAAAACTGGTATCTGCTCATTTAGCAAAGCTCGTAAAAACCAGCTCATGTGGTCTCACTATGCTGATGAACACAGAGGGGTATGTATTGGCTTTAAGGAGCATATTTTAAGGCCAGAAGGTTCATCAATCGCACCAATAGATGTGACTTACCAAGACGAGTATCCTTTTGAAGAGATTATCGAGCGCTTCAAGTACTTCGAACAGCTCCCTGGAGAGAATAACGTAGATAGTGTCGCTGGCGATATTCTTTACTCAATTCTGGGCACCAAGTATTCGAGTTGGCGCTATGAGCGAGAACGCAGGCTTGTGTTCTATAGATCCGAAGCAAAGCAATTCGATCCAGAAGCAGTTAATTCTATCGCCTTTGGGCTTCGAATGGAGGCTCGAGATAAATCGACGTTAAGAGAGATGATATCCGGTACAGAATGGTCACACGTGAAGTGGTATCAAGCAGTTAAGTCGAAAACAAAATATGCTTTGGACTTCGAAAGAATATAACAATGCAAGTCACTAACTCGTCGCTACGCTCCTCGGAGACAAAGGCCACGACACGGCAAGCCGCTGTCCTTTGCCCGTGCTTGCGGCGTTAATGTCTAAGCTGATTCACTTATGACCAGATACATGCCTAAACAGGCTTAACTCGCAGTTGCCAAACGCATGACCGGTTTGTCATTAATCGGCAAATGAATCAGTGCTGCGATAAAAGCCAGTGCCACAGTTGACCACCAGATAGGTTCGTAAGAACCGTAGTAATCATAAATACGCCCGCCTGCCCAAGCGCCCAGAAAACTGCCTACCTGATGGGTAAAAAATACTAAACCGTATAAGGTAGAGAGATACCGTGCACCAAACATTTGTCTCACTAAGCCAGAGGTTAATGGCACTGTACCCAACCAACAAAAGCCAATTGCCCCACCAAAAATAGCCGCGCTGCTCTCGGTAACCGGTAGGGTGACAAATCCGGCAATCACTAGGGTTCGCATTAGGTACAAGGCCGACATAACATGGCGCTTACTAAACCTATCGCCCATTACGCCCCAGAAATACGAACCAAAAATATTGAAGATACCCACATAGGCTAAAGCCATTGCCCCGGTGGTTGCGCTTAAATTTTTATCGGCCAAGTAGCTCGGTAAGTGCGTAGCAATAAACATCACATGAAAACCACACACAAAAAAGCCCGCGTGAATCAGCCAATAGCCTTTATGAGAAAACGCCTCTGATAAGGACTCTTTTAGCGTTTGCTTGTCGTCTAATACAGTTTGATTGTCAGCGCTAGGTTTTGCCGTTTTCATGAACATGGCAAAGGCAATCATTACTGCACATAACAAGGCAAAGCCTTGAAGTGCTCCCTGCCAGCCTACTTGGCTCATCATTAGTTGGGCACCTGGTATCATTGCAAACATACCAAAAGAGCCTGCAGCGGTGGTAAACCCAAAGGCTTTGGCAGCATGTTTGGCTGGTACTACTTTTGCCACTGCGCCTAATACAATCACATAACTGGTAGCACTTAGCCCCGCCCCAACTAATACCCCTAGCGACAAATACAGCATGCTTGGTTCAGCTGCGATAGAGCTTAAATACAAGCCTAAAGCGTAAGCAATAGCACCTAAAATAATCACTCTTTTAGCGCCCCATTTGTCGGCAGCTATGCCCACAAAGGGTTGAAACACGCCAAACAGTAAATTTTGCAGCGCAATAGCAAAACTAAAGAACTCTCTACCCAGTTGAAAGTGCTCAGACACTGGCATCATAAATATGCCAAAAGACTGCCTAATACCTAGGCATATCACCAGAATGCCAATGCCAAGCCAAACTAGAATGGGAAATCGAAAAATACTCATTGTGCCTTCTTACTTACTTTAATGATGTTGATGATGAGAGTGATGGTGGCTGCTATGGATGCCTTCATCATTCATTTGGTGGCAACCGCTATTCATAGCTTGCTCGGCCAACAGCTTTAATAAGCTTGGCGAGTGATGTACCAGCAGCAAAGACAAACTCAATAAGGTGAGTATTCTTAATACTTGAGCAAGGGTAGATTGCGAAAACATGGGCGTTATTAGCTACAAACAATAAAAAGAAGCGCGGAGTGTAAGGAAGTCGATGACATGTTCCAAATGAATTTTTGTCACTTAAGTTATGCAGTGAGCGCATAGTTTATTTGTTAGGCAGCGTTTGTGTATTTCGCCCTATAAAACAACGCTGAAATAAACGCTAAGCAAAACCAAAAAGCCAGCGAGTATTCGCTGGCTTGTTAGTGTATACGTGTCAGGTAGGGGCACTTACATGGGTTTGTCTAAGCTAAAACTAAAGCGAGTGCCCTCGCCTAAGGTTGACTCAACACTAATAGAAGACCGATGCAATTGCACAATTCGCTTAGCAATTGCCAAACCTAAACCCCCGTGCGAACTTTTATCTTTCGCGCGATTAGCCGCGCGATAGTGGGCGTCAAAAATATGCGGTAAGTCATCGGCGGGTATACCGGTGCCGGTATCACTCACGGTAATTAACAGTTTGTCACTTTGCTGTGCTGGACTAATTAGCACCTTAATTTCATCTCCATCACTACAATGGCGAATCGAGTTTTCCAGTAAGTTAGTAAATACCCGCTCAATGCGTTGAATATCAGCACACGCGAGCAGCGATGGGTCTTGCGGGTCGACACGCATGCTTACGTTCTTTTTATGAGCCGCTAACTCGAGCTTTTGAATGACATCTTGTGCCAGCTCTGCAATGGCCACTGGCTCTTCGTTAATGGTGGCGGAGTCACTGTCGAGGTGAGCGAGTTCAAATAGCTGTTCCACCAAACTAGAGGTTTTACGGGCGCTGCTCAATGCCACTTTAATCAATTGCTCGCCTTCTTCGGCCGACAAATCTTTATGTTTTAATTGCCAGGTTTCTAAATAGCCCTGCAGCGATGCAAGTGGTGTACGTAAATCGTGAGATACGTAAGAAATAAGCTCGCGGCGCAATTGGTCGGTATCTTTTACCTTTTGGTATTGGCCTTTAATGGTGGTGGCCATATCGCTAAATGCCGCCCCCAACTTTTGTACTTCGTCGTGTGAGTTATCTTGCCAATGCCCCGCTATGTTCGAGCTTTGTTCCAAACCCACATGCTGGAACTGATCGATATCTTTAGCCAAGCGGCGCAAGGGTTTGGTGAGCAAACCAAATATAAGAAATACCACCAGCAAACTAAATCCAAGGATGAACAGTAAGCCCAGCATGCTCAGCTTCATTATGTGGCTGCCCTGCAATAGCTCGGCCACGCTATCGTATATCTCACCACCAATAATGATGTACAAGTAACCTTTAACTTTGCTTCCTTCATGAATTTCGGCCACCGAAAAAATCTTTCGTCGGCTGCTGGAGCGTGGGTCGTCTCCAATAATCGGCATGGCGCTGTCGCCATTAATAAAGTGGCGGATCGGTTTTAAGGCCACTTGCTTACGTTTAATTTTACTGGGATCTGCTGAGTAGGTCACCACGTTGCCGCTGGTGTCGAGAATATAAAACTCAAAGCTAGGGCCTAGAATCATCATTGAATGAAAAGCTTGTTTAATTGCTTTGGGATCAAGCTGCCCGTCTTTGAATAACTGGCTGTCGTGCACCAAATGTTCGGCCAATTGTAGGTGCAGCTTCTGCTCAATTTCATTTTGGTATTGCTGCGAGCTTTGGTGAGCCAAACCTAACAACAGGCCACCGGCAAGGATAAAGCACACTACTACCGCCAGCATTAATTTGCTGTAAAAAGAACTAATAAATTTAAACATCATTAAACTTGTACCCTACTCCCCACACGGTGAGCACATATTCAGGATTAGACGGATCGCTTTCTAATTTAGTGCGTAAGCGGTTGATATGAGAGTTCACCGTATGTTCGTATCCACTGTGTTTATATCCCCACACTTGGTCAAGCAGCTGTGCGCGACTAAATACCAAACCGGGTGACTTGGCTAAGTGATGCAGTAAATCAAACTCGGTAGAGGTAAGTTCAACGGCTTGCTCGCGCACCGACACTAAGCGGCGGGCGACATCGATAGTTAAGTCTTTCCATTGCATCACACTGGGTGCAGGCTGGTTTTGACTTTGAATCAACATATCTACTCGGCGCAACATAGCTTTAACCCGCGCTTGTAGCTCGCGTACACTAAAGGGTTTGGTGAGGTAGTCGTCTGCGCCCATTTCTAAACCCACCACACGGTCGGCTTCAGAGTCTCGAGCGGTAAGCATTAAAATTGGGGTGTTTTGTTGTTGCGCGCGCAGTTGGCGGCAAATATCGAGGCCATCCATGCCGGGCAACATTAAGTCGAGAACGATTAAATCAAAGTTGTCTTGGCTGGCTTTGGCAAAACCTTCCGAACCGTTTTCACAACTTTCTACCTGATACATCATGTCACTCAGGTTCATGGTGATCAGGTTATTAATATCGTGGTCGTCTTCAATGACCAGGATCCGAGGGGACATACAGGCTCCTTTCCTTGTATTTATAGACAGACCAAATAGTTACGCCCGCACCGCAGCACGGGCGTAATAACAAACAGTATTAGTTGGTACGAGTAATGACTACGCGCCCAACAGTGCCTGAGATTCGATGATCAGGCAGCAATACTGACATTGCGTCGTCGGCTTGGGTTACTAGACCGGGATGGCGAGAAACTTTGTTCATCGTATCATCTCGGGCTGCGTTAAAGCCTTCGCCGCCGTCTGCTGGGCCAGGAATAGAACCCATTGCTTCACTGTTTGCTTCCGTGCCAGCATCGTAAGCGGGTAGCGTGTAACTCATGCTGTCGCCTACCATTAAGCCTGAAACATCAATAGCATTCAAACCAGTAAACGCATCATTTGTGTTTACCATCATGCTTGCTAGGGATAATTTCATCTCAGTGCGATCTTCAGCACTAATCATTAGTTTTTCGTAGTTACCTGGGCCAATAGCCCCTGCACCTAGTACTGCAACGTTAGTATCGGTAAACATCGCCGCTAAGTCGGCAGCGTTTCCGCCTTCAGCCATGGTTTCTAAGGGTACACTTGCAGATAAACCTACCGACCACAAACTCATCGTAGCACCGTGTATACCTACCACTACTGGCGATAAAGGTTGTGCCGCGGTGTCGTTGTACACGGTGACTTCAAAGTCTAGTGTATCGGGTGGCAATACAACAATGGTGTCATCATCACTGCCACATGCACTTAGTCCTGCCGCCATTACCGCTACGGCCAAGGCTCTCTTTGCAAAACTTGAGATAGCCATAGATCCTCCTTAATTACTTAACGGTAACAACTACTTTAGCCACTGGGTTTAACCAACGGTGAATGCGGCTATCTAAATCGCTCATGCCGCCAGCTGCGTCTTGGTCACCTACGTTACCAGGGTGAATATGAATTTTGCTATTAGCTGAAGCGGTTGCTACGCCGCTACCACCAGTACCTCCGTTCATGCCGGGGTTAGCTGGAATACCTGGAACACCAGACATACCACCACCGTTTACAATTTCATCGTTGGCTTCGGTACCAGCGTCATAACCATTCATGTAGAAGGTATAAGTGCCGGCTTCGCTCGGAATTTCCCAGCTATCTTTACCCACAAAACCATCGTTAGTTGGCAATAACATTGCCACGATACTGAGGTGAGTATTACTGCCAGTGTCTAAATCACTAACCATTGCGTATTCGGTTGGGGCAAGTAAGCCACCAGCAGGGTTAGTCGATGAAACAGCAGATATACCGTCGGCAATGGTTTGTAGACCAGAGATATCGCCACCTTCAGCCATTGCTTGCAGAGCTGAAGAGGCGGTTTGGCCTACTTCGAACAAATGTGCGTCAGAGGTATGTGCAGTAACTAATAGCGGTGTGTAATAGATACCTTGGGTAAGGTTAGTGATTTTAACGTCTACCACTGCGGCTTGGCTTAATGTACTTACAGCAATCAATGGCATTGCTAACAACGATGACTTGAGATCCATGGTTCGCTCCTTTTGCGGTCCTTATTTAACAGTCAAATCCAGTATAAGAAGCACATGTCCCAACCAATTCACAGAGTTATCACTTTTTCATCACAGTATACATTTTCAATTTAAATCAAATAGTTAAGACTAAAATTTAATTAAAAATATTCCTTTTATAACGGTACAGATAAATATCTACTGACTTAAACAGCAATAATAAATACCACTTTAGTGGTATTTATTGCACCGCTTTGGTCGTTACTCGGCACCAAAGTGGGTGAATAATCTGCGTACTCTCCAATCCCAAAGCAAACAACAGCCTACAAAAATACGCTAAGCCATTGTTATTAAACAATTAGCTAAATAGTTATTCATACAGATGAACTTAGGCTCATTCGTTGCAACGATAGAAATATAGATTCATTCGTTTCATTTAAATTTAACCCGCTAAGGAAGCCCTATGTTTACTTTAAAAAAATTGATTGCTAGCGCCGCTATCCTAGTCTGCGCCCTAACCAGCACCGTAAGTCAAGCCGACCAACTATCAACACTTATGGAACGCGGTGCACTAAAAGTGGCGGTACCTCAGGATTTCCCTCCTTTTGGCTCTGTGGGCAGTGACCTACAACCGATGGGTTATGACATTGATATGGCGCGTTATTTAGCCGAACAACTGGATGTAAAGCTGGAGCTAGTGCCGGTGACCAGCGCCAACCGCATCCCTTACTTACAAACACGTAAGGTAGATTTGGTAATTTCTAGCCTTGGTAAAAACTCAGAGCGCGAAAAAGCCATCGACTTTAGTGAAGCCTACGCGCCTTTTTTCTTAGGGGTATTTGGTGCTGAAGACGTAACGGTAAGCTCAGCCCAAGAACTTGCAGGCAAAACCATAGGCGTAACCCGTGGCGCTGTTGAAGATATTGAGTTAAGTAAACTGGTCGACAGCACCACGACCATTAAACGCTTTGAAGATAACAACACCACCCTTTCTGCTTACCTATCTGGCCAAGTTGAACTGATTGCTACCGGTAACTTGGTCGCCACTGAAATCGCCAAGCGCGTGCCTACCCGCAAGCCTGAAACCAAGTTTTTACTTAAAAACTCACCTTGTTATGTTGGTGTACTTAAAGGCGAGCAAGCTTTAGTAGACAAAGTGAACGGCTTAATTGCCCAAGCGAAAAGCAGTGGTGAGCTAGAGCGCCTATCACTGGCCTGGTTTAAAACCTCGTTGCCTAAAGAGCTATAAGACAAGGAGCGCATAATGAGCTACCAAATGGACTTTAGCGGCCTACTGCCCTACTTACCCGAGCTCGCCAAAGGTTTATTAACCACCGCCGAGCTAACCGTGTATTCCACCTTTGCAGGAATACTGCTTGGCACCGCAGGTGCGGCAGGGAGAATAAGTAACAAAGCTTGGTTACGGTGGCTGATTAGCGCCTATGTAGAAGTGATTCGAAATACCCCCTTTATTGTGCAGTTATTCTTTATCTTTTTTGGCCTGCCAGCGCTAGGGCTTAAACTTAGCGCATGGCAAGCAGGCTGTTTGGCGATGGTAATAAACCTTGGCGCTTACCTCACCGAAATTATTCGCGCGGGGATTGAAGCCACACCAAAAGGCCAATGGGAAGCGGGTAAAACCTTAGGGTTAAGTCACTGGTACATTTTTAGTCGCATCGTACTTCCTACCGCTATTCAAAGAATTTATCCTGCGCTAGTAAGCCAATGCATCATAGTCATGCTGGGCTCTGCCGTGGTATCGCAGATATCGGTAGAAGAGCTCACCTTTTCTGCCAACTTTATACAATCGCGCAATTTTCTCAGCTTTGAATCCTATTTGGTGACGGCACTGATTTACTTATTGCTCGCCATTGCCATGCGCCAGTTGTTCGAGTTAAGCGCTAGGCGTTTATTTAAAAACCCGGTCTTGTAGGAGCCAATGTTTATGATGCAATTTACTGATTGGGACATTTTACGCAACCTGCTACTCGCCGCTCGCTGGACCATATTGCTGTCCCTTGTCGCCTTTGCTAGCGGCGGCTTAGTCGCGCTAATGCTTACCTTTATGCGCATTAGCAACAACCCTGTTTTAGCCGCACTGGTAAAAGGTTATGTGGAGCTGTTTCAGGGCACGCCTTTATTAATGCAGCTGTTTATTATCTTTTTTGGGTTATCGCTAATAGGTTTAGATGTTAGCGCTTGGACCGCTGCCATTATTGGCTTAACCCTATTCACCAGTGCCTTCTTATGTGAAATATGGCGCGGTTGTATAGAGTCCTTACCCAAAGGGCAGTGGGAGGCTGCTAGAACCTTAGGTCTAAGCTTTTTTCAAACTATGCGTTACATCATTTTGCCGCAGGCATTAAAAGTTGCTATTGCCCCCACCGTGGGGTTTTCAGTGCAAGTAGTAAAAGGCACCGCACTTACGTCAATCATCGGCTTTGTAGAGTTAACCAAGGCTGGCACCATGTTAAACAATGCCACCTTCCAACCCTTTAAAGTATTTGCCTTAGTGGCTGTACTGTACTTTTTATTGTGTTTCCCGCTGTCGCTGTACAGCAAGCATTTGGAGAAGAAACTCAATGTCACTGGTTAGTATCGAAAACATTCATAAATATTATGGCCAACACCACGTATTAAAAGGTATAGATCTAAAAATAAAAGCGGGCGAAGTTATCTCTATCATCGGCCGCAGTGGTTCGGGTAAAAGCACTTTATTACGCTGTGTGAACGGCTTAGAGCCTTTTCAAAGCGGTGCGATAATTGTAGATAAACAAGCCGTAAGTGAAGATGAAAAACAGCTTAGGCAACTGAGCCGCAGTGTAGGCATGGTGTTTCAAAACTTTAATTTATTCCCCCATATGACAGCCGGCGAAAATATTATGTTGGCCCCCAAATTAGTACTGGGGAAAAACAAGCAAGAATGCCTAACGCTAGCCAAAGAAGTACTCGAAAAAGTGGGTTTAGCGGACAAGTTTGATCAATACCCCACCAGTATGTCTGGCGGCCAGCAGCAGCGGGTAGCCATTGCGCGCTCGTTAGCTATGTCGCCCAAAGTATTGCTGTGTGACGAGATCACCTCGGCCTTAGATCCCGAACTGGTGGGCGAAGTGCTTAAGGTGCTTGAGCAACTGGCCGCCGATGGCATGACCTTAATATTGGTGACCCACGAAATGAATTTTGCCCGCGATGTAGGCGATAGAGTGGTGTTTATGCATCAAGGAAAAGTGTGGGAAACCGGTGACAGCAAACAGGTTTTTGCTCAGCCGCAAACCACAGAATTACAAAGCTTTATCTCAGCAGTACTCTAAGCTTTAGCAAACCAATCTCGTGAAAGGAATGAATCATTTATGACTACATCGGCCTGTGCGTTTAACCAACGTATTGTTGAACACTATTCGCAACTTTCTGCTAAAGCGCGTTTAGTGGCCGACTATTTACAGCATCATCCCGATAAAGTGTTGATTCAATCTACCGCAGAAATTGCCAATGCTTGCCAAGTCTCTAAAGCCAGTGTTAGCCGTTTTTTTCGCCAGCTAGATTACCAAGATCACCAACAAGTATGTGACGAGCTTAGACAAGAGCGCGAATGGGGCCAGCCGCTACTCACCAGTGAGCCCAGTGATACTAGCGAACATAGTGATTTAGCGGCCATTAGCCAGGTGTTCAAGCAGCTAGAACAAATGGATTGCGAGGCGCTAGTGCAGCAAATCGGCCAAGCCAAGCGTGTCACCATTATTGGTTACCGCAACAGCTTTCCGCTGGCCATGCACTTTCGTCAGCAGCTAATGCAATGCCGTAAGCAGGTACATTTACTGCCTATTCCCGGACAAAGTATTGGTGAAGAACTAGTGCAGTTTGACGATAAAGATTTGGTGATTCTGATTGGCATTCGCCGCCGTCCTAAAATATTTTCAGCGCTGATTGACCAATTGGAGCACCTTAATTGTTTGCTGATCACCGACCAAAGCGGCCAATGCTATCGCTCTAAAGTAAAACACTTGCTAGTGTGCCCAATGAGCAACCATTCGCCCCTAGACAGTTACGCAGCCCCCATGAGTTTACTCGCCCATTTAAGCAATAAGGTCTACGATTATTTGGCACACTCGGCGCACACTCATAGCCACCAAATCAGTAACAATTATCAATTATTAGACGAACTAGAACCACACAACTAACAGCCTGTTGTTCCCTATTCCCTGACACAAAACAGAGAGAAACAGTAAACAGCAATGAAACAATTGAACCAAAATCTTAAATTAAGAGCCAGTTAGCTCATAAAAAAACGCCACCGTATAACCACATAAAACTCGATAAATAAGGATACACATGAGCCAAGTAATGATTGCCGAGCAGCCAGCCAATGCCCCCGCATTTAGTCAGCAGTTTATTAACCTAGCCGACCAACGTTTAGGCAGTAAAGTGGTAGCGGTAAGTGATGATTTTTTTGCGGCTGCTGATCGTATGCTTAACCACCTGCCGGCCGAATTTTATCCCGATAAATACGATGATAATGGTAAATGGATGGATGGCTGGGAAAGCCGTCGCCGCCGCGACTCAGGCCACGATTGGAGCATTGTTAAACTTGGCGTAGCTGGCAGCGTTAAAGGCTTACAAATAGACACCAGTTTTTTCACCGGTAACTATGCGCCCGCAATAAGTATTGAGGTTTGCCATTGCGAAAGTGATTTACCGGCAAGCGATACCCAGTGGCAAGCACTAGTGCCGGCCAGCGCCTTAAGTGCCGACAACAGCCACTTTTTTGAAGTAAGCACCGAGCAAGCCATTAGCCACGTGAGAGTAAATATTTTCCCTGATGGCGGTATCGCAAGGCTTAGAATATTTGGTCAACCTGCTGCCACCGCGAACAGTGACCAACGCATTGATTTAATCGCCCTTAAAAATGGTGGCCGAGTGGTTGGTTTTAACGATGCCCACTACGGCACACCAAGCAACTTATTAGCACCAGGCAAAGGGGTAAACATGGGAGATGGCTGGGAAACCCGCCGCCGCCGCGAACCGGGCAACGACTGGTGTATTATCGCGCTAGGCCAAGCAGGTAGTGTTGAAGACATCGATATTGCGACCACTCACTTTAAAGGTAACTTTCCCGATAAACTGTCTATTCAAGCCGCCAATATCAGCGACCCTAACGATTTGAGTTTAATCAGCCAGAGTATGTTTTGGGAAGAGTTACTGGCGCCCCAGACTTTAAGTGCCGACAACGATCATCACTTTAGCGAATTAAATCCCTTAGGTACTATTAGCCATATTCGGATAAACATTTTCCCCGATGGTGGGATTAGCCGAGTACGACTTTGGGGCAAAGTAAAAGGTAATAATTAATGTTGGAGCTAACACTCGAACCGCTCACCAAAGCGGCTTTTGCTGCTTTTGGTGACGTGATAGAAACCAAGAACACAGAGCACTTTGCGATAAATGGCGGCTCTACCCAGCGTTATCACGATTTAGCTAAATTGCAGCACAGCGGCAGCCACTCAGCAATGATTTGCTCTATCTTTCGTGGTCAAGCATTTGAGCTGCCACTCACTATTTCGATGATGGAGCACCACCCCTTTGGTAGCCAGTTATTTATGCCGTTATCTGCTCGCCCCTATGTGGTTGTGGTGGCCAGTGCTGGAGCACTCAAAGAACAACACATTCGCGCTTTTTTAGCTCAAGGTAATCAAGGGGTAAATTACCATAGTGGAGTTTGGCATCACCCTCTTATCAGCTTGCAGCAAACCAGTGACTTTTTAGTTATTGACCGCAGCGGCAAAGAAGCTAACTGCGTTGAAAAAACCTTAAGTGCGGCGATACGTTTAATCGCTTAGCTTAATTAAGGTGCTTGGCCAAAAAATCATACACCATGCGCAAGCGCCTACTGGTATTGAGCTCACGATGTACCACCAGCCAAGACGGCGTAGCAAAGGCGGGTAAATCCGCAAAAGCGCGCTCAACTAAGGGCTCCTTGTCTCCTACGTTCTCCAGCATAAAGCCTATGCCTAAACCTTGTTTAACCAACTCCCATTGCACAAGGTGATTACTCACCGACACCGGAAAGTTGCTTTGCTCAAGCGCAAAGCCGGATTTACTTAACTCGTCGATTAATTCATCACTTTTACTAAAACCCAAAAAATCCGCCTTAGCTAAACTTGTTATCGTACGCGGCTGGGGCCACTGCTGAAGATAAGCCCGCGCAGCGTACATATGCACATTAATATCTTTGAGCTTACGCGCAATCAGTTCAAGCTCTTTGGGTTGATAGGCGCGAATGGCAATATCAGCTTCTCGTCGCAATAAATCACTGCTGTCATTACTGGCAATGATTTCTACACGGATACCTGGAGCATGATCTCGCAACTTAGCAATAATTGGCGGTAAAATGTAAGCTGCGACCGCTTCAGATGCTGAAATACACACATCGCCCTCAATCGCTTCTGCGCGACCAGATGCAGATAACGACAAACTGTTCGCCGCATCGCCCATCGCCTTCACGTGTGCCAGCAGCTCCAGCCCACTGCCAGTAAGTTGTAAGCGCCCACTCACCCTTTCAAACAGCGACACACCCAGCTCTTGCTCTAAGGCGCTAACTTGCCGCCCAAGTGTAGGTTGCGTCATATTCAAAGCTCGCGCCGCAGCCGACAAAGAGCCCTCTTCTGCAGTCACCAAGAAGGCTCTTGCTCGATTCCAATCAAAGTTTATTGAACGCCAATCCATTCGAATATGCATACCTAAGATACATAAAACTACATTGTTATAGCTTTATTGCATGGTTACTATTTACCCATTAGCAAGACAAAGCAAATATTAAAGGGAAGAACTCGATGGCGGCTAACGTTAAATTTTGGGATAAACATGCTAAGGGCTATGCCAAGCGAGTGATTGCAGATAATCAAGCTTACCAATACAAGCTAAAGCAAAGTCGCCAGTATTTTTCCAAGCAAGCCACCGCTATAGAAGTAGGTTGTGGAACCGGCTCAACAGCGCTGTTGCACGCCCCTTACCTTAAACATTTACTTGCTACCGATTTATCGTCGGGAATGCTAGACATTGCCGAACAAAAACGCCAGCAGCAAAACATCGAGAACGTAGATTTTAAGCAAGCAACGATTGAAGATTTAGATGTAAACGAACCGGTAGATGTTGTGTTAGCACTTAACATAATTCACCTTCTCGAAGACAAAGAGACCGCCATTGGCAAAATAATGACCTGGCTAAAACCGGGCGGCGTATTGATTACCAGTACCCCTTGTTTAGGCGACAGAATGAAGTTTTTTAAGGTAATAGGCCCTATAGGTAAAGCACTAGGCCTAATGCCTTTGGTTAAGGTATTTACCGAGCAAGAATTGCTGAGTAGTTTTATTCAGCAAGGTTTTAGCATTGAACAGCAATGGCGACCTAATAAAGCCATTTCTAGCTTTATAGTCGCTCGAAAACCAAAGGCAGAATAGCGGTGTTTACACCGCCGCTTTAAGTGGATTTTCGCTTAGGCATTCTGCCAAAATTTGTTGCAACAAAAAGGTTTCTCGCTCAACCGACATCCCCGCTTTCGGGTTGTTTGCTATGGTGTCTAGGTTGTGCTGAATAGCGTGATGAATGTTTAACCAAACTGGCTTCATGCCATTGTTGATTTCATAGTCTTCTAAGGCATTGTTGCCCAGCTCATCGTCAATTTCACACAGATAACAATAAGACAGCATATGCATATAGTCGGCATCATCTTTATACCAGGGGCGATATTCTTCATAGCAGCCAAAGGCTTCTATATTGCGAATATTTTGTGCACCAGTTTCTTCACTCAATTCCCGCTTTAAGCCAGTAATAAGGTCTTCACCTTGATCCACGCCACCACCAGGTAGTGTGTAATCATGATAGCGCTCGGTATACATCAGCAAGATATCGTCACCCTTCAACACAATCGCACGTGCCGCAATACGCTCTAAGGCACTACCGGTAAGAGAGCCTAAATCGGAATGAATGGTTGATTTGAGTAAGCGCATAGAGATTTAGCTGATTGAAAAATGGCTGGCGAATTTAGCAGTTAAGTCCTAAACAAGCAAACCCACATTAATGCGGTGACTTCTGGGTATAAATAAAGTTTTTTATTTATAAATATTTATGTCGATAAATTTTACATAAGACAAATATTAAGTCTTACCTTAAACCTTAACTACATGAAAAATAAAGGATAGTTATATAGGGCTTGATTCTTGCTAAGTCGTAATTCGAAAAATAACTATAAATCATTGGTTTAACTAAGCATCTTTGTAACAACATTGAAGGAATATACTTGTGCAAAAGACATCTTTAGCATTAATCACAACAGCGAGCCTCCTCCTTGGGTCCTTTACCGCTCAAGCCACCATGTTAAGCGGATTTGGTGGAGACGCTGGTTACGGTGAGCTAGCCATGGGCAGAAATGATGATGGTTCATCGAATCAACTCGACCTACCCTTTGAAATTAACTACTTTGGCAATAGTTACAATCAGTTTTTCGTAAACAACAACGGGAACATTACTTTCGAAAGCGCATTAGATGGCTTCACTCCAGTCGCCTTCCCCGTTGCTGAGCAGCCAATGATTGCGCCATTTTGGGCTGATGTAGATACCGGCTGTGCTGAATGTGGAGAAGTATATGTAGGTAGTCCTTCTGACGGTGTAGTAGCAGTTACTTGGGATAACGTGGGTTACTACGATGAAAACTCAGACAAAGCTAACAGCTTCCAAGCTGTACTGATCGACCGTTCAGATACAGGTGCTGGCAACTTTGATGTTGAATTTCGTTACGACAAATTAGAATGGACTACTGGTGATGCCTCTAACGGATCAAACGGCTTAGGTGGCACCCCCGCTCAAGCAGGTTATGATGCTGGTGACGGCGAAAACTTTTTCGCTCTGCCTGGTTCATTTAGCGAGAATATTTTAGATCTCGTTTCAAGCTCTAATACTGGCGAAGACGGCGTATGGCGCTTTGCTATTCGCGAAGGCGCGTTACCAGGTGCAACCCCTGACAACCCAATAATGCCAGTAGTAGTAGATGGCGGTTGGGGTTTTGAATTCAACGTAGATGCCGATGAATTAGTCTTTATTGATCCAGATGTAGCGGTTGGTTACGACTACATTGTTGATTCAGGTCCAAACATTCGCACGGTTACGCTACCTGCTGGTTTCGACGACGATATGTTCTTTATCTGGTTATGGACTGGCGTAGATTGGGAACAAGTTGCCAATTTAGCTGCCGGTGATGTTTATGACTTTGGTGTTGATGGTGTTGATCGTTTCCGCGTAACAGGCATTGACACGTCAAACGAGCTGGACCCAAATGACGAACTAGCATTTGTTACCGGATTAACTTTTGCTGGTTCAGGCACCGTTGCCATGCGCCAATTACCAATTCTAGAGTTTATTCCTGGCCCAGGTAACGCAGTACCAGAACCTAGCACTTGGTTGTTGATGTTAGTAGCAGTAGTATTGTTACTTAGCTCTCGCAAACGCAGCAACTCTGCACCAATAAGCTTAATGCCTGCATAAGCTAAACGGTTAAAAATAAGGGAGCTTAAGGCTCCCTTTTTTGTTACGGACAACTTATGAAAAATGTATTTATCGCTTTATTTTCATTGCTTATCACTAGCACCACCTTAGCTGAAGATTTTGAAGCGTGGACAGTTAAATGCCCACCGGGTAAGCCCTGCGTAATCACTCAAATGATTATGAAGAAACAAGGCGATGCAGCAAACGTTATAGCCGGAGTGAGCTACTTCAACCATGCAGAACAACCCATTTTAAAAATTAGAATTAGCGCAAACGCTGAGCCTAAAAAGGGCTTGGGGTTAAAAATCGATGAGCAAAAAGCACTTCACTTGCCTATCACTACCTGTGACAACAAGCTTTGCGAAGTAAATGTAGTCGCCGATAGGCAATTGATAGAGGATCTACAGAACGGAAAATTGATGTCGATTGCTTACATCCTTAAAAGTAACCAGCAACAAACCGCATTTCCGGTAATACTCACTGGCTTTAAACAAGCTTATGGCTCTATTCAATAAGCAAAAAAAAGGCCTCGCAAGCGAGGCCAAACACCACAGGGAATGTGGACTTGCACAAACATTTTTTGCTTTAGCTTTTTCGCAAAAAATGAAACTTTAAGAACTTACGGTTACTAGGCTTGGGTAATCGGTATACCCCTTGGCGCCACCACCATATAAAGTATCTTGATCTAATTCATTCAGATCCGCGCCTTGTTTAAAGCGCTCTGGTAAATCGGGGTTAGCAATAAATGGCGCGCCAAAAGACACCACGTCAGTACTATCATTTGCAATCGCTTGTTCTGCACTCTCTGCGCCATAGCCACCGTTTGCCATGTATGCACCTGCAAAACGACTGCGTATTTGGGCAAAGCTAAAGCCTTCGTTACTCGCGCCAGCGAAGTTCTCAACAACATGTAAGTAAGCCAAATTCATTGGGCTTAACTGCTCAGTTAAGTGGTTAAAAAGAGCTTGAGGCCTGCTATCAGACATTGAGTTGAAAGTACCGGTTGGCGAGATGCGAACTCCAACTCTCCCGCTCCCCCATACTTCAGCAACGGCAGCAGTAACTTCAAGCGTCAAACGCGCTCTATTTTCGATAGAGCCACCATAGTTATCGCTACGCTGATTAGTGCCATCTTTAAGAAACTGATCTAACAAATAGCCATTGGCTGCATGCACTTCTACGCCATCAAAACCTGCTTGCTTGGCGTTAATTGCTGCTTGCTTAAACTGCTCAACAATAGAAGCTATTTCATTACTTTCCAAAGCACGGGGGGTTTCAAAATCTAAAAAGCCTTGCTCGGTAAATGCTTGCCCTTCTGGTGCTATGGCCGAAGGTGCAACGGGTAACTCCCCATTTAACTGAATAGCTGAGTGAGAAATGCGGCCAACATGCCATAGTTGCAGCACAATTTTTGAGCCCTTAGCGTGCACCGCATCGGTAATGGCTTTCCAACCTTGAATTTGTTGCTCGCTGTGAATACCCGGTGTAAAAGCATAACCCTTGCCTTGCGGTGAAACTTGAGTAGCTTCAGTAATAATTAACCCGGCACTGGCGCGTTGTTGATAATACTCAACGTTAAGCGCCTGAGGTATATCACCGGGTTGGGCTGAGCGCGAACGCGTAAGCGGTGCCATCACCACGCGATGCTTTAAGCTAATATCGCCTAAGTTAATCGGAGAAAATAAGTTTGCTAGAGACATAATTAAATCCTTTCAGTTATCACAAAATGGCTTGGCTGGTTTATCTATTACTTAGTGCCAAATAGCTTTCGGCTTTAAGCCAATATTCGGCGTACAATTGATTAAAGTCGTCGACCACTGAACGCTGCACCGCAGGTAAGGCCAACAAACGCTCGCCTAAACCACTTAAGCGAGGAAAATCGGCCAACCAATCTTTAGCGTATAATGCTTTCGTAGCCGCGAAACGGGTGAATAGAGGAGCTAATGCAGTATCGATTAAGGCTAAATCATCCCCATTAAAATAGGCGTTTTCAGTAGTAAGATTTTCTAAGCGGCTTAGCTTGTCTTTTAGGCCCGCTAAGGCTGAATGGTAATCGTCTTGATTTTTCGCCATCGACGTTTGATACTGAGCCATTAACACTTGGCTAGCATATTCAATCCACCCTCGGTCTTTGGCTTTTTGCAAAGGATCTACTGGCATCAACGAGCCTTCGGTAATTTCATCTAGAAACTCATTAATCACTGCTGACTCAAACAAGACTTGGTCGCCATATTTCAATACTGGTACCTTACCTAAAGGTGACAGTGCGAGAAACCAGTCTGGTTTGTTAGCCAAATCAACATATTGTATTTTGAAGTCGATCCCTTTGTGCAGTAAGGTAATCACCGAACGTTGAACAAAAGGGCAAAGCTTAAAACTAATCAGTTCAATACTTTGATTGGGCTGGTAGGTGGTGGGCATGATATTTTTCCTTGTTGTAACAAACAAATATTCACCTGGTTACCAAATACAACTTTTGTATCCAAACGAAACATAGTATCTTTTGGTAACTATAAGAATGTTTTGACGAACTACAAGTACGCACAAATTAGATATTTAGTTTCCTAGAGGTGCCTAATGTTGGATTCAGCGGCTTCCAGCCACGAAAAAAAATATGAAGTTTCTGAGACAATGCATGAATGTCCGGTGACTACAGCCATTGATGTGATTGGTGGAAAATGGAAAGTGATTATCTTGTATCAGCTACGAGGGAAAACGCTTCGCTTTGGTGAGTTGAAAAGAGAGATCCCTAAAATCACTCAAAAAACGCTAACCCAGCAACTGCGTAATTTGGAAAAAGATAAACTGATCGAACGAAAAGTATATGCTGAAGTGCCGCCTAGAGTGGAGTACACCCCGACATTTTTAGCCGAGCAACTAAATCCAGCCTTAGATTTATTATGTGCTTGGGGAAAAGACTATCAAAAAGCCCACGAGTGATCTAAATACGCCTCAGCAATACATCACGGATCAAACCAAGTGCGTGCTTTAATTGTTCAATGTCCTGCGTGGCCATTAAGCTTATCCGCACTGCGGGTCTTTGTTGGCCTTCAACACTAAAATGTTGCTCACCGCTAAGGTGAATACGGTGTTTTAGCATCACCGCTACAAAGGATTTACTGGTCCAGCCTTGTGGCAAGTAAAGCCAAAGATGATAAGCACAGTGCTCAACGAGCGCTTGATTCACAAACTCTAACTCACTAAAAATGTGTTTCGCAGCTTGCTGACGGACTAAGGCCTGGCGCTTTTGCCACTGGCTAATTTGAGCCACAGCCCCGCTTGTTATTAGCTGACAAGCCAATTGCATGAGTAAAGGGGAAGGCAGCCATACCGTTGTTCTCACTAAGTTTATGTAGTCATCACGCTCACTTTTGGGTACCACCAATAAGCCTAAACGCAAACTAGGCGAGACGCACTTAGACAAGCTGGTTAAATAAACCGTTTGCTGTGGCGCAAAACAATAAAAAGGCTTGATGTTGTCGTCTGCTAAAAAGCCATAAATATCGTCATCAATCACTTGAATAGCATAGCGATTAACTAGCGCAGCCAACTGTTGTCGCCGCTGGTTTGGCATCACGCTTGCGGTTGGATTTTGACAAGAAGCCACCAATACTAAGGCCCTAATAGCTTGCTGTTGATGTTGTTTTTCTAACGATTCAACCAATAAACCTTGTTCGTCTAAGTCAATAGGTACCGGTATACGGCCCGTTTGTCGAAGTACTGAAAGAATCCCGGGGTAACATAAGCGCTCTACCGCTACTCGATCACCCACTTGGGTAGTGGCAAGCACTGCCACTAACAATGCATGTTGCGCACCGTGGCAAACTATTACTTGGCTTTGCTCAGACACAACACCTTGGCTTTGTAGCCATTGGTGCATAATAGCTAGTTGCTCTGGATTACCGGCATCATCTTCGTAATCGCAATATGCTGCCAAGTCATCGCCAGCTAAGGCCGCAAGCTGAGTACGTAAGGGGGCTAATAAGGGGCCATTTAATGGTGTAACCAAGGAAAGGTTAAACTCATTTCGAGTTCGCCCTTTTATACCGTCGCTAAGGTTTACGTTAAATGAAACAAAAGTGCCTTGCCCCACTCCCGAACTTATCAAGGCTTTGATTTCTAATTCTTGATAAGCCTGCCGCACCGTAACGGCACTACTGCCAATCTCTTTGGCTAAAACGCGATGAGCAGGTAACTTGTTTTGGTAAGCTAAGTGCCCCTTTAATATTGCATTCTCAATGCAACGGGCTATTTCCAGGTATAAAGGACGAGCTTGCGGGTTAAAACTCGCTAACAAAGCTTGCATAGAGATATCGATATTCCATAAAAAATAGCATGAGGGCGAACGCTGAAGCGAAGAGCCTTACGAGATACTATGCAAGTATATCAAACTAGCCAGGTTTTTATTTTTACACCGCTTTGCTGAGCACGCAGTAAAGCAGCTACCTAGAAAAGGAATTTTGATTCACCCAAGCTGGCATTGGTCGCTTAGTCCATTTTGCAAACGACATTTTCTCAGCCAAATAAAACTGGCGATAAGCCTCTACCGCATCCCCTGTTTGTTTATATTCAAGGGGCATAGCTTGAGCGAATTCGGTCAAGCCCTTTTGGCCATAGTGAAATTCGGTAAGCTTCTCCAGCACCGCCATCGACTTATGGTCTACCTCTTTGTTATAGCGATAACGGTACTCTCGGTTTAATTCTACTGTTAATTGCTTAAGCCACAAAAAATTGTCATAAGATTGCTCAACCCAAAGCACACAAGGGTGGTTAAGGTGAGTAGATTTGTAAGGCGTAGTAAATCCTTTTTTATTTAAAGCGGTACACAACATTTGAACGCTTTCTAAAATCATTTTTACCACATGTTGGTCGCAGTGAAACTGCGCACAGCGTTTAATATCATGGTCCAGAATAAAAATGTTCATAAGGTTTCTCATGTGGATTGTATAAGCTGCATCCGCTCTATTGAGCAGTGCCAGTGACAATAATTTGAAGTTATAAAATCACTACGTTGCTAAGCGCTCAATCGATTAGAACACTTCACATTTTTTATCGCTTTCAATAGTCACAACAACTCACTATGTTGAACTAGTAGTGCGCTTTGCCATTGCACTAGTAAAACAAGTCAATTTGTCGAAAACTTACGCTAAGTTCAGTGAACCGTTTACATTGAACTAGTTCAATGTAAACATCATTTTATTGATTGCCGCAAACTACTTGCTTAAACATTTAAAGGGAATACACGATGAGTAAAGCACCTCTAACCACGGTTGCATTTATTGGCTTAGGAACAATGGGTTTTCCTATGGCTGGACATTTAAGCAACAAGGGCTACGAGTTGGTGGTGTATAACCGCACCGATGCCACAGCAAAACGCTGGTTAGAGCAATACACCGGCACGCAAGCCTTTACCCCAGCAGAAGCCGCCGCCCAAGCCGATGTAATTATTACTTGTGTGGGCAACGACCAAGATGTACGGGCTGTATGCCTTAGCGAAAATGGCATTATGCCTGCAGCCAAACCAGGTAGCATTTTAATCGACCACACCACCGCATCTGCTGAATTAGCACGTGAGCTATATAGTGCCGCTCAACAACATGAATTAGCATTTCTAGACGCCCCGGTATCTGGCGGTGAAGCGGGTGCAGTAAACGGCGCATTAACAGTCATGGTGGGTGGCGAGCAAACCACCCTAGATAAAGTGGAGAGCTTACTTGGCAGTTATGCCAAAGCCGTTACGTTAGTTGGTTCTGCAGGCTACGGACAAACCTGCAAAATGGTCAATCAACTTTGTATCAGTGGTATTTTACAGGGCTTATCTGAGGCTTTACAGCTTGCAAAGGCGGCTGACCTAAACATTGATACCGTTGTGGAGGTATTGCAACATGGCGCAGCCGGAAGCTGGCAATTGACGAATCGAGCGAAAAGCATGGCAAACAACCAGTTTGATTTTGGTTTTGCGATAGACTGGATGCGTAAAGACTTAGCCATTTGTTTTAATGAAGCTGACAAGCTAGGTGTGCCGCTACCATTGGCAAAACAGGTTGATGAACAGTATGCCAAATTGCAGCAACGTGGGTTCTCACGTGCTGATACCTCAGCCTTAATCAAACAATTTGATCAAGAAGCGCGATAAGTTGCGCTCAAAAAAAACCTAAGGCCGCAGGCCTTAGGTGGGAGTCACGCGAGAACGTGAATATATAAAATAAAATAGAAGTTCAAATAAAGCGAAAAGTGCGAAACATTCAGCCTAACAAGACGGCAATAAGGGAAGTGTTTATTGCCTGCATGTTTAAATAGGCTTTCAATACCTCGCGCAGCGTCAGTGGCTCAAACCAACAACATCTTCGCTAGCACACTAGTAATACTAACCCATCTTGAGAGAAGCCACTTAGATCCAGCATGATTCGCTGTAAGCATTACTATACAGATTCTTCGAGAGCTAAAGAAAAGCCGATTGTTCAGCTTTAGCTTGCGCTATACCTAGAGCTAGACTAAGCTCGCGTGCAATTGTAGTTGGCAACTTTGATTGCCCATTACGCTACCCTATTTCCATCTTTACTAGGTAACAATAATGACTCTTATTGCCGTTCCAGATTTAGCGAAACCTGAAGCTAAAAGCCATCACAAACCACGCCATTTGAAAAAGTTAGCGATTGGTCCTTTCGCGCAAACCTGCGCAGAGATTAGATTTGTTGCTGATATCGAGAAATTTGACGAAGTAGACGCTGCACTTGCCGCGACTCAACAGCAGCAAGGTTGGGATTTGTTTATTGCTTACTTTAACGAGCAATACCACGTAGCAATCAACTTCTTCACTGAGCAAGCTGAGCTAGAAGCTGTTGTTGCACAAGCAAATGCCACTATCGTTGAAGTACTAGGCGATGTTGAACTGCAAGTTCTTGCTGGTGATGCAAATTATGGCGATTGGGATAGCTGCTACGCAGAGTAAGTCTCATCCCATTTTTATTGGCGCAAATCCTCGATTAGCGCCAATAATGGCCTAATAGCCGAGTTCTACTTGGTTAATTTGTTGTAATTGCTTCACGGCACTCAAGGTCATCTTTAACGGCACCCAAATAAAATACGCTGAAGCCAGTATAACCATCACCGGATCAGCATACACCGCAAATTCTGCATACCGTGTTTTAGTCAGCACAATCGCAATGCCAAAGCCCATTAACACCGACGCGCTAATAACACTGTCCATTAACCATTGTTTTGCCTCCGCATCTAACAGCGCCGACTGAGAAGCACTTTTATTTAAAATCCAATACGTTGCGACACAACCCACTACATTAACAAGGCCAAAAATTAACGCCAATCCTGTATCAACGTCACGCCCGCCATGAGTAATAGCTAACACAGCAGTAGCAAAAGACACCAGACACATCACGCTAATCGCTAAACCTTTAAAAGCAACAACCGCAGGCTCAATCATCAGCGCTTTGTTGGGTTTATCATCAAATACAGGGTGCTTCTTTAGCGCTAAGGAACCTAGTGATACCAAGGTGAGCGCTAAACTGACTAAGGAGTAAGCACCATCAAATACAATCACTAAAGAACCAGCCCATAACCCTAAACTGATACCCAGTAATGCAAAAAATAAAGAGGAGAAACTAGAAAAGCTTAACAGTGCTTTTTCCGACCAACCAGAACCAAACATTTCACTACCAATGGCGCAGCTAAGCGACATAACCTTCTATTAAACAATAAAAGTTCGCCATTCTAGTGGGTAAATAATCTACATTCAAGAGTGCCACGCTATGCTAGTAACACTCTTTGCTTCGTAATTACAGCTCGGACTCAACTAAAGCCTTAATTTTGTGGGCTTTTTCAAAATGATTAAGCTGATGGGCGCTTATCCACCAGCTAGCGGCTTCCATTAGCAAAACAGGATCATCATTTTTATTGGCGAAAAACGCATAAAAAGAGAGCCCTACATCACTCCCTTTGCTGGCCATTTTCTTATCGCACACTGTCACAATATGTTGTTTAAGACTGTCGCGCATTTTGATCCCCTTATTCGCTAGCTGTCCAACCAGGCGCAATGGCCAAGCCAGCCACACCTTTAAGCACTGAACAGTCTTTTAAGGCTAGCTGATACTCGCCACCACTTAAGCTATGTGCAGTCGAACAATCTACATTCCATTGTCGCAGCAAATACCCTGCTAACGCAGCCCTTACTTCTAAGGTTAGTAAGCCATTATGCATCGCGTAGTCCAGCTCAATGGCCTGTGGATGAACCAAGCTTGGGTGAACAATCAGTTCAAGCTCAACAATGTGATTCCACTGTTTATCGTATTCACGGGCTTCTAAGGTCTCGATAGACTGATCCAGCACAGCAAGCTGGGTAAAACGGGTGCATACAAAATCACGAAAACTGCTACTCACCCGGTCAAAAGCACGTACATGCCAACGGTGACCATTATTAACCAAGCTATGCGGAACGATCTCTCGGCTAGATTCTCCCGATGAAACAGACAAATACAAACATTGTAAGGGAACGCGATGATGAATAGCGCGCATAATAGCCGCAATAAACTCTGCTTTAGGGTGCACCAAGCGTACGGCGTCAAAGCAGGTATCACTAGGTTCTAGTGGAAATGATAAGCCGTCGCCAAAGCCATGAGATAGGCCGGTTAAAATGGCTTCTGGATTATGGGAAAACAGCGGACTAAATTGATCTCGTCTTAAATAGCGACGCGCCTTGTGATCAAGAAAAGCATTGTTGGGCGCAAACTGCTTGTAGCTTGATAGATCTCTAGTTGCAGCCGCAAGACCAGTTTGAAAACGGCTAATCAAATCGGCTCGGCTTACTTCACCAAAATATTCTAAGCTAAAATCGATAAACGCTAGGCGACTGCGTTGCCCATGACTTAAGTCTTTTAGTTCCATTAATTAACACTCTACATTCCCAGAAAGCAAAAATATTAACAAGGGAGCTTTAGACAGGCAATCATTTTGATTAGCACTTATTTTAGTGTTGATGGGCAGCAAACAAAACTGCAACCCGTTACTTCCATAGCACTATAAATATCAAATATTGATCATTATTTTTTACATCTCAAATTGATTTTTAATCAAAACACCTGCCGTAAGCCGCAAAATAAGACGATACCTATGAAATCAATTTATATTTAATTATCAAAAATTTAAAAAATAATCCTGTTTTACATCACACATCTACGTCACATAATTTTAGCGACAAGCCTTAGCCTCCCCCAACTCAATATGTACAAAATATAAACTACAGATGTTAACGCTAACAAACACAAAAACATAAGGATATAAAATGAAGCCTTTTATAACTACGCGACCACTCTTTAGCTGTGCACTGTTTAGCTCAGTGTTACTACTAAGTGCTACCGGCTTTTCGGCAGAAGCAGCGCTTAGCAAGCAAAATTTAGCCAACTCCGGATATTGGGGTGGTATTTTGCTACCCGATAACAACGCAATTAGCGCCTCTGAATTGAACACCATTTACAATCGTTTTGTAGATAACTACATCGTTAATGTTGGTAGCGATAAAGCCCGTGTAAAATGGGGATCTGGCGGTGCATTGCGTGATGGCAGCGGAAACGTAAGTAAGGATGCTTACGCTACCGCCTCCGAAGGCATGGGCTACGGTATGCTGATTACCGCTTATGGCAACGACAAGACTCGCTTCGATAAACTGTACCGTTTTTACAAAAAAACTATTGATGATAACAACGCAGCCTTAATGCCTTGGTTGGTATGGGACAACGCCTCTCCAGTAACTAATCAAATTTGTTACGGCATTGTGGGTCAAAACCAAACCTGCTTTGGTGCTGGCGGTGGCGGCCCTGCTACCGATGGCGATGTTGATATCGCGATGGCCTTATTTGTTGCCGCAGACAAATGGAGCGGTACCGGTATTGATTATCGCGCTGAGGCCATTCACACCGTTAACGAACTACACGACAACTGGCTGCATTGGTGCGCCGACGACGGTGGCACTTGGGTTGTTAAGCCCTACCAAAAATCTAATTTTGATCCCTGTAAAGACGAAATTGATGCCTCATACTCCATTCCTGCTTTTTTCCGTTTCTTTGCAGAAGTGGCCGCATTAGACAGCAAAGTAAGCAACACCAACGATCGCTGGAATTCAGCTGCACGTGATTTATATGCCAAGTTGCTAGATAAACAAAAAGCGGGCCCTAACGGAGACAAAACCTTTGTGCCTGATTGGATGAAGCTAGACGGTAGCGATGTATCCGGTCGCAGTACTAATTATGGTTCAGACGCTTCACGTATCCCATGGAGAGTGACCATGGACTACGCCTGGTATGGCACCGACGAATCGCGTAACTGGACACGCCGTTTAATCAATGACCTTGTCAACAATTCCAACAACGGAGACATATCAGGTATTGAGGCTGATATTGCTCGATCTACTGGTAATAGCGCCGGTTACAACGGGCGGTCATTTTCTGGCGGCTTTGCGGTTGCAGCCATGCTTTATGATTGGTACCCCGCTAACGCAAACAACTATACCAACCATTGGGTTAACGAAACCCTCAATGGTAGTTTACCGTGGAACATAGGTGCAAACGGTTATGAGAATGCCAACAACGATTACTACGGCATGGCGTTATCAACGCTGTATGCGCTCACCCTAACCGGCAATACCTATAAACCCGCAGCGAACTGACAACAAACCTGCAAGGGTTGGTTGTGCCGTACAACCCTTGCTTAACCCGCAACTCTAGGTGGAACAGCTAATGAACAAACTAATAAGAGTATTGTTATTACTTGTAATGACTAACCTAGCATACGGATGAAATGCCGCGACATTAACCGATAAAATGGCCAAGTAATGCGAGAGCACCGATGCCCCTCGGTAACCCTTATGCAAAACCTAGCGCACTGTCACTACCAATATTGAATTGCGGAGGAAGGTAAAAACTTAGGTTTTAATACCGTTCGAGTAGCGTAGGTTGACCCCTTTGTTGCTTGGGATCCAAAAGGGACACCTAGTCTAGGGGCTAATTGGTCGGTAGATGAAGTGAATTCCAACGCACTCGTGGCTTTGACATGATGGCTGACTTCTGGCGTAAGGTGGCAAGCCGCTATAAAGATAATGACTTGGTTTATTATGAATTGAACAATGAACAAGCCTGGAATGACGCAGATTACAAATCATCTGCTTTTATGGAGCCAATGCCTCAGGTCTACCAACAAGTAAGACGTGATGCACCTCAACACTATATTATTATGTTCTCGTTCCATTCAATTGCGCTGAATATGAAAAGTATCGTTGATCAATACTCTTGGATTGATTGGAGTAATACCTCGGTAGGCTTTCACTTTTATGGCGCGCCTAACGGCAACATGAACCAAGAAATTACCCACTTAAATGACCTGCTAAACAACTACCCAACTATTTGTACTGAGTGGGATTACTTAGGCTAAGGCCATAACTACGTTAAGCGCTACGGTTATGATGTAAACGCCAAGCCTTAGTTCACTAGTGCTTATTCTAATCGCAGTGTTTCACCAATTGCCATACTCACAAACTCACCTTGTTTAGCGTGCTCGCTCAGCTCTATTAATTGCTCTGCAGGCTCCATTACAGGCTCAGCGGTTAAAGGGTATGTGCCCCAGTGCATGCCTATCGACAGTTTTGAGCGCACATCATTATGAATCTTAATCGCCTCAGGCACGTTCACGTGCTGGTCTTTCATAAAGTCGCGAGGGGCGTAGGCTCCAATAGGGATAAAAGCTAAATCTATCTCACCCGCCCATTGGCCAATTTCCTTGAAGTCGTAAGGGTTGTAACCAGTGTCTCCGGCAAACCATAAACGTTTGTTGTCTACTTCAATTAACCAACTGGCCCAATGGCTTTTATTGCGGTCAAACAAACCACGTGCTGACCAATGCTGACTAGGCGTAGCTGTAATCTGGGTATTTGCTCGCTGTTCTGAATCCCACCAAGCCAATTCACTAATATTGTTGCTATCCACCCCCATTTTTTCAAACCAAGCACCTAAGCCCTCGGGAACTAAGTAATGGGTAGAGTTACCTAAGGCTTTAACTGCCATTTTATCTAGGTGGTCATAATGATTGTGTGAGATCACCACAAAATCAATCTTTGGCAAATCTTCCGGATTAAAGGTAAGCGGGACTAATCGTTTAGGGCCAGCAAAACTCACCGGCGATACGCGTTCACTAAACACGGGATCTGTAAGAAAAGTAACACTAGGTAACTGCACCAAGAAGCTAGAGTGGCCTAGCCAGGTAATTTTATTGGTTTGCTGCGGGTTATTGATTAGCGCTATATCTACCGTTTGACGTGGAATATCGCTGGCCTGGGCAGCTTGGTCAGCCCACACTTGCTCGCCAAAATAGCGAACATACAAAAACTTGAAAGGGTTTTTCTCTATAGGGGGAATATGGTTGTTTTGATAAACCTTATCCGACGAACTACACGCCACAATCAGGCCTACGGTGAACACTACAACTAGCCCAGTTAACAACTTCGCCACTATCAATCCTTTGGAGTTACACTCAATAATATTGCCACTGTAAAAGTTCTATAGCGCTTAAGGCAAGTACCAGAGCAATAAAAAAGCGCTAGCTACCCGCTAACGCTTCATCTTCACAGCTAGAAAAAATTAATCTAAAACAAACTCTTGGCTTAAGCTCATCACGCTAACGCGTCCTTTGCCTTCAGCTTTAGCGCGATATAAAGCGCGATCTGCTTGTTTAAGCAGCCAATCTTCATTTAGGTCGGCATGCTCTACTCCACCGCAATCAGTGATACCAATTGAGCAGCTTAAATCTGGCAGTTCGGTCACTAACTCTGGTTTATCAGCCCAAGCACTCAATTCATTCTTAAAGTGATTTCGGTTCTGTAAATTAGTGAGTAAACGCTCTGCGGTAAGTTTTGCTTGAGCATGATTTGCACTAGGAAACACCACCACAAATTCGTCGCCGCCCCAGCGCGCAATAATGTCTCCAGCACGCATGGTTTGTACGAGTAAATCGGCAAACGCGCTAAGTACTTTGTCGCCAACATCATGACCAAGCAAGTCGTTAACGATTTTAAAATTGTCCAAGTCGATATAAGCCAACGAACAGTGATACGTGCCATTTTGCTGCTCAAACATCACCAATTCTTGGTCTAATCGTGCCAACAAAGCTTGGCGATTAAATAAGCCCGTAAGCGAGTCTGTGGTCGACATTTTCAGCAAATTTTCGCGGTGTTTTAGTTGCTGTAATTGGCTGCCTAACTGGCGACTAATAAGATTTAAAGTGTCTTGATCTTGTCTATCGAAGTAACGGTTACTATTAAAGTTACAAAGCGTTAAAGCGCCATAAAGGTGCTCATCAACAAAAATAGGTAAACAGGCTAATGAGTTATACGTCGCGCGTTTTCCATCTTCACCTTTGGAGCTAAAACTGTTGTTTATCCAGGTGGTATGGTTATCTTCAATATGGGCTAAGTAATGTTGTACTTGTTCTTCGGGAATCGCTTTTCCTACATGAGTCCACTCTGTCCAACCTTCAGAAGTAAAGTGATGAATCATGCCGACTTGCACGGTAAAGTTGCCACACACCAGTTTTAAGCTCTCAACGGCTAAATCCATGGTGCTTTCAAAACGTTCAGGCAATGATTGCATTCGGCTAATCAACTGCATCTCGCGCAGCCGCTGCTGCACTTGCCGTAACTGAGTATCTTGCTTGGCATTACGCACCAAATCGAGCAAGTTTAAAGAAACATCGTTTAGCGGAAACTTCTCAATGTCTTTAGCATAAAAGGCATTACGTTTATCAATAACCTTTTTTATACCCTTAAAAATTTCGGTGAAACGCGGCAAGACTAAGGATTCGCACATGGCTAAGCTAGATTGCAGCAATCTATCGCACGCTTCCCAGTTACCTTGTCGGCTATAGACTTCCAATAATTCGGTACTGCATTGCGGCAGTAGGCGGCTATCCATATCCACGACTTCGCCTAACAAGGCGGGCGCTTTTTCAAAGGTTTGCTGAGCCTCATCGAGTCGGTCATCTACAACATCAAGTGAGCCTTGCAATAATGCTCTTAAAAAGGCACCAGTACTAGACGGGTTAAATGGTAAACCTTGCATGCGTTCTAAACACTGCTGGGCACGAGCTAACTCACCTAATTTAGTATGGCAAAAGCCTTTTAGACTAAATACATCGTAAAGGTTACGAAAAGGAAAGTGAGTCATTTGGCGTATACGACAAATTCGCACTAACTGCTCTAATACGTCACAGGCTTGCTGGTAATCTCGGGTACAAAAATACAACCACGCAAAGTTGTACAAAGTAACTACTAATTCCGAGTAATCACCAGTATGGCGAGCAATAGAATAAGCGGCTAGGTATTGCTGTTGTGCTTCTGGGTATTTTTCCAACAAGGTATTAAAGTAACCGGTACCGTTATACATTCTTACCCGTTCGCTGGCTTCACCCAGTTGTTCGCGAATACGCGAACTTACAGCAAAACAACGAAACGTAGCGTGGTAACGGCTAATGTAAGAATAAATAATGCCTTTGCTGTGATAGCTGGCGGCAATGCCTTGGCGATGCCCCATACGGCGAGCCAGTATCAGTGCTTGCTGAGTAAAATCTAGTGCAATAGTTGAATCGAGCTCTTCATAAAACCGCAAATACGTGTAGTAGTTACGCAGTGCATACAGGCGTGAACAATCCATATTGTATTGCTTCAATACTTTGTCTAGATGTTCAAACTCAAGTAACTGTAAAGGTGTAGATGACTTATCGTGGGCATAAAAATTCACAAATAAAGATTGCGCTAACAAGTGCCCATCGGCCGCTTGCTCTGCCAACTCTAAGGCTGCTTCTGAACATTGCATCGCTTCTTCAAAGCTTTGCTGCTGTACCAGGGTAATACTTAACAAATTAAGTAAATGTACTTTATTAAACGCCGGCTCTAAGGTTTCTTGAAACACTTGTAGCAACTCTAATTCGGTCACCGCAGAATTCAACTCGCCTTGATAAAGCAAGGCTTCAGCTAACTGAAGCTGCAAGCTAGCTTTTGTAGCATCGTCTAAATCGTTGCTTTCAAGCATTAAACGCGCCGCCGTTTCAGCTTCTGGCCAAGCCATAAAAGCAATATTTTCGGCCACTAAGGCGTCTGCACTTTTTATACAATCACGATACTGCCAACGTGCTTTTAAAGGCGATTGGCTTGCAGGTACTTTGTGAATCAGCGTGGTGTCGTCTAACCAATCTAGAAACCCTTCCCACGCTTCATCGTCTTGGCGATTGGCTAAGGCATATTGAGTATCAATTGATACCAATACCATTAGCGGAAGGTTAGGTTTTTGATTGACCAAAGCTTTGACCAGCTGAATGGCCGAAGCAGAAGCAAAGTGCCAACCACTAAGCACTACCAAACAAGGCTCTAGCACCAACAGTTCGGTTAACTTAAGGATCGCTTTTTCAATAGATTGCTGCTCAAAGTACAAATCATCCACTATGACCATTTCACTGCGGGAATAGGGTTTGCCTTCTAACATGTCGCATATATTCTGCTGCAGAGGAACAAAGTCGGTGACTTTTTTCGATAATTCTTTGGCAGTATACGGTGAGCATTCAAAACGAGCGGTTAACAAGGCAAACAAAGCACTATAGGGCGAATAAGCACTAAGATTGTTGAGCGTAATCATGTACATCGGCACTGCTTGCTGCTCTGAAAAATCAGAAGCACAACGCGCTAAGTTTTCAGGATCGGAACACTGGAAAAAGCTAAAACTTGCTTTGTTTTGCAGCGCTAATTGCCAGTCAATGGTCAATCGCTTAGAGAAATGGTCTACTTGGGGCATACTTGAAATCGCCCTCCCAGGCAAACTTGAACACTCGCTATAGTAAGATATTTACTCAATAATCGATGCCAAGATGGTCACATAAAGCTCGGGAAAAAGCCTATATATACAGCCAGATAATAAAACTGATAACTTGGTCAACTTTATTTAGTGTTTAGCTCGCCAACGCTGAATCAAACAGCCCATGGGTAAACAACAAGAAATTAAACTTGATAGTCACACTCGTGTTTAGGTGCTCGTATGACGTACTATATCTAGATACTCGAACCACAATTATTTTAATGTCTTTAAGTATCCAACAACAAGCAAAACTTTGCCAAATAAACCAAGCCAAACAGATTCACCATAGCGAGTTGATTCAGTCACTATGGGGCGGATATGGCGAATTACTAAGAGTGCACTTTAAGCAGGGTTTGCGCTCTAGCCTAGTGGTTAAAAATATTCGTTATCCAGAGCAAGTAGAACACCCTCGCGGATGGAATACTCAAGGCTCTCACCAACGTAAAGTTCGCTCTTATCAAGTTGAACTTGCTTGGTATCAACACTTTGCAGCAGCCTGTGATAACAATTGTTACGTTCCAAGCCTGTTAGACCTAAGTGCAGATAACAATCAACAATGGCTGGTTCTTGAAGACTTACATACTCTCGGTTTCAATCAAGTAAAACAACAAGTAAGCGCAGAACAAGCATTGATATGTGTGCGTTGGCTGGCTTACTTTCATGCGCGTTTTTTACAAGCCTCAGCAGCACAACTTTGGCAACAAGGTAGCTACTGGCATTTAGCTACCCGCCCAGACGAACTCGCTGCCATGGAAGATAGTCCACTCAAGCAAGCAGCGACGGCCATCGACCAACAACTACAAAACAGTGACTACCATTGTTTGATTCACGGAGATGCCAAACTTGCTAATTTTTGCTTTAACCAAGAGGTGAGCCAAGCAGCTGCGGTAGACTTTCAATACGTGGGTAAAGGCTGTGGCATTCAGGATTTAGTCTTGTTTATGGGCAGCTGTTTAAGTGAACAGCAATGTTTTGAACAACAAGACCATTTTCTTGCAGTCTACTTTAACCAGCTTAAGCAGGCTATTTCGCACTATAAGATAAGCTTAGTAAACGTTGCCGAGCTAGAACGTCAGTGGCGCGCGTTATATCCCTTCGCCTGGGCCGACTTTCAGCGGTTTCTGCTTGGCTGGAGCCCTGACCATTGGAAACTCAATAGTTACAGCGAACAACAAACCCAACGTGCGCTTAAGGCCCTAGCTTAGTGAATAGCATTAATCATCCATCAATATCCTGCCCATTTAGCGCGGCGAACCTTGAGCAGCTTACGCAACTCGCCATTGAAGCCGCACAACAAGCCGGTGAGTACATCGCCGCCTTCCCGCGTAGCTCGCTAGAGGTTGATCGCAAATCTTCTACCCTAAGTTTAAGTGCGCAAGTGGTGACTCAGGTTGATGTGTACTGTGAGCAATTGATTTTAGACCACTTGAAACAGGCTACTCAGCAATTTGAGCTGGCGGTATTAGCCGAAGAAAATACTCAGCAACACAGTCTTAGCCAACACCCAAGGCTCACTCAACCAGCATTTTGGGCCATTGACCCTCTTGATGGCACCCTACCCTTTATTGAAGGCGGCAATGGTTGCGCGGTGTCTATCGCCCTTGTAAACAAGCAAGGTCAGCCATTGATTGGAGTGGTATACCTTCCCTTCTCCAAAGTTTTGTATCACAGCTACTTTGACGTGAACTCCCATCAATACCGAAGCATTAAACAGCAGCAAACGTTTAGCCTTAGCACGGCTAAAATTAGCCAAGCCTTAGTATTTTACTGTGATAGAAGTAGCTTGAAAGAAGCCTACTTTAGCCCGCTAAAGCAGCAGCTAAGCGCCTTAGCAAATCGTTTAGGCTACCAAGAGTTAGTGGTTAATCAAGATGCTGGCGCGGTAGTAAACGCTTGCTCAGCAATGGAAAGCAATGATGCTTTTTACTTGAAACTAGCTAAGCGCAACGAGGGCGGTGGCAGCATTTGGGATTTTGCCGCTACCGCTGCTATTGCGAGGGGAAGAGAGGCGTGGGTAAGTGACAGTATGGGCCAAACCTTAGCGCTAAATAACTCAAGATCTAGCTTTATGAATCAGCAAGGCGTGTTGTATGCCAGCTCCCAAGATATAGCCGAACAGATTTTAGCTTTAAAGCTGAATCAACAGTTTAGTGATATCTAAGGTCAAAGCGACCAAGCGAAAGCTAAGCAACAAAAAAGCCAGACAAGTGTCTGGCTTTTTATTCCCGACTAAGGCTTACACTGCAGTATGAATACAGCTCACTGAGTGATCGCTAGTACCTTCCAACTGCGGTTTTAACTGAGCACACTGCTCGGTAGCAATTGGACAGCGAGTGCGGAATACACACCCCGATGGCGGGCTAATAGGCGAAGGTAAATCGCCTTCTAGCAAATCAATGGTTTTGTTACGTTCCAAATCAGGATCAGGAATTGGCACTGCCGACATGAGGGCTTTAGTATATGGATGTGTGGGTTTATCAAATAGTGCTTTCGATGTGCCCAGCTCTACTGCATTCCCCAAATACATCACTAACACTCGGTCAGAAATGTGTTTCACTACCGATAAATCATGAGCAATGAAAATAAGGCTAAGCCCCATTTCAGCCTGTAATTCTTTAAGTAAGTTAACCACCTGTGCTTGAATCGATACATCTAAGGCAGAGACCGGTTCATCACAAATAATCATCTTAGGTTTTAAGATTAGCGCCCGTGCAATACCAATACGTTGACACTGACCACCAGAAAACTCATGCGGATAACGGTTAATAACGTTAGGCAATAAACCTACTTTGGTCATCATCTCTTTTACCTGCTGCTTAACTTCTGCCTTGCTCAGCTTGGGGTAAAAGGTTTGTAAAGGCTCGGCAATAATATCGCCAACGGTCATGCGTGGGTTTAACGAGGCCAGCGGATCTTGGAAGATCATCTGAATCTCTTTACGTTTCTCACGTAGTTCTTTATGTGGCAATTTAGTTAAGTCTTGGCCTAACCACACCACCTTACCCGCTTCGGCTGGCACTAAGCCAATCACCGCACGCGCAAAGGTAGATTTACCACAGCCAGACTCACCAACCACACCCAAGGTTTCACCTTGATAGAGTTTTAGTGATACACCGTCTACCGCTTTTAAAGTAGCCGCCGGTGCCCAAGGCAAACCTTTGTTGTTCTTAATTTTGAAATAGACTTTTAAATCCACTACGTCCAGCAATAAGGCTTTATCACTCATGTTATTGGCCTCCGCTTAAGTGGAAGTTGTCATGGCAAGCACGCTGACGCTGATCGCCAAAAGTGCTTAGTTCAGGCGTGTGCTGACGACAGTGATCACTCACTCTGTGGCAACGCTCCTGGAATGGACAGCCCTGCGGAAGCTTTAACAAGTTAGGTGGGTTACCCGGAATTGTTGGCAGTATTTCGCCTTCGGTATCCAAGCGTGGAATCGCTTTTAACAGGCCTTCGGTATAGGGGTGGCTTGGTCGATAGAATACGTCTTTAGCGCTCCCATATTCCATGGTTCGCCCGGCGTACATCACCAGCACTTTGTCACAAATACCCGCTACAACTCCTAAGTCGTGAGTAATCATAATAATCGCCGTATTAAACTCACTTTTAAGTTCGTTTAACAAAGTCATTATCTGCGCTTGAACGGTAACATCCAAGGCAGTGGTAGGCTCATCGGCAATCAATAATTGTGGTTTGCAAAGTAAGGCCATCGCAATCATTACGCGCTGACGCATACCGCCAGAAAACTCATGTGGATACATCGCCATGCGCTTTTCAGCTTCTGGCATTTTCACCGCATCTAGCATGCGCACTGCTTCTAGATGGGCTTCACGATTACTCATGCCTTTGTGCAAACGCAATACTTCTTTAAGCTGCTCACCTACTTTCATATAAGGGTTGAGCGAAGTCATTGGGTCTTGGAAAATCATCGAGATTTTCTCAGCACGAATAGCGTTTAACTGCTGTTCAGGCAAGTTAAGCACTTGCTGACCATTAAACAGCGCTTCGCCAGAAATGATGCCGTTTTTCGCTAGTAATCCCATTAAAGCAAAAGCGGTTTGGCTTTTACCAGAACCCGATTCACCCACAATGCCTAAGGTTTGTCCGGCTTCCAATGAAAAGGTTAAATCATTCACTGCTGTAACACTGCCTTCAGGAGTTGAAAACTCCACGCGAAGGTCTTTAACGTCTAATAAACTCATTGTTATACCCTTGCCTTACCGATCTTTCGGATCTAAGGCATCACGTAAACCGTCGCCTACATAGTTAAAACTGAATAGTGTGACAACCATAAATGCCGCTGGATACAGCAATTGCCAAATGGCAATTTCCATGGTCTGCGAACCATCTTGTAATAGTGCGCCCCAAGATGTCATTGGCTCTTGTACACCTAAACCTAAAAAGCTTAAGAATGACTCTGTAAGAATCATTTGCGGCACCAGTAAAGTGGCGTACACCGCCACAATGCCTAATACGTTTGGCACAATATGGCGAGTAATGATCTTCCATTTAGATACACCACATACTTCGGCGGCTTCAATAAATTCTTTGTTTTTAAGGCTTAAGGTTTGGCCACGAACAATACGCGCCATGTCTAACCACGATACTGCACCAATCGCCACAAATACCAAGAAGATGTTACGGCCAAAAAAGGTCACCAACAAAATCACAAAGAACATGAATGGAATACCATAAAGGATCTCTAGCAAGCGCATCATGACTCGGTCTACTGTGCCACCCAAAAAGCCAGAGGTGGCGCCATACAAGGTGCCAATAAGCACCGCTACAAATGCCCCCATTACACCAACAAGTAACGATATTTGACCACCTAATAAGGTACGTACAAACATGTCTCTACCTAAAGAATCGGTGCCAAAATAATGGCCACTCTCGATAGACGGTGCATGATGCATAGCGCCCCAGTCAGTATCGTCAAAAGCAAACTCACTAAGGTGCGAGCCAAATGCCACTAACAAGGTAATAAATACTAAGATGCCCAAACTCACCATCGCCGCGCGGTTGCGCATAAAGCGCATGCGGGCGTCTTGCCACAGGCTGCGACCTTCAATTTCCAACTTATCGGCGAACTCGCTAAGCGCTTCGCTGTTCTGTTTATTATCTAACATAGCAGCCTCCTAGTAGCGAATTTTCGGATCGATGAAGGCATATAGAATGTCGACAATCGCATTGAAAATAATAGTGAAACTACCAATCAGAATGGTTAAACCTAATACTAATGAGTAATCTCGGTTAAGCGCACCGTTTACAAACAACTTACCAAAGCCCGGTAAACCAAAAATGGTTTCAATCACTACCGAGCCAGTAATAATACCGACAAACGCTGGCCCCATATACGACACCACTGGTAGCAGTGCAGGACGTAAAGCATGGCGCAATATGATGTGGCGATAAGGTAGGCCTTTAGCTTTAGCGGTACGGATAAAATTGGAGCTTAATACTTCAATCATGCTACCGCGCATAATCCGCGCAAAAGACGCAACGTAGAGTAAAGACATGCCAAGCATCGGCAATATGATGTATTGCAGTTGCCCCCCATTCCACCCGCCTGCGGGTAGCCATTGCAGCTTAATGGCGAAGATATACACCAAAGTAGGGGCTAATACAAAGGAAGGCATCACCACCCCGGCCATTGCCGTAGACATAATACTAAAGTCCATCCAGGTGTTTTGTTTAAGTGCCGCTAGCGTGCCAACAGACACACCCATTAATACTGTGAATATAAAGGCGATTGAGCCAATTTTGGCAGACACCGGTAGGGCTTGCGCCACTAACTCATTCACGGTGTAGTCTTTATATTTAAATGAAGGGCCAAGGTCGCCTTGAGCCAAACTGCCTAAATAGGAGAAATACTGCTCCAAAACCGGTTTATCTAAACCGTATTTCGCCTCGATGTTGGCGAGGACTTCAGGCGGTAGTGAGCGCTCACCAGAGAAAGGGCTTCCCGGGGCAAAACGCATCATGAAAAAGGTGATAGTAATCAATACCAGCAAAGTGGGGATTGCTTCTAACATTCGTTTTAAGATGAACTTAATCATACAAGTATCCAGCTTTTATTTATTTTCGTTGCACACTATTAACTAGCTAACAACAAAATAAGGCACCCTGATAAGCAAGGTGCCTTATTCAACAAACATCAATTATTTAGCGATGATGTATAGATCTTTGGTGTAAATTTTATCTTCCGCGTTATTCATTGGGTAACCACCCACTGTTGGTTTAACCAAACGCGCATTTACATAGTGGTAGATAGGTGCAAGCGGCATATCTTGAGCAAGTTGCGCTTCCGCTTGACGGTAGTTATCACTGCGAACGGCATCGTCTACAGCAGCCATCGCACCATTCATAAAGCCATCGTAAGCAGGGCTATTGTAGAATTGGTCGTTGTTACCGTTGTTGCTTTGCATTAACGAAAGGAAGGTAGACGCTTCGTTGTAATCACCACACCAACCCGCGCGAGTAACATCGTAGTTACCGTTACGGCGGTTATCTAGGAAAGTTTTCCACTCTTGGTTTTCAAGGTTAACTTTAACACCCAACGTTTTCTTCCACATAGACGCTACCGCAATAGCAATTTTCTTGTGGTTCTCACTGGTGTTATACAACAAAGTAAACTCTAGAGGCTTGTCTTTACCGTAACCTAGCTCGGCCAGTAACGCCGCTGCTTTAGCGTTACGCTCTTTTTGTGTCCAGGTTGCGTAATCTGGCGTATCAACTTGTAAGCCAGCCACTTTTTGGTGAGCAAAATTGTAAGCTGGCAATTCGCCTTTACCTACAATGAATTTAGCGACTGCGTCACGATCAATGGCGTAAGACAAAGCTTTGCGCACTCGAACATCGTCAAACGGGGCTTTTTTGTTGTTAAAGCCGTAGTAGTAAGAACATAAGTAAGGCGTTACTTTTAACGAATCTGGCTGCTCTTTCTGCATACGCTTAAAGTGCTCGTTAGCCATTTCGTAAGTCATATCGATTTCACCGGCTAAAAAGCGGTTCATGTCGGTGACTTGGTTCTCGATAGGTAGGTAAGTCACTTTGTTAATAACAGTACTGTCGTTGTCCCAGTAGTTATCATTGCGAGCCATTACGATTTTCTCGTTAACTACCCACTCGCTCACTTTATAAGCGCCATTACCCACGAAGTTTGCAGGTAGCGTCCACTTGTCACCAAACTTCTCTACCGTTGCGCGATGAACTGGCTTCAAGGTGGTGTGAGAAGTCATCGCTACGAAATACGGTAGCGCTTGCTCAAGTTTAATTTCGAGGGTGTAATCGTCTAAGGCGGTAACCGCTAATTCAGAGGCTGGTTTTTTGCCATCAATAATCTCTGCTGCGTTTACCATGGTAGTCATTTCTAAATACCAAGAGTAAGGAGCGGCTGTTTTAGGGTCTACAGCGCGTTTGAAACTATATTCAAAATCGTGAGCCGTTAATGCATCGCCATTTGACCATTTTGCGTCTTTACGTAGGTGAAAAACGAAGGTTTTATTGTCTTTAGTTTCCCATGACTCTGCTACTCCAGGCACTAAATTGCCATCGCCGTCTTGGTTTACTAACCCTTCAAGAAGCTCTCGAATCACGTTTGATTCAGGAACACCTTCGGTTTTATGAGGGTCCAAAGAAGCAGGCTCAGTACCGTTACCACGGACTAATTCTTGTACCGGCGCAAGTTTAACGCCAGCAGGAACATCTGCAGCAAAAGTAGCGGTAGTGAAGGTACTTAGTATTGCGGCGCTAACGAGGCTAGCCGCGAGGGTTTTAGCAGTTTTCATTTTCATCTCCATATTGACACAGTGAGCTATATTTTAGCCTTCTGTGATATTTCCATTCACTTTACATGAATATTAAATCAGTACAATATTCTAATAAAAAGCTCATACACGCCAGATGCTACACTCGAATAACAAAAACGACAAATAATAAGTTACCTTTTACAGCCCATTCATCCCTATTATTCTCGCAAATAAATAGTTTTTTATTGTTAAAGCACTAAGTTAAGCTAACCTCTAACAATTATTGTTAATGATCAGTAAAAATCACCTTTACTTAGAATTACCACCCTTTTGTATTACAAAAGAATATGGTTAAAATTACAATAAATGTTCAAAAATTACACCAATCGCTAAATATCGCTGTAATTATTTAGTGATTTTTTTACATTTGTAACTTAGCAACACATGATCTGGATCAAGTGGTACCACTAAAGGGCTATTATAATCGCTGGTGAAAGTTAATTACTAAACCACTAAAGCGACATAACGGTCTACGATTTTCAGATTCGAATTAGACAGTATCGGTTTACTAATTAGTTTTAGTTTAAATGAGGAGAACAGGATGCCTGTAGGTAATATTGATGAGTTAAACGCAATGGTTGCTCGAGTAAAGGCAGCGCAAGCTGAATTTGCATCTTTTGACCAAGAACAAGTGGACAAGATTTTCCGCGCTGCGTCACTCGCTGCTTCTACAGCACGTATTGAACTAGCTCGTATGGCGGCTGAAGAGTCTGGCATGGGCATTATGGAAGACAAAGTGATCAAGAACCACTTCGCTTCTGAGTTCATCTACAACAAATATAAAGACGAACCAACTTGTGGCGTTATCGACCGCAACGACGAAGGCGGCACAATTACTATCGCTGAGCCAGTGGGTATTGTGTGTGCAATCGTACCAACGACTAACCCAACGTCTACAGCCATTTTCAAAGCTTTAATCAGCTTGAAAACGCGTAACGGTTGTATCTTCTCTCCGCACCCACGTGCTAAAAACTCAACTAACTTCGCTGCTAAGCTCGTGTTAGATGCAGCAATTGAAGCCGGTGCCCCAAAAGATATCATCGGTTGGATTGATACTCCTTCTGTTGAATTGTCAAACGCATTAATGAAGCACGATGACATCTCTCTTATCCTTGCAACTGGTGGCCCAGGCATGGTTAAAGCTGCTTACTCTTCAGGTAAGCCAGCAATTGGTGTTGGCGCGGGTAACACACCTGTTGTTATCGACGAAACTGCTGACGTTAAGCGTGCTGTTTCTTCTATCTTAATGTCTAAGACTTTTGATAACGGCGTAATCTGTGCTTCTGAGCAAGCGGCTATCATCGTTGAATCTAAGTACGACGAAGTTATGGCGCGTTTCGCTAAATACGGCGCAGCTGTGCTTAACAAGGCTGACGCAGATAAAGTACGTAAAGTACTGCTTATCAATGGCGCGCTTAACGCTAAAATCGTTGGCCAACCAGCATACAAAATTGCTGAGCTAGCGGGCGTAACAGTACCGAAAGCAACCAAAATCTTAATCGGTGAAGGCTTAGAAGCGTCTTACGATGATGAGTTTGCTCATGAGAAACTATCTCCAACGCTAGGTGTGTTCAAAGCGAAAGACTTTGAAGATGCTGTTCGCCAAGCGGGTATCGTATTAGACATCGGTGGTGTTGGTCACACATCTGTACTTTACACCGACCAAGATGCAAACGCTGATCGTATTGCTTACTTCGGTGACAAAATGAAGACTGCACGTATTCTTGTGAATACACCTTCTTCACACGGTGGTATTGGTGACCTTTACAACTTCGAATTAGCGCCTTCATTAACGCTAGGTTGTGGTTCTTGGGGTGGTAACGCGATTTCTGAAAACGTGGGTCCAAAACACTTAATCAACAAGAAAATTGTAGCGAAGCGAGCTGAGAATATGTTGTGGCATAAACTTCCTAAATCTATCTACTTCCGTCGTGGTTCATTACCCATCGCTATGGACGATCTAGATGGCAAGAAACGCGCACTTATCGTGACTGACCGTTTCTTATTCAACAATGGTTACATCGACGACCTTCGCTCTATCCTTAAAGAGAAAGGCATGGAAGTTGAAGTATTCCACGAAGTTGAAGCTGACCCTACATTAACAGTAGTAAAAGCCGGCGCTGCAGCATGTCATAGCTACCAGCCTGACGTTATTCTAGCTGTTGGTGGTGGTTCACCAATGGACGCTGCAAAAATCATGTGGGTAATGTACGAGCACCCAGAAACTGATTTCGAAGACCTATCAATGCGCTTTATGGATATCCGTAAACGTATTTACAAGTTCCCTAAAATGGGTTCTAAAGCAGAACTAGTATGTATTACTACTACTTCTGGTACGGGTTCTGAAGTAACACCGTTCGCCGTTGTAACTGACGATTCAACTGGTCAAAAATACCCATTAGCTGATTACGAACTAACGCCTAACATGGCAGTAGTTGACGCTAACTTAGTAATGGATATGCCTAAGTCTTTATGTGCCTTTGGTGGTTACGATGCGATTACTCACGCTATGGAAGCTTACGTTTCTGTACTAGCCAACGAGTACTCTGACGGACATGCACTACAAGCACTTAAGTTACTGAAAGAATACCTACCTAGCTCTTACGCTAACGGTAAAACAGACCCAGTTGCTCGTGAGAAAGTTCACAATGCTGCAACTATCGCTGGTATGTCTTTTGCGAATGCCTTCTTGGGTGTGTGTCACTCAATGGCGCACAAACTAGGTGCTGAGTTCCACGTACCACACGGTTTAGCAAATGCGTTGTTGATTTCGAACACCATTCGTTACAATGCAACTAACAACCCAACTAAACAAACTGCATTCTCGCAGTACGATCGCCCTAAAGCGCGTGCTCGTTATGCTGAAGTTGCGGCACACTTAGGCTTCACTGCAGGTAACACTGAAGACAAGATTAACGCATTGTTAACATGGTTAGATGAAATGAAAGTGGCGCTTGATATTCCACTATCAATTCAAGCAGCTGGTGTGAACGAAGCTGACTTCTTAGCGAAAGTTGATGAGCTAGCGGTTGACGCGTTTGATGACCAATGTACTGGTGCAAACCCACGTTACCCATTAATCAGCGAATTGAAGCAAGTACTACTTGATTCATACTACGGTCGTCCATACACCGAAGCAGCAGACAGTGCTGAAGCTGAGTCTCAAAAAGCTAAAAAACCAGCGGCTAAGAAAGCAACTAAAGCGAAAGCTTAATTGCTAACTAAGTCCTGAACTATAAGGCTCCGTTTACGGGGCCTTTTTTTTACTTTAAAATTCGCCTTACGCTTTGTCATATCGGGCAGCTATACTCATTTAAAGATATTCTGGGGTTATTGTTATGTCACTTTCAAAAGCTATTGCTCTATCGGCTTTGTTAATTAGCACCGCCAGCCTAGCCGAGGTTTTGCCCTTTGAGGCTGAATATAGCGCGAACTTTAAAGGCATCCCTATTGCAAAAGGCTATCGTCAACTTATCGATTTAGGTAACGATACCTATCAAATTAAAAGCATTGGCACTGCCCTCGCTGGCGGTTTAAAGTACGACGATACCTCGCGTTTTACCTATCATGAACAAGACGTACAAACTTTAGGTTTTGTGCTGAAGCAAAGCGGTCTTTTTTCTACTACCCAGGTCACAGGGCATCCCGATAGAAAGGGTGGATTAATTGTAGATGTTGATGGCGAGCGCCATCATTTTGAAGCGCCAGAAGATGTACACCAGTTAATGGATGCGGCGGGCTTTTCAGTACAACTACAGAATGACTTAAAGAAAGGCCTAACCGATTTAGACTATCACTACAACGTGATTGACGAGGTAGATAACTACCGCTTTACCGTGGTGGCGGAAGAAACCGTTGAAACTAACTTGGGCACTTTTCAAGCCTTAAAAGTTGAACAAAAGAAACGAGAAGGCCGCAGCACTTGGCTATGGCTAGCGCCAGAGTTAGATTACCATCTGGTTAAAGCTGAGATTATTCGTAACGGTAAAAGCTGGGCAACCCTTGAGGCCACTCGACTTGATATTCAAGGTTTAGACGATCAACAAATCGTTAAGAACTAAATCAGAAAAACTAAATCGAAAGAACTAAAGCCTACCGTTAATACTTCATCACCTGCGTGTTCACTATTTTACTTTGAACACGCTGCTGCTCTGCTTCTGCCCAAAACTGATGCGCTTGCAACTGAATCCAGTCGCTAAACTGCTTTATTTTGTCACGATTAAAATAGGGTTTAGGTGCAACCAAGTAATAGCTGTAACGCGGCTTCACTTCTACCTTTCCTAGCTTTACTAACACACCTTGCTGAATATATTTCCATGCCAAGCTATGTCTTACTAAGGCTATTCCTTGCACCGCTAACGCCCCCTCAATAACCACATGAGCGCCCTGGTAACGTAAATTAGCCTTAGCTGTACTTGATTCATAACCAGCCACTTGCAGCCAATGTTGCCAGTTCATATCTGGCCTCGCATCATCTATCACGGTGTGTTCGCTTAAGTTATCGAGCGATTCAATGGGGTGCTGCTTTAAATACAAGGGATGACATACTGGATAAAGATGATCATCCATCAATTTAACCGAATGCAATCCTTCGTAATCACCCAAGCCATAACGTACACATAAGTCCACGCGATCCTGGCGAAAATCAATCAAGCTGTTTTTGGGCATAAGCATTACCGACAAATCTGGATGCTGCTGGCTAAACTCACCAAGCCGTGGCACCAGCCAATGCTGAGCGAACGATGGCAATACCGATAACGATAAGCTGAGTGGATCTGGGTCTTGGCTAATTTGTCGTACCCCATCCTGCAGGCTACGAAAAGCCTGTTTGGCATAGTGATGCAAGGTAACACCTTCCGGCGTTAGCACTACCTTACGATGTTGCCGCTCAAACAACTGTACCTCAACTCTCTCTTCTAACTGGCGAATTTGCTGGCTCATGGCTGCGGCACTAACAAACAGTTTCTCGGCAGCTTGTTTAAAACTGCCCGTCTCTGCCGCCAGATAAAAATAGTACAAGCCCTGCAAGGGTGGCAAACGCTCACTCACTTAAGTTTTCCTTAACCGAAAGTCAATTTTAGTCGTTTGTCAGCTTACCCCAATTTAGCGTACTTTTTAACCATCAACACAAAAGGAGTTCATCATGAGTTACTTAAATCAGGCCAACCGTCACGTTCAACACAGTGTTTATGATGTAATTAAATTAAGCATTACACGCTTGCCAAACTACATTAGCCGCTTACTGTTACGCAGAAAAAGCCGCAAAGAGCTAGCGTCACTTCCAGACTACTTACTTAAAGACATTGGGGTAAGCAGAGCCGAAGCGATGCACGAAGCGGAAAAACCATTTTGGAAATACTAAGTCTACGCAAACAAAGGTATTTATCATAAGGGCTTTATAATTCGTTGATGTTAATGTGTTTTATTTAAAGCCCTAAACTAATTGAGTTTTTACAAAATAAAATCTGCTCTGAGATATATTTTTACAAGATGTTTTTTTTGATTGTTTTCCGCTAGAATCATCGAAATTAAGCCACGCCGCCCGCCTCTAGTGGCAGCAATAAATGGATTTAGCGTTTCTTCTTTATGGATCAAGTACAATTTCACAAAGTACCGCCTAATTGCGGGATTAACCTAAGCATTACCACTCGTTTCAAAAAGGCCGCTGACTTTAAGGGCCATTGGATTGGTGTTGATCAAACCAGCTATATTATTTGTCGCCTCAATGGCGGGGACGCAAACTCAGGTATTAACATTATTAGTGAAGGCTGCGAAGTCAACGCGCGTTTTCATTGGGACGGCAAACTTATTGCCTTCCGCTCTGAAATTGTCACGCTAATTAATGAACCTGCCCGTTGGATGATTTTACAATATCCGCAAAATGTTATGTCTATGCCACTGCGTAAATACGACCGTTACGAGTGTTACCAACCCGCTACCTTACACTTAGACTCTAAACACGTATTACGCGGTGTACTAAAAGACATCTCCTCACGCGGTTGTAAGTTTGTACCTAGCGCGGCTAACAAATTTAATATCAATGTGCTTAAAGATAAGAACCTTCAGTTACAAACTCGCTTTCCTAAACGAGATGACCCGATAATTCTTACCTGCCAAATAAAAAACACTCCGAACGAGCGTAATGAATTTGCACTCGGCTGCCAGTTTGTTCAAGATTACGAGATTGTAAATGAACAAATTGATAGGCAATTAGTTGATAAAGCCTATGAGAAGAAAATACAGGGTATTGCTTGAGCCAAACCTCCCGTTCCATTTTAATTACTGGTTGTAGTTCAGGCATTGGTCTGTATTGCGCCCAGCAACTTCATTCGCGCGGTTATAAGGTTATTGCTTCCTGCCGAAAGGCTGATGATGTTCTGCGTCTCCAGCAAGCTGGCCTTCACTGCGTGCAGCTAGATTTGGCCAGTGATACTTCTATAGAGTCAGCTTGGCAACAAGCCTTAAACCTTAGCAATGGCCAGCTCGACGCAGTGTTTAACAACGGCGCTTATGGCCAGCCAGGGGCATTAGAAGATTTACCTACCCAGGCCTTACGTGAGCAGTTTCAAACCAATCTTTTTGGCTGGCACCACCTAAGCCGTTTGGCCATAGCACACATGCTCAAACAGCAACATGGTCGTATCATACAAAACAGCTCGGTATTAGGCTTGGTGGCCATGAAGTACCGTGGAGCTTACAACGCCAGTAAATTTGCCCTAGAAGGTTATACCGATACGCTGCGTTTGGAACTATCTGACACGCCGCTGCACTTATCACTTATCGAACCCGGTCCTATTACTAGCCAGTTTAGACAAAATGCCAAACGCGCTTTTGAGCAACATATCGATGCTAACAATACTCGCCACCAGCAAGCTTACCAGCAAACGCTTGAGCGATTAGCGCAAGAAGGGCCAAGTAGCCAATTCACCTTGCCCGCTAGCGCCGTTTACAAAGCGCTATTGCACGCATTAGAAGCCAACAAGCCTAAAGCGCGTTATTACGTCACCTTCCCTACTCATTTGTTTGCTTGGTTACGGCGCATTCTGCCGGTTGCCATACTGGACGCAATTCTTAAAAAAAGCTAAAGCTACTGGCACCTTAAACCACTCATGTTAAAGTAGTTTTCTCTTTGTATGAGTGGATTAACCATGAAACCTTGGATCAGCCGTTTAGGCTCTTTATTACTTATATTTTCTAGCAGCCAAATTGCTGCAGAGCCTTCGCTTTGGTTAGCAACTAAAGGCCATCAACAGCTGTATCTATTTGGATCGATTCATCTTGGTACCGAAGATTTTTATCCACTACCTGCGCCATTTACTGAGGCTTACCAACAAAGCCAGCGCTTAGCAATTGAAACTAACGTGAGCAACATTAGCAGCCAAGACCAACAAGTGCTTAGTGCTGCTAGCCAACTGCCTGCCGGCAAAAGTCTCAGAGACTATATCAGCCCTCAATACATGACGCTTTTAGCCGAGCGCAGCCAAGAATTGGGTTTTTCTTCGCACATTTTCGATAATATGCAGCCCTGGTATGTAGCGGTGGTACTTAGCCAGCTGCAAATGCAAACTTTAGGTTATCAGCCAGAGCTTGGTCTAGATTTGCACTTTATTAAGCAAGCAGCACATAGTAATACTCCTGTATATGAGCTTGAAACTTTTGCCGATCAAATAGAAGCATTAAGTAGCCTAAGTAGCATTCAAGTTCCGCTACTGGAGCAAACCCTTGATGACTTTGACCAAGTGCCTGATTTATTCAAGCAATTAGTCAGCCATTGGAATAACGGCGAGAATAACAAGCTACTGAACTTACTCAACGACGACCCAATGTTTCAACAAGGGGCTGAACAGGTACTTGAAAAACTTCTTTATCAGCGAAATCGCAACTGGATGAAACAACTTACTCAGCTTGAAAATACCAGTTTCGTGGTAGTGGGTGCCATGCATTTATACGGTGAGCAAGGGCTATTAGAGAACCTAAAAAAGCTGGGTTACGCAATCCGTGAAGTCGATCCTTTAACAAATTGACCCACATCAATTTGACATTTCATTGACTAAATTAAGCTAACTTTACTTACTTGAAAGGAGAGTTAGCAATGGAACTTTGGCTAGATTTACTGTTCGGTAACAGCATTGGATTAATGTCTGTCACTGTAATTGCCACTACAATTGCATTGATGGGTTTTTATACTTATTACTTCTTGAAAAAAATTCGTCAAAGCGAACCTCCACAAAATTAAGCAAACGCAGCGGTTGCACCGCTGCCCGCTCTGTTTTATAAAGAAGGGACTTCGTTGTTCAGGGGTTCTTTTATGTCTAATGAATTTGATCTTTTCCAGCAAGAAGTTGCTGGCGTAAAACCGTTAAAACAAGATGCGGTACTCTGTGGTTCTGATAGCCTCAATGATGCAGCCAAGCAAGCGCGTCAACAAGCCGCCGAGCATCATCACGCCACTTCTCAAGATTATTTATCCCTCGAGCATGTCACCCTGCTTCATCCTGACGACTTAGTGTCATTCAAAAAGTCAGGCCTACAACAAGGTGTGTTTAAAAAGCTACGCTTGGGCAAATATGAGATTCAAGCCAAACTCGATTTACATAAGTTTAGGCTAGAACAAGCTCGCAACGAGGTGGTGAGCTTTATTAAGCAGTGCCAAGAGCTCAATATTCGTAGCGCCCTTATCATTCCTGGTAAAGGCCACAACAGTGAACCACCCGCTTTACTTAAAAGTTACGTAAGCCAATGGTTACCACAAATTGATGCGGTATTAGCCATTCATAGTGCCCAAACCATGCACGGTGGCACAGGCGCTATTTACGTTTTATTGAAAAAAAGCGAGTCACAAAAACTCGATAACCGTGAGCGTCACGCTCGCCGCCTAGCGTAAACTAGGTTACTCAAGGAATTACTATGTCTAAGCAAAGCGCTTACCAAGCACTCAGCCAACATTTTCAGCACCTTTCTAAGCTGTCACATTTAAGTGCTATATGCGGCTGGGATCAAGCTACCATGATGCCAGATGGCGGCAATCAAGCGCGTGCAGAAGCCCTCGCCGAACTAGCTGTGCTAATTCATGAAAAAGCCACTCGCCCTGAAATGCAAGATTGGCTAGGCCAGGCTGCACAAGAAAACCTTAACCCTATTCAACAAGCTTCATTACGAGAAATGGAACGCAGTTGGTGCAACAATACTGCACTGCCTGCAGACTTAGTAAAAGCAAAGTCTTTAGCCACTGCCCATTGTGAGCACGCTTGGCGAGACCAACGTGGCGCCAACGACTGGAAATCTTTTCAGGTAAACCTGCAAGCCGTTATGCAACTGGCGATAGAAGAAGCACAGATACGTGCCGAACAAACAGGTTTGAATCCTTATGATGCTATGCTGGATTTATACGAACCAGGCATGCAAATGCAACGTTTAGACACGGTATTTGGCGAGATCCAAACTTGGTTACCGCAACTAATTCAACAAGTGGTTGATAAGCAATCTACTTGGCCAGCACTACAGCTAAATTGGCCTTTTCCTAGCGAGCAACAAAAGCAACTTGGTTTGGCCGTAATGGAAAAACTGCAATTCGATTTTAAGCGCGGCCGATTAGATGTAAGCGCTCACCCCTTCTGTGGCGGCGTACCTAGCGATGTTCGTATCACCACCCGTTACGAAGAAGAAGACTTTACCCGTTCATTAATGGGTGTAGTACATGAAACAGGACATGCCCGTTACGAGCAAAACCTACCGCTAGATTACCTAGACTTGCCCCTTGGCCAAGCCCGCTCTATGGGTATTCATGAAAGCCAGAGCCTATTTTTTGAAATGCAGCTAGGGCGCAGCCAACCATTTGTAGAGCAGTTGCTTCCCTTGGTTAATCAGCATTTATGCCAACAACAACCCATGCAATTAGAAGAACTTAAACGCCACTACTTAAGCGTTAAGCCCGGTTACATTCGCGTCGACGCTGATGAGCTCACCTACCCTGCTCATGTTATGTTGCGTTACGAATTAGAGCGAGACTTAATTAATCAGAAAATTAGTGTGGCGGATATCCCACAGCTGTGGGACCAAAAGATGCAGCAATATTTAGGCTTATCCACCAAGGGGAACTTTAAAGATGGTTGCATGCAAGATGTACATTGGCCTGCTGGCTTAATCGGCTACTTCCCCTCCTACTCACTTGGGGCAATGTATGCGGCGCAGTTTCATGCTGCTCTGGTAAAAGCAAAACCAGATACTCCACAAGCGATTGCCGCTGGAGATTACAGTGGAGCCTTTGCTTGGCTTCAACAACATATTTGGTCGCAAGCCAGTATTTATGAAACCGATGAGTTGGTACGCCGCGCCACTGGCGAAACATTGAATAGCCAGTATTTTGAACAACATCTTCGTACAAGGTACTTATAGAAGAGGCTAATAGGCAATTGCTACCCTAGTAGCAGTTGCCATTCCCACCCTAAGCTTGTTGCGAATCCCACTGTTGATGATTAAATGGCTCATTAAACGATTGATTCAAGCAACCATCAGATCTTCTCAGTAATCCATAAACTAAATTACTCACTTTGGCACCAGCTTTAGCTAAGAGTGAAGCTAGGTTACTGTCGCTAAGACTTGCACAACTCCAGAATATTGAATTAAAAGCTTCGGGGGCACGTTACTTTGACTCTCTGATAAAACAATTGGACGCTATACAACTAGCGCCCTAGTCCTTGGGTTAATCTACGCTTCGTTCGCGTCTAGTAACAACCAATCTTGAGGATTCAATGGGGAAGGAGCGTCCACTTCGGAGATACTGGAAAACGACCAAATAAACATGGTTCGGAAAAAACTATCAAGATCGTCCACTTCGCCATTTACCGCCACCTGTTTAGTAGGAGGCAAATTGCCAATCACATCACCACCAAAGGCCAATAAGCTTAAAGAGTCTGCGTAGAAATCAACGGTTAGCACAAAAAAACGCGTATTATCATTAAAACAAGTAGTTTTATCATCTTGCGCACCAGGCGGAGACAGGGTGGAATGTATATTGTGAATAGTCATAATAGACCTCATTTACGTTAGTCAGAGAAAAATAAAGCATCCCTGTCACACAAATATGCCTACACTTCTGTAGGTCTAGTCCATCAATTTCGGACAATTATCGCACAAAAAGCCCTACAAAACGACAGTTTTGACTAGAATTTCAAACTAAGCCTCAAAACTAGCAGTTCGAGACTAAATTTTGCTCTCGTTTGGTTATTTGCCGAGCATCAGGCATAATCCTTTGCACTATAAATTAGCTAGGATTTTAAGCTCGCTATGCACAATGCTGAAATAACCGGTTGGGGCAAATGTATGCCTCCAGCACGACTCACTAACCACGACTTAAGTACATTTCTCGACACATCGGATGAGTGGATTAGTAGCCGCACAGGGATTAAAGAGCGCTGTGTTTCGCATGTTGATATTGCTGAATTGGCAGCAACAGCAGGCTTACAAGCTTTGGCAGCCGCCGGCCTAACAGCAGATCAGCTAGACGCGATTATTTTGTGTACCTGCACCCCTGGCACCTCGGTACCGAGCAGCGCCAGCCGTGTTCAACAAATTTTAAAAGCTGACCAGGCTGCAGTATTTGATATGAACGCTGCCTGTAGTGGCTTTGTTTATGGTATGCAAACGGCGTCTGCACTTATTCAAACCGGAGCAATGAAGCGCATTTTGTTAATTGGTGCTGAGCGCCTGACTCAACTTCTCGATTGGACCAAACGCGATACCGCCGTATTATTTGGCGATGGCGCAGGAGCGGTTATTTTAGAAGCTAATGACGACGCAGAAAAAGTGGGGTTCTTAGCGGCCAAATTAGGTTGTGACAGCGAAAAGCGTGAGATTTTGTTTATCTCTGATTTCGGAACAAACCGTAAGCGTTTTTCTGGTGTAGACACCTTATACAACTTTCAGTTTGAGGGACCAGAAATCTTCAAGCGCGCAGTAAAAGGTATGGGCGAAGCGGCGACTAATGTGCTGGCGCAAGCCAATATAGCCAATAACGAAGTTAACTTTATTGTGCCTCACCAAGCTAACTTACGTATTATTGATGCGCTGGCTAAACGTATTGATGCTCCGTACGACAACATTATGGTGAACATTGAAAAATACGGTAATACCTCTGCTGCTACCGTACCAGTTGCGCTTTGTGAAGCCTTAGAAGAAGGTCGAATCAAACCCGGTGATAACGTATTGCTTGCAGCCTTTGGTGCGGGTTTAACCTGGGGAGCGGCGGCTATTCGCTGGGGTAAGCGGGTTACGCCAATAAATCAATCAGACGCCAGCTTAAGCCCTTGCGACAAAACTGCCTTAGAGATCCTCGCTCCCGCGATTAAAGGTTGCCAAGAAGCTCGAAAAGCAGAAGCAGACGCTAAATAGAGAGTAAATAATAATACTGAATACAGCTAGGTCATCGGTCTTAGCTGTATTTTTTAGCCATCAATCAGAATTACCACTGATGTAAACGGCTTAACCAGTGCTGAGTTAGCTCTATCTCACAACTCAAATACTGGCTGGCTGAGCCACTTCCTCCCGCCATCATTAAGCCCTCCCAGTGACACAATGCTTGACGAAATTCGCCAAACTCTGACTTGGCACTTTCTAACGCAAGCACCAAGCCTTTAGCACCTTCACTAATAGACTCCAAATCCACCGCTTGTTGATTCAAAACCACTAAACGCTGTCTGACTTGGTGATCCAGCCGAGCCAAGCTGTTTTCCAAGCATTTGTTTACTTTTGGCTTGGTGTCTCGCTGCCAGCACTTGCCAATAATATTCACTTTGGGTGAACCCGCCTCAGCGCCGCCCAGAGTTTGTTCTTGAGCAAACGCACTCGGCATAGAAAAGCTCAGCGCTACCGCTGTAAAAAAACTAACGATTGGTGTATTCAAGCGTAACTCCTTGAGAATGGATCTTAAGGCTAGTGAGTGAGCCCATGTTAAGGGGAAGCGTCATAGACTGCTCGATAGCTAAGTTTTGTACCTCTCCCACAATGGTGCGGATAACACCCGCATGGCAGATGCAAACTATGGTCTTTTCTTGCTCTGGAAGCGCGCACAGTTGCAGCCATTCATTCAATACTCGCGTTCGAAACTCGGTCACCGTTTCGCCCGTTTTTCCTAAGCGAAAAGAGCTTAAATTATCGGCCCAAGCTTGTAATTCTGCGGCTGGAATAGTATCCCAGCTTTGCCCTTCCCAAAGGCCAAAGTTTATCTCTTTGAGCCAAGTTTGGTATTCTACTACTTTCGCTAACCCCAAAGCGTCAGCTAACTGTGAGCAACGCTGTAGTGGGCTGCAAATAACCTTGTCGATAGATAATGCAGCAAGCTGAGCGCTGAGTTTAGTTACCGCCAGTGTTAAGCCTGTCGATTCGGCTAAGACATCTAACTGGCCGTAACAATGATTTGGCGCAATCAGTGGAGCGCTGTGGCGTATCAATAATACTCGGGTCACACCAATACACCGGTATTTAACCCAGCCACCAAGGCAATATAAATCATCACTTCTGCGAGCTGCTGCTGAGCCCCTAAACCGTCGCCAGTATAACCACCAAGCTTTAACTTAAGGTATCTGGCCCAAAGCACTGTAACGACCAAACTACTTATCAGAGCAAGTGCCAAAACATGGGTACTGATTAAGATTGCCGGAACAGCTACCCAACATAATGCAAGCACAAGTTCTTTACGCCCAATAGACTGCGCGACTGCTTTAGCTTTGCTTGGCTCAGATGGTTCGCGCACATAATCTAAGCGCCATATCAGTAACACCGCGCTAAAGCGGCTTAAACTATGAGCAAGCCAGATAACCAATAACAGATTCATCATCGACATTTGCTGGCTAAGGCTTAATAAGGCGGAAAACTTTAACGCCAACATGCAACACAAACCCAGCACACCATAAGTGCCTAAGCGGGAGTCTTTCATAATGGTGAGTATTTGTTCGGTTTGGTACCCCCCACCAAAGCCATCGCAGCAATCTGCAAAACCATCTTCATGAAATGCGCCAGTCGCCCAGCAACTGGCGACCATCGACAACAACACCGCTAATGGCGCACCCAGTACCGGGATCAAGCCAATCATTACCGCTGCGCTAAGCCAGGCGACTAACCAGCCTACAAAAGGAAAATAAGCCACACACTGGCTTAAACTGGTCGCATTGTAAGTGACACTGTTAGGCACCGGTACTCGGCTAAAAAAACTTAAGGCGTTCAACAGCAGGTTGAGCTCATGCTTAAGCAGCTTAGCTATGCTCACGGCTAACTCCGGCGGAATCAAATGAAGCCATTTCCTTTAAAAAATTAACTGCCGAACACACTAACGGATAGGCCAACGCCGCCCCACTGCCCTCGCCCAAACGTAAAGACAAATCTAACAAAGCCTTGACGCCTAATGCTTTTAATAAACGCTGATGTGCTTGCTCGGCACTTTGATGGCAAAACACCATGTATTGTTTTACTAAAGGATTGATTTGGCTGGCTACTAAAGCCGCTGATGAACAAATAAATCCATCCACTAAAATAACCATTCGGCGATGAGCAGCTTCTAACATTGCGCCCACCATAGCCGCAATTTCTAAACCACCTACTTTAGCCAGCCACTGCTGAGCACTATAGTCACCTTGGTGGTGCTTTAGAGCTTGCTCTAACACTGTTACTTTATGCTGTAAGCCTTGGTCATCTAATCCAGTCCCACGGCCTACGCACTCTGCAACATCAAGCTGTAAACACCCCGCCATTAACGCTGCCGCACTAGCCGTGTTGGCAATGCCCATTTCACCAAAAGCTAGTAAGTTAGAGCCTTCTCGTGCGGCTTGCGCTACCCGCTCCGCGCCCACTTCAATGGCTTGTATGCATTGTGCTTGGCTCATTGCATCACTCGCTAAAAAACTTTGGGTACTTGGCGCTACCTTGCAACACTCAATCCCTTCTTCTGACAATAATTCAGCCACGCCAACATCTACAATTTCGAAATCGAGGCTGTGTTGGCGGCAAAACACATTAACTGCAGCGCCACCGTTTACAAAATTTTGCACCATTTGCGCCGTAACAGCCTGTGGGTAGGCGCTCACCCCTTCACTCGCTATCCCATGATCAGCAGCAAACACAATCATTTTAGGCTTACGAATCTCAGGCTCTAGGGTAGATTGAATCTGGCCAATCTGACAGGCCAAGTCTTCAAGTTGCCCTAGGGAACCTTGCGGCTTGGTTTTAAGATCAATCTTGTTTTTCAGGGCTTCAGCCAATCCAGAGTCCAAGGCTTCAATGACAAATTTATTATGCAAAATCAATTTCCTAGCAGGTATGCGCAATCCTTTTAGCTTAGCGTGTTTAATATCGGGTTTTAAGAAAAATATCCATGAAGACTCTAGGAATTTTCTATACTGATGATAAAAGTCTTAATCTATTTGTGGGGAGCGTCGCGATGGATGATAGTGCAGAGCTATTTTTGTTTGATGAAGAAGACGAAGCCGCCAATGACTCAATAGAGCTTACGCCTTGGAAGGTGCTCATTGTTGATGATGACAGCGAGATGCACACGGTAACCAAGCTGGTGCTTAATAATTTTTCTTACCAAGAGCGCAAACTGACCTTTATTGATGCCTACAACGCCGCCGAAGCTTACGAACTACTCAGCAACCATGCCGACGTAGCAATCGCCTTAGTAGACGTAGTGATGGAAAGTGATGACGCTGGTTTACTGTTGATTGATGATATTCGTCAGCGTTTAAATAATCACGAAATCCGTCTTATTTTACGGACTGGCCAACCCGGTTTAGCGCCTATTAGAGATGTTATTCGTCGATATGATGTCAGTGATTACAAGAATAAAACCGAGCTTAGTGATGTAAACTTAGACACTTTAATGTGTGCGTCTTTGAGGGCTTATCAAGAAATCACTGAACTGCATTTGCAACGCAACAACCTGCGTGCGGTGATAAACTCTTCTAGTCACTTAGCCAATTGTGAAAATGAACAAAAGCTGGCCACCAGTGCCTTTGAAGAGCTATCAAGTTTACTTAGCAAACAACTTAATAATGTCTCTATTAGTGGAATGGCGATTAGCGTTTATCGCTCAAAACTATGTGTTTTACATAGCCAAGGTAAGTTGGACTATTTAAAAGAAATTCACAATCTACATGAGCTCCCCAATCGGATCCAAAACCTGATAAATCAAGTTCAACAAACTCAACAACATCAATACGCAGAAGGTAACGCGCTGTTTTACTTAGCGAATAGTGATAGCGAACCAATGATGTTTTATTTAGAAGGTTGGACAGAGCAAGACCAGCCGCAATTCGAACCCTTAAGCTTTTATATTCAAAGTACCTCGGTACGATTAGAGAACCGTCAATTGCAAAAGCAATTGGCTCACGGTCAACTACAGCTAGTAGAAATGATCTACCAAAGTATTCAAAGCGAACGCCCTAAAACAGATTTACAGCGCACTATTGAAAGCAACTGTGAGCAGTTAGCGCCCGCGTTAAAGCTAAACCCTCAAGAGTGCCTTTGCCTGCGCCAAATTGCAGGCTTTTATGATTTAGCCAATGTGGGCCTGCCCGACGTGCTGCTCAGCTGTAATATGCTAAATAAAGATAGCTGGAATAGAATTTCTGAGCACTGCGGCTTACCTGAGTATCTTCAAGATCCCAGCGTACAAATGATAATAGACGCCGCCTTAATAGTGGCGAACCAATATCAAGAATATTGGGATGGTAGCGGCCAACCTTTGGGCCTAGCAGCCGAAGCTATCCACCCCTTCGCTCGAATCATTGCACTGGCGGTATTTTTGGCTGAGTACAGCAACAGTGAGCAACTACAGCAGCAGCTTGAGCAACGCGCAGGCCAACGCTTTGACCCGCAATTAGCAACATATGCGACTAATAACCTTATCTAAGCGCAAATATAGCTCATCAATGTGTAAACTCTAACCAATATTAAGCTGCCTTATGGGCAGCTTCTTGCTACACTTCGGCCTTGGTCAAATTTGGGGTCTTCCGGTGTTACTTTGCCCTTGCGGCAGCGGTAGTGATTTTCATCAGTGCTGCCAGCCTTTTATAAACGGTACTTCCAAGCCTGTTAGTTGCGAGCAATTAATGCGTTCGCGCTACACCGCCTTCACACTTGGAGATGCTAACTATCTATGGCAAACCCACCATCCTGATTTTCGTCAAGGTGATGCGCCTAGCGCCTTTAGCGAAGACGAAAAAAATCAATGGAAGAAGCTACAAATTCTCTTTAGCTGCCACCTTATTAATGGCCTAGCTGGCATAGTGGAATTTAAAGCCTATTACCAAGAGCATGATCAATTAAACATTTTGCACGAGCGTTCTAACTTTGTAAAAAGCCAAGACCGCTGGTTTTATACCGATGGCGAATTTGCGCCTAAGTCTTTGGCTCGCAATGCTAAATGCCCCTGTAATAGCGGCAAAAAGCTAAAGCAGTGCTGTAAGAAATCTTAACTTTAAAACTGAATAAATCGAAAAGACAATGGAAAGAAAAATCCTTTTAACCGAATGCCCAGATGCCAAAGGCTTAATTTCGAGCATTACCAACATCTGTGCTAAGCACCAACTTAATATCATTAAAAACAACGAGTTTGTTGATAATGCTGCCGGCCGTTTCTTTATGCGCACCGAGCTAGAGGGCTACTTTAACGACAAAACCCTGTTAGCCGATTTAGACGGCGCTTTACCTGCTGGTAGTATTCGCCGATTAGAAAGCGCAGGCCGTAAACGCATTGTGATCATGGTGACTAAAGAAGCCCATTGCTTGGGTGACTTGCTAATGAAAGCTGTATACGGAGATATGGACGTAGAGATTGCCGCCGTAGTTGGTAACTACGATAGCCTGCAAACCCTGACTGAAAAGTTCGATATTCCCTTCCATCACATTAGCCATGTAGATTTAAGCCGCGAAGAACATGAGCAACAAGTGATTGAAGTGGTTCAGCAATACCAGCCAGACTACGTAGTATTAGCTAAATACATGCGTATTCTTACGCCAGCCTTTGTAGAAGCGTTCAATAACAAAATTTTGAATATCCACCACTCATTCTTGCCAGCGTTTATTGGTGCTAAGCCCTATAAACAGGCTTACGACCGTGGTGTGAAAATTATTGGCGCTACTGCTCACTTCGTAAATAACGACTTAGATGAAGGGCCGATCGTTGAACAGCATGTTATTCATGTGGATCACTCATACAGCGCTGAAGAAATGGCTAGAGCGGGACGTGATGTTGAGAAAGCGGTATTAAGTAAAGCCCTGCAGCAAGTATTAGACGAGAAAGTTTTTGTCTACGGAAATCGTACCGTGGTATTTCGTTAATTAAGCATTTTTTAGTTAAAATACTGCACCTTAAGTGGCTTTGAGTAATCAAAGTCACTTAGTACCTTATACATATCCACGCCTTTCACTTCAGTATCTACTTCTTGCTGGTTAGGTTGCTTGGCTACTGAGTGCTTTATACGTGTGAGTAAGTCCACGTTATTGATGACTTCAACGGGCACGCCTTCAACGCTGTCATCAGCACTGGCTGCATAACCACCTAAAGCTTGCTCTAAGCGAATACTGCTGATATCCCCCGCTTGCGCTCTCTTGCTCCAATTGGCTTGCACAGCAAACTCATCGTCTTGTGCCAACAAGGGGCGTCGACTCGCTAATTGAAACTTATCTCGAAGGCTTTGTTGAATTTGCTCTCGATTTTGCTTTTGCATCGAAAACTGAGCTTGGTCACAAACGTTTTGGCTCAACATGCTTAGTAACAAATGAAAACGCGCTTGCTCACCATGAGCGGTACTTTGGTTAAGCGTATCGCCCAACTGCAGTTCGTCACATAAGCTGCTATTTCTAATTTGTTCAACTAACATATTGCCCCTCCGGTTCTATCTCTAGCTATCGGAAAAGCAAGCCAAAACTTTAGCCTATTCGCATCAAACGCGCAGATAATAAGCAAACAGTAGTCAGTCAGTAAAAATCTGCTTATTTTTACTTTACAGCCCACTTTGTTCTGGTAATATGCCGCTCCACAAGCAGGAGGGGTTCCCGAGTGGCCAAAGGGAACAGATTGTAAATCTGTCGCGAAAGCTTCGGTGGTTCGAATCCACCTCCCTCCACCATATTTGTTAAAGAAAGACACCTTAGGGTGTCTTTTTTTATGCCCGCAATAAATGCCAATCGTCACATCTTCGCTTGATCAAAACCAACAGACACAGAAAAACACAGCTCAAGTTAGATAAGAGCTATTGCAGGCGAGAATAAACTGAAATGAATGGGCGAAAGGAGAAGAGAAACAAATACGCCAAGCTAATTTTAGCTTGGCGTTCCAACCAAATACGGAAAGTAATAAACGGTAAATAGACTAACTTACTAAGTAGAAAGACATACATTGTGCAAATCTAACCACTCAACTAAGGCGGTCCAGCCATCTTAAGGATAAGCCTTAAGATCTGTAACTTTCCGACCTTGGATCACTCCAAGTTTGGCTTTGACTCAGCGTTGGTGAGACCAAAAGTCTCACCAACAGATTAATATTAAATCAATTCCGGCCAGTTTGGCAAGATCAAATAAACGATAGTATTACTCAACTAACTCTCTGCGCCCTTCTCTGCTTTAACCGAGATAAACTTATGCTAGGATAGCGAAAAGTGATCAGAAAACTCATAAATGGCAGCGCAATACAATTACAGCGGGAAGCAAATACTTATTGTTGATGACCAACGAGCGTTTCAGGTCATGCTTAAGGCTATGTTGCAAAATTTTGGCGCAAACGATGTTTTTTTTGCCAATACTGGTGAAGCAGCAGTAAGAGCCTGTCGTAAACGAAAATTTGACATTTTGTTGGTTGATTACAATTTAGGCACCGGCAAAAACGGTGGCCAATTACTTGAAGAGCTAAGAGTTAGCCAACTATTAGAAGTAGACGCTCTATTTTTTATCATTAGCGGTGATAACAACAAAAGCATGGTGCTAAGTGCATTAGAGATGGAACCCGATGAATTTATCACTAAACCCTTCTCGCAGTTTCAATTACATAATCGCTTAGCCAGAGCCCATGTTAAACGCCAAAGCCTGCGTGAAGTTTTCCAAGCATTAGCGAAGAAAGACTACAACAAAGTCATTGAGCTATGTGATCAACAGATTGAAGCAGAAAGTCGCTACACTAATTATTGCCGCAACATGCGAGTAGAAGCTCAAATTGCCTTAGGTGAATTTGAAGCCGCCAAAGTGGCTCTTGAAACCATACTTGAAGAACGCAAACAAACTTGGGCTAAGGCAACACTTGGCCGAGTGCACTTGTTACTTAAAGACAATAAAAGCGCAATTAGTACACTTAGCCGTTCGGTAACCGAAAGCCCGCTATTACTTACTGGTTACGACTGGTTAGCCCGCGCCTATCGCGCCGAAGGCGAAACCGACAAAGCATTGGAAACGGTGCTTAAAGCCTCAAAGCTGGCAGTAAACAGTATCGAACGCCAACAGTTGTTGGCCGAACTCGCCATGGAAGCAGGTGACCTTACCTTAGCTAAAGAAACCTTCTCTACCATTTTACAGTTAGCGCGACGCTCCATTCACCGTGGTCCACATCATCTATGTAATTACGTTCGTAGCCTGATTGATGAAGCCCAGAATGAAGATGACTTATACCGTAAAAACCGCCTGCTACAAGAAGTAAACTCGGTGCTATTTCACGCCCGCCGTGAAGAAGGTAAAGACGAAGACTTTAACTTTGACGCCTTTGAAGGCATTAGCCAAGCTCGTGTACATGCCACTAAAGGCGAAATGAACAAAGCCAAGCGCTTACTATTTGATAGTCACGAAGGCTTGTTAGAAGAGCCCAGTAAAGTAAGTGGCGAACTGTTACCCGATACCTTTCTAACGTTGAACTCAGTGGGTGAGTTTGAATATGCGATGCCCTTTGCTGAAGAGTTAGAAAAACGAGCTGATATAGACCCGATTTCACTCTCTTCGGCCCAAAAAGTACTGAGAGCTGAAGATTTTGAATTGAAACTAGGCCAGTTCCGCGAATACAATAAAATGGGTATCGAGGCTTATGAAGAGAGTCGCTACATTGAAGCCACTAACTTCTTTGACAAAGCGCTCCAAGTGGCCCCAGGCAACACTGGTGCCATTCTCAATAAGATCCAAGCGATACTTAAACAATTAAACCAATCACAAAAAGGCATTAGTGGCCAACTGCTCACCGACTGTAAAACCACAATTAAGCTTCTCGACGGCTTGAAACTCAACGATAACCACGCCGAACGTTACTCAACCCTGAAAAGTGAGTTTCAGCAACTAGGTAGCAAAAACAAATAACCATTGCGCGACAATAAGCACCGCCAAAGTCCTTAAACATGCTAGTGCTGCCACGCTCGCAAAATCCCGCTTTTGCAATACACTTATGATTAAGCAAGCTTAAAAACTAGCTAATAATCAGTTTGTTGGTAAGCGACAGGAATTTACAAGCAATGGCAAAATGCTCTGAATGTTTATATCAAGACAGCTCTGGTGCAAACTGTACAGAGCCAGCCCTAAGCAGTGGTTTGTGTTTCTGGCATGATCCAGACGAAGATAAAAGCGGTGACGAGATAAAAGAAAAGCTCGAAAGCTACGCGAAACGCGGCGGAATGCTGCGTGGTATCAGTTTAAAAAAAGCCAACCTAGCAGGCATCGATTTAGTCAATTACAACAATAAACAAGGCTACGACATGACCGGCGTAGACCTTTATCGTAGCAACCTAAGAGGTGCCCACCTATTCAACATTAACCTGCAACATGGCAGCTTAATGAAAGCCGACCTACGTGATGCTAACCTCAATCATGCCAACCTAACCAAAACCAACTTGCTGGGTGCAAAAATGGACTTGTGTAAATGCGATAGCCTTTGTGTGGGAGAAAAAGTGCTGCAAGAACAGCTTGGCAGCGCAGCAGAGAAGCAGCAAGACAAAGATGCAATGGCAGACTACTACCAGCAGGCCGAAGAAGTTTACCGCTGTTTACGCAAAACCGCTGAATCTGAAGGCTTGTTTACCACCGCAGGGATATTTCTAAAAAAAGAACTCACCATGCGCCGCTATCAAATGCCCAAATACTCTTATAAGCGCGCCATCTCAAAACTGGTGGATTTAGTGTGTGGTTATGGCGAACAACCAATGAGGGTTGTACTTACCTCCCTACTAATTATTTTAAGTTGTGCAGTAGTCTACTTTTTTACCGGGATTCATTTTAACGGCAATGTCGTATCTTTAGACTTAAGCCAAAGCGTTGGACACAATATTGTCGCGTTTTTTGAGTGTCTGTATTACAGCGTGGTCACCTTTACCACCCTTGGTTACGGCGACTTTACCCCAGTAGGTTTTTCACGTATTTTTGCCGCAATTGAGGCCTTTAGCGGAAGTTTTATTATTGCGCTTTTTGTAGTGGTATTTGTAAAAAAAATGACCCGCTAACCACCCTAGAAAAAACCACCACAAATCAATCTACAAAAATGAAGCGTTTTGGCTTAGTCTTAGGCTAAGCTTTCCGCTAATCATTGGTTAGCAATAAAAACAGAGAAGGATCAATACATTGAAATTTGTTGTGCTGGCGGTGCTGGCGATATTTGTAATCTTGTTTATTTTACGCGCCAATAACAGCGCAAAAGCCACTAAACAAAACCGCCAATTAGGCCAAGATTTCTTAAGTAAAAACGGCCAAGAAGACGGCATTGTTACCACTGACTCCGGCCTGCAATATAAAGTATTGGAAGATGTGGTTAATAGTGATGAAAAGCCATCGGCCAACAGTACCGTAACGGTACATTATCACGGCACCTTATTAAGCGGGCTGGTCTTTGATAGCTCAGTTGATCGCGGCCGCCCAGCTCAATTTCCTTTAGGTCAAGTAATTGCCGGCTGGACAGAGGGTTTGCAATACATGAGTGCTGGCGAAAAATTCCGCTTTTTCATTCCTAGTCAGCTGGCCTATGGCGACCGCAGCGTGGCTTCTATCCCACCGGGTTCAACCCTGGTTTTCGATGTAGAGCTCATCTCCATCGACACCAAATAAACTCCATAAAAAAGCCTTGGCATTGCCAAGGCCTTTTATTCAAACAACCTCTACCAGACTAAAACTGCGCAAGCGCTTGAGAAAAATCAGCCAGTAAGTCTTCGGTGTCTTCGATACCAATAGAGCAACGGATCATTGTTTCACTAATACCAGACTCTTGGCGAGCAGCTAAACCCATTTCAAAATAGATAGTTTGAGCTACCGGCAAAGCGAGTGTGCGATTGTCACCAAGGTGGGTGGCATTAATCACAATTTCAGTTTTATCTAAAAATTCTGCACAATCAATTCCGTCAACTAAATCAAAACTCACTAACGCGCCAAAATGCTTGAACAAGTCATTTGCACGCTGATGTTGCGGATGTTGTTCCAGACCAGGGTAATACACCTTGGCCACTTTAGGGTGAGCATCCAGCATCTTAGCTAAGGCTAGCGCATTGGCGCATTGGCGCTCCATACGTAACGCCATTGTCTCCGCCCCAACCGACAACAGATGAGCCGTTTGCGAACAAAGGGCGCCACCAAAGTCACGCAGGCCTTTTTTCTTAATCTGATTAATGCCCCACATTTTAGGGTCACCGCTACGATAACCTTCAAATATGTTGGGGTAATTCGTCCAATCAAATAAGCCAGTATCACTTACCGAACCGCCTAACGCATTGCCATGGCCACCCACATACTTGGATAACGAAGTAACGATTAAGCTAGCGCCTACTGTTTTTGGCTGGAACAAATAAGAAGACGTTAGGGTATTGTCTACCACGTAAAGCAAACCACGTTGCTGGCAAAGCTCGCCGATACCCGCTAAATCAACAATTTGAGTTGCAGGGTTAGCAATGGTTTCTACAAACACCATTTTGGTGTTAGCTTGGCAAGCCTGTTCTACCGCATCTGCATTGGTGGCATCAACCAAAGTTACTTCGATTCCGTAACCTTTTAAGGTGCCAAAAATGCTGCTGGTATTGCCAAACAAGAAGCGGCTAGCAACAATGTGATCCCCCGCTTTTAACAGAGTAAGAAATACTGTGCCAATTGCCGCCATACCAGTACCAAATACTAAACAGCCTATACTGTCATCTAACATGGCAATTTTGCGCTGCAGGTAATCTAAGGTAGGAGTAGATTGACGAGCATAAGCATGCCCTACTTGTTTGCCTTGAAATACATCAACTAAATCTTGAGTGGCGGCATATCCATAAGGCACTGAGTTATGAATAGGTGCATGTACTGCGCCGTCTTCTACACCAGCTAAGCGGTCGCAATGTACCAACTGGGTAGTAAATCCTTTAAACGTCATAGGGCTACTTCTGCTAAAAATCCAATTGAAGCTATTATGCCCTAGCCCTTAGCCAAAAACGACCCGAGGCACTTGGCTTATTTAGCCCAAATACTCTGGCCTTTAGCAATCACTTGCTTGATCTCTAGTGTATCGGGGTTCAATACCACCATGTCGGCGTCAAATCCTTTGGCAAGCTGGCCTTTATTAGTAAGCCCCAGAATCTTAGCAGGGTTGGCACTGATCACCGACAAAGCAACCTCTAGAGGAACATCATAATCCTGAACAGCTTGTCTCGCCGCTCCATACAAACTCTCGAGTTTACCGGCTTGCATGCCCACTAATTCACCTTCTGAATTGAATAGAGGCAAACTCGCATTGGCGTCGGAGCTAAAGCTCACCCGTTGCCAATCTAAGCCTTTATCAACAATGGTTTTAAGCGCTTGAGGACAACTTACCTCGCCTTCTTCGATAAACTGCGGAATAGTACTGGTAGTGAAATCGATGGCGCCACCTTCATTCAAAAAAGCTAAGGCGTCGTTAAACAAGGCTTGATTGCGATTGCAATGTGTAGGGTAAAGCTGAGTGACTGATAAGTCGGATTGCTTAATAATCTCTCTTAACATGCTCAGTTTGCCTTTGCCGTCACCAACATGGAAAAAACTGATGCCTTTTTTACCTGCTAATAAGCCTGCAACGCGCGCTTCGGCGGCCACTTCAATAAAGGCTTGAACCGAGGCTTGGCTGGCTCGATGGTCGGCAATAGCAATTTCACCCACCCCAATCATTTCGGGAATGAGTACAATATCTTGCTCAATCGAGCCGATGATGGTTTTCACTGGCAAATGATAAGAGCCAGTGTAGCAATAACAGCTTAAACCCTGCGCCGTTAACTCACGTGCCTTTCCCAACACTTGTGCGGGACTGCGGGTGACACTATCGGTACCTAAGGCTCCGACCAAAGTGGTCACCCCCGTAGGTGCGGCTTCATCAAAACTTAACTCAGCGGTACGATAAGCAAAACCACCCTCGCCGCCACCGCCAGTAAAATGCACTAGCGCGTCAACAAACCCCGGCGCTAAAATTGCGCCAGCCAAATCCAAGGTGGAGAACAGTGCCGAGTTACTTTTAAGCTCTATGTGAGGAGCAATTTCAGCAATTTTTCCATTAGCGATCAGTAAGTCCATTTTACCTTTTGGACTTGGCGAATAGAGCTGAGCATTTTTAAGCAGAGTAAGCATAATATGATTCTTGTTGAGCTGATAAAAAAAGGGGCTTTCGCCCCTTTCTATAATTAACTTAATGGCCGTAAATGGCGGTGCCAACGTTTTTCCCACTGCTTAAATCCAAACACCAGTAAAAAAGTGACACAGAGATAAATCAATGCAGCAAAAGTGAATGCTTCAAACGGAGCGTAATACTTGGCATAAACATCGCGAGCGGCACCGGTTAAATCAATAATAGTAACAATGCTGGCAATCGAGCTAGCGTGCAGCATAAAGATAACTTCGTTGCTGTAGGCGGGTAATGCTCTACGCAAAGCACTAGGCAAAATAATACGCGTCATCGCTTTAGCATCAGACATACCGTAAGCTTTAGCCGCTTCAATCTCGCCGCGTGGTGTAGCCACAATCGCGCCACGGAAGATTTCGGTGGTGTATGCAGCCGTATTCAGAACAAAGGCTAATAAACATGGATAGAAGGCTTCTCGCACAATTGGCCAGAACATCGACTCTTGAATGCCTTCAATGTAGGTTACGCCGTAATAAATAATATAGAGCTGAATCAACAACGGCGTACCGCGAAATACATAAGTAAATAGCCACACACTGCGACTAACTAACACATTATCTGAGGCGCGAAGAATGGCTAGCGGTACTGCTAGAATCAAACCCAAAATCAATGATAAAAAGACTAACTGCACGGTCATAACTAAACCGTCCCAATAACCTAGAACCGTAGTGAGGGTGAAAATGTCGTTGTTGGCGAGTAAGTTTTCGATAGTTTCATACATAATAATCGCCTACCTTACCGTTCCAGCGCTAAATCGAATCTCTAAACGCTTGAGGAAAATTTCAGACACGCTGGTCAGCGCAAGATAAACAAATGCTACCGGAATAAAGAATAAGAAAGGTTCATGCACTGCACCGGCAGCCTCTTTAGCTAAGCGTACCATGTCAGCCAAACCAATCACCGACACTAAGGCAGTGGTTTTAACCAGCACCAGCCAATTATTGCCAATCCCCGGAATGGCATGGCGCATCATTTGCGGCACAGTAATTCTCCGAAACACTTGTATGGCACTCATCCCATAAGCCTTGCCTGCTTCTATCTGGCCGTTATCTACCGCTAAAAATGCTCCGCGAAAAGTTTCCGCCATATAAGCGCCAAAGATAAACCCAATGGTTGTTACACCGGCGACAAACTCATTAATATTTATGTAGTATTCAATATCAAAATTGTCGTATACCCAATCAGAAACAGCATTAACGCCGATTTGAGCACCAAAGAAGATGAGTAGCATTAAGACCAAATCAGGTACACCGCGAATAATGGTGGTGTAAGCCACAGCGATAAAATTCGCAATTCGATTTTTAGATAAACGCGCTACCGCGGCTAGCATTCCTAAAGCCAATGCTACCGCCAATGATAAGAAGGCCACTTCGATAGTGATAATTGCCCCCATAAATATGGAAGGGCCGTAACCATGAAGATCTAACATAATGAGTCTCTTAGAAAGTTAACCCGAGCATTGCTCGGGTTAATGGTAGTGCAAGGCTTACTTTTTAATACTGTATTCGAAGTATTTGTCGTTAATTTTGTCGTAAGTACCGTTAGCTTTAACAGTAGCTAAGGCTTTATTGAACATTTCAATCAATTGGCCGTCACGCTTACGTGCAGCTACACCAACGCCTTCACCCAATTGTACGTTGTCGCCAAGTACTTTAAATTCAGCACCCTTCTCTACTTCAAGAATAGTACTTACACCTACAGGGAAATCGATAACAACAACGTCCAAACGGCCGCCGTGTAAATCTACCACTAGGTCATCACCAGTGGTGTAACGCTTAATGTCAGCAACTTTTGAGTAGTTGTCGGTAGCGTAAGTATCTTGAATAGTACCGCGCTGAACACCTACACGTAGGCCTTTAAGTGTGTCTGGCTTGGCTGGATCAACCGCGCTAGCTTGTGGACCAAAGAAGCCCGTAGGCGTGTTGTAGTAAGCTTCTGAAAATAGTACTTTTTTAGCGCGTTCTTCGTTAATCGACATTGATGAGAAAATCGCATCATATTTACGTGCTAACAAACCTGGAATAATGCCGTCCCATGCCTGAATAACCCACTCACACTTCACTTTCATTTCTTCACAAACCGCATTACCTAGATCGATTTCGAAACCCGTTAGAGAGCCGTCTGGCGCTTTATACTCAAATGGTTCGTAAGGCACGTCTACTGCTAAACGTACAACTTCCCAATCTTTTGCTTCAACTGCTGTGGTGCTTAGTGCAATAGCACCGATCATCGCGACTAGTGTTTTTTTCATGTGTTACTCCGTGTTGTTTGCTTTAAGCGAATAAACGCTTGTCTTCCATATTTATAATTTTAGTATTTTGGCGCTAGAAATTGCTTCATACGCTCAGAATCTGGGTTCTCAAAAACTTTTTTCGGTGAGCCTCGTTCTTCAACAATACCTTGATGAAGAAACAGTACTTGGTTAGAGACATCACGTGCAAAGGCCATTTCATGAGTAACCACTAACATGGTGCGGCCTTCTTCTGCCAGGCTGCGCATCACTTTAAGCACTTCGCCCACTAATTCAGGGTCTAATGCGGATGTGGGTTCATCAAATAGCATCACTTCGGGATTCATGGCTAAGGCACGAGCAATCGCCGCCCGTTGCTGCTGACCACCAGACATGTGCGCGGGGTAGTAATCTTTGCGATCGTACAAACCGACCCGCTCTAACAAACTTTCAGCGTGCTCTGTGGCTTCTTTTTTGGGGATACCTAATACGTTAATGGGGGCTTCAACAATGTTTTCTAATACCGTCATGTGTGACCACAGGTTAAACCCTTGGAACACCATTGAGAGCCGAGAACGAATCCGTTCAACTTGCTTATTGTCGGAAGGTAAGCGTTCACCGTTACGCAAATGCTTAAAGCCAATTTGCTCACCATGAACCAAAATTTCGCCTTGAGTGGGGATCTCAAGTAAGTTCATACAACGTAGAAAAGTACTTTTACCAGAGCCCGAAGAGCCAATAATAGAAATTACGTCGCCTTTGTTTGCTGTAAGGTCAATGCCCTTTAGTACTTCATTATCACCAAATACCTTGTGGATATTTGAAGCTTCTAGCGCAGCCACTTCACTCATAGTTATTTTTTTACCTTGTTAATGACTGCTAGCAGCAACCATGCCTAATTCCTGAGGCGCGTACGATTGTTAAATCATTTGTTACACGTTCAACCCAACAAAAAGTATCACCGCAAAAGACAAAACTCAACATTTTATGGGGCATCTAGCGCTCTTATGATTACAAAACACCCTAATAAGCCAAATTGTTAGCATCTTTATATTCAAGCAGATTGCATAGTTATATGCTCACAAGCCAAGCTAGCGCATTTATTTTCAGTTTTAGAATTTTAGCTCAAAATTTTAGCTTATTACGGTTTTTGCGGGTGTAAGCTAACACGCCCCAAAGAATTGTTATTTTTTTGTAAAAAACAGCCTGTATTAGAAGTTTATTTAAGTGACTTGGCTCTCAGTCTAACAACCACAACTTTAGTAAGTAAATTACAGAATAATCAGAATTAAGCAGAATTTCATCCCGCAAAACCCTCAAAAAAGTAGTAAAATTACACAAGTTATGAGCTTTTTTGATGTAGATCAAATTCCAGAACTTGCTTACTTTGATACAATTTCGCTAACTAAAGTAGAAGGCAGATGTTGTGGTAGCAAACAGCAAAATAACGGACATAGCAAACAGCGCTTCGCCGCTTAATCGTCGCCGTATTTTGTATTTCTTTAATGTTTCTTTACTACAGTTACCCACTACACTTTTTACGCTAAACTGCATGCAGTTATTTCACTTTTTATACTCACTATCTTTATATGTTGTTCGTCCTGTTGAGACGATTATCGCCAGTGAGAAGGATCTCAGGCTTAAAGCTACTTAACTTAAGCATCTGCGATTAATCAGTTTTTATTTTTTGTTTTTGAGGAAACTATGTCTAGTAACAACCACCAGTCTCAAGACGAAGAGCTGAGTTATTCCGAAGCACACCGCCCTGCTTCTGAATTTGAAACTCGCTCTGATTACTTAGACCACGAACTACAAATCATGAAACCTCGTCGTTGGGGTTTAAATTTACCAGGTCGTGACTTCCGCTTTGAATGGGAAGATTTGGTTCCAGCCATTGCCGGTACTATCGGTATTATCGCCATGTACTCTGCAGTAATGATGGCTTGGGCAGACGGATTAACCGAGCGCTGGGATCACATCAACCTAGGTACTGAGTTCGCCATTGAAGTGGCGCGAGTAGAAATGCTTATTCCAGCATTACTATTCTGTGTATTGGCCTCTGGGATATTTAATCCACGGGCGAACTTAGCCGGTAACCACGGGCCAATGATTCCATTAATTGGTGCGATTGCTTTAGCGGGTGCTCACCCACTAGCCTTAGCGATTCTGTTGGGCGTATTCGGCTTACTATTAAGTTTCTTTAAAGGTGGTTCTAAACTGGTGAACTTAACCAGTGAAGGGGTAGCCGGCGGCTTATTGGTGTTCTTAGGTTTTGGCGGCACCATGTCAATGATTGGCGACATTCAATCATGGGCGAAAGGGCTAGAATCTGTTGATGCAGGTATTGCAACGGGCGAAATGGGTTATGTGGGCTTAGTGGTATTAGCCGCTACCATCGTGCTGTACGCATTCTTAGCTAAAGTAGGTAAGCGTTGGTTAGCTATTCCAGCTTGTGCGGTAATGGGTCTAGTGATTGCCTTAGCCTTCGGTGCTGGTTTCGACCTTACCTTTAAAACAGAAATGGGCCTACCAAACCTAAACCCTGTTTACTGGTGGGGCTCTACTGAGCAAGGTTGGCAGTTAGGTTTACCTAATGCAGAACACTTTATTGCTTCATTACCGTTCGCTATTTTAGCGGTAGCAATGTGGTCTCCTGATTTCTTAGGCCACCGTATTTTCCAAGAGTTAAATTATCCACGCGGTACAGACAAAGTACTAATGGATGTAGATGACACCATGACGACCTGTTCTGTACGTCAAATCGTAGGTACAGCAGTAGGTGGCGGTAACATCACTTCTAGCTGGGGGACTTACATGATTCCTGCAGCCATTGCTAAACGCCCAATTCCTGGCGGCGCAATTTTGCTAGGTTCATTGTGTATCATTATTGCAATCTTAGGTTTCCCAATGGATGTGGCTGTATGGCCTCCAGTAATGAAGATTGCATTATTAGTAGGTGTATTCTTGCCGCTACTAGAAGCCGGTATGCAAATGATTAAAGATACTAAAGATTCACAATCTGCTGGTATATGTATCTTTGCAGCTGCGGTAACTAACCCAGTATTGGCTTGGGCACTAACCATGTTACTTGATAACAACGGTTTGATTGGTGATAAAGAACGTCCGAAGAAACTATCGTTTGCGGACCGTATCATTATCCCAGCATCAGTATTGTTGATTTGTTTTGTCGCCATGATGGCGGTAGGTATGTTGGAAGGCAAATACGGTATTCCAGCACTACTATAGAGTTAAAGTTTTTTACCTCTTGGAACAAGCACTATACTTGTTCCAAGAACAGCAATAGCCGCATAACGGCTATTGGTTAAACCATAGAATATTCATTTGTATACCAACTTATAGGTGGGACAAAAAATGGCAGAGAAGAACGATGTTTTTGCTAGTGCTTGGGCAGGCTTTACAGCCGGCGAATGGCAAAATGAAGTTAACGTTCGTAGCTTTATTCAAGCTAACTACACTCCATATGAAGGCGATGAAAGCTTTCTAGCTGGCGCAACCGAAGCTACGGATCAGCTTTGGGACAAAGTTATGGAAGGCATTAAAGAAGAAAACCGCACTCACTCGCCGGTAGACTTCGATACTTCAGTTATCTCAACCATCACTTCTCACGATGCGGGTTACATCAACCAAGATCTTGAGACAATTGTTGGTCTTCAAACTGAAGCGCCACTAAAACGTGCGATTATCCCTAACGGCGGTATTCGTATGATTGAAGGTTCTTGTAAAGCTTACGATCGCGAATTAGATCCAATGGTAAGCAAGATTTACACAGACTACCGTAAGACACATAACCAAGGTGTATTCGACGTATACACAGGCTCTATCATGAAATGCCGTAAGTCTGGCGTTTTAACTGGTTTGCCAGATGCATATGGTCGTGGTCGTATTATTGGTGATTACCGTCGCGTAGCACTTTACGGTATTGACTTCCTAATGGCTGACAAAGTTAAACAGCACCGCTCTCTAGAAGCTGACTTTGTAAACGGTTCAGATCTTGAAGCAACAATGAAGCTTCGTGAAGAGATCAGCGAGCAACACCGCGCTTTAGCTCAAATCAAAGAAATGGCAGCTAAATACGGTTGTGATATCTCTGGTCCAGCAACTACAGCTAAAGAAGCAGTACAGTGGACTTACTTCGGCTACCTAGCCGCAGTTAAATCTCAAAACGGCGCTGCAATGTCGTTTGGTCGTACTACCACTTTCTTAGACGTATTCATTGAGCGCGACATCGCTGCTGGTACGCTAACTGAGTCTGAAGCTCAAGAGCTAGTCGATCACTTGGTAATGAAGCTACGTATGGTTCGTTTCCTACGTACTCCTGAATACGATGACTTGTTCTCTGGTGACCCAATCTGGGCAACAGAATCAATGGGTGGTATGGGTACCGATGGTCGTACACTTGTAAGCCGTACAGCTTTCCGTTTCTTGAACACACTTTACACAATGGGTCCTTCTCCAGAGCCGAACATTACTGTTCTATGGTCTGAGCAATTACCGATTAACTTTAAGAAATACTGTGCCAAAGTATCTATCGACACTTCGTCAATCCAGTACGAAAACGATGACTTAATGCGTAGTGACTTCGACAACGATGATTACGCAATTGCTTGTTGTGTATCACCAATGGTTGTTGGTAAACACATGCAGTTCTTCGGTGCTCGTGCCAACTTAGCTAAAACTCTTCTTTACGCAATAAACGGCGGTGTAGACGAGAAGCTTAAGATTCAAATTGGTCCTAAGTCTGACAAGATCACTGACGAAGTATTAAGCTACGACGATGTAATGGGTCGCTTAGACACATTCATGGATTGGTTAGCTGAGCAATACGTGACCGCACTTAACTGTATTCACTACATGCACGACAAATACAGCTACGAAGCATCATTGATGGCTCTTCACGATCGTGACGTTCGCCGCACAATGGCTTGTGGTATTGCTGGTCTATCGGTTGCTGCTGATTCACTGTCTGCGATTAAGTTTGCTAAAGTTAAGCCTATTCGTGATGAAGACGGTATCGCTGTTGATTTCGATATTGAGGGTGACTACCCTAAATTTGGTAACAACGACGATAGCGTAGATGATATTGCTGTAGACTTAGTAAACCGCTTCATGACTAAGATCCGTAAGCTTAAAACTTACCGTGACGCGATTCCTACTCAGTCAGTTCTTACTATTACGTCTAACGTTGTATACGGTAAGAAAACAGGTACTACTCCTGATGGTCGTAAAGCAGGTGCTCCTTTTGCTCCTGGTGCTAACCCAATGCACGGTCGTGACGAAAAAGGTGCAGTAGCATCATTAACTTCGGTTGCTAAACTGCCGTTTGCTAACGCACAAGATGGTATCTCATACACTTTCTCTATCGTGCCAAATGCACTAGGTAAAGACGACGATACTCAAAAATCTAACTTAGCGGGCTTGATGGATGGTTACTTCTATCACAATGCTGACGTTGAAGGTGGCCAACACTTAAACGTTAACGTGATGAACCGTGAAATGTTAGTTGATGCAATGGAAAACCCTGAGAAATACCCTCAGCTTACCATTCGCGTTTCTGGTTACGCAGTGCGTTTTAACTCACTAACGCCAGAGCAACAACAAGACGTAATTACACGTACTTTCACACAAAGTATCTAATTGAACGTTAAGTAGTTCTGCTTAGCAGAGACTACGGTTATAATTAACCTTGCCCAAGTTTTTGGGCAAGGTTTTTTTTTGGAGAAACAAATGTCAAAGATTGGGCGAATTCATTCTACTGAGTCTTGCGGAACCGTTGATGGACCAGGGATCCGGTTTATTGTATTTATGCAGGGTTGCTTAATGCGCTGCCAGTATTGTCATAACCGAGACACTTGGGACTTACACGACGGTAAAGAAGTCAGCGTCAGTGACTTAATGAATGACCTTACCCCTTATCGACGTTTTATGAACGCCAGTGGTGGTGGTGTAACCGCCAGCGGAGGCGAAGCCATTTTACAAGCTGAGTTTGTGCGTGATTTATTCCGAGCGTGTAAAGAACAAGGTATTCATACCTGTTTAGATACCAACGGTTATGTGCGCAAGCATACCGAAGTTATTGATGAGCTGTTGGAAGTCTCTGATTTAGTCATGCTAGACATCAAACAGATCCACGATGATGTTCACCAAGATCTCGTTGGTGTAAGTAACAAACGTACTTTAGACTTTGCTCGCTACCTACACAAAATTGGCCAGACAACGTGGCTACGTTATGTGGTTGTGCCAGGCTTTACCGATGATGAGCAATCGGCCCATGATCTCGGTGAATTTTTAGCACCTTTCGATAACGTAGAAAAAATTGAACTGCTGCCCTACCACGAACTAGGCAAACATAAATGGACCGCCATGGGAGAAGACTACCCACTTGCGGGTGTTAAACCGCCGAGTAAAGAAACCATGGAAACCATCAAAGACATTTTATTGCAGTACCACTCAAAAGTGATTTACTAGCGCTTTCTCGACACAAAGGTTACTGCGTAAATGATAATCTGCCCGATTTGCCAAGCTATTTTGAGCAAACAACACAAACAATGGTCCTGTGAAAATGGCCATTGTTTTGATCAAGCCAAAGAAGGTTATACCAACCTATTGGCGGTACAGCACAAACACTCAAAGCAGCCAGGTGATAGCAAAGCAATGCTGCAGGCACGTCAGCATTTTCTAAACCAAGGGCATTTTGCATTTTTGGCTAAGGCCATCAACCAAGCGCTTACGCCATTCTCAGTGCAACATATCTTGGATATTGGCTGCGGCGAAGGTTATTACACTGACGCTCTTTGCCAAGGTCAAAAACAAGCGGAGTCTGTCACGGGCATAGACATCGCCAAAGATGGCATAAGAATGGCGGCCAAACGCTGCCAACAGGCACAGTTTTTTGTCGCCAGCAATCATCGCCTTCCTATTGCAGATAATAGTGTTGACTGTGTTATGCGCGTATTTGCACCTAGCGACGAACAAGAACTATTACGGGTAAGCAAGCCGGGAGCTTACTTACTTAAAGTTGTGCCTGGGGCTCAGCATTTATCCAAACTACGCCAGCTATTATACAAAGAGCTACAAGCCCATTCAGAGCAGGCAGAAACCATGCAAAGTTGGCGCTTGGTGGAGCAGAAAAAAATAGCTGAAGAGGCAGTGTTAAATCGCCAAGATATGGAGGCTTTGTGCATGATGACCCCCTTCGCTTGGAAGAAGAATCAACAACTAGAGCAGCAGTTAGCTGCACAAAGTGAGTTTGAAATGAACTTCGAGTTTGTATTACAAATATATCAGCGTGACTGATTATCTAGCTCATCAGCTAATACAAAACTCTTATCAAAACGCTTAAACGCTTTTCTTAATAAATCAGCTAATTCAGCATAACGGGGCTGAGTAACCGCCGGGGTAATACTCTCACCAGCCTCTGCTAACTTGTGATGCAAGTCACGATACCAGTTAGCTAAGCTAGGGGGTAAATGAGAATTAGCTCTACGCCCCAACCAATATAAACCATGCAAAGGCATCAAAAATATCACCGTCGCCATCAACACAGATTGTGGTAATATTTCAGTCAAATTAGCCATATATGGCATCATTACAGTCACCACCGCAATCGCTGGCATGGTTTTCATTGCTAAAGAAGTAGCAAATATAACTCTATTCTCGGGAAATACCGGAGCCAGTACTCGCTGGTTAGGCCAGCGTTTCATGTACTCGCGCCCATCATTTAACATTTCAGAGAATTTGCCCATGGGCACCTCGCGACCTAAAATTGACTTAAACCAATAAACTAGTAATTTTTTTACATTTTCGTCTAGTTATTAGTATGACATATATGATTAAAACATGCTTTCGGTTATCATAACCTTGGCAAACGGTTTCATATAGATCAGCTTATTTGTTAAGTGTAGCTTGATTGAGACCATGGCACTAGGTCAAATCTAATTTGGCTTGGTGAGAGGTAGAATTTTTGAAGAAGGAACGTGTCTCGCTATGCCCAACGTTTTTTCTTCCACTGTCTATAATTGAACAAATTCAACAACAGGTGTCTATAAATGAGCAACAAGCTGGTACTCGTTCTTAACTGTGGTAGTTCTTCTCTAAAATTTGCTGTGCTTAACGCAGTAAGTGGCGAAGAGATTATTTCTGGTTTAGCAGAATGTTTTAATCTGGAAGATGCGCGCCTTAAATGGAAAGCGCTAGGTGAGAAAAACGAAGCAAGCCTTGGTGCTTATTCAGCTCACCGCGAAGCGATCGAATATATTGTAAAAAATATTCTAGAAACAAGCCCAGAAATCTTAAACGATATTGTTGCTGTTGGTCACCGAGTTGTACACGGCGGCGAAAAATTCACTAAGTCAGCTATTATCGATGAAGCAGTGGTTGAAGGCATCGAAGCGTGTTCAGGTCTAGCACCTTTACATAACCCTGCAGCACTTATTGGTATTCGAGCAGCTCAAGCTTGTTTCCCACAACAGCCTCACGTTGCTGTATTTGACACCGCCTTCCACCAAACCATGCCAGAAAGCTCATACTTGTACGCACTGCCTTACAAGCTATACCGCGAAAAAGGCATCCGTCGTTACGGCATGCACGGTACCAGCCACTTGTTCGTATCGCGTGAAGCCGCTGCAATGTTAGATCAGCCTATCGAACAAACCAACGTTATTACCGCTCACCTAGGTAATGGCGCATCAATTTGTGCAGTTAAAAATGGTCTTAGCTTTGATACCAGCATGGGCTTAACACCGTTAGAAGGTTTGGTGATGGGTACACGTAGTGGCGACATCGACCCGGCGATTATCTTCCACCTTGTAGATCGCGAAGGTTACACCCTAAAAGAAGTTAACAACATGCTGCATAAACAGTCTGGCCTTATGGGTCTTACTGAAGCAAGCAGCGACTGCCGTTTTGCTGAAGAAGGTTATGGCGAAGGCAAAGAGCCAGCAATACGTGCAATGAACGTATTTACCTACCGCTTAGCAAAAAGCATTATGTCTTACGCGGCAGCAATGGATGGCAAGTTAGACGCACTTGTCTTTACTGGTGGTATTGGTGAAAACTCGGCCTTAGTACGTAAACTCACCATCGAAAAACTCGGCCTTTTAGGCTTTACCCTAGACGAGCAAGGCAACTTAGATGCACGTTTTGGTAATTCAGGTAATATTGGTACGAGCTCAAGCCGACCAATCTTGGTTATTCCAACCAATGAAGAAATGGTTATTGCGCAAGATGCTGTTGCGTTAACCCAGGCTTAATACACATTCATTATCAAGGCTAAGCGTCGCTTAGCCTTGTTCTATTACTTAACTTAAGAGGTACAGCCGTGGCTCGTACAATTATGTTAATCCCAGTTGGCGTGGGTGTTGGTGTTACATCAGTCAGTCTTGGTATGGTTCGCGCCATGGAGCGCAATGGTGTAAACGTCAATTTCTTTAAGCCCATTGCGCAGCCAAAAAGCCGCGAAAAAGGCGCTGAACGTTCTACTGCAATCATTCGCCAAGCGTCAAATATTATTCCTCCTGAGCCCTTCACTCAGGCTTATGCTGAAAACCTAATCAGCGGAAACCATATCGACGATTTGCTAGAAGGTATTGTTGCACGCTTCAACTCTGCCACGTCTAACGCCGAAATAGTGGTAGTAGAAGGTTTAGTTCCAACCTCAGAATCTCCTTACGCCACCAACGTAAACTACGGTATTGCTAAAGCACTCGATGCTGACATGGTGTTTGTAACAAACCCTGGCAGCGATACTTCTCAGCAGCTTAAAGAACGCATGGAAATCGCATGTAACAACTTTGGTGGCTTGAAAAACAAACGCATCATTGGCTGTATCATCAACAAGGTTGGCGCCCCGATCGACGAGCACGAAATTACTCGCCCCGATCTTACTGAAATGTTTGATAACAAATCAGACCATTCAACCAACCTTGAAGTTCTGCAAATGTTTGGCAAAAGCCCGCTACGCATTCTAGGGTGTATTCCTTGGAACGCCCCGCTGGTTGCGCCTCGTGCTAAAGATTTAGCCAACCACTTAAATGCCACCGTCATCAATGAAGGTGACATGGATACTCGCCTAGGCCGCGTTACATTCTGTGCCCGCAGTATTCCAAATATGGTTGAGCACTTTAATGCGGGCAGCTTATTAGTCACATCAGGCGACCGTTCAGACGTGATTGTTTCTGCCTGTTTGGCAGCCATGAATGGCGTTAAAGTAGGTGCACTACTGCTAACTGGCGGTTACCAACCAGAGCCTCAAGTACTCAAGTTGTGTGAAGGTGCTTTTGCTACTGGCTTACCAGTAATGTTAATAAACTCAAACACTTGGCAAACGTCACTAGCTCTGCAAAGCTTTAATGCAGAAATCCCTGTTGACGACTCTCAGCGTATTGAGCTGGTTCAAGATTACGTTGCTGGTCACATCGACAAACATTGGATTGAGTCACTCACGGCTATTTCTGCACGAGCTCGCCGTTTATCACCGCCGGCTTTCCGTTACCAGTTAACAGAAATGGCGCGCAATGCTAACAAACGCATTGTTCTACCAGAAGGTGAAGAGCCACGTACTATTGCTGCTGCAGCTATTTGTGCTGAGCGCGGTATTGCTCGCCCAGTATTGCTAGGTAACCCTGAAGTCATTCAACGCACCGCGAGCCAGCAAGGTGTGGTATTGGGTGAAAATGTTGAAATTTTCAACCCAGCAGAAATCCAAGGCAAATACGTTGCACCAATGGTTGAGCTTCGTAAAGGCAAAGGCCTAACCGAAGTGGTTGCTAAAGAGCAACTAGAAGACAACGTTGTACTCGGTACAATGATGTTAGCCAACGACGAAGTTGATGGCCTAGTATCAGGTGCGGTTAACACCACAGCAAATACAATTCGTCCGCCGCTTCAGTTAATTAAAACAGCACCAGGTTACAACCTAGTAAGCTCAATCTTCTTCATGCTATTGCCTGATCAAGTATTGGTTTACGGTGACTGTGCAATTAACCCAGACCCAACTGCTGAGCAGCTAGCAGATATTGCGATTCAATCTGCTGAGTCTGCTGAAGCCTTTGGTATCGAGCCACGCGTAGCAATGATCAGCTACTCTACTGGTAGCTCAGGCTCTGGTTCAGACGTTGAAAAAGTGCGCGAAGCCACCAAAATTGCTAAAGAGCGTCGCCCAGAGCTCATCATTGATGGTCCATTGCAATACGATGCAGCCATTATGGAAAACGTAGCCAAGAGTAAAGCGCCAAACAGCCCTGTAGCTGGTAAAGCTACGGTGTTTATCTTCCCAGATCTAAACACCGGTAACACCACCTACAAAGCGGTACAGCGTAGTGCTGACTTAATCAGTATTGGTCCTATGCTGCAAGGTATGGCGAAACCAGTGAACGATTTGTCACGTGGTGCCTTGGTAGACGACATTGTTTACACCATCGCCCTCACTGCAATTCAAGCAGGTCAAAGAAAGGTGTAAATGCACCGTTCTGAAAAGCCGATCTTAGATCGGCTTTTTTTATACCTGCGATACAGCAGTTAACAAGCTCAGCGTTATTTAGCTAAACCAATTAGTAAGCCTTTTTCCTGCCATACCTTTACCGTAACGCCATCAACATTGAGCTCTTTTTGCTGAGCAATATTTAGCCAATCGTCAGGTAATTTAGCTTGGTAAAAGGTGTGTACCTGTTGGCTTTGGCGGTTTCTCACTTTCAACTGAGCCGCAATACGCCCACCAATACTGCAATAGCGACCACCTAATAATTCCCATTGTTGTTGGTCCAACTGGCTGGAATCAATCAAATTGAAATCCAAACGATTAAGGTGCTGCTGAATGTCATCAATAGACGAAGACACCACTTCCATTTGCATTTGGCTGTTATGGTTATAAGCAATCTCTTTAGAAATGGCTGAGTAATTAATTCCAGTAAACATATATATATAAACGGTAGCGGCCAATAAGCATGAGGCGGCGCTAGCCAACAACCAAGTTGTAGACTTAGGCTTTCCCTCTAAGGCTTGTAAATGTTTAAGCTGAGCAGCTGAGAGTGTTTGCTGTTTAAAGTAAGCACTAATTTGAGCTTTAAAGTTTCCGGTTTTAGGTTCCACTCTCATTTAAGATACCTCCTCAACCAAATGACTAAACTCATCGTTCAAACGCTTCTTTAAACGAGAAACCCGAGATAACAACGTTCCTCGTGCTACACCACTAGCATCTGAGATTTCTTGCATACTAAAACCCTCTACCGCCCACAAGTACAGCAACTCAGCATCGTCTGCCGAAAGTTTTTGCATTAACAGCGCAACGTGCTGCTGGTCAATCACCAAAGACTCCATATCCTGCCAATGGTCTTCAGGCTTAACCCATTCCGCCTGCAGGGCATCATCGGCAACCAATTCTAACTTTCGCCGACGATATTGATCGATAAATTGATTGCGAATCACCCGTATCATATAGGGCTTTAATGGCTCTGGTAACCTAGCCTGCTGCAGTACCTTTTCACAACAGCTTTGCAGTAAATCATAAGCTTGTTGGTCGTTATTGCATAACGACAACGCATAGCGATATAGCTGATTAAGTAGCTCGTCTGAAAAAACTGGTTTTGTCGGGCGTCTAAAAATTTTAAACATCACATCGTGCTGCTTATTAAGCAGACATTCCTTTGTAACAGAAACAAACTCGGCGCTTTAACGCCGAGTACCAACTCATTTACTGGTGGCTCGACTAAACAAATAGTAGCTTTTAGCTCGTTGAGCTAAATCGGCTAAACTAAACCGCTCACCACCACCTAACAGAGCGATTACCGCTCCAGCAGCTAACAAAGCAAACTCGCGCTTAAATCCGTTAAGGTTTTTAATAAAGGATTTATCTATAGAAAACTTCTGTAACATAAACCACAGCATCACCAGCGCACAAAGCAAAGCTCCCACTTTGAGTGTTTTTCCTTGAGCGAAAATCAATACTAAGCCTAGGGTAAGTAAAATAACCTGATGAGTAGCAAAACTGGGGATCTTTGCATAACCAGCAAAAAAGCCTGCCACAATAAAGGTCATTCCTAAAGAAAAACGAAGCAGTAAACCTAAAGTTTGCCAATCTACGTGATGCTCCTGGCTTGATAAGCGTTTGTCTACGCTATACAGCCCAGAGCCAAGATTGAACAATACAAACATCATTCCCGATAAGGTGATATCCCTAATCTGCACAAAAATAGCGGGAGAAGTATAAGTACTCACCCCAACAGACGCGCCAGGCACCGTGTCTACGGGCAGTGACACCACGAAAGTCCACAACAGGAAAGCATAAAACAAGGCTAATGGACGAACTAAAAACCCGGCGCACAACGCTAACCCCGAGAACAGCTCAAACGCGGATAAAGCGGTTAAGAAAGACCATGGTGTTAACCAGCCAGCAGAAAACAAATAATCCTGAAACAACTCATTAATGTAACCCGTAGTCCCCATGTAGTTGGCTACCATCGCTGCTTGGCTAGAGGGGTCGAGCAACAAACTCAACTTAGAGGTTCCGCCAATTATAAACACTAAACCAAGACCTAAGCGTAACCAAAGTGCCGCTGTATCAAACTGCTTTTGCTCCATCATCATTCCCTTTTTAACGTAATTTAATTGATATTGCATAGCAGTAACGAATCAAACGAGCATTTGATTGCATAGCTTAAGAATTATTTTCAGATTTATCACTAGAAGGAACTAACAGATCAAAGCGTAGATAAATGGGCGAACTTCCTTTTTTAAAGCCAACTACTGATGATCAACAATAAAGGTAAGTTTAAAATATTGTGCTCCAGCTGAGCTATTTTTGTCATAAACAACGCCAAGTAAAACTTGAATTGCAACAAGTTTTTTAAGCCCTTAAAAAGGTCGCTTCTTTTTTGAACAGCATTAAAATACTATTTAAAACAGCATCTTAGGTAAAAACACCCGTTTCATGCACACTTTAATCCACAGAATGTGTGGATAAGAAAGTTGAAAGACCAAAGTTATACACAGACGGTAACAAATAGTGAGCTGTAGGCTGTTATTTATTCACACTTATGTCGTTTATTCTTCATCTATAGGGACTTTGTGGGTTAAAGCTTGTATTTGATGGGCAACTCCAACAGCTTCTTCTACATCAAGCAAAACAGCGATACCTTGTCCTTCTTCTTGATCAAACTCAGCCACAGCACTGATCGTATTCAAAATGGGCTTGGCCAAGTGGCTTTCAACCACAAACAACAATACATCGCGCTGCGCTTCTAGATTCAAACCAAAGAAAGTTTTTTTACGATGAACCCCTTCGCCTCGCGCGTTGTTTATTACGGTTGCTCCGGTAGCACCGGCCGCACGTGCCGAATCTAATACCAAGGCTGTTTTTTGGTCGTCAACAAAGGCCAAAATGAGTTTAAATTTCATCTTCATCTCCTGACAAAGTAGAACGAGCTAAATAGTGAGTGATTTGGGCATAAGCCAAAACAGAAATAATTGGAAATAAGCTAGCGAAAGCGATTAAACCGAAACCGTCTAACAGTGGACTTCGACCAGGTACGGCTTCAGCCAACCCTAAGCCTAACGCGGTGACTAAGGGAACAGTAACAGTGGAGGTAGTCACCCCGCCGCTGTCGTAGGCCAAAGGCACAATGGCTTTGGGCGAGAACAGTGTTTGAATCACCACCAGCACGTAGCCGGCAATAATGTGGTAATGCAGCGGATCCCCCACCACAATTCGATAAGAGCCTAAAGCCAAACCAAAGGCCACCCCAAACGCTACCGAGATACGTAAGCCGCCAACCGAAACGGCCCCGCCAGACACCGCATTGGCCTTAATCGCCACCGCCAGTAAAGAAGGCTCGGCAATAGTAGTACTAAAACCAATGGCCGCCGAAAATAAGTAAATCCAAGCATAAGCCATCCAATGTTCAGAGACTTGGTAGTTTTCTGGCTGTTCAATACCCAAAAATTCAGCACTGGTGAGTTGCTTGGCCATAGACTCACCCAATGGAAACAGCGCTTGCTCCAAGCCCAGCAAAAACAACACCATGCCTAAAATGACAAAAACGGTTCCCAACAACAGCTGCTTGGGTTGATGTAAGGGGCGCTTAATCACCAAGTATTGAAACACTAGAATGGTCACCACGATGGGAAAGATATCGCCAAGCGTGCCAAATAATGTTTCAAAAAAAACCAACCAACTCGTCATCAATAGAAGATCCCATATAACATCACAAACATCATTGGCGTTAGGGATGCCAAAGCAATTAAGCCAAAGCCATCAAGCAAGGGGTTACGCCCCTTTATTGATGAGGCTAAACCCACACCTAAAGCAGTAACCAGAGGAACCGTGATTGTGGAGGTAGTCACTCCACCAGAGTCATAGGCTATACCTATGATTTCTTGCGGCGCAAACAGTGTAAGAATAACAATCAGTACATAGCCGCCAATAATGATTAGGTACAGTGGCCAGCCTTTAATAATGCGGATCACCCCAATCACAATCGCCAGCCCTACAGCAAAAGCCACACTTAAACGCAGCCCTGCCGCGTATTCCGCCATGCTGTCGGCGTTGTTTTCAATATGCCTAGCCTGCGCCGCAACGTCTGCTGCTTCTTTGGCAACAGCCACCAAGGCGGGTTCGGCAATCGTGGTGCCAAACCCCAAGCAAAATGCAAACGCCAGCAGCGCGCTTAAGCTGCCTTTATTAGCAAAGGCATGCGCCAAATTTTCACCTATTGGAAAGAGGCCCAATTCCAAACCCATCACAAAAAAGCTTAAGCCCAGCACCACCATCGCAGTACCCGACAGAATCTCTAATACATTGGGTAGTGGACTATCTAAAACAAAGAGCTGGAAAAACAAAATCACCACCACTATCGGTGATATATCGCGAAGACTTTTAATGAGAGAGGAAAAGAGGTGAGAGAAACGAAAGCCCATACTAGCTCCTTGTATTAACCCTTTACCTTAAGGGTTAATACAAGCTTAGCAGAGCCTTGTTAAGGCTTATGTTTAAGGCCGATAGAAAATGAAAAGTGTGAGCTTTACAGTTGTTTAAACGGGGCTATTCTCAAAAATGAGTACTTTTAAGCCATCATCTGGACTATGTTCCAACACAGTTTCCGGGCGGTCTAAAGTCTCTATTAAACGTAATTGTGGCGCTTCACTAGCAACCGCATCTAATAAAAACTGACAACTTAACCAAGGTGCATTTAAGCACAGCATGGCGATCCCGTTTCCGCTGAGTAAACTAGGCAGCTGACGAATAATTCTAGGGTAATCTTTCTCCACTAGAAAGCTGCCTTTTTGCATAGATGGAGGATCGGCAATCACTAAGTCATAAGGCCCATGCTTGCGAAGTTTTCCCCAAGATTTAAATAAGTCGTGGCCAAAAAAACGGGCTTTCTTATCATCTAGCTGATTAAGCCGTAGATTGTCGCGCCCCACGCTCAGCGCGGCTTTACTCATATCAATATTAACCACCGCATTTGCTCCACCAGCAATAGCAGCAACCGCAAAACCGCAAGTGTAAGAGAACAGATTAAGCACATTTTTAGCTTCGCTATGCTGCTTTACCCACTCGCGCCCTTTGGCCATATCTAGAAACAAGCCAAAGTTTTGATGTGTACCAACTTCAACTTTATAGGCTAAACCATGCTCATTAACCGTTGCCGGGGTTTGTTCACTGCCCCACAAATGCTTAACCGGCGCCATCGGCTGGTCTCGCTGTTGCAAGAAAACCCCTTCCACCAAGGGCTCTGCTTTTAGCTGCTCAAGCAATTGCTGAGTTAAATCTGCACTTAAGGGGGCATAAGCCACTATCAACATAATGGGTGGCAACCACTCAATGTTAAAAGACTCGGCGCCTTCAATACAGTGCCCGCGCCCATGAATAACTCTTAGGGCTTGCTGCTCAAGCCGGGGAAGATCAAGCTTCATCTATTTGTTCACTCTCTTTCGGTTTTAAGTCATCGGGATGGCTAAGAATACGTGAGAACCAATGGCCGCTATTGCTCGACTCCAAACCAATTTTAATGATCATAGTAAGAGGTACCGACAACAACATACCAACGCTGCCAAATAGCCAGCCCCAAAAAATCAATGATAACACCACTACTAATGACGACAGACCTAAACCTTTGCCCATGATGCGCGGTTCTACAATATTCCCCATCACCAAATTAACGCTAACGTACAAACCAGCCACCGCTAGTGATTGGCTCGCACCAAGTTGTAACAAGGCCAGTAATACCGGTGGAACCGCCGCAATTAACGAGCCCACATTAGGTATGTAGTTAAGCAAAAACGCTAAAATACCCCATAAAATGGCATAATCTAAATCCAATAAGCTCAACACAATGGTGATAGGAACAGCGGTAAGCAAACTAATCATGGTTTTCACCGCAATATAGCTATTAACCGATTTTAGAAACTTATTCACTTGAGACATGCGTACGCCGGGATTATGAATGGCGTCGTGCATGCGCTGTGGCATGGTGTCTGCCTCGAGCAACATAAAAATAGTCACTAGCAAAATAATAAAGATGTTGGCTGCGGCACCACTTAAACCGGTTAACGTATTAGCAAACAACCCCAATACAATGCCAGGGTCGAAGTAATCGGTGACAATATTCATCGACAAATCAATATCGAATTTAGCAGCAAACTCTCCTAGCCCAGCGAGCTGCACCAATAATTGTTCACGATAAATGGGAATTGAAGCCCGAAAATCGTTAACTGAACTTCCTACAACGCCTGCTAACAATACAATTAAACACACGATAAATAGCAGAACTAACATTACCGATAAAACCCGAGGAATACGCAAGCGGGTTAGAAAGCTAACGATGGGGCTAGCGATAATGGCGATAAACATCGACAACAAAAATGGAATAAGCACTGGGGTGGCGGCTTTTAACCCCGCCAATAAAACCACTAAAGCAGCAGCCGTGACCAAGCTATGGCGTATCGAGGTGGGTTGATTCACCATTCACTCCTAGAAATAACTGATTATGCTCAGCAGTTTAGCTTGCATATGCCTTGGCGAAAAGGCTAAATAAAACTCAATAACGAGGAGCGAGTGGCAGATGTATTATCTTTGTAGTCTTGGAAGCAATATCGAGCCATTAATTCACTTGCCTAAAGCGGTGCAAGAATTAGGCGATCGCCTACAAATAATGACCTTTAGCGCGTTTATTGAAACCACGCCCATGGAACTAGATACACCCAATAAGTTTGTTAATGCACTGGCTTGGTTTCAGTCAGAGCAATCATCAGCCCAGTTAAAACAGTTTTTTAATCAATTAGAGGCTAGGCACGGCAGAAATCGCAATGACCCTTTATCAAGCAGCAAAGACCGTAGTTTAGATATCGATTTATTTGGCCCTTGCCATACCCTTGCAACCTTAAGTAATACCCCCGTAGATGCATTTTTAGCAACGCTACAACAGCAACTATTTGCTAGCGCGCCCAATACCCTACCAGATAGCTTGAGCCTAACTATCGAACTCACTAACGGGCTTGTTTTACCACTGGGTGAGAGACCTACCACCATCAACTTTAATTGAACAACCCGTTAAATAGTCATTATTGATGAGCAGTTCTATGGATTGCCACACTGGCATTAAACCACCTTCTTTAGCTAACGGTGTTTGTGCCAACACCTTGTCTCGATGCTGTTGTTCATGTTCATCCAAAAATAACATCGGGCCCGGCTCAATCGCATTCACTCTCACCTCTGGAGCCCAATGGCTGGCATAAGATTTTACCAAATTAGCCAAGCCCGCTTTAGACGCACAATAAGAACGAAACGCCTTATGGGGTTGCTCAGCATATATATCTGTCATTGCTACCACATTCCCCTTGGCTTGTTTTAACGCTGGATAAAGCGCTTCATTAATCAAGGTTGGCGCTAGCATATGAACCGCATACATCGCGTCAAAAAACTCAGCCTGTTCTAAGGCACTATGGCAAGGGTCGTCTCTAATAAACAAAGAAGCATTGTGAATTAACACCTCTAAGCAATCACACTGTTGTTTAACTGCGTCAATAAAATCAAGCAATTGCGTTCGCTGGCTAAAATCAGCCTGAATAAGCCGCACACCTTTATTGCGTAATTCAGCTAACTCTGGCCTCTCACTACGATATTGACCAATAACCTGATAACCTAAGCCAAGAAACTGATGCGCAAGAAAAAAGCCTAAACGCCGCCCTACGCCAGTGATCAAAACAGTTGCCATCTAGCTTCCCATCCTTAAAAACTCTGCTATTGTTAACTAAATCAAAGAGTAACACGACTTGCCCTAACAAGGACTGCGTACCCTAATGAAAATTTTACTCACAGGCGGAACCGGGTTTATCGGTAGTCGCCTAGTCAAACACTTACAATTTAGTCACGAACTCACAGTGTTGTCACGTAACCCCATCAAGGCTTATCAAAAGCTTGGCCACAATCTATTGGCTATTCCTTCACTTGATGCCTTAGATAACCTTGATGAGTACGATGCGGTGATTAACCTAGCAGGTGAGCCCATTGCCAATAAACGCTGGAGCGAGCCTCAAAAAAAACGTATTTGTGATAGCCGTTGGCAGCTGACCGAGCAGCTTAGTGAAAAGTTTGCTAACAGCAGTCACCCGCCACATACCTTTATTAGCGGCAGTGCTATTGGCTATTACGGTGAGCAAGGCCAAGAAGCTGTAGACGAAGCCAGCATTATTGAAGATGATTCGTTTCCGCATACGGTGTGTAAAACTTGGGAGCAAACCGCTTTAAAAGCAGCCAGCGAAAATACGCGAGTATGTTTGCTACGAACCGGCATTGTGATCGGCATAGAAGGCGGCGCATTAGCCAAAATGTTACCTGCATTTCGTTTAGGTTTAGGCGGACCAATCGCTGGCGGCCAACAGCAAATGTCTTGGATCCACATTAGCGACATGGTTGATGCCATAATCTTTCTGCTAAACAATAAAGAATGCCAAGGCGCATACAATCTTACCGCTCCCAATCCCGTCAGCAATCACGAGTTTAGTGTCGCGCTAGCTAAACAACTCAAGCGACCTTGTGTATTACGTACTCCCGCTTGGTTACTAAACACCGCTTTGGGCGATATGGCCACACTTATCACTGGTGGGCAAAAAGTATTGCCGAAGCGCTTAGGCAACGAAGGCTTTAATTTTCGCTATAAAGACTTAAGCCATGCATTTAAAGAGATTTTGCTGCGCAGCTAATTGATGACTCAGCGACTACTCAACCACTACCGAGCGTAGTGGTTCAATCTGCCCTTCGTCTGCAAACAACTGCCGACGCCGCTCAGCTAAATACGCATCGAGTTGAGGCGATGATTCACAACGAATCGTTCCTCCAAATAAACCGGCAGCAATGCTTACAGCCTGTTTTGCCGAATGACTACAATCAACTTTTACCGCCACGTTGGCTTTAAATATCTCATTTTCTGTTAGCTCACGCTTTACAAGCGGAGACTTTCGTTTTGCCGGTGTACGCTTTTGTTGCTGATAACGACTCGCCTGCTGCTTAGCTAACTGGTGTAGTTGTTGCTGTTGATAAACCTTTAAATACGAAGCCGCCGAACGCGCTTCCACCGGTTGTACAGATTGTTCCTGTTGCTGCAAAGTTTCACTGCTGCTGGCCTTAGCATTTAACTGCGGCTGACTATTAGTGTTTTCAGCAATCACACTCTGAGACTGAGTAAGCTTACTATAACTGTCTAACCGGGTGAGGTCGTGACTAAGCGCAATTCCATTTTTTGATAATTTACGACTTTCTAAAGATTGACTACTTTCTGGTGCGGCGCTTGTTTCAATGGTTTCAGCTGGCTGAATTACCGGGTTCTCAAGCGCTAGTTGCCTAGGTGATTGTCGCTTATGTGATTGTTGTTCTGGCACTTCTGAGAAGGGGTCAGGTGAAAGCGCCGGTTTAATGGGGTCAAGCACTAAGCTCGCCTGAATCAAGCTAGCACCAGCCTTTTTCTTTAGTGGCTTATGTGGCTGGTACAAATCGCTGAGCAGCCAATAAAACAATCCACAATGCGCACTTATCGAAATGACTAAGGCCCATATTGGAAATGGCCTCCCTCGCTTACTCATCCCTGTTTAGCCTACCTAAGCTTAAAAAACAGTAGACTCATAACCCAGAGAGTAGTTCGGCTTAGTTTGTGCCGTTTTTGTCAGCGAAACCCATAAAGCGGTAACTAAAGGTTATTTTCACCAATAGAGTAAGCAACCGTTTGGCTAATGGCAGCTAATGGCATACCACTTTGTTGCTGCCAGCTATTAAACACTTGCTGCACCGCTTTCAAACCTTTAATGCTAGTAGGCGCTTTAGTCACCACGCCACGGTTAACTAAATAAGCCACCACATCACCAGACAAAATAAAGGTATCTTTACCCATGCGACGTAAGGCATAAGACGCAGAGTTACCGCCTAAGCGAGCACCATGTTTTTTGAGAAACAGCCACAAACCTACAATGTCATCTGTGGGCCACTGGGCAATAAATTTAGCAAAGCTGCCGTGTTCGCTAGCCATATCCAAAATCATTTGGGCATTCTGTGGCACGGTAATAATTTTTTGCCGATTACGAATAATCGACGCATCATTACATAAGCGTTCAATATGGCTATCATCCAGCATTAGCATTTTCTCGGGTTCAAAATCAAAAAATGCACGTTCAAAGTCTGGCCATTTGTTTTCTACTACCCGCCATACAAAACCCGATTGAAAAATAGTTTTAGTAAAAGCCGATAGCCAACGGTCATCGCTAATGCCGGCTAAATGTTCGCGACTTAATGGGGTGGTAAGTAAGTGTTGTAAGGCGGTATCGCCGCCTTTGCGCTCGGCAGCTCGTTGCCAAATAGAAGAAAAATCTTCAACCAAAACTTTCATCCTTTATTGGAAATCATCACTAGATAACTAGCATCAATAGCAATAATTCTAAACCGCTATGGGGCCTAGGGTCACTATAGATTAAGCAAATAGTCGCTTTTGATTTTTAGGGTTGACCTGAATATGCACCTAAGCCTTTCATTTGCTTAACCATCAATCGTTCACAGGCTAAATGCTTCGCTTTAGAAATCTGTAACAAAAAAGGGCTATAGTTTTCATAAACCTAGCTTATTGGTAGCCTCTTTATGCCCTGTAAACTTAAGCATAATTTTGAATTTGAACCTGATTATGGGTACAAGCTCGTTCAGCTTAAAGCACTGCACCCAAACGATAAACCGCGCGGTTTTAAGGGCTTTTGGCAAGGTAAATACCAACAAGCTCTCCAAATAAAGAGCCATGTTTCCATTGAGAATAGCCATAAAACGGTAAACAACTGGCGTATCTTCAAGTGCTTTTACAACTCGACTAAACACCTTCGCTGTGGAGCGTGGTTATTGCTACCCAGCAGCGGAGTGGTAGATTCAGCCATTATTAGCGCACATGGCTATGGCGGCATAGAGCAAGTTGATTGTGCAATTACCCTCAATAACACCGCGGTCTTAATGCCCTGCTCTCGCGGAATAGGATTAAGCCCTAAACCCCCTATATCCGACAACCCCATGTGGCATGTGTTACACAACATTCAAGACAAGCAGCGCTACGTTATTGGTGGCTGCGTACAAGATTTATGGTGTGGCGTAAGTGCCTTACTGGATTTGTTCCCTCAAGTTAACCGCAAACTAGGTTTAATCGGCAGCAGCTTTGGCGGCGGTTTAGGTATTTTTGCTAGCGCTTTTGATTCACGCATCCAACGGGCACATTTTCATGTTCCTACTTTTGGCAATGTTCCTCTGCGCCTAAAGTTGCCCACATTAGGCAGCGGTGCAGCATTGGCTAGTTTTTATCAGCAGCAACCTAAACTAGCCCTTAGCACGCTCAGATATTTTGACTCTGCTACTGCCGCTACCTATCTGCGTTGCCCTAGTCATTGGGCGCTGGCCTTATTTGATCCTCATGTTGCCCCTCCAGGGCAGTTTACCGCTTACAATCAAGCCCCCCAACCTAAACAGCTGTTTGTGCTTAGCGCTGGACACTTTGATTACCCAGAAAAACAGACCCAACAGCAACAACTCAATCAACAATTATCCGCCTACTTTGCAGAGCTCGCATAAACATGAATCGTGAATATCATCGGTGGTGGAGCCCTAATTTACAGCGCGATATGGAGTTACTGGTATTTGGGCATACTGGTGCTAAAGTACTGGTGTTTCCGACTCGTGGCGGGCGCTTTTACGAATACGAAAACTTGGGCTTAGTAAACGCCATTGCTCACAAAATTAACGCCGGCCAGCTGCAACTGTATTGTGTAGACAGCATCGACATAGAAAGTATTTATTGTTTTTGGGCACACCCAGCTGGGCGAATAGAGCGCCACCAGCAATACGAAGATTACATACTGCGCGAAGTATTACCCTTAATGGCGCAAAAGAATGATCATCCCTGCACCATTTCCCACGGTTGTTCATTAGGTGCTTTTCATGCGGCCAACATTGTATTCCGCCACCCTCACCTATTTAACAAACTTGCCGCCTTTTCTGGGCGTTTTGACCTAACTTGGCAAGTTGAATCGTTCTCAGATTTATTCGATGGTTTCTACAACGACAAAGTGTACTTTCATACCCCTACTCACTACCTAATGAACATGCACTGCCAGCAGCGCCTAAACGCGCTATCCAATACAGATTTGCTGTTTATTATTGGCAAGCAAGATCCCTTTCTACAAAACAATCATGCCTTAAGCCACATTCTTAATCACAAAGGTTTATCTCACCAAATGATTGAATGGGATGGCCGCGCCCACCGCGGACGCTACTGGCGACAAATGGTACCGCTGCATTTATAGAAAAAGATCATACAAACCTTAAGTAAGTATTAAGTTGCCCAGCAAAAGTAACTACATTTTCAACTAAGCAACTCTCAACTACCAACCAGAATCACTCAGCGATAGTGCTTTTCCAAATATGAATAAATTTCACTGTTTTAAGATTTACTTTGAGCTCAACTCATTCATGATATCCAAAGTAGTTGCCGGTGAGTAATGGTGTACATAATGAAAAAACAATTTGTGGTTTTAGACGGTGGAATGGGCCGCGAGCTAAAGAGAATGGGAGCGCCCTTTTCCCAACCGCTGTGGAGTGCGCAGGCCCTAATTGAATCGCCTTCGTTGGTGCGAAAAGCCCACCAGAACTTTATTGATACCGGAGCCGAAATCATTACGGTAAATAGTTACGCCTGTGTCCCTTTTCACCTTGGTGAAACGTTGTATCAAAGCAAAGGAGCCGAACTCGCGCAGCAAGCCGCCGTTATTGCAAACGCGGTGGCCAAAGATGAATTAGCAACCACTAACCGCTCTATCGCCGTTGCCGGCGCCATCCCTCCGGTACTGGGTAGCTACCGACCTGATCTATTTGACTCAAACAAAGCCAAAGGCATTCTCGAAACACTAGTGCAATCTCAAGAACCCTACGTTGATTTATGGTTGGCCGAAACTATCTCTAGCCTAGAAGAACTCGGCGCCATTCAGCAGGCACTTAGCCTTAGCCCCAAGAAAAAGTATTATGCGTTTACCCTACAAGACAGCCCCAATGGCAAAGCAATGCTAAGGTCTGGCGAATCGGTATCAGAAGCAGTGGAACAAGTTTGCTCTTATGGTGGAGAGGGTATTTTGTTTAATTGCTCCATCCCAGAAGTCATGGGGCAAGCGATTAAGCTAGCAAAAGAGCTCAGCACCAAACTTGAAACACCGCTTGAAATAGGTGCTTACGCCAATAGCTTTGGTCCTATCAAACCAGGCCACAAAGCCAATAATTCACTCTATCAAACTAAAGAATTATCGGCCGAAGAGTACTTGGTTTTCGCAAAGCAATGGCATGAACTAGGCGCCACCATCATTGGCGGCTGTTGCGGTATTCACCCAGAACATATCCAAGCCATAGCCGATTGGAAACGGGAGCATTAACCAACCGCGCCACCTTAGAGGTCATTGGCAACAAAAGCAATGACTGTATCTGCAAATGCTAGCGCCGAATAATGATAGAGGCCTCTAAATCAAAAGGCCGCTTCAATTCGGTTTGAATACTGTCTTTAAGCAAGTCTAATTGCTGGTCGCTCAAGGCTTTAGCGCTAACCAATTGCACATGTAAAGTGAGTGGTTTGGTGCTTTGGGCGCGTACCGTTCTAAGTAGTACCTCATTAAAGGTTTTACCCTGCAAGCGTTGCACGATTTGGGCTTCTTCTGACAGCCGATTAAAACTAAACACCAATGGCACACTCACCAACACCACTGCAGCCAACGCAATGGTAAGGCCCTTCTTAGCCCGAGTAAACGGTGCATAACCTAAGGCTAAAAAGGTTAAAGCCGCCGAAAATACAATGCCCGCCAAGTTGGTAAGAAACAGTAATAATGCGCCAGAGGCTACCGATGCATCTAACCAACCCAAACCAATACCAGCAACCGCAAGTGGCGGTACCAGCGCTACGGCAATCGCCACACCAGCCAAGCTTTTGGCCGCGTCGATACGCGCATGGGCATAAGCGCCAGCGATACCGGAGATAATTGCCACTCCTAAATCCAGCAAATTAGGGCTAAGGCGCGCCGCAATTTCAGGAGTCACCACTTCCATGGGAATAATAAAACTGGCACTAGCAGCAAAACCCAAGGCGACACATAAACCAGTAATTAAAGTGCCCAAGCTAGCGGTGGTTAAACTGGGGTCTTGCCGAGTTAGGCCCATTGATAAAGAAATAATTGGCGCCATTAGTGGCGCGAGTATCATCGCGCCAATAATCACAGGTGCAGAGCTGGCATACAAACCAATGGTGGCAAGTAAGGTTGATAACACCATTAAGGTAACAAACGCCGGCGAGGTAGTGGCGTTATCACGCAACAATTGATACAGCTCCCTAAATTCGTCGGTGGCGGCGTGGGCTATCCATGGTAAAGGCCTTGCTGCTAAAGCATTAATCGCCTCGCCCTCTGGCAAGTGGCTTATCTTGCGGCTTTCTTTTACCGCGACTACATTCTCTTGGCACACCATATCTGCAGCTGGCAAAACGCTTAAGGCTTTATGCTCGCATTCTACGGTTAGCGCTTTGGCAGTTTTTTCTATGCCGTCATGCCAATACACCATTTCTTGCTCTTTGCTAATGGTAATGGCCTTGGATTTAATCAAGCTAAGAAAGCGTGGTTTCCTAATCACTCGGCCAAACATGGCCAGCAGTAAAAACCGAAACATTTCCATAATACTGCGCGGCGCAATTAACATGCTTTCTAACATGCCGTCGTTGCAGTGGGTATCGGTGAGTATTTGCTTGGATAACATAGAGCCATGGGCGTGCTCTATAAGCACTAAGCCAACCAACGAGGTTTCTAAACACGTTTCGCTTGCGGTTGTAATGGTCAGTTTCTGCGGTTTTATTTGGCCTATTTTTCTAATGTTTTGCCAAGTTTGCAACATTCGCTGACGCCAAGACGCGTTGTGGCCGCCAGGTCGCAGGTTAAAGCTATGTCCCACCACAAGATGGTTAAGCACCACCTCTTGATTACAGCGCAGTAGGTCTATTTGCACCACCTCTGCCTGCTGAGCATGCTGAACCGCTTTATCTAGGCTATTGGCTAAACTAAACGCACGCTTGGCGTGACTCGCTTTAGGATGAGGCAGAATTGCCACCACCCATTGGCGGCGGCTGGCTAAATCAATCACTTGGCTTAAGTCTTTATCGCTTAAATAGCAATATACAAAGCTGCCCGCTTCCCACTCCGGCGGTTCATTACAATCCCAAGATTTGGGTAGCACTACAGACTCAAACAAGGGCTGTATCTTTTGGCTCACCAGTTCCGTGGCGTCGGGCTCAAACAATAAAAAACTATCGGCCATTCCTGTTTCCGTACAAGAGTTTATATTTTCTCACAGCATGGAGGCTGGCTTTAAAAACCGCAAGATAACAAAGCAAAAAGTTTAGCCACTAAGGGCGTTATTCGGTGCTAGCGGGTCAAAAAATGACGTAGCCGAACGAGCTTATCGTGTTCAGCCAATAGCATAGCTTTTAACCAAACTGGCTTTAATTTAAGCAAACAGAAAACATTCTAGAAAAAGTTACATGTTTCTTTTTCGCCTTTTGTCGTTACTTGCTTACCGAACAAAATCTTCGCAAAGCCTTAAAATACGGGCGTTTAGACGGCTAAGCGGCCAAGTAACTAGTGAAACTGTAAAGTATTTACAGCAACTTGGAGTTAAAACCTCGCTATTCATCATTAGCGTATTCTGCTATAACTTCCCTGAAACACTGAGAGTTCAGGCTGTTTTACACGGATAGATCAGAACATGAACTCAATAAAAATAATTAATTAAAAACACAACAAGGACCATTATGAAACGTGTCATTCAATCTGCAATTGCCGCAGTTGCACTATTATCAAGTGCAGCATTTGCTCAGCAAACATTGCTACAAGAAATTTCTGAATCAGGTGAGTTACGTGCCTGTTTTGATGCTGGCTACATGCCGTTCGAAATGAAAGCCAAAAACGGCCAGTTTATTGGTTTTGATATCGACCTAGGCAAGCAAATGGCGCGTGCTATGGGTGTTAAATACGTACCTGTAAACACCGCTTGGGACGGTATCATCCCTACTCTGCTAACCGGTAAATGTCACCTTATTATGGGCGGCATGACCATTACGCCACAACGTAACATGCAAGTTAACTTTGCCGACCCATACGTAGTTATTGGCCAATCAATCCTACTTAGCCCTAAATTAGAAGGCAAAGTCACTAGCTACCGTGACTTAAACAGCGACCAATACACTGTGGTAACTAAACTAGGTACTACCGGTGAAGGCGCAATTAAGCGTTACATTCCTAAAGCCAAAGTAAACTTGTTTGAAACCCAATCTGAAGCAGTACTTGAAGTCACCAACGGCAAAGCCGATGCCTTCATCTACGATTTACCGTTTAATGCTATTTACGCAGCAGAAAACCAAGGTCAGCTTACTCACCTAGACCAACCGTTCACTTTTGAACCTCTTGGTTGGGCGGTACGCCAAGGCGATCCTGATTTCTTAAACTTCTTGAACGGTTACTTGCGTCAAATTAAAGGTGATGGCACCTACGACCGCATTTACGACAAGTGGTTTAAAGATGATGCTTGGTTAAAACAAGTTCAATAGTAAGACTCAAGTGGCTGCCTTAACAGCCACTTTTCTTTATGGGTGTGCTTAACCACGCCCATAAAGTAAAAACCAATAATAGATAAAGAGCTTTAGATGCAAACTCAAGCAAGCAAAATATTGTGGAATGGCGTTTTTGTGGCCATTTTACTTAGCCTGTGTGGCCTTATTTACCTGTCGGGTGAAAAAATCGACTACAACTGGAACTGGCAACGTGTGGTTCCTTATATTGTAAATAACGAAGCAGCCAGCGTGGCGGCCCCGCAAGACGGCAGCATAGTGAGCAATGCCGCCGGACACTTACAGCTAGTATCAGACGCCGGTGACCTACTGGTCGATCTAACCGACTATGAAAACATCACAGTGTACGAAGGTGACTTGGTGTTTGAGGGCGACCAGCTTGCGTCTTCAGAACAATGGCGCATTGGCCCGCTTACCCAAGGTCTTATTGTTACTATAAAAATCTCACTGTTCTCATTGGTTTTTGCCATTTTACTTGGCTTAGTGATTGGTTTGATGCGCATCGCCGACAACCCAGCCCTGCGTAAGCTAGCCATTACCTACATTGAAATTATTCGCGGCACCCCCTTGCTGGTGCAAATTTTCATTGTTTATTTCTTCATTGGAACGGTATTCGATTTAGAGCGCTTTACCGCAGGTGTTATTGCCTTGTCGGTATTCACTGCCGCTTATGTAGCAGAAATTATTCGAGCCGGTATTCAGTCAATTCCGAAAGGACAAATGGAAGCCGCCCGCTCATTGGGCATGAACTACCCGCAAGCCATGGTAAACGTGATTTTACCGCAGGCCTTTAAGCGCACCTTGCCGCCTATGGCTGGCCAGTTTATTAACTTGATTAAAGACTCGTCATTGGTATCGGTTATCTCAATCACCGACTTAACCAAAGCTGGTCGAGAGGTAGTTAGCGGTAGTTTTGCCCCCTTTGAAGTGTGGTTTACCGTAGCCCTGCTTTACCTAGTACTTACCAGCAGCCTGTCTTGGGCTATTCAACGCTTAGAAAAGAGGTTAGCTGCCAGTGACTAAAGATTATCAAGGCGACGACATGATCGTTGCAAAAAAGGTTAACAAAATTTACCCCAATGGCTGCCACGCACTTAAAGATGTGTCAGCCACGGTAAACCGCGGTGAAGTGGTGGTGATTGTTGGGCCATCAGGCTCTGGCAAATCAACCTTTTTACGCACCCTTAACCAGCTAGAAACCGTAAGCAGTGGTTCGGTACATATCGACGGAACCGATATGTACGCCAAAGACACCAACATTAATAGCTTGCGCGAAGAAGTAGGCATGGTGTTCCAAAACTTTAACCTGTTCCCGCACAAAACAGCTTTGGGCAATGTAATGCTTGCCCCTTTAAAAGTGGCAAAACGACCCAAGCAGCAGGTAGAAGATGAAGCCAAAGCCTTAATGCTAAAAGTTGGCTTGGCTGACCGAATGGCCAACTACCCTTCTCACTTGTCTGGTGGCCAACAGCAACGTGTAGCGATTGCCCGTGCATTGGCAATGCAACCTAACATTATGTTGTTTGACGAGCCTACATCGGCGCTTGACCCTGAAATGGTTGGCGAGGTGCTAGACGTAATGAAAGGGTTAGCCGCCGACGGCATGACCATGGTAGTGGTAACACACGAAATGGGCTTTGCCCGTGAAGTGGCCGACCGCGTATTGTTTATGGAAGACGGTGAACTATTGGTAGAAGAGTCTCCAGAGAACTTCTTCGATAACCCAAGCCACCCAAGGCTAAAACAGTTTCTGTCTATGGTTCTCTAAGCAGACACCACTACAATTTCAAAAGGGAGCAAACGCTCCCTTTTTTATTGGCTAAATGATTGCCAAAAAGCCCGTACAATCTCTTTATCCGCTCGCTCGCGTAACTTAATCAGGTAAATAGGCACTTGGCTGCTTGAGGCAAACTGCTCAACCTTAAGCGGCACCAGCAAGCCTTGCTGCAACTCTTGTTTAATCATATGTTCAGGAATACGCGCCCAGCCCATCCCTGCCAGCAATAGCTCTTTTTTAAGGTGATAATCATTCACAAACCAGCGCTGGCCACCAGCAATAACGTTTACGTTATCCAAGGGCTGTTCTGAGCCCGAATCGGCCAACAAAATATGTGGCTTAGTCCGTAACTCACTGTGTTTAATACTGCCGCCAGCCTGCTCAATGTAACCCTTAGCCGCCACCGTTATCATGGTGATTTGGCTCACCTCAATAAAATCAAAACGGCCATCTAATCCAATATTAGGCGCCAGCGCCAAATCAGATTGTTGCTTTAATAAAGGCTCCAAAATGCCGGATAAATGCCCGGTACCCAAGGTAAGCTGCATATTGCGGTGGCTTTGCCCAAAGCCTTGAATTTGGCTCACTAGGGGCGGCAAGTAACACATAGGGCTTAACGTGAGGGTAAGCACAGGATCCGCACCTTGTGCTAACTCATGCCCTAATAGCTCAAGCTCATTAGCCTGCTTAAGTAAGCTTTTAGCTTTGCTAAGAAAAGCTTCGCCCTCTGCAGTTAAGCTAGGCCGATACGCGTCGCGATTAAACAGCAAAATAGAGAACTGCTGCTCTAAGGTTTTTACCGAGGCACTCACCGTGGGCTGGGTTTTGTTTAAGTGCAACGCCGCCGCCCTAAAACTACCTAACCTGGCTACTGCCACAAATGCCCGTAACTGTTCATGATTCATCTAGTAAGCCTATTAACAAACCGCTTTATCCAAGCTTAATCTAGATAGATAAAAACAATCAAGTTAATATAAATAAGTCATTATTTTACGTTCATCTATTTTGTTACCCTACGCCCACATTCACAAGTAGTAGAGGTTGTGTGGATAGCTCACTAATTATTCTTCATATTGTTGCCTTACTGACCGGCATATCTAAATTTTCTATCGGCGGTATGGGCGCCTTAATTTTGCCCCTGCTGTTAATTGCTTACCCCGACGGGCAAGCCTTAGCGATACTTATTCCCATGTTTTTACTTACCGACTTGCTCACCATGGCGGTGTATCGAACTCAAATAAAATGGCGAATACTGCTCCGTTTATTAGCGTTTATGGTGGTGGGTTGCGCAGCGGGCGCCGCCTTGTTATCTCAACTAGACCCCAGCAAATTTACCACCGCTATTGGTGGCATAGTACTGGGAATGCTTTTCTTAAGCGTATATTTGGAGAGGGGAAAATCACAATGCATGAAACACCCAAACGTAGCGGCTGGTGCAGGCATATTTGCCGGTTTTATTAGCATGACAGCCAATTCAGCCGGTCCAATCATTAGCCTGTATATGATGCAGCAACAACTAGGCAAAACCAGTTACGTAAGCACCCGCGCCTGGGTAGCAGGCTTAGTTAACGTAGCCAAAGTTCCTATGCTAATCAGCATTGGCTTGCTCAACATAGAAACAGCAAAAACCAGTTTAAGTGCTCTGCCTAGTCTGCTAGTTGGTTGCGCCTTAGGCTTTCTTATCCTTAAAAAGATAAACCTCAAACAAATGACCTGGGCGATTAGAATGCTAATTTTATTCGCGGCAATGAAACTGCTTATTGGATGAATTTATTAGGTATTCAACTAAGACTTCTAACTCGTTTGTGCCCCAATGTGAGTTATCGGCTTGGGTTTTAAGGCTTACCAAAAGGCCAAAATACAAGGATGAGTAATAAATGCTTTAATCATGTTTGTCATCAACAGTATCCGAATACTTCAGGCTTTATCATATAGACTGAAGCAAAGTTCATTTTGCGGAAACTTTATCTATAAAACTGTCATTTAGGCGCTTGTGAGTTATGACCCGCCTATAAGTTAAGAACCTTGAATAAAGGAAGTTTAAGTCTGACTATCGAGAAACACATACTAGTTCTTGTTACCTTTTCTCACTTTCCACCGTGTCCCCTCTAAAACTACTTTGGTTTGATACCTCAATAATGATTAATTTATTAGTTGTAATGACTTAAATCCTAAGAAAACTTGAAATTAAACTATAAACAACCCACTAAAAACAAACTAACAAACTAGTTTGCAACTCCGTTAATAATAAATCAATCATTAAATATCCTTTTATTATCAACATAAGATCTATATAAGGGTATCTGAAACTACTTTCCCAAGGTGACATATGAACATTTTTTTAAGATTGTTAGAGAAAAGAGCTAAGTCAGTAAATGATATTGTATTAATCGATTCAAAATCAGGAAAAGAAATATCAGCTGAAGAGCTACTAGATTCAGCCTACAACATGGCTGAGAAGCTATACTCATTAGGTATTAGAAGGAACGACTACATAGTCTTATCACTGCCTCCTTCACTTGAGTATTACAGTGTTTTATACGGTTGTTTCGCGTTAGGTGCAATTCCTAGCTTGGTAGACGTAAAGCAAAAAAAGGAAAACCTTGTAACCTGTATAGATGAACTAAAACCTTCATTATGGATTAGCACCAAAGATATCCCCGATTTTTCAACAATTACACCTGAAAATTTATTGCAACAATCATCAGTAAAGATCCCCAAGATTGAAATATCAAGTGACACTACTTGCATGTTGCTTTACACCACTGGAACCACGGGGGTGCCTAAAGGGGTTCCATGGACTGTTGGGCAGCTTGAATCCCAGGCTATTGAACTGAATGCGTTTCATAAACAAATTAATACTGAATTTGTTATTTTTCCATATTTGGCTCTTGCGTGTATATACAACAATCGGACAGCCATAATCCCGCACACACGCACTACTCAGCCCAATCTTATGCCTATAGAGAGCATTCTCTCTCAAATGAAAACACATGGCTGTGATTACATATTTGCTTCACCTGCTTTTTGGGCCAGAGTCATCAGTCACTTGAATAGAACTCAAGAAAAACTTGAGTTCATCAAAATCATTTCAACTGCCGGCGCATCCCTTAACCTAATTATGCTGCAAAAGCTTGATGACCTTTTACCTAACGGCGAAATCTATATTCCCTATGCCAGCACTGAAGCATTGCTGCCAATAACTCAAATCCAATTTACAGATTTTAAAGAGTTATCTAGAAACAGAACAAGCATTAACGCTGGTGTTCCATTAGGTAAGTCATGTAGTGGCATAAACATTCAAGTAATAGGAAGAGATGACGAGTCAGCACTCCCAAAACCGTTACCAGCTAACACTGTGGGTGAACTGGTTGTTTCTGGATCTCGCATAACTACTGAGTACTTTCGTCGTTCCGATATAACACTAAAATCAAAAACCAAGCTTTATGGCAGTGATTTCACTTGGCATAAAATGGGAGACTTAGGATACATAGATGAAAATGGTATGGCTTGGTTTATGACAAGGAAGAAGTATGTTTTTAATACACCAAACAAAATATTTTATCCCGACGCTTTAGAGCAATGTTTAAATATACATGGGGATCTCATTTCCAGTGCGGTCATATACATGGAAGATACTGACTCAGTTTGTGTCGTTATACCTGAAACTGAGCGTGAACACACAAATGAATTATCACTTAAAGAAAAATTAAAAGAAGTTGGCTATATGAAAAGCCAAGTGTATTTTTATCCATCACTGTTACCAAGCGACAACCGCCATAACAGCAAAATTAATAGAAATATACTGAAGCAGTGGGTTAGTTCCAAGAGTAATGTGTTCAATTGCGAGGATACACTATGCAACCGTTAAGTTTTCCTGCTCAAATTGATTACTATTTAGATGCTGTATCTTGCAGGAGCTCACTAACAGAGTCACTTAAGCCGATAATAGAACCATATAAGAATGGCAGTATCTTAGACTGCTCAGTAGGAACAGGATTTGGAGTTATTGAGTTAATAAAGTCTGGATATAACATTATTTGTTCTGATGCATGCGAAAATATGCTGAACAGGTTTACAAAGAACTCCCAGAGCATGAACACAACTACTTCACCTCTTAAAATAAAGTGGCAGGAGTTAGGCTGTAAATTACCTGAGTTGTTTGATTTAGTTCTATGCCGTGGGAATTCAATTATATACTCTGACATGTGGGATAACACAAGAGCTGATGATGACATTAATGAAATCATAAACTCCTTAGAAGGTATATATAGGTCAATTAAAGATGGCGGTTGCTTATATGTCGACATACCTTCTGATAAGTTCTTCGATTTTGAAGCTCCTATGGTTCTCAACCATAATGAAAAGCAAGTCAATTGTCTTCCTGTACGTGTTGATGAAAAAATAACTCACAACAAGGAAACCAATAAGAGAAAATGGGAAGTGGAAATGACTATTGCTGGTGATAAATATAGTTTCACTAAATACTCTCACCTAATATTGGAACAGGATTTCAAAAATATTCTAATAGATATAGGATTTAAAAAAATCGAAAAAATTGAAGGCTGTAAATTCAGAGAACACTATTGTGAGTTTATTGCCCATAAATAATCTTTTTATACAACGGTAGAAAAAACTTGTTGCTTCATTATCTTAGAAATCAGTTGGTGTAAATTTCCTTCTAACTACAATCGTGATGACCAAAACAACAAAGAGATCATCACAGTTTTTCAACAATTAGTCGAAAAGGAGCCCTATTGCCTATAATTCTGATTAGCAGTTGTTCTGGCTAGGTTTTGTCCAAAAACTTGTTAGCAGCTACTAGGGGCATCAAGCGCTAAGTACACTTTCATTATTAAGCTTATCGTGTAATTCAAGCGTTCTTAAAACAACAAAAGCCGCTATATAGCGGCTTTTGAGTTAAAGAGCTATTACTGAACGCTATTGAGCTTGCTCAATCGCTACACTCACCGCAACACTGGCACCCACCATAGGGTTGTTGCCCATGCCTACTAAGCCCATCATCTCTACATGCGCCGGTACTGAAGAAGAGCCCGCAAATTGTGCATCACAATGCATTCTCCCCATGGTGTCGGTTAAGCCATAAGAGGCTGGGCCAGCGCCTACGTTGTCGGGGTGCATAGTGCGGCCGGTGCCGCCGCCCGACGCTACCGAGAAATACTCTTTACCTAATAACAAACGCTCTTTCTTATAAGTGCCCGCTACAGGGTGCTGAAAACGCGCTGCATTGGTAGAGTTACCAGTAATAGATATATCCACGCCTTCGTGATGCATTACTGCCACACCTTCAACCACGTCGTCAGTGCCATAGCAGCGGATAGTGGCTCGGTGGCCTTTACCAAACACTTTTTCTCGGGTGATATTCAGCTCACCCGTTTGGTAGTCAAACTGAGTTTGCACATAGGTAAAACCGTTCATACGGGCAATCATGTAGGCGGCGTCTTTCCCTAAGCCATTTAGAATCAGGCGCAGCGGTTTGCTTCTTACTTGGTTGGCGTATTCCGAAATTTTAATTGCGCCTTCGGCTGCTGCGTAAGATTCATGCCCGGCTAAAAAACAAAAACAATCAGACTGAGTGGACAGTAGCCGCGAGGCCAATTGCCCATGCCCTAAGCCCACTTTTCGTTGGTCGGCCACTGAACCCGGTACACAAAAACCCTGCAGGCCTTCGCCAATCGACAATGCGGCTTGCTCGGCAGTTTTATCTTGTTTCTTAATCGCAATCGCTGCACCTAATACATAGGCCCAGGCCGCGTTCTCAAAGGCAATAGGTTGGGTTTCTAATACAATGGCGTGTGGATCAAAACCTCGAGCCTGACACAGTGCATGAGCGGCTTCTAAAGATTCGATCTGGTACTGGGCTAATACTTGATTAATCCGCTCGATACGGCGCTCAATGCCTTCAAATTCGACCATTATTTTGCTCCCTATACTTTTCTTGGATCAACAAATTGAACACCATCTTCAAACCGACCGTAATGGGTTTTACTGTCGTCTAAGGCTTTGTTTGCATCGGTTCCGTCGGCAATGGCACTCATCATTTTGCCCATTTGCACGATTTCGTAACCGATAATTTCATTGTCTTCGTCTAGGGCCATGCGGGTTACGTAGCCTTCGGCTAGCTCTAGGTAACGCGCGCCTTTGGCTTTTGTGCCGTAAGCAGTGCCCACTTGCGAGCGTAAACCTTTGCCTAAATCGTCTAGGCCAGCGCCCACCGGTAAACCACCTTCGGAGAAGGCGGTTTGGCTGCGACCATAAGCCAAGTTTTCAAATACTGCGCGCATGGCAACATTTATGGCATCACAAATTAAATCGGTATTGAGTGCTTCGAGTATGGTTTTGCCAGTGAGTATTTCCGAAGCCATAGCAGCGGAGTGTGTCATGCCTGAACAGCCCACCGTTTCAATCAAGCATTCTTCAATGATGCCGTTTTTAACATTGATGGATACTTTGGTGGCGCCTTGGTGCGGCGCGCAAGTACCCACACCATTAGATAACCCCGAAATGTCGGTGACTTCAATCGCATTCACCCACTTCCCTTCCATAGGTATCGGCGAGTTACGGTGATCTGGCCCACGGGCAATTGGACACATAGATTCGATGGTATTTGTAAAAGACATACTTTCAGCTCCTCAATACACTTTTCTTATCAAGAGGATAGACGATAAGCTCAGCGATAACACCGCAAGCTATCAACTAATCGTATAATTGGTAAACTAAATATACACCCTTATTGGTTGAAGCCAATAGAGCCTAAACATTCCGCCTAATAAGGCAAACGCGAGCAGTTTTTATCACTTTGAATGCTTTGGTAAAGCAGCGAGCCGTCTCCCGAGCTAATACTTAGCTTAACCCTTACTCCTCGGTACAAAGCGTCTTGGTCATATTTGCAAATATCATTATTAAGTTGGGCAGCAAGCTGTTGAACTTGTTGATTTGAGGCGGTATTGGGCAAAGTAAGCAGATAGTGAACTAAATCGCCCTGCGCACTGGCATGGCTGGCGAGCGCTTTATCTTCAAAGCTTGGCGATTGGAGGTTATAACTGGCAGCCAGAGCCTGAGCGGCATGATCGCGGGTAGGCAGTGGCTCTGCCTGTACTGAACTAACAATACTAAGCAAGCCGAGTAAACACAGTGTTTTAGACCTAAAGTTTGCTAACAACATAAGAACTGCTCTGTGGAGTAAACAACAAAAACAGTTTAGTGTTTTGTGGGGGATAATCACAGCAAAGGGGGAGTGAATAGATGCCTCACAGGTGTGAGCAAACCATTACATAGGAATAACAAAAAGGAAATTTGGTGGAGCTACGCGGGATCGAACCGCGGACCTCTTGCATGCCATGCAAGCGCTCTCCCAGCTGAGCTATAGCCCCGATATACGGTATGGGATGTGAATTGGTGGAGCTACGCGGGATCGAACCGCGGACCTCTTGCATGCCATGCAAGCGCTCTCCCAGCTGAGCTATAGCCCCAAAATCACACTGCTTTCAACACAATAAGCCTTGAAAGCGAGCAGAATTCTAAGCAGCCAGCGGAATAGTGTCAACCGTTTTTCCTAAGAAACGCGCCACTTGCTCAATTAGCCAACAATTAGCGGAGGATTACTCAAATTTGGCTTAATGTTGGCAGCGATAAATAACGCTCACCTTTGTCCCTTTATCCAAGACATCTAAGCTTTCGCAAAGGGATTCCACCAATTTTAGCCCTCGCCCAGAATATTGCTGTGCAGGATCGTTTGTGGCGGTTTTGCTTAAATCAAAGCCTTTGCCACTGTCGCTGACTTCAATAGTAAATTGGCGACTAGCTTGACCATCAAAATCAATTGTAATGTTAACCCAGCCTTCACTTAACTGTTTAGCTCTGCGCTTACGCTGGCGGTAATACTCTTCAAAACCTTCAGCCGAGGTTTTAATCGAAGACTCAAGCCCAAGTACGCCGTGCTCAAAGGCATTATTAAATAGCTCACTCACAATGGTAAATAAAATATTTCGGTCGGTTTGATGAACCGAGAGTTCTTGCAGCGTGGTCATTAACAAGGGGATTGGCGTAAACTGCTGTAGGCTGTTTACGTCTAAACAAAGTTGCCAGCGCCACTTCCCTCTAGGCCGATTTGAACCAGCAAAAGTACTGGCGGCTTCTGCGTTAGGCCGATTAAGCAAATCAGGGATTTCCACCATACTGATGTCGTCTAACTGCTCTGCCCCATTACAAAAACGTTCCAAATGCTGTTGAATACAAGCGATAAAAGAAGGTTGCCCGCTACGGCTATTAAAGGCGGCTTCTAAGCGCTGCTCGCCAAACATTTCTCCCTCTATGTTCACCGCTTCTGTTACGCCATCGCTAAGCAATACGATGTGGTCGTTAGGCAACCATGGGATGGTTTTTAGATTGAGCTCTACTGTAGTTTGAATGCCAAGAGGCAGTGACTCAGAGATCAAACGTTCACGCATTGCTTGCTGCTGAGTATTGTAGATAAGTAGTTCTGGCATGCCGCCATTCCAAACAGTAAGCGACTTTTGTTGTAACGATGCCTCAACAAATGTACCCGCCATAAACATTCCGGTAGGTAACAATCGATGCAGCCGTTTGTTTATTTGCCGCAAAATAGCGTCTGCAGTGTATCCCTTTCGCGTCATACCCCTGAAGATATCCGCCACTGGCATGGCACCAATAGCCGCACGCAAACCATGGCCGGTAAAGTCGCCTAACAACAGATGAATATCACCGTTCGGTCGATATTCGGCCAGCACAACATCTCCTGAAAAAGTAGATGCGCTATTTAAAGACACCAGTAACTCGCGATCTGCGCAGTAAGAATTAGCCACTGCGCTACTAAATACTCGCTCGGCCAGCTCTTCTTCTTCTTGCAGTTGATTATGTAATCGGCTTATTTCGTTGTAGATAGCTTTGGTGCGCTCAAAACCCAGGGCTTTGGCTTTTAGCACTGCTTGGTGGACTGGCTTAAATAAAATGTCATCCCCGCCGCTGGCTATGCACTTAACCAATGCGTCCACTTCATTCTGAGCGGTAACAAACAATACCGGGACAAACTTACTGCCACAAAGCTTTTTGATTTCGGTAGTGGCTTGATAACCGTCCATCACCGGCATCAATATATCCATAAAAACAATATCGACTGGCTGCTGCTTAAATACCTCAACCGCTTCTTCACCGTTTTCAGCATGTACTACTTGGTAGCCTATGTCGCCCAATATTTTGCCTAACAACAGGCGATTAATACGTGTATCGTCCACCACTAAGGCGGTGCCTTTAACGGCTTTGTTTAGAAAACTAAACGTAAGATCTTCGTGCACTAGTTTTCTATTTTTAGCAATTTGTCGAAGTTGGCTATTTCTAATATTTTTAGAATAGCGGGCGATGGCTTACGTATGGTTAAGGCCAAGGCTTGGCTCTTTTCGGCGTGCTCTTTTAGTAACAACATCATGCCAAGCGCTGAGCTATCCATATAATCAGCGGCACTTAAATCAAGGATAAGTTGCACTCCTTCAACTGATATATTTTCATAACAAGCGCGAAAATCTCGGTGCAGTGAATAATCAAAGCGCCCAGTGATACAAATAATTAACTGACCCAAATCTTGATTTAATTGACTACTGATAGACATCAGATCTCCTTATAGCGAATAATGAGCAGCAAGGAATCACCCTTACATGCCTCATATTTAGCACTGCGTTCAAGCCCTATACAAGCATTCCTTGCTTGCAACACTGGTGATTATTGAATGGGTTTATTGTTTCCAATTAATCAATAAAAACAACACTCCATTAGTGACAATCACCCTAGCAACAATAGCAGTTGATGCGATTAACACATACTCCTATTTACATAAAAGTCATTTAAAAAGTTGATTTACGTTAAGCCATAATAGCCAACGAAATATCAGCAGAAAACAGCATGTTGAACGATTGTGTCAATTTAGTTAACAAACTAATAAAAAATCACAAAATAAATGAGATCTACCGAGGATTTTCACACTTAACTGTTTGTTCAAAAAACAAACTGTGAAGCGTTTCATGGTTTTGAGGTGGAAGCTTGTAGCATGATGACGCTACTACTGATGCATATTTAAGGAACCCGATGAGTATTAAGCTTCAATTGCAGTTCTTGCTGGCGCTAGGTTTACTGGTTGCGGCCTGTGGCAGCATGTTATTGGTATAACAATTCACTTTAGAAAATACAAAAAAAGCCAACTCTAAGAGTTGGCTTTTTACATTAAACGAAAAGGCTTACCAGCTAGCTTTATAGGCGCGGTAAGCTTTATCTAACGATTTAGCTTGTTTCTTACTCACACCAATATGGCTTAGCGCAAAACGTAATCGCGCTCGGCTCATATCTGATCCTAGAATAGCCATTGCATCTACCACAGAGGTAGAGCTGGTTTTGCCAGTAATCGCCACAAAAATAGGCTCTAGGAAGTCACGGATTTTCACATCTAAGTGAGTAGACAATTGCTTAGCAACAGCAAACACCGTGTCTTTGTCCCACTGGCGCTGCTCTTCTAGCTGCCAAATAAACATTTGTAACAAGCTACGAACTTGCTCTTCTTCTAGTTTACCGCCAGTAAGTAGCTCTGGTGCATATTCAGGCATGCCTGAGATAAAATGCCCAGCTAATGGCGCTAAATCACTAAACACATCTAAACGTGCTTTAGCTTGAGGAATAATGTTCATCAAAGTTTCTTGATTGTAAGCCCACTCAACTAAGCGTTGGGCTAGTTGCTCATCACTTAGTTCTTCGCGGATCCACAAACCGTTTAACCATTTAAGTTTTTCAACATCAAATACAGGGCCACCTAATGACACACGCTTCATGTCGAAGTGCTCAATCATTTCTGCCAAGGTGAATTTTTCACGCTCGTCTGGCATAGACCAGCCCATGCGGCCTAAGTAGTTAAGCATTGCTTCAGGTAAAAAGCCCATTTTGCGGTAGTAGTTCACGCTAGTTGGGTTTTTACGCTTACTTAACTTGCTCTTATCAGGGTTACGTAACAATGGCATGTGGCCCAATACTGGCGCTTCCCAACCTAAATCTAAGTATAATTTAAGCAGTTTAGGCGCCGAGTTTAGCCATTCTTCACCACGGAACACGTGAGTAATGCCCATTAAATGATCATCTACCACGTTAGCTAAAAAGTAGGTTGGCAAACCATCGGCTTTAAGTAGCACTTGCATGTCTACTTGTTCCCATGGGATCTCTACGTTGCCACGCAGGTAATCGTTAAAACTAAAGCTGCCCGATTCTGGGATTTTCATGCGAACTACATAAGGCTTACCTTCTGCCAGGTTCGCAGCAATGTCTTCGGCGCTTAGCGTTAAACCACGGCCATCGTATTTAGGCTGTAAACCTTCGGCCATTTGCTGCTTGCGCATTTCGTCTAATTCTTCAGAAGTGGCAAAGCAGTAAAATGCCTTACCTTCATCAATCAGCTGTTGAGCATATTTTTTATAAATATCGCTACGCTCGCTTTGACGGTATGGGCCCGCATTGCCGCCACAGTCTGGACCTTCATCCCAGCTTAGCCCTAACCAGCTTAGGCTGTCGTAAATAGCTTGCTCAGATTCACGCGAGCTGCGCGCTTGGTCGGTATCTTCAATACGTAGAATAAATTCGCCGCCATGTTGCTTAGCGAAACAGTAATTAAATAGTGCGATGTAGGCGGTACCTACATGAGGGTCACCTGTTGGCGAAGGTGCTACGCGAGTACGAACTGTCATGTTTATTCTCTAGTTAAGTAAATTGACCGAGTTGAATGGCGCGGATTTTACCACACCCGCTAAAATTCGCTAGACAGCAGCCATAATCATATCGCGCTTTATTTGCTAATAATTGCCTCATCAAAGCTGCCAATTTGGGCATTTTGACGAGAATTTGCGCAAGCAGTCAGTTTCCTTTAAATTTGCGTTGACACCTCCGCAGACCACCCTATAATACGCCCCCACAAGACGGTCGCTTAGCTCAGTTGGGAGAGCATCGCCCTTACAAGGCGAGGGTCACTGGTTCAAGCCCAGTAGCGACCACCATATTTAAAGTAAATGGTTCTTTTGAACGGTTTACTAGTAACACAAAATTCGGTCGCTTAGCTCAGTTGGGAGAGCATCGCCCTTACAAGGCGAGGGTCACTGGTTCAAGCCCAGTAGCGACCACCATATTTAAACACTAGAAGATTAGTGTTAGTGGTTGGTAAGGGCATCGCCCTACTCTCTACATGGCGAGAATCATCGATTCAAACCCAGTAGCGACCACCATATTTAAAGTAAATGGTTCTATGAATGGTTTACTAGTAACACAAAATTCGGTCGCTTAGCTCAGTTGGGAGAGCATCGCCCTTACAAGGCGAGGGTCACTGGTTCAAGCCCAGTAGCGACCACCATATTTAAAGTAAATGGTTCTTTTGAACGGTTTACTAGTAACACAAAATTCGGTCGCTTAGCTCAGTTGGGAGAGCATCGCCCTTACAAGGCGAGGGTCACTGGTTCAAGCCCAGTAGCGACCACCATATTTAAAGTAAATGGTTCTATGAACGGTTTACTAGTAACACAAAATTCGGTCGCTTAGCTCAGTTGGGAGAGCATCGCCCTTACAAGGCGAGGGTCACTGGTTCAAGCCCAGTAGCGACCACCATATTAAAAGGCCTGCATAATTGCAGGCCTTTTTGCTTTCTACCAAACAGTAAACTCCAACGTATCGCTTAGCCGTAAAGAGCAGGAGAGCACCGCCCTCCTCTTTGCTAGGCGAGGGTCACCGGTTCAAGCACCGTTGCGACCACCACATTAAAAGGCCTGCATAATTGCAGGCCTTTTTGCTTTCTACCAAACAGTAAACTCAGACTGGCTTAGCCATAAAGAGCGGGAGAGCACCGCCCTCCTCTTTGCTAGGCGAGGGTCACTGGTTCAAGCACCGTTGCGACCACCATATTAAAAGGCCTGCATAATTGCAGGCCTTTTTGCTTTCTACCAAACAGCAAACTCAGACTGGCTTAGCCACAAAGAGCGGGAGAACACCGCCCTCCTCTTTGCTAGGCGAGGGTTTAGTTAACGTATCGCTACAACCAGCGCTATAAAATCAATTTGGCTTTAGCCAATATACTTTTCATATGTCGCATATCTGAACCACAACAAGAGCCCAACACATTAAAGTGATTGTACTTAGCTCGTAATGCAGCCAACTGCGATGCAAGCTCTTCTGGGTTGCCTTCATCTAACGCACAAGCCTGCTCTAACTCCTCATGACTACATCGAGAACTGTTAGCAACAACTCCACGTATCCGCTTCACCCATGATTTGCCATCAAATATATGTGAAAAGTGTTCAGGATGAGCGCAGTTGATTAAGTAGTAAGCCGGGCCATTGTTAGTTTCTGCATCTACTAGTGCAATGGCTTCAGACAAGGGCATACCAGTAGGTAAACAGCCGTCAGTTTCCAGAGTAAAGGCAATTGCAACGGGCAGAGAAAATTGCTGAGCCGCCTTAACAATGCCGGCCGCTTCTTCGGCATAGCAAATAGTAAAGGCGCTAATAAAGTCCACGTCGGTGGCTGCATAAGTTTTAATTTGTTCTAGGTGATACTCTCTAGCCTCTACTGTTGCCATCAAATACTTTGGTGAATAACTGTCATCCTGCGGGCCAATTTGCCCCGCGAGTACAATGTCCAGATCAGCATTTTCAGCCCGTACCTCGGCCATCAGCGCAACGGCTTCTAGGTTAAAAGCCTGCAATTGTTGCTGGTTAAAGCCAAGTGCTTGACCACGATCTCGATTAGCCGCCCAGGTGACCGAATCCAAAATGAGTCCAACATTTTGCTCTCGAGTAAGCTCAACAAGCTGATAATAGTATTGTCGCAAAAGGTTTTTCGAATCAGGTTGACGAAGCAAGGGGTAAGCCGCAAAACCAGGTAAATCAATCCCGTGTTTGTAGACTAAATCGGTTTCCATTCCGGTATAGCAGGCAAAAATTTTCTTACCCAGTTGCGGTAGTGTTCGGGCAGCCGCCATAAGCCGTTCCTATGAATGACCTAAGATGGCCAACTATGAATTGATTGCACTACAGCTTAGCTTGCTTAGCGCTTATTCGCTGCTACCCCTCCGTAAACATCAATGGTTAGGCCCCGTTGCTCTGCATAACGTTGCGGCGTTAAACCAATTTGCTTTTTAAGGTGACGAATCAAATGAGGCTGGTCGCTAAAGCCAAAACGATAGGCAATGTCTACCCAATCTAACTCAGCGACACCGCGCTGATACAAATACTCTAGCAGTGCTTCAAGTTTGTTCATACTCTGAACTTGCTTCAAGCTCAATCCCGTCACTCTCGCAAAGCTGCGCTCTAAGGTTCTTTGCGAACAGAATAAGCGCTCTCCTAAATCAGCTATATTGGACGAGTCTAATAACAACAAGGCTTTTTGGCTTAACTCACTGTGTTTATCCTGTTCAATGCCTACTAGCCAGGGCATCAGCAAGCTATCCAGTTGCTCCACGCAGCCTTGGCTATCTGTTTGAGCTAACTTTAGCAACATAGTTTCATCCATTTTCAGGCTAGCCTTTAAGTGAGAGAGACCTAAACAACTCACGGAGTTCAAACTCGGGTGGCTGTATTCAGGTATAACCAAGCTGTACAGCGCGCCAGCATGAAACTTAATGCCTAAATGTTGGAACGGTTTGGAATGATCTAAGGTAAATGTTTCGCTATGAGGGAAAATCCAATGGCTGCCCCGCCCTTCATAGACCACATCTTTAGATTGGTAACCATAGAACTGCTTAGAAGGAGACAACATTAAATGCGGGCAGGGATCTGGGTTTAGCTGTGGGAATGGCTCGCTGCCGGCGGCTTGGTCTTTTTCTATAAACCAATAACACTCGATAAAGCGAGCAATAGTTGGATTTTCAGCCTGTTGTAGCCATTGAATCATGCCAAATCTCGCTTGTTTATAATTTATTGCTTATTCACTTTACGCTACACCAGCCGCGTATTTTACCGCTTTGTTCTACTCGCACATCAACACGATAGCTCTTTAGGGCTTATGATGGTGTCTCGACTAGCCAAACTCAAACTGAATTATACGCTGAGACGAACTTAAACCTGCTCGCTCAATGGCTTTTTGTGCAGCGATATTGTTCACCTCTGTCGAGCAGATAGGCAGTAAACCACGCTCTATTGCACTTCGTGCTAAGGTAGTTAGCATCCTTGCAGCTAAGCCTTGCCCACGCTCACTTTTCGCTACAATCATACCTAAGTCGACGAACTCAGTTTGCCATTGGTCGAACAAGCGACACTCTCCGCTAGCCAACAGCTGCCCATCACGCCAATAGCCCCAAAGCTCTTGTCGCTGAATCAAGTTGCTATAGTAACTCTGCAGCCATTGTTCTGGCGCACCAATATTTTCGGCCGCGAATGCCACAAATGAGGCTAAATGATCATCACCCGCCTTGGTTAAACTTAAAAGCTTAGGGTGAGATTTGGCTTGATTAGCAGCATACTGGTACATAAAGGCGTTCACCGAAAAATTCGAGGAACAGTCTAAACACAAACTTAAATAAGCCGTTTCTGCAGTACTAACAAACGCACCTTTAAGCTCGCCGATTATCCCACTATTGCCTTGTGCGATAAGTGTAAACAACTCTCGAGCTCTCGCTTCATAACCTTTTAGCATGTAAAACTGCAGCACATAAGCGTCATCATTAATGCAGCAATACCCCACCAGTTGCTGGTTTTCATAAAAGCCAAAGTGTTGCGACATGCCAACAAAACCAACATGCCACATGCCATCTAACGCGCTATTGGCGCTAGCGAAGTATTGTTCTTTTAGCGCTGACAAAGTATTTATTTCATCGATTTTTTTTATTTCTAACATGGCGTTTATGCTCTAACTCGTCTGTGATTACCCGGCAATAATATTTGAGTTTACCTTGCGAGGATTGAACAAAAGCGACAGTTTTAGCCAAAAATCAGCACCAACAAAAAAGGCCTAGCAACTTGCTAGACCTATAGAGACAAAAATAATTTATGCTTCGATTTGTTTTCTAAAAAACTGAATCATCTCGTCGCGGGTTTTACGATGATTTAAATGAAATATATCCATAGGAAACAGTAATTCAATCACCCCAGTATCAAACATACGCTTCACTTCATACTCGTTATGCGCCACGTCTTGCTGGTACATGTAGTTAAGCCAAGTGCGGTTAGTGTGAATAATAAACTCGACTCGCATACCGCCTAAACGCGCAAAAAACTTCATCATTGGCGTTTTATTGCTAGACCCCACCGCCGAGCCTCGATACTCAGTTCTGTCGGTGAGGGTATCGGAGATATCTTCTAGCACCATCAGCGAATTAGCTTGAGAAGCACTACGGGTAAGGTGCTTTTGAAAAGTTTTAATATCGCTCACTGAATCAAGCACCGCCATTAAACCGAGCTCATCATCTACCGCAACAGCTGGGTTCTTTTGATTCTTGCGTAATAACTTAAGCACTTTGGCTTCTGGCGGTTTTTTACGGATAGAAACATAAACCGGCGTTTTACGCTCACCCACGGTAATACTGCGCCGTTTAAGCAAAGTGAGCTTTTCGAATCGGTTGCTTTGTACCAACTTAGCTTGCTGCGGGTTAAGTACGCTAACCTCTGAGCAGGCGTAATCTTCGGCCCGATGTTTTGAATGTAAATAAACTGGATCCAACTCGCCTATTTTCAGCTCGCTACTCCACACATAACCATTTAAAAATGCCAAGAATGCTGAAAATTTCTCTTCAATCTCAGTTTCTCTTTCACGTTGCTCAATACTGCCTGCAAGGGTCATTAATATGAGCTTTCGGCGCGCTTCAAAGCGAGCTTTTTTATGGTACTCGTCGTTGAACATGATCAACAACAACTCTACTGGGTTGTTGGTGACTTCAATTTCGTTGGTATTTTCAATGTGTGAAGCATAAGGCGAGAGAATTTTTCCTTTAATCGAATGGATAACCGCATCAGCTGTACGCGCGTATTCATCAATACGGTTTTCAATTTCGTTTAAGTTGCCATTAATGCCAAACATATTGCCTAACAAAAATAGGGCGCGCTCACTGCGTTGCTTACGCTGTTCTGTATCGGTGATTAAGGTTTGAATTTGCTGAAAACTATCAATGCCCAAAAACTCAAAGATTTGGCTGCGCAACGCTCGATACTTTGAAACGTTATTACTGTCTTGCTGCAAGCGTTTTACCCAAGTACGCACCGACACTGAAAACGGATGCACCGTGACAGCATCGCGATTCACCGCAAATGGGCCGTCTTGTTGTAATGAAGTAAAAACACTATTTGGGGAAAGTACAGACATAAGCAACCTAAAACGCTAACAACAGTAATATCTAGCAATGAATAACCGAAGCAAAATATACACCAAACCACCTCAACATTCAGGCTACTAGCGCTATCTGCTGGTTTAATTAGCGTTTATTTGACCAAACGGCCAATTAACTGATGTTTTACCTCACCATTAAAAGCCCCCTTGAATAGTTGCCCGGCATATTTGCTTACTAATGATGCACACCAGCACCGACATTTGGCATTACTGGGCGAACCTCGTTAAGGCCTACGCAAATAAATGAGCCAGTAACCTAAACCAACAAATACTCCGCCACCAATGATATTGCCAAGAGTCACAGGAATGAGGTTATTTACGATGAAGTTACTAAACGTGAGATCGGCAAAATCGGCGGCACTTAAACCCGTAGCTTGCCAAAACTCTGGCCCAGCTAAAGTTTTAATCCCTATCGCCATAGGCACCTGAAACATGTTGGCAATACAATGTTCAAAGCCAGCGGAAACAAACATCGCCACTGGCAGAATCATCACCATGACTTTATCGGTTAAACTGCGTGCACTAAAGGTCATCCATACAGCAATACACACCAATACATTGCACATAATGCCCAAGGCTACGGCCTGTGAAAAATCATGATGTAATTTGTGTTGAGCAATCCGCATGGTATTTATCCCCACTTCACCATCAGCAAAGGTGTATTGCTTGGTAAGTAACATCAATACCACCAAGATGAATGCGCCGGCCAAGTTGCCCAAATAAACCAAAGACCAGTTCACACACAAGCTTTTCCAGGAGATTTTGCCACTGGCTCTCGCCACTAAGGTAAGCACCGAGCTCGTAAACAACTCACCTCCGGTGATAATCACAAAAATTAAGCCCAAACTAAACGCCAAGCCACCGATCAAGCGAGTAAAACCCCAGGGGAACTCTCCCGCGCCAGTGGTAACGGTGGTGTAAAACACAAAGGCGATACCAATATGCGCCCCTGCAGTTAATGCCAGCATAAACGCTTTGAGTGGATCTTTAGTGGCTTTGCTCACCCCAACGTCAGCAGCTTTTTCTGCCATTTGTGGTGGTAATAAGGAATCAAATTGGCTCATGTGAATGGCTTTGTTTAAAGGAGGGATAACTAAGCGTAGTTGAATAGTTTGACTAGGCTGAACCTTGCATGAGCAGCAATAACCATTAAAAAAAGGCCTTATTAACAATAATAAGGCCTTACATCATCAATACTTAAACAATAGCTTACAAGCGCTAGTTTCTTTAAAGGAGCTTTGTTACTTAGCCAGTAAGTCTACTAGCTGTTGTTCATCCCACACCTCAATGCCTAAGTCTTGTGCTTTAGCCAGCTTTGAACCCGCCGCTTCTCCGGCGATCACAATGTCTGTTTTCTTGGATACACTGCCAGTAACTTTAGCGCCTAAAGCCTGCAGCGCCTGTTTAGCTTCAGTGCGCCCTAGTTGGCTAAGCGTACCGGTTAACACAATTACTTTGCCGTTCATCGCTAAGTCTTCGCTTGCCACTTCTTCAATCACCGGCCAGCTAAGTTGTTGGGCTAAGTCATTCACTAACAGTGCATTTTGCTCTTGCGTGAAAAAGAAACGCACATGCTTAGCCACAATTTCACCAACATCTGGCACATCTTGTAGTTGCTCCACACTTGCCTCCTCAATCGCTTCTAGCGTTTTAAAGTGTTGGGCTAGATTCGCGGCCGTTGCCTCACCTACTTCGCGAATCCCTAGCGAGTATATAAAGCGCGCTAAACTGGTTTGCTTAGCGGCTTCAATGCCTGCTAATAGCTTTTCTACCGATTTCTCACCCATACGCTCTAGTTGCATTAACACATCACGCTTTTGCTGCAAATGGAACAAGTCTAGTGGCGTTTCTAAGAGGTTTTCGTCTACCAGTTGCTCCACCAGCTTATCGCCAATACCGTCGATATCTAAGGCTTTACGCGCCACAAAATGCTTTAGCGCTTCTTTGCGTTGGGCACCACAACGTAAACCCGCCACACAGCGCGCTACCGCTTCGCCTTCGATTCGCTCGATCGCGCTGTCACATACTGGACAAGTTTGAGGAAAGGTAATTTCTTTGGCGTCTTCTGGGCGGCGATCCAATATCACCCCAGCAACTTGTGGAATCACATCACCAGCTCGGCGCACAATGACGCTATCGCCAATACGCACACCTAAGCGCTCAATCTCATCTGCATTGTGCAAGGTGGCGTTACTCACCGTTACACCGCCTACAAACACCGGCTCTAAACGCGCAACCGGAGTAATAGCACCGGTACGACCCACTTGAAACTCAACATCGCGCAGTAAGGTGATTTCTTCTTGGGCAGGATATTTATGCGAGGTTGCCCAGCGCGGCGCACGAGCGACAAAGCCTAGCTGCTGCTGCAACTTGATTGAGTCTACCTTGTACACCACCCCATCTATTTCATAAGCCAAGGCATTACGTTTGTCACCAATCGCTTGGAAATACTCAAAACATGCCGGGCTACCCACAACTGTTTTAATCTCTGGACATACTGGCAAGCCAAAAGACTTAATAGTTTGTAAGTTATTGTAGTGACTATCACTTAAGTCTTCACTCATTACGCCCAACGAGTAAGCATAAAACGCTAAGGGTCGAGTGGCAGTGATTTGTGAATCTAGCTGGCGCAAACTGCCCGCAGCCGCGTTACGTGGGTTAGCAAAGGCTTTTTCACCTTTGTCTTTTGCTAGCTGGTTAAGTTTTTCAAAACCCGCTTTAGGCATGAAAATTTCACCACGTACTTCTAGTCTTGCTGGCCAATCCCTGCCGCGTAAACGCAAGGGAATAGAACGAATTGTTTTCACATTTTCCGTTACATTTTCCCCCGTACTTCCGTCTCCGCGAGTGGCGGCTTGAACCATAACACCATCAACATAAAGTATGCTTACCGCTAAACCATCTAACTTTGGTTCCACGCAGTAGGTTATGTCGTCAGCAGTCACTAAACGCTCTTGTAGTCGCTTATTGAATGCATTCAATTCTTCTTCACTGAACACATTATCTAGAGACAACATTGGCATTTCGTGCTGCACTTGGTCAAAAGCAGATAGCGGCGCGCCGCTCACTCGTTGAGTCGGTGAGTCACTGCGCAATAAAGCAGGATGCTGTTTTTCTAGGGCTTTTAGCTCACGAAATACACGGTCGTATTCCGCATCAGGAACCGAGGGTTCGTCGAGTACATAATATTGGTAATTGTAATGCTCAAGCTGAGCGATTAGCTGCTCAATCTGTTGTTCTGGCTTGTCCATAGGAGACCTTTAAATAAAAAAGCCTTCCCGAAGCTTAACTTGGAAAGGCTTTAAAATGGTGTCAATTTATTAGTTTACGAGCAACTGCTTACGCTCGTATTCGCGAACACGTTGCTCATAATGATTAACGGTTTGCTTGGTCAGCGGGTTACGTTGATCGTCCAACATAATCGCATCTAAATCTTTAGCGAGGGTCATCGCCGCGTTATACATCAAGGCAAAGTTTTTAGTCGGTTCGCCTTTACACGGTACCGTCATAAAAATACTCACGCCGCGTGTTTCAAGCTGGTCCATGGCATTAATATCGAAAGTACCTGGATTAACCATGTTGGCTAAGCTGAAAATAATCGGGCCAGTACCACTGTTATCTAGATGACGATGAAAAATATCCATATCACCGTGACGTAAGCCAATTTTTTCTAGGCTGGCCAGTAAGGGGCCACCTTTCAAAAAACGGCCACTTTGTGCCATCACATTTATAATAAAAACATCGTCTGGGGCATTAGGATCTTTCACCGCTTTATTTTCTTCAAGCACCGGTTCAGCCACAGTATCTTTTGCCTCATCCATATCAAAAGCAAACTCAGGTTCAGGCTCTAACTCTGTTTGAGTGGCTTGTTTAGGTTTAGTGTGAGGCTCAGATTCTAATCCTGATAAGCCTTGATCATCAGCAATTTCTGGCGCTTCATCAACCGCTGAAAAATGAAACTCAGGCTCCTTTCGTTGCACTGGCTCTGCCACTTCAGGTTCACGCTTAGCTTGGCTAGGCAGTGGCTGAGAAAGTGGTTCGGCTACATCGCTATCTAAGATGGCATCGTCAATTGGATCACCGATCACCCGCGCTTGACCTACACCTAAGTCATCAAAGCCTTGGTCATCACGGCCTTGTATAGATTCTTTAGTCCCTGATTTTTGCTTGGGACTAACCAGTTTTTCAGGTCGTTGTTTGCGACTGCTCCAAAAACCATGGGCGAGCAAAGCAATAATTAAAATGATACCAACAACGATAAGTACGATGCGCAATTCCTGCATTTAACTGTTCTCTAAAGCTATTATTCAACCATGGCTATCGCTTCTGCGATATCCACTGCTACCAAGCGTGATACACCTGGCTCCTGCATTGTTACCCCCGCAAGCTGCGAGGCCTTTTCCATCGTCACTTTATTGTGACTGATAAATATAAATTGTACCGTATCAGACATACTATGCACTAAATCCGCAAAACGTCCCACATTTACTTCGTCTAAGGGGGCATCTACTTCATCTAGCATACAAAATGGCGCAGGATTTAAGCGAAATATAGCAAAAACCAATGCCAATGCCGTGAGTGCTTTTTCCCCGCCCGATAACAAACTAATGCTAGCATTCTTTTTACCAGGAGGCCGAGCCATTATGGTAACGCCTGTTTCAAGTAAGTCATCAGACGATAATTCCAACCATGCTTTGCCTCCGCCAAACACTTTGGGGAAAAGCTCTTGTAAATCAGCATCTACCTTAGCAAAAGTTTCACTAAATTTTGAGCGTGTTTGGCGATCAATTTTAGCTATCGCCGCACGAAGGACCTCAATAGCGGCTTCTAAATCAGTTAACTGAGCAGTCAATTCTTGATAACGCGCATTTTGCTGATCAAACTCTTCTTCGGCTGCTAGATTCACTGCTCCCATACGTTTAAGCCGGGCATCTACTAGGTCTAATTCAGCCGCGTAGTCTTCTTCTAAACTGGCCTCTGGTAACGACAATTCTAAGTGCTTAAGGTTATCCCCTTGCTCTGCCAATTGCTCTAGCAACACAGTGCGCCGAGCCAACAAGCTTTGCTGCTGAATTCGCTGTTCGGTACCTCGCTCAAGCAATTGCTTTAACCGGCCTTGCGCGTCTTTAAGCTGCTGTTGCATAGCTTGTTGCTGAGTAAGCGATTGATGATGAATCTCGCTTGCTTCGGTTTGCTGTTCTTCAAGAAGTATACTTTGCTCAAGCAACTGCTCAATTTGTTCGGCTAACAACTCAAGTTGTTCACTGTGCTCCTCTGGCTCCAAGCTAAGCTGCAAGGCTAAATCCTGTAACTTTTGTTGCTGATAGCTTTGTTGCTGTAGCTGGGTTTGGCACTTTGCTTGCTGTTGGCCAATAGCTAATTGCAATTGATGATTAGCTGATTGTTGCTGCTGAAAACTAGCGCGAAACTGTTTGACTAGCGAAGCTGCTTGCTCGGCTTGCTCTTGCCACATTTGTTGTTGATGTTGTTCATCTTGAGATGCTTCTAACTGGGTGTCTAACTGTTCTTCAAGTTGCAACTGTGACTCTTGGTCTTGCTCTAGGTTAATAGCCAAGTCTTCAATTTGTTGCTCTAGTTGCTCACGCTGTTGTTTAGCAAATGCTTGCTGTTGCTGTAACAACGCCAAGCGGCTGCGCCAGTCCGACACCTGGTTCTGCAGTTGTTGTAAATCACTACTGGCGCGCGTGTTTTGTTGGGTTATCTTGCTTTGCTCAGCTTCTAACTCAGTTTGCTGCTCTACAAGTTGCTGCTTAGCGACATTCAACTCAGTTAACTTCGCACTTAGCTCTGAACGTTCTTGCTGCAAGCTCAAGAGTGAATGTTGATAACTTGGTGGGCTAAGTTGCTGCCAGTAACGGCCTAACCACTCGCCGTTGGCGGTAATAAGAGATTGTTCAGCGCTTAAATGCTCACGTAAGTCAAAAGCCTCTTCTAGGGAATCCACCACCAGCACTTGCCCACATAAATAGCTCAAATCTACTTGCTCAAGCTGCTGCGCTAAACTCTGCAAATGCGTAAGCTCTGCGGCAAAGCTAACTTCGCCCCCATGAAGAGGTGGACATAATGCCAGCGGAAAGTTCGGTTCTAAGGTTTCGCACCACTCTGCTTGTAACCACTTAGCTAACACCACATCTGCCGCTAATTGCCAACCATCTTTAACCCTCAATACATCAATTAACGGATGTGTGGCACTCGTTTCTACTTGCGCTAACAACTTATCTACGCCTTGCAAACGCGTCTGTTCGGCAGTGTATTGTAAGGACAATTGCTGACGCTGTTGCTGGCTAGATTGCAGCTCTGACTGCTTGACTAATTTAGCCCGTTCCAACTCTTCTAACGTTTGTTCTAGAACTTGTAATTGCGGTTCTGCGGCGCTGAGTTTGCTACTCAGTTCTTCAACTACCGTGTCGTTGTTACTCGCTAAACCACTCAACTGTTGCTGCAACTGAGCAATTTGCTGTTGATGACGTTGCTGCATTTGTTGGCTATGACGAAGTTGAGCTTGAAGCTGTTCAATGGCGTGGCGTGCTTGTTGGCTCGCGGCCAAATTGCTGGCTTGCTGTTCGCGCTTGCTAGCGCTATTTTGCTCGGCATCTTCTAGTTGCGGCTCTAGCTCTAACAGTACTTGTTGTTGTAACGCTAACTGCTCTTGCTGCTCCAACAAGGCTTCTTGCTCAACCGCTAACTGTTCTGCTAAATCATCGAGGTTTTGCTTAATCTCGTGTTGCTGCTGAGTATTGCGAATACGGCTTTGCTCAGATTGGTTCTGCTGTTGCTGAGTATGTAATTGCTGCTGCTCAAGCTTGGCCAGCTCGGTTCTTAATTCGAAACTTTGCTGCTGTAAACGCTGCACGAGCTCTTGCTGCTCGGCAATATTATTAGCCAGTATTGTCAGCTGATTTTCAGCTTGAGTAATACTGTGTTCTTCAACTCGTTGCAGTTGCTCAGCTTGGGCATTAGTTTCACTGCTGCCATCAATACTGGCGTCAAGCTGTCTTAATTCTTGCAAGCACATCAGCGCTTTTAGCTCGCGATGTCGGGCGCGATACTGGCGATAGCGCTTAGCCGCCTGAGCTTGGGTTTTAAGTTTGTTTACCTGTTGCCCTAGTTCCGATTCAATATCTCTAAGCCGTAGAATATTTTCATCGGTATGTTTTATTCGTAGCTCGGTTTCGCGACGGCGCTCTTTGTATTTAGATACACCGGCGGCCTCTTCAATAAATACCCGCAGTTCTTGAGGTTTCGATTCGATTAAGCGGCTAATCATGCCCTGCTCAATAATCGCGTAACTACGAGGGCCTAAACCAGTACCCAAAAACAAGTCAGTAATATCACGTTTACGGCATTTAGCACCGTTTAATAAATAGATGTTTTGGCCATCTCGAGTGACTTCTCGACGAACCGCGATTTCACTGTAGCTGGCGTATTCACCGCCAATGCGGCCTTGCTGATTATCAAAAATCAACTCAACCATGGCTTTAGACACAGCCGCACGCTTAGTAGAACCATTAAAAATTACATCGGTCATCGCACCACCACGCAAATGGCGGGCATTGCTTTCTCCTAACACCCAACGAACGGCATCAATCACATTAGACTTGCCACAGCCATTTGGCCCAACAATGGCGGTCATATCGGTAGGGAAAGGAATGGTGGTTCGATCAACGAAAGACTTAAACCCGGCAAGGCGGATTTGCTTCAAGCGCATAAACTGGTTTGCTTTAATTTGTTGCTATTGTAAAGCAAGACTTTACCAGAGCTATCAACGCTTTGTAATATAGGCGTCCATAAACAAACGAGGGATCACAACAATGACGCAGAGTTCGCTAGCCTCTCGCAGCGGAATTTCATACATCGCACAAGGTTTTCAATTAATTACTCAACCCGGTTTGCGACTATTTGTAATGATTCCCCTGTTAGCTAACATCTTGTTATTTGGTGGCGCGTTTGTCTTTTTGTACCAACAGCTCGGTGGCTGGGTACAACAAATAATGGATTACCTACCAAGCTGGTTAGATTGGTTAAGTTGGTTAATTTGGCCAAGCGCCATAATTGCGATTTTAATGGTGTTTGGTTTTACCTTTAGCATTATTGGTAACTGGATAGCCGCGCCGTTTAACGGTTTACTGGCCGAAAAAGTAGAATTACACCTAAGCGGCAAAAAAGTTGACGATATGTCTTTCGTTGATTTAATCAAAGACTTACCGCGAATTTTCTCTCGTGAATTGCAAAAACTATGGTACTGGCTCCCTAAAGCACTTGGGCTGCTATTGTTGTTTTTAATCCCTGCGATTGGCCAAACCGTCGCACCTGTTTTGTGGTTTTTATTTACCGCCTGGATGATGAGTATCCAGTACATTGATTATCCTTTTGATAACCATCGCATTCCCTTCGACACAATGCGTGACCATCTGAAACAGGATCGAATTCGTAACAGTGGTTTTGGAGCGATCGTTTTATTTTGTAGTACCGTACCTTTATTAAATTTAATTATTATGCCGGTAGCCGTATGTGGTGCCACTGCGATTTGGGTTGATGTTTATCGCAAGCAGCTGGTTGAGGAAAAATAACATGAAAGCAAAATCATTTTTATTATCAGGCCTGTTGTTAAGCCTAAGTGTACTGGGCACACACTCTGTAATGGCTAACACTGTCTTACAAAAAATATCTTACGGCGACGCCAAAGAGATGAACTTAAGTAAAGTGGCGCAAAAAACCTTTTTAAGTGAGTTAGATTTAGATCTTGCAGAAAAAGACGCCGTGGAATGGGCCGCCACGCTAAACGCGACCCACTACTCCGTGTACACCGTAGAGCGTAGCCCAAAACGGGACCGTTACCGGGTGTCTATAGTGGTTTACACCGACTAAGCTGCTTGTCCTGGTTTGTCTTGGTACTGAGCAGCAATCCCTACAAATTGCTGCTCGCAACGGCAAAACGCCTCTACCACTGCTGGGTCAAAATGCTTGCCCTTGCCTTCCAATATTATTTGCTTAGCCTTCTCGTGAGAAAACGCAGGCTTGTACACCCGCTTACTGATTAAGGCATCGTATACATCGGCTAAGGCCATTAATCGCGCACTTAGCGGTATATCACTGCCTGCAGCTCCATGCGGGTAGCCGCTACCATCCCATTTCTCGTGGTGAGATAAAGCAATTTCTTTAGCAAACTTTAAAAACGCCGCATCTTCACTGCCAAAATGACGCTCAGCTTCAGCCAATGCATTAGCGCCTATTTGTGGATGCTGGCGCATAACCAACCATTGCTCATCGTCTAACTTGCCAGGTTTCAGCAAAATCGCATCAGGGATCCCTACCTTGCCAATGTCGTGCAAGGGTGCAGATTTATAAATCAATTCTATATTTTGCTCTGTGAGTAGCTCAACAAACCCTGGCTGGTGTTTCAGTTCTTCGGCTAAAGCTTTCACGTAATATTGAGTACGCAAAATATGGGCGCCGGTTTCGTTGTCACGGGTTTCCGCCAACGAAGCAAGGCTGTGAATAGCAATATCACGAGTTTGATGCAAAGAATGGGTGCTGCGCTGCAAGCTGCTAATCATAGTGTTGGTACGCTGAGCAATAATGCCAAACTCATCGTTACTGCTAACGGTAACTTGCGTATCCAGTTGACCATTTTGGACCATCGCTAAGCTGTTATTTTGATTCTCTAATAACCGCTGTAAGTTTCTTGAGTAAGAAAAAATCACTCTAATAACGTAAGCCATTACCACCGCCAATACAAAGGCTAACTCAGTAACAATGTATCGCTGAGCAAGCGGCAGGGGGTAGCGCTCGCTGCCCACCATAACCAGCCACTCCAAATCTTTATTAATCACCAAAAAGATAACACCCGCTAAAACAAAGGCACTGCTTATTGCAAATACTGAAAGCTTTCTCCCCACAGCAAAGCCCTGTGCCTGAATGGCCAAGTGTTGCTGCGTTTCCTCTAACTCTAAGGCTATTTGCCATTCTTTAAGTAACGCCAAATCGGCAGCGATATAGAAACCCAATGCGCTTAAGCCCATGATTACTTTTAAGTTTGACTCCCAAGGAGGTTCAAACATTAGGCTGTTATACGTCACCACTATCACGCTAATGAACATGAATAAGGCCAGATCGAGTTTAAATTGAGCCGCTACTTGTAACTCTTTGGCTTTTCTCTCAATCCGCAAACAGAAAATACGGCGTAATAACAAGGTAAACATAAAGCCCAGCACGATAGGTAACAACAATTGCAACGGGGTTTGTGCTTCTAAAAAAGGGCACACTTGAATGCCATAAATAGAAAACAATACCAATGCCACAATCCAATGTTTGCTAGCTAATCGAGCGACTTTAACCATTTAGCTTTGCCCTTTTGTCTACGTTAATTCCATGTTCGCTATAGGTTTATACTATAACTAATTTTAATACGTGCTAGAAAAACTCGCCCGACAACTCACTTATTTAGCGTCACAAAAAGTAAACATGTCTGTGCATCAGGGCATATCAATTTATCTCTTAATTACATAACGTTATAAATAAACGTTACTTCCCCTTCGCAAATCGCGCGTTATGCTAGTAATAACAGTGATGCTGCTTAGTGCTAATAACCACTGATTGTAGCAAGCGTATTAACCTAAAAAGGACGTTTCAATGAGTAAGATTTATGAAGACAATTCCCTGACTATCGGTCGTACTCCGCTAGTTCGCCTTAATCGTGTAAGTAAAGGCAACGTATTAGCTAAAGTAGAAAGCCGTAACCCAAGCTTCAGTGTTAAGTGTCGTATTGGCGCAAACCTAGTATGGGATGCAGAGAAAAAAGGCTTGTTGGGTCCAGGTAAAGAAATCATTGAACCAACTAGCGGTAACACCGGTATTGCACTTGCGTTTGTTGCTGCGTCTCGCGGTTACCCAATTACCCTAACCATGCCTAACACCATGAGCCTAGAACGCCGTAAGTTACTGAAAGCACTTGGTGCCAACTTAGTATTGACTGAAGGCGCTAAAGGTATGAAAGGCGCTATTGGCAAAGCTGAAGAAATTCGCGATGGCAACCCAGAAAAATATGTTTTACTGGGCCAATTTGATAACCCAGCTAACCCAGAGATCCACGAAAAAACCACAGGCCCAGAAATTTGGGAAGATACCGATGGTGAGATTGACGTATTTGTAGCCGGTGTTGGTACGGGTGGCACTATTACAGGTGTTAGCCGTTACATTAAGCTAGAGCAAGGTAAAAACATTACTTCTGTTGCTGTTGAACCAGTAGATTCACCGGTAATTGCTCAAGCTAAAGCGGGTGAAGACTTAACGCCTGGTCCACATAAAATCCAAGGTATTGGTGCAGGTTTCATCCCTGGTAACCTAGATTTGGAAATGGTTGACGTGGTTGAGCAAGTCACCAATGAAGACGCGATTGCAATGGCTCAGCGCTTAATGGAAGAAGAAGGCATTTTGGCTGGTATCTCTTCTGGTGCGGCAGTTGTAGCAGCGAATCGCATTGCTGAAAAACCAGAGTATGCAGATAAAAACATCGTTGTTATTCTGCCAAGTTCTGGCGAGCGCTACCTATCAAGTGCTTTGTTTGCTGACACCTTTACTGAACAAGAGAACGTTCAGTAAATATTTCTCAAAGCAAGCGATAAAAAGCGATCCTGTGATGGGTCGCTTTTTTTTTGCAAGAGAAACTTTATTTCCATAGAAAATTAACCAAGACGACTTGTGCAACAAAAACGCAAAAACTATACTCAAAACCGCTGAAAACTGAGCTTTACAATGTATCTGTTTGTAACAAAAGGTATCAAAATAGATACATTGTTCACTTCGACAAATTAGTATAAATACAATAATTACATATACTTAATAGCTAACAAGCTATGTAATTTAACGTAACACAGTACAACTTAGCCTGAAAATTTGACGCAGGTTAAACTTATCGCTCGCGATATGCGTTATTTTTTTCACGAAAACGTTTTACTAATAAACGTCTAAGCTTATATCAATCTTTAGACGACATAATTTAAATTTGAGGAATGTTCGTATGTTTGAGAAAAGTGTTGTTATCACTGCAGAAAATGGTCTTCATACTCGCCCTGCGGCTCAATTCGTTAAAGAAGCCAAAGCATTTTCTAGCGACATCGTAGTAGAAAGCAATGGTAAATCTGCAAGCGCTAAAAGCTTGTTCAAACTACAAACCCTAGGCCTAACTAAAGGCACTAGCGTTGTTATTCGTGCTGAAGGTGAAGACGAAACAGCAGCCGTTGAAAAGCTAGTTGCGTTAATGGATGAACTTGAATAAGTCTTTTTTACAATCCTTTAACAAGTTCAACTAAATAGGTGTAGGTTATGATTTCAGGTATTCTGGCATCTCCAGGAATTTCATTTGGTAAAGCACTATTACTTGCTGAGCAAGCAGTAGTTATTAATCAAGCAAAGATCGATGCAGCGCAAGTAGACAGCGAAGTACAACGCTTTTTCGACGGCAGAAACAAAACGTCGGCGCAGCTCGAAGAAATTAAACAAATGGCAGGTAAAACCTTCGGCGAAGAGAAAGAAGCTATCTTCGAAGGCCATATCATGTTGTTAGAAGATGAAGAGCTTGAAGAAGAAATTCTAGCCTGCATCAAAGACAATTTGGCTAGTGCAGACAAAGCCGCTCACACCATTATTGAGCAAAATGCGCAAATGCTAGCCGAATTAGATGACCCCTATTTAAAAGAGCGTGCGACCGACTTCCGCGATATTGGTTCGCGTTTAGTTAAAAACATTCTCGGTATCGAAATCGTGTCGCTTAGCACTATCACTGAAGAAGTGGTATTGGTAGCTAATGATTTAACGCCGTCTGAAACAGCACAAATAAACCTCGATAAAGTGCTGGGTTTTGTTACCGATATCGGCGGACGAACTTCGCACACCTCAATCATGGCTCGCTCATTAGAGTTACCCGCAATTGTGGGTACTAACGATATTACTCAGCAAGTGAAAAATGGCGACATTATTGCGTTAGACGCCATCAATAACGAAGTAGTAATTAATCCCAGCGATGAACAGTTAGCCACTTATAAGCAGCGCCAGCAAGCCTACTTGGATGAGAAAGCTGAGTTAGCCAAGTTAAAAGACTTACCGGCGATCTCTTTAGACGGTCACCAAATAGAAGTATGTGCCAACATTGGTACCATTAAAGATGTAGACGGTGCACATCGCAACGGTTCAGAAGGTGTTGGTCTTTACCGCACAGAGTTCTTGTTTATGGACCGCGATTCTCTGCCAACTGAAGATGAGCAGTTTGAAGCATACAAAGCCGTTGTAGAAGCAATGCAAGGCCACCCTGTTATTATCCGTACTATGGATATTGGTGGCGACAAAGATCTGCCTTACTTAGATCTTCCAAAAGAAATGAACCCATTCCTGGGCTGGCGCGCCATTCGTATCTTTTTCGACCGTGAAGAGATTATGAACGCACAGTTGCGTGCGCTGCTTCGCGCCTCTGCGTTTGGTAAAGTGCGTATTATGTTCCCGATGATTGTGTCGGTTGAAGAAATCCGCAAACTTAACGGCGTACTAGATACCCTTAAAGCTGATCTTCGCCAAGCAGGTATTGCTTACGATGAAGACGTTGAAGTGGGTGTAATGGTTGAAACACCAGCAGCTGCAGCTATTGCTCACCATTTAATTAAGGAAGTAGACTTCTTTAGTATTGGAACCAACGACTTAACTCAGTACACTCTAGCGGTTGACCGAGGTAACGAACTTATTTCTGCGCTATACAACCCAATGTCTCCAGCGGTGTTAACTCTGATTAAACAGGTTATCGACGCGTCTCATGCTGCAGGCAAGTGGACAGGCATGTGTGGTGAATTAGCCGGTGATGAAACCGCTACTTTGTTATTAATGGGTATGGGACTGGATGAATTTTCAATGAGTGCCATTTCTATACCTCGGATCAAAAAACTGATCCGTAATTCAAATTATGCTGAAGTGAAGCAATTAGCCGACCAAGCATTAGCGCTGCCTACAGCCGCTGAGATTGAAACGTTAGTTGACACTTTTGTTAAACAAAATTCCGTCTGTTAAGATAGTTGCAACTGCACAATACATAAGAATTTAGGAGCGCCACAATGGGTCTATTCGACAAATTCAAGAAAATGGTTTCAGATGATAGTTCAAGCAAAAGCGGTATCGATATTATCGCCCCACTATCTGGCGAAATTGTTCCTATTGAAGAAGTGCCTGATGTAGTATTTGCTGAAAAAATCGTTGGTGATGGCATCGCGATTAAACCTACCGGCAACAAAATGGTTGCACCTTGTGATGGGACCATTGGTAAAATTTTCGAAACTAACCATGCATTTTCGTTGGAATCAACTGACGGTATCGAGATGTTCGTTCACTTTGGTATTGATACAGTTGAGCTGAAAGGCGAAGGTTTCACCCGTATCGCATCTGAAGGTCAAGACGTTAAACAAGGTGATGTTATCATCGAGTTTGATTTAGCCTTGCTAGAAGAAAAAGCAAAATCAACGCTGACTCCAGTGGTAATCTCTAACATGGATGAGATTAAAGAGTTAGTGAAAAAATCAGGCTCTGTCACCATTGCCGAAACGCCAGTACTTACTATTATTAAGTAAGCGCTCGCTACTGTTAAAAACCACGCTTAATTGCGTGGTTTTTTTTGCCTTAAATTTACCGATGTTAATTTATTTCCCCGCTTAAACTTAATTGCCCAATGAGCTTTACTGCTAGCTCTGGTATTCTTAGCCAAAATATAAAAAGGGAACTTACATGTCAGCGTCTAATATCGTCATGTTCGGCATCCCCAACTGCGACACAATAAAAAAAGCCCGCCGTTGGTTAAGCGAACACAACATCGAATTTACCTTCCACGACTACCGTAAAGACGGAGTCACTAAACAACAAATTGGCCAGTGGTGCAAACTGTTGGGTTGGGAAGCTGTACTCAATAAACGCGGTACCACTTACCGACAACTAAGTGATGAGCAAAAAGCGGGTTTAGACGAAAGCGCTGCGATTGATCTACTAGAGCAGTTTCCGGCAATGATAAAACGCCCCTTGCTGCAAGTAGAGCAAAATTTCACTCTAGGCTTTAAAGCCGATCTTTACCAACAACTCTTTTTTCCGGAAGCGTAATTTACATGTCTGATAGCCCCGTTTTACATTTAGCCAAAGATCTCATCAGCCGTCCATCAGTGACCCCTGAAGATTGTGATTGCCAAAAATTGATGGCTGACCGCCTAAGCCCTGCAGGTTTTAACATCGAAGAAATGGTATTTGAAGATACCACCAATATGTGGGCGCGCAGAGGCAACACTGGCCCGCTATTTTGCTTTGCTGGCCACACAGATGTAGTACCACCCGGCCCTGCAGAAAAATGGCATACCCCCCCTTTTGAGCCAACGGTTATTGATGGCGTATTACATGGCCGCGGTGCAGCAGATATGAAAGGTTCGCTAGCCGCAATGGTTGTTGCTACCGAACGATTTGTAGCAGATTACCCCGATCATATAGGCTCTATCGCTTTCTTGATTACGTCTGATGAAGAAGGGCCATTTATCAATGGAACTACCCGCGTGGTAGACACATTAATGGCGCGTAACGAAATTATTGATATGTGTTTAGTAGGCGAGCCTTCTTCTACTCATCGCGTAGGTGATGTTGTTAAAAATGGCCGTCGTGGCTCACTCACTGGTGATATTACGGTTAAGGGTATTCAAGGCCATGTTGCCTATCCTCATTTGGCTAAAAACCCGATTCATGATGCGGCGCCAGCTTTGGCTGAACTCGCGGCAATGCACTGGGATAACGGTAACCAATTTTTCCCACCTACCAGTTTTCAAATTGCCAACATTCACTCGGGTACCGGTGCTTCAAACGTTATTCCAGGCGAATTAGACGTACAATTTAACTTCCGCTATTCAACTGAGCTTACCGACCAAGACATTGTGAAGCGTGTACATAATATCTTTGATAGCCACGGTTTAGATTACCAACTTGATTGGACCTATAACGGCCAACCTTTTTTAACTGAAGAAGGTGACTTTCTAACAGCAGTTAGCGAAGCGGTAACTAAAGTAGCTAAAACAGCGCCCGAGTTACTCACCACTGGTGGTACCTCAGATGGTCGATTCATTGCAAAAATGGGTACTCAAGTGGTAGAGCTTGGGCCAATTAACGCCACCATTCATAAAGTCAACGAGTGCGTAAAAGTAGCTGATTTAGAACAGCTTACAGACATGTACTACGAGCTTTTAGTTAATGTACTAGGCAAATAATGAGCAATGCGTCTAAGCACTTAGGTCTTTACGGACTAAGTAAGGACTTAATGCAGAATGAACCTACTTTAGGCTGGGTTCATTGTGCAGTGCTAGATAGCTTGCAAAGTTTAATTGAAGCTGCGAAACAAGATGGCTTTAACTTATGCATTTTTAGCGGCTATAGAGACTTCCATAGGCAATTGCTTATTTGGAATAACAAGTGGAATGGTTTACGCCCGATACTTGATAAAGATAGCCAAGCCTTAAACTTGGCTAGTTTAAGCGACGAGCAAAAAATGCATGCCATTTTACGCTGGTCGGCTTTGCCTGGCACCAGTCGTCACCACTGGGGTTGTGATTTTGATTTTTACGACCCTGATTTGCTGGCACCTAACCAATCTTTAAGCTTGATACCTCAAGAGTATACTCTTGGTGGTAGCCAGTACCCTTTAGCATTATGGCTAGAAAAGCATGCTGCGGAATACGGTTTCTTTTATCCCTATCGGCAATTTCAAGGCGGCGTAGAATTTGAGCCTTGGCATTTAAGCCACCAGCAAACCAGTGCCGCATTCCTCAAAGACTTAAATGCTGAGACAGCACTCAGTCACTTACAAGCGGCTGACGCTGCTGGCCTTAACACCATCAAACTTCATATAGATAACATATTTAGCCAATATGTTACTAACATCTGTTCACCGGAGAACTAATGCCCAGTTTGTACTCAACCTTATTTGTTAGCTTGGTAAGCAGTTCAGCCTTAGCTTTTTTATTGCTTATGTTAGTGCTGCATAAAGGCGAACTCTGCCCAGGACAAACCGGCCGTATCCAACGCCAATTAAGTACCTTAGTGAGCTTTATTACTTTAGCGGCCTTAAGTGGTTATGAAAGCCAGCAAGCTATTGGTTTAGTGGTATTAGTATTTATCAGTGCATTTTTAGGCTGGGTCTTGAGTTTTAAGCTCAATAAACTGAAACATAAGCGTAGCTTGCCACTCACCTATTGGTGGGCAATGGGGGCTCCGCTATTATTAAGTGCAGCTTACATACTAAGTCAACATGCCTTAATGGTATTTAGCTTTACTGCTTGTGCTGTGGCAATGGCCAACTGGCTAATGGTTAAGGCTAAACATCGACTCACCAGTTTCGACAAATTGCTTCCATTTGTAGGTTTAGCTGCAACAATGGTAAGTCTGATTTGCGTTTGTATATACTTACTCACCAGTGGCCAGCTTGATGAAAATAGCACTTTGGTCAAACAGTTTGTAATAATGAGTACGCTATTACTGGCTGCAACCCTATTGTGGTTAGTGCCCTTATTTAAGAAATCACCACCACCCGCACAATTATTGTTAGTCGTAACGGTGCTTAGCTTTATATCCAGTGTAAACTTACACAAAATAGTAGCTTGATTGAGCGATTAGCAAAGGCGGCCTAAATGAGTACCCCATATGTTATTTTGATCATTGTATTAGTGCTCGGTTTTATTGCTGGAAACATCATGATGTTGAGGCATATGGGCAGCTTTAACATCACTCCAGAGCTACGTAAAAAGATCGAACAAAACAACCGTAAAGCTGACTTAAGAGAAGAACAAGACGAACAGTAAACTGACTGTTTAGACAGCCCGCCTTGATTTGCTCTGATGTTAATTCCTATCGATACAGGCTGCTGCGCTTAAATCGAATAATCAAAAGCAAGATACCTAGAGAAGCTCTAGATGCCAAGTAACCTATATCAACATGGTGTAATCAGAGTCACGTTGATGCCGACATAAAAGTTGAACTTAAGGTTGAGCTTTTACCGCGTCCTCGTAAATTTTCCTGGCTTTGATAGAGCCAGCTTGCTCTGCATCTTGAACAAATCTTAATGCCTTTTGATGATCTCCATCGGCAACCGCTTGCACAATAAGCTGCTCAAACATAGCGTCTACTTCTGGCTCGATACTCGACATATATACATCACTGGTATCGGCATTTGCGCCGATAGTATCAACACTAGAGTGACTGGGCTCAACCTCTTGAATTAGGCCACTTTGCTCTTGGCTTAATGGTTGCTGACCTTCAGGGGCATTGCTAGCTCCCTTATGTTGACTATTACTACACGCACTTAACGCGAGTAAAATACTAACCGCTAAAATTGCTTTCATCATTGTACCTCCATATACAGTATGACTCGCAGAGCTTGGTCTTTAACTTCAGCTACGACTTAATTACCAAGAATAAGTGCCACACTAAGAAACAAAAAGAATTTTACTGTTCGATAGAGCTGTAAAGTAAAAACAATAATTTACAAAAAAGCTCATACTCAGTATAAGAAAAAAGGTCCCATGTGGGACCTTTTTTGTTTCGGCTTAATCGACTAGTGTTATTAGCGTGACAAGCTATCGCTGGTATCAATGCCCATCTTCATTAGAATCGCTAGATAAGGATATAAGGCTTTAACCTCACCTGGTTTAAGCACCACTCCTTCAGCATCTGCTAAGGTAATTTGCGTAACATTACCGTTAGACCCCACAGTGAATAAATAATCTTTCTCTTCAAACTCCATGGTAGTTAGACCATAGGTTTCTAATATTTGCTCTGGAGGACGCTCGTAAGTGAGGTATAAGCTACCTGAGTTTGCGATGTAGTCGGTGATGGTAAAACCAGCCAATGGCAATACTAAACGCAAACGCTTCATGGTTTTTTCCATGTCTGCGCGCGCTTTAAAGTAAGAGGCTCCACTATCGTTAACCAAAACCAAGCTTACGGTTTCGTCGAATAGCTGCTCTTTTTCAGTTTCACTCATTGCGGCAATACGAGTTTGCTCGCGCTGCTCGGCTAATTGGGCTTCTAACTCTTCGCGACGGTCATTTACGTAGCCAATTAAACGATTAAGTTCAACCACAGCCAAACGCTGTTTATCAAAATCATCAAGCTCTAGTGCTTCATCGTTACCGTCTCGATAAATTTCACCATCGATAAAGCTAACGCGTAAACCAGCAGTTCGACCATGCGGTTTAACTTCTAACTGGTAAGTAAACTTTTGACGTTGTTCCATTACCGTATCGCTAGAAAAAAGCCACCAGTTACCTTCAACCGTTTCGCGGTCAACCAACCAATCAGAGGCAATAAAAGCTTGTTGATCATTTCGTTGAACAACCGTTGATTTACGGTAAGCAATGTAGTCACTAATGGTTTGCATCATGGTGGATTGGGTTTCAACGGCTGATTCTGCTTGTAAAATATCAAACCAAAAAATCAGCCCATCATCCGTATCTTCAATACGACTCCCAGCAATAAGCGGAATAACCTGCACCGGCGCACGTACATCAACTTCTCGACCAAACAGCTCTTCACTGTCGGGTTTAGGTTCAGGGATTACAAATTCAGAACTATATTCAGGAGGGTTAACGCCCGCGGGAATAGCTAAAGGCTCTACTTGAGTGGCCTCTAAGTAATCAAAATTACGTTCGGCTTGGCGATTTTTTTCACCGGAACTTGAGCACGCGGCAAGGGTGGCCACTAGGCTGCCAAAAAACACGACTTTCATCGTTTGAAAAGAAACTAGTTGCATATCCCACTACATTTACAAACTAAAACATGAACTGGTAAACGGTTTCGTCCAGCGAAAACTATCCAGAGTAAGGGCGCTATACTACTTAGCCACTTTCATAAACACAAGGCGAAAACCGTAAGGGCTTGATACAAACTCCGCTTTTAATACTCCCTCAGTTCTTATCCGCTAGAAATCCCTTCTTTAAGCAAGTATCCTGAGATTCTAAATCTTGCAAAGCATACAAAAAAGAATATGAGTCAGTACCTTGTAGTTACAGCGGTTGGTAGCAACCGCCCGGGCATTGTAAATCAATTAACCCAATTGGTTTCAGGTTGTGGCTGTAATATTGTAGACAGTCGTATGGCCTTGTTTGGCTCCGAGTTCACCCTCATTATGCTGGTATCTGGTACGCATAACGCGATTGTGCAAATAGAAACTCACTTGCCAGTAACTGCACTTGAGCTGCAATTGCTCACAGTAATGAAGAAAACATCGCGCCATACACTGATCGATTATTCTCATGCCGCCGTTTTGCAACTGACCTTACCCGACGCTACTGGCGTGATTAGCAAAGTGACCCAGTTTATTAGCGATCACAATATGAGCATGGTGGGCTTAAAGTCCAATCTTTTTACCGAGAAAGGATTGGAAATGCTTCATGCTGAATTTGAAGTAAAGCTAAATCAAGAGCATCAACCGAATATTATTGAACAAGAATTTGCTCAATTGTGCCAAGAGTTAGGCAGCCAACAATTCGACCTGCAATTTTTGTCAAACTAAGCATCATTAAACAAGGAACCTTCGATGAACACATTGACGGCCGGAGCAGCAGCACCGCAATTTGACCTAGCAAACCAAGATGAGAAGCGCATTAAGCTTAGTGACTACGCGGGTAAAAAAGTATTAGTCTATTTTTACCCTAAAGCCTTAACGCCAGGCTGTACCACTCAAGCCTGCGGTTTACGAGACAGTATTGAACAACTTAAAGATGCCAATACTGTGGTATTTGGAGTGAGCCCAGATCCAGTAAAACGCTTACCCAAGTTTATTGAAAAACATCAACTCAACTTCGATTTACTCTCTGATGAAGACCATGCGGTAGCTGATCAGTTTGGCGTTTGGGGCCTCAAAAAGTTTATGGGCAAAGAGTATGACGGTATTCACCGAATCAGCTTTTTAATTGATGAGCAAGGCAAGATTGAGCACGTGTTTAACAAATTCAAAACTAAAGAGCACCACCAAGTAGTGCTCGATTATTTAGCTGGTTAAGCTTATTCATTTAAGGTTGAGGAAGCTCTTCCTCAACTTCTTCAACTTTTTCATGCGGCCATGCATTCATCACTGCTTTTACTAATGTAGCCAGTGGAATGGCAAAAAATACGCCCCAAAACCCCCACAAACCACCAAAAACCAATACCGCTACAATAATGGCCAAAGGATGCAGGTTAACCGCTTCAGAGAAAAGAATCGGTACTAATACGTTACCGTCAATGGTTTGGATAATCCCATAAGCCAAAATTAGGTAGCCAAACTGCGGGCTTAAACCCCACTGAAACAAACCAACCATCGCCACAGGTAGCGTTACCGCAAACGCGCCAATGAAAGGAATCAGAACTGACAGCCCCACTAACACACCGAGTAATGCCGAGTAACGTAAATCCATCACCGCAAATACAATATAGCTGGTACCGCCCACGACGAGGATCTCTATAGCTTTACCACGAATATAGTTAATCACTTGGCCATTCATCTCTGACCACACTTGGGTTAACAAGCGACGGTCGTTAGGTAAGAAACGAGTCACACTGCTTAACAGTACTTTTTTATCGCTCAGCATAAAAAACACCATTAATGGCACTAACACGCTGTAAACCAACACGGTTGCTAAATTAACAATTGAAGAAAAAGAAGACTGTAGAACCTGCTCTCCCATGCCCATTAGCCGAGTTCGTACATTATCGACAACACTTTCTACCAATGCTCCATCAATAAACTCTGGATATTGCTGCGGCAAAGACTCTAACCACTGCTGGCTGCTATTAAGCATTACCGGGTATTCGGCCACTAGGTTCATACCTTGGCTCCACACTGTGGGTAGCACTCGTAGCACAGTAAAAGTAGCAATCAGGAAGAACACCAATAGTACCAAGGCCGTCGCCAATCCACGCCTAAAGCCATGGCTCGCCAAATAACTTACAGGCCAATCCAATAAATAAGCCAAAACCAATGCAATTAGTAACGGTGCGAGCAAGTTGCCAAAAAAGTACAAAAGCACAAAGCCAATGACTAATACTAAGGCCATGGCCACCGCTTCCGGATCAGAGAACATGCGGTGGTACCAGTTTGATAAGACTTTAAACATAGTTACAGCTTTAATCCTTTAAGGGTTGGACAGTAATGGTGACACTAAAGCGATGTTCGTTTTGCTCAATAGTTACAGCATGCCCTAGTCGACGAAAATACTTGGGGATATCACTACGCGATCCACTATCACCTAACAACAATTGTATTTGGTCACCAATTTGAGCCCGTTTAAGCCAAAGCTTACTCTCCAATAACGGATAGGGACACTGGTGTTCTTTGAAATCGAGGCAAAGCATTTGTAATAATTACCATAAAATAACAATGCCATTATTACAGGCTATTGTTCAGGACTCAATTTATAGCTTTTGAATAACAAACAAAATCGGGGTATTCTCGCGATACATATGGAAAGTTATCGGAAATCAATGACGCGTCTCGCCCAGTTTCTTATGGCAAGCATACTATTTTGCTATGCCCCGCTCATGTCAGCCAATAATCAATTACCAGAAATCGGTACTGCTGGGGCATCGGCGCTCACCATCGATAAAGAAATTATCTACGGCAATGCCTATATGCGCATTATTCGCGCCAGTAGCCGTATGACCAACGACCCTGTATTGTCCGAATATGTCACTGAGTTAGGTAATCAACTGGTTGCTAAAGCTGATGCCGTACGTACCCCATTTAACTTTTTTTTAGTTACCGACAACGAAATTAACGCTGCGGCCTTTCTTGGCGGCTACGTGAAAATTCATACGGGTTTGTTTTTATACGCCGCAACCGAAAGTGAATTTGCCTCTGTTATTGCTCACGAAATAGCTCACGTTACTCAGCGCCATATTGCGCGCAGTATTGAAAACCAAGCGGCAGCACAAAACCTTTCAATGGCAGGTATGCTAGGCTCATTATTGTTGGGCTTAGCTAACCCCGTAGCAGGTATTGCAGCATTGCAAGCCACCATGGCAGCGGGCGTACAAAACTCAATAAACTATACCCGTGCAAATGAGTTTGAGGCAGACCGCATCGGCTTAAGAACCTTAGCAAAGGCCGGTTACGATCCAAGTGGTATGGGAAACTTTTTCGGTAAGCTGTCAGAAAAGTATCGCTATGCCAGCAAGCCACCACAAATGTTAATTACTCACCCTCTTCCAGAAACGCGAGTAAGTGAAGCCCGAGCACGCGCTAATCAATACCCTAATCGATATGTTGCGCCCTCCCTGTCTTTTCAATTGGCTAAGTCACGAATTATTGTTCGTCACGGCACATTGTCGCCTGCTGACGCCCTTGAGTACTACCAACGGGTTATTCAGCGAAAAGAATACCGGATTGAAGACGCAGCGCTTTACGGTAAATCCCTGGCATTATTTGGAATGGGAAAATACCAAGAATCAAAAACGGTTATTGATGATCTCGCCAAGCGTCATCCAGACAACTTATTTATTATCGATACACAAACTGATATCGACCTAGCGCTTAAACAATACGATTCTGCCATTAAGCGGCTTAAAGTAGCGCAAACTCGTTACCCTAATAACCAAGTCATTGTACTTAACCTTGCTCATGCTTACAGCGAAAACGGTAAGTTTGAAGATGGCGCAAAAACCCTTGACCGCTATTTACGCGAGAAGCCTAACGACGCTCTTGGATGGGGTGAATTAAGCCGTACTCAGCGAAGACTAAATAACTTAGCTGCTAGTCATACGGCGCAGGCAGAGTACTTATCATTACATTCAGATTATCGGCGTGCCATTGATGAGCTACACAGCGCCTATAACCTGACTAAAAATAATCTCGAACAAGCGCGCATTCAGGCGAGAATCGAACAATTCAAACTTGCTGAGCAAGAACTAGAAGCGCTCAACTAAGTTGTTACCAAAGGATTAACCATGTCTAACATTAAAATATTGCATAACCCTCGCTGCTCTAAAAGCCGCCAAACACTACAACTATTGCAAGAAAAAGGTATTGAGCCAGAGGTGGTGCTTTATCTCACAACGCCGCCGAGCGAAGTTGAGATCAACGATATTCTTAAGATGCTGCAGCTTGAGCCTCGCCAACTAATGCGCACAAAAGACGATTTGTACAAAGAGCTTAACTTGGCCGACGCCTCGCTGACTCCTGCGCAACTAGTCGCTGCAATGCATTCAAACCCTAAGCTTATTGAGCGCCCAATTGTAATCAACCAAGGCCAAGCACGCATTGGTCGTCCACCAGAGCAGGTACTTGAGATTGTCTAAATTTAGCACTGCACAACTGCTGATTTTAGCGAAAGGATCATATCTGGCCTTATTGGCTTGGGTGTTAATGTGGCATTTGTGGCTTTCCCCACCCGTCGACATTAGCCTTGGCTTAATGCTGGCATTTTGGGTGGTGCCATTGTTATTTCCACTAAAAGGAATACTCGCCGGTAAGCCTTACACCTATGCTTGGAGTTGCTTTGTATTGCTGCTCTACGTATTGCATAGCACAACCTTATTGGTTGTCTCTGAGAGTGAGCGCTGGTTAGCTGCGGTTGAGTTAGTATTGGTATTAGCAGCCTTTTGGTTTGGCTTACAATACGCAAAACATAAAGGCAAAGAGTTAGGCATCGGCTTAAAAAAGCTAAAAGATAAGTCGCCGGATTAAAGTTCGAGGATTTCTTTTACAAACGGTACGGTAAGTTTGCGCTGTGCGGTAATCGACGCTTGATCGAGCAGATCAAGCTTGGTTAATAATGTAGGCATATCTCGCGACAAACGCTTTAATAAAAAGCGCGCCACTTCTAACGGCATTTTTAAGCCACGTAGTTCAGCACGTAGCTGCAAGGCACTCAGTTTTTGCTCGTCATCCAACTCATGTAACTTGTAGGTAACGCCCCAGTTTAAACGCGATTGTAAATCGGCTAAACCAAAGGAAAGCTGTGGCGCAGGCGCATTGGCGGTAACAATCAAACGAGTTGTAGAAGCCAATTCTTTACGACGATTATAAAAATCAAAAATCGCTTCTTCCCAAGCATCAATACCAACAATCGCATCAATGTTATCTAAGCATACTAAGGCCATGCTCTCTAAACCTTCCAGCATTTGCGGAGACATTGCCGCATGGAGGTCTAAAGGTAAGTAAGCACTCGCCGCGCCGACATCTGCCATTTCGGTACAGCTAGCATGCAGTAAATGAGTTCTACCCGAACCTTCACTGCCCCACAAATAGAGCATCCTCTCGCCTTTATCTAAAGCAAGATTTCGCAGTGCACTTAATAACTGTTGATTATCGCCCGGGTAAAAACTCACCAAGGTTTCATCATCAGGTAAATGTACAGGAAGTGATAATTGCGGGGAAAATGTCAAAGTGTTAAATCAAAGCTGATACAAAAACTTGATGCATTGTACCAGCTCATTATTAAGATGAAAAATGTTTGCTATTGGAAGTAGTAGTACTTGGCTCTTAATTCATCAGCCTGAAGCCTTGGCGCGATATCTAAAGAGGCCTGTAAGTCTTCCCAAGGGCTTAATAACTGAACTTCGAAAGTAAAAATGTCGTGCTGAACATGATGCAGGGTTACGCTTGCTACACTAGGCTGCTGGTTAAGGAAACGTTCTAGCTCAACATACTTGTTGATACTTGTTACATTTGCAAAACTCACTAAGCTTGCTTCAGCTTCACCCTCACCAAGCACTACGCCATAACGTGCAGCCAAACTCGCGCTCACTGCACTCATTGCTTCTGCGCCTACTTGCTCAAGCGACGCCTGTACTTGGCCACTATCTAATTGCACTTGGCTAGTACCGTCAAGTAAGCGCCATTGAATTTGCCAACTTTGACCTTGAGGATATTGTCTAAAGCTTAATATTAATGGCGTTGCGTAGCGCTCACTCGCGGTGTACAGCGGGCCATCAAAGCCCCCCCATACATCATTTACGTTAACCGCCATGCTGTCTTCTAAGTCCATCACAGGTAAGCGAATAGGCAAACCTAATAACTGAGCTTGTTGGCGACTTTGTTGCAGCCACTCTTGCTGAGAGCTGTCTGCCAGTAAATCACGATTAAAGTTTTGCTCATTGGCATACCACAAAATAATGTTTGGACGTTGTTTACCCCACAAACGCAGCTGAGCTTGCATCAATAACTGATTAACTTTGCTCTCGTTAAACAGCACCGAAATAATGTCATCGCCAAAAGAAAACTGTTGTATATAAGGGTTAATATTACCCTTTGCTTTCGCCACTAAAGCATTTGAGCTACTAATAGCATCTCCAGTTAAGCGCAGCATTAACAATTCAAAAGCGTGTTGCTGATCTTGCTTGTTATCACCAGTAGCGCTTGCTTCAATTCGGTACAAATCGCTTTGCTGCGCAGCACTCACGGGGAAAAACACAAAGGCCAAACTCAGTATTAACAACCACTTTTTAATCACTACACTCTCCTAGAGATTTAATTTCTATAAAACGATGGGACCTTATTTGGTACCAAAGATTTTATCGCCAGCATCACCTAATCCTGGAAGGATGTAGCCTTGCTCGTTTAGCTTTTCATCAATTGATGCAGTATACAAGACCAAATCAGGGTGTGCAGCTTCTAACGCTTTTAAACCTTCTGGTGCTGCTACTAAAACCAATACCACAATGTCTTTACAACCTTGATCTTTCAATAGGTCAATGGTGGCAATCATAGAGCCACCAGTGGCCAACATAGGATCAACCACAATCGCTAAACGCTCATCAATTTGGCCTACAAGTTTATGAAAGTAAGGAACAGGCTCAAGTGTTTCTTCATCACGGTAAATACCTACTACACTGGTTTTAGCTGAAGGCATGTGCTCCAGAACACCGTCCATCATGCCAAGGCCGGCGCGCAAAATAGGCACTACCGTAGCCTTTTTACCTTTAATTTGCTCAACCGTTACAGGGCCATTCCAACCCGCAATGGTTACGTCTTCTATCTCTAGGTTTGCTGTAGCTTCGTAAGTGAGTAGAGCCGATACTTCTCTAGCCAATTCACGAAAACGCTTAGTGCTAATATCTGCTTCGCGCATTAGACCAATTTTATGACGCACTAAGGGATGTTTTACTTCAACAACTTTCATCTCTATTCCTTTGAATTACCGAATTGTGAGCCGCTAGTTTAAATCAGGCTCAATGGGGATATGTTAGCAAATATCAACAAAATGTCTTAGTTATCGTTTAATACTGTTCCAGCGACGCTAAGACTGCTAAAATATCGCGAAATTTTTTTCCATGTTCGTTGCAAGGTAATCCCGTGACTAAACAAAACACCCCTCTAAGTTATAAAGATGCTGGCGTTGATATCGAAGCTGGTAATGCATTAGTTGAACGTATTAAGAGTGTAAGTAAACGTACGCAGCGCCCTGAAGTAATGGGTGGATTAGGAGGCTTTGGTGCACTTTGTCAATTGCCAACTGGTTACAAAGAACCTGTATTGGTAGCTGGCACCGACGGTGTAGGCACTAAATTGCGTCTTGCATTAGATTTGGAAAAACACGACACCGTTGGTATCGACTTGGTAGCAATGTGTGTAAACGACCTTATTGTACAAGGTGCAGAGCCGTTATTTTTCCTTGATTACTACGCGACCGGTAAGCTAGAAGTAGATACTGCAGCAGACGTAGTGAAAGGTATTGGCCAAGGTTGTGAGCAATCTGGCTGTGCTTTAATTGGTGGCGAAACGGCTGAAATGCCAGGCATGTACCATGGCGATGACTACGACATTGCAGGTTTCTGTGTAGGTGTAGTAGAGAAAGCCGACATTATCGATGGAACCAAAGTCGCTGCGGGTGACGCACTTATCGCTTTAGCGTCTAGCGGTCCGCACTCAAACGGTTACTCGTTAATTCGTAAAATCCTAGAAGTATCAAATGCCGACCCTAAACAAGTATTAGGCGACAGCACCTTAGGTGAAACACTATTAACTCCTACCAAAATTTACGTTAAATCGGTACTGGCTTTGCTTAAGCAATGTGAAGTACACGCTTTATCACACATTACTGGCGGCGGTTTCTGGGAAAACATCCCACGCGTATTGCCAGCAGGTGCTAAAGCGGTAGTTGATGAAAACAGCTGGCAGTGGCCAGAAGTGTTCAATTGGTTACAAGAAAACGGCAACGTTGCACGTGAAGAAATGTACCGCACCTTTAACTGTGGTGTAGGTATGGTAATCGCCCTACCAGAAGCAGAAGTTGAAGCCGCACTAGCCTTATTGGCCGAGCATGGCGAATCTGCATGGAAAATTGGCCACATTGAAAATGTCGCTGAAGGTGAAGGCCAAGTAGAATTTAAATAGGATTATTAATGGCTGGCAACATTGTTGTATTAATTTCAGGTTCAGGGACTAACCTGCAAGCCATTATTGATGCCTGTAAAGAGGGGCGTATTAACGCCTCTATTTCTGCGGTAATAAGCAACAAGGCCGATGCATTCGGCCTTGAGCGTGCCAAGCAGGCAGCAATTAACACGGTAGTTGTAAACCCTAAACAATATAGTGACCGCGAAAGCTACGATATTGCCCTAGCCGAAGCCATTGAACAGCAACAAGCTGATTTAATTGTAATGGCGGGTTTTATGCGTATTTTAAGTCCACATTTTGTGGAGCGTTTCGCCGGAAAAATGCTGAATATCCACCCTTCATTACTGCCTAAGTACCAAGGCTTACATACCCATCAGCGCGCCATTGATGCTAAAGACCAAGAACACGGTTGTAGCGTACACTTTGTAACAGCAGAGTTAGACGGCGGCCCGGTAGTACTGCAAGCTAAAGTGCCAGTATTTGAAGAAGATAGTGCAGATGACCTAGCCGATAGAGTGCAAGTTCAAGAACATGCTATTTATCCATTAGTGGTAAATTGGTTTATCGAGCAGCGCTTAGTCATGCAAGGTGATTACGCCGAACTCGACGGCCAGCAGTTACCCAGCAGCGGTTACGCAGATAATTAATAAAAGCGCCAATTGGCGCTTTTTTTATTGCAGCTCCCCATCTTTAAACAATACATAAGAACCGCTAGTAATCTTTTGCCATTGTTCGTTATTGGTTAAAGGTTGAGTGGCGATCATCGTCACCACGTCATTGGGCGTGGTTTCTTTATAAAAGTCGATAGTGACATCAGCATCTGCGAGTTGGGCTTCACCAAAAGGTGCGCGTCGCGTAATCCAGTGTAAATTTGTTGAACAATACGCCATCACAAACTCACCGTTACTTAACAGCATATTAAATACGCCTTTGTCGCGTAACTGGTCAGCTAAACTTGCCACAAACTTAAACATTGCCGCCATATTGGCTGGCTTACGTGGATACTTAATTCGTAATTGCTCTAATAGCCAACAAAAAGCGCGCTCACTATCGGTATCGCCCACTGGGCGATAAAAGCCGGTATCAAGTTGCTTATACCCTTTCAGCTGGCCATTGTGCGCATAAGTCCAATTCTGTCCCCAAAGCTCTCGCGTGAAAGGATGAGTATTTTCCAGCGATACACAGCCACGGTTGGCTTGGCGAATATGACCGATAACCGCTTGGCTTTTAATGGGAAACGCTTGTACCAACTCAGCAACTTTTGATTGGCAACTCGGTGCAGGATCTTTAAAACTGCGACAGCCTTTGCCCTCGTAAAAAGTAATACCCCAGCCGTCAACATGTGGGCCTGTCACTCCACCACGTTGTACTAAACCAGTAAAAGAAAAACAAATATCGGTAGGAACGTTTGCACTCATTCCTAGTAACTCACACATACTACAACTCGCTCGTTAAATTCTTTAAGGACAATTGCCTACTCAGCCATATACTTTTCAATTAACTGGATCAGAATATGAATCACTTTAATGTGAATCTCTTGAATTCGGTCCGCAAAACCAAAATGCGGTACGCGAATTTCTACGTCGGCTTGGCCAGCCATTTTTCCGCCATCTTTGCCTGACAGAATAATAACTTTCATGCCTTTTGTTTTAGCCATTTCAATCGCTTTAACAATATTGCCAGAGTTACCACTGGTGCTTATCCCAAATAGTACATCTCCAGGTTGGCCTAAACCTTCTAGATAGCGCGAAAATACAAATTCGTAACCGTAATCATTACTCACACATGACAAATGACTTGGATCAGAGATAGCAATGGCAGGGTACGCCGGACGGTTTTCTCGGTATCGGCCAGTAAGCTCTTCGGCAAAATGCATTGCATCACAATGCGAGCCGCCGTTACCACACGCAAGCACTTTACCTTGCTGTTTAAAACTATCTGCCAGCATGCGGGCTGCTTGCTCAATAGCATCAATATTTTTTTCATCGGCAATAAATGCGTTTAATACCGTGGCAGCTTCTTGTAACTCTTCAACAATCAGTTTTTTCATCTAGGTTATCCCTTAGGGGGCAAGGCGTGTTAATTCCCACACTATAACGCTTTTTTTGCCGTTGATCAGCGCTGAAATCAAGCTCAAACAATAATTTGTTAACTAAACAATACGCCAAGCTAAATGTTGAATATTTGTGAATAGCTTGAATTTTATTAACCAATGCGTTACAAATACCCGAAGAGGTCAGACCTCTTACCAACATCAGGGAGATATTGATGCAAAGTTACTTACCTTTAATTGCCGCTATTGGCATTATTTTATTGATGGGCGGACTTGCCTATTTTAGAGCCTCACTACTAGCGTTTAGCTTGTTACTAACAGCGGCTCTGCTGGGCTACAGTGTTATATCGCCTTTTAGTGAGCTATTTTGGCTAGGCTATTTACTGATTGTGGGTGGGCTTAACTTCAAACCTTTGCGTCAGCAGCTAATTTCTAAACCGCTTTTCAAGATCTTCAAAAAAATCATGCCCGAAATGTCGCGAACTGAAAAAGAAGCGATTGATGCAGGCACTACTTGGTGGGAAGGCGACTTGTTCCGCGGTGCACCAGATTGGAAAAAACTACATAGCTACCCTGCTCCGCGCTTAAGCCCAGAAGAACAAGCATTTTTAGATGGTCCTGTTGAACAAGTCTGTGCCATGACCAATGATTGGGAAATCACTCATGAGTTGGCAGACTTACCAGAGGAAGTCTGGGATTTCTTAAAAGAACACAAATTCTTCGCCATGATTATTAAAAAGCAATATGGCGGTTTAGAGTTCTCGGCTTATGCACAATCTTGTGTCCTACAAAAATTAGCCAGTATTTCAGCCGTACTTTCAAGCACTGTAGGTGTACCTAACTCACTAGGTCCCGGCGAACTGCTGCAACACTATGGCACTAAAGAACAGCAAGACCACTATCTTCCCCGCTTGGCCGAAGGTAAAGAGATTCCATGTTTTGCCTTAACCAGCCCAGAGGCAGGCTCAGACGCAGGCTCAATTCCAGATGCTGGCGTTGTATGTATGGGTGAGTGGCAAGGTAAGCAAGTACTCGGTATGCGTATCACTTGGAACAAACGCTACATAACGCTGGCTCCTGTCGCCACCATTCTTGGCTTAGCGTTTAAGCTGTCAGATCCAGAAGCTTTGTTGGGCGAGCAAAAAGAGTTAGGCATTACCTGTGCGCTCATTCCCACAGATATAGACGGTGTAGAGGTGGGCCGTCGCCACTTCCCGCTTAACATACCCTTTATGAATGGCCCTACCCGTGCAAACGAATTATTTGTACCTATCGACTTCATTATTGGTGGCAAAGAAATGGCCGGCCAAGGTTGGCGCATGCTTGTGGAATGTTTGTCGGTTGGCCGCGGAATTACCCTTCCTTCCAGTGCAACTGGTGGCATTAAAAATGCGGCTTTAGCTACCGGTGCTTACGCCCGTATCCGTCGCCAATTCAAATTACCCATTGGTAAAATGGAAGGTGTGGAAGAGCCTTTAGCTCGACTAGCAGGCAACGCCTATATGATGGGAGCGGCTTCAGACTTAACCGTAACCGCCATCGACCTTGGCGAAAAACCATCGGTGATTTCTGCCATAGTAAAATACCACCTAACCCACCGAGGCCAGCGCGCTAGCATTGATGCAATGGACGTTGTGGGCGGTAAAGGAATTTGCTTAGGTCCTAAAAACTTTTTGGCTCGCTCGTATCAAGGTGCCCCAATCGCGATTACAGTGGAAGGCGCTAACATTCTGACTCGTAGCATGATTATTTATGGTCAAGGCGCAATACGTTGTCACCCATACGTACTAAATGAAATGGAAGCAGCCTCTAACCCAGACTTCAACCAAGGTCTAAAACAGTTCGATAAAGCGCTATTTAGCCACTTAGGGTTCGCCACCAGCAACTTTGTACGTAGCTTTTGGTTTGGCCTAAGTAGCCACACCATGGTTAGCGCACCATATTCAGACCAAACCGCCGTTTATTACAAACAGCTCACACGCTTTAGCAGTAATTTAGCGTTGTTATCAGACGTAGCCATGGGTACTTTGGGTGGTAACCTTAAGCGTAAAGAGCGTGTATCAGCCCGTTTAGGCGATATGCTTAGCCAACTTTACTTAGGTTCAGCAGCCTTAAAACGCTTCGCTGACGATGGCCGTAAAGCTGAAGATTTAGATCTGTTGCACTGGGCAATGCAAGATTCACTCTATCAATTACAAACAGCCTTAGATGAGCTACTGCTAAACTTCCCTAATAAGTGGGTTGGCAAGGCAATGCGTTTAGTCATGTTCCCATTAGGCAAACCATTACGTGCGCCAAGTGACAAACTTGATCACAAACTTGCGCGCATTTTGCAGCAACCGAGTGAAACCCGTAATCGTGTAGGCCAAGGGCGTTTTGATAGCCGAGTTGCCGGCAACGTATATGGCGAGTTAGAACAAACCCTAGAAGATGTATTGGCTTGTGAGGCGCTCTACGACAAAGTGTGTAAAGCACTAGGTGAAAAGCGTCCATTCACTATGTTAGATAAACTCGCCGAAGAAGGCATTAAGCTAGGCGTTATCAATGCCGACGAAGCCGCATTAATGCGCCGCACTGAACAAGGTCGCCTCAATGCAATTAATGTGGACGACTTTGACCACCAGCAACTGGAGAATCGCCCTGACCTAGATAAAACCAACACAGGTGATTTGGAATCGGTTGCGTAAAGTAACAATCAATAATAAAAAAGCGAGCTGACATAGCTCGCTTTTTTTATAACAAACAAAAACAACACATTGAATTTGGGTCTAAAATACTTTTAAACTAAGAAAAAATAGGCACGGTACAGCAATGAGTGATGACATCTTTTTACTGGATGACTCAGCCCCTGAGGTAGCGCAATCAAAAGAGCAATGGAAGCTTTTAGTGGTTGATGATGAGCCAGAAGTTCATCACATCACGACAATGACCTTGTCGCAGTTTGCATTTGATAACAAATCTATTCAATTCCTGCACGCCAACTCAGCTCAAGAAGCCAAACAGCTACTTACCACTCACCCCGACATAGCGTTGATCTTACTCGACGTAGTCATGGAAACCGACGATGCCGGTTTACGTTTAGTTAAACACATTAGGCAAACTCTCAATAATCAAAGTGTGCGCATCGTATTACGCACTGGCCAGCCTGGGCAGGCACCCGAAGATGAAGTGGTAGAAAACTACGACATTAATGATTACAAAGACAAAACTGAGCTCACCTCGCAAAAACTGCGCACTCTAATTAGAGCAAGCCTACGTTCTTATCGAGATATTTGTGCCCTAGAAAAACACAAAATCGGTTTAGAAAAAGTTGTTAAAGCGTCACGAGGGATCTTTGAGAAAAATGCCCTATTTACCTTTGTAGAAGGTGCTCTTGAACAACTAGCGGTGATCCTTAATCTAGAAGATAGCTGCATTTATCAGGTGGAACAGTTTGCTTATCAGGTAAAAGCGACACAGTTACAACTGTTGGCCTACCAAGGTCAGCAGCGACCGAGCCAACAACACCAACAATTATCAGATTTCCCCCTAGCTCAGCAGCAAATGTTTAGCCAAGCCATTAGCACCAAGCAAAACGTATTCACCGATGAAGCCTTAGTGATTTATTGTGAAAACAGTGCCTACAACTTACTGTTTTACATCACGCGTAATACACCATTTAATCAAGCCGACCAACACTTCATTAATCTACTCAGTGAAAACATTGTAGTAGCGCTGGAAAACATACGACTCAATGAAGTGATAAGTACTAACCAAAAAGAAGTGCTGTATCGCTTAGGCGAAATAGTAGAAACCCGCTCAAAAGAGTCTGGCATGCACGTGCGACGAGTCGCCTTGTTCACCGCGCTATTAGCCGAGCAACTTAATTTGCCGGCTATGCGTGTAGAACAACTAAAACTTGCCTCACCGTTACACGATGTAGGCAAAGTTGCCATTCCCGATGCTATCTTGCATAAGCCCGGTAAGCTCAGTCCTGAAGAATGGGAAATCATGCAAACCCACGCCGCCATTGGCGAAAACATGTTGAAAGACTCAAATATTGAAGTCATGCAGCTCGCCTCAGAGATTGCTGGCTCGCATCATGAGAAATGGGATGGCACCGGTTATCCAAGAGGCTTACAAGGCGAGCAAATCCCACTGAGTGGCCGTTTAACAGCGATAGCCGATGTATTTGATGCGCTGGGAAGTATTCGTTGCTACAAAGATGCTTGGAACGATGAAGACATTATTGAGTATTTAAAACAGCAACGTGGTGCGCAGTTTGATCCACAACTGGTAGACGGGTTACTCAACAACTTTGAACGTTTTGCTGCCATTAGAGATAAGTACCAAGATTAGCCAAACCAGAGTTAGCTTGGTAAATTTTAGGCACAAAAAAACCTCGATTAACGAGGCCTAATGTTTAGTAGTGGCGGAGTGGACGGGACTCGAACCCGCGACCCCCGGCGTGACAGGCCGGTATTCTAACCAACTGAACTACCACTCCGCATATACTAACGTCACGATTGTATTACTACTTTAATGCTGGCGGAGTGGACGGGACTCGAACCCGCGACCCCCGGCGTGACAGGCCGGTATTCTAACCAACTGAACTACCACTCCTACGCATTAAATTGTTTCGTCGTTGGCGGAGTGGACGGGACTCGAACCCGCGACCCCCGGCGTGACAGGCCGGTATTCTAACCAACTGAACTACCACTCCGCTACATCGAAACATTACACACAGACAAAACAGACTTGGCGGAGTGGACGGGACTCGAACCCGCGACCCCCGGCGTGACAGGCCGGTATTCTAACCAACTGAACTACCACTCCGCAGAACCATCTCGTCTGGTGCGGCGCAGATAATACGGTTATGCCTATTACGAGTCAACAAAGAATTGTCTTATTTCTTTAAAAACCCGTTCAAGCGCCGATGTTTTAGCCAATGCGCCGAGCTTTTAGCCAAGACGGTTAAAAAATCACTCAGACGGCATTTTTAAAGTACTGGCTTCATCCATTTTAGGCTCAACGCTTGGTTGGGCCACTGGGGCTTCTTTGGCATTTTTTAACGCCGCTTCAAAGGCCTTACGTTTGCGCCACCAAATAAACAAAAATGCCAAGCCAGCAACCGCTACAAAGCCGAATACCGATAACAGTATAACTAACCACAACGACATCTCTGGCTCTGGCACAACCACCGTCTTAACCACCTCTGGTTCTGGCGGCGGAGGGGGGGGGGCAAAATCACAAAATCTTCTTCAGGTAAATCGATCACAATTTCGCGGTTTTGAATCGTTGTTGCCAATAACGTCCCCATTACACGATAGCGGCCTTGTTCTGTGGGTGTAGGCAAATCAACTGTAAACTCTTCACCGTCGGCATAGGTTTGAAAAGCTTGTTCCCACCCTACGTTGTTATATACCTTGCCGCTAATCACTACCGACTCAGGCCGCACTTCATCGGTATCTATCACCAACGCCATACGCGCTTGGCGCTGTTCGTCTTTTGGTGACATCACCTTTATAGACACTGGATTAGGATAAATAAGAACTGGCGAAAGCTGAGCGCGAGTGAAAATTTGGTTTAGCGTGCTCACCACCATCTCATACTTACCTGGCCGAGCTTCTAGCTTAATGTGGGTTGTGAATACACCGTCATCGGCATATTCATCATAGTCTTTACCATCATCATAGAATTTACCAAGTTCATCTCGACGCACTTCTACGGTTTGGTCTTCCAGTAACTGTTGACGCATTAGCGCTACGTTCATCAAGGCTTCTTTGAGCATGACCTCTAGATCTATCCGCTCGCCCTTAGAACTTAAACGTGCCGAGATGCGTAAACGTTCGCCTTGATATAGTTGATGGGGGATGGGATCAACGTTGAGTTCTACGTCACTGAGAATCCGAATACGGTTACGCCCGTTGTTTTCCGCCACAGCCTGCCAAGGACCACGCATTGGGTTTTCAATGGTCACAATATCCAGCTCGTCGGTTTCTAACCAGCTCACATTTTTGGGCACTTCCCAAGCATAGATTTTGCTGCCATCGGGGCGTACTAAAATAGCAGCCGGAGAACCCGGCGAACGATACAGCAGGAAGGTGGCTTTCTCGATACTGTGATCTAAACGAAAGCGGTTATCGATTAAAGGGATATCACGATTTTCAAAAATAGTGCTAGCCTGCAAGGGAAGCGCCAGCCATAACAACAGCCACAGAGTATTTTTAATCATTCAGTCTAGTTACGCCAGCGACACTGGCCTCCCTTTTTTTCTACCAAATCTAAGCGCTCTTGGTGCGAACCAAGTTCTTGTTCGCTAGCAAACACCACTTTTAGTGGAGGCCTGTTTGAATCAACCAAGCGAACACCTACTCCGTCACCACTGCCCTTTTGCTTTAAGTTCAGCTTATTCTGGCCACCGGTCATCTTTAAGAACACGTCGGCCAATAACTCAGCATCAAGCAATGCACCGTGATAGGTACGTGAAGAGCGGTCTACGCCATAGTAATCACTTAAAGAATCTAAGTTTTTCCGTGAAGGTAAGGGTTTATTACCCGCTAACTGTACTTCACGTTTATTGTACTCGCCTCGTCTTGCCACCAATAGAGAATCAGTGATAGTACAAATATCGGCACAATTTGGCATCGCTTTAGTTAAGGTTCGCGACATCATGGCAAACTCGTGATCTAAGAAGCTAATATCGAAGTTTGCGTTGTGCGCCACTAACTCGGCACCACGAATAAACTCAACAAAGTCTCGCGCAACATCTCTAAACAGCGGTTTATCGGCAATAAATTCATCGGTGATACCGTGAACTTGGATTGCCTCTTCATCAATCAGCTGCTCTGGATTGATATACACATGAAAAGTATTACCGGTTAGCTTACGGTCAATAACTTCAACACAACCAATTTCAATCACTCGGTGCCCTTGGTAGATAGGCCCGCCACTATCGTTCATACCGGTGGTTTCAGTATCAAATACGATTAAACGATGGCTCTTAGATTGGTTCAAAACAGCTCCTATGCGACACTAAGCAGATAATCCTGTTAGTTTACCAAAGATATGGCAAAAGAAGTTCACTTGTTTACTGACGGCTCTTGTTTAGGTAACCCCGGACCAGGAGGTTATGGCGCACTGCTGGTATATCAGCAACATCGCAAAGAACTCAGCCAAGGCTTTCGCCTCACCACCAATAATCGTATGGAAATGCTCGCTGCTATTGTTGCCCTAGAAAGCTTAAAACAAGATTGCAAAGTCATTCTTACCACCGACAGCCAATATGTGCGTCAAGGCATTACTCAATGGATCCACAATTGGAAAAAACGCGCTTGGAAAACCGCAGCCAAAGCCGAAGTGAAAAATGTTGATTTATGGCAACGTTTAGATGCCGCATGCCAACGTCATCAGGTTGAGTGGCATTGGGTAAAAGGCCATGCAGGCCACCCAGAAAACGAACGGGTAGACGATTTAGCTCGAGAAGCGGCTACTAATAACCCAGAGCAAATCGACCTCGCCTACGAACAGTTACACGATTAGCCACTAATCGATGACGTTACAGGTATGCGCTGCTTGACTCGCCAAGTTTTTTTAATAGGAGTAAGCGGGGCTCTGCGTTTTCGCGCCACAATAAAATAGGCTGAGGCAGTCGCTCTAAAATAGCGTTTCCCCCAACGCTCAAACCATTGCGGTGCGGGTCGGCTATTAACAAAAGAGGTATAAGCTAAACGCTCATCATTTAACACCTCAAAACCCAAAAGGTTAAGCCAGTCTTTTACTCGCGCAGGAGTAAACATTCGGCAAGACCAAGGCAAACCACGCTTTCTAAAAGGGAAATAACGGCGCATACCTAATAAGCTAAAAGGATTAAAACCACTAATAATAATGTAGCCGTCGGCAGTGAGTACGCGCTCCACTTCGCGCAATAATTGGTGAGGGTCTTTTGAAAAATCTAAGCTGTGGGCTAACAAGCAGAGGTCGATACTACTTTCTTGAAAAGGCAATTGCTCCGGTTTGGCACGCAAACCTATTAAATGCCCCTCCTTCGCCACATTTAGCTGATGACGAATCATCGACGCGTGACAATTAAGCTGAGCACTTAAATTACCCAGTTTTAACATATGATAACCAAAAGCTACTGGCAGATATTGGTCCAACAAACTTTGCTGCTGATCCATTAGCCAATCACCTAATGGCAAATCTTGCCAGAAGTCAGGACTTTCAATTACTTCACGAATTTTCGCCGGCTTCATCAATTCCCCGTACCAATCTATTGCAGATAAGGCAATAATGTCTCATCGACTTTAACGACAGAGATATCATAATGCAAATCATCCATATACCCGCTTTTAATGATAACTATATCTGGTTATTAAAAGAGGTTGATTCAAACCATTGTGTCGTTGTCGACCCCGGTGATGCAACCCCTGTGAAACAGCGTTTACAAGAAATTGATGGCCAGCTTAGCGCAATCCTTATTACCCACCATCATGCCGACCATATTGGAGGAGTAAAAGAGTTACTCGAAACCTATCCAGCAGCAGAAGTATTTGCCCCAAGTAATAGCAAATATCACTTTCCTCACACTGTTGTTAACGAAGGTATGAGTATTACGCCGCAAGGTTTACGTGATGAGATGTCTGTTATTGAAGTACCGGGACACACCTTGGATCATATTGCTTACTTTAGCCCAGGGCATCTGTTTATTGGCGATACCGTTTTTTCAGCTGGCTGCGGTCGCCTGTTTGAAGGCAGCGCCGAACAAATGCACCACTCTTTAGCCAAAATTTGTCAACTTGATAGTGAAACGCTAATTTATGCCGCGCATGAATATACTCAAGCAAATCTTCAATTCGCCTTAGCCGTAGAACCTGATAATCAAGCTTTAGTGAACTTTCAGCAACAAGTGAGCAAGCTGCGTCAAATGGGACTACCCACCCTACCCACAAGTTTAGAACAGCAACTGGCGATAAATCCTTTCCTACGTTGCCAGAATGCCTCAATTAAAGCTGCCGTAGAGCTAGAAAATTTACAGCCATTAAACAATGAGATAGCAGTGTTTGCTGCCCTAAGGTCATGGAAAGACCGCTTCTGACTTGCTAATTTCACGCGACCTCAATAACATTGGCTCTGAATTTTTAGTAGATGGATAAATCATGAAAGCGCTCATTGTTGGCCTTTTTTCATTGTTATTGGGCGCTTGCCAACTGACCACTCCCACCGTAACCGAGCAATTGGCTCCCGCCGATTCAGGGCTTACACAACCGGAACAAAACACCGAAGTAGCGGCGAACAGTCAAACCAGTGACGACAGTCTTAGCAAAGAAACCGAAGTTGTCGCTAAAGTCGAAGCGCCATTGCCTGTGGTTTACGACGACGTGTGGCTACGTATTGAAGACCAACTGGCGATACCGCTACCAGAAAACAACAAACGCCTACAAGCCCAGCTTAACTGGTTTTTAAAACATCCAGATTACATGCGCCGCGTATCAGTGCGCGCCGACCCTTATTTGTTCTTCATTGTTGAAGAAATTGAGCGTCGCAACATGCCATTAGAGCTGGCCCTGTTACCGATTGTAGAAAGCGCCTTTCAACCTTTTGCCTACTCGCATGGCCGAGCTGCAGGCATTTGGCAGATTATTCCAGGTACCGGCACGCGCTTTGGCTTAGAGCAAAATTGGTGGTATGACGGACGACGTGACGTTTATGCCGCAACTCATGCCGCCTTAGATTACTTGGAATACCTCAACAAATATTTCGACGGCGATTGGTTACACGCCTTAGCTGCTTACAACTCTGGCGAAGGTCGAGTTCGTCGCGCTATTCGTGCTAACGAAAAAGCCGGTAAAGCCACTGACTTTTGGTCATTAAACCTGCCAAGAGAAACCCGTGCTTACGTACCAAAACTATTGGCCTTAAGCCAAATGTTACAACAGCGTGATAACTATAAACTGAACATTCCAGCCATTGCGAACAAGCCATATTTTGAAAAAGTAGCCACTTACAGCCAAATTGATTTGGCGTTAGCGGCTGAGCTTGCAGGTATCAAACTAGACGAGCTGCATAAATTAAACCCTGGTTTTAACCGCTGGGCCACAGCACCAGACGGCCCACATTACTTATTGGTTCCGACCAAAACAGTTCCCAACTTTGAGATTGCTTTAGCATCATTGTCTAAACAAGAACGCATGCAATGGGCACGCTACAAAGTAAAATCGGGTGATAGCTTAAGTGTTATTGCAAAACGCTATAACACCACCAGCAAACAAATCCGCGAGCTAAACCAGCTGAACAACAATACGATTCGAATTGGCCAGCACTTGTTGGTGCCGGTATCTTCTCGCAAACAAAGCGCTTATACCCTAAGCCAAAGCCAACGATTAGTTAGCCAGCAAAACAAGCCACGTGGTGACATCAAACTTAGTTATACAGTAAAGTCTGGTGATAGTTTCTGGAGCATCGCGCAAGCCTACAAAGTTAGCCACCGAAATGTTGCTAAGTGGAATAGCATGGCGCCTACTGACACTTTGAAGCCAGGTAAAAAGTTAGTTATTTGGCAAAAATCTAAAGCCAGTAAAAACCATATTCAAACCGTCACTTACCAAGTAAGAAATGGTGACTCACTGTCTCGTATTGCACAGAAGTTTAAAGTATCGATAACCGACTTATTAAAATGGAATGACCTAAATAAAAATCACTACTTACAGCCGGGTCAAAAGTTGAAGTTATACATTAACGTTGCCGAAGTGAGCGCGTAGAAAACTCAAAACTAGCCATTAAGGCGTTGTGATCCGATGTATCAGTGGCAACGCTTTGGCTACTTTGAAGCGTTAAGCCACGATAAAAAATATAATCTAAAGCTTTACCAAAAAAGCGAGTGCGTTCATCGGGTTTAAACGATACTGTTTTTAATTGATGTGCCAAAATGAACTGTTCCAACACCGCTAAACGTCCAACACTCCAGGTATTAAAATCCCCGGCTAAAATCAAAGGTCCATCATAAGCGGCCAACCACGGGCTCAGTTGCTGTAATTGCTTTAAATAATCGGCTTCACTCAAAGTAAAGTTGATACTGTGTACATTAACAATCAGTAAACTATTATCCTGCCACTGATAGTGTTGTAACAATGCCGATTTAGGCACTCTTATCCACGGTTCAGTGCTTAGCACCAAACAGTTCTTGCTACTCGCTTGTTTTGCAAGATTCACTACGCCTAGACCGTCACCAAACCACTCAAATGCAATAGCTTGATACATATGCCATTGGCTAAGCTTGCTCCATTGGCTAAAACGCTCTCTGCTCGCTTCTTGTAACAGCATAAAGTCTACCTGCTGGCTAAACTGTTCAAGCTGCTCTATCCATCCCTCATTTTGCCCTTTGTACGTATTCCAAACTAACACTGAAAAAGACCGGCTGCTTGGCTCGGCTTGCAGCAACTCTGGCAGAGGTGGCTGATAAGTTAAATCTTGATTATCGCAAGCAGGCAGCTCTGCGAAACAACTGATGCTAAATAGCACACTGCACGCAAGCAATAAATTAACGAATGGTAGAGGTGTAAACAGTCTCAAGTGGCGCTCTCACAAATCAGTTTATTGTTATAAACAATAGCGATGTAAAAAAAATACGACATACTTGAGCTATCATCAAACAATGGAAACGCTAATGCAATCCAATGAGCCAAGGACTTTGGTACCCATCTTTGCGGGAGGTGGAACTCGGCTACCAGCACATATAGGGATCCTCGCGGGCTTAAAAGAGCTCAATGTTCAGTTCTCTCATATTGTGGGAGTATCTGGCGGCAGCATTATTAGTTCATTGTTTGCCAGCGGTATGGATGTAGAGCAAATCAAAGCCATTGCCCTAGATACCGATTTCGAACAGTTCAAAGGCTTTTCCTTAATCAGTTTATTACGCAACGGCGGGCTATGTTCAGGCGACAAATTCGAAGCGTGGATAGATGATTTGCTTAACGGTGCTACGTTCAAAGAACTTCCTTTACAACTGCACGTAGTAGCCACCGATGTACGCTCAGGTTCACCTGTAGTATTTGATGCTAAAAGAACCCCTGATCTCAAAGTTTCTCGGGCTGTGCGTTTTTCAATGTCGATTCCGCTTATCTTTTCATTCAAGCCCTACCAAGACCATTTAATGGTAGACGGTAGCATTTTGTCTGAAGATGCTTTACATCAAGACTGGGCCACCGATGGCACACCGGTAATTTGCTTTCGCTTACGTGGTGATAACGATATTAAGCCACTTCAAACCAACGGGATTTTTCCACTCGCGGCATACATATCACTATTAATACGTACTTTTATGACCACCATTTCTCGAGAATATGTTAACGAGAAATTCTGGCATCGCACTATTGTGGTTAATACTGGCAACACCTCACCGGTAGATTTTCATTTAGACGATCAAGCAAAGCTTCGCTTATTCGACACTGGATATAAAACTGCACTTGATATTGTTCCAGCTAAAATTTGGCATCAACAACACCCCGCCCCTCAAAATGACAAAAAAATTAATTAAAACAATGTATTGATCACGTTTTTAGTCATGACTAATGGTTAATACAAACTAGCTCCAGTTGCCGTCTACACTTATAAAAAGCTGTAAAATAAAACAATTTGGAAGAAAGATTATGTCCTTAACCATTCGCAAAAGACTGTTAATACTTGCCCTTGCCCCCGTACTTATTTTGTCAATTAGTATCTTATTACTGACAATTTCAGAAACTCAAAAACTCACTCACGGTCAATCAACCGAGACGCGAGAGAATATGGTTGCCATGAAAAAGGCTGAGTTAAAAGCCTACATGGACATGGCTTACTCCGCCGTCGCCGAAATTTATGAAAACGGAGGAACGCTTGAACAAGCACTGCCCATTTTGCAGCGCTTAGAATATGGCGAATCAGGGTATATTTTTGGCTACACCAATAAAGGTGTTCGAGTATTCATGGGGACTTTAGATAAGGGCATTGGTGATAACTTTTGGTCCTTACAAGACAAGCAAGGTCAGTATCTAATTCAAGACTTAATCAAAGCATCACAAAAAGAAGAATTTTATACCTACTACTTCCCCAAACCAGGTGCTACTGAGTCATCTCCCAAGCTTAGTTATGCTGTCTACTTAGACCGCTGGGATCTAATGATGGGAACAGGTTTTTATACCGACGATGTAGACGCGGTTATCGCTCAGCTTGAAGAGCATGCAGAAGAGAGCCTAAACTCCTCATTGATATTTTTAGGCTTAACCGCTTCTGCCCTGTTAGCCTTTGCCCTGTTAATTGGTTACTTCATTAATCGCAGCATTATGTCTCCGCTGCACGATCTTACCCTGTCTTTTGAGAAACTGGCCAGTGGCGATGCCGACTTAAGTGCGCGCCTAAATACCAACTACGTACACGAATTTGGTCAACTCGCCACTAACTTTAATGCCTTTATTGAACTGCTGCATGAGATCATCAGCATGGTAGGCAAAGTGGCGCATGACGTAGCCCAAGAAACCTCGTCGATGTCTGACCGAGCCAATTCTGTAGACCAACTTTTAGTTGAACAGCGCGAAGAAACCGAGCAAGTAGCCACCGCCATGACTGAAATGACCGCTTCGGCGCATGATGTTTCCGACAATGCTAATCAGGCCGCTAACTCTGCTCAGCAAGTAGATAACAGCGCTGGTGACGCAATGACCACAGTAGATAGCGCAGCAGCTACTGTGCAGTCCTTGGCAAACGAGATAGGACAAGCGAGTGAAGTTATCGCCAAACTAGAAGGCGATGTACAAAATATCTCATCAGCACTAAGTGTGATTCAAGGCATTGCCGAGCAAACCAACTTACTCGCTCTAAACGCGGCCATTGAGGCTGCACGTGCGGGCGAACAAGGTCGCGGTTTTGCCGTAGTTGCCGACGAAGTACGCCAACTTGCCAGTCGTACTCAACAAAGTACCGGTGAAATTCATGGCATGATCGAGCGCCTTAAGAGTGGGTCTGATGCGGCAGTATCAGCCATGGATAGCAGCCAAGAACGCAGCGGAGAAGCGGTAACTGGTGCAAACGCCGCTAGTGAAGCACTACAACTGATTAAAAGTTCGATTCAACACATTATGGATATGAACGCCTTAATCGCCACCGCCACAGAAGAGCAAAGCCATGTGGGGCAAGAAATTTCTCAACGGATTGTGCATATTGCCGACCAATCAAGTCAATCAGCGGGTCTTGCGCAGGAAAATCGCAGCGGCAGTGTCAATCTTAATGAGCGAGCAGAACAACTTGAAGAGCTCGTTAAACGATTTACTTTATAAACTCAGCAGGTCGCTCACAAAAAGCCTCAATTTATTTGAGGCTTTTTATATCAATTGTTAACTAGCCTGAATAATTCACAAAAATGACTAAGGCCTTGCGTTAGCTTGCCGAATAATAAAAAAGACCTCTAATAAAAATCAACAAGACAGGATCCAACTATGTCTCTTACAATTCGCCAACGTTTACTCGTTTTAGCCCTAGGGCCAGTTCTTATTCTTGCTACCAGCATGTTGTATCTAAGCTACAACGAAACCAAAGCACTCAGCCAAGCTCAGTCCTCAGAAACTCAAGAAAACATGATGGAAATGAAAAAAGCCGAGCTAAAAGCTTATATGGACATGGCTTATTCATCAGTCGCCAGCATTTACGAAAGCGGTGGCAGCTTAGAGCAAGCTATGCCAACACTTAAACGCCTAAAGTATGGCGAATCAGGTTATCTATTTGGCTACCACAAAACCGGTACACGAGTGCTGCTAGGCGAAAATGATAAGGGTATTGGCGATAACTTTTGGTCCTTACAAGATAAACAAAATCAGTACATCATTCGCGATTTACTCAAAGCGTCTAAATCAGGTGAGTTTTATACCTACTACTTTCCCAAGCCTGGCGGTAATCAAGCGCTTCCTAAGCTTAGTTACGCCATTTATTTAGATAAGTGGGATATATTTATTGGCACCGGGTTTTACACCGATGATGTTGATGCCCTCATCACAAAACTGGAAGAAGAAGCACAAGCTAGCTTAGAATCGTCGATGTTTTTCATATTCCTTACTGGTGCGGCATTACTGGGGCTTGCTGTGTTAATTAGCTACTTCATTAACCGAAGCATTATGGCGCCGCTGCAAGACTTGAATCAGTCTTTTGCTAAATTAGCCTCCGGCGAAGCCGATTTAAGTGCTCGCCTTAAGACCGATTATGTTCATGAGTTTGGTCAGTTGGCGGGTAACTTCAATGCCTTTATTGAATTGCTACATGAAATCATCAGCATGGTAGGTAAAGTTGCCTTAGACGTCTCAAAAGAAACCTCATCTATGTCAGACAGAGCCAACTCGGTAGACCAGCTGTTGGTTGAGCAGCGTGAAGAAACCGAGCAAGTGGCCACCGCTATGACAGAAATGACCGCATCTGCTCATGATGTATCAGACAACGCCAATCAAGCCGCAAACTCTGCTCAACAAGTAGATAATAGCGCTGGAGAGGCCATGACCACCGTAGATAGCGCTGCGGCGACTGTGCAATCGTTAGCAAATGAAATTGCCCAAGCCAGTGAGGTTATCGCTAAGCTAGAAGGTGATGTGCAAAATATTTCGTCTGCATTAAGTGTGATTCAAGGCATTGCCGAACAAACTAACTTGTTAGCCTTAAACGCAGCCATTGAAGCCGCTCGGGCTGGCGAACAAGGTCGCGGCTTTGCGGTTGTTGCAGATGAAGTACGTCAACTGGCTAGTCGCACCCAACAAAGTACTGGGGAAATTCATGGCATGATTGAGCGCTTAAAAAGCGGTTCCGATGCAGCGGTATCTGCCATGGACAGCAGCCAAGAACGCAGTGGAGAAGCGGTAACAGGGGCCAATGCTGCTAGTGAAGCCCTGCAATTGATTAAAGATTCAATTCAGCACATTATGGATATGAACGCCTTAATCGCGACTGCCACTGAGGAGCAAAGCCACGTAGGCCAAGAAATCTCTCAACGCATCGTACATATTGCTGACCAATCCAGTCAATCAGCTGGCTTGGCCCAGGAAAACCGGAGCGGCAGTTTGAACCTAAAACAGCGTGCCGAACAACTCGAAGAACTCATTAAACGCTTTACTTTGTAATCCCAATCACTGGTTCACCCAATAAAAAAGCCACCCTAGGGTGGCTTTTTACTCGCTAACGTTTGATTAACCTGCGTTAACGCGTGCGTTACGGAACATACGCATCCACGGGCTATCTTCGCGCCAGTCATCTGGATGCCACGAGTGCGCCACGGTGCGGAATACGCGCTCAGGGTGAGGCATCATAATAGTCACTCGACCATCTTTTGATGACAAACCTGTAATGCCTAACGGCGAACCATTCGGGTTAGCTGGGTATTGCGTGCTAGCTTCGCCATAGTTATCCACGTAGCGTAAGGCCACGGTACCACTGTTAGCTAAGGCGTCTAAATGCGCTTGGTCACGCACCTCTACGCGGCCTTCTCCGTGAGATACCGCGATAGGCATTTGTGAACCTGCCATACCGTTTAAGAAAATCGACGGTGATTGCTGTACTTCTACCAAGCTGAAACGCGCTTCAAAACGTTCTGATTCATTGCGCACAAAACGCGGCCACAAGTCCGCACCAGGAATCAGTTCACTGAGGTTGGACAACATTTGACAACCATTACACACACCCAGTGCAAACGAATCGTTGCGCTCGAAGAATGCACTGAACTGTTCACGCGCTCGGCTGTTAAACAGAATCGACTTAGCCCAACCTTCACCAGCACCAAGTACGTCACCGTAAGAGAAGCCACCACAAGCTACTAAACCTGCGAACTTATCTAGGCTCACTCGGCCAGCCAAAATATCGCTCATATGAACATCTACTGCTGCAAAACCAGCTCGGTCAAAGGCGGCAGCCATTTCGTGATGCGAGTTAACGCCTTGCTCACGCAAAATCGCCATTTCAGGCTTCAAACCTTTAACAATGAAAGGCGCAGCAACGTCTTCATTAATGTCAAAGCTTAAACCAATGTTCAAACCAGGATCTGCCGCATCAAACTTAGCGTCAAACTCTTGTTTTGCACACTCTGGGTTATCACGCAGCGCTTGCATTTGGTAAGTGGTTTCAGCCCAAACACCACGGTAATGAGTGCGGGTATTAGCCAATACCACTTCACCGTTGCGGGTAAAGCGGATAGCGTCATCATCGTTCAGTGAACCAATCACATGGCTGCAAGAGGCTAAGCCGTGACCTGCTAACACATTAAGTACTGCTTCTTTGTCTTCAGTTTTAACCTGAATTACCGCACCTAATTCTTCATTGAATAGTGCTTCTACACTGTCTCCAGCGAGCAAATCTAAGGCTACATTTACGCCGCAATGTCCTGCAAAGGCCATTTCTGCCACAGTAGTAAATAAACCACCGTCACTACGGTCGTGGTAAGCCAATAGTTTTTGATCAGCAGTGAGTGCTTGAATGGCATTAAAGAAACCTTTAAGCAGCTCAGGTGAATCAACATCAGGCACCTTATTGCCTAGCTGTTTATAAACCTGCGCTAAACACGACGCGCCCATGCGGTTTTTACCCTGACCTAAATCGATTAAGATTAAGTCTGAATCACCAAGGTCATTACGCAGCTGAGGAGTCACCGTTAGGCGAATATCTTCAACTTTGGCAAAAGCACTGATAATCAATGAAAGCGGCGAAGTCACAGACTTATCTTGGCCTTCATCTTGCCAAGCCGTCTTCATCGACATTGAATCTTTACCAACCGGAATGGTTAAACCTAGTGCAGGACATAATTCCTCACCTACCGCTTTAACCGCTTCGTACAAACCTGCATCTTCACCAGGGTGACCCGCTGCAGACATCCAGTTAGCCGATAACTTAATATTATTTAGCGAACCAATATTAGTCGCTGCAATGTTGGTTAGTGCTTCTGCTACCGCTAAACGGGCTGAGGCAGCGTGGTCAATCAGTGCCGCAGGGGTGCGCTCACCAACTGACATAGCTTCGCCATGGTAAGTATCATAGCTGGCTGCTGTTACAGCACAGTTCGCTACGGGTACTTGCCAAGGGCCAACCATTTGATCGCGAGCCACTAAGCCGGTAACACTGCGATCACCAATGGTAATTAAGAAGGTCTTCTCGGCAATTGCCGGCAAACGCAACAAACGCTCGGCCGCATCGCTTAAGTCTACTTTTTCAGTGTTGAAACCAGGGCCGTTAAAGCGAGCTGATTTAACATCACGATGCATTTTAGGGGCTTTGCCTAACAGAACCTCTAACGGCATACGAATAGGATCGTTGCCAAAGTGCGAATCGTGCAGGACTAAATCCATTTCTTCAGTTGCTACACCAATCACTGCATATAGCGCGCGCTCGCGCTCACAAATGGCATCAAATACAGCTAAGTGCTCTGGTGCTACAGCAAGCATGTAACGTTCTTGCGACTCGTTACACCAAATCTCTAAAGGCGACATGCCAGGCTCGTCATTTGGCACCGCGCGTAAATCAAAAATGCCACCGCGGCCACCATCGTTTACTAATTCAGGACAAGCGTTAGATAAACCACCTGCACCAATATCGTGAATAAAGGCAATAGGGTTCGCGTCACCTAGCTGCCAACAACGGTCGATAACCTCCTGACAACGGCGTTCCATTTCTGGGTTTTCACGCTGTACCGAGGCAAAATCTAAATCTTCGCTCGATTGGCCTGAAGCCATTGAAGAAGCCGCGCCGCCACCTAGGCCAATATTCATTGCTGGGCCACCCAGAACAATGATTTTTGCACCAACCGGGATCTCGCCTTTTTCTACGTGGTCTTCGCGAATGTTGCCTAAACCACCGGCCAACATAATCGGTTTGTGATAACCACGAACTTCTAAGCCGTTAAAGCTTTCTACTTGCTCTTCGTAAGTACGGAAGTAACCAAGAATATTAGGTCGACCAAATTCGTTGTTAAAAGCAGCGCCACCTAGCGGAGCTTCTAGCATAATCTCTAGCGCATTAACGATACGGCTCGGTTTACCAAAATCACTTTCCCAAGTTTGTTCAAAACCCGGAATACGCAAGTTGCTGACGGTAAAGCCCACCATGCCCGATTTAGGCTTAGAACCACGACCAGTAGCACCTTCATCGCGAATCTCTCCACCAGAGCCAGTAGCGGCTCCAGGGTATGGAGAAATAGCCGTTGGGTGGTTATGCGTTTCTACCTTCATAAGAATATGAATATCTTCTTGATGGTAGTTGTATTGCTTGGAGTCTGAATTTGGGAAGAAACGCCCCGCCACAGAGCCAGTCATTACCGCGGCATTATCTTTATACGCCGACAATACATAATCGCTGTTTAGCTCATAGGTATTCTTAATCATTTTGAACAAAGACTTAGGTTGTTTTACCCCATCAATTGTCCAATCGGCATTAAAGATTTTATGACGACAGTGCTCAGAGTTTGCTTGGGCGAACATCATTAGCTCTACATCATTAGGATTACGTTTCATTTTCTCAAAATTTTCTACTAAGTAGTCAATTTCGTCATCAGCTAAGGCTAAACCCAACTCTTGGTTAGCTTGCTCTAAAGCTTGTTTGCCACCGCTAAGAATATCTACCGATGTAAAAGGTGCTGGGCTAGCGTGTTCAAATAACGCAGCTGCTTGTTCCACCTCTGCATATACCGCTTCCATCATGCGGTCATGAATCAAGCTGTTTAATTGAGCGCCTTGTGATTCGCTTAACTCACTGCTGATTTCTACGTAGTAAGCAATACCACGCTCTAAACGTTGTACGTTGGTTAATCCACAATTATGAGCAATGTCGCTGGCTTTTGAAGACCAAGGAGAAATTGTGCCAGGGCGAGGAGTAACCAATAACAGTTTTCCAATTGGCTGGTGTTCTGCAATGGTAGGCCCGTAGGTTAATAACTTGTCTAATACTTGTTGTTCAGCATCACTTAAATCTGTAGATATATCAGCAAAATGCATGAACTCAGCATAGATAGAAGTAACAGGAAGGTCTTGCTCTGCGCAACGTTTTAACAGTTGTGCAATTCGAAAATCAGACAGTGCAGGTGCACCACGTAGTACCAACATATTTATGGCTCGCTTTTCCAGATGGAGGTGGGAGGGGGAAAATTGCGCGTATTATAGATAAAAACTGCGACAATGGTAAACAAAACGTTAGCTTAACGAGGAAAACCGCGCTTAAAGCTAGACAGCTAGGCGGATATCCATAAAATCGAATAAAAATATTAGTGTGGAAAACAAATTTGATGATTAAACAGCAACGCTTCACCCTGCTCTTAGCGTTGCTCGCTTTGTTTCTTTTGCAAGGCTGCGAACCCAAACCTTTTGTCTCTGAACTAGAGCAAATTCGCCAACGCGGAAAATTGCGCGTGGGAACGCTGTATAGTCAGCAAGTTTTCTATTACGACCAGCACGAGCAACCTACCGGCATGGAGTATGAGTTACTAGAGGATTTTGCCGCTTACCTTGGTGTTGAGCTGCAAATGGTGCCTTTATATAACCAAACCGAACTTTACCGAGGCTTGCACAACAAGCAGGTAGATTTATTAGGTGCAGCTTTATCCCCCACCAATGCACTACGTGAGAATTTTCGTTTCTCTCCTGAAATTTATCGCGTTGATGCCAAAGTTGTTTACAAGAAAAATACCCGCCGCCCCCGCGATATTAGCCAAGTTGACTCACCGTTATGGATTACCTCGGGCAGTTATCACCAGCCTTTATTAAAGAGTTACCATAAAGAAAATCCTGAGCTGAGCATAGAGGTGACTGACCGACTGGATAGTAGCGAACTACTTAAAAGCATTGTGGATGAGGAAATCCGCTTCGCCTTAGTCGACGATACCACCTTGGCGCTACATCAGCGCTTTTACCCAGATCTTGCCGAGGCATTTACTCTTAACAAATCTACGTCAGTGGTATGGATGGTTAACAGGCTTCGTGATGACAGTTTGTATAGTGCCTTAATCGAATTTATTGGAGAGAAGCACAACAGCGGTAGTATTACTCGTTTATATGAGCGTTATTTTGGCCATATTCAACGTTTTGACTATGTTGATACTCGCGCCTTTTTGCGCTCAACCACCACTCGCCTGCCGAAGTACGAAGACTGGTTTAAGCAATATGCGGGTAAACTAGACTGGCGCCTAATTGCTGCCGTGTCATATCAAGAGTCTCATTGGCGCCCGCACGCTAAATCGTTTACCGGTGTACGCGGCATGATGATGTTAACCCTTCCCACGGCTAAGTCTGTGGGAGTGACCAATCGGCTTGATCCAGAGCAAAGCATTCGTGGCGGAGCCGAGTACTTACAAAAGTTAATTAATCGCGTGCCCGACAGCGTGCGCGAAGATGACAAAATCTGGTTTGCCTTAGTGTCCTACAACATTGGTTTCGGCCACATGTTAGATGCCAGACGAATTACTAGAATGCGTGGTGGTGATCCCGATGCTTGGGTAGATGTGAAGGAAAATTTACCGCTATTGATGCGTAAAAAGTGGTATCAACAGACTCGCTATGGCTATGCTCGCGGCCAAGAAGCCTATAACTATGTGAACAATATTCGCCAATATTATCAAAGCTTACTGTGGTTAGATGCTCAAAGAAAAGAGTCTCAGCGACGCCAGGAGTTAATGAAGAATCGCGCGCCTTACCCAGTGAATAACCCTACAGATTCGGTAAGCACCCCGAATAAAACAGAGATTAATCCCAACAATTAGAGAATAATCTTGACGATTTGTCACAATACTGTCATGTTTTGTGCTTAATCTACAATGGAGATTAATAACAGTAAGCGTCCTGCCTAACATAATGGAGAGGATAGATAGTATGATTAGAAAAAAACGCGTTACCCTTCACTCGCCACGCCGCCGCATTCAACTGGCTCGTCAGCATCGTAAGGTTTTATTAAGACAACGTTCTTTTGTTTTGTCTGAAATGGGTTTAGTCAGCGTCGCTGGGTAAATCACTGCTCTGTTGTTTTTTTCGCAGCTTGTGTTGTTCACGACGCTTGCGGAAAAAACGACTAATAGTATCAGCGCAAGATTCAGCTAACACACCAGCTTCAATCTCTACTTTATGATTAAGCTGCTCACAATTAACAATATTAAACACACTTCCGGCCGCACCTGTTTTTAAATCACTGGCACCAAACACTAAGCGCTTCACACGGGCGTGCACCATTGCACCCGCACACATAGAGCAAGGCTCTAGGGTAACGTAAAGCGTGGTGTCTAATAGTCGGTAATTACCTATATTTTTGCCTGCCTCGCGCAATGCAAGCACTTCTGCGTGAGCAGTAGCATCATTTAGCGTAATGGTTTGATTCCAGCCCTCGCCCACCACCTCGCCTTGGTAAACCACCACTGCTCCCACTGGTACTTCGCCCTGAGCCTCAGCTTTCGCAGCTAAGTTTAGTGCATAATTCATCCAGTCAATATCAGTGTATTCCAAAACGATGTCTCTCAAGCTTAATTAGAGGGCGTATTGTAAACCCGAACAGTGATAGACAAAAGCCAGCAACTTAGGCTTTAACTCATTCACAATACAACAAACACAAAAAAGCCGGCGTATAGCCGGCTTTTTTAAAGATTAAATAAACGCTTATTCAGCAGGTTTTTCTGCTGGAGCTTCGCTAGGCGCAGCCGCTTCTTTAATACTTAAACGTACGCGACCTTGGCGGTCTACTTCTAGTACTTTAACTTTAACGATGTCGCCAACAGTTAGGTGGTCAGATACATTCGCAACACGCTCTTGAGAGATTTGCGAGATGTGTACTAGGCCATCTTTACCAGGAAGGATTTCAACGAATGCACCAAAGTCTGCTAAGCGAACAACTTTACCTTCGTAGAATTGCCCTGCTTCAACTTCAGCAGTTAACTGCTCAATACGTTTAATCGCTTCTTGAGCTTGCGCATTGTCAGTAGCAGCAACTTTTACAGTACCGTCATCTTCGATTTCAATAGTAGTACCAGTTTCGTCAGTAAGTGCACGAATCGTAGCGCCACCTTTACCAATAACGTCTTTGATCTTCTCAGGGTTAATCTTAAGCGTATGGATACGTGGAGCAAACTCAGAGATATCTTCGCGAGAAGTACCGATAGCTTGGTCCATTACACCTAGAATATGTAAACGCGCGCCTTGTGCTTGACGAAGAGCGATTTCCATAATTTCTTTAGTGATACCTTCAATCTTAATGTCCATCTGCAATGCAGAGATACCTTCAGAAGAACCGGCTACTTTAAAGTCCATGTCGCCTAGGTGATCTTCGTCACCCAGAATGTCAGAAAGAACAACGAAGTTGTCACCTTCTTTCACTAGACCCATTGCGATACCCGCAACAGAGGCTTTAATTGGAACACCTGCATCCATCAATGCCAATGAGCTACCACAAACTGAAGCCATTGAGCTAGAACCGTTAGATTCGGTGATTTCAGAAACAACACGTACTGTGTACGGGAATTCTTCTGAGCTAGGCATAACCGCAGCAACACCACGTTTAGCTAAGCGGCCGTGACCGATTTCGCGACGCTTAGGAGAGCCAATGAAGCCAGTTTCACCAACACAGTATGGAGGGAAGTTGTAGTGCAACATAAAGCGAGATGTTTGCAAGCCAGCTAGCGAGTCAATCATCTGAGCATCACGCTCAGTACCTAGAGTACAGGTTACTAGAGCTTGAGTTTCGCCACGGGTAAATACTGAGCTACCGTGAGTACGCGGTAATACGCCTGTCATTACGTCTAGAGCACGAATCATGTCTGGTTCGCGACCATCGATACGTGGCTCACCAGCAATAATGCGTGAACGTACTACATTTTTCTCTAATTTTCCTAGCTCGTCACCGATGTCTTGGCTGTCTAGTGCGTCGTCTTCAGCAGTTAATGCTTCAACAACTGATTTTTTGATTTCGCCAACTTTAGCGTAACGCTCAGTTTTATCAGTGATTTGGTAAGCTTCAGTTAACTTAGCTTCTGCTAACGCTGCTACTTTATCTTTAAGTACAACGTCTACTGCAGGTGCTTGCCAATCCCAAGCTGGTTTAGCCGCTTCTTCACATAGCTCGTTAATGGCAGTAATTACCGCATTAGATTGCTCGTGACCGTATACTACTGCGCCTAACATTACTTCTTCAGACAACAACTCAGCTTCAGATTCAACCATTAGTACTGCACTTTCAGTACCGGCAACCACTAAGTCTAGTTTGCTTTCTGGAAGTTCTTCAGTGGTTGGGTTAAGGATGTAGTTACCATCAATGTAACCAACACGTGCTGCACCAATTGGACCGTTAAATGGAATACCTGAAAGGCTTAATGCCGCAGAGGTACCAATTAGGGCAACAATGTCTGGTTGTACTTGTGGGTTAACAGATACCACAGTGGCTACAACTTGTACTTCGTTTACAAAGCCATCTGGGAATAGCGGACGAATAGGACGGTCAATCAAACGTGCAATTAAGGTTTCGTCTTCAGAAGGGCGACCTTCGCGCTTGAAGAAACCACCAGGAATTTTACCTGCTGCGTAAGTACGTTCTTGGTAGTTAACAGTCAACGGGAAGAAATCTTGGCCAGGAGTAGCGGTTTTCTTGCCCACTACCGATACAAATACTGTTGTATCGTCCATAGTTACCATTACAGCAGCGGTTGCTTGACGAGCAATAGCGCCAGTTTCGATGGTGACTGTATTCTCACCGTATTTAAACGTTTTTACGATAGGATTCACGTGAATTTCCTTTAATTTATGTGCTCTTTTAATTCGCGCTAAAGTATAAAACAATGCTATTGCAAAAGATAACTTTATCCTTATTAAAAGCCTTGTTATTGCGCGAGTTTGTGATTTTTATTTAGGCAACAAAAAAGGGAGCCATTAGGCTCCCTTTCGGTATTCTTTCTTGGCGACGTTAAAATTAACGACGTAGACCCAATTTAGCGATCAACTCAGCGTAGCTCGCTTGGTTTTTACGCTTCAAGTAATCAAGCAATTTACGACGCTGGCTAACCATACGTAGTAGACCACGACGGCTGTGGTGATCGTGAATGTGCTTCTTGAAGTGACCTTGCAAGTGGTTGATTTGTGCAGTTAACAAAGCAACTTGAACTTCAGAAGAACCAGTGTCTCCTGCTTCACGTGCGTATTCTGCAACGATTGCTGCTTTTTCAGTGCTACTTAGTGACATACTAACTCCTAAAAATGTAAATTTACTCTCCGCCAATCACTAACTCAGCGAAGAAGGACGCGCATTATATAGCGCGTTCAGAACAGTTGCAAGCAACTAGCTTAACTATCGCTGCTTTGAATCAAACGCTTGGGTGCCACTAAACCATCATCATTTAGCTGGCCAATTCCAACAAATCGACGTTGCTCGCCAATAGTCAGCCTGAACACATCATTCAACGGCGCGCCAGCCACTTGCATAGCTTGCCCTTGCATTAAATATCCACCCAAGCCTTCAGGGATATTTACTTCAGGTAAATGCTCAACTGCGGAGTCCATTGGCAACAATAAAGGGTCCAATAACTCTTTAGGTGCAATCTCCTGCTCATTGGCTTGTTCCAATAAGGCTTCAAGTTGCTCCGGCGTAACCATTCGCTCACTTGGGTAATTAGCTACTTGCGAGCGATGCAATTTAACCACATGTGCGCCACAGCCAAGCATTTCACCTAAATCATCAATAATGGTACGAATATAGGTACCCTTACTGCAGTGCACGTCAAGCGTTAGCATATCGCCTTCAAGCGAAATGAAGTTGTTCTCATACACTGTAATCGGCCGAGCTTCGCGCTCAATAGTGATACCTTCGCGAGCATAACTGTATAAAGGCTTACCATTGTGCTTTAACGCCGAGAACATCGACGGCACTTGATTGATAGGCCCTCGAAAAGTATCTAAAGCCGCTTCTACGTCTGTTTGATTAACGTTTACTTCACGTTGCTCAACCACTTCACCATCTGAATCAGAGGTATTAGTACGAATACCTAGCTGAGCAGTTACTTGGTAACGCTTATCTGAATCGAGCAAGAACTGTGAAAACTTGGTCGCTTCTCCCAAACAAATAGGCAGCATACCAGTCGCTAAAGGATCTAACGCGCCTGTATGCCCTGCCTTTTGAGCAAAATAAATCCGCTTAATACGCTGCAAAATGCCGTTAGACGACACGCCAGTAGGTTTATTCAGCAGAAGGATGCCATCAATCGCGCGCCCCTTTTTTCTGCGTCCTTGTCCCATTACTCGCCCTCTTTCTCTTGCTCTACGTCGTCGACTAATGTACGACCAGAAGCTTCCGCTTTTTGCTTATCGTCTTTTACCGCTTTAGTCGCCAGCTCTGTCATGCGTAAACCTTCACGCAATGAGCCGTCGTAATGAAAACGCAACTCTGGTACCGCACGTAAACGCATTGCTTTAGCTAGTAGATGACGAACATAACTAACATGTTCTTCTAACGCTTCTAGGCTAGCTTTTACCGCGTCTTCGCTGTCATCTAAAAAAGTGACAAAGACTTTGGCATAAGCTAAATCTCGGGTCACTTCTACCGCTGATACTGTTACCAGGCTCAAGCGAGAGTCACGTACTTCACGCTGTAAAATAACAGCAACTTCTTTTTGAATTTGTTGGGCTACCCGATCAGGGCGGCTAAATTCTCTAGGCATCACATTTCTCCTGATACCACTCCCAAGGGAGCATTAAAAACACAAATGGGGGCGCAAGCCCCCATCTTAGAGATAATGTATAAACTTACACTTACAGTGTGCGTTTAACTTCTACTATCTCAAATACTTCGATTTGGTCACCAGCACGCACGTCATTATAGTTCTTAACGCCGATACCACATTCCATACCGTTACGAACTTCGTTTACGTCATCTTTAAAGCGGCGTAGAGATTCTAGCTCACCTTCATAAATAACCACGTTTTCGCGTAGTACGCGGATTGGGTTAGAACGCTTAACTTGACCTTCAAGTACCATACAACCAGCAATTGCGCCAAGTTTAGGTGACTTAAATACGTCACGAACTTCTGCCAAGCCCATAATCTGCTGTTTGAATTCAGGGGCTAATAGACCCGTCATCGCACTTTTCACTTCATCGATTAAGTCATAAATTACGCTGTAGTAGTGTAAATCTACGCTTTCTGATTCGATGATGCGGCGCGCAGTTGCGTCGGCACGAACGTTAAAGCCAAGAACAATTGCGTTAGACGCTGCAGCAAGGGTTGCGTCGGTTTCAGTGATACCACCTACACCACGACCAATGATGTTAACTTTAACTTCTTCTGTAGACAGTTTAGTTAACGAATCTGCAATTGCTTCTAGTGAACCTTGTACATCAGATTTCAATACAATGTTCAGCTCTTGAACCTCACCTTCTTCCATGTTGGCAAACATGTTTTCTAGTTTAGATTTCTGTTGGCGAGCAAGCTTAACATCGCGGAACTTACCTTGACGGTACAAGGCTACTTCGCGGGCTTTCTTCTCATCACGAACTACTGTCGCTTCGTCACCAGCTTGTGGCACACCAGAAAGACCTAAAATCTCTACTGGAATAGACGGACCAGCAGTCTCAATATCTTTACCGTTCTCATCTCTCATAGCACGAATACGACCGTATTCTAAACCACAAAGAATGATGTCACCTCGTTGCAACTGACCATGCTGAACTAAGATAGAAGCGACTGGACCACGGCCTTTATCAAGACGAGACTCAATAACCACACCTGAGGCTGCACCAATATGGCTAGCAGTTAGTTCAAGAACGTCTGATTGCAATACAATGGCTTCTAATAAGTCATCGATGCCTTCACCGCTTTTCGCTGATACGTGAATAAACTGAACATCACCACCCCAGTCTTCTGGAATAACTTCATGTTGTGACAATTCATTCTTAACGCGATCAGGATCTGCGCCTTCTTTATCCATTTTGTTTACAGCAACAACCAATGGAACTTCAGCCGCACGAGCGTGCTGAATCGCTTCAACAGTTTGAGGCATTACACCATCATCTGCAGCAACGACTAACACAACGATATCGGTTGCTTTAGCACCACGAGCACGCATTGAAGTAAACGCAGCGTGTCCAGGAGTATCTAAGAAGGTAACCATGTTACCGTTAGTTTCAACGTGGTAAGCACCAATGTGCTGGGTAATACCACCCGCTTCACCATCGGCAACTTTAGCGCGGCGAATGTAATCAAGTAGCGATGTTTTACCGTGGTCAACGTGACCCATAATGGTAACAACAGGAGCACGTGTAGTTTGCTCGCCAGTTGATTCAGCTTCTTGCATAACTTGTTCTTCAAGTGCATTTTCTTTTACAAGAACAACTTTATGGCCAAGTTCTTCAGCTACTAAAGTAGCAGTTTCTTGGTCAATCACTTGGTTAATGGTCGCCATGGCGCCCATCTTCATCATCGCTTTAATCACTTCGGTCGCTTTAACTGCCATTTTGTTAGCTAGTTCACCAACAGAAATGGTCTCGCCAATGCGAACGTCACGCTCTACTGGCTGCGCTGGCTTATTGAAGCCATGCTGCATAGCAGAAGGTGTTGCAACCTGACGCTTGTTACCTTTACGGCCACCGCGGCGATTGTTGTTATCGTCATTTTGCTTAGGCTTACGCTTTTTACGACGTGGTGCTTCAGCTTTTTGCTCTTGCTCATCTTCTGCGGCTCGCGCATAAGTAGAGGTAGTTACGTGGTAGTCTGCTGACTCTTCACGTTTCTTACGAAGCTTTTCTTCTTCGGCCCAACGAGCAGCATTTTCAACTGCCAGTTTTTTAGCTTCTTCAGCCTTTTTCTCGGCGTCGGCTTCAGCTTTAGCAATAGCAGCTTCTTCTTGCTTACGTGCAATATCAGCAGCTTCTTTCTCAGCAGCTAGTTGCTCTGGAGATTTCTCTGCATCAGCTTGCTTAGAGGCTTCTTTCGCTTTAGCGGCGGCAGCGGCAGCGGCGGCAGCTTTCTCTTCACGCTTAACTTTGTCTTCTGCAGCCTGCTTAGCAGCAGCTTCAGCAGCTTGCTTAGCAGCAGCTTCAGCGTTAACGCGAGCAGCTTCTTCAGCTTCAATGCGTTCTTTTTCTTCTGCTTCTTGCTTAGCCTGTTCTTCAACAGCGCTACGCTTCACATATGTGCGTTTCTTGCGAACTTCAACTTGTACAGAGCGTGCTTTACCGCCACCAGTACCAGCAACATTCAAGGTGCTTTTTGTTGTGCGCTTCAAGGTCATACGGCTTGGCGAGCTTTCTTCACCATGCTGTGATTTTAAGTGCTCAAGAAGCTTAGTTTTCTCTTCTTGAGTAACACTATCGGTTAAAGATTTTTTAATACCAGCGTCTGCAAATTGCTGAATTAGTTTATCTTCGTTTGTTCCCACGTCGGTCGCGAGTTGTTTAATTGAAACTTCTGTCATCGGGCTATAATCCTCCGTCGACCTTATTCTTCGTCGCCGAACCAACAAATCTGTCTGGCGGCCATAATCAGTTCGCCGGCTTTTTCTTCCGACAATTCTTCGATATCTTCTAACTCGTCAATGCCCTGCTCTGCAAGGTCTTCCAAGCTGATTACACCTTTACTAGCGAGTACAAATGCCAGGTGGCGTTCCATACCTTCTAGAGCAAGTAATTCTTCACTTGGTTCAGCATTGTCTAAAGACTCTTCTTTAGCTAAAGCTTCTGTAACGAGTGCTGCTTTAGCACGTTCGCGCAAGGCATTTACCATATCTTCATCTAGACCTTCAATACTCAGTAACTCGTTAACCGGTACATAAGCAATTTCTTCTAGAGTGGTAAAACCTTCTTCCGCAAGTACTTCAGAGAACTCTTCATCAATATCTAAATATTGTACAAAAGTATCTACCGCTTTTTGTGCTTCAGCTTGATGCTTGCTATTAGCATCTTCAACGGTCATCACGTTAAGTTCCCATCCCGTAAGTTGAGAAGCAAGACGAACATTTTGACCATTGCGACCAATCGCTTGCGCTAAGTTGTCAGCTTCAACAGCAATGTCCATTGAATGACTATCTTCATCAACGATGATTGAGGCAACTTCAGCTGGCGCCATAGCGTTAATCGCAAACTGTGCTGGGTTATCGTCCCATAACACAATATCTACACGCTCATTGTCCAACTCACCCGATACAGCCTGAACACGCGCGCCGCGCATGCCCACACACGCACCAACAGGGTCGATACGGCGATCGTTACTTTTCACTGCGATTTTTGCACGAGAACCTGGATCGCGGGCAGCCGCTTTAAGGTCAATCATTTCTTCAGCAATTTCTGGCACTTCAATGCGGAATAATTCAATCAGCATTTCAGGGCGAGTACGGCTCATAAACAATTGGGCACCACGCGCTTCGGGTTTAACTTCATAAAGTAAACCACGCACGCGGTCACCTGGTCGGAATGCTTCACGAGGAAGAGATTCTTCACGATGAATCACTGCTTCTGCGTTATTACCTAGGTCAACAATGATATTTTCACGGCTTACCTTTTTAACAACACCTGTTACTAATTCGTTAACTTGATCGAAGTACTGCTCAACCACTTGAGCGCGCTCAGCTTCACGTACTTTTTGTACGATAACTTGCTTAGCAGTTTGTGTAGTAATACGGTCAAATACTACTGACTCAATTTGTTCTTCTACGTAATCACCAAGTTCTTTATCTGGTTCTTCGTATTGGGCAGCTTCTAACGTAATTTCACGATAGGGGTTCTCAATCGCTTCTTGGTTTTCTACCACCATCCAACGACGGAACGTTTCAAAACTACCGTCCTTACGATCGATATCTACTCGAACTTCGATATCACCTTCATATTTTTTCTTGGTTGCAGTGGCTAAGGCGACTTCCATAGCTTCGAAAATCTTTTCGCGCGGCAACGCTTTTTCGTTAGATACCGCGTCAACAACCAACAAGACTTCTTTGTTCATTCCTGGCCCTCTTTAATCAAACTGGGGAACTAGATGCGCTTTTTGTACGTTACCCAGCGCGATCCGATGTTGTTCTTTGTCTACTGCAAGTACGACAGTGTCGTCTTCTACAGCAATAATTTCACCCTGCCATTTGCGGCGATTGTTTACCGGCATACGTACTTGCAAAAAAGCAATCTCGCCAATAAAACGTTGGTAGTGTTCCGCTTTAAAAAGGGGGCGTTCTAAACCAGGAGATGACACCTCAAGGTTATATTCGGTACTAATTGGATCTTCAACATCCAAAATAGCGCTAGCTTGTCGACTTACGTCGGCGCAGTTATCCACGTTAATACCGTCTTCATGATCAATGAAGATACGTACAATGGAGTGCTTGCCAGCACTGACATATTCAATACCTACCAACTCAAATCCCAGCGCTTCAACCGCTGGAGTAAGCATGTCAGTTAGTCGTTGTTCTACAGTTGCCAAGGTTCCCCTCCAGAAACAAAAAAAGGGCGTAAAAGCCCAGTTCTAGCACCTAAGGTGCGGCGCGAAAATAACAAAAAGCCCCGAATGAAGCGGGGCTTTAAAATTTCTGAGCCTTTTACACTACCCATACCGAAGTATTTGATAGTTGGTTGCGGGAGCCGGATTTGAACCGACGACCTTCGGGTTATGAGCCCGACGAGCTACCAGACTGCTCCATCCCGCGTCCGATTGCCGAGGATTATAACAATCACTCTGACAGTATGCAAAAATAACTATTGGTGCCGAGAGCGGGACTTGAACCCGCACGTCCATAGGACACTACCCCCTCAAGGTAGCGTGTCTACCAATTCCACCACCTCGGCTAAAATTAGTTTGGTACGTCGCTACCTGGGCTAGCAGGTGATACCGGTACATCACCATCTTGGATAACTTGTTCTGCTGCAGGTTGCGATAAATCGCCCCACTCATCAACTTGTTGTGTTTGTTTGGCAGAGAGGTTGCCTAACACTAAGCTGATAACAATAAACAAGGTAGCAAAAATGGCCGTTGCTCTAGTTAGGAAGTTACCTGAACCAGAAGAACCAAACACAGTGTTTGACGCGCCAGAACCAAAAGATGCGCCCATGTCGGCACCTTTGCCTTGCTGAATTAACACTAAGCCAATTAAGGTTAGCGCTACTACTAAATAAACTACTAATAAAATTTCGTACATTCTCTTTCACCTAAGTCTGGGTCGGCCTTTAATCCGACCGTCATTTAGTGAAACACAAGTCACCAAAGCGGGCGAGATATTAGCGAACCTCTGCGACTAATACAAGCACCAGCTTCAAAAAACTTTTACTCTGTGTTCAACCGTTTAAATATTGTTCGCTTTAATCGCAAGCAACACGTACTGCTTCAGCAATATCGTTTGCGCATTGTTCAACTAATGCGGAATCGGCACCTTCTACCATTACACGTAGCAATGGCTCAGTTCCGGACTTGCGCAATAAAACGCGACCAGAATCACCTAACTGCGCTTCGGCTTTTTGCTGGGCCATTTTGACCAAATCGCTACTCAGTGGATCTGATTCGCCTTTAAAACGAACGTTCACTAGCAACTGTGGGTATAAAGTCAGCTCGCTTAATAAACCGCGCAAACTTTGCTTTTGCGCCAACATAGCGGCTAGCACCTGTAATGCAGCAACAATACCATCGCCAGTGGTGGTATGACCTAGGCAAATAATATGGCCTGAGTTTTCGCCGCCGTAGCTCCAGCCTTTTTCAGAAAGCTGCTCCATAACGTAACGGTCACCTACTTTTGCACGGCTAAATGGAATATCCATATCAGCAAATGCCTGCTCCAGCGCTAAGTTGCTCATTAACGTACCAACAACCCCACCACTTAGATGATGGCTTAATTTCGCATCTCGAGCCAAAATGTAGAGGATTTCGTCACCGTCAACTTGCACGCCGTGTTGATCTATCATCATCACGCGGTCGCCATCACCATCAAGAGCAATACCTAAGTCGGCTTTATGCTCTAACACTTGCTCAGCTAATAAGCCGGTATCGGTGGCACCACATTTCTCATTAATATTAAGCCCGTCTGGCTGATTACCAATCGCGATAACTTCAGCGCCTAACTCACTAAACACTTTAGGTGCGATATGGTAGGTGGCACCATGAGCACAATCGACTACTATTTTTAATCCAGCAAGGCTGAATTTGTTAGGAAATGTACTCTTACAGAACTCAATGTAACGACCTGCTGCGTCTTCGATGCGGCGGGCTTTACCTAAAGCCGCAGACTCTACACACGTCATAGGGTTATCAAGCTCAGCTTCAATGGCCAGTTCTACGTCGTCAGGTAATTTAGTGCCGCCAGCTGAGAAAAACTTTATACCGTTGTCGTAGTAAGGGTTATGTGAGGCGCTGATTACAATGCCCGCTTCTGCGCGGAAAGTGCGTGTCAAATAAGCTACCGCAGGGGTTGGCATAGGGCCAACAAAACTTGCTTGAACACCCGCTGCCGAAAGCCCAGCTTCTAAAGCCGACTCCAACATATAACCAGAAATACGGGTGTCTTTACCAATCAACACTTTACGCGTTCCAGTACTCGACAATACCTTACCTGCAGCCCATCCTAGTTTTAATGCAAATTCGGGAGTAATTGGGTATTCACCCACTTTTCCACGAACACCATCCGTGCCAAAATATCGTCTTGTCATTACTTACTCATCTGTACTTTAGAAAAAATTGTTAGTGCATCTACCGTTTCTTTAACGTCATGCACACGAAATATGTGGGCTCCTTGTTGAGCCGCTAACACTGCGCCGGTAATACTTGCTGCTAATAGATTATCTGTCGATGTAGACAATAATTTACCGAACATGCTTTTACGCGACATGCCTGCCAATATGGGCAAACCTAACTGTTTAAACTCATTAAGTTGAGCTAACAGCTGAAAATTATGGTCAAGAGTTTTACCAAATCCAAAACCAGGGTCAACTATTATATTCGATTGGCAAATACCTGCCGCAACACAGCTCTCAACTCGCTGCTTTAGGTAAGTGATTACTTCGCTAATAACATCTTGGTACTCAGGATTTGCTTGCATAGTGCGCGGCTGTCCCTGCATGTGCATTAAACACACGGGTACGTTTAAGCGCGCAGCTACCTCTAAAGCACCGGGTTTGCTTAAAGCACAAACATCATTAATGATATCGGCACCGGCTGTAACGGCCTGCAGCATCACTTCAGGTTTGTTGGTATCAATAGAAACTAAACACTCGAAGCGTTGCTTGATCTCGGAGATGAGACTCACTGTTCTCTCTAACTCATCTTCAAGACTTACCTCAGCGGCGCCAGGGCGAGTCGATTCGCCACCAACATCTATAATATCAGCCCCTTCCTCTAGCATTTGCTCTACGCGCGCTAATGCCTGCTGACGAGCAAAATAGCTGCCACCATCTGAAAAAGAATCTGGGGTGATATTAAGAATGCCCATGATCACCGGTCGAGAAAACTGATGAGAGCCAATATTGAATGCTTGAGTCATATTTTTTACTTACAAAAAAGCCCTGCAAGCAACTTACAGGGCTAATAAATTATTACCAATTACTGTGCTGGATCTTCACCTACAGTTTTTGGCTGTTCAGGTTTCTCGGCCTTAGGCTCATCGCCCTTGTCGTTAGACTCTGGCGGAGTACTTGGTTTATCTGAATCATCCCAATCAGCAGGCGGACGCGGTGTTTTGCGTTCCATCAAGTCATCGATTTGCTTAGCATCAATAGTTTCGTACTTCATCAACGCATCTTTCATGGAATGTAACACATCCATATTTTCGTTGAGTAATGCTTCTGAGCGCTTATAGTTACGATCAATCACCGCTCGAATTTCTAAATCGATAGCCTTAGCTGTATCGTCAGACATATGCTTAGTTTTAGCAGCGCTACGACCTAAGAACACTTCGCCTTCTTCATCAGCGTACAGTAACGGTCCCATAGAGTCAGATAAGCCCCACTGGGTAACCATTTTACGTGCAATTTCAGTCGCGCGTTCAATGTCGTTACTCGCCCCTGTAGACACTTTCTCATCGCCGTAGATAATGCGTTCAGCTAATCGCCCACCGTAGAGACTAGAAATCATACTCTCTAGGTGTTGCTTGCTATGACTAACTCGATCTTGTTCAGGTAAGTACATCGTGACACCTAAAGCTCGACCTCGTGGAATGATACTTACTTTGTAAACAGGATCGTGCTCAGGCACTAAGCGCCCAACAATAGCATGACCCGCTTCATGGTAAGCAGTCATCTCTTTCTCGGCTTCAGTCATCACCATAGATTTACGCTCAGCGCCCATCATGATTTTGTCTTTAGCTTTTTCAAACTCTTCCATTGAAACTGTGCGCTTGCTACCACGAGCAGCAAATAGCGCAGCTTCGTTTACTAGGTTAGCTAAATCAGCACCAGAGAAACCTGGAGTACCACGTGCAATAACTGCAGCATCTACGCCATCGCCTAGAGGAACTTTGCGCATATGCACTTTAAGAATCTGCTCACGTCCACGAATATCAGGCAGACCTACTGTTACTTGACGGTCAAAACGACCTGGACGCAGTAAAGCTGGATCTAATACATCAGGGCGGTTCGTTGCAGCAATAACAATAATACCTTCGTTACCCTCAAAGCCGTCCATTTCTACGAGCATTTGGTTAAGAGTTTGCTCACGTTCGTCGTGACCACCACCTAAACCTGCACCACGTTGGCGACCTACCGCATCAATTTCGTCGATGAATATAATACAAGGTGCCGACTTTTTAGCTTGTTCAAACATGTCGCGCACACGAGATGCACCCACGCCCACAAACATTTCTACAAAATCAGAACCAGAGATAGTGAAGAACGGTACTTTAGCTTCACCAGCAATAGCTTTAGCTAAAAGGGTTTTACCTGTACCTGGAGGACCCACCATCAAAATACCAGTAGGGATTTTACCGCCTAACTTTTGGAATTTAGTAGGGTCGCGCAGATAATCAACCAGCTCACTGACTTCTTCTTTCGCTTCATCACAACCAGCAACATCAGCAAAAGTAGTTTTAATTTGGTCTTCGCTCATCAAGCGCGCTTTACTTTTACCAAATGACATTGCGCCTTTACCGCCACCGCCTTGCATCTGACGCATAAAGAAGATCCAAACACCAATCAGCAGTAGCATTGGGAACCACGAAATAAAGATAGAAGTTAACAAGCCTTGTTCTTCTGGCTGCTCACCCAATACCTTCACGTTGTGATTGATAAGATCATTTAACAAGTCTTTATCATGCAGAGGAATAATTGTGCTGAACTGTTCACCAGTACGCTTGATGCCTCGAACATCTTGCCCACTGATTCTCACTTCGCGGATCTGTTCTTGATTCACTTCCTTAACAAAGGTGGAATAATCCATTTGCCGACCACTGTTTGAATCAGGGCTAAAGCTTTGGAATACAGACATCAAAACCACTGCTATTACTAGCCATAGAATCAGATTTTTTGCCATGTCACTCAAGACGTAAACCTCACCGGTTATATTTAAATAAGAATTATTAGCTAGCCTACTATAGTTTAAAGCCACTAGCCACTATATAGACTTCTCTAGAGCGAGCTCTAGAAGAGTCAGGTTTGCGTGTTTTTACGCTGGTAAACATAGAACGTACTTCTTGTAGGTATTGATCAAAACCTTCCCCTTGAAATACCTTAACGGCAAAACACCCTTTAGGTGCAAGTACTTCTCGACACATCTCTAATGCTAGTTCAACCAAGTACATTGCACGTGATTGATCAACATTATTGTTGCCGCTCATGTTTGGCGCCATATCAGACAGCACAACATCAACTTTCTTCTCGCCTACTCGCTCAAGCAAAGCGTTAAGTACATCTTCCTCACGGAAATCGCCACATAGAAAATCTACGCCCGCAATCGGATCCATTGGTAAAATGTCACACGCAATAACATGTCCATCCAGACCCACCTGTTCTACACAGTATTGCGACCAACCACCTGGGGCGGCGCCTAAGTCCACTACTGTCATGCCAGGTTTAAGTAATTTGTCTTTATTTTGAATTTCTTCAATTTTAAATACAGCGCGCGAACGCAGACCTAGCTTTTGCGCTTTTTGTACATAGTGGTCGTCGAAATGTTCAGTTAACCAGCGTTTAGAACTGGCTGTATGTTTTTTATTGGTCACAAATTGTTTCCACTATAGTTACAAAACCACACGGTATGTTGATTATAAAATAGTATTAAGACTTAGATGGCGCTAGAATGTGCTTTTTTCAACCCCGAGTAAGCAGAAAGTTTCATGCAACTGACTAACAAACAAAAACAACACCTGAAATCCTTGGCTCATAACCTAAAGCCAGTTGTGATGCTTGGGTCTAATGGGCTAACCGAAGGGATTTTGGCAGAAATAGAGCTGGCCTTAGAGCACCATGAATTAATCAAGGTGAAAATTGCCACTGACGATAGAGAAATGAAGCAATTAATTGCAGACACTATTGTAAGTAAAGCAGAGGCAGCAAAAGTTCAAGTGATTGGACATATCTTGGTCATTTACCGCCCTAGCGACGCTAAGAAAATCGAACTACCAAGAAAATAAAAAAAGCGGCTTAAGCCGCTTTTTTTAACTCATTAATCTTAAACGGCTAACGCAACACTTTGATAAGGTTCTGGCTGAGGCTCTTCATTTCCCCCACCATACTTAGCATAAAACTCGGCAATCGCTAATTGTTGATTAACTTGCTTTTGCTGCTCTAAGTTACTGTTTATGCTTTCTAAGGCTTTGTAGCTAACGGGATTGCTCCCACTATTTTTAGTGTCGTTTCCGGTAGCGCTAGTGTAGTAAGTATCGAGTAAATTCTGCTGGTGATTCACCGCCGACACACCCACTACAACATTACGTTTAGCATCAATCTCTGCTTGCTGTTTTTGCTGGTAACTGGCGACTTCACCGCCAACATACAAGCGAGCATTACGTTGTTCTTCAGGGCTTAATTGGTCATATTCGTCAGAAATCTTATCGACAATATCACCATAATTGGGACTACTTTGAGAGGAAGTAACTGAACTAGTTAACGAGGTACTAGGCTGCGGATATTGGTAGACCGAGCTTGAGTTGACTTGCATTGACATTAATTCACCTCTAAATCAGTTAAAAAGCAACCAATCCTTGGCGAACTTCTGCACTATAACAAATGCTTAGCGCGTGTACAATTAATAAGCTAGATATCTACAATAAGTCAAATGAATAACTTAGGTCAGCATCGATTAAGCAGTAAATAACTCCTAGCTCACCGGTAGATTAAGAATTTACCGCCATAAAAGCATCTAACTTCATATCTTTAACCAGTACACAGTCCATACCTGAGTTATGCGCAGCTTGTAGGCCAAATGGCGTATCTTCAAATACCAAGCAACGTTGCGGAGCAACACCTAGTTGTTTAGCCACTTGAAGAAAGGTATCAGGCTCGGGCTTATGGGCTTGCACATCTTCAGCACAAACCATCGCTTCAAAGTATTGAGCCAAATCTAAGTTGCTAATAATTCTCTGCATGTTTACTCGCTCTGCACCCGTGCCTAAGCCAAGCTTTTTAGTTTGTTGAAACTCTGCTAGCAATTGACAGCTCGCATCGATGCGGGACACTTTCTGCCACAAAGCATCAAACCCTGCACGCTTATCTTGAAGCAGACGTTCTCCATCAATATTCACCTTAAAGTGCTGTTGATACTGATCAGCAATTTTTAAGGTCGGCATTCCACCACGCTGGGCAACAAAATCAATATGCACTGGCAGCTGCTGCTTAAGCAAGGCTTGCTCCCAAGCGGACAAATGCGCAGGCATGGAGTCTACTAGGGTGCCATCCATATCGAAAATTAAGGCATCGTATTTAGCGTAATCAATGGTTAACACAAACTTTCTCCCATAAAAAACGCAGCCTTATAGCTGCGTTTTTTGAATGACTTAAATACTAGATGTATTCAACGCCAGTAATTTCGTATTCTACTTCGCCACCCGGTGTAGATACAGTTACTTCATCTTCAACACTTTTGCCTATAAGTCCGCGAGCAATTGGAGAATTCACCGAGATGCGGTTTTGCTTAATATCGGCTTCGTCATCGCCCACGATGGCGTAGGTGACTTCTTTATCGGTGTCCAAATTCAGCAAATTCACAGTGGCGCCAAAAATCACTTTGCCCACATTGTTAATTTTGGTTACGTCGATAACCTGCACGTTACTCAGCTTGCCTTCGATGTCTTGAATTCGACCTTCACAAAAGCCTTGCTGCTCACGAGCTGCATGATATTCAGCGTTTTCTTTTAAATCTCCATGCTCACGCGCTATCGCAATATCTTCAATAATTTTAGGTCTAACAACTGTCTTTAAGTGTTCTAGCTCTTCGCGTAATAGCGTTTCGCCGCGCACCGTCATAGGAACTGGTTTCATATCTACTAACTCAATCAAACTGAAAAAACAGAAAAAAATTTGGCTGTCGAAGACAGCCAAATTTCCTTGTACTAATAATTGCAGTGTAACGCTATTTCACGCTGCGGTGAAGATCTTCACCGCTTTAGGCGCAACAATAGTCACCGATTAGATGATACGTTTATGCAATTCTTGAACAGACGTCACAGTACCGCGGTCATCAGCGGTGTGTGCTTGGCAAGTTGCAAATGCACCATTTAAGGTAGTGGTGTAGTTCACTTTTTGCGCTAAGGCTGCACGACGTAACTGACGAGAATCTTCAATAGATTTGCGCCCTTCGGTAGTGTTAATCACGTAGCTATACTCGCCATTTTTCAAACGGTCGAGAATATGTGGACGCCCTTCATGCACCTTGTTTACCAAGCGAGGGTTAATTCCCGCTTCGCCAAGAGCAACTGCTGTGCCGTGTGTAGCATCTAGCTCATAGCCAAGCTCTAGTAATTTACCAGCAAGCTCTGCTACACGTTTCTTGTCTGAGTTACGCACTGATAACAGTACACGACCACTCTTAGGGCCATCGTTACCAATACCTAATTCAGCTTTTGCATAAGCTTCTGCAAAAGTATCACCTACGCCCATCGCTTCGCCCGTAGAGCGCATTTCTGGACCTAAGATAGGGTCTACTCCGTGGAACTTGTTGAATGGCAGTACCACTTCTTTCACTGAGTAGAACGGTGGGATGACTTCTTTAGTAACTCCCTGCTCAGCCAAAGAAACACCCGCCATTACCCGCGCGGCTACTTTTGCGATGGGTACGCCAGTGGCTTTAGATACAAACGGTACAGTACGTGCAGCACGAGGGTTAACTTCGATAAGGTAAATCTCATCGTCTTTAACCGCGAACTGAGTGTTCATTAAGCCAATTACACCAAGTTCAAGAGCCAGCGCGCGAACTTGTTCACGCATGCAGTCTTGAATTTGTGGGCTCAAGGTATATGCTGGTAATGAACACGCAGAATCACCCGAGTGAACACCTGCTTGCTCGATATGCTCCATAATGCCGCCAATCACTACATCTTTGCCATCACAGATGGCATCAATGTCAATTTCAACAGCATCGTTTAAGAAACTATCAAGTAGTACTGGCGAATCATTAGATACGCTTACCGCTTCTTTAAAGTAACGGCGTAGGTCAATTTCGTCGTAGACGATTTCCATCGCTCGGCCGCCCAATACATAAGATGGACGAACAACTAATGGGTAACCGATGCGCTCGGCAGAAATAACCGCTTCTTCGGTAGTGGTAACCGTGTCATTTTCTGGCTGTTTAAGCTTCAAGCGGTCTACAGCTAGCTGGAAACGCTCACGGTCTTCGGCGCGGTCAATTGCATCTGGAGAGGTACCAATAATTGGCACACCAGCCGCTTCTAGTTCGCGCGCTAGCTTAAGTGGCGTTTGACCACCGTATTGAACAATTACACCGGTTGGCTGTTCAACACGTACAATTTCTAATACGTCTTCCAGTGTGACTGGCTCAAAGTACAAACGGTCTGAGGTATCGTAATCGGTAGAGACTGTCTCAGGGTTACAGTTAACCATAATGGTTTCGTAACCGTCTTCACGCATAGCGAGTGCCGCATGAACACAACAATAATCAAACTCAATACCTTGGCCAATACGGTTAGGACCGCCGCCTAGTACCATGATTTTTTTGTTATTCGATGGCTTCGCTTCACACTCTTCATCGTAAGTTGAGTACATGTAAGCAGTATCGGTAGCAAATTCTGCAGCACAGGTATCTACGCGCTTGTAAACAGGTAACACCTCTAAACGATGGCGCAGTTTACGCAACTCTTTTTCAGACACCCCCGTTAACTTAGCTAAACGCGCGTCAGCAAAACCTTTACGCTTAAGTTTACGCATCATTACTGCGTCTAAACTAGCAACGCCATCTTTAGCAACTTGCTGTTCAAGCAAGATGATGTCTTCGATTTGTACCAAGAACCAACGATCGATATTCGTTAAGCCAAAAATGTCTTCTACGCTCATGCCGGCACGGAATGCGTCAGCAATATACCAAATACGATCACAACCAACGTTTTGTAGTTCGTGACGGATGGTTTCCATGGCGTCAGGGGCATTTAAGTCAACGATAGGATCAAATCCATCAACGCCAACTTCTAAGCCACGTAAGGCTTTTTGCAGTGACTCTTGTTGGTTACGACCAATCGCCATCACTTCGCCTACAGACTTCATTTGCGTGGTTAAGCGGTCGTTAGCACCAGCAAATTTTTCGAAGTTAAAGCGAGGGATTTTTGTTACAACATAGTCGATTGAAGGCTCAAACGATGCAGGTGTTTGGCCGCCCGTAATATCGTTTTGCAGTTCATCAAGGGTGAAACCAACAGCCAGCTTCGCAGCAATTTTAGCGATTGGGAAACCGGTAGCTTTAGAAGCAAGTGCAGATGAACGCGATACACGCGGGTTCATCTCAATGATCACCATACGGCCAGTATTTGGACAAATACCAAACTGTACGTTTGAACCGCCAGTTTCTACACCAATCTCACGCAAAACAGCCAAAGAGGCGTTACGCATTAACTGGTATTCTTTATCTGACAAAGTTTGAGCTGGTGCTACTGTGATTGAGTCACCGGTGTGCACGCCCATTGGGTCGAAGTTTTCAATGGCACATACAATGATGCAGTTGTCGTTTTTATCACGAACCACTTCCATCTCGTATTCTTTCCAGCCAATTAAGCTTTCATCAATCAGCAATTCACTGGTTGGCGAAAGGTCTAAACCGCGAGTACAAATTTCATCGAATTCTTCTTTGTTATAAGCAATACCGCCACCGGTGCCACCCATAGTGAAAGAAGGACGAATAATACAGGGGAAGCCAACTTCGTCTAATACGCTGTAAGCTTCTTCCATTGTGTGTGCAATACCAGCATTTGGACAAGCCAAACCGATACTTTTCATGGCTTTGTCGAAACGGCTACGGTCTTCGGCTTTATCAATCGCGTCAGCGGTAGCGCCAATCATTTCAACATTGTATTTTTCTAGTACGCCTTTGGTTTCTAGCTCAAGTGCACAGTTTAATGCTGTTTGACCGCCCATAGTGGGTAATACGGCGTCTGGGCGTTCTTTTTCAATAATGCGCTCAACCACTTCCCAATGAATAGGTTCGATGTATGTCGCATCGGCCATTTCAGGATCTGTCATGATGGTAGCGGGGTTAGAGTTAACCAAAATAACTCGGTAACCCTCTTCGCGTAGCGCCTTACAAGCCTGAGCGCCGGAGTAATCAAACTCACAAGCTTGGCCGATGACAATTGGGCCTGCGCCCAATATTAAAATGCTTTTTATATCATTACGTTTTGGCATAAGTTCTGCTGCTCTCTACCTACGCTTGGCCGTTAAGGCGCTGCTCGATTAATTCAATGAAATGGTCAAACAATGGTGCTGCATCGTGCGGACCAGGGCTCGCTTCAGGGTGACCCTGGAAGCTAAACGCAGGCTTATCGGTGCGATGAATACCCTGTAAGCTCTGGTCGAACAATGAGAAGTGAGTCATTGTAAGGTTTTCAGGCAAGGTCTTTTCATCAACAGCAAAACCATGGTTTTGCGCAGTAATCATTACCCGGTTGTGTTCAATATCCTTAACCGGGTGGTTACCACCATGATGACCAAATTTCATTTTCACTGTTTTAGCGCCACTGGCTAAAGCAAGAATTTGATGGCCTAAACAAATACCGAATACTGGAATATCAGTTTCTAAGAAAGTTTTCACTGCAGCAATGGCATAATCACATGGTTCTGGATCACCAGGTCCATTTGATAAGAAGATACCATCTGGCTTAAGTGCTAGTACTTCTTCAGCGGGTGTTTGTGCAGGAACCACCGTGAGTTTACAACCTCGGTCCACTAACATACGCAAAATATTACGTTTAACACCGAAATCGTAAGCAACCACGTGAAACTTACTGTCTTCACTGTCGGCCGGTAAGCCGTCAACCAAGTCCCAGCTACCTTGCTTCCATGTATAGGTTTCTTTAGTGGTAACTTCTTTAGCTAAATCCATGCCTTTAAGGCCAGGGAATCCTTTAGCAGAAGCCAAGGCTAGAGCCTCATCTAAGTCATCACCCGCTACTACACAACCAGCTTGCGCTCCCTTCTCTCGAAGTATGCGGGTTAGCTTGCGGGTATCGATGTCAGCAATACCAACTACGTTACGCGACTCTAGGTATTCACTTAAGCTTTGTTGACTACGGAAGTTACTCGCAACCAAAGGCAAATCTCGAATCACTAAACCACAAGCGTGGATAGCATTCGATTCTTCATCTTCGGGGGTCGTACCATAGTTACCAATATGTGGGTAAGTGAGGGTGACTATTTGGCGAGCATATGAGGGGTCAGTTAAAATTTCTTGGTATCCAGTCATCGAAGTATTAAAAACGACTTCTCCAACGGCGGAACCATTGGCTCCGATTGCGGTTCCACGGAACACGGTACCGTCTTCTAATACCAGCAGCGCTGATTTGCTCAAGGCAACCTCCTAACAAAGAACTGTCGACACGACAAAGTTGAACTAAGGTTAAAATTTAGTCCAATACGATAAAAATTTGGCAAATTCCGCGGATTATAGAAGAGATACTCAGAAAGGTCTATCATTTTTTATACAAACATATAAAAACAAGCTGTTAAGAAGAAATTAATACAATAAGCCGCAAAATAGAATGTTTTGACATATAGGTAACTGCTAGAGGTTTAAATTAACTACAAAGCCTATCCGTACTCATAACCTCTAAATAAAAAAGCCAAGGCAGAGCGCCTTGGCTTTTATTATTAGCAAATACCGACTAGTTATTCAACTTCACAAATGCTAATAGTACCGTTATCTACGTTGTCGCTTAACTCACCGTTTACAGTCAGTGTAAGAACGCTATCGCCAGCTAATGTAATCTTGTTATTACCTGGGTCACCAATTGCGCTATCGCCAACTCGAGCCCACGCTTGGTAATCTACGTTCATTACAAGATTTTCGACACGAGCATCATCAGCATAAGCAATCATCTGAGGATCCCAACTTTCACTATCCGCAGCAAGCTTAAACTCATAGCTACCAGCACCTAAAGATACTTGGTAAGTATTGTTGCCTTTATAACTTAAAGCATAACTTGCATTCCAAGCCCAATCAGAGTGGCTACCACGAACAGCAAGTTGATTAGCTAAAGGACCTGCATCAGCGCTGTCATCTAACAAACCACAGCTTGCCACCTCTTCAGCAGTAACAGCAATAGTAGGCGCATCAACCGTTGAGAAGTCAGTAACAAACTTAACAACTGATTTTGCATCAATCGCGAAGCTTAAATCGCCAGCATTGTACTCAAGCGCTTTCGCTGTGCCTAATACAAGCTCACCTTCAGAAGCACCATAGTTAACATCGGCCCAGTCAGCATCGCCTACTTTAAAGCTATACGTTCCAGCTTCTAAAGTAGTTGTAAACTCATACTGGCCATCTTTAGTGAAAACTAATTCGTCTTCAGGGTTCCAAGTATTAACGCCTCGAATAAAGATTTGTGTATCACCAAGTGGTGGGATAGCACTTAGGTCTTTGTTCGACGTATCGACTGGAAGACCTGTACCACGAGCTCCATCTCTTGGCTGCACAAATACCGCTGTAGTACGAGCAGGTACTGTAAACGTAGCACCAGCAAAGCTGGCTGTTTGCACTACAGAGTCAGCAGAAGATTGCTGAACGTCGTGAAGTTCAAACCCTGCAGCTCCTTCGATAACAAAGTCTTGCTCTGCATCAGTAGCATTTAGAACAACAACAATAGCGTCATTGTTTTCGTCTAAATCAGCGCCAGCACCAGTGCCGTTGTCGATAGACATAACAATCAAGCTCTGAACCTGTTCTTCACCTACGTTGCGGAAGTCAACACGAGCTTGTACTTCCTCAGCAGTAGTTAGGCGGAACAAGTCACTGCTAGAGCGAATGGTAAGCATCTCTAGGAACTGCTGTTTAGCTAACTCAATATCTGCAGTAGCAGGCATTGTTGATTCATCAGCAATGATGGTTTTGATAAGGTCCCAGTTATCGCCGTCTTTATCCGCTCGAGGTAAACCAACGTTCCAGTTATTGTCTGAACCATCGAATCTTACGCGGTTAAACCAATCACCTGAATCATAGCTATCTCGTTGCATAGACTTAGAACGTAACAATTCAGAACCCATGTGAACAAACGGAATACCTTGACCAAACATTACTGTAGACAAGCTCACTGTTTGCATACGTGAACGGTCAGCAGCAGTTGTGCCTGTTGTAGCTTTATAAGCGTTGTTATCCCACAAAGTCTGGTTATCGTGCTTAGATACATAAGAAATATTTTCAGATGGATTTAAGGTGTAACCCGCTTTCGCGCCATTGTAGTTAACATCTTGGCCTCGTTTGGTTTTACCTTCAGAGTCAAGAATTACAAAGTTCTGTAAGTTACCGGCCATACCAACACGAATTAAGTCTTGGTTATGAAGCGCTTCTGTACGGTAGCTATCCTCATCTGTAATAAGCTCGTTTAGCGTATCAGCATTACCAAAACCTTGAGTTTTACGAATACCTTCACCGCTATCAAATGGGCTACCACCACGAACAGCATCACGTAAACGGTCAGAGAAAGTACCAATCTCAGTACCAGCCATGTTCCACTGTGTAGCTTGTTCAAAACGAGCGTTATTGGCTACTTCACCAAAATCCCAACCTTCGCCGTAGAACAATGTATCTGGGTCTACTGCGCGAACAGCTTCTAGAGAATCAACCATCAAATCTTTTGGTTGGTGCCCCATTAAATCAAAGCGGAAACCATCTACTTTGTAAGCCTCTGACCAAGTAACTAATGAATCGGTCATCAGTTTACCCATCATTAGGTTTTCAGTAGCGGTGTTATCACAACAAGTTGACTGCTCCACTCCACCGGTGTTTGCGTCACGACGGTGGTAGTATCCTGGGACAATTTTATCTAAAACAGACTTGTCATTAACGCCAGAAGCATTGGTATGGTTATATACAACATCCATAACAATTTTAAGACCCATGCCATGAGTGGCTCTAACCATTTCACGGAACTCTAAGATACGGGTAGTGCCTTCAGCATCAGAAGCGTAACTTCCTTCAGGAACGGTGTAATGGAACGGGTCGTAGCCCCAGTTAAAGCTATCAAGGCCACGTAGGTCGTTCATTAACGATTGCGCGTCACCAGTAGCAGGGTCAAAGCTTTCTAACTTGGCTTCAATAGTGCCGGAAGCGCTTGCGCAGTAGTCATCTGTTTTCTCAATCGCTGCACATAGATCAGCTAATGGCGCATCGATGTCGATGGCATTTTCTTCATCAACAGTTGCTATATCGAAAGCAGGAAGAATATGTAAGGTTGTTAATCCGGCATCTTTAAGCGCTTGTAGGTGAGTCACTGATTCACGTTCAGATTCGGTTAACGCTAAGTATTTGCCGTTATTAGCGGCAGTACCTTGGGTATCGCTTACACTAAAGTCGCGTAAATGAGACTCGTACAATACATGGTCAACATCTTCAGCCATTTCTGGGCGAGTATAATTGTCCCAATCAGCAGGTTTTAACTCAGTAGCATCTAAGTCAACAACTAATGAATACAATGAGTTGGTTGAAAGTGCTAATGAGTATGGGTCTGTAACCATACGTGTTTCAATTTTCTTCGTCGTTGGGTGATACACGGTTACTTCGTAACGATAGTATTTACCCACAACACCAGATTGGTCCGCAGACCAAACACCGTTTGCAGCTTCAGTCATCGTCACAGCTTCACCAGCTGAAGTCATGTCTTCATTGTACATGTACAATTTAACGCTTTGAGCCGTAGGCGCCCAAACTTTAAAGCTTACGTCATCACCGCTAACTACCGCGCCAAGCTCAGCAGCTAATGCACCACCATCACCTTTCACGAATACTTCGTCAATTACACCTGGTTTTTGAACTTGTGTAGCTGCCGTTGCAACGCCTTCTGCGTCCATAGCTACTACTACGATTTGGCTTTTCAGAATAGCTTTAAGGGTTACATCATCTACTTCAATGGCTGCTGCTGATAAACCAGATAAGTGAGGAAAACGTGCTTTAGCATCGTCTGTTAGGGTTCCAGCTGATAAAGCAACCGCAGTACCGCCTGTTACCTCTTTAGTATCAGGATCCATCTCTATGCCATTTGCAGGGTCATAGCGAAGCTCTAATTGAGTTGCACTACCAGCAGATTCCCAAGCGATAGTGCCAGCATCTACCCAGTGAGCTTTAGCACCATCAATAGCAACTGGACGTTCCGCGATTGGAGCATAGAATAGCTCGCTGCTTCCATGGAAACCAAATATGCCTTTATCTGCGTCTAATTTAGTCAGCTCAACCTTCAAGTTGCTACTGCCAAAGCCGCGATCATCACCACTATGTAAAATGAAGTTCATACACTCATGTGGGTCAGATGCGCCAGCGTCTACTTTTAGTACATAATACGCACCGTAGGTTTCACTGATACCGGTAGCCATCATTGGCGAAGCCCAGTCAGTACCACCGTCAGCAATTCCCATACCTGCTAAATCTGTGCTGGTACAGCCTTCACCATTCCATAAGTGTAAGCCCCAACCTTCATATGCAGACTCATCAACCTTGGCATGAGCTTCGTCGCGCTTGTAATAAATGACAACTTCGTTTTCCCCTGCTGGGTGCAAGCCATCAATAACGCCACCGCCACCAGGTGTGGTGTCGTCATCACTTCCACATGCTGCAAGTAATGCTGTTGCTAGAACGGGCATGGTAAGCCTTGCTAGCTTACTAATTTTTATATCCATGTCAGCCTTTCCTTTCCTATTACTGAACCGATATTCAGCAAATTAATGTTTTTATGTGTAAATTTTTTTGCTCTCGCCTTCCATTGGACGAGATGCACATAAGGTAGGATTTCGGGCAAAAAAGGACTGTGACGACAACGTAACTTTGGGTAACACAATGTTACATAGCAGTGTTTTTTATAGGCTTTGTGAGACTGCTCAAAGAACATAATTCTTGAAAACGATTTCATGAAAACCCTTGATAACGCTTTCAAGATGTTTAGCCGAATAAAATACTATGTGAAATTAAGTTAGAAATAAAAAACGCCGCATAGCGGCGTTATTTAATAAGCGGAAGAACGAGTATCAATTAGTCGTTTAAATCCAATACGTCTCGCATGTTAAACAAACCCTTAGGTTTATCTTGTAACCAAACGGCCGCTCTTACGGCACCATTAGCAAAAGTCATTCTGCTAGAGGCTTTATGGGTTATTTCTACACGTTCGCCAATATCGGCAAACATGGCAGTATGCTCACCCACTAAATCACCAGCGCGAATAGTCGCAAACCCAATTGTCTCTCTGTCGCGCTCGCCGGTAATACCTTCTCGGCCATATACTGCAACTTTCTTTAAATCTCGGCCAAGTGTATCTGCAATCGCTTCGCCCATGCCTAGAGCTGTCCCTGAAGGAGCATCAACTTTATGGCGATGATGACCTTCAATAATCTCAATATCGGTGTAATCACCCATCACTTTGGCAGCAACTTCTAGCAGCTTAAATACTAAATTCACTCCAACACTCATGTTAGGCGCAAACATAATCGCGATATCTTCTGCGGCTTCAGCTAATTCTTGTTTTTGTTCATCACTAAAACCGGTCGTGCCAATAACCATTTTCTTACCATTTTCTCGGGCCCAAGCAAGGTGTGCGAGTGTCACGACGGGTGCGGTAAAATCGATGATAACGTCAATGTTGTCTTTAGCTTGTTCAATACTGTCCACAATAGCGATGTCGAGTTTACCTAAACCAGCCAACTCACCAGCATCAACACCAATTAAACTAGAGCCTGGGCGCTCTGTGGCGGCGCCTAAAGTGGTGGCTGAACTTTCATTTACTGCTTCCAGTAAATTTTTGCCCATTCGTCCATTACATCCAACAATCGCTACTCTTACTGGCGACATAACTATTCTCCTTTTAAACCGCTACTCATACCGAGATTGTGCTCGACTATAACAAAGCAAGCTATATAAAACGAGGCTTAGCCAAGAGTTAGGCGAAGAGTGGCTAGAAACACATAATCTTCTAGTGAATTACGCTATAGGCAGTCTTGCCAGCTTTGACTCCCCATTAACAAAAAGGCCACTGTTAACGTGGCCTTTTTATTATCTAAAATGCGAGCAATGCTTACGCTGCCTCGCCTGATTTAACCAATTTAGGTTTAACTTTTTCACTCGCCTGAGCGGGATTACGCTGGCGCTCATACAAGAATTTAAGCACTTGTGAACGGTAATGGTTATATTCAGCATCATCGGCTAAGGCCACCCTATCGCGCGGACGTGCTAGTTTTACATCTAATACTTCACCAATGGTGGCAGCGGGTCCATTGGTCATCATAACGATTTTATCTGATAGCAAAACGGCTTCATCTACATCGTGAGTAATCATAATAACGGTGTTGTTAAGCTCTTGCTGGATCTCCATTAAAGAATCTTGCAGGTGAGCCCGAGTTAAGGCGTCTAAGGCACCAAAAGGTTCATCCATTAACAGCACTTTAGGTTGCATTGCTAAAGCCCGTGCAATACCAACCCGCTGCTTCATACCGCCAGAGATCTCATCTGGTCTTTTGTCTTTCGCATGAGTCATATGCACAAGCTCTAGATTGTGGTCAATCCACTCTTTCATTTCAGCTTTAGACTTTTGCCCTTTAAAGACTTCTTTTACCGCCAACTCAACATTTTGATAAGCGGTTAACCAAGGTAATAAAGAGTGGTTTTGAAACACTACCGCGCGGTCGGGGCCAGGTTGGTAAACTTCTTTCCCCTCCAAAACAACGCCGCCTTCAGTGGCGTTATACAACCCTGCCACAATGTTAAGTACCGTCGACTTACCACAACCAGAGTGGCCAATCAGCGATACAAACTCACCCTTGGCTATTTTTAGATCTACACCATCTAGTGCTCTAAAAGGCCCGTTTTTGGTGGGGAAATCAATGCTTACATGATCGATTTGTAAATACTGTGACATAATTATTTCCTTATCCTAACGTGCACTTTCTGGGCTTGAATGAGAGATTATTTTTTGCAGGCTTACCATCAACCAATCAAGTACATAACCAATTAATCCAATCACTACTACAGCCACCATAATGCGGCCTAAAGAGTTGGAGCTACCATTTTGGAATTCATCCCAAACAAACTTACCCAAACCGGGGTTTTGTGCCAGCATTTCGGCGGCAATCAATACCATCCAACCAATACCCAAGGAGATACGTAATCCAGTGAATATCATTGGCAACGAAGCTGGAATCGCAATTTTGAAGACTTGCTTGCTCCAGTGCAGTTGAATTACGCGGCCCACGTTTAACCAATCTTTATCAATAGAGGCAACACCTGTGGCCGTATTGATTAAAGTAGGCCATAACGAACATAGCGTTACGGTGATAGCTGAGGTAACAAATGACTTAGAAAACATCGGGTCGTTACTCACATATACCGCGCTCACCACCATGGTCACAATAGGCAACCAAGCGAGCGGTGATACTGGTTTTAATATTTGAATAATCGGGCTAATTGCCCCGTAAAGCTTTTTGTTTAAACCGCATGCTACACCAATAGGAATGGCGATAAGGCTCGCTAATATAAAGCCGGTAAACACGGTAAATAAGCTGGTAAGAATTTGGTCAAAAAAGGTTTCTTTTCCGGTATAAGGACGAACCTTTATTTTAGCATCGGGGGTCTTGGCTAATTTTTTTTCATTACGCACTTCTTGGCGTTGATAAAAAGCCTCTTCTTTTAGCCGCTCTTCTTGGTGTTCAACCACCAAACCCTGATACTGCTGCCACACCTGCGAAGGTCCAGGTAAGGTCCCTAGACTGGTTTGAACCTTAGCTGCCGATACACTCCAAAGCAATAAGAACAAAGCAATCGCCAGAATAGGTAATCCAATACGCTCAAAAATTTCACTTAATTGCTGCTTTGGGTTTTCACCGCTGGCCAAACGCACCATGGGTACTACAGGGCTCAAACCTACTGTTTCTAGAGAGTGAATTAATTTATCTTTCATCACTACAACTCCTTTTGCGAATCTCGATGCCGGGCACTAAGCCCGGCCGCTCTCAATAATGATATGGCTTAGATCTTGTCGTCTTTTTTCAAACCAATGTCGAACTTATCTAAGTAGGCATTTGGTTTTGAACCGTCATATATAATATTGTCAATGAAGTGTGTTTGCGGTGGTTTAAAACCGGTCTCAGTTTTGAAGTTAGGAAATTCTGAGGCATCAATCACACCATCAGCAATCAGCTCTTTTGCCGCTGTCGCGTAAATGTCTGGACGGTAAACCTTTTTGGCAATATCCATGTACCAAGAATCTGGTTTGTTATCTGAAATTTGTCCCCAACGACGCATTTGCGTTAAATACCAAATTGCATCGCTGTAGTAAGGGTAAGTCGCGTTGTAGCGGAAGAATACGTTAAAGTCTGGCACTTCACGTTTGTCGCCTTTTTCGTACTCAAAAGTACCAGTCATGCTGTTAGCAATAACGTCGTAATCGGCACCCACGTATTGGCTTTTAGACAAAATTTTCACAGCTTCTGGGCGGTTCTTATTATTCTCTTCGTCTAACCACTTAGCGGCACGAATCATCGCTTTAACGACCCGAATGTGAGTATTTGGGTATTCATCAGCCCAGCCTTGGCTCACCCCAAATACTTTTTCTGGGTTATTTTTCCAAATCTCGTAATCGGTAACAACCGGTACACCAATGCCTTTAAATACTGCTTGTTGGTTCCAAGGTTCGCCCACGCAGTAACCGTAAATAGTTCCGGCTTCCATAGTAGATGGCATTTGCGGTGGCGGTGTCACCGACAATAGGGCATCTGCGTCAATTTTGCCTGAGGTATCACCTTTATGTGGCGCATAGTAACCGGGGTGAATACCGCCAGCCGCTAACCAATAACGTAATTCGTAGTTGTGGGTAGACACTGGAAATACCATTCCCATATTGAACGGTTTACCTTGCTCAATGTAACTATCAACAACCGGCTTTAGCGCATCGGCTTTAATCGGGTGAACGGGCTTGCCGCCTTCATGAGGCACATGTGGTTTCATTTGCGCCCAGATATCGTTTGATACGGTAATCGCGTTACCGTTTAAATCCATGCTGAAGGCTGTAATAATGTCGGCTTTAGTACCAAAACCAATGGTTGCACCTAGTGGTTGACCCGCTAGCATATGAGCACCATCTAGCTCACCGGTAATCACCCTATCTAACAAAACCTTCCAGTTCGCTTGTGCTTCTAGCTGAACATAAAGGCCTTCATCTTCGAAATAGCCTTTCTCATAAGCTACCGCCAACGGCGCCATGTCGGTTAACTTAATAAAACCAAATTTTAAATCTTCTTTTTCAGGCTCTCCCACTTCAGCATGAGTAAAGCCAATAACACTGGCCGAGAGCACAGCTGTAGCAATGGTTGTTTTAATAATTTGTTGTAAGTTAACGGTGATTAATTTTTGCATCCCTGCTCCTAAGTACCTAGTTTGAAGTAATCATAAGGTGTTAATACTTAGTAGGTAGCCAATCACGTGCCAAGATCTAGATCACATTTTTTTAACGCTATAAATCATCAACTTAAAATTATTTATACCCCTTAAGTAGTACTTGGATTTTTTCAATGAATTCACTAACTTAGACCACCGTCGCACAACTTTGGCGCACAAGAATAGTGAAAGTACATAAAGCTATACCGCTAGTTATCAGTGTTTTCGATTGAGGAACAAGACCCAAGTCATAACGATTCATAAGGAAATAACCCGCTATTTAGGTGTTCGACTATTTAGTTTTTCGTCTCTACAATCTACGAATTGTATTAAAACAAGTTAAGAAACATGAAGAAGCTTGTATTCTATTTGTTGTTTTGCTTGATATTATCACCCACCCTATCCGCTAAAACGTACCGTACAACCCAAGTGATTAGCGGGCCGCTCGCAGAAATGGGGCAAGCTTTATTAATTGAAGCATATTACCGCGCGGGAGAACGCGTTGTATTTGAGTTATTACCCAGCGCAAACGCCTTGGACGCAACCAATAGCGGCGTGTACGATGCGGAGATGTTTCGTATCGACAATTTATAGACTAAATACGCCAATTTAATTCAAATTCCTACCAGCTACTTAAGCTCAGAGAATGTGGTTTTTACTCGTTTAAGTGAACTAATAGTGGAAGGGTATGAGAGCTTAAAACCCTATAGCATTGCTTATCGCAGCAGCTTAAAGGCAGCTGAAATAGCCACCTTAAATTTCCCCAAGACTAACCAACTTTAAGACTTAGATTCAGCCTTCAAATTTATGAGTATAGATAGAGCAGACCTAGTAGTAGAAGAGCGTTAGTTAGGCCTAAAGCGTATAAAGGCGCTTAAGCTCAACAGTGTTAGCTTAGTTGAACCACCTGTTGACCAATTAAAGCTCTATCATTATGTACATAAAGATCATGCCGAACTAGCAGTAAAACTCGATGAGGCATTTAAACAAATGCTTAAAGATGGCAGCGCTCAATCAATCATTGAGAGTGTATTGAAAAATGTAGAGTAATTCAGGTGGATCATTCTATACAAAAAAACCGGCCAATAGCCGGTTCTTTAAGAAGGTTTTTAGCTATTAGCCAAGAATAGCTAATAACTCAACTTCAAATACCAATGCTGCAAACGGAGGAATTGCCGCGCCAGCACCTTGAGAGCCATATGCTAGCTCTTGAGGGATGTAAAGTTTCCACTTGTCACCCACTTTCATGCGTTGTAGTGCTTCGGTCCAGCCTTTAATTACGCCGTTCACAGGGAACTCTGCAGGTTGGCCGCGCTGAACTGAGCTATCAAATACTTCACCAGAAATTAAAGTACCTTCATAATGAACTTGTACTTTGCTGCTAGCGCTTGGAGTTTCGCCTTCGCCTTCAACAAGTACTTCGTACTGAAGACCCGTTTCAGTTTTGTTGATTTCAGGACGTGAACCGTTTTCAGCTAGAAAAGTTTCGCCTTCAGCCATTGCTTCTTTATGCTGCTCAGCTTTTTTAGCTTCGATATCTTTAGTGATTTCTTGGAAAGCCGCACCAATTACTGCTTCGTCAAGTTGTGGTTGAGCACCACTCATCACATCACGAATACCATCTAACATGGCATTTAGCTCTAATCCGTCGAATGCTGCGCGCTCAATTTGCTCGCCAATTTGAAGGCCGTAACCGTAACTTGCTTGCGCTGCTGCGCCTTGATATTTATCGCTCATTTCAACTCTTAAATCTAATCAATAAAAAGAGCCAAAAGGTTAACATAAAGTGGCTAGAAAAACCGCGAATCAGTGGCTAAATGCGCCTTTTTTTGCACAAAGTCACTACCAGAAAACGCCACTTTACGAAGCTCTCCGTCAAAGGTAAAACCTAAATGGCGGTAAAAGCCCTCGGCATGCTCGTTATCTTGCATCACCCAACAATGTAACTGCTTCACATTCGCCTGCTGACAAGCGTGTTTAAGCATTGCGCGCCCCCACCCCTTACCAATGGTTTTAGGCAAAAGATATAGCGCGGCTAGCTCTATCTCGTCAGCTTGTTTCTCTAGCATTAACAGCCCTTCTAGTTGGGGGTTTTTTAGCACCCACACTTGGTTATTGTCATTGCTTACTCGTTGCTGCCAAAGCTTTTGGTGCAAACTGGAGGGCAACACCTTGAACATTTTTTTTACTAAGTACGGTGAGTAAACATGCTGCCAGCTTTTCCGCTGAACCAGGCAGATGTTTTCAATATCACTCTGCGTTGCTAGTTTTATCGGCATCTGACTTTTCGCTGTCTATATCAAAACTTGCCGGGCGTTTACATTGGGGCACTTTCCCCTGGGCGATAGCTTGCTTTTCTAATTGCGTGGCACGCGACATTCGTGCTTCTAAGTCGGCGATACGGGTTTTATTTGAAGGGTGGGTAGACAAAAACTCGGGAATCGAACCACCACCGGCTTTCGCCATGTTCTGCCATAAGGTCACACTGGCTTGCGGATCAAATCCTGCACTAGCCATTAAGTCTAAACCCATTACGTCGGCTTCACTTTCTTGAGTTCGGCCATAAGGCAATAATACGCCATATTGAACACCTAGGCCCAAAGCTGCCATGGCTGCGCCTTTGTGTTTAACGTCATCGCTCACCCCAATGGCTACAGCAGCCACGGCGGTGCCAATACCGGCAATTTGGTTTTGTGATAATCGCTCATTGCTGTGTTCAGCCAATACGTGGGCAATTTCGTGACCAATTACTGTGGCCAGCTGATCCGGTGTTTCTGCCACTTGGATCAACCCGGTATATACACCAATATGAGCTCCTGGCAAAGCAAATGCGTTCACTTGTTCTGAATCAAATACCACCACTTCCCAGTCTTCATCACCATAGTGACCAGGAATTTCTGCGGTTACTGCATTAGATACACACGCTACGTAGTCGTTGGTTGCTTTGTCGTTATAGATCTTTTCTTGCTTTTTAATTTCATCAAAAGACTGAGCGCCTAACGCACTCATCTTCGAATCATCATAAAGTAATACTCGCTTACGCCCCGTTGGAGAAGCAGAGCAACTCAGTAAAGCTGCTAGCGAAACGGTGACTACTGCTGTTTTTAGCGTTTTATTCATGTATGACTTCCATTCTAAGCAAACCTTTAGGCCTGCGTATCCTTTAATATTAGCGGCAATCCAGCGCTAATTAATACAACCTTGTGGGCTTTTGCAGCTAAAGCTTGATTTAAACGCCCTAATTCATCAGCAAACATTCTCGCCATGGGGTTATCAGAAACTAAACCTAGGCCGACTTCGTTACTCACAATCACTAAGTCACTAGAAAACTGCTCAAGACAAGCCAGCAACATCGAGGTTTGCAGCTTTATGTCCTGTAATTGATCATTCGGACTTTTATCTGTGCATAACCACCAACCCAGCCAAGTCGACATGCATTCCAACAGCACAGGTTTATTCTGCATGGCGTACTGGCTCAGTACATCACTTAAGTTCTCGGATGAAAAATCAAGCTCATGAGTATCAAAAGCCGCTTTTCTTAAGGATTGATGGTGCTGAATGCGCTGAGCCATTTCGGTATCACTGGCCATCGCTGTAGCGATGTACACCGGCTTGCTATTATTGAGCGAACTAAACTGCTTTTCGGCCCACGAACTTTTGCCGCTTCTAATACCACCCAATACTAGGCTTATCATTTAGCTACCCTATTGTTTTACCGAATAATAACATAGCTAAACTGGGTTTTGATATGGTTACGCTCAGTGCAATACGCCAACCAATAGGCATAAAAAAAGCGGCTAATGCCGCTTTTTCTTTAGTTAATCGATTAACTGGTTAAGTCATCAAAAAACTTTTTAACCCCGTCGAAGAATCCTTCGGCTTTAGGTTTATGTTTGCTACCAGCAGAACCACCACAGCTTTCTTCGAAATCTTTAAGCAATTGCTTCTGAGTTTCGTTGAGCTTAATCGGTGTTTCAACAATCACTTTACAGATTAAGTCACCAATTGGACCGCCACGTACTGACTTAACGCCTTTGCCGCGCATTCTAAACATGCGGCCAGTTTGGGTTTCGTTCGGCACTTTTAAGCTCACTCGACCATCTAAGGTAGGCACTTCAATCTCGCCACCTAATGCTGCTAAGGTAAAGCTAATTGGCACTTCACAGTAAAGATTGTTTTCTTCACGTTTGAAGATTGGGTGTTCTTTTACATGTACTTGTACATATAAATCACCGGCAGGAGCCCCGCTCTCGCCAGCTTCACCTTCACCCGATAAGCGAACACGATCACCAGTATCTACGCCAGCTGGAATGCTAACCGATAAGGTTTTAGCGCGCTCGTAACGACCTTCGCCATGACATTTATGACAAGGGTCTGAAATGATTGAACCTTTACCTTTACAGGTAGGACAAGCTTGCTGAACCGCAAAGAACCCTTGGCGCATTTGTACTTGGCCTTGGCCATGACAAGTTCCACAAGTTTTTGGCGTTGAGCCTTTTTTAGCGCCACTACCATTACACTGCTCACAGTGCACTAAAGTAGGAACGCGAATTTCTTTTTTAACGCCTTTAACGGCTTGCTCTAAGCTCAACTCTAGGTTGTAACGAAGATCAGAACCACGTTGAGGTTGGCGTCGACCGCCGCCTCCACGTCCACCGCCGAAGATATCACCAAAGATGTCGCCAAACGCATCACCAAAGTCGCCCTGTCCGCCACCAAAACCACCGGCTCCGCGGTTAGGATCAACCCCTGCGTGGCCGTAATGATCGTAAGCTTCTTTCTTCTGAGGGTTATTCAGAACCTCGTAGGCTTCTTTTACTTCTTTAAATTTTTCTTCAGAAGCTTTATCACCCTTGGTTCTATCGGGGTGAAATTTCATCGCCAAACGTTTGTAGGCTTTTTTAATTTCTCGCTCGCCGGCATCTTTGCCTAGACCAAGAACTTCATAATAATCGCGTTTTGACATAATGGGTGTTCTACTTTCTTACAACGAAACTCGTTGAAAGTATTGGCTTTGATAGACGTACGGGCGTTGTTCTCACAACGCCCGTTATTAACTTACTAAAAGTGTTTAAGACAAATTATTTTTTGTCGTCTTTCACTTCTTCGAACTCAGCATCAACAACGTCATCTTGAGCTGGTGCAGCTTGCTCAGCATCAGCTTCGCCTGCATTAGCTTGGGCTTGTTGTTGAGCCACTTCCATCAGCTTTTGAGAAGCTTCGATAAGGGCTTGAGTTTTCGCTTCAATCTCAGCTTTATCTTCACCTTTGCTCGCTGCTTCTAACTCGGTTACTGCAGCGTCAATTTTCTCTTTGTCTTCAGCAGGAAGGGCTTCACCAGCTTCTTCAACTTGCTTACGGGTACCGTGTACAAGTGCATCAGCTTGGTTTTTAGCTTGAACTAATTCTTCAAACTTCTTGTCTTCTTCAGCGTTGGCTTCAGCTTCATTTACCATCTTGTTGATTTCGTCGTCAGACAAACCAGAAGACGCTTGAATGGTAATTTTCTGCTCTTTAGCCGTATCTTTGTCTTTAGCAGATACGTGTAAGATACCGTCGGCATCCAAATCGAAGGTTACTTCAATTTGTGGCACGCCACGTTGTGCAGGACGAATACCTTCTAGGTTAAATTGACCTAAAGATTTGTTGTCTGCAGCACGCTTACGCTCACCTTGAATAACATGAACTGTTACAGCACTTTGGTTGTCGTCAGCGGTAGAGAATACCTGTGAACCCTTAGTTGGGATGGTAGTATTCTTATCAACAACGCGAGTCATCACGCCGCCCATGGTTTCAATACCTAGAGACAGTGGAGTAACGTCTAGTAGTAGTACGTCAGTTTTGTCACCAGAAAGTACCGCACCTTGAATAGCTGCGCCCATGGCTACTGCTTCATCAGGGTTAACGTCTTTACGTGGCTCTTTACCGAAGAACTCTGTTACTGCGCTCTGTACTAGAGGCATACGAGTCTGACCACCAACAAGAATTACATCGTTGATGTCACCAACTGAAAGATCAGCATCTTGTAGAGCAATGCGTAACGGCTCTAAAGAACGTTGTACTAGTTCTTCAACCAAAGACTCAAGCTTAGCGCGAGTTACTTTGATGTTAAGGTGCTTAGGACCAGAAGCATCAGCAGTAATGTAAGGTAGGTTTACATCTGTTTGCTGTGCAGAAGAAAGTTCACATTTTGCTTTCTCAGCCGCTTCTTTTAGGCGCTGCATCGCTAATGGATCTTGCTTAAGATCAAAACCTTGGTCTTTCTTAAACTCTTCTACTAAGTAGTTGATTAAGCGGTTATCAAAGTCTTCACCACCTAGGTGAGTATCACCGTTGGTTGCTAATACTTCGAAGGTTTTCTCGCCATCTACTTCGTCAATCTCAATGATAGAGATATCAAATGTACCACCACCTAAGTCGTATACAGCAACAACGTTGTCGCCTTTAACTGAGTTAACGCCGTAAGCAAATGCTGCAGCAGTTGGCTCGTTAATAATACGTTTAACGTCTAAGCCCGCAATACGACCAGCATCTTTAGTTGCTTGACGCTGTGAATCGTTGAAATAAGCAGGAACAGTAATTACTGCTTCAGTTACCGCTTCACCTAAATAGTCTTCTGCAGTTTTCTTCATTTTTTTCAAAACTTCTGCAGAGATTTGTGGCGGTGCTTTCTTCTCACCTTTTGCTTCAACCCATGCGTCACCATTGTCAGCATTAACAATGTTGAATGGCATGATTTCGATATCACGTTGAACTTCGTCATCAGTAAAACGACGACCGATTAAACGCTTAATAGCAAAAACGGTGTTTTTAGGGTTAGTCACTGCTTGGCGCTTAGCAGGCTGGCCTACTAATGTTTCGCCGTCGTCTGTGAACGCAATGATCGACGGTGTTGTACGATCGCCTTCTGCGTTCTCAATTACTTTAGGGGTATCGCCGTCTAGTACTGCAACACAAGAGTTAGTGGTTCCTAAATCGATACCAATAATTCTACCCATGATGGTGTTCTCCAAATTCTGTTGTAACTAATATTTCGTTGTTGAGAAAGTAAGTGGGGGCAGCAAAAAACTTTTCAAGGGAAAAGCTAAAAAAAAATGACTAAAGATGAACAAGGAAAATAAAATTACATTTGATTACTGACTGAGCAGAAGATCACAGATTCAGCACACAAATTCACCAACAACCAAGCTGGCAGTGCTATAAATGGCTATTTTTATAACCTGTGATACTATGCGCCCAACTTTAAGTTATATGCAGATGAATACTCTGTGTAAAAAATAGAGAGAAGGGAAATGAAAAACGATTCAAAACTGAGTCTTACTCACAAAATACTTATCGGCATGGTTGCCGGTATTGGCTTAGGGGTTTTCTTACAAACCTTTTTTGCTGAGTCTATCTTAGTCAAAGATTACATCGTTGATGGTATCCTAAACATCACAGGCTCTATCTTTGTAGCCAGCTTAAAAATGCTAGTGGTTCCACTGGTATTTGTATCTTTAGTGTGCGGCGTATCGTCGATGAAAGATACTGCTCGCTTAGGCCGCCTTGGTGGTAAAACCGTATTGTTGTATTTGGCGACGACTGCCATTGCAATTTCTTTAGCTATGGCAGTTGCGCTGCTGGTTCGCCCAGGAACAGGCATTGAGTTAACCACAGAAGCGGCTTTTGTTGCTAAAGAAGCACCAAGCATTAGCCAAGTAATTATCGACATGTTCCCAGATAACCCTATTGCCTCAATGGCGCAGGGCAACATGCTACAAATTATTGTATTTGCATTGCTATTTGGTATCGCCATCGCTATTTCTGGTGAGCCAGGAAAACGCATTGGTAAACACTTTGAAGACTTTAATGTCGTCATCATGAAGTTAGTGACCATTTTAATGAACCTTGCCCCTTACGGCGTATTTGCGCTTTTGGCAAAACTGTTCTTTGAGATTGGCTTTGACGCGATTGCGAGCTTGCTGAGCTACTTTATGGTGGTGTTAGTGGTACTGTTGCTACATGCCCTAGTGGTTTATCCAACCTTGTTAAAAGCATTAACTGGTTTAAACCCTATCTTGTTCATCAAGAAAATGCGTGAAGCCATTGTTTTTGCATTTAGTACAGCCTCTTCAAATGCCACTATTCCTGTGACCATGGAAACAGCGACCCATAAATTAGGTGTACGTAACTCTACCGCTTCTTTCACCGTGCCATTAGGCGCTACCATTAATATGGACGGCACCTCTATTATGCAAGGTGTGGCGACTATCTTCATTGCAACGGTTTACGGCATCGATTTAACTGCCGGAAACTTCTTAATGGTGATTGTAACTGCCACCTTAGCCTCTGTAGGCACAGCCGGTGTACCTGGCGTAGGTTTAATTACCCTCGCCATGGTATTGCAGCAAGTAGGCCTGCCAGTTGAAGGTATTGCCTTAATCATTGGTGTGGATCGTTTATTAGATATGGTGCGTACTGCAGTAAACATTACTGGCGACAGTATGGTGACAGTGGCTGTGGCTAAATCTGAAGGCGATTTGAACTTAGAGACTTACAACAACCCTAAAGCAGGTTTGTCGGAAGAAGAAGTTCACTTACCGTTCGAAGTAGAAACGCCGTTAACTAAGGCCGAAAAAGCTTAAGTTAACTCGCAATAAAAAACGCGGCATTGGCCGCGTTTTTTATGTCTGCAATATGTCATTACAGCATTTATTCTAGTCCGGTTCGTGAAATGTCCAGAGTGTTAAGAATGCCGTTTTGAATCGAGTAGATGCAACCATGTACCGATAGCTCTTGGCCATTACGCCACGCATTTTGCACGATAGAGGTTTGCGATACGTTTTTAACCTGCTCCATCACATTAAGCTCACACAAACGATCAGCACGCTGCTGTTTGTCTGCTATGGCCTCCAGTTCTTGCTCGTGATAGCGATAAACATCTTTAAGATGGCGTAACCAGTTATCAATAAGGCCAAACTGTTTATCTTCCATAGACGCTAGCACGCCCCCACAACCGTAATGGCCGGTAACAATAATGTGCTTAACTTTAAGTACGTCTACCGCGTATTGAATGACCGACAAACAGTTTAAATCGGTATGTACAACAACATTGGCAATATTACGATGAACAAATACTTCACCGGGTGGTAGGCCAGCGATCTGATTAGCGGGTACTCGGCTATCGCTGCAGCCAATCCACAAGAATTCAGGATTTTGCTGTTCAGACAAATCACAGAAAAAGGTAGGGTTTTGCTCTTTTATATTTTTCGCCCAGCTACGGTTATTGCTGATTAGCTGATTTAAATCACTCATAGGACCTCTAAATAACAACACATCCATATCTCTGGATGCATATATTGCCCGATGTGAAAGGCATCTGCCACTGTTTAACGCAGTAATAACTTACTAAAAAGGCAGTTCGGTTTGCGGGGGAGTTTGCTGTTGTTGCTCGGCCAGTTTCTTACGTTGTAACCTAATAAAACGCATTCGACGCTGTTTCGTTAAGCGTAATATGTTTTGTTGTTGGGCAGGCTGAAGCGTTTGCCAAGCAAAGCGTTCGTCGCGATTTCGAAAACATCCCATGCACAAACCGCGGCTATTGGTTTGGCAAATTCCGCGACACGGATTGGGAATATCGAAAATCTCTAACTGTTCCATTTGCCCGCTTTGCTCACCCTTTGGTCAATACGAATAATTTTTATCCATAACTTAACAATGGCATAAGCAAACTAACTAGGTCAAAGATTTCAAACAAAACAGCAACAATTCTGCGCCTTAAGCCTGTCTGGCAAGCTGTACATTGCAAACCAAATTTGAGGCACAAAAAAAAGGGCCAATTGGCCCTTTAAGAATAATGTGTTAACTAAGCGCTGGTATCTATTGATGCCGCTTTAGAAATCATCACCATTGCTGGACGCAATAAGCGACCATTTAATTCGTAGCCTTTTTGTAACACTGCAACTACCGTATTTGGCGCAACACCTTCAACTTCTTGCATGCCCATTGCTTGATGCTTTTCTGGGTCAAAGGCTTGGTCTTGTGGTGCAACAACCTCGATGCCGAACTTTTTCACTGCATCGATCAGTGTTTTGAGGGTTAACTCAACACCTTCAATCATTGATGCTAGTGCTTCATCTTCACGGTTAGCATGTTGCAAAGCCATTTCCATGTTGTCGATAACCGGTAGCAACTCGTTTGCAAACTTCTCTAAAGCGAACTTGCGCGCTTTTTCTACTTCTTGTGCTGAACGACGACGAATATTTTCCATTTCAGCTTTAGCGCGTACTACACTGTCTTTTTGGTCTGCAACTGTTTGCTCTGCAGTGGCTAGGCGCTCTAATAGCTCCGCCACGCTAATTTCTTCAGCTGCAGGTTCAGCTTGCTCAGCGGCCGCCTCTAACTCAGCTTCAATCGCGTCAACTTGCTGTTCTACTTCATTTTCTACTACAACTTCTTCAGGCTGCGCTTTATTTTGCTCACTGCTCATGCAGGGTCTCCGTAATTCTTCACAAATAACTCTAATCTGTTGCATATTATGGGGATCAAACAGCCGCTTTCAAGTGATACTCACGATAAAACTGGCTGAGTACTAAAAGCACACGTTATAATCATCGGTAACACAATGTTAAATCAACACATTATGACTCAAGTTTTCTCTACCATTGGTTTAATTGGCAAACCTCATCATGAAGGTGCCAACAACACACTTACTGCCCTATTTCATTGGCTGGCGGATCAATCTTATACCGTATTGGTAGAAGAACTCACCGGCCAACAACTGCAGATTGATAATCTCAACTTGGTGAGCATTAACGATTTAGGTGAGCAGGCTGATTTAGCTATTGTTGTGGGTGGTGATGGCAATATGTTGGGCGCAGCGCGAGTATTGTCGCGTTACGACATTGCGGTGCTGGGAGTCAACCGTGGTAATTTGGGTTTTTTGACCGACTTAGACCCGTTTAACTTTGAGCACCCACTAAAAGAAGTATTACAAGGCCACTACGTGACTGAGAAACGCGGTCTACTAGAAGCCAAGGTGATGCGTCATAACGCGGTAAAAAGCCATAACAGCGCGGTGAATGAAGTTGTACTTCACCTCGATAAAGTCGCTACCATGCTTGAGTTTGAAGTGTATATAGATGATCACTTCATGCTAAGCCAACGCGCCGATGGCCTGATCGTTACCACTCCCACAGGCTCTACCGCCTATTCTTTATCTGCTGGCGGCCCTATTTTAACCCCAAATTTAGATGCGATAGCTTTAGTCCCAATGTTTCCACATACCTTGAGCTCTCGGCCGATAGTGGTTGATAGCCAAAGTGAGATTAAGCTTAAGCTATCTCATGAAAACAGCGACCACATGCACATTAGTTGCGACAGCCATGTATCACTGCCTGTATTGCCAGGTGACGAAGTGATTATTCGTAAGCAACAACATCCATTGCGCTTAGTTCATCCAAAGAGCTATGATTACTTTAAGATTTTACGAACAAAGTTAGGCTGGGGAAGCCGTTTGTTTTAAGTCTCAAGCAAACAATAACAAGGACGCCTACATTGACAACAACGCCAAGCCCACTCGTAAAACAGCGTAAAGAAGTGGTAGATATTATGCGCCAAATGCGCTTTGGCGATGTACTAGACGTACAATTTATCAAAGAAGGTAATGTACGGATTAAGTGCAAACTAATTGGTGTAGATGACGCAAACTTCCTTATTTTTGCAGTGCCTAAATCTGCTCAGCAAGGTCATCACGATGTATTAATTGAAGGTATGGCCTGTATTGTACGCTCAATTATTGAAGGTGAAGCCGGTCAATGCATCGCCTTTCGTAGCATCATCACCGACATATTCAAAAGCCCTAAACACTTATTGTTTGTAAAATACCCTACTGAAATAGAACGGTTTAGCTTACGTAAACAACAGCGAGCAACCACCCGTATTCCTGCAACAGTGACTCACCGTTCATCGGTTAGCGACCAACAAATAGAGAATGACTTAAGCTTCGACGGGGTCATTCTTGATTTATCAGCCGGCGGCTGTCGCTTTAAATTAGCCTGGCCCGAGAGTTACGGTAAATTTTTACTTAACGATGTATTTGTACATATTCGTGTTGCTGGTAAACCAGAAAGCGACACCATTATAGAAGGCACAGTAAAAAGCCAAAGCAAAGACGGCCACGATCAGCTAGCGATTGGCATTAAGTTTGATGGCCAAAGCGAGCTAGACCAGCTACTGGCCCATCTAGCTCTCGACGTTTAAATAAATAGCACCTAGCTACAAACAATATTGATCTAATAAATCCCACAATTGGTCAATTTCTTGATGGGTGTTGTAGTGCATAAAACCAATACGCAATACCCCGCCCTTATCCAATATATCTAGCTGCTGCATCATACCTTGGGCATAAAAGTGACCGTGCCAAGTCGCGATATTATGATCGGCTAGCATGCCCGCAATTTGCTCTGGAGCATGATTTGGCCAACGCAACGAAAACGTAGCGGTACGATTAGCTAAATGCTGAATACTGCTTTCCCCATAAAGCTGTGCATGCGAGTGTTTTGATAAACGCTCTAAAAAGTGGTGACTAAGTGCTTGCTCATGAGCATTAAACTGTTGATAGCTTTTCACCAAGGCGCTGCGTAAATCGCCAGTATCGCTATTCCAATGGGCTAAGTACTCAACGGCAGCAGTCATTCCGGCAATAGCTTCAAAACTTTGAGTGCCAGTTTCAAAACGCCCTGGGCCAATATTGGTGGCAGGCTCGACTTTATAGGGCGCTAGATGCTCTAACCAAAGATCCGCTACATAAGCGATGCCTAGGTGCGGGCCAAAAAACTTGTAAGCCGAACACACTAGAAAATCACAACCAAGCGCTTGTACATCTACTAAGCCATGGGGCACATAATGCACAGCATCAACATACACCATTGCGCCTACAGATTTGGCCTTTTCTATAACCCGTTGTAAATCAACAATACTGCCACTGGTATTTGAGGCGTAAGTGATGGCAACGAGTCGGGTATTTGGGTTAATCAGTGATTCAAAATGCTGGTAATCAAGGTTACAGTTTTGCGGATCAATATTCACATTATGAACCCGAACGCCCTTATCTGCGGCTGCATGTTGCCAGCTAGATACATTTGAATAATGATCGAGACGGCTAACAATCACTTCGTCATCACTTTTCCAATCGCGGCTAATAACGCGACTCAGTTTGAAAGTCAGTGAAGTCATATTGGCGTCAAACACAATATTGTTTGCACTAGGAGCATTTAACAAGGCTTGAGCTGATTCTCTGCCAGTTTGCAAAACTTGCTCTGTGCGTTTACTCGCACTAAATGCGCCGCCTAAATTGGAGTTGCCACCCAATAAATAGTTAGCCATAGCTTGAATCACAGAACTAGGGACTTGTGAGCCACCAGGGCCGTCTAGAAATACCGGTGTGTTCCCTACCCTATTAGCTGCTAAAACAGGGAAGAGTTGGCGCGCTTGTTCAACAGAAAAACTCATTACTGATCCTTCGCGGTTAATACAAATACATCCATAAAGCCGGGCTCACTGGGGCGATGGGCGCGAATAGGCCGCGCGTAATGCCAAAGTTTACTGTCATCTAACAAAGCTACTTCACCACTGTCTAAGGCTAACGTCATAATCGGAGCCTGATGTTTATCTTTAAACACCATAAAGTCACCACCATCAATGTTATGCCGGCGGATCCCCACCACCGCAATGTGATTAAAACCATCTTGATGGACACCTTCAGGCGCAACGGGAGTGTCATTCTGCTGAGCAGCTATACGAATTTGGTGGATCTCGATATCTTGTTGCTCATCTAGGGCGTTAGCCTCAAGGAATAAGGAACACATTTCATGCATGCCTTTTGACGCAATAATCGCATCTTCAATATCTTCAAATTGGCGAACAACATCCCCTTGAAAATGGTTCACTTGCTCACTTTGTACAAAGGCCCTTCCCGCTAAACGCTGCACGCCTCCTTTGGCAAGCCTAACCACGGAGTAACGACGCAGGCGATACTGGCCATCAGCATGTTGAGTATGCGGCAAGTTATCAAAAGAAGAGGACAAATCATGCACGGCAGAGCCGCTAAGATGATTAAGTTGTAGTAAACAATCAGCGTGGGTATTCATAACTAAGGCCTAGTTAACAAAGTGATAACAACAACCTTAATACTGAAGCACTATAAAAACCAAGAAAAACAGCCGGATGATTCAACCCTAACTAAAAATTAAGAGTTAAATACCAATTTATATAATCAAAGAAGATCGTTAGTACCAAAAATTAACAAGCTAAAGACCATTTTAAGTAAGCTCAACCAACTTATCTATAAGCTGTTGATTTAATAAAAATTAATTTCGATATTTTATACTGTAAGCAAAAATGTCGGTACTTATCTCACTCAGTGAGGTGCTAGCACTTAAGCCTTGGTCTGTGCTAAAGGATCGAATACTTTAATCAGCGTTAAGCTACTTAAGCCAACAAACAAAAAGCCCAACACAATGGGATAACAAGTATCGTTAAAACTTAAGCCAATTAGGCTACCAATCGGAATGGCAATTAAGGTAGAAAGGCAGGCGACAAAAGCTGAACCCATACCTGCAATAGCACCAAGAGGCTCCATGGCGAGTGAGTTGAGGTTGCCAAATAAAATACCGATACAAAAAAACGCTGGTACCAAATACAACATCAACATCAATAGATGGGGCACACCATTACTAGCGAGCAAAACCACACAAAACAAGCTAGTTAAAACAACGAGCCCCAGCAGAGCGTAAATAATCATTTTACGCATTCCCATTTTTAACACCATTCGTCCATTCACTAAGGACGCTACACCCACTGCACAGGCTGCAGCGGCAAACAATAATGCAAAGTTATCTTGTTGGTCATAAAGCTGAATAAACACCAAAGGCGCACTGTTCAAATAGCCCAGAAAACTGCCAAACACTAGCCCGGAAATAACCGTATAAACCAGTGCTGCTTTTTCTGCCAATAAAAACCTTAAGCCTTCAATAAAGCTTTTCACTGTTAGTGGGCGACGCTGTTCTTCTTGTAAGGTTTCTTCTTGGTAACGCCAAAACCAAAACCCAGTTGATACCGCCATAATCAGCAACATGCCAAAGATCCACCGCCAGTGAGCAACACTAATAATCAACTGACCAATGGCTGGCGCTAAAATCGGCACCACAATAAACACCGAAAAAACCACCGACATAATGCGCGCCATTTCTGCACCCTTTAGCTTGTCGCGTACTAACGCCATGGTAATGATTCGTGGTGCCGCTGCTCCCATTCCTTGTAAAACACGGCCAGCAATTAACCAACTAAATGATTCAGAAAACACGCATATTAAGGTGCCAACTATAAACAGCGAATAGCCCCAGTAGATAGGAGGTTTACGCCCTACAGCGTCTGACCACGGGCCATAAATAAGCTGGCCAATAGATAGGCCGATAAACAAAGAGGTGATTGTCCATTGAGCTTGCGCGGTTTGCGCTAGGTCGAAGTCGTTAGCAATGGTAACTAGTGCTGGCAACATAGCATCTACTGAGAGAGCAACTAAAGACATCATGCCAGCCAACAGCAGAATAAAAGCTTTAGTTTCCGTGTTCACTTTGTTCACCTGTTACTCCTTAATTCTACAGACAACAAAGCCTTATAACACGCGTTCCCAGCAATAGCGATAAGTAACTAAGTTCTGCCCATGTATCCTACATAGCACCTAATAACAGTAACTTAGATAGCGGTTAACACTAAGTAAACGCTTGTACTTAGAAGATACTATTTACTGGAAACATCTTTATCACCACTAAATAACATGGAGGTGAGAGCAATCACTGCAGAACCAAGCATCAATAATAATGAAACAGCATTTAGCACTGGCGTGGAGCCTTCACGTAAGCGGTCGTACATGGCAATGGTTAAGGGGGCATCAGAACCCACTAACATTAAGGTGGTATTGAAGTTCTCAAAAGACATTAGAAAACTCACTACTGCTGCGCCAATCAAAGCTGGCATGAGAAAAGGCAACACTACAGTAACAAAGGCCACCCATGGCCCGGCACCTAAATTTAGCGCGGCTTCTTCTAAACTAAAATCAAACTTTCTTAAGCGAGCTAATACCACCAAGGTAGATATCGTTGTAATAAATGCAACTTGACCAATAACCACCAAAATAAAGCCAGGACGTAACCACTCCAACTCCCAGCCCCACACATCCTCAACACTATTAGCTAAGCTGCTGCTTGCGACCAAAATTGCCACACCCAAAATGACGCCGGGGATGACTAAAGGTAATAACAAACCAATGTATAACCAGTTTTTCCCGGGGAAATCAAAACGAATAAACAGCCATGCGTTGGCAGTTGCTAATACCAAAGAAAGTAGTGTGACCAAGCAAGCAATTGAGGCGCTCACTCCAATACTCGAAAGCAGCCCTTCATCATAAAAAATACCTAGCTTTGGCTCGGTTTGGCCAACAAACCAATCCAAAGTGAACCCCTGCCAAGGCAAGGCCGCAAATAAGCTATCGTTAAAGGCAAACACCGCAACAATACTTAGCGGCAGAGCTAAAAAGACTAAAAAGCCCACCATATAAAATTGATACAGTGATTTGGCCGGTCCACGTAGTTGATGCAACATTATTCGGCTCCGTTAACGACCAAGCGTGCGGCTAAAAGACTGCCCGCTGAGTTTTAAGCCTAATGACACGACCAGTGAAGACACCACCAGTAACACCCCCCCAAACGCTGCACCAAGCTCCCAATTAAAACGGGTAATAAACTGGGTAAAGATTTGTTCGGTAAACCATAAGCTGTCTTTACCACCTAACAATCGCGGCGTAAGGTAGTTGCCCAAGCACAGCATAAATACCATGATGCAACCGGAAACAATGCCTGGCATGGCATAAGGCACAATAATAGAATGAGTCACATTCCAACCATTGCCACCAAGATCATAACCCGCCTCAATTAAACTTTGATCAAGCCCTTCTAATGTGCTCACCAGAGGTACAACCATAAACAGCATTGAGGTATACACCAGTCCAATTAGCATACTGACATCGTTATACAAAAACTCTATCGGCTGGTCGGTAAGGCCTAAGGCTAATAAGCCTTGGCTAATCACTCCCGATTCGCGTAGCAATATCATCCAACCGTAAGTACGTACTAACTCACTGACCCAAAATGGCAATAAACAACTGAGCAGTAGCAAGCGTTTACTTTTACCTTTAGCGACTTTGGCAATAAAGAACGCAACAGGAAAACTCACCAACAGGGTAATAAAGGTCGCCAATAACGACATCCACACCGTTCGCACCAAGGTTCGCCAGTACAACGGTTCTTCAAAAAACTGCTGATATTGATACATTCCAATACTGTCGCCAGCGGCGTAATCACGCTTAATCAGCGACAGCTCAAACATTTGCAAATGAGGTAATACAATCAGCAATACAAACCACAAAACAAATGGTAGCAATAACAGATAGAAACCTAAGCCTTTAGCTTTCACTACTTACCTCGCTGTGTATGCACATAGCTTGCTTAGCGTCCCAAAAAATCCTTAAGGTGCTTCCTACCAGAACATTGTGCAGCGAGAAGCTCGCTCCCGGGGCTACTCGGTATAGGTCATTATGGTGAATATCACGAACGACTAAGGTAGAGCTTGCGCCGTCAAACAAACACTCCTCTACTTTTACGTCAAATTGGTTGTCGGCTTTTAGCTCTTGGCCGACCTCGGCAATACCAATAGCCTCCGGTCGAACAAATACATCTACTGTAGACTTGGCCGACTGATTAATACTTGTTGCCACAATCAAATGCCTACCATGGGCCGTTTTTACCAAGGCTACATCTTGGCGTTGTTCGCATACCACTGCCGATAAAGCATTTGTTTGGCCAACAAACTTAGCCACAAAAGCACTACTTGGCTGGTAGTAAAGTTGCTGGGGGCTGGCAAGTTGTTCAAAGCGACCATGATTCATCACCGCCACTTTATCTGACATTACCAAGGCTTCAGATTGATCGTGAGTGATGTAAATAAATGTGGTGCCAAACTCCCGCTGCAGGTGTTTTAGCTCCACTTTCATTTTCTCGCGAAGCTTTAAGTCTAATGCGCCCAATGGTTCATCTAACAACAATAATCTAGGTTCTAATACTAAACTGCGGGCAATCGCAATTCGTTGTTTTTGCCCACCAGAAAGCTGAGCAATTTGCTTAGTTTGGCTGCCATCTAACCCTACCCGCTCTAATACATCTTTAATTTTACTGGCACGCTCTGGCCCTTTTATACCACGGCGCTTTAAGCCATAAGCAATGTTTTCAGCCACATTCATATTAGGGAATAAGGCTAGGTGCTGAAACACCATGTTCACCGGGCGTTTATTCGGCGCTAATTCATTCACTCGCTTTTGATGAATTCTTATTTCTCCCTCTGAGGGCGATTCAAAGCCAGCCAACATGCGCAACAACGTGGTTTTGCCACAGCCAGATGGGCCAAGAATAGAGAAAAACGAGCCAGCTTCTACCGAAAAGTTAAGTTGGTCTACCGCAGTAAAGTCTGCAAAGTGCTTTGAGAGTTGTTCACATTCAAGATCAAAGTTAGCGTTAGCCGCCATATAGGGTCCAAGATTTTACGAAGAGGTAACAAGATTTGGGGCACAAGGCCCCATCTTAGCTATTTGGCCGCTTGAACGCGGTCGAGTACTTTGCCTTCCATGGCTTCTAGGCCGGCTGGAACAGCTGGATACCACTTAATATTATCGATATCGTCACTGCTAAAGCTGGTATTAAATTGGGCTTTAGCCAACTCATTTACGTAAGCATCAGAGCCTTTAGACGCAGTAAAATTGCCTGCTGATTCAGTAATTTTAGCGGCGACTTCAGGGCGCATAACAAAGTTGATCCACTTGTAGGCTGCATCAATCGCTTTCGACTTTTTAGGAATAGCAAAGGTATCAATCCAACCTAATGCTCCAGATTTAGGCGCTACAAACTGAATGTTTTGCTGCTCACGATTGAGTTTCCAACCGCCAGCATCCCAAGCCATAGCAGCTACCACTTCGTGAGAACGCATCAAGTTCATTAATTCATCGCCACCCGACCAATACGTTTTTACCAGTGGCTTACAGTCAACCAAAGCAGTTTCAACTTTATTAAGTATTTGCTGGTATTTAACAGGGTCAGCATAAGCAGCAAATGGGTCTTCACCCAATGCAAAAGCAAAACCAATTAAGGTTGGGCGCTTCAAGCGGTAAGAAATTTTGCCTTCATATTGCTTTTGGCAAAGGTCGGTGTAATCGGCCACATCTTTGGCCATTTCACCATTAACCACTAAACCACTGGTACCCCATACATGAGGAACTCCAAATACCTGGTCGCCTACCGCAGTATTTTTCTTGGTAGCGTCAAGCATAGAGGTAATCATTTGTTGATGCTCAATACGGCTCAAATCAATCGGCTGATAGATGCCAAACTGTTGCTGTACGCCAGTAATACGATCTTGGCTAGGTTGAGCTAAATCAAACCCCGAACCACCAGTGGCTCGAAGCTTTGAAATCATGTCTTCGTTATTTGATTTAGTCACTTTTACTTCAATGCCCGTTTCCTTTTCGAACATATCAATCACTTCCTGAGGCGCATAGCCACCCCACGTTAATAAGCGAAGCGTTTCAGCACTCGTTTGCGCACTAACCATTGCGCCCATACTAAGTACCAAAGCACTCAGTGTTAAACGTTTATTCAACATAATCTCTTCCATGTGGTTCAAGGTGAATTGGTCTACCGACTTATGCGGCACAGATACAACAACTGTTTGATAAACATGCACGAATTTAATGACACTAATGTGACAGCTAAAAGCGTAGTAGCTAATTCCGAGAGAGTGTAGTGAGTTGAAATATTTTTTTATTAGAAAGTATATGAAAAGCACAAACCAGCCAAAATAGACAGCATAAGCAGCGGCTTCAACTAGTTTACCAACTAAGTAAGCTCTACCTCTTGTTCCTTACCTAGACAAAAAGCTGCAGCTATCTAGTAGCTGAATAAATGCTGAACTAGCTCAGTAAACTAAGGCAAAAAAAACAATAGCTTTCTCATAATTTAGCAAAATCTTTAAAAATGTCGCTTGCTTGAATAAAACTTGCACTATATATTTACACAGTTACTGTATGAATAAACAGGTATTGAAATGCTCACTCAATTAAGCGTACAAAATTTTGCCATTGTTCGATTTCTTGAACTCGATTTGAATCAAGGAATGACCACCATAACGGGTGAAACCGGAGCGGGTAAATCTATTGCCATTGACGCCCTTGGTTTATGTTTGGGTAATCGAGCAGAAGCCTCAATGGTGCGACAAGAAGCTGATAAGGCTGAAATTAGCGCACAATTTGACGTAAGCAATAACCAACGGGCTCAATTGTGGTTGCAGCAAAATGAGTTACTGAGTGATGACGAATGCATACTGCGCCGAGTGGTAACAAAAGAAGGTCGTTCCAAGGCCTACATTAATGGCACAGCAGTACCACTTGCTCAGTTAAAAAGCCTTGGCCAATACTTAGTAAGTATTCATGGCCAACATGCTCATCAGCTATTGTTAAAGCCAAACCAACAGCTATCAATTGTGGACCAATATGCTGCCCATCCTCAGCTAATCGGTGACGTAAAACAAGCTCACCAAGGCTGGAAAGCGCTCTGTAACGAGCTAGAACTTGCCGAACAACAGCAAAAAGAGCTAGCCGCTCAGCGCCAGTTGCTTGATTACCAAGTAAAAGAGCTGGATGCTTTCTCCCTTCAAGAAGGCGAGTATCAGGATATCGAGCAACAACATCAGTGGCTATCACACAGTACTGAATTACAGCAAAGCAGCCACCAACTCACGCAATTACTTGGTCATGACGATCAAGTAAATGTTATGGATATGCTCAGCCAAGCTTGCAAAACAACCAGCCAACTACTTGAGCTAGACCCCAAATTAGAAACCATTAATAATCTCTTGCATGACGCGCAAATTCAGGTTGAAGAGGCAACTCAGCAGTTAGGACAGTATAGTGAGCAACTAGACTACGATCCTGAGTTGTTTGCAGAGCTAGAAGAAAGGATGAGCCTTGCCTTGGAGCTGGCAAGGAAGCACCATACTTCACCAGAGCAGCTTCCTGCTTTGCATCAAGATTTACTGGCGCAGTTAACTCAACTAAGCCAACAAAGTGAACGTTTTGAACATCTCGCAGATGAGATTGAAAGTGCTTGGCAGCATTATTTAAACAAAGCAAATAAGTTGTCGAAAAGTCGAGAACGAGCAGCCAATAGTTTAAGTAAGCAAATTACCAAAGAGATCCACAAGCTGAGCATGGCTAAAGCCCAGTGTGAGTTTTCACTGCAAAGTGATGCACAGCAATTTACCAACGCTAACGGCATTGACCGAGTTGAACTGCTAGTACGAACTAACCCAGGGCAGCCTATGCAAGCCATTGAAAAAGTAGCCTCTGGTGGTGAGTTATCACGTATAGGCTTAGCGATTCAAGTTATTTGCTCTGCCAGCATTCTCACCCCCACTCTAATTTTTGATGAAGTAGATGTAGGTATTAGCGGACCAACAGCAGCGGTTGTGGGTGGCATGCTTCGCCAGCTGGGTAAACAATGCCAAGTAATGTGTGTCACTCACTTACCGCAAGTAGCAGGCCATGGTCACCAGCAAATGTTAGTTAGTAAGCAGCAAAAGAAAAATGAAACGATCACCAACATGCAAACACTCAACGGTAAACAACGCTTAGAAGAGCTGGCACGCTTACTGGCAGGTGATGCAATTACTCCTTCAGCACTGGCAAACGCACAAGAATTGTTGATTGAGGACTAATTTCTTAGTAATCGATACTTCTTTTTAGGGCGGGGCTTAGTTATGATGCTTGCCTTAACAAGGAGCTTCCATTCCCATGCGTTTTTCAGCAAAAATTTTCGTTTTACTGGCCAGCTTAGGCCTTAGTGCCTGTTCAGCCTTCGACTGGATGGTATATAAAATTGATATCCCCCAAGGCAACTACATTGATGATGCCAAAGTTGAGCAGCTCCGAATTAACATGAGTAAAGAACAAGTACGCTTTGTTCTTGGTACCCCAATGTTAATTGATGCTTTTGACAAAGAACGCTGGTATTACCTGTATAGCTATCAAAGCGGTAATGGCGATTTTGAGAAACGTAACTTAGTGATTCAGTTTGTGAACGATCATTTAGCCTTTGTGGAAGGTGATTACGAAGTGAGTGATGAATTTATGCAGCCACTAGACGCTGGGTAAGTACTCCAATAAATAGTAAAAAGCCAGATAATCACATCTGGCTTTTTTGTCTCTAGCTTTCGCTCACTTTAGCTATTGGCCTACCACCAGTGACTTTACTAGCTCGCCCTTCTGCCTTTGCTCTTTCAGCACGAATTTTCCGTAACTCTTTGGGGTCGGCAATCAGTGGACGGTAAATTTCAATTCGATCACCATCTCTCAGTGCTTGAGATAATTTAGCGGCTCTGCTAAATATACCCACTGATGCGCTTTCTGGTTCAATTTCGGGATAATGCTGCACAATACCAGATTGCTGAATGCCACTGAGAATGTCACAGCCCAGTTCAACTTTTAGCGCGAGTAATACTTGGTGATCAGGTAAGCCGTATACCACTTCAATATTAATTTGTTCAGCCACTACTAATACACCTGCTTTGCGCGTTCAACAAAGGCTTGTACCATGTTGCCCGCTAACTCATTAAATACCCGGCCAAAAGCTGCAGCGATTAACCGATTACTAAATTCAAAATTTAGATCTAGCATCACCTTACAAGCTTGTTCGTCCAGCGCAACAAAATGCCATACACCGGAGAGTGACTTAAATGGGCCGTCAACTAAATTCATATGAATAGACTGGTCTTCAGTAAGAGTGTTCTCAGTAACAAACTTGTTTTTTATTCCAGCTTTTGCCACACCTACCTCGGCCACCATTGATGATGGCCCTTCCTGTAAGATCTCGCTATTAACACAACCAGGTAAAAATTCTGGATAAGCATGTACATCGTTAACTAACTGGTACATTTGCTTGGCACTAAACATAACCAACGCACTACGGTTTACTTGCGGCATGAACCCACTCTTTCTTCAAATCTGCCAGCATTTTAACATTAGCTTGGCCTTTGCGCACATTATCAGTTTTAAAGCCCCGCAGCATGCGTATAATAGCGGCCATGAGCAAGAATAAATCAAAATCAAAAGTTGGTTCTAACACCATCGCGCAAAATAAGAAAGCGCGTCATGAGTACCGTATCGAAGACAAATTCGAATCGGGTATAGAACTACAAGGCTGGGAAGTAAAATCCATGCGGACCGGTAAGGTCAACATCGCAGAAAGTTATGTTTATGTTCGCGATGGTGAAGCCTTTATCTCAGGTCTAAATATTCAACCTTTGTTGTCAGCGTCTACCCATGTTGTTGCTGACCCAACTCGAATTCGTAAGCTGCTGCTTAATCGTCGTGAACTCGACAAATTAATTGGAGCAGTGGAACGTCAAGGTTATACCATTGTGGCTACGGCCCTCTACTGGAAAGGCTCTTGGGCCAAACTAGAAATTGGCTTAGCCAAGGGTAAAAAAGACCAAGACAAACGAGAAGACGAAAAAGATCGTGAATGGCAACGCACTAAAGACCGTGTGATGAAGCATAGCTTTAGGTAAGCAAACTGCGATTGAGTAAATAAACAGCGTTTAAACACTCCTGTATATCAGTATGTATACGGCTTGTGTTAGAATGTTCTAGAAATTCCGGGGCTGAATTGGATTCGACAGGATCAGGAAGGCTTGTGGAGCATGTCGTGGGGCGGTTTGCCACGTAAAAAGCCGCAAAAAAATAGTCGCAAACGACGAAAACTACGCACTAGCAGCTTAATAACCTGTTAGAGCACTTCTACCCTAGCTTCCGCTTGTAAGACGGGGAATCATAGAAGTTCAAACCCAAACAAGATAGCGAGGGATGCTTTGACTAGAGAGCTGAACCGCGAAATAGAATTCTGGTGTGTTATTCAGTGGCGTGTTTGTTCGCAGCTGTCTAACGAGATTAAAGACAAACTAAGCATGTAGCGCCATTGGTTAGAATGGTTTTGGACGCGGGTTCGAAACCCGCCAGCTCCACCAATTCTACAAAAAAAGACACCTTAGGGTGTCTTTTTTTGTGCCTAGCATTTATCGGTGACAATCGCCCACACATCCAAGGCTTCAAGTCGTTTTAATATTCTACTGCCCTTTTGTTGATATTAATTGGTAAACTGCAGCTAACTTAGCACTCATACCAATAGCGCTGGGTTTACTGAACGCCCAACAGTGTCTTTGGGTTAATATAATGGTGGATTACGTGTTTCTTTTAGTAAGTTTTCTATGTCTTGCTATTTTTGTTTCTTTTCTATGTTCAATTTTAGAGGCGGTGTTACTCAGCGTCTCCCCTAGTTATATTCACCTTCAGCAGCAACACAACCCAAATGCTGCTGCACGCTTAGCCAAATTAAAAGCCAGCATAGACAAACCACTGGCGGCCATTCTCACTCTTAATACCATTGCCCATACAGCTGGTGCTGCTGGCGTAGGAGCTCAAGTCGCGTCTCTTTACGGATCCCAGTATCTCGCCGTTTCTTCGGCCATTATGACGATACTAGTGCTGGTACTATCTGAGATTGTGCCAAAAACTCTAGGAGTCACTTACTGGCGAAAACTCGCCCCTTTTGCCTCTTGGTTATTGCCAATAATGATTAAGATTTTTTACCCTTTTGTGTGGTTAAGTGATCGCATTACCGCGCGTATTGGTAAACACGAAGAAGACTTCTCTAGCCTACGAGAAGAGATAAGTGCACTTGCCGAGTTAGGCCACCAGCAAGGTGTTATTGAACAAGGCGAATCTCAAGTACTGCGCAATTTGTTGCAATTAGAGAAGTTAAAAATAACTGAAGTGATGACACCACGCGCGGTGGTTCATCGCATTGAGCATAGCAGTAGCGTAGACGAGTTTATTGAATCACATCTCGCCAAACCGTTTTCTAGGATCCCAGTTTATCAAGATGACCGCGATAACATTGTGTCTTATGTACATAAACAAGACATTATGAGCGCAGCTCTTAATAAAGAAGGTAGCCGGCAAGTTGGTGAGTTTTCTAGAGAGTTACTCATGCTCCCCGCCAGCGTAAGCATACGTCATGCTTATCAACGCCTGCTGCAAGCTCGAGACTTAATTGCAGCAGTAGTTAACGAATACGGCGAGGTTCAGGGCTTGCTCACCATGGAAGACATCATTGAAACCTTGTTAGGCCAAGAAATTACTGATGAAAGCGATGCAATTGAAGATATGCAGCGTTTGGCGCGTTTTCAATGGATACGTCGATTGCGCAGTAAAAAACAACGTTATAGTCGTTAGTTATTAGCCTAATGTTACCATTCGGGTTGAGTCTAGTGTCTAATTACCCTGTAAGGGGGTTTGGGCCTTAGACTCACCCGTTTGTTAGCACGCAAACCACAATAAGTGCTGTCACACTTTAGTGCTTAGCATTGCCTGCTAACCTAGTTCATCGCTAGCGTTATTTCTTAAGCTGCTCTTTGGCTGCCTCTACTTTCGAAAAATCTAAACCTAACTCATCAACGGCTTCTTTAATCAAAGCAGGATTTTGCATCACTTGCCCCATTAACATTTGAAGCTGTTCTTGTGGCAAACCTAATTGGCTAATGGTAGCCATAGCCGCAAGAGGGTTTTGCGTCAGCACTTCAAAAAGCTCGCTAATCTGTTGGTCGCTAATATTGTTCTCTCTCAACATCGCAAGAATCGGGTTCATCACACTACCTTTAAACTAAATAAAATAGGCCGACAGTTTAGCGTTTCAGATTGGGGATTGACTAGTGCTATCAGCAATAAGTGAATGGGAGGGCTGTTAAAGCATAAACTAGTCACGTAACACATGTAAAAAAGCCAGCAACTCGCTGGCTTTTTTTAGTTATCTTACATAGCGCTTAATAGGTTTTATAAGGTAAAAACTTACCCGATAACACGACGTTTACTCGGTCACCATTGGGATTTTCTTCACGCTTAATATCCATAGAAAAATCAATCGCGCTCATAATGCCATCGCCAAACTCTTCGTGAATAAGTTCTTTAATGGTGCTGCCATACACATTGACCACTTCGTACCAACGATAGATAAGCGGATCGGTTGGCACCGCGGTAGGCAGTGAGCCTTTATAAGGCGCTATTTGTAACCAAGCGATAGCTTCATCAGTTAGCTCGAACATATCGCCGACAGTCTCAGCCTGCGCTTTATCAAAAGTCATTTGCCCTAAACAAGCGGCAGTAGTCCACTCTTTAGACAAGCCAATAGCGGCCGCGACTTCACTCCACTTAATGCCTTTTCTTACCTTGGTTGCCACAATTAGCTGAGTGACGTCTTCTCTACTAGTAATCATTTGCGTTTCCTTCCCTTTTCAGTAAATGAAGTCTATTTTCACGACGCGCTAACGGCTTAACAAGTAAACCACTAGCGCAGTCAGAATGGCTGATATGCCCTGCCATACGGCCACTGGATTTCGCTCCACTAGCGGCGCGCGAGTTTTGTTTAAAAAAGCGTTATTGGGCTGGCGTAAATCACACAAAAACTCGGTAATTTGCTCATACCTCTTAAGGCGATTCACCTGCAACGCTTTTTCTAAAGCATCATCAATCCAAACGGGTATTTCACTGTCTGTGTCGAGTACCGACTGATAAATCAAGCGCCTTTGCGCGGCCTGGCTTTTTGCGCCCGCCACTTTGGTGCCGTACGGGTAGCGCCCACACAGCATGAAATAGGTAATAACGGCTAATGAAAACAGCTCGGCACGCGTGCTACCGCCCTCACCCAAAAACAGCTCTGGTGCCGAATAAAGTGCAGTGCCGAGTAAATGCTGTTGAGTTAAATCATGGGTTTGCTCGGCTAAACCTGCCGCCCACACCGAGCCAAAGTCGATAATTTTTATGGTGCCGGTGTTATCTATCATGATGTTGTCGGGTTTAAGATCTTGGTGCAGCATATCCATGCGGTGAAAAGCGCGTAGCCCTTTAGCAATTTGCTCAACTATTTCTCTCACCCTGCTTAACTCAGGCTTTGGGTTGTCGGTTATCCACTGCGCTAGAGTTTGCCCTTCAACATACTCAAATACGGTATACAGGTAATTACGCTCGCGCGGGTCGAGATTGGCTTTTAGTACATAGGCGCTATTAATGCGGCGAGCTATCCATTCCTCAGTGAGAAAGCGCTCTAAGTATTCAGGGTCATCGCGTAAATCTATTGAGGGGGCTTTTAGTATTACCTGTTGCCCCGATTGTTCGTCTAAGGCTAAGTAAACATGGCTGCGGCTGCTGGCGTGAAGTTGGCGAACAATGGTGTAGCCATCAAACTGCATTCGCGCTTCTAACATGGGCGGAAAGGGCAGCCTATCTACTTGCTGCTTTAAGTGCTGAGCACTAGCCTTTGCCAATTGGTCAACGCGAATAATCTGTAAGCTTAAATTATCGTCGCTGCCTGCTTCATAAGCTAACTCTACTATCTTGTTGGCTGCGGCTTCTAATTCATTGGGATACTGTTCAATAGTGCTGTTGACTAGAGCTGCATCAATAAACTCATAAACCCCATCGGTGGCTAATAAAAAGATGTCACCTGGTTCTACGCGCAAGCTTTGGTAGTCAAATTCACAATATTCATCTATGCCCAAAGCTCGGCTTAGGTAGCTTTTATTTTCATTCACCCATAGGCGGTGATCTTTAGTGAGTTGCTCTAAACCGTTTTGATTTAAACGGTAAACGCGGGTATCACCCACGTGAAAAATGTGTGCGGTATTGCCTTTTATGACTAAGGCACTAAAAGTACAAACGTAACCCTTGTCTTTGTCGTAATGGTAAGGGCTTTGCTGTGACTGGGAATACAGCCAAGCATTGGTGGCGTCTAATACTTTTTCGGCTGAGTGCTGAACCGACCAAACTTCAGATGTGCAGTAGTAATCGTCAAGAAAGCTTTTCACTGCGGTTTCGCTGGCCACTTGGCTCACTTCGCTGCTGCTAATGCCGTCGGCCATCACAGCAGCAAAACCTTTGTGGTTTAACTGCGAGCCTCGCGGAGTGGATACACCGTAACAGTCTTGATTAATGGCCTTGCGGCCTTTATCAGAACATTGACCAATGGAAACACTCAGCTGGCTCGTCATATAGTATCCGTGATTAAGCGTTAGCCGGAGCGGTTTTACTTGGCGCTTCTACAGCAGATTTAGCCACTTTACGCTTAGGTGCTGTTCTTACGTGTGTGGTGTAAAGAGTTAGACCAGTAAAGGCCAAACCACCCACTAAGTTACCTAATGCCGTTGGAATTTCATTCCATAGGAAGTAATCCATTACAGAGAAGTCACCACCCATAATTAAACCAAATGGGAATAAAAACATGTTCACTACTGAGTGTTCAAAACCCATGTAGAAGAACAAGAATATTGGCATCCACATAGCGATAACTTTACCGCTAACATTGGTAGAAATCATCGCGCCTACTACACCCATTGATACCATCCAGTTACACAACATGCCGCGAACAAAAATAGTAAACCAACCTGCCACACCGTGTTCTGCATAACCTACGGTACGCGCTTCACCAATGGCTGCTGCTTTAGCACCCACCGCACCAGCTTCGATGTTAAAGCCGTAAGTGAAAATAAAGGCCATCATCACCGCAACGGTTAAGGCTCCACCAAAGTTACCTAAAAACACTAAGCCCCAGTTACGCAACAAGCCAGGTACATCTACGCCGGGCCGTTTATCTAACAGCGCCAACGGCACTAAAACAAACACTCCAGTTAATAAGTCAAAACCCATCAAATAAAGCATACAGAAACCCACAGGGAACAAGATTGCTCCAATTAAAAAGTTTCCGGTGTTTACAGCAATGGTAATAGCAAAAATAGCGGCTAGGGCCAAAATGGCACCGGCCATAAATGCACGAATTACCGTATCGCGGGTAGACATGAATACTTTAGATTCACCCGCATCCACCATTTTTGTAACAAACTCTGAAGGAGCTAGATATGACATAATATTTCCCTATATTGCTTAGTAGTAAATTGAATCCTACGGCTTGGAGCAGTGTTATCGGCGGTAACTACCGCAGCGTACCTTTCACAAGTAGAGCTCTAGGCTCTTTGTCAACTTGCTGCTTGGGTCTGTCCTTGACCATCAATAGGGAAATAGCAATTGTTGCGCCAAACGGCCCACAAAAACACACAAAGCCTTAACAAATAGGCAACTCAGCGTTATTTATCATTAATATTTAGCATGCTCTTTAACTGAGCCTGTTAAGGATTTGCACTGTATTAGTCTATAAATGCACCATTGCATAGCGCTTACAGTTATATGCATCAATTAAGGGCAACGACAAAGTGCCTAAGTAAAAAAGGTAAATCCACCTTGCCTTAACGTTTTGCTATGAAACTACTGCGTTTTTTTGCAATGAGATAAATCACGCATCAAATCTCCCGGCCTTGCGATACAGTAAAGATTGGAAGAGGTATAAAGTGAGTAATAGGAAGTAGTATGAAGCCCGAGCAACGGCACAGCATTATGGAAAAAGCCGTTAAGGCCTTACAAGCTGGCAAGTATAGCCAAGCTATTTCTACAGTAAATAAAATTAACAAGCTTAAATCTCAACAAGACTATAAAAGCCTTGAGCTAGAAGCTTATGCGCTATTTCATATGCAAAAGTTAGAAAAATCACTAGAGAGTTACCAGCAACTGCTAGGGTTTTGCCAAGACAATGAACAGCGTAACAGCACCTATCGCAATATCGCTAAAACACAAAAAAAACTGGGCTTAACTCGAGTTGCTATCAGCTCTTTTGAACAATGTTTTTCACTAGATAGCAGTATCAATAATGCGCCAATCGCGGCTCAGTTAGGTGAATGCTACCTAGATGAAGACTGCTATGGCGAGCTCGACACGTTGACTAAGCTTATGCAAGGCTGGCCTGGGTATTACTCCCCCGCTCAAGCCCTATTGATTTCAGCTGCGAAAAAACAAGGTAACAAACAGCTTGCTCTAGAAAGAATTGACGCTTTTCTAGCGCATTCAAGCTTTATAGAAGAGTGGCAACTGGAGTTTGCTATAGACACCTTGATGTTTATACGAGAGCACCAGAGTGCAATTAAATTACTTAAACAGGCTGAAATAGACTTTGTTAACAAGCCTTGGATTCGTTACTACCAAGCAGAAGTAAAAGCGCGCCAAGGAGAACACGAGAGTGTAACGCTATTATTGAGTGATGAGCTTATAGTGCGCTTAGATTTTATGCGCCAAAAGGCCGCTTATAAGCTTCGAGCGGAAGCATTTGATAAACAACAGCGTTACTCCGAGGCCTTTATTGATTTCACCGCGATGGCTAATTTGAATCACCAACGGGCACAGGCGTCTAGTCATACAGACAATGTAGCCAGCTTACAAAAACTCGATTTGTCATTTCTACATAATGTAAAAAACACTCATACGAGAGAGCATCAACCAGTGTTTATGATGGGCTTTAATCGCTCTGGCACCACCTTATTAGAGAACATACTCGATACCCAAGAACAGGTTATTGCACTTAGCGAAACCCGCTCACTGTTTAACGTTACCGAAGCCTTTAGCCACAAACTTAACAAACGCTATCCGCAAGACTTACCTAATTTAAACGAGCAAGACTTAAACATATTGCGCCAAGAGTATTTTGATTACTTTACGCGTAACAAGATTCAGCTAAAAGATAACAGTATCGTCGTCGATAAGTTTCCTTTATACACCATAGACTTACCCTTAATACTAAGCTTGTTCCCTAAAGCAAAAATCATTTTTTGCTTACGTCACCCAGCAGATACTTGTTTGAGTAACTTCCAGCAGAACTCAGCGAACAACCAACAACAAGCTAAATTGAACCGCTTGGAAGACTGCTTTAAACGCTACCAACAAGTCTTCTCTCTATTTCAGCGCTACCAAACAGAGTTAGATTTAAATATTCATTTTGTACGGTATGAAGACTTAGTCAGCGATCTAGAAAAAGAAGCGAAGAAGGTATTTGAATTTTTAGAGATTGATGCCAACAACGATTATCTGAATTTTAATCAATATGCTCAACAAAAAGTGGTGATGTCTGCTTCCAGCAATCAAGTAGTTAAACCTATTTACACCGAGTCATGTTACAAATGGCGCAACTACCAAGAGTTTATAGCGCCATACCTTGCTAAGGTTGAGCCCTTTATCAAAGCCTTTGGTTACAACGACTAGTAATTTACCTAATTACGGATAAGTGAGAGTGCCCCCCACTCTCACTTATCCGTAACTCCGAAGCTGTAACGCAATTTACTTTAATCAAAAGGCCGATAAACAAACTTAGCTTTAATAATGCCGTGATCAGTAGCACCTAATGACTCGTAGTGCTCATCGTTTAAATGGTCGTTAATCACCTCTAAGCCTTTAAAGGCCCAAACCCTATCTCGGCTTCTGTCGTAGAATTGCTCACTCACTAAAATGTGGTCTAAAGACTCTAAATGGTTATTGTGAATATGGGTGTAATACACGTCACGTCTGCTACGATATTGCTGCATCACGCCCGCAGAATATAAAGCGTTATCAGCGCCCCCTCTGGCATCACCATCTAATAAAAAGCGCGGCTGCTCGGTAAGAATGTTTAAGGTATTACTGCCTTGTCCATCATTAAAATCACCCAATACAATTACAGGCGTATCAGTGTGCTTCATTTGTTCGGTGAGTATCATTCGCAATGCCACTGCCTCAGCGGTGCGGCGCAACGTGGAAATAGCATAACCCAGAGCATTTGCATGTACCTTATGTTGCGCTGGGTCGTACCAATCTTCTCTGCCGATCCAAGTGGGACGTTTTGATTTGAAGTGACATACATAAACATGCACATTTTCTTCGTCTGCGTGGGGCTTAATTTGAAAATGTAAAATAGGTCGAGAGAAACTATCGATATCTAAGTCTAACGCGCCAGTTTGCGCGTCGTCACCTTGGCTAGCAAGCTTGAAACTACCGGGGAAATTTTTGATCCACTCAGGCTGCCCTACCATCAGCTCACTGCGTACCGCAGCTGCACAAGCAATTTTACCTTGGTGGCCATTTGGCACTAACAGTTGGTATTGATTGTCTAAGCCTGCGAGTTCAAACACATCATGCAAGGCTTGCTCATGCCAGAGCTCTTGAAACCCCCACACATCGGCTTGTACTGCATTTAGTTGGCTAACTAACCACTTTACTTTTTGATCGTATTCATTGGGTAGCCACCCTTCTCGATTACGATACATAGGCAAATTGGGTCGATTAAGATTGAGGGTGTTTGCTGTCGCAATCGAGAGTTTTACCGCCATAACTTGCTCCGCTTAATTATTGGTCACTCATTAAGCAAGTATGGTTCAAATTGACTATTTTATTATTGTAAATTTATGACTAGTCATCGCCCAGTTTATTTCAATGTAACCCAGTGGTGTTCGCTAAAGTTACAGCATGCATATTAAAATGAGCGACCAACATCCGCCTACTTAGGCAGGTGCGCTTTAATGATGTGGTAAAGCTCGGGTCTATGTTCAGCAATCTCTGCCGGACTTAGGCCTTCTAGTGAATGCGGATACTTTAGCCACTGCGTCGTTTCATGCAAAAAGTAATCAGGCACCCGGCTGGTTTTATTTCGCTCTGGTTTGAAATACGGCACAGCGACACGAATATCACTGGGCGTATTTAGCCTGGCCAGGCGACTTAACTCACTAATAATCGCGTCAATAGAGCGGCCAGTATCAAACACATCATCCACTATCAATAAGCTATCGTGCTGCTGCACATGTTTAACTAAATAGTTAAGCCCGAATACCTGTACCTGCTTGGCTTGCTGGTCAATGCCTGCGGCATAGGAGGCGGTGCGTATTGCAATGTTGTCGGTATCTATTCCGTGATAAGCTAAAAACTCCTGTACCGCAATACCAATAGGTGCGCCACCACGCCAAACAGCTATGATAAACGTAGGTTTAAAGCCGCTTACCAATACCTTTTCTGCGAGACGAAATGAGTCTTCTAACAACTCCTGCCCAGTGATATAACGTTTATCACTCATTTATCCCCCCCTTAGCATTGCCGAGCTCTTCATAATAGATATAGTATAAAACTAACACTGTAGAAGCCTTTAACTCAAGGATGTTGCTTATGCCAATGAGCCAGCCTACCGCACAACTTAAAAAGCATTATTTAGATGAAGATACGCTTATTCAAGACTCGTTTCGTTTAGCGGTAAATATTTTTGAAAGCGGCTTTCGCCCTACCTTTATTGTTGGGCTATGGCGTGGTGGCAGTGCAGTGGGTATTTATGTGCAAGAGTGTTTGCAAACCTTAGGCGTGAAAACCGACCATATCTCACTGCGTACCTCCTACCAAGGACAAACGAACTATCATCAGATACTCGAAGCACCAGAGTCAATTAGGGTACACGGCATTCAATATCTATTAGAAAACCTAAATGTCGATGACAGCCTGTTAATTGTTGATGACGTATTTAGTAGCGGCCACAACATTGAAGCGGTGTTTACTCGCTTACAAAGCAAGCTAAAACGCAATATGCCTAGCCAAGTAAAAATAGCCACACTATGGCAGAGACCGGCGTTTAATCAAACTCAGCTAAAACCTGATTATTGCCTTCACCAAACCGAGCAATGGCTGGTCTTCCCCTATGAATTAACCGGCTTGAGCTTAGAAGAAATACATCAACATAAGAGCTTTGTAGCGCCGTTGGTCACACCACCATCACAAGGCTAATTTCACTTAAAAGGTGAAATTAGAAAAGGCTTGTAATAATACAAGCCTTTACAGTTTCGAATATAAAAAGCCTTAGTTTCTATCGAGCATGTCGTAGTTTTCAGGCACATCAAAATTACTATTGTGTGCCAGTTTATTCTCTACCGTTTTCACTTCGTAGATATAACGTATACGAGCATCTTTCATCCACTCATCAACTTTTTCGTCAACCATATCATCAGCGGCATTTTTAACGATATTCCCCAACAAATTAGTTGCAGCGTCTTCTAATCCACCAGAAAAATCGATGCTAGTATCACGCTTTTCTTTCTTTTTGTTGTCAGCACATGCTTGCATGTTCTGAAACCATTCCAGCTTTATCGACAAAGGATAACCTTGAATTTTTGCCAACTCTTGCTGAAACGCGTTTAAGCCCAGGTGATCAGCTTGTTCAGTATCACCCGTAAATGCACTAATCGTTTTAAACCCTTCTCGCCCTAAAAGACGTACTAGAGGGTTATTCTCGCCAACCGAATCCAAGTATTTATTAGTTGCAATTTCATGCACACGCCATGCTTCTTTCATTTCAGCATTAGGATCGGCGGTCCAGAATACAAACTGTAGTAAGTTTAGATCTTTTTTGCCTTTCTCATCAGTGAACTCAGTTGACCATTTTACCTTATATTCTTCACTTGCTTGGCCACCAATTTGACGTTTATGACCTGTAGACAAAACTTCAAACTCATTTTTGGTAAGCTCGACTTTACAACCTAAGTCTTCGTAGCTTTCATACTCTTCTGAACCTTCATCTGATTCAAGCATATCGGCATAGCCACTTACGCAGCCTGATAAAGCACATTCTTGGTATGTTTTATTTTTATGGTCCAGTTGCCATAGCAAATTTTTATCCATACGAAAAATACCGCTAGCATCAATACTCGCCCACTTCATATAAAAGCTATCAGGCTTTAATCTGTCATGAATAGTTCGCATATTTTCACGGGTATATACAACTTGTTCACCTTGAGCATCTGGTACATACAGACCATTTAGGACAACTTTTGCCGTGACAACAGCGGTTTGCTCTTTAGGCGTTTCATCTACCGGAGTGGATGCGCATGCACCTAACAATAATGCGCTAGACAGCAAGGTTAACTTAGGGTTTATTGAACAACAGCGTTTCACAATGAATCCTTTCACCAAAAGACAAAAGAGTCTATCAATAAAGCACCGCCATAGATATAAACAAAATTATAAATAAAAAGGGTAAGCCACTGTTTTTGATAAGTAGTTTCACCTTAATGAGCTTTCAGAACTTTCAGATTTTTCGGCCTAACTAATACTGCTGATTGGCTTTGCGGTAATTCCCTCGATAATCAAAAATACGATGCTCAACTTGCCAGTAGTGCTTTCGTTTTTTGGCAATCACAAAGTCTGGGGCAACAATTTGTTGGATAGTTTTTTCAGCTTGTTTGGCGTTAGTGACTTCAACGCTATTTCCTTCAACTCTTCGAGCGAACACAGTATTAAATTGCTGCTTAGCTTTTGAATAAGCAAAGTTAAAATGTTCACTAAGCTCAGCACCATCTTCATCGTGGTAGATGAGCTTTAGTTTGTCACCCTCACAGCTTGCCGACATGCCGCTACACCTTAGTACTTTTCGATCTTTTAGCTGCAAGGCATCTTTCAGTTGGTTATCAGGGTCAATTAACTGAAAACCACAGCTATGGCATTGGCGAGCCGCAATATCATTCTCAGCGTTACATTGTGAGCACTGCTTATATTTGTAGCGGTAACTGCATTGCACTTGCTTGGTTTGGTCACTTGGGTCTTCAACCAAACCTTGGCAACGACGACCATAATGTTCGAGAATGTCACCGTCTTTATCGGTGATTCCCCAAAACATGTTGGCAAATTCACATTGCGGGCAACTCACTTGTACTAAAGTGCTATTGGGGTTGGGTTTAGTTTCGCCAATTTCTGGTTGGTATAGGTCGTAATTATTGCCCGCGTAGTCAACAATTAAGCAATCGGTTTTCCCCTCATACAGTCGGAGTCCACGACCAGCAATTTGTTGATATAAACTGACCGAGGCAGTGCGTCGTAATATCGCAATTAAATCCACATGGGGGGCGTCAAAACCAGTAGTTAATACCGATACATTCACCAAAAATTTAAGCTGTTGGCGCTTAAACTGTTCAATTAGCGAGTCACGCTGTTGATTAGGCGTTTCAGCCGTCACTACTGCTGTTTGGTCCTCTGGTAAGTAGTGAGCTATCTCTTGAGCGTGCTTTACCGTTGCCGCAAACACCATCACGCCTTTACGGTCTTCTGCTAGCTGAACTAACTGCTTACATATGGCCTGAGTCACTCGCGGACAGCCCGCTAAAAATTGGTCTAGCTGCGCCTCACTGTACTGAGTCGGTAACTCATCAAACTGATATCGTGCCGCTGGAGCATCAACTAACAATGGCTGAGTGAGATAGCCTTTACTAATCAGGTGACGTAAAGGCAGCTCGTAAATACATTTTTTAAACCAAGCATCTTCTTTACCTCGCGCATAACCGTGGTAATGCTGCTGATAAATCCACCCCTTATCTAAGCGATAAGGCGTGGCGGTTAAACCGAGTACTTTTAGCTGAGGGTTTTGCTGCTTTAGGTGATTAATAATTACCTGGTATTGGCTATCACTACCATCATTTACGCGGTGGCATTCGTCAATTACCACCAAAGAATAGTAGCCCGAAAACCGGTCAAGATTACGGCTGAGCGATTGTACGCTAGCAAAGGTGACTGAATATTGGTTTTGTTTAAGCCCTAAGCCTGCAGCAAATACGCCTGACTCAAAGCCATAGGTGGTGAATTTACTTTGGTTTTGCTCCACTAATTCTTTTACGTGGGCTAATACCAAAATGGGGTGTTTAGCCAAACGCGCTAGTTCAGCAATGACTATGCTTTTACCGGCCCCTGTTGGTAATACAACTACTGCAGCGTCATCACTTTGTCGAAAGTGTGCCAATACGGAATCAACCGAAGCTTGCTGGTAATCTCGCAGCTGTAACATGTTTTCTAAAAGCCCAGAGCCTGTTTATAAAGCTAGATTATGCCACAATTGCGTTGGGGTAAATAAGCCAAGAACAATCCAAGATTCACTTAATGACTCGATTTTGCCAATAAAAAAGGCGACCGAAGTCGCCTTAAATATTTATGGATTACTTATGGAAGCACTTCACACGTAGGTGCTTCAAAGTTGCCACTGTAGCCACCTTGCATACCAAACGAAGTACTCGCATTCGGACCTAAGTTACCGTTATATACTTCATTTACAGCAGTAAGTCCTAAGCCATCACTAGCTGCTTGATACATAGCGTTCCAACCGTTTACCAAACTAATCGGTTGAGGGAAGCTTAAATGAACCTTCCACCCGCTTACATCTTCGCCACCAGCATTAGTCACTTTAATATTGCCTAATACAAAGCCGCTATTCCACACGTTAGCTTCACCTACGGTACAAGTAAGCTCAGACTCGCCGCCAACTGGAGGTTGTTCACCCGCTTTAACGGTTAAGGCTAAAACAGCTTCAGCAGACAACTCTGCCGATTGCTCATCTGTAGCAATAACCAGTACCACTACTTCACCTTCACTCTCTGGCATAGTGATACTTACATTGCCGCTACCTACTCGGCTCGTCACTAAAGCGCCATCAAGGTAAACATTTGCGCCATAAGCGTTGGCTAAGTCTAAGCGAACTTGTACGTCGCTACCTGGGCTAACTTCACTGCCATTTGCAGGCGAACTGATCGCCACCGCAGGAACAATAGGCGCCGCTACATTCACGGTTACTTTTGCTTCAGTGGAGTTTGCACCTTGGTTATCGCTAGCGAAATAAGTGAAGCTATCAACACCAAACGAACCAGTATTAGGTACATAGTCCGCTACGCTGCCATTTAAGCTAACAATACCGTTAGCTGGCTGACTCGCGATAGTGAAACTAGTGACTTGACCGTCGGAATCTGTTGCGGTTAATTCAATAGATACAGGCGTATCAGAAGCCGTGTTTACACTTTGATTTTGCGCCACAGGTGCACAGTTAATGCCTGTATCTGCGCCACATGCCGCACTTGGCTCAGTTCCCCACACTAACTCGCCGTTATCGTATAATGCGATTTTACCCGCAAGCTTGTAGGCATTGTTGTAGTTATCCCACGACGGGTCGTTAGCATTATCCCAATCGGGGTTGTTGGTATTAGTTGGTAGTGACAAACGGAACTGCACTTCCTTTTTAGAGGCCGATTGACCACCAGGGTAAATATCTATGCCATCAAAACTAATTTCTGCATAATAGATGTTATCCGCTTCGTCACCCCAAGCGTGTAAACCACTAAAACCGGAACCTTGGCTGTAAGCGGTTGATAACTTTACATCATTTAGCGAGTAACCCGCCTCAAACACTTCACTCAAATCAACCCAGTAACGGTAGCTTAGTTGATCAGTTACGCGAGATGGCCAAGCCGTATGGTTATGTACTCTAGTCGCTAACTCAATATGGCGTGTACCTTGCGAGTTGATTTTAGCTTCTACAAATAACTCGGTATCACGTTGCTCTTTAGCCGGGAAACTAGCCTCGGCAATAGGATCTCCGCCATGGTCGAGCCACAAGCGCGCTAACGCCGAAGTAAAGCCTGCGTTGTAGTCGGTAGCCACTTCGTTTTTAACGTAATCGCCGCGATCATCAACCCAAGAATCATCTAACCCAGGGCCGCCCACCAATGCGCCTACCAATAAGTGGCGGTTTTCTACAGGGTCACCCGAATTATCATTCCATGTTCCGTGAGCGGTGCGGTGATGAGGCTTAGTTGGGTGGTAATCACCGTAGCCAATTTGGTAAGAAATATTTAACGGATTATCTCCCAAAATATAATCTAACTGGCCTTTAGCAAAGTTATAGTAAATTTCAGCCTTAGCATCTTTATCGGTATTTTCTCTTAAGTAATCTGAGTACACCAAGGCTAAGAACGAGGTATTAGAACTGTAACGGGCTGCGCCCCATGTATCTAAAAAGGCTAAACCACCGGGCGTATAACGAATTTTTTCACCGTTGTAACCTACCGTCCAGTAATCAAGCCAACGCTCTGCGTCAGCTTGGTAGCTAGCCTCACCGGTAAGGCTAGCCATTAATACATAAGCGCCGTAAGACTTATCATCCCAGGCTTGGCCCCACTTGTAAGAGCGTGTATCCGTTTGCGGTTCAGTGCCTAAAGAGCCATATTCCGTTTTAGCTTTATTCAAATAGCTAGCGTCTTCAGTGGCGCGGTACAACCAAATGGCACCCCACACTAACTCATCTTGATAACCACTCCATGAGTTATAAAACGCTTTGGCATCGGTAATGGCGTCTGAATATTTACCACGGTATTTATCGGCAAATGAATATAGCTCTTTGGCGTGCTCAAGTAGCATTGCTGCATAACTTGGGTCGCTGTCTTTAAACACCATAGAAATAGCGGCTAATGCTGCAGCAGTTTCACCAGCCAAATCAGAGCCTGGGTTAGCGGAATCAACCTTGTAAGAAGGGCGCTCCATTTGCATTACTTCAGCCGATCCCCACCAAGCGTGGTCTACCGAGCCTTTACCTACTTGGCCATAAAGCTCGTTTGGTGCGGTGTGAGCGCTAACAAAGTAGTCTGCCACAAAACGCAGGTTATTTTTGATGTGAGTTAGTTGGTTGGTTTGCTCGTAAGCTTGCGGATAATCTACTACGCCCCACGCTAACATGGTGGCGGTGGCTGCCATTGGGAAGCCAAATTTAACGTGGTCGCCGGCATCATACCAGCCGCCAGTTAAATCAACATTGTTGTCAGCGCCGTCTTGTAATGCCGAGTCACCTCGCCACTCATTTCGGTTCCAACTAGGAATTACGCCCGATTGTTGGGCTTCGTAAAAATAAATAGATTTTTGTAAGGCTTCGCCATAATTTGCGGCTTGCGCCGACATTGCACTGGTAATTACTGCGGTCGCGAGTAAAGTTTTCCTTAACATCTTTGCTGTCTCATCATTTAGTCAAAAGTATTAAGCCTCCTTCTGCCATTCTATGTAGCGGTAAGAAGTACTGCTGTTTACAGAAACAGACACTCTTTACAAAAGATCCCAACCGCGTTGTGCAAGTCCACGTTGGTAACTTTCAAGTCTTTGCTTCCTGCGATGGCCGCTATAAATAACACATCCACCAGTAAACGAGCGCAAGCTTACCTTAGTTCTGATAAAACTGTTTATTAATAAGTGACAATTTTACCAAAAAGGACTTAACCTTTGATATACATAACAAAAATGGAATTATTTACTAAAGTAAACATTACCAATCGGCACTAACAGAGAAATAATCTAAATCGAAGTAGCAGATTGCCACAAAAACAAAAAGCCCTTAATAAAGTGTATTAAGGGCTTTACAGTTAAGCGCGTTCTTAGCGCGATGACTTATTTATAAATTAGCGCATAGTACATGTAGGTGCGCCAAAGTTACCTGAATGCCCCCCTTGCAGACCAAAAGACAGACTGCTACCTGGGGCAATGTCGGTATTATAAGCTTCATTGCTCACTTCAATACTCTGGGCTGTCGCAGTAAATACGCCCCCCCAACCGCCCACTAAGCTAACCGCACTAGGAAAATCAAGTACTGCCGTCCAACCAGAGATGGTTTCGGTACCCGTATTGCTAACCGTAATGCTGTTAATCACAAAACCACTGCCCCATGAATCTGCAGGCCCAACCGTACAACTTAAGTTAGCTGCTGCCGGCTCAACAACATTAAGCGCCACACTGTCTGAAACACTCAGGTTTTGGCCTTGTTCGTCTTGCGCTGTCACTTTCAAGGTGTAGGCGCCAACTACACTAGGCGCTGTTAGTTCGGCACTGGTGCCAGTAAACGACAGCACTTGTCCCGCTAAGTTGGTTTCAAAACCTGCGGCATCTTTAAGGTTCACGCTTACCGCAAAGGTACTAGCAGCTTCTATACGGCTATTGGCATTTGGCGAGCTTACGCTAATTTCAGGCTGCAACGGTACTTCGTTTAACGCACTGAGCGCAATACTATCGCTCACCGCCATTTCACTACCGGCACTATTTACTGCCACGAGAGAAACGGTAAAGTCACCTTCAGCGCTTGGCGCGGTTAAGTTCACGCCACCTGAAACCGGCCCGGTTTTCACAAAACTACCATCTAGATAAACGTTCACCGATGCCGCTTTGTTCACCGAATAACTCACGCTAAAACTTGAACCAGTTAGCACGATGCTATTTGCGGCAGGTGAGCTAATACTTACCGACGGATTCAAACCTTGGTAGTAATCATTCAGGCTAATACCGGTAGCACTGTTAGCGCCCCCTAATGCCACTTCGTGATCCAAGCTAATAAATTTACCTGCATCATTGGCCCAAAGAGATGGTAGAAATAAGGCGTATTTCTCTTCATCCCAAGTCGTCCAGTCGTGACCGAGTAAGCCGCCTGTATCACCCGAGTTAGGATTAATACACCAGAAGGTGTGGTGTAGTTGGTGTTCGATAATCAAGTCACGAATAGCCACCATCCAGGCCTCATTGGGTCCGCCATCCATAAAGCCGCCCCACTCGCCAATCAATAGCGGAGATATGCCTTCTTCATGAATAAACATCCAGTTATCTTTCCACACATCTTGATACAAGGTGTCTTTATTAAAGCCTGGGTAAAACCAATCTTGAGCAAATACTAATGGGCCATAATCATGCGGTGAGTACATAAACTGCTGCTGGCGCGCCCCTAAATCGATAGGGAATTCGCGCACGCCGCGCAAGTTTCCGCCCCACCAGTTAAAGTGAAAATCGTCTTTGCCTTTGCTTTCCCAGTTTTTACCCTCTACCGGATAGGCTTCAATCCCTTCACACATCACCAACATATTGGGGTTAATATCTAACACGCGGTTAGACACCACCTCACAAGCATGTTTCCAGTTGTTCTCGTCGGTTGAGTTATCCCATTTAGCAAACTCACCAGCAGCGCTTTGTTTAGGGTTGCCATGTGGTTCATTTTCTAAATCAAATGCGATAATAGTGTCATCGTTTTTGTAACGCTCAGTCACCCACTCCCAAGTAGAGAAGAAGTCTTCTGAGGTAATGTCGCCTTTGTACCAAAGTGGCGCGATGTGCCCCATGTTATCCGCTTCAGCGCCGTGCACATCTAGTAGGATTTTCATGCCACTGGCCTTGGCGGCAGCGATCATTGCATCAAATACTTCTAAGGAAGTGGCCGAGGCTAAATCAGGATTAGCCGAAGCATTCACTTGAATCGCCACAAACTGGCCATTTTTCCATTCTTTTAGCAGTTCGGTTGAAATCGGCACTCGCAGTAGGTTCACCCCACGCGAGGCGATATCTTGAATAGTATTTTCCAAATTCACCGACCACAAACCATGTAATACCCGCTCGGTAGTATTAAAGCCAAACCAATTTGCGCCGGTTAGCCACACGGTATTGCCTTGCATATCTTTAATTTGGTTACCTTCAACATGTAACCAATCATCTCCCGGTAAGGGAGCGGCCATTAAACTAGTGCTTACCAGCGAAGCAGCGGTAAACCCTAAACATTTAGCGAGAAAGCTTTTTTTAGTATTCATCATAATTCTCCGTACATATTCCCTATGAAAAAAGCGGCCGAAGCCGCTTTAAATGGAGTTAAGTATTAAGGTAAAACCACACAAGTTGGTGCTACAAAGTTGCCTGAATGCTCGCCTTGTAAGCCAAACGAAGCACTAGCACTCGGCGCTAGTTGCCCGTTATGAACCACATTGCTAGCACTAATACCTAAGCCATCACTGGCGAGATTTAGCTCTGCATTCCAGCCATTGGCCAAAGATACTGCTTCGCTGAATGCTAGGTTAACTTTCCAACCGGTTACCGCTTCAGTGCCACCATTCGTCACCGTGATAGCGTTGATAACAAAACCGGTAGACCATGAGTCAGCTTTACCAACTTCACAAGTAAGGTCTCCAACAGGAGTCACCGCACCTTGCTTAACCACCAAGCTTAAACTGGCTTCGGCACTTATTTCTGTACCTTGTTCATCAGTGGCAATCACCACGATGGCAACCGTGCCTTCGGTATCCGGCATGGTTAAGGTCACTGCTCCGCTACCGACACGACTAGTGGCAAGCGCGCCATCTAAGTACACATTGGCTCCATGAGCATTTGCAACATCGAGCTGCAAGTTCACATCGCTTGATGGGCTCACTTCAGTGCCATTGGTTGGCGAACTAATGGTTACTGCGGGAATGATCGGTGCTGCTACATCTACGGTTACCGTAGCCGCTTGCGATACTGCTGCTTGATCGTCACTGGCGGTAAAGCTAAAGCTGTCACTACCAAAGTAACCAGCAGTAGGCACGTAACTGGCAACATCACCGCTTAAGGTGACAGAGCCATGTGCTGGCTGGCTAGCAATGGCATAGCTGGCAATAGTGCCATCGCTATCAGTTGCGGCAAGAGTAATTGAAGCAGGGGTATCAAACGGTGTAGCCACTGTTTGACTTTGCGCGATTGGCGCACAATTTATACCGGTCGCTCCGCCACACGCAGCACTAGGTTCCGCTCCCCATACCAATAAACCTGCGTCGTACATGGCAATTTTAGGTGCAAGTTCATGCGCATTACTGTAGCTATCCCAAGAAGGGTCGTTAGCGTTATCCCAATCAGGATTGTTGGTACTGGTTGGCAATGCCAAACGGAACTGCACTTCTTTTTTCGAAGGAGACTGGCCGCCAGGGTAAATATCTACACCATCAAAACTAATCTCGGCGTAGTAAATGTTATCGCCTTCATTACCCCATGGGTGTAAACCACTAAAGCCAGAACCTTGTGAATATGCCGTGCTTACTGTTACGTCATTTGCGGTATAACCTGCAGCAACGACTTCAGTTAAATCTACCCAGTAACGTAGGCTAAGCTTATCGGTAACACGTGATGGCCAAGCAGTATGGTTATGCACACGCGCACTAATCTCTATATGGCGCGGCCCTTCGGAGTTAACTTTGGCGTCTATGTAGAGTTCGGTATCGCGTACTTCTTTAGGCGGGAAATCCTCTTCAGCAATCGGTGCACCACCATGATCTAACCACAAGCGGGCCAAGGCTGAAGTAAAGCCAGCGTTGTAATCGGTGGCCACTTCATTTTTGTAGTAATCACCGCGATCGTCTGCGTATGAATCATCTTTACCTGGCCCACCCACTAGTGCGCCAATCAGTAAGTGACGATTCTCAACGGGATGGCTGGATAAACTGTCTGCCCAAGCACCATGTGCGGTACGGTGATGCGGCTTAGTCGGGTGGTAAGAACCATAGCCAATTTGATAAGAAATGTTGAGTGGGTTATCCCCTAAAATGTAATCTAGCTGACTTTTCGCAAAATCGTAGTAAGTAGCAGCCTTGGTTGGTGCCAATGCATTCGCTTTAAGAAAATCAGAATAGATAAGCGCTAAGAATGAAGTATTAGAGGTGTAACGGGCTGCGCCCCATACATCTAAAAAGGCTAAGCCGCCTGGTGTGTAGGCAATTTTCTCGCCATTAAAGCCAGTGGTCCAGTAATCTAACCAGCGCTCGGCATCATCTTGATAGACTTGCTCACCAGTAAGTTTGGCCAACAATACATAAGAGCCATAAGATTTATCATCCCAAGCTTGGCCCCATTTGTAGGCACGGTACTCCGTTTGACCTTCGTTACCGAGGTTAGGGTATTCAAGCTTAGCTTTATCCAAATACGCAACATCATTAGTGGCGCGGTATAACCAAATTGCCCCCCACACTAACTCATCTTGATAGCCACTCCAGGAGTTGTAAAAGGCTTTAGCGTCGGTAATGGCATCTGAATATTTGCCGCGATAATTGTCAGCAAAACTATAAAGCTGCTTAGCGTGATCTAACAACGTGGCCGAATATACTGGGTCACTTTCTGCAAATACCATTGAAATGGCGGCCAGCGCTGCAGCGGTTTCACCGGCTAAATCAGAACCAGGATTGGCTGCATCAATTTTGTAAGAAGGACGCTCCATTTGCATCACTTCTGCAGATCCCCACCAAGCATGGTCGATGCTACCACCGCCCACTTGGCCATATAATTCATTAGGTGCGGTATGCGCTTTTAGAAAATAATCGGCCACAAAGCGCAGATTATTTTTAATATGTTCAAGCTGATTAGTTTGAGAATAGGCTTCTGGATATTCAATAACCCCCCACGCCAACATGGTCGCAGTAGAGGCCATTGGGAAGCCAAATTTAACGTGGTCACCGGCGTCATACCAACCACCAGTGAGATCTACATTGTTATCGCTACCATCATTTAAGGCTGAATCGCCGCGCCATTCGGTACGGTTCCAATCAGGAATGACACCCGATTGCTGAGCTTCGTAAAAGTAGATGGATTTTTGCAAGGCTTCACCATAATTGGCCGCTTGCGCCGACATTGCACTCGTTACTATCGCCGTGGCGAGAAGTGTTTTCCTTAACATCATGTCTTGTCTCTCTTTGTTTGCAAAATTAGCTATTTTCTTCCTCGCCATCTTTGTGGCGGTAGAAAGTACACTGGCGTATTTACCAATTACAAACAGAGAACTTGACCATGCCATGCTAACTCGTGGCGGTTCTCATTAGGCCATACACCTTTTTGGTAAACCTTCTATTGAGGTTTGACTCATTTAAGAAACTAGCAAGCCCGTTTAAGTTCTCAAGGCGATTATTGACAAACTTGAAACCAATCAAGAAAAATATTTTAATGATGAAACTAACAGGAAACTTTGAGAGCGTTTTCATAAGAAAAACTGCTCAAGGTCGCTAATAGGATCTGCTAAGACCAGCGACCTTTTACCGATAAAATAGCTAATTGTGCTTGAAAGTGAGGCTTTCAAGCATAATCAAATCAGGCACTTAAAGCCTCGATAGAGGCTGTATCACGATACTTGAGGCGTTTATACACCAATACCGACACCATGGTGAGATTGGCGGCTAACACTAGAGAAGTAGTAACAGATAACAGTGGGTCACCCACTACAAACACCGTATAAGTCCATGCAAGTACGGCATTACACTGGAACATAATCCAGCTCATAAATGAGATATCTTTTGCCGGTCCTTTGATTCGCATTAAGCGGATAATCTGCGGGCTGAAAGACAAAATAGAAATAAGCCAACTGAAGGGATATAAAAATTGTATAAACTGTTCCAAGTAGTTCTCCGATAGCCAAAACGCGCCATCCGAGGCGAACAGTCATACCTTTAGTGCAGGCGAAAAAGTAAGCAAGTTAAAATCTGCGGCGATGATACACCAGCCTTGTGTACCGGTCAAAACTTAAACAGCTATTTTAAGGTGTTTTATGCTGATACATATCTTGATCGGCTAAAGCAAGTATGTTTTCTACTTCCATGGTTAAATCTACGTCAGCGTAACCAATGGTCACGGTGTACAAAGGCAGGTCTGATTCCGAATATTGGGCAAACTGCTCGGTAAAGCGAGTGGCTATCGCCTCAAAATCAGAATCTTGCTCAATCAAGACTAATGCAACAAACTCATCGCCGCCCATTCGGCCAATAACGTCGGAGCTGCGCACGCAATGGCGCATTGCTTTAGCCACATCAATTAACACATTGTCTCCAACTGCATGGCCATGGGTATCATTAATTTGCTTGAACTTATCAATATCTAAGTAAAATACACCTAAGCGTGACCCCATTCGTTTGGCCAAACGGATCCTTTGCTGAGCTAACGAGCTGAAACCTCTACGATTATTTAATTCTGTAAGAGGATCGGTTACTGCCAGCTTTTGCATTTGTAAGTACAATTCAAGCAAGGACAAGTCCGCTTCTAGGATATCTCTTAACTGCTCTATCAGCTCAAAGTAAGTATCGTCGTAATTGGTCTCACGGTAATCTAATACACAAAAGGTACCAAAGGCTTTCCCGTTAGGCCAAAACACTGGAACACCGAGATAAGACCGAAAGCCATCCTTATGCACTTCAGGGTTTGAGTCCCAACAGGGGTCTATTGTAGCGTTAGCAACATAAAGGCTTTGGCGAGTTTCAACTATTTTGCGGCAAAAAATATTCGCTTCTGGCTCTACTACCATACCCGCGCTGTAAGGGTTACTTTGCTGCTCACTGGCAATAGCGACTTGGTAACCCGAAGAAGTATGTTGAACTAAAAACCCTGCTGGAGCGTCAAACAATTTGGCTAGCAGGTTTACCGTGCGCTGCCACTTAGTAAGTGAAATGAGATCGTTGGGGCTATCTAGAATCCATTGTTCAGGATCAATTGCAGGTTTTAGTGGCATCTGCACCTCCATGCTAGACTTTATGTCTTCAAGCCTTACTCACAGCCATCATACAAATTCTAAGAAAGAAGTACTTGTAGCGCTCGTTATCAATTGCCGCTATTAAATGCATACTAAGATTTTAAGTGGCAACATTTATTTACTTAACCTCACCTCACTAACGTTAATCGGCTAACCCTATCGAGCAAAATAGACTTAGCTTTATAGCTCGCTAGTATTTTAAAAGCCAACAGAAATCAGCTTAAACCTAAAGCTTAGACAAACTTAATGGCCACCACCGCAACTCATGTTTTGCCACATATAAAGCTGCTCTGCGGTTAAACCGGAATTTTTAGTCGAATCTGAAGACTGCTGAATAGACGCCAGTAAATCGTCATCTGTAGCGCCAGCTTGTTCTATGTTTGTTGGTGCAGAACTAACGATAGGTTGATTGGAACAAGCGGCTAAATAAACAGCCGCAAATAATACCGATATGGTTTTCATCACTAACACCTCAAAATGCAACATAATGATAACAATTTAGTATTATTTACGTTAAATGTCACTCGGTAACTGAGTTAAAGCCCGCAGGATGAAGACGCGTATACAAACACGCCCCATACCGAATAGGCATCAATCCACGACTCTACCGCTTAACAGCATCAAAAATTGGCACCTTGGCTATGTTATATCAATATGTGAGCTACAAAGCTTTGCTAGCCTTTGATTAACGTTCAAGAGGCGATTTATGAGTAAAACAGACATACATGCGGTGATACAAAACTTTACCTGTATGGAAGAAGCGCTGCGCTATTTTGAGATTGATTTTGATAATGGCTTTATCGACGAATATCGAGAACTTCTCACTAAACGCTTTGGTGGTAATTTGATCATAAGCAAAGCCAATGATTGGTTCTCTGCGCGTCGCGCATTAAAAAATGCCTACTGCAAAACCCAACGAGAACGTTTAGACAAACACACTCGCTCGGCCTGCCGAGGTTGTACGTCTTGCGAGCGACGCTAAAAATAGTCCTAACTACCCTTTTTATTGCCCCACCCAAGAACCATTTACGCATTTATAGCTACCAATGGTCGCCCCTTCCGGGTAAACATTGCCGCCATGCACGCAATCGGCAATGCTTGGCAAACTAAGAGCAAGCCCAATAATAGCCACTAACATCGGTAATTTTTTCATTGCTCTGCTCCTAAAGCATGCTGCTCACTGTTGTCTGTTTGTGGTGTTAATGATGCGCTTACATGGATGCCATTTCGGCTTACCAAATCACCCTCACCATTAGGCGTAGTTGTACTTCGGCTGGCTTTATCCGCCGATGTAAAACTTCCATTTAGGCAAACTAAATTACCTAATTTCGCACCTTCATCGTAAATATCTCCCTGTAAGGTACAGTTAGCATTTACCGATACACTGAAAGGCAAAAGACAAATCAACCATTTGTTCATTTTTCGCACCATCGTTTAAGTTTTGCTTCCCACGCTTTTTTCCAACTGTGCTCTAGCGCTACCTTTTTAGCCTGCTCTCTATAATCTTTTCTGCGTTGTACTAAATCCGCTTTCGCCACAGAGTCGAGCACGAGTAAATGTTCTAAATCGACTAATCGCTTAAACTGTTCCGTATCCTTTTGGCTCATGTATTGCCGCAAATCATCATCGATTACCGAACCATAAAGCGTATTCGTTTTAAATAGCATTTCAGACAATTGACCTAACTCAACTTGCCTCTGCGCCTTTAACTCATTCACAGTTAAAGACTCAGCTTGTGAGTTAGATTTATTGATACGTAAACCGCTTAGATTAGAAAATATAAAACTTGATCGTGAAAAGGTATCAGCACGCTCGTCTTTAGTACCAGACAACTCAATAGATACATCTTTGAAGTTACCCCAATACGCTCGCGCGCCATGAAACAGACTTTGACTAAAGTTAACGTTTCGAAAATTCACGTAACTAGACTCTGGCATATCAAACGCCACTTTAGCCAAATAGCTGTTTTCCAGATTGACGCAATACAACGTGGTTGTTTGAAAAGTAATGTCTTTAAGCTGTACTCCACTTAAATCTTTACCCGCCAACGAAAGCGACTTTTTACTCACAAAGCTGCGTGTAGTGTCGAACAAATACGCTAGCTCGTTACTTGCTAAAAACTGAATAACTTGGGCAACCAAAGAAGGGTAATTTAAACTTTCAAACAGCAGTTGAGAGCGAGAGACTATAAAACGTTCTAAGCGCGCCTCATCAGTATTAGATAAAACAATGGCATCACTCACAGCCGATACAAAATAAGCAACATTCGCCACCTGCGCAGCACGCTTTTGTTCATCTAGTTGTCTAGTGAAATTGTCAGCTGAACTCTTAAGCGATACGTACGCTAAAACAACCGCAATGATAGTGGCAGCAGAACTCAATACACCATGGTGTGATGATACCCAATCCCATGCTTTCTTAAGCCAGATAATTAACATTGCACTGCCACGCTGTTGCCCACGCTAGTGATAAATCAATCTAATGACTTAATGCATAACGAGTACCTAAAATGACAAACATAATAAAATCAAGATGTTCAATATTTAAGCAAAAGCGCTTGTGTGAAAAATGTAAAGAAAAGCGACATTTTTAAGCGAAATACAAGTGATTACGTTTTGTATCTCATTTATTAAAAACGCCTGAGATTGATTGTGATAAACCTCAATTGCCCAAAGTCGCTTGCTTGCAAAGCACTGTCATTTTCTCAATGCTACATTCGCAAGTAATAGGGAATTAAAAAATGATAACTAGAATAAGCAGCCTCGCGGCCACGTTATTAGTGCTGGGTATAGCCTGCGCAAAGGCCGATCAAGTCGATGCGCCTAGCATTACCATATGGACAGGTAAAAGCCATGCTCAAATGCAACAAATTGCGCAGGATTTCACCACCGATACAGGGGTAAGCGTTGAAGTAAAGCGCCCCGTTGATATAACCGGAAATTTTGAAATACAAGCCCGAAATGGCGAAGGTCCAGATGTTATTTTTTGGCCACATGACCGAATAGGTGATTGGGCTAAAGCAGGATTAATCAGTGAATTAAAACCCAGTGAGTCACTAAAAGCTTCTGCGGTAGATTACGCCTGGGATGCTGTGAGCGTAGAAGGGAAAATCTACGGTTACCCAATTGGAATAGAAGCCATTAGCCTTATTTATAACAAGGCTTTAATTAGCCAAGTACCGACTTCTTTTGAAGAGATTTTTCAATTAGATCAACAATTACAAGAGCAACATAAAGCCAAGGCCATTTTGTGGGACTACAACAATACCTACTACACTTGGCCGTTGTTAGCGGCCGACGGCGCTTACGTTTTCGCTAAACAAAACCAGCGTTATAACGTTAAAGATACTGGAGTAAACCACCCTAGCGCCATGTATGCCGCAAACTTGCTAAAACGGATGCTTGATGAGCAAGTGATGCCCCGCAACGCCGATTATTCAATTATGGATGTACAGTTTATTAAAGGCGAAGTGGCCATGGTGATAAATGGCCCGTGGTATTGGGATGAGCTTAACAGTGTAGGGATGGATTTTGGGGTTGCTCCACTCCCTAGCGTGAATGGCAAGCCGGCAAAAGCCTTTGTTGGCATTTGGAGCGCAGTGGTCAATAGCGCCACTAAACATCCAGCCCTAGTGGACGAGTTTTTAAACTATTACCTAATGACGGTAGAAAACCAACGTTTGCTATTCAGCAGTGGCGACATTGGCGCAATGGCTAACCTCGAACTAGAAAAAGAACTCGCAAACGACCCAAAAGTTCAAGCTGTATACGCAAGTGCAGCACAAGGTGAACCCATGCCAAACGCTGCCGCCATGGGCAAATTTTGGGCTGCAATGGCGACCACACTAACTAACATCACCACCGGAAGGCAACCAGTAGAAAAAGCGCTTAATGCTGCCGCTAAGCGAATTACACGTTAATAACAAAAAAGCCGAAGAATAACTTCGGCTTTCCGTCTTCTTAATTTAACTCTATCAAGTAACTTTTAATCAATAGAGGCTGAGCACTGCATTAGCTGCTCTAACCGCTCTTCATCTCCTGGATGGCTACTTATCCAAGAGGGAATATCTGCTTCGGCATACTCAAAAAGATGTTGGTAGCCACTTAACAAGTGCTGCTCAGATAAACCCAGTTTTTGGCTCCATTGGCAGGCAAAGAGATCTGCACTTGCTTCTGCTTCTCTGGAGTATCCCATACTTAGTCCTAACACTGCTGCGCTCACCAAGCCATCCACCAGCAAGCTGCTGTCACCTACCAGTAAAACCACAGCGGTACTAACAAGTGCCGAACGCACTAACCCTGCCATTACATCGTTATGTGCAACATGAGCGAGTTCGTGCAGTAATATGCCATTCAACTGTTCAGGTTGTTGCATCAATTCGACCAATTTATCGGTCACTATGATAGAGCTATTCGCCAACGCAAAAGCGTTAGCTTGGTCGGACAGTTTGTAGAACAGCAATTGCGGGCTTGGGTGTAAGTCGTCAATACCACTAACCAACTGCTGGAAATTACCCTGAATAAGCTGCTGAGTTTCTGTGTCAATCTCGGTGGATTCAAAGCCTACAGATTCAAGCTGCTCTAACGTTCGTTCTTCGAGCTCCACCGCAACCACATCAGGAATGTGTTTTGCTAAAAACTGAGACAAGCGAGGCAAGCCTTGCTCTATGCTCACGTATACCACCATGGCACTGACCAAAATGGCCACAGCAATAACCAAAAAGTTTTTCTCAAAGCTTTTAAGCAGCGATGATTGGCCGTGCTTGTCTAACCAAGCATTTAATTCCAATGGCTGATCCGCAACAAAGCGATCACCGTTACTGAAACTAATAGCTCGCGGCTGGTTGCCTATCGCGGCTGAAATATCCAGATCATCAAACCTAGCGCGAGTCGCCCCCTGTTCATCACTCAGTTCTAACCAGCCCTCGTCAGAGCAGTGCAAACGCGCTGCTCTAGACAAAGAGCCATTGGCTACAAATACTTTGCCCTTAAAATTCATATGGCTTAAATAACACCCACCTCAATACTAAAGGCGTCGGCCACTTCATCAGAAATAGCCGTAGTACTATCACTCACTTGGTTTTGGTTAGCCACCGTGTCAATTTCGCCCATTACCGCAGTGGCATCGGCCATAAAATTAGCCATACGGACTTTAGCCAACGGAATAGCTAAACCGAGAGAAAAAACAGTGAGCAGCATATTGCTTAACATCACCCCTAAAAAAGCCATTGGTTTAACGTTTGAATCCATATATAGCTTGCTTTCTAAATCAGTTTGGCCGAATTGATAGTTTCTTATGCATGCTTGTAAATAAGCAGTAACAAACCAACCAAGTAAGAAAAAGCTCAAATATATAACGCCAATAACACCAAAGATTAATCCTTTAGCAGCAAAGTCTTGCAAGCCACCCTCACCTATATTGGCAAACATCATGGCTATTTGGCCTAGGTCAGTACTAAAGGCAACAAATGCAATCACAGCAAGTATTAGCATTAAGCCAATAAATCCGCCTAACCCCATAGCGGCTACTTTTAAGAATATTTTGAATACTGCGCGCGAGTCGATGTCGGCAGCAAACTGTAAGTTACCCCAGCGGTAATTGTTTAGAATGTAAGTGCTCATTTGAGTAGCAATCATTGCATTTACATAGGTAATGCCTAAACCAAACAACACCACACTAATAATGCCGCCCAATACGCTAGAGATAAGTGTAAATACGTAACTTACGACAACTAAAATTAAGATAAAACTCAGCATGTAAACAAACGGCAATACTAAAAACGTTTTGTAAGCCTCACCGTAAGAGCCGGCAAAATCAAAGCGCACATTACGATAACGAGTGACTCTAGAGTCAAAGCGCAAGTTTTTAACCATTAATACCGGCATTAGGGCGACAAACGCCAAGCCCAGTATTGCGCTAGCTGCTTCGCTCACGGCCGGCAACGCTACCCAAGCAATGACACATACCAGTGCAATAACTCGACCAATAAGAATCTGTAAAGGCTTAGCCAAATACTCGAAGTTTTCTCCGGCTAGCTCGGTGTTGCCATAAAAATACTGTTTGTTACGAACCTTAGCCCAGGCGGAATATATGCCTAGAGTAAGAATGGTGAGAAGTACATTTACAATCCAAATACCAAAGAACTCTCCGGCTCTTCCATTAAAGCTAAAAGGATTATTTTGCGGTTTATAGTCTTCCATGTTAACGCTTCCTAATTTGTGCTAATTAATTGATATTACTAATGTGTTATTATTTTTTGGCTATAATAACCAAATAATTATTAGTTTTGTTAGTAAAAGTTAAAATATTGCGTTAATTCAGGAAGAAAGTGATGCGATAGCGCTTTCAATCACGCTTTTAGAAATGATAAAAACAAAAAGAATAACGATAGCAAAGTGCTAGCATCATTCTTTTTATAAATAAAATGTATTTTGTTAATTAAAGTCGTCACTCATTAAGTGGGTCTAAAACAAATACTGCTGCATATTCACTTTAAAACTGTCGCCGTCATCAACCCCTGACTGCTCAACGATAAACGCCCCCAACTTATCTTTACTCACCCAAATTTCAGTATTCGAGGTATTATTCGCTAACTCAAAACCATGGCTAACATATACTCGCTTAGCGGCACTTAAGGGTTTTTCACCTAAGTATTTAACCTGGTATGAGATGATATCGAATTCATCTAAATCCAGTACTTTCAGGGTATGAGTATTTTTGTGGTCAATGGATGTAACTAAGTGATCTGCTAAACTGGCGGAATCAGTATCAAAATCAATTTGCTGAACAATCGCATCAGGTGCATCAGAAAAAGCACTTAATGCTAATGGGATCCCACTATCAGCCCCTTTTCGGTCAATAGACTTCGCTAGCTGTTTTACCCTAGCGGGGTTCTGCTCAGCCTTGTGCTCTACGGCATTAATGTGTAAACCTTGTTCAAGCCTATCACTACCAAAAATCAGGTATTGCGCCTCCTCATCGCTGACCTTATAGGCGAAGTGCTTTAGCTTTCCGCCTTCCAACATTACTTTACCGTTTCGTTGATACTGCTCGTTAAACCATAAAAAGCTAAAATCGAGATTCACTTGCTCTTGAATAGTCATCGCGGTTGGCTGCGAATCGTTAACCATTCGTGTAAGTTGATAACTACCAACCACATCCCCCTCCACTTCTATTTGGTAAATTACCGTTCTAGATTGATGCGCTGCTAAAGCAACGTTAGCCACAAACATGCTCGATAACGCCAACAGCACCACTACTCTTATGCTCATAGACACCGACATAGCAAACCTCCTTAAGCCTTAAGCCCTAAAACTCGTAAGCAATACCCACTAACATGCCCAAAGACTTACTCTCGTAAAACGAAATGTTACTACTGCCTTTCTCGTAAGACGCCATCACATACAGCGAGCTATTATCAAAATCAAAGGGGCGCATATAGCCATAAATGGCATTTATACCTACATCATCATCATCTTGAGTCTGACTAAAAATCGGGTTCCGCCCTTTATAATCGCGCTTGTCGTAATTCATAAACAAGCTGGTAAAGTGGCGCTCAGCAAATGAATAAGTGGCTTCCAGGCCAACACCATAGCTATCAAAGGCCATCGCATCACCGTCAGTATCTGCTTTGGTGTAGGTCAATTGTGGGGTAATCATTAACCCGCCTTCGTCATAAACCATGACCTCAGCCGCCAATCGGTGATACGAACCGTCACGCTGCATTAACTGTTGTTCAGCGGCATCTAAACCAAAGGCCACGCCACTGCGTTCGTTTTCAATATCCGCTTTAGCAAAGCCATAACGTAAAGTAACTGGCGTATCAAAAATATAGCGCCAAGCCATTCTAAAGCCGCTGCTATCGGCATCGGTTTTTTGACGTGCTGAGCCAGTTAAGTAAGGATCTTGCCAAGTTTCACTAAAACCGGGAATACGCGGAAAGTAGGCTAACTCAAGCTCTGAGTACTCACCCACCATTTGGGTTATGCCTAGCTCAATTTGGTCTTGACCTCGAACAATGTTTTCATCTTGTTGGCCTAAGAAAATCTGAGTTTTACGGTTGGCAAAAGTGTAATTAAGCTCACCTAATACGGCTGGGCCTACACCAGAGCTTTTATTCCCTGAGTTGTTTAAATCTGCGGTAGTGGCGTTGTCATCATCGGTATCAAACTGCGATTGCTGTTGGCCTACGGTAGCGCCTAATAGCAGTTCGAAGCCAAACCCTGCTTCATCATCAATGTAACCCGTCGCATTTGCATGGCTAACTGCGCCTAATAAAGTAGTAATAGCGGCAGCTATTGAAACGGCCTGTTGAGATTTTTTCATCCTGTTCCCTGTCCTATATAACGCTAGCGAAAGCGATTAGTGCTCATCGCTCAATCAGTTGTTGAGAAGATTGTAAAATGCGACAAATTCTCAATCAGTCAGTCTTTCGTCAGGGATAGTCAATCTTTCGCAGAATCCTTAACCAGAACGTGAGGTAAAATTTACAATTAAATGATATTTGTCGTATTTTTGTAAGAGGTAATTGCATCGTCTTAGGCGCTCTCTAAAATGAGCCAGCTAGGGGAGTTGTCTATGCAGGGAAACAAATTGAGCCAAGAACATAAAAGAATCGTATTAATCGAGGATGATTCACGTCAACAACAGTTGGTGGCAACATTTTTGCGTAGTGAAGGTTTTGAAGTTATTTCTAGTGAGCGTGGAGACCAAGCACCCGCGCTTATCGCTAAACATTCCCCAGATGCCGTATTGTTAGATTTAATGCTACCAGGTATGGATGGCATTCAAGTATGCCAAGTAGTGCGTGACTTTTATTCCGGCCCTATTCTTATGGTTACCGCCCAAGGCGATGATGTAACCGAAGTGTCGGCGTTGAATTTGGGCGTGGATGACTTTTTGAGTAAACCATTGCGTCCGCATGTTTTGCTTGCGCGCTTACGCTCGGCGCTGCGCCGCAGTGATCGCACTTCAGCATTAGACAATCAGAACACCAATCAAGCTGAACAGCCGCGTAATGCTCACCGAATTATTTGCCAAGACTTAGATGCAGACAAAACCCAACGCCGTATTTGGTTAGGCGAACAATTATTAGAGCTTACTGACGCAGAGTTTGATTTGCTTTACTTCTTAATGGACAACGCTGGCCATGTATTACCTCGCGACGTATTGTTTAAAGAAATGCGAGGGATTGACTACGATGGATTAGATCGCTCACTCGATATGCGTGTATCCACTATTCGTAAAAAGCTTAACGACAATACCCCGCCCTACCGCTACATTAAGTCGGTACGTGGTAAAGGCTATTTATTTGTTAAAGCCGCTTAGGTCAGCAACGCAACCATGATTACGCTATTTCTACGATTATTCCTGTCGTCGGTGTTTGCTATTGTGGCGGCCACTTTTATTTATGGAGTCATCATTGAAGAGCGTGTTCAACAAATTGAGCGAGACCAAATAGGCACAATAACCCTACCAATATATTACTTGTTAGAACGCGACTTATTACACGCCGAAAACCCAGATGTAGAAGCAGTACTCACTCGCTACCAAGAAGAATTCCCCTTCTTTATTCGCATTTATCCCATCACTGAAATGGACGCCGAAAACCGGTTACATGTTATGCGGCATGGCCAACATATTGCCGTACACTCTAACTTTTTGGATGATGACGACATCACCCTTTTTTACCAATGGCCAAATCAACAAGTGTTGGAGCTAGATCTCGATGAAGAGTTTATTGACCACGGCGATTGGCTATTCTGGTATATGGTTGCTCTTATTGGAGGGTGTTTAGCCGCAACGGTAATGTGGTTCTCGTTCTCGATTACTCGCCATACCTACCGCCTTGCTAAGGTCACAAAATCTTTGGGTGAAGGTAACTTTGATGTAAGCGCAAACGAAAAAGCCCCTTCGCCAATCAACCACATGGCCCGCAGCCTAAATGCGATGGCCTATAAACTTAAAACGCTAATTCAAGAACAAGACGCCATGACAATGGCCGCCTCACACGAGCTAAAGACGCCAATAAACAACCTGCGTTTTGCGTTAGACATGACCCGTTCAATTACCGATATGCAAACCATGCATGAGCACATTCAAGAAATGGATGAAGATTTGGACAGCTTGGAAGATCTTACTCACGAGCTAATTACCTTTTCTCAGCTCACTAAGGCTACCGGTATTCATCCCGAATCACTCAATCCCTACCCGCTGCTTTACAATATGTGTGAGCGTTTATCTAAACTAAGTCCTAACTTAAAACTACAAATCGAATGTCCAGTGGGTTTATCGCTAATGGCCGATGAAAAACTGCTGCGCCGCGCCTTAAATAACCTGATAGTGAATGCTCAAAAATATGCTGAAAAGCTGATCCTTATTCGCGCTTACTTATCCAATAAGTCAGTATTTTTTGAAGTGCATGATGACGGTATCGGTGTGCCAGAACAGTATCGCGAATCCATATTCTTACCTTTTGCTCGAGTAGACGACAGCCGCAGCAGGCAGAGTGGCGGTCACGGTTTAGGCTTATCTATTGTAGAGCGTATTGTGGCGAACCATGGCGGCAACGCACAGGTAAGCGATAGCCCAATTGGTGGTGCATTGTTCACCTTAGAGCTACCACTGTTTCAACATCAAGATGAAAAAAGCAAAACCAATAAATAACAGTTGAACACTTGGCCTAATTGCCACACAGCGGTATTATTGGCCCCTTGATGTAATCCTTAAAAAGATCCTGACTTTTGAACCCTTCCTCCCCCGCTAATACTGTTATTGTTCTCGATTTCGAAACCACTGGCTTGTCACCGAACCAAGGTGACCGAGCGATAGAAATAGGGGCAGTACTCCTAGAAAATGGTCAAGCCACTCAGCGCTTTCAAGAATTAATGAATCCGGGGTTTAGGGTTAACTCGTTTATTGAAAACTACACTGGCATTAGTAACACCATGTTACGCGACGCCCCTCCTTGTGAAGAGGTGATGGAACGTTTCTATCAATTTGTGGGGTCTCATAACCTTGTGGCGCACAACGCCTCATTTGATCAACGTTTTTTAGAGGCCGAATTTGCCCAAATAGGCCGAAGGCTTCAAGGCCAATTTGCCTGCTCTATGTTGTTGTCACGCCGTTTATTTCCCGACGCCCCCAACCATAAACTGGGGAGTTTAGTGGCTTACAACAATATTGATAACGACGGTGTATTTCACCGAGCGTTAGCCGATTCAGAGATGACAGCCAAGCTATGGAACTGTCTGCTAGAGCAACTCGCTAATCAATACCATCTAGACCAACCAAGCTTTAGCTTAATGCAACAGATAAGCAATAAGAGTAAAGCAAATGTCGCGAGCTTTTTACGTAAAATTGCGTAACAATGAGTGATATAAAATAAAAGCTATTGAATAGCTGATTTCCGGTGGTATGCCTCAAGATGATATGGCACAATCGCCGCCCTTTTTTCTCCGCCAACAGTGGGTACACCATGAAATTATTAGTCCGCAACCTAACTCGCACCATTACCGAAACCGAGTTGTCAGCCTTATTTGAAGCCCACGGAGAAGTACAGAGTTGCGACTTAGTGATGGATCAAGAAAGTGGCAAATCAAAAGGTTTTGGCTTTGTTGAATTGGCCGACGATAGCGCCGCTCAAGCAGCGATTGACGCACTCAACGGCACTAAGCAAGCGGGTAACAAAATTCGCGTAAAAGCGGCCGACGAAAAGCCGCAAGCGCCAGCTGAAGAGCAAATATGGCCAGAGCAAGAAGGCGAATAATCTCGCGCTGTTTTAGTAGCGACTAATCGCTATTCTTCGCTACTAAAACGAACTTGTCGTTTAAGGTTATTCAACTGAATACCTTTAGCATTTAACTCTAGGTTAATTTGCTCGATAATCTTCTTCTGTTCACCCACCCGCTCCGCACTCTGCAGTGCATCTTGGTGAGCGTAAACGCACTGCACTTCTAAACTATCGGGAAAGCGCTGATAGTTCACTCGGTGACTTATCCAACTAAAATCCGCGTTATCTAGCTTAGCCGCTTCGCACACCGTTGTTAAAGCCGCCACGATATCCTTATCGCGTTTTTTATCCATTTTTCGCATTAGTTCTCACATCTGTTGTCGCGATTTGATATTGCGCTATTTCCTTGTAACTGTTGATTAAGTTGTTCGGCACGCGCTTCCGGTGAGCCACTTAAGCCCCCCAATAAATGATACAAACACGGTACCACAAACAGCGTCACAAAAGTGGCCAGTAACATGCCACTAAATATTACAATACCAATCGCAAAGCGGGTTTCCGAACCGGCGCCAGTGGCAAGCAACATAGGCACCGCCCCTAGCAAGGTGGTCATGGCCGTCATAATAATCGGCCGTAAGCGATTGGTAGACGCTTTAATAATGGCCTCTTTCACTGCCAAACCTTGGTCGCGTAATTGATTGGCAAACTCTACAATTAAAATACCGTTTTTGGTTGCCATACCAATAAGCATTAATAAACCTAACTGGCTGTATATATTAAAAGTTTCACCAGTAATAAGGATGCCGAGCAATCCTCCTAGCAGCCCCAGCGGTACGGTTAGCATGACAATGGCGGGGCTAATAAAGCTTTCAAACTGCGCCGCTAACACCAAATAACAAACCAATAAAGCCATGGCAAACAACAACCAGATTTCTCGCTGGTTATCGTAAAACTCTTTTGATTCTCCAGCGTAATCTACGGTATAGCCGCTGGGCAAAATTTCGCTAGAAGCCTGGTTCAAAAAGCTCAGTGCTTCGCCCAAGCTCACATCGTCACTTAAGTTAGCTTTAAGGTTTATCGACTTTTTCCGTTGATAATGAAACAAGCCTCGAGCCGATGCCACATCATTCGCTTCTACTAAGGTGTCTAAAGACACTAAGGCGCCACTGGCACTGCGCAGATACACCTTGCTCAAATCACTGGGCGATTGGAACTGACTTTCATCGGCTTTTAAGTAAACATCATACTCTTCGCCAAACTCTTCGAATCGGGTTTGAGCTCGTCCTCCAAGCAGTACTTCTAAGGTGCTAGCAATATCGTCGATACTAATACCCAACTCGCGGGCAGCTAAGCGATTTACCTGTAGCAGTATCTCCGGCGTAGTGGGATTGTAATCAAGCTGAACCCCGTGCATTAAGCCGCTATCGTTGGCTTCTTTCTCTAGCATTTGAGCGTATTGATAAAGGCTTTCGTAATCATCGCCCTGTAATACAAATTGCACTGGCTCGCCCATTCCACCGCCAAAGCCGGGTTGATAGGGGTAGACTTTTACGTCACTGACATCATGAGCAGCATCGCGGATCATCTCTACTACTTCAGCGGCATTTTGAGTTCGCTGGCTCCAATCTTTTAAGCGAACAATGAAAAAGCCCTGGTGGTCGGCCCAACTGCCAAAAGCAGGGGCAGAATAATTAAGGGTGTCGATAGGGCCGTCTTGATCCATCATTGGCAATAAACGCTGCTCAATTTGCGCCATGCTTTCTACCATGCGATCGTAACTGGTCGCCTCCACGCCACCAACGTATACGTTAACAACCCCTCGGTCTTCTTTAGGTGCAAAGGCCGGATTTTGCTGCTGATAAGCCCACACAAGCAAGACCATACACGCCACAACCACCAGCATAGCGCTCACTTTAAAATGCACCACTTTTTCCAACAAAGCCGCATACCTGTTCTGCAGCGCTGTCATTGCTCGGCCTACCGAGCGATTGAGCCAAGTCACCTTAGTGGGATCTTTCTCAAATAGCTTACCCGCCATTACGGGTGCAAGAGTCAGCGCCACTAAAGAAGAGAAAATCACCGCAGCCGACAGCAACACCGCAAATTCGCTAAACAAATCGCCAATTTTTCCCTGCATAAATACCAGCGGCAAAAACACCATGACCAATACAACAGTGGTAGCAATAACAGCAAAATTTAGCTCTTTTGCACCGCGAAACGCCGCAACCAAAGGCGGTGCGCCCGCGGCTCTATGGCGAATGATATTCTCCACCACCACAATCGCATCATCCACCACCAAACCAATGGCTAAAATGAGGGCCATCAGAGTCACTAAATTAATGCTGTAACCCAGCATATAAGCCACCGAGAAAGCAGCCACTAAAGATACAGGTACGGTTACCGCAGGAATAATGGTGGCGCTTAGTCGTCCCAAAAATAAATACAACACTGCCACCACTAACAAGGCACAAATCGCTAGGGTTGAATACACCTCGTTAATCGCCTGGCGGATAAAAATAGTGCTATCGTAATCAACACTTAACTCAGCGCCTTCAGGCAAGAAACGCTGCAGAGAAGCCAGTTCTTTGTTAACCGTATCAGCCACTTCCAAAGGATTAGCTTTAGACATAGCAACAATGCCCAAGCCCATGCTGTCTACGCCGTTGCTTTTAAAGGTAGTGGTGTCTTTTTTAGCGCCAATGTAGATGTGGGCGATATCATCGAGGGTAACGCTGTCGCCATTTAGGTTAGCAATTTGTAGCTCAGCAAAATCATCGGCTTGCTGATACATGCGCTCCATGCGCACCACAATATTTAGGCTGTCATTTCGAACATAACCGGCCGGCAACTGCAGGTTTTCTCGATTAAGCGCATCAATAACATCATTGGTGGTGAGCCCGCGCCCGGCCATCGCAATGGGATCTAACTCCACGTACATTACCCGCTCAACCAAACCAGAGGTATTTACCGCACTCACTCCGGGTAGTAGGCTTAAACGTTCAATCAGTATCCGTTCGGCAAAGTCACTTAACTCAACGCGGTCTTGCAAAGTAGCAGTAAGGTTTAGCCACATAAATGGCGCTTCTTCACTGTCGTTTTTACGCACCACCGGTTCATCTACATCATCAGGCAGACGATTACGCGCACGGCTTACCGCATCTCGCACATCGCTCACCGCCGCCAGCATGTCAGAGCCTTGCTTGAAGGTGATAGTAATGCCAGACCAGCCATCCCAAGACGATGACCAGATGTAATCAATACCATCAATGCCGCTAAGTTCATCTTCTATCGGGTTGGTGATTTGCGATTCGACGATGGAGGAAGCACTGCCACGATATGGCGTACCAATAGAAACGACAGGGCTTTCAATGTCGGGCATTTCGCGCACCGGCAGTTGGCTGTAGCCAACAACCCCAAATAACATCAATAATATGCTTAGTACTATCGCCGCTACCGGGCGATACATCGACAGATCTGAAATTTTCATTAGTTTAGTACGTCAACCTCAATCCCATCGTGAAGCTTCACTAATCCGCGATACACCACTTTATCGCCTGCTTCCAAACCACTCAGTACTTCCACTACATTATTGCCACGCACGCCCAACTCTAGTTCAACTTTGTCCACCTGCTGCTGGTTTACTCGGTAAGCAAAACGGCGATCACCGTCGTAGGCCACCGCTTGCAAGGGCAACAGTAAACGCTCTGGCGCGCTTAATGCTAACTCACCCGTAACCAGAGCCCCCGGTGCCAAACCCGCTTGTTTATTATCAATAGACAACTGAATGTAAACATTGAGGCTTTCGCCACGCACTCGGCTATCAATACTACTCACCGTGGCATCAAACACTTGATGTTGAAGCCCAGCTTGATGCACTTGCGCTTGTTGGCCAACGGCAACTCGCCCTAAATAGCGGGCTGCCACCGGTACATTGAGGCGTAAAGTATCAGCATTATCTAACGTCGTAAGAGTGGTGTCGGTATTCACCAATTGGCCGGGGCTTAAGTCAACCAGCCCCAGTTTGCCGCTAAAAGGCGCTCGAATAGCTCTATCTTGCAAAGCTGCCGTGGCAATCGCTAATTCAGCTTTCTGCATCGCTACTTGTGACTCATAACGATCTACTTCAGCCTGAGTAGTGGCACCTTTGGGTAACAGTTGTAGTAAGTTTTTATGTTGGCGAAGAATGTCGTCTAAACGGGCTTGTTCACGCTGTAACACCGCCTGTTGATGGCGGTTATCAAGCTGCACCAATAGCTGGCCTTTGCTAACTGCTTGGCTAGATTTAACTGCCACAGTAGCAATACGGCCATCAACCTCAGGGTTAATATTCACCGAGCTGGCGGAGAATACGTTGCCTAACAAATGCACTTGTTCGCGCAGCTGGCCTTTCTCTATAGTCACCACTTCTACGGTAACGGGTTTATTCGGAATGGCTGCCGAATCAGCAGCGTCGTTACTGTAAAACATCCATGTAGCAACAGTAATCAACGCCGCCATAATTAAAATGATGCGTCGCATTATTGCTTACCTTTACAAACTGAACACCGACTCTATCGCAAGCCAAGCTAAATGGTCTATCTTTAGTTTGTGACAGAAGTGATAAATGCGAATTTGGCAGGATTAGTTCCTAAAAAAACATAATTGGCGAGATTAACAGCCTATAAATAGCCCTTTGATACTAACAAGCTCTGCTGAATAATTTTATTTCCTTAGGCTTTTCTCCAAGCAACAAACCTCACCTAAGCCCCATGGCCTGCTGCGTTTACATACCTTGGTTTACTCTGATTAGAACTATCTCTACACTAAATAGCGAAATATTTTCAGCATTCACTGCAACTATTTCGCCACTTATCACCCTAAGTAGGATGGATCTTACTCAGCAAGCCCAGCTTGCTTAATAACATTTAGCTAATAGGAAATTGTATGGGCATTGAGTTCAATGACGGAGTTTTAGTATTTGACTCCTTTTTTACCGCCACCATCGGCATATTGGTGTTGTTTATTGGCCGACGAATTAACAGAGCGGTTAATTTTTTAAGAGAGTTCAGTATTCCTGAACCCGTTACCGGAGGCATTTTGTTCTCGGTAATCATTGGTCTTATTTACGCCCTCACCTCAGTAGAGATTGAGTTCACCTTAATCGCTCGCGATATTTTGCTGGTCTACTTCTTCACCACCATTGGAATCAACTCCAGTTTAAAAGATTTGCTAAAAGGTGGGATGCCCTTAGTGATTTTACTCGGCATTACCATCGGTTACATGATTCTTCAAAATCTCACCGGTATCACTGTGGCGAAAATTTTCGGTCTAGACTCTGCCGTGGGCCTCTTAGGCGGAAGTGTATCGTTAATTGGTGGACACGGTACGGCCATTGCGTGGGCACCACGAATTGCCGAAGATTTTGGCGTAACAAACGCCATGGAAATTGGTATTGCCAGTGCAACCTTCGGGCTAATACTTGCCAGCTTAATGGGTGGCCCAATTGCTCAATTCTTAGTGAACCGACATAACCTAAGCCCTAAAAAAGATGAGCCGCTAGACGTTGGAGTGGCAGAAGAGAACAAAGATAAAGGGATCACTGGTTTTGACTTTTTAGATGCCATTTTAGCGATTCACATCTGTGTCATTTTAGGCTTCATACTGAATGAAATCATTGCCAACGTGGGCTTACAGCTACCGCTATTTGTAACCTGTTTATTTGCCGGTATTGTAATGACCAACTTGGTACCGTCTTCGCTACCGCGTATAACGGGTACCCAATGGCCAACCCGCAAACCCGCCATTGCATTAATTGCCGATATTTCCCTAGGTACTTTTTTAGCGATGTCGCTAATGAGCATGCAATTGTGGACGCTAATTGATTTAGCGGGTCCTATTTTTGCCATCCTAAGCGCCCAGTTTGTGATTGCCATTCTAGTGAACATTTTCATCGTATTCCCAGCAATGGGCAAAAGCTACGACGCCGCAGTAATTTGTTCAGGCTTTGGTGGTATATCGCTAGGCTCTACACCTACTGCAATGGCAAATATGTCAGCGGTATCGCAGCGCTATGGTAACTCACACCTCGCCTTTATTATTGTGCCTTTGGTCTGTGCCTTCTTCATTGATTTGGTGAATGCCTTATTGATTCCATTCTTCTTAGCTAACTTCTAGCATTACTCAGAGGGGATGCATTTACTGCATTCCCTCTAAATAGTAAGCCTCTGTTTTATCTCGTCATTTACAGCAAAAAAAACAAACTGACATAAATACTTATAAAAAAAAGACTGTTACATCTGCTATACCTTAACTATTCAACTGACTAAAAAACACTCAGCATTTAGGAGGCGATTGCAATGACTATGATCAGCGCTAAACAGTTTTCAGAATGGTTATGCGACCGTTTCGCCGAAGACAAAAAAGGGGTTTGTTTGTCGCGAGAAGACATTAACCACCTTACTGGCCGCCAAAGCTTTTCACTGGGTTTTGTGCACGATATTCACTATGAACTCATGCCTCGTGGTATGGCGTTTGTTACCGACACTAGCCGTGAAACCTTTTATTTGGTTCCCATTCAGAAACGCAATTGGCGTGATCACCTAGAAAAACAATACGAGCGAGAGCTATTTTGCAATGTACTACCCTTGGATAAATCGGGTACCTAAGGCTTTACTTAGTTGTAACCATATACCCCACTAAGCTTGCACCTTTAACAAGGTCGATCCAAATGCCTGCTTACTACGTTTAATAAAGTAGTAAATCGTTAAGGACGGTATTTTGGACAAACTACAGCGCACAATCACTTTTTTAGGATACGCAGGGTTAAGTGTTTTCATCGCTTTATGTTTGGCCACACTAATGCAAATAAAGTTGTTCACACACAGCCCTCAGCAATTGTTTGTTGGATATAGCGCAGTCATCTTAAGCTTTCTTTGTGGAAGCTTGTGGGCGCAAGCATTAAACGGCGAAAGCCATAGCAGTAAACAACTAATTATTAGCAACCTACTGAGTGTACTCAGCTTTGTATGTTTAATGCTAAATTCCACCAGCAGTGCACTCATTTTACTGGCCGGTGCTTATATAGTTATTTATTACCGTGAATGGCATAGCCATCCTCCTAGCCGCTTAAGTCCGTCTTACCAACGTTTACGCTTAATTTTAACCTGCGTAGTGGTGAGCACTCACCTACTAATACTTGCCTACCAATAAACCGGAGTACTTATGCAATTACGAATTTTTTATGATGGCCAATGCCCTTTATGTGCAGAAGAAATGCGTCAACTTAAGTTTTTTGATCACCGAGAGCTAATAGAATTACAAGACATCAACCAAGCTGAGTTTACCGACAAATTTCCACACATAAACCGAACAGAAGCCAGCGATATACTACATGCAGAAACCGAAACAGGAACATTGTTACTAGGCTTAGATGTTACCGCTCAAGCTTGGGGGCTGGTGAATCAAAAGCCATGGATACAACTGCTACGCACCCCGCTATTACGTGGAGTATCTGACAAAGCCTATTTGGTGTTTGCTAAAAATCGCTTCAAAATATCACGTTTGTTAACTGGCAAAGCCCGTTGCGATGAACAAAGTTGTGGCGTAGGTAAGCAGTTTGACTAAACCATGCTAAACATTTTAGGAGAAAGTGATGCAACGCGTTGTTGATGTAAACCTAGCGCTTCGAGTATATGAAAAAATTACCCGCTTAGGCATAAAGCAGGGTGAAGGCTACCTGTATCAAGGTTTACAGGCTAGCTCCGATTGGGATGGTTACACCATTGTGCTCAGTAACCAACAATTGGATCTTAGTGTATTTTTTCACAATAAATACCAGTTTTCGGTGCATGACGATAAAGCGATAGATAGCTTTATAAAACAACTCAAACACCTCGACCAAGGCTAATTATTTGGCCACGGTATACGCTTCTCCATTGCCACATGAGATCTTGATCTCAAGTTCTAGTCTTCGGCTAACTGGTCAGAGCTGCAACTGTTATGGTAACAAACTGTTAACACTTAGCAGGATGCCAAGTTATGCCAAAACCCGTGCAGCAATGGTTTAATGAATATGCCGTGAGCCATAAAAACCCTACCAACAAAGCCATTCACTGGTTTATGGTGCCTGCCATCTATTTCAGTATTGTTGGCCTTTTATGGTCTCTGCCTTTATCAGCATTTGTCAGTGATCAACAACTTTCCCCTTGGATAAATGTCGCCAGCCTTTTAGCTCTACCTATTCATTGGTTTTACTTACGCTTATCCAAAGCACTCGCGTTGGCGATGGCTTTATTCACCCTGTCGTGTTTTCTGTTATGCGATTTGATCAGTACATTGAGCCCAATTCCTCTTTGGCAATGCAGTATCTGGATATTTGTAGTGGCCTGGATTGGTCAGTTTATTGGCCATAAAATTGAAGGGGAAAAGCCCTCATTTTTTGAAGACATTCAATACTTACTGATTGGCCCTTTATGGTTAATGGGCTTTGTCTTTGATTACTTAAACATTGAATATAAAGCAAAAAAATAAACGACAACTGCAGCTTAGTCTACCTACTCGTTAATACTTATTGCTCCACCGAGTTCTGAGCGGCTTGCTGGAATAGCTTGTTCCTTGGTTGCAGCTGAATGAGAAAGAGGAGGAAAGAACAAGCCCACTTAACGAAGAAGAGTGATTAAGAATGCCGCTAGATTTAAAATCCTAATAAAGAAAAACCCCGCTCTGAGCGGGGTTCTTTTTTACAAACAGAGTGATAACTAAAGCTTATTTCTCTGTGTATGTATCATGAGAGGCTTCAAGCTTGTAGAAGGTAGCTTGAGCGTAATCGTCTAAGTCACCAGAGATGTTTTGATTGTAAACACCAGCTTTAAAGTACATGTACTTGCCGCCAACATCGTAGCCACTGTCACTCATGTCAACTACCTGAACGGCGTCTTCTTTGCCTTCACGCATAACACTAACTGTCATCATGTTGCCAACCACTTCAATACGGTAGCTGAAGATCTCACCTAGAGCGATACCATCCTCACCAACCTCAGCTGTCAAGCCACCCACTAGCGGATAAAAATCCTCTTTTGTGGCATCTTGGCTTTCATGTGCAAAGTAAACAGCACCTGTTGCTTGGTTTGGCAGTTTACGGTAGTACAAACGAATTGGCTCATCGTTTTGGTCGTGGATTTGACCAATGATAAAGCGACCTACTTCATTGGCTTTACCGGTAGTCGTAGCGTGGTCAATTTTCAGGGTTGCTTCTAAAACGCCATCAATACCGCCAGCCGCTTTTAAGTCTGCTTCAGGAGCACTTGAGAATACCCAGTTGTTTTTGTTCACACCTTTAGTGCTATGTGACATGTTACCGCGACGTAGCATCTCACGAAGCTCGGTACGAGCATACTTGGTGTTTTTAGAGGTACGAACACCTTTCACGTAAGACTTAAATACTAGGCCACCATCATCAGCGGTGTAGAAAATCTCGGGGTGTTGGTAACCGTTTGCTAAGTTCCATTCAGACACGTCGTCTGGACGTTCATTTTTATCATGGTCAAAAGGCTGAGATAGGTACCAATATGACAAATCAAAGTTTTCGCTCGGTGCATTACCTGCTAGAGGGGTTGCTGGCAAGCTTGGTGTTGGCGGAAGCTCACTACGCGAACAATTTACCGTAGTATCACAAGGGTATACTGCTGGCTCACCAAAATCACCTGAACGAAGGTTTTTACGCGATTCTTTATACGCTTTCTCTGCCGCTTTCATTTCGGCAATCATTGATGCTTCAGCAGCAACAACTGCTGACGTAATGATGTGGCTTGAAGGACAAGCATTAATGTCACAGTTCACGGCAGCTAGCTCAGTAACACTGTTCCAACCATTTTTAGTATTGCCGTGCCCAACGTATTTTACGTAACGTGCATTTACCGCAGGCTCAAACTGAAAGCGCTCTAGACCAAGGGCTTTACCCGAACTCATTTGGCTTTCGAGTACAGTAGTCCAGTTTTCACCATCAACACTCATTTGGATATCAAATTTAGACTGGCGCTGGTTACCTTTACTAAATGCAGCTTGAACGGCATCAAACTCTTGAACAGAACCAAAGTCCAACATTGCCCATTCACCGTCACCCGCTGAAGACCAACGCGTTGTAAGATCTTGGTCCAATAAACGGTCAGGGCCGTTACCATCGTGGCTACTTGCTGTAACTGCTACTGGCGTTAATAAAGCTTCACCCGTTTCCTTGTTATTAACGAACTCATTAACAGGATCAGAGGTTGATGTACAACCTACAGCTAAAAAAACAGACGTTGCTAACAAGCTTTTAAGATAGATATGTTTCATTTACCCATTCACCTAATGTTGTATAAATCGATAATGCATTTTGTAGTACAAAACCAATTTAGCGCTGTGTATTGATGTGGAAATAACAGCTATATCCTTTTCCACATTATCTAAAACCCTATACAATAGTGTTTTCAAACTCTAACGAACACCAATTGTAATATAATTTAATAATACAAATGTGACTGGGTATTGATAAATGCGATTAAGGTCTAATACCGTCGTCCGAATAGTGATCAATGTTCAAAAAATACAGCTTACATCGAAGCTTTTCTTAAAATGCTCATGCTTAAACTACCAATAGATACCAGCCTTTATATCGAAGGTGATGCCCTATTAATGTCCAAACTAAAGATAAAATAAGCGTATTGTCAGCCTTAGCGACAAAATTTTTACCTCAATGAATAGTGTGGTTGATAGGATTCTCAATCTTTGTACAAACTGTGTCGCTCCATTCTTTTCGGCGCCATAATTCGCAAGCTAAACGCTTCAATAATGGCAAGGCTCGCCATCTTGAGTATTGGTCTAGGTCAACATTCCAAAGCACTCGAACGCGCTTGCAGCTCCCTACCCAAGTAATTTGACTAGCGCTTAATTAATCTTCTAACCATGGTGTTGAGTCAATACAGCTTGGAATGCCGCCGGTACATTAGGTTTATCCAAGCTCTTAGCGCTTGCTATGCTCAAGTTTACTTTAAGCGGCTTTTTGCTCTGTAATGTCATCACACACTAAGCTCGATTCCATTTTAGTCATGCACTGGGATGACTTTTATGATGATGGAGTACTTCAACCTGTTGAACACATATAGAGGGGGGAGCTATGGGAAGGTATTCAATATGGCACATTGAATAAAAAGCAAAAAAATAAGCCGCTACTGCGGCTTAGTCTACTTACACTTTAATGTTTATTGTTTCGCCTAGTCCCGATCGGCTCGCTGGCGCGGCCTCAGGAACATCAGCTGCGGCAACTAATTCTTGTACAGCTTTACCGTCTTGCTCTTGTTGGCTTTTAGCCAACTTGGCTGAAATCACTTCCATTGATTGAGAAGTGCTTGCACCATTGATTTCCATTCTACCTCCTGATTCCTGGTAATCGCTTCTGTAGCGGCTTTATTGAGAATAACTTTAGCTTTCTCGACCACAAAAGATCTTTTTTATGCTGCTACTCTTCACAAGTTTCGGTCGTCAGCTGGTGTTCACCAGCATCCTCACCTTCGGCAATAATAAAGTCGCTAAGTAATTGATAACAAATCGCTTGGCCCTGTTTATCAATGGATTTTATGGTGATCAAACCACTGTTACCAGAACGGCGGTTACTCCATTGCTCTTTCGCATCCTGCTTGGGGGCTTTCATCAATTTTTTCATCGCCTTGGCGTACTGTTCTCGGTCGGTTTCAGTGAGGCTGTCGGCATTTTTGAAGCCCAAACGCTCAGTGGTGTTTTCACCTATTTTACCAATGAGATTAAATGGCGAAGTAAGAATGCCGCCTACAAAGCCTGATACCAAACCACGGCTTGCTTCTTTTCCGGCTTCTTCAGCCTTACCTACTAGCTCATCGGCACTGGCGATCATCTCTGGTATCTCTACTCGTAAGGCTTCACTTTCAGCCAAAATAAGCGGTACTTGAGGCACCACTTTAGCTATTTGTTGGTTAGTGCCTCTCACCGTTGTATTAGTGTCATCAACTCGCTTTAATACTGCGGGTAGTTCACCACGCCACGCATCCGATTCAGCCAATATTGGCTCTATTGCTTGGCTAATCGTGGTCACTTCATCAATGATTATGGGCAACTGTTGGTTAATAACATCAATACGCTCTAGTACTTCTGGAATCAACGCTTGGTAACCAGCGCTTTGCTCAATGATTTGTGGAATGAAAGTTTTAAGCTCGGCGACCTCTGCCACTATCGGGTCTACTCGTTGTGCTGTAGCGTCTACTTTTTCCAACAACATGGGTAACTGCTCACGAAACTGGCGTAACTCTAAAGTAAAAAAAACAATCGCCGCAGCCAAAGCAAACAAACCAATACTTGTTAGTATTCGCACTAAACGAAGCAAACCTTCCATAAAACATCTGTCCATCGTAAAAAATCCACTTCCAGCTTACCCTATAAAACCCGTTTAAGGGTGAGCCTATTAAGTAAAACTTTGTCGTTTTACTTTTCCCGCCATAAATAGGAGCTGTTACAATAAGCAAGAATTTACTATTGGCTACCAGCATGACCCAAGAAAACAACCCTCTGCACGGCAAAACCCTTGAAAGCATTCTAAAAGAACTGGTCGATTTTTATGGCTGGGACGAATTAGGCGCGCGGATCAATGTTCGCTGCTTTACTCACGACCCAAGCATTAAATCTAGCCTGAAATTTTTGCGTAAAACTCAATGGGCCCGCGATAAAGTAGAAAACTTATACTTGCGAATGAAAGGGCAAGCGTAAACAGATTGTTTGTTCACAAATCGCCGACAATACTAGCAACATTTGCGCAGGCTACTTATAGTAGAAGTAACCACTAAGATGTTGATTAAATAAGGGCTATTTGTGGAACTTAGACTAATACTCAACGGCAAGAAAGCACACCTTCCAGATATTCGTGAGGCAGTCTCTCAGCTGCGCCAGCAAGGGCACAACATTCAAGTGAGAGTCACCTGGGAAGGTGGCGACGTAGAGCGGCTAGTCGCCGAAGCACACCAACAAGGTTGGAACTCGCCAGAGAAAAAACTAATGATTGGCGGCGGTGATGGCTCGGTACAAGAAGTGGTATCAGCCTTAATGCTCTATCCTGCAGAGCAGCGCCCTAGCCTAGCCATTTTGCCCCTCGGTACCGCCAATGACTTTGCTACCGCTTGCCAGATTCCTACTAATCCTTTAAATGCCATCACCTTTGCCTTGGAACATTCTGCGCAAATGGTGGATGTAATAAGCGCTAAAGATTTAGAGAATCAACAACAGTACTATTTTATGAACGTACTCACCGCCGGTTTTGGCGCACAAATCACCGCCGAAACACCGGTAGAGCTAAAAAACTTTTTAGGTGGTGGCGCTTATACCCTCTCTGGAATAGTACAAGCCTTGAACTTTAAGCCTTATGTGGGAGAACTTAGTAGCCCTGATAAAAACTTTAACGGTGGTTTAATCATTGGTGCGCTTTGTAATGGCAAGCAGGCCGGCGGCGGTCAAATACTGGGGCCAAATGCTTACTTAAACGACGGTTTGATGGACATATGCATTGTGCGGGATTTCCCCGCTACCGCCTTAAGCCAAGTACTGCAAGAAGCCGCTGCTTTTGGCAATGGCGACATCCAAAACGGCGAGTATATTGTGACTTGGCAAACTCCTTGGTTAGAGACTAAATCAGAACAGTTTATACCCACAAACTTAGACGGCGAACCGCATAAGTTTAATCATGCCCGTTTTGAAGTTGTACCAAATGCGCTGCCGCTAATCATTGCACAAAACAGCCCATGTTTATGCTGAATAAACTCCATCGCCTTTGGGCTGTTTTCACTGTTAGGCTTACACCATGAGAAAGAACGTTGTTATTAGTTGGTCATCAGGTAAAGACTCTACGCTCACTCTTTTGCGGCTGCTTAAAGACCCAACATATAAGGTTACCGCCTTATACACCACACATGTGAAAAACGACGTTCCATTTCAAGCAACCCCTTTAAACGTTGTGCAAATGCAAGCAGACCTTATCGGTTTGCCTCTCATCACCATAGAACTTCCAGAGGTTTTTCCCAGTAATCACATTTACCAAAGTACCGTGATTAATGGGCTGAAAAAATCGGGTGTTGCGATAGATGCAATCGCCTTTGGAGACATGTTTTGTAACGGTATTGTTGATTATCGAAGAAGTTATATAGAACCCGCAGGATGGGAATGTGTTTTCCCCTTGTTAGGCGAAGCTTCAGAATCACTGGCTGCAGATATTCTTAGTAGCGGTATTAAGACATTTTTAATCACTGTTGATAGTGAACGCTTACCAAGAGAATACTGTGGCCGAGAATACAACAAGGAACTGCTTAGTGAACTGCCACCAGATATTGACCCTTGTGGTGAAAATGGAGAGTTTCATACCTTAGTGGTGCAAGCGCCTTACTTTAACGGACAAATAAACTTAGAGCTGTTACATGTAGAGCATCTGCAACGTTTCAGCCATCAAAGATACAAGGCGACTTCGGTAACCAACACCAGTAAATCAAACTAAGTGCACAACTAAGCACCATGACTAAAGAAGGTATCAACTAGCGCTATTTGCGGCACTATTTACGCACAATACGCTGCCCATGAAAAAACCGATGTAAATGTCTGCTATAACTCACTATGGTGAGTATTGTTACTCAGGCCTTGGTTTGTTGCAGCTTTGTCAATCGTTCGCAAATATACCAATATTAGAAGCCGTTTTAACGCTGCCCTTTATCTAGGCTTAAAAGGAATTATCAATGCCCCAGCAAAATCAAAAAGTATTAGTGTTATTTGCTCACCCCTCGCAAGACCGCTCAGAAATAAATCGGCCTATGTTTAAGCTAGCTAGCAACATTGCAGGAGTAACAGCGGTAGATTTATACCGCGAGTACCCTACTTTTCGCATTAATGTAGATAAAGAACAACAGCGCTTATTGGAACACGACATAGTGATTATGCAGTTCCCTTTATATTGGTATTCTACTCCCGCTATTTTAAAAGAATGGCAAGACTTAGTACTGGAATATGGCTTTGCTTATGGGCACGACGGCAACATGCTACATGGCAAAAGTTTACTCTGTGCCATCACCGCTGGCGGTGCCGAAAACGCCTACTGCGATAAAGGCTATAACCACTTCACTATTCGCGAACTATTACACCCGCTAGAACAAACCGCATCACTAATTGGCATGCGTTACTTAGCGCCCTTTGCGTTATTTGCCTCGCGAACTGCTGCAGAAGAGCAACGAGTGGGTGTTCATCTAAATAATTGGAAAAAGCTATTGGTTAATCTTGTTGAAAACAAGGTGGATTTAGAACTGGCCAGCCGCTTAGACAAGCTCACTCAGCTTCCTAATAACTTGTTCAAGGAGGCCTTATGACCGGTTATTTTCTACAAGCCTTTGTCTATCTTATTGCTGCTGTATTAGCGGTTCCTTTAGCTAAAAAACTCGGTTTGGGCTCGGTGCTGGGTTATTTAATTGCTGGTGTCATTATTGGGCCAGTAATCGGTTTAGTTGGCACCGAAACCGCCACCATTCAGCACTTTGCAGAGTTTGGTGTGGTGATGATGCTGTTTGTGGTGGGACTAGAATTAGAACCCCGCATGTTATGGGATATGCGCCACAAGCTCATTGGTTTAGGCGGTCTGCAAGTATCGTTAACTACCATTGTGGTGATGGGTATCGCCCTAGCCTTTGATTTACAGTGGACCATTGCGCTCGCCATTGGCCTAATCTTTTCGCTGTCTTCTACCGCAATTGTGCTGCAAACCTTTAATGAAAAAGGCCTAAATAAAACTGATGGCGGCCGTTCGTCGTTTTCGGTGTTGCTGTTCCAAGATATCGCCGTAATTCCCATGCTGGCGCTTATTCCGCTGCTCGCATTACCAGAGTTAATTGAAAAAGCCGAGCAACTGGGCCAAGCCGCTGCCGAACATGGTGACAGCTTAAATCTAGTGGCTCACCTCCCCGGTTGGGCCTATGCCCTGGTGGTTGTGCTAGCCATTGCAGCCTTAGTGATAGGCGGCCATTATCTTAGTCGCCCCCTGTTTCGTTATGTAGCAAGCTCTGGCCTGCGTGAGATCTTCACTGCCGCTACTTTAATGCTGGTAATTGGCATAGCAGCGTTAATGGGCTTGATTGGTTTATCGCCGGCATTAGGCGCGTTTTTGGCTGGGGTAGTATTGGCCAACAGTGAGTTTAGGCACGAGTTAGAATCCACCATCGAGCCCTTTAAAGGGCTGCTGTTGGGGCTATTTTTTATCACCGTTGGCGCAGGCGTAGATTTTGGGGTACTACAAGTTCATTGGCCTAAAGTTATCGCCATGGCCTTAGCGGTTATGCTAATTAAAGCCTCAGTACTGTTTGTACTGGCCATCATCTTTAAAATTAAAAACAGCGACCGTTGGTTGTTTGCACTTAGTTTGGCGCAAGCGGGTGAATTTGGCTTCGTATTACTTAGCTATACCGTCCAAAACCACGTTATCCCTCAAGACATTGCGCAAATACTGTCTTTGGTTGTGGCCTTCTCCATGTTCTTAACCCCTAGCCTGTTTATTCTTTACGACAAAGTGATATTGCCGCGTTACGAAGAAGCCGAGAACCATCAAGAACCCGATGAAATTGACGAAAAAGGCACGGTAATCATTGCCGGTATTGGTCGTTTTGGGCAAATTGTAAACCGCTTCCTAGTGGCCAATGGCATAAAAACCGTGGTGCTCGACCACCAAGTTGCTCAAGTAGAATTGATGCGCAAAATTAACATCAAAAGCTACTTTGGAGACGCCACACAACCCGAGTTATTGCACACTGCAGGCATTGAAGAAGCCAAGCTCATGGTAGTCACCATTGATGATAAAGAGCGGGTAAGAGACATTGTTAAGTACGTAAAACATAACTTTCCACATGTGCGCTTAATGGTACGTGCCTTTGACCGTGGCCACGCTTACGAGCTTCGTAGCTTAGGAGCAGACCACATTATTACCGAAGCCTACTACTCGGCGCTGGAGATGGGCGGTCGAGCACTGTCTGAACTAGGCTTTCATCCGTTTAAGGCTGAACAGCTTAAAAATGCTTTCGACCAAATTGAAAAAGACAACAAAGAGAAGCTTTATCAAACTTGGCTGGCGAGCAGCGAAGATAACCGCTTTAGTAATGACTATCGCGATCTGTTTTTGCAACTAGAAGATCTGTTAGGCAAAGCCATGAACAAAGACCGAAGTGACGGCCACTCTCTAACCGATAGAGGCTGGACGCCACCGCCTAAAAACTATTTAGACGATTTTGAGCAAGACCAGCCAAAGGCTGATGATAAACCTTAAACTTAGGTTTTAATGAACTAACAAACAGGCCAAAGTATTGGCCTGTTTTTGTTTTCATACCCTGTTTCGGCCGCCCTGAATAAGTTGAACCCCGCAGCCCACTCAGGTTTAATGTGGCCAAATAAGCAATAATAAAGAACAGTATGAACATCAGCCAAGCCGAAAGAGATGCACTTTACAAAGTGATTTATTCGCGCAGAGACGTGCGTAAAGACTTCATCAACAAAGCCATTCCACAAGATGTTGTTCAACGAATTCTGGCGGCGGCGCATCATGCACCAAGTGTCGGTTTTAGCCAACCTTGGGATTTTATCTTAGTGACCCAAGAGCAAACTAAACAGGCGATTAAACGCGGCTATCAAGCCGCCAGTGCCGAATCGGCCAAGCTTTTCTCTCAAGAAAAACGCGATACCTACCAACGCTTTAAACTAGAAGGCATATTAGAAGCCCCACTTGGCATTTGTGTTACCTGCGACAGAGAACGCAATGGCCCAGTAGTGATTGGCCGCACCATAAAACCAGAAATGGATTTATACAGCACCGTATGCGCTATTCAAAACATGTGGCTGGCCGCGCGTGCCGAAAATCTCGGCCTAGGCTGGGTAAGCATTATTCATGATCAAGTATTACGCGACACCCTTGCCATTCCCGAGCGTTTAGAAATTATTGGCTACCTGTGCCTGGGCTATGTGTCGAGCTTTAGCGAAAAACCAGAGCTAGAACAGTTTGGCTGGCTACCTAGAGAACAACTAGACCAACTGGTTCACAATGAAAAGTGGACAGATAAATCTAAGTAAACGAAGCAGTGGTCAATCTGGTGTAATGCCACAACACATAAGCTAAGGCTCACTGCCATACTCGTTCGATTGATTTGACTCAGCCCTATTCTGGCCTAACACGGATTTGCCCCACTTCTTGTTACAACCGTGTTCGTTCACACTTCCATTTGAGTTTGTTTGACTGCTGTTCTCTGAGTCGAGCATACTAATGACTTTATAGTAAATAATGACTAGGTTTATTTTCCGACCTAGCTCTTTACCAGTTCACATCGAGATACGAACTGTACCTACTGATATTTATCGCGTGGAGTTAAGATGCCTGAAACACTCTTCCAATCACTACCATCACTGCCTTTCATCGTTGCAACTGGTGTACTTTTTATCGCTTTAGTGGTCGCTGTTGCAAAACTCAATTCTATAAAGAAGCAACTTTCATCGACTAAAGAAGAGACAGCCGCAAGTTATCAAGCCCTTGCAGATTACGAGCAAAAATTTTCAGGCGTTATTGATATAGATAAGGAAGTTGAACTCCGAAAGAAACAGCTATCTGAGTATCAAAAAGAAGCAGAACTAAAATATGCTCAAACAAATGAAAATATCACTGGCCTTCAAACTCAATACAAACAAAAGAAAACTATTTTTGATTCTCTCGTCCATCAAATTGGCATCTACAATGATGACGCAGAATTACTCGAGTTGGGCTTTTATGAGTCTCATTTTGACTTCGAAACATCAGAGGCGTTCAAGGGCGAGATCCGTGAATGCAAGGAAGAGCAAAAACAGTTACTTCGCGACAAGGGTACTACTGGGGCTATCTACTGCACAACTGAGTGGACAGTTGGCGATTCGAAGGCTGAAGGCCGTAAAATGACAAATCGAGGTATTCGTCTTACCGCCAGAGCCTTCAATAACGAGTGTGAAGCGGCCATTGCGAATTGCACATGGAAAAATGCAGTTAAGATGGAAGCTCGTATTCAAAAAGCTTTTGAAGCCATTAATAATCTCAACGAATCAAATAGAGTCATTATTTCAGATGAGTACTTGAAGCTAAAGCTTAAGGAGCTTCGACTCACCCACGAGTACAAAGAGAAAAAGCAACGCGAAAAAGAAGAACAGGCTGAAATAAAGGCTCAGATGCGCGAGGAGGCTAAAATTGAAGCTGAGATTAAAAAGGCCGAACAGGAGGCTATCAAGGAAGAAGCTAGATATCAAAAAGCTCTTAAAGTCGCACAGAAGCAACTAGAGTCTGCTAGTGAAGAAGCCAAAGCTCAGCTAGAAGCACAAATTGCTCAACTACAATCAGATTTAGAATCGGCGGAACAAAAACACCAGCGTGCGCAAAGTATGGCCGAGCAAACCAAGCAAGGACATGTGTATATTATTAGTAACATAGGCTCCTTTGGAGAGGATGTGTATAAAATTGGTATGACACGCCGATTGGAACCAATGGATAGAGTTAAAGAGTTAGGTGATGCGTCAGTGCCGTTTAGCTTCGATGTGCATGCAATGATTCATACTAAAGACGCTCCCTCATTGGAAAAAGGGCTGCACCGTCAGTTCGATAATAAAAGGCTAAACATGGTCAATCGCCGTAAAGAATTTTTCAACGTTGACCTTGCAGAGATAAAGCAAGCTGTTGAACAGTTTTCAAATGAAGAGGCTAGTTTCATTGAAACAGCCGTAGCACAGGATTATTACGAAACAAAAGCTATGTTAAAGCAAGCGGGGATAAAAGAAGCTTTACGCTCAGGTCAGACGGTCATTGATACTGAATCTAAAGGTCCTGTATTTTCTGAATCCATCTGACTCAAAGCCCCCAAAGTGCTTCTGTTCAGACTTTATATGCTAGCTATCACCTAATACTGCTATACGCTATTTCAGTGCAATAAAGCTAACTAGACACCAAACAAAAGAATTAAAAATGAATGCATTTAAATCTTCGGTTAAAAAAGTCGTTGAAACCAGAAGAACAAAGCTTGGTAAGCTATTTGATTGTTTCATCCAAGCACTGATTATCATTTCAATAATCACTTTTTCACTAGAAACCTTGCCTAATTTAGCTATGAGTGAAAGAACATACCTAAGATATATTGAGGTATTCTGTGTTGCTGTTTTTACTTTGGAGTATCTGGCGCGACTTTGGGTGGCAGAAAAAAAGACAACCTTCGTCACCTCTTTTTCTGGGGTAATCGATTTACTTGCAATCTTGCCGTTTTATCTATCACTTGGTCTGGACTTGAGATCGGTTAGGATTTTCCGCCTTCTTCGTCTATTCAGGGTCTTAAAGCTCGCCAAATATAGTAATGCCCTAAAGCGTTTTCATATCGCTTTTCGGTTAGCCAAAGAAGAGCTAGTCCTATTCTTTTCAGTCACTATTATGTTGGTTTTTCTATCATCGGTCGGTATTTACTATTTCGAAAATGCAATGCAGCCGGAAGGCTTTTCGTCTATTTTTGATAGTTTGTGGTGGGCGGTAATCACACTGACGACCGTTGGTTACGGGGATATTTACCCAATTACAGTTGGCGGGCGAATTTTTACATTTGGAATACTTATGATTGGACTGGGCGTCGTATCCATTCCAGCGGGAATTATCGCTTCTGCGTTGGGTAAAGCCAGAAAACTAGAAGCGAAAGACAAGGAGTAGTAAAAGTAGATTCAGATTTACAAAATACCTAAACTGAATTATTCAAAGATAAAGCTGGGCATAAACCCCTAACTCGCCTTTGTCCAAAAGTGAGTTGAGGTGGTTTGACGCATTTTTGCCCCGCCGCGACAGCCGCCGCATAGTTTAACTAATGCTTAAGTTAGTGCTACTTGTTTGCTCAGGCTTTGTTTATTATTGGCCAGCATTAGCTAATTGAGGAAACACGGTGACACCCGAATCAACATCTTCTTTGAGTGTATATGCCTTGGTGATGCTCATTTCTGTAGTGCTTATTTTGATTGGGCGATCGTTGCGGAACAGTAAAAGCTCGCGCGGTATTTCTGCGTCCAGTAATGATACCTCTACAGGCACTGCTTTGATGGTGGTAGGTGCGCTGCTATTTCTGAGCTATTTATACAAACTTGTCCAAGGGTTATTGTAAACGCCAGCGAAAAACCACTAAGCCTTTGCTTACACAAAGGCTTAGGCTGATTGTTACTTAAGCTTGGTAGCTTGGGTAATCGCTTAAGCCCTGCTCGCCACCACCAAATAGCGTATTTGGATCGTGAGCAGCCAGCGGATATCCATGCTGCAAACGGGCAGGCAAATCGGGATTGGCTACAAACGGACGGCCAAAACCAATCATGTCGGCTAAACCGTCTTTGATCGCTTGTTGAGCATTGTCCCCTTTATAACGGCCAGCATAAATTAATACGCCTTGGTAGGCTTCACGCAAAGCACGTTTAAAGCTTATTGGCGTATCTGGCGCATCATCCCAGTCCACTTCGGCAATGTGCAAATAAACAATATTGTGTTTGTTTAACAACACAGCCGCAGCGGTGTAAGTCTCGATAGGGTTAGCGTCTACGGTACCATTTAAGGTTGTTAGTGGCGCTAAACGCACCCCTACTCGCTCTGCGCCAATGGCATCCACCATGGCTGCAACTACTTCATCTAAAAAGCGTAAACGGTTTTCCAAGCTACCACCGTATTGGTCTTGGCGTTGGTTAGATTCTGAATCGATAAACTGGTTTATTAAATAGCCGTTAGCAGCATGCAGCTCAATACCATCAAAACCGGCTTCTATGGCATTTAAAGCTGCTTGGCGAAACTGTTGAACCACTTCGCTAATGTCTTGTTGGCTCATTTCTCGCGGGGTGCTTACGTCAACAAAACCCGGTTCGTCGCTACCGTTATCAATAAATACTTTTACATTTTCGGCAGCAATAGCAGAAGATGAAATAGGCTGTTCACCGTTAATGTTATCTGAGTGAGTCACTCGACCTACGTGCCATAGTTGAGCAAACATAGTACCGCCCTTGGCATGCACTGCGTCGGTTACTGTCTTCCAACCTGCAATTTGCTCTTGGCTATAAATACCTGGTGTCCACGCATATCCTTTGCCCATTGGCGAAATTTGAGTCCCTTCAGATACAATTAAACCTGCACTCGCTCGCTGAGCGTAATACCTGGCCATCATCTCATTAGCTACATCACCCGGTTGGCTGGCGCGCGAACGTGTCATTGGTGGCATTACAATGCGGTTATTTAGGGTCAATTGGCCCAATTTGATTGAGTCGAACAAAGAAGTTGTCATGCTTGGGTTCCTATTATTTAGCTGTTGCCAGTTTACCAACTCTCTAGCCAGCAATTTAGCTCAAAAATCACAAATGATTTTTGTCATAACTACAACAAACCTCAAGCGGGCTCTCTCGTTCCTGCAAAGTTTGCTAATCACTGGTCGACTAGCGCATACTCATTACACAAAATTAAGAGGGTTTGTTTATGGCTGCTGGTATTTCCTTACGCATCGATATTGTGTCTGATGTGGTGTGTCCTTGGTGCATTGTGGGTTACCTGCGTTTGCAAGAGGCTTTAAGCCAGCTAGATGACAATATTAGGCCACATATTCAATGGCACCCTTTTGAGCTAAACCCGAAAATGCCCGCAGAAGGACAAAACCTTCGCGAACATATTCAAGAAAAGTATGGTAGCACTACAGAGCAAAGCGAGGCCGTGAGAGAGCAGCTAAAAGGCATTGGCAAAGAGCTTGGGTTTAGCTTCAATTTTAATCAAGACTCTAGAATTTATAACACCTTTGAGGCCCATCAATTACTGCATTGGAGCGAGCCGTACGGCAAGCAAACCGAGCTCAAGCTAGCATTGTTTGAGGCTTACTTTAGCCAAGGGAAAAATCCCTCTGACCGCGATACCTTATTAGCAATAGTGGAGCAAGTGGGCTTAAGCAGTGAACTAGCGCAGCGAGTATTAAAAGACCAACTCTACGTTGAAGAAGTGCGCAATAGCCAGCAGACCTGGCAAAATCACGGCATTCAAGCGGTGCCCGCGTTTATCATTAACAATCGTTATTTGTTGTCAGGCGCTCAGCCTAGTAAAAACTTACTGGATGCAATAAACGAGAGTTTAAGTAAGGGCTAGTTTGCCCCGGTTAACGAGCGCTGCTGTTTTGGGAAGCGGCTGTTTTCCGAGAGCCAAATATCTAAAAAGTGCTGACTAAATAGGTTGTCATCTAATGAGCCCAAATGTTCACCATTGAGATAAAAGCGTCCTTGGTTGGCCGAGTCGGCCACTAACTGTAGCTGATCACCTTTTTTTAAGTCTGGCCAAATCGATGAAAGCTTGTTGAGCCATTGCTGACACGGCGATTGCTCACACACTCCTAAGCGCTGCCACTCATCTTTAGTGGCATCTACCAATTTACTGCGGTTAATTTTTCGCAGGTAATCAATTGTCAGCACCATTGGGTAGCGATGTTGCTGATACTGCCCGTCTGGACTGTGTAAACTCACATTGTAAATAGACCAAAACAACACCTTTAATCTGGCGTCGCCTACCAGTTTCATATCGCTTGCTTGGCTAAAGCTTGAGAATAATGCAATGGCTATTATTAGGGTTTTAAACATAGCGTTTCTCCAATAACGAATTAGCTAAGTAAGCAAACACACTCCATAGTGGTAGCAGTATAAGCAGCCCTAACCAAAGGCCTGGCTCTAGGGTAAATACGTTGGCTAAGCTGGCTAAGTAGTAAGAAACTGGCCCCATTATCGCAACAAAAATTGGCATAAAAGGTTTAGGTAAACTGGCCAAGGTGGGCAGTAAAAGGGCAAAGCTTGCCCACAACAGCATCATAAACACAGGTAAGTTAGGCGAGCTAAAACTCAGCACGCCAAACTCTACTAGCGCGATATCGATGATAACGCCGACGACGCTTAACATGGCACAAGGCAAAAGTACCGCCCACTGATAGTTGCGTACTTGCAATAAGGCTAAGGCCACTAACCCCAGCAACATAAACCACACCGCTTGCTCGCCCCAAAAAAAGGCGGCAAACCAGTTCAGTTTAAATACAAGCAATACAGGCCATTGCATAAGCCAATTACCCTTTCACCATGGTGAGCTGTTCGGTACCAATATTGTGGCTACGGAAACCCGCTTCGCAATAAGCGAAATAGAAGTGCCACAGACGGTAAAACTGCTCATCAAAGCCAAAGCTTTGGCTGTTGTTTTGGTGTTGTTGCTGCACTCTATGATGCCAATGCTGTAGGGTTTCGGCATAATCAATGCCTATTTCTAGGCGCTGTAGAGGCTGCATTCCCTGCTTGGAAAATAGTTGCTTAAGCAGCGAAGGTGAAGGTAAAAAACCGCCTGGAAATACATATTGCTGAATAAAGTCAACGCTTTTTCTGTATGCGGTAAAACGACGGTCGTCGATAGTAATCGCCTGCAGTAGCATTAAGCCACCCACTTTTAAGCGCTTAGAGCATAACTCAGCAAAACCAGGTAAATAACGCTCACCCACTGCTTCAATCATCTCAATCGATACTAGCTTGTCGTATTCGCCTTCTAGTTCGCGATAATCTTGATTAAGCACCGTAATCAAATGGCCTAAGTTACGTTGTTCAACTAACTGGCAAACATGGGCATGCTGTTTATCTGAAATAGTAGTGGTAGTGACTTTGCAGCCATAATGACTGGCCGCATACATGGCTAAGCCGCCCCAACCTGTACCAATTTCCAGTAAATGGTCATTTGATTGCAGCTTTAGCTGCTCGCAAATACGTTTGAGTTTATTGTCTTGCGCCTGTGCCAGCGTAATATCTTGGCCGCCGAAAATAGCCGACGAATATTGCATTTGCGGATCGAGAAACGATTGATAAAAATCATTACCCAAGTCGTAGTGAGCTAATATGTTTTTCTTGGCTTGGCGTTTGTGGTTGCGACGAAAGAAATGCTGAACTTTAAACCAAGCACTGGTAAACCAATGCAGCTTCCTGTCTAGGCTGTCTAAATGATCTTGGTTGTCTGCTAGAAGCTGTAATAAGCGATGTAAATCAGAACAGCGCCACAAACCTTCCATGTAGGTTTCGCCTGCAGCAATGCTGCCGCCCTTCAAAATACGAGAAAAAACCTGAGCATCAAGAATGTGTACTTCTACTACATGAGGATAGTCTTTCTCTCCAAGGTGAACAGACTCGTAGCCCGCTTGGCTCAATAAAATTGCCCCGCCGGTTAAACCGTCAAAGGTTTTCATTACAAGATGGCGAGTAATGTCCAAGCTGCTATTTAACGATGCAGTAGCGAGCGATTTTGCAGTGGTCATAAGTTTTCCTTAACAGCAAATATCAGTGAGTTTTGTCGCTGGCTGGATGACCATAAAATGGAACTTTTTTCATCCATAACTTCAATGCCTGCCAATAAATTCCCCCTACTACTTTAAGAGTGAGCAAAGGATATGACTTAATAACGCGACTAAGGCTAGAAGAGTTTAATGGCTGCTTAATTAAATTTACTCCAGCGCTAAATTCTTTCTGTTGCCGCCAGCAATTAATCACTACAGTAACCTGTTGTTCAACTAGCTTTACTTGCCAGTTATAACGCATATCCATGGGGTTGAACGGAGATACGTGAAAGGCTTTGTCATGGTCTTCTAGGGAGTTTAAATCTAGCCAATATTGGTGTTTTTCTTTCCATGGGGTATTAGTGACTTCGGCCAACATGTAATCAAACTTGTCGCCATCACCATAAAGCACAAAATTAACCGGGCTAAAATACCAACCAAGGCAACGAAACTGCCCCATTAGCACCACTTGTTTAGCGCTATAATCTGGCTGAAAACGCTGCTGAGCGGCCAAGGCTTTATCTCGAATGCTGCCTGGTTGCTTGCCTAAATAGTCGCCTTCACGAAGTCGAAACCACGGCAGGAAGCGGCTGAATTTTTTTAGCTGATGGCGAACGGCTTGCTCCTCAGCTAAATCTATCCAAGCATAATAAAGCTTGTAGCTAAAGCCATGTTTACGTGGCACAAAACGCTGATGAAAGGTATCGCCAAAGGCAATAGAAGAGTGTTTTACGTCCATCGTTTACTCCTCACAAATCGATGCCAAACTTACGACATACTTCCACCGCAGAGCGCACACCATCTTCGTGAAAACCGTTATGCCAATAAGCGCCACAAAAGTAACTGTTATTCTGGCCATTAATCAGTTCACGTTGCTGCTGCGCGCCAAACCCTTCAACCGAAAACACCGGGTGCATATAGTTAAAGCGCTTAATCACTTTATCTTCAGCAATCGGCTCCAGTGGATTCAAGGTGACACAAAACTGCGGCGCATCCTCTAAACCCTGCAAACGATTCATATCGTAGGTAACACTGGCCAGTCGGTCATTCCTATCGCCGCTAGGCGGTAGTAGGTAGTTCCAACTAGCACGAGCGCGATGAATGCTTGGCAGCAGACGCTCGTCGGTATGTAAGATGACTTCATTATTTTGATATTTGAGTTTACTTAATACCTCTCGCTCATCAGTACTGGCTTCTGCGCCTAATACCGACAATGCTTGGTCACTATGGCAGGCAAACACTACGGCATCGCCCTGCCATGTCCACCCATCGCTGGTTTCAATGCTTACCCCTTCGTCGCCTCGTTGAATACTGGTGACTTGGCTGTTCAAGCGAATGTTTTTTTCTAAACCCGCAAGTAGCGGTTTTATATATTGCTTGGAACCACCCGGAACAACATGCCATTGCGGGCGATTAGCAACATCTAACAAGCCGTGGTTTACAAAAAAACGAGCAAAAAACTGCATTGGAAATTGGTTAATACCGTTTAGTGAAGAGGACCAAATCGCCGCCCCCATGGGCAGCAAATAGTTTTCTTGAAACATTCTGGAAAAGCGGTGCTCTTGTAAAAACTGCCCCAAGCTTACCGAGGTATCTATGTCTACCGCTGCTTTAGCTAGCTTGTTAAAACGCAAAATTTCGTTAATGAATTTATAGAAGCTAGGTTTAAGCAAGTTGCTACGTTGGGCAAACATAGTGTTTAGATCGTGCCCATTGTATTGTAAGTTAAGCTCTGGATTAACCACGCTAAAGCTCATTTCAGTAGGCTGAGCGTGAATACCTAACTTGTCCAGCAACTTATTAAACAAGGGGTAGGTACGGTCGTTAAACACAATAAAACCGGTATCTACCGCGTACTCTTTACCTTCTATTTCAATTTGATTGGTCGCGGTATGCCCGCCAAGATAATCATTTTGTTCCAGTAAGGTGACATCGTGTTGTTCTTTTAATAAGTGGGCGCAGGTCATGCCTGATATGCCCGCTCCAATAACTGCTATTTTCATCTATCTATGCTCCTTCCTTGTGAGCTAAACGGCGACAGAGAGATTGTTGCCAAGATACTGGCAAACAATTCAAAAAGTGTAATATTCCGCTGAATACACCAGGGAAATTAATACTTGTTTTACCCTTTGCTAAACCCTTCATAATGTATTGGCTAGCCTGCTCTGAACTAATCATATTGGGCATGGCAAAGGCATTTTTATCGGTGAGAGGGGTTTTAACAAAACCTGGTTGCACACAATGCACACTCACCTGTTTGGCGGCTAAATCAGTACCAAGCGCCTGAGATAAGTAGTGTATTGCCGCTTTGCTGCTGCCATAGGCGCCAGCTTGGCTAAACGGCAGTAAATGCGCCAAACTGCCTACCAAGGCTAGTTGGGAGCCAGGTTTTAGCTGGCCCCACAATCCATCTAAACAGTTGGCAACGGTAAGCACATTGGCTTGCCAAACGCGGCTAAATAATTCAGCGTCAAAGCGCTCTGGATCTAGGTATTCACAGTTACCGGCACACAAAACAATTAAGTCCATGGCTGGTAACTCACTCAAGCTGGCTCTCACTTTCGCTAAATCAGCTAACTCTAGCGGCAAAGCTGTGATGCCTTTGTCTGTTAATTCTTGCAAGCGCTCTTTATTTCGCCCTTGCCCCCATACTTGGTGTCCATTGGCGGCATAATCTAACGCCAACTGTTTACCAATGCCCGAGCTAGCCCCAGTGATAAAAATATTCATTGGGCTAGACCATTTTTTAACTTTTTAGACAACCAGCCAATCACCGGAATATGGTCATGCAACATGGCGCTCACATCGTAGTAATCGCGATGGTAATAGATTTTTTCATCAAACTTGAGGTGGCTTATTCCGTCTAGCGCAATTAAGCGACCGTTTCCGAGTTTAGGGTGAGCAAACTGCATTTGCCAAGTAAGGCTGAATTCGCCATCTGCAATCAAACGAGAGGAAAAAATAAACTCGCATTTATCGGTATTCACTAATAGATGCTCGAAATACTGGCTTAAATCTGCAATGCCGTGTAGATGATGCAGAGGGTCAATAAACTCCACATTGTCGGTGTAAATCTCGGATAAACGCGCCACTTGGGCCATGCCAAGCTCAGAGTAAAACTGTTCTAGCTGCTGGACGATTGGGGGCATCGACGCTGAAGTTTTCATGAAAAATCCTTTTAGCTAAACAAATCTAAGCATTTGTTTCTATTGTTGTTAATCATAGTACGTGAAAGATAATAAGAAAGATCATTCATCTTTTTTTGCACTCTATACGTAATACAAAACAACTAAGTAGTTTTTAGGAGCTGATCCGCTTATGCCTCAGTTGTACCCATTGATGATTTGCAGTGAACACTACATGCCCGAGCGATACGCAAGAATACGTGGCCAGGGGTCTGTGTTCATTGCCAGTTTACGGGCAGCAGAGAAAGCCGGTGGAATGTGGTTAGCCTTTCAAGACAGCAATGGAAACAGCGCAGTCAAGCAAGGCGATATTGTAAGTTTTGCGCAAATTAGCCATATAGATTGGTTGAGCCAAGCGGAGATTGTGGTTGAATGTAAAGTGCTAAATTGGGGTCAGGTTTGCGCGAATGCTCTAGCGTTTAGTAATGAATGGATGGCCCCTTGTATAAGGGCTGAATCTTTAGAGCTTTGGCCAAAGCTCTATAAACAAAGAAATACCAATGCTTTACAACTCGCCCTAGAAAAAATCAACTTACAGTATCCAGAACTCAAAGCCTCTGACCTGCAGGAAAATATAAGTAGCGAATGTGTAAAGCAGCTTTGTTGGCGCTGGTTAGAGCTACTTCCCCTGCCTATTAATACCAAGCAGCGCTTGCTTAAGTCCCCTTCTGCATCTTTGTGTATACGTTATTTAGGTTTTATTTTGAGACAAAGTGATCGTTTTAATCATCTACCCCGTTAATCAGTTATCAATCCGACAACGATTTTGGCAATATGGAAATACAACGCTCAGTATCGACAATCGGTGGAACAACAACACGCATGGCTACTCAGGTTTCCCAGCCCAATAAAGACGATGGTATCGCCCTGTTATTGGCAAACATTGCAAGTAAGCAGTGTAAGCGCAGTTACGACACCTTGTTCCGCGAAGTTGCTCCACGCTTACTTAATTTGGCGCGTAAGCAGTTTGTAGATGAATCCTTGGCACTTGAAATGGTGCAAGAAACCATGCTCAAACTATGGCTAAAAGCGGGTTTATACGACGCCTCCAAAGGCAATGCGATGACGTGGATATTTTCGGTGTCGCGGAACGTGAAGTTTGACTTAATGCGCAAAGGCAAGCACCAGCAAAGCTGGGTGCAAGGCGACGACCTTTGGCCAATTCTCACTGAAGAAGAAGACTCAGACAAAATATCTTCTGAGGATCAAGAGTTAGTGAGTAATGAACTCAAAGAGCTAATAGAACGTTTGCCAGAAGAACAAGCTGATATTGTTCGGCGGGTCTACCTACATGGTGAGTCTCAACAACAAGTATCGGAAATATTGAATTTACCGCTTGGCACTGTGAAAAGTCGCCTTAGATTAGCGCTGAAAAAAATGAAGGAGGTTTTAGATGACTAGCATTCAATTTCATCCAGTTGAGGAGACTCTCAACCTATATGCCGCTGGCCAATTAGACCCCGCTATGAGCATTATGGTAAGTGCCCATTTGGAATACTGCACCGAGTGTAGACAACGGGTGCACGCCATTGAACAAAAAATGGCCGCTCAATTAGAAGATACCCAACCTGCAGCCATGAGCAATGATCTGGATTCGATGCTGCAAATGATTATGCAGCAAAGTGCTGAAACAGTGATTGAGCCTAGCCAACCAAGGCTGCAAGAAGAAATCAGTTTAGGAGATAAACGTTTTCCGTTGCCACGTGCTTTGCAAGCTCATCCGCAACACATTGGCCCCTGGGGACGCTTACCGGGTAAAATTCAACGAGCCCGTGTAGATGCTGTTAGTGACAGTAAAATGAACTTTATTTACATGGATCAAGATAGTGCCTTGCCAGAGCATACTCATCAAGGTCAAGAGATAACCTTGGTACTAGCTGGCACCTTTATTGATGATGCAGGTAGCTATGTTCCGGGTGATTTTATTATTCAAAATACTGAGAATAAACACACCCCGCGCACTGCAGCTAACCAAGATTGCTTATGTTTAACCTTGTTAGATGCGCCACTGCATTTTACTTCGGGACTGGCATCTTTACTTAACCCATTTAGCCAGTTGTTTTTTAAGTAAAACTCAAGCCAAGCACTGGCGAACGTAAATCTTTATAAAGGCCCTTATCTAAGGGCCTTTTTTATTGGCTGTTTGCCACTTACCACTAAAAACCAAGCATCTTCGTGTATTACAGCAACGGTAAACCACAATGCCGGCGTTCCTCATCGAATGCTGACTTACTCCGCTCACTCCCCCCCCATTTAGTTGATAGATACGCGTTCGCTTAACTGACTGTATTTTCTAAATAAAAGAATACTAATGTTGAGTTGCTCTCTATTTAGATCCAAATATGGTTGACTAAATCAACCAATGCAAATATAGTAGACAAAATCAACCATATGCAAATAGGTACCAATTGAACAACGAAATCAGCGCACCAATAACAACAGCCGTAACGGCAGACGCTAAATCCAACCCACTGTTCTACAAAATTTTAGTCGTGCTCGCCATGATGTCTGTTATCGCGGGTACCCTGACTGGCGTGATGACTTATATACAGGTGGGATACAGCGACTCCTTTGTAGTGATTTGGTTAGAGGCATTTCTTACTACCGCCGTTATTTTGATGCCGGTTGGTCTAGTAATGATGAGCCTAGTGAGCAAGTTAATCGCCAAGCTACTGCCACATATAGCAGAGTCTGCACGTAACCCGATTGTTGGAGTGATCATGGCAGTCATCATGGAATCGATTATGGCTTTTACTACCACCGCTAAAAATATCGGCTTTGCTAATAGATCAGAATTTGCCAGCGCGTGGCTAGAGGTTTTTTTAGTCGCACTGCCGGTAGGTTTAAGCCTTATGCTGATTATTTCAATGACAGTCAAACCTAAAATTGAAAAATTCTTAAAAAGCTAAACAACCTTAGAGTGAGAAAAGTATGACGACACGTACCAGAAAAGAAAATGGCTACCGTATCACTATTGAAGAGCTCGATACTGAAGCGCCAAAAACCATGGTATTCGAATACCAAGACAGAGAAGACTTGTTTACGGTTGTAGAAAAACTAAAGCAAGGCAGTGGCTTAGAAGAAAACATCGCCACCAAAGTGGGTGTAGCCTTGCGTTTATTAGGGCCGGTTATGATGCAAAATCGTAAACACGATTTGTTCATCGATTTTATGCCACACTTCAAAGCATTTATGCATAAACTGAAAGCAACGGTAAAAGCCAGTTAAGTAGGGCTAAAGTAAACTTCACTGAGCCGCCCTTTAACTAACGCTGGCAAGCATTATTATTTACCTTGCACGCGGTAAGGTAAACAAGCTTATTCGACATGGATAGAGGATATATACTTTATGAAAAACAAGTGTGCACTTGCCTTAGCGATGCTGTTGTCTGTGGTATCGATTCAGACCAATGCAAAAGAGTGTGGCAGCGTAAGCATTGCCGATATGAACTGGAATTCAGCAAGCCTGATGGCGCATATTGACCAGTTTATATTAGAACATGGCTTTGGCTGTGAAGCCGAATTGATACCTGGAGATAGCGTTCCAACAGGGATATCAATGATAGAAAAAGGCTACCCAGATATCGCGCCAGAACTTTGGACCAATGGTATTAAGGAAGCCTTAGACAAAGGTGTTGCCGATAAGCGTTTACGCTACGCCGGTAACTCCTTAACAGACGGCGGTGAAGAAGGTTTTTGGGTTGCCGACTTCTTGGTAGAGAAGCACCCAGAGCTTGCCACCATTGAGGGGGTGATCAAACACGCAAACTTATTCAAACATCCGGAAGATGATGAAAAATCTGCGTTTTATGGCTGTCCGGCAGGATGGACCTGTCAAATAACCTCAGAGCATTTGTTCAATGCATTAGCGCTTGAGAAGCATGGTTTTGAGATGATAGATCCTGGTTCAGGTGCCGCTTTAGCTGGTGAACTGGCTAAAGCCTATGAACGCAAAAAGCCATGGTTTGGTTATTACTGGTCACCCACCCCAGTGTTGGGTAAATACACTATGGTAAAAGTTGATTTTGGCAGTGGCACAGACCTAGATGAATACCGCAACTGTACTACCCAGCCAGACTGTGAGTCACCTAAAGTCACTATGTACCCGCCCTCGCCAGTGCATTCGGTTACCACGGAATCATTTGCTAAAAGTGAACCTTTAGCCTTTGAATATCTGGGTCAGCGAGGTTTTAGCAACCAACAAATGAGCCTTTTACTGGCTTGGATGGAAGACAACCAGGCTGACGCAGAAGAGGCGATGTATTACTTTTTTGAACATCATCCTGAGCTTTGGCAAGTTTGGCTCTCAGAAGACGTAGCAAACAAAGTAGCAGCGGCTTTATAGCATTAATCAAAAAAGCCCGAAGCACATGTAAGCCTTCGGGCCTTTTTCTAGAGTACTTGAGCCTTAACCGCTCTGTTTGAGGCTGCTAATAGGTTTTAAGAAATTAACCAGAAATAAATTCACGCATTCTCTGCTGTACAACATCTACCAGCAAATCCGGTTGAAACTTAGAGATAAAGCGATCACAGCCTACCTTTTCTACCATGGCTTCATTAAAGCTGCCACTTAAAGACGTATTCAAGGCAATGAACAAATCACTCATACGCTCATCCCCCCGCACTTCTGCGGTTAAACGGTAACCATCCATTTCGGGCATTTCGGCATCGGTAATCATTAACAAAATTTCGTCGTACACCGATTTACCTTCATCGGCCCAGCCCTTAAGCATGTTTAGCGCTTGAAGGCCATTTTCGGCTTCAATAATTTCCATGCCCAATTGGCCTAGGGTGGCTTTCACTTGACCACGTGCCGTAGAGGAATCATCAACCACCAACACCCGTTTCCCACTTAACAGATGAGAAACATCTTTATCTAAGGCTTCTTCAGAAATGGCGATGTTGTAAGAAACAATTTCAGCGAGTACTTTCTCAACATCAATAATCTCTACAATGCGACTGGCATCTTCATGATCGATTCGAGTAATGGCCGTGAGGTAATTACTCCGCCCTACCGAGGTAGGCGGCGGTAAAATATCCTTCCACGAGGTATTCACAATATGCATAACCTCGCCCACCATAAAGCCCTGCACCGAGCGGTTATATTCGGTAATAATTAAGTTACAGTCGACCTTGGCTTCTTCTTTAGCCGGTGGCATTTTAACTGCGGCACGTAAATCGATAACCGGAATAGAATGACCGCGTAAGGTAACCACGCCTGAAACATGAGCATGAGATCCTGGTAAGCGGTTCATATTCGGTAGTTTAACTACCTCTTTCACCTTAAAAACATTAATTGCAAACAACTGCATTGAGTTGAGTTTAAAAATTAATAATTCTAAACGGTTTTCGCCCACGAGCTGGGTTCGTTGATCCACTGAGGCTAAAACACTAGACATACTACTCAACCTATTCCATGTTAGTTAATTACTTCATTATAGACCTGTCATGCTATGCAGCAAAAACACAACAGTCCGTAACACTTTGTTTTAGCGGGCTAGCACACAGAACTGTACCTATACATCGTTAAACCACTCCAACAAGCCTACAACAAAAAGCCACATTACTGCTGCAATTAGTAGCATTTTCATTACAATGAGCCTCTTTTAACCATGCTTCGGGATTACGCCCCGGTAGGCACAAGGAAGTTAACATGAGCCAAATTACCATTTGCGCCCTATACAAATTTGTTCGATTAAACAATTACCTAGAGCTACAAACTCCACTGCTAGCCTTGATGAAACAACACCAAGTACGCGGTACCTTACTGCTGGCCGAAGAAGGCATTAACGGCACCATCGCAGGGCTAGACCAATCCATAGAAACTGTATTACAGTGGCTAAAGTCTGATCCTCGTCTGAGCCAAATCGTGGATAAGCGCTCGTTTAGCTCCGAGCAACCCTTTAATCGTTCACGAGTAAAGCTCAAAAAAGAAATTGTTACCATGGGTGTGGAAGGCATTGACCCTAACCATGTAGTGGGCTCTTACGTTAAACCCAGCGATTGGAATCAACTGATTGCCGACCCAGAAGTATTGGTGGTAGATACTCGCAACGACTACGAAGTACAACTGGGCAGTTTTAAGCATGCGGTTAACCCAAATACTGAAACCTTTCGTGAATTTCCGGCTTACGTAGCCGAAGAGATGGATCCACAAAAACACAAAAAAGTAGCGATGTTTTGTACTGGTGGGATCCGTTGTGAAAAATCAACCGCCTACTTAAAAGAACAAGGTTTTAATGAGGTTTATCATTTAGAAGGCGGCATTCTTAAATACTTAGAAGAAGTGCCACAACAAGAGTCGTTATGGGAAGGTGACTGCTTTGTATTTGATGAGCGTGTCACCGTAGACCACCAACTACAACCGGGTGAATACCAATTGTGTAGCGGCTGTCGTATGCCTATATCTCCGGCCGACATGCAAAGCGAAAAATTTGAGCAAGGTGTGAGCTGCCCACATTGTTACGATAGCTTAAGTGACGAGCAAAAAAGCCGCTTTAGAGAGCGAGAAAAACAAGTACAGTTAGCTAAGCAACGTGGGGAACAACATGTTGGAATGGAAGCCGCTCAACATAGTGAGCAGCGTCGCCAGCAAAAGCAGAAGTTACGCGAAGATCAACGCGCGACGAAGAACCCCAAATAATATGATGGGGCGGTTAAACGCCCCCAATCAACTAATTGACTTTTAAGCGGTTATTAACATCGCGGCTTTGACGAATTAACTCATCTCCACTCTTAAACACATCAGATTTAGCAAGGCGGTCGTAGAGCACCACATTCACGGTTGCTGCCAAATTCAAACAACCTTGAGTGGGGACATACACCACGTCATCAGCTTTATCCACCAGCTCTTGGCTAATAGAGCCGTCTTCGGGGCCAAAGATATATAAAGCCTGTTCAGGATGAGTGAAGTCTGGCAAGGGTGTTGCCCCTTCGGCCAATTCAATACAGACTATTTTTAGCCCTGCGGCTTGCTCTGCAAGGTCATCAACTCCTCTTAGTGGAATATTCAAACTTTGGTTTTTGGTATCGGTATTAAAACGCGCGGCGCGCGCGTAGCGCTGCCCTGTATAAAACACCTCAGACGTACCAAAACAACCTGCTGCACGCATTACTGAACCAACATTACTGGGGCTTTTGGGGTTAACCAAACCAATTTTAACTGTATCTTGAGACATAACTAGAACCGAAATAAGCACTAAGCGCCTTGCATACCATTAACACTACAAGGCTAACAATTACCGAGAATTGTACTCGATATTTTCTATTTTCCTACTGCTGTTAAGGCAGTTTACTTAGGTGAATCTGCCCAAGGGTTTAGCGGTTTGCCCTCATCTTGAACATCGCTCTCTTGTGGCTTAGGCCATGTTGCTTTGGGTTTGGCCTTAAAACTTCTCTTAGGCTTAGGTTTTGGCTTGTTTTGCACCTGCTTCTCTGCGGTAATATCAATCACTACTGGAGCACGAGGCTTTTGGTCTAAGGGCACTAAGCGGTCACGCGGAGGTAAAGCATATTGCTTGTCATCTGGCCGCGGAAGATGTTTAAAGCGGTACATATAAAACGCTTCAACTTTCTCTCTCGCCCAAGTGGTTTTACGTAAAAACTTAAGGCAAGACTGAGGGGTAGGATTGTTTTTAAAACAGTTCATATTCATGGCATAGGCCAGTGTTTCCCAGCCATAATGTTCAACTATCTCATCCAGCAGCACTTCAAGCTTGAGGCCATGCAAGGGGTTATTTTGCTGTATTTCTTTCATACGTAGATCCTAAAGCCTAAACAGAAACGGTTTGCTGGTTTCGATTATAAAGGCAAATCGTTCAAAAAGGTGCATCAAACTTTAAACTCTCACAAGCTTGTTTTTTGCAGGCGTTCGTTTAACGCTAAGGCCGCAATAATAATTGCGGCGCCAATACTTAATCGCAATACGTCAGCGTCATGATTCCAAATCAGCAAATTTACCGCTATTCCAGCAGGGATAAGTAAGTTGTTCGCCACCGCTAAAGCGCCGATGTTCACCAAGGTAGCGCCTTTGTTCCAAGCAAAATAACCGAAGCCAGAAGCTATAATGCCAAGGTAAACAAGTACCCCCCACTGAATATTAGTCGAGGGTAACTTATTGGTATTACCCAACATAACAAAAGCGATGATGGCCACAATCAAGGCTCCAATAAAGAACCAAGCAAACACGGTTTGTTGCGCAAGCTGCTGAGATTGCCTAGCCATTAAACGTTTGTATGCCACTTGCCCAGATGCAAAACACAGGTTGGCCCCTTGAACCAACAAGAAACCAGTGACAAAACCTTGGTCGATGCCTTCATACCTAATCGCCACCGCGCCTAGAGTGGCAATAAAAGCACTTAATAAGAATTGAGAGTTAAAGCGGCGCTCAAAGGCATCATTGACCAAAGTAACGTAAATCGGCGTCATAACAGTAAATAACAGCACTTCCGGTACCGACAAGTACAAAAATGACTGATAGTAAAACCCGTACATGCAGCCCAATTGGATAGCTCCAATCAGCATCAATTTAATCGCGAGCGAAGGACTTACTTGCGAGGGTTTAAGAAAGGGTATGAAGACTAAGGTCGCTAAGCCCACTCGCATTAGAACTGAAAACCAAGCGTCGACTTGCCCCGCTAAGTACACTCCTATCAAACTAAAAGAAAAGGCCCACAACAAGGTAATAGACAAAAGATATGACATAACAACTCAAGCAGATAATCAAAAACTAGAGTGTAATGTTTATCGTCAGGAAGCCAAGATAATTTAAAGAGGATGAAAGTACCAAAACTTCATATATTAAATGGGCCTATGTAAGTACGCTAAAAAAGTCCTTGTACAAAGCGTACTCAAAAGCTCTCGAACTAGAAGCGATAGTCAAAAGATATTGTGTAAGCATTACTATGTGGCAATGAAAAACTGGTTTTTTCGCCGTTCTCCCAATGAATATCATTGGAGTAACTCTTAAACATATGCCTGTACTGAATATCCACCGACAAGTTATCCAATATCTTATATTGCATACCAATTTGTAAACCGTAGGTGAAATCGGTTTGACTCGCTTGATGTGAGTAACTTGAAACACCGCCACCCAGAGGTTTTTCTTCTAACCAAAACTTCCCTTTATTATGAACAGCACCAACGGTGGCGCCTCCAAATACAGAAAACTTATCACTGATTGACTGAATATAATCATAAGACAATAGATACTCGTTTTGGGCCAACTCTAGCTGTGTATCGATTCGACTAGGGTGTTGACCTAAGTGGCTGCGATAAACATTTGCATCGCTCATATAATTGATCGTAGCCGTTAAACGATGGTTTTCGTTTAGATATACACCACCTCTTAGGTGCATTGCTGCACGACCAGCGTTAGCAGAGCGATTACCAAATTCAGAGTCTGATGCTTCCACCTTAACATTTTGGTAGCCCCCACCCGCTCCAACAAAAAATTCAGCAGCAAAAGCGGATGGAATAGATAAGGTAGATAGGCTGAATGCCAATAGTGTTTTTTTCATAATAATGCTCGAAGTCTCAGTAAATTCGAAGCGCATTATTGTTATTACTGACACCTTGTTCTAATAAGTAAAACAAATTTCAATAATAAGCTAAGCTTATTAAGGTAGAATCAACAATAAGAAAACAAGGTGGGCAATGGCGCCCAGATGAATAGAGATTTACCATCAATGAGTGTAATGAATAAAAATTCCTATCAACAGCTAGACCTAAACCTACTAAAAACGTTTTTAGTGCTGTTTGATGAACAGAATATGCGTAAAGCTTCGGAACGCTTATTTGTCTCTCAGCCAGCGATCAGTCAAGCCTTGTCTAAGCTACGAAACCACTTTGGCGATGAGCTGTTTGTTAAAGTGCATGGAGGTTTAAAGGCTACCGCGTTTTCTGAAGAGCTAATACAGCTTATTCAGCCCCACATGTCGGGTTTAGAAAATGCCTTAAACCGAAACAATGAGCTAGACCTATCGACACTAGACCAAACTATCAATATTGCTCTATCTCCTGTGGTAATGACTTGCTTATCTGGCGCCTTATATAGAGCCGTTTCTAAACAAGCGCCAAACTCAAGATTAGTACTTACAAGTTGGTCAAGCTCAACCCTAGAGGATATACAAAAAGGTCGAATTTTGGCTGGGGTAAATTATGATGTAAGCCACCCCAAAGAAGTGTATAGCCAACACATGATCGAACTAGAAGGGAGAGTGATAGTTAGGCAGGATCATCCATTGAAAAAATCGCTAGCAACACTTAAAGACATATCGGAATACGAAATTGCTTCCTTGTTTATTCCTGGCTGGAATGATGATTTTAGCTTAGCCGCCGAAGCTATGAAAAGAGAGGGCTTACCTGCGAAGATAGGCTTTCGCTCCGAAGTGGTAATGGCACTTATTGATGTCGTATTACATACCAATATGTTTATGCCTCACTCTAACCTTTTTCCTCAGCATCTATATCCAAGTTTGAGAACCATTAACGTATTGATTAACGGCGAGACATTTAAAGAACCGGTACTAAGCTACAGCCATGTAAAAAACCGAAACAGCCCAATGATGACTTGGCTACAAGGCTTGATAAAAAATGCGCTTGAAGCTCAAGTATCATTAAACACTAGGAAAAATAATTTTTAGTTAAAGCCTAACTTTCATCTTGGGATGGGTTCATATTCTGCTAATTATCTGCCACAGTAACGCTCTAATTTTTGCTGAGGTTAATCACCATGTTTTACAGCCCATCAGAGGCATTTTCGGCCTATCTTGCGATGCCAGAGCGACTGCCTGAAAGTGTCCCTGTTTCACATACCCAACAACTCGATAGCATTACGGATTTAGTCGACGATATTGATGTATTTTTGTTTGATGCTTACGGCGTGCTAAATGTGGGTGGAACCGCCATTGAAGGGGCTAAAGAGCAAATAGCTAAACTGCGAAGGGCTGGCAAGAAAGTGATGGTAGTAACCAATGCTGCCACTCAAAACAAACAGCAATTGTTCGATAAGTTTGTCGGCTTGGGGTTCGACTTTAGTGACCAAGAAATTGTAAATAGCCGTGAAGTGCTGTTGCAGTACATGGACTTACAGAGCTCAACAAGCTTAGGTGTTATAACACTGCCTGAGTTTCGTTTAGATACCCAGCGACCTTGTGTTTACCCAGAAGACGATAACTTTTGGCAAGCGGACGAGTTTTTATTTTTAAGCGGTCAAGCTTGGAACGAAGAGCGTCACCAGCGGTTTATAGCAGAACTACAAAACAAGCCACGTACAGTTTGGGTAGGAAATTCAGACCTGATCGCACCGCTAGAAAATGGGGTATCTCAAGAGCCAGGTAGTTACACCTTAACCCTACCGGATGAGATCTATCCTCAGGTACGTTGCTTTGGTAAACCCTACGCGCCGATTTTTGAAGAAGCACTGAGTCGAATTAAACACCAACTTGGAGATGTTGCACCACAGCGCATTGCGATGATTGGTGATACCTTGCACACCGACATACTTGGTGGCAACGCGATGGGATTTAAAAGTGTACTTGTCACTCAGTATGGGTTCTTACGCGGTTTAGATGTGGAACAGCATATCCAGCGCAGCAAAATACGGCCTCATTACCAACTGGCTTCTATCTAATATGTTGCAGGTTTCTCTGGCTTTGATTGCGTAAGAAAAGCCTGCAAATCTTGGCATTTTTGCTGGCGTTGAGAACTATCCATTTGTCCCCACTCTTGCTCGGCAACATGCACTAAATCAGACACAACTGAGTCCATGGTTTTATCCATGGTGGCGGCAAGGTCGGCAACTTCGATACGGCCTTGTTTAATACTATCTTGATAACTTACTCGCCACTTTTGATAATCAGAACTCAAGCTTTTATTCCCCGCCACATTGGCGCAAAACCCACTCAAAGAATGGTAAATAATAGATTGGGCAAATAAATGCTGAGACTCGCTCACTTTTGACTTGGGAAATGCCGCAAGTGACGCACTAATAAGCAAGCTAAAACTACATACCGTAGCAATAACAAAATGTTTGTTCATAAAGTTTTCCTTACTTATGCTGAAAAAACACACTTCATCTACACTAGGTGATTCAGAGTAATCTTGCTGCACTATGTGTTGTTAAGATGATGTAAATCAACTCAAACTTTGTTGCAGAGCCGCTAACTTAACGGCAGCCTCTTCAAAGTCATATTCAGCCGCCGCTCGATTAATACTCACTAACTGTTTTTTTATCTGTTCGGGGAACGCTAACTCTACCAATTCATCAATCCGCTCAACCGCATCGGCGTCGCACTCTTCTAACTGAAAACTGAGCTGAGCAAACTCAGATTTAAGTTGTGCGATATTTTTATCGAACAATGAGCTATCGTCAGTGGCTGAAGGGCGGTTTGCATTAGGCAACAATAGAGCTATCTCCCCCAAAGCCAAATGCAGTTGGGTAGCAAGGTTAGCGAGCAATGTTTGAATGCGCTCAACGCTGTTTTCAAAACTATCCCCTAATTCGCCTTGCTTAATCGAGTTAGCTACAGCTTCCAACTCTGCGGCTGCATCTTGTAAGGCTAACGCACCAATATTCCCAGAGTTCCCCTTTAAGGTATGAACAAGTCGAGTGGCGAGCTCCCAATCTAACTCGCCAACGGCGACTTCAAATTCTTCGACAAATTGCTGCTGACTATTGCTAAATTTTGTTAGCAGCTTCAGATATAAGCCGCTATTACCATTACAGGTAGCTAGACCAGCGACTTGATTAATCAGTTCAGGGTTCAGGCTTTGGGCTACCGCCATGTCACTGGTTACAAGCTGATCACCGGAAACACCTGCCCCTTTAATACCAGACGCTTGAATCCACTGAGCCATAGTAGTGATCATGGTTTCTACATCAATCGGTTTACTAATGTAATCATTCATACCAGCGCTAATCACTTTTTCTCGGTCACCACTCATGGCGTTGGCGGTCATGGCAATCACCACTATTTCCAAATCAAATTCGCGGATCTTTTGAGTCGCAGAGTAACCATCCATTACTGGCATTTGAATATCCATCAATACCCCGTCGTAGCGATTAACACGCAGTTTATCTATCGCTATTTGGCCGTTTTCAGCTAAGTCACAACTCACATCAATACTGTTAAGTAGCTCTAGGGCTAAGTCTTGATTCAGCTCGTTGTCTTCAACCAGTAATACATGGGCTCCACGCAGTTTACGCTTGGCGTCACTCAACTTATCACTGAGTTTTGCAACCGGTGTATACAACTCGATGTCTCGTCCGCTAATTCGCGCAATGGCGTTAAATACTTCCGAGGCGGTAATCGGTTTGGATAAATAAGCACTGACCCCGGCGTTTTCACTTTGTTGCTTGAACCGAGCGTGGTCATAGGCTGAAACAATAATGAAACCAATAGGATGGCTACCTGCTTCTTGGCGAATTGCTTCGCAAGTTGCGACTCCGTCCATATCAGGCATATTCCAATCAACAATCGCCGCATCAAACAGCTCTGGTTGCTTCGCGACCAACTGTTGAGCTTCGGCTCCTGAGTGCACAACGCTGACAATTGGACCAAAAGAAGAAACAATTGAAGCCATGATATCGGCGGCACTTTCATTATCATCTACCACCAATATTTGCATATCGCCTAATCTGCTAGCACCCAAGGCATTACGTAAACTAGGGCGACTATGGTTGAGCTGAAACCATGCGGTAAACACAAACTCAGTGCCCTCGCCTAACACGCTATTTATCCATATTTCGCCTTCCATTAGCTCAACCAAACGCTTGCAAATGGTTAAACCTAATCCGGTGCCACCATATTCTCGGGTGGTAGACGTATCCGCCTGAGTGAAAGATTGAAACAGCTTTAGTTGCTGCTCGGGTGAAATACCAATACCACTGTCTTTTACTGAAAACTGCAATTTGGCTTGGTCGCTTGCTTGCTCCAGTAATTTCACTGTAAATACAATCTCACCCTGATCAGTGAACTTAATCGCATTGCTGGCCAAGTTAGTAAAAATTTGCCCTAAACGAAGCGGGTCACCCATCAAATTATTAGGCACTTGGGGCTCAACCATAGTGACAACTTCAATGCCCTTTTCTTGCGCTTTAAGCTCAATTAAATTCAGTTGGTTTTGCAGAATATCTTGAATACAAATATCCAAGCTTTCCATGTCTAACTTGCCCGCTTCAATTTTTGAAAAATCGAGAATGTCATTGATAATGCCAAGTAACGAAGCCGCAGCATGTGATACTTTGTTTAAGTAACTGCGCGTTTTTCGGTCCAAGTCAGCATTTAGCGCGAGATGTGTCATGCCAATAATGGCGTTCATCGGCGTACGAATTTCGTGGCTCATATTGGCTAAAAAGTCAGACTTAGCGCGATTAGCATGATCAGCTTGGTCAATGGCGAGGGTTAGCTGAGTATTAAGCTCTTTAAGTTCACTAATGTCGTAACACCAAAATAATACCGCTTTGTGTTCTTTAAATTCGGTATTGAGATAATTGGCTAAGCCGGTAAAACGTGAACCATCGGTACGTTTAAAATCAATCTCCTGATTAACCACCGGTTCGCCTTTACTCAGCTGTTCATAACAAGCCTCTCGCTGAGACTTGTCATTGTAGATATCGCCAACATTAAAATTGTCTAAGTCTTCGGCTTCTACACCAAACATGTCGCGAGCGGTTTTGTTGGAGAAAAAGGTCTGGTCATTGGCAACAATAGCCACGCCTATCGGTGCGGAGTTGAGCATGTCAAACAACAGTTGCTCGCGAGCTTGTAGTTTTAACTCAGCCTGCTCGCGCGCCTTAATATGGGTTGCTAGTCGGCGGTTCCAAAATAGCGTTAGTACCACCAATACTAACGCTCCTAACCCCACCTGCCACACCAAGCTATAGTCGATTTTCTCAACCACTTTATGCGGCGCCCATTTAGATACAACAGTGTCTTTTTGCTGCTGGGTGACTGCAGCAATGGCTTTACTCACAATGGACTGTAATAAAGGCTGGGTTTTAAGCACATATAAGGTAGAAGAGACATTTTTGTCAAAATCTCCTGCCACCGATAAATTGGCGTACCCACGGTGATGGATAATATAGTTAAGCACCAACACGGTATCTACCATGCCGTCAATTTCACCTTGCTCAACCAACTCAATGCCTTGCTCGGTATTATTGGGAAATATCCAATCTACATCTAAGTGGCGCTCCACAATCTCGTCGGTTTGTGAGGCGCCTTTAATTATGCCAATGGTTTTCCCTTCTAATTGGTTGAAGGAATCAATTAAATTTCCACCTTTACGCCCTACGTAACTCACCTCACTTTTGGTTATAGGTAACGTAGCGGTGTAATCCAACTCTAAATGGGTATTGCCAAAAGCTGCCGAAGCCAGCAACACCTCGCGTTGATGAATCAAGTCTAACGACTGCTCCCAAGATTCAACCTCCACCGGCTCAAACACAATCCCGGTACTGGCAGAAATAAGCTGTAGGTAATCAGCAACAATACCAATGTACTGGCCGTCACTATCAAATGCTTCGTAAGGCAACGCTGCTGGGTCAACCGCTACTTTTACCAATGGATTTTCAAGTATCCATTGCTGCTCTGCTGCAGTTAAGTTAAGCAGTTGCCCAGATAAACCATGCCGTTCGTAGGCCAACCTCATATCGGCCAACTCCGGTTCACTTAACATGGTGAATTGGCTTAAGTCTGGCACGCTGGCAGAGATAATCGCTTCTGGGGTATTGGTTTCGGTATAAAACGTAATATTACCCACTTTATCGGTGCTGCCGTTTTGTACCAAAAAGCTCTCTTTTGACAGGCGGCTAAGATTACTCACCTGCATAAAATCTACGCTTTGTAATTCACCATCTCGCTCTTGAAGCTGCAAGATGACCTGATTCGGTGAATCAGAACTGACGGTCACTCCTTGAATGTTTGAGTTTTTATAAAACACTCTAAGAATGTTTCTTAGCTGTTTGATATCGTTATTAAAAATGTAAGGTGCAACAACATCGGCGATGAGGTTACCCCGCTTTATCTGGTTGATGAAGCTAGACGCCATGTAAAGCTCAACCAGTTGCGCATAACTGTCGCTTTGTTTTAACCCACCAAGCGCTTGATTAAAAAAATCTCGTATACGCTCATCTCTAAACGCTACTTTATAGCCCACTTCAGACTGAACAAAAATATCGTTAAATTGGTAATCAACCACTAAGCCATTGGCAGATTCACCGTAACTAATCGCCCACTTAACCAACGCTTCATCGGCCACCAGAATATCGGCCTCTCCAGCAAAAAACTCAGCTAACGACTGCTCTTGAACCACATGTTCTCGATAACTAGAGAACGGCTTTTCTGAGTTATTGATTTGCGAGGAATACAAACGTTTTGAACCATCAAACCCCGTTACACTATATTCGCTAAGCTGGCTGGGGCGAGTCAGTTCCAAGTCATCGATAGCGCGGCTTACTGCCACATTGTTAAACACCACAATGTCATCGGAATAAAACAGCCCTTCAACTTCTTCAAGCACCCCTGCTGAAAAATCTAATGCTTGGTCTTCATTGAGGATTTCTTCGCCACGAAAGGTAGGCAACTGTTCAATATTACCTAACTGGTAACCCATTGAAGAAAACACCCGCCGAACTATTTCATACTCTAGGCCAGCTTCCGAGCTTTGGTCATACATGTACGGAGCACGCCCATAACCAAAGGCGCCATTCATAATATTTTGCGATGAGCTGTCCTTAAGCCATTGCCCTGAAATGCGATTGCGGGTTTCTATATCGATAGACTTAAGGGTTTTATCAATTACAGACAACAAAATAGGAGATTGCTTTGCTAAGCCTAGAGATATTGGGATGTTTTTACGCCCAGTGACCACGATGTTCTTTTTGATCTTGTTTAAACGCAGTTTATTTTTTAGATATAGCGAAGAACTCAGCTCGCCAATGGTAGCATCAACCTCCCCCTTCTCCACCGCTCGCAAACAATGTGACAACTCGGTATAAGATTTAAGTGTAATGGTGGGGTAACGCTGTTTTAACCAGGCGGTTTGCTCAAAACCTTCTACTACCGCTAAGGTTTTTCCCGATAACTCGTCCAAGGAGCCAAGCACCGGCGTATTGCTTTGGGTAAACAGATACTCGGTATGTAATAGGTAGGGTTCAGAAAAATTTACATAACTGGTTTTTTCTTGGTCAAAAAACATCATTGGAATAATGTCGAACCGCTGCTGCTTAAAGCCTTGCAACATCTCCAACCACGGTAAGCCGATTTGGTAGGTAAAGGTTAAGCCGCTTAGCTTGGCAATTTCGTTTAGGTAGTCACGTGAAATACCGTCATATTCACCTGCATCATTAACAAAGGCATAAGGGTAAAAGTTAACATCGGCCACCACAGAAATAGCCGATTGCTGGTCAATCCATTGCTGCTCTTCTTGACTAAAATTGAGCTCGTTTGCACTTGCCTGACCAAGCGCTAAAACAAACAAGGTAAGTGCAATCCTTAGCACTAAAATGCGGGTCCACATAAATAGCATCGTTCACCAATGTATATGTTTTATCACTAAATTAAACAGCCTAGATATCTGCTAGTAGGCAAAAAGAAAAGACTCATTTGCTATTAATGATAGTAGACCATGAAGTGAAAGCAGGTGATTTATGAGTGAGGGTTTTGACTTAGCTCCAGCTTTAAACACCCAGAGGCATTTTGTCGTAAACAACCATAAAACTGTCATTTATGACTAAAGATATCCTCTGCTCTGCTCATTATACTAAATCAAACTAATAACACGGCGAGCCAAACCATGAACATGTGCGCAGAGATAACACTTTTAGACGAAATATTAGCGCCCTATAAGACACAAATAGGCGAAGACTATTTGGCTTATAAAAACCATGTATTACGTATGCTTAACATTTGCTTTTACTTAGCCAATCCGGATCAACAACAGACCCAAAAACTGATTATTGCTGCGGCTTTTCGCGATATTGGTTTGTGGACCAATAACACGGTGGATTATTTGCCACCTTCTTTGATTCATGCAGAGCGTTACCTACAACAGCAAAACCTAGGCGAATGGTCGGAAGAGATTGCACTTATCATCGATCAGCACCATAAAGTGAGAGCGTTTACTGATCCTCGTTACCCGTTGGTAGAATACTTTCGACAGGCCGATTTAGTGGATTTTTCTTTAGGTCTTGTCAAACATGGGGTGCCAGTGGGTTTTATAAAGCAACTTAAACAAACATTGCCTAATCACGGCTTTCATAAAATGTTATTAAGACGCACTTGGCAGCGAATTAAACAACAACCATTTAGCCCTGCACCAATGATGAAATGGTAAAAAAAGCATGGCTATACAGCTGCCATGCTTAACATCTAAAGCCTAAGGTTAAGGCTTAATTCACTGGAGTAAACTTAATCCAATTAAGGTTAAAGTTACCTTGAAGAATATTAATACGCAGAGTTTGGCTGCCACCGCTAACCACAACGTTATTGGTGGTTTGGCTTTGCCAGTTTTGCCACCCGCCCGTTGCGCTTACGCTGGTATTACCAACAATTTGCTGACCAGCCAACTTAAGGTTATAGCTACCGCCACCAGGGCTTGAAGCAACTCGAACATCAACAGTATAAGTGCCAGCGGCTAAATCTACGCTGTACTCTAACCATTCGCCCGCTGCTGTCCAACCTACGTTGTAACCGCCACCTACATCAGAGGTCATTTGCAAATCAACATCGTCACTACGGTGGCTGCCACCCGCATTGCCACTAGTGGTATCGTAGAACTGGGTGTAGTCCTCAGCTTGCACTAGCACTTCGCTTGGCGTGCCAGGATTACCGCCGCCAGTATCACCACCGGTGCTGCTACCACTGTATAGCTTGTACCAATCAAGCAAGGTATCGTTTTGGCCTACATCACTTTCCAGTACAAACTTCAACGCGCTAGCATTGCTGGCTAAGCTGAAGGTGACTGTTTGCTCTGTACGAGTAATACCACTAAAGGTAGCTGTAGCCACTTTTTGCGCGTCAGCATAAATGCTGATACCTGCAGCAGTGTTATTGCTTGAAGAGCCGTTGATCACCAAGCTATAGTCGCCAGCAGATAAATTACTGCTGTTTACCGTTACCGATTCAGAGTTTCCATAAAGGATTACGCCTGCATACGGCGAGGTAATAGGCTGACGATAAGAAGGTGAAATAACACCATCTTCAAATTGCGCCTGTTCAAGCAACTCACCATCAACCGGTGGATTAGTTGGGTTACCGCCACCATCGTTAGCGCTAACCGTAACGGTTACCGTGCCGTTAGCACTAGCTTGACCATCACTAATGGTGTAACCAAAGCTGTCGCTGCCAACAAAACCACCATTAGGCGTGTAACTCAGTGCATTGCCAACTTGGCTAACACTGCCGTTACCCGCTTGGGTATAGCTAGTCAGTGATAATGCATCACCATCGGCATCACTGTCGTTTTGCAATACTGAAATACTTACCGCAGTATCTTGAGTTGTTGAAGCACTATCGTTGTTGGCTGTTGGTGGGTTATTGCCACCAGATGGTGGAGGCGTCACCACGTCACATTCACCCGCAGGACAAATAATTCGGTAGTTACCACTTAACGCTAAGAAACCAAACATGTACAAGGTACCGTCGTAATAGCGGTATTTACCACTTGGTACCGGGGTATCCCAAAGCGCTTGAACAAATTCCCAAGAACGCTGATTGTCTGAGGCCAAACTCGCCACAGCATTCATCGATACTAAACCAGGAGAATGATCAGAGTTGTTTTCGTATGGTGTGCCATTTAGCTCATACAAGCTTGAGTAGGAGTCTATACCTTCACCCTTGAAGAAGCTCTGTAAAGCATTTACATAGGTGGTTTGCCATGGGTCATTCTGCCACCAAGCAAAGTCCATTGCGGCATTACCTACAGTGCGCCAAGCGTCGTATTGGAAAGTATCTTTCCAATGTTGAAAATCGCCATGTGGTGTGCCGTCAAAGTAAGCGTAATCAGGACTTAAGCCATTTGCCGGATTAACGGTAGACTTTAAGAAAGCTCGGCTGGTCACAGCTAAATCAGCCCAAAAACTGTTGTTGTTATCCGCCCAACGTGCCCATAGCTCATAAAAAGCGGGCAGGTGATAAGACGGATCAGTCCAGTTTCTGTCGGTAGGCGTGGCAGGAGAGAATACAATTTGTTTTTCAGCATGGTTAAACAAGCTGAACTCTTCTAACTGGCCTTGGTTGTTATAGCGAGTTTGGCCGTTGCCATACATATCTTTTAAGATTTGGTTGGCTTGCTCTCGGTAGTTATAAATACCATTGCCATCACCCCATAAGTTTGAGGCAAAAAATAACGCCGTAACAAAATACTCTTCACCGTCTGGCGCAGGGTTAGCATCTTGAATATTGCCTGAAGTGCTTACCTTCCAAGCAAAGTACCCTTTGTTATTTCCTGATTTGTTCAAAGAGTAAGTATGCGCCCACTTCCACAACTTGTTGAAGTCATCTTGACGGCCCATTTGCACGGCCATCATCATGCCGTAAGACATCCCTTCACTACGAACATCGTTGTTACCAACGTCCCAAATGTAAGCCATATCGTTGCCTACTGGGATGAAAATGGCTTTATCGGCAATATCACTACTATGGAATAGTTGGTCGTAAACAGCTTGAACTTTGGCATCTACTTCGGCAGCAGAGTAGCCTAATTCTTGGAACATATTACGATACACGCCAGTGTCGTAGGCACCGGCACTTGGTAGCACAGGCGCACCAGGAAGAGCAGCTATATCACCCACTCGGTGTAATTCATACCAATCTAAAAAGGTATCGTTACTGCCATTATCGGTTTCAAGCTTAAACTGTAAGGTTGGGTTAGCAGGCTGGCTATCAAGCTTAAAAGTAATGCTATTAACTGACGCACTGGTTCCTGAAAACTCGGTAGCACCCAGTTTTTTGCCACCTAAATACACGCTAATACCCGCAGCATTATTGGCACTGCTAGCTCCGCGAATATCTAATCTAAACTGCCCAGGTACGTTACTCAATTGGGCTTGCGCTTCTACGCCATCGTTATTGGCATAAGCGGCTACGCCGTTAAAGGGGCTGTCGACAGCGCCCGAGTAGCCCGGCAATAAACTGCCATTTTCTAGCTCAAATTTTTGCAATAGCTCGGCCGAGCAAATGGGCGATAATAGCCCTAAACTCAGCACCGCCAGCACTGTTTTGTTAAAGATCATTCCTTTTATCCTCATATATGGTGTCTTGCATAGTTGGCAACCGCCAAAATAATATTTGGCTTAAGTTGCTATTTAGCTCTTAATTTGGAAGAGCTAGCTATTTTTTGTTTTATATGCAGCACAGACTTTAGCAGTGACTAAAAATACGCCAAGGGTAAATGAAAACTATCGTTAGCAGCAAAAGAAAGATCGTACAAAAAACACTCTAAAGTGTGAGCGGCATTAACAAAATGTTAACGCTAACAATTAGCATTCTAAATCTAGAAGTAAGGATTTGAAGGTATTTAAAAGCGGTATTGTGTTAAATAAAAATAACAAGGGAGGCCGCAGCCTCCCTTTGTTTAATAACATAGTTGTTACAGCTTTATGTTAGTTACATACCGTACCATTCACGGTAACTAACTCTGCTGGCGTATTCACTACACCTTTGTTGCCTTGCATTCCAAAGCTCACCGTTTGACCCGGTTGAATAGTAGAATTCCAAGATAATGAGCTAGCGGTGTACGCGTCAGTACCAACAAGTTGGGTATTCCAACTGTTGGTCACTGTTGAGCCGTTTACATAAGCCCAGTTCACTTCCCAGCCATTAATTGCCGCGCTGCCATTGTTAGCAATTGTAATACTGGCAACAAAGCCACTATTCCATTCATTATCAATGCTATAGCTACAACTAGCGCCACTACCTGCACTCGTCACAGTAATGCTAGAGGTGAAACTATCGCTGCCACCATTAGCATCAGTTACCGTTAACTTTGCGTGGTAAGTTCCTGCGCTGGCGTAACTATGGCTAGCAGCTGCACCGGTTGAGCCATTGGTATCGCCAAAGTCCCAGCTAAAACTTAAGCTGTCATTGTCTACATAGTTAGAGCATGCAGCATCAAAACTCACAGTTTGGCCAACAGTCGCTGCTTCACTACTAACACTAAAACATGCGCTTGGCGGGTTATTTACGCTAGAATCTTGCACCGCAATTGTCACATTAGCGCTGGCGATTTCTTCACCATCAGTAATAGTGTAACTAAAGCTATCTTCGCCAAAAAATTCACTATTAGGCGTGTAATTTAAGGTATCACCCACTTGGCTTACTGCACCATTATTTGGCTGAGTAAAGCTAGCAATGCTTAGGCTATCGCCGTCTAGGTCTCTATCATTGTTTAGCACCGCTACCGTTACTGGCGTATCCTGCTGGGTGCTTGCGCTATCGTTAACAGCTACTGGTGGGCGGTTACCCACTGGCGGAGGAGTTACCGCATCACACTCTCCTGCTGGGCAGATAATTTGGTAATTACCACTCAGTGCCAACATACCAAACATATACAAAGTGCCATCGTAATAACGCCATTTACCACTTGGTACTGGCGTATCCCATAGCGCTTGTACAAACTCCCAAGAGCGTTGGTTATCTGATGCCAAACTGGCCATCGCATTCATTGCCACCAAACCCGGTGAATGGTCAGAGTTGCCTTGATAAGGTGTGCCATTTAACTCATACAAGCTTGAGTAGGAATCAATACCTTCACCTTTAAAAAAGGTTTGTAAACTATTCACATAAGTGGTTTGCCATGGGTCATTGTTCCACCAAGCAAAGTCCATGGCCGCATTACCCACGGTGCGCCATGCATCGTATTGGAAGGTCACTTTATGCGCTTGAAACTCGCCATGTGGGCGACCATCAAAATAAGCATAATCAGGACTCAAGCCATTCTCTGCATTCACTGTGGTTTTTAGAAACGCGCGGCTAGTAAGCGCTAAGTCAGCCCAAAAGCTGTTGTTGTTATCCGCCCAACGCGCCCATAACTCGTAAAACGCAGGCAAGTGGTAAGAAGGGTCTGTCCAATTTCTATCGCTTGGCGTGGCAGGAGAAAATACAATTTGTTTGTCTTCATGGCTAAACAAACTGAATTCTTCTAACTGGCCTTGGTTGTTATAGCGAGTTTGGCCGTTACCGTACATATCTTTTAAGATTTGGTTGGCTTGCTCACGGTAGTTGTAAATACCGCTTCCATCGCCCCAGCGATTAGAGGCAAAAAACAGCGCGGTAGCGAAGTATTCTTCACCATCTGGTGCAGGGTTGGCATCTTGCACATTACCCGCAGTACTCACTTTCCAGGCAAAGTAACCTTTGTTATTGCCTGATTTATTGAGTGAATAGGTATGGGCCCACTTCCATAATTTGTTGAAGTCTTCTTGACGGCCCATTTGTACCGCCATCATCATGCCGTAAGACATTCCTTCACTGCGCACGTCGTTATTACCGACATCCCAGATATAGGCCATATCATTACCAACTGGGATGAAAATAGCTTGATTGGTCGTATCGGTGCTGTGGAATAACTGGTCGTAAACCGCTTGGACTTTGGCATCCACTTCGGCTTTAGAATAGCCGAGTTCTTGGAACATATTTCGGTAAATACCGCTCTCATAAGCGCCAGTATTTGGTAATACAGGAGCAGCAGGAAGTGACGCTATATCTCCAACACGGTGCAATTCAAACCAATCTAAATAGGTGTCATTGCTACCGTTATCGCTTTCTAACTTAAACTGTAGGGTTGATGAGCTGGTTTGTGCATCTAACTTGAAGTTGATACTGCTTACCGATGCGGCCGTACCCGAAAACTCGGTAGAGCCGAGTTTTTTGTCGCCCAAATACACACTAATACCTGCGGCATTATTGGCACTACTCGCCCCGCGAATATCGAGCCTAAACTGCCCTGGAACATTGCTTAATTGAGCTTGAACCTCTACGCCATCGTTATTAGCATAAGCAGCAATACCATTAAATGGGCTATCGATGGCACTTGAGTAACCTGGCAGTAAGCTGCCATTTTCTAACTCAAATTTTTGTAAGACTTCAGCTGAGCTTAGTGGCGATATTAATGCAGCGCTCAACACAGCAAGTCCGTAAGGTTTAAAGATCATTCCTTTATCCTCAAAATAGTGGTTAACATGAGCGGTAAAAGCCTGCTAAAACGCGATAAGCGCCCCCACAAATACCCTCTCAAAAATGTAAGTAATTTTGCTGTTGTTAGATTTTTATGCAGCCAGAACCATAGCAGCTGAGCGACAAAGCCCAAGTTAAAATGTAATTTATCATTAGCGAGTGTGGGAAATTGTACACATTTGGATTGAAACTGTGAGCAAGCTTTCAAAAATGTGAGCGCTAACAAACCTCCGTAAACAACCCTCCAAAGAGATTTATGTGCATCGAATTACTACCGTCATGCTAACTAGCGTTAGCAAACTCATTCAGAGTGAGTGTTTATGCACTCGGCAAATCAAACCAAAGCGCTTCTAAAGGGTAATTTTCAGTCGTGATAGTTAGCGCTTGCTCTCCTGATACCCCTACTCCATCACCAGGTCGAACCGTGTGGGCAGAACCAGAAAGCTGCTGCAAATTTGCCGCGCCACTTATTACCTGCAAATAACCACAGGCTTTCATCACTTCAAGCTCAAAAGATTGATCTGGTGCTAGCACCAAACGATAAAGGGCTGCATCTTGCTGCATCACCAATGAGCCATCGCGGCCGTCTGGTGTCACTAGCGCGGTAAGCTTTGAATCTTGCTGGATAGTAGCCTGCTGATAACGGGGGACTAATCCATTGTGTTGTGGCTTTATCCAAATTTGCAAAAACTCCAAGGCATCAGAGCTACTGGCATTGTATTCGGAATGACTGACACCAGTGCCTGCGCTCATCACTTGAATGTCTCCGGCTGGCACCTGGTACTTGTTACCCATACTATCGATATGCTCAACCGCACCTTTGGTAACGTAAGAGATAATTTCCATATCGCGATGCTGGTGAGTATCAAAACCTTTTCCAGGCGCGACTTGATCCTGGTTGATCACCCGTAGCACTGAATATCCCATATGCTGAGGATCATGATAATTAGCAAATGAAAAGCTGTGTTGGCTTTTAAGCCATCCCAAGTCTGCAGATCCACGCTCATGCGCAGCTCGAAAATAATGCATAGTTAACGCTACTCCTCTTTTGCCCGCAATATTCGCTAAGGCTTTGCTATTTATACGCATTTACCAACAAAAACGTTTTAAACAGCCTAAGTATTTTGGGTTCCTCTTTGCCTAGACCAGATTTATCTCAATCACTATTCAAGTAATTATGGGTGTAGCACTCATTTTTTGATATTATTTAAGCGATTTTTAGTCAATAGCGAGGATACAAAATGATTGTAATCAACACTCCACGGGCTCAGGAACAAGCGTAATAACTCTCTCCTGCTCAGCCCGGTAATCACCGGGGCGTAATAACGACCCCTATATTATTTTTACATAGCACCAATGTGCTTGGGGTAATCTCAATGGGTAATTCTTTTTCTCTATCTCAACTTGGATGGAAACCCTTTTTTCAACAACAACTTACTTTAGACGAACTTGATTCGTGTATACCTGCTCGCGTATTTGAGCAACACCGTAGTGAATACGTGGTAGCAACTGAAACGGCCATGCAACGTATTGGCATTACACCTAACATGCCTAAGATGGCAGTGGGTGACTGGCTATTGATAGATGAAAACAATGGCGAGCCTAGGTTTTGTAAACACTTAGATCCGGCGACCTTATTTAGTCGAAAGGCAGTAGGTACACGCGCTGAATTGCAGCTAATTGCCGCTAACGTAGATACGGTGTTTATTGTTTGTTCCTTAAACAACAACTTTAACCTAAGTCGTATAGAACGCTATTTAGCAATGGCTAACGACGCTAACGTTGACCCAGTAGTAGTGTTAAGTAAAGCCGATACTTGCAACGACGTACCGCACTATGTTCAACAGGTACAACAGTTAGACCCCATGTTACTGGTTGAAGCAGTAAATGCGCTTGATACTCAAGACGTTGCCAAACTAGAGCCCAGGTGTAAACAAGGCCAAACAGTGGCGTTTATGGGATCTTCTGGTGTTGGTAAATCAACCTTAATCAATACCCTGTTAGGTGAGCAAAGCAGTGAAACCGCAGCCATTAGAGAAGCTGATAGTAAAGGTCGTCACACCACTACTGCTCGCGCTATGCATTTAATGGCCAAAGGCGGATTATTGCTAGATACACCGGGCATGCGAGAGTTACAACTTAGCGATTGTGAAGAGGGGGTAAACGCCACCTTTAATGACATCACTGAATTAGCTCAACAGTGCAAGTTTGGTGATTGCCAACACAACAGCGAACCTGGCTGCCAAGTTAGGCTGGCGATTAACAAGGGTGAATTAGAAGAGCGCCGACTGGTTAATTATCAAAAGCTAATGCGCGAACAGCAGTTTAACGCCGCTAGCATTGCTGAAAGGCGATTTGCCGATAAAGAACTAGGAAAGTTCTACCGACGAGTTCAAAACAGTAGCAAGCAGTTTAAACAGGGCGGTTAACCCAACCAAAGCGATAGCAGCTTGCTATCGCTTTTTCTTGATACAAATATAAATAACCCTATTGAAACTGTGCTTTAACGCTGATTTTTTCTTTTTGCTGTTAGCTAAAATTAGCTAATATTCAATGCGCTAAAGGGGTTAGCCTGTGAAACGAGTATTACTCAGTGTCTGTTTGTTGGCGGGAGGAAATGCCCAAGCAGCGAATAACGCCATTCCTTCGCCGCAACGTTGGTTAGACAGTGTTGAAAACGAACTTGCACCCTTTTGGCTTCATCAAGATGCTGCTGGTGAGCCCATGGGCAACTTCCCTACCTTTCGCTGTAACGACGGATCTTTGTATCAAGCTATAGACCCTTGCAACGATTTAGCCTTTGCACCCGATTGGATGAAACCTCATCTCGCTGAAAGCTACACGCGAATGCAAGCGCGACATACTTTTGTATATGGCGTTATTTTTCACTTAACCGGCGATAAACAAGCCTTAGAGCTGGCTAAAGCAGGCGTAGATTATTTACGCAATCATTTACTCGAAGAGCAAGGCTCGGTGGTTAGCGTAACTGAAAACGGCCAATCTAAATTCTCTGCCAAGCAGCGTACCACACAAGATTTAGCCTATGCCCAGCTTGGTATGGCCTTTTATTATTACTTAAGTGGCGACACACAGGTGCTTGCCGATTTACTTAAAGTTAAGGATTATATTTTTAAACAATACTGGGATGAGCAAGCTCAACGACTTCGCTGGGTAAACGCGCCGTCTAATAATGGCAGTGGTGAAGAGATAGAGTTAGTGGCTCAATTGGATCAAATCAATGCGTATATGTTGCTGATTGCTCCACTATTACCAGAGCCACACAAAAGCCAATGGGATGCTGATTTAGGTAAACTGTTAGACACCATAATGAGTCAGTTTTTACGCCCTCAAGATCATCGATTTTGGGGGACTAAACACGGTGCAGATTACCAACTCGACTCCTCTCGCCATAACGATTATGGGCACACCGCTAAATCGTGGTGGATGAGTTGGCTAGCCGCTGAGTATTTAGGTAAACAGCAACTTGCCAAACAAAGCCAACAAGGCTTACAAGACACCTTAGCCGCAGCGTTTATTGAGCAAGGCGACGGCGGTTGGCGGCGGCTCCCTAATGGCGCGCCCGCTATCTGGTGGGAATATGCTGAACTCGACCAATCGGCAGCCAGTTTAGCCTTGGTAGACCCCAATGCTCAGCAGTATTTAGTCAGCACTTATCCGCAATGGTTTGACCGTTTTGTTGCCAAAGATGGTGGCACCTACCCGGTGGCTAATCAAGGGCTGAAAATACATCTTTGGAAAAGTGATTATCACGCGTTGGAGCACGCATTAGTCGCCTACCTCACCAGCGCCCAACTGAGCGGAGAAAGTGCTCGTTTATACTTTGCCATGCCCGCCGACCAAGCTGTATTGCGCCAGCCTTATTTCTATTATGCCAAAGAGAGTAAAGCTGAAGCGTTAAAGAGCTGGCAAGGCTTAGCCATTAGCCAAGTCACGTATAAAAATATAGGAATTAAACAGGCTAAATAGCCAATAAATCAAAAGCCGAGCAAATTCTGCTCGGCGAATACTGTCTGAACTTAGGCATTTAAGTGGCCACTTAGACACTCATGTTTTTTCACTCCCAATTACGCAAAACCTTCATTAAACACATTATTATCACTAAAGTGAAAAATTGTTAATACATGCGAAATTTTGCACATTATTTTCTCTCTCTATTGCCCTTCACTTTTAATATTGATTAGCTAAAGCCCCGATATGAGCGGTCAATGAATCAAAACTTCATCTTTAAAACATCATAACTCAATAATAGTAATCCTCGCTTTTTCGTGAAGCAGATCGAAGTTTAATCCCGCCCTACCCGCTTTGTTCAAGTTAAAGCTCCACCCATAGGCTTGACCCATTCAAGTCTCAGGGCTTTAATCTGCAAGCGTTTAAAAATCACTCACATCAAGAGTGAGCTTGGACTTTAATTACCTAAACCAAAATATTTGGGCCTAAAATCAAGCAAAAATGTTAGCGCTAACAAAACACATGAAGTGAATAGTGTAAACAATGACTAAATAATGTCTCACCGCAAACGGTGAGCTGGACAGCCACAAGTAGCGTAACTACGAAATAAAGCGGTGTTCGCAGCTGTATTACTTCACCTAAAGGGGGAGGAGGCTCAATCCAATTTAGTTAAACACTAAATCGAAGCGTTGTAGATAAACCAGCGCCTCTAAAAACATGGATGAGCGAAGCCTTGTAGTTCTTCGATTCATTTGGGCAATCCCAAGAGGAATAACAATGAATACAACCATAGCGTCAACCTTGCACCACGCTGCAAAAGAAGTGCTAAGTATAAAAGGCCTAGTAACAACAATTGCTTGCGCCGCCATCATTTCAGTGTCACCGGTTCAAGCACAAACACTAACGAGCAACCAAACCGGTTACCACAATGGTTACTTCTATTCATTTTGGTCAGAAAACAATGGCAGTAATGAAGCCTCGTTCACCCTAGGTAACGGCGGTAATTATTCATCACGCTGGTCGAATGTAAAAAACTGGGTTGGCGGAAAAGGTTGGAAGCCAGGCGGTCGCAAAAATGTGACTTATTCGGGCAGCTACCAAGCCAATGGCACCAGTTACTTAGCATTATATGGCTGGACGCGTAACCCACTGGTTGAATACTACGTAGTGGAAAACTGGATTGGTTATAACCCTAGCACTGGCGCTCAAAACCTAGGCACCGTAACCACCGATGGTGGCACCTACGATTTATATCGCACTCAGCGAGTTAATAAACCCTCTATTGTTGGCAATGCAACCTTCTATCAGTACTGGAGTATTCGCCGTAACAAACGCTCAAGCGGAACCATTACCACCGGCAATCACTTTGATGCCTGGGGTCGTAGTGGCCTTCAGCTAGGCAGCTTTGACTACATGGTAATGGGTACCGAGGGTTACCAAAGCAGCGGTAGTTCAAATATCACCGTTGGCGAAAGCGGCAGCGGTGATAACGTTGGTGGCAACGGTTCTAGTGTTACCCCTCCTAATTACGCAGTTAAGTTACAAGCTAAACACAGTAAAAAATGTTTAGACGTGGCGGGTGTAAGTAACAACAACGGCGCGAATATTCAGCAATATGATTGTGGCGGCGGCAACAACCAAAAATGGCGTTTCTTCAGTCAAGGTGGTGGTTGGTACACTGTTCAAGCCCAGCATAGCAGCAAGTGTTTAGACGTGGCGGGACCTTCCACTAACAATGGAGCCAACATTCATCAATATGCCTGTCATAACGGCGGTAACCAACAATTCAAACTGTACGATCAGGGCGGTGGTTGGTTCACTATGCAAGCTAAACACAGCAGCAAATGTATTGAAGTAGGTAGCTCCAACCAAAACAATGGCGCTAACGTAAACCAGTACAATTGTCACAATGCCAGCAATCAGCAGTTTAAATTCAACTAAACTCGGCGAGTTAGCATGACTCAAAGAAACGGCCTATGGCCGTTTCTTTATTAATGTTTATTAAGCATTTCACAAACAAGCAAAATAATAAGGCGTGCTGAATGCGCTTACTAAAAACAGCAGTATTAATCATCCCTAGCACTGTTCTCACCTTGGTACTTTTTTTTAGCCCCGCAAAACACACCGGCTTTAACAGAGAGGCCGAACAAGACATCAGCGTACTGGAAGATGACCTAAAACGGCTGCGTCAAAAACTACACCTAGCGGAAGTCCAATTACAACAAGTTAGCCATTCACTGCAGCAAGCAGAGCTTTTACTTACCCGCTGTGAGCCAACTACTGGCAATATTACCGTCCAGGCAAACCTACCAAGCAATGCCCAACCAAACGCTGCACAAACAGATAAGGCCGCTATTGGTATAGAGACTAATGCCACAAGCAACCAAGCGGCCAGCGATACGGTTGCAGCCCTACGCCAGCTCGCAAGTAATAGCCCGTTTGACGTAGAAGAGCAAATAAACACCTTGCTGCTTAGCGAACATCCCAATGATCTGGCTGCGCTCTCTCGCATCATTTATGAATGGCGCCAAGAGCCACAAAGCTTGCCTGACTATTTAGTTTCTGCCATTTACGACAACGGACATGACGATAATCTTCGTAGAATAAGTGCTCAAGTATTAGCCCAACGTGGTGACTATAGTTTGCTTGAAGACTACGTAGCCGAGCAATCAGAAGCCATTAACAGCAACCAAGATCAACAGCGAAGCCAAGCCTTATATGCCCTTTCACAAACCAATAATTATTTGGCTGTACCGTTAATCCACCCCTTACTTAACGATCCTAACGCATCGATTAGAGCCGATGCCTTAATGGCCTTACGAGCTACGGGTAATGGTTCTCATGTGGCGTTTGCCCAAGAGTTGGTGGGTGATAGTAATCAACAAATAAGCGCGTTAGCCAAAGAAGTGGTGAACCTACTTAATCAGCTACCAGAAGATGCAAGACAACGAGTCAGCCAAGATGATATTAAACAAAACACTCCGGACTTATAGTGCACAAAGCGCACACTTTGCGTCACTTTTAACGGTTAGTTAATTCAACTAGCCAAGATGAGTTCTTTATCTCGTCGGCTACTATATATTGCGCCACCTTTTGCCAACGTGACTACATTTGCCGCCATGAATGCCCCCTTATACCTTGCTCTCTTTGCTTGCTTTACTTTATGGGCCTGCACACTAAATGCTGAAGAGCGCCAAAGCGCTAGCGAAAAACATATTGAAGATCCCACTCAAATTGTAACGCGCGCAGGCGTGGGTTATGACGGAGAGCTTACCGTTAATGCCTCAATAGGTTTAGACGATAGCCGCATGTTACGCGGTAAAGTGAATGCTAGCGGTGACGATTGGTACTTAGGAGGATCGTGGTTATTTGAAAAAGGCATTGTTAATTTATATGTAGACGGCAATACCGATCGCATTAGTTACAATTTGGGCACCTATGTACCGTTATCAGAGTTTGGTGTGAATACCGGAAAATGGATGGTTTTTCCAACGGGCGGAGTGTCGGTGATTGATCCTAAAAACACCAGTGAGCTCAACTATGGTGGTTATCTTGGTGGTTTTGCCATTCGTCCCTTTAATGAACAATGGTCGCTAGTATCGTGGTTAGGTACAACGGTCGCATCTAATAATTACCAATCAATTTGGGGCGGCATTGGTGCAAGCTATCGCATCAACCAAGAACAAAGTATTCGTGGAAATGTCAATTTATCCAACGACGATTATGGCCATAACACCACTTCAAGCATTTCTTATACTTATCAGTTTTAAGCCACAAAAAAGCCAAGCGAGGTTGCTTGGCTTTTTGTTTCAAAGTGTTGTGTTTAGTCTTACTTGGCCTTCATAGCTCTAGCGATACAAAAAGCCGCCCCACCCCAAGTAAACCCTAAACCAACAACCATCATAATAATTGCACTTAGTTCCATGTTATTACTCCTGTGTTGCTGGTGCAGTAGGTAGTTTTCTTACTATGATAGATAGCACTACCATAATCGCAACGAGCCCCCAACCAAAGGTCATTAAATCAAACTGATTGTAGCCACCATAGCCTTCTGATATCAAAGAGATAAAGTTGGTCACTAAAATAACCAACAAAATGGCCGGGCTAACAAAACGTAAACACACATTAAACCAAGCCCCAATACGGAACTCTGAGCGTTGATTACTGTATTCACGTAAATCGGGTAAACCTTTCAGCATCCAACCCACTATGATGAGCTCAAGGAAACAACTACCAAGAATACCCACGTTATTCATGAAGTAGTCAACCACATCTAATAACAATAAGCCGCCATTGGTAGTAAAGGCTAAAGAAACAAATAGGGCTACGCCGCATACTGCTGTAGCCGCCTTTTTACGGCCACAACCAAACTTGTCAATTACCGACGATGTTACCGCTTCAATAATAGAAATCATTGAGCTTAAACCCGCTACCGTTAGGGCTAAGAAAAATAATGGCCCTAAGATATAAGGAGCAGGCAAGAGATTAATAGCAGTAGGAATAGTAACAAAAGCTAAGCCTACGCCAGCTTTTACCACTTCGGTAATAGCAACACCTTGCTGATCAGCCATGTAACCCAAAATACCGAAAATCATGATGCCAGCCATAATCGAGAAACCGCAGTTAATTAACACGGTCATGAAGGCGTTATTGGCAATATCGGAATCTTTTGGCAGGTAACTAGAGTAAGCCAGCATAATGGCAAACCCGACACTTAGGGTGAAAAAGATTTGCCCGTAAGCGGCAGACCACACCGATGCGTCTAAGATTTTGCTAAAATCAGGTTTAAATAGGTAGTTCAAACCTTCTACCGCTCCAGGTAAAAAGGCCATTCGAACAATTAATCCCAACACCATAACAAATAGCAAAGGCATCATTATTTTGCTGGCGCGCTCAATACCACCTTTAACCCCGGTAAATACCGCTGAATAGGTAATTAGCCAAGCAATCACTACCGGGACTAAAATATGCAGCTGAACACTCCCCAAATTGCTAGGACTGTTGTCGCCCAACTTTAGGTATTCGCTAAAGAAGAAGGTATTGGGATCTGCACCCCAGCTTTGGGTAAATGAAAATCCAAGATAAGAAATAGACCAACCAATTACGGCAACGTAATACACCGCAATCGCAAACGCGATAAATACTTGAAACCAACCCAACCACTCTAATCTTCGCCCTAGTTTTGCAAACACTTGAGGGGCTGCACCACGCATTTTATGGCCAAGGCTGAACTCCATGATCATAAATGGAATGCCCGCCGATAACATAGCGAACAGATAAGGAATAAAAAATGCCCCACCGCCGTTCTCATACGCCATATAAGGGAAGCGCCAAATGTTGCCTAATCCAATTGCTGAACCCACGGCGGCCATAATAAAGCCAACCCTGGAGCCCCACTGCTCTCTTTGCATAATTATCTCCTCAATACCTTCAGGGGAGAGTAAAACTTAGGCACTCAACATACCGCTCTACTTTCCTTGTACAAAATACTCTTTACATCTAGCTATTCGGAATTTAACAGCACCGATAACTAATAGAGAACAATGCTACAAAACAAAGAACTAACAAAATAGAGCAACCCACAGGCACATTGATTTAAATCATTAATTTTATTTGGTTTTTTCACTAACAAGTCAAACAAAAAACAGCATTTAACTTTGCCAAAAACGAATACAAAAGAGTCAATAACCACGTATAAAGCAAAGAGCAAACACTACCTCTACCAAGAAAATAAAATACAAACAAATACTCTATCCGCCCATCCGTATTTAGCTTAATCCTCCAAACTGATTTCACATCCTCATGTAAATCCAAAACAAACAACTTTTAAGCGACGTATTCAGCGATGAAGATAATGTTGCTTTGTCTGTAACGCTAACCATAAACAAACCAGCACGGTCTCCTTCCTTAGAAATGCTCTTTACGCCCTACTCTAACTCGCAAAAATGTAGAAAACTGATGAAACAAATCACCCCCTAATTAAGAAGTGTTACCATCGCTAACAAACGAATTGAATGAGAAAATGCTCGCTTATAAGGGCATTTAGTAAAGGACATAACGATGAACAGTAACCCCAAGATAGAATGTATCTGGCCAGCTCAAGCGCGTTTAGGAGAAGGGGTTATCTGGATTGAGCAAGAACAAGCCTTGTATTGGGTCGACATATTAAAAGAAAGCCTACACCGTTTTCATCCAGCCAGCGGCCAACAGCAAACCTGGTCACAAAAACCGATGATTAGCGCTATTTTGCCCACTCAAATACCGGGTGAACAGAGTACTTTTGTCGCCACTTATGCCGACGGCATAAAGCTGCTAAGCAATAACATCAGCTACCCGTTAATCGACCCAGAACCTCAGCTACCTAATAATCGCCTTAATGATGCTTGGGTAGCGCCAAACGGCGACCTTTGGTTAGGTTCAATGGATTGCCAACTCAAACAAGATTCAGGCTCGTTTTACCGCTTAAGTCCAGATCTCAAACTAAGCTCGCTGGCTGGCAAATATTGGGTGACCAATGGTCCAACGTTTAGCCCTTCTCAAGCTTATGGCTACTTTGTAGACACTGAAAATTTCTGCATCTTACGCAGTAAACTGGCTGAAGATGGTAGTCTCATTAAATTGGAAAACTGGCTAGAAATAGATCGCAGCTTTGGTAACCCCGATGGCATCACCATCGATGCCGAACAGCATATTTGGGTGGCTCACTACAATGGCGCACAAGTAAGCCGTTATACGCCAGAAGGAAAACTCGAACGACAAATAGCGATTCCAGCACTTAATGTGACCAAGTGTGCTTTTGGCGGCCCCGATTTAAGCACACTCTATATAGTAACCGCTAGCGAAGGCATGAGTGAGCAACAACTCCGAGACTACCCGCTAAGTGGCGGTGTATTTGCTGTTGAGCTTGAAGATGTAAGCGGAGTGGCTACGCCGACCTTTGCCATGACAAGTTGGCCTAGCGATCTATAAATTATAAGGCTGAGGCAAAGGCGTCAGCCCATTTAATAAGGTAAAGAATAATTAGATATTTTCGCAATCTTTATAATTTTTTAGTTTACCCACGAAACCGTTTTTCCCTTCGAGATTAACTAACAAGCCAAATCCGTATTTAAGTGCCTCGTTTTCATCTTCACAGACTTCTCTAAGAGCCAATTTTGTAATAGTTGAAGCTGCTTGTGGGCTCCACTCAATACGGTTATTAGTTATATTAAACTCGTAAACTATTACATCGCTCGATAGATAGCAGCCACCCTCTAGATCGTTATCCTTATAACGAACTAAAGAACAGCTATCAACAATCTTCTGACGGATAGTTTCTTTATGTGGAGCATTCAATTCCGTGTGGTAAGTAGCTACAACTTCTTCCACTGTAGGCCCTGTCATTGCACAACCGTTCAAACCAAGTACCGCAACAACACAAAAAATTACATTTTTCATACTTCATCCCTGAAAACCACTAAGCCGGGATTTAAGCATTTAGTATTATAAAAATCAATAAGATGTGAAACTACATATCAAATTAGAAAAAATCGTAAATAAAACAAATATTAGCGCTTAGCTCACAACATCTATCAACAAGAATTGCCAATATCCTCATTAGTTTATCTTGTTTGAGTTGACGATGACCAAGTTGTTTAACGTCCCTTATTTACTGTTATTGCCCTTTATTGTCACTGCTTGCCAAAGCAGTGACACATCTCAATCCGCTGCATTCAAAAACAACGTAGGCCTTAGCACCAATATAAATACATCGACTTACTATAACGAGTTTATCAACGGCGTAGATATCTCCTCATTATTAGAAATTGAAGCTAAAGGTGTGACGTTTTACAACCAACAAGGTCAAGCCGAGGATATTTTCAAGATCCTCAGTAATCATCAAATTAACTGGGTGCGGATCCGGCTGTGGAATAAGCCCACTAACGTTTATTGGTCTGAACAAGTTAGCCCCAACGGCAAAAAGATAGTTGGCGCTATTGGTGGTGGAAACAATGATTTAACCACCGCTATTACTTTGGCTAAGCGGGCCAAAGCCCACAATATGAAAGTACTAGTCAATTTTCATTACAGTGATTTTTGGGCCGATCCGGGTAATCAAAAGATGCCCGGCGAATGGCTACAGCTAACTCCCTTAGAGCGTGAACAAGCCCTTTACACATTTACTCACCAAAGCTTGCTCAACATGCAGCAGCACGCCGTTTTTCCCGACATGGTGCAAATTGGCAACGAAATTGATAACGGTTTAGTGTGGCCACAAGGTAAAAACATCACTAGCCCAGCGGCGATTAGCTTGCTTAAGCAAGGTATTCAAGCAAGCAGAGATGCAGCACTACAAGCCCAAACTTCACTGCCCATCATGCTGCATTTGGCCGACGGCACTAACCTCAATAAATACCTCACTACTGTTGATGCCTTTACGCAAGCCAAGCTCGATTACGATATTATCGGCGTATCTTATTACCCATACTGGCACGGCAGCATTGAGGATTTGCAAGTCAACCTAAATACTATCAGCCAGCGCTACAATAAAAGAGTATTAGTTGCCGAAACAGCTTACGCCTATACCTTAGAAAATTTTGATAGCACCGATAATATTTTTGGTGAGCAGCAACAAATTGATGGCGGCTTCTTAGCCACAGAAAAAGGACAAGCCAACGCATTAAACGCGGTAATAAATAGTGTTGCAAATGTCCCTGAACAAAAAGGCGTAGGCGTATTTTACTGGGAGCCAGCTTGGTTACGGGGGGGGTGGATAAGTGATGCCGGCAATGCGTGGGAAAACCAAGCACTTTTTAACATCAATGGTCAGGTACTCCCATCTATTGACGCTTTTTCTAGCGAGAGCAAACCCCAAGCAGCCCTCGCTAAGCTAGTCAAAACTGAAGATCTTGAGTTGAGCTTCTTCCGCAATCAACACATCCAATTACCGACTACTGTTATGGCTATTTTTAGCGATGATTCTGTTAAACAGGTGAACGTAACTTGGCCATTTGAGCAGCAGCCCAAATCCTTAGCGCCAGGAATACATCAGTTAACAGGCAGCACTCTTAATGGCCAACCCGTTCACGCTCGAGTGCTTGTTTCTGAGAATGAAAATTTCCTGGCTAACCCCAGCTTTGAAAGTGGCAATTTATTGCCTTGGCATACACCTTCCCCCATAGCCATTAAGGTCAGTGACAAGCAGGCTTTTAACGGTGATTATGCGCTTAACTACTGGGCCGAGTCAGCCCTTAACACCACAATAGCGCTAAAACTTACCAACCTTCCTCCCGGCCTCTATGAATTAAGTGTTCAAGTTATGGGAAGCCCACTAAAACAAGACACTATTGCTCTACGGGCGGTAACGCCAAAAGCCGAACGCAGCGTACAAATAGAGCCTAAAGGATGGAACAATTGGCAACGCTATAGCACCCAGCCCATCAAAGTAGAAAATGGAGAGTTAAACTTAAATCTAGATCTAGATTTAGCGGCAGACAGCTGGGGCTGGATAGATGATTTCCAGTTAATTAGAGTAATCGACTAGTTAACATAAACCCCTTTAATTATTAACTTTATTAGTAATTGAAGTGCCGGGTTATCAATGATTTAATAAGCGCCATTTACCTCTTCCTAAAGTTGAAGCATGAGCGTTTCAGCTACAGGTAATCAACGATTAATACATGGAGTTTTAGATGAAGAACGTTCTTATCGCCGGTGGTTTACTGGCTATTGGTGCTGGAGCCGGCGGATATTGGTATTCACAACAGGCAGACCAAACAACAGCCGACAGCGGCGTATTGGCTTATGTGCCTACCGATACGGCTATATTCTCAGCCAGCCTTAAGCCGTTTCCGGTGAAAAACTACATCAACTCTTTATCTGGATCTTACCAAAGCTTGCCAGTAGACGCCTTTGACGATGCTGACATTAGCGATCCTCGTGGTAAGTTCTTTGTCGCGTTATTCAAAAGCTACAGCGAGGCACTTAAAGACGGCCAAGCCTTTGTAGATACCTTTGGTTTAGCCGATGAAATACGCAGCTACATGTATACCCTTGGCGCCGTGCCAGTGATTAAAGTTGAAGTGGCTAAGCCAGACGCCATTTGGGCGTGGTTAGACAATGCCGAGCAACAAAGTGGCTTCAGCCATAAAGCTGCAAACTTAAAAGGGCTAGATTACCGCACTTACCCATTAAGTGATGAAGGTGACCAAGACAGCGCTGAGCTAGTGGTAGCGGTAAATAATGGCTTGTTAACCATTACCCTTAATACTTCACTTAACGATAGTGAACTGTTAGAAATGGCCTTAGGAATGACTCCGGCTAGCCAATCAATTGCCGATACAACACTGATTCAAGACAGCTTAACTAAACACAACTTTATCGACGACGGCATTGGTTTTATAAACCACCAAGTAATTGCTAAAGCGTTAACCACCAGCGACGGCAATTTATTGGCCAAACACCTGACTAAAATTACCCAAGCCAGCGGTGATGAGAATGCCTTAGCAGATTTACGCACTCCTGCCTGTGACCAAGAATTTAGTGCCATTGTTAGCAACTGGCCTAAAACCGTGATGGGTTTTGACAACTTGAGCATTACCGAGCAAGAAAGCAGTTTTGGCGCGCGCATGGTTGTTGAGAGTAATAACAGCGTATTGCTTAAGGCTTATCAATCGATGAGTGGTTTTATTCCTTCTTACGCTTCAAACACCGAAGATGCTGTTTTCAGTATGGCCTACGGGATTGATGTAAACCAACTAGTCCCCTCGCTACTGTCGGTATGGGAAGAAATGCTCCAGCCAAGTTACCAATGTGCGCCTCTACAAGAGATGCAAATGGCCATGGAACAGCAAAACCCTGGCATGGTGGGCATGATGACGGGCATGGCAAACGGCTTAAAAGGCGTTGGCATGGCAGTATTTAGTTACAAACTAGCCGATATAAGCCGCCCAGAAGATCTGGAAAGCCTAGACGCGATTTTAAGTGTATCGGCAGATAACCCAGCAGTGTTGTTTGAAATGGCTAAGCAGTTCTCACCACAATTGGCCAGCATCACCTTACCTGCAGACGGAACCCCGGTAGACCTAACAGGCCTATTACCCATTCCGCCAAGCATGAACATTCAGCCTCAACTCGCCCTTAAAGGTAACCACCTTGTATTGTTTAACGGCGAACGTGCAGCCGAAGTTAGTGAACAACTTGCAGCAGAGCCGGTGGCTAACAATGGCTTAATCAGCATGTACATTGATTACCAGCAAATGTTTGAACCGATCATAAGCGGCATTGAAATGAGCGGTGAAGAAGTACCAGAAGAGTTATTAGACTTAAAGGACTACCGCATTAAAGCGCAAATGAATATGGCTGTGAATGACCAAGGTATTATCTTTGGCTCAAGCATGACTAGCCAAGCAGATAGCGCAACCAACTAATTAAAAAAGAAACTAAAAAGGCTCGCCACGGCGAGCCTTTCCGAACAAAAATATACAAATAAAAACAATTAATTGTGTAACCTCCCAACAAAATGACAATATTCTCATTAGAGTAATAGCACTAATAAATGGACTTAGTATGATAACAAATCTACTTTTCTCTGTTCTTTCTGGGCAGTTTGAACTTTTTGCTGGGTATGAGCTGCGCCGTGGTGATAACGATAAGAAAAAAATATGGGGAGGTTCTTCACACCCTGATACTTATAGTCACGTTGAAGAGCTACAACTTATACTTAAGAAAGTAGGTACATATGTAGCCAAAGTTGATGGTGATTTTGGGGGCAAAACGGATCTTGCTCTTAAGCTATTTCAAAGCAATGCGAAAACTATTCCTTACCGCATTAAAAACGGCTCTACCGTTACAGTTAAACCAACATTTCATGAAGCTGTATCGGGTAAAACAACGAAAGCTACTAGGCGAGAATTAGCTATTTGGAGTAGCAATACTTATCAAGCTACGGGTGATTTGATTCGCCTAAAAGCGACTACTTACTCAAATATTGAGCTAAACCCTAGTTTTAAATTATTAAGAAATCAACATGTTACAAAAGGTGAGTTTGTTGTATCTGTTTCATTACTGCCTTATATAAAGACTATGAACATCGAAGCTAAAAAGTTAGGGTTAAAGATCGTCATAAACCAATCATTAAGACAGTTAGGAATTCCACCTAAAGGTGCTGTTGTTACACCCGCAAAGCGTAGCCAACATTACATTGGTCACGCTGTAGATGTTAACATTGTGGATGGCAGCAATTGGAACACTAGTGCCACTTTTAAAGCCCAAAAAGCTACTAATTCAGCGAAGCTTTTTATTGCAGCCATGAAAAAAGCAGGCTTACGTTGGGGAGGAAATTTCTCAAAAATGGACTCTCCACATTTTGACAGAAAACTTGATGCCTCAACATTTGAGTACGAAGCAAAGCACTTTTTTAACCAAACCTCTAACTCAAACAATCATATATTACCGTTAGTGATATAAATTAAGGATGACTAAATGAATAAGGCAACGTTGATTGGGTTAATTCTGGCATGTGTGGCGTGCAGTGGACAAGCCGTAACCACTATCAAAACAACAGAACAAAACCTATGTGATGACTATAGGCAAGGATTTGCAATTGCAATCATAGGTAACTCCACAGCAGATGGTTCAGAATGGTATGCAGATTGGTCAGCGTACCTAAATGACTTCATCACAAATAATAAAGAGACCTTTAAAGTTTATCGAGAAAGCCAATTAGATAACATTGAGTTACCCATCTACAGTGTGGCATTCAGTAAACAATCGAGAACCAGTTATTTACTTCATGAAACTATCGAACCCCAGTATTATGAGTATGTCGCAGCAGACTACCTAAGAGCCTCTATCGCTGATCATGTGGCACCTTTTAAGCCATTAACGCATGAAATTGATTTAGTTAAACAGCTATGTGATTCGTTAAAATAGACAGCACAAAATAGCTAAGTCACTTTAGCCGATGATACACCCGCTCTGGTCTGCCTACTGCACCGTAAGCCACTTCTGGGCTTAGCTCATTGCAACTTACTAAGTATTCCAAATATCGCCTTGCCGTAGTTCGACTACTGCCAATTTCTTTACCCGCTAGCTCAGCGGTTAACGCCGGATGCTCGGTAAATAAGCCGCGTACTTTATCTAAGGTGACCGCGTCTACCCCCTTAGGTAAACGCTTCTTACTTTCTGCCGTGGCGCCTTCGCTCATCGGCATTAACTTATCTACGTCTTGCTGCTCAAAAGAGCTATTTTGGTCAAGCCTACGCAGATAGTTTTTGTAGTTATTCAGTGATTCCTGCAGCCGCGGAAAAACCACCGGTTTAAGAATGTAATCAAACACGCCATTGCGCAGGGCTTCTTGCAAAGTGGATGCTTCTTTGGCGGCGGTAAGTAGCATGACATCAATCGCCAAATCTTGGCTGCGAATATATTTAAGTAACTCTAAACCAGTACCATCTGGCAGGTAGACATCCAGTAACAATAATTGTGGAGGCTTGGCATTAATGTGAATCATTGCGTCAGCAATACTCAAGGCGATACCCGAGACGTCAAAGTCACTGACTCGCTGCAAATACTGGCGATGAATTTCAGCAATACCCGCGTCGTCTTCAACAATAAGAACCTGAATCAAATTGCTACTCCTGCTTTAACTGCTTGGGAATATATACGGTAAAACGTGTACCCGATTGATCACTACTAAACTCTACATTTCCCCGTAAAATCTGCACCGTTTCTTTCACCAAATATAATCCAATACCATGGTCGCCTTGGGTTTTGGTGGTAACGCCCTGCTTGTAAATATTGGGCTGTAAAGCATCTTGAATACCACCGGCAAAATCTTCCACTTCAATGATGATATCGTTACCTAAATCAGTCATTGATAATGTCACGGCTTGTTGATTATCACTATGCCGAGTGGCCTCAAAGGCGTTATCCAGCAAATTAGCTACTATGGTAACGATTTGCTCTGAACCACAATGTTCGGGTAAATCTCGTAAACTGCTATCAGGGTCAATGCTTAACGCTAACCCCAGCTCTCTCGCCCGATGAAACTTACCTAAAATACAACCCGCAATCACCGAATCATCTACCGCTTCAATTAAAAAGTGAATCAATTCTTGGAATTGATCATTGGCTTGGCCAATAAACGCTAGGGCTTTGTCACCTTCTCCCAACTGGATTAAACCCGCAATGGTATTGAGCTGATTAGCATGCTCGTGGTTTTGCACCCGCAAGGCTTCGGAATGGGCTTTAATTTGCGAGAGTTGTTTGGTCAGCAGGGTAATTTCATCCTTACGACGAAAACTCGATACCATGCCAATAAAGCGTTGATTGTGATCATTCATTGGCACCCGATTAGCAATCACCAAGTGGCCATTGAGTAGCAGCTCTACATCGCTTTGCGCCTGTGGTTGATCAAGCAACTCCACCATATCGCTATCGGGCAACCAATCACGCAAGGCCATGCCTACGGGGTTGGCTGGCTGGCCGAGTTCATCTTTACCCAGTAAGCGCATGGCATTGGCATTTACGTTAGTAATAATGCCTTCGCGGTTAATCGCGATAACGCCTTCGCGAATGGTATTCAAGGTAGCTTGCAACTCGGCATATAGGCGGGTCATTTGTTCAGGTTCAAAACCTAACAATGTATCTTTAATCCGTTGAGCCAGCCACCAGCCAATTAACATATTTAGCGATAATACCCCCATCACTAACAGCGCCATAAAGTGTAAATAAGGTTGTAGCTGCACATCTATTTTTTCTAGCAAGTAACCCACAGAGACAATGCCAATAATCTCATTTTGGCTATTGCGCACCGGTACTTTTCCGCGCACCGATACCCCTAAAGATCCTTTGGCTTGAGACACATATTCTTGGCCAAGTACCAAAGCAGCGTGGTTGTCTCCCCCAACCATGGGTTTGCCTATCCGTTCACTTTTGGGGTGGGCTAAGCGAATACCCTTGGCGTCTCCCACCACAATAAAGCTGGCGCCCATGGTGCGGCGCAATTCTTCGGCTAAGGTTTGCAGGCTAGCGCTATCTTTGCGTGCAACCGCGCTCACTACATCGGGCAGTTTAGCCACCACTCTAGCAACATCTAGCGCTCGCTCACCCTTGTCTTGGTATTCAGAATCACTGACATACCAATAGCTAGTCACCACCACAATGCTCAGCTGAATCAAGCTGTAGATCAGCATTATCAACAGTAATCTTGCGCGGTAGCTGGGTAAGCGAGCTTGTTGATACATCGAAACATTTCCTTGTTAACTCAATCCAGCTTAGCACGAGCACACTCGCCTATTCCCGTGAACAATATGAACTTAATCACCAATATGGACTTTAAAGCCATTACTTGGCTTTCATTCCCAAATGCCAGCGATTGATTAACATTAATTCAACATTATTTGCCAGCAAGCCGTTTTCAGTTTTGGCAACTATCACTTCCAGCAACGCTGGAAACCCTATGCAACAAGGAGAGCAAGCATGTTAGCCAAGATTAAGTTGGTAAAAACATTAATAGGGGCCGCTGTATTGGCCACCGGCCTAAGTGGTGCCGTACAAGCAGATGAAGTTCACTTTCTTATTCCCGGCGGTGCCGGCGGTGGCTGGGATGGCACAGCACGTGGTACCGGTGAAGCCTTAATGAAATCAGGCATTATCGATAAAGTGTCTTATCAAAACATGAGCGGCGGCGGTGGCGGCAAAGCGATTGCCCATTTAATCGAAACCGCTAAAACCCAAGAACATACCTTAATGGTGAATTCCACGCCGATCGTGGTGCGCTCACTAACCGGGGTATTCCCACAATCATTTCGCGATTTAACCCCCATTGCTGCCACCATTGCAGATTACGGTGCGCTGATTGTTCGCAAAGATTCAAAATATACTCACTGGGACCAAATTGTTGCCGACTTCAAAGAGAACCCCAACAAAGTAAAAGTAGCAGGTGGTAGCGCCCGAGGTAGCTTAGACCACCTAATAGCAGCTGCAGCCATTAAAAACGAAGGCTTAGATCCCATGAAGCTTCGCTACGTTGCTTACGACGCTGGCGGTAAAGCTATGGCAGGTTTGCTCTCTGGTGAAACGGCGCTGTTATCAACCGGTTTGGGCGAAGCGCTTGATATGGCCAAAAATGACCAAGTACGCATTCTAGCCATTACCGCTGAGAAACGGGTAAAAGACGCGCCAGAAGTGCCTACCCTAAAAGAAATGGGCAACGATACGGTATTTGCTAACTGGCGTGGCTTCTTTGCCGCTCCAGGCACCAGTGAAGCGCAAGCTGAAAAGTTTTCCGACATGCTAAAAGAGATGTACGCCACTGGCGAATGGGAAACCGTGCGCTCACGTAATGGTTGGGTAAACAACTTTGTGCCTTACGGCCAGTTCTTCGGTTTCTTAGAACAACAAGAGAAAACCGTAGGCAGCCTGATGAAAGAACTTGGTTTCTTATAATTTCATAAGCCAGCAACTCCCTTGCTGCTTTCTTTGCTTACCGCAGTAATAGGCTAAGCACCGGTGTCGAGTTCGGCACCGGTATTTTTCAAACTTGGAGCTAACAATGCAAATTAGCAATCAACGAATTGGCGGCCTCATTTTTCTGCTGTTCTCTTTGTTTTATGGCTACTTTAGCTACGACATAGCGCTATTCCCCGGCGCTGAGTATGAGCCCTTCACCCCGCGTACTTTGCCTCAGTTTTTAGCGCTGAGCGGGGTGATATGTTCGGTAATTTTGGTAATCACTGGTGGGGCAGATTTTCGAGCCAGTATTAAGCATTTAGTTTGGCAACCTGTGGCTAAGCTGCTGGCGGCCATGTTCGCTTATGGACTACTGGTGAATTGGTTGGGTTTTGTATTAGCCACCATTATTTTTCTGGTGGTCAGCTTTCGCATTATGGGCGAAACCAAACACAAGAAGGCTGCCGCAATAGCCGTGATCTTCACCCTAGTGTTTTGGGCGCTATTAACCCAAATATTAGATATTTATTTAGAACCTGGGCAGCTATGGCACTGGTTTAATGGCTGAGCGTAAGCGAATCAAGGAGTAAACGATGTTAGACGGAATTTTAGCAGGGCTTGGCACCGCAGTAATGCCAATGAATCTGATGATGGTAGTGGTGGGTTGCTTAGTCGGCACCTTTATTGGCATGTTGCCAGGCCTCGGCCCCATTACAGCTATTGCCTTGATGATCCCGCTCACTTATAGCTTAGAGCCTTCTTCGGGTTTAATTTTGATGGCGGGTGTCTACTACGGGGCCATTTTTGGCGCTTCTTCGTCTTCCATTTTAATCAATGCGCCGGGTTGTAGCGCAACTGTGGTCACCGCTTTTGATGGCAACCCATTGGCTAAAAAAGGCCAAGCAGGTAAAGCGCTAGCGGTGGCGGCTTACGCTTCGTTCACGGGCGGTACTTTAGGCGCAATAATGCTGCTGATTGCCGCGCCTGCGTTAGCCTCAGTATCTTTAAGTTTTCAAAGCGCAGACTACTTTGCACTCATGGTATTGGGCTTGTCGGCAGTGGCTGCATTCTCGGGCAAAGGCCAAGTGCTTAAAGCGATTATGATGACGATTCTCGGTTTAATGCTCGCTACAGTAGGTACCGATAGAAGCGAAGGCGTAGAGCGCTTCACCTTTGGTCAGCTAGATCTCATCGACGGTTTCAGCTTCTTACTACTGGCCATGGCAACTTTTGCCTTAGCCGAAACGTTAATGTCGGTGCTTAAACCTGAAAACCCAAACAACAGTGCCACTGAGCAAAAAATGATGTCGGAGCTGGGTAGCCTTAAGCTCACTAAAGAAGAAGTAAAAAGCGTGGCCGCGCCTACTTTACGCTCCTCTTTCTTAGGCTTTTTTGTGGGCGTATTGCCCGGTGCTGGCGCAACTATCGCGTCGTTTCTAGCCTATGGTGTAGAGCGTAACTTAGCCAAACCAGAAGATAAAAAACAATTTGGCGAAGGTTCACTCAAAGGGCTCGCCGCGCCAGAGTCGGCTAATAACGCAGCCTCAACGGGCTCGTTTGTGCCACTGTTAACACTGGGTATTCCGGGTTCGGGCACAACCGCAGTATTGCTCGGTGCGCTGATTGCTTACGGGATTCAGCCAGGGCCTAGAATGTACATTGAGCACCCAGATTTATTCTGGTCAATCATCATCTCTATGTACTTTGGTAACGTGATACTGCTTATTCTTAACTTGCCACTCATCCCCTACTTAGCCAAGTTATTGAATATACCGAGACCTTACCTCATACCGATGATTTTGCTGTTTTCTATCACCGGCGTGTACTTAGTATCTTTCAACAGCATGGACATCATGATAATGGTGGCGGTGTGTATGGCGGCCTTGGGTTTGCGCTTACTTAACTTCCCTATGGCGCCCATGTTGCTGGGCTTTATTCTTGGCGGAATGTTAGAAGACAACCTGCGCCGAGCACTGCTGATTGGCGATGGCGAACTGAGCTTTTTGTGGGAACGACCGCTCACACTAACCTTTATTAGCATCGCCGCGCTTGTATTATTTAGTCCTTTACTACGACCAATTTGGGAGCGCAGTAAAGCAAGAGCCGAATACGAACAAGCGAAACGTAAAGCGGCAACAAAAATATAGCTCAATGATGTTAAGTAATATTGGGATGCCCACTCCCCTCGATATCAGGGCATCCCAATTCCCTGATTAATTCCAGCATATTCAGCAAATAAAAAAGGATGGCCTAAGCCATCCTTTTTACTAAACAATTAACTGACGATGTTAGCCTTTACGCATAAATAGCGCTTAAGCTTTTTCCTCTGCAGCCTTACAGCATGCAGCAGTAAACAATACATCGGTAGAGCTGTTTAATGCCGTTTCGGCAGAGTCTTGCAATACGCCGATAATAAAGCCTACAGCAACCACTTGCATGGCCACATCGTTAGATACGCCAAACAAGCTACACGCTAATGGGATAAGCAATAACGACCCACCAGCAACACCCGAGGCACCACAAGCAGACACCGCCGCTACAACACTCAGTAACAATGCCGTAGCAAAATCGACTTGAATACCTAAGGTATGCACAGCCGCTAGCGATAACACGGTAATGGTAATCGCAGCACCGGCCATGTTAATAGTGGCACCAAGTGGGATAGACACCGAGTAAGTATCTTCGTCTAGCTTTAAGCGCTGGGCTAAGTCCATGTTTACTGGAATGTTCGCAGCAGAGCTACGGGTGAAGAAGGCGGTAACGCCACTTTCTCGTAGGCACTTAAATACCAACGGGTAAGGGTTGCGACGAATTTTGTAGAACACTAGCAGCGGGTTCATCACTAAGGCAATCAATAACATAGAGCCAATGAGTACCAACAATAGTTGGCTATAGCCTAGCAATACCGAGAAGCCGGTTTGCGCAATAGTGTTTGCCACTAAGCCAAAAATACCAATTGGCGCTAAACGAATAACAAAACGCACAATGCTTGATACACCCGCAGCCACGTCATTAAACAAGGTTTTGGTAGTGTCCGATGCGCTATGCATGGCAATACCTAAACCAATTGCCCACGCTAAAATGCCAATGTAGTTGCCATTCATAATGGCGCTAATTGGGTTATCGACAATTTTAAATAGTAAAGTGTGCAATACCTCGCCAATGCCTTGCGGAGGATTAGCCGAGGTTTCGGTGCTCACTAGCACTAACTCGGTAGGGAACATAAAGCTCATGGCTACCGCCGTTAACGACGCGGCAAAAGTACCAAATAAATATAAATAGATAATCGGACGAAGCTGAGTATTTTGGCCACGTTTATGGCTAGCTACCGAAGCCGCCACCAACACAAAAACCAATACCGGCGCTACCGCTTTTAAAGCGCCAACAAAAAGGCTACCTAACATGCCAATAGACGTAGCCGCACTAGGTGCTAAAACGGCCAAAATGCTACCGGCGATAATACCGATAAGGATCTGTAGCACTAAACTGCCTTGGGTAATAAATTGTAATATGCTGTTGTTTGATTGTTGTTTCATGCTTCTTATGGTCCTTTCGTGAAGCTATATAATTGGCGAAGGCGTAACCTTATAGGATGAAACACCATAATCACAGACAATAACCACATTAAATTGACACATCGCAAAAACTTTTCACTCACCTAGCTTGTACAAGCAATATACAAGTAAGGTTTACACCTAAAAGCCCAACATTTTTAGCTATTGCTCAACTGACTTAGTGTTGCAACTTTCCCTTAAGCTCAGTATTTACTTACACTTTGATCAGCTGTTCAGGTTTTTGTGGCAATTTTGCAAGCCGTCATTGGCTAAACAAACAGGCGCTTAAGCTAAATTAAGCACCAAAAGAAAAACATCAAATACAAATAAAACTTGAACAATTTTTTATCAAGGCGTATAACTTGACGAATCGTCACATTGTGACGAAGTGTCAATAACGAGAACAAATGAATACCAAAACCAGAAAAGCCCAAGAAATTGCTAACCGTGAAGAGTTGTTGCTCGATATTGCATTAGAGCTGATGGCTGAAACCGGCTTTGCTGGCCTAACAATGGATAAAATCACCCAGCGTTCGCAGTATTCAAAAGGCACCGTGTATAACCACTTTGCCTGTAAAGAAGATGTATTGTGTGCTCTATGCTGTCGCTCTATGCGTTTACAAATAGAGCTATACCAACGGATTAATGATTTTGCTGGTAGCACTCGAGAGAAGATGATTGCAATGGCCTATGGCTATCGCTTGTTTAATCGTCTTTACCCCACTCTGTCGATGGTAGTGTTAAGTATGAAAACACCTAACATCATGGAGAAAACCTCGAGTATTCGCAGTACCAGCGTAAGTGAACACGAAAACAAAATTGTCGGTATTGCGGTTAAGTTGATTGAAGAAGCTGTTGCTTTAGGTGACATACCAGCCAGCCAAAATGTAGATGCCAATGCCGCTACATTTGCCGCTTGGTCGATGGCCTTTGGCACCAATGCGCTAAGCAGCGCAGTGGTACATAAATCCAGCAAGTTTTGCTCTGCTGGCTTCGACAGCCAATACGCATTGCTATACAACGTAAATTTGTTGTGTGACGGGTTAAATTGGAAACCCTTGTCTAATCAACAAGATTACTTAGCCACTTGGCAGCGAATAGGCCAAGAGCTATATGCCAAAGAGTTGGCCATGCTGGAGCAAAACGAAACGCTGTATTAAGCGCTTTACGCAAACCAGCAATTAGCGAATAAAGATTTGTAAGTTCTAAGAGTAAAAGTGCCAAGTTGTTCTACTGTTGTTAAGTGGAATAATAAACGCACGCATTTAGATTCAATTAAAGCCGCCGATTACTGCGGTTTTTTTAAGCAAAGGAAGTGACGATTCGTCAATTTTAGACAAATCGTCATAATTCACTCTAAACCAATTGAATGGTGCAATTGGTAAAGGACAGGGCTATGGAAAAGAAATTTTTTAATCAAGTGATTGCCAGACCTTGGCTAACACTCATGTTATTAATGTTAGCCGTTGTAGCAATGAGCTCTGGCGGACGCTTTCTTACCTTTGTAGGCGATTACCGCATTTTCTTTGGTGAGGATAATCCTCAGCTGCAAGAATTTGAAAGCATGCAAAAGGTGTTTAATAAAACCGATTCGGTCACCTTTGTAATCTCCCCTAATGAAGGCGACGTATTCAACCCGCAATCTCTCACACTCATTAAAGAGCTTACCGACGACTCTTGGCTTATTCCTAACTCTACACGGGTCGACTCCATCACCAACTTTCAGCATACCGAAGCCGTAGAAGATGACCTTTGGGTAGAAGACTTATTGCTAGAGCTAGACATGCTAGATGCAGAAAAAGTATCCAAAATTGAGCAAGTTAGCTTAAGCGAACAACTGCTAGAAAACCGCTTAATTAGCCTAGATGGGCGCGTAGCAGTAGTGGCTGCCACCATCACCATCTCCGAAGACGATATGCAGGCCGAGGTACCTAAAACCTCGCAATTTGTACGCGAGCTACAAGCCAAGTACCAGCAAGCCTATCCAGAACATAAAATCTTGCTCTCTGGCATGATCATGATGAACAACAGCTTCATCGAACAAAGCCAGAAAGACATGTCCACTTTAGTGCCGCTAATGTTCTTGCTAATTTTAGTGATGCTAGCCATTTTACTGCGCTCGGTATTAGGCATGCTAGCTACCTTAGTGGTGATTGTAGTGACTATTGCCAGCACCATGGGCATGGCCGGTTGGATGGGCTTTGCACTCAATACCGTTACGGTAAATGTGCCCACCATGGTAATGACCTTAGCAGTGGCCGATTGTGTGCACGTTATCGCCTCAATGCTCTACGAGATGCGCCAAGGTAAATCTAAAAAAGAAGCCCTCGCCTTTAGTTTAAAAATAAACAACCGCGCTATTTTCCTTACTAGTGCCACCACTGCGATTGGTTTCTTAACCTTAAACTTCTCAGATTCTCCACCGTTTCAAGCCTTAGGCACCATTGTGGCAGTGGGTGTAATGCTGGCCTATGTGTATGCACTTACCATTTTGCCTGCTCTGCTTAACATTCTGCCCATTAAACAAACGCCGAGTATTAGCAGCCGTTCAAACTACGACCGCTTAGCAAACTTTGTGATTGATTCTCGCAAGTGGCTAATGCCGGTTACCCTAGTTGTGATTGTTGGCTTCTTAGCCATGATCCCACGCAACCAACTTAACGACGTGGCTACGGAGTACTTCAGCAAGCAGGTGGACTTTCGTCAATCCACAGACTTTATGGAGGAAAATATATCCGGGATTACCACCATTTCTTATGAAATAAGAAGCGGCGAAAGCAGCGGCATTAACCAGCCCCACTACATGCAAAAAGTGGCTGACTTTAGCGCTTGGTTACGCCAACAACCAGAGATCGACAACGTAAATAGCATCTCCGACATTATGCGTCGTTTAAACAAAAACATGCATGGTGACGACCCAAGCTATTACCTAGTGCCCGAAGAGCGCGAACTCTCTGCCCAGTATTTATTGATGTACGAAATGAGCTTGCCCTACGGCTTAGATTTAAATAACCAAATCAACGTAGATAAATCGGCAACGCGCTTAACCATTACCACCAAAAACATGGGCTCTATTGGCATGATAGCGCTAGAGCAACGTTCCTTAGATTGGTGGCAACAAAATGCGCCCGAGTACCGAGTAATCGCCGCCAGCCCTAACTTAATGTTTGCGCACATTGGCGAGCGCAATATGCCGCAAGCCCTCAAAGGTGCGTTTTGGGCACTGGTGCTTATCTCGGTGTTAATTGGTATTTCGCTGCGTTCACTGCGGCTCACCTTTATTAGCTTGCTACCTAACCTAGTACCAGCAGGCATTGGCTTTGGTATTTGGGCGCTAATTGATGGCAACATTAACCTTGGTTTGTCGATTGTTATTAGCGTTACCTTAGGCATTGTGGTCGACGACACCGTGCACTTCCTTACCAAGTACCAATATGCCCGCAAGCAAGGTAAATCTGCCGAAGACGCAGTACGCTACGCCTTTGTCACCGTAGGCAAAGCACTGGCTATTACTACCGCGGTATTGGTGGTTGGCTTCTCGGTATTAATTGGTTCAACCTTTACTATTAACTCCAATATGGGGCTACTTACTTCTATTATTATTGCCGTAGCCTTAATCATCGATTTCTTACTACTACCATTACTCTTGATTAGTTTTGACCGTGCAAAGGGAGCAGAAAATGCAGCAGCACTTCAACAAAAAACCGCTTAGTATGTGGCTTAATCGTGCCGCAGTTATCTGTATTAGCCTGTTGTTTAGCCAACAAGCATTAGCAGAAACCGCAGAAGAAAAAGGCTTACGCATCGCTCAAGAGCGCAAAGCCTTTGATTTAGGTTGGGTTGATTCGAAAGCCGACACAGAAATGGTGCTGTACAACGCGCAAGGCGATAAAAGCACCCGCTCTATTCGCATTCAGTCTTTAGAAGTAGAAGGCGATGGCGACAAAGCCTTAAGTGTGTTTGACCACCCAGCCGACGTAAAAGGCACTGCCTTTCTAAGCTTTTCTCACGCTCTCGAGCCAGACGAGCAATGGTTATACCTACCCGCCTTAAAACGGGTAAAACGCATTGGTTCACGCAACAAGTCTGGCCCTTACATGGGCAGTGAGTTTGCCTTTGAAGATCTAAGCTCATTTGAAGTAGAAAAATACACTTACACCTACTTGCGCGACGAAACCATTGCCGGCCAAGACAGCTATGTAGTGCAAAACGTACCGGTAGATAAGTACTCAGGTTATACCAAGCAAATTACCTGGATGGACAAAGAAGCCTACCGCGTACACAAAGTAGAGTTTTACGACCGTAAAGGACAGCTACTTAAAACCCTCACCATGAGTGATTACCAAGTGTATGCCGACAAACATTGGCGCCCTTCAAAAATGTTGATGGTGAACCACCAAACCGATAAAAAAACCGAAATGTTCTGGAATAATTATCAGTTTAAAACCGGCGTAAAAGAGTCAGACTTCAATAAAAACAAGCTTAAGCGAGCCCGCTAATGAGAGCGACCAACTCTGCGCTTGCAACAGCGCTAAGCCTAGTCTTATTAAGCACAAACAGCGCAGCTATGGAGCTGCGCGGCAATGTGGCTGTGCAATATCGTGGTTTTTTCGAGCAAGGTGCTTTCCCGGGTCAAAACCAGCAGCATCAAGGCTCGATAAGTGCCGAGCCCGAGCTGTACTGGGAGTGGAACGATGGCATCGACAGCATCACCTTTACGCCCTTTGCTCGGGCCGATTCCATGGATAGCGAGCGCACTCACGCCGATATTCGCGAGCTTAAATGGCTGCACCTAGCCGACGAATACGAGTTAGAAATTGGTATAGCCAAAGTGTTTTGGGGCGTAACCGAAACCCAACACTTGGTGGATGTGATAAACCAAACCGACTTTATCGAATCGCCCGATGGCGACGAAAAGCTTGGCCAACCCATGCTGCACTTTAATACCTATCAAGACTCCGGCATTTGGGATGTATTCATTCTACCGGGCTTTAGAGAGCGAACCTTTGCCGGCGTAGATGGCCGCTTTCGCCCACCATTACCGGTAGATCAAGATAATGCCCAGTATGAATCGGGCGCTAAAGACAAACATGTTGATCTAGCCCTGCGCTGGGCGCAAACCTTTGGCGACTGGGACGTAGGCACCGCCTATTTTCGTGGCACCAACCGCGACCCACTGCTAATTGCTAGCGCCGATGGCACCAAACTTACCCCTTACTATGAGCAAATGGACCAACTTGGCGTAGACCTACAAGCCACCATTGGCGATTGGTTATGGAAGTTTGAGGGCTTATATCGCAATACCAGCAGCAACAGTTACACCGCTGCTGTTGGCGGTTACGAATATACCCTAGTGGGTTTATTCGACAGCATTGCCGATTTAGGTTTACTCACCGAATACAACTGGAATAGTGACGGCAAAGAGGCCACCTCTACCTTTCAAAACGATCTCTACCTAGGCGCTCGCTTAGTATTAAACGACGCGCAAAGTACTGAGTTTTTGTTAGGTGGCGCGATAGACCTCGACTACAACACCAACGTCGTCACCCTAGAAGCCAGCCGCCGCTTTGGCGAAAACTGGAAAGGCGAACTAGATCTTTGGTACATCGACGCCGATGACCTTGCAGACCCAACCTACGCCTTTAGTAAAGACAGCTTTGTACAAGTAAACATGGCCTACTTTTTCTAAAAGCTACACAGGGAAGATGTTGCAAAAAAGCCCTCGTTGTTGAGGGCTTTTTGTTGGGAGAGAGTAAATGGTTTAATCGAAAAATAACGCTTGCGTAACCAGTGGCGTGTCGTGTGCGCCATCCTAGGGAGCGAAGTGACCGATTTGACGCACTTGTTAGGTATATTTCTTCAACCTGTCTTTATGCTTTTTTATCAGTTTAATGCGTTCACGATTGGGCTCCCGCATTTGTAGCTTCGCTATTTCTGTTTCTAATGCGTGCTTCGTTTTGACCTTTTCGACTCTCGAATCGTCAGCCAGTTGTCGACGAAACGCGAAAATCTCAGCGTGTAAAATGTCCCAAAGCTTAACTTTGCTTTTAGGAGGAACTTTGATAGTCGGGCCCAAGAAATACATTGGGTAGCCACAATGCTGGCATTTAGTCACAGAACTTATCTTCCCGATAGATTCCGGTCTATCGTGAGTAACCCTGCGCCAAGTTGGCCTGCGCGTAACAACTCTGCACTTGAAGCAAACCAAGTTTCCAAAACATGCCATAGTTGATACCTAACGCCGCTAAGCAGAGGCAAATTTGTTTTTAGCGCACAGCGCGTTAATTTGTACTGCCAGTTCGCTGGCGAACTGGCTTGGTTTGTTAAGTGCTAGTTGATCAATCTTGAAAAACTAATTCTAAGCACTCTTGCGCACCATCAATTAAGGACTTTACCTGAATTGATGCCTTGGGACTCAGATCAGAATATTCATCATCGAGATAATCAATTACTTCTTCTGCACTCCAAGGTCCAAGAGAAGCCATGTAATCAGGATACTGATCTTGAACCTCTTTCCATGATTCGTAGGCCTTTTTAGAAAGAAGCATTGAATCTTGGGTGTGAATTATAAATATACCCATATCTTATTTTGGCACTTAGACATAATGACTCCCCAAGAAGGTGCTGATCTCCAACTTCGTGGGTTAGCTGAAAGCCAGAGCCATAATAGTTAATGATAATAAACTAGATTGGAGATCAGCATGAATAAACATAACATACTTTTTATTGGCCTAGATACTCACAAAGAGTTTGTTGAAGTCGCCTATATTGAAGACCAACGCGGGGCGCAAGCGGTTCACTTCGGCAGAATATCTAGCGCTAAAGCCGCCATTGTTAAACTGGCCAAACAGCTTCACTCTAAATACCCAAGAGCCACCTTACACTTTGTCTATGAAGCGGGGCCTTGCGGTTACTGGATATACCGCCTGCTCACCAGCCTTGGCCATTGTTGCTATGTGGTCGCCCCGTCACTTATCCCTAAAAAGCCAGGCGATAAGATAAAAACCGATAAGCGTGATGCACTCAAACTTGCCAAGCTGCTAAAAACCGAAGACCTAACACCTATTTACGTCCCAGAGCCTGAGGATGAAGCCGTACGGGATTTATCGCGTGCGCGTGAGACCGCTATGAAAGACTTAAAGGATGCCAAGTATCAGTTAAAAGCCTTGCTACTACGTAATAACATTAACTATGCGGGCACTGCCAATTGGTCGGCTAAGCACCTACGCTGGCTCACCGAGTTAGTGCTCCCCCACCCAACAAGAAATAACAGGACATCCAACTTATCTTGTTTTGATTAATAATAACCCTTAAGCCAAAGTTTTGGGTGCTTGTTAGATTTTTTGAGGCGTAAAGCAACTAAAGAAACATGCGATAAGGTCGTTGGGCTTTAAGTGGCAAAATGCAGCTACAGCTAAGCCCTCAATTGAGCTTAAGAGATGCATTGGTAGGTTTTATGTGGGTTACGCTAGCTTTCGCAGAGTTGTAATTTACTATGAGTGGCACACCAGCGCCGGCCTGTTTGGCTAGCATGTTGTTGCAGATGTTTATTTGAGCCAGCCGCGCTAATAAAGTGGCGGTTAAAGTCTTTCACCACACTTAGCCAGTCTTTCTGGTTAATGTTAAGCCGTGTCATTATTGGTAATATATTGGCGGGTATTGCCCCGCGTTTATCGGCGCGTACACAGCGGCCTGTCCAGTCTACTAACTCTAGATATTCATAAAGGTTAAAGGGTAAACCGGGGGTGGGGTCACCATGGGCTTTATAACCGGAAAAAGGTAACACCGTTGAGGGTTGTAGGTTTTCTTCTGATTTAGCGGTTTTTAGCGCCTGCATGCGCAGTTGCACACTGGTAAAGTCAGACTCTTCTGGGGTATCAGCCATTTGGGCTCTGACTGGGTTTAAATCTACATAGGCCATACAAGCCAGTACGGCGGCTTCATCTAATAAAGCTTGAGATTTAAAACGGCCTTCCCAAAATCGGCCCTTGCATTGCTCTTCTTTATTCGCTTGGCGAGCTATGTGCTCGTTAAGGCAGCGCATAAACCAAGAGATATCAAATAAGCGTTTACGCCAGTCTTCCAGTTTTTCTATAGACTTAGGGTAGTTTTCATCTTTGGCTTGTGGGTCACTAAGGTATTGCTCTACCACATTGTGGCCTGCAAACAATTGCTTCCATCGGGTATTTATCTCGCGATAACTCCACTGCTCTGCCTGCTTTTGGTTTACTCGTAATACCAAGTGGTAGTGATTGCTCATTACTGCATAGGCACAAACCTCAACCGAGAACACTTGGGCTAGTTGAGTAAACTTATCCACTATCCATTGTTTTCGATGCTCAAAGCTTGCCCCCGTTACCCTGTCTTCACCACACAAATAGGCGCGTCGAACACAGCGACAAATGCAGTGATAGTAAGGTGTGCTGTCTAAACAAATTTGTTGGTCACGGGCGCGAGTCATAGCTATTCCCCTTCTAGTGAAATTAAGCCTAGAAGAAAGAAATTAAATCGTCAATTTTATGGGTGTCCATTATTTTTGTTCATTGCTGAGTTTTTTTACCTGTTTTATAAGCTGGCATAAACACCTCATCTTGTTTGAGTGAAGTGTCTACTGAATCGGATCAACTACATGTTCCGTTTAATTGCCTTGTTAGGTTTAGTCCAACTGCCCAAGTAAAATAGCTTTGCTTTCACCTGGCATACGCTCAAATTGATGTGGACATACGTTATTCACTTCATTAAACATATTTGCACACTTGTCCAAAGAATTATCTGAAGATATCGACACCAAATTAGCAATAAGGCCTTGTGTTGGTGATAGTTTAATTGTTTTTTCAAATTCGATTACTGTATTTCTCAAATTTGTGTTGCTTTGCAACGCACACACTAATCGAGTGTACTCAATAACTTTAGGTGGTATCGTATTACACTCATTATCTAAATCTACTAGTTGGACAACTACTTTATTGTATGCATTCATAAGTTTACTATCGAATGCTTTGCTTTCATCAAAAACCCCAATAATCCCAAAAATTAGTGTGGCGCCAGCCCATAACGGCAAGTACTCTTCAAAGACCTCCCCAAATAATATTGCAACAGTGACTCCAGCAAATAGCCCTGAGAAAGCTGATGACCAAAAACCCAAGTACCCTTTTATGGCAAAAGAAACCAAACCAGCTAATAACGCGAAAATGCCTACCCACTGTCTCCATGTCATATCAGTCATTCCTATTTATGTGTATATAAAAACCTAACAGCTTATTAACAGGAAAATTCCTTGTTTAAAGAAGGAATTTTTCCTCTTATCATACATTTGATAAAGTCCAGACTATCACCTTTCCTGAGCTACATCAGCTACCTAACTCTAAAAGTAACAAAATCATCAGCATGAAAGTATGCAAACACTTGTAGAAAGTAGGAATTGCAGATTGCCTGTATAAAATCACACAAAATCTGTGATTTTTATGTCTTTAGCTAAGCGCTCTTTCCACAGCAGTATTCGTGAATAAATGCAGATAAAAGGCTTAAACTCAGCAGCGCTAAACACTACTGAACTTAAGCCATACTCATCACTAAAAATACATACTGGCTTGCAACCACGTTACGGTATCTTTTTTAGACACTTTACTGTCTGCGGTATGCTCCACTTTAAAGCCTACCGACACGTTGTCTAACACCATGTAACCGCCACCCACTTCAATTTGCGGAACATAGTCTTTAGCACGAGTAATGTACGTAGCTTTAGGGTTTGCATATAGCCAGTGGCCGTCGTCAAATGCATACATTGCATACAAACCTGCTTGTACCAAGGTAGAGTCTTTAAACTTTTCTTTACCGTCGTCAGTTTGCATTTCTATTTTGCTGCTCATGTAACCACCGTACAGCATAGGAAATAGCGAAATGTTGTTAGTAATGTCGAATTTGTACATTCCCCCTGCCATGGCGGTAGTGGTGTTTCTGTCGCCCATTACATCTACCGAGTACCCTAAACCGTCGTTCACTTTGAAGTAACGAAGACGGTAGTCATAATCGACTTTACCTTCAGCATCTTTTTTGTCGCCCGCTCCAAGGTCAGCAAAAATCATGTTGCCAGCCCCCCAACCAAAGGTGCTGTTTAACTGGGTACGGTCGCTAGAGCGAGACACACCTACCGAACTAAACGTGGCTGTTGGGTCTCCGTAGTTAACATCGCCATTGGCTGCGTTGTCTTCGGCCATCGCCACCGTTGAAAGGCTTACAATGCTTAGGGCTAACAGTGTTTTTTTCATAATATGTCCTGTAGATGTCTTTAAGTTGATGGACACACTTTAAACAGCCTTTAGAAAAACCTTAAACTCGCAGCTTAAAGCCTAGCTAATAGGTGAATAGCTAAACAGCCTCTTATTAGACGCTTAAATACCTAGAAATAACTCAAGCTTACTTTGCAGCTAACACTTGAATTGGTGAGAAATGTTGTTAGGCTGCAGCTAGTTTGTATCTAATTTGGAGACAATGAGATTATGCGTGTTGAAGACTTGTCGTTATTTATCAAAGTGGTTGAATCAGGTAGTTTTAGCGCCGCTGCTCACTCATTAGACTTGCCTCGCGCCAACGTAAGTCGGCGTATTAACGAATTAGAACAAGGCCTTAATACCCGCTTATTTGTTCGGACTACGCGTAAGTTAAACTTAACCAACCAAGGCCAGCAATACTACGAAAGTGTGCAAGATATAATGCGCCGCTTAATCGACGCAAACAGCGCCTTGCAAAGCCATACGTCTACACCTACAGGTCAGGTTAAAGTGGGGGTAAACGTGGGGAGCGATTATTATCTTATCGACATTACAAAGTCGTTTAAAAAACGCTACCCCGATATTGATATTGAAGTACGTTACTCTAACGAAAGTTACCAAGGGTTATTTGAACACGGCCTTGATATGGCGATGTACATTGGAGATTTAACCGACTCAAGTTTTGTGGCGAGAAAGCTTGGTGGTTTTACTAAAATAGTGGTGGCTAGCCCCGCTTACCTAAAAGCCCACAATACACCCAAAACACCGCAAGACTTATTACAGCACAGTTGTATTGTGTATCGCCGTCACGATCAAAAATTGGAAAACCGCTGGCAATTTTCTAACCAAGACATAGAAGTGAACCATCATCACATTAGTAATAACTATACCCATATTGCTCAAGCGGTAGAAGCCGATTTAGGAGTTGCCTTACTGCCCTATATTTTGGCTTACCCGATGCTCGAAAATGGTAGCGTATGTCACTTAATGCCAGAGTACTTATCACCCGCCGAAGACGCTTGGATGGTTTATCCAAGCCGTAATGGTTTAACGCATGCTGCGCGTTTACTTCTAGAGCATATTATTTCGCGGATCCCAACCTACATCTAATTGTCACGAAATTCGTGACACACATGTTCTCTATTGCTAGCAGATAGCCACAATTAAAGTGTTTACTATGCACGCTCTAAATTTATCTTTCGGGGCAAGCTATGAAACACTCCTATATCGCTATAGCGTTAAGCGCAACATTACTTAGCGCTTGTAGTAACGAACAACCAGCAGAAACCATTCACACCAAGTTGCGTCCGGTTAAAGTTATTAACCTTAGCGCAGCTACCCTGCTGGAAAATCAACACTACAGTGGAGTGTTAAGCTCTAGCACCAGTTCAAAACTGGCCTTTCGAGTGCCGGGCACAATAGAAGAAGTGCTGGTTTCTAGCGGCGAATCGGTAACTAAAGGCCAGCTACTCGCCCGCCTAGACCCACATGACTATCAAGTAAGCTTACTGGAGCTACAGGCAAAACTCGCCGAAGCGACTGCCGCGCAAACCTTGGCACACAATGAGTACCAGCGTGTAGAACGAGCCACCAGAGACAACGCCATTGCTCCGGTAAACTTAAACCGAGCTTTAAGCGGTAAGCAACGTGCCGACGCCATGGTAGAAGTGGTAAATCAAAATATTCAACGCGCTAAAGATGCCCTGCGTTATACCGAGCTTCGCGCCCCGTTTGATGGTGTAATTGCTCAACGTTTTGTAGAAAACTTTGAACAAGCGGTACCTGCGCTACGTGTATTTACCTTACATAAACCTGAGCAGTTAGAAGCGGTTATTGATGTACCAGAGAATCAAATTGCCAACTTTAAACTTGGTCAGAATGCCCAAATCACTTGGCATAACCAAGATCAAAGCTTGCCAGCTGAGTTAACAGAAATTGCCACGGTGCCAGATTTAGTCAAGCAAACCTACACCGTAACCTTCACACTTAATCAAGCCACTAAAGACATCTACCCAGGTAAGTCTATTCAGTTGGCGCTGGCTCAAGATGCCTCTCAGCAAACTCGCTTCTGCCTGCCTCATTCAGCTTTATTGCTAGATGGTTCTAGAGCCAAAATTTACCGTGTAGAGCAGCAGCAAGTTAAAAGTGTTGCCATCGACATTGTTAACCAAACTCAACAGCAAGTGTGTGTATCGGGCGACTTACGCCAACAAGACAAAATTATTGTGGCTGGAAGCCATTACCTTAAAGAAGGACAACAGGTAGGTGAATTGCTAGAAGTGAAGGGAGGTTAATATGAACTTAGCTGAATTTGCTATTAGGCAGCGCACCTTTGTGTGCTTTTTTACCGTGCTATGCATAATCGCCGGTATTGGTTCATACATTGGTTTAGGCAAACTAGAAGACCCGTCGTTCACCGTAAAAAGTGCGGTTGTGGTAACGCTATACCCTGGTGCCTCGGCGCAAGAGGTAGAGCAACAAGTTACCGACAAAATTGAAACCCGTTTACAAGAAATGGGCGCAGTGTGGAAGCTTCGCAGCTTATCTCGCCCTGGTAGCTCGATGATCTTTGTTGATCTAAAAGAAAACACCGCATCAGAAGAGCTGCCCCAGCAATGGGACTTACTGCGCCGTAAAGTAAACGACGTAAAATTAGATCTCCCTGCCACTGCGCAAATTAGCATAGTGCAAGACGAGTTCTCAGAAGTGTACGGTATGTTGTTTGCGGTATATGGCGAAGGGGTAGAACCCGCCGAACTTAAACAACAAGCTAAAGAACTACAACGCCGACTAAAAGCTGTAGACGGCATTAAAAAAGTTGAGCTACACGGTCTGCCACAACAAATCGTTACTATCGACTTACCTAATGAACGTTTAGCTGAAAACAACCTTTCTAGCCTACAGGTGTTTAACCAGCTTACTACCCAAAATATGGTGCTTGATTCAGGCAGTTTTAAAGTGGGTGAAGAACGCATTCGAGTGAGCCAAAACGGTACATTCAGCAATGTTAATGACATTAAAAACTTACTGATTAAATCTGGTGTTGCCAATGTAGGTAGCGGCTTAATCCGCTTGGGCGACATCGCCGACATTTACTTGGACTACCAAACACCCGCGCTATCGCAAAGCCGCTTTAACGGACAACCAGCGGTTACCATTGCAGTAAGCCCAGTGGACGGTATTAACGTAGTGGCCTTAGGCGATACCTTAAAACAAGTATTAAGTGACTACACCAGTGATCTGCCCGTTGGCAGCGAAATAGGCACGATTGCTTTTCAGCCTGATGAAGTACAAAAATCTATCAATAACTTTGTAAGCAACCTAGTTGAGAGCATTGTTATTGTGGTTGCAGTATTGTGGATCTTTATGGGTTTACGTAGCGCGGCCATTGTAGGCTCTAGCTTGCTGGTTACGCTGCTTATTACTCTTATTTACATGCTCTTGGCTGGGATTGATTTACAACGCGTATCGGTAGGCTCATTTATTCTGGCCTTAGGCATGCTGGTAGACAACGCCATCGTCATTACCGATATGTTTAAAGCTAAACTTGCTCAAGGTATCGACCGTTTTGAAGCCGCCACCAGCAGCGTAAAAGAAACTGCTGTTCCTTTATTGGCTGCTACCGTCATCGCTATTGCGGGCGCAACGCCGGTATTACTATCACAAACTGACGCCGCAGAATTTGCTGGGTCGGTATTCCAAATATTGTGTAGCTCACTATTGCTTTCATGGCTAATTGCCATGACCTTAACGCCACTCATGTGCTGGACATTTATTAAAGTAGACCCAACACAAACTGAACAAGCAGAGTCGAAGTTAGTAAAAATGTCTCGCCGAGTATTAACGTGGGTAGTGGCAAAACCGTTTAGCGCTATTGCCCTAGTGATTCCAGCTCTGTTAGTTACCGCGTTAATAGTGCCAAAAATTGCCATTAACTTTATGCCAGGCTCTGACCGCCCGATTGTATTTCTCGATTATTGGCTACCCAATGGCGGGCAAACTGAAATTGTTTCTCGCGATATGCTAGCAATTGAAAAGTGGTTACTAGAACAGCCAGAAGTAACCAGCATCTCTAGTTACATTGGTGCCAGTGCCCCGCGCTTCTCGGTTACTGTTGAGCCAGAACCTTATGATAGTAGCTATGGGCAAATACTCATTAATACTCGTGACTTTGAGTCTATTGACACCTTAGTAGAACGTGGTGATCGTTGGTTAATGCAACAATACCCCAATGCAGAGCCACGCTTTAGAAATCTAAAACTAGCGACCAAAGATAAGTTTGCCCTTGAAGCCCGCTTTAGCGGCCCAGATCCAAAGGTATTACAGCAGCTGTCTGAGCAAGCGCAAGCCATTTACAACGCTCATCCAAACACTAAGTATGTTCGTGACGATTGGCGCCAAACTAGCAAACAGTTAGTGCCGTTAATGAATCAAGACAAAATGCGCCGTGCGGGTATTAACCGTAGCGATGTTGCATTGGCTATTCAACGAGCCTCTAGTGGTGTGGTTGTGGGTGCGCTGCGCCAAGGTGATGAAACTTTGCCAATTAAATTACAAAGCACTAACACCGATATTGCGCATTTAAACAATTTGCCAGTGCGCTCACTACTTGGCTTACATAGCGTCCCCCTTAGCCAAGTGATTGACGGCTTTGAAACCCGCGAAGAACAAAGCCTAATTTGGCGCAGAAACCGCGTGCCTATTATCACCGCACAAGCCGCAGTATTTGGTGCCACGCCATCGGATGTACGTAAAGAGATAGCGGAGCAAATTTTAGCCATAGAATTACCCCACGGCTACAGCTTTGAATGGGGCGGCGAATACTACGACGAGAAACGCGCGCTAGACGATACCATTAGCCAAATTCCGAAAGCAGTCATCATTATGGTGATTATTATGGTGGCTTTGTTTAATGGTCTTAAACAGCCCGCTATTATTCTAGTCACGCTGCCTTTAGCCTCTATTGGTTGTGCCTGGACCCTGTTCTTATTTGATAAGCCCTTTGGTTTTATGGGCTTAACCGGCGCAGTGGCTTTATCGGGAATGATTATTAAAAACGGTATTGTACTCATAGACCAAATTGAACTGGAGCGTAAGCAAGGTCGTAGTATTAACGATGCCATTATCGAATCTACGCTTAACCGTACTATGGCTATCTCTATGGGCGCGCTAACCACCGTATTAGGTATGGTGCCGCTACTTACCGACCGCTTATTCGACCAAATGGCAGCCATTATTATTGGTGGGTTAGTCGTCGCCACCTTCCTGTCGCTAATTATTATGCCTGCTTGGTATCGGATCTTTTACCGTAACGAAGAACAAAGCCAACCTGAGCCTGAAGCTGAACCATCTGTGGAGCTTAGCCATGAAAACAACTAAATCTTTTATTCTTAAGCCCAGCAAGGCATCAATACTGCTGTTGTCGGTATTTGCCACTGGCTGTTCTATGGGGCCAGATTACCAAGCGCCGAATCCAGATATGGACGCCGCATACTCAGCGCAAACTGAGCAGCTAAGCACGCAACAAACGGTAACCAGTGGTTGGTGGTTACAATTTAACGACAACACATTGAATAGCTTGGTTGAGCAAGCCCAGCAGCAAAACCTAAACATAAAAATGGCAGCCAATAGAGTACAGGCGGCTCAATCTTACCGAAATGCCGTTGCCTCGTTTAAAGTGCCAACGGTAAGTTTAGGGGGCGGCTACACGAGCTACCAGTTAAGTAAAAATGATCCGCTAACTGGCCCAGCCTTTGGCATCGACAACCCATTGGGAGGTGGTCAGCTTGATTTACTGGAACGGCAAAATGGCGGCTTCTTTGCTGGCGCTAACGTTAGCTGGGAAATGGACTTATTTGGTCGTATAAACAAGCAAGTAAGCGCCGCTGAAATTCGTGGTGAGCAAGCTGAAATATACCACCAAGGTATGCACACTTTGGTCACTGCAGAGATAGTTAATAATTACCTGCAGTACCGCGGTGCTCAGCAACGTATTGTTATTGCCCAACGTAATATTAACGAGCAAAAAACCGTACTTAAGTTAGTTAAATCGTTAAGTGCTAGCGGTTATGGTTCTGAACTAGATGTTGCCAAAGCGCAAAGTGCTTTGGCCCTTAGCCAAGCAGCCTTACCGCAGTTAAACAGTGCCGAAAATGTGCACTTACATCGCATGGCATTAGTACTTGGGCAAAGCCCTTCGCAGCTAACCCAACAGCTTAGTGCCAACAGCGAACTGCCTAACTTTAATGGTCTAATTCCAGTGGGTTTGCCGTCGGATTTACTGACTCAACGTCCCGATATCAGCATTGCTGAGCGCGAGATGGCTGCAGTAAATCAAGAGCTAGCGGCAACGGTAGTGTCAGACTACCCTCGGTTTTTCTTAACCGGTGGACCGGGTTTAAGCGCAGAAAACTTTGATGATTTATTCAAAGCTGATTCTGGTGCTTGGTTAGCTTCGGTTGGCGTGCAATGGACATTGTTTGATGGCGGTCGTCATGACGCAATGGTAGAAATACAGCAACAGCGCTTTGATAATAGCGCCCTGCATTACCAGCAAGCAGTAAACGCCGCATTTATTGAAGTTGAAACCATGCTAATGGCTTACGGCAATAGCCAAGAGTTTGCCGTCAATATTGACCAAGCTAGTCAGCAAGCAAACATTGCACTAAGTAAAGCTAACTCGCTATACCGTGCCGGTTTGATTGATCACTTAGCAGTGCTCGATGCCCAGCGCCAGCAAAACCTATTAGAAGATGCGCAAGTGTTAGCCAAGCTACAAACTGCCAACATCATTGTGGGTTTACATAAAAGCTTAGGGGGCGATTGGTCACTTAACTAAATAAAGCTGTTTTGACGCCTTGGTATCACTCCTGGAGTAGCTGTTCTCGATTTACTGTCTCTTCCCAAGGCGTCCTTTTTCAAGGGTTGTTAAAGCCGTTGACCAAGAAGGTTCCAATTCTTAGTCAAAACGCCAAGCCGGTTAATCCGTAGAAAAAAGATCAACTTCCCGAGAAAGATAAAAGCCATTATTTAGTTGGGTAAGTTGGCCTTCAGAAAAGTTAGCTGGCGTATATTCATTAGAGGGTTTGTCCCCACCTAACAAGCCCATACATTGGTAGGCGGCTGCCACTAATTCACTACAAAACAACGACGATAAATCTTCTTGGTTTTCACCAAAAGGCCCCTGCCAGCCAGCGCGCGCTAACTCCCAAAAGCTTTGTTCGTAATGCCGACCTTTTAAGCGCTCTAGTAAGCTCATGAGTTCAGCAATTGCAACATCTGCTAACTCGCCCCCCATTAATTGGCGAACTGAAATACTACCAAAGTGTTTTTTCACTCTTTCATGTAAAGCTACCACTTGCACACCATTGCTGAGTTGCTGGCTATAGAGACATTGCTCGCCAGTGCCGGGAACCGCTTCCCACATGGTCGTAAAGTCGTATTGGTCTAACTGCAATACCATACCCACGTGGCTCCACTTACTAAACGTGCCGTAACGAATAATGTCACTGCTTAAGCCTTTACCCGAAAAAAAGACTAAATCCCCAGTTTTTAACCGCTTAGCTAATTGCTGCCGCTCCAGCATATTCCATGCTCTCCAAATCATCCTTAATGCAGATTTATATGATAAAAATAAAAAGCCTGCAATGATGCAGGCTTAAATCAATAAATCTAAAGGTGGAGCTAACTAAATACTCATTAAGTGCGGCGACGCAACGCCAAACCCAATAAACCACACAACATAATTGCTAGGCTTGCTGGTTCACTTACTTGTGCCGCTAAAGGGATATTGTTAAAACGAACCAATAAGGTTTCTTGATAACCACCGTTAGGTTGGCGTGAGATTGGGTCGTCAAAATCACAATGGCTGTGGCGATTATCGAAGTATTGCGCTGCACATATCTCCGTATCCTTAAACAAACTTTTGGCTGGAATATTGGCAAATTCCTCTACACTGGCAAAACGCCAAATGCTTACACCTAAAGCTGCATTTAAGGCATCATCGTAAAGCCCGCCTGCATATTCCCAGTTATCGACTAACTGGCTACAGCCACCTGAACAAGGTGAAGCCCATACCCAATCAAAAATGTCGCTGGTTACAATCACATCTTCCAGAGGATCTAGTGCGATCACCGTGGCTGCTGATTGTTGAGAAAACACCATGCTTAATAAAAGCATGCTCGATATTGTTATTTTTTGTAATAATTTCACTTTCCGCTTTCCTTGCTATTTTGGTCATTGCCGGCGCTGGGATGCAAAAAATATTCCTATATATCAACACCTTTAATTACAAAGACTTAAACCTAAGAGTGATAATTCAATTTTGATATATGTAAAAATAGCTGACACTAAAATGTGAATCTAACTAAACAAAATGCTTATTAATCAACAATTAATAGTTCAACTGTTGAAAAAATACCGCTTAAGGTGAACGGGCACCTAAATGTGACTTAAGTCACTCTTTGTTCAACTTGCTTAGTTATCGTTCGCTGTTAAGCCCTGCTGCATAATTTGTGACACTAACTTAAAGCGACTAGCCAGTTGCTGATAACGACGCTGCACTAGGTAAATGGTTTCATCTACTGGCTTAGCTAAGTGATGAATGGCTATTTTACTGGGCTCAGAAAAAGCCGCCACGGCATGAGCTGGTAATACTGTGAAACCTAAGCTTCGAGACACAGGTTCTAAGATCAGGGAAATTTGGTTTGAGAAGCCTTGAAGTCTAAATTGCTCAAGTTGTTCAAACTCGGGATAGTTAGCCGACAACAACAAATTTGCATGGTGAGCACCATCTGGATGATCAATGTAACCTAAGTTTTGTAAGGCTTGCCAGTTAGGCTTATTGCAACTGGCGGGGGTCACCAGCAGTAAGGCTTCTTTGGCAAAAACTTGTGCGCTTAACTCACTCAACTGCGAAGGGCGGGTAATAAAGCCTAAGTCTAACTGGCGTTCTGCCAATAGCTGCTCAATTCGTGCGTTAGGCGCAAACTGATAGTCAAATACTAACTTAGGATACTGCTGTTGTAAGTCCAATAAACTGGGGTATAGCTTTAAACCCAAGCTGCCGGGGCTGGCAATTCTACATAAACCAGTATGTGGATCATCTTGCTTTAGGCTTACCTCTAATCCACTCAGTTGGGCCAGAGTAACCTGCGCTTGCTGATAAACCCTGTGGCCCGCTTCCGTTAAGTTGAAGCTTTTGCCTTCTCTTTGCAACAAAGGCGTTTGAAAATGATCTTCCAGTTTACGTATTTGTTGGCTAACTCCTGGCTGTGTCATCGCCAGCTTCTCGGCCGTTCGGGTAAAATGCCCTGTTTCAACCAAGGTACAATAGGTTTGCAACCAATCTAGATTAATCATAATAAAATCTTATCAATTTAATAATTAAAGATAATTTAATGTTTTTATTATGCCGCACTAAACTTAAACCATCAAATCACAGGTGGAGCTAGACATGCAGTTAACTAACAACCCTTACCCACGGACTTTTTCGCACATTGGTATTTCAGTGCCAGACTTAGAAGCCGCTGTAAAATTTTATACCGAAGTATTGGGTTGGTACCTAATTATGGAACCGACCGAAATTACGGAAGATGATAGTGCGATTGGTGAAATGTGTACCGACGTATTTGGCAGTGGATGGGAAAGATTCCGTATTGCCCACCTATCTACGGGTGATCGTATCGGTGTTGAGCTGTTTGAATTCAACAATCAAGAAAATCCTGAAGACAACTTTGAATACTGGAAAACCGGCATCTTTCACTTCTGTGTACAAGATCCAAATGTAGAAGAATTGGCCGAGAAAATTGTTGCTGCGGGCGGTAAAAAACGCATGAAAGCACCACGTTTCTATTACCCAGGTGAAAAGCCTTACCGCATGATTTATATGGAAGACCCGTTTGGTAACATCTTAGAAATTTATAGCCATAGCTATGAGTTAAATTATGCCGCTGGCGCTTACAAATAAGCGAACTTGAATCGACTAAGGCCTTATCTTCTTGATTAAGGCCTTTTTTATAGCGCGAAGATAAACAGCAGCATCGCCATCGCTGACGCCACCGTTCGAATATGATTCCAGGCAGTCCACGACTGCAGGTAAGTTCTCCAATATTGCGCATCTTCGCTACTCAAAGCTGTCTGACGAGAAATAAGCGCTAGAGCATTATTACGAGGTACGTTAGCCAAAGCAGTAACAGCAAAGCAGCCTATTAAGTAACTTAAGCTCGCCGCAACTGCGTAATAATTAATGCTTACGGCAAGCGTAAATTGCCAAATAAGGCTTGCTAGGCTTAACAGCGCACTCCCTATAAACACCATAAAAAAGCCAGGGTTTAGCACGGTAACATTTATACTTTGCATTGCCGCTAAACCTTGCTCATTGGTTAGCCTTGCTAAAGCGGGCATCACAAAGTTGGAGAAAGCAAAAAAGATCCCAGCTACTACGCCGCTAGTTATGGCTGCTAACAACAGCAAAAAGTATTCTACGTTTGTCATGTTCTCCCCTTAGCGGTTTGCTTTAAACTGCCACGCTAGGCCACCAATTTTAAGCCAATCACACTCAAGCACACGAGGCTCATCATCAGCCATTGTTTAGTGCTTGGTTTCTCGCCCAATAGCCATAAACCCAACACCATACTAAATACCATCATCGTGCTTAATATTGCCGCAGCAATGGCCAACGGGCCGAGAGTCATCGCTAATGCGTAACACCCCGTACCGATCACTGTAGGTGATGCATAGATAAGAATCTGTTTAAAATGGGTAAAACTAATGCCTTGAAAACCGTTGTTTACGGTAAACAAACCGCGGCCAAATGCCATCAACATGGCCATGACCCCAATCATCACCTCCCAAGCATAACCCACTAAAAAAGGATGACTAGAACGCGACATACTGGCCACCAATACCAAGGCGCAAGACATTAACGCGCCGTAACCAGCACTCGCTAATATTCCCACTAGCGGTTTGTAGTGAAGGGAAGCTTGCAGCGCTACGTGTTTAGCTCGCCGAGCTTGGCTAGCGCCCAGTAGCAACACCGCCACCAAGGTAAACCCGCCCATTAACCATTGCTGCGCACTCAAGCGTTCATCAAGAAAAACTTGCCCCAGCAAGGCCACAAATAACGCGGTGAATGCCATGGATAAGGCGCTAGCAATACCAACCGGTAAACGCACAAAGGCAATGGCATTAGCCCAATTACCTAAGGCAGCCAAACTCGCCGCCAAGACTAAGTATCCCGTTTGATCAGCAAAGTCTGCATAAGCCGAGCGCGGTACTAATAACAATAAAGGCGACATGCTAATCAGTAAACTTAGCCCGCGATAGGCAACTGCGCTAAGTGGGTCGGATTGACGATATACTTTGGCCATTAATACGCCTTGCAAGGCGTAAGCGAAGGTGGCGCTTAAGGCAATAATAAAAAACACTATGGCACTCTATAGTTAATGTTAGCTAAAGCCTACGCAACTCGCTTAGCAGCAACAAGGCTTTAAACAAGCATCAACATGGCGCAACTAAAAAACGTAAAAAAACGCGCAAACAAAAATTTTAGCGCGTTTTTAGAACAAACTGGAAACCATACTTTAGTGGTATTGTTCAAGCTGCTTTAAGTTTATTACCTATTACTAATCCAATTAGCCCTAAAGCGACAAAAAAGAAACTTTTTGGTTCAGGAACAGGGTTTGATATAGAAACTCTAGTTGTTCCGACCAAATCTGTACCGATTATTCCCGTCTCACCAATTTCATCATTTAAAAAACTAAATGACATCCCGCGATTAACGTCAAAAACATCATTATCTATGTTTGAAAAAATGCTTCCAAGAGTATTTGATCCTACTTGAAAATGGGAAAGCAACAACCCAAATCCACTAAAATGAGTCCGAGCAAACTGGTAGTCATAGTTTTCAATAAACGAACCGCTAGATTGACCTCTCCAAGAAAACACATCTTCAAAATCCGGTGATTTATCATGGACAAAATTTAGATCTAAATAACCATTTAGAGATGAATAATCGAAATTGCCAATATTCCCCAACCTACTCGTTAGTTCAACCATTGCTCCTTGGTAAAACGAACAAATAATCATCGAACCACTGTCTAAACAATCAGCTGATTGCGAGGAATCAAATGTGTAGGTCGCGGTATAAATATCACCAATACCAAAGTCATTATAGACTCCACCTAATTTATTTACCGCTGACCCGTCATTCAGCAATGTATAATTTGACACTATTTCGAAGTCCATTTCGACTTTAATCACTGACGCCTCAGCATAACTTAGTGAAAGAAAAAAGCTTAGGAGTACAACAGCCGATTTTCTAACGTAATTCATTTTTTAAATAATTCCCTTTATTAATCAATTCCTTTTTATATGATGGCTTTTTCTAGATAAAATTGCACGAGCAATTGATATAAAAGCTATTTAATCGTTCATTTAAATCGCCAGCAAGCTCAGGCAATTAGATATAGTTGCTCCTGCTTGGCTAAATACTGCTTTAAATAATCAATCAGTAAACGCAGCTTTTTAGAGCTAGTGGCCCCTTTTGGAAATACGCAGTAAACATCAATATCTTGCAACTGATAATCACTCATCAATACTTCTAAATTGCCCGTTTTAATCTTTGGCAATGCATCATATAAGGGCACCCGCCCTAAACCATGCCCACCTTCAATAAAAGCGGTTCTGGCTGCTGCGTTATTGGTGCTAATACCACCCTTGGTTTTGATACTAAAAGACCGAGCCCCCTTAGTTAGCTGCAAAGTATTAGAGCCTGCGGTATAAATGACCCATTGATGGGCGTCTAAATCTGCCGGCTGCTGGGGGCGTCCTTGTTTGTTCAAATAATCAGGCGAGCCACATAAACAGGTCTTTAAGGTGGTGAGTTTGGACGCTTGTAAACCAGAGTCTTCTAGTTCGGCGCCGCGAATGGCTAAATCAAAACCATCTTGAATGACGTTTACCACCTCATCACTTAATACCAGTTCAATGTTGATTTTGGGGTACAAAGCTCGAAACAGATTAAGTGCAGGCACAATGGTTTGCAGGCCCGCATTGACCGGGCAAGAAATTTTAAGCGAGCCTTCAGGCTCTTGTTTAATATTTTCCATTTGCTGGTTAGCAGCTTTAGCTTGCTCAGTAATATTGTGGCATCGCTGATAATACTGCTCACCCGCTTCGGTTAAATGCAAACTGCGGGTAGAGCGGTTAAGCAAACTCACACCTAAATGCTGCTCCAGCTTTTTAACGTGGTAACTCACCACTGCTCGAGTAATGCCTATTTGCTTAGCCGCAGCACTAAAGCTGCCCTGCTCCACCACTTGGGCAAACACCACCATGCTTTTCAATTGCTCAAAAGAAACGCTCACATCAAACCCTCACCAACTACATCAGCAGTATTGTATCAATTATTCTACCAATCATGTCTATTTAATCTGCATTGTCGCATTCAAACTTGGGGTCTACACTGCTCTCATCGCTACCGTATTTGGCGGTAGCCAATCAGCTAAAAGCAAATTAAGGAATAAACAGATGAGCGCAGCAAAAAAGATTTTGATGGTACTAACCTCTCACGATCAACTGGGTAATACCGAACACAAGACAGGCTTTTGGGTAGAAGAGTTTGCCGCCCCTTACTACGTGTTTTTAGATGCTGGTTCAGAAATCACTTTAGCTTCTCCAAATGGTGGCCAACCACCGATTGACCCAAGCAGCGAACTTGCAGATTTTCAAACCGACGCAACACGCCGCTTCGACAACGACGATGCTGCCAAGCAACAGCTTGCAACCACCCTAAAGTTAGCAGACCTTGATGCGAGCGATTACGACGCAGTATTCTACCCTGGCGGTCATGGCCCATTGTGGGACTTAACCGACAACCCACAATCTATCGCTTTGCTTGAAAGCTTTATCCAGCAAAACAAACCCGTTTCTGCAGTATGTCACGCTACTGCTGCACTGCTTAACGTTAAACAAGCTGACGGCCAATTACTGGTTAAAGGCAAGGCTGTAACAGGCTTTACTAACAGCGAAGAAGCCGCTGTACAACTCACCGAAGTTGTACCATTTTTACTTGAAGACGAATTAAAAGCACGTGGGGCTGATTACCAATCAGTTGCCGACTGGAGCCCATTTGCGGTACAAGATGGTTTAGTGATTACCGGACAAAACCCAGCCTCGTCGGAAATGGCAGCAGAAAAATTACTGCAACAGTTCGCCTAATTTCCCTCTCACCTTTTTAAGGAATTATGATGTTGAACTTTTCGTTTCAAAACACCACTCAGATTCATTTTGGTGAAGGACAAATAGCCTCTCTAAGCCAAGAGGTTCCCGCTAACGCTAAGGTGCTAGTCACCTACGGCGGTGGCTCAATCAAAAGTAACGGGGTTTATGACCAAGTTGCTAAAGCCTTAGAGAATCATCAATGGTCTGAGTTTTCTGGCATTGAACCTAATCCAAGTTACGACACCTTAATGCGCGCCGTTGAGCAAATAAAGGCTGAAGGCTTAGATTACATTTTGGCAGTAGGCGGTGGCTCGGTGATTGATGGCAGTAAGTTTATTGCCGCAGCTGCTGAGTATAAAGGTGACGACCCATGGGACATTATTGCCAAACAACATCCCGTTGAATCAGCGCTGCCTTTAGGTGCGGTGTTAACTCTGCCAGCAACAGGCTCAGAGACTAACCCTGCCGCGGTAGTAACACGCGATGGTACTAAGTTACCTTTTTACGCCTTAGCGGTGCGTCCAAAGTTTGCGGTATTGGACCCAAGTGTGACTTTAAGTTTATCACCTCGCCAAGTAAGCAATGGTGTGGTTGATGCTTTTGTCCACGTGATGGAGCAATACCTTACCTACCCAGTAAACGCAAAAATTCAAGACCGTTTTGCTGAAGGGATTTTGCTAACGTTGATTGAAGAAGGGCCAAAAGCACTCGCCGCTGAAACCTCTCAAGATCTAGAAGTACGCGCTAACATTATGTGGGCAGCCACCATGGCTTTAAATGGCCTAATTGGCGCAGGCGTGCCGCAAGACTGGTCAAGCCATATGTTAGGCCATGAGCTTACCGCCGCCTACGGCGTAGACCACGCGCGCAGTTTATCTATCACCTTACCAGCAGTGATGAAGATTCGTCGTGAAGCCAAAGCCGACAAATTACTGCAATATGCCGAGCGTATTTGGGGCATAAACGAAGGCGACAACGAGCAACGCATCAACGATGCAATTGCCGCTACCGAAGCGTTCTTCCGCAGCATGCAAGTGCCAGTGAGATTAAGCGACATTGATTTAGGCACTAGCGACGTAGAAGTATTGTTGAGCAAATTGGAACAACACCAAATGGTAGCCTTAGGCGAAGACAAGCAAACGACCTTAGAGGTAAGCCGCAACATTCTTAACGCGGCTTTATAAAAACAATCCTCATTACTTAAAAATAGGGCGCTAGCGCCCTATTTTTTTGCCTTTATTAATCGGTTTAAAGTGTTTTAAGATATTCAATCATCGCGTCACATTGCTCTGCAGTAAACGCCGTCCCTATCGCACCAGTCACCTGATTCATATAATGTTTTTTCGGATCATATAGGTCGGAAAAGTGGTGGCCACTATTGTGATTGCCCGGTATTGACGTATCCAACACAAAGTAACCGTCTTGCGTGTATTTCTGCCCGCGCTTAAGGGCAAGCTTTGCCTCTTCTGCAAAACCTTTCGGCTGCAATAGCCCCACGTTTACCGAGTCAAAAGCAATATTGCCCATTTGTAAGTACTTAGGCCGCTGACCACCTTCTGGGCAGAGTAAATCTCGCAATGTAGCCACTGACCCATTGTGTAAAAAAGGCGCGGTAGCCCATACACTATTTAGTGGGCGAGCTTTATATCCTGAAGTTGCGCGAATGCAGTTTGGTCGGCCACCTTCAAACTTGGCTTGTAACGCAGGGTCACTCAACCCATTTTGCTTAAACCAAGCATCAATGGTTTGCTGCACAATTGCCCCCAACGCAAGGCCAAACAGTATATTGCCGCCGTCTTTAACGGGCAGATCCACCAGCGTTTTCGGCGAGGGCTCTTGCCCTAAAGGCCCGTGGTATGCCCCCTGTTCGCCATAGGCAAATTGCTTAGTTTGTTGCACCGCATAGAGCTGATTAGGATCTTCACCACAGATCACTTGGTCAATACCTAAACCGGGAATAACCTCACCAGCGGGTACATTTGCTACGCCAGCAGTGCCCAAGGTTCGCCGCGCTAACACGTCTGCCTGGGCAGAATCAGTCCCCACTTGCGACAGTTGAATCAAATTAAGTTTTAGTACTTTTTCTTTGGTTTCTCGCGGCACACCTTGATGCTGATAAACAATGGGAGAAAAATATTGCTCCTGCCATATCTGCTCCGTATTTAAGGCAGGAAGATGGCAACCCTGACACTTTGATTGATACAAAGAAGCACCAAGCTCAGCCTTTGCTTTATCAATTGCGCCAAACTCCCACTTGGGCCCGTGCAAGCCAGAGAATCCATCAATCGGATTAGGCTGGTTCCCTCCTAAAAAATCTTCTAACCAGACTAAGTTTTGCATAGGAATCGATGAGGAAAAACGCTGGTCATCAAGCGAACTTTGCATATCCACATAGGCGTTAACGCCCATGGCTTCACCCGCATTCCTAATCAACGGCCCCATGATGGAGGCATCGTATTGCACCCAATCAAACCAAGACGCAGTCCATAAATGGGGATAGTTAACCGGCGCATTGATAGCGTGGTAATTATCACGACGATTCACATTTTCGGAGAACACTTGGTTGCCAATGCGATTCAGCGCATCCAATCGCATAAAGCCTTCATCAACATCAATAATATCGGTATTCCCAGCACTGGCACTAACGATACTCGCCAACTCATCGGCTAAATTGAGTTTAGTTGCAGGGCTGTATGCGGGTCCTAATACGCGACGAGCGAAGCGATCAAAACGTCCATCAAAAAAGGGGATTTTACTCGACAGCGCGGTTTGGCCAAGCGCCGCGGCAAGGGTGCTGGTTAACAAGGTTAAATCGGTAGTAGCTGGCGCCCCATCAATCACGTACTCAACCTTATGCTCACCTTCGCCGTGGATAAAATGCCCGGTGTGGCAAGCTGCGCAGGTAAAGCCGACTCCGGCAGTTCGAGTGGGGTAACCCGGCAAAGTAATTGAGTCAGAGCGCGCAAAACCAATAGGTAAACCATCGGGGTTATATTTGTCTGCTTCAGAGCGAATAAAACCAAAACGAAGTAAAAACTCATTGGCAGTAAATAAGCCCTTGTCGGAAAAGGTGTTAAGAAGCAAAAAAGACCAAATTGAGCTACTGGGTTGCTCTAACTCAACAAACCAGTGATAAGGAATAGGAATGGTGCGAGTGCCTTGAGAGATATGGTGATATTTCTTGGCATCTTCACTCACATACTGCCCTTTGCTTCCCCAGTTTTGATCAGGCCAGTATTGCTCAAGCCAAGATCCGTCACGGTGGGTAACTTGTAATTCGGGTAAATGAGGCGGGGTTAAGGTATCTACAATGCTTTTCACTTTATCGCTGCTTAACAATGCCAGAACAAAGATAAACACAACAATAATAGCGGCAACAATAAAACGAATAATCCACTGACGAGTAATAGCAGGGGCAACAACACTCATGACCTGATTCCTTTCTTCCTTGAAGGGCTCTAGTCCATAAACCATAGAAGATTTAACTTAATATTGTAAGCTTAATACGCGCAGTGTCAGTATTTGCTAGTTTCGTTGCGTAACGCTGTTTGCACAGCGCTACCGCAACCTTAGCATTTCAGCAACTCGGTTAAAGCTAGGTTCGCCAGCTCCAGAGTCACGAGTTAACGAGTAATGCGTTTTTTGAGCGCAAAAACAAATTGAGCTTTGCTGTACTTCTCGCTGCTCCGCTTGGCCTGAGAACCACTTTGCCAAAATGCTTTATTTCCCTCGGCATACGCTTGAGCACGGGTAATCCCTATGTCGCGTAACAGCTCATCACTTAAGCCTAACAATGCTTGGCGACTGCGGCGGCGTGCGCGATACAGAGCGAGGCATTTAACTAGACGACGGATACTCAAATTTACTTTGTTTAACACCAACATTGGCTTGCTCCTTATTCCGTTAACGGCCTAAACAGCTTAAATTTTGTGCAAGCTAGCGTACAGATTCAGAATAACAATGTTTTAGCATGACAGACGCACCAAAAGTGCATCTGTCATGCTTGGTCTAGGTTGATCTGTACTGCTTAATTTGGTTTTTTTCCAATCTGTATTTTGATGTGTTATTACTGAGGGTTATTGCGGCTAAGGATGCGCCCATGACATTGTATGAACAATTTGCCCAAGAGCTAAAAGATCAAATCAATCAAGCTTATTACCCTGTCGGACAAAAGCTGCCTTCAATTCGTGAAATGAGCAAAACACGAGGGGTAAGCATTTCAACGGTACAAGAAAGCTACCGACTGTTAGAAGATGCTGGCTTCGTGCGCAGCAAGCTAAAATCTGGTTATTATGTTCAGCAACCGCCTAATACCTCACTACTGCTAGAAACCAGCCAACCAGAACAACGGCCAGTCCCTATTGATAATTGGCAAGCAGTGTTAGACCTAACCATGAACGAAAGCAACAGCCACTTTTTAGCCTTGGGCCGTGGTTCGCCAGACACCGAGTTTGCCAGCTTAAAACCCTTACAAAAACTGCTAATCGACAGTGTTAAGTATCAAAGCAAGCAGGTATTTAGCTGTTCCAAGGGAAATGGGTTATTTGCTTTAAGAGTACAAATTGCCCGCTTAATGCAACACTCTGGCTGTCATATTCACCCCGACAATATTCAAATTACAGCAGGCTGCCAAGAAGCCCTATCATTGAGCTTAAAAGCGCTCACCCAGCCTGGCGACATTGTTGCTATAGACTCACCCAATTTTTATGGCTGCATGCAAGCAATTCAGTCTAATCAGCTTAAAGTACTTGAAATACCCACTCACCCAGAAACAGGTATTAGCCTACCAGCACTAGAGCTAGCGTTAGAGCAATGGCCAATTAAAGTGCTACAGCTTATTCCTACCTCTAATAACCCTTTGGGTTATGTTATGCCAGAAAAGAACAAACTCAAACTTTTGAAGATGGCTGAACAATACGATTTTGCCATCATCGAAGATGACATACTCGGTGATGGTTTTTACCAAACGCCGCGGCCACGTAGTTTAAAATCTTACGACACCCAAGAGCGTGTATTGTTTTGTTCATCCTTTTCTAAAACCATTGCGCCAGGCCTTCGAGTTGGCTGGGTGGCACCAGGGCGTTACGGGCAGTTACTTACTCACTTAAAATTTATCACCTCGCTAGGGGCGAATAGTTTGCCTCTGCTAGCGGTGGCCGACTTTATTGAGCAAGGTTATTACGAGAAACACTTAAGGTTGTCTAAGCAGCAATATCAGGCGCGGCGAGATCTTATGTTGCACTGGGTACAACGCTATTTTCCTAACGGCAGTAAAATGAGCTTCCCTAAAGGTGGGTTCTTTTTATGGGTAGAGCTACCTGAGCAAATAAACTGTTTAGAGCTAAACGATAACTTAAAGCCGTTTCATATTGGTATTGCGGCGGGCAGTTTGTTTTCGGCGGCGGGGAAATATAAAAACTGTTTGCGATTAAGTTATGCCAACCCTCCTAGCGAACGGATTGAGCAAGCCATTAAGCTTATTGGCGAGCAAGCCAAAAGTTTGCTTAAGCAGGCAACAACGCGAGGTTAAAGGGCTTAACCTCGCTGCGCATAGCTTACAGTTTTTTCCACTGTAACTTAGTGCATTTGCCGTTTTCGTCGTGTACACGACAAGCGAAACGGTAACCATCTTTTACTAAGCTTTTGTGGTAAAACTCGGCGTTTTTGTCGAATTCACTTAAGGCTGGTTTACTACTAGGTTGCTCTGCCGCAACTAGCGGTAAACTTACACTTAACGCCATTACTACTGCTGATGCACTCACTAAAACACTGCGCATGATTTTCCTCTTACAATTATTGATAAATCCAATTTCTGCGGTTTTATACCATCTAATTGAATCAGTTCAATCTACGAAAAATCATCCTAAGGCCTCATAAAGACTAGCAAAAACAAAAAGAATGACGTTATCACTTTATTCTTTGCCTGTTTAAATTAACTATTTAGCGATATATATAAATGACATCGATTTCAACAGCGGCAAATTTTTTATTAAAAAACAGGTTTAAGTGACTACTATTTAATCAAAAAAGCTTGATCTCAAAAAAACCGAACAAAAAACAATTAAATCATATAAAACAAAAGCTTAGATAAATTTAAACAAGTAAACGTTTTCAGAGGGGTAGTCATAAATAAATACTTAGCAATATTTGTACAGTAATCACTATAAGCATTAACAAAAATACAGAAATTATAAATCTAAGTAATCACTTATTAATTAATCCTGCCTATTTAGGGCTTCTCAATTTGACAAGATCTTAGTCTTAATATAATTTTTCAAGCACTTAAAATGGAATTGAATGTTATTTAGTGGCTTACGCGACTAAATACCTAAGGTAATAATGAATTTAAAGCATATTATAAGTGCCACACTGGTATTGCTAAGCGCAAACACCAGCCTCGCGGCAGACACCTTCGATGAATCAGAGTTACCCGCCCTTAAAAACTATGCCTTTGCTGCGTGCATGTACCATATTCAAGCCAAAATTGAGCCTACGCCAAGCGCTACGCTCAACGGCTTAAGGGAAGAAATGGACGTGTTTTACCAATACAGCGTATTACCGACTAACTTTTTTGAAACCGTATATGCCCAAGTAGAACTAGGCACCCAAAACATTCCGCCTTCTGGCTCTATTCGCTACTGTATTAGCTGGTTACAAGAAGACAAAGTTGAAGGTGTGGTTGCCTCTTTAGCGAAGTAAAGAAGCCCACCATAATTTTCTGGCAGTTGCGCTGCACACATCGCATAATCGATTTAACTTACCGAATGGGAAACAGTGCAATGCAACGCGCCTTAGTAACAGGTTTACACGGTCGACTCGCCCCTTACTTAAAAAAAGCCCTACTGGCTAAGGGCGTTGAAGTATTCGGTTTTGATCGCCAACAGCTCGACATTAATAACCGTGACCAGCAAATCGCCTATATTCGGGCTAACCGAATAGACACTATCTTCCATCTAGCCACCGGCTCAGAAGATTGGCTAGCCATGCTGGCAGGCATTGCTTTAGAGCTAAAGATAAACATACTGTTTACCAGCACCGAAAGTGTATTTAACCCCGACAGCATTGGCCCTTTTTCGCCAGATCACCCAGCAGATGCCGACAATGAATACGGCCGATACAAAATAGTGTGTGAACAGGCGGCGCTGCAAGCCAACCCACATACCATTATTGCCCGTTTAGGCTGGCAAATGTTCGACACTTTTGAACAAGACAACCTACTCACCCATGTTAGAGACATGCATAATCAGAAAGGTTACTTGGAAGCCAGCACTGAATGGCTGCCCGCAGTGGCGTATGTTGAGCACAGCATGGCCTGTTTGCTTCAGTTAGCTGAACAAGGCCAAGCTGGGGTTTACCATGTAGGTGGCAACGAACAGGGCTTGTCATTTTATCAATTGGTGCAGTTAGTTAATCAAAAGTACCAACTAAATTGGGATATTCGGCCAGGGAATACACCTTCGCGTGACGGCAGAATTATTGACTCACGAGTTTCTTGTAGCAGTATTACCGATCAACTAAACAGTTAATCTCGCAGACTATTTTGCTTTATTTGCTAGCACATTTAAGCTTTTAAATATGCTAGCATCAGCTGCCTAATTGTCGTTATTTATAGAGTTGTTATGTCTCAACGTTCACTCAAAGTCATTGTAGGTTCTCGCAACCCCGTTAAAGTACGCGCGGTAGCTAAGGCACTAGCCTTGTATTACCCAGATGCCGAGATTGATTGCCAAGGTATTGATGCGCCTTCTTTGGTGCCCGAGCAACCCATGACCACTCAGCAAACACGTGACGGTGCAGTAAATCGTTTACGCTACTGCCAACAGCAACAACATGCAGACATTTACGCAGCGATTGAGGGCGGCGTTGATATGTTTGAAGATGGCCCCGCCACCTTTGCTTTTGTTGCCATAGCCAACAGCCAACAAACTGCGGTAGGTCGAGGAGCTAACATGCCCTTGCCTGCCAGTGTTTACCAAGCACTTGAGCAAGGCGAAGAGCTTGGCCCACTTATGGATAAGTTGTTTAATACACATAACATTAAGCAAAAAGGCGGCGCCATTGGCCTGCTCACCAACGGCTTAGCCACCCGCGAAGACAACTACGTACACGCCTTAACCCTGGCCTTAGTAAAGTTTGCGCATGCTGATTTATTTGCGAGGTAAGGCAAAAGAACGCAGTATGCGGCGCTTACTTCGCTGCCAACAACATCCCAATAAACCGCTCGCCAACAACACGCCCGATAACGGCTCCGATACGTCTACCGGTTTATTGATTGAAGCAGGTTTAAAATCGACTAAATACATCAAATCGTCGTAATCATCATCCCCCAACATATCAGGTTCAAAAAAGCCAAAGGGAAGATCTTCCCAACCAATTAAATACGCGTTGGAGAAGGTGTGTTCCACAATACCGTCGCCGAGATCTAAATAGCGTGATTGTCCGTTAAGCTCAGGAATAGCAAACGTCATAGTATGATCCCAGCCTCCGTTTAACTGATTTTCTGAATAAAAAGTAGAATATGTTACCGGGCCGCTTTGTTCTAAATACCAACCAAACTCACCCATTATGTCTAGGCTTACCCCTGCAAAAGGCTGGTTAGCTGAACCGTCACCCATAAACCCATAGTGTGGATTAGAAGGCAAAATGGCCGTTTTCTCTTCGCCAACGCCTACATCGGTATAGATACCAAGCGTATTATGGTTGCCTGCCGTTAACCCCACTAACGCAACACTTTGCGAGCCTTCGCCCACAAATAACTGATCGTTAGCCACGAAGCGATTGTCTAACTCAGCATTACTTTGATAACGAGTACCAAGCAACATATTCATCGCATCAAAAAGATCAGGGACACCATCATTGTGATCCCTAGCAGTCGGTATTCCATTCACATCATGGTGATAATAGTCATTTTCTACATTGCTACTGTATGGGGTAGCTTGCCCACTAAAGTGCAGCAGTGCTAGCGCCGCGATTGTGATTCTCATATTGATTCCCGCATGTTTACATTTATGTTGTTTTTATTTTCTTTAAGCGAGCGAATAGTAACCACACAAAATAAAAGGACAAACACAAGATGAACAAAATGTGAGCTAGATATTGAATGACTCAATTAAAAGAAAAGGAGGGGAAACGGAGAAGGTTTAGCCCCTTTGCAGCTCTGCTCGGCTATATAAGTTGACAATCGTTCACAATTCTATAAAGTGGCGGCCATTAGAAAATCAGTCTATTTTTTGAACTCCGCATTAGCTTGCCTTCAATTAAGCTTCGTTCCGTCGTTTTAAATTCCAGCTTGTTTTTCCAATCTTGCCCTCAGGCAATTATTACTTTGCTTGTCATAGTGCTGTCATAAAACCAGCTTATAAGTCAGGCAAACATCGTGATGAATGAACCCCAGATTGTAGCGTTCATCATCACACCTTATTTTAGCGACTCGATAAACGAGCGCATTGGCCTAAAAACCTTGAGAGTTATATCTGAACTGCATTAAAAGAACATTTCATGATTTCCCTAGAGCAAGGTTATTGGCCCGATTAACAGAGAACAATAACTATGAGTAAACACTCACGCTCTAATGAGCAACAATATGCCAACCCCATTCCTGATCGCGACGCCATCATTGCGCTGCTCGATCAACAAGGAAAACCGCTTAATCGCGAACAACTTGCCGCAGCCCTAAACCTAAGCTCAGAAGAAGACTTAGAAGCATTGCGCCGCCGCTTAATTGCCATGAGCCGCGACGGCCAATTGCATAGCGACCGTAAACGCAACTACTGGCCAGTAGACGACAGCGAATACTTAGTAGGCCGCGTAATTGGCCACCGCGAAGGTTTTGGCTTTTTAAAATGCGAAGGCTACGACACCGACTTTGTTTTGCATAGCTCGCAAATGAGCAAAGTATTTGATGGCGACATCATTCAAGCTTTGCCAAATGGTTTTAACAACCGTGGCCGTGAAGAAGCCCGCGTGGTTAAAATTATTGAGAAGAATACTCAACACATTATTGGCCGTTTTGTAGAACAAGATGGCCGCTACAGTGTTCAGCCCGATAACCAACGCATTACCCAAATTATTGATGTACCTGCGGCGCAAACCCTAGGTGCCAGCAACGGCCAATACGTAAGTGCCGAGCTCATCAGCTACCCGCACAAGCGTGATAACGCCATTGCCCACATTAGTGAAGTCATTGGTGATCCCAATGCGCCGGGCATGGAAATTAATGTTGCCATTCGTACCCATCAGATTCCCTTTGAATGGCCAGAAGAAGCGCTGGCTCAAGCGGCTAAATTAGCCCCAGAAGTGGCCGAGCAAGACAAACTGCACCGTGTAGATTTACGCGATACACCTTTTGTCACCATTGATGGCGAAGACGCCAAAGACTTTGATGATGCGGTTTACTGTGAAGCAGGCGCAAACGGTGGCTGGCGTTTATCGGTAGCCATTGCCGATGTCTCCCATTACATTCAGCCAGAAACCGCCTTAGATATTGAAGCGCAAAAACGCGGCACCTCGGTGTACTTTCCTGGCCACGTAGTGCCAATGCTACCCAAAGCCATTTCAAACGGTTTATGTTCGCTTAACCCTCAGGTTGACCGTTTAGTAATGGTTTGCGAAATGAACATTGATGCCCAAGGTCAGCTGGCCAGTTACCAGTTTTGCGAAGCGGTGATTCACTCACATGCCCGCCTCACTTACACCCAAGTGGGCGCAATGTTAGAACAAGCCAACTCGGCGCAAGGCCAACAGCTGTGTAAAGAGTTTGCCAAGGTACTGCCACACCTACAAGACTTACACCGTTTGTATGGCGTATTGAAACAGGCGCGTGAACTGCGCGGTGCCATTGATTTTGAGACCCAAGAAACCCGCTTTGAATTTAATAGCGAACGAAAGATTGAGCAGATTGTTCCGCTAGTACGCAATGACGCCCACAAGCTGATTGAAGAATGTATGTTGTGCGCCAACGTTGCCACGGCGCGTTTCTTAGAACAGCTAAAAATTCCGGCGTTATACCGCGTACACCAAGGCCCTAAAGAGAAAAAACTCAAAGGCTTGCGTAGCTTTTTAGCCGAACTAGGTTTGAACTTAGGCGGTGGAGACAAACCTACGCCAGCAGACTACAACAAGCTACTTAGCAGTATTGGTGAGCGAGAAGACGCCAGCATTATTCAAACGGTGATGCTGCGCTCTATGAGCCAAGCTATTTACACCCCAGAAAACGAAGGCCACTTTGGTTTGTCTTTTGATGCTTACGCACACTTTACCTCGCCAATTCGCCGCTACCCCGATTTACTGGTACACCGCGCCATTCGCTCGATTATTCGCAGTAAAGAAAGCGGCAGCATTTTTAAACGCACCTTTAAATCTTTAAGCGGCAAAGGCCTAGATCCGGTTCGCCGCGTAAACGGCGCAGCGCCTCTTAAGCTAGCAAACAGCTACCCATACGGCCCAGAGCAAATGTTAATGCTGGCCGACCACTGTTCTTTAGTGGCTCGCCGCGCCGACACCGCCAGTTGGGACGTAGACGCTTGGCTTAAATGTGAATACATGCAAGACCAAGTAGGCGAAAGCTTCCAAGGCATTGTAAGTGGCGTAAACAACTTTGGTTTGTATGTAGAGTTAAAAGATATGGCAGTAGAAGGCGTGGTGCATATCTCGTCACTGGCTGGCGACTTTTATAACTTCGACGCAAACAAACAACGCTTAATTGGCGAAAACAGCCGCAAGAGTTTTGGCATTGGCCATGTGATTGAGGTGAAAGTCGCTCGCGTAGATATGGAACAACGCAAAATTGAGTTAGTGCCAAGTGATATCGCCAGCGCGAGCAACTTCAGCAAACCCAAGAAAAAAGCCAAAGCGAAAAGCAAAGCAAAAAAAGTCGCTTAAAGGCTTTATCTCACTAAGGCTAGAAATGGCCTTAGTGGGTGATTTTTCTGCGCTATCAAGTCATCGGGCAGTATTAACGCCGTTTTAAGCGGCTATAAATAGTGAGATACGAACAAAGCCAACTGTGTTTTTTGCCCGACTTAAAAACTCTTGTTATGTTTTGACTTCAGCGAATGCTTGAATAATAGTTTTTACATCTTTCAAGTTTTCTAGAAACCAGTAATCACGCTCCATATCCTGACCATCCGGTGCGCCTAATTCACTTTGTAGATTTAGCAAAGAAATTACTTCTCCAGTAGGGTATAAACGAAACTTTTCACTATAGGCTCTAAACCATAAACTCCCGGCTCGCTTTTTAAGGTTAGTGTGTGAAATTTTGAAGCGCCCACCTTTATTTTCCTGAACACTTAAATTCGAAAACTGTGAAATGTACTCTTCAATATCATGTGATTTCATATTTACTCTCAGTAAAAATATAACAACTTATTAAAAAGAAAATTTCCTTTTATCACGCATTTAGTGAAACCCAGATTATCACCTTTCCTATGCCTCACCAGCCATCCAGATCAAAAAGTAACAAAAACATCAGCACCAAATAATACGAGAGTTTGGATGAAGAAGGCATCGTGAAAAGCGGTATTGATACAGCGTATGTTTACCGCTAAAACCAAGCACCACTATGCTCAGGTTTATGGTGAAATGTAATAGTGAGTTTACTTTGGCAAGTGCAATAAATTACGTAACTTGAAGTGTTTTTTCATCATTGATCTGGCTCTTAGTCTGCAGGTTTTTCACTACCTTACAGGCCAAGCCCTTGGCAAACTGATGCTGAAGATGATTAGCAACGCTTGGAGCACTTAATGCTAAACCGCAGCCCTCAGATTGGATTACTTGTACTACTCAGTAGCAGCTTATTCGCCTGTGGCGGCGGAGGCGGTGTTAGCCCCCAATCGGAAGGGCCTAACCAGCCAGCACCCATTACTTGGCAACTCTCGTGGAGTGATGAGTTTAACGACAACCAGCTAGATTTGAATAAGTGGACCTTTGACATGGGCAACGGCTTTATGCTCAACGACCAGTACATTTCAGGCTGGGGAAATAACGAGCTGCAAGCCTATACCAACAAGGCCGCTAATGTGCGACTCAACGGCAATGGTCAACTGATTATTCAGGCACTAGTAGAAGGCAGTAGCGACCAATACGGCAATTACAATTACAGCTCTGCCCGTTTAAAAACCCAAGGTTTATTTGCCCAAGCCTATGGCCGATTTGAAGCGCGTATTAAATTGCCGGTTGGCCAAGGGCTATGGCCTGCCTTTTGGTTAATGCCGCAAGACAATGTATATGGCACGTGGGCGGCCTCGGGCGAAATAGACATTATGGAGGCGCGGGGTAGCAACCCTTCACAAGTAAATGGCACCATTCACTATGGTGCACAATGGCCAAATAATACCTACTCGGAACGCCATTACCTATTTACCGACAGCGATATTAGCGAGTTTCATGTTTACCGAATCGACTGGACGCCTCAGGGCATATATTGGTACGTAGACGACCAGTTGTACGCTAGCCAAAGTTCTTGGTATACCCAGGACCACGCCTTCCCTGCTCCCTTCGACCAAGATTTTTATATCATTATGAATTTGGCGGTAGGCGGCAATTACGATAGTAACCCGCAATCTAACCAAATATTCCCCGCCCAAATGGAAGTGGATTATATACGGGTATACGAAGCGCTTAACTAGAGTTAGCGCTCCGACTTAGATGATTGTTAACACTCAGTAGCAGATTGATTATGGATAGAAGAAGGCTGATATTTGGCTGAGGAAATGGGCTGAAATGTCATTCCAATAGCGCCAAGTGTGGCCGCCTTCTGCTGTGATGTAAGTAAATTCAACCTTATGGTTTTCTAGCTGCTCCACCAAACGCTGATTGGTTTGAAAACTGGTATGGTCATCTTCACCGCAGTATAAATACAAGGCTGGCTGCATAGTAAAATTCTGCCAAGTAAAATCGCGGTAAATGCTCATATCAAAGTAGCCGCTCAAAGGTACCGATAAACCAAACTGCTCTGGGTATTTATGCGCTAAATAAAATGCCCCTGCCCCACCCATAGACACACCGCTAATCGCACTATTTTGCGCGCCTGGTTTAATTCTGTATTGCTCACGAATACTCGGTAGCAGCTCTTGCATAATAAGCTGCTCGTATTCGCCAGTGTAATAGCTCTGCTCGCCAGACGGCATTAACAATATGAAAGGTTTAATCGCTTGTTTGGCGATTAAATTATCCATAAGGTTCTGGACTTTGCCGTCCACCAGCCACTGCTGGTAATTACTGCCATAGCCATGCAACAACACCACTAAGGGATAGCGTTGCTCGCTAGCATGGTAATTGGGCGGCAGGTAAACCGCATAAGGGCTGGCTTTATTAAGCGCGCTGCTGGCGAACCTTGCATTAACTACCTCACCATGAGCAATCTCTGGGTTAGCACTAAGCAGCGGCGACTCTTCGCCAATCACCAATACTGAGTTAAATCCGCCTCTGCTGTCATCTACTGCGCGCTCGTTGTTTTCGTCGGCTATCCAATTGCCGTCTATCACAAACTTGTACTGCCAAGCACCTGGCGCTAAATATAAGGTAATTGACCAGCTACCATCGCCATTCGCGTTCATTTGAAATACATCGGGACGCCAGTCGCTCATTTCGCCGGCTAAATACACCTGCTCAGCCTGTTTAGCCATTACCGTAAAGGTATGTGCGGTGGAGTTTTCTACAGGAGAAAGTAGCGGATGAGGAGGCGTTAAATCAAACTCGCCAAGCTCGGCACTGGCGGCTTCTTGCTCGGGCAATATTCGCCCTTTTACAGTGGTTGAGCCCGAACAATAATAAGCGCTGTTGCTCCACTCCCACAGGTAGGAGCCAGTAATCTTCCCATCGAGTATTTCAGCTGTAGCCGAAGCGTAACTTAATTCCCCACCATCAATCCGAACACTAGGTACAGACCAAGTGATTTGCTGGCCATTAATATCACCTGTTACGCCACTATCAATACTCAGTTCGCATTGCTGTTGTTCCACTACAAATACTTGCTTTAGCTGTTTGCCAAAGCCATTGCAATCACTGTCATCAACCTCTAAAAAAAGCTCCCAAGTGCCAGCGTAATTAGCGCAAGCTAACCCATTCTGTTCAGAGGCATCGTTGCTAGAAGAAGGAGCGCTGCAAGCCCCCACCAATAACACACTAACAAGAGGCAAGGTTAAGGCTACTAAGCTATGTCGTTTCATCTCAATCCCTAAGTATCACTGCTCGGTGATCACTAATAAGCGTTGTAAATTTAATCACATACAAACACAGCACTATTGACAATAAAAGTAATTGCGACAAGTGCTGTGATAATAGGCACAAACTGCTAATAAGACCGATGAATAAACATTAACGGGTGATTGAGTCATCACTTTTGATCTCATCAAGGCTTAGGCAACAAACTGCTTATATGGTCTTGCAGGTAAGCCATAAACTGCTGTAGCCGCGAAGAGTGTTCGATTTTAGGCGGGTACAGCATCCATACTTGTCGTGGCTCAACCTGAAAATCGGCCAGTAACCTCTGCAATCGGCCTGCCTGCACATGCTCCCAAACTAAATGCTCAGGTACTCGAATCACGCCCTGCGCATTTAAAGCCGCTTTAATGAGAATGTTATTGTCGTTCACCGCAAACCGCCCTTGGGCTTCAAACTCTTGCACTTTATTGGCTTGTTTAAATGTCCAGGTTCGCCAAGTAGGAAAGGCTAAGCACTGCAACTGGTTTAAATCGCTAGGCTGTGTTGGCACAAAGTGCTCTGCTAAGTATGCAGGGGAAGCACACACCCAATGGCAATAAGGCATTAGCGTTCGCGCCACCATATTTTGTGGCGGTTGCTCGGTAACTCGAATGGCTAAATCGAAATTACGCTCATGTAAGTCTTCTAGATGATGGCCAACATCAATTTCAAAACTTACTTCGGGGTAGCGTTGATTAAATCCATTACATACCTCAACCAAAAACGACTCTGCAAAAGCGGCTGGCGCGGTAATGCGCAAAATACCCGCGACATCTTCGCCGCTGTGTTCTAGCTCTCGCTCTAGATCTAACAAGTTATGATGCATGGCTTGCGCCTGCAGAAACACCTTGTGACCTTCGGTGGTCAATCGCACACTGCGAGTGGTTCTAATCAACAGTTGGGTATGTAAATCTTGTTCTAAGCTGCGAATTTGCTGCGATAAGTAGCTACGAGAAATATCAAGGTGTTCAGCGGCCTTAGAAAAGCTCAAGTACTGAGCCACTTCATAAAACAACAACAAGCGTTCTAACTTTTTATGATTCTTCGACATCTGCTTACCTACTTCGCTGCATCAACTTGTCCATAATAATACGCAAAGTAAGATTTTTTGTTTGATATAACAAACAGTATTTTTGCTTTCACCCTCTTTTTTCAGTGGCTTTATTAACTCTATACTTGAGCCAACAACTTTGATTAAGTGGGTATAAAATGGAATATCGTCGATTAGGCCAAAGTGGCCTGCAGGTAAGTGAATTTGGCTTAGGCTCTTGGGTTACTTTTGGCAAACAAGTGGACTTATCGGCCGCCAAGCAAATTATGACACGCGCCTATGATGCTGGAATAAACTTTTACGATAACGCCGAAGGTTATGAAAGCGGCGAAAGCGAACGCTTAATGGGACAAGCCATAGAGCAACTGGGTTGGACACGCGATAGCTTTGTGGTTTCAAGCAAAGTATTTTGGGGCGGCGATAAACCTACCCAACGTGGACTAAGCCGCAAGCATGTATTTGATGCCTGTCATGCAGCACTTAAACGCCTGCGAGTAGATTACCTGGACTTGTTTTACTGCCACCGTCCAGACATTGATACGCCGATTTACGAAACGGTTCGTGCCATGCACGACTTGGTTAGCCAAGGCAAAGTAATGTACTGGGGCACCTCTGAATGGAGCGCCCAGCAAATTACCGAAGCATGGGCAGTAGCCAAAGCAGAAAACTTACATGCCCCAGTGATGGAGCAACCGCAATACAACATGATGGTACGCGACAAAGTAGAAGCAGAGTACTTACCGCTGTATCAACTGACCGGTTTAGGCACCACTATTTTCTCGCCACTGGCCAGTGGGTTGCTCACAGGTAAATACCTAAATGGTGTGCCTGATAACAGCCGCTTAAGCTTGCCTGGCTATGAATGGCTGCGCGATATGTTAATGGGCGAGAACAACAAGCTAGAGCAGATAGCGCAACTTAACCAATTGGCAGAAAGTCTTAACATGCCGTTACATCACCTAGCCTTAAATTGGTGTTTGCGTACGCCACATGTGAGCAGCGTAATACTAGGAGTGTCTAAGTTAGAGCAGTTAGAAGATAACCTTAAAGCGCTAGAGCTAAAACAGCAGTTAAACAACGACGTATGGCAGCAGGTTGATAACATTTTAGCTAATAAACCCGCAGTGCCAGAGCGCTTTTAATCTATCGATAAGGGGATTTACCTTTTATCACATTAGAGCAAAAGCTCTATCACAAGCGTGTTGCTCATGAATATTACCGTGATCACAGCCTTGTGAAAAAACAGCTGAAACATTGAAAAAATATAAGAACTTTTTGTGACGCTAGGGCTATACTGATGAAAAGGTGATTACACCTACAAAACAACAATAGTACTAAACGCATAATCTGATCAGGGGCCTTAATGGCCCCTTTTATTTTGCCTAAACAAACGCTTAACTAGCTCGCTTTACTGATCAGCGCTTTTCGATATTCCACGATATCTTCAATGCTTAATACTGGCATGGCATGTTGCTTAGCAAAGGCGACAATCTCGGGCAAACGCGCCATGGTGCCATTTGGCATAGTCACTTCGCACAACACGCCAGCAGGCGTTAATCCTGCCAAGGTCACTAAATCCACAGTACCTTCGGTATGGCCGCGGCGTGTTAACACTCCACCGGGCTGGGCACGCAGCGGATAAACATGACCTGGTCTGGCTAAATCGCTGGGTTTAGCGCCTTCGGCAATCGCGGTTTTAATGGTAGTTACGCGATCAGCAGCCGACACTCCAGTGGTTACGCCTTGTTTGGCTTCAATGCTTACGGTAAAGGCCGTACCAAATTGGCTAGAGTTATCACTGACCATTGGCGGTAAATCAAGCTGTTTGATTTTGTCATCGTTTAAGCACAAGCAAACAATGCCGCTACATTCGCGAATCAGCATGGCCATTTGAGCATTGGTGAGAGTTTCGGCGGCAAAAATTAAATCGCCTTCGTTTTCGCGGTCTTCGTCGTCAACAACCAATACCCCTTGGCCTTGGCGTAAGGCTGCAAGCGCGGCGTCAACTCGTTGGATAGGATTGCCATATTCGGCAAGTAGAGACTGATTCATGGTTTAAATCCTTAAATTACTACATTAAGTTTTCCAGAATCAGGGCGTGCAGGAATAGCACCTCACCGTAAAGTGAAGTTTTTTATCGGCATTAAACCACACTCAGCCACAGGCTAAGTGTTCTGTTCTAACCAGGTTAAAACAAAATGATAATGCTTGATTCTCTTCCATCCGGACTCATTACAGCCAAGCTGTAAATTACCGTCGGCTCTGGACTAATCGCAATAAAAGTATTGCTACGTCACCAGATCTGCTGACCCCAACTACCGTTGGGCGCTCGCGGGCTTTTAGCCATAAACACAACTAACTACCGCCGGTGGGGAGTTACACCCCGCCCTGAGAATTTGGCTGTTTCTGGTATAGAAACAGCCACGCTATGGTGCCTTTAATTTGCGAGGAACACAATGCAGAAAAGTACTCGTGATAAGTAGCTCTCATCAGTCCCAGCCATAGCCTTGCGGCGCTAGGGCTAAAACCACCCTATTGCCTGGCAATTCACTTTTCCAAAAAAACGAGAAGGTTTTTCTAAATATTCTGCATCCTTTTCGGTATTCATCCGTGTTAGTCATATACCCTCGAATTGGATACTGAAAGATGGAGATTTTTACTTGGTTGGCTGACTGGCTAAGTTATTCCGTATTTGGGCTAACACCCGACACTAGAGTGGCCAACGGCCTGCATTTTGTTATTGAAGACACCAGCAAGATTTTAGTGTTATTGGTGCTGTTGATCTACGTTATCTCTTACTTACGCGCCAGCCTTAGCGTAGATAAAGTACGTAACTACTTGTTAGGTAAACATAGAGCTTTGGGTTACTTATTAGGGTCTACTTTTGGCGCTATCACACCGTTTTGCTCATGTAGCTCTATCCCGCTGTTTATGGGATTTGTTTCTGCCAGAATTCCCATTGGGGTGACAATCGCATTTTTGATCACCTCGCCGCTGGTAAATGAAGTAGTGGTGATTATGTTAGGCAGCATTCTCGGTTTAAAATTCACCCTTATGTACGTGGCCATTGGTATGTTGCTAGGCATGCTGGCTGGGGTAATGATGGATATGCTTAAGGCTCAACGATGGTTACAGCCCTTTCTTGCAGAGGCCTACCAACAAGCTGAAAACAGCAATATTCAAATCGCAGACGACACACCCGTTCCCTCGGTGACGCATAAAGATCGCCATTACTTTGCCGTAAACGAAACCAAAACCATCTTAAGCCGCATATGGAAGTGGGTGATTATTGGCGTGGGTTTGGGAGCCGCTATTCATGGCTTTGTGCCTGCTCAATGGTTTGAGCAAAACTTGGCTAACGGCCAATGGTGGACCGTGCCACTTGCCACGCTTAGCGCAATTCCCATTTATACCAATGCATCCGGCGTTGTGCCTATCATGGCCTCACTAATTAATAAAGGAATGCCAATAGGCTCCACTTTGGCGTTTTGCATGGGAGCAGTGGCGGTAAGCATTCCCGAATTGATCATGCTCAAGCAAGTGATGCAAATACGCTTTTTAGGTGCAATTGCCGGCTATTTACTGGTGGCCATATCCATTACCGGTTGGCTATTTAACTATTACTACTAAACAACTTCCAACAACCACAACAAGGAACACATTATGACAACGATTCAGGTATATGGCTCAGGCTGTAAAAACTGCGCAACAACAGCAGAACGCATTTTAGAGGTAGCCAACGAACTCAGTTTAAACGTTGATCTTGAAAAAGTTACCGATTTACAAAAAATTATGGCCGCTGGGGTATTAACTACGCCAGCCCTTGCCATTGAAGGGCAAATAAAACATAGCGGCTCAGTACCGTCTGTTGATCTAGTGCGTGAGTTATTAAGCAAGAATGCTGTAGCGTAAAACTAGCAACAACTTACTAAGCCGCTGGTACAAAAACTTAGGCGGCTTAACCCTATTGCGACAGAGAGCAACATGAAATGTTTAATGAAGGCCTGGAGCGAGGCTGAACCCTTGCTCTATGGCTGGTTAATAAAGCAAACCAACAACCAGCATGAAGCTGAAGATATCATGCAAGAAGTATTTTTAAAGGCTATGAGCAATAGTGAACGTTTTTGCAAACTAGATGATGGTAAAGCATGGTTATTTAAAATCACTAAAAACCATTTCATTGATAAGCTACGCCAAAAGCTGCACGCCACCGACATTAGCGACTTATCCGCTTCAGACAGTGTTGCACCTGTGATGTCCCAACTACAGCACTGCCTGCCAAAAGTGTTACCTAAGCTGTCGGACAAAGACCGCGATATTATTGAGCAATGTGCTCTTAATGGTCTTACTCAGCCTGAATATGCTAAGCAGCAGCAACTTAGCCTACCGGCCACCAAAGCCCGCCTGCGCAGAGCTAGAATGCAACTAGAGATCGTATTAACCACCGAATGCAAAGTGAAGCGAGATAAAGCGGGAGTTTGCTGCTTTAAAAATCTTAACGATGGAGCGGGAGAGTAAAATAGGCTTTGAAGCAATCGCTTGCCGAAATGTTGTTTCAAGTAGTCGACCAGCAAACTTGGACAAAGGAATAAAAACAGGGCCCGAATAGAGCCCTGCTACTGTAGTTACTTAGGCATCAACACCGTATCAATTACATGAATTACACCGTTACTTGCTTTAACATCGGCCGCCACTACTTTGGCATCATTTATCATTACCATTTCGCCATTAGTGCTAACGGCTAACATTCCTCCCTGAACGGTTGCTGCACTATCAATGGTTACTACGTCGGCTGCCATCACTTTTCCCGCTACAACGTGGTAAGTAAGAATAGCGACTAGCTTGTTTTTGTTTTCAGGTTTCAACAGCATTTCTACTGTACCTTCGGGTAATTTAGCAAAAGCCTCATCAGTGGGAGCAAATACGGTAAATGGGCCTTCCCCTTTGAGGGTATCCACCAATCCACCAGCTTTAACAGCAGCAACGAGTGTGGTGAAGGAGCCATTTTCAACTGCTACATCTACAATATCTTTTTTCATTCCATGGTGGTTAGCATGGGCGATTGTTGAGAATGTCACTGCAGCGATAATAAAAGTAAACACTTTTGCAATTCGTTTTAACATGGTTTCTTTCCTTTCAGCTTTGCGTGCGTTGGGTTCGAGATTTGTACGGCCAAGCTATTCGCTTGGATCACATTTCGCAGTAAAGCCCACTCCGCTTACTCATGCAGTAAATACTCATCACTCAACAACAACGCTAATAAATTCAATAGCCTAATATAAACACCTCCTCAGAAACGTAGGTTTAAAACTGTCACCCTCCCTCAATCGAATGTTTAATAACTGTCACAATTTGGTCATCACACAGTCACATTAGGTACACAAAATGCCCTGCAAGATTAATCAGCGAATATAGGGATATATGATGATGCTCAAGAAGAGCTTAGTTTCACTTGCAGTAGTTTCTTGCCTGGCATTAGTAGGTTGTAACGGCGATGATGGTCAAGCAGGCCAAGCAGGCGCCGATGCAGTAACAGGTATTTCACTTAGCCCTGTGGGCCGTATTGTGCTAAATGCTAACGGCGCGGCAGAAATTGTGCAGTATCATGCTGCTAGCCAAACCATTTATGCCATCAATAGTTCTGACGATAGCGTTGAGATGATTGATGCTTCTGGACTATCTTCTGAGGCTCTTACTGCGCCACTTAGTGATAGCAACTTAAACGCCACCGCGCTTACGCTACCAACCGAAGCCAACAACGTTGTCCTTGGTGGCGCAAATAGCATTGCAGTTAGCGGCGACTTAATGGCTGTTGCTATTGAAGCCGATGACCAAGCCAACAATGGCTACATTGTGTTTTACAAAGGCTTGAATGCTGGCACTCCGGTATTTTTAAACGCTGTAGAAGTGGGCAACCTTCCAGACATGGTGACCTTTACACCCGATGGCAGTAAAGTACTTGTGGCAAACGAAGGTGAGCCGAGTAAAGATTACAGTAATGACCCAGAAGGTTCGATTGCTGTGATTAACGTAACCGACGGCACCCCAGCCGACACTGCTACGCTTATCGACTTTACCGCGTTTAATGGTATGCAAAACGAGTTGGAAACCAAGGGCATGCATTTCCCTAACCCAGCTGGCCGAACCTTAAACGGTCAAGTCATCACGACCACCGTTGCTCAAGACTTAGAGCCTGAATACATCACTACCACTAATCAAATGGCCTATGTAACGCTTCAAGAAAACAACGGCTTAGCCATTGTTGATTTAAGCGATAACAGCGTAAAAATAATCGGTTTAGGCTTTAAAGATTGGGCCGGCTTGAACTTTGATGGCAACGAAGACGGCAGCGTAAGCTTTGGCCAATACGACGGCCTTTACGGCGTATACATGCCCGATACCATTACTTCATTCACTTGGAATGGCGCACCATTTTTAATCACCGCTAATGAAGGTGATGCACGCGAGTATTTCTTTGATGTTGCCGACGAAGCTGCATGTATTGCTGCTGGCGGCCAAGACTACGATGAAGACGACGGCTGTTTATCGTTCTCTGAAGAACTTAAGCTTAAAAAGTTAACAGCGGCGGCAGGGTCTAAATTAGAGGTTCTGCAAGCGGGTGGCGAGATTGATGGGCTGCGCGTAACCAACATGCTAGGTGACGACAACGGTGATGGCGAGTACGAAACTGCGTTTGCTTACGGTGCGCGTTCATTCACTATTTGGGATCAAAACGGCACGGTGGTATTTGATTCAGCCGATGACATTGGCCGCATTACCGCTGCCATTCACGGCAGTGCGTTTAACAATGGTGATGATGAAAACGAAGGTGACTCTCGCTCAGAAAACAAAGGCGCAGAACCAGAAGCGTTAACCGTAGGCATGGTAGGCGACAAAACCTACGCGTTTATTGGTTTAGAGCGTATGGGCGGGATTATGGTTTACGACGTAAGCAACCCGTATAACAGTGCATTTGAAAGCTATGTAATAAACCGAGATTTAACCGAGGGCCTAGAAGCCGGAGATGGCATTGGCGATTTAGCACCAGAGAGTTTGGTATTTGTTGCGGCTGCCGACAGCCCAACCAATAAGCCCTTGTTGCTAGTAGGTAATGAGGTGAGTGGCTCTCTGACAGTATGGGAAATTACTGCTCAATAACGGGCGGCTAAATCTACACGTTGCACTTGATCTTATAAATAGAAAAAGGAGCCTTTCGGCTCCTTTTTTATCAACAATGTTGAGCTCTATACTCTGCGATACGGCAGGTAAATAGGCTCCCACATATGCTGGGCGATTTCTTGATCGATGTCTTTACCACTCAAGCAACCCTGTGGATCGGTTTCTTGAATTTGCTTCAAAATGGCCTTGGCCACAAAACCGGAAACATCTTTTAACTCGCGCATTCTTGGGAATACACAGCCGCTGTCTAGATCTTCTTGCGAAACATATTCGGCTAAAGCAAAAGACGCAGTAGTGAACATTTCCATGGTGATTTTACTCACACCCGCCACAATCGTAGCCAAACCCACCGCAGGGAAAATGAATACGTTATTACCTTGGCCAATACGGTATTGCTTACCGTTGTAGTCTACGTCGTCAAACGGGCTGCCGGTGGCAACAATGGCTTGGCCATTAGTCCACTGGTAAACATCTTCAGGCAAGGCTTCACAGTTGTCGGTAGGGTTAGATAGTGGGAACACCATTGGGCGCTCGGTATATTCCAACATCTTTTTCACATGGCTTTCTTTAAATGCACCACCTACACCACTACAACCTAACAGCACGGTAACGGGCGTATTGTCGATAAGCTCGCTTAAGCTCGCTTTACCCTCTTCGGCAAGTGACCAGTTTTGGGCTAACTCAAACGGTTTTGCGTAACGTTTTTTGTATTCGTCTAAATCTGGGCGATTATCAAATACCACGCCCCGTGAATCGAGAATAAAGATCCGGTCGCGTGCTTCTTGATGATTAATGCCTTCTTTTAGCAAGCCAGCAAAGATTTGATCGGCTACGCCAACGCCACCAGCGCCAGCGCCGTATACTGCGTACACTTGCTCGCCTAGGGTTTCGCCTTTAATTTTAGTGGCACCAATTACACCGGCTAATACGACCGAGCCTGTACCTTGAATATCATCATTAAACGACGGTAACTCGTCTTCATACTTAGATAAATTGTCGAAGGCGTTAGATTTACTAAAGTCTTCCCACTGTAATACCGCTTCTGGGAAGTGCAGTTTAGTTTGTGCCACAAACTTCTCAATAAACTCTTGGTACTCTTGTCCACGCATGCGCTTTTTAGGCAGGCCAAGATACATTGGGTCATCAAGCAAATCTTGGTTATCAGTACCTACATCTAATGCAATCGGCAAGCAACGCGCTGGGTGGATCCCTGCACCCAAGGTGTATAGCGACAATTTACCAATGGGAATCCCCATACCACCAATGCCTAAATCACCTAAGCCCAAAATGCCTTGGCTGTCGGTAACTACAATAATTTTAATGTCTTTACCCGCAAAATGACGCGCCATATCGCCCATTTGATCGACGTTTTCTGCGGTAATATAAAGACCACGGTCTTTTTGGTAGCGGTGGCTAAATTCCTGACAGGCTTTACCTACTGTAGGCGTGTAAATAATTGGCGCCATTTCTTCAATATGACGAGATACCAATGCGTAAAACAAGGTCTCGTTGCGGTCTTGTAAAGCACGCAAGTATTGGTATTGCTCAATATCACTACAAGCACTAAGAAAACCTTGGTACACGCGCTTTAGCTGATCTTCGAAGGTTTGTGGTTTTGGTGGTAACAAGCCAGCCAAATTAAAGGCTTCACGCTCTTCATATGTAAATGCAGAACTTTTGTTTAACGTGCGATCGTTAAGCAATGCGTTACCAGAAATAGAAACCGGACGAAACTCGTTGCCGTTTTCATCTTTCCAACGTAAATATTTGCCAATAGCCATGGCGTCCTCCGAGACAGCGCGTAATAAATTTAATCTAATCCTAAATGATAAATGATCACGCCGAATCTGTACGCTATTTCATTAAAAAATCAGGTAAATTTCTCTGTCAGTAGCTAAACCCATTGGTTCTAAGTTATTACAGTGGCTTTTTATCTGCTGGCCACTACACCAAAACTCTCTCTGTGGGATACAATTAAGCATCTACCACATTGAATAACGTCCCACATTGAAACAATCATCCTTTGAAGTAAAACGCGATTTCATTATCAAACTTGGCAAAGCCTTACATAAATACGGCACGCCAGCTTTTCGTATGGAGTCTCACTTGCGCAACGTTGCCGAAACCATGGGCTTAGATGGCTATTTTTTAGTCACCCCTACTTCACTTACCTTTGTTCTATGGGCACCCGATGATACTCAAGAATACAACTATGTAATGCGCGTAAAACCAGGTGAAATTGACTTAGGCATGCTAGCGCGCACCAACCAACTCGTGGAGAAAGTGACCGCTCAAGAAGTGAGTTTAAGTGAGGCTATAAGCCAACTAAACACACTCGCCAACCAAGCGCCAATGCATACACCTTGGACCATGTTGTTAGCCTTTGCGATAACCGGTGGTGCGTTTGCCATGTTAATGGCGGCCACTTGGAATACCATTATCTGGTCTAGTTTACTGAGTGGGATCTCTTTTTATCTAGCCCATCGCGCCGAGCACTCGCGCGGCGTACACGAAGCGTTAGAACCCGTGGCAGCATTATTGTGTGCCTTTATGGCGGTAGCCATAAGCCAAATAGTGCCCGATATAAATATCCCCATTTTAATCCTTTCTTCTATCATCATTTTTGTGCCTGGCTTGTCCCTCACCTTGGGCTTAAGTGAACTGGCTGCGCGTGAGTTAATTGCCGGCACAGCGCGAGTAATGGACGGTGTAATGGTGCTGTTTAAGCTCTATTTTGGCGCAGTATTAGGCATGGCCTTTGGCGCGTTAATTTGGGGGCAGGTTGACCTACATGTCATAGAAGTGAGCACCTGGTGGATTAAGTGGCTTGGCGTATTTTTGCTATCTTTGGGCTTAAGCGTGGTGTTTAAGGTAAGACCAAAGGATATTCCATGGGGAATATTATCAGGGATTATTGCTTATTCTGCCGCCTTTGTGGGTAGTGCTTATTTAGGCGAAGCCTTAGGGCCGTTTATTGGTGCGTTTGTGGTGGGAGTGTACGCCAACTTATTCGCTAAATTCACCAAATCTCCTGCCTCGGTGGTATTGCTTCAAGGCATTGTATTATTGGTACCGGGCAGCAAAGCCTACATTAGTTTGAATTCAATGGTGCTGGGGGAATCAATGGTAAGCATTCCCAATATTGGTTCACAAACATTTTTGATTTTCATGTCGATTGTTGCGGGTATTTTGTTTGCAAATGTAGCGGTGCCACAGCGTAGTTCTTTATAACAGGCAAAAAAAAGCGCTTAAGCTAGCACAGACTTAAGCGCTGGAAAAACATCGAGGATTTAGAACTGCTGTAAACTAGACCAAAAGGCAGAAATATCGGATCTCGACTGCATCCTAAAATTGGATCGGTTCACGAAAACTAAGGATTAGCTACTCAGCCACCTCACTGTTCTCTAGGTCTTCTGGTTGAACCGAGATTTCGAGATTGATGAACTCAGCTTGACTAAGTACACCGTCTTGATCGGTATCTAACTCTGTCCATACTTGGCTAAGAATTGGCAACTCGGCCGCTTCTTCTTGGCTTACAACCATATCTTGGTTAGTATCCAAGTCTTTGAACACTTCACTATTTGCAGAAGCAAAGCTGGCTACAAATAAGGCTAACATTGGAAAGCTATACTTTAAGTTCATAAGAAACTCCTTGTTAAACATCAATTTCACAAAAAGACCGCGATTAAACTAGCGGTTGAGCACCAGGGTATAAGCAAACCCTAAGCCAACTCTTAAAAACCCATTAAAAACAAATAGTTAATCAAAAAATAAGCAGTTCTCTCGATCATGACTGTCGCCAATGCCCGACAGCAATACCAAGAGATATTCCACAAGTGGCTAATAGCGCCACTCAAGCCTGTCTCAAATACCCACCACCTTTCTTTTGAAATCATTAAATAATCAGTAAAAATCACAAATTATCAATAAGATAGGCGAGACATGGCGAGAAGTTTTTCAGCTGCTACACTGGCTAGATAAACCTAATAGAAAGGAAGCCAACATGTTTGCTCGTAGCCTACTAAGCGTGGCATTAGTGATTAGCGCTAACAGCCTTGCCCAAAGCCAAACCGCCGACAGCTTTGCCCCAGAACAAGCCAGTAACATTACCCACAAAAAACAAGTAGTAGCTACTAAGTTTATGGTGTCTGCTGCTAATCCCTTAGCGGTTGAAGCCGGTTACGAAGTGCTAAAAGCAGGCGGCAATGCGGTAGACGCAATGATTGCGGTGCAAAGCGTGTTAGGTTTAGTTGAACCGCAGTCATCTGGCATAGGAGGCGGCGCATTTGTGGTGTACTTTGATGCAGAAAAAAGCCAACTTACCAGCTTTGACGCCCGTGAAACGGCCCCCTTAGCTGCAGACTCTTCATTATTTCTAGATGATTCAGGCAAGCCCTTACAGTTTTATGATGCAGTGGTGGGTGGCCGTTCGGTGGGTACCCCTGGCGTGATAGCGCTGTTCGAAACATTACATAAGCGCTATGGAAAAACCACTTGGGGAGATCTATTTCAACCCGCTATCGGCCTAGCCAATGAAGGCTTTCGCGTTAGCCCGCGTTTAGCCAAACTTATTGCAGGTGACCAGCAACGCCTTGGCCGGTTTTCGGAAAGCCGCCGCTACTTTTTTGATGACTCAGCCACTCCCCTTCCAGAAGGCCACTTACTGAAAAATCCTGATTACGCTAAGACCTTAACACTAGTCGCTAAACAAGGTGCCGCTGGCTTTTATCGAGGTACAACTGCCGAGGCAATGATTGCTGCGGTGACTCAACTCAATGATAAGAATGGCCGTTTAAGCCTGGCCGATTTAAGCGCTTATGAGGTGAAAGAGCGCCCTGCCCTATGCGCTCCTTATCACCAGTATTCGGTGTGTGGTATGGGGCCACCAAGCTCCGGCGCTAGTACTGTTGGGCAAATATTAGGTATCGCTGCCCACTACCCTTTAGACAAGTGGGGGCCAAACAATATTCATAGCTGGCGAATATTGGGAGATGCCTCTCGCCTAGCCTTTGCTGACCGCGGCAAATATTTGGCCGATGGAGACTTTGTAGATGTCCCCCTTAAAGGCTTACTCAGCAGCGATTATATTAAGTCTCGCGCTGACCTCCTTAAGCGCGAAAAAGCCCTTAAAAGTGTTAGTGCCGGCCAAGTAGTAACCACTACTGCCCGTGCTAAGGATCACAGCATCGAACTACCTTCTACCACTCACATTAGTATTGTTGATGCCCAAGGCAACGTGCTGTCGATGACCAGTAGCGTTGAGAATGCATTTGGATCACGGATAATGGTAAATGGCTTTTTGCTGAATAATCAGCTTACCGACTTCTCTTTTGTTGGCGAAAAAGACGGGCAAATGGTCGCCAATCGCGTTGAATCAGGCAAACGCCCTCGCTCATCAATGGCGCCTACTATTGTAATGGAAAATAAGCAGCCAATTATTGCCATAGGTTCACCTGGCGGCAGCAGCATAATAGGTTACGTAGCAAAAGCCTTAGTAGGCCATTTAAGCTGGGGCATGAGCTTACAACAAGCTATTGAACAGCCCCATTTAAATAACCGTTTCGGTACTTATGATCTCGAAGCAAATACCAGTGCTGCCTTGCAACAGCAAGCCCTTGAAGATTTGGGGTACAAAACCAAAATAAAAGACATGACTTCGGGTTTACAAGGCATAAGAATTTACCCAGATAAGCTAGTAGGCGCAGCAGATCCGCGCAGAGAAGGTATTGCCAAAGGGGATTGATAAAAATATGTTAATAAGCCAACAATCTCGCTACACTGATTATCTTCTATACTGGAAGGGCTAAAGTTGTTCGCCAGTATGGTATTAGCTAATAAGGAAGGTTGATGTTAAAAAAGAAAGTCTTCGGCGTGCTTGTTTTACTTTTTTCATCACTCTTATTAAGTGCCTGTGGTAGCGACGATTCGAACGCAAAAATTGCGGTAGATGCAGGCCAAAACCTAATGGTTAACGAAAACCAAACGGTAGAAATTAGCGGAACCTTAAAAGATCCAGATATGCAGCTCTCAGAGGCTGTCTGGGAGCAGCGTTCAGGCATAGAGGTTGATTTAATTAACTCAAATGGTTTGCTGTTAAGCTTTATTGCCCCTTCTGTTAACCAAACTGAAATACTACGTTTTGAATTCAGCGCTAGCACTGAAGCGGGCAAGGTATATTCCGACACCCTTGACGTTACGGTACTTAACTTCAACCAAGCGCCACAAATTATTTTGGCTGCATCACGCCAAGTTGCTGAGTTGCAAACTATAGCGCTACAAGCCCAAGTGAGTGATGCCGACAGCCAACTAATTAGCTATCAGTGGCGGCAAATACTGAGCGACAATCAAACTCCACTAAACACCACAGAGACCGATAAAGCAGATTTAAGTGTAGATATTCCCGCACTTAGTTCAGTGCAGAGCTATCAATTTGAACTGAGTGCTACGGATGAACAACAAGCCACTAGCAGCAAAGAAATCACTGTTAATGCTTACCCTGCATTACAAGGTAGGGCTGTAGATGACCCAATTAGCCAATCTACTGTTAGTTTAAAAGATTGGAATAGCGGTGCGCTAATAGCACAAACGCAAACTGATGAGTTGGGATACTTTGAGTTTTTGCTAGATACTGACAGTCGTGATTTTTTGGTTGAAATTGATGGCGGTCAGATAAACGGCGAAGCCTTTGTTGGCCGTATGAACAGCGCATGCGAGTTCAATGATCGCCGCCAATGTAACGTCACCCCCATATCTAGCTTAATACTTAGCTACGCTGCTAGAAACGACTTACAAGACCTTAGTCAACAGGGACAGTGGATCAGTGATATAGAAGCCTTAATGGGTAATATAAGCCCTGACCCATTCTTAAATACCGACAACACTAATGTTGATGTAGAGAGTCTTCGCGCAGCAATAGGAAACCAAGGCGAAAACCTTCAAACATGGCTTTCACTAGTAATAGATTACCTCAATGAGCCCAATAATACGCAGCTCAAAGAACAAATTGAGCAGGGGTTTAACAACCTTAATTTCCCACCAAGCGTGGAAGCAGGAAGTGACCAAACCGTTAATGAACAAAGCACGGTAGTCGTTAGCGCTAGCGCCAGCGATAGCAATGGCCCTATTGCTAGCTACGCCTGGACGCAACTTAGTGGCACCGAGGTGACCCTGAACAACGCTAATAGCGCGATAGCCAGTTTCACCTCCCCTACTCTCTTGTTACCTGAGACCTTAGTGTTTCAAATAACGGTTACCGATAATAAAGGCGATAGCGCTACCGATACACTCTCAGTTAGCGTAAACCCAATAAACACTGGGCCAATAGTGACTACTGGAGCAGATCAAAGTGTTAATGAGCAAACTAGCGTGATGTTAACCGTGAACGCTAGCGATGCCGATGGCAATATTGCTAGCTATACCTGGACACAGCTTAGTGGCACCAATATAAGCCTGAGCGATGCAAACACCGCAATCGCTAGTTTTACCTCCCCCACTATAGTGACCTCAGAAAATTTGGTCTTTCAAGTACTCGTTACCGATAACGAAGGTGTGAGCCAAATTGGACTAACACAAGTCACCGTAAACCCGGTGAATGCCGCCCCAACTGTTTCAGCAGGTAACGACCAAACTATTGATGAACAAAACAATGTATCGCTGAATGCAACAGCCAACGATACCGATGGCAGCATTGCCACTTATCAGTGGCAGCAAACCGCTGGAGTGACAGTTAGCCTACAAGATGCCAATACAGCAAATGCCAGCTTTATAGCCCCTGAAGTGAGCGGCGATAGCGTTGTACAACTTGAAGTAACCGTAACAGACAACGAAGGGATTAGCGTCAGTGACAACGTAAGTATTACCATTGCTAATAACTTCTCCCCCACGGCTGACATTATCGCTCCCGTCCTGGTAAGGGAAACAGAATTAGTCGTTTTAGACGGCAGCGGATCGAGTGACACTGAAACAGCAAGTTTGCAGTACCAATGGCAACAAACCGACAATAGCGGTATTAGCATTGCTTTTGCAGATAGTAGCCTTGAACAACTTCAATTTACCGCTCCAAATGTTACCACTTCGATAGTAGTAGCTATTTCCTTAACAGTCAGCGATGAAGGTGGCAAAACCGCGACTAACCAAGTAAGCATTGCGCTAACGCCAAGTAATACCAACTTAGCGCCAATTAACGATACTGGGATTAGTACCTGTGCAGATTATGCCTTCGGCGCCAGTGAGTCTCATCAAAATTCAATTGATTGTAATCTGACCACCGATGCCGATGGTGACTCGGTCCCTCAAGATCAAGACGGTCACGTTGGTAGAGACATTAACGCCTCAAATAACGATGATGGAAAACTCGGCTTTAGCTTTATTAAATTAGATAGCCAAGGGCAAGCTCTAAATGCAGATGCCACCTCTTGGTCCTGTGTATTAGATACTGTGACTGAGCTAATATGGGAGGTCAAAACCACCGACAGTGGCTTACAAGACATTCACCATAACTATAGCTGGTTAGACAATAACAATAGCCAAAATGGCGGCAACAGTGGTGCCGCTGATGCAGGCAGTTGCGTAGGTACATGTGATACCGAAAGTTATGTGAATAGCGTAAATGCCCTAAGTTTGTGTGGTTTAACTAACTGGCGAGTGCCGGCATATCCAGAGCTACAATCCTTAGTTGACTATAGCCAAACTAATTTCGCCATAGAAAACGATTACTTTCCAAACACAGATAACGATGGGTACTGGACATCAAGCACGCTATCCCAATTCAACAGTGCAGCATGGAGAGTGAATTTCAATTTAACTATTGATAGACTTCCATTTGCGCTTAAGTCTGAAACTTTACCTGTGAGGCTAGTTCATGACCTTCCTTAAACTGAAATTGAACACCGCGAATTCCGATACGCAATTATCAATAAATTACTCTCTTGGATGCTTAGTCATTGTTAACGCTTGTTTGTTAACACCTCTACCCGCTCTCAGTGCTAGCATTTGCTTGGCATCATCACCATTAACTACGCCAGATAGCCGCTTTGTTGATAACAACGACCAAACTATTTCAGACCAAGAAACCAATTTGATGTGGGCACGCTGTAGCGTAGGAAGAACTTGGGATGGCAGCACCTGCACTGGTGCAGCGCTAAGCCTAACCTGGAAACAAGCCGTTGAAGAGGGCCCCAACTCAACACTCGCTGGATACAACGATTGGCGCCTACCTAATGTAAAAGAACTCAGCCACCTAATAGAATACAGCTGTTATGACCCAGCGATTAACGAGAACATCTTTCCCTCTGCTTTAGGGGTTTCGATACCTTATTGGACAGCAACCCCTGATAGCCTTACTACAACCAAAGCTTGGTTTATCAAATTTATTAGTGGCGAAATAGACTTAGATAAAAAAGACGATGATTATGCAGTGCGCTTAGTAAGAGGCGGATTGTAAATCACAAGATAAATAAAAAGCGCCGTGAGGCGCTTTTTATTTAGATGATTCGATGTTCATCTAACATCGCTTGGCGAGCCTTTTTCTTTTGCTCTACCAAGGCCATTTTAGCTTTACGTTTATCGCAAGGTTCGGGGCAGTCGCAGACTTTCTCAATACCTAAAGCAGCAATACCACCACAGCTTCCGCTAATGGTTTTCTTTTGAAAAATGTAACCCACCGCCATAGCAGTGATAACCACTAAAAAGAATACAAAGGTCACTAAAAAATACGCCATTATGACTCCTAACTGCTATTGAACAACAAAGGGCACAAACGCCGAGCTGATATGCTCCACAAATTCATCCCCTTGTTTCTCGATAATATACACTGCTAACTGCTTATTTTCAGCAAAACGCATTGCCTGCTCAACCCCCATCACTGTAAACGCCGTAGCATAAGCATCGGCCATCATACTGGTAGGCGTAATCACACTCACCGATACAATATGGTTAGCGATAGGCATTCCGGTATTCGGATTAATAGTATGTGAATATCTGACCCCGTCTTGCTCAAAATAATTTCGGTAATCACCCGAGGTAGCCAAACCGTTGTCACCTGGCTCAATAATTTTTTGCACAGCGCGCTGCTCTGCCGAGGGTTTTTCAACCGCTATACGCCAGCCCGCACCTTTGTCGTTGTGGCCTTTTAGACGCAGTTCACCACCAATATCGACCATGTAGTTATGCAGCCCTTCAGCTTCCAGTAGATCGGCAACGCGGTCTACCCCATGGCCTTTAGCAATGGCTGATAAATCAACATATAGCTCTGGCAAGTCTTTAGACAATTTACCACTGCTTAAGCTTAGATGCTGATAACCAATTTTTGCTTTAGTTAGCGCTAACGCTTGTTCAGTAGGTCGTTGCTCTGGGCGTCCCTCAGGACCAAAACCCCACAAATTAACTAATGGGCCAACAGTGACATCAAACGCGCCCTTAGAGTCTTCTGAGAGCTGTAATGAGGCCTCAAGAACCAATGCTAGATTATCAGAAATGCTGATTGCATTATTCGCGCTATGTTGATTAAACCGCGACAACTCCGAATCAGAGATGTACGTAGACATCTCTTGATTCACTTGCTGCAGCACAGCGTCAATCTTGGTTTGTAATGCCTCACCATTTGGCAAGTTTGCTTTAGGCTCGGCCAATTTTATTTGGTAATAGGTACCCATAGTGCGCCCTTCAATTTGCAGAGTATACAAACTGTTTTGCTCACTACAGCCGCTAATAAAAAAGGCTAGCCCTACTAGGGCTAGCCAATAATGCTTCACTAAACTCACTGTTTAGCCACCAAAATCATCAAGTAGAATGTTTTCGTCTTCCACACCTAAATCTTTAAGCATGTTAATAACGGCTGCATTCATTACTGGAGGACCACACATGTAGTATTCACAGTCTTCTGGTGCATCATGGTCACGTAGATAGTTTTCAAACAATACGTTATGAATGAATCCTGTTTTGCCGTCCCAATCATCACCAGGTTGTGGATCAGATAAGGCAACGTGCCACTCAAAGTTTTCATTTTCGCGCGCCAGCATATCAAAATCTTCTTCGTAGAAAATCTCTCGGCGTGAGCGTGCGCCATACCAGAAGCTAATTTTACGCTTCGAGCTTAAACGCTTAAGTTGATCGAAGATATGTGAACGCATTGGGGCCATACCAGCACCACCACCAATGAATACCATTTCTGATTCTGTCTCTTTAGCGAAGAACTCACCAAATGGACCAGAAATAGTGACCTTGTCACCCGCTTTTAGGTTAAAGATGTACGAAGACATCTTACCGCAAGGTAGGCTCATGTTATTTGGCGGGGGCGTAGCAATACGCACGTTCAACATAATGATGCCAGCTTCTTCAGGGTAGTTAGCCATTGAATAAGCACGAATGGTTTCATCGTCTACTTTTGACTCTAGGTTAAAGAAGCCAAAGTGTTCCCAGTCGCCACGGTATTGTTCTTCCACGTCAAAATCAGAGAATTTAACATGGTGAGCAGGCGCTTCAATTTGAATATAACCACCAGCACGAAACGGTACCGATTCGCCATCAGGAATTTGTAACTTAAGCTCTTTAATAAAGGTAGCTTTGTTATCGTTAGAGATAACTTCACAATCCCATTTTTTCACACCAAAGATTTCTTCAGGTAAAGAGATCTTCATGTCTTGCTTAACATTTACCTGACAAGCTAAACGTAGGCCAGTGGCCGCGTCGCGCTTGCTGATATGATCTAATTCAGTAGGAAGAATATCACCGCCACCTTCGTGAATGTGTACATGACACTGACCACAAGAGCCACCGCCACCACATGCAGAAGAAACGAAGATACCCGAATTACCTAATACGCCCAGCAACTTGCTACCCGCTTGGGTAGTAATCGCCTTAGCGGGATCATCATTAATTAAAATTTGAATGTCACCAGAACTTACCAGCTTAGACTTAGCAAACAAAATGATTGTTACTAAAGCCAAGACGAGCAAGGTAAACATGGTTACGCCGAGAATAATTTCCATCGACTAATTTTCCTTGTAGTTATTGGCCGTCTTACAGCTGAACGCCAGAGAACGACATAAACGCCATCGCCATCAAACCCACAGTGATAAAGGTAATACCTAAACCACGTAAGCCGTCTGGCACGTCTGAATACTTCATTTTTTCACGAATACCGGCTAGTGCCACAATGGCTAACATCCAACCAATACCACTACCTATACCGTAAACCAACGACTCACCAAGGTTGTACTCACGTTGCACCATGAACGATACACCACCAAAGATGGCACAGTTAACGGTAATCAACGGCAGGAAGATACCCAAGGCCTGGTATAAGGCAGGGAAGTATTTATCTAATACCATTTCTAGTATTTGAACTAAGGCTGCAATAACACCAATAAAGGTAATGAAACCTAAAAAGCTTAAATCTGCGTTAGGTAAACCCGCCCAGTCTAATGCGCCTGGAGCCAGTAAGTTGAAGTAAATAAGTTGGTTAACAGGCACTGAAATACCTAACACCACAATTACCGCAACACCTAAGCCGAATGCAGTTTTAACTTTCTTAGAAACCGCTAGGAAGGTACACATACCTAGCAAGAAAGCCAAAGCCATATTTTCAATGAAAATAGAGCGAACTAAGAGACTAATATAATGTTCCACTCGATTACTCCTTCGGCTCTACTTGCGCTGGGTATGCGGTACGCAATGCCCAAATCAACAAGCCAATGATGAAGAATGCTGAGGCAGGCAATAACAATAGACCGTTTGGTTGATACCAACCGCCATTGTTAATCAGCGGCATAATCTCGATACCAAATAGAGAGCCAGAACCAAATAGTTCACGAACTGCACCTACCGACATTAAAATTGCACCGTAGCCCAAGCCGTTACCGATACCGTCTAAAAACGATTTGAACGGTGGCTCTTTCATCGCGAAGGCTTCTGCGCGGCCCATTACAATACAGTTGGTAATAATCAAACCAACAAATACCGAGAGCTGCTTAGAAATGTCGTACACCACCGCTTTTAACACTTGGTCTACCACAATCACTAGTGAAGCAATAATCGCCATTTGAACGATGATTCGCACACTGCTAGGAATGTGGTTACGAATCATAGAAATAAACAAGTTAGAGAATGCCGTAACAACAATTACTGCAAGGGTCATTACAAATGCAGTTTCTAACTTACTGGTTACCGCTAGCGCAGAACATACACCCAGTACCTGCAAGGCAATAGGGTTATTCGCAAAAACCGGTCCAAATAGAACCTTTTTGGTTTCCTTAGCATCAGCCATTGTTTAGGTCTCCCTGTTGCAACTTGGCAAGGAACTTACCGAAGCCTTTATCACTTAACCAAAACTTGAAGGTGTTATCTACGCCATTACTGGTTAAGGTCGCACCCGATAAACCGTCTACCTCAGAAGGTGAATCTGCAGGAGCAATACCTTTGATAACAGAGATAGCGGTATCGCCATTGTCATCAAACAGTTTCTTACCAACAAACTTAGCCTGCCACAATGGGTTAGCAACTTCTCCACCTAACCCAGGAGTTTCACCTTGGTCGTAGTAAACAATCGCATCAACGGTATTACCATCTGGTTGAATCGCCAAAAATGCGTACATGGTTGACCAAAGGCCGCGGCCATGAACTGGCAAGATAACCCGTGAAATATCGCCTTGGTCATTCTTAACCAAGTAAACACTGGCTAGATTAGAGCGACGTACAATGCCGGCAATATCTTCATCACCTGATAAGCGAATACTGGTTTCAGGATCTTTTGCAGATTTACGCTGTTCAAAGGTTTGCGGGTTAACTTGGTCTTCGGCAACAAACTCACCGGTGGCCAAATCAATCACACGAGGCTCAATCGCCTCAGCATAAACATCCGCTACCTTGCGCCCTGCTAGCTCAATGCCAGACACCGCTAAAATGTTCTTTTGTTTATCTTCAACTGCATTCTGCTGTTGCATGCCACGCAAGCCAACGGCTGCAAGCGATACCACAATTGAACACACTAAACTTACGCCAACAACAACCTGTATGGTTTTGGCTAAGGAATCATTACTGGCCATCGCGAGCAAGCCTCCGTTTGATATTGGCTTGAACTACAAAGTAGTCAAAAATTGGCGCAAACAAATTAGCAAATAAAATGGCCAACATCATGCCTTCAGGGAATGCTGGGTTAACTACACGAATTAACACCACCATCAAACCAATTAAACCGCCGTACCACCACTTACCTTTATTGGTAAATGACGCAGATACTGGGTCAGTAGCCATAAAGAACATACCTAGCGCAAAGCCACCTAATACAAGGTGCCAATGAGGCGGTAATTGGAACATCATGTTGCTATCTGAACCTACTGCGTTCAACAGTAAGCTGGTTGCGACCATGCCTACCATTACGCCAGCTACAATGCGCCAAGACGCGATACGGGTAAAGATAAGGAACAAACCGCCTAGCGCTAGCAAGAAGGTTGAGGTTTCACCGCTAGATCCTTGGATGAATCCAAAGAATGCATCGCTCCAAGTAATACCTTGAGCCACTAGACCTTGCATGCCTTCTGCGGCTACTACACTTAGCGCTGTAGCACCAGAGTAACCGTCTACCGCTGTCCATACAGCATCACCTGAGATAGCCGTTGGATAAGCGAAGAATAAAAATGCTCGGCCAGCTAGTGCTGGGTTTAAGAAGTTTTTACCGGTTCCGCCAAATACTTCTTTCGCGACAACCACACCAAAGGTAATACCTAGTGCAACTTGCCATAAAGGCATAGTGGCGGGCAGAGTGAGCGCAAACAAGATAGAGGTAACAAAGAAACCTTCGTTAACTTCATGGCCACGAACCGAGGCGAACAATACTTCCCAAAATCCACCCACAGCAAATGCCGTTAGGTAAATAGGTAGGAAGAAAATCGCGCCGTAAATCATTGACGATATCCAGCCAGCGTCAGCCCCTGTAGGAACCCCTAACATCGCTATCAAAGCACCATGCCAATCGTTTGGTACTGCGTAACCAGCGATAATTGCGTCGTTTGCTTGAATACCCGCATTGTACATACCAAAGAACATGGCAGGCATTAAGGCAACCCAAACAAAAATCATGATGCGCTTTAAATCAATCGCATCACGTACGTGGGTGTTTTTCTTCGTCACTAAACCAGGAGAGTACAAGAAAGTAGCCGTGGCTTCGTAAAGCGCAAACCATTTCTCGTGTTTGCCACCCGGCATGAACTGAGGTTCAATTTTTTCAATATATTGCTTAAGACTCATGCTTAACCTTCCTTCTCAATCTTGGTCAAACAATCACGAAGTACGCTGCCGTACTCGTATTTGCCTGGACAGACAAAGGTACATAGCGCTAAATCTTCTTCATCTAGCTCTAAACAGCCTAGTTGTTGAGCACTGTCGGTATCGTTTGACAATAAGTCACGAAGCAATAATGTAGGAAGAATATCCAAAGGCATTACTCGTTCATACTGACCAATTGGCACCATCGCCCGTGAACTACCACCGGTAGTGGTGGTTAACGAGAACAACTTGCTCTTGTTTAAACCCGATACAAACAATCTCGCTAATGAGAACTTGTTCGTGCCTGGAACAGCCCAACCCATAAATTCTTTTTCGTAGCCTTCTTCAAGCGCTACGACTTGCTGATGGTAACGGCCAATAAATGCGTGCGGACCCGAAGCATGGTTGCCCATTAATACGGTACCGGAAATAACGCGGTGCTCGCCGTCTACCAATTCACCATCTATCAATTGATCAATATCAGCACCTAACTCAGTGCGAATTAAGCGTGGCTCTTTTACAACGGGTCCAGCTAAAGACACTACACGTTGGTTGTAAATTTTACCGCTTGCAATTAAGTGACCTAAGGCGATGACTTCTTGGTAAGCAATCGACCATACCGTGCGCTGAGCACTGGCAGGTTTTAAGCTATGAATGTGTGTTCCAGCTAAGCCGGCAGGGTGAGGCCCAGCAAACACATGCTCTTGTACACGAGCCGCATCTGATTGAGGTAAGCTTTCGCTTCCCTTACATACAAATACTTCACCAGAAGTTAATCGAGACAAAACACGTAAGCCTGTTAAATAAGCACTTTGGTCTTGGTCAATAACCACTTTAGGGTCGGCAGCGAGAGGGTTAGTGTCGATGGCGGTAACAAAGATAGCAGAAGGTTCTGAGTCTACTGCAGGTACTTTGCTATATGGACGCGTTCTAAAACCAGCCCATTGGCCAGATTTTACTAACTTGTCAACAATCGTTGCGCGTTCTGCGCTATCGATTTCGGCATCGCTGAGAGCACCAAAATCGATGCTATCGCCTGCTTGTTTTTCAATAACAACAGACTGCAACACACGTTGGGCGCCACGGTTAACTTCTTGAACAACGCCAGCACAAGGTGCAGTAAATACAACGCCGGGGTTCTTTTTGTCTTCGAACAACGTCTGACCTTGGCTTACCACATCACCCACTCGAACTTTCATTGTAGGGCGCATACCTACATAATCTTCTCCGAGTACAGCAACTCTGGTAACAATAGACGCGTCTACTATTTGCTGTTTGGGACCGCCTTTAATAGGCAGATCCAATCCTTTTTTTATTGTAATCATACTCTCTTACACATGTGTTGGGTTGGAAGACGAGCGATGATTTCCATGTAACTTTAGTACTCCAAATGAGGTAGTTAAGCTAACAAGTCTTAGACATTTAACTAACAAGCCACAGAAATCGCGAGTATTCTAGCACCAATTAATCCTATTTCTCCAAAGAAAAAGGCCAAAAATCTAACCTATTCGACTTAAGTGTTAGCGGTTTGTTAACAAACTTGTAAAACAAGTCAAGCAAGCACCAAGCAAAGCTCAAATTGCTGACAAATCACCCAATTCTGAAAAATCGAGTATTTATAGCTTATTCTAAGATTGTAGGATCCAATTCCACTTGATTGTACTTAAGCACCCCAAATTGGAATCGTTGATAACTATTGAGAACCTTTTCAAAAAAACGATCCTGCTGAGCTAACTGTTGGATCACCTCAACGCTGTAGTCTTTTAATAAAGCGAGCACGTCATCGGGAAAAGCAACAACTTCCACTCCGTGCTCGTTGGCCAGCACATTTAATGCTTCTATATTGTAGACCACATATTCATTGAGGGTTTCTTGATTAACCACTTTCGTGGCGTTTTCAATTATTCTCTGTAAATCAACAGGCAAGGCGGCAAAAGCGTCTTGATTAACCACAAACTCTAAGGTGGTACTTGGCTCATGCCAACCAGGGTAATAATAATATTTAGCCACTTTATGAAAACCAAATGCCAAGTCGTTATAAGGCCCAACCCATTCAACGGCGTCCAGCTCACCAGATTGTAGAGCGGTATACAATTCTCCTGCGGGAAGATTGGTGGGCAAGCCCCCCGCTAATTCAAGTACTTTCCCGCCTAAACCAGGGATGCGCATTTTGAGTTGCTTAAAATCGTTAATCGAAGTGACTTTTTTGTTATACCAGCCGCCCATTTGTGCGTCGGTATTACCACCAGGAAAGGGAATTAAGTTATGCGGGGCATAAAGCTCCTGCCAAAGCGCTAAGCCACCACCTAAATACAACCAAGCATTAAGTTCTTTAGCGCTCATACCAAAAGGCACTGAACTAAAAAATACCGCTGCTGGCAACTCATTCTGCCAATAATAGGCCGCGCTATGGCCCATTTCAGCATCCCCCGCAGACACAACCTTAAATACATCCAGTGCTGGGTATAACTCTCCGGCACCATATACTTTGATGTCTAAGCGGCCATTGCTCATGGCTTTTACTTCTTCAGCGAAGCGGTCGGGAGCAGAACCTAAACCGGGTAAATGCTTAGGCCAAGAGGTGATTAAGGTCCAACTGTACTCGGCTTTTTGCTGCTGAGGATCAGCTCCCTGCTGATCAATACAGCCAACTAACAGCCAAATTAGCACAACCACTTTTATTACTATCCGCATTAAACATTCCTTATTTGATGCAGCAATGAGGTCAATCTACTAAGTCCTAGCTTCCGCCGCGGCACTTTGGAGAGGCTGGAGCATTTTGCTGTTCAGCCCATTGGCTTGGCGTATAAGTGTGCATAGCCAAGGCATGAATATCGTTTTGTAATTCATTTGCTAACAACTGGTTTACCGCTCGATGGCGTTGCAATAAGCGTTTACCTTCAAACTCGGTGCTAACAATAGTGACTTTAAAATGGCTCTCTGAACCTGCAGGCACGTTATGCATATTGCTTTCGTTTACCACCTCTAAGTAGCTAGGAGAAAAGTGTTGCTGCAATTTGTCGGTAATCAGTGTTTCAACGCGCATTAATAGTCCCTGTATTTGGTTTAACTCAAAGGCATTGTATATCGAAACGTTAAATTGATCCTTGGCTGTTTCACTCTTAGTGCTTTGGGCAAGCTATGTTGCCATTGCTGCTGGCATAAACCATTCATAATGAGTAAATCACCACTTTCTAATAGGTACTCATGTTTATGGTTCTCAACTTTATTACGGAACAAAAACCGTCTTGGCTCACCCAAGCTTAGTGACGCAATAACCGGGCGTTCGCCCAACTGCTTTTCATTGTCACTATGCCAGCCCATATAATCATGCCCGTCTCGATAATAGTTAAGCAAAACACTATTAAACTGTTGCTGGCATTTGTGCTGCACCGCCAACTTTATAGGCATTAAAAAGCTTGGCCAAGGAGCAGGTGCTCGCCACTCTCCAGAGTAACGATAAGCCGTATTGGCGTCGCCAATCCACAGAGATAAACGGGGTTCGAGGCAGGTTTTGCCAAATATTTTAATCTGATGCTGCTGCCAAGGTAGCTTATGCAGCATGTGTTGGTATGCTAAGGCGCTGGCCTCAGAGTTTAACCATTGCCGATGATGGACAATTTCTTTGGTGGCGATATCTTCTGCGAACAGCACTTATTACAACCTACATCCATAAGGGTGTTGCTTTAGTTTAGCCCTCAACTTAGTTACACTGCTGCCACTATTCAAGGCCTGCACGTTACAAATCCAATATGAGTCAAGATTTGCAAATAAACTCGCTCAGTTTGAGCTTATCACGTTACCCCAAAGACGCGGCTAGCGACTTGCGAGCATGGAATGCGGCCGACGAACTTCTGATTGAATTCGCCGCTGAGCTTTCAACTATTCCACAACATATCTTAATCATTAATGATGAATTTGGAGCCCTAGCGTGTGCCTTACTGGCTCACCCCAATTTTACTAATAGCCACATTAGTTGGTTAAGTGACTCATTCATTGCGCAACAAGCACTTGCACAAAATCTACAGGTAAACGCGCTAGATGCGAGCCAGCGTTTAACCCTGCTCTCTAGCACCGACACAATGCCAAAGGCTGAACTGGTACTAATGCGTTTACCCAAAAGCCTAAATTACTTAGAGCACCAGCTCATTGGCTTACAACAAAGCTTGAGTAACGATTCGCAGTTGGCATGTGGTGCTATGGTAAAAGGTTTGCCTAAATCGGTATTTGGCTTATTTGAGAAGCACATTGGCAGTGTGACGACCTCACTGGCCAAAAAGAAAGCCCGTTTGTTATTTGGCCATTATGCAGGGGGAAAGTCTGCAGCGCTTTACCCTAAAGCTTGGAACATTGCTGAATACAAATGGCAGTTAAATGATCACGCCAATGTATTTTGCTTTGGGAAATTCGATATCGGCACGCGCTTTCTATTAGAACACTTCCCCCAAGATGAATTTGAATCGGTGATTGATTTGGGCTGCGGCAATGGTTTATTGGGTTTACATGCTTTAAGCCTATACCCTAATGCCCGAGTTAGCTTTTGTGATGAATCAGCGATGGCGCTGGCTTCTGCCAAAAACAATGTGGCGCTAAACCACCCAGAACACCTGACTCGCTGTAGCTTTAATCACGATAATGCACTGCAGCATCAAGCTGATGAAAGCGCTGATTTAGTATTATGTAATCCACCCTTTCATCAACAAAACACCATTTCTAGCCACATTGCTCAGCAAATGTTCAAAGACGCCAAGCGCTGTTTACGCGCTGGCGGCAAGCTAATTGTGGTGGCAAATAGACACTTAGGTTATCACCCACTATTAAAATCTTACTTTGGTGGTTATAAGTTACTGGCGAGCAATAACAAATTTGTTATTCTGAGCAGCACTAAGCGTTAATCAACCCATTAAGGTGAACAACTTGAAAAGCCCATTTTTGTTGCCCGCCCTGCTGTTAGGCGGTGTATTAGGCCTTAGCGCCTGTAGCAGCCAGCCTCAGCAAGTACAGTTACAACCCACGGTAAATCTCGATTCGGTTGCTCAACACTCGATCATAGCGGCAATAAAATCGCAGGATCTACGCAGCAACCGCTTTTTAATCAGCATTCATCAAGACGGTGAAGAGCAGGCTCAGTTAATTGCTAGCGGCAGTAACTTACGCCAGAGCATTGAACAACAACTATCAGCCTCTTGGCAGCAGCAAGGTGTGGGTTTTGTGCCCGATTCGCCAAACTTAATTACCATTGAGCTGCTTGAGCTTGCCAGTAAGGTAGAAGAAAGCAGTGTAAAACACGCCGCTACTTCGACTATGCGAATTAAAGTCACGGTAGACACGCCGCATAAAACCTTAGCTAAGCAATTTCGCTCAACCCACACCAACGAGGGGGCGTTTTCGGTCAATGTAAATAAACAAGCCGACGCCATGAGCCAACAACTTTCAGAATTATTGACACAAATCGCCAGCGACCCGCAACTTATTGAAGTATTGGAGTATCAACTATGACCTTGGGAATTTTTCGCACTAGCCTTTTTGCTTTAGCCTTTGCCGTACTTAGCCTACCCGCTGCAGCACAAACCTTAAAGTTCATCACCAATCAAGGTGAGTTTGAGATGGAACTTAAGCCAGAAGCCGCCCCCAAAACCGTCACTAACTTTATGCGTTACGTAGAAGACGGCAGCTATAAAGGCACCTTATTTCACCGCACTATCCCTGGCTTTATGGCACAGGCAGGTGGTTTCTCAATCAACTATGAAAAAGTAGACAGCTACCGCCCTGTTGAAAACGAATCTAAAACTGGCCTTAGCAATAAACGCGGCACAGTAGCAATGGCTCGAACCAACGACCCACACAGCGCCAGTCGCCAGTTTTTCATTAACGTTATCGACAATGCCTACCTAGACGGCAGCCCAAACAAGTTTGGTTACACAGTGTTTGCCGAAATCACTTCAGGCATGGACGTGGTAGATAACATTGTAAACAAACCGACCAAAACCGGCCCTATTCCTGGCATGCGCAATGTGCCAGTAGAAAAAGTGATTATTGAAGATGTAATCGTGGTTGGCGAAGCGCAACCTTAAGTAAGCCTTAACCTCAACCGAGCATTAGATGAACTCATCGCTAAATTGGTCACAAACCTTACGCTCTTACTTAGATAAGAGGTTGCTTTGGGTATTTATGCTCGGTTGCGCCAGCGGATTTCCGTGGGTGCTTATTGGCTCAAACATGTCGGGCTGGCTAACCGATGCCGGCCTTTCTCGCTCAGCGATTGGCTTTTTTGGCTCTGTATTTACCGTTTATGCCATTAACTTTTTATGGGCACCTTTGGTTGATAGGGTCAAACTGCCTATCTTGCATAAGTGGTTAGGTCAGCGTCGCAGTTGGATTTTTCTCTGCCAAAGTATTGTATTGCTATGTACCTTTGGCATCGCTCAATTTGATCCCGCGAAAAGCCTAATGTTCACCTCTATGTTAGCGCTGTGTATTGCCACTGCGTCATCTACCCAAGATATCGCCATTGATGCTTACCGCATCGACAGTTTTTCTAGCAGTGACTCACATCGCTTACCGCAAGCCTCGGCCATGGCGGTGATTGGTTGGTGGACTGGTTATTCACTGCCCGGCTACTTAGCCTTTGTGAACGCAGACCAAATTGGTTGGAACGGCGTATACCTTGGCATGTGCTTTATTGTTGCTTTGTTAATGTTATTTACGGTGTTAGTAAAAGAGCCCACTACTAACCGTGATGCCCTGCAACAACAAGCTGAACTGCGCCACGCAAAATACCTAGGCACAAAGTCCCCCTTGGTTGCGTGGCTTACCGTTACCGTAGCCGAACCCTTCTTAGACTTTTTCCGCCGAAATGGCGTAAGAGTAGCGATCACTCTGCTGCTATTTGTATTTCTATTTAAGATTGGCGAAGCCTTTTTAGGCCGCATGTCGATTACTTTTTACCGCGAAGTAGGTTTTAGTAACGACCAAATTGGCCATTACTCAAAGCTAATTGGCTGGGGTGCAACGGTGGTATTTACCCTAGTCGGCAGTGCCTTTAATGTCCGTTTTGGCATTATTAGAGGGTTGATTTTAGGCGGTATAGCCATGTCGGCCAGTAACTTAATGTTCGCTTGGATAGCATCGGTAGGGCCAGACGAACAGCTGTTTCTAGCCACCATCATCGTAGACAACTTTACCAGTGCCTTTGCTACCGTAGCTTTTGTATCGTTCTTAACGGTGTTAACTGGGCAAGCCTTTTCGGCCACTCAGTATGCCTTGCTAGCAAGCTTAGGAAATTTAGGCCGCACCACCCTCGCCTCATTTAGCGGCAGCTTAGCCGACTTCCTTGATTCGTGGCCGCTGTTCTTTATTTTAACCGCGGTGATGGTGATCCCAAGCTTACTAATGCTAATAAGCTTACGCGGCTATTTCACAAAAATACTGCAGCACAACCAAAACAGTAAAAACAACACTTAGTCACCGTTAGTGTTATAGGCAGACAAGCGTTTCAGCAACAGTTGTTTAATGTTTTCGGTGGGAGCTTGCGCCAAGGCTAACTCCGCGTTGTTAGTCGCTTGGCCTATTTCGCCGCAGCGATATTGTAAGTCTGCCAATACAGCAAACCAGTGATAGGAACGCTCTAACCACACGGGGAAATTGGCCGCATTAAGTACCCGTAAACCTTCGGCGGCGCCTTGCCACTCAGCTATAGCTATCGCTCGATTAAGAATATGAAAGGGTGAAGGGGCTATTTGCTCAAGCAACTGATAGCCCTGCACTACTTTTTGCCAATCAGTTTGCTGGTAACTCGGCGCTAAACAATGTTCAGCTGCAATCCCCGCCTCCACATGATACCGAGACAAACTCTCACCACTCGCAGAACGTTGCAAGTAAGCTAGCCCTTGGCGGATTATTTGTTGGTCCCACAGCGTGCGATTTTGCTCTTGCAATAACACCAAGCCTTGAGCGTTTTGCCTAGCCTGAATCCGCGAAAAGTTAAGTAGCATTAACGCCAATAACGCGTCAGTTTCAGGGCTGCCACCGATTGTACTTTTCGCTAGGGCTTGGCCTAAGCGAATCGCTTCTTCGCATAAATCATGGCGAATGGCTAAATCCTTATGTGATGACAAATACCCCTCAGTAAACATCAAATAAATCACCCGGTGCAAAGCAGATAAACGGCTCGCCATGGTAGAAACGTCAACCCCATCAAGCTCTATTTTCTGAGCCTGTAAGTAGTGCTTGGCGCGGCTATAGCGTTTATAGGTATTTGCCTCACTAATAAACAAGCGGTAGGCAATTTCTTCAATGCTAAAACCACACAAGCTTTTTAAAGTGAAGACCAACTGCGATTCAAGCGCTAAATCTTCATCACAGCTGATAAACAACATCCGCAGCAACGCGTCATTTAACTCTCCACTTAAGGGCATGTCTTCGGGAGGGGTTGATGCATGATCTAGCTGCTCATGTAAGCGAGTTAGTTTTTGTAGCTTAAGTTGATTGCCTCGAATCTCAGACAGTGCATGCCGATAGGCCACCTGATATAACCAAGCCGAAGGCGTAGTTGGAGGCTTGGTTTTTGGCCAGTGTTCCAAGGCTTGCGCCATCGCCCATTGCACCGCATCGTTAGCCATATCTAGATGCTGCATACCTAATCGTCGCACTAATAACGCCACGAGCTGCCCATACTCGTGGCGAAATAGATGCTCTACATGAGCATCTATTTTCACAGTGAGTTTATTTCTCTAATTTCAATACTCACACTGCTGCTTTCCACCATTGGGCTGGCTTGTATTACCGCTATCGCGGCTTCTTTATTAGCCGCACTGATTAGCATATAGCCGCCAATAACTTCTTTAAGCTCAATAAAAGGACCGTCTTTTACACTGTCGTGACGCACTACCGCCCCTTCGCTGCCTAGCTTGCTTCCCATATCAACAATATTATCGGCAAATTTAGTTTGCCAAGCTTGGTACTTGGCATACATCACTTCCATATCTGAAGGTGACGGCTTTTCACAACCCTCGGCATTGTCACTGCGCAGCAGACACATATATTGTTTATTGCTCATCGTTACTCTCCTTGATGCTAATTGAGCCAGTGGAACAAACTCCTCTGACAATACTATGACGCATCACTCAGACAAAGTTGGACACTTTAGTAAAAAAATTCAGATATAGGGAGTTGGCAGACTAAGATTTATCACAAAGCACATACGCGCAAAGTTGATGAGGGAGTGACACTTGTTAGTCAATAACCTCCAAAAGAAGAAGCGCTTAACGACGGCAAACGCGAATTAGACCGCCAAGCCAAAAAACGTTAAGTTTTGCTAAATTTGAATATGGATATGGTCGTCGTGCCTTACAGATTTACAACCATGAAACCGAATTCTCGAGTCATCTAACTGTAAGCGCTCAACTAAATGCGGTTCAATAAATATCTTACTAATGGCGGTGTTCTTTAACAGGGTTTCAATTAGCTGCTTGTTGTACTGATTAGAAAAGCTAAGTTCGGGGTGGTGCTGACCCAAAGTGAGATACCGCGAATAGTTATATTGAAAATACCCATTCTCTCTGCAAAAGGCGCTGGTATTTGTTTCAATCAAACCCGGCCACTCAAACACTCCATAACCACTTACAGAAGGCGTAAAATGGCTCGGTTTGCCATATCCATCCTGATAAACATAGCTAAGGTCAATTTTCCTGCCGTCGTTATGGCTTAGGTGAGGCAGTAAAGGAAAACGATTTAAAAAAGGGAAATTGGCATCTAAAATGTTCAAGCTTAAAGCGGGTTGTTGTTGCTCCAAATTGCCGGCTATTTCAATTAGCGCTTTGTTTAGCTCTGGCACAACATAATTTCTGTTCAAGCCCACCGTTAACCACATATTTAGTGGCTTAACATTGGTTAAATGTACCACCGGTTCTCTGCCAAATAACGGTGCGACATAAGGCACAACAGCTACCGTAAGTAAGGCATACATCGCCAAATTGATAGCAAAGGCATAATAAAGCTTAGTGATTTTGCTAACACGACAAAGCAACATAGAAAGCAGATAAGAAACAGCCCCAACTTGCGTAACAATAGCTAAACCCAAACACACTAAAAGCCGCACAAAAAATTTCACGCTATCACTACCCTATTCACTTACTTTGGCTTCCTTCCAAGAAAATATACCTTAGCATCCAACGGCTTAACATTCATTGCACTAGCCACATAAATAGCCACTTAAGCAATACAATCCCCAATAAATACAAAAAGCCGCACAAGGCGGCTTTTAACAAAGAGCGAAACACACGTTAACTTTAGTCTCGAAAGTTCTCAAATTGAAACGGCTGGTCGAATTCACCACTGCGCACTAGCGCCATGGCTGCTTGTAAGTCGTCGCGCTTCTTGCCGGTAACACGTACTTGTTCACCTTGAATAGACGCTTGTACTTTAAGCTTGGCGTCTTTGATTTGCTTAACCACTTTTTTAGCGGTGGCTTGGTCGATACCATTTTTAAAATTGACCACTTGCGAGTGAGTTTTACCACTGCGAGTCACTGATGCTAAATCAATAGACTTGGCGTCAACCGAACGTTTCACTAACGTGCCACGTAAAATATGCAGCATTTGGTTAAGTTGAAACTCAGCTTCAGCAGTCATTTTTACTGACTCATCTTTATACTCAAAACTGGCTTCTACACCACGAAAATCAAACCGTGTTTCAAGCTCACGAATCGCGTTGTCACAGGCGTGACGAACTTCGTTAGCATCAATCTCAGAAACTATGTCAAATGAAGGCATGTTTTCTATCCCCTTAAATTTGGCTTATGCGAAAATGCTTGCATTATACCTGTGCTATCCGAAAATGCATGCTTCGGAGTATCTGGGCAATAGTATTGTTAGATAAGCCAGGCTGAATCATTTCTAGCAAAGAGTAACAAGCAATAGTGAAACAACGCAGAGCATTTTTTCGCGGGCTGTTGTGGGCAAGCCTACTTAGTATTTTTGTATTAGCCCTATGGCCAATGCCCATAGTTGGCCCGGTAGCGCACTCCGATAAACTGCTGCACCTAGTATGCTTTTTTGGTTTAGCCTGGCTGGCACAACTGGCCGACTATAGTTACCGAGAACTAGCCCTTGGTTTATTACTTTTTGGTGGGTTCATCGAACTGTCGCAAGGATTAAGTAGCTACCGGCAAGCTTCTTGGTTAGATTTATTGGCGGATATACTGGGCGTAATAAGCTATTTAGCCTTAAGCCAACACTCAAGCATACAAAAGGTGAACCGATGTATCACTGCGCAATAATTGGCGCTGGCGCTGTCGGCGGCTTACTGGCCGCATTATTGAGCCAACACAGTAAAGTATGTTTTGTTGACCCGCGTATCGTCAGAGAAAGCAGCCTAGCGCTTACCTTAACCCCTTTTGCTACTGACAAAAGTACTCAACTACACTCTCGCTTGCCACTACTCAATACCATACCTAGCTGCCGCTGGTTAATCATATGCGTAAAAGCTCATCAAGTGGCCAGCGCAGTGGCTGCTCTTACTATTCCTGCGGATTGTAAGGTTATCTTAATGGTGAATGGTTTAGGCGCGCATCAAGACCTTATTAATCAACTTAATCCCGAGCAGCTCTATTTAGCCAGTAATACCCATGGCGCCTTAGTGTTGAGTAAAAGCCAACAAGCCCTACACATTAAACATACCGGCTTAGGTAAAATTGACCTGGGTAGCTATTTAGGCAACTCTGAACCTGATGAGCTATCGCTGCTGAACGAGGCCTTAGCGCCACTAGACTGGCATAACAATATCTACCCAGCACTATGGTTAAAACTGGCCATTAACTGCTGCATAAATCCACTTACTGCTATTCACAATTGTCCAAACGGAGATTTGTTAAATAGCAATTACCAACAAACACTAGAAGCCCTATGCCAAGAGCTTAGCCTAGTAGCAGAGCACGAGGGAATTACGCTCAGCACAGAGTATTTACTACAAACAGTGCGCTTAGTGGCACAAAACACCGCCGCTAACTATTCTTCAATGCATCAAGATATTCATCATCAACGAACTAGCGAGATTAACTACATAAATGCTTATGTGTTGCAACGCGCCAAACAGTTTCAACTGCACTGCCCTTACAATAAAAAGATGTTAGAACAGATTAAAAAACTGGAGCAACAATATGACTAAAGTGATGGTAGCCATTGCACCCGGCAGTGAAGAAATTGAAGCCGTAACGATTATCGACGTATTACGCCGAGCCGATATAACGGTGGATGTGGTAAGTGTTTGCCCCACAGATAGCTTAGAGATATGTGCATCTCGGGGAGTGAAATTTCTTGCCGATGTACACCTTAATCAGATAAACGCCTCTGCTTACGATATGTTGGTATTGCCAGGAGGAGTGCCTGGTAGTGAGGTTTTTCGTGATTCGATTCTCTTGATTGAGATACTGAAAAACCGCTCCAATACTCAATGGCTAGCAGCAATATGTGCTGCGCCAGCACTTGTGCTAGTACCTCACAACTTACTTGGGGAAGCTCAAGTAACCTGCCATCCCGGCTTTCAAAAAGATCTGCCTAAACAGCTATTATCCACACAGCGAGTGGTAGTCGATAAAACTCATCAATTAATTACTAGCCAAGGCCCAGGAACAGCCCTCGAATTTAGTTTGGCATTAGTCGCGCAATTAAAAGGGCAAGATTGCGCAAACGCAGTAGCGGCGCCAATGGTACTTGCTTAGATATAAGTTCTTATATCTACCAAATAAAAGCCATGCTCAGCATGGCTTACACGTAGTATAGGCGACTACCTTATTGGCAAACCGCGCCAGTTACCGCCGTAGCATTACCCGCTCCGCTTCCAGTAAAGCCAAATTCTACACTTTCGCCAGCGGCGATGGTGCCGTTCCAACCAACGTTAGACGCTGTATAACCTTCTGCAGAAACCAGTGTAGTATTCCAAGAACTGGTCACCGTTGAACCATCACTGTAACCCCAGCTCACTTCCCATCCGTTAATCGCTTCGCTGCCATTATTGGTGATTGTGACTGCACCTTGGAACCCACCTTCCCAGCTATTAATGACCAAATGCTTACAGGCCGCGTTAGGATCCACCGGGTCCGTTGGGTTCGTTGGGTCCGTTGGGTCTGTTGGGTCTGTTGGGTCTGTTGGGTCTGTTGGGTCTGTTGGGTCTGTTGGGTCTGTTGGGTCTGTTGGGTCTACAGGACCATCAACCAAACCGCCAGAACCTGCAGGAATATTCAAACACATTGTGTAACCCACACAACTTCCGCCATTTTCTTGTGAGTGACCACCATCTTCATATAAACAAACAGGAATGATGGTGCCATAAAAGTCGCACTGTTGAATCACAGGCAGCTCTTGTCCATCAAACACCGACGCTAAAGTAGATGTTTGTTTAATCCCATTAATACCGTTGAATAAACGCTCACCCCAGGGAGTTAACTTGCTTGCGTCAAAATTAACTGTCATATCCAACTCAAAGGTGCCGGGGGCAGTGTTGCCAGACCACGACCAGCCGAGATAACCAATACTATACTCTTCAGCGACCGCCAAAATTGCATCTTCGTCTACATCTTGACCCTGATGATCCATACCAAATTCGCCAACAATCAACGGCATGTTATGACGCGTTAGGAAGGTAGATACATAAGATTCGATTTTCTCGCGATTTTGGTAAACCTGGTACATATGCACACTAAACATAATGTTATTTAGCGTATCAACCGATGCTACATCTGAGGCATGATCCAGCATAATTTCTTGCCAATCTTGTCCCCAGTTCGCTGCATCTACCATAAGGGTATGAGTGAAGCCGGCATCACGCAGCGTGGTAATCGCTTGCTTATGCTCACTTACATAGGTTTCTGCTGGAACGTTATTGCCAAATGGTTCGTTAGCAATATTGATGATAACGTAGTCTTCTTCGCCCTTTAATACATCGGCCAACTCCACCCAGTAAGCGGCGGTGATTTGCATTTCTCCAGCTTCCGCTTTCTCGCCCGAGCCGGTGACATCATGCACTTCTAGCACACATACCAAGCGGTTTAACTTACACATTTTTACCACTTTGGCGACATCGGCGGCATCGTTTTTAGCAAACTGCTGGCCATCACTCAGTACTACTCGCACTGTGTTTGCGCCGGCTTCAGCAATATCGCGAAACGCACCTTGGCGATAGTTGTACCAAGCGTGTGCATGGTTAACCCCGCGCATGATAACCGGCTTACCATTGCCATCTAATAGCTGAGTACCCGAGGTAGTAAAACCCGCCGAAGCAGAAAAGCTAAGGCCAGATACTGTAGCGACTAAACTCAACATCCCAGCTTTGATAATTGTTTTTATTGCTGCTTTTTCTGTTCTAAGACCAGAAGATAACAGCCATTCCCTTGTGTTGTAGCGTTTCATAGTTACTCCATATTGATGTGTTATAAGTTGAAAAATAAGCCAAAAACCCTATTGATCAATTAAACAATAATAACTAATTTACATTTCGCATGAAAAACTAAAGGTTTCATACCGCTTTCATCAAATAGCTATGCTTAGGTCTTAGTTTGAATAAAAGTTATAAATGCTTTCTTGATTATTTGTATTATTGTTAGACCTAAATTAATTAACCGAGATAACGCACTTATCTCCGCTTGTTGCTAATATTCGAATCCAAGCAACAAGCCGGTTTAGTAGTCAGCTACATTTACTCAAGAATGGTTCTGGCGTTGATCGCTTGCAACGGACGGTTGTTTGGATGCTGCATAAGCGCGGTAAAATCGTCAATTTGTTGTGCAGAGGCACTTACCGGGGACTTAAGTACTATCCATCTCACACCTTCTGAACAAGGAGGGGTTGTTAGCGAGCCATTAAAACGGTAATAATCTTGCTGACTTGGCCACAGCGCTAAGGCGCTCACTACCTGACTTAACTCGGCTTGTTCGCCCGCATTTTTAGGCATTTTAGCCCACACTTTACTCAGCTCTTGGTTAGCCTCACCTTGCTCAAACATTAATGCCACAACCGCTAAGTTTCCTTGCTTGTCTGCATGAACAAAGTGCGCCTCTAAGGGGTAAGACTGGCCCTTAACGGTATTTTCACTAGGAGAGTGGAAATGAAACTGCTTTAACTCAAACTCATGGCCATCCAAACCTAGGGTGCTGCCAGCTGCGTAGTTAACTTGAATAGTATGACCGTTATTAACTACCGCTTCGCCGGCGGGTTTATAGGCTACGGTAAGGCTTTCTAACTCACCTTTAATTGTATGACTTATATCAACGGGTGATTGGTTTTTACCACCTGCGCAAGTGGCAAATTCTGGGGCTAGCTCACCCCAATGCGCGGGGCCCTGATGACCAGAGTATGACCAATGGGCGCTTTCTTTAGCTCCAGCTACTGCCGATGCACTAATTAAAGATCCCGCTAAAATAACGTTTAAGATTTGCTTGTTCATATCTTGCTTCCTTCAAAAATGGAAAACTCACTAGTCGATCCGAATGGATACGAGTAAGAGGAAACAAGGTTTTAACAGCCTAATGACCATTGAATCAATATAGAGGTGAGGATAATGACTAAATTAATTATAACAGGTGTAAAAAAAGCCTTACTAATGTAAGGCTTAACATAGTTTATAGTTTTACTCGCTTAGCGTAATTATCGGTAATTCATCCCAAATTTTAGCCTCGTCCTCTGCGCCACCAGAAAAGTTCCAAGGTCCCGTTTCAGGATTTAATGGGCGATAAACTGCCGACAAACCGTCCAGATCCCAAGTGCTAAGATAGAAACGAATGCCATTTAAGCTGCTTGGTCGGGCTAAAGCCTCACTAGCAAAATCTATATAAATCGTTTGCTGCTCCTTATCCACGGTGACAATAGGTGCTGGAGTCACTGCTTCACCCCAAGTATTTGCGTCAGCTCCATCGGCATTGTAAATCGAACTCTGCCAACCAAATATCACCGCATTACGATTCCAGGTACCGCTCGGCATGGTGGCGTTTATTTTAGGTAGTACACTTTGACTAGTCCCTTGATCTTCAGGTAGATCAATAAAGATAGAAAAACCTACATGATCAAACCCATTCGGTGGTAACCAAGTGTCGGTAAGCTTATCCATCACAAGTTTGATACGAACATTGCTGCCCACCGAATAAACTTCCGCTTGGTTAATCGCTAACTGGCTATTTTCCTTATCAAAACTAGGATCTCCAGGTAGCGAGTAACTGCCATTTGGCCCGCCACTCCCTTCTGCTACATCATCGCTATCGTCAATACTAAAATCAGGGGTATTCGACCACGCCAAGTCCGAAGTAAAGTGCACATCAGCGAGGCCAGCCTGTTCGTTAGGGGAATAAATAGCAAAACGATGCGATTGCTTACCAATAGCAAAATGACGAGTAGATAACAAACTTGTCCATTGCCCACTTTGGTCTACTTGAATATCAATGGCGTTCGCTAAGTTACCGTTTACCACTAACTGCAATTTAGCATTGGGCTCTGCACTACCGCTCACCACGGTGTCTTGGGTAATGGTTCGATCCGCCCAATCATCATCTAAGCGAATACCTAAGTCGGGAGTATTAACCGCTGCTGTTTGCTGGGTTTTAAAATAGATAACTGCTGCCTTTGCGGGCAACTCAAGGCTAACTTCGCCATTAGCATCGCTGACTAGACCAGCTGGTGCTTGCAACCAATTGGCCTGCAGCTGCTGCTCAAATACCGTCCCTTCGGGTTGTTGCAAGTTTAAGCGATTAAGCAACATAGGCGCATTTGCCGTATTCATTACCACTAAAACTTCTTCGTCACCCAACGTACGAATAAAACTAAATACTCCTGCTCCCGATTTATCACTGGCTATTACCTTAATATCGCCACGCGTCATCACCGCATTTTGTGTACGCAGCGCGGCTAGCGCTTGAATGAACAAATACATTTCACTGTTTTGCTCAAAGGAGTCTTTAGACTCACCATCATCGCGATAACCACCGTCAAACATCGCATCACGGCTAGCACTCATCGCTTGCTCGGTGCCTTGGTAAATAACCGGTATCCCCGGAATAGATAACATAGTGATGAGAGCCTGCTTCAAATCAGCTTGGCTAGCTTGCGACAAGAAGCGTGGCATATCGTGATTATCAATAAAATTCGGCATCAAATAAGGGTTAGGAAACAACTCCATCATTTTTTCTAAACGAAAACGTAAGTAATCGGTTGGCTGTCCGCTTGCAAAAACCCGCGTCATGGTAGTTTGCAGAGGGAAGTTTAGTAATGAGCCCAACTGTTTCGTGTCTCCCTCCCCCAAGTAACTCAGCATTTTTTGTTCACCCTCGGTGTTGTATGCCGTCGAACTTTCAAAGACTTCGCCAAAGGTTAAAAACTGTTGCCGCCCGGTTTGCTCTGCTTGCGCCATTACGCCATCATCGGCATGTAGAAAATCATGCCAAAACTCATGTTCAACAAACTTCACCGTATCAATACGAAATGCATCTACCCCCACTTCTCTAATCCATTTACGGTAGCTTTGCTTCAAATAAGCCCTCACTTCCGGATCTTCGGTATTTAGATCGTCGAGATCTGAAAGCTGCCAGTTTTTCTCCTGCTCTGGATTATTATGATCGCTAATGCTCGGTGTCCAATGGTAGCTGCCCGTGCCATCTGCTTTACAGCTATTAAGGTTGAGCGGATAAGGTAAAACCTGCCCCTCGGCAAGAGGGTTATTGGTCAACCGAAAGCCTTCGCAAGGTTGGCTGGCGTCGTATTCCCAGGGCTTATCATAAGTGAAGAAATTACCAACATGGTTCGTCACAATGTCCTGAATTAAAAACATATTGCGACTGTGAATGTCGCTTGCCAGCGCTTGATAACTGGCGAGGTCGCCGAAGTGTTCGTCAACCTGCTGAAAATCACGCGCCCAATAACCATGATAACCGCCATAGTTTTGCTCGTTATCCCACCATTGATTAGCCACCGGAGGGGTAATCCATACTGAGGTTGCACCCAGCTGTTGAATGTAGTCGAGCTTGTCACTGACTCCCACCAAATCACCACCACTAAATTTTTTATCCGAGCTAGGGTCAAACTCCCCTTGACCTTGATCACTTAAACTTGGGTCTCCATTATTAAAACGGTCAATCATCAAGAAATAAATAATCTGATCTTGCCACTCTGGTGATGCCACATGGCTGCCATTGACGACTTGAGCCTCATCATCAGAATTACAGCCACTTAATGCCAGTGCCAAAGACAAAGACAAAGACAAAGACAAAGCCAGTATATTTGCTGGCTTCATTATATTGTTACTCATTACGCTCATATCGCCTTCCATTGTGAATGATAGTGAGCCAAACGATAAAACAAAGGCAGATGATAAATGGTGTCACTTGATGCCAAATACTAGGCGTTAGCATGCCAGTAAAAGCACTTTGTGAAGGCTGCAACAATTTTAGTGGAGGTAAAAAATGCTAAACCTTGTTTACATCAGCGGAGGGACAAATTGGTAGTGTTTAGGGTAGTGATGCAGTGCCAGCTCTTGGTTATATTTGTCGTATAAGCGAAAATGACATTGTTTTGCCAAAGCCGGAAAAGGACTGGATAAGGTCCAAACGCTGTATTGCGAGTTAGTGCTTACTTGCTGTAAAGCCAGCGGTTCTGGGTGCTCGCCTAGGTAACACAGTATTCTATCCACATTAGCTAAACGACATGCCAACTCGATAAACAATTGATAAGCAAAACCAGTTTTTATAATACTCAAGGTAGGCACAATATACGCGGGCGCTCCCAGCAACAGGCGCTCACTAACTAAATAATCGCGTTGCTGGTTGTCATCAATATAAGTTTCGCCGTCAACGTCATAACGTAGCCTAAAACTCAGTGGTTGTGCCACTGGTAGGTTAGCGGTAGACCATAGCTCGGTGCCGTCTGCCAGAAAGTCATCAAAAAAAGCGGGATAGTGGCGCCAAATGCCATCTTGATCTTTACACTCAACTGTTACCACCTTTTCAAAGGCAATATTGTCTACTTCTAACCAAACCTGCCCTTCTTGAGTATGCAACTCTCCAGGCAGCCCAATGGAGCCGCGCGCATAGTGCAAACGCACCGGTTGCTGGTTTACTTGAATACGGTTTTGTTGGCATTGCTGTCGATAAAAGCTAGGAGTAAAACTAAACCAGCGTCGAAACGAACGATGAAAATTGGACGGATCATCATAACCCAGTTTCAAGGCCACTTGAGCAACAGACAAGTGGGTATCGGCCAATAGATTAAGCGCTAAGGTTTGCTTTTCATCTTCGACCAATTGAGAGAAGTTAAGCTGTTTTTCGCTTAACCGACGCTGCAAAGTGCGGGTTGATAAACCCAGTTGTTTGGCAACAACACCAATGCTCAAGGGCTTATCAATAGCACGCTGAATGGTGCGCTTTAGCTGAGATTGTAAATCGGGTGATTCAATGGCTTGATGCTGCAGCAATAAAAAGACTTTTTTAGCAAAACTATGCAATCCAGGCATAGCTGGCTGCGGCTCTAGCTCGTATAAGCTCACCCGTAAACATAATTTACTGGATACCGACACCAATTCTGTTTTCACCTGCGAAGACAGACTAGCGTGTAACTCTGTTAGTAACAGCTCACTCCAAGCTGGCAGGTTTTGCTGGTCTCGAGTCGATAAGGTTAAATCAAGGCTCTCATTGGATTCACTGATCTCGATATAAACATTACGTTCAAACAAAGATAAGCTTTTACTCCACCATACCAAACCTTCTTTCAGGCTCGGCGCATGACTCAGCAAGATATGTTGCAGCTGCAGTAGATCGCTTAAATGCCAATACTCTCCCGCCACGCGCAAGTGAGAATGCCCGAGTTTTTTAGCGAGGGTAGAACTTAACGCTGAAAGCTTCAAAATGCTGAATGTCGTAAAAGAAAAGTCTCATTATTCTGCATAAAAACAACAAGGTCTCAATGACTTAATTGTAAGCAACCAGCAAAGTGTGATTTATTGACAAAGTGGCTGTTGGCCGTAAACGCAGCGCTCCAATTTGGTATGAATAATCGGCTCTACCGCATTACCTTGATGAATACTGTGCAGGGTATAAATTGACTGATAGCCCATGTCATAAGGAGACTGCCCTACATTTCCATGGGCTAAACCTTGAGCAAGTAGGCGCTTTTGCACCTCTAAGGTATCGCCAAAAATCAGCAGTAAGTTTTTTGAATCTAGCATTTTTTGGTAAGGGCTAATAATTTCGGTGTACTTAAACTCAAGGGTTTGTGGCCAAGCACCGACGGTAATCACTGCATCTAGCAATTTAGGTTCGTATTGATGCAAGCGCACCATTCTATCTAGGTTATTCAGCGAACGTAGTGCTTCGTCGTCTGAATGGATTGGGCAGCGACTGTGTTCTTCCCAGAGCTCGCTATTGCCTTTGCTGTTGAACCCTAGCCCTGCATAAACACCATTTTTCCGCTCAACCAAGTTAGCAGCACCTTTATGCCCAGTTAAGATACAAAATGCTCCGCCCTTTGGCTTTAAGGCCTGGGTTAAGCGGCCTAGTTGAAAACCGAACTGGAAGTTGTCGGTACCAATATAGCTATAACGCAACGTGGGGTTTTGCGCTAAAGCCTGCTCAGAAAAGTCGGAATCAAAGGTAACTACTGGCACCTTTTGTTGCTTAGCCAGCAACATACTGCGGTGGGTTAATACTCGCGAGTTAATCACCGACACCGAAATGCCATCGACGCCTTGTTCTATTTGCTGGGTAATAATCTGGTCTTGGTATCTCGCATCGGCTTCTTCGGGCCCAAGATAAATACATTCCACGTCTAACTCTGCAGCAGCCTGTAAACAGCCCTTTTCTACATCATCGAAAAAGGGGTTGGTTACCGTTTTAGGTACCACTAAATAACGAGGTTTAGGATTAGCCGATTCGGCCATTAAAGCACTACAGAAAAGAGTTAGGAAACTAGCAATTAGAGCTTTCACTGAATCACCGCATGTGAATAAGGTTCTTCTAAGCTAAGCCAATAAAACCCACTTGGTAAAGCCAAGCTGCGCTAACTGCAACTTGGCTCACGCTTTTATGAATGCTTAATCGGCTTCGCTGTATAACTTTGCAAACTCTTGATAACGAAGCTTATTTATCCCCATATCGGAGTAACCTACTCGCGATTGAGAGCGGAAATGTAAGAGTTGATTGGTTTCATCAAAATACAGTTCCACATCATCACGATAACCCACCTTGGGACTAAAAAACACAACATGCACGTAGTCACCATTACGTGACACCACTTTGTTATTTGGCATATGTGCAAAAGCGCGCAAAGCCGCTAACTGGGTACTTTTTAGATCAGCCTTAAAGGCTAAAGGCGCGACTTTTTTGTCTTCTTCTTCTGCGTAGCTAGAAACGCCGTTAGGTGAACTGGCTAGCGGCGCTAAACGACCCGCATTAAGCCCTAAATCACTAGGCTCTTTTAGATTCTTAAAGGTCATGAATCCCCCCACTGCCAGCACAACTATTACTAATCCCCACATAAGCATCTTCACTATCCCTCTCCCTTATTCGTCAAATATTGTCGTACATTCAATCATTGTTACTATAACTAAAAAAAGTAAAAAAAAAGCCACACACTTTTAAAAGTGCGTGGCTTTAATGATTTATCTGTCAGCTTTAGGCTTGTGGGCGCATCGCTGGGAACAAAATCACGTCACGAATAGTATGAGTGTTGGTGAAGAGCATCGCTAGACGATCAATACCAATACCTTGGCCAGCCGTTGGTGGTAGGCCGTGCTCTAAGGCGGTGATGTAATCGGCGTCGTAGAACATCGCTTCATCATCGCCAGCATCTTTAGCGTCAACCTGCGCCTTAAAGCGCGCGTCTTGGTCTTCCGCATCGTTAAGCTCAGAGAAGCCATTAGCGACTTCACGGCCACCGATGAAGAACTCAAAACGGTCAGTGATGAAGGCGTTGTCGTCGTTACGACGCGCTAGTGGGCTAATATCTGCTGGGTATTCGGTAATAAAGGTTGGCTGAATTAGCTTAGGCTCCGCAGTCTCACCGAAGATTTCTTCAAGTAGCTGGCCACAAGTCCAGAACTTCTCTACTTCAACGCCAACTGATTTAGCAATGCTAACCATGTGCTCGCGGTCTTGCACTTTGTCGTAATCTAAAGCTTGAATATCGGTGTGCTCTGGGTTGTACTGCTTAATCGCTTGCAACATACTCAAGCGTGGGTAGCTACCAGCAAACTCCACCGTCTCTTCGCCATAAGGCATAGATGAAGAGCCTAGAACCTCAACCGCTACAGTGCGCAGCATTTCTTCGGTTAGATCCATTAGATCGTTGTAGTCAGAGTAGGCCATGTAGAATTCCATCATCGTGAATTCTGGGTTATGGCGCGGCGACAGACCTTCGTTACGGAAGTTACGGTTGATTTCGAATACGCGCTCAAAGCCACCTACCACTAAACGCTTCAAATAAAGCTCTGGTGCGATACGCAGGAACATCTCTTGATCTAGAGCGTTGTGATGAGTGACAAATGGACGTGCAGTGGCGCCGCCAGGGATCACTTGCATCATTGGCGTTTCCACTTCCATGAAGTCCTTAGACTCCATAAAGCGGCGAATACCGGCTACCAACTTAGAGCGCACCTTGAAGGCTTGGCGTGAATCGTCGTTCACGATCAAATCAACATAACGCTGGCGGTAACGCTGCTCTTGGTCAGTTAAACCATGGAATTTTTCTGGCAATGGACGCAATGCTTTAGTGAGCAAGGTGTATTCGTCCATGTTCACGTAAAGATCACCTTTACCTGATTTATGCAGCGCACCTTTAACTCCAATGATGTCACCAATGTCTAGGCCGCCAATCTCTTTAAGATCTTTTTGTACTTGTTTAGGCGCGTATGCCTGAATGCGACCAGATACGTCTTGTAGCACCAAGAAAGGACCACGTTTTGCCATAATACGTCCAGCAATAGCAGCTACGTTACCAGCAGCCTCTAAGTCTTCTTTAGACTGTTCGCCAAACTGTTGCTGTAAATCGTCAGCTAAGTGCTCACGTTTAAAGTCATTTGGATGGCCGTTGGCCGAGCAAGTTTCGCGAATTTTGTCTAACTTAGCGCGACGCTCTGCGATCAGTTTATTTTCTTCTTGTGCTGCTTGTTCCAGACTTTGTTCTGTTTGTTCTGACATGTGAAAACCTTGCTCGTTACAGCCCTGACTTAAGGCTAGCTTCTATAAATTTATCTAAATCACCATCTAACACGGCTTGAGTATTACGGTTCTCAATGCCAGTTCGAAGGTCTTTAATCCGCGAATCATCTAATACATAAGAACGAATTTGGCTGCCCCAGCCAATGTCCGACTTGTTGTCTTCTGCCACTTGCTTCTCGGCATTTTGTTTTTGTAGCTCTAACTCAAACAACTTAGCTTTTAGCTGCTTCATTGCTTCGTCTTTGTTCTTGTGTTGCGAACGACCACTTTGACACTGCACAACCGTATTGGTAGGCAAATGGGTAATACGTACCGCAGATTCGGTTTTGTTTACGTGTTGCCCACCAGCACCGGAAGCGCGGTATACGTCAATTCGTAAGTCACCAGTATCAATATCAACTTCAATACTGTCATCAATTTCTGGGTAGATAAATGCCGACGCAAATGAGGTATGGCGACGTCCGCTAGAATCAAACGGCGATTTACGTACTAGGCGGTGAACACCCGTTTCGGTACGAAGCCAGCCGTAAGCATACTCACCACTGACTTTAATGGTAGCGCCTTTAATACCGGCAACATCACCATCCGACACTTCAACTAATTCAGCTTTAAATTTATGCGCTTCACACCAACGTAAATACATACGCAGCATCATATTGGCCCAATCTTGAGCCTCGGTGCCGCCAGAGCCTGATTGAATATCGATATAACAATCGCTTTCGTCCATATCGCCAGCAAACATGCGGCGAAACTCTAGCTTTTCTAATTGAGTAATCAGGTCTTGAGCTTCAGCCTCTGCTTCATCAAAGGTTTCTTGGTCTTCTTCCTCTACCGCAAGTTCAACCAAACCGGCCACATCTTCTATGCCTTGGGTCAGGTTATCAATGGTTTTTACCACCAACTCAAGCGCCGAGCGCTCTTTACCTAGCGCTTGGGCACGCGCTGGATCATTCCAAATTTCGGGCTGTTCTAATTCGCGACTAACTTCTTCTAACTGCTCTGCTTTTGCATCGTAGTCAAAGATACCCCCGGAGCACTTCTGTGCGCTCTTTAATATCTGCTAGAGAATTGTTCACCGAATTAATTTCAAACATCGTGTAATGACCTACGTCGAAGTACCAAAAACGCGCAATTTTAACCAATATAGCGGCGAATAAACATAGTTTGCCGCAATGAAAGTGTTAAATAAGCATGTTTTTTTCCTTTCAGGCCGTTAATCCAGGTTTGCCCTGCACTTACGCCCTCTAAAAGCCCATGAATTAGGCTCATCAGCCTAAGCCAAAGCGCTTAAATCGGTGTTGCTAAATACAGCTCAGCTCTTTTAAACGAGCAGTAACACACTGAATTTACGCTTAGCCCTTAGTAAACTGCAATAACAGTTGGGATTAAGGAGGCTAAAAGCGCGATGTTTGCTTGTTGTCATTTGCTCATAGGCAGGCTTATTGGGGGCTTAGTCTTTATAGGCTCCATGTCCAATGTATTTGCCGCAGACTACTTTGTCACTAGCGGTGTTAATGCAATCAGCTACCCAGTCCCAGCAGATGGCAGCCGTGCTAAACCCTGGAACAACTTACAATACGCCGTTAATCAACTGGCTACTGGCGACCAGCTATGGGTTACTCCGGGTGAATATCACTTAACCACCCCTGTGAATATCAATAGTTCGGGTCAATATAATCAAGCCATCACCATTAGCAGCCTGCCTGGGGAACGTGCAAACACTTTACTAATAGGTGCAGGTTTTAGCATCAAGCAGCAGAGCCACATCACCATCGAAGGTTTTACTATTCAACAAGCGTTTAATGGTATTTACCTTGAAGGCTCAAGCGCTAAGCCTGTTAGCCATATTACGCTTCGCAACAATCATACCTTTCAAACTGTACAGTCTGGCATTGCCGTGTGGGGAGTAGCATGGCAACAAGATCCTCAGCAATACAATAACCTTAGCCAACTAACCATCGACGGAAACATTATTCAGCAAGCATGCTTAGGCGAGGATGAAAATGCCAACAATGGCTATAACGAAGCCATTACTGTGGCTAACGGAGTACACGATGTCGAAATCAAAAATAATCAGATTTTTGATGGTGGCAACCCACGCTTTGGCGGCGAAGGCATTGACTTAAAAGAAGACGTAAAAAACGGCAGTATCCATAACCAATCTTATTCATGGCTTACATCGCCGCGGTATTTATTTAGATGCTGGAGGTTTGCTGGGTTTTAGCCCGCCCTTTGTAAAGAACATTAAGATATACAACAACACAGTACATAACATTCGCGAAGCATTTAGTGAACAAAGTGGAGAACGCTTATTTGAAGGTGCCGGTGCGATGGCAATTATGACTGAAGGCAACGGCTCGGTCAGTGATATTGAGATATTTGATAACCAATTTTTTGATACCGATGAAGATGGCATCTTGATCTACCAACACCCCAAAGGTAGCGGCTTGGTGAACAAAATAAAAATCCATAACAACCATATTTTTCAACATAAACGGGCCGGTATTTTACTAGACTTCACCAGTGCAAAAAGCATTGTTATCAATCACAATTGGCTATACAACAACAGCAGTGACCTGGCGCTTAAACAAGGCGAAAGCCAGCAACATAGTAATTTTTTTAGCGCACCATAATGCCAGAAAGTAAGGCTTAACATTGGCTATTTACTGACTAATCATTTAGTCGAAATGACGAGTTGAAACTTGCTGAAATAGCGATCTAACGTAAACTTGAAAAGACAAGCAAATACAATTTCGTCAGTTTAGTTTTAGCGGGAGGCGGCATTGCGAGAAGCACACGGTAGTATTGAGTTCGCACTGAACGGACAGATAATGGAAATTGAGGGCACCGGCCCTTGGAATCTCGAACAAATGGAAGAGAGTGGCAGCGCCGCGGCTCCCATATTAGATAAGTTGTTAGACTCTCCCTGGGCTGTATTAGCCACTTTCCATGGCGAAACCTTTTATACTGAAGATGCAGCTAATCAATTAATTGAATGGCTTAAGATTGAAAAGCAGCGTGGCCGAGTAGCCACCGCACTTATCCTTACTCATGCTAGCGTGCCAGAGTTAGCCAAATGGCACCTGAACCAGATATATATTCAAGCGGGTGAAACAGTACAAATTTTTATCGATAGAACCGATGCATTAGCGTGGCTAAGTAGCAAAATTACTGACTACGAGCTACAAGCACAAGCCCTTACCGAAAAGCACCTTTAAGCCCCATCGCAGGCACAAAAAAGCCAGTCATAAAGACTGGCTAATATTCAAAGGCAATACTTAAGAGCGGCGGCTATCATTAGCTTGCTGTAACAAACTTCTGCTTTCTTCCAAGAACTCTTGTGAGTAATCACCAAACCATTGACTAACGCGCTCAAAACACGCAATAAAGCCTGCTCGGTCTTTGCTTTCAATTAGCTCAACCAATTGCCCAAAGTGCTGGTGATAACGTTTAATCATAGCGGTGCTTTGATCCGAGGCCATAATAATATCGGCATACAAATCAGGCGACTGAGCAAACAAGCGCCCTACCATGGCTAGCTCCAAGCGATAAATCGGCGAACTTAAATCAAGCAGCAGTTTTAAATCTGCATCTTCTTGCGCTAAATGCATGCCATAAGCGAACGAAGTAAAATGACGCAAGGACTGAATCAATGTCATCGCTTTATCGTGGCTTTCGGCTTCTACAGCATGTAAACGCGCGCCCCAAATGCCCATTTGCTGCAATAACCATTGGTATTGCTCGCTACCACGCCCATCAGCATACACAATCACTTGTTTTGCTAGGCTTGGTACATCTGGGCCAAACATGGGGTGCAAGCCAACAACTGGGCCTTGATGCACTGCTAGCATTTTACTCAAAGGAGCAGCTTTAATACTGGTGATGTCTGCCAAAATACAATCTTTTGGCAAATTCCCGAGTTGAGCAATCACCGACTCGGTTAGGTTAATGGGCACCGATACCAAAACCAAACCGGCATTAGCAAACAGCTCGGGGGCTTGTTGCCAATCTTCTTTGCCAATAACATCAACCTGGTAGCCCGACAACGTAAACATTTGCACAAACAAACGTCCCAATTGCCCGCGACCACCAATCACAACAATGTTACCTAATTCAGGTTTAATGGTTTTAAAACCACTGTCCTTTTCACTGGTATAAGACTCACGCATCACTCGGCGTAACACATCTTCAATCAGTGCAGGTGGCACACCTTTATTTTCAGCTTCTGCACGACGCTTAGCCAGCATGGCGGCTTCGCGGTCGGGGGCATAAATAGGCAAACCATGTTGCGTTTTTACTTCGCCAACTTTGTGCACCAGCTGAATACGTTGTTGCAGCAAATCAAGAAGTTGCTGATCAACTTCATCGATTTGGTCACGTAAGAGATTTAGAGCTTGAACCATGTTGTTTCCGTTATTATTTTGCCAAGCGTTTGGCTAAGCTGTCGCTAAGATCGTTAAACATCTTGTCTAACAAGGTTGCTGTAGATGTCCAGTCAATACATGCATCGGTTACCGATACACCGTATTTAAGATCTGACTTAGGCGCTTCACTTGGTTGATTACCAGCTTCCAAGTTACTTTCTAACATTAAGCCAATAATTGATTTATTGCCTTCTTCGATCTGGTTAATCACGTTTGCAGCAACTAATGGCTGTAACTCATGATTCTTGCTTGAGTTCGCATGGCTACAGTCAACCACTAGCTTAGGCGCTAAACCGGCTTTTTCCATAGCTTGCTCTGCCAATGCGACATTCACCGAATCGTAGTTAGGCTGCTTACCACCACGTAAAATTACGTGACCATCTGGGTTACCTTGGGTTTGCAACAACGACACTTGGCCTTGTTGGTTAATACCCATGAAACGGTGTGACGAAGCTGCAGATTGCATCGCATTAATCGCCGTGCCTAAATTGCCGTCAGTACCATTTTTGAAACCAACAGGCATAGATAAACCACTGGCCATTTCACGGTGAGTTTGCGATTCAGTAGTACGTGCGCCAATGGCTGCCCAAGAGAATAGCTCAGACAAGTATTGTGGGCTAATTGGGTCTAGCGCTTCAGTAGCCACCGGTAAACCTAACTCAGCAGTCCAAGTTAGTAGTTCACGAGCATTGTGCAAGCCTGTTTCTACGTCGAACGAGTTATCCATGTGAGGGTCGTTAATAAAGCCTTTCCAACCCACTGTAGTACGAGGTTTTTCGAAATAAACCCGCATAACAATAAACAAGCGATCTTGATACTGGTCGTGCAGCTTCTTCAAGCGCGTCGCATATTCCTTGGCTTGGTCTAGGTCGTGAATCGAACAAGGACCAGCAATCACCAACAAACGCGGGTCGCGATGATGACAGATACTGGCAATTGTTTTGCGAGATTCTAGAACAAATTGCAGCGCTTCTTTTGACGCAGGCAACTTCTCACGAAGCTGTTCAGGAGTGATTAAAACTTGTTCTGACGAAATATGAATATCGTTAATTGGATCTTTTTGCATTTGCTCTCTTACTCCGGTGGCGGATTTAGCCACACATTTCCTTTCCCTTAGCGGGATTAATTATTATAGAAACCCATCACAATACCAGTGCTTACACCATTTGCAAGCGGTCAAGCGTTACCAGCTTGTTAAGAGCATTACCAGCAGTTTTGGTAAGTCCTATTAGTTGCCACAAACAGTATGCTAATATGCTGCTATCTACTGTGAATACCAGATATCCTTTCGCCAACTTGCGAGGCTCTAATAGCTGATGATATTGAGTGATTTTTCCCTGCTGTTATCTTTAGCCCAACAAATGAGCGTTTTTCTGGTTATCGCTTACCTATTAAGTAAAACACCAGCCTTTTTACCCCTCACTAATTTATCTCCTCGGCTACCTAATACCCTTACCATTTACTGCTTATTTTCCGGTTTTTGTATTTTAGGCTCGTATTTCGGTTTAGCCATTGATGATGCTATTGCCAATACTCGCGCTGTTGGTGCGGTGTTGGGCGGATTATTTGGTGGCCCAATATTGGGATTGCTAGTCGGGTTTACTGGCGGTATGCATCGATACTTTATGGGTGGCTTTACCGATGTAGCCTGCGCGGTATCTACTACCTTGGAAGGCTTGGTCGGCGGCTTGTTTCACTTATGGATCCGCCATCGTAGTCATCATAACGAACATTTGTTTTCCCCCACTATCGCCTTTGTTGCCACACTAATAGCAGAAACCCTGCAAATGCTGCTGATTTTGGCCATTGCAAAACCCTTTGACCAAGCCCTTGCTCTGGTGGAAGTTATCGCCTTGCCGATGGTGCTAGCCAACTCAATAGGCGCGGCATTGTTTATGATGATGATCCGCGATCGCCGCCGCTTATACGATAAATTTAGTAGCCACTCTTCGGCCAAAGCACTTAATTTAGCCCAGCGGATGGTGGGCATTTTTCATCAAGGTTTCAAACAGCAAGACGCAGTGCGCATTGCCAACATCATTCATGAAGAAACCGGCGTTTCTGCGGTAGCCATTACCGATACCCAGCAAGTATTAGCCTACACGGGCTTGGGCAGCGACCACCACAGCGCAGGCCGGCCAATATCGTCAAAGCAAACTTACCAAGCAATTAAAGAAAATCGCGTGGTATTTGCCGACGGTGTAGAAGAGCCCTATCAATGCAGCAGCAGTGACAAATGCCCCTTAGGTTCATCGCTTGTGGTACCGATTCGCGGCAGTGACAAAGAAGTGATTGGCACCGTAAAACTGTATGAATCGAAACGTCGCTTGTTTTTACACATTAACCGAGCGCTAGGCGAAGGTATCGCCAAAATGATTGCCGAGCAACTGCGTGACAGCCACGTGCATCAACAACAGCAATTGTTAACAGAAGCCGAATTAAAATTGGCTCGCGCCCAAATAAACCCTCATTTCTTATTTAATGCCCTTAATACAATTAGCGCGGTAGTGAAGCGCGACGCCAGTTCGGCACGCGAGTTAATTGCCGACTTAGCGCTGTTTTTACGGATTAACTTAAAGCGCAATCAACAAACCAGTTTAGTCAGCGTAGAGCTTGAACATGTTAATGCTTACCTACATATCGAGCAGGTGCGTTTTGCCGATCGTTTAGTGGTAAAACAAGCTATTGATGAGTCTTTTCTGCAACTTGAATTACCTACCTTTACTCTGCAACCTTTAGTAGAAAATGCCATTAAGCATGGTACCGCTCACTTACTCGAGACAGGTGAAATAACCATTTATAGTCGAATTAAAAGTGGCATAAAACAGTTAGTGGTAGAAGACAACGCAGGCCTTTACCAAAAACCGGAACAAGTCACCAGCGAAGGCTTAGGCATGCACATTGTTGATACGCGTTTGCGTAATGCCTTTGGCGAACCATACGCCTTACAAATTGAATGTCAGCTACACCAATATACTCGCGTGGTGATATCACTACCTCAGGAGCCAAACCCATGAGAGCCATTATTGTTGATGATGAACCACTAGCACGCGAAGAGCTGTTCGAATTGCTACAACATCACCCGCAACTTGAGGTGGTGGGCCAATTTGGTAATGCGATAGAGTGTTTGAAGCACCTTAAGCAGCTAGAAGCTGATGTACTTTTTCTTGATATAGAAATGCCGCAAATTAGTGGGTTAGAGCTAGCTAATATGCTGGATAGTGACAATGCACCCGCGATTATATTTGTTACCGCCTACGACCAATTCGCTTTAGATGCCTTTGAACAGAATGCAGTAGATTATTTGCTCAAGCCCATTGACCCAAAGCGTTTATGTAAATCAATAAAGCGACTGCAAGAACGCTTACCAGAGTCAACAGAGCCATCACTACTCTCAGAAGGTACGTTAGCCCCTCACTCTTACCAAGACATGTTGAAAAACCAACAGCTCAAGCTCATTCCTTGTTATTTTCAGCAGCGAGTAAAGCTGATCCGCTTAGAAGACATTGAATACGCCTCAAGCGATTTAAGCGGAGTGCATGTGGCGACCTCACAAGGTATTAACCATACCCAACTCACGCTAAAAGTACTGGAAGAAAAGTCGCCCTTATTGCGCTGTCATCGGCAACACTTAGTCAATGTAGATGCTATTTTGGAGATATCATTAGAAGAGAACGGCGGCGCGGTATTGTTTACTAAAAGTGGTGTGCAACTGCCAGTTAGTCGCCGCTACTTTAAAGCCATTAAAGAGCACTTTGGTTTATAGGCAGTTAGTACATTGCACCCGTTCGCCTGAAAATAGCATAACCACTAAACCGCTATTTCGACCACTTACCTGAACATAGCGCCGTTTAGTTAAGCTTCGGCTGCGCCTTTCAATGTTCACACTTATTCTGTTCTCGATTACAACTAAGTACTGAGAGGACGACATGCTTTGGTTTCTATTTTGCGTCGCAGCATTGCTCGGCGGCTACTTCATTTACGGCGCCTTTGTTGAAAAGGTTTTTGGCATTAAGGAACATCGACAAACGCCTGCTTACGCTAAGCAGGATGGTGTGGATTATGTGCCAATGTCGAAGAAAAAAGTTTACCTAATTCAACTACTCAACATTGCCGGTGTAGGCCCAATTTTTGGTCCTATTATGGGTGCGCTTTATGGCCCTGCAGCCATGTTATGGATTGTTGTTGGTTGTATTTTCGCAGGAGCAACTCACGATTACTTCTCGGGCATGTTGTCGGTACGCAATGGTGGCGCTTCAGTGCCTTCGCTTTCTGGCCGCTACCTAGGCAAAAGCGCACGTCACTTTATGAATGTATTTGCCATTGTGTTGCTACTGTTAGTGGGTGTGGTTTTTGTTTCGGCTCCCGCCGGCATGTTAACCAACCTTATCAACGACCAAGCTGGTGTAAGCCTAGGTTTGGGTACAATGGTCTGCCTCATCTTTGTTTACTACATCATCGCTACCATTGTTCCTATCGATAAAATTATTGGTCGCTTCTACCCCTTATTTGGCGCACTACTTATCTTTATGTCGGTGGGTTTAATTACTGCAGTAGCCTTTTCCAGCGAACACCAAGTAATGGGTAGCTTTGAAGTAAGCCAAATGTTCACCAACATGAACCCTAACGATTTGCCGCTATGGCCTGCCTTATTTATTACCATTGCTTGTGGCGCTATTTCAGGTTTCCACGCGACTCAGTCTCCATTAATGGCGCGCTGTGTAGAAAATGAAAGTAATGGCCGCTTCGTGTTTTACGGCGCGATGATTGGCGAAGGTGTAATTGCCTTAATCTGGTGTGCTATTGCGCTATCGTTCTTCAACTCAATGGAAGGCTTACAAGCGGCAGTAGCCAACGGCGGTCCAGGTAAAGTGGTTTACGATGCATCATTTGGTTTATTGGGCGTATTTGGTGGGATTTTAGCTTTCTTAGGTGTGGTTATTTTACCGATTACTTCGGGCGATACTGCGTTCCGCTCTAGCCGTTTAATTTTGGCTGAGTACTTTAACCTTTCACAAAAACCGGTTAAAAACCGCCTCTTAATTGCCCTGCCTATCTTCATTATTGGCGGCATTCTAACTCAAGTAGACTTTGGGGTAATTTGGCGCTACTTCGGATTTGCCAACCAAACTACCGCAGTAATGATGCTGTGGACAGCCACCGCTTACTTGTTGCGCAACGACAAATTCCACTGGATAACCACTGTTCCAGCCATGTTTATGACCACCGTTGTTGTGACCTTTATCCTAAATTCAAGCACCTTAGGCTTTGGCTTGCCAATGACTATATCAACGGTTGCCGGCATTGTTACTACCTTAGTGATTACCGGTATGCTTATTGCCAAACTGAAAGGCATTGGTGAAGATGATTTAGATAACGATGATGAACCAACAACATTAAATTCGGTCGAAGAAGCCTAATAGTCATCCTACGTTTTGAGCCGCATTATGCGGCTCTTTTTTTATTTGGCAGTTGGACCACTTAATGTTGGGAAGTTCATATCCCAGGGCTTAGCCAAGCTGACTATTTTTTCGGCTACTTCAAAGCGTTCAAACTCACCATCTAAATTACCGGTAGCAAGAAAACGTAATTGTTCTCCATGCCAATCAAAGGTGAGCCCGTAAGCATGTAAATAGCCGCGTTCAGCACTATCACCGCTGTATCGAACATCTCCTAATATGGGTGAACCAAGGCTTTTTAAGGCCACCCTTAATTGATGAGTACGGCCAGTATGGGGTTTAAGTAAAAACAAACGGCGCTTAGGCAACAAGGCATAACTAAAAAACTGAGTAATAGCAGGTTTACTTTGGCTATGCCCTAACTTCCACGACCCATTCCGCGCTTTAAGCATGTCACCTTTAATCAAACCCTGTTTCTTTTTCGGCTTATTTGTCGCTAAGGCGAGATAGTATTTATTGACTAAACCTTGGCTAAACAATTCTTGAAAACGTGCCGTAGCCACTTTGCTTTTAGCCAGAAGAAGTAAACCAGAAGTAAGCTTATCTAAGCGATGTACCGGCCAAAGCTCGCTAGCGAATTGCTGACGAGCTTGCTCTACCAGCCCCAACTCATCTGATTCAGTGTGAAAATTCACACCACTTGGTTTATTAATTACCAAGAAGTCGTCGTGCTCAGCCACCAAGCTAAGAGTTTGCATACTACATTTCCTTACAAAACTTGCTGGCATTATCCTTAGGAGCTTACTTAAGGCAACTAAAACAAGTATTTAGTCTGCGATAATACTAAGCGTCACCAGCATTTTTCCACTTTGTTTATCTAAGGCCTGCCGCTGTACAAAGGTACGATCTATAGGCAAACCATTTAGCTCGGTAAGCACATCTTTCACGGCAATAGCACGCTGTTCAGCAAAGGCTTCTAGCTCGGCCTCACTCAGTTCAATCAAATCAACTAAACGCTGATACCACAAGCTGTGCAGTTCCATATTTAGGTTATCGGGATTAAGTCTTTGTTGCTCTTTTAAGCTTTCGGTGATCTGCTGACGATCTTTCGTTCTAGATGCCTCATCGAGCTGTTGCTGAGCTAAATTAACCATCGCCGTACGCAGACTACGGTTGTCTAACACGGCACTGAGGTTAATAGTGTTTAAGGGCATATCTACATTCGCACTGGCAACTAATTGTTCTGCCAAGGCTTGACGTTTTAGTGCAGGAATATCTTGAGCGGCATTTATAGAGCCCACGACACCAATTTTAAGCTGCGGGCGCTTTTTCAAGCCCTCAGCTAATTGGCTAAGTTGGCTAAGTTGTTGCTCTTCAATCTCGCTACTGCCAGCGGTAAAACTCACCTGGTTTAAAGTATCATCACTACCAATCAACGAGCCTATAAGCGCAAACGGCGAGGTGATAATTTTTTTCAAGGCTCCACCAAGTGCTTTAAATACCAAACCCGCCACATTAAAGTCGGGATCGTTTACGTCACCACTCACTTCTAAACCTAAATCAATCACCCCTTGATCGTCTTCCAGTAAGGCAATGGCCAACTCAACGGGTAGCGAGGTAGCTTTATCACTATCGGTACGTTTACCTAGTTGCAACTGCTCAATGTAGACTTGGTTACTGCCTTGCAATTGATTTTGCTTAAGCTTGTAAGCCAGCGCCAAAGACATTTGCCCCCGCTCAATCACGTATCCCGCATAGGTACCAGAATAGGCATTTAGCCGAGTAAGCTCTAAGTGTTTAAAGTCTAACGCAGCATCAAAAGCAGGTTGTTCAGCCAACGGCGCAACGTTACCAGCAAAACTTACTGGTGCGTAACCATCAACTTCACCACTTAAACTCACATCCGCGGGATGATCGGGATCTTGGCTCAGGCGGCCAATTTTACCGGCGACTTTTTCTATTTTAGCGGCAAAGTTGGGGCTTAAAGAGAAATCGGCAAAGTCGACTAAGCCTTGGCTAAATTGAGTTTGCTCAATACTAATTTGCCAAGCCTCTGACTCTTCTTCTGAAGACACCACTTGCTCCGAAGGTTCCGCAGACTGAGTTGATTGCTCACTGCTTTTAACGATGCCGGCGAGATTAGTCGAAAAATCTTCAGAGATTTGAATTAAGAAATAGGGTTGAATAAAGTTAAGCTCACCAAGCGCAATTGTTTGCTCGGCGGTATTAAGCGCAAACCGGCTTACATTAAACTCTGCCCACTTAAGTAAATCAGCTTGGGCACGCGCGTCTTTTAAGTGCAGTTTATTCACACTCAAAGGCCCTTGCATGTTGATATCAAAGCCTTCTTGCCAATTAAGCCCTAGCTGCATCTCGGTGCTAAACAGCGCCGACTGCATATTAAGTTCGGTATACTGAGCGATATAAGGCTGATAAAAAGCTAAATCAAGCTGGTCTATTTGCACGGCCAACTCTGCGCTTTTCTCGGCAATCGCAAACTCACCACCAAGAACCAATTCACCGCCCTGGGCGGCTGCTAAAGTCGCTGCCAAGCTAATTGGCTTGCTCAGGCTCGATGCTATGTTTTCAACAATAATAGACGGCGCAGAAAGTTGATGTTTAAGCGTTTCACCGGAGAAAGGTTCACTAAAACTAAAAGATGAATCGCTGGCATTGATGACATCAATACTCACCAACCAGTCAGCATTGTTGGTCTCCAACTCAGCGTCTGCTTGAGCTGCATTCTCGGTATCAAGTGTTAGAGAATCTGGTTTGCTAGTTTGACTAGGCTCAGTTTGTGTCAGTTCATTTTGTTGATATTTAGGCTGCGTAAGGTCGCCAGCTGCTGGCTCTATGCCCAATTGCTCTAGTACATCAAGATTGCCGTCTTGATCAATGCTGGCCTTTAAAGCCAAGCCTTGGCTGGTGATCTCTCCAATGGCAACGTTTTGCTGACTTAAGTCAACATCAATGGCTTGAGCAGAGAGAGCCTCTAAGGCTAACCACGCTTCTTGTTCGGGGCCATCAGGCGCCGTTAAGCTTAACTTAGATATGCTGACCTTACCTTGCTCAGTATTTAGCAAAAAGTCGTCTGCAAAACCGATGCTTAAATGGCTGCTTAGCGCTAGCTCACCACTGTCCACTTGCAGCTGAACAAACGGAGCGTACCACTTCTCTAATTGGGTCAAAGGCAAATCACTTAAACTAAACTCGCCCGCTAAACGCTGCTCTAAACCCAGTAAACTGAATCGAGCGTCTAAGGAACTAGCTTGATACAACTTTGCCTGCAAAGACAACTCGGTGGTTTGCTGCATATCGCTAGAGAATGGCCCTACTTCCAATTGCTGTAAACTTAGCGAATGGGTTTTCTGCTGCCCTAACCAGGATTCGCCAAAAATAAATGTAAAAGCGTTTCCGGTGATGCTATTTAAAGAAATCAGCCAAGGTGAGCTTTGCGGTTCTTCAGTAGTTTGCTCTATTAACTCCGGCTCGTTTTGCTCTTGAGTGGGCTCATCTGTTTGAGTTTCTGCCAGTAATTTTTCAAAATGAAACCAGTCAGTCCAATCCAATTGTGAATGCTTATCGAAGCTCGCACTCAGCATGCCTTCAGATAGCGATATGTCACCTAAATCAAGCTGCTGTTGCTGCAAGTTAAAAGCAATATTGTTTAAAGAAAAAGCGTTAAATTGAGATCGTGTTTGCTCAAAGGCTTGCACTTCAAAGTCAGTAATCTCCAGCGAGCCTTGCTCAGTGGTAAATTGAAACAACTCTTGATAATCAATCAAGTAATTGGAACTGAGTGATACCGCACCTTGGGTAATTCGTAAATCGGTATAGGGACGTAAAAAGCTAAAAACATGAGGTAACTGAAACTGCTCCAAACTAACGTTTCCAGAGACTCTAGAGGCAGGTAAATCTAGATTGCCACTCCACGCTAAACGTCCCTTTTCCCCCACTTGTGCATCAATGCTGTAACCATTGGCGCCGTCTCCTGTTTTTTGGGTATAAAAGTCGCTGAGGGATAAATCAAATTCTGATATAGCAAAGTCCACCGCTTCCTCAGGAAGCTTATCACTCAGTTTTAACTGGGCATTTCGTAAAGTGAACTGTTTAACCCGTAAGCGAGGTACAGGGCTAGTTGGATTATCTGCTGACGACTCCGCTAGAGTAGCGTCGGCAGCAGGCGGAAATAAACTATCGATATTCAAAGCGCCGTTTTTCAAACGGCTTAAATGGAAAAACAAACCATCTAATTCTAACTTTTCAAAGTTCCAACTCCAGTAAAATAAGGAGCTTAAGGTAAAGTCGATGTATAAACGTTCAAAGCTAAATAAAGGCTCGGTTTGTTCCGATGCCGTTTCGTGAATAGCAAACTGACGTAAAGTTAACGACATTTTTAAGGGGTGGTAAGAAACCTGTTGCACTGTAACCGGATGGCCACTACTGGCGGTAAGTTGTGTTTCTAATTGTTGCTTAATGATCCAAGGGAGCAGGCTTAAAGATAACACCAAATAAACAAAAAATACCGCCGCTAAATAAACCGCTGCTTTTTGCCAGCGGTTTGATCCCTGCCAACGCTTTTTAACTTGCCCGATCCATGCGGCCGCGATCATAGCGCTCCCATTACATTGTTAATACTTACTAGTTTCGACTACTAAATAGCAAACGAATTCCCAAACCCACCAAAACAACGCCCATTGTGCGGTCAAACCAATGGCCCACCTGCAAAAACTTACGGCGAACTCGCGCGGTACTAAACACCCATGAGATCATTATAAACCATAGCGCTGTGGCAAAAACCATATATAAACCATAGCCTAACTGCACTAGCATTGGGGTACTTGGGTTGATCACTACGGTAAATAAAGACAAGAAAAATAAAGTCGCTTTTGGGTTTAAGCCATTAGTCATAAAGCCACTCAAAAAAGCGCTGCCATCACTTGTACTCAAACCTTGCTCGGCTTCAATATCTTGGTCATTACGGCGCTTTGCGCGTAAACCCTGAATACCAATCCAAATCAAATAAGCTGCACCCAACCATTTAATAACATTAAACAGCCAAATAGATTGCGAGATGATTAAGCCAATACCCAACACCGAGTAAACCACATGTACCATAATGCCGCAGCCTACGCCAATAGAAGTAAATATAGCGGCTCTACGCCCTAGTGATATGCTGTTTTTAAGCACTATCGCTAAGTCTGGTCCAGGAGATGCCACTGCTAAAAGATGAACAAGCACAACGGTTAAAAATTCGGTCCAATACACTGCGTTTTCCCTATCTACAGTTAGCGACTACTAATAAGCCATATAATAAACAATACTAAACAGCATAAGTGTGAAAAATCCATCTACAATTGCAAGCAACTCTAGTAAAACGATAAAACTATGTTAAATAATTAGATAAAATAAAAACCTTAGCAGCTTCAAGCTGTTAATTTGTTATATTCACTTTATAGAGTTCAGCTTTATATGACCAAGTAGTTAGAGTCAACCGAGTTTCTAGGGAAGTAAGTTATGCAAAAAGTTCTCATTGTAGAAGACAGTCCAACCGTTCTAAAAATTCTTAGGCATTTGTCTTCCCGTTTAAAACATTTAGAGCCAATTTTTGCATCTAGCCTAGAACAGGCTAAGCAGCTCTACGCTGAACAACCCACGCGCTTTTTTGCAGCACTGGCCGATTTTAACTTACCTGATGCCCCCAATGGCGAGTTAATTGATTTTCTGCTTGAAAAAAAGCTGCCAACGGTAGTGCTGTCAGGTTCTTTTAATGAGCAAACTCAGTCTTTGCTCATTATCAAAGGCGTGGTTGATTATGTATTAAAAGAAGGCCGTTATTCTTACGAATTAGCCTTTGATACGCTAAATCAACTATACATCAATCAAAACACCAAAGTGCTGGTTGCTGAAGACTCTGACCTTGCTAGAAAACACATCTGTAGCTTACTACAACGCCATTTATTTAAAGTGATTGAGGCAATCGATGGCGTTGAGGCCTTTGAACTCTTGCAACAAGATCCAGACATTAAATTACTGATCAGCGATTACCAAATGCCCAATATGGATGGTTATCAGTTGGTTCAAAAAGTTCGCCATGAAATGGGCCAACGACGAATTAGTATTTTAGGTTTGTCATCGGCAGATAATGCCACTGTGTCGAGCAAGTTCATTAAAAACGGCGCTAATGACTACTTACATAAACCTTTTTCGATTGAAGAGTTTCAGTGCCGGGTTAACCACAGTTTGCACACTTTAGCCTTAGTTGAAAAACTCGAAAAAGCGGCCTACCAAGACTACCTAACAGCCATTCCTAATCGACGTTATTTTGTCGAACATGGCAGAAAGCAACATCAGAGTGCCCAAGATAAAAATAGCCAGTTTGCGGTAGCGGTATTAGATATTGACCACTTCAAAAAGTTTAATGATAAATACGGCCACGAAGCGGGTGACGCGGTGCTTATTCACTTTTCTAGCCTATTAAAGGCAGGCTTATCTAACTTTCTGTTTGCCCGCACTGGCGGCGAAGAATTTAGTGTAGCCTGTGCAGGCTTAAGCAACGAGCAAGCTTACCAGTTACTCGACGCCTTTCGCGCTCAGGTCGCTGCAACCGAATTTAACTATAACGATACGCCCTTATCAATTAGCGTGAGCATAGGCGTAACTAACCAGCTACAAGAGCATTTAGAATCCCAACTTAACCATGCAGATGAGCTTCTGTATAATGCAAAAAGTGCTGGCCGTAACATTGTAGTCGGCGATTAACCTTAAGTGGTTTCGGGCAGGTAGTCGTTAATATTAATATCGTCTATCTGCTCGGCTTTCAAAAATTGCTTGGCGTACTCTAAGTAGACCCCTGATTCCAAAAACAAGCGGAAAATGTCTGCATCGATGTGCTGGTCTTTACACATAAAGCCCATGATTTTTAGCGACTGACTTAGGTTTTTACCTTTCTTGTAAGGCCGATCAACGGCGGTTAAGGCTTCAAAAATATCCGCTACTGCCATCATTCTCGCAGTGGCAGGCATCTGTTCTTTAGTTAAGCGTTTCGGGTAACCACTGCCGTCCATCTTCTCATGATGGCCTCCGGCTATTTCAGGCACCAACCTAAGATGGTCTGGGAAGGGCAATTTCTCCAGCATGATAATGGTTTGTACAATATGGTCATTAATTTTGTAGCGCTCTTCTTCACTCAAAGTGCCGCGAGCAATGCTTAAATTGTATAGCTCTCCACGATTATATTTGTATTTCGGCACATTCAGTTTGAATCCCCATGGATTATCTTCGGTAATAATCTCATCGTCGCGGCGGTGGATAATGTGCTCAGCTTTATCGTCGATCAACTTCTCAGTGGCTGGCAAACTTTGTGTTACTGCTGCGCGGCGGTCTAACTCCATATGTGATAAACCTAAGCGATCGTCTATGGTTCTTTGCCAGGTGCGCTGGGCAATTACCTTTAATCGTTCTACATCTTCGCCGCCCATAAACTCGCCACCAATATTAGATTTAGCAACAAAGGCAAACTCTTCGTCTAATGCCACTAACTGAGCATCAAGTTTATTCTGCAATTTAACTTGCTCATCGTCGCCAACGCCTTTAGCTACTTCTTGCCAATAATCTAATTGGGCATCGCGCTTAAGCACTTCAAAACGCATTCTAATCTCGTGAATACGGTCATAAATAGTTTCTAGTTTAGTGGCTTTGTCTACCACATATTCTGGGGTGGTTACCTTGCCACAGTCGTGCAACCAACTGGCAATATACAATTCCTCCCACTGTGCTTCGCTCATAACAAAATCGGCGAATATGCCTTGCTGTTGCTCTACTGCAGCACTCGCCAGCATTTTGGTTAGCTCTGGCACGCGTTGGCAATGGCCGCCGGTATACGGCGATTTAGCATCAATCGCGCCAGCGGTTAGTTTAATAAAGGCTTCCAAAAGGTGTTTTTGTGACTCAATTAAGTGCCTGTTTTCAATGGCTATGGTAACTACACTGCTTAGGGCATCGATAAACGACAATACTCGCGGCGAGATATTTGCCTGATGGCGACTAAAGCTAGCGATCATGCCCACCAATTTGTTATCTCGATTAATCAGCGGTGACACCACCAAATTAAGCTCGCTCCCTTGAAGCTCAAATTGCTTATATTTGGTGGTTGAGGACGTCGTTGAATCTAATAGTTGCTGAACTAGGGGTTGCGACAAGGTATCGGTATAAGCAAATTCTTGTGGTAGTTCAAAATCTTCAAGAGCCATGGTTTGCAGTACAAACTTATCGTCTTGTTTTAACCAAATAGCCCCATGATTCATATCCAAAATGGTCTGCATTTCTTGCACACATTTATCAAGCAACCGTCCAAAGTTATCTTCTTCACCAAGCATGGTAGAGACATCGGCAAATTGCTTAATGGTTTTCTTGAGCTGCTCAGTAATGCGACTGAGCTGGTGAACCTCTAGCACCACCGAATTCACTTGTTTAGTGGCATCAAAATCAAAGGCCATAATGGCTTCGTTTTGGATCATCAGTTCGCGCAGCGGCTTAGCTACCAACCTGGATACGTACCAAGCAATAGGAATAGAAATCAACACAATAAAAATACTAAAAATTACCGATTGATCGCGCGCCGCTCGCGCATCCATCAATACTTCATCTTCGGGAGATGCCAAACCAAGGTAATAATTATCTACTTTTAAGTTCTCGCGACTGGCATTCACATCTAAGGTAAGTTTAATAATCTGCCCTATCCAGTCTTCCTGCTTACCTTTAATGATAAAGCTTCCAGAGCCCACCGTATCTAAATGCCCAGCCAGTTGAGAAAGTACCCCTAAATCTTGTTTATCCAAGCGCGGTAAAATCACTTCTTCTTCATTCATTTGAAGATTTTCACCTATCCATGAAGGCTGCTGATGGGCCAATACCGAGTATTGGTTGTTAAACATCACCAATTGAGAAGAAGGGCTAATAAGGTTTTTATTTAAACTTTGAGAGACGCTAGCGAGCGTAATATCAGCGCCTACCACCATATTGCTATTTTTATTAGCATGGGCAAAGGTTACCCCCACCTCTTTGGTGGTGTAAAAGATATATGGGTCGGTGGCCACCAAACCTGGGCTTTGCATGGCAAGTTGATACCAAGGCCGTTCACGGGGATCGAGCTGATAAACACGTTCAATTTGATCTTTTAAAGGTTTAAGTTCTTCGTCGTAAAAGTTATTGCTTGATTGACCATTGGTGATTTTGGTCACTAATACCACAGAATTTTGTGGCGCTTGCACTAACTCTCGCTTTGCAGGAGTGTCTAAAGGGCGTACTAAATAGAAATCGCCGTTGGCATACCCCATATACACAGCCGATAATCCGCGTTGTTGGCTTAGCGTGGCGTAGATCATAGGCAACCAACTTTGCTGGCTGTTGTCCACTTGCTGCATCTTTAGATCCATAGCCGCCAAGCTATGCACAAAGTTTTGCGCTGGGAACATCACGCCTTCAAGTTCAGACACTGTTGCTCGGCCAACTTGCCCTAAAGCACGCGCCTGATTTTCAGCCACAATATCGCTGGTATGGAAATAATTAAGGGTGCCAATCACTAATCCGCTAGTGATAAGCATCAAGATCATAACGCTGACTAAATGAATATGAAATGAAAAGCGCCGCTTCGAATCAGCACTCTTCTGCGCGAGAGAAACCATTTTCAATCCTTTGCTAGGCTTAATATCTAACTACTCAACTATGACAACCGCTAGCGAGAGTAGCAAGTAAAAATGGTTGTTTTTTATACCCTTATCAAATGAATCAAGGATTTAGGGCCAGCCACTACTCTCCTGAAATTGATAATGCGTATATCCAGTCACATGATGTTTGTTTCGCTAAAAATAAAAACGCAGATTAAAACGCAATAAAGCGGCGATCCTTAATGTGAGCAGCGCCGTTTGCGGTTATAATCTGAGTCACATTTATCATTTGAGAGTAACAACTTGCAGTTTTCTGAATTTGGCTTAGATCCCCGCCTAAATAAAACCATTGAACACCTTGGCTTTACTGAAGCCACCGAAATCCAAACTCGGGCGATTCCCGCAGCAATGGCTGGCAAAGATCTACTCGCCTCTTCAAAAACCGGCTCAGGGAAAACCCTCGCCTATTTGTTACCTGCCATGCAGCGCATGTTAAAGACTCGAGCCTTATCTAAACGTGACGCTCGAATGCTTATTCTCACCCCTACTCGTGAGCTTGCTAAACAAGTATTTGCCCAACTACGTTTGTTAATTGCCAATACTCAAACACGCGCCTGTTTAATTACTGGTGGCGAAAACTTTAATGATCAAAGTAAGTTGTTACGCAAAGATCCTCAAGTGGTCGTGGCAACGCCAGGCCGCTTAGCGGATCACCTAAGTAAGCGCCATTTATTCTTAGAAGGTTTAGAACTGCTTATTTTAGATGAGGCAGACCGCATGTTAGATCTTGGTTTTGCCGAGCAACTGAAAATTGTTGATAAAGCTGCCAACCATAGAAAACGTCAAACTTTAATGTTCTCGGCAACTCTTGATGATGCCGCGATCAACCAGTTTGCCTTAAACTTACTGAAAGCCCCGGAACGGATTGCAGTAGGCTTTAGTTTTACCCAACACCAAGATATTCAGCAGCAGTTTTTATTAAGTGATCACCTAGACCACAAACAACTGCAGCTAGCAGAGATCTTAAAACAAGATTCAGTAAAACAAGCCATTGTGTTCACTGCTACCCGCGCAGATACTCAGCGATTAGCCGAAGCATTTGGTGAGCAAGGTTTAAGTTGCTCAGCCTTAAACGCCGACTTAAGCCAAGGAGCGCGAAACAAGATCATGGACGATTTCAGTCGTGGTCATCAAAAAGTATTATTTACTACCGATCTTGCCTCACGTGGTTTGGACATTGTTCAGGTATCCCACGTGATTAACTTTGATATGCCAAAACATGTTGAAGAATACGTACACCGTATTGGTCGCACTGGCCGCGCGGGTAATCAAGGCCTAGCTTATTCTTTAGTGGGACCAAAAGACTGGCATAGCTTCAAAAGTTTAGAAGCTTTGTTAGAGCAAAAAGTAGCGTTTATTACCTTAGACGGTTTAGCGGCTAAGTTTAAAGGCTTACGTGCACCAAATAACAAAGCTAGCTTTAGTAAGAAACCGCAAAAAGCGAGCCCTAAGAAAACCGCCAAAGTCGGGAAAGCCAAAGTTAAATCGAACAAAACGTTTGCTGTAGGCACCGATATGGGTGACGCACCGATTGTGCGTCAAAAGAAAGCTATTAACCCAAGCGACATAGATAGTAACGATAACGAAGCCTAACAATAAGGCCGCAGCTAAACGATAAGCTGCGGCTAGCGCTAGCTTTTTCATTGCAGTCTTCGTAGACTTGGAACAATTGTAAATGAAAAAGATTCTTATTTAACTTATGAACTCAGCCTCTCCCGCATTCACGTGGGCTACTATTCGTCATCAAATATTTCAGTATAAAAAGCCCCTTGTCTACGCTCACTTAATTGCCCTATTGGCGACCTTGGTCAGTGTACCCATTCCGTTAATGATGCCGCTGCTGGTTGATGAGGTATTATTGAATCAACCTGGTAAAGCCATTTCAGTACTACAAAACATATTGCCTGAGGTTTGGCATAAACCCAGCGCTTATATATTGAGCATTCTGGCAGTGGTAGTCACCCTGCGTTTATCCTCATTAGTGGTGGGCGTACTGCAAGCTCGGCAGTTTACTTTTATTGGTAAGCAAATCAGCTTTCTTATCCGCCAGCGTCTTGTGGAGCATCTTCCCAAAGTAGAACTAAGAGAATACGAGACTCAAGGTTCAGGTGGTATTAGTGCCCGCTGTATTACCGATGTAGAAACCCTAGATAAATTTATTAGCGAAAGCTTATCGAAGTTTTTAGTGGCACTTCTCACCATTATTGGTACTGCCTGTATTTTGTTGTGGATTGATTGGCAATTAGGCTTAATCATTTTACTGCTAAACCCCGCCGTTATTTATTTCTCTCGCTCATTTGGCAGCCATGTTAAAGACTTAAAGAAAAAAGAAAATGCTGCCTTTGAAGCCTTTCAATTAGCCTTAATTGAAACGCTAGACAGCATTCAGCAGCTTCGAGCTACCCAACGAGAATCTCATTACTTTTCTCGTGTGGTGGGCGCAGCAGGAGAGCTTAAAGATTATGCCATTGCTTCTCACTGGAAAACCGATGCAGTAAACCGTTTAAGCTTTACCATCTTCTTAGTGGGTTTCGAAATCTTTCGCGCTATAGCGATGTTAATGGTGGTGTTTTCTGATCTTACCGTTGGCCAAATCTTCGCGGTGTTTGGCTACCTGTGGTTTATGATGGGTCCAGTACAAGAAATTTTAAGTATTCAATATAGCTACTTTAGTGCCAACGCTGCGATGGCACGACTCAATCAGTTATTTGAACTAAAACAAGAACCTCACTACCCTTGCGAAGTCGACCCTTTTGCCAGCAAACAAAATTTTGATATTCAGTTCAAAGACGTCAATTTTAGTTACACAGAAGAATCGCCAGTACTAAAAAATGTAAGCCTTACCCTTCCGGCAGGTAAAAAAGTCGCCATTGTGTCGGTAAGCGGCGGAGGGAAATCCACCTTAGTCAACTTACTGTTAGGTCTGTACCAAAAAGACAGTGGGCAAATCTTGTTAGATAACGCCCCCATAGAGAAAGTGGGTTATTCCACTATTCGCAGCAATATTGCCACGGTGCTACAACAGCCTATTTTGTTTAATACCACGGTGCGCGAAAATCTGAATATGGGACGCGAGCACAACGATGAAGAGCTATGGCAAGCACTTCGCTTGGCAGAGCTACAAGTCACCGTAGAAAAGCTTCCTCAGCAACTAAACACCATAGTGGGTCGCAGCGGAGTTCGTTTATCTGGAGGCCAAAAACAGCGTTTAGCCATTGCCAGAATGATTTTAGCTAAACCGCAGGTGGTGGTATTAGACGAGGCGACTTCAGCCTTAGATACCGATACCGAAGCCAAGTTACATAGAAACCTTCAAGGCTTTTTAGATAACCGCAGCACCTTAATAATCGCCCACCGCCTAAGTGCGATTAAACAAGCCGACCTTATCTATGTATTAGATGATGGCGAAATTAGTCAAGCGGGAGAGCACCAAGAGCTGATACAACAAGCAGGCTTATACCAAACCCTATATCAACACCAAAACTAAGCCCTATTGCAAGGCTGCTTTCAAAGTACTTAAGTATTGAGCCGCCTCCTCGGGCTGCTCAATATAAGTATTAAGCGCTAATTCTGCGGTTTGTCCGCCAGGGTGGCGCTGCTGACTTAATACCAGTAATTGTTGCTGCCTGCGCTCTAGTTTAAGCTCATGTTTCAATAACAATTGGTACTGACGTTCACTAAGATGGGGCTTCATGGCCTGGCGGTGTTGCCGAAAATCACTGAGTTTTTGTTCGCTGCTGCGAATTTGGGTAAGTAATAGTTCTAAATTAACGGTCCAGCGCTGCTGTTGGCAAAAGCTCAACCACAACAACAAATTCACATTACGCTGATGTTGGTTTTGCAACCATAAACAATGTTGTTTAACTTCCGGCCTTGAATATACTTTTTCAGAATAATGCCAAAAGTTATCAGCAATACTTTGCAGCTCAGGAACCAAACAAGATTTTGAAATCACGGCCTACCCTACTCCATACAAACTTATAAAGCCCAAGTAGTGCGCTTTATAAAGACCCGAACGGCTTAAAATCTTTCTTTTTACTTGTGCAGCAGCTTAACAAAGCCGCTAAGTGCCTGACAACACGCAAACTATTCAACATTAGTCGTAGGTGTAAACAAAAAAAAACGCTATCTAAGTAGATAGCGTTTTAACTGAAACTGACAACTGCGTGGCTTATAGGGCAGTTACGTTTTCAGCTTGAGGGCCTTTTTGGCCTTGAACAACTTCAAAAGTTACCGATTGACCTTCAGTTAAGGTACGTCGACCGTCTCCATTGATAGCGCGAAAGTGAACAAAAACGTCCGGACCTTTCTCTTGTGCAATAAAACCAAAACCTTTTTCATCATTGAACCATTTAACGGTTCCTGATAATACCTGACCTGACATTATCGTCCTCTCATATTTCAAGTGCAAATTAACGTATTAGCTAGGCAAGCCAGCGACAAAAAGTTAACCCAACCTAAAACTAGAATGGCCAAAACCTTTGGTATATCAACAAGCATTGCAACAGCGATTTACATTCTCTACTAAATACTCAATAAGATCAGCCTCAAATCATCAATAAAGTGTTAAATTTTGATTAAAGTGCTAAACAAAAGCATTTAGAAATAACACGCTAGCAAAGAGATGGGCGAAAAACAACCAGTTGTAGATGAATTTTAATCCGATTTTGAGTTCATAAGTGGCCAAATGATCTTTTCCAAGCCAGCTATTTGAATTTCAAGGGCTAATGCCATTAACTCACCCAATTCTCCCTTTGGAAAACCATCGTTGTTTACAAACCACAGCAAGTACTCTTCAGGCAAGCGAATAATTTCTCGCCCTGCATACTTACCAAATGGCATTTTATGGCGAGCAATTTTTAGTAACATAGTTTTATCAAAAGGCTCGTTAGCGTTTAGCTGTTCATTCATTGTGCAAATAACTCATTGGTCGATCCAAATGCCTCCACATTATGCTAGCCTGCTGTTTTGCACAATCGATTCAAACAAGGAAATGTAATGTTGAAGAACAACGAATACTTTGGCGGACAAGTGAAATCTATTGGTTTTACCGGCAAAGAAAAGCCAACGTCGGTAGGTGTAATGGCAATTGGTGAATATGAATTCGGCACTGCGGAGCCAGAGTTAATGGTAGTTGTTGCTGGTGAGTTGATTGTGAAATTACCAGGCGAAAGTGATTGGACAAGCTACAAAGACGGTCAACAGTTCAATGTTAGCGGCAATGCAAAGTTTCAGGTAAAAGTACCGACTGAAACAGCCTATTTGTGCGTATACGGCTAAGTTTTCATGATAAAAAAAGATCCAGAAACGCTGCTTAAAAAGCGCCCTCAGTTAATTCATTCAGAAGACATGAAGGTGTCTTCTCACGTACAGCGTGAGCAAGACGACTGGGTCTTACATACCATCATGATAAGCGGCTACGATGTACCGTTTATTTACAAACGAAAACAACGCTATCAAGATTTAACCGGAGCTAGAGTCAATTTAAGTTATTACCCCAGCCAGCAACTTCGAGCCGGCTTTGAATTCGAGATAATGAAGGTAGTCCGCTTACGCCGCAGCTAACGGCTAACGGCTAACGGCTAACGGCTAACGGCTAACGGCTAACGGCTAATAATAGACTCTTCTCCCTCCCTTCTTCAACTACCAAAAACCACCGTTTCAATCAACTTATCTGCTTTTATTGATTCATAGTGATCTATTTTTCAGCATTATATTCTGTTTGCTTTACACTCCGCGCGGCCTGAACCTGAACAGGCACAACTACAATCAAACATCTTATAGGCCACTTCATGTTAACTATGATTCGCGCAATTTTATGCGGCGTTTTACTCGCTAGTTTTTCTAGTTACCTATTTGCCGGAGGCTATCACCTTCCGCAAGCTTCTTACGCCAACTTAGGTACTGCCGGAGCAGGTGATGGTGTGTATCGCGAATCTTCTGCCGCTATTTGGGCGAATCCAGCCATTATGTCGTTTATGGACCGAGATATATTCACGGTAAACGGCTTAGCTTTAAATCTCTCAAATACCTATTACGATCATGAAGACAGTGGCGACAACTCTCGTGATTCTGGTGGTTGGTTAGGTGCAGCAGGCTTGTTTTATAACAAGACGCTAAACCAAGACTGGGCCGCTGGCGTTGCCTTTACCACAATTGGTGGGGCAGCCTTAGATTACGGTTCTGGCTGGAAAGGCTCTACGCAAGTGGTTGATACCAGCCTAGTGACGCTGCAACTTAATCCTTCGCTAAGCTACAAGCTGAACGACAAATTATCTATCGCTGCGGGTATTCAAGCAAACTACGCCTCTATTGATATGAGCAGCCAACTACTAGGCCAGCCCTTAAGCATGACCCCAACCGATGACTGGGCGTTTGGATACAACCTTGGTCTAGTTTATCAATTCAACCAAGACACCATTGCTGGTATCAGTTATCGCTCAAAGCTTGAACACCAATTTAACGACAATGTGTCTTACCTCAATCAAAATGCTGATTACTCAATGGCCATTGATGCGGTAGCGTTTGCCCGCGCAGATGTTAGCCACCAGCTAAATCAAGATTGGCGCTTATTCAGCACCCTATCTTGGTACCAATGGAGCGACTTTAAAAGTACTGAGCTGATCATTGCCTCTTCAGACCAAAGCATTACCAGAAACTGGCAAGATACTTGGGCCATGGCTGTGGGTACTGATTACCAAATTAACCAAGATTGGCGGATAAAGTTTGGCTTCTCTTACGAAACCTCTCCACTAGACGACGCTCAGTATCAAGCCCCCGATTTACCGGTAGACAAACAAATTCGCTACTCGGTTGGGCTAAGTACTTTGATTAACGAAGTGCCAGTGGACTTTTTCTACGAGTACTCTGATTTAGGCTCGCCAGAAGTTAACCAAAACCAACAAGTGTTACCTAGCAAAAACTTAGTCGGTCACTTTGATATGGATATGCACTTCTTAGGTTTTGCGGTGAGCTTTTAATATCAAGCACCGCTAGCCACATGTACTGCGGATTATTGCGCTTGGCTTTTGGCTTGTTCAAACAAGCTCAAAGCCAACTTTCGCTGAATGGCATGATCAACAATCGGCATAGGGTAATTGACTGAGGTGGCGTTCTTCTCCGCCCAAGTATGCGGTTGATGGACATGTTTTCCTGGCACCTCTGCCAGCTCTGGCAACCAATAGCGCACAAAGTCGCCATTTGGGTCAAAACGTTGTGCCTGAGTGGTAGGGTTAAAAATGCGAAAATAAGGCTGTGCGTCTGTACCGGTAGACGCAGCCCATTGCCAACCACCGTTATTAGAAGCAAAGTCACCATCAATCAAATGTTGCATGAACCAGCGCTCACCTTCTCGCCAACTCACTAACAAATCTTTCGTTAAAAAGCTTGCCACAATCATTCGTAAACGGTTATGCATCCAGCCTGTTTGCTTAAGCTGCAACATTGCAGCATCTACTATTGGGTAGCCGGTTCTGCCCTCTTGCCAGGCTTTTAGTAGCTGTTCATCGTGTTGCCAGTTAACTGCCTCAGTCCACGCTATATACGCTTGCCCTTTGCACAATCTAGGGTTAGCGGCAATTAAGTGTCGATAAAACTCTCGCCACACAATTTCACTTAACCAAGTGAATGCGCCGCCTTCTTGGGCCTCTAAACAACGCGGATGATCCAGATACAATCGCGCTAAACACTGCCTAGGAGAAAGCATGCCTAAGGCCAAATAAGCCGAAAGTTTGCTAGTGCCAGCTTGTGCGGGAAAGTCACGGGCAGTCTTATAGTCGGCAGCTTTACTGGCGCTAAAATCTCGTAACTGTTGAATAATCTGCTTATCGTCACAAGCCCAGTGACTGCTATCAACCAGTGGGTAATCACACCTTAGTAAGGGCTTGCTTTCAAGTAACTCAACAAAACTTGCTGGTAGAAGGTGTTTATCCACCGCAGGCGGAGTGGCTAATGGGCTAAATTCAGCTTCAGTTAAACCACTTAGCCAGGCCTTACGAAACGGGGTGAAAACCTTAAAGCTCTCACCCGTTCGAGTAAGTACAGTGCCGGGCTTCATCACGCATTCGCCGTGGTATTGATGAAAACTAGTTTGCTGAGCTTGTAATATCTGTTCAACCGCCTCATCGCGGCGCTGCTCATTAAGCTCGTATTGATAATGGCAATGTACGTCAGCAGCTTGATACTGCTCACACAGCTCCACTAAGGATTGAGGAACCTGCTTAAAGCTATCTAACTGATGTACTAATAAGGGAATATTAAGTGACGCGAGATCGTCTTGAAGTTGAGCTAAGCGGCGTAGAATTAAATCGGCTTGAATGGGAGCTAGATGATGTTGCTGCCATTGTTTGGTACAAAGCAAATAGATAGCTATGACGGGCTTGCCACTGGCGACAGCAGTGCTTAGGGCGTGATTATCTTTAGTCCGTAAGTCATTTCTAAACCACAGTATTTGGACGCTCATTAGATACCTTTTCGCTTAATTCTATTCGTTAAAAACGTAAGTAAACTCTTAAGGGATCAAATGATTAGACTACTAATCATAAGGCGATCTCTTGTTGTAGATCTTCTAATTGCTCAAGAATGCGTAAAAACTTGCTGCCAAACTCGGTAACTTGGTACTCAACTCTAGGCGGGACTTCTGAGTATTCAATTCGCTTCAAAATACCAAACTCCAGATTTTTACGTAAACATTCGTTTAGCACTTTAGTACTTAAGCCTTCTACATTTCGCACCATTTCCCCTGGGCGATTAATTCCACTGGCTAACAATTGATACACTGTTAACGACCATTTGCAGCCGTAAATAGTCTCAACCATGCGGGCACTTCGTTCTGGTGCTGATTTTCGTGAAAATAATAATTCTTTATTTTTCATTAAGATGTACTCAAAAGTACCTAGGGTACTGGTTTGTGCCTACTTTTCTCGATAGCCCAATGTTCCATAAGATGAAGCGGAACTCAAACACTTCTAAAGGAATTGTCATGAACCCGAGCACTCAGTCTTTTGCGTTAATTATTGGTGGATCAAGCGGCATAGGTTTCGCTACAGCAAAACAGCTTTTGGCAGAAAAAAAGTCGGTAATTATTGTGGCGCGTTCAGCAGATAAACTCAGCCAAGCCAAACAGGAGTTATCGGCTTTAGGTGAGGTGCACACCTGGCAAGCTGATTTGTACCAAACCGCCGATGTTTCAGCATTAATAGAAAAAATCGAAGGTTTTGATGCTATCGACCAGCTAGTAAACGCCGCGGGTTACTTTAAACCTACTGGATTTTTAGAGCACAGTGGTGACGATTACCACCAATACATGCAATTGAATCAGGCATTATTTTTTATTAGCCAGGCAGTAGCAAAAAATATGGTAAAAAATGGCGGAGGAAGCATAGTAAATATAGGCTCAATGTGGGCACACCAAGCTGTAAAAGCGACGCCGTCCTCAGCCTACTCGATGGCTAAAGCTGGCTTGCATGCGCTAACTCAGCATCTTGCCATGGAGTTAGCCGAATTTAATATTCGCGTAAACGCAGTGGCACCAGCAGTAGTAAAAACGCCGATTTACCATGCTTTTATCGCCCCAGAAGCCTTAGATGAAAGTTTGGCTAGCTTTGACGCTTTTCATCCCATTGGACGCATTGGCAGCGTAGATGATGTGGCCAACAGCGTCAGCTTTTTGCTCAGTGACAAAGCCAGTTGGGTAACCGGCGCAATTTGGGATGTAGACGGCGGAGTGATGGCAGGAAGAAACTAAGCAGCCTTAATCTAAAAAGTGATTACTGCTGATAGAGCTCTAATGGTAAGCCATCAGGATCACTGAAAAAGGTAAATTGCTTGTTGGTGTAGGGGTCAACCCTAACGGGTTCAACCTCTACCCCTTGTTGCTCCAAATAGCCAATAACTTGCGCTATGTTATCTACCGCAAAAGCTAAATGGCGCAAGCCTTGCGCCTCAGGAAAGCTCGGTCGCGGCGGCGCACCCACAAAGGAAAACAATTCTATTTGTTCACCGCTTGGTAGCGCTAGATCTAACTTATAAGAGTCACGCTGCTCGCGATAATGCTCAGCAATAATGTGCAAACCGAGTATCTGACTATAAAAGTGTTTCGAGCGTGAATAGTCTGAGCAAATAATTGCAACATGATGAAAGGCTTTAAACATCATTACTCCTGCTTTGAAGTGCTTGGATCGAGTGATAGCGCCCAGAAAAAGCCACTACAGCCCGAAACAGCCATCAGCGACATCAGGCCAATCATTACCCAGTAGCTAGGCGAAAGATGAAAGGAGCTACCCACATTGGCTGCAATCAGCAATAAGGCAATGCCCAGTAATGCTAACACGCCACCCAGTCGCGCCAACAGAGTCGCAATATAATCAATACTTTGCCAATAGTTAGAAGCAATAACAAACAAACCTAGGAAGACAAATACCAACGGCCACCAGCTTAAGCCAAATACCAACAAGCTAACGCCACTGGTAGCAACCGTGATTAAGCCAAACAGCCATTTAAAAACTAGCGTCATGTCTATCCTTATTATGTTTTTAGTATTGGGGACTTTGGCAGTTACTTGGAACCGTAAGCTGCCAGTCTATCACCCTATTAATCTCAAATACGGCAGGATACTCACTGGCAAAACCATCAACCTGAGCTGCTAGGCGTTCGCCTTGCACGGTCACATAAATAGCTTGATAAGGTTTAGCAATATTGGCGCGGTAATACTCCAGTAACTCTGCAGTGACTAAAGGCTCTGCTTGCCACCACAACGCTTCACCGCCACAGGGAATGAACTCTCTCGCTTCGTGACCAAACACAAAGCTACCTTTAATAGGCGATGTTTGAGGGGCACAACTCACCAGTGAACTAATACTAATCAATGTACACAATAGAGAATAATAGCGATACGGCATTTCTTAGTTCCTCACCATAGACAGGTAATAATAAACCAAGTAAAAGCCGAATTAAGGAAGAGAGTAATAAATCTGAGTCTTAGTCTAAACTGGCGTGGTAAAACTCCCACTGCTCAATAACTCTGCCATCAGAAAAGTGGCAGTAACCGACTTCACCTTCTTTGGTTTGCTCTACTTGAGGGTCTCCGCCTTGCTCTACGCAATAGACTGAAGCAGGGTTAGCCATACTAACCGACGAGGAGTTTTCTTGCTCGGAATCGCAAGCCGTTAACGCGGCAAACACCCCAGTTAATAACAGTATCTTAAATCGCAACATCGACCATCACCATAGCTTAGATTTAACTAGACACTTTAAGTAAAAATATACTAGCTTGTAGCATTTCGCCATCATAGTTGATTAAAAACACAGCAACAAGTGAATAGGCAAATGAAAACAAGTGGTAAGACCTAGTTCAGCATACTCTTAGGTGCTGTAATCAAACACAATAATGTCTTCCAATAAAGGCACAAAGTGTTGCTTTAGCAAGTCGTGATCGGGGTGAGGCAAATATCGCTGGCGCGCCGCTTCATTAGCAAAAGTCATCACCACACTATATTCGTAGTTTTTGTTTAAACCCTCAGGGCTATTATTTGTTCCCCATTCCACCTCAACCACGCCTTCAATTTTTGATGGTATCGTTAAAAAGTCTTGCTGTGCTGCTTTAATATCAGCTTTGCTCGCGTGAGCTTTAAACTTAAACAGTAAAATGTGACGGATCATTTTTAACTCCTGACTAAAATGCATTTTGCTTATGATCTCAAAGTTTAGCGAATTGTTAATAGCACTAAAAAGCGAACAAAAAACACACTATTAAAAAACGAAACTGCTGAAAGCCTTGTATTTAAAGGGCTAAGTCCAATTATTTATGCTGTTATCAAGCATTTCAATATTAGAATATTTGCTCTGGTCGGAGTTGTAGAGGACTGATCAGTTGCCTAAGATGCGCCAATATTACAAAAATAAAACAAAACAGTTACGCCTAGCGAACTGAATGCACTCCTCTTAGAGACCAGTAGTTATGAATAAACGTAAATTAAGTCTACTTGCCATCAGCATTTCACTTGTTACCGGCCACAGCCTTGCAGCAGGCTTCCAACTAAACAGCCAATCTGCAACCGGTATAGGTCGCGCATTTTCTGGTGACGCCGTTATCGCCGACAATGCTTCGGTATTGTCACGTAACCCTGCCGCCATGGCGATGTTTGACCGCAAAGCCTTATCACTTGGTTTAACTTACGCCGACGTAGACGTTACCATTAAAGATGTTAGCGCGTTAGGTGGCACAATTAACTACGGTAGCGAAGATGATGCTGCCGACAATAAAGTGATTCCAAACATTTACTACATCCACCCGATTAACGATGCCTTTGCCGTTGGTGTTGGCGCCTTTAGTAATTTTGGTACTGGCACAGATATTAGCTCACTAAACAATACAGGTGCACCAGTAACGCCGGTAGATTTATTGGGTGAAACTGAAATTGTCACCTCAACTTTCAATGCCAGTGTGTCTTATCGCATCAACCAACAGTTCAGCATTGGTGCTGGCCTCGATTTAATTTACGGCGAAGGTAAATTAAAACGCGAAGGTCAAATCACTGATAACCCTCTGAGTCAAACAACCTTAGTAGATGTTGAAGCCGATGGCTGGGCTCTAGGTGGAATTGTTGGCGCAACTTACGAAATCAATGATAGAAACCGTTTAGGCATGAGCTACCGTGTCAGCCCTACCTTTAAAGCTGATGGTAAAGTTAACTACTTAGGCCAAAGTTATGAAGAGATTCATATCCCACTACCTAATATATTCCAAGTAGCCGGTTACCACGAGCTAAGCCCCAAGTGGGCGGTTCACTACACTGCACAGCACACTAGCTGGGGTGATTTTGACCACATTACTGTTACCGGTTCTGCGCCAGACGCTACGGTTAAAAGCTACCATTGGAAAAACTCTTGGTTGTTTAGCGTAGGTGGTACTTACACAATTAACCAAAACTGGACGGCCCGTGCGGGTTACATGCACGACAAAGGCGTAGTAGATGAAGTTAGTTCACTATCAATTCCCGATTCAGACCGTAACTGGTATACCGCTGGTGCTAGCTATCACTTAAACAAAAATGCCAGTATTGATTTTGGTGTAGCTTTGGTTCGTGGCGAGGATGTTAAAGTACTGGAAGATAGTAGTGTGCTAGCAGGTGCTGGTTTACCAAGCTCCACCGTGGTTGGTCACACCCGTTCAGACGCTGTTTACTACTCTATGCAGTACAGCCACTTGTTCTAAAACTGACCCAAATGAATGGTAAGTGCAAGGCTTACCATTCTATTTTCCCCATTATAAATAGTCAGCCACTCCCGCAACTTTAGTTCACTTTCACCTCTCAACTAATACCACCTTAATAAACTAAACTCACGACTACTGCGTATACATAGTATGAGTGTAATTCTATGAGTTGTTATAAATGCAAGTAGTGGTAATAGCAGGAAGCGGTGGCATAGGTTTATCCTTGGTTAAACTCTTATGCCAAAGAGCAGATGTACGGCACATTACCGCTACGTGGCATACACACAGGCAAGACTTTTCTCACCCCAAACTTACTTGGCAGCAACTGGATTTAAGCGACGAACAGCAAATTGCGGGCTTATTCAAACAAATAGATCAGCTTGATTGGCTAATTAACTGCGCAGGCGTATTGCACTCTCAGCAACTAAAGCCAGAGAAAAGCTTGTCACAATGCCAAGCAGACAACTTCATGTTAAGTATGCAGTTAAATGCTTTACCTAGCTTGCTGCTAGCCAAATACGCAGCCAAGCCATTAAAAACAAGTGATGACGCTAAGTTTGTGAGTGTGTCGGCTAAGGTCGGTTCAATAAGTGATAACCGTTTAGGTGGCTGGCACAGCTATCGAAGCGCTAAAGCAGCGTTAAATATGGTACTCAAAAACATTGCAATAGAATGGCTACGCAGCCACCCCAAGGTATGCGTTATCGCTTGGCATCCCGGTACAACGGATACCGAGTTATCAAAGCCTTTCCAACGAAATGTGCCAGCCGGCAAGTTACTGTCTAGCCAACAAAGCGCCAGCTTATTGCTTGAAAAATTAGTTGAATTGACACCAGAAAATACCGGTCAATTTTGGGCATGGGACGGCAGCCAAATAGGCTGGTAGTTGCCCTAATGCTGTATGTTCGGCCAAGGCAACCAAGGTAAACCTACTTGCAGCGCCTGGCGCATTTTCTCTAAGCTACCTTGGTGGTAACTATAAACGCGAATACCAAAGATATGCAGCATCAGACTACAGGCCTTAGCCTTAGCCTCTGGCTCATCATAAATGTGCATTAGAAACTCACTATACAGAGCTTCAATTTGTTGTAGTTGTTCGCTCACCAGAGTTTGCAGCTCGGGCTCGTCGCTTAACTCCAACTGGCTCTTTACCAAAAAGCAGCTGCAGTAATCACTGTTAAGAGACTGCTCCAACATGCTCTCCAAGATCTGACAGATGCCTAATTCAATATTGCTAGCAGCACTTAAACTCGCTTGAATACCTTGCAGCGAAGCTTGGCAATAATGCGTTAATGACTCTTTAAACAAAGCCTCTTTGTTGCCAAAAGCCAAGTAAACACTGCCCGGTTTTAGGCCTGTGTGCTGAAATACTTGCTGCATAGAGGTGGCGTGATAGCCCACTCGCCAAAACAAATTAGCGGATTGCTCTAGAACCTGCTCTCGTTGAAACTGCATCTTTGCCATATTGGATGTATTCGCCTTTACGCTTAGCTGTGCGCATCAAGTATACCTTGTGTGTTAGCAACAAGCATCTTTTTGAATGATCATTCAAAATTAACTTGAATGATCATTCAAGTGATGTTTGAATGTTCATTCAAGAAATCATCACAACTTAAGAACAAAGGAATTATCATGAGTTTGCAAACAGAGATCGCCGATTACATTGCTTCTTTCATCCAAAAAGCGCCCTTAGACGTTCAGCAAGTGATGAAACAGGCCACTAAAAATTTAAGCGAAAGTAACATAGCAGCAAATACCCCGCAGCAAGGGCAAGCGCTTCCTAGCTTTACCCTCGCCAACCAAAACGGCGAGAAGGTATCACTAAACGCATTATTAAAAGACGGTCCGCTTGTTGTAACGTTTTACCGCGGTGGCTGGTGCCCTTACTGTAATTTAGAGCTGCGTGCTTACCAGCAAATTTTGCCGCAAATAAAAGCCCTGGGGGCTAATTTAGTTGCCATTACTCCAGAGCTACCAGACGCCTCGCTAAGCACTGCCGAGAAAAACGAGTTACAGTTTCAAGTATTGTCTGATGTAAATGCAGAGTATGCCAAAAGCTTAGATATTGTATTTGCCCTACCTGAGGAATTACGCCCAATTTACTCATCTTTTGGTATTGAAGTAGAGCAACATAATGGCGCTGGCCAATTTGATTTACCGCTTGCTGCCACCTTTGTAGTTGCTCAAGACGGCAGCATAGCCAGTGCGTTTGTAGAAGCCGATTACACCAAACGCCAAGAGCCTAGTGACTTATTGCCAGTGCTAACGTCACTCAACAACTAAGCTTTAGCTACACAAAGAAGCCTTGGTACTGCCTTGGGGTTAAGGCCAAGCGCTTCTTAAAGTTTCGTTGAAAATGACTTTGGTCGGCAAAACCTAAAGTCAACGCGGTGTCTGCAATGCTACTACCTTCCCGCAATAAGGTTTTTGCCCGATTGATTCGTTGATTAAGCTGAAACGCATGTGGTGACAATCCATAACGGCGCTTAAAACTTCTCACTAAGTGATAACGGCTTAAACCTGCAACTTCAGCCAACTCACTTAAACTCAGGGAACAAGACAGCTGATCTTGAATACACTCTTGAACACGTTTAATTTGCGGCTTTGCTAAGCAACTCGCGTCACGTCTAACATCAGCACCTTGGCCAAACTGACTTTCAAAAAATTGAATTAACAAACTTTCTTGCTGTAAACCATCATGATCATGTTTGATCGCAGAGAACAACTCAGCCAGTAGGGTAAAAGTCGCGGGATCATTTGCATAATGTTGCTCAAATGGCTGGTAGTCACTGGCAGGTTTCACCAGAATTTCTTGCTGTAACTCTCCCACCCAATGGCTATCGACAAACAACATGCGATAAGACCATGCGCCTTGTTTAGGGTTACAAGAGTGCACATCACCAGGGTTAATCGTTACGTTATGTCCAGCAGTAATACGGTGCTGCTGTTGCATATTTTTATAAACCGCGTCACCCGTATCAATTAAACCAAAAGAAAACTCATCATGCGAATGACTGTGGTAACAGGCCTGCGAATGCCGAGCTTGGCGTAACTCAATAAAAGGCAAACTTGCGCTACGTTTTAGTAGTTGCTGACTGTTAGCGGCTGTTACTTGCTTGGCTTTCACCTGATTAACCACATACGCTCCTTGTAAAACGGCCACATATAAACACTAAGATACAAATAACGACACTACAGACCCGGCCAATAACAAAGCCATCACGATATTAAAGGTGCGTTTTCTGGTGGCAGTGTGTAGATAGCTGGCAATAACAGAGCCCATGGCAGCCCAAGTCCCCACACCAATTAAACACACTATCAAAGAAATAGTACAGAAAACCAACAAGTAAAAAAACGCAGGAGTTTGCGATGAAACAAATAAGCTCACACCAGACATTGCCACTAACCATGCTTTAGGATTTAACCCCTGCGCTAACGCGCCTTGTAAGGCACTGGGCGGCGATATTATTTTTTGGTGAGTATCTTCGCTCACGGGCGATATCGCTATCTTGTAAGCCATGAACAACAAAAACGCTCCACCTATATACTGCAGCAAGCCAGTTAAACTTGGCAAAAGCTGCAATACCGCCGTTAATGAAAAGCCACTAATAAAAACCACCAAGCAATAACTAACACTGGCGCCTATTACATGCGGAAGTGCGCGCCGAAAACCAAAGTTAGCCGCAGCGCCCGTCGCAATAATATTCACAGGACCTGGAGAAATAGCACCAATTAAAGCAAAAACAATCATAGATATCACCACACTCACCCGCTTTCTCCCTAGCTCTGCTAAAAGCCAACTATATGCGCTAGCTCGCAAACTTTATTGAACAAAATTGCGCTAAGTCATAGAGAGCTGAGCAGCAGTTATTTGCACTCAACAAAACGTTGCGTAAGGTATCACTTCTCCAATTGACAACTTGCGCAATGGCAGCGGGGTTTCTAATGTGGACGTAACATAAAAATAAAGGAAGGCTCTATGAAATTTATTCCCAATAACATCGCCGAACTAAACTTGTTGCTGCAGTTTGATATGAGCAGTTTACAAACCGGGATTAAGGTTCACCAGGACGCAGCTCCAGAACTGATTGCCGCAGCAAAAAGTTTGTTCGACAGAGGTTTAAGCACTCAAGCTGACGGCGGCTACCTTACCGATTTAGGTATTGAAGTGGCTGAACACGCTCAAAAACTATTGGCCATTATCAGCACCAAGCCTGAACACGCCACGGTCTAACACTATTGTTCTATTTTAAGTAGCCAAGTGTCTGTAGCGCTTGGCTTTTTTTTACCTAAGTCGAACTAGCTTACTGCAGCTCCCTGAAACAACAAATACGCATCATGTACACCTTGTATTAGCATTTGCATACCAATCACAGTAAGAATTAAACCCATTAGTCGGGTGGTAATGTTAATGCCGCTCTCGCCTACTTTCTGGATTAACTTTGGCCCCAACAAAAAGCAGATAAAAGTAATCACGCATAATGTGGCGAAGGCAATAATGGTAATGATGATATTAACTATCTCGCCAGATGCTGAATAGTTCATCGCGGTGGCAATGGTGCCCGGCCCAGCGAGTATTGGCAAAGCTAAGGGGGAAATAGCAATATCCTTACCTTCGCTATCATCATTTTCGTTCGGTGTATGCGTATGCATTTTTGAGGCATTACCTTGTAGCATGTGGTAGCCCACTAAAAACACCAATATGCCACCCGCTAAGCGCAGTGCTGGCAAGGTAATGCCGAACAGTTCAAAAATACCTTTACCTAACAAACAAAACGCGGCAGTGATAAAAAAGGCAACCACCAATGCCTTAAAGGCAGTTTGCTTGCGCTGTAAAGGGCTTTGATTGCCAGTCATACCAACAAATACCGCTGTATTGGCAATCGGGTTCATCATTGCAAAGAAGCCCATAAATACCGTTACTGCCATAGTGGCTAAATCGTGCATTTCATCACTCGCTTAGTGTTAAGAAAAGGCTAACAGTTGCCATAACATTGCAAAATAGGCAGTACATTAACAAGCCTAGCCCATGCTTACTTCACAGCGTGTAAATGAACTGCTTATTAGCGCATAGTAATCTATCAGCAAATACGTATCATATTGATATTAAGTATTTAATAATTAGGAAGCTTAAGTCATGGATGTATCGTTAATTGTAATTCTAGTCATTGTTGCCGCCAGTATTTTTTACGTTGTTGGCATCTATAACCGCTTGGTGAGCCTGCGTAATCGTTACAAAAATGCCTTTGCTCAAATTGAGGTACAACTTAAGCGCCGTTACGATCTTATTCCCAACATAGTGGAAACCGCCAAGGCCTACATGTCTCACGAAAAAGAGACTCTTGAAGCCGTGATTAGTGCACGTAACGATGCCAGTGCGCTATTACGCGCTGCAGCGAGTGACCCTACAGGCAACACGCTGAATAAGCTTGCCAATGCTGAAGGGGTATTACAGGGCGCAATGAGCAAAATGAACATTGTGATGGAAAGCTACCCAGACTTGAAAGCCAGCGACAATATGCTGCAAGTAAGCGAAGAGCTAACCACCACAGAAAACCGCGTTGCTTTTGCTCGCCAGTCTTTTAACGACTCAGTCACCGAATACAATGAATATCGCCAATCCTTTCCACCAGTCTTTTTTGCAGCCCAATTTGGCCATAAGAAAGACGCTAGCCTATTAGAGTTTGCCGACAGCGCCGAGATTCAAACTGCACCTAAAGTGTCTTTCTAACTGCTTAGGTGTAACCATGAATTTTTTTGCCGAACAAGACCACGCTCGTCGTAACAGCAAATGGCTGGTTTTGCTGTTTGTGCTGGCGGTTATCTTACTTATAGGCTTGAGCAACGTGATTATTGCTAGCACATTTTGGCTTTTTGATAGCCATAACAATGGGCTAAATCAGGCTAATGAGGGAAGCTTTTTCTCCACCGACCTGTTCATTATGGTGAGCTTAGTGATGACCAGCGTTATTGGCTGCGCCATTGCCTTTAAATGGTATCAGTTGCGCGATGGAGGCCGGCGTATTGCCGAATCATTAGGTGGCGAGCGCTTGCTACCCAATAGCCAAGCACCAGAACAACGGCAAGTACTGAATGTTGTGGAAGAAATGGCTCTTGCTTCAGGCATGCCTGTGCCCTCGGTGTATTTACTCAAAGATGAAATAGGCATTAATGCCTTTGCCGCAGGGCATACACCAGCCGATGCAGTGATAGGCATCACTCAAGGCGCTTTAGAGCAACTTAACCGCGAGCAGTTGCAAGGTGTAGTGGCTCATGAATTTAGTCATATTCTAAATGGCGACATGCGCTTGAACATGCAACTTATCGCGCTGTTAAGCGGTATTATCTTTATCTCTAACATCGGCGAGTTTGTGGTGCATAGCCAACGCTACAACAGCGTATCGCACTCCAGCCGTAACAAAAACAATGATGTTAGAGTTGTTGCGGTAGGTTTTGGTTTATTGGCCTTGGGTTGGATCGGCGCCTTTTTTGCCAACATGATTAAAGCCGCCATTAGCCGCCAACGCGAATATTTAGCCGATGCGTCAGCCGTTCAGTTTACTCGCAACCCTAACGGCATAGCCGATGCGCTAAAAATTATTGGTGGTTACGACGCAGGCTCGGGTTTACGCACACCGCTTAGCCAAGAAGCCAGCCATATGTTCATTGGCGACGCTCGTCGCTTAGGCAGTTTTTTTGCGACTCACCCCGCCATTAAAACTCGTATCAAGCGTATTTTACCTCGTTGGGATGGGCAAGTAATTAAGCGAGACATAAAGAAGATCGCCGAACCTATCTACTCTAAAACCAGTCAGAAACGCACACAAAAACACTCTCAAGAACAGTTAAAGAAAACCGTATTTGTGGCTGCTGCTGCGGAGGCCGCGATAGAGCACGTCACCAATAAATCAGCCAAAGCAGAGTACAGCTTATCAGAGCATACCGTTACCGTAAGCGGCGAGCTTGCTCATTTAGATGAAGGCTTACTTGCCCTTGCTCATGACCCATGTGGTGTAATTAGCGTGGTTTACGCTTTGTTACTTGATAGCAACGATGCACTACGTAAGAAACAACTGCATGACATCAAGGACAACTTGAGTAAAGACTCGCGAATCAACGAAACCCTACAAGCTTGGGAGTGGATAAACTCGGTGGACAAAAGCTATCGCTTGCCCTTGCTTGAGTTATCCTTCCCCGCCTTAAAGTGCATGTCGGCTATGCAATACCAGCGCTTTATGGATAATCTTCGAACTTTAATTAAGGCCGACCAACAAGTAGATATGTATGAATGGTGTCTATATCAGTTGGTGAAACACTATTTAGCTCATCAATTTGAGAAAACAACGCCCAGCAAAGCTGTCTATAAATCCACAGCAGAAGTCGCCAAGCCCTTTTCCATCGTATTATCGACCTTTGCCTATTTTGGCCACGAACAAACTTTAGAGATACAACGCGGCTTTGGCATTGGCGCAAACAGTATTGGTTTGTACACGATTAGCCTACTTGAACGAGAACAATGCCAAGTTGAGCATTTTGGGCCAGCAGTAAAACAGCTCGCCAATGCTTATCCGCAAGTCAAACAACGAATACTTCGGGCACTTGTCGCCTGTATTTGCTTAGACAAACAACTCACTATTTTAGAAAACGAGATGATCCGCTGCATTGCGGCAGTCATGGATTGCCCCGGACCACAAATTAGCTTGGGTGTGCGCCGTACATAAAAAAGCCCGCTTAAACGTAGCGTTAAGCGGGCTGTTAGCATTTAGCTTATAAAATGCGTTTAGCGGCTTTCTCACGTAATGCTTGGCGCGCACTTTCACTAATAAAGGCCATTTTTAAACCATTACTTTGCAGCTTGGCAATTTGCTCATCGCCAAAGCCTAGTTGCTCGCGGGCAATACGGTATTCATCGGGTAAATCAATGGCCGACACACCGGGATCATCAGTATTCAAACTAGCGCGAATACCATGCTCTAAAAAGCGCTTAAGAGGGTGCTGACTTAAGTCTGGCGTGGTGTTGGTTTGAAAATTAGAAGACAAACACGATTCTACACCAATCTTGTGCTTTGCTACGTAATCCATTAGCTCAGGATCGTCAGCTATTTTAACGCCATGGCCAATGCGAGTAGCACCTAGTTCACGAATAGCTTGCCAAACGCTTGCCGAACCAGCAGCTTCACCCGCATGAACAGTAATACCAAAACCGGCATCGCGCGCACGTGAAAACTGCTCAACAAATAAACCACCAGGGTGACCCAGCTCGTCACCCGCTAAATCAACCGCCACTATTTGGTCGCGAAACGCCATGCAAGCTTCCAGCTCTTCGCTACAACTTTGTTGACCAAAGGTACGGCTCATAATACCGATTAAATTCACTTGTACATCGTGTTTTTGCATACCACGACGCACGCCTTCAATAACCGCTTCTACCACGCCTTCTTGCTTAAGTTTATGGCTCATAGCCATGTAACCGGGGCTAAAGCGTAATTCAGCATAATCAATATTGGCTTTTACTAAATCGGCCACATTTTCTTCAGCTACACGGGCACAGGCGTCGTAATCGCCCAATACACTTACCCCCCAATCTAGCTTAGATAGAAAAGCCACCAAATTAGGTTCTTGTTTGGTAATTTGAACGTGGGGGATCAGCGCTTCAAGATTGCTTGCAGGAAGATCTACGTTAAACTTTCGGCCCAGCTCTAATATGGTTTCGGCGCGAATAGTGCCATCTAAATGACGATGTAAATCAGTCACTGGGTATTGTTTTAACATAGGAGCTCCTGCAGGATTATTTTTTGAACTTATAAGCGGCTCAGTGTAGTCACCGTTGGCCGCTGTTCCAAGCCAGTGTTAAGCAATTAAGGCCTGCTTTTTCAAATAGTTTGATGCTTTATTTAATCCTAGCCGAATGTGTTGACAAATCATCATCAAATTTCACTTCCTTGCGATATAAAAGTTTACCAACCAATTGCTTGACTTGGAGTTAACTCCAACTTTTACACTCCCCTTAAGTAATCGTTAACTATTATTCAAAACCTTTGGAGAAGTGACTATGGAACTGGCACGTTTAGGAAACAGTGAACTGGAGATTACCCGCATTGGCTTAGGTGCATGGGCAATGGGCGGCCTGTGGCAATGGGGCTGGGGTGCGCAACAAGATCAAGATTCTATCGATACCATTCAACATGCTTTATCATTAGGCATAAACTGGATTGATACAGCGCCAGTATACGGCCTCGGCCACAGTGAAAAAATAGTGGGTAAAGCCATCAAAGGCTTAAGCAATAAACCGCTCATTTTTAGCAAATGTGGCTTTAACTGGGATCAACAACAAAACATCCAACCTTGCTTAAAAGCCGCCAGCATCAAACAAGAAGTCGAGGACACTCTAAAGCGCCTGCAAGTAGAGACTATCGATTTATATCAAATCCACTGGCCTAACCCAGCTGAAGACATTGAAGAAGCTTGGCAAGCCATGGCGGAGTTGCAACAACAGGGGAAGATTCGCTATTTAGGTGTGTCTAACCATTCCTTAGAGCAAATGGAAGCCTTGCAAAAGATTGCCCCTATTCACGCTATGCAGCCACCTTACAGCTTAATTAATCGTGATTGTGAAGAGCAGCTATTGCCTTATTGCCAGCAAAACAACACCGGGGTAATTTGCTATTCGCCAATGGGTTCTGGTTTATTAACCGGTAAAATGACTCGCCAGCGAATTGCCGCTATGGGTGATGATGATTGGCGTAAAAACGCTGATGACTTTAACGAGCCTAAGTTAAGCCATAATTTAAAAATTGTAGAAGCACTTAGCCAAGTGGCAGCTAAATACCAAGTGTCGGCCGCTGAAGTTGCCATTGCTTGGGCCTTAAATCATCCCGCCATAACCGGCGCCATAGTGGGCATGCGGAGCCCAGAGCAAGCCGACGGGGTAATTAGAGGGGCTAGTGTGCAGCTAGATACCTACGACATAGCCTTGATTGAGTCGGTATAAGGCTTATTCCAGAGTAATGCTTAATTGGGTTCCTTCTTGGTAATGTTCAATCTTGCGCTGAACATGTTCAAGGTTGCGATTGAGGCAGGCAATTTGTTGCTCGGTTTGTTGTTTATGATCGAGCAACAGCTGTAAACGTTGTTGCTCGGTACTTGGCCCCTCATCCAACATATCTCGATACTGTTTAATAGTATCTAAAGACATGCCGGTAGATTTTAAACACACAATAAAGCGCAGCCATTCAACATTTTGAGAACTAAAACGGCGGTGCCCATTGGGCGAGCGATTAACATTAAACAACAAGCCCTTTTTCTCGTAAAAGCGCAGGGTATCGCTGGTTATTCCTACTAACTCTGCGGCTTGTTTCACCGTGTAACTGGCAGGTGTGTTGGCTTTACTCATAACGCTTTACCTATGTTTGCGAACAAAACACCTTGGCACTTCACTCGCTTAGCTATGACCGATTAGCGCTGTGGAAGATACTGCAACATACGATCGACTTCGCGTGCAATGCGGACTTTTCGCTCGCTCAATGCCTGCTCTTGCTGGGCCATGCCTTGACTTAAAATACGCCAAAAAGGTTCACTTTCTGCTGAATTAAACAAGGCGATCATCACCGAGCCTTTTTCATACATTGTGGGATCAACATCATCTGCCGATAAACCTGCCATCATGCCTGCACGCGCAAGTATTTGTTGATCACTCACTTTTGAGTCTAAAGCGGCCCCCACTCCAATAAAGAAATCAGGCTGTTGGTTTAGTTCAACCAAGGTATAACCTTTATCTTGCATGGTTTTACTGATATTTTTTCGCAGTTCCTGTAGCAGAATCTCTTCGCCTTCCGCTTTATGCAGATAAGCTTTCATCAAGCTAGGATGCCAAGCATAGCGGCCGCTCGACTGCTCCAAATAGCTAGTGTCGCCGCTTACTACTGTGGTGGAACGTGTTTCTGGGGCTCTGGTTTGCTCAGCAGAAACACAACCTAACAGTAAGCTTGAAAGAAGAGATAAAAACAAAAAAGGCTGCACTTTCAAACGCATATTACAATTACCGGATTATTAATTGAGGGCTAACCCTACCATAAAACTATCAGTAGATAATTCCGATTTCTGGTCTTTGCAAATTCACCCCTTGGTGTCTTTAGCTTAGTGAATACTCATACAAAGTCTGGTCTTCACTTGACTGAGAAAATCCCATCTTACGTAAGTATTTTTGGTGGTTTTCAACCGAGCTGTAGGTTACCAATTTGCTTATATTTAGCTGTTTAAATAAGCCGGAATTGTGATAAAGAAAATCGCCCGTTTTAAAATCTCGATAGGCTGAGAATACGTAATCTAACTTTACTTCAAACTCATGTTGTTGCTGACTACCAACAAAAATACCCGCTGGTTCACTATTTCTCATCAGCATGTAACAGCTTTGCCCTTGCAAACTATCAACAGAAAACTGTGGGAAGTATTTTTCAATGTCAGTTTGATATTGCTCTACCCAAAACTGCAATAAGGGGCTGCTGGCTTCAACTTTTACCAGTTTAAACTGATCCTTACTGCGATAAATTCCCTGCAAGTAATAGATGTTGGCGAATACAATAAATAGGTTTAACAATGCCACGGGCATTGCACCAATGACAGAACCATAACTAGAAAACAGCGCTGCGCCTATCATGTTTAACCAGCGAAGTTTAACAATAGAACTCATGGTTAATGAGATGGCCACCACCACCGACGCTAAATAACCAAACCACTCGATCCAATCCATCTTAATCTCCTTACCAAAGATGTTTAATGCCGCTCACTTTACGAGCAGAGCTATCAATAGTCTGGTTAGCTCAAGCAATTTGATAAAAAAAATAGGATATTTTGGACAAATTAACCAATTGAGTTGGTATTTTTTGCTCAACGATATACTCAATTACTGCAAGTTTTAGCCGTGGTATCGCAGCTGATTATACTGCAGAATCGCCCGCTTTAACGGCAAATAACGCTTAGGTGCAGCACTTTCTATACGCGATAAATAGTCAGTAAAGCTTTCTCCCTGACTACGGTGAAGTTTCAATCTCGCTAATAAAAGTAACTGCCATTTTAGCGCTAGCACATGTTTATTCGGTACGCGCCACAGCCATGGCTTAGCGAACAACAAGGCGCTGATTAGCACTCCAGATAACAACATGCCGCCGGTTAACATCAACAGTGAGGTCCCCGGCAACCAGTTAAGCAGCTGTGAAAACAAACTTAACTGACGTTTATGATCAAAGTTAAGTACCCACTTCGCCCACCAATAATCGGCTTGCGCTAACCATAAACGTAGTTGGTTAAAACCTTGGGTATACCAAATTTTCTGCCCCCAACCGCTTATATTTTGCCATTGCTCGGCGGTTGATTGGCTTTGCTGTAAGTTGCTTTCTACTCGGTCTGGGGCTATCCACGCTGTTGGGTCAAGCCTTATCCAGCGCTCTCCGTTCCAGTATTCCATCCACGCGTGGGCATCGTAGTTTCGTACTGCTAAACGTTGTTCTGCTTGCTCCCATTCACCACCTAAATAACCAGTGACCATACGCGCGGGAATCCCTTGTAAACGTGCAAGCACTACTGCGCTTTGAGCATAATGCACACAAAACCCCGCTTGCTGGTTAAGCAAAAAGCTTTCTATTCCTGCTAATCCAGGATATGCCGGAGGACTTAAGGTATAACTAAAAGATTGACTTAAAAACCACTGCTCTAGCCTTGTCATGACTTGTTCAGAATAACCGCCAGCATTGAGGTCCAAACCTTCGCTAAACTGACGACTTAACTGCAATACATTCGCACTTATGTTGCGGGGTACGCGAGTCAGCAGATGTAATTGCTCTGGTGCTACCGACTCACGGTTCAAATGAGGGAGATGATTAAAGCTTAAAATCTGCCGAGGGAAACTCTCACCACTGCGTTGCCAGCTTTTATCGCCAACCTGCTCTGCTCCACCTCCGCGCAGCTCGCTGGGGTTAAGCGTAGCCAGCCAAGCTTGATTGGCTGGCTCCAGCAACAGTTGGTATTGGTTAATCGGCGCTTGCTCATTTTTAACCACGCGTTTCTTCTGAGCGAGCTCACTGCGCGTCCATTCTTCACCATCAAACTCATCCAGCACCATAGCGCGCCAATACAATTGGTCTCGCGGTGGCGGGCGACTAAATTCGGCGCGAAAGACTAACTTGTCTGAGCGAATCAACTGGCTAATATCACCGGGGCGTACCACATCAGACAAACCAGTTTGTGCACTACTGGGCGTGGGCATTTTCCATAAAGGGGCTAATCGCGGCGCAACAATAAACAAGACCAAACCCAATGGCGCGATGGCCAACATCCAAACGGCTAGCTTTTTTAGCCAAGACAAATTGAGTTTTACATCTAAACTCAGTAACAACAGTAAGTGCATAAAGGCAACAATTAGCACTAACAAAGCCGCTAAAGGTTGGCTAGAAAATACCAGCGAAAATGCCAATAAAAACAAACCCGTTAAGGCAAACATTTCTACATCACGCCGCTTATGAAGCTCAATGTATTTCAAGCTATAACCCAGCATGACAAGGCTAACTAGTTTATCAAACAGCTCTGCGGAGCGGCTTAGCCATAGTGTTAAGGCAATTAAACTCACTAACAGTAGTTTTACCCAACGTGGTTTAGGCAGCGAAGCCAAACCGTTCACTACTCTTAAGCGCCACCAGCCAGCTGCAGCCCCCACAGCCACCACTAACCAAGGCAATTGCTGAAACAACACCAGAGCGGTTGCCAAATAACATAGAAGCGATAAACGAATATGGGCAGCATTTACATTGTTCATGTTTGTTTAGGTGCCTCTGCGAGGAGTTGCAATGCAGCACGTTGATGCGCCAAGCCGCTGCCACTTGCCAGTTGCTGGCCACCGACTTGTAAACTAAAACTTTGTTGCTGTTGCGCTAACTGACGAACCCAAAAAGCCAATACCGATAAGCCTTGTTCATAATCTAAACCGCTATGTAATCGGTCAGTCAAATGTAAATCTAGCGCAGGATTGCCGCTAAAAACCTTAGTTTGTAAACCTCGGCCTGCCGCATATTGCTTCCACGCTAATAAGCTTTTACGCTCACCACTGCGATAGGTTTTTAGACCGGCAAACTCACTTTGCAATTGGCTATCACTAGAGGTTTGTTCAATATCATGCTCTTCAGATAGCTCTTGAGCGGGGCAAGCATACCCTGACAGTGGTGCTGGGTAAGCAATCAGCTCTAAGTTAAAATCAGCCACCGTCCAGCAACGGAAAATACCTAAAGGGAATACACTGGCAATAGAGACTCTTGGTAATGCCTTGCGGCCGCGCTGCACCGCCTCAATATCTACACTTAGTTGGTTATTTTGATGCTGGCTAGCCTGTTCATGCGGCCAGGTTTTAAACTCCGCGGTAAGTGCATTAGAGAAGGTTTTATTGGCTTTTTCTATGGTGAAGATCAGCCGCAATGGGTGATCACATTGTCCTTCTGGGCGCTGAACAACACTCACCACACTACCAGAAAGATTCTGATGGCAAAGCACCAAACACAGCAACCACATGGCTAATAACCATAAACCTAAAGCAAGTATTAAGTTGTTTTGGTAGTTACTGCCCATCATTAGCATCACCACTAAGGCGCACAAAAATCCCCAACCAAATGCCGTTGGGAGAATAAATAGGTTCTTGCGGTTTAATCCTAAACGGCTTGAAGCGGGAATCCGCCGTTCAAGCCACGCTTGAGTGCGTAATCCTCGCCATTTTTTAAATGCAGAGCGTCCCCAAATTTGCATGCTTAGCTCAGATCGTTGTATGGGTCGACGTCGGTTAAAATCTGCTTGGCGTAGGCTTCACCACTGTCACCTCGCCCTAAACGGTGGGCACTCACCGCACTAAATACCGCTTGAACATCTTCAGGTGATACGTGCTGCTGATGATGCAAATAGGCCCATGCTTTGGCGCAGGCCAACAAGGTTAAGCTACAGCGCGGCGACAAAGGGTTTGCCCCTTCTAAAGCGCGACTGCAATGAATTAAACGTAATAAGTAATCAAGCAGGGCATCGCTGCAATGCACTTGCTCAACCGCTTGCTGTAGCTGAGTTAGCGCCTCAATCGACATGCCAACCAGCGATTCACCAGCCTGGTTAGAACGCTTAAGCATGGCAAGTTCTGAATTCAAATCCGGAAAACCGATACTAAGTCGCATAGCAAAGCGATCTAGCTGAGACTCAGGTAAATCAAAAGTACCTAACTGCTCGCGAGGGTTTTGCGTCGCAATCACAAAAAATGGTGCTTCCAAAGGATAGCTTTGACCATCGGTACTCACCTGCTGCTCTTCCATTGCCTCTAACAAAGCACTTTGGGTACGCGGGCTCGCACGGTTTAATTCGTCTGCTAATACTAAGTGATTAAAAATTGGCCCTGGATGAAAGATAAACTGCTGAGTGGGTGGCTCATACACCGATACACCAATAATGTCGGCAGGCAACAAGTCACTGGTAAATTGGATGCGCTGAAAACTCAAACCAAAACCCGCCGCCAACCATTTGGCTAAACTGGTTTTGCCCGCTCCCGGTAAATCTTCAATCAGTAAGTGGCCAGAGGCAAGCAAACAACTCAAGGCCAGACGCACCGCTTTAGGTTTGCCTAACAGTTGCTGTTCAAGATAGTGACAAATTGGCGCTAATTGAGGATGTATTTGATTCATATAAGTAAAGGCTCTGTTTTTAGTCGCTCTAGCATACAAAGCTTTTGCTCATTTGGGCACTATTTACTGTTTAGGATTGTTTGGCTTATTAAAAATGAGAGCTACTACCGATACGTGATCGCTTCAAGCACGCCACAAAGGCAAAGAAGAGCAGGAAATATATTGATTAAAAGCTATCGCTGAAAATTGCAATAGCTTCTAATTATTAGCCAAAACTGAATGTTTTAAGCTTGAGCAACAGCCGGCTCACGTTTGAAGTACTTAACAATACCTACCACTGACGCGCCAATCCAGAATAGCTCAATAATAAAGCTAGCTAGATTAAAGTTAATGCACAAACTAATCAGCAGCAAAATGGCACCGCTTAAGTTCATCAAGTTATAGGTAAGTTGTTTAGGGCTTAATCGCTCTAACTGTAAAAGGAAGAACGCACCTACCACGAGGGCAGTACCCAGTAAACCAACGATATCGGCAAAAATACTTTGCATAAAATTCTCATTAACAAGCAAAAATGTTCGTCCAAATTGCTGGCCCGATCCGTGGGGTGGACGCTCTCAACTGCAAAGCAGCATTCCATGAGACAGCTTGTTAGCGGCATACAAAAATGCGGGCGTAATCTAACAGAAAACGCCCGCACATGCATGAATATTTTTTAAACAAAAAACAAAACGTTTTATTTCAATATATTATGCTCTGCGAAAACGGCGAAGCACTAATAGGGCTACAATGGCTATGCCGCCAAAAGCACCGCCACCTGAACTTTCTGGTCGAGCAAGTGCTGCTTTTTGAGAACACAAAGATGCATTACTCCGCTCTTCAGCAGTGCTGTTTACCACTTCAGTTATCCAAGGTGAAAGCTGACCAACATCTACGTAAACTCCAGGTGTATTTTCACAAAACTTAGACCCCCAACTCACTAAGCCAGCTAGCTTGTATTGAGTTCCTTCATCAATAAATATTGGGCCTCCGCTATCCCCAGAGCATGAGTCTGCGGTAAAACTCTCGGCACAGAACATCTGAGCAGTAAGTTGAGCACTGCCCCAAACTTCGGCGCATCTATTCTGAGCCATTAAGTTCACATTTGCTTGTTGTAAGTTATCTTTATAAGTAGGGTTATCAGGGTCGGTGTTGGTGCGACCAAAACCTATCACTCTTAAACCAAAGCCTGAGTTATAGTCTTGATGAATAGCCGATTGATTCATTGTAATCGGCGTCACTGAACTAGGCTCAGCCAAGCGCAGCAAAACGATATCATTATCGGTAGCTACCTGGTTTGAACCTTCTTCAACAGAATCAACATAGTTAGGGTGCTGACACACTTCACTAACCGCTTCGCCGTCCTCTTCGAGGTAAGAAAAGACATCGTCGCCAATTTTCACTTTGATCTTTTCTTTCGGAGCATAATGACCAACGCTATATTGGTCGAAGGTACAATGAGCAGCACTGAGCACCCATTGTTGATTAATCAATACTGCACCACAATAACTACCATCAGCTTTAAGCTGAGTCATCCAAGGGTATTCGCCAGCGGGCGCATCTTCGCCCCCAACGATAAAGGGAACAGCCACTTCAGAACTCGCTAACGAGACATTTGAAGAGACAGCGATGATGGCTGCAGCGATACTTAGTGCGGAGCGAGGTAACATTAATACATCCCTGTTGAAGTTACTTATTCAGCGCTACTTTCACACCAAATAACGATTTAATCAACAGTATCAGATCAATCAATAAGTTGTTTTTAGGCAAGTATCCCTCAACGCATATTAGCTTAACTGATTGTTTAAAAAGTTAAGAGTCTTGGCCTTAGTTATTTTGACTAAATGGGTAGCATGTTGGCAGCCCAAGTGACGTTTTAGCGCTGATGACCAGCTCAAGCTCCCTTACCAATAATTTCACTTTAGCCAGCAAGCTTGGCTGAGCAGTACTTATCTCACTTAATAAACCTTCAATGTCTTCAACGAACCCTTCAGGCACAATAAGGCATTGCTGCTTAGCATATTCCAACATGCGTTTTTCACCTGGGTGCGCTAAAGCATTTATAGCAAATAAAATATCGAAATAGCTGGCTAGAAACTCAGTACAGCGATGATTAAGGCTTACTCTGTCTTGCCGTTTTAGGGCTTTTTCTAATTGGTAATAATAGGCTGGCATTTGCGCCGTTAATAGCGGGAAGTTTTTGTTCACAATGGCTTGCTGCAACGGCGCTGGATAAGCCACATTAAAACGTTGCTGTAGTTGCGCCGCTTTTCCATCTGCATCATACAAAATGCGAGATGCCAATAAATTGGCCCAGAAGCAGGTGCTATACCCCACCTTAGCTTGATACTGCTCTACGACTGGATGCAACTCCTGCTCAAGAAACGCGAAATCTCGATAGATTAACTCTACTTCAATGCCATCAAGTAAAACCCCATCATCTTCGGTTTCCCAAAACTGATTGTTCAGCTCCATGTACCGACAGTGTTTGTTAGTGATGCTTTGGCGCACATCAGTACTAATTGGCGCATTAAGATAAACATATACGTCGTAATCAGAGTGGCCGTCGGCGGTGCCGGCCGCTCTAGAGCCTGCCAGCAAAATAGCATCAACTTGGGCTAAACATGCGAAATCAGCCACTAAGGCCAAAAAATGCGGAGATTCAGACATCAAAAAAACTCAAAAATAGATAATCTATCTACCTTAAGCAAATACACATTTCAGGCCAGTAGCAAGCCTAAGAAATGCGCTTTCAGACAAACTTTACTTGGCTGGTTGGTCTTTTTCTTCGTCTTTTAGAAAACGAATGTCGCTAAAACCTAAGCGTTGGAACTCTTTCAGGCGGTATTCTTTTAGCGTAGCGGTGTCTCGCGTAGACATAGCTAATTGCTTTTCCATCGCTAGAAAACTTGAAATATCAACACCTTCGGCTGCAGCAACTGCCTCATGAATGTCGTGGTACTTATCAAAGGAAAAATTAATCACTTTGTTTTGTTTTTTGTAGGTATAGCTTACTTGGCGCGCCATAAAAACCTCTGGGCAGTATTAATGCGGCTAGATAATATAGCAAACACCCTATCTATGTTGTGTTTATTTCTCGCCATCATTGCAACTTGCCGGTGACAAAAAAGTGAGCTTACCAGCTTAAGCTAAAAACCACCGCTAATTAGCAACAACAAAACCTCAATTTTATTTAGAAATCCCGATGTTAGCACCTACTATTTCTGAGGCTAACTTTAGTTGAATAAGGTGTATATTGACCACTTGCATATTTTAGTAATTACTAAAAATAAAACCAGCGTCAAAGAGGCGTTTTCGCAGGACGCGTCTAGTTAGCATTCGCCAACTTTATATTTGCATGAGGCAAACAGCTCTCTTCGGCTATTTGTTCTGCATTGATGTAAAGTTTGAGGATAGTTTCATGGTTTTTTCCCGTATTAAAGTGCTCGCCTTAGCCCCTGCACTTTTGTTGCTTAGCGCGTGTAACTCTGCCGACGTATCTCCTAATCAAGTAAGCGCTAGTTTGGTGAACGCCGAACCCGTTAAAAGCATCCATTATGCGCCGTCTCAGCAATTTATTGGTCGCATAGAAGCCTATAAAGATGTCGATATTCGCGCTCAAGTTAGCGGCTACTTGCTGAAACGTCACTTCGAAGACGGACAAATGGTGGAGCAAGGACAACTGCTTTACGAAATAGACCCTACCCGCTACCAAGCAGCCGTGGCACAAGCCAAAGCGGCCTTAGCTCAGGCAAAAGCTAACTTAACCAATGCAGAGATTAACTGGAAACGTGGTGAACGTTTGTTGCCTCAAAACAATATTAGTCGCTCAGAGTACGATCGCTTAACCGCAGAAAAACTGTCTAGCGACGCCCAACTCGAGGCCGCCGAAGCGCAGTTAAGCGCCAGCTTAGTTGATTTACAACACACTCGAATTGTAGCGCCCTTTGATGGCCGCATTGGTCAAAGTGAAGTGAGCCAAGGTGACTTAATTGCCAGCAGCAATGGTCGACTGACTAACTTGGTAAGCCTAAACCCGATCCGTGCTGGCTTTAGAGTATCTGAACGAGAGCGTTTAAACATGGGCTTAGACCAAGTAGACGCCCACTCTAGCGCACAAACCGACGACGCCCTTGTGCAGCTAAAAATCAGCGATAGCCGAACCTACCCAGAAAACGGCCAGTTAGATTTCATCGACAATCGAATTGATTTGCAAACAGGCACCATTGCCATTAGCGCTCAGTTTAACAACCCTCAGCAACAATTGCTGCCAGGCCAATATGTTGAAGTAAAACTGACGAGCCACGCATCGCTTGAAGCATTAGTCATCCCTAGACGTGCAGTACAAAGTGATTTAGAAGGCGAGTTTGTGATGTTGATTGGCGCAGACAACACCGCAGAACGCCGCAACGTAAACATTGGTCCGGTATTGGAACAAGGTGTCGTCATCACTAGCGGCTTAAACGGCAACGAGCAAGTGATTACCGCAGGTTTGCAACGCGTACGCCATGGTGCGCCAGTGCAAATTGTAGAACAGCAAGCGGGTTAATTAAGGAGTCATCATGTTAAGTCGCTTTTTTATTCAACGGCCAAAGTTTGCTTTGGTGATTTCAATTCTGCTGTCATTAGCAGGCGCGATAGCCTTAATGGTATTGCCCGTTGCAGAGTACCCACAAATTAGCCCTCCCTCGGTAAGTGTTTCCGCCTACTACACCGGCGCCAGTGCCGAAACCGTAGAAGAAGCAGTGGCCGAGGTGATTGAAAGTTCGGTGAACGGCGTAGAAGACATGCTGTACATGAACTCGAAAAGTGCCAACGATGGCTCTTATTCGCTTACCGTAACCTTTGACATCGGCACCGACCCCGATATGGCACAAATTAACGTGCAAAACCGGGTCACCCAAATCGAGTCAAAGCTGCCTCCAGAAGTTCGCCAAGTTGGAGTAACGGTGCGTAAGCGTTCGCCCGACTTGCTCATGGTGCTTAACTTCTTCTCGCCTGACGGTCACTATGACGACACCTTCTTAAACAACTACGTTACCTTAAACGTTGAAGACCAATTAGCGCGTGTGCAAGGCATTAGTGATGTACGGGTAATTAGCTCGGCTGAATACTCGATGCGTGTTTGGTTAGATCCGCTTAAACTGGCCAACCTAGGCCTTACCACCAGCGATATTCGCAACAGCCTAGCGGAACAAAACGTGCAAGTGGCGGTGGGATCTATAGGTGCACCACCTTACGAAGCTAACAACGACGTGCAGTTTAGCTTGCTCACCAAAGGTCGCTTAGACACCGTTGACGATTTTGAGAATATTCTATTAGTCGCCAACCCAGATGGCTCACGTGTTTACTTAAAAGACGTAGCCCGTGTAGAGCTAGGCAAACGGGGCTACGCCGCCTTTGGCGAGTTTAGAGGGCAACCTTCGGTATCGGTGATTTTGTCGTTACAAACAGGGGCAAACGCGCTCGACAGTGGCGACGCAGTTTTGGCATTGATGGAACAACTTAAAGTTAACATGCCAGAGAAAATGGATTATGAAATTGCCTACGACACCACCCAGTTTGTTGCTGAGTCAGTAAAAGGCGTAATCAAAACGCTGATAGAAGCGATTTTATTGGTTATTTTAGTCACCTATTTATTCTTAGGTAACTGGCGTGCAACGCTTATACCGGTTGTCGCTATTCCGGTTTCGCTGATTGGCACCTTTGCAATAATGCTAGCTACCGGCTTTACCATCAATACTATTACGCTATTTGGTTTGATTCTGGCGATTGGTATTGTGGTAGATGATGCCATTTTGGTGATTGAAAATGTCGACAGTAAACTCTCTGCTCACCCTGAGCTAAGCCCACGGCAAGCCACGTTAAAAGCCATGCGCGAAGTTACCGGCCCCATTGTTTCCTCTACTTTGGTATTGCTTGCGGTATTTTTACCCGTAGCGATGCTGCCTGGTATCACCGGAGTTATGTATCGTCAGTTTGCGATTACTATTTGTATATCCGTGGTTATTTCATCGATAAATGCGCTGACTCTCTCACCCGCTATTTGTTCTTTAGTGCTAAAACGTGGTGCGCAAAAACAGCCTCGCTGGTTTGCTTTGTTTAACCGAGGTTTAGTCACAGTAACCAAGCGCTACGGCCAAGCCGCAGGCATATTGGTAAGGCGCAGCTCTGCCTTAGTGGTGTTCTTTTGTTTAGCCATTGCCGCTGTAGCATGGATGAATCACAACACGTCTAAGGCCTTTGTCCCGCAAGAAGACAAAGGGGTATTGCTGGTAAACGTTCAACTGCCAGATTCCGCTTCGCTTAGCCGTACCGCCGAAGTGTCGGAGCGTTTAAGCCATATCATTAAACAAGAACCGGGCGTTGAAGCGGTGAGTTTAGCCAACGGTTACGGTTTGCTAGCCGGCGCTATTCAATCTAACGCGGCCACCATGTTTGTAAAACTCAAACACTGGGATGAACGAAACGCACTAGACGGTGACCATTCATCGTTTGCCATTAGCCAGCGTATCAACGAGCAAGCCTACGGCAAAATTCAAGATGCCATGATCTTTGCTTTTGGCCCACCTGCTGTGCCGGGCATGGGTACGGCTTCAGGTTTTGAATTTGTCTTGCAAGATGGTCTTGGTCGCTCGCGCAGCGAACTGGCTAAAGTGATGCAAGATATCACCATTAAAGCCAACCAAGCCCCAGAAATAGGCAGTGCTTTTAGTACATTCCGCGCCGATGTACCTCACTTTTACGTAGACATCGACCGCAGTAAAGCCAAGCAATTGGGTATTCCGCTAGGCGACTTATTCACTACTTTACAAGCCAACTTGGGCTCGCTGTATGTGAATGACTTTACCCTTTATGGCAAAAACTTCCGAGTCACCATGCAAGCTGAAGATGAGTACCGCAGCCGTTTAGATAACCTAGGTCAGTTTCATGTTCGCAGTATCAGTGGCGACATGGTGCCACTGAGCACCTTGGTCACCATAGAACAGCAGTTTGCCCCAGACGTAGCCTGGCGTTACAACTTGTACCGCAGTGCGGTATTGCAAGGCCAACCGGCGCCCGGTTATTCATCGGGAGACGCTATTGCCGCCATGGAACGGATTGCCGCAGAAGAATTGCCAAACGGTTACCAGTTTGAATGGACCGGTATGGCTTACCAAGAGATCCAAGCAGGTAATATGGCGGTATATGCCTTTGCCCTCGCCTTACTGTTTATCTACCTGTTTATGGTGGCGCAATATGAGAGCTGGACCATTCCGCTGGCAATTATTTTGGTGGTTCCAGTAGCAACTTTGGGATCGTTTGTAGCGCTATCTTTAGCAGGCTTACCCATGAACCTGTACGCACAAATTGGCCTGGTTTTGTTGATTGCTTTAGCCGCCAAAAATGCGATTCTTATCGTAGAGTTTGCACGTATGCAGCGTGAAGACAATGACATGCCTATTGACCAAGCAGCCGTAACCGGTGGAACCTTGCGATTTAGAGCGGTGAATATGACCTCTTGGTCATTTATCTTTGGCATGATACCGCTAGTACTGGCAAATGGTGCTGGCCATATTAGTCAAAATTCGCTAGGTATTTCTCTGGTTGGTGGCTTGCTGTGTGTATTGTTGGTAGGCACCTTCTTAATACCTGGTTTTTACGCCATGATTCAACGGCGCAGAGAAGTCCACCATGGAGGTTCTACCAAGCTAGAGGAAATAGAAGAAGCTTAAGCTTTCACTATTAGCCACACTAAAAAGCAAGCTTTAGGGCTTGCTTTTTTATTGAAAAGTAATCTCTAGAAGTCGTCTCGATGTCGCCTAATGGCCTGATTTATTTCATCTAAATGCTCTAAGCAGGAAGAAGATTTAGACATCACCATAAAAATTTGTTGTTTGCTAATACTGGGCTGCATATCCACCAACATATCGGCAAATTCTGTTTCAGCAATTTTCAACCGGCCTCCATGGGTGGCGTACAAGAAATAGTCAGCTCTTTTTAAAGCGATGAGCTTAATAGCCCGATCTAAGTCGGCCATTTTAGAGATGGTAAGATTTTGCTTAGCATAGCTGTCAAACTGGTCACCAAAGCTGCTTCCTAACAGTTGTAATCCGCGTTTACCAACCAAGCTTTCTGCGCCACGGTATGTATCACTATGCTCTTTATGAATAAACGCAGTGCTGTATTCCACGCCAATCGCTTCGCTATAAACAAATTTATTGCCACGCTGCTGATTGTAAAAAGCAGCAATAATCACATCTAAATCGCCAGTTTCTAACTGTAAAAACTGCCGCTTCCAAGGCACCATCGCTTGATAATCAACCTCAATGCCCACCTCAGCAAAAACTCGATTAGCCAAGTCGACTGCTAGGCCTTGCAAAGGGGCATGAGAGTTAACTCTGTAGGACACATCAAACCAATTATGTTCACCATTAACTTTTATTCGGTCACAGTTCGCTAGCACCGCAAAACTCGATACTGTTAATAGGGCAAAACACATCAATCTAAACACTAATTTTTTACTCGTAATGTACATAAACTAACGGTAGCGAAAGGCGTGGTAAATGCAAGTTTATCACCCTTTAACGCTTCCACATTTAGTGGCTTTTAAATAAAACAGTGAGCCCCACATTACAATCAATATGCCCTTAAGTAAAAGGCCAACCCAGCTAAGCAAATTTATTCTAGGTAATTCTAGTTAAGCCAAGTAAAACACCACGTTCTTGAACAAATCCCCTTTGATTTCCGTGTTTTATCCACAAAACTGGTTACTTCGTAATATTTGTTGATGATTTAGCTCAATGATTTAGGAAAATGAGCTAGGGTTTATCAAACCAATCGGCTAACCTTGCGGGCAAAATACACTAGCCACATGCTGGGTATTAAGTCGTTTAAGCAAGCGTGTAAATACTGAGCGTAGTTCGACAAATACTCACCACAGGGCGAGGATAGAAAATGAATTCAATAGACCAACCTTGGCTCAATAGTTACCCCGAAGATGTGCCTGCAGAAGTCACCACTGAACAGTTTGAAAACTTATTGGAACTGTTTGACCACAGCTGTAAGAAATCACCTCAGCAGATTGCCTTTGTGAATATGGGACATAGTCTTAGCTACCAAGAGCTAGACCAAAAGTCTTTAGCCTTTGCCGCTTATTTGCAACAAGAACTAGGCATGCAAAAAGGTGAGCGCATCGCATTAATGATGCCAAACGTACTGCAATATCCTATCGCGCTATATGGTGCTTTACGAGCTGGTTTAGTGATAGTCAATGTTAATCCGCTTTACACGCCTCGCGAGTTAAAACACCAACTTTGTGATTCGCAAGCTAGCGCGATTGTAGCGGTGACTAACTTTGGTAATAGCTTGCAGCAAGTGATAAAAGAGACCCAAGTTAAACACGTAATTCTTACCAGCATTGGTGACCAACTTGCCGCTCATAAGCGTACCTTGGTTAACTTTGTGGTGAAGTACGTAAAAAAAATGGTGCCTAAGTACAACCTACCCGGTGCGATTTCTATGCGTAGGGCCTTAACACAAGGCAAAACCATGGCCTACCAAAAACCGCAAATTAGCGGAGACGATATTGCCTACTTGCAATATACCGGTGGTACCACCGGAGTTGCTAAGGGTGCCATGCTCACGCATCGCAATGTATTAGTTAATGTGATTCAAGTGTTTTACCACTTCTCACCACGTACTTTGCTAGATAAAGAACACGCCGTAACGCCACTACCGCTATACCATATTTTTGCCAACACCGTGAGCATGATGTTCATTTTGTATATTGGTGGAAAAAACCTGCTCATCACCAATCCTCGTGATTTGGACAGCTTTGTAAACGATCTCCGAAAGTATCCGTTCACAATGATTTTTGGCTTGAATACCCTGTTCAATGGCTTATTGAATCATGCTGGTTTCCGCCAACTGGATTTCTCCAAAGCACGTTTCACCATTGCTGGCGGTATGGCCACTCAAAAGCACATTGCTGAACAATGGCAAGAGCTAACAAAAATGCCAGTAATTGAAGGCTATGGCTTAACCGAATGTTCACCCGTTGTGGCTGCAGGTACTCACCAACAGCAAGCTTTTTTGCCGTCGATTGGAGTGCCTATGCCTAGCACGCAAATAAGAGTGGTAGACGATAGCGGCCAAGAGCTAGATGCAGGAGAAGTGGGCGAGCTAGAAATTAAAGGCCCACAAGTAATGAAGGGTTACTGGAATCAGCCTGAAGAAACCGCCAATATGTTGAGTGAAGATGGTTGGATTAAATCTGGCGATATTGGTCGCATGGACGAACAAGGCTATTTTTTTATTGAAGACCGCAAAAAAGACATGATTTTAGTCTCTGGCTTTAATGTGTTTCCTAGCGAAATTGAAGAAGTAGCAACGCTGCACCCAAGCATTGTTGAAGCGGCCGCCATTGGCGTGGCAGATGATGTGACGGGAGAACGCATTAAGCTATTCGTAGTGTGTAATGCACGGCTTAACCGCGATGATATTAAAAAACACTGCCGCAAACACTTAACCGGTTACAAAATGCCTAAAGACATTGAGTACCGTAAAGAGCTACCTAAAAGTAACGTAGGTAAGATTCTACGTCGCGAGTTACGCTAACAAAAAGGGCGCAGCTAAGCTGCGCCAAAATTCCAAGATTAGGCTCTGTCCCTATCGCCCATTAAAAGTGGTAATAATTACCACCACGCGTCGAACATCATGCCTACGTTAGTAGCCGGTGTTGTTTTATCACCCACTTTCACTTCACCATGAGTCACAAAGAATCGAATCTCTGGGCGCGACCATAAGAAGCTTCCCATCGACATGTTTTGCTGAATACTGACTTTCCAAGCGCTCTCGTCTTGGTTGTCTTGGAAATCTACACTGTCGTAACCAAACTCAAACGACGTAGAGTGGATATCAGACCAACGGTAATGCGGTTTAATAACAAACTGATTCCAGGTGCTTTCATCGTTGTTTTCTAAATCAGATTGTTCAAAGCTGTAACCATAATCAATAGCAAACGAATCACTTAGACCTAAATTACCAAACCAGTAAAATGCTGTTGAATTAATGTCACCTTTAATTTGGCCGGCATCCAACAGGTTGTTATCGCTCACATTATCGTTGTAACGAACAGCAAATTCATTAGTACCCATGCTCCAGCCCACTTTATAAAAAGCCGCTGCTTGAAGCGAGGTAATGTGTTTTGGGTCATGCTCATCAGACTGGTCACCAAAACCATAGTTAAAGTTAAAGCCTATGCTACCTGAGCCTACTTCGATGCTGTGTAGCTTTGAGGTTACCGCGTAACGTCCGTTATTACCGTTGTCGCCAGATACCACTGCCAAATCAAATTTAGCCATACCAAAATCCATATTGTCGAAACCACCACCGGCACCGTCATTCATGAAATAGAAGTAATCATTTAAGCCAAACTGAGCTCGGCCATTAAACCGTTTACCTGCCCACACATACATATCTTTTTGGCTTTCAAACAAGTTTGAACCACCCGCAAAAGCCTGAGCCATTCTTAAATTGTAAGTTGTACTATCATTGTGATCACGCTGCCAGCCATAGCCGTCGTCCGCCATAAAGTAGATATCCCAATCACCAGCATTTTCACTCTTTTGGTGATAATTAATACCTAACTCCATACCGGTACCTTCGTTACCAATACGACCAGGTTGTTGTGGGCTGCTTGGAGCTTTAATAATTGCAATACCATTTCGTACCGCGTTATAAGCTTGATCTTCATGTTCACTATTATTTTTTTCTGTATTAAAACCCGCAACCATGCGGGCGTAGCCGTTGTAACTTAGGCCTTCTTCCTTCGCAAAAGCAGAACCACTAAATGCCATACCGGCACTCATCATCGCAACTGTAAGCGCTTTCATATTCATGTTTACAACTCCATGGAATAAATTTTTTTTATTAGTTTATCCGGCGAGTGAACCTCACCTTCGAGCCTGAGTATAATTTTGAGAGTCAAAATAAATTGAGACAAACATCACGCACAAACAGAATAAAATAACCACAGATCACAAAAACAAAAGCTTTTACTGCCATTTCAATGCTAGCTATAAATTAAGATAATTCAGAATAAAATATCATAATTACCAGATTAAACAGATCAAAACGAAAAATAGAAAGAAAAAATAAGAACTAAAAACTAAATATAAAAAATAAAAGTAAAGGGAACATTTAAGGGTTTCAGCATAAAGCTCTAAATGGGAATATTGTGATTTAGATATAGAGGCGTTAACTAAAGAAGAAATTAGTATTACTAGGCGGGAATTTATTAAAGGCTTACAAACAAAATAAAGGGCGTAAACAACGCCCCTTTGATGATGCAACAGCCTCAACCAGTGAAGCTATAGCTCATGAGTAAAACGCTTTACCACCAAGACTCAAACATAGCACCTAGAGCCAAAGTATCTTGCTTGGCTTCGATAGCTTCGTTGCTGCGAACTTGATTGTCTGCTTGGCCAGTAGTGGCATAGAAACGTAACATTGGGCGAGCGTTACCAAAGGCATTAATGGTTACGTTTTGTGATAATGTCACTTTCCAAGCCGTGTTTTTACCGCCTTGATCGTAATCCACTACTGAGTAACCAGCCTCTAACCACGTAGAATGTGTATCGTTCCAGTTATACATAGGTCGAACAATAGCACTGTAGTTGGTGCGGTCATCTTCCGACGAGTTCGCATCGTAGTTGTGGTAAGCACCTAAATACTCTAGGGCTACTTGCTCACTAAAATTAACCGCGCCTTCTAAGCTTAAATACAGCGTGGTTAAATCTTCAGTTTTATTAAATACGCTGGTGTCTGCATTATCTGCATAGCGCGCAATAAACTGATTACGACCTTTAGACCAATTTTGGTCAATCACCGCAGCTAGGTGGTAGGCATTAATCTTGTCTTTATTTTCTATTACGCCATTGTCATCATATTGATCGCTTTCAAAGCCATAGTTAAATAGAAAGCTCAAGGCAACAGAGTCGGCGAGTTGCAGGGCATGCAGCTTAGACGTTAAGGCATAGTTACCGTTGTCTCCCGGCCCATCAACCTGGCCAACTACCGAGAAATCTAACTTGGCCATATCACCTAGTTCAAGGTTATAAATGCCACCACCTTGTCCATCGTGACTCATCCAAAAGTAATCATTTAAACCCTGTTGTGGACGTTGGTGGAAATCTCGACCCGCCCAAATGTAGGCATTAGGCTGGGAAACAAAAATATTGGTGGCACCGGCGTAGAATTTTTTAAGGGCAATATCACCATACTCACTAATTTCTTCGCCACTTTCTAGCTCAGATTCATACTTCCACCAGTTTTCTAGCATCAGCACTACATCCCAAATAGCACCACTTTCACTTTGAAATGCTTTAGCAAATTGGAATTCACCACCATTGGTTTCGTTACCTAAACGACCAACAGCACGGCCTGCAAGCTCACCTTCAGCTTGAACATACTTTTGAAAGTCATCTGAATAATGTAAGCCGTATCGGGCATACCCTGAAAAGATAATGCCTTCTTCAACCTGAAACTCTGTATCTAAAACAATCGGTTGTGAATCTTTAATCTGTTGAAATTGTTCAGAATTAACCTCGTCTTCTGCAGCGCTAACGAGGGGGGAACAAGTAAGTGCGATTGCCACAGCTGATGTAAGCGCTTTCACATTCATTAAAAAACTCCTGGAATAGTAATTATTTTATATTTTTATTCTGCCTGAATGGTTTTATTTCTAGGCAAAAAGAATATAACTCCAAACAAACCGAGTTATTGAGAGTAATATCACGCATGAAAACCTTACCAAAGATTTAGATCACAAAAACAGCAGCAATAACTGTAATAAATATAATCAAGTGGAAATGGCAATATTGAAGATAAAAATCACAAATAAATTTAATTTTAAGAAATTAATTTCAATAATAGAAAAAAAACAGCATAAAGAAAAATAAACGAAAGATTGATTTGAACAATATTTGCTTGTTGTAAAGCTCAATCAGTGCAATTAGATAAACGTCATCCCGCCACTCTACACTACTGATTTTATTAGCAATAAATATCAATGCGCCCTGTTAGAACCTAGATCACAAAAACTATTTACTATAAGACGATTAGTGATTTTGGTAATCACATGAAAGCGCTTTAATCTGATTTAATAACACAGACTTAAAGCAAATGACTGCTTGCTCCCCTGCGTTGTTAGCGCTAACAGACATCAAGGATTATTTATGCGTGTACTACCATTAGCACTACTTTCTACAGCTATAAGCATTGGCCTAAGCGCTTGTGGAGGCTCAAGTTCTGATTCAGGAGAACCCATCGAGGTACCTCAAGTAGAAAGTCTAAAAGCACTAAGCACTACCTACATGGGTGCGGCCGTGCCAGCAGGATACGAGGACCAGTTTAGTAACGGTATTGAAACACGCCCAGAGTTGCAGGATGTTGTTATTCAACATTTTGATCAGATCACCGCTGAAAACATTATGAAATCGGCATACATACAGCCTCGCCAAGGCGATTTCACCTTTCTGGATGCCGATAACCTAGTGGATTGGGCACTCGACAACAATATTACAGTGCATGCTCATGCTTTAGTGTGGCACTCACAAATGCCTAGCTGGATGGAGAACTATCTAGGTGACTGGCTCACAATGATGGATACCCACGTAAGCACCGTGGCCGATCACTTTAAAGGCCGTGTAGTAAGTTGGGACGTGGTAAACGAAGCGTTTGATGACAGCAGCTCTGGCGGCTTTGCACCTTATCGAAACAGCCCTTGGTACCAAAACTTAGGTAAAGATTTCATCCCCGAAGCATTTAAGATGGCTCACGCTGCAGACTCCGACGCTGAGCTTTATTACAACGATTACAACATCGAAGACGACGGAGCCAAGCTAGCCTCGGTACTAAGAATGGCCGATGAGTTACTTGCCGATGACATTCCCATTGATGGAATTGGCTTTCAAATGCACGTAAATTACGATTGGCCAAGTGCTCAAGCTATTGGTACTTCCTTTGCCAAAGTTGTGGCAAAAGGATTGAAAGTGAAAGTGACCGAGCTTGATATAAAAATGAATCCAAACGGTGACCGAAATACTTTTACTGCCGCTATGGCCGAAGAACAAAAACTACGTTACCAAGAAATCATCAAAGCCTATTACGACAACGTGCCAGCTAATTTACGCGGCGGCATAACTGTTTGGGGTGTAAGTGACGCCGACAGCTGGATCCCTCACTTCACCGGCCACAATGATTGGCCACTGTTGTTCAACAGCAGCCTTGAGCAGAAACCTGCCATTGAAGGTGTAGCAAACGAACTAAAATAGTGAGTAAGCTAGGGGTTGTTTATCTTTCAAGCTGTTTTTTCGCGAACGAAATTTAACCGCGAAAGATAAACAGCCCCTAGTTACCAAACGAGCAGCTAGCCGTTTCTTTTAGTTTAAATCCACACTAGGTCACTTCTTACTGCACATAGCGTTGCCCCTCTTTAACTAGCCAAGTAAAGTAAAACTAAGCACTCGTTACTTTTAGGCTATGCATGCCATATCAACATATTCGCGTACCCGCTGGCGGAGAGAAAATAAGTCTTAACCAGCAGCAAGAATTACAGGTTCCCGACAAACCCATTATCACCTACATAGAAGGTGATGGCGTGGGAGTAGACATCACACCAGTGATGTTAAAAGTGGTCGATGCCGCCGTGGCCAAAGCCTATGGCCAACAACGAAAAATTATGTGGATGGAAGTCTTTAATGGAGAAAAGGCCGCCAACATGTACGATGGCGACTGGTTTCCACAAGAAACATTGGGTGCAATACGTGAACATAAAGTAGCCATTAAGGGGCCACTTACTACTCCGATTGGTGGAGGCTTTCGCTCGCTCAATATATCCCTGCGCCAAGAGATGGATTTGTTTGTAAATATTCGTCCGATTCGCTGGTTTCAAGGGGTGCCCTCTCCACTAAAAAATCCCGAGCTAACCGACATGGTGGTGTTTAGAGAAAACTCTGAAGACATATATAGCGGCATCGAATGGAAAGCCGGCAGCCCAGGTGCAGAGCGAGTAATCGACTTCCTTCAACAAGAAATGGGCGTAACCAAAATGCGCTTTAGTGAAGAGTGTGGCATAGGGATAAAACATATCTCGGAGCAAGGTTCAAAAAGGCTGATCCGCCATGCGATTCAGTACGCAATAGATCACCAACGCGACTCCGTTACTCTAGTGCACAAGGGTAACATCATGAAATTTACTGAAGGCGCCTTTAAAAATTGGGGCTACCAACTAGCCCAAGAAGAATTTGGCGCTCAAACCCATAGCAACGGCTATTGGTTAGAGATCCCGCGACAAGACGGCCAAGCCCCGCTAGTGATCAAAGACATTATTGCCGATAGTATGTTCCAGCAGGTAACCTTGCACCCAGAGCTTTACGATGTAATTGCTACCATGAATCAAAATGGAGATTTACTGGCCGACGCATTAGCTGCCCATGTGGGAGGAATTGGCATCGCACCGGGCGCTAATATGAGTAGCGAAGTAGCCTTTTTTGAACCCACACATGGCACCGTTCCACGCTTAGCGGGACAAGATAAAGTAAACCCCTGCTCTATTATTTTATGCGCGCAAATGATGCTAAAACACATCGGTTGGATAGAAGCAGCCGACCTGATTAGCCAAGGCGTAGACGGTGCCATTGGAGCACGCACCGTTACTTACGACTTTGCTCGGATGATAGAAAATGCCAGAGAATTAAGTTGCTCTGCCTTTGGTGAAGAAGTGATTAAGCACATGCATTAGCATTAAGGCTATGCCTAACGCTGTAATTAATACTCGATGTGTAACGGCGCTCAAAAGAGCGATAGCTCTGCCTTAATCACTAACCTTATCTTCCAACACCAGCTTTGGCAGTTCTGGTAACGCTTGCCCTAATTGCTGTTGCGATAAACTATGCATAGTAAACCATTGCCAGTCATTGTTAATCCGACTAAAACGGCCAATACCTACATCACCATTGGTAGTCCACTGTTGCCAACCCGCTAGCTTATTTAGCCAGTAATCAGACCCCACACTCATTAGGTATTGCGCTTGGTCGCGATTGTCAGGCCCGGTTGGATCATCCAATACTAACCGAGCCGCCACTACAGAGATCACGCCAGCAATACGTGATTCACTAACGCCTTTGCGCCCACTGTGCTTAGGCCAAAAGTGAAAGTTGTATCCTGGAGTCATCGTCACCGAACTGCCAAGGGTTTCCGTTCGTAAATCAGCAGGTTTGTTTACATCATCAACAAAGTCTTCACGATAGTGACGTCCAGCAACATCGCTTGATGACTGCAATACATACCACCGCATATCTAGGCTATCTAATACGTAACTATTGAGATGGGCCATTTGTATTCGAACATTATCAACCGGTTCCGTTCCCGCGGCCAAATAAGCTTGCCCCCAGCTAAGAAAGGCCGAAAATTCTCCTGGGTAATTGCCAAACCCTAGTCGTGGCACTTGAAACCAATCATAGGTATTTGGTACACCGCTCGGTAACATTTGGTGAGGCAAACTCATATCATCACTCAAACGCTGGCTTAGTACAGGTTGAACCGCCACCTCAACAAGTGATTCCACGTCAAGTACCGAATCCTCTACGGATACCGCATTTTGTGACGAATTACATGCCAACAAACCGCTACACACAAAGCTTAATATCAGCAGTAACTTGGCCGCTGCGAAAATAGAATCAAATAATGAATGTTTCACTAATGTAGCCCTCACTTAAGTCCGTTTAAACGCATCGGCCATGGTTAATATTGGCTGTTTGCGCTAGTTGTATAGATGGTGTGTCTAGGTTGCAAATGTGGCTTTAACCTTACCTGGATAGCATTTGTAGAAGCTTCTACCACTACTCCTAATCTAGACCCACATCCAGACCCTGAGCTGGAACCAACATCGAACGGCAGCTATTTCATAAACCAAGACTATAGCAGCAGTTTCTCTTCAGATATTACCATCACCAATACCGGTAGTTCGGCAATAAATAGTTGGGAAATCCAGTGGCTACTTAACGAGGGTTCTACAGTAAGCAATAGTTGGAATGCGGAGTTTAGTGGCAATAACTCTTATATCGCTAAAAGCCTACCGCGGAACGGGAATATTGCAGCCAATAACTCTGTCATTTTTGGTGTTCAAGTGAATAAAGGAAGCGCTAATGCTAAAGCCGAGATCGTTAATTTAAGCGGGCGGTTTGTCATTAGTTACCGTTGAGAATAGTAACAAGCTCGGCTACCCTCTATAGGTCGAGCTTTTAACCAGCTGCTCTCTACGGAGAGCAATACACAGTGAAGCATTAGTCTTCATTTCGGGCTTACACCCTTTTTGTTCAGTACTTAAGCAGATATCTATCCACTTATCTAGCCTTGTCATTCCTAAACAAAATAACCTACCCAAGATATTGTTTTTCAAGCGGCTAATTTCAAGGCATAGCCGCAAGATTTTTTTAATACACCGAACTTAATCACACATGTGCAATATACGCTTGGGCTAAGTGGCCAGAGTTTGCTAAGTTTAAAGGACGTAGTGATAAGCAAGGTGTAATTATATGAAAGTGAATATTCAAACCCAGCACGTATCCTTAGGCGAAGAATCAAGAACTGAAGTTGAAAGAAAATTTGAGAAAATATCGAACCACTTTCCACAATTAATAAGCTGCGACATCATCATCACAAAAGAGCACGGGCAACATCACATAGAAGTTTTCACTAATTATGAGGGCGTGCGAGTTTCAGCAAAATCGACGAACGCAGTAATGTATCCAGCCATTGCAGCAGCACTTAAAAAACTAGAAGCCGGCCTAGCTCATCGCAAAGGAAACTTGAAAGCCGATCTTCATGAGAAGCCAACCAGTACCAAACCAGAGATAGCGTCAGAGATCATCCAAGAGATGAAACTAGTTTAAGCAAAAACTTACTCAGCAAATTATAGATGCCAGCATCGATTGCTGGCTTTGTTCATTTTAAGCCAGCGATTTCATCGCCTACCGCCTTCACACTGAAACCCTATTTAACGCCAAGCCACCCCAACAAAAGCTTTATGACAACCCAACTAAAACAAGCGAATGCCAGCGATGCTGAACAACTGCAAACTATTGCCATACAGGCTTTTAGTGAAGATGCAGAACAATATGGCGCTTACCCTCTAGGTATTGAGTCTCTCCCTTGGCACCTCGAGCAAGTTGCCAAAGGTCACTATTACACTATCGAATACAACGGCAAGTTAGCGGGCGGTATGTTAACGGTGCCGCTAAGCTACTCTGAGATGGAAATTAACTACTTTTTCATCAGTGATTCTTTCCAAAACAAACAGATTGGCTCTGCCGCTATGGCGCTTATCGAGCAGTGCTACCCTACCATCTCTGTTTGGCATTTAGTGACGCCATACAAAGCCTTTAGAAACCAACACTTTTATCAAAAACTGGGTTACAAAAAAGTTGGCGAAATGCAGCCTAGACCGAACGATCCTTTTACCCTGTTTGAATACAAAAAGGTACTGTAGCGCCTTATGCAGCTTAAATATCAATGTGGAACAATAGATCAAGTATTAGAAGTGGACGCGCAAATCCCCGAGTTTGCCCGTAAAACCACTAAGGCCAAGATCATTACGCGCTTAGCTGATGCCAACTCTCTCATTTTAGTCGCCAGCCATGAGGGGAAACCAATCGCTTATAAGCTTGGGTACCAAGTATCAAAAGATATTTTTTACAGCTGGATCGGCGGTGTAGTGCCAGCTTACCGCAAGCAAGGCATTGCTTCTCAATTACGGCTACGCCAAGAAGCCTGGGCGATTAAAAATGGCTATAAACAGCTAATGGTAAAATCAATGAATCGCTACCCTGCTATGCTGCAGTTACTCATATCAGCGGGCTACCAGATATCTGGCTACCAAGATAAGGGCGATCCAGACAGCAGTAAGATTATGTTCAGCAAGTGCTTGGGGGGCTAAGCCCTACTAGGCGCTCGATAAGTTAAGAACTTAAGGTAACCTAAGGCCAAAAGAAAAAGCCAAGCATTGCTTGGCTTTTTACGCACTACATTTACGATTATCCATGGCTTACCATTGCTTGAGGCTCTGCATACTCAGCACGTTGCCGCGCCTGCGCAATACAAGCTACATTATCAACCGGACGAATCACTTCTATATGTTGCTTAGTAAGGCCCATTAAATCATGAGCGCGTTTAAACACTGCTTCCATTAACTCTGCTTCTTCGGGGTTACTGGTACTTAACGACAACATCATATCTTGCTGCTCGGCAATCATTGTGGTGGTTAACACATCGAGAATACAACTTGGAATAGCACAACTGTATTCATCTAAAATTGCTTTACTACTGCCACGACTAATATTGATGGCCGTTGGCGCTTGAGTACTTTTTTGGCATTGTTGTAAGTGATCTTCGCAGGCCATTTCTTTATTGTTTTGGTTAAGTCTGCGATAGGTTCCACCAAATTCTTCTACCAAGACAGACAAGGCCTCAAAAAACTGACTTGATGCAACAGAGCTATTAGCAAGCAATTGCTGCTCAATAAATGTCAGTAACGGCGCATCAATAAATAGGTTGTCTCTGTGTTGGTAACCTTGACCGCTATGTTGTGATGTATTCATGGTCAATTTCCTTCTGGTGGTTTTTATTATTGTTTTGTTTGCTTGGCTAAACCCTTAACTAAGCTTCACCTTCAAGATAGCGCGCCACCAAAATAAAATGAAATTGTAGTTTTCAATACAAACTATAGATTTTGTGAATAGTACTAAGTTTTGCCTTTATCTATCGGCCACCGAGGCAGAGAAGTCAATCAACGAACGTCGTAACCATTGGTGTGCCTTAGAGTGCTGCAGCAAAGGACTCCAAATCATTTTCGTTTCGATAGGTACAATTTGAAAAGGCACCCGAACAATGCGTAAATCTTGATTATCTTTGTACAACATCGCTTGTCGGCGCGGCAAGGTGGCAATCAATTGTGGTTGAGCCACCAGCAAGCCCGCTAAGCCATAATGGCGTGTATAAACCCGAATATTTCGGCTTTGGTCAAGCTGAGCTAAGGCTTCATCTACCCAACCCAACTTATGGCCACTGTTTTGGTTAGCCACAGCTGTTTCTGCGCCCCAGCCCGCACGATTCACCCAAACGTGTTCACTGTCTAAATAGCTATCTAGGCTCAGCTGCTCGGTATAAGCGTGGTCTTTATGCAGCAAACAACAAAAGTTGTCGCGCCAAATGCTCGATTGATGGAACGTTTTAGGCAAGTTAGTAAAACGATTAATGGCTAAATCTATGTGTCCTTTTTCCATATCACTCAAGCGAATATCGCCAGGACCAAACAAATCAAAGTTAATTTTGGGCGCGCTGCTTAATACACTTTGAATGAACGGGGCCAGTAAGGTCGCTTCAATATAGTCGTTACACATAATACGAAAAGTCACGCTACTTTGTTCCGGCGAAAAGTCTTTGTCTGGCTGGGTTATTTTCTCGGCCAAACTTAACAAACTCACAATTTCAGGTTTAAGTTTGGTGGCTTTTTCGGTGGGAGTCATGCCTTCGGCAGTACGCACTAACAGCGGGTCGTCAAACAATTCTCGCAAACGTTTTAAGGCATTACTCATAGTAGGCTGCGTTAGTGCTAGCTTGCTAGCAGCCTTAGAGACATTGCGCTCTTCCAGCAATACATTTAAGTAAACCAGTAGGTTTAAATCCACCTTTCTAATATTCACGAAATTTATCTTCTTTTAAAAAACTATTAGTTTTTTTATTTAATCGGTAGGAGATCACCGAGTAAAGCGCCGAGCAATAAAAACGTGACTAGCTTAGCACCTAGCTAACAATAACGATGCTAGGGTTTTAGCTTGATAGCTTTGTTAGCTGCGAGTGCTTATGTTCAAGCCTAGCAACCCTCTTCCCAAATTAGGGTGTTATCGTATCTGGGCATTTTCATTTAATGGTAATCAAAGACTAAGTGTTGTGAAACTAATGACTTATCTTAATCACCACTCCTTGTTATATTGCTCAACAATGTTTCTTAGCTTAGCTTTCTTTCATGCATAAATTTGCCACCATTTTAGCGGTACTGTTGTTTAGTTTTATTCTTTGGGTGATTTATTTGGCCAATACTGGCGCCAGTAGTGTATTTTTCAATGTTGTAGGCTCCCTTCCCTATGGTGACAAACTAGGCCACTTTGGTTTGTTTGGCACGCTCACCTTCATCTGCGTATTAGCGACCAAATTCAGCGGCCTCCGCATTGCCAACATTCCTATTTATTGGGGGGCAATAGCAGTGACTGTTTTTGCACTAGGCGAAGAACTTAGCCAAGCCTATATGCCAACTCGAACCTTTGATTTAGTAGATGCCTCTGCCGACTTACTTGGTATCGCTGCGGCTTGCGTTTGTTGCTATTTCATCAGTACCCATTTAGCCAAGACAAAGGCAACTCCTTTGCCCAAGGGTCACTAAAGAGTTATGAATATTACTCAGTTGGCAGAAAAACTGATGGGCATGGACGAACGCAGTTGGCGTCGCCATGCAAATCCTTGGAGTGTGTACAGCCGCTTTACTATTCTGCCGCTAATATCATTCGCGTTTTGGTCTCGGCAGTGGCTCGGCATATATGCAATAGTGCCTATTCTGCTGTCTATTGCTTGGATATGGGTAAATCCCCGTTTATTTGGTGAACCCTCTAACACCCATAACTGGGCCTCCATGGGCACCTTTGGCGAGCGAATTTATCTTAAACGTAAGCATATCGAGATTCCTCGGCACCACCTAACACCCTGTATCATTCTGCAGGTATTATCTGTCTTAGGTGTTCCGCTATTTATATACGGGCTTTACCAATTAGATATCACAATTCTCATAGCGGCTAACTGCTGGATCATGGCATTTAAAGCGTGGTTTGTAGACCGCATGGTATGGCTATATTTGGATATGAAGGATAATAGCAGCGAATATGCCCATTGGCTAAAACCCTAACATTAAGTGACACAATCATTGCCTAGCTTATGCCACTAAGCAGCAAACGCTTCACCCTAACAGTTTCGCTCTACAATTATCTCCTAGCATATGCTTACCGCCAAGCAAAATACGGGGTCTCTCTAGAAAACAAGCTCCCCCATGGCGCTAAACCAAGCAATTCAAGATTCACAAAAATAGCGCTTTAGCTCAGCCACAAGCCTTACCAGCTGCTCTCATTAAGCTTACATCTTACAAACACCGCGCCCCAGAAAGCGGGATTAATCCGCCGAGATCGCGGTCAAAAGCACTAATACTAATTTTGCCAATAAATTACCCAGCTACACTTTGGCTAATTACAAAACAATATTTTGCGCGCATTTATTGCTTGGCGCTCTGGCTTGCGCTTAGTGAATGCCGCTAATGATTTAGGCACTGCACATTTAAAGGACGGTAAATGAGAAATAATCAACCCATTACCCAGCAAGAGCAAAAATTCACGTCCAAAGAAGACTTAGTTTCCATCACCGATTTACAGGGTAAAATCAAGTACGTTAATGACGCCTTTGTAGCCATTAGCGGCTTTACTCGCGAAGAACTCATTGGCCAAGACCACAACATTGTACGCCACCCAGAAATGCCTCCCGCAGCTTTCGAAAGCCTTTGGTCAACCGTTAAGTCAGGAAACCCGTGGCGTGGGTATGTAAAAAATCGCTGTAAAAATGGCGACTATTACTGGGTAGACGCCTTTGTATCGCCTATTGTGAAACAAGGAAAAACCGTAGGTTATCAGTCGGTTCGCTCTCAACCTAATGACGCACAGGTAAGCGAAGCCGAAAAGCTCTACGCAAAAATGCGTAGCAATAGCAGCATCAAGATTCCTAATGCACCATTATTTGAACGCACCTCGATTAGCACCATCAATATGATGTTTAACCTACTGCTATTATGCCTGTGTGCAGCCATTGTTATAGCGTCAGAAAATACCACCATAAAGCTGCTCGCAATAAGTGGCGCATTGGTTCAACTGATCTACTGGTTCTATAGCCATAAACACGTATACCAGCGAATTCGCTTAATTCAGCAACACAATAGAGACTTAGCCGCCGGAGACTTTACCCAGGCTATCACCGTTGATGGGAACCTAGAAATGCTGCAAGCCTTGGCGTCGATTAAGATTGTGCAGGCACGCTACAAAGCCATGTTTATGCAAGTATCTGAGTCGGTAAAAGCGATGATAGAGACCGCCGATAGCCTTTCTGCTACCAGTGATGACGTATTGCAAAGTATGCGAACCCAAAGTAGCCATACCACGCAAATCGCCACTGGCATGAATCAAATGTCGGTGACAGTAGACGGCGTAAGAGAGAATGTGCAAAACACTGCCGATACGACTCAATACTTAAGTAAAACCGTTGAAGAGGGAGACCAAGTGGTTGCTGATGCTCTAGAAACAATGCAGCAATTTAGCAGCGAAATGGCCGCCACCACCGACAAAATCAAAAATCTAGCCCAAGAAAGCCAACAAATTAGCTCAATTACCGACACCATTACCAGCATTGCCGAACAAACTAACCTGTTAGCGCTGAACGCCGCCATTGAGGCCGCACGAGCCGGAGAGCAAGGGCGAGGTTTTGCAGTAGTGGCAGACGAAGTGCGTAACCTGGCGGCTCGCTCGCAAGAAGCCACTAAAGAGATCCAAACAATGTTAGAGCACCTCTCTTCAGGAATTAGCAGCTCAGCGAGTACCATTGACCAAAACAATACCTCGGCCAATGAGGCTCTAGAGAAAGTTAATTTATCGCGAGAGAAGTTTGTGCAAATTACCGAAGGCGTAGACCAAATAAACCAAATGAGCTCGCAAATTGCTACTGCAGCCAGTGAGCAGAGCATCGTCGCCAATGAAATGGCGAGCAGCATTGAAAGCATTAGCGCACAAGCATCCAGTACCGAGTTTGAGGGTGAAAAGCTGCAGCATAATGCAACGCAAATTAATCAGAACTCTCTTCATCTGCAAGTGCAAATAGATGAGCTAGAGCTATCACAAAAAAACTAAGGGGAACAAGGCTAGATGAGTGGCGTTAAAGAACTAGAACTTTTATTAGGTTCAATGAAGCCAAGGCTACTAGAGCAAGAATTTGTTTTTTGTTCTCAGCAAGGAGAGCTAAGCGACTATTTATCGCTTAAGCCCTTAGCCAGCTTTGCAGAAACCGAAGGCCTCACCTTAATACTAGAAAAGCAGCAAGCGCTGCTAGCAAACTTGCACTTTGACGGTAGCTTCAAACAAATTACCTTAACGGTACACTCTAATTTAGAAGCGGTTGGCTTAACTGCAGCGGTAGCCACTAAACTGGCTGAACGTGAGATTAGCGCCAATGTTGTTGCTGCGTTTTACCACGACCATATTTTTGTTCCCGCTCATCAAGCAGAAATAGCACTAAGCACCCTGCAAGAGTTTAGCGACTAAAATAGGCCAAAACACACTTTTAAGGATAATATCAGGGCCATTATGCTTACTGCCTATCCTTAATTTTCAAAACGGATTTAGGTGAATCTAGCTAGATAAGTACTTTGCTTGCACACCTTACTTCACCTTTTTCATTAGCTCGTTTTTATTGCATTAAAAGTGATAAAAATTTAATGCTTTTAAGACCCTAATTGCAGAGTGTTAGGGTAAGCTAACGCGCGAATGTTGCCCACAGGTCTTCTATGTATCTGACTCCCTTGGGCATAAAACACCACTCAACACTTCGCTTTGTGACGTCGATCTGAGGATTTCGCGAGAAATACTTAGATAGCAGCTATGCTTTTTATATTGAACCACTCAAGCAATGTTGAGCATATTTATACTGTTTGCGTTAACGCTCTGTTAGCGCTAAATCTGAACGAGTAGTCAAATGCTATAAGCCCACTATTTTGCTTAGGTATTTGCCAAGGTAATAGTTATCGACAATATCGAATTGAAGCAATGTACCCAAAGAGATGCTGCCCAGTTGCTATACAACAATGCATTTTCTGGAATACTTATTTCTATCATCGCTTCTAGTTTTTTAGTGTTTGCCTTTAACACCGCTGAGATGCGCCAGTTTAAACACGCTTGGTGGGTTTTAATGACGAGTTTGTTACTTATTCGTTTGGTGGACTGGCATTTATGGAAGCGTCGCGATATTAACCGACAGCTGAATGGCAGCAAAGCAATACTGCGTTTTATCTCTGGCGCCAACCTCACAGCTGTATTGTGGTCAGTTTATATTCTAAAAGTAGTCGCCAACCCTAATAGCACCGACATTGACCTAAGCACCCATATCATCATTATTTCAGCCATGGCTGGTGGGTCTGCCACTGTGCTGGCAGGGCATAAACGTACTGCTATGTTTTATGCGTTTATCTTATTGGGTCCACCCTCTATTGGTTTACTACTATCAGGTATTTACGAACGTCAGATGTTAGGCATTTTAGGCTTTTTATTTGCCATTGTTATGGTGGTGATTGCCAAGAAAAATGCTGAATTTACCGCTCAAGCCATTTTACTTAAAAATGAAAATGCCCTGCTAGTGCACCACATGGAAGAAAAAGTAGAGCGCCGTACTAATACCATTTACGAGTTATCCAACCTTGATCCCTTAACCGGGTTGTTTAATCGCACCGCCTTTTTACAAAACTTACAACAGCAACTACTTGCCGCCCAAAAAAAACAACAAAGCTTGGCGGTGTTGTTTATTGATTTAGATGGTTTTAAAAAGATTAACGATGCTATTGGCCACGATACAGGCGACCAAGTACTAAACAATACCGCTCGCCGATTAAAAGACATAAGCGCTAATCACCAGTTACTTTGCCGCTGGGGTGGCGATGAGTTTTTACTCGCCATAGAAAGCTGCGATGAGCAGCAAGCAGTGCAGCAATCTGAAGAGATTATTCAGGTGCTATCAGCAGCCTACTCATTTCAAAATAATCGATTATCGGTAGGCGCAACGGTAGGCATTGCTCTTTATCCTCAGCATTCAGAAAATGAACACAGCCTTATTCGCTTAGCCGATACCGCAATGTACGCTCAGAAAAAACGCTCGCCCTGTACCGTGGGGGTATTTTCCAATCAGCTAGAACAAAAAATACACCGAGAATTAAAGCTAAAGGATGGCTTAAGTCAAGCCATAGAAAAACAGCAGCTTAGTTTGGCATTTCAGCCCATTTTGCGCGCTAAAGATTGCCAAGTGGTGTCTTTTGAAGCCCTGTTACGCTGGCAACTTGATGATGAAATGATCCCGCCAGACGAGTTCATCGGCATTGCTGAGCAATATGGATTAATCCGCAAAATTGGCTTGTGGGTATTAGACAATGCCTGCCAAATTGCCAGTTCGTGGCCAAATGAACAGGCTTTGTCGGTATGTGTTAACGTATCCGTCACCCAATTAGAAGACCATGATTTTGTAGAAATTGTAAAACACGCGTTACATGCCAGCCAATTACCTCCCGAGCGCTTACATATAGAAATGACCGAGTCGGTATTTAGCAGCGACATACTGTTCTTGGCTGAGCAAATTAAAGCGATTCAAGATATTGGCGTACAGGTATCTATAGACGACTTTGGTACTGGCTATTCTTCGCTTTCTACCATGCAAGATTTAGCCGTAAATACCGTAAAAATTGACCGTTCTTTTGTGCAACGTATTGATACCAACGGCTACCCGATCATTACCGCAGTGATGCATATTGCTCAGGCATTAAATTATTCGGTAGTGGCAGAGGGCGTTGAAACTGAAGCGCAAATGAACACGCTGCGCAGTTTAGGGGTAGATTTCTTGCAAGGGTATTATTTTGCTAAGCCCTTACCTGAAAGCCAGGTCGTTGCCTTTATCAATGGCGGAGCTGAAACCACTTCCCAGCAAGCCTAACATTCTTAAGCCATTAGAGAGCGGCATAGCTGGAACCTAGCCCCTTCCTTGGGCGGTTCGAACAATCTATTGCTGCAGGGTAAGCTCGCTAATCGTTTCATCTATCTTACAATTGTTACTGCTCTTGATAGATACAAGGTACTCACTGGTATTATTACCTTGGCTTTGCAGTGCATCTAACATACCTACGGTGTAACCCGCTTCTTCACCCACTAGCGTCATAAAGGCAATGGCTTCATGATCGGGTTGCTGCACAGTGCTAATCATTCCCGCTAACCCTGCACGAACCGGTGCATCGTTTTCGTGGGCATGTACCGCTAAACAACGACCTAAACGTTCGGCCTCTTCAACAACTTGGCGCTGCTGATGAGTGAGGATGTCGTCATTTTGCTCTGGTGCATTCGCCAGTGCTACAGAACTGGCAAACAAAGCGCTAAGTGATGCAGTAAGCAATAGATTCTTAGTATGTTTCATATAAACTCTCTTGGTTGTAAAACGCTGAGTCTCCAGAAAGAGACTTAGCTCGTTGGTGAACAACCATAGACTAACCAAGAAAGTTAAGAAGATTGAGCGGCAGCCGCGAGTTATATTGTTCCATTTTTCGGAACAGTGAAACGGGCGCCGTACTTAATCTGCATGACGAAACAGCCAAAGGCCTTACACCGCTTCGCTCAAAGCACTCACTGCTGCGCGATTACTGTAATATTGCTGAGCAATACCCCTTACCTCTACCGATACCATTTTCACGCTAGGTAATAACTCACACACAGCTTTAGCAACCGCGTCGGCTAAGTGCTTTTTCTGTAGCTCACTACGGCCACTTAAGATATGCACTGAAGTATGCACATAAGGAGCGCGCTTACCGCCAACCCGATAGTGATTAGCCAGTACTAAACGAGCTTTTACATCGCCATCAGCAAACAAGCCGCTGGCTTCGACCGCGTCATGAACGGCTTCCACTAAAACATCAAAATTAACAATTCGAGCTAAATCTGCAGGGCATTCTATTACACAATGTGGCATGGGCTTTCCTTAGTCTGGGTAGTAATCCGGTACTGGTTTCCTGCCTTTTATAGGCAGGGATCGCACATTTGTTCGCTTTGCTTGAATCGTAAATACTTCTTCCATAGAGTAGTTTGCGTTATCAAACATATGACAAATGCTCTAGGAGTAGCAGATAGATCCCACTTGGGCTCTATTATTAAAGGAAAATTATGACAGTAGAAACCATTCATAAAATTATTCTTCATCCTTTCATTCAAGAATCTTTACAGAGCCTTAAACTCATGACCGGTTTAGACGGCACTGCCGACGAACCCTTCATTGATAAAGTAGAAGATTTTCGCTTTAAAGGTTACGCGGTTTGTTCTGACATGCAAGGGCAACTAGACGGCGTGGTTTTAATGCACCACTACCAAGAAACGGCCGTAGCAATAGGCCAAGCCGTTCAACAATCTTTAGTCGGTGAAGCAAGTAACAGTGACAGCTTAGACGAAGAGTTAGTAGCAGCCCTAGAGGAATGGGGGAATACCATTGTTGGTCGCGCCACCCATTTATTACAACAACACAAACTCGGCTTCGAGTTTTCTAGCCCCCATGTTGCATTAGATTTAGCTGACATGAGCCGCTACCTAGAGGGCGTACAACAAATTGTTACGGTACCCGTGCATGTAGAAGGCGTAGGCCGTTACTACTTCAACTTATTGGTGCGTCAGCTTGACCAACAAAACAGCTATCAAGAAGTGGTAATTAACAGTGACGCCTGTATTGTTGCGCCGCCAACAGAAGGTGAGCCCCTAGCAAAAGGTGCTTTAATCATGACGGTGGATGACAGCCCATTAATTAGGAAAGCAATGCTTCGAATCTTAGCCGGTATTGGTTATCACAATGTGATCGAAGCAGAAGATGGCGATACCGCCGTAGAGCAATTGCTAAACAAACAGCCTGATTTTGTATTTATGGATGTGGTGATGAACCGCCTTAACGGTGACAAAGCCTTAGCAATAATGCGCGAAACGGACCAAAGCACGCCCATTGTAATGCTGTCTTCGGTTACCGATGCCAGTGTGGTAGATGCTTGTCAGAGCCAGGGTATTCAAGGTTTTATCTTTAAGCCTTTGAATGTTGATAGTGGTGGTGAAGTATTACAAGCTTACCTAAAACGATAAGCACCTGTTTGATATTGCCTTTTGTAAAAACGAGCCTTAATCGGCTCGTTTTTTTCGAAGGATAATCAAAGCCGCTAAGGCAAAAATAAGCAAAATAATACTTGCTGGCTCAGATACGGCAAAGGTGGCTGCGCTAAAGCTACTCACCGGAATGGCCTCAACGTAAACGTTATCGATTAAGTTGCCTAGCGAACCATTAATCATCGAATCCAACCGAATCCTCGACCAGTTATCGTTTGCTACAAAGGTTCCGCTGAATTGACGCCACGAATTATTATTATGATCGGCCAATAACTGCGAATACACCGTATTACCCACGCTATCTTCAATACTTACCTGAAAAGACTCATTTCTGTTAGTTCTCGCTCGGTAAGATAAACCGAAACTGTACTGCTGCCCTTGGTTACTCGCAAAGTCTTGGTAAATGCTGTATTTACCCAGTTGGCAAGCTCGTGAACCACCTCCAGAACAGTGGGCGTTAAGCTCAATGAATTGATCGCCCTCAACCGCATTGATGTTGAATAAGTTATCCCAAATCTCAATGTTGTGCCCCTGCCAACCTTGCACATCATTACTCGAGAAGTAGCTCCAGCCACCACGGCGAACATCATTACTCTCAAAGCTTCCGTTAGTAATAATCCCGGCGTTGGCGAACAGCGGTAAACAACATAACAATCCTAATAATTTTTTCATTTTGGCCTCTTCTGGCAATTTGCAAATTCACTTGATTTACTGATGACTAGGCAAGCTTTAGGCCAAAGGAGAAACACAAACATAAGCCATTGATAAGATTAAATATAAACTATCAGCCGGGTTGATTTTCAGATTGCGAAACCCTTAAAAGCCCTAGGCTTAACGCTGTGTTTTTTCACAATATTCGATCTAAATGAAAAATAATGGCGTATTGTTAGGCACAGTCTTTTGCTCTTAGTAGGTAGCGATATCAATAGCCCTAAACACTCTAAGGCCTCAAAGGTACCCAGTGGCCGCTTAGCTCGGCTTGGTCGCCTTGGTTCGCTGGCTTCACGCGTAGCAGGCGGAATGATCGCCGAAGGTGCGGTGCAACTCGCCGCCGGAAAACGCCCTAAACTTAATGAGGTGTTACTTACCCCAAATAACGTGAGACGGGTAGCAGACCAACTGGCTAAATTGCGCGGAGCTGCCATGAAAGTTGGCCAGTTAATGTCGATGGATGCGGGAGAGATGCTACCCAAAGAAGTGAGTGAGTTACTGGCGAGATTGCGTGCCGATGCCGATCCCATGCCGATAGGCCAGCTAAGCCAAGTACTGCTTAAAGAATGGGGCGAAGATTGGCAACAACAGTTTCAGCAATTTTCACTGCAACCAATTGCGGCCGCATCTATTGGCCAAGTGCACAGTGCCTATCTCAGCCAGCAACAACGGGTTGCCATTAAAATTCAGTATCCTGGGGTAAAAGACAGCATTGATAGTGATGTAGATAATGTTGTTAGCTTGCTTAATCTAAGCGGCTTGTTACCGAAGCAGTTTGATTATCAGCAAATCTTACAAGATGCCAAGCTACAGCTTCACCAAGAAGCCGATTACCTGCAAGAATCGGAGTATTTACGCCAGTACCAACAAAAATTAGCGACTCACCCTGAATTTGAATTACCACAATTATTTGATCACCTAACCACCAGCAACATTCTCACAATGAGCCATCATGATGGAGAGGTTATTGATCAGCTAAGCGAAGAGCCACAGGCACTGCGCGACAAAATAATGCATAACCTGTTTAAGCTACTGATGATGGAGTTGTTTGAGTTTGGGCTAATGCAAACAGATCCTAATTTTGCCAACTACCTCTACTCCAAGCAGTCTCAAAAAATCATATTGCTTGATTTTGGCGCAACCAGACAACTTCCCTCTGCACTCTCAGCTGGTTACCGACATTTGTTAAGCAAAGCCTTAAACCAGCCTTTTTCCTTAGATTTAGCCGCGCTCACTGATTTAGGTTTTGTGAATGACGACAGCACTGAGCGACAAATTGCCACCTTAAAGTTAATGCTATCAATGGTCATTAAACCACTGCAATTTGACGGAGATTATGACTTTGCTCAATCTCCGCTGGCTAAACAATTACGCGAAACCGGAATGACCTTGAGTTACGAGCACGACTATTGGAACACTCCGCCCATTGATGTGCTGCTAATCCATAGGAAGATTGGCGGTATGTATTTGTTAGCCAGCCGTCTAAAAGCGAAAGTGAACCTGAAGCAAGTATTTGAACCCTATAGATTATAAGCCAATACTACCCCCTCTGGCGTTTAGCTCAATCATCACCGCAGCATGATCGCTAGCTTGGCTGTCGATTGAAAAATCGGCATGAGTAAGATGGCGGTCGAAGCAGTGATAGGCGCTCACCTCTGCCATTTGTTGCTGGTAATCGGCCGAAAACTCACCCGACAATATAATGTAATCCAATACATTCGCCTGACCACCGTAGTAGTGAGTAGCAGGTCGAGGCGTCGCTGAAGAGCTCAAGCAGTAAGCGTCATGTAAGCGCCAAGCTTGTTCTACATCATCGTGGTGTGGCTGGGGTTCATCAAATAAATGCGCTAACGCCCCTTTAGATAAATCATCATTAAAGTCACCCATTATCATTAAGGGCTCAAGTTTGTACTTGCGACAACTCAGTATATCTTGCATCAACAAGGTGACCTCTTGATTGCGCAAATTGTCTGATTGCCAGCGCCCCATGTATTCATCAATATCACTAGGCTTGCCTTGAATATCTTCATCCAACATCGGCCGTTTAGATTTAAGGTGCACAACATAGCACTTTACCCAGCCTAAGGAACCAAGCTTTACCTTAGCCACCAATGGCTGGCGACTAAATAGATCGATATTGCCAGAGTTATACAAGGAGCCACTACGTAGAGGGTATTTGCTGGCCAGTGCTAAACCGGGTTTGCGATACACATAACTCGATTCATCTAACGCACTGGGCGTCGCTAAGAAATAGGGATAACCCAAGGCCTTACATTGCTCAGCTAAAGCCTCGGCGCTAAACACTTCTTGAAAAGCCATCACATCAGCTTGAGCTTGGTTAACCATGCGGCTTAACCAAGCTTGTTTTGCTTGCCACTGTTTGGCATCCAATATGTTATCAAATTCATAAGCGGCATAAGGAGGTGCTAAATAATTCAGCAAGTTTAAACTAAGTACTTTAATTATTTACTCCTTACACCACTACTAACACATTGTTTATAAAGCCAATGTGCGCTAAACATCGCCGACTAGCAAGCTCATTCTACGGTAATGGTTATTTTCTCAGACAGGATAGGCGGTTGGTGTGGAATATGGTGCATATCGCCCAGCAGCAACTGCAAACTATGCTCGCCAGGCATGAGTTCAATGGTGACCTCAGTTTGTCCGCCACCAAAGTGCACGTGCTGAGCATCTGCAGGTACTGGCATTTCTAAGTTTGGAAGTTGCTTTACGTCAATCAGCAAATGATGATGACCAGTGTTTTCTCTATCCACACCCGCTGGCGCAACCCCCATGCCCTTTAAGCCAAACGTCACCGTTAATGGGCTACTAAGCACCTCACCATCTTTAGGCGAAATAATATAAACCGATGCCCCTTCCGGCGCTTTGGTAACGGCCGCACTAGGCAACGCTACCATTCCGACACTTGCACTAAGCAACATGCCCATTGTAAACAATTTTCTAAGTCCACACATATAAACCTCGTTAGTCACTGAACAGAAAGGTTGACTTAAAAGGTAGTAACGAACTTAAGACTAAGCAAAGGCCGAAGCATTGAACGAAATAGAATTACCTTACGTATTCTTTTACTATAAAACAAAAATAGCTCAGTAAATCAGCCTTAAAGCGGTAGGTGAACATGTTAAAAGCAATAACAGCAGAGTTTGTGATTAAGGTAGACGGGATTCGCGTCGAGGTCACTAAGGGTCGAGTACCAGAGTATTTTTTGCACGAAATAAAGCTAGTACAACGCACTAGCCAAGCAGTTACCGGGAAAATATACGGCATGAAACGTGGCCGCCAAGTGACCCTAGAGTGTTCTAAATCTATCCCCGAAAATGTATTACAGCGCCTGCGTAATGTATGGAAGCCTAACCCAACGCCAAGCAATGACGGAAACTTAAAACGCCGCTAGTCGCGGCGTTTGCTGGGTACTAATAGGGCTGAACCAAGCGCTAATCTCTCTTTTGTATCACCCTAAAACGATCGAACCGGCCAGTTCCATCTTCATAAGCTGCAAAAATGGTGACGGTATCCGAGTTACCACTATTAAAATCTACAGTGATTTTTTCCCAATCGGGATGATAATCATCATCTGAGTAAGTTTTCATCGTAAGCGTTTGAAATTTGTTTACTGCTTTTTGTTTCTCGGTTAACTCAGCGACCGTATTCACACCAATTTGACCAGAGCCTTTCATAAAGGCCATAAGCGTATAATCAGTATTGGGTACTACCCTAACATCTTGTTCTACACGTCCTGATTCACCAGTGATTTTTGCTGAGGACTCGTCGTCTCGCCCATGGTCAGATATTGCTGACGGGCCAGACTTTTTCCAGCCATACCAGCCTTGCTCAAAATCAGCATTAATAACTTTAACTCTAGCCGCGTATACATTGCCGGCTAACAGCGAGATTACTAAACCACACAGCAAAAGCGAAGGTTGCTTTAACATGTTCAATTTCCTTATTTTTCAGCCAAAGAAGCACGCCGCAAAAGTAACGAGATGAGCTTACTTGCAGCACGGGAGTTGCGATTACGTGCCCGCTTAAAATAAGTAATCTTATAACACAAATTTTTAAGCATAGATTCCTCAGTCTTTGCTGAGATAATGGTTGCTTAGGTCTTCCCAAACCCTTTTATTTGTAATACCAAATTACTTAAATGGCATTCTCAAGTTTATTGGTTTATAAAAACAGCAATAGAGCTGATTTTTGTGAGCAAGTTCAAGCGATTAATTGATATGAAAGTAACTTTGAGGGGGATTTTATGAAAGCAATACCACGCTTAGTGATAAAATCATTAAATATGATGGGCAGTGACCGAAGTTTCCATCAAAAAGCTTGCAACCTAGCACGCTCTAAATCCCGTTGGAGGCGCGTAATATCGGCATCATCTAAAAAGCGGGTAAAAGCACGTACTGCAATATGCTCAAATTCGGCGATCGTTTCTCGGTCAAAGTATTGAGACACTCCTAATGAGGCTTTCAGCATATTGGCCGCCTCTTCCACTTCAGAATGTGCCATTACGTGAGCATTTTTAGAAGCAGGAATATAGCTTAAACCTTGTGCAAGCTGCATTTGAATCTCTGGCCTAGCCATATATTTAATAAATGCTTCTGCTTGTTTAACATTCTGAGAATGTCGAGCAATCATAAAAACATCAGTAGGAGCGACTTCATAGATAGGCTTACCTAATAACACCGGAAACTGCATAAAACCAATATCGTCCCGTAACTTATCTGGCCACTTTGTCGCAACAAAATTACCTAATAGCAAAAAGGCACTACGCTCCCGGTAAAAATGCGGCAATACTCCGTCCCAGGTATATTCGTGATGATCAGCATTAAAGTACTTCTGCTCAATTAAGTACGCCCATCGCTCGAACACCGTTCTCAAACGATCATCGTAGAAAGAAACCTTTCCACTCAGTACCTGCTGATGAAACTTCAAATCGTTAAAACGTAAATTTAGATACTCAAACCAAGCCGCTGAAGGCCAGAAGTTTTTGGTTCCAATGCTTATAGGCGTTATTCCGGCTTGTTTCAGTTTTTCACATTGATCGACAAAACCTTCCCAAAAGCGCTGTGGCCCGCCGAATTCTTCAACCAGTGATTTACGATAAAAGATCCCCCAATGATAATAGGCAATCGGCAGCGCATAAATCTGGCCATTATCGCTTACTCCGCTTTGTAAATGGCCAAAGCCCTGATCTAGCCTTAAATCTTGCCAAAGCTTAGTAATTGGTCTCACTAAGCCCTGTCGAGAATAATAAAAAAGACGCTGCGAGGCTTGCCAGTGCATTACATCAGGAGCGTTGCTCTCGCCATTGAGCCAAATAGGCAGCTTCTCCTTATAGTCGTGATCATCACGGGTGATGGTGGTTATTTTGATGCCGGTTTCTTCGGTAAAACCTTTAAAAGTGGAATGAAAAGCATTGCGTTGTTTGGGCGTTAATAGCAGCGACACCGTTAGCTCTTGAGCAACGCAGTTCCAACTCATTAACGCTATTACCATCCATAAACATCTTATTTGCATTCTTCTTCCTAAAGAATATTTTCTAACTCACTTAGCTAGAATATCTAAAGTGTAGTCCTTAATCATATTGCGCGCGTTTAGTGCATATTAAATGGACGTATAAACCAATGATTTAATGGTAAATCATCACCCAAACCTAATGACTTTAGGTATAATATGAGCACTACATTTGCACTTGGCAATAACATGTCTTTCCAGCAACTTTCCCTAAACCAAACGCTAGTTAACAACCTTAACGATGCGGGTTACCAGCAAGCGACACCTATTCAACAACAAGCTATACCCGAGATTCTAGCGGGGCGAGATCTTATGGCTTGTGCGCAAACCGGTACCGGTAAAACTGCCGCCTTCAGCTTGCCTATTTTGCACTTACTTAGCCAAGCTAAGCGCTGCGAACCTAAACAAATTAAAGCCTTAGTATTAACCCCTACTCGCGAACTTGCCCAGCAAGTACATGCCAGCCTGCAAACCTACTCCAAACACTGTGAACTAGATTCTGTATTGCTTTATGGTGGCGTGGGCATTGAACAACAGCAGCAACAACTTAGCGCTGGCTGCGACATATTGGTTGCCACGCCTGGGCGCTTATTAGATCACCTCAATCGAAGCTCTTGTTCATTAAAAAACTTGGCATTTCTAGTATTAGATGAAGCCGACAGAATGCTAGACATGGGATTTAAAGACGAGCTTAAAGCACTATTGAGTTTTGTGCCTAAACAACGACAAACCTTGTTATTCTCGGCCACTTTAGACGACAGTATTTACCGCTTTGCTAAACCCTTGTTACGCAACCCAAAGCAATTAGAAATAACCAAAGCCACTAGCAAGGCCGCTAGCATTGAAGAACGAGTTTACAACGTAGATAGCGATAAAAAAACGGCCCTACTCTGCCATTTTATTAAGCAGAAAAACTGGCAACAAAGCTTAGTGTTTTGTCGAACTAAACAAGCTGTAGATAAACTGGTTAAGCAGCTTACTAGCCAACAAATTAATGCCGCGCCTTTTCATGGCGATTTGTCACAAGCGGCGCGAGAGCAAGTTTTAGCCAAATTTAAAACTGGCGAAATTAGTGCGCTAGTGGCTACCGATGTTGCTGCCCGAGGTTTAGATATAGATGAACTGAAATACGTGATAAACCAAGAACTACCTTTTAAAAGCGAAGACTACATTCATCGCATCGGCCGAACTGGGCGCGCCGGCCAAACTGGCACGGCCGTTACTTTATTAAGTGTTGAAGACGAACACCTATTAGCCGAATTAGAGGTGCAATTAGATAGGCGCTTACCTCAGCAATGGTTTCCGGGCTTTGAACCCGATTTAACTAAACCTGCCCCCACGAATAAGCGTAACTCTCGCTCCGCCCAAAAGAAAAATGCGCGAAAAAGAGCTTTAAATACTACCAGTAAAAATCGCAGATCTTGAAACCAATCTCTGGTAACTTTTGCCACTTGGTCACTAACAATAATTTTAAGGTTAAGCCGCATCATGATAAGCCTATCCCCTCAGCTTAAGCGAAGTCTACGCGACATTATGTATTTCTGTTTATTGCTAATACTGGTTCAAGGGATTAATACCATTAGCTTAGGTGCAGTTTCAGCTTTAGGCATTGTGCCCCGATCCGCATCAGGCTTAATAGGGATCCCCTTAGCGCCGCTTATTCATCATGGGTGGTTACACCTATTATCTAACTTGCTGCCACTGGCGATATTAATGTTCCTAGTGGCCCAACTTGGTCGCGTAATCCTATGGCAAAGTACCTTAGTTATTGCCTTGCTTGGTGGGGCATTAGTTTGGCTGTTTGGCGGAACCGGTGTTCATGCAGGTGCTAGCAGCCTTATCTTTGGTTACTGGGGATTACTGTTAGCCAATGCTTGGTTTAGCCGCAGCATTAAAAGTGTGTTCATTGCAGCGATTGTATTACTGGCTTATGGCGGTATGTTCTGGGGCTTATTTCATTTAAAAGCTAATGTAAGTTGGTCGTCACATGCTTTTGGTACAGTGGCAGGCATTGTTATGGCGTGGGGTTTAGTTAAGTTTAAAAAGCTAAAATAGAAGCATTTTAAGGGCTAAACTTCGCTGTAAAATCCACCAAGCAATAAGCCATGCCGGTTCATTTACCGCTTTTGGGTTATATTACTTGCGTATAGGCTCAACTTGCGCAACTATCCCGAGCTAACAACTACGGAGCAAATCATGTCTACATCAGAAACCAACCTTTCAGCCTTTAGTAAAGCGGTTATCGCAGCCGGTGAGCTGTGGGTATTGAGCGCCGATGAGGAATTTGTTGTGGTTGACTCAATTGAGTTTGAAGCCACCGATGTCATGCCGTTATTCTCTAAACAAGCGAACGCTCAGGCTTTATGCATAGAAGACTGGGCTGATTACCAGCCAGTAGCAGTAAAACTTGAAGATTTTTTTGAAGAGTGGCTACCCAGCTTAGACGAAGACAAAGTGCTAGTGGCAATCGATTTAGATGAGAATCTAGTCGGTGAAGAAATCGAAGCCTTTAGTTTAGCCAAGCAACTGGCCGAAGACGACGCCTAAAAGAGCAGTCGTAGAATAAAAAAAAGCCACTGAACTCAGTGGCTTTTTGATTTACGCAGTGTCATTACTAAGGTGACTTACATGGAACTTGTTTGCTCGCTCTTCTAAGCGCTGCTTTAAGAAAAACTCGCCAATTCAGAAAGGCAGTTGTCTAACTGTTTTCTTTCGTTGTATTCATCAATTCTACGCCGCGTACGAGCCCCATTTTTAACTTTTTTATGCTGTTTAACGTGATGGGCTTTATCTTCGTCATCCCATTCATCAATATCGTCAAACCTTGAGAATTTCATACTCTATACCTACTCGACTCAATAATATTACAGACATTTCTTTGCCAGTAACTAAGCTAAAACAGCACTCGACCAGCCCGTTAAATTTGCTATAAATTAGCCATTAGGTCAATCAAAAAAACAGGCACAAAAAAACACACCAAAACCAAACTAAAACATTTAAAATCAATGAGTTAAACAAAGTTAATTAGCGAATAGATATATCAAATTGTGTTTATCGTTTCGACAAATATACTTTGTTTTACCCTTTCAAAATTTGTTGGCATTATCGCACGGCTTTAATCAAAGCACATTCTTTTAGTCGCACCTTAATTATTGGTAAGCCATGCAAAGTATTACTGTTACACCTTCGCCTGCAAACGGAATATTTGCACCCTTATTGGGTTTAGCTTTGTTTGCTATAGCCTCTGGTTACTTTATGAGCTTGTTACCCCTCGCATTAGCAGGTTTGTCTCTACCTCTAGGCTTAAGCGCATGGTTAGCGAGTGCTTATTACACTGGCCTGCTTGGAGGAGCGTTAGCCGCCCAAAAAGTCATTTCTAAAATGGGTCACCGACGCGCCTTAGCATTGTGCCTTGCAGTCATATTCAGCTGTGTGGTGTTAATGTGGCAATTGCCTTATACCATTAGCTGGTTAGCCTTACGGTTTATCGCAGGCGCTGCAACGGCAGGTGTATTTATTATTGTTGAGTCTTGGTTGTTATTGGTTGACGATGACAAACAGCGCACAAGCCGCTTGGGAATATACATGGCAACCTTGTATGCGGGAAATGCTTTTGGGCAACTGCTAATAGAGCCTTTTGGTATCAGTGGTTCTGTACCATTTTTAACTGTAATGGTGTTATTAAGCTTGGCTATTTTGGCGCCTCTGCTTAGCCGCAGCAATGCACCAACTCAAACCCAGCATCAAACATTGTCATTTAAGGCGTTTTCAACATTAAGTAAACCCGCCATTATTGGTTGTATTGTTTCCGGCTTAATTCTTGGTCCTATATACGGCTTAATGCCAAGCTATTTAAGTAGCTTAAGTGTTTGGGGTAATAACGTAGGTAAGTTAATGGCTTGTTTGGTGCTTGGCGGCATGTTAATTCAGCCCTTAAGCAGTTACCTTTCTGCGCGATTTAGCAAAACATTGCTGCAAGCTATGATGGCCAGCATTGGTGTGCTAGCCGCAATAGCGGTGGTGTTAGCAAAAAGCTGGCTGGGCTTGTCAGTCGCATTGTTTATATTGGGCGCGAGCACGTTTTCGCTCTATCCAATTGCAATCAGCCAAGCCTGTGTAAATGCCCAGTCAGACAACATTGTGGCCATTACCGAGTTCATGCTTATCAGCTATAGCATAGGCTCCATAGTTGGCCCCTTAATCGCTGATTTTAGCGCAGTATGGGGCCGCCAACTGCCGCTTTACTTAGCGGCTATTTTAGCCAGTACCAGCCTGTACATGTTATTGGTGGCAGTTAAAGAAAAAGATGGCAGAGGCCACTTACCGCCAACCTTTGGCATATAGTGGCCTAGCAAGCATCAAGCGTTATGCGCGATAGTCTTGAGCACAATACAGCTGGCCACTGCCTGCTTCATCGCTCAGTAATACTGGCACTAAAGCACCAGGTATTACTGAGTCAGGATGATCTGGGGCATGCTCGCCGCCCAAATCTGTTTGTAACCAGCCAGGATCCATCAAGTTCATCAACACGCTAGTGTTCGCTAAACTCGGTAACATGTCTCGCACATAGCGATCTAAAGCCGCTTTTGAACAGCTATAGGCCATCAATTGCGGCTGGTCGGCAATACCAGAAGTAACATTGACGATCCTTGCTTGTTTTAGCTTTTTCATTTGCGGCAAGAAGGCGTCACACAAGGCCGCGGGGGCAATACAGTTCACTTGAAAGCTTAAGGCGTAATCATTGGCAGGCACTATGCTGTCCTCTCGCCAAGGTGTCATTATTGCTGCGTTGTTGTACAGAACCACCAGCGAGTTATCAGTAATAAGGTTAACCTGTTCAATTAGCTGCGCAATAGCGGCATTATCGCTAAGCTCGGCAGCCACTGCCACAGCATGGCCCTGCGCTGCGGTAATTTGCTCAACCACTTGCTGCGACGCATCTAAACTACGGCTATGCACAATCACTTTAGCACCTTGGCTGGCTAAGGCCTTTGCAATTCGCAAGCCCACACCACGACTCGCTCCCGTTACCAGTGCCCATTTACCTTGTATTTGCATCAACTTGCCTCTTCAATTCAATAATTGCAGCCATTAAGCTACAAACAGCTATGGCATATAGTAAACCGAACCAGTCAAAAATAATCGCCAGCTCATCGCCAATTCATGGAAGATTGAAGTAGTTCAAATGCTGATGAAACCCGGTGAAACTGTCCGCTCAGCCTGAGCGTAATTGTGCTTTATAACCCTGCTGTTTCACACACGTTCCAAGCAGTAAAGATGACTCGCCTCGCGACTGTATTAGTGCCGCCTTATTGGTGCTGCTTGGCTAGTGCTGGTAGACAAAACCGCCATATAAGTACTTGGTAGCCTCAGCCCCCAGCACCAATACCTGATCGCCACGCTGTAAGGGTTTGCATTGTAAAAGCTTGGCAAAACTTAACCAAATGGCTGCCGACCCTAAGTTACCTAACTGCTTGGCATCATTAATAATTTGCGACTGTGGGTAGTTAAGTGCCTTACTCAGTAGCTTGTCGATATGGCCATTTGCTTGGTGGGGTAAAATATAACGAAAGTCACTCAGTTGATAACCGCGATCTAACACGGCCTGTAACCCCAGCTCAAACAGCTGCGCCCCAGTTTCTCGCACACCGTGGATATTATGATGAAAACGCGCCATTTGCGCTTCTCCCACGCTGTCGGCTCCCGAGTCTAAATAAAACCCTGGCGCTTTTTGGTGGCCAATTTGCCCTAGGTAAATGTCTTTGATTAAACGCTCTGGCTTAGTGGCTGGCGCAACAATTACGCCGCCGCTGCCGTCGCCCATTTGCACAAAATTAACCAGCTGTTGCTGGTCAACAAACTCTGGCGACAAATCAAAATACACCGAGCCGGTTTCACTCCCCACAATAGCGGCAGGCTGTTGGTCGGCGGCACACAAAGCACTGGCCATTTGTAAGCCGTTGGCAAAGCCTGTACAGGCTTGGCGTAACTCTAAATAGGCGCCATGATAAGCCAATTCATCGGCTAACCATGCAGCATTAGGCGGTACTTGTGTATGTGGCGTACAGGTATGGCTCAGTAAATAATTTAGCTGGTTGACCGATAAACTCGCATCATTTAAGCACTGCTCAAGTACTTGTTTTGCCATGCTAATACCATTTGGCGAGGCTTGGCTGCGAGGCTGGGCAAAACTACGGCTTAAATAACGCCCTTCAATACCTAAGCGCTTAGCAATAACTTTTGCCTTTCTGGCCATCCGCCAACCACAACGCTCGGCCAAGTGATCGAGTAATTGTTGATTACTCACCGGATGATTAGGCAAAACATAATTTGCCGCCAGTAAATTCAAATTGTTGGATGCAAACTTTACCGCCATTTTAACTCCAGTCTCTGTTGTAACTGATCAAGGTCTACACCAATAATCTCGAACTGCTGAGCTTGGCTACTCAACAAGGTCATGAGTTTTTGCAAGACCAACAAGCGCTCTTCGGCCATGTCTTGCACACTGGCACCAAGGTCTTGAGCAAAGTGTTTACTCACGTAAACATGTTTTGCTTCATCTTTTTTAATCAAACCACACAGCTGCGAAAATGGATGGTTTTTACCGATAGTTCCTCGCTCAATCATTTGCATCAGCTGAGTAACACAGGCATCTAAACTGGCAATACGAATAAACTGTTGTTGCAAACTTAAGCTACGCCCCAAGCCACTATAAAATCGCTGAGCCGAGCGGCGTACTTTGTGTTGTTGTGCCAACTCAGGCAGTTGACTAAATACCCATTGCAGCGCTTCGTCGTGCCAGGCTTCATCGGCTTCAACTTCGTTCAACGCCTTAATAGATAATGCGTTGCTGTGTTGTTCCAAGTTTTTAGCTTGTTGCTGAAACACCAGTTGAGCAGATTGCTCTCCACACAGTAGTAAGGGCATCAACAAGGCTAAGGCCTCGCTGTGTTTATCGCTAAACGATAATCTATCGGGTGAGTATTGCTGCGCCCAACGAGCAATAGCATGCTCTGGGCTAAGCACCGCAGTTTGAGTGGCAAAACAACGCCCCATGGCATGGCGTTCATCAGGAAAAAAGCTCATCAATGACCTCCAGCCTGTTTAATCGCGGCATTTACTTTAGCGTTAGCTTTGCTCCTAAGCGGCAAACATAACGGCAGCAGCACTAAATCAAACAGTAAAGCGATAGCCAAGCTTAAACCCGACAACAAACTCATTTGTTGAATCGGTAAAAACTCAGACAAGCCACCTAAAGAGAAACCAACAAGTAAAGCGCCAGAGGTAAGCAATAACGCTGGGCTAATACTCCTCATTCGCTGCTGCAAATCGGAAACACTATTAGCAGGGTGCACCTTAAGCAATATATGTAAGCTGTCATCAACAATAATGCCTAACATCATGCCCATCACCACTGCGCTACCTAAACTAAGGTGTTGTCCACTCCACTGCCACAGCGCAAACACCCAAAGTAACGGTAAGCCATTGGCTAACAATGCCAGCAGCATTAAATAAACACTGCGGCGTAATACCAGAACCACCAATGCCACCAACAACAACGCCACAGCAAACGACAGCAACATAGCCTGGCCATTTACCCGGTTGAACTTGGCGAAAATAAGCTGGCTACTGTAAGCAGCAGATAACTGTATTTGCTGGCTGGCTGCCCACTCAGCAACCCGTTGCTCAAAAGCGATCAGTTGCCGGTTACTCAACGGAGCTAACCATACATTCAACAGCGCTTTTTGCTGACTAAGATCATCACTCTGCGGCATGGCCATTAACTTAGCTAAGGCGCTAGGATCCTGCGCGATCCAATCTAGCCAGTCTTGAGCACTATTCACTTGGCGAACTTCATCTTGTTTAGCCAAATAACTAAGTATTCGACTTAGGTCATCAGCTACTGTTAATGGTTCAGAAGCCTCGTCATCGAAAATTTGATAACGTAGGCTGTGCATGCCCAAAAACTGCTGTTGAAGCTGATCACGACTCTGAGAAAATGCATTATCGTCGGGGAAGTAACCCAGAGAGTCATCATCAAAAGCAAGGTTTTTAACACTCAGTAAGGCAACCGAGCTAAGCAGCGTAACCCCAAGCAATAGCACCTTTCTGTGCGCTAATAAGCGCGTATAAAAAGAGCTATCGTTAGCTTTAACGGCTTGTTTAATTAAATTCTCAGCACCAATTTTATTCACCCATAGAGGTAAAATAGAATAACAAGCTAAGGCATTTATCATCACTGCAAAAGCCACTATAACGCCAAAATCTGCAATCGGAGGAGATGGGCTGAAACACAGTAATAAAAATCCTACCGCGGTAGTAACTGCGCCCCAAAACAACGGCGCTAACTTATGCTGTAAAGCTAAAAGCATTGCCTGAGCAGAACTAATAGCCTCTCCACTTTTAGTGTATAAAAGACCCCGCCAAGCAAAAAATAAGTGACTAGAATAAGCCATTGCCAAACTGATAATAACCAAAGGCAAAAATGCACTAATTGCCGCTAGTTTCAAACCTAGCCAAGCCGCAAACCCCAAGCTAATTGTAAGGCTAAGCACTGCGCAACTCACCATGCCTAATAACCAACAAGCTTGACGAATAACCAATACAAACAACAAAGCAAAACTAAACAGCAAAGCTGGCACAAACCACGCTAAGTCATGGCGCAGTACCGCTAAATACTGCCGACTTAAGGCCAGTTCGCCAGCATACAAATAAGTATAAGAATGATCTGCTTGCTGGCTAAGCCTGCTCAATTGGCTATCTAAGGAAGTAAAAAACTGTTGTAGAGCCTTAGCCTTCCCCGCCACATTTGTATCAACATTAATCGCAAGATTTATACTCTTGCCATCTTCGCTGACAAACTGTTTAGCAATAGCAGGCGGAAGCGAATCGTTCAGCGCCAATAAGGTAAAGGGATTAATCGCTTCTACGCCTTCGACAAGGCGAAGTTGGTCTATGACTTGTTGTGTCGCTAAGTACTGAGCACGATTTTTCCAAGACGTATCGCTAGATAGCAGCAGTAACAAATTTGCGGTTGGAGCATACTCATCTTCAAATTGTTGTAGGGCCAATACTTGCGGGTCATCTTTAGCAAAATAAGCTTGAATACTTGGTTGCACTTGCAGCTGTGGCAAGCCTGCTGCGGCAACGAGCAGTAACAATATCCACACACCTTTAAGCCAGGTTTGCTGCAGACTCACTAAAAGCGGTGAGCATTCCCATTTCGCCATCTACTCTACATCCTTTACCCAGCTTATTGATTTCCTTGATTGAGTAGACCCAGTGACTAGCTATTTGCATTCACCTAACCACTATTTTTATTTGAAAAAATTGAAGACGCTAATCCCAGTGTGCGTCTTGCTCGAACATTTCAAAGGCGACAACATTGCCATCTACAGTGAGTTGTTTAACTGATTTTGGAGAACCATCGGTATTCAGTTCAAGTAAACCAATACCAGAAGCATTAAGTAAGCGCTCTCCTTTTGAGGCGTTTTCGGGACGATGTGGCACTACTCTCATTCGGCGGCGCTTAGTAAGCCAATTTAACGGCGATTTAGGCGAATATAACCAACGGTTTGCTCTGTCTAAGAAGTTGAGCAAGCTTTCAGGGAACTGGTTTTTGATGCCACTACTGGTAATTTGCCATATATCGGGTCCACCTTGGCGGCCACGCAATTGAATATGGTAGGCAAAAGAGTAATGAACATCGCCAGAAAGAATAACAAAATGCTGCGGCGTTTTGGGGTGACGAAATAGATTGAGCAAAGCATTAGCCGAGCCTGGATGCGCCATCCAGTTTTCTGCATCAACTAATAAGGGTTTGCCAAACCAAGTAAATACGCGTTGCACCACTTCGATTAACTTCACCCCAAAGATGGGGGCTGGAGAGACCAATATCACCGCATCTTTACCTAATAATTGCTGTTGTAAATCGGTGAGTGACTCCCAATCCATTAAGCCTGATGGAGAGTTAAGGTTACGCTCAGAGCGCCAGCGATGAGTACGCGTATCTAGCACCAATAGCGGCGGTTGAGTATCCCAGTGGTAATGCCATTGCGGATAACTCAATAAGGTATCAATCAACTGTTGGTGTTTATCGTTGCCGGGCTGTTGCAAGGCTTGCTGTAATTGCTGAATTAACGCTTTAGAGAAATGCTCAGGCGCATTCCCCCAACCTTGACACAACAAGTAACCAACCAGTGCATTGCCAATAATGCGCTTAGAGAAAGCATGCCCATAAGCGCTTTGCTCCCATGCTGCAGTGAGGTTCCAATCATCGGTCACATCATGATCGTCAAACATCATGGCCGTGGGCAAATGCGCCATTAAACGCTGCACTTTGGCTAAGCCTTTACTAAAACTAATGATGGTTTCACGCTGCTTAAGGTATTCGTCTAGCTCATTTAAGCTAAGCGATTCTGGAGGGCTTAGCTCCAAATTCGTCCAGGCGCTGGGTGACCAAACTAATAGATACATCGCCAATACTTCGGCAAGAGAAATCAGGTGGTTATTAGCGTTGTCTGAGGTAAAAATAGGCTTGCGTATGCTATTAAACAAAGCACTTTGAGCCAGCTCAGCACCTTCCATTGGCAGTAATTCTTGGCGTGACAAATAATGAGCCTGCGCATGCAGCTCATCGCTCCCAGATACCTTTGCATCGACAAAAGGTTCATTGGGTACTCCTAGCTGCTCAACTAAACGGTGAATGGCCACCAGCATTGGCGTAGCAACATCATCGGCATATATTTGATCGCCACTGAGCATTAACAAGCTCGGCCAATCCTCAATTGAGTGTTCGGCTAAATGAGCGTCTGCCCTGACTAAACCATCGGCACTAGGGTGATGAGGTTTTCGACAAGAACCGTGAAGCATTTTTTTCACCGCACCCGGCACGATAAAGCCCGGCAGGTTGCGCGGTGGGTACACCAGTTCTGGCGCCCACTCTTGCCAGCTTAGGTCTTTAGTTTGGTCCGCTAGCCGTAATTTCAAATCATACCCGACCCAAACTGCAGCAGGCAAAGCCTCTTCCAATGGGATATCGATGAGCTGATAAAACAAATGCTCACCTGCAAGTAACTGTTGGGTGTAAAGGCCCATTTTCTGATGGTCAAACTCACGCGCAGCCAATCCTTCTGGCTGCAAACTCAAACTAATATCAACCGCCTGAGAGGTGGCAAGCCAAACAGAAAAACGTTGCGAGCTAATTTTTCGCAAGATAGGACCAGCTAACACTAAGGCTAAATTTGTTCTGCTCATAACAAAAGTATACAAGTGAGCAAACAAATAACCATGTTGAGTTTACAAATAGATAAATTCAGCGACTGGCCACGCTAGGTTGCCCCCAAAACTACCAACACTACTGCAGCGAATTATTTTTAAACAAAAAGCTAAAAGCCGACACCTTATAGGGCATTTAATTCTTCTGCCAAAAATAAACTCTTCAGTGCTTTGTATTAAAAAAAATAAACTTAAGCGCTTTCAGCAACATATAACTTAGACAAAGTCGTACCAGTTAAAATGAAATCCTTTTCAATCACAAAATGAAGATAAATACTTGATATAGCACTCACTTTGCTCATTTTTGCGACTATTTTTTACTCGACTAGATGTAATGTCGCGCAAGAAATGACCACCAAGAGTCATTTTATGTTGGCTAACACGTTGATAAGCCTAAAGGGCTATCGCAAACAAACATTCGAATAAGGAAATGACATGAACAAGGTAGTATTACTTGGTTTGTTAACGGCCTCGCTTTCTGCGCAAGCAGAATGGGAATTCCGTGGCACACCAAATGGTTGGCAAACCACTGCCATGGAACAGGTAAGCAGTACCCAGTTTCAAACCTGCCAAACTTTTGGAAACGATGACCCACGTTTTAAAATAGACCGTTGGGGAGACTGGCAAGAAGCCTACCCTAATGCAGACTACCGCGTATCGGCCGGTAGCCAGCAAATTACTTTTTACAGCGATAGTAAAAACATCGACGTAGTATCGGTAGCCAGCTGTAATAGCAACCAAGCGCCTACTGCGATTATCTCACCCGCTAATGCGCAAACTGTAGATGCTGGTACTAGCATCACATTCTCAGGCAACGGCTCTAGTGACCCAGACGGCAGTATTGCTAGCTACGCATGGAGCACCGGTGAAACCACTGAATCAATCAGTGTAACCTTCAGCCAAGATCAAACTATCACTTTGCAAGTGACAGATGATCAAGGCGCAGTAAGTAATACCGCCAGCGTAGACATTACCATTGCCGGTGCAGAGCCAGCAGTATGGTGTTTCCGTGGTACCGCAAACGGTTGGGGCCAAACGCCACTAGTACGTAACGCGGCAAGCGGCCTTTATGAATTAACCCAAGCCTTTGCTGGTGAAGAAAGCCCAGCACGCTTTAAAGTAGCGGCTTGTTCAGATAACGGTAGCTGGGGCGAAAACTACCCTAACCAAGATTTCCAAGTGGTTGATAACACCAACTACAACATTAGTTTCAACGCGTCTAGCAAAGAGATTACTGCTGAAGAAGTGATTATTGCCACTAAACCTGAGTTAGCGATTAACCCAGGCAGCAGCGACTTTAGCACCGATACCCTAGCGGTAACCTTGAGCTACAAAGGTGAAAACATCACTTCTAGTAGCTACATGTTAAGCACTACTGGCGGTACTCAAGGCGTTGACTTTAGTAACGGCGACATCATAAACATTGGTGGTGAACTAGCCATTGGTGAGTCTGTTGAGTTACAGGTTTATGTAGCTAACCCTCAAGGCTCGGTTATTCAAACTTTCACTTACAACAAAATTGCCGTTCCAGAAACTGGCTTTATTGTTTACTTGAATGCTCCAGCCGATTGGACCCCGTCTATTCATCACTGGGATGCTCTTCCTGCTGGTTCTACACCAGATACAAGTTGGCCTGGCGATAACATGACAGACCTTGGTGAAAACTGGTTTGAGTACAAGTTTATCAACAGTGATTCAAGCAAGCTTATCTTTAGCAACCAAGGCAACAGCCAAACCGAAGACCTGTTCCGCGACAAGAATGGTTGTTACATCATTAGCACTCAAAGCTGGACAGATACTTGTGACATACCATCAAACGATGCAAAAGTGAGTATCGACCCAGCGGTAACTACCTTCTGGACTAACGAAGTAAGCATTACTTTAAACGCTACTGGCGATGACGTTACTGGCGGTTTATATACAACCGACGGCAGTGACCCAGTAAACGGCACAGCATTTACTAGCGGCGCAACAATTTCGGTAGGTAGCAACCTAGCAATAGGTGAGTCTCTTCAAGTATGTTTGTATGCAGAAAACACTAGCAGCAATGCTAATCAGTGTTTCACCATCACTAAAGTTGAACAGCCTACGGCTTCTGACTTTACTTGGGATAACGCCAACGTTTACTTTGTGATTACCGACCGTTTCAACGACGGTAATTCAAGCAACAACAACTCTTACGGTCGTCCGAGTGTTGATGCAACCGGTAAAAATATTGGTACTTTCCACGGTGGTGACATTGCTGGTTTAACCGCTAAATTAAATGAAGGTTACTTCACTGATTTAGGTATTAACGCCATTTGGTTAACCGCGCCTTACGAACAAGCCCATGGCTTTGTGGGTGGCGGTAACGATGGTGATTTTGCTCACTACGCTTACCACGGTTACTACGTACAAGATTACACTAACCTAGACGCTAACATGGGTACGCCTGCAGAGTTTAAAGCTTTTGTAGACAAAGCGCATAGCCAAGGTATCCGTGTAGTCATGGATGTGGTGATGAACCACGCTGGTTACAACACCCTAAAAGACATGGACGAGTTCAGCTATGGTTCTGACACTGCGGGTCCTAATTGGACACCAAGTGCAGGCCAAAACTGGTTTGGTTACCATGACTTTATCAACTATGACGGTGATGAAAACCTATGGTTGAAATGGTGGGGCAAAGATTGGGTACGCGTTGGCTTACCTGGCTACGATGCTTGTGGTGGTGACGACTTAACTAAATGTTTGGCTTTCTTGCCAGACTTTAAAACTGAGTCAACTCAACAAGTAGGTATTCCACCGTTCTTAGCCAACAAGTCTACTTTTGGTCAAGCTTACTTAAGTGATTACCAAGCACAAGGCAACAAACGTGTACGTGATTGGATCACTGAGTGGCTAGTACAATACGTGAAAGACTACGGTATTGATGGCTTCCGTGTTGATACTGCAAAACACGTGACTAACGATAACTGGGCACATTTAATTAGTGAGTCTAAGTCAGCCTTAAGCGAATGGCGTCAAAACAATCCAAGTGCGCCAGGCGCAGATTGGAACGACGAGTTCTGGGCAACGGCAGAAGTATTTGGTCACGGTCTTGGACAATCAGAGTACCATACTCAAGGTGGTTTTGATTCGGTAATTAACTTCAGCTTCAAAGGTGCGATTGATGGCATGGTAAGCAGTGCCGACACCATGTTGAGCGTATTTGCTAGCTACGCAAGCCAAGTAAATGCTTCTACCGCCTGGAACTCATTAAGCTATATTTCTAGCCATGATACTGGTGCAGTATTCTACAACGGTGACGATACTCGTCAAAAACGAGCTGGTACCGCATTGTTGTTGTTACCGGGTGGCGTGCAAGTGTTCTACGGTGATGAGCTAGGTCGCGTAAATGGCGACGGTGGTTCTGATGCAGACCAAGGTAGCCGTTCAAGTGTAGATTGGAGTAAGTCTGGCAACAGCGTTCACCAACACTGGCAAAAAGTGGGTCAATTCCGTCGTGATAACCCAGCGGTAGGTGCCGGTCAACACATCAACCTAAGCGGTCAATCTAGCGGTAAAGCGTTTGCCCGTACTTGGACCAACCCAATCTCTGGCGTTAGCAACAATGTAGTCGTGGTTGTAGATGGTTCAGGCCAAGTAAACATCAATGTAGATAGCTACTTTGATGATGGTACTAGCGTGCGCAATGCTTACGATGGCACCATCGCGACAGTAACTGCAGGTAGCGTAAGCTTCTCTGCGGGTAGCGAAGGGTTAATTTTACTCGAAGCGCTATAGTCCAACAGCTTTTACTTTAAAAGTTTGCCGCTCAAGCGATTGAGCGGCTTTTTTGTGTCTAGGCTAACAAGGCCCAATCAATGGTGATTATTGGCCGCTCTCAAACCAATGAATGTTCCACCTACTTAAGCCGTTAAGGCAATTTTTTGATGTGTCTGCTTCTAACCGGAGCCAATGGCTAATTTCAGCCCAATTTTACCAAGCGCTGACTTTTGGAATATCAACACTGCTATAAACCCTTGAGCCTCCTGCTTTCTCAATTTGCACCCTAGCGCCGCTAGGACTTACGACTCAATAAAATCGTGGATTATGGACTTAAAGAACCATAATGAATGGAGAGAACAGGTCTTTTTCTCAGCATGGCAAGCTCGTAAACTGCGCTCATTGAAATTAATCTCTGAGGAAATACCTAATGTCTCATCCAATCATTAACGATCTAAACAGCCGTTACACTGCTAAAAAATACGATTCAACTAAACGCATTTCTGCAGACGATATGACGGTAATTAAACAAGCTATCCGCTTGTCAGCCTCTTCGATTAATTCGCAACCTTGGAAGTTTATTGTTATTGAAAGTGAGCAAGCTAAGCAGCGCTTTCACGATAGCTTTGCCAATATGCATCAGTTTAACCAACCGCACGCTAAAGAAGCCTCACACGTTATTTTGTTTGCACACAACCCTCATTTCAGCAAAGACGATTACCGTAAAGTCGTCGATGCAGAGGTAAGCTCAGGCCATTTGCCAGCAGAAATGTACGACAACATGCTAAACGGTGCATTTGGTTTTGTGGAGGCAAATACCGACGAAAGCGGCTTTAACGGCAACTGGACCAAAGCCCAGACCTACATAGCCGTAGGAAACACTTTGCATGTACTTGCTCGTTTGGGCATAGCCTCCACGCCAATGGAAGGCGTTGATCCTGCATTGCTTGGCGAAATATTTGAGCAAGAGCTAAATGGCTACGTATGTGACTTTGCTTTAGCGATTGGCTACCACCTAGATGGTGAAGACTACAATCACGGCCTACCAAAAGCCCGCCTTGCAGAAGAAGACATCATTACAGTTTTGTAAGCGCCAAAACACTCAAAAAGCTGGCTGTGTTGCCAGCTTTTGTGTTTTCTGTCCCCGCACTTTTTACTCGATACAAACCTTATCTGCTCACAAGACTTTGTGTTTCATTTGACACCAGCCTAGCTAGCCAACTACATTTGCACACAGCAACGGCTCAGTAGCTAGCGTAAGCCGCTAAACCGTAGTTTTATTCATCATATTTAGGAGATTTTCCATGCCAAGAGCAAGTGCACGCCACATCTTAGTAGACACAGAACAGCAATGTTTAGATCTAAAAAAACAAATTGAAGGTGGAGCAGCATTTACCGATATCGCCAAGCAACATTCAAGCTGCCCATCTGGCGCCAATGGCGGAGAATTAGGCGAGTTTAACAAAGGCGATATGGTGCCAGAGTTTGATACCGTAGTATTTAACGAAGCACTAAACACCGTGCACGGCCCAGTGAAAACTCAATTTGGTTATCACTTATTGGAAGTAACTAGCCGTAACTAGCGTGCTTGAATCAAGTGTTGTTTGGCAGCACTTGATTCATTTCCAACCTTGTCGCCACACGCTAAGATCTTTTAACTCTCGCCAATCCAGCTCAAAATCTTGCTTGTTATAAACAGCCTGAATCACGCAACGCTGTACAACTTGAAACTCATCAAGCTCCAATTCCGTTACCATAAAATGCTTCATCTTGTTTATAACTTCACATTTGGTCCACTTACTATGCAGTAAGCGCTTGGGGTTTATTTGATTTTTCATAAGGTTGATTCTTACTCTTAGGCCAGCAAAAAAAGCCTGCTGTTGGCTACTAAAGCTAACTCTTAAGCCCTACAAAGCGATCACTCTTTCACTAAAATAGTGACACAATAAAGCCCTGCTATGAATCCACCATTTGCTGGTATACTTAAGCTAGTGAAGTTTTATAGCGAGAAGCAATGATGTTAGATAACCTAAATATCCCTGAAGGGATCGAAAAAGAGCCTGAGCTACCCGTTCCATCGATGGAAGATCAAAAGAAGATCGTCGCTGAATTAAAACGTTTGGAAGAAGCGGGCGAATTAACACCAGAGATCTTAGAAGAGTTTATGACAGGCAAACGTAAGCCTGAATAGAATTTAGAATCAGTAGAGCGTACTGCTCTACTGATTCATACTACTAAAACCTTCTAAGCTTACCAAAAGGCACGCTAAAGCCAGCCGTAGTAATCCATTCCTCTTTGGTGTACATCACATCAGCAGTTAAAGCAAAGCCCACATATTTGCCATTGAAATACTTAGCGAAACGAACCGGAATACCTAAAGTATTGTTATAAACGGTTTCCGTCCCAGTCGAAACATCCGATTCATAAGGTACAGTCTCGGAATATCGAACCGTTGCAAGCCCCACTTCCAATAGAAACTCATGTTCCCCAGGATAAAAGTACTTCCCAGCCAATAACCGAAAAGTGCTATCTTGTTTTATATCTCCTGAGTCATCAAATCTGCTAATCGCACCTAAAGCAACCGTGTAATCGGAGAAATTATATCTCATGTCTAAACCGCCACTCACCGTGGGCTTTCCATATGACAGCCCTGGCTCTAACCAAAAGTGATCTTCAGACTCAGTCGCGCTTTGCTCTTCTGCTTGTAGTGGGCCTATTACTGCGCAAAGTAATAAAGCCAATAAGCTTATGTTTTTCATCTCTTCCCTTAGCCGTAATACTAATCCTTTATTGGATTTTTATATAAAAACTTGCGAGAGGATTAAAACATAAATAAAACAGGTAGATAAAGACATCTTAAGTGCAAATGTGATGAGATTAATGACAAATAAATCAAACAGCATATGAATAATTGAAATATCGAGTACTTGGCGACCTACTGGGTATATTTAGGGCAACACAATAAACTAACTCTAGATAACAGTTAGTCTATTTATAAAAGAACAATTTGTTTATACCTAGTTACAATTCAATTGAGTGTTCGAATTTTTGTCACTCAACGCAAAAACTAGCTTACCTAAACGGCCTTTCTTAGAGCCACAGATTCATTGGCTAAAGGTTTTATCACTGCTGTTGTCCCAACTGGCTTTTTGGCCTCGTTGCTTAGCAACTCTTTAACTAGCCAACTCAAGCTAGTTATTTTCCTTCATGCTTCTCAAATAAAGCATCAAAGCCTCAATATTTATCAGGTAAGTGGCTAAACTATAAACTGATGGTCAGGGTCACTATTGCGCTGTTTTTTTTGTGTCTTAGCTTACTAGACATCTCAGCTGCAATTTTTAGTGGGATTACTAGGTCTTAGTTCTCGGAGAATAAACTCAATTTACCCATTCATCATTCACGACTAAGTGGCAAAGGATGCCGATGAGCAAATATTGTTTTACCCTACTTGTTGTATTTCCTTGCATGCTAAGCCAAGCAGCAGAAACTCTTGATTACGCAGTACAGGTGAATAGTCCGGATAACAACCCAGTACAAGACGTGGTGGTTTACCTTACGCCAATTGGTCACCAACTCCCACATATCAACCAAACAGCAGTCACCATTGGCCAGCGCGACAAAGCCTTCGTTCCCTACATTAGCGTGGCGCAACGTGGCAGTAAGGTTGATTTTAATAATGATGACAATATTACTCACCACATATATTCGGCAGTGGGGGAAAACAAATTTTCATTTCAAATTAAGGCTGGCGAGCAACACAGTAAGAGCGATTTTAATCACAGCGGCGTAGTGCCTATGGGTTGTAACATTCATGATTGGATGGGAGCTTACTTACTGCTGGTTGATACGCCTTTATTTAATAAAACAGACTCTCAAGGCCGGGCTAACTTTGAACAAGTAAGCGCTGGGGACTACCAGCTTACTGTATGGCACCCTGAACTAAAAACGGCAGACAAGCAAATTAGCCAGACCATTAGTATTCATCAAACTGGCACTCACGCATTAAACTTGCCCCATGCCTTGGAAGCTGAATTTGAACAACAAAATCCGGATGATTTTGATTTCCTCTCAGACTACTAATTGGCAGGAGCGCCGATGAAAAGTATTAAAACCAAAATTCTGCTGTTGTTTGTTTCACTGCTACTTTTGCTACAAGCGATTTCATTTTGGTCTACTTACGACTCTTTGCGCACAAAAGAACGCATAGCCATCGACTCGCAATTAAGTAAAGCCAAGGCCTTGTTTGATAGTGAATTTAATCGGCGCGAATTTTACCTCACCAGTTTTGCAGAAACGGTGACCAACGACTATGGCTTAAAAAGTGTGTTTGGCGAAGACCAGCGCAGTGTAGCCATTGCCTTACTTAACCACGGTAAACGCATCAACGCCGACTTAGCCATGGTAGTGACACCTTCAGGTATGATTGAGCTGCAATTGGTCAATAGTTATCAAAACAATCAGAACAAGAAAGTGGTGCGTGGCGCTCAGCAAGGCCAAGCCTTTGGGTTTATGCCAGCCTTAAAACAAAGCCAGTTGCCTCCTTATTACGTAATTGGCGAGCAGCTTTATCAGCTACACCTTTCGCCCTTAAAAAGTGGCCCTGCCATTATTGGCTGGGCAGGTTTTGGTTACGAAATATCTACCCCTTTAGCCGAGAGTTTCTTAACGCTAACGGGCTTGCAGGCCGATTTAATTTTGGAGCAACAAAACCATTGGTCTTTGTTGGGCTCGAGTAACCCTCTTGCACATATTGCCAGTGCTAAAGCTTTAATAAATCCTACTTCCAGCGATGTTATTTCATTAAAACAGCAATATAGCGCTGCGGGTGGCGCGAACTTTTATGTGCTGTTGCACAGCTCTCGTGACAACCTTGTGGCGGTGATTCAGCAAAGCTGGTTACAAATTTTACTCATCACCATACTCACCCTCATCATTTCAATGGTTGCAGCATATTTAATTGCTGATGACATCACTAGGCCTATCAAGTTATTGGTTAAACAAGCTAAACGCCTCGCGGCAGGTGAATACCAAAAGCCGGTGTCGGTTAACGATAAAACCGAGCTAGGCCAGTTAGCTAGCGAATTTAATAGCATGCAAGAGAAGGTGCTAAACCGTGAACAAGCGATTAAACACCGGCTGCAACACGACCCTCTTACCGAGCTGCCTAATCGCCATTGGCTAGCCAGCAAACTGCAAGATTTAACCGAACAAAATAGTGCCCCTTTTGCGCTATTTCATCTCAATATCTGTCGCTTGAAAGAGGTGAACGATACCCTAGGCCATACAGCTGGAGACCAGCTGATAAAAGAAGCTGGCAAGCGCTTAACGGCCTTACAGAGCGAGCATTTTTTGTGTCACATTGGCGCCGATGAATTTGTATTGGTATTACCCAATATCACTCGAGACACTGCCCGTGATGAACTCAATAATATTGCCATGCAAATGCATGAGGGCTGCAACTACCAAGACATGCATTTACAGCTACAAATTCGCGTGGGGGTAGCACTGTACCCTGAGCACAGCCAAGACCCACAAATACTGGTTCAAAAGGCCGACGCCGCCTTAAATCATTGCCGCGAGTCTCGTAGCCACTGTTATATTTACGACCCAAGTACCGATACCAATACGGTAGAGCGTTTAAGCCTAATTAACGACTTAAAAAAGGCGATTCAAAGCAATCAGCTCATCTTGCATTACCAGCCCAAGTTCAGCTTTGCCGCAAATAAGATTACCCATGTAGAAGCCTTGGTGCGCTGGCAACACCCAGAGCTGGGGATGATTCCTCCCGATTCGTTCATTGAAATTGCCGAACATACCGGACAAATAAACCCACTCACTCGCTGGGTATTTTTAGAGGCTTTATCACAAAGTTTGGCCTGGAAAGTACAAGGTATCGACATCAACATTGCGATTAATATTTCAGGTGAAAACCTTAAAGATGAAAGCTTTTATAGCTTCATTTGCCAGAATATTGAAAGCAAACAGCTACGCGCTGAATCGTTCACCTTAGAGGTCACTGAAAGTGCCCTGGTCGACGACCCCGAAACCGCAATTGCCTTATTAGCCCGTTTCAAAGAGCGCGGTTTTAAACTCTCTATCGACGATTATGGCACTGGTTATTCATCGCTTGCACAGCTAAAACGCTTGCCGGTTCATGAACTCAAAATAGATAAATCTTTCGTCCAAAAATTGGCGATTGACGCCGATGATGCAATTATAGTGAAATCGACCATTGAACTGGCTCATAACATGGGACTAAGCGTAGTAGCAGAAGGGATAGAAGATTTAGCCAGCCTGCGCTGGTTAGAAAAAGCCAACTGTAACTTAGCGCAAGGTTATTTTATTAGTCGCCCAAAACCAGCCAACGAATTGTACCAATTACTCGCTCAGGAGAGCATAGAGTTTGCCAACTAAGGGATTACTACGCGGCGCTATTGCACTGCTGGCAGTAACGCTACAACAAGCCAGCATGGCCACCGAGTTTACTGCCAATGGCATACTCGACTTACGTGCCAGCCAGGTAAACAGTACCGATAGCTACCTAAAAGGTGGCTTTGGTAAATTTGCTTATTCAAACGGCAGTCATCTGTCTATTGCCCAAGCTGGCTTAGATATAGGCGCGCACTGGGACAATGGCTTTGCGGCAAAACTGGTGCTAAATGGCTGGTTAGATAACGAAGATAGCGCGCTAGGTTTTAGCGAAGCCTTTGCTAGCTACAAAGGTCTGCCCTCAGAAAACGGCCTGCGCTGGTCCTCTCGTTTAGGCATTATGTACCCCAGTATTTCCTTAGAAAACACTGCTACCGCATGGGCCACACCTTATACTTTAAATGCCTCTAGCTTAAATACTTGGTTGGGTGAAGAGATCCGCACCACCGGCATAGAAGCTAAATTAGAGCGAATAGGTAAGTTTTCGGGCTCAAGCCACAATCTATCCCTAAGTGCCATGCTATTTGTAAACAATGATCCCGCGGGCGCATTACTGGCTTGGCATGGCTGGACAAGCAGTTCTAGACAAACCCTTTATGGAGAAACACGGTCTTTCCCAGAGCTAAAACAGCCCGCACTCTCAGATCAATCACAACGTTCAAATCCGTTTAAAGAGATAGACTACCGACCGGGTTATCACACTAATCTGGATTGGAGCATTCATCGCACTGCTTTATTTCGCCTAGGTTATTACGACAACATGGCCAAACCCTACTTAATTGACGATGGCGATTATGCATGGCGAACCCAGTTTGCTCACTTAGGTGGAAAATGGCGCTTTGCCAAACAATGGCAACTTGTTTGGCAATATATGAATGGATCTACTTTGATGCAGTCGCCCGACCGAGTAGACGCGGTAAATATGGACTTTGCTAACGGCTTTGTCTTGCTCTCCCGCAGCTTCAATAAAAAACACCGAGTTAGTGTTCGCGCCGAGGCCTTTAGGAATACCGACCTAGACAACACCCCACTCGATAACAACAACGAACGTGGCAAAGGGTTTACCTGCGCCTATCAATACCGCGTAAACAAAAACTGGTTTTTAGCTGGCGAGTATCAATGGTTATCTAGCCAGCGACCACAACGGGTTTTGCATGGCTTAGATGAAAACAGTAATGAGCAGCTGTTTCAGCTAGCCGCTCGTTATTTCTTTAGCGCCCTTTAAGCACTTAACTTATAACGTAGAAGTATGCTTGGTACTGACATTTAATGACAAAGCCTTAAGCATACTGACACTCTACACACTGAGATAAATTGCTAACCCTCTATCATGTGATGAATCGCGTTACTGCATTTAAGGACCCCACATGAATGGAATTCTCCGCCTAGCGTCTGTTAGCTTAATCATACTTACTAGCCTTGGTTTAACCGCCTGCAATACCAGCGATAGACTACTCGATCATGTAGATAAACCAAGAACAGCAAAAATTTCTTATATTAACGCCCAGCCCAATGCCACCGGTTTTTATCTTAAAAGTGTGGCTTATAGCAGTGACATATTTGACTCGCGCTTTAGGGTAACCCAGTTAAACTCGGCTAGCGCCAGTAAAGACCTTACCCACCGCTGGATAGAGAGTAACAATGAAAGCCAATTTGCCATTGAAAATAGCAATAGCCGCCTTGAACGAGTAAGAGTAAACAAGCACTTAAATCACCGTGGCAGCTATTGGGCTGTAGCTTGGCACAATAACAATTTGCCACAATTATCCATATTCGAAAAATCGACTATCCATCAACAACACAACTATTATCTGCGAGTATTCAGTAACAGCCAGCAAGTGTTAAAAGACCAAAGTCGCGACATCAACTTGGCGACGACAGAAGTAGGGAAAGTCACCGATAGCTTTGCCTTTGCCCAATGTAACGACGCAATGTTGGGAGAACACACCTTAGATCTTTGCGCTATTGGTGAGCTGGGCGGTGCATATTTAGTGGTAGCCAATACCAATGGCAGCATCGTGATTGTGGAAGAGTCTCAACCCTAAAGCCACTCTCTGTATTTGTTTATTAGCATAGCGGCTTAAGGGTTTACCGCAGTAACAGGCTTCATGTAAACGGATAAGTCAGTACTCATCGCTATGCAGCTAATCTCTTAACGAGTGTCTCGATTATCAAAATTTAATTGAAAGTGATTTAACTACTACCCAGTTTTTCCAACTGCTAGAGTCAACTACACTAAGTTCATCTACATTTTCGCCCTTAATGGAGTAATCAATGAAAGCCGTAGCCTATCAGCAAGCCCTAGCAATTAACGAGACCTTATCTTTACAAGACATAGAGTTAGACAAGCCTAGGGCCAGCGGGAAAGATCTACTGATCAAAGTAGCCGCCGTGTCGGTTAACCCTGTTGATACCAAAATCCGCGCCAATGTCTCTGCCGAGACAGGCCAATGGAAAGTTATTGGTTGGGATGCCGTTGGCACCGTAGAGCAAGTTGGTGACCAAGCCAGCTTTTTCAAGGTGGGTGACAAAGTATGGTATGCCGGCGATTTAACCCGCTCGGGCAGTAATGCAGAATACCAATTGGTTGACGAGCGCATTGTAAGCTTAGCCCCTACCAGCATTCCTGACGCAAAAGCCGCTGCCCTGCCGCTTACCGCCATTACTGCCTGGGAAATGTTGTACGACCGTTTAGAAGTAAGCCGTGACCAACACAAATCTATTTTAATTATTGGTGCGGCCGGCGGTGTTGGCTCTATTATGGTTCAACTGGTTAAACAGCTCACCAAGCTTAAGCTTATTGCTACCGCATCTCGCCCAGAAACCCAGGCTTGGCTAAAAGAGCTAGGCGCTGACCAAATCATTAACCACCGTAATCCGCTCAGTGAAGAACTGAAACAAGCCAACAACATTGATTATGTAGTGAGCTTAAACAACACCGATCAGCACCTAGCAGAGATTATCAAAGTGATTAAACCACAAGGTAAGTTTGGGTTAATCGACGATCCAAGCAGCTTAGACGTGAAGCTACTTAAGCCTAAAAGCATTTCTCTGCATTGGGAATTCATGTACACCCGCTCAATGTTTGAAACAGAAGATATGATCAAACAACATCAGCTTCTAGGTGAAATAGCGCAACTGATTGACCAAGGTAAAATCAAAAGCACTTTAGGTGATCACTTTGGCCAGATAAATGCCGATAACCTAAAGCAAGCGCATGCCTTTATTGAGTCCCAAAAGGCCAAGGGTAAAATTGTGTTAGAAGGCTTTTAAGCGCTGTTTAAACTATTTATTGACAGCAGCCAAGCTAGAATTACCCGTGTAATTCAGCTTGGTTAACTGCAAAATAGGCTCTCTATTTGGCCTTACAACTTCATACATGCAATCAACAATCAAATGACCATTGTTACATAATCAAAATATGATTTTAAACAATTAATATATAAAACAAACATTTATAGTAAAGCTCTTAGGCTTAGCTAATTGGTATAGGAGGCTTTCCTAAGCTCGACTCAGGCTTACGTACAAAGAGATTAAAATGAAGAAACTGATACTATGGATGGTAGTTGGATTTGCGGCTTGGAATATCTACACACAACAACATGTACCTGTAATCACCAATGCTGATTTAGTGCTGTTAGATGCTCCAATAAAAAAAGCCTCAAAGCTGCAATCAGTAACCACACAACAGTACACTTGTGATGGTAGGCAACACTGTAGCCAAATGTCTTCCTGTGCAGAAGCAACCTTCTTCATTAACAACTGCCCTAATACAAAAATGGACGGTGACAATGATGGGATACCTTGCGAGCGTCAGCATTGTAATTAACGTCGTATTAGATATTCATAAGTTAATCTCTTAACCTATTTACACTTCTTTACCTGCGCTTTACGTAACTAAAAATTGGCTTGTTTATACTTGCTCTAAGGGATAAGTAAGGCCAAATCATGAGTAAAACAACCGCAACAATATCACTGTTCATAGCACTACTAAGTCTTTTGTGGCTTCAAGTAGAACCCAATCTATTGTCCTATGAAAACTTCTTTCAATGGCGATCTGCGCTCATTCAATATAGTGGAATGCTAGCGGTAGGTTTGATGAGTTTAACCATGTTACTGGCTTTGCGCTTGCCCTTTATTGAGCAACTCACCAAAGGTTTAGATAAGTCTTACCGCTTACACAAATACCTTGGCATAGCAGCTGTCGTAACAGGCGCAGTACATTGGCTACTAGCCATCATCCCTAAGCAACTGGTAAGAGCTGGAGTATTAGATAAACCCGTAAGAGGCAGCGGACCAAATAATCCTGACTCTTTGTACGCGCTAATCAAACCATTAAGAGAGCTAGCCGAGCATGTTGGTGAATGGGCTTTTTATGGCATTGTTGTGTTGGTGATAGTGGCTCTACTGGGGGTTATTCGCTACAAAGGCTTTCGCTTTTCTCACAAACTGATGTCGGTAGCCTTTTTAGTCATCGCCTTTCACTCAGCAGTATTAATCAAACACAGTTACTGGCCTTACCCAATTACTTACGTTTGCCTAGCGCTGATTTGGGTGGGCAGCGTAGCAGCAATCTACAGCCTGTTAGGACGTATAGGTAAAACCAAACAACACACCGCCAAAGTGGCTAACTTTAGGCTCTTACCCAAAGACAAAGTGCTAGATTTGCGCTTAAGCGTTCCCAGCTGGCATGGCCACAATAGTGGGCAATTTGCTTTTGTTGGTTTTCCTGGTGAAGAGCCCCACCCTTTTACCATTGCCTCTACGCACACTAGAACGGGTCAATTACGATTTATGATCAAAGAGTTGGGTGACTTTACCGCTAATTTAAAAAACCGCCTCAGCATTGGCCAAGAGCTAAAAATAGAAGGTCCCTATGGTAACTTCGATTTTAGTGACTCTGCACCGCAACTATGGATAGCCGGCGGCATCGGCATTGCCGCTTTTACCGCTATTTTGCAACAGCGCCAAACCATGGATAAACCTCCTCTCGCTAAGTTGTATTATTGCAGCGAAACCATAGAGGCGAAGTTTATCGAGGAGTTACAGCACTTAGCGAACGGCGCTCAAATCGAGTTACAAATTATCGATAACAGCAACCAGGCATTCTTAAACACTGACCAACTATTACGCGAAGTCGATGATTTAATGCAACGAAGCATCTGGTTTTGTGGGCCAAGTAAGTTCTCACAGTGTTTACAAAATGATTTAGCCAAGCAAGGGTACAACCTTAATCAATTCCATAACGAGTTATTTGAAATGCGCTAGGGCCGAATAGGCGAAGAATAAACATAAAAAACCGACTAACAAAAGTCGGTTTTTAACGTTCCAGCTTAAGCATTTAGCGTGGTAACGTTGGCTCTCGCATCATGGAGCTTTAGCCCCACATGCAGCCACTTCGTTAACTCATACTTGGGGTACTTAGAACCAATACCCATATAAGTAACCCGCACTAACGGCCATGCCTAAAATCACCACCAAAAACGCTACAATCATTTGGTTTTTGAAAATAGATTTAAGCAAAATAACTTCGGTTAAGCTGGCACCTGCGCTACCAATAATCAAGGCCATTACCGCCCCTAAGCTCATTCCTTTAGCGGCTAATGCCGCACTTAAAGGAATTACCGCTTCAGCACGAATGTACAAAGGTATACCAATGACAGCCGCAACCGGTACTGCCAATGGGTTATCTTTGCTAGCAAACTGCGCAATTAAATCGCTTGGCATAAAGCCGTAAATCAACGAGCCAATGGCAATACCACCAATCAGATAAGGCAATACTTTTTTAAAATCTTGCCAAGTGCTATCCCACACTTTTAGCCATTTGCTACGCTCTACTGCTGGCTTACCTGAACAAGACGAACCGCATTTTTTGGCTTCTGGCTCTAAATAAGACTCGGCTTTTACATATATCTCAAAACCCAGTTTTTCTAAGGTGTAGCCCGCCACTACAGAGACCCCCATCGCCATCACAAAGTAAAATACACTGACCTTCCAGCCAAAGGTCACCGCAAACAAACCAATAATAATTGGGTTAAGCAAAGGGCTGGCAAACAAAAATACCATCATGGTGCCAAAACCTGCTTTAGCGCGTAACAAGCCCTTTAAGAAAGGAATGGTTGAGCAAGAACAAAATGGAGTTATTGCCCCTAAAAAGCCAGCCACGATATAACCCGAACCATTTTTGGCACTGAGAATACTTTGAATTTTTTGTGGCGGAATATACAACTGCAACACCCCCACCAAGTAGCTAATGGCTAAAAAAAGCAAGGTCAGCTCTACAGCCAAAAAACCAAACATATTTAAGGCTTGCCAAGCCATATCACTATTTATGCTAAACATTATATTAATTCTAAATTTCTAGATAATTCGAAATATATACTCAAGCATTGACAAAAACAAGTTATTTCTAATAATATCGAAATATAGATTTAATGGAGAAGCCTCATGAACACAGATAGCATTGCCAAAGCCCTAAAAGAACTCGGCCACCCTACTCGTTTAAGTATCTACCGAAGCGTAGTAAGAGCCGGTTATAGCGGTATTGCTGTAGGTGGCTTACAAGAAAAATTAGCGATTCCGGGCTCAACGCTTTCTCATCATATTTCAAGCTTGGTATCAGCCGGTTTGTTAAGCCAACGACGCGAAGGTCGAACCTTATATTGCGTAGCCGAGTTTGAGCGGCTGCAAACAGTGATTAGTTTTTTACAAGATGAGTGCTGTGCCGATGAACAAACTAAAGCTTGCTAGCGAATAAGCGATTCCCGACCAACACTGTACAAAAATCATTCAAAATATTTTTACTAACTGTGATTAGCGTGGGGGTGGCACTAAAAAATAGTTAATCCAACCATTAAATATTGTTCTTATCACTAACGTTAGCTCACAAAAACGTGACTAATGATTGATTTATTGTTTACTGGTGAAACCGCCACTTTCATTTACCAAGCTGTTTCATGGATAAGCTAACATCCCTCAACTAAGTTCCCTTAAATAACTCAAGTAACATTACCGAAGTATGCGGTCGTAGTTGCTGAGCTTAATTTGCCACGCTAAGCGTGTTAATCGCTGGTGGAGGCAAAGCCCGGTTCACCAAGCATATTGGCGAATCAGCGTAAAAATACTAATAATGTTAAGGGAACAACATGACTAACAAACTAATACTCTCACTTTGTATACTTGGCAGTAGCCAAGCCTTTGCCCACGGCTTAATCGTAGATCCACCCTCGCGTAACGCTCTTTGTGGCTTAACCGAAAAACCCGATCAAGCCACTAGCCAACATTGTATCGACGCCTTTGCCAACGATGCGCAAGGTGGTTACAAATTCATGAGTGTACTGACTCATGCCGAAGGGCGTGCAGTGGTATCTCCTTTGCCAGCAAATGTATGTGGTTTTGACAGCGAAACCTGGGAAGGCGGGGCGACACCTTGGGACGCAGCCACGTCTTGGCCGGGCCAACCCGCTCAAGCTGGACCACTCGATATTACCTGGAACATTAGCTGGGGAAATCACTTCTCTGACACACGAGAGTTTCACTATTGGATAACCAAACCAGGCTTTGTATTTGACCCGAGCAAAGCCCTAAGTTGGGATGACTTTGAAACAGAACCGTTTTGTGTATTGCCATACGATGATAACAACCCCAATGCTAACCCAGCGGTAGTATCTGACAAAGAAGCGGTTACCTTCACCACCACCTGTACCCTGCCAGAACGCAGCGGTCATCAGGTAGTGTACGGTGAATGGGGGCGTAACTCTTGGACCTTTGAGCGTTTTCATGGCTGTATTGATTTAGCCTACGCCGAAGACACCTTAGGTAAACCAATTGCCGATTCGCAGACCTTAGCCACCAATCAAGACACTCCATTAAGCATTACCTTAAGCGGCAGTGATTCAAATGGCCAAATTGCCAGTTACCAAGTGCTTAGTCAGCCTGCAAACGGGACATTAAGTGGCACAGGTGCTGCACTTACTTATACCCCGGTCGCCGGATTTATTGGTGATGACGACTTTAGCTTTAGCGTGATAGACAACGAAGATTTAGAGTCTGCACCTGCGCAAATTAGCATTTCGGTGAAATCTACCGCTAATACCGCGCCTGTCGCAAGCTTTGAGGCAAGCAGCAAAGGTTTAGTCGCCAGCTTTGATGCAAGTGCTTCAAGCGATGCCGAAAACGATGCTCTGAGCTACCAATGGGACTTTGGCGATGGATACAAAGCGAGTGGCGCATTGGCAAGCCACACTTACGATGCAGCAGGCAGCTACTCGGTGTTGCTCAGCGTATCCGATGGATTGTTAGAAACCACCAGCAGCCAAGAACTGGTGCTTAGTGCATTGCCGCCTACCCAAGCGGGTTGTGAATATGTGGTAGTTGATCAGTGGGGATCTGGGTTTAACGCAGAGATCCGTTTAATCAATACTGGTGAGCAGGCAATTAACGGCTGGCAAGTTAGCTGGGCTTACGCCGACGGCAGCAGTGTGAATCAGCTATGGAATGGCGTACTCAGTGGAAATGGCCCTTACACGGTAAGCAACACCACGTGGAACGGCACCATTGAGCCGGGTCAAACTATCAGTGTGGGTTTCCAAGGATCCGGCAATGGGAACTTAGAGGTACCAGTTGTTAGTGGTGATATTTGCCAATAGTCACTACTAATTAAGGTTTAATTATCATTTGAAAATAGCACCGCTAATGCGGTGCTATTTATTTACTTAACGACGCTATCGGCGCTTAACCACTGCTCGCCTTGCCGCTATGCATCCGCTAAGAAGCGCTCTGCGACCGATGATATTGGCCGCGATGTTCGCTTCATCAAGTACCACTGAGTAACAATCGGTAAGTGTTCAACATTGCTGGTTAATCAAGCTTCAATTCAATACTTTTTATAAGCACTATGCTGCCTTTATAGCCCGTTAGCAAGGTTTATGATTGGCCTTAAAAGCGCAGGTTTTTATAATAAAACTGCTTATCGTGTTCACCAATCTCTCGCAGCACTTTACAAGGATTCCCCACCGCTACCACGTTAGCCGGAATATCTTTGGTTACTACACTGCCAGCACCTATCACACTGTTTTCGCCAATGCTAATACCCGGCAATACCACAGTATTTGCGCCTATCCACACATTATTGGCAATATCGATAGCAATGTTAAATTGTGCCGCTTTACGCCTCGGTTCTGGGTCGATAGGGTGACCGGCGGTGGCCAAGGTAACATTTGGCCCTATCATCACCGAATCACCAATATAGATATGGGTATCGTCTACCAAGGTAAGATTAAAATTAGCATAAACATTTTTGCCTAAGTGGGTATGCTTGCCCCAATTAGCCTGCAAGGGCGGCTCTATAAAACAGTTATCGCCCACTTCTGCAAAGATTTGCTTTAGTAAGTCTTCACGCAGCTTTATTTGCGATGGCCGACTTTGGTTATAGTCATAAATAACTTCTTGGCATTGGGTTTGTTCCGCAAAAATATCCTCATTAAAGTAATACACCTGCTGGCTGTGTTTTTGATCTTCACTATCCATGGCACCCTCTCATTCATGAGCTAAATCTAGTTACATAATTTGGCACTGTAACAAGGCTTTACCGTGGATTCTTGGCCTAAGTTCATAGTTACCCAAAAGAGGATAACTAAACAGCGCTTTTATACTTAGGTAAGTTTTCAGCAAGTTCGGTGAGACTGGCCACGACCAACTTGGCTTGTATTTCCCAAGGGTCAAACACCGTTTGTTTTGAGCGCTGAATCCACGCTGCCTGCATGCCCGCAGAAATAGCGCCGGTAACGTCAAAAGGATTGCTCGAAATCAGCCATGCCTTATCCGCAGTCGTATTAGCTTGCTGTAAAAAATACGCATATACCGCGGGATTGGGTTTGAATGATTGAACGTCATCGGCGCTCACCACACTTAGAAATAAGTGGTCTATTCCAGCTGTTTTTAATAACAACTCTACCGCCTCACGTTTGCCATTAGAAAAGGCAAACATTTTAAAACCAAGGCCCTGTAGTTCAGTCAAGCCTTGCTTTACATCGGCATGTGCTGGCAACACCTTATAAACATCCAACAAGCGTTGCTTTTGCTCGGCGGTTAAGGCTATTTGAAAAACTTGGCAACAGTAATCAAGGGCTTGTGCAGTGCATACTGCAAAACTTTGGTAATTTTGCATTAAGCCACGCCGAAACGAGTATTCTAGCTGCTTGTCTCGCCACATTTGAGAAAACGCTGGGGCTTGCTCTCCCATCAGAGCTTGTAACTGTTGCTCTACACCACGGGTATCGATCAACGTACCGTATACGTCAAAGGCTAAAGTCATTGTCATTTTGATTGCCCTTTGGTGTGGCTACTTATCAATTAGCAATAAAACTGTAGCGCAAACAAGCGAGACAGCACTTAAAAACAGCGTCCACTATAACTAGACTTGAACGTTCGCTCAATGTAAATTGAACAATTGTTCAAGGTTTAACTAGGTGAAGCTAATGGCTAACTCCGCTAAATTTAATCGCCAAGACGTAGTACAAAAAGCCACAGAGTTGTATTGGGAAAAAGGCTTCCACGCTACATCTATGCGTAACCTTCAAGAAGTCATAGATATGCGCCCCGGCAGTATTTACGCCAGTTTTGGTAGCAAAGAAGGCTTGTTTAGTGAAGCCTTAGATAACTATGCCAACTCAAGCATAGAACAACTTTACGCCTGTAAAGCCGAGGCAGCCTCTCCTATTGCCGCTTTAAAGTTATTTTTAAAAAAAGCACTAATAGATAGCCGAAAAACAGCGCCTAGTGGTATGTGTATGCTGGTAAAAACCGTAGCAGAATTAACTGACGACAATGCCGAACTGCTCGAACAAACCAAAAAGCTGCTGGCGAAGGTAGAAGCCGAATTTACCAAAGTTCTTAATGAAGCCAAATTGGCTGGCGAGTTACAAAGCGATAAAGATACAGCCCAATTAGCCCGTCACCTGCAAGTGCAAATTATTGGCTTGCGCACATACTCGCGCGCCCACGATGGTAATGCCCCCATCAAACAACTCATAGAAGAGTTATTTGAACACAGCTCATTTACCACCGCGTAAAATTTTTAAACCAGCCCCCACTTAGAATATTTGTTCATTGTTGTACTAGGAAAGTAAATGCAGGCCTTAAATCATTTTTCCCAAACTCGCTTAGCTTGGCTGAGTTTATTGCTATTTATGGTATTTTTTGAAGCATGCGCATTAGCGTTCCAGCATGTTATGAAGCTACCGCCCTGCGTCATGTGTATTTACGAGCGTGTAGCCATGTTAGGCATTGCTGGCGGCGCAATCATTGGTTTGTTAAACCCCAACAATCTATTAGTGCGAATACTTGGCTTTGCCGCTTGGGGAGTGAGCGCAGCATGGGGTTTGCAACTGTCGATAACGCATACTGATTTACAAATGAATCCATCGCCCTTTGCCACGTGTGATTTGTTTGTTAGCTTCCCAGGCTGGGCCCCCTTAGATCAATGGTTGCCATGGATGTTTCAAGCCTATGGCTCTTGTGATGTAGTGGACTGGATATTTCTAAGCCTAAGCATGCCGCAGTGGTTGATCATTATTTTTGCGGCTAATCTTATCGCGCTGGTCGTCATGGTAATGGCTCAGTTTTACGCAAAGCCGGCACCCGTTTAGATTCTAAACGACTACGGAAATGTGGCAGAGCAGAGTTGATCAGCTTAGCGTTAGTCTATAGGCCCATTACATACCGCGGGTCGTCTTTACTTTGTATCACCGCCAGCACTATATTCAGGTTTGCTCACTTCACTTTCAGCCTGTACCGAGTGAGCAACAACACAATCGAAATGACTAGGCTTGTTTTAAGCTTGGTTTCATCCAACTCTCTTCTTTAGAAGGCCAACCGAACCGCTATTAAAAAGTGTAAATATTAGCTCTCACGTAAGCCTACAGTTTCTGTTCTTTTAAATGGAGAGCTCAAACTAACCATAGTGCTAGCCACTCCTGTTGACCTAATACTCATATTCTGTGTGTTTTCGATTTGTGACCTCAGCAATAGGAATCTAGCTATTTTCAAGCAGGGCGAGTGAAGCGCGAACCCTCATAATTAGCAACAAGCCAAGTGAACAAAATTCAACCATGTTAGCATTTTACTGGGAACTAGAAGATCCGTAGAGATCTCAGATAATACATAAGGAATGTAAAATGATAACAGCAAAACAGTCGATGACTTTGCCATGCCGATCAGCCCTTGGCTTAGCCGCACTTTTAAGCATCTCAAGCGTACATGCAGACACCTGGCATTTTAGAGGTACACCCAATAACTGGGCCAGTACAGCAATGAGTAAGTTAACACCCACCTTCACCAAAGTTGCCAAACATTTTCTGCCACTAATGCCCGTTTTAAAATTGACCATTATGGCGATTGGAATGACAGCTACCCTGCTGATGATTTTTTAATAAGCCAAGCGGGTAGTTATCAAATAAGCTTTAACAGCAGCGATAAAAGCATCACCGTTGATTCGGTAAGCCAATGTGAAGACCCTGCAACAAGCACCAGTAATCAGCAAACTAATACAACAGATACTCGCTTCTATTTTGATGCCAGTGACTTTACCAGCACTCCCACTATATGGGCTTGGATTTCTAATGGCAGTGCCATTTCTCAGTTAGAAGGATACAGCTGGAATAGCCAACAAAGCTTGTTGGTAGATAGTGACAGTGGTTATTACTATTGGCGCTTACCGAGCGCTTATCAAGCGGAGTTAGATGCCGGTTTAAAGCTCAACTTTATCATTGATAAGAATGATGAATTTAGCCGAAACAACAGCGGATGCTACAGCGAAAACCGTTGGTACCAAAGTTTAGCTACTTGCTTAGATAAACCCTTTCAACCTTATATAGGGCCTTACCTCACTTTGCTTCAGCCGCAATATTCGGGTGACTACAATACTGCTAGCATCTTAGACCCCAGCAGTAACATGGTGATTAACTACGAGTTAAGCAGCGCTGATAGTAACTTTAGCGCAGCGGTGTTTTACCGCCCAGCTGGCCAAACTAGCTGGATAGAACAAACCGAAGATGAGGTAGACCCCCTTGGCGAAGGTTGGGAAAAAGTTCACCATATCACTCTCACCAACTTACAAGCCGATACCGAATATCAATACAAGGTAATTGGACCAAACGGTAAGTTTTCTGCTGAATACGCATTTAAAACCGCTAGTACCAATATGGATTACAGCCGCTTTTTAGTAGTGGGTGACATGCAAGATGAGCAAGGTGAGCAGCGCTGGCACGATATTGCCCAAGCCATTAGCAGTGAGCACATGGACGACTTTGACTTTATTATTACCGTAGGCGACATGGTAAAAGACGACGTTAGCCATAGCTCTGAACGCTTTTACTGGTGGAAGGTATTTTTTGATAAAGGCCAACAGCTGTTTGCTTCTAAACCCATCATGCCAGCAATGGGGAATCACGATACGCCAGGTAATATCGGGGTCAGTGATTCAGAGCAATACTGGAGCAATGCCGAAGATACCCGTTCATTTAGAAAGTACTTTTATCTGTCTCCAGATATGAGCTACCCAGACTATTACAGCTTTAGCTACGGTAACGCTTGTTTCATGAGCGTTAACTCAGAAATCCCGGTTTTTTATGGCCGTCATCCAGAGCGAGATAACGGCAACAATGCAGCAACGCAAGCCAACTGGTTACAGCAAGAGGTAAACAAAGCACAGGCCTGCCCTTGGAGTTTTGCTTATTTTCATGTGCCACCTATTAACCCTGCTGGTGGCAAAAGTGAAGTGGCTTTTGTCCGCCCATATACCGATTATTTTAATCACAAATTAGATTGGTCTATTACTGGCCACGTGCACGAATACCAGCGCCTAAAGCCGGTACATGCAACCAGTAACACTTTAGATTTTAATAAATCGGGTTATGGCCGAACCGCTGATAAAGGCGTGGGGTATATGATTGCCGCTCCTGCTGGTCAATGGCCTCGGAATACTACCAGCAGCAACATGCACCAATTGGCGTTTTACCCGCATAACAGCAACGGTACCGCTTACGAAATTGGCTTTAGCATCATCAATGTTTCGGCCAATAATTTTGAACTAAAAACCTATGGTATGGGTAGCGTGGGCGACAAAGTTCAGCCTTCTGGTTACCGCTCTGGCGACGACAGAAGCAAGCAGCTCATAGATACTCTGAGTTATAGTAAACTGGCCTTAATTGCTAATGCAGGTCCAGATATTAATGTGAATCAAGGCGACACAGTGAGCTTTGATGGCAGCGATTCACAAGCCTTAAGTGGCTCTATTATTAGTTACCAGTGGTCAAACGGTTTAACCGGAGTGTCTGCCAGCAAGGTCTACTCAGAACTGGGCAGTTTTCCGGTAACGCTTACCGTTAAAGATAACCAAGGAAATAGCGCTACCGACAGCGTAGTGGTGACGGTGCTCGATCAATCAGCTAACTACCAAAAAGATTTTGAGAGCGTTGATTTTCGTGGCACTGCAAACAGTTGGGGAAAAACCGCGATGAACTTAATCGCCGACAATACCTGGCAACTGGTAGTGAGCGTTACCGATAGCCAGCCCAGTTTCAAATTTTACGCCAACGGAAAATGGTATGGCGATGACCAAGCTGATGGAGAAACCCACAGTAACGAGCGCGCTAATATTGCCCTTTCTCAAGGACCGGGTTTGTATCAAATTACCCTCACTGACCATACTCGACAATATCGAGTCACGAAGTTGTAAAACCCCCTTTACCAATAACCAAAAAGCCCAGAGCACAAAGCTCTGGGCTTAAAACTGTTAGCCGTTAACCATTTAGCACTTTTCTTATTTTAGTATTGCGCGCCAAAAACTTGAGTCCAATATTGGCCATAAGTACTGCTGCTGTTTTCGCTCATGCCTGCACCTAGCTCGGTGTAGTTAGCACTCATGATGTTTGAACAGTGACCGCTGCTTTTTAGCCAGCTAGACATTGCGTCATCTAAGGTACGGTTACCCGCAGCAATGTTTTCGCCCACGTAAGACGAGTTGTAACCCTGCCCTCTCGCGCGGCTAGAAGGGCTAGAACCGTCTAATCCGGTATGTGAGAAAAAGTTATAGTTTGCCATGTTAGTTGAGTGCTCTTCGGCAGCCAACTGCAAACTTAAGTTAGAACTTAATGGCTCAACGGCTGGGTAATAAGTACCGCCACAGTTACGCCCCACACTTCGCGCTTCATTTACTGCTTCTAGCATTCTAGCTTGAATAGTATCTTCTACTGGATCACTTGGTTCGATTGGGTCAACGGGATCAACCGGGTCCGTTGGCTCAACAGGGTCCACTGGATCTGTTGGTAACACCGGGTCCTCAGGGTCAATGGGATCAACCGGATCGCTAGGGTCAACCGGATTGGTTGGCTCACTAGGATCTTGGCCGCCAGGATCAGTGGGTTCAACAGGGTCAGCAGGCCCACTAAGGCCAAGTAATAACAATAAAAATTTAAAAAATGACATATATTTCCTTATATCGTCTGGGTAGTGAGGCTCCTAAGCCAAGGGATCATTAACTACACATCAAGCTGATAACAGCTATACACGATCCCTCGGTAACCATAAACGCTCACTAACTATTTGGTTTTACTCATAAAAGCTTGCAATAACGCTCTACTTTCACAAGGGATAAAAATATTACATAACTACAAATCAAAAAACATGATCTTGATTATGTTTATAATTAAATTATCAATAACACCTATAAGCCATTAATATTAAGAAGATTATCCTAAGATTCATTGTAGGGAGCGGATGTTAAACATGAAAAGCGCTACGATTTGCTTGGCAATGTAGCTCACCAACAAATGATTAAGCCTCTCGGTACCTTTAAATACTGATTAGAGTTCCGAGCCTGCTTTGGTTTACACACTCAATATGTATCAAACAGACTTTTATAAAGTGAGAGCCCAGCTAGCTAGGCTTTTAATCAGAGACTCATTGCTTATTACTTTTCTCAGCGTTGCGCTCCAAATACCTGAGTCCAATACCGGCCATAACTACTGCTGCTGTTTTCACTCATAGCGGCACCTAGCTCAGTGTAGTTAGCATTCATAATATTTTTGCAGTGGCCGGTGCTGCTTAACCAACCAGACATCGCGCTTTCTAAAGTGCGTTGCCCCGCAGCAATATTTTCGCCAACGTAAGACCAGCTATAACCGTGCGCCGTAGCGCGAGTGGCTGAGCTAGATCCGTCTAATCCGGTATGAGAAAAGAAATCGTAATTGGCCATATTGTTTGAGTGCTCTTCAGCGGCCAGTTGCAAACTTAGGTTGGAACTTAGCGAGGCTACCGCAGGGTAATAGTCGCTACCACAGTTACGCCCTATACTTCGTGCTTGGTTTACGGCCTCTAACATACGAGCTTGAAGGGTATTGTCTGTTGGCTCTGTTGGCTCTGCAGGTTCTTCTGGATTAACCGGATCGTTAGGTTGGTTTGGTGTAGGTTCGCCAGAGTCAGATGAACCACCACAGCCACTAAGCCCTATTAACAACAATAATATTATAAAACGAGACATGCACATCCTTATCATGCGTAAAGTCAGTGAAAACAAGCCCTTTAGAGACATTAAGTACTCACTAACAATTAAATTAATAAGGCATAAAAACACATTGAGATGGCAAAATCCATGAATTTTTCATCAATAAAAAATATCAAACTATTCGCCCTGTAAGCTTAAATAGACGCTTCTATATAACCTGTAGACCAACGCAGCAACAGCCATTTGAGTAAATATTCGAAGCCACTCAGTAACTGGCGCGATGCTAAAAAGCAATCACAAACTCTCCGCTACTACTTGTAAATAGATTAAATATCTACTGCGTATAAAGGGTGTGGGTGGGCTAATACAAAGTGCTGCCAAACATGCTGATACACTTCGCGTTGATTAGGAAACGGCACCATGGATTGAGCCTCTTCAATTCCCACCCAACGATAGTCGGTATGTTCGTGATTTAATACCACAGCTTGGTTTGGAGGACAGATCACCACAAACACCGGAATAACTTGCATTACATTGCTGTTGGCTTCAAAAAACTGCTCAAGAATCTGCCCGTTGTAAAGCTGAGTGACCTCTATCTGAGTTTCTTCTTTAAACTCGCGCACCATTGCTTGCCACGCCTTCTCGTCGCCCTCTATATGGCCGGCTACATGGCACCAATAATTGCCCTTGCTGCGCTTCATTAACAGCATTTTGGTTTGGCTATTAAATTGCGATAAAGCCACTCCAGAAACAATCGACGTATCTAGCGGAATCATCTTTAACGTCTCCTTAAGTCTTAATGGTAATAACCTTAAACCATGGCTTGGCGAATCACTGTTTTCCAGTTTTCTGGTGCGGCGCGGCGAATGTCAGACAAGTAAATTTCATGATGTTTACCCCGCAGTTGACTGCCGCTATCGCTAATAAATTGATGAACCCGCTCTACCGTTGGCCCCTCTTCAGAAAACGGCCCCACATGTAGAGTTTGTGCACATTTACCTTCAGTAAACTCAGCAAAGCGAACTAGATCTATAGCGGCCAAATTTTTCTTGGTGTTGACTTGTTTTATCGCCTCAGCTACCCGCTCCGTGGTCACCCACTCTGGCTGCATAATCATCATCGTCCAAATCCAATTAGCCTTGTTGTCGTTTACAAAGTCACTCATATCTTCCGCCCACCACAGGCCTTCCAGCGGCATTACTGCGTAATCAATTCCCACGCTCTTCTTAATCATAAACTTAAGGGTATAGGCGAGTGAAAACAGCGCCTCTACCGCTGCTTGGTAACGTTCAGAGCCAGGCTCACCCTGCCCATCTACCATTAAAAAATTCATGGTCGGCACATCGACTAGCGCCACTTTTTTAGCTGAAGGGCGATAAAACTGCTTTAATTCTTTTTTAAAGTCTATTTTGCTCATGCTTGTACTCTAAGGGTGATAAACCAACAACGATATGAATACCGTCAGCATACCGCAAAACACAGCTCTCGTGCTGTTACTGTAGTTAAGTAGTTACCTTATGTTATGGCTGATAAAAGCCTGAAACAAAACCGGTGGCCTCGCAATTTGGGCTGCTAAGAATGACCAAACTGGTTTCATCTACAAGGTATTCTTGCTCGCAGTCCGTATAGGGGTGATTAAACTTAAGTTGACCATTGTCAGCCAATGTGGCCTGCATGCCATCGGTATTGATGAGGGTTAAATCCGTAATTTCTAAGTACTCTCCTGCAGCGCTATATAAACCACTATTGTCGGCAGTCGTCATTGTCAGGGTTTGTTTGCTTGGGCGCTTCGTATAGAACCGTGCATCCCCACAATTAGTATTAAACTGCACGGCCTTATCTTGCATCCGTGTGAAACTGTAAACATGGCTAGCCGCATAACCAGAAGGATATTGGCAGGCGCTGTCTTCTGTATACTCGGTGTCTGCTTGCACAGAAATACGCACTAAGCCACGCTGTTCCACTTCGCGATCAGTGAAATAGTCATCCCAAAATAATACTCGTCCATTGCTGCTCACCACAGCAACATGATCGTCGGCAGTGTCACGGTAAATCCCTGCAGTATTCAATGTGTTGTTGGGGTTAATAGGTTGGCCGCCTTTATTGCCGCCGGTATTGTTACTGTTACACGAACTCGCGTTGGCATTTTTTGAACAAAGGTTAACGCTCCCCTGTTCTTTACAACCGCTAACAATGGCCAGTGAAGCCACGATTGCAAATGTGATTAGTTTTTTCATTTTGTTGCCTTTACTCTCATAGCCACTTTCACAATAAAAGTAGTGATGTAGCTCAACGCTGCTTGTCTGTAGAAAGCATAAAACAACGGTGTTTTTTTAGGCAACGAGGACCTTAAAGCCAAACTGTTAGCCTAAGTCGTTTAGGCACTCCCCCTGCTATTAAACGCACTTCAAGTTAGATTAGCGCGGACCAGCGGCAATAAACTTAGCTTGGGCTTTGGCATAAATCAGCTGATCGACACATAACGATGCAGTGAGCGAATAAATGCCTCTGCGCTCGCCAACAAGCTGAGCACTTAAGCGTAAGGTTTGACTCACAGGAATAGGCCTAACAAAGCGAACCTTTAGCTCAGCGGTCATTGCCTCTACTCCTTCAAAGAACAATCGATTCACCATTGCGTCGTCTAATAAAGTGCTGATAACACCGCCATGTAACACCCCACTATAACCTTGATACCTATCCCCAAGCTTTACCGTTGCCCATGCTTCTTTTAGTTGATTAAGTGAGAACGTCAACCCCATGGAATAGGTGTTTAGTTGCGGATCACCACAAGCGATACAATGTTGGTGGTGCGCAGGCTTTAGCTTATTCACTGATTATTTCCCTAAGCAATATTTAGTCTCCATTAATAGCATATGCCATAAATAAATCACACCAGTAATTGGCATATGCCAATTACTGGTGTATGGTTAACTCATCACATTAGGAGCAAAAATGCCTAGACCAAAGAAATGCCGCCGTATTGGAGGCGCTCCCGCCCACCGTTGCTTTAAACCTAACGGCGTGCCAATGAGCAAATTAAACAAAATAAACATTCTGCCCGAAGAGTTAGAAGCACTGCGCCTAGCCGATTACCACAATATGAGCCAACAAGCCGCCGCAGATCAAATGGGTGTATCACGGCAAACCTTTGGCAACATTGTTAATCAGGCGAGATACAAGGTAGCCGCCAGCTTAATAGAAGGCAGCGCACTACTATTTGAAGAAGAGAATATTGAATAAAAGGAAGCAAACCATGATTTATGCCGTAGCAAATGACCAAGCTTTAGTCGCTAATCACTTTTCTAAAGCAGAGCAATTTTCATTTTTTACCCACAACAATAGCTTAATTGACAACTGGGAGAATCCAGCGGCCAACGCTGAAGCCTCTTGCAGTGATAAAAGCGCCATTATCACTCAATTACAAACCATGAAAACCGAGGTGGTGATTGTGCGTAATATTGGGGAGCGCGCCTTAGCCAAACTATTAAAGGCTGGCATTAAAGTCTTTCAAGTAGGCCAGAAAACCGAAGTAAAAGCAGCCACCACCAGTGACTTGTTAGAACTTAACCACCCTAGCCAAGGGCGCGCTTCTACTCAGTACAATAAAAACCATCATTGCGAAGACCGCCAACAAGCCAATCGCTGTTGTGGCCAATCAAATAAACGCCACCATAGATCCGGTCGCTCAGGAAAGGCCTGCTGTAGCTAAACCATTATTGGCTAACTAGATGAATTAACCCGTTCCAACAAAGTCTGTCACTTTCTTTGCTTAGCAACTCCCCCTTATAAAGTTACAGACTTCCCTTTATCGTCAATAGATTTCCCCCAAACCTATCTATGAGCACTTTGGTAATTCGCACAAATTTTCTTATTCCTCACAGCTACTTTGATGAGTTTCTCAACATCAATATTGACTCATAACTCACTAGACTGATAGCATCCCCACTTTATTGATTTTGCAGTTAATATCGAACAACAGACAAGCAAGGAATCGCATGTTTAAGGTAGACAAACTAATTAGCTATATAGGAAGCAAGTATGCAGCCAAACGCTAATTTCGTTCAGCAATCCAAATTCAACCAAACCTTGTTAGTAGATGCCTTTGGCCAGTCTTACGTTTTTATTCCTAGGCATAACGGTGCGCGTCATCAAGGTGAGCAACTCCACAGCTGCATAGATGTTTATTGGGCTGAATCTTTACTGCAAAACCATAGCTCTATGTGGGGTTACCAGTTTGACCTAAACAAACTCTATTCCAACATGGCTGGCGATTTTATGGCTAACCATAAAACTGAGCAGCAAAAACATGCCTGGTTAAGTAAAGCCATTATCAGTGGCGAAGTAAAAGTGTATAAGGGTGAAAGCTTTGCAGGCAATGCCCCAACAGATACCGAAGGCGGTATTCCTGTAGCGACTTTGCCAGAGAAAACCGCTGCCCCCCGAGCAGCTCCAGCCAAGGAAACTTTGGGCCAAGGTGGTAGGGTTGAGCAACAATCATCTCAGCCTCCAAGTTCTAGCCAGCAGAAACAAGCAAAAACGGCACCTAAGCGGTTAAACCCAGCCCAAACAATCAACGAAGCAAGCACTCGTTTAAAAATAGCTAAAACCGCGATTACCGACGCTAAGGCAGCAAATTCTGCTCTTCCCAAAACGCCTTATACTCTAGAAGACAAATTAGCCATAGTAGAAAACGGTCTTAACGAAAATATTCTTGTTAGGATAATTGAAACCGCTCATTCAGGAGACTCAGGAACCATTGGCCAAGTAAAAGGTGGTCGAGCAGTAACATGGACCGCACCAATGAGCCAAGTAGAACATGCCGATAGTGATGCTGAGCTTTTATTAAACGCTTTTGGTACTCGATATAAGCCTGAAAAAACATACACCATGTTGCTTATCGATAAGCAAAAAGTTGCCGATGCTGGTGATGTTGTTTCTGTCATTCCAACATTTGATAACATGAACCAGATGATTGCAGGTAACCCTGATATGGGGATCGACCCAAACATTGCTAACAAAGTGATGAATGAGGACTTTGCCCCTAAGTATGAAGAGTTTGCTAATAATGCTTGGGATGCAGGAGTCGACATGGATACCCCTGACGACAGAATTGATTATGCCATTAACGAGCTAGGTTACGATGTCGACACTGCCAAGCTTTTGAGCAAGCGGCATGACATCGCGACAAAAATTAGCGCGTGGGAAATTTTCACAGGTAATGGAATGACCCGTGATACCAATGTCACTAGTCATATCGCTTATGGCCCTGTTGAAGTGTTTACTTATGATAAAAACCCACAACAACTAGGCAAGTTAGAGAGCCTAGGGGCAATTAAGCGAATTGATTTATAAGGTAGTTTTAATGAAATTTGAAAACTTACGTGTTGATGAATTAGATAACAACCCAGACACCGTTTTAAACTTTAAATCACTAAGGTCTAACGGTAAATATCGTTTCTTCTACTTGTTATTACAGCACGATTATTTAGTACTGGCATCAAAAGGCATTTTCCCTTCAATAAATGGAAAGCCTGAAAGGGTGACTGGCGGTACCGATATTGAAATACCCAAAAGCGGTCTTCAGTGGTTCATCAATGCTATTGAACAGAAGTTTATGAGAACAGAGGCTGAGGGCGGCTTGAAAAGGGAAGAGCTCACATTTAGTGAAGTAATTGACGGTGAAAAGCTTGTCACTAGTCGCTGGTTTGGTACTTCTGGCTACGCCTTGGCAAATGCAAGCCGAAATCTACATAGTAACTTCGGGGGAGAAGGCCAACAGGAGTTTTGCTTTACCGATAAAATGCTATTTGATGAGGGCTTGCTAGACAACCTTAAGGTAATTGCTCAAAAAATTGATCGCGGCGAGTTATAAACATCCAAGAAACATGTATTGACGTTAATAGAGCAAAATCACAACCGTTGTTCTGAGTTCGAAGACTCAGCTGATGTTAGCTGCATTCCTAAAGCAAAGGGAAGTTCAAATGAATTATTCGAAGCTTTCAGCGTCATCAGGCCTAGCGCTAGTTGAGTTTTCAAAGAAAAACATCTCATCTATTGAGGAAGCCATTTACGACTCGATATTAGCGCAATTAACGTTTTTATCGGATGAAGCTAAACAAGGACGCAACCCTAGAACTAGCCTCCCTAAAGGGAAGACATTTACCTATGGGGTTCTTGCTTCAAGAAACTTTGCCTCTCCAGAAGAACTAAAATTAAAAGGGCTTTTAGATGAAGTTACATCGCACCTATACCCCGAGGACTATCAATAAAAACCGCAGCACATAAAATATCATTGTCTATTGCTAAACACTCCACAATGACATGAGCACTCAAAGAGTTAAAGTGGATTATAAAACAGGCCGCTTCATCGATATTGGCCTGAATAAGCTAACAGGCAGGCTAGTGAGTTAAAAACTCATATTCTAAAAACATATACACCGATTAATGATCAATTTGATGTAACTGGACAAGTGTTGACTTTGTGCGAGCAACTATTGAATGGCACAATAAAAATAGCCATCGACGTAGATGACTTGCCTTTAAAGTATCAAGCTCGTGAAGGCTTATTACCCTTCAATGCCAGTAAACATCAAGTGAGTCCATTTTGATTATCACCGCGACATAAAAAAGACAAAAATAGTTCATCTAGTGTTCATCAACTAACACTAAGGTCTAGAGTTTTCCATCTAGAAGGATTTAGTAAAGATGAATTTTCGCAAGGAATGGCTTGCCATAATGCCACTCGGCTTGGTGTTAGCTGCATGTAACGATAATGACAACACCACTACGCCAGCCCAACCGCTTACCATTAATGTTTTGCACATTAACGATCATCATTCTCACCTGCAGGCTGACACAGGTATAGACCTAACCTTAGCTGGCGAAGCGACGCGTGTATCGGTAGGTGGTTTCCCTAAAGTAGTCGCAAAAATAAATGAACTCGCCGCCAGCAAAGACAATGTGTTGAAGCTGCATGCGGGTGATGCAATTACTGGCGATCTATACTACACCTTGTTTAAAGGTGAAGCCGACGCAGCACTGATGAACGAAGTATGTTTTGATGCTTTTGCCCTTGGTAACCACGAGTTTGATGGCGGCGACGCTGGCCTTAAAACCTTCTTAGAGTTTCTTTACAGCCCAACTTGTCAAACTCAAGTATTAGCCGCGAATGTAGAGCCTGAAGTTGGCGTATCGCCGCTCGCTCCCGTTACCCGTTGGGACTACTTCCAACCTTATATGATTAAGTCTTTTGGTGATGCCAAGGTAGGTATTATTGGTATCGACATTGCGACTAAAACCAAGAACTCTTCAAGCCCAGACGCCACCACCCTCTTTCATGATGAAACCACTACCGCCCAAATGTACATTGATGAGCTAAAGGGCCAAGGCGTAAACAACATTATTTTGCTTACTCACTACCAGTACAAAAACGATGTAGAACTAGCGGCTAAGCTTAGCGGCGTAGACGTGATTGTTGGTGGTGACTCGCACACACTATTGGGTGACTTTGCCGACCTAGGCCTAAATACCCAAGGCGATTACCCCACCATGCTAAGCAACTTAGACGGCGACCCTGTTTGTGTCGCCCAAGCGTGGCAATACTCTGCGGTAGTAGGAGATCTAGCCGTAACATTTGACGGCAACGGTAAATTAGCAAGCTGTACGGGTACGCCACACTTAATGCTGGCCGACAGTTTTAAACGTAAAGACAGCACTGGTACTCGTGTTGAGCTTACAGGCACAGACCGAGATGCCGTCACTGCGCAAGTAACAGCAAACGCTAATCTGTCTATCGTAACGCCAGACGCCAACGCAGCTGCCGTACTAGCCGTGTATGCAGAAGAAGTAGACGTACTAAAACAAGCGGTTGTGGGCGATGTAGCGCAAAACCTATGTTTTGAGCGTATCCCAGGCCAAGGCCGCAGCACCCTTTGTGATGTATCAGCCACTAGCGCGAATGGCTCAGACATTTCAAACTTGGTCGCTCAAGCATTTTTAGAGCAAGCGATTCGTGGCGATGTATCGATTCAAAACGCAGGCGGAGTGCGTAACGACGTACCGCAAGGCAATTACACCATTGGTGATGCATACACCTTACTGCCCTTTGCTAATACCCTCGTTTATCTAGAAATGACCGGTGCAGAAATCAAAACAGTACTGAACGAAGCGGTAGATTATGCCCTAGACCCAGACGGCTCTACCGGTGCTTACCCTTACGCAGCAGGCCTGCGCTACAAAGTAGATATGTCACAAGCGGCCGGTTCCCGTTTATACGATGTAGAAGTGAAAGCCAAAGGCACAACTGATTGGGTTGTTTTAACTGATGATGCCAGCCTTACCGTCGTCACTAACGACTATATTGCTGGCGGCCGCGACGGTTACTTTAGCTTTACCGACATAGCAGCAGACGAAAGTAAGTTTGAAGATAGCTTCCTCGATTACGCACAATCATTTGTTGATTATGTAGAACGCCGCAGCACTATCGACAAACTTCCACTTGAAAACTACAGCACTCAAATGTTCTACGATGTAGACGGCAACCTGCAAAACTAGAGCAACTTACTCACACTAAAAAGCCCGCTACAGCGGGCTTTTTTCTATCGAGTCATCGGTTTATATTACTCAAATATGCATCTAGCTATTTAAGGTTATCGTTTCAGGAAACCAGTGTGACCATACCATCCAGAACAAACCATTGTGGGTAGGTAATTGCTCACCATCACCATCTACCAAGTATGCAAAGTCGTGTTCAGCATCATATTCTATTCTTAGTTCTTGGCCTGCAACCTCAAAGGTTTCGCCTCCAAAAGTCCGCGCATCATCAATGCTAAAAGCAAATTGAAAATCTCCGCCGTCGTAACCAAATATCAGTTCTTTCTGGTTATAACGCGCATCGTCTAAACGCAAGGTGGGAAAAGCAGCTTCATCTTCTCGCTCTTTATCAAACTGTACGTCTAACGCATCTTGAAACGCAGTGTTAATCATCTTGTCTAAAGGACGGTCATAGTGATAAATAAATACTTGGCCATTTGGGTAAAGCTCTCGAGCTGCCGACCAAGACATTAAGGTATTAGGCACCTGTGTTGGTTTGTGATCGGTAAACTCTGATTCCATCGTAATTTGCTGTAAAAACACGCCAGTGTTGGTGTCTTTAAAGATTAAATTGTTGTGGGTTTGAATCGATACATTTAGGTCAGATTCACCTAAACCATAATCTGCTTCAATCACTACTGGCAGGTTAGATAAACCACAAAAGGTCATGGTGTAGTCGGTGCCATCTACATTCCAGCCAGCAATATGGGGGATTTGTAAATGCTCGCGAGGGAACATTCGAACGTCGTCACCTACCTGCACCACATACATCACTTGATCGTCTGGTAATACCGTATCTGCATATCTCACATCAAAGTACTCAGCATTGTGCTGCTTTGACGGAAACACCGTTTGGGTAGCGTAATTACTACACCAAATGCCTAGAGCCACTAAGCTTGAGCATGCAAGCATCACCGAACGTGGCCAGAATTTACTTTTTAGGTTAATTAAGCATAAACCTAGCATCATCAGTACATTGACTACACCCACCAATACTCGATGCTCGAGCAACCAAATAACAATGCTTCTGTCGGTGCCAAACTTTTGCCCAGGCTCAGTAACACCAATTGCAGAACCTACACTAACCAATACGATTAACACCGCTAAACTATAAAAAATAATCTTTAACTTTGATTTACTCATTCGGATACCCTTTCGTTAAATTCTAATGCTAGGCTTGGTAACACCCATGGTGTTCAGAGCCCAAATACCAAAATCACAAGCTAACCAACGTATCTTCTCTCACCTCTCTGCTTTAACTTTACTGCATAAACACTTGGCTAAAACGTCATCGAGTTGCTTGCGATTGGCCTGCCTCTTCAGCGCATTCAGCAACTTTAAAGGCAACCTAATTAGCGCGTTGCTAATTCATAAGGCAAGCTTACTCACACTCCGATTATCGAGTAAGTAGGCTGAGCGGAATCGATTATTGCGATAAATGAAACAATAGAAAGACGGCGAGTAAGGAGATAGCAACAAAGCACTAGGAATAAAGAGGAGTAAGGTAAAATTGAAGGACAAACAGCAGAAGCCTTCACCACCTATTCTCCGTTTATTTAAGTTCCAATGTTTCAGCTAGAAAATCCATCAACACTCGAATTTTTTTGTTATGTTGCACGTCTCTGTGGCACACCAAGTAGAGCGGCAATGCGGGGAGTTCTATGCCAACATCAAGCTTGATTAAGCCTGCAGCCTCACACAGTGTTTGGTGGCTAACCACAATACCAGCATGTTGTTTAGCGAGCTCCAATTGCAAAGGTAAACAATCGGTACGCAACAAAAACTGTTCGTTTTTAACTGACATACCTAATTGCCTTGCCCCCTCTTCAAACTGCGGGTCGCGGTCGTAACCGAGTACTCGATGTTGAAACAAGCTCTGCGAGTCGCAAGGTTCACCCTGTTGGGCTAAATATTCTAGGCTGGCATAAAAGCCGAGAGGAATATCAAACAAACGTCGGCAGTAAACATCCAGTTGAGTAGGCGGAAACATGCGAATAGCCACGTCAGCATCACGCTTATCTAGGTTACTGGCGTGATTACTCACCTCAACCTCTAGAGAGATTTGAGGGTAACGTTGCATAAACCTAGACAATAAAGCGGGTAAATAATGCAGAGCCATTAGCTCATTGGCAGATAAGCGAACTCGACCACTGAGGGTTTGCGCTTGCCCAGTTGCTAAACGCTGCAGCTTTTGGGCGCTACTTTGCATGTGTTGGCACTCTTCTAGCAAACCCTGTCCAAAATCGGTCAGGCTTAAACCTTGGGTACTTCTATCAAATAAAGGCTGGCCAAGTTGCGCCTCCATAGCCTGTAACTGACGGCTTAAGGTAGGTTGTGATACCGCTAGTTTATCGGCCGCTCGGCTCAAACTACCTTGCTCAGCGATAGCTAAAAAATACTGCCACCATTGCCAATTATCGCTATTCATATTTGCATACCCTTTGCTAATTTTTGGCCATTCTCTATTTGATTATGAATCATATAATTGGTTTATCAACTGGAGGAAAGAAAATGAAAACAGCACTTATATTAGGCATAAGCGGTAACTTTGGATCAGAAATGGCACACGCATTAAAACAGCAAGGCTGGCAAATAAAAGCGCTAATGCGTAACCGCGCTAAAGCGCCATCATGGCTAAACGCACAACACATCGTAGAAGGTGATGCCAGCAACTATCAACAGCTAGCCGCTGCGGCAGAAGATGCAGACTTAATCGTATACGCAGTTAATCCTGCCTACCACCGCTGGCAAGAAGAAGCCCTGTCACTATTAGAACCTAGTGTGCAAGTGGCCGAGCAATTGGCAATACGGCTATTGTTTCCCGGTAACGTGTATAACTACAGCCCCACAGAGCACGCCATTGACGAGAGCCACCAGATGCAACCTATCACCACTAAAGGCAAAATAAGGGTGGCAATGGAACAGCGCTTACGCAAAGCCGCTGACAACGGTGCAAAAATTACCATTGTGCGAGCAGGTGATTTTATTGGCCCCAATACCCATTTAAGTTGGCCTAGCATGCTGATTAAATACAAACGCAATCATACTCAAATGGCTTTTCCACATAATGCGCAGCATCAGCACTTTTGGTCTTACTTACCCGATCTATGTGCCAATACCGTCCAATTACTCGAGCTTACACAAAGTGACTTTGAGGTATGGCATGACCCCGGTTTACGCCTAAGCACCAAAGATTGGCAGCAGGCCTTTGAGAACAACCAACAGCCACTGCTCACCCGAAAATTTGCGTGGTGGAGCTTCGCTCTCCTGTCCCTATTTGTACCCACCATAAAAGAGGTACTAAGAATGCGGTATTTGTGGCGTCAACCGGTTTTGCTAGATGGCAGCAAGATGAAGCAAGCTTTAAGTACTCATTACCAAAGTACCCCACTCACTCAAATACTAAAACAACTGAAACCGGCCTAAAGAATAGGTGGCCGATCCCCAATAAGTCGCCTATTCTTTCTTATACTTAGTTGCCAAAAACCAGCCATTAAACAATCCAAGTCAAAGTAAGATGGCGAGTGATTAACGTAATCTATCCACCTATAAAGCCTTAGCGTTGCTCACTAATAACGCTGATAACTCACAACAAAAGAACAGCCTATGACTGAACGAGACAAAATGCTGCGTGGTGAAGTTTACGACCCTAGCGATAGTGAACTCACAGTAATGCGCACTCAAGCCAGATCTATTTGCCATCAATACAATCAAACAACCCGCCAGCAAGCTGAGCAACGCAACCAGCTGCTACATGAATTATTCGGCAGCATTAAAGGCGCAATTAAAATTGAGCCTCAGTTTAATTGTGACTACGGCAAGAATATTTCGGTAGGCGACAACTTTTACATGAACTTTGCTTGCGTGATCCTTGATTGCGGGCCTGTCACCATAGGCGATAACTGCTTTATTGGGCCACAAGTGGGTATATACACAGCTTGCCACCCTATCGACCCAATAGAGCGTAACCAAGGTATTGAATTTGCTAAAGGCATTACCATTGGCGACAACTGCTGGATCGGCGGCCATGCCACCATAAATCCAGGGGTAACATTAGGTGATAACGTTGTCGTGGCCTCTGGCGCAGTTGTGACCAAGAGTTTTGAGAACAATGTGGTGATTGGCGGTAACCCTGCCAAGGTGATAGAAACCGTAGAGTAAATGTAACTAGGCATATTCATCATTTTTAAGCTCATCCCCATTCCGCTCAGCCTAGGTGTGGAACTCTACTTTTTATCTCACAATCAATAGAAATACTGCACGGGATGACTATCTACCTAATTCAACACAAGTTTACTTAGCAGCGGGTGGGTATGCCTAAGACTCATTGGTCTACTATCAAAATGCGAATTTGCGAGAATGTGCTTTAAAAAAACGCGCGACTCCCTTTCTCAATAGCACTTAACTCACTATAAAATAAAAATAATTTAATAGTGGCCTAATACCTGCTCTGTTCCCTATGGCATATCACCAACGATAGGGAATACTAATGAAAAAACTGATTGTTACTTTTGGCATTAGCGTTATCTTGCTGTTTGCAAATTTCGCATCCGCCACGATCATTAGCGATGACATCTACCTGTCCTGCTCACAAGATTCAGGTTCGGCAAGTGCACTTTGCGAAGGCAAAGGTGCTATGGCAGCAACGGTAAGTGATGAAGTCGAGTTCGCAGACTACTTCAACTTCGATAACTCACTCAGTATCGATGTATTAGCCGATTCTATATTTGTGAGTTTTGACAATGGTCCATATTGTGGCTGGTTTACTTGTAATGGACAGGGATTTCTCAGCTTTGTACTGTCTGATTTAGATTGGATAGGCATGCCTAATGCCGCGTTAAACGGTATTGATGTCATCACTAACATGAGTGGCGTACAAACCGGCTTTACTGCCGACAGTGTATCGTTTGCTTTGCCTGAAACTACCGTAAACAGCTCTATGTACCTGCAAATTGACTTGCTCACAAGCAGTGTTCAAAACAAGCCTAGTGTTAGCGTAACAGAACCAGCCAGTGCAGGCGTATTCGCCTTAGTCGTGTTTGGTTTAGCTGCTAGGAGAATAAAACAACAAAAGCTGAGAACCAATACTCAGTAATGTAGGGTGGTTTATCGGTAGCCTCTGTAGCGGTATCAGCCACACCCGCTAGCGATATAAGCCCACCATTTTTCAGCCGAGTAGAGCCCATTCACTCGGCTTTTTTAACTCACCTACCCGCAAACTACCCGCAAAGTATTTGCCACTGCCAATGGTTTACTCTTACAGTATATAAAGCAAACTGAGTCACTCAGCCATATTCAATTGTTTATTGAGCGTTATGTGAATGTTTTTCTAAGGTGAAGCGTTCTAATGAACAAGCAAGATATAAGTTTAAGCCAACAGAACACCCCTATATCCATATAGATAGCACCTAAACAGATAAGGAAAAACGATGACAAAGCAATTCATTCCGCCAAAAGTCTGGACCATGGACAGTGAAAATGGTGGCCAATGGGCAAGTATTAATCGACCGGATTCAGGGGCACGCCACCAGCAAGATCTAGCGATAGGCTCCAACCCTCTACAACTCTATTCTTTAGCCACACCAAATGGCCAAAAAGTCACTATTATGTTGGAAGAACTGCTTCAGCTAGGTGTTGCAGAAGCCGAATACGACGCCTACTTGATTAACATTGGCGAAAGCGATCAGTTCTCTTCAGGCTTTGTTGACATAAATCCAAACTCTAAGATCCCTGCTTTAATAGACAACTCTGGCGAAACACCAATACGGGTTTTTGAATCTGGGGCAATTTTGCTTTATTTGGCTGAAAAGTTTGGCCAGCTATTGCCTAAAGATCACACCAAACGCACCGAAGTAATGAATTGGTTATTTTGGTTACAAGGTTCAGCGCCTTATTTGGGTGGTGGCTTTGGTCACTTTTATGCCTACGCACCAGAGAAATATGAGTACCCGATTAACAGATTCACAATGGAAGCGAAGCGCCAGTTAGATGTATTAGACAAGCAGTTGGCGAAACACCAATTTCTAGGTGGTGACGAGTATTCGATTGCAGATATCGCCACTTGGCCTTGGTATGGCAACGTAGTGTTAAATACCGTATACGAAGCCGCAGAGTTTTTAGACGCCAGTAGCTACACCAACCTAATGCGCTGGGCCAAAGACATTGAGCAGCGTAAAGGCGTACAGCGTGGTCGTATAGTTAATCGCGCTTGGGGCGAAGAGTGGGAGCAATTAGCCGAGCGCCACAGTGCCGCAGATATTGATGCGATATTAAATAAAAAATCTTAGACCTAAGCCTCTCACACACAAAAAAGCACCCTAAGGTGCTTTTTTCGCTTTCATTTATCTCACTTGGATATAACTGCTGTAGCTGCTTTTACCGCAATCGTTACGCGCACTTACACTGAGATATTGCGGCGTAGTTGATGACATCGTTAAGCTATTATTAGTTGCATTGGTATAAAACTCCCAACTCGACCCGCTCCAGCCCATCACTTTGTAGTAACTAGCTTGGGCAACTTTGGTCCAAGTTAATACCCCTGAATCGACTTTCAGCCCAGTAGGGACAGTCGGTGCGGCACTACAAACGCCACTGTCACTTGCCATACTAATCGTAAGATATTGAGAAGCATTGCTCGCCTTACCACAACTGCTTATTGCAATTACTCTCGCGTAAGCGGTACTGCGCTGTTCACCGCTTACAGTAAGTGAGGTGTTCGTGGTGGTATTGTAATCTTGCCATGCACCGTTACTTTCACTCCAACGCTGTACCTTATAGCTACTTGCTTTAGTGACCGCTGGCCAGCTTAAAGTATAAGTATTGCTGCCAATATTACTGGCGCTAAGCTGTGAGGGCGCACTAGGAGCCTCACACTGCTCAACGCTACTTAGCTTAACTTCTACCCAAGAAGAAGCCACCGCCTGTTCGTTACAGCTATTCACCGCTATAACACGAACAAATTGGGTGCTATTGGCGATTAGCTTGGTGAATGAAACTTGATTGGTGGTTACCGCTGGTTGCGAATGCCAAGCGCTGTTCACCCACAACTGCGGAATGTAACTAGTAGCATTTTCAGCCTCAGGCCAATGAGCACTGAATGAGCCTGTACTAAGATTGCTAGTGCTTATTGAAGCGACTTGCTGCGGCGCCTGACAGCTACCAGTATCCACTAATGTTACAGCAACTTCCTCAGTGTAATCACTTTCACTGCAAAGGTTACTGGCTTTAACCCTCAGTTTTACCGTTGAACCTTCTGGTAAGTTGTTCAAGTTATGTGAGGTTTGCGAGGTGCGAGTCGATACCCAAGAGTTCCCGTTAAAGTACTCCAATTGATAACCTGAGGCATGGTCAACCGGTGACCAAGTTACGCTGAGTGAATCACTCTTTAGATTACTGGCCACCAAATTCTTTGGCGCTTCCTCTATAGCTTGACACTCTCCATCACCACTATTTCCAAAACCAGTTTCGGTTAAGCGACCGTTTTCTTCTACAATTTGAATCAGTGAATCATTGGTTATTTTTAGGGCTTGTAATTGACCGCCATAGTAATCAGACATACCAACATCTACACGCCATACTTTACCGTTACAAGCTTGGTTAATGCTGCGTTGCACAGTATGCGCAACCACCATCCGTTTAGCGCCTAATTCCGCCAAGGTTTCTTCTAACTGGTTACATGTCGCGCTAGACATAGTACCGCCATAGTCTCTGTTCCATAGGGGGCCAGATCCGCCAACAGAAGATGGTCGGCTAGCGTAACCTTTCATCCACTGGCTAATTTCATCATTGACTCGCTCTAAACCATAGCGCGCATAAGCTGGGGTAATTCCTCCATGAATAAATACTGTTTGCCCAACCATTACAGTAGCGTTATGGGTAGATAAAATATTGGCATAGGGGCCACCAGGCTTAAACGCTACTGCTCGACCACGCTGCTCACTGGGCAAACGGGTTACTGCAGAGTCGGAAATTCCTGAATGATAGTGGTCACTAAACTGACTAAAGCCTCCGCTCGTAACATAACGAAAATCTAGTTCTACATTCATGGTTTCATGGTTGCCGTTTAACACCAGTACTTGGCCACCAGCTTGTTCTGCTTGCGCAATAAGCTTTTCAAATAGATCCAGAATTTGCTTCTCGCCATTTCCTCGATCGAGTTGATCCCCCACCTGAATAAAGGTACGGCTACCGCCAATCCAGTTATTACTAGAATTAATAAGTCCCGCTGCGCGCAGTATTGTTACCATTGCATTAAAGTCACCATGCAAATCACCAATGGCAAACACTTCTTGCTCGGCAGGTAAAAATGTAGAAGGGCGAGCACTAAGCTCGGCACAACCTAGCAACAACACAATCACGGAAAGTGTTTTAATTAGTTTTCTAAACATTTCAATAAACGTCCTATGTATTTGAAATATAAAAAGCCAAACATATAAAATGTTTGGCTTTTACAATTTAACGCTCAGTGATCGTTACATCATCAAGATAAAAATCACGTTGCGGCTGTGGCCCAAACACAAACAAGCGCACGTATTTCAGCTCACCTTGCAGGTTATCAATAACAAAGCCGCCTTCAACATCGGTCCAAGCAGTTGCCACGGTTTGTTGAATAGGTGCCAGCCAGTGACCACCAGTGTCATCGTAGTACCAAATTTGTAACTTAACATTATCGGTAGCGGCAGCCATTTTTACCTTAGCGCCTAAGGCATAACTGGTATTAGCTTTAATCACACCACCCAACTCTTGCATTGGGCCATCATACCAATTGCTTCGAGCGGCTACTCTCATCGCTTTACCGGTATAACCTAGCTCAGCCTGAGACAGCGAACCTCCCCAATAAGTAGTCCAACCCGCTAAATTAGCGCCATTAAAGTCACCATTTTTAATAAGGTTTTGCTCGCTACCATTGTCAGGGTCGGTAGGTTCTTTTATGAGGTTTACAGTCACATAGCTAGACGCTGAACCCGCTTGGTCGCAATTGTTAATAGCAACAACTTGCGCATAAGCCACGTCGCCAGTTTCATCACTAATGGTTGCTTGGGTTTCCTGAGTCACTAGCACCTGCTGCCAAGCCCGCTGACTTTCATTCCAGCGGTTGACTCGGTATTTGGCGGCACCATTTACGGCCGACCAATTTAAGGTATAGGAAGAACTAGTAACCTCACTGGCAATGGGTTTAGCGGGTTTTTCCGGCGTTGTACATACCGGCGTATCATCTAGCATGGTAATTGATACATAGTCGGAGGTTTCACCCAACTGACCACAAGCATTTATCCCCACAACACGAGAGAAATCTGTAGTGCTGGTAACACCAGATACCACTGCTTTATTCACATCTACAATATCGTAACTTTGCCAAGTACTCGTGCTAGCATTCCAACGTGTTACTTGATATTTAACCGCATGTTCAACCACCGGCCAATCCAAGGTATAAGCGTTGCTGCCTACTTCACTTGCACTCGGTTTGTTAGGCTTACTCGGAAATAAACACTCTGGAGAATTATCACCTGGGCCGCCCCCCTCAACCACGGTTGGATACCAGTTAGCGATTTGCTCACTTAAACTATTAATCGAACTCACTGCATCAGCACCATTTGACGCAGCCTTATCTACACCACAGGCATAGCCCAAACAATCTGAGCGAGTAGGATCAGAGAAGCGGTCAACTCTAGTACGAGTACCAAAAGCTGAAGGGTAGCCCATAATGGTACTAAACTGACCATTTACCCCATAGCCCAAACCATAGCCAAATACTCCACCAGTATCCCCTTGAGCTCGCGAGTGTGTAAGGCCAATGTTGTGCCCCACTTCATGTGCAAAGGTCATTGAACTACAGCTGGTTCCACCACCAACTAAGTTGTACGCATAATCTTTAGCATAACTTGAAAAACGTCCATTGCTTCCGCTACCTACGTAACCAATGCCACAAGCACTATTGGTAGGGTTGGTCAGCAATGTCACTACATCTGCGCCATATTCTGAGCGCAAACTTCTTACAGTTGCATCGCTACGTAAACGACTTAACGCATCACTCGTGACTTGTGTAGTGCCTGCCACATTCATTTCTTGGCTATGTACTAATCGCAGGCGAATATCTACTTTACTATTCGCGTAAAAGGTATTGCTTGAGCTAATGATGTGGTTAATGTACGTCTCTGTTGCTCCACTATGTTCAGCATCAATTTGACTGGTATAAAGAACCATAACGTCTACCGTCTCATTAGCCATCGCTAATTGAGGACTAAATAATAACGTGCTGCCCACACACAGGCCTGCAAGCAATTCCTTTGCTGCTTTTCTGACATTAAACATGTCTATACATCCTTTGTTTTTTAATAGAATTAGAGATTAAACGGTGCGCGTTTATTGGATAGGCGGAGGGTTAAGCTTTGCATCATTTGGAATGGCTACACTATCCTCGTCTATCCAAGTTTTGAGGGAGTCTTGATCTTTACCTGATATCAGCCAACCTTGGCTTTGTTGCCCTTGCATGAAATACACATCAGATGGCGTTGCGATAGTCGCAAACATGGCGCTGCTACTTTGCGTAACAGTAATAGAGTAAGCCTTGTCATCATCACCTAAATAACGACCTGAAAGGGTTCTGTCGCCATTAGCATGCACCTCTACAGCCATCACTTTCGGCGTATATTCGGTATTTAATTGGGGTAATGCTATCTCAAAGGAATCGCCTAAAGCTAAACCAACAAACGCGTTATTGTTATATTCCACAAAGCGCCGATCTATATTATGAGATTCTAATTTGGTGTATTGCGCAGGTGTTTGTTCAATATTCTTCCATAGCTTAATAGAAACATGACCTAGCGGGGGTACACGGTATGTCGAGGGCTTATTTGGCGCATCAATTGAAGCAAGCACTTCAACATTTTTATCCATTACCTCTTGTTGTAAATCAGAGTTTGTTAGGCTTAGAATTGGCGATAACTCTGGTTTATTTTCTACAGAACTCTCTCGCTCAACCTTAGTTATAGTGGAATGAGGATTGCTTCTGGATATCGTCATATCACTGATAAGCCACCCTACAGATAAACTCAGCCCCCCAAGCACCAACCAATACTTGTAATTCACGCTTCCCTTCCCTGTTAACACTCTCTTCCCGAGAGCCTACTAATACAATAATACACAAATATTATCTTTAGATATTTTTGTCAATTAAAATAAAAACATAATCGTCTGATTATTAAGTAAATTTCCACAAAATGAAGCGGGGAAAGCTAATGACAAAAAAATAATTAACAAGCTGTCAGCACTACTTACTACGATAAAGTTGCTTGGAAAAATAACAGACCGGTTGAAATTTCCCTAGAGTTAGCAGACTGCTTTTGTAGTTTCGCAGAGAGTAGCTGATAGCGATTAAGGCGGGGAGATGGAGCGCCATGGTGCCGTAGATATTGATGCGGTATTAAGTAACAAACCTTAAGTACTCGCAACCTGCTTTTAGCTAAATATACGACCTAGCAAACTAATAAAGCCTCTTTTGAGGCTTTATTAATGTTTCAACCACAGCAACTAAATTGGCTTACTTATTGGCGACTAAAACCCATAAGGTTTCAAATAAGTCATTATCTTCCACTTCCAAGATTAACGCTCTCAATGCATGGGGCTCTATGTAATCTGCTTGGTGTTGAATATATTCTCGCAATGAAGCATCTTTAATCGGGCCTCTTACTTGCTCTTCTATCCACTGTTTTGCCTGCGTTGGTTGGCGCGCTAACATAGCCCTCACAAGCGCCCCGCTGATACTTAACTGTAAGTCTTCTGGATAGCGGTACAACTGTTCAATTTGCTGAGTAAGCTCATCATTGTTCAGTGCTGAGGAGGCATTAATTACCATTTGATGAGTGAGTGATGATGAGAGTTCAGGCTGTTCTAGTAAAAACTCTAACGCGAGGTTTGGCTGCACTTGAGCCCATTGCGTTAATACACTTGTTGTTGCATGGGTAGCCGAACTTTGTAGTTCAACAGTTTCTAGCCACTCCAAGGCTAAATTAATATTTTGCTCAGCCAAATCATTAGCAAAAGTGCTAATCAACAAACTGTGATTGGTTAAGCCTTCAGGTAACTTGGCAATGAGCTCTGCTAACTGTTGTTTGTCTGCTAGCGGGTTCAACATAGCGCTTAATACTATGGCTTGGTAAAAACTGCCCATTTCTAGGCTACTTTGTCGCTCCAACCATTCCAAAACGGCTATCAAATCATATTTAGCCCATTCTTCTAACAAAACCATTGATCGGAGGAAGTTTTCTTTAGACGCCGCACTACCAATTTGCATCGCTAATTGACCAGCAAAATCTTCACCGCTATTTTGAGATTGCTGATACTGAGGTGCATCTCCCATCGATGATGTAGCCCCTAAGGAAATTGCTTCAACGACAGTGTTATTAAAAGGCTTTAGCTTAACCGGCGCTAGCTGGTTCTGTTGAACAGTCACCCACTCAGATAATGGCTCGCCTTTACCATCAAATATCTTTAGTGAAAATGCGCAATATATCAGCAGGCATAAAATTGAGACCATAATTAAACGTCGGACTTTCAACATTAATTGGCTCCATCACTGAGTATTAATAGTTAACCCGTCTAAGCCACAGCAAGACTTTATTTACCATCAAGCTGTGGCCATATTCATAACAAAAGATCTTTTTCCCATCAGGATGAATAAAACATGTATCAGCAATTAAGATTACACACTTCACTTTAAACCGTTTGGAAAATAAACCTCAAGATCAAACATCAATTAGATAAGCTGGGTTGGCTTACTATATTGTCGGGTCTAAAAGGTTTAACTTCTCCTCGTTTAGACGCATCTATTTCCACTAGGCTATACATCGCTCGACGGTAGTTATGTATCTGGTTAGGTGCAGTGGGTGTATAACCTGAGTTTTTACCGTTTAAATGATCGTGATAAAACGCCCAGTAATTATTTGCCCAAGATACCACCGAGCCATGGTTAGTGCCTGGATTACCAAATGGATGAACCATAATGCCCCGCTGGTCAAAATTCGATAAGGGGTTATTGTTGTTCCATGCCACGGCCTGCTTAATTTGGTACCCACCAGGATAAGGCCATTGAGCTGGCGCTGTAACACTTGCCCATTGTAACCACAGGTCATTACCAATCATGTAAGCATGAGGTCCTTCCAGATAACTGCCCGGCTCTAACATTAAGTCGAGCGGGTTATAAATGTAATTGAAGTTAGCATCAATTTTAGCGGCCCAAATTGCTTTGTTGCCCCCACTGCCATTTTTAGCATAAAAGATGTACCACTGGTTGCCCACCTTGATAACCGACGGGTCAAAAACATGGTCAAAATTATTAGTGGTAGCGATAGGTGCGGGCCTCGCAACAAATGGGCCTGCCGGAGAATCGGCTACCGCAACACCAATGGTTTGATGGTTATTGTCACCCCTTACACTTGGGAAAAACATGTAATACTTACCGTCGTCTCCTTCTACTACGTCAGCCGCCCACATAGTGGCACTATTGCCCCAGCCTTCAGCAGACTTTCTAGCCCAAGGCACATCTTTTTGGCGTAATACCAAGCCGTGCTTCTGCCATGTGCTTTGATTCAGTGAGGCATCTGCAGAAGAAAAGACTTGATAGCCCGGCATACAAAATCCGGTATTTGCCCAAGGCGCATAAGCATGTTTTTGTAGTTTGTCACTGCGTATTTGGCAAAGCTCTTTACTGTCTGTTGAGGTGTATACGTACAGGGTACCGTTAAAAACTTTAGCGGTAGGATCTGCAGAACCTACTGGTTGCCATTTATTAAAATGTGGATTATTACCTCCATCCCAAATTAAATTTGGCGCCCACACTTCAGGCAATAACGTTCTATTTCTTAATGTTTCAGCATATGAATTTACGACGAGTATTGGTGTAAGCATCACACCAATCACAATTTTATTAAAGTTCGTGAAATTATTTTTATTTATATTCATTACTTCACTTCTCCTTGTAGAGCAATTGCATTTAGAATTATATTTCTTCAGTAATAGCTAATTAATTCCGACAACCACGCCGATTAAAAAACCATCAACCCGAGTAAAGCTCACCTTCCGCTAAAAACCATAATCCTTTATTAGATAAATAAAGAGTCATTCACAAATACAAAAAAACGTAAAAGAGTTGGAAAATTAAACACTAAAAAAAAATACATTTGGTGGTTATATTTTGTTCAGTTAATTTTCCGTTTTTAATTACACAGCAGAAAAAAGAGCGGTATGAAATAGTCGAAAAGCTTTGCTTGCAGAGAAGATGGTGCCTCTAGTTACACCTAAAAGTGAGCTAACTAGCATTAGCTGAAATGGAGCGAAGAAACAGTATGAGTAAGGCAAGCGGAATGACTATGGCACCTTTATGCTAATAGCCATGTTAGCAAGGCGTTTAGAGAGTTAGGCTGACGGTTTTAGGCTGTACAAAATAGTAAGCATTGCCTGAACTCATTTGCTCAGAGTTTGGCGAGATTAAGCGACCCGTTCAGCCTTTAGGCAAAGATGCTCAAACAGTTACATGCTTAGAGGCAGCATTTTCTGAAAAATATAGAAGAGTTCCACCTCGACTCACGTTAAGTAAACATTCTGAATTTTCAGTAATAGTTAGCACAAAGTAGCCCAAGCATTTTGCAATGCTTGGGCTACTTTATGTTTCAAAAAATGTCTCGCGAGTAAAGCTACACGCTATTAGGCATTTTTCTTCTTACGCGATACACCAAGACCACATAAGCTCAAACCTAGCAATAACACTGTTGCTGGCTCAGGAACGGTTACCGCATCAACAATAGAAACTTCAGAACCGAAACCCACAACACTTGTTGGTGCATAAGTACCAAAACGCTGACTTCCATCAGAGAATATGGCTAATGCAGTGGCACCAAAGAACTGGTTTCCGTTTAAGCCAACGGCGTCTGGCGCACTTAAGAAGTCAGTGTCCACACCAAAACGGAAAAATTCACCCGCATCAAAATCACTAAAGCTAATCGTTAAAATACCCGAGCCATTTAGTGCATCATTAGTAGGAAAAACATGACCTACAGATGAAGAAGAGCCTAAAGTAATTGGGCTGCTGCTGTTACCAGGGCTAGTATCAGTTGAATCAAAAAATGCGCCAATTGAGGTTAAGTCCCAAGTAATAGATGTAATTTGCTCGCCATCTGTTGAGTTGTTAAAAAACTGAAAAGCGTTGTTGCTACCAAAAGTGGTGCCTTCAATAATTAAACCACTAGAAATTGGGGTGGCTTGTACAGCTGTACTCAGCAATAAAGTACTTAGTAATCCGATAATCTTTTTCAAAGTCATTCCTTAAGTCTTGAAATAAATATTTGTTGATAGTGTTATTAACGTGGCGACATAAAGCACAAATTGAGCCAGTTAGTAAGCGACTGAAATTTATAATATAATTTATCATCTCACCCGTACTATTAGCTAAAGTGTAAATAAACTTGACGGTTTAGCGCCGTATATTTTTAGGAGAATATGGAGGCAGTAATTAGCCACCACGTAAACTAGCCAACCAACAACAAACGCTGAATCGCCCCCAGAGCCGCTCAACTAAAAAACGATTAACGCGCTTAAGCATTTAAAAAAACACCAAGGAGTCATATAGACACTTCACCACACGCCAAACAAAGAGTCATAAAGACTCCACAAAATATACATTTAAAAATAAACACAATTAAAACAAATGCTTATCATCATGGCACACGCTATGCAATAACCTGAATAGCAAATCAAATTAATAGTTATTTAGGTAGTAAGCTATGACCATTCATGTAAAAAACAACATTCACTGGGTAGGCCAACGCGACTGGGAAGTACAAGACTTTCACGGTACAGAATATAAAATGACTCGCGGAACAAGCTATAACAGCTATCTCATCCGCGAAGAGAAAACAGTATTAATCGACACCGTAGATCACCGATTCAGCCTGCAGTTTATTCAAAACCTAGAAATGGAAATCGACCTGCAAAGCATCGATTTCATTGTGATCAATCACGCGGAAGAAGATCACTCTGGCGCGCTCTCTGCGTTAATGGAAAAAATTCCTAATACGCCAATTTATTGCACCGAGGCGGCGATTGATTCAATCGTAGGACACCACCATCATCCAGAATGGAACTTTAAAACCATAAAAACTGGTGACAGCCTTGATATTGGTAATGGTAAGCAGCTAATTTTTGTAGAAGCACCCATGCTACATTGGCCAGACAGCATGATGACCTACCTAACAGAAGACGCGGTACTATTTAGCAACGACGCCTTTGGTCAGCACTACTGTGACGAGCACTTGTTTAACGACGAAGTCGATCAAAATGAGTTAAAAGAACAGTGCCTTCGCTACTACGCAAACATTCTTACACCGTTTAGCAGCTTAGTGACAGCCAAAATCAATGAAGTACTCAGCTTCAACTTGCCGGTTGATATGATTGCCACCTCACACGGCGTAGTGTGGCGTGACAACCCAGCTCAAATCATTCATCAATACCTTGAATGGGCCAACAACTACCAAGAAGACAAGATCACTATTTTTTACGATTCTATGTCTAACAATACACGCATGATGGCAGATGCTATTGCCCAAGGTATTCATGATGTTGATCCCGGTGTTGCGGTAAAAGTGTTTAACGTATCCAAGCACGACAAAAACGAAATCCTCTCTCACACCTTCCGCTCTAAAGGCTTATTGGTAGGCTCATCCACCATGAATAACGTAATGATGCCTAAAATTGCAGGCATGTTAGAAGAGATTACCGGATTGCGTTTTAAAGAAAAGAAAGCGGCCGCTTTTGGTAGTTATGGCTGGAATGGCGGTGCGGTAGACCGTATCCATACTCGCCTAAGCGATGCGGGCTTTGAAACAGCAATAAGCTTAAAAACCAAATGGCGACCAGATGGCAAAGCCATGCGCGAATGCCGTGAACATGGTCGCCAGATAGCCAAGCAATGGGCGCTACATCCCTTAGACAGTGTATCGGCCCAAGTACAAAACTCTGGCACAGCAGCGGCTGTTAATCAAACCGCTCCTGCTAGCCATGCCATCAGCGAAACCAACACCACCACCGCCCACCCTGCAGATTGCCAGTGCATGATTTGCACCGTATGTAACTGGGTTTACGACCCGGCAATAGGTGAGGCAAATCAAGGTGTAGCAGCCAATACGCCCTGGGCCAACGTGCCTGATTACTTCCTCTGCCCCGAGTGTAACTTGGGCAAAGATGTATATGTTGAGCATAACGGATAATAAGAGGAGCAATGATGCCTGCACCTATCATCATTATTGGCAGTGGCTTTGCTGCTTACCAGTTAGTAAAAACACTACGCAGAACAGACTCTCAGTTGAGTATTCAAGTCTTCACCTCAGACGAGGGCAATGAATATAACAAGCCTGACCTTAGTCATGCCTTTAGCAAACAACAAAGTGTTGACGCCTTAATTCAACTACCTGCAGCAGAGTTTGCCAAGCGTTATCAGCTTGAGCTGTTTGCCAATACTAAAGTAGAGAGCGTTTGTACCGCCAAGCAAACCATTACGGCCAATGGTCAGCTTTATCCTTACTCAAAGCTTGTTTTCGCCACTGGCGCCAGCACCTTTGTGCCTGCGCTCAAAGGTAATAATGCAACCAGCATTATTACTTTAAATAGCTTGGTGGAATACCGCCAAGCTCAAGCAAGCATTAACGCAAGCTCTAGCGTGTTAATAATGGGCGGCGGCTTAATAGGTGTAGAGCTCGCGATGGACTTACGCACCAACGGTAAAGAAGTCATTATAGTGGAGCCCAACAGCCGCTTACTTGCCAATGTTGCTCCCGATTTTATTGCCCTACGTTTAGAGCAACAACTGCATGAAGCGGGCATAACCCTCGCCCTGTATGACAGCGTAGTTTCCTTAAATACAACCGAGGGTGAAGCAACAACAACCGTGACCAGCAAACAAGGAAAAACGTTCAAGGTAGATACGGTAATTTCCGCCGCTGGTTTACGTGCCAACAGCCTCTTGGCGACTCAAGCAGGTATTGTTGTAAACCGTGGAATAGTCGTTAACAAGCAGTTAGCAACGTCGGCCAAAAACGTTTATGCCATAGGGGACTGTGCAGAAATAGACGGCAAGGTTATGGCTTACCTACAACCGATTATTTTGAGTGCTAATGTGTTAGCCAAGCAACTGCTCGATCAGCCAGCACAATTAGCACTTACCCCAATGATGGTGAAGGTAAAAACGCCCACTTATCCTATTCAAGTAGGTGGCAGCTTTGATGCTAATTCAACATGGAAAGTAGGCTTTGAGAAGCAAGGCGTAGTCGCAGAGGCATACAACGCTCAACACCAAATGACTGGCTTTGTCGTCACCGACCAACAGCTTAATCAAGCCTTCCCACTTTTACGCAAAATATCGGGCCAATAGCCTTACTTAGCGGCAACAAAGAGGAGTAAATACTATGTACCAATTGTTTTTAGAGAACCAAACGGCAGAGCACCATCTAGAAGAAAGCCGACATAGTTACCAGCAACTTGGCATAACTAAGCAAGCAAGATTGCGCTTATTAATGCCTGTTGTCTTATCTCTGGTTGCCGCTTTGCGACAGCAAACCAACAGACTAGTAACAACAACTAAGCCCTAGATCGATTATTCACTATAGAGAGGAAGTGATTATGAGCCACCTGCGAATTCCAGCCACTTGGACGATTCAACGCTCTACGCCATTTTTCACCAAAAACAACGTACCTGCAGCATTGCTGAGCCACCATAATACGGCGGAAGGTGTATTTGGCCAGCTCTGCGTAATGGAAGGTACAGTAACCTATTATGGCTTTGCTGATGCAGAAGCCACTGAGCCAGAAGTAAAAGTAGTAATAAGCGCCGGCAGTTTTGCCACTAGCCCACCACAATACTGGCACCGTATTGAGTTGAGTAACGATGCCCAATTCAATATCAACTTCTGGTCTGCTACCGATAAAACAGGCGAGAAGATGTTTAATAGTAAATAAGCAAAAGCGCTAATAAGTACTAACTTACGTGCTTAAACCCAATAATACCGAGGGCATTAATGCCTTCGGTATTTTATTCAAACTTCAACTCAAGCAACAGTTGTCAGCTTAACTCCCCAGCTGATGTGCAGTAAGCATCGCAGACAACACTGCCTGAGCGCTTACCGGGAATGGCATGTTGTGAATGGTTTCACCATCGGCACAAGAAGCCTCTGCCACACTCAACAGTTTATCTCGGTTAATCTCTTTTACGCCCATGTCCGTGAGGTTGGTTGGTAAACCAATCGACTTACAAAAATCAATCACTTGGGTAGTTTCTTCCAGTGGTGCATTTTCTAACACGAGCTGAGTCAGCGTGCCAAAGGCGACTTTCTCACCGTGGAGTAAATGATGACACTCTTCCAGCTTGGTTAAGCCATTATGAATCGCATGCGCAGCGGCTAAACCAGAGCTCTCAAATCCAAGACCACTTAAGTAAGTATTGGCTTCAATAATGTTCTCTACCGCTTTAGTACTGACTTTGTTTTCAACCGCTACTTTGGCTTTAAAGCCATCGGCTAATAAGGTTTCAAAACACAATTTAGCCAAAGCTTGAGCAGCGCGAGTGGGTGCACCACCCGCCATAGTGGCTTTGCCAGAGTGCATATTCGCGCGCGCCTCAAACCAAGTAGACAGGGCATCTCCCATGCCAGCAACAATTAGGCGAACCGGCGCCGCAGCAATAATGGCGGTGTCCATAATCACCATGTTAGGGTTTGAAGGGAACATCAAGTACTCGCTAAACTCGCCTTCTGGGGTGTAAATCACCGCCAACGCGCTGGTTGGCGCATCGGTAGACGCAATCGTCGGCACAATCACCACGGGCAACTTAGAGTAAAAAGCGACGGCCTTGGCGGTATCTAAGGTTTTTCCGCCGCCGATGCCAATAATGACATCGGCATTAACTGAGCCTGTTTTATCGATTAAGCGGTTAATTTCGTCGCGTGAACATTCGCCATTAAAAACATCAAAATCTACTGCCTGATCATTGAAGCTAGCTTCAACAGTAGCTTGAGTTAAACCCATGACAAAATCATCGGCAATCACTAACGGTTGCTTACCGTAAGTGGAAACATACTGGCCAATGTTATGCAGAGCGCCTTCACCTTGAATGTATTTGCTGGGTGAAATTATAATCTTATCCATGTTGTTCTCCTTACTTGTTCAATGATTCAAATACTTGCTCAACGGCAAATGCACCAGGGTCTTTAACCCCATTCAAGGTATCGCTGTTTAAATAAGAAGAGCGACCGGCATTGGCTTTAGTCATATCTAAAGTGCTATTTGCGCCAGCTTTAGCAGCTTCAACCGCAGCGGCAAAGCCGTTAGCCCCCCAAGCCTCAAAAGCAGGGTAAAGTGCATCAATCATGGTGCGATCACCTACCGCGGCACCGCCGTACTCCATCATTCGCGCTAAGCCAGACTGGAAAGCAGCAACTAAGTTATTTGTCGCGGTGAACTCGCGACCGGCAGCAGTGAAGAAAATGGATAACAATACCCCTGAAGATCCGCCCATTACCGTGGTTAACTGTTGGCCAATCACGGTCATTAACAGTCCCGGCTCATTTAGCGGTAGTTGATTAGCGTCTAACTCAGCCAGCACTTTACGTGCTCCAGAAGCAAAGGTAGAACCGGTATCACCGTCACCTACAATGGTATCCAAGTGATTGAGCGCTGCTTCGTTGTCGATAATGGTGCTGCACACGGTGCGTAATGCGTTTGCAACGGCCTCATTTTGCGAAGGGCTAAATGTAATCTGCGAAGATTGAGATTCACATTGGGTCACCACCACTGTTTGTTTTTTACTTACGCCAGGCCACGCAGCCGTTACGGTATCGCTAAGCAATGCTTGGCGCTTAAGCTCATCAAGCTTCAAGATAGAGATCGAAAACCCCTTCATATCAATGGCGGTCATTAAGGGCGCAGGGCCAATAAATAACTCAGCGTTTTTCCCAAGGTTTGATTCAACAACATCTTTAGTCACCACGTTCATTTCAATCGGTGACAAGCCGCCTAAATTATTAATTAACACCGCATGGCATTCACTTGGACAAGCAGTGAGTAGCTTGTCAGACATAATGCTCACTAGCTCTTTGCACTGGCGTAACTCAATGGTTTCAATGCCCGCTTCACCATGAATCCCTAAACCTAACTCTGCTTTGCCAGCCGCAATGCGGTCTGCACTATCATCACCCGGCAATGTACAACTACTTAAAGCGATGCCAATACTGGCGATAGAATCAATGGTATCTTGCGCAGCTTTTGTCACCGTCGCTAAGTCTTCGCCTTGCTCGGCTACATAACCGGCCACCTTATGAACAAATAGGGTACCGGCAATGCCACGTGGTTTAGGGTTTTCGGGAATAGAGATATCGTCACTCACTATCACCATCTCTACGTTGCGGCCCATTTCTTTGGCTTTCTCACAAGCCAAGCCGAAATTAAGGCGATCTCCGGTGTAGTTCTTAATCACCACTAAACAACCGGCATCGCCAGTCACATGCAAAATAGCGTTTAGTACAGCGTCTACACTGGGAGCCGCAAATAAGTCACCGCATACTGCTGCGGTTAACATACCTTTACCCACAAAACCTGCATGGGCTGGCTCATGCCCAGAGCCACCGCCACAAATAATGGCTACTTTGTCTTTTTGCCAATCAGTTCGAGCAATCACCTTAATGTCATTACCAAAATCTAAGCGAGTTAAGTTGTTGTGCTGCTGCGTATACAAGGTGCCGTCAATCGAGTCATTTACCCACGATTCTCGTTCGTTAATCACTAAATCAGCCATCTAAAATCTCCGTAATATGCTGCTATTCTAAATCTCACAAAAACTGTTTAACTGTATTGCTAACCGTTTCACCGCAAAGATAAGCGCTTGATAAGGCTGTATTGCTTGCCTACCCCAACATGCCATGAGCAGCGCCTATTTGGTGGCAAGCCCAAAAATGGAAACGTTTACATTTAAATGTAAAAAAACAACTGATATAAGCTAACTAGTGGTTTTCTTCCAATCGAGCAGTAAAGCCCGCTTCCAGTACCGAAGCGCTGATAGAAAGCCCAAAAAAGCAAAGCATATGCTTTAATATTGGTACATCAATCAACCAAAGGCCTAAATACAAGGTCTGCAATAATTAGGAACATAATGTGTTCCTGCTCGGCCTTTAAAGCAAACAGTTTAATGTAAACGTTTACAAAAATGTGAGGTTTGGCAAGAATATGTGATGCTAGGGCCATGCCCCAAGGTAAAATATGAAACCAAAACTGGCGTCAAGAAGTGGCGTATCGGTGGCCTGAGCCACTAAAGATTAGCGGTGGGATTCACTGCAGCTCGTTTACATTACTGCTAAAAAAAGGAGGGCACAGAAGCCCTCCTCATTCGCTAAGGTCTAGTAAACAGCTTCTGGTTTCTCTGGCAAAGCAGAAGGTTTTTCAGATACTTGAGCAGGCGTACTTTCTTGCTCTGTCACGCTTAAGGCATCTTGAATAATATTCGAATGGCCTGTCAGTAAATCTTCCAAACAGCCATTGTTTTTATCCACTAACCCCACCTCTTTAAGCATTGCGTCTACCAATGGCGCATTAGCGCGGTAACCTAAAGCGGCTTCAGTCACTTGCTCAGCAAGGCCTTTATTGCCGCCTCCCGAACCACCATCCACTGCTCCACCCTTGCCAGCACCATAACCCTGTAAGATTTTAATGCCCTCTATATTCTCTAAAGGCTTAACCGCACTGGCGACTAGCTCTGGCAGAATTTTTAAAATGGCCAGAGATTTTTGCAACTCTACCTGCTCGTCACGCAAAGTATTCTCAGCTTCGTACATGGCTTGCTTACCGGCAGCCTCTACTGCATAAACTTTCTCATCAGCATCGGCCAGTAGTTTCTTAGCATCGGCTTCGGCTTTAGCTTCAATTAAAATAGCTGATGACTTATCTTGTGCTACTTGCTTCTCAGCTTCTGCTTGAACGGTGATACCCACCGCGTCACGCTCTGCTTCTTTAAGTGCGTCAATTACCTCAATCTCTTTACGACGATTGGCTTCGGCAATTTGGCGCGCAGTGGTTACCGCTTCACTCTTTTCAACCATCAGTTTTTCAGCTTCGGCAGCTTTAGCACGAGCCGCTGATTCTTCTTCTGATTTTTGCGCAACCGCAATTTGTTTGTCTTGCTCAGCCACTTCTAAATCGCGTTCACGCTGAATCGAAGCCTGCTCTAACGCCTTACTCTTATCAATTTCACGGGTTTCAATATCGCGTGATTTTTCGATTTCGGCAGACTCTAGCGCGCGCTCTTTAGCAATCTCGGCTTCACGCTCTTCTTGCTCTTTCATTTCGCGGCTTTTGGCAATCTCGGCTTTTTGCTCAGCACGTTTAAACGCCAACACTTGCTCTTGGTTTAGCTTGGCTTCTTCTTCTTGCTTATTCACTTCAAGAGATTGTTTCTCAGCTTCTAGGTTACGCTGCTCAATCTTGATGCGGTTCTCTTGTTGAATGTCGTTAGTTTCTTTGCGTTTCTCTTCAATGATTTTAGTTAATCGAGCGCGGCCTTCGGCATCAAAAGCGTTGTTTTCATTAAAAAACTGCAAGTCGGTTTGGTCAAAACCCGTTAACGAAACAGATTCCAGTTCTAGACCGTTTTTCTCCAAATCGTTCATCACGTTCTGTTGTACTTTTTGCACAAAATCAGAACGCTGCTCATGCATCTCTGTCATCGACATTTCTGCCGCTACCGAGCGCAACACGTCAACAAACTTAGATTCCATCAGCTTTTTCAGCTCCTCTACTCGCATGGTGCGCGTACCCAATGTTTGCGCCGCCATCGAGATACCTTCGCTGTTAGGCGCTACTCGTAAGTAAAAGTCAGCTTTAACATCTACCCGCATTCTGTCTTTAGTAATCAAGGCGTCTTTCTGAGTCTTTTCTACTTCAATGCGCAGGGTATTCATATTCACCGGAATGGTTTCGTGTACCACTGGCAACACAATAGCACCGCCATCTTTCACCACTTTTTCGCCGCCTAAACCGGTACGTACAAAAGCGGTTTCTTTGGTCGCTCGGGTATACAATTTGGCTAAAATCAAACCAATGGTGAAAAAGGCAATAAGCCCCACACCGACCCAAATTAAGTAAAACATTATGCTATTGCTACTTCCTAAAAAATCCACACTTTATCCTTAATGATCGTTTAATAATTCGTTGAGTTTGCTGGCGGTCCAATATTTTTTATGGCGCTCTAGTAGAACAATGGCGGTGCCCATAGGAAACGAATCATCGCTATCTATAGGTTGCACCATTAAATAGTGTTTTTGCCCATGTTGGTCTACACACACCGCTTCGGCTGGGCTGCCGATGGTAGCGGTACCAATAGTTATTCTGGCTTGTAGACCTTTAAAACCGTGTTTAGATACCGCGCTAGATTGACTTTTAGGGAACACCTTGGCGATGCCTCGTCCTAAAAACCGAGTACTTAGAATCGCAAACACCAGTGCTGCTAGATGGCTAACAAAAGAGGGAAATAACCAATTCCCATTGGAAAGGCTTAAATAGTTCACCGTGAGACCGGCCAAGCCAAAACTGCTTAAAAACAGAATAAGCCACACCAACAATGGCAACTGATGTAGATACAACCAACCCAACACACCTGAGAGCGCGCCGCTATTTACGTCGGCATCCATATCAATATCTATATCAATGGGCAGTAAGTCATCCAGTGTATTTAATAAACTTAAGCCTATTAAAGAACCCAGTATTTCAAATAAGGCCAAGCCCAGTACAAAGGCTAAACAAATTGTAAAACTGGTATTAATATCAGCAACTAAAAAATCGTACATTCAGCATCCTTTCTGCCGTAAACCTACATGTTAAAAAGTGGCACTTTACGAAACAAGATTAACCGCCAGCCATTAATAAATTATTATGGCCACTGTTAACCTTGGTTTTTAATGCTCATATTTTCCCAAAAGAAACATCATGGTTAAATATTCCACAACGCATTTGAGCGATATACATAACGATAAGGGGGAATTAAGGTAAGCGGACAAACTAACAATATAAGTACTGAACCTAACAAGGCGACTGAAACACCACCTTCACCCGCTAAATAAGCCACTTGGCCAATCACTGCAAATAGCAGAACAAAGGCCATTAGCAAGGCTTCTAACCATAGCAGTATCTTCCAAAGCGTTACTGTTGCCAGCGCTTTTTGATAAGCATAACCGTAATAGGGAACTAACAGTACCGCTGTTATGAGCGTTGATAGCAACACCCCAATAGCTGGTTTATCTTGATATACGCTAAGCAAAATATTAGCGATGGTGGCAATTACACCAAGCCAAAAAAATACTTTCCATTTAAGCAACGCACCGACTCCCTTCGAATGTTTTACCTTAAGATTAGTAACATTTAAATCACTAACCTTTATTGACCAAGATTCTACTAAGATAAGCACGGCCTTAATAGACTTTTTTGCTGTTAAGGCCATTTTTGCAATGCAGCGCTTACCCAGTGAGTCGTACGTAATTTTTATAAACTGATGAATACAAAAAAGGCGAATCATATTGATCCGCCTTTATGGCTTGTTTTAAATACTTATCGTCATCAGTAAAGGGTTATTACCATCACCAACAATATTGAGAAAATATTTAGGCGCTCGCTTCATAAGAAAAGTGTTTACCTAGCAGCGCATGGTAGAAATCATTATCAGCTAATACTCCCACCAGCACACCCTCATCAGCCAGTAACACCGGTAACCCTGTTCTATAGCGAATTTCTAAACCTTCACGCATAGACACATCAGCCGGAGCAATCACTTGGCTATCTTTACTTAGGGATTCTATGTTGTCGCCCTCTTGCCACCTATGCAGAGGCAAAAGTTTGTTTCCGCGTGTTACCGATACCACCTGCTTTAAATGATTCACTTCAATGTAGCTTTGATCATACTCGCTCAATACCAGCTTATCGTTTTGGGTTTTAAGCTCACTGGTTTCGGTCATTAAAGAACGACCACACAGCACATTTAGCGGATTAGTATGCGCAACAAACTCTCTTACGTATTCTGTTTTGGGGTTAAGCACTATGTCTTCTGGTCTACCGTGCTGTATTACACGGCCCGATTCCATAATGGCAATTTTGTTGCCCAGCTTTAGCGCTTCGTCTAAATCATGGCTTACAAATACGATGGTTTTGTTTAGCTTACGTTGTAGCTCTAACAGTTCATCTTGTAGCTGGGTTCTTATCAAAGGATCCAGCGCCGAGAACGGTTCATCCATTAATAAAATATCGCTATCCATGGTAAATGCTCGCGCCAGCCCAACCCTTTGTTGCATGCCACCCGATAGCTCATGCGGGAAGTTATCTTTCCACTCGGCTAAGCCAACGAGCTCGAGAGTTTCTTCGGCCAAGCGTCTGCGCTCTGCTTTAGCGATGCCTTGCATCTCTAAACCAAATGCAGCGTTATCTAACACGCTTAACCAAGGCATCAGGGCAAACTTTTGAAACACCATTGAAATGCGATTAGTACGCAAGTGGCGCAAGGCCGCTTTATCACAATTAGCCAAATCAATTGGCTGGTCACCATCTTCAATAGTGAGTGAGCCACGGGTAACCGTATTTAACCCATTAATCGCCCGTAACAAGCTCGACTTGCCCGAACCAGACAAGCCCATTAATACGCAAATCTCACCCTTTTTAATATCAAGGCTAACATCGTGAACCCCTACCACGTCGCCAGTGGCATCGATAATCTCTTGGCGACTAGCGCCTTGGTCCAGCAAAGCTAAAGATTTGGCGGTTTGAAAACCAAACAGCACATCTAAGTTTTTAATACTAATTGCACTCATGCCTATCCCTCTTTGTTCTGGCTAGCGGGGCTTTTACATAAGCGGTCTAAAATAATCGCCACCAATACAATCGCTAATCCTGCTTCAAAACCTTGGGCAATATTCACGGTGTTTAACGCGCGAACTACTGGTTTACCTAAGCCATCGGCCCCTACTAGCGCGGCAATTACTACCATCGATAAAGACAACATAATGCACTGGGTTACCCCTGCCATAATATTTGGCATTGCCGCCGGAAGCTCAACCTTAAGCAGTAATTTCAGTCGGCTAGCGCCGAATGCTTTACCAGCTTCAACCAGTTCAGCTGGTACCCGGCTAACGCCTAAATAAGTGAGACGTATTGGAGCAGCAATGGCAAAAATAATGGTAGAAATAAGACCCGGAACCACCCCTAAACCAAATAGCACTAAGGTGGGAATTAAATAAACAAAGGTGGGAATGGTTTGCATCAAATCGAGAATGGGCCTGAGTATGGTGTATAACCAAGGTTTATGTGCGGCAACAATGCCGATTGGCACGCCTACCAACAACGAAATAGTGGTAGCACTTAGCACCAATACCAGCGTTTCAAGCATCTCTTCCCAGTACCCTAGGTTCATAATCAGTAGCAAGGCAGCTACGATAAATACCACGAGGGAAATACTGCGGTGCAAAAACCACGCTAATAAGGCGGTAACCACAATGGGCACCGAAGGCGGAAACCATTTAAATAGCTCCACCAAAAACATAATTACTGATTCGAGGGTATACGACACTGAGTCAAAAAATCCGGCAGCGCTGTAGGTTAGCCAATCCACGAAGGTGGCCATCCATTCACCTAATGGGATTTTATGCTCTGTAATAAAGTCCACTGTTACTCCTTAATGGTCTGTATTGTGTTGATTAAATTAATAAAATAACGCTAACTCGCTGTGGCAGTTTGCCGCAGCGAGCTAAACGCGAACTAGATGTTTAAGTAAGTTTGTAGCGCTTTGCTAGCATCACTACCGTCACGCGCAGTTACTTGCTTAAGCCATTCAGCAAAGGCTTCAGGATTAGCTTTTAACCAGGCTTTGGCTGCTGCATCAGGCTGTTGTTTGTCATCTAAAATGCTCGCCATCAGTTGGTTTTCCATTTCCAAATTAAAGCTTAAATTTTTAAGCAACTGACCTACGTTTGAACAGGTTTCTAGGTAGCCTTTACGCACGTTAGTGTAAACATTAGCGCCACCGTAGTTAGGGCCAAAGAAGTCGTCGCCACCGTCGAGGTAAGCCATATCAAAATTGCTGTTCATTGGATGCGGCGCCCAGCCTAAAAAGGCCACCCATTGCTCGCGGTCAACGGCGCGTTTTACTTGCGACACCATGCCCGCTTCGCTTGATTCAATCAGTTTGAAACCTTTTAGATCAAAAGCATTTTTGTCGATCATATCTTGAATAAGGCGGTTACCATCATTACCTGGCTCAATGCCATAAATACGACCTCGAAGCTGTTCTTTATGCTTGGCCAAATCGGCAAAGCTATGTACGCCCGCATCGTAAACATATTTAGGTACCGCCAGGGTGTACTTAGCACCTTCTAAATTGGCGCGCACCGTTTCAACGGTTCCTTGCTCGCGATACTTGGCAATGTCGGCTTCCATGGTAGGCATCCAGTTACCTAAGAACACGTCGATGTCGTTGTTGGCCATAGACGAGTAAGTCACAGGCACAGACAACAACTGAGTCGTGGTTTGGTAACCCAAGCCTTTAAGTAGTTCACTGGTAATTGCGGTTGTGGCAGTAATATCTGTCCAACCTACATCAGAAAAACGCACTGTGTCACATTGCGCGGCAGCAACGGTTGAGGCTGAAAAACTCAGTAGTAAAGCGGTACTACCAATAATGGCGCGTTTAATCGGTGTATTGTTCATGACTCTTCCTTTTTAGTCCGTAGTGAGCGTTAGCAGGGCGTACATTCAGCCCCTAACAAATTCTTGCGTGTAGCAAACTACTGGAGCGATCTTCGTCTCCAGTAAACTGTTATGTGTTTTAAGTGTTCTTTGTCAGCGAAAGGCGGGGCGTTGTGCACTACCTGTGCGTTGCTCGGTGTCCCAATTGGGAGCAATCCATGTTGCTGCATCTGAGGCAGCAAGCGGTGAATTACCTAAAATAGCGTCTGCGACTTTCTCGGCGACCATAATGGTAGGAGCGTTAAGGTTACCGTTAGGGATGGTTGGGAATACTGAAGAATCGACCACCCGTAAACCAGCAATCCCCCTAACCTGACAATGCTGATTAAGCACCGCCATTGGGTCGTTATCAGCGCCCATTTTGCAGCTACAAGAAGGGTGATAGGCACTTTCTACATTTTGCCTTACCCAAGCATCTATCTCTTCATCGCTATCAATATCTACGCCCGGTTGAATCTCTTCACCGCGGTAGTCATCCATGGCTGGCTGTGCCAAAATCTCGCGGCTTAAACGGATACAATCGCGCCAATCTTGTTTATCTTGCGCGGTACTCATGTAGTTAAATTCGATGTTTGGTTTGCCATGTGGATCGGCAGATTTCACCCTAATGCGGCCACGACTTTGCGGTTTGTTTGGTCCAACATGTAACTGAAATCCATGTCCGTCAAACGCTGCTTGGCCGTCGTAACGCATCGCGGCAGGCAAAAAGTGATACTGAATATTCGGCCATTTTAAGCCTGCTCGCGAACGAATAAAGGCGCAGGACTCAAAGTGATTAGTCGCCCCTAAGCCATCTTTTAATAGTATCCAGCGAGTGCCAATCAAACCTTTGCTAATTAGCCCTAGTTTACTGTTAAGGGTAATCGCTTGGCGACAAGCATACTGAAAATACACTTCTAGATGATCTTGCAAATTCTCACCCACGCCGGGTAAATCATGCTCTAGGGCAATACCAGCATCTTTTAGCACTGCTTTGGGGCCAATGCCAGACAGCTGCAATAGCTGCGGCGAGCCAACAGAACCCGCCGACAATATCACCTCGTTGTTGGCATAAATCGATTGAATTTTTCCACCGACTTCAATTTCAACACCTACCGCACGCTTGTCTTTTAACAGCACTTTGCGAGTCACCACACCTTGTTTTACGCTAAGGTTTTTACGCTTATTGGCGCTACGTAAATAAGCGTTAGAACTTGAGGCGCGTACGCCTTTGTCTACAGTCATATGCATTGGGCCAAAACCCTCTTGCTGATAACCGTTGTAGTCGCTGGTTTTTGGGTAGCCTGCTTGCTGCCCAGCATCAATAAAGGCTTGGTAAAGCGGGTTTAGTGTCATGTTATTGCCATTACACGTGGCTAGTGGGCCATCGCCACCTCGGTAGGCATCTTCGCCGCCGATCCACGATTCCGCACGACGAAAATATGGCAAGCACTCTTGGTAACTCCAGCCAGCAGCGCCTTGCTCTACCCACTCATCAAAATCGCAAGCATGGCCACGCACATATACCATGCCATTAATCGATGAGCTGCCGCCCAGCACTCGCCCTCTAGGGCAATGTAAGCGGCGATTATCTATGCCAGCTTCTGGCAGGCTTTCAAACTGCCAGGCATATTTATCACTGTTCATGGGGTAAGACAGCGCCGTAGGCATTTGAATGAAAATACTGCTATCACTGCCACCAGCTTCTAGCAGCAAAACCGAGTGCTTGCCCGAGGCACTTAAGCGGTTAGCTAATACACAGCCCGCAGAACCCGCGCCAACAATAATGTAATCATACTTGGTGTTCATTTCTTTCCCTTACGTTCCAACCAATAAGGTGTGCAATTTCCTAGACCCAACATAACCACTGTATCTGGCTTACTCGTAAGGACACTCAAGATCACCCAGTTCAATCAACACACTCTTGTTTTGAGTGTAATGATTAAGTGTTTCAATACCGTTTTCTCTGCCAATGCCCGATTGCTTGTAACCGCCCACAGGCATTTCTGCTGGCGAGCCACCCCAAGTATTTACCCAACAAATGCCCGCTTCTATTTGCGCAATCACCCGATGAGCACGTGATAAGTTTTGGGTAAACAAACCCGCGGCTAAGCCATATTGGGTAGCATTGGCACGCTTAATCACTTCATCTTCATCACTAAAACGTAGAATCGACATTACTGGGCCAAAGATCTCTTCCTGCACTTGCGGCATATCGTCGCTGCAATCGGCAAAAATGGTGGGCTGCACAAAATAGCCTTTGTCTAAGCCATTGGCGGTTTCGCGTTCGCCACCGCATATCAGGCGCGCACCAGATTGTTTACCCGCCTCAATAAAGCCCAGCACTTTGTGCAGGTGATCTTCACAGATAAGCGCGCCAATTTGCGTCGCCATATTGCTGGGGTCGCCAATCTGCAACTTGCTTGTTCGGTGGGCAATCTGCTCAACAAATTGCTCATAAATAGCATCATGAACAAATACCCGCGTACCGTTAGTACATACTTCACCTTGGGTATAAAAATTGGCGAGCATGGCTGCCGATACCGCGTTATCTAACTTAGCGTCATCAAACACAATCAATGGCGATTTACCGCCCAGTTCCATGGTGATGTCTTTAAGGGTGCCGGCTGCATCGGCCATCACTTTTTTGCCAGTGCCTGATTCACCCGTGAAAGACACTTTGGCAATATCGGCATGGCGAGAGAGCATTTGGCCAACGCGGTAGTCACCTTGCACCACGTTAAATACGCCGTCTGGTAGGCCTGCTTCGGTAAAGATCTCAGCTAATTTTAATACTGATAAAGGGGTTTCTTCAGAGGGTTTAAACACCATGGCGTTGCCGGCGGCTAATGCTGGGGCAGATTTCCACATGGCAATTTGAATAGGGTAATTCCATGCACCAATACCAGCGCATACACCTAAGGGTTCGCGACGCGTATAAAAAAATTGGCCATGGCCTAAGTCTTGTTGCTGGCCTTGAATAGCCGCCGCTAGCCCCGCGTAATATTCAATCACATCGGCGCCTGTCACAATATCTACTTCAATAGCTTCTTGAATGGGCTTGCCGGTATCTTTTACTTCTAGCTCAGCTAGCTCGTCGTTGCGTTCACGCAATATAGCAACTGCACGCATCATAATGCGGCCTCGCTCCATACCGCTCATCGCCGACCACACTTTAAAGCCCTGTTGCGCCGAGGCAACGGCACGGTCTACATCGTCAGCCGATGCTTGGCCAACTTCCGCTAATGGCTCGCCAGTGGCGGGATTAGCAGTAATAAACGTGTCAACTGATGTGGCATCAATTGCCTGACCATGGATGTAAAGAGACTTCATTTTCATCAAAATGCCTTGATAATTAATAATGATTGCATAGATAAACGTCAGCTCAAATAAGGCGCGAGCTGCTTTTCGAGATAATCGGAAATGATTTTTTGCGCATTCTCTGGAGAAATACCATCGGGATTTAGCGCGCCCCGTAGCCAAATGCCGTCAATTAAGGCAGCAATACCCTGTGCCACAAACAGCGCTTGCTCGGCGGGTAAGGCTTGTTTTAGTTCATAACGAAGATGCGACAACAAGCGGCGCTCGTTAACCCGCTGTAATCGGTGTAAATCGCTGTCGTGCATCGCCTGCGCCCAAAAGGCCAACCAGGTTTTTACCACTTTGCTTTCTACTTGGTAGCCATCAAAATTAGCTGCCACAATCGCCATAACCCTAGCGGTAACGTTATTAGGGTCTGCGGCTTGTAAGTGCGCGATAGACGTAGCAGATAACCGACGTAACACGGTGCGCATGGTTTCTTCTAATAAACCATGTTTGCCACCAAAGTAGTGATGAATGATCCCTGAAGATACGCCCGCTTTTTTACTGATTAAGGTAACGCTAGCGCCCGATAATCCCACCTCGTCAATCACCGCCATAGTGGCTTCTACAAGTTGCGGTCGGCGTATTTCGGGCATTCCTACTTTTGGCATATTGTTACTTAAATGTTTCTTAATTGAACGTGCAATTAAAAATAAATTTACAGCAATTCAAATAAAAGTCAAAGTTTGCTCAGTGCGTTCAAGGGCAGGCGGGATGGCTTTCAAGGCTGATTTACCGCGAATCTGGCAGCGGCTTTTACTCGTGGCTAAACAAGCCCAAAACAGAGGTTTAAAGCGCCAAAATAAGAAGTGGGAATGATTTCTATTTAGTTATTTCAAGTAGATAGCGAAGTAATTATCGAATGAGAGACCGGCCCAAAAAAGCGGTACACAACAGAAAAACACCAGCAACTAGCCACGCTTAGCCCAGCTAAAAAATGAATACATCTTCACAAAAAAATAATTTGAAAGAAGCGCCTAAAAGATCAAAAACCAAGGTAACAAAGGCTGAGCTTGCTTGCTAAAACAACAGCCCAAGCGCCAGTAAAGGTACCGTAACCACTCAGGTCAAAATACCCTTTTTATGCATCTCATTAAGAATGGTCTCGGTTTTCTCTCTAAAAAGATCGCGCAATAAACGCACCGTAGGCGTAATAGATTGACGACTAGGGCAGACTAACCATAGCTCGGTAGGGGTGGCTTGGTATTGCGGCATTACGCTTAGTACTCGGCCGGCTAATAAGTCGCGCGACATATCAAGACAAGACTTAACGGCAATGCCCTTGCCTGCCACGCACCAGCGCCTGACTAAGTCCCCGTCATTAGATGCTCGATTGCCTTCTAGCTTCACTTTGTGCTTTTGCTGGCCATCGTCAAACTGCCATTCGTCTTGCAAAATATCGTGTAGTTGATACAGCAGAACGTTGTGTTCAATTAGCTTAGCTGGCCCGCTAGGCGTGCCATGTTCAGCTATGTATTCGGGGCTTGCACATACCAACCTGGGTACATCACAAATCTTAAAGCCATACATGTTGGCATCATTCGGTGAGCCATAACGCAGCGCCATATCTACCGAGTCACGATAAAAATCAATGTTGCTGTCACTAATGCTGCTGCGCAACTCCACCTTGGGGTACTCAAGTAAAAACTCATCTAGCCAAGGGGTAATTAAGTTTCGCCCTAAATCAGACGACAGAGAAATTCGAATTTCGCCATCAATAATGCCTAAATCTTCGCGCATATTTAACTTGGCCTGCTCAAGCATTTTTAAAGCTTGCTGGCACTGTGGCAAATAACGCTCACCCGCAGACGATAAACGAAGGTGGCGAGTGGTCCGTATAAATAATTCTGCGCCCAGTGAGGCTTCTACTCTTTTTACTGCCGCACTGGCCGTGGCGGTACGCATATCTAAATTAGTGGCCGCAGCAGTAATACTGCGAAACTCCGCCACTTTTAAAATCACCTGTAAATCTTCAAGAAGCATACTGTCTACCAAAATTTGATAATCAACTATTTATTGTATCGATATTAGCAGCTAATCAAGTAAATACAGCAAACAAGAGCCAAGGCAATAAGCCTGCTTAGCAGAGTAAGCCATCATTATTTTCAAAAACTGTTTGATAATAATTCAAACTAAAGCCTGTTTTTCATTGTCAATTTCGCCACTACTATACTTCCATACCAACAAGGCACTGCAACAGCGGCGCAAAATTAAACAACTGAGGAAGACCCTATGACTACATTAACTATCGTTGCAAACATTGTTGCCAATGCAGACAAAATTGAATTGGTAAAGGCAGAGCTACTAAAACTGATTGAGATTACCCGCGCCGAAGAAGGCTGCATTAACTACGACCTTCACCAAGACAACGAAAACCCAGCGCACTTCACTTTTTACGAAAACTGGACCTCGCGTGAACTTTGGCAAGCACACATGGGCAACCAACATTTAGCCGATTACATGGCAGCCACCGACGGAGCAGTAGCTAGCTTCACCCTAAACGAAATGACAAAAATCGCTTAACTAGGCACACCAAAACTTACACACGACACACCAAGCCCTGTATTAGCGGGGCTTAAAAGGAAAGAGGCTTCACATGAAAAAGCTAAGCACATTATTGGCACTAAGCACCGCATTGCTCATTAACACCGCACAAGCAGCCAACATAGAAGTGGTTGCGCAGCTAGAAGGCACTCGCCCAGGTAACATTACCGTTACTCCGCAAGGCCGCACCTTTTTATCTATGCAGCCCCTAGATACGCCAGAATTTAGAGTGGTTGAGCTAATGAAAGACGGCTCAACCCAGCCCTACCCCACTCAAGATTGGGCAAACGGCCCCGAAAAGGGCGAAGTTGGCTTTTCGTCGGTGATTGGCATCGACAGCACCAAAGATGGCGTAGTGTGGATTTTGGATATGGGCAGCGCCGACGCCCCCGCCCAAATTGTTGCTTGGGACAGCGTAAACAATACCCTGTTCAAACGTATCGAGATAAGCAAAGAGGTAATGGTAGGCAACTCTTTCCTACAAGACTTCGCCTTAGATACCCTGCGCCAGCAAATGTACATTGCTGATACCAGCTTAGGAAACCTATACGGTGAAGCGGCTCCAGCCTTTGTGGTAGTTGATTTGGTAACAGGCGAATCTCGCCGAGTACTGCAATCACATAAAGCCTTATTGTCTCCAGAACATGAAGTGCGAATAGATAACGCGCCAATGGCCACCAAACGTGAAAACGGTAATGTAGATGCGCTGTACCTAGGCTTAAACCCAATCACTATTGATGCCAACAACCAGTGGCTATATTTTGGCTCGGTAAACGGTAGTGCTATTTACCGCATTCCCGCTCAAGCCTTAGCGAATGAAAAGCTAAGTGCTGACAAGCTTGGCCAGAGTATCGAGTTCTTTAGTGAAAAGCGCCCAAGCGATGGCATGATTATCTCTGACAACGGTGATATTTATGTGGGCGACATTGAGAAAAATGCCATTGGCATTGCCAACCAAAATGGTTACAAGCTCTTTGCACAAGACGACGAACTATTGTCTTGGGCCGATGGTTTCTCAATTCAAAATGGCTACTTGTACGTGACTCAAAACTCACTGCATCTTCACCCAGCGTTTAACCGAGGGGAAGAAGGCTCAAGCAAGCCCTACCATGTGTTGCGCATCAAGTTAGATTAGAAGAATGAATAGACAAGATATGAAGTGGTCTTCATATCTTGTCAGCTTACTTTACAAATATTCTACTCACGAATACTTAGCTTTCTTTAGTTACATAAACATCAATAACTTATCGCTTTGGTTTATATATTGCAGATTCATCTAGTAAGCCCACTAAGCACTTAAGGAAGCTCACATGCTTGGCTTATCTATATTTATAGTAATCTTACTTATAGCTATAATTGTGATAGTTATCATTCGTACGCGCGATGATACCCCTAGCGTACAGGTAACACTGCAATGCCCACTCACAATGGTCGTTCGCTCTGCTGGTTGCATCATTCCAATAAGTTGGCAAGCAGAAGTTGAAAACGACTCACTTCGTTCAGTGGAAATCGAGCTTATTCGTTATGATTATGCCTCCCAAAATATTCTAAATCGCATGCTCTTATCTGACTTATCTGACGGCGAAATGGAAATACCTACCGACGACCCGCGCTTTTTTAGTGAATCAGGACGATACAAGATCTTAGTTACAGGAAGATCAAACCGGGGGGCAGAAGATATTGCTCAGCACCTGTTTGAATACCATTTCAACGATGCTTTTACTTACTTTGATTCAGTCGGGCGGGCCCAATCTGGTAACTATATTAGTGAGGATAGGAGCCTAGTTCGTCGAGGAATTTCATTTGTTGGAAGCGGCTCATTAAGTAGCTTCCCGGAACTTCCCGACAAGCGAGTTGCTCACATAACTACATGCCCAAAAGCTTCAGCCTTAGTAGCAGTCGAATACTACAATGGATACCACATAGCGAATGCTCTACCAATCAACGGAGTTAGGCTACTTAACGTAATTTTAAGGCGCCTCGGGAGCAGGGATTTACTAGCCGAACATCAGATTACTAGGGAACAAACAATAACTCTAGATAACCCGCTCCTTATCGACGAAGGGATAGAAATTTTAATAGAGATGCGAGATCCCGATAACCCTTCAGGCTCGGTTTATTATTCAAGTGCTGATCTTAAGTATCACTTTGTTCGCGTTCCTTAGATAACGGCTTGTAAGGCAAAGTAAGCTTCCTAAAACGCTTCTAACACTAGATCAGCATTAAGGTGGAAGCTTACTCGTCATTTGAAATGACTACGTTGTATAAATCTATTTCAGAGTGCTTCAACCTCAATATTCTTTGCATTACCTTTGCTTGAAGCTCTTGTTACATTTCATACGTTGACTCTATTTAACACCATTAACTATTTCTTACTGAACAAACTGTATTTGATAGGCATAACTAATCACTCTGTATGGGGTGGCACACAACCCTTCACTAAATCCTAGGTATCTCATTGTACGCCTTCAATTCTAGGATCAATCACCGATACCAATGATGAGATTAATATTTACTTTATTATCAATTAATGTAGTGTGCCTTTGATATATCAACAAAAACGTAAGATAGTTAAAGGTTAATCATGTCTGCGGAAAAAAGTGAACAAAACAAAGTAATCCATATTGTTGAAAAGTCGATGGCAATCGATCAGCTCATTATGATTATGTATAATTCTCCAAAACCAATTGTTTATGACCACTTTAGAATGGTCAATTCCCACCTAAAAAATGACATGGTGCAAGTCGGCCAAATCGTGCTGTTATCCCCTGCTAGTAGTAGTCAATGTACCCAAGAAGAAGTCGATTTCTTAGTGATAGCTCAAGCAGTTGATAAAACGTTACTAAAATTGGATAACTCAGAGCGAAAAATACTAGCTGATAGATATGAGTTACTAGCAAACGTTGCTAGCTACAACGGTTTATTGCTAGGAATAAGCAATACAACTTGGAATGCGCACACCACTCAAGTCAAAAATGTTCTAAAGGATATAGAACGAACGTATGTCAGTAGCTACAACTCTACCGGTAATTTAAATAACCAAAGCTTTTTTACTAAAAGAAACATCCATTTTCAGAGGCTGAATTCTGCTCTAAGTCGTTTTGGTCAACCTACTCTTGGTGGAAAATTGGTTTCTGGAGATATTCGCAGTAATTTGGGTTTAAGCAGTAAGAGTATTGTTCACCATTGGAATGCCCAACCAGGTAAAGCCAATGCCATCCCTAACTTTGCAAAAAATTATGACACGGTTGCCAAAATGGCGCGTAACTTAAAACGTGTTGGCTATGTTGGTATCGCCTTAACAGGAGTAGATGCTGTTTCTAATATCAGAAAAGCCTGTACTGTTAGCGATACTGCAACCTGTAGTAAAGCCAAATACAGTAATGTGATGAAAGCGACAGGCAGTATCGGAGGCGGCATGGCTGGAGGCTTTGTTGCCACATGGGCTACTTGCTCGCTGATTTTTGGCCTACCATCAAGTGGCACAAGCTTTTTCTGGTGCTCAGTTGTTGCTGGTGCCGCTGGAGGATACGCTGGCGGCAAGTATGCGGGTGCTCAAGGGGAGGAATTTGGTGAAGAACTGTATAGATGGAATGGGGTTAAATAGCTGATGAGTGATATCACATTGATATCCAAAATAACCATCCTTTTGTTTATCGCTGGTAGCGTTGGTATATTTTCTTGGGTTGGAGTAGTGCTTTATTTAAAAAGAAAGTGGTTACTGTTTTTAGAAGATGTACTCGATGACGGGGTAAGATTTTACTCTTTAAATTTTTTCTTTTCTGGGCAAGGAGTTCTACAATACGCCACTGTTTTCTTGAGCTCGTTTCACGCCAAACGCTATGGGATGTTAGAGAAGAGGAATAAAGTACCTCAAAATATTCAAAAAGCATTTATATATGCATTCTGCTGGTTCATGGTTAGCGTGGCTTTAATGGTAGCTAGTTACGTGATAAAAAATTTTAGTGATATATAAACGCAAACAGCATAAGGATGCCTAAAGAGCTTGGTATTCAGTATTTTATATACTGCCATAACTAAAAGGCTATACAGTAGACACAAGACGTAAACCAATGCACCCCGTAATTTACGAATACCTTCCATTTTTTTGTGGATTTTTGATCATCATAAACTGGGCTGTGGCTACCATCACCTTTAGGAAGATAACCGTTGACTACCTGAACAAAATGAACCGCTCAGGGGAAAGAAGTACTAGCAACCAGATTACCGGCTACGCGTTTGACATAGTTGCTGAAGATATTAAACGGCGCAGAGGCTCCAGCAATTATTTACCCATACATCACCTTCGCCCAAAAGATATAAAACTCGCTTGGTACTTCCAGATATCATCTTTGCTTATTTTCCTACTTGCTGTGCTTCTTTGTTATTTCGAAGAGTAGGCCACAACTTGGTAACAAAGCTTATTTTCAAACGACTCAATAATTGATTTTGCATTGTTAATACAGCAGTATAAATACTCTAATTGACAGAAAGCGGCTTAGAGTATGACAGTAAATTTCGCTAGCAAGATTCTCGGTACTCGGCCCTACCCACCTAAGCCAGATCTTAATGCCGACTTAAAGAAATTTGAAAGCGACCGAGGCCGAATCATTAACAGCGCTGCAGTTAGGCGCTTGCAGCAAAAGACCCAAGTATTCCCCTTAGAACGCAACGCTGCAGTGCGCAGTCGCCTTACCCACTCTTTAGAAGTTCAGCAAGTGGGTCGCTATATTTCTCAGCTTATTTGCGAAGCCTTAGTTGACGAACAAGATCGCTACCAACTTAAGGGACTAGAGCGGCAATTAGAAAGCATTGTTGAAATGTCCTGTTTAATGCACGACATAGGCAACCCGCCTTTTGGTCACTTTGGTGAAGAAGCCTTAATTGATTGGCTAAGTGAAAACCTCAATAGCCTTTACCAAAGCTCCCAAGCAACAGAGCTAGATGAAGACCAGAACAAAAAACCGAAACAAACTCTGCCAGAAGCGATTCACCGAGATCTAGTCAGCTTCGAGGGCAACGCACAAGGCATTCGGCTTATTCACTCATTGTTAAAGCTAAACCTCACCTACTCGCAAGCCTCTGGCATACTCAAATACACTCGCTGCGGAACAGAAGCCAAGCCAGATAAAAGCGCTCCGTTTAGTTACTTAAAAAAGAAAGTGGGTTACTACCTTAGCGAGCAAAGTTATGTTGAGGAACTGCGCAACAGCCTAGACATAGACCAATACTGTCGCTCGCCGTTCTCTTACATTATGGAAGCGGCCGATGATGTGTCTTATGGTATCGCCGACTTAGAAGACGCCATAGAAAAAGGCGTGCTGAGCATTAAAGAACTAAAGCATGCGCTATTAGCCACCTTTGCCAAACTAAGCAGTGAACATGGCTGCTGCAAACCAAAAGAAATGGAAACCATTCTCGACTTTGCTCACCAAAGCAAAAAACCACAGCTAAGTGATGAAGAAAGAGACTCTATGTTTTTTGTTTACCTACGCGTAGCAGTAAACCAACGCTTGCCCGAACATGCGAAAAACCAGTTTAGAGAAAACTTAGAAGCGGTTTACCAAGGTAGCTTGAACCGCGCGCTTATCGAAGATGGCAGCGTAAACCACCTAATTGTAGAAACCTTTAAAAGCGTCGCACTAGAACGTTGCTTTTGTCACCCAGAAGTAGAAGCCCGCGAGCTACAAGGCTACCAAATTATCTCTGGCTTAATGGCCTGCTATCAACCGCTACTAGCGCTAAGCCAAGGCCAGTTTGAATACTTAGTAGATAACACAAAACCCAAAGAAAAAAGCTCTGCTTACATAAAGCGCCTATTCAAAAAGCTGCCATCTAAGCATTTGGCGGCCTATCAAAAAGCCATGACGGAAGAGCCCATAAGCGATGAGTTTGGCAACGAACAATGTCGCGAGTTTTACTACCGCACAAGGCTGATTATTGACTACATCAGCGGCATGACCGACCAATACGCCTACGACGAATTTAGAGCGTTTAATGTGATAAGTGATTTTTAGTTAAGAGATAGAATAGTTAACGGAAACCGAAAACTATTCTATCTCTTAGCCCAAATATCTTTTGCTACCAATAAAAAGCAAAACCAACCCCAAGCGAACTTACCGATTTTGTATAATTAGAAAGAGTGGCCATTGGGCCGTGATGCCCTTTAACCATAAGTGGAATACTAACCCCCCAACCTTCCAGGGGATAAATGATACTCCAGTCGAAGGAATCGGTTTTTAACAACTCTTTGCCAAATACATAACTTGAGGTAAAAGTGAGCCCTGAAAATATAAATGGTGAAACTGAAATACTAGCCCTAACAATATCATAATCTTTTATTGAGGTTGATGAGTTAACCCATTCTCCCCAATTTACCTCCGTATCATCAGTAACATACGCTTTAATTGATAGGCGCCAATTTAAAGATATGCTCTCAATTGACTTATCATTTCCAACAGCCAATTTGAAATAGTTTGACCCACGACTGATTTCGTCAAAATAGCGGTAATCGCCAGAGAGATATGCCGTTTCAGTTTTCAAACCGGATGAGTCAAACTCGTCAATTTCTCGAGTTTGCCCATTAGAACGGTGCTCAAAAGAAATATCAAAATAATTTATATATTTATCTTTACTAACAATGTTAAAAAAATGAATGGCAGGATTACTTAGTCTATTTATTACTGGGCTAGAAGGCCTTGTACTCAAGTAGAAATCGAACTGACCAGTATAAGAAACAAAGACTAATGGCTTAACTAGGGCATCATCTCCACAGTCACTCCAACTTCCTTCAGTACTTTTGAGTTCTGTATTGCCTTCTTTGGAGCTAGAATGCCTAACTCTGCAGTCGTATATTGTGTACAAAAATGAGTAATCTGCTTGTAGAGCATCATCGTCCCCTTCCCTGAAATTCCAGACTGCAGAGTTAACACCGTAGGGTCTAAAACGCTGAACTTTTTTAGCATCGAACCAACTATTTTTAGGTTCAAATATGTCCTCTCCTTTTAGCACTCCAGCTGCATTAAGCGTAAAAGGCCACAAGCATATAAAAAATATATAATACTGTTTAATCTCCATCGCTGAGGCCCTTCTTATAGTCTTAGAATTTATTTTCTAATGAAACACTAAAGACATCTTCGAGATAATCTGTATTATTTAGAGGGAGCAACCATCTTGTTGATATTGATAGTTTTTCATAAAAAACCCATTTTACTTCAAGGTCTGCAGCTCCAATATACTTATCAAATGAGACAGGGTTGCCACTGGCATCAAGTACTGGTGTAAAAAAATTAGTTGGGTCGTCAACGTTTGCGTAAGAATAGACAACCTTAGCACCTAAGCTTAAGAAACCCTTTTCTTTACCACCAACTACATTATTAATGGGAAAAACCATGGCTCCGCCTAATCTAGCGGTATAACCTGCTTGGGTATCGGATTCACCAGAATCATTTTTTAACTCTCTATAGTTAAAGGTTAAATCCCCCCCTAATGAACACCTTCCTACACTATCCTTATCTTCATCGTAAAATGCACACAAACCACCACTAGACTCGTTTTTAAAATAGTTGAATACGACTGGGAATTTTAAGGCAACACCATTCTCTGGGTCCATCAATTTAATAGAGTTAGCTTTATCATCATCTCCATCTGAAACTACATTCCCGTAATACAATTGAAATGGTATATGAATATTCCCTCCCATATGAAGGTTATAATTAATTGCATCAAATTTTATTGTTTGGGTATCCCCAGCACTCGAAGCCATCAAGCTTCCAAATAAAGAATCTGTACCTACCTGGTCATCATTTTCTTCTGTCGTGAACCTGAAAAACTGAAACTCACCACTATTTAGGGCATCATCGGCTAAACTTTTTTCTGGTGAATTTATATAGTCACTCAAATTAGAAATATCTTTATTTAAAGGAATTATGTCTTCATTTAATTGAGCAATATCTTCATTTAATTGAGTAATATCTTCATTTAATTGAGGAATGGCGGTTGGGTCGATATTAGTTCCTAGCAGCTCAGTTTGTTTTCCTAGCAGCTCAGTTTGTTTTCCTAGCAGCTCAATTCGCTTTTTTTGCAGCTCAGCTTGCTTTCCTTCCAGCTCAATTCGCTTTCCTTGCCGCTTAGTTTCGTTTTCTGGCGGATGATCGCTTTTTGCTATTTTATCTTTCCAATAGCTTTGCTCTTTTCGATAGATTTCATGAACCTTAGAAGCCTCAACATAAGAAGCAGTGAACGGATCTGCAGCTTCAACCTGTGGGGTGGTTATAATACAGAAAAGCGAGGAAACTACTAAATATCTCATATTAACATCCTTGTTTTATGGGTGGTTGTTTAAGGTTTATGGACAACAACAATCAAGATTTGTGTCGCTCGGTATAGGTGAAGCTGCAGGTGGAATGAGCAACGGATCAGTTAACACACCTAGGCGATGGTTAAGCACACATTCTCTAAATCTCATCCAAGGGAAATTGGAACCAGGATCCTTTCTTCTTGTTGGATCAAGCTTTGCGTGAGAAACAATATGTTTCAAATTGGGGTATTTTGACCAAGCATGTAACACTATGTTTGCGGTATGTTGAATTTGCCACTCTGAGTATGGATCACTAAAACCCTCTACATCTTGAGTGTTCACAACTTCGATTGCTAAACTTCGATTGTTTATATTACGGTTGCCCGTTAAAAATTCGGGTAGTTCTATAGTATCTCTAACATGATACGCCGCTTTTGCTTCGGCAACCGTAGCCCAGACAAAATGTCCATGCTGAGGCTCATTTTCATCAGGAACGATCCAATGAGCGCTAGCTTTCCTTACTTTCCAAGTATCCACTGCATGCTGAGTTGCATAACCGGCAGTAGCATGAATAACAAGCGTATCTACGCCATCTAAAACATCTGACCTTCTTGAACGAGCACGATGCTTTGACAACCAGCCATATGACTGATGACACCGCTCATTTAAGGGAGAAAATTTGGGCTGAGCTCCTCCAGGAAGCTCGAAATAATAATTCCGTGGGTCATCCATGATATGTGTCTCATATAAACAGTCTTAGCAACCAACCTTCCATGGAACTCATTAAAAAGCCCTACTGATTGCATCCGATATTTAATTTAACACTAGTAAAAACAACAAATATGTAAAGAATTTATAAACAAAATTAACAAATAAGCAGAATAACCTCATACAACATAATAACATTTTAATTGTCAGGCAATTAATCCAAGCATATCAAATAGCATGAAACATAAAACTAGCAGTAAAGTTTTGGCCCCATTTTCATTTATATTCCTTACCCTTGTGTGTGATTGATATTATTATTTCGGAAATCGAATCCACGCTAGATTAGTGGTAATCGTTTAATGCTTTATAACAAGAAAAGCGAAGCATCGCTGCTTCGCTTTCTATCATAACACACTGAAAAGGTTTTAATTTTTACTCTTGGTAGGCTTCCATTGGAAGGCAAGCACAGAATAAATTTCTATCCCCATAAACATCATCAATGCGATTTACTGTAGGCCAGAATTTGTTTTGCTTAACTGCGTCACATGGGAACACGGCTAGCTCGCGGCTGTAGTTGTGGGTCCATTGAGCGTCGGTTAAATCATCTAAAGTGTGCGGGGCAAACACTAGCGGGTTGTCTTGTAGGGTCCACTCACCGGTTTCAACTTTGGCTATCTCAGCGCGTATCGATAACATCGCATCAATAAAGCGGTCGATTTCGGCTAGCGATTCCGACTCGGTAGGCTCTACCATTAAGGTGCCTGCTACTGGAAAGCTCATGGTTGGCGCGTGGAAGCCGTAATCGTTTAAGCGCTTGGCTACGTCCATTTCGGTAATGCCGGTGGCCTCTTTAAGTGGGCGCATATCAATAATACATTCGTGCGCAACTCGGCCGTTTTGTCCGCTATATAAAATAGGGAAGCCTTGGCTTAAACGGCTAGCTAAGTAGTTGGCGTTAAGAATGGCTATTTCTGATGATTGGCGCAGCCCTTGGTTACCCAACATGGCTACGTACATCCAACTAATAGGCAAGATAGACGCGCTGCCATAAGGCGCAGCCGATACTGCGGCATTGGCGTGGCTAGCTTTACCATTGCTTACTACGCTGTGGCCTGCCACAAACGGTGCCAAGTGGGCTTTAACGCCAATTGGCCCCATACCTGGGCCACCGCCACCGTGTGGAATAGCAAAGGTTTTGTGTAGGTTTAAGTGGCTTACGTCTGAGCCAATAAAGCCCGGTGAAGTAATGCCTACTTGGGCGTTCATGTTGGCACCGTCCATGTACACTTGGCCGCCGTTGTCATGAACAATGTCGCAAATCTCTTTAATGGTTTCTTCGTATACGCCGTGGGTACTTGGGTAGGTAATCATTACACAGGATAACTGCTCGGCGAGCTCTTCGGCTTTGCTGCGCATGTCGTCCATATCTACGTTGCCCTCTTTGTCACAGGCCACTACCACTACTTTTAAATTAGCCATTTGTGCAGAAGCAGGGTTAGTACCGTGCGCCGAGCTAGGAATTAAACAAATGTTACGGTGATGGTCGCCGCGGCTAGCGTGGTATTTTTGAATCGCCAATAAGCCTGCGTATTCGCCTTGCGCGCCCGAGTTAGGCTGCATACAAATTGAATCGTAACCAGTGATGTTTACCAACCAATCTTCTAGCTGGCTAATCATGGCGTGGTAACCCTGCGCTTGGTCACTTGGGCAGAACGGGTGCATGCTTGAGAATTCTGGCCAAGTTACCGGAATCATCTCGGCGGTGGCGTTTAGCTTCATGGTGCATGAGCCTAGCGAGATCATTGAATGATTAAGCGCTAAGTCTTTACCTTCTAGCTTGCGAATATAACGCAGTACATCGGTTTCGCTGCGGTAACGGTTAAATACTTCGTGCTCTAGAATCGGAGTATCACGTAGTAGCGTTGCTGGAATGCAGGTTTCGCCTTTCACTATGTCATCTAAACGTGCAGCGTCTAAACCGTGGCCTTCGCCAAGCAGCACGGTGAATAAATCATTTACGTCAGCAGCCGTAGTGGTTTCATCCAAGCTCAGTGCCACTGCGCCTTCTAAATCCATACGCAGGTTAATGCCTAGTGCTTCGCTGCGCGCTTTAATCGCGTCCTTATCGCTTACTTTGATGCTTAGAGTATCGAAGTATTGGGCGTGTTCTGGACTTAGGCCTTTGGCCTCTAGGCCGTGAGCAAGAATAGCGGTTAAACGGTGAATGCGTTGGGCAATGGTACGCAAGCCGTCTGGGCCATGAAACACTGCATAAAACGAGGCCATGTTGGCTAGCAATACTTGGGCAGTACAAATGTTTGAGTTAGCTTTTTCGCGGCGAATATGTTGCTCACGGGTTTGCAGTGCCATACGCAGTGCAGGCTTGCCACGGCGATCTTTAGATACACCAATAATTCGACCCGGTAGCGAGCGTTTGTAAGCGTCACGGGTTGCAAAAAATGCGGCATGAGGGCCGCCGTACCCCATAGGTACACCAAAGCGTTGAGCACAGCCTAGTACAACATCGGCACCCATCGCGCCCGGCGATTTAAGCATCACCAAGGCCATAATATCAGCCGCTACAGCCACAATGCCTTTGTTGCTATGTACTTGTTCGATGAGCTCGCTTAAATCGCGCACTCGGCCAGTAGTGCCGGGGTATTGCAGCAGCGCGCCAAACACATTGTGCTCAACCACGCTTTCGGCTGGGCCTACTTCAATATCAAAACCAAAAAAGTCAGCGCGCTCTTTTACTACGTCAATAGTTTGTGGGTGAACGTCGTCGGCAATAAAGTAGAGGTTACATTTTTTGTTTTTAGAGACACGTTTAGCCAAGGCCATCGCTTCGGCCGCTGCGGTGGCTTCATCTAATAAGGATGCGCTGGCTAGCTCTAAGCCGGTTAGGTCCAAGGTTAACTGTTGGAAGTTAAGCAGTGCTTCTAAGCGGCCTTGAGCAATCTCAGGCTGGTAAGGTGTGTAGGCGGTGTACCAACCTGGGTTTTCAAATACATTACGTAAAATAACGTGCGGTACATGGGTATTGTGGTAGCCCATACCAATGTAGCTACGGTAAACCTTGTTTTGCTTAGCTAGCTTACGTAATGCAGCAAGCGCTTGTTGCTCTGTGAGGCTATCACCAATACTTAGGTCTTGGTTTAAACGAATTTGCTGAGGCACCGTTTGCTCAATAAGTTGCTCTACAGAGCTTAAGCCAAGCTGTTTAAGCATGGTGTTAACTTCGGCTTGATCGGGGCCAATATGGCGGCGAATAAAGTCTTGGTTTTGCTCTAGTTCGGTTAACGGCAAAGACGGGTTCATTAAACTATTCCTGTATTACTGAAACAAAATGCGTTGCGTTTAGTCGGGTTTATTATTGTGTTACGGATAAAAAAAGCGCCCCGACTAGCGGAGCGCATTTTTGATCAAAGCTTATTCATCTTCTTCGATAGTGGCGGCGTAATCTTCGGCCGAGAGTAAGTTCTCTAGCTCGCTTTCGTCGCTCACTTTAACTTTAAACATCCAACCATCGCCGTAAGCATCGCTGTTTACTTGCTCGGGTGAATCTTCTAGCTCTTCGTTAATCTCTACTACTTCACCGCTTAGTGGCGCGTAGATGTCTGAGGCAGCTTTAACCGACTCCGCTACTGCGCAGTCATCGCCTGCGTCTATATCGTCGCCTACGTCTGGTAAGTCAATAAACACCATGTCGCCTAGTAGCTCTTGCGCGTGCTCACTAATGCCAACGGTGTATACGCCATCACCTTCTGAACGTACCCACTCGTGAGTACTGGCATAACGCAGTTCGGCAGGGATATTAGCCATAATTCCTTTCCTCTATAAGTTCTTACTTAAGGTTTTAATTTAAAGTTAAATCTACAAACAAAATTCGATTATTGGGGCTTACACTTTGGCGCCATTACGCACAAATACAGGTTTTACTACTTTCACTTTAACCTGTTTTTTGCGCATTTCCACTAAGGCTTCTTCTACGTCGCAATTGGCGATACGAGCCAGCGCAATACTTTGACCCAAAGTAGGCGAGAAAGTGCCACTGGTGACAACACCAGGTAAGGCTTCACCATATTCATTAACCACGGTAACTGCTTGGCCTGCACGCATTACGCCTTTGGTTTCCATAACTAAACCTACCAGCTTGTCGGTGCCTTCGGCTTTTTGTGCTTCTAAGGCTTGGCGGCCAATAAAGTCACGCTCTTGCGGCTCCCATGCAATGGTCCAGCCCATGTTGGCCGCTAGCGGTGATACGCTCTCGTCCATGTCTTGACCATATAAATTCATACCTGCTTCTAAACGCAGGGTATCGCGCGCGCCTAAACCACAAGGTTGTACACCTTGCGCTTCTAGCGCTTTCCAAAGGGCTACCGCTTTATCTTGAGGAACGACAATTTCGTAGCCTTGCTCGCCGGTATAACCGGTGGTAGCAATAAATAAGTCGCCAGCTTGAACGCCAAAGAAAGGCTTCATGCCTTCAATCGCTGCGTTTTGCTCGGCATTAATAACCTTGGCGGTTAACGCTTTAGCTTGTGGGCCTTGCACAGCAATCATTGCCAACTCCGGGCGCTCGGTAATGCTTACTGTGTAGTCGGCAGCCACTTGATTAATCCAAGCTAGGTCTTTTTCGCGAGTGGCTGAGTTAACCACCAAGCGGTAATCGGTTTCGCTAAAGTAATAGGTAATAAGGTCGTCAATCACGCCGCCTTCATGGTTTAACATGCCGCCGTAAAGCGCTTTACCTTTAACGGTAAGCTTGGCTACGTCGTTAGCTAATAGTTTTCGAAGGAAGGCTTGGGCTTGCTCGCCCTGCACATCAACAATGGTCATGTGGGATACATCAAACATGCCGGCGGCTTGGCGAACAGCGTGGTGCTCTTCGATTTGTGAGCCGTAGTTAATCGGCATTTCCCAGCCGTGAAAATCCACTAACTTTGCGCCTGCGTCGAGGTGCGCTTGATGAAGTACCGTTTGCTGTGTCATGTGCTGATCCCTTTATTATGAGGACGCGAAGGATAAACTCCCCCTGCCAATGCTGAACAATTATAGCGAGATGTGCGCAACAAGAAAGCACCAATCACAAGCTGAGCTAATCTATAAGCTGCACAATTTACTTACATTTGCTCAACAGCACAATGACAAGAATCGCTTAGTAAAACCAAAAATCAGCAAAAAACACCAATAAACGTACAACACAACGCGCATTTTCGCTAGCTTAGACCAAGAAACTCGACTTTAGCCACTAATCACAAGGTAAGTAAAAAACAAGCATTCATTAGTTAAACTAATCCACATTAAAAAAATCAATAAAAATAAATCACTCGTTTGAGTGAATCACTTATACAGCAATAACAAGCCTAGCAAGGTTTAAACACCAGCATTTTATGTAACATGCTCCTGCAGACGTTTGTGTTACAACTGCACGAAAAGACTCCCTCATGATTGCCCGTCAACGCTGCAATCCACAGCACTTATCTATAAGCACAACGCTGGCCAGCCCCAAAAAGGCATATTGACCACACTATACAAAACCTCTCTCAATAAACGCTGCTGCACCAAACATATTGCCACTACCAAAAACACATTAGCGAAAACGGACGGATTTAACACGTTGTTTAACTGTAGGTATTCAGGTGGCACAGCTGCTTATAAGGCCCTTTATAAACATCACCTTTTTATGATTTAGATCAATAATAAAAATCGAATTTATTAACTAGATTTAAAACAAGGAAATTATTAAAGGGAATTAAAGTGATTTCGTTGAATAAGCTAAAAAGCAAAACAGGATTAATATTCACATCCCCCAAGCTAGACATCTCCTTAAAATATAATTTGGCAAAGAATGAAGGACCATTTTTTGCCAGATTCACGCTCTCATTTTTTAAAGAAGTAACAAAACGGCATCCTAGAATGCCTATATTTGGCCGAATGACCAGAGGAGTCGCAGTGTGTAAATTAGATGCTGATTACGACTCATACTTTAACTCTCTTGAAAGCTCAGCGCGTAGAAACGTAAGAAAAGCACTGCGCAAGGGCTACTCATTCGAATCCATTAACTACAATGATCACCTTGATGACATCTATGAGATTCGCTGCTCAACCAGTATTCGTCAAGGCGTGATGGACGCCAATTATGTTAATGAAAAACCCAAGCCTAACGCAGATCCCAAGCCAAGCAATGGCTCACATAACTATCCCTATTTCGGCGTTTTTGATAGCAACAGAAAGTTAGTCGCTTATGCAGGCTGCATTGTTGCGGGAGAGTTATTAGAGCTGTCGCATTATTTTGGACACAGAGATTACCAAAATGATGGCATTGTACCTTTACTGATTACCGAGATTGCAAAAAGAAGCATCGAAGGCTATTCAGGGGTTAAATATTTTGTATACGGTTCGTATGTAAATTCATCAGAAACATTGGCTCGGTTTAAAAAGAAATTAATGTTCAAGCCTTATCATGTTCACTGGATACTAAATGAATGAAGCAATTTGTATATTCACTCGATACCAATAACGTCACACCTGATGAAATAAATACCTCATTCAAGAGCAACATGGTGATGATTGATAGTTTTGGGTCATTTATTAAAAATGCCAACATGTTGAGTAGTCATTTTGGCGCAGGCAAGGAACTGTTTAAACTTCTGTTAAAGATCTCTTTAAAAAGAAGTTCGATGTATTGCTCTGGTACACCTAAAACGCTGCATAGCCATGGAGTGATTACTTATGGTCGATGCAAACACTACCCGGTGGACGTTACCGATGCGGTTATTGGGCCGGTATTTACTCACCCAAATATGCGCGGGCAAGGGCTTGCCACTCAGGCATTGGTTTTTGCAACGCACCACATCAACGCTAACAGCCAATCAAGAAGGATTATTATAGACACCAGTGAAGACAATTATGGGATGCAAACAGCGATTAAAAGAGCCGGGTTTACTGGCCCTATAAAGGAGTTTCAACGTCACGATAGTTAAGCTGCTACTTAGCAACTAAAAAACGACTTATTGGTAGTTTTTTAGTTTCTGTATTATTGAGCGCTAACCTTTGCAATATGCGGTAAATCCCCCTCTAAACCCAAAGCTCTGCGCATCGCTTGTTGCTTGAGCGGTTCGGCCTTATCTACCAAACTCATGCCCACCCCACGCAGTAACTTAAGTGCGGGGTTGGTATTGCCAAACAAACGCTTAAAAAACTCCATTGAGGCGATCATTTGGCTGGCCTCGCTTTTACGCCAGCGCTCAAAGTGACGCAGGTTGTTATAATCACCAATGCTTTTGCCCGCTTGCTGTAAGGCTATTAACTCTTGAGCTAAAGCTGCAGCGTCCATCAAACCAAGGTTTACGCCTTGGCCCGCTAATGGGTGAATGGTATGTGCCGCGTCGCCAATTAAGGCATAACCCTTTCCAGCAAAGTCACGTGCATAACGCATTCGAAGTGGGAAACCAGCAATGTCACCTACTCGCTCACACAAGCCTAAGCGGTTATCAAAGGCCATGGTAAGTTGCTTATTGAACTCCACATCTGGCAATGCTTCTAGCTCGGCAGCTCTGTCGGGGGATACCGACCAAACAATAGAACACATATGGCTATCGCTGAGCGGCAAAAAGGCTAAAGGCCCTTCGGGAGTAAAAATTTGTCTGGCACAATCTTGATGCGGCTCGCTGGTTTTAATGCTGGCGACAATGGCAGTGTGCTGGTAATCCCAGTAGGTGAGTGGCACATCTAATTGCTGACGCAGCCAAGAGTTAGCGCCATCGGCGGCCACCAGCAGTTTACAACTTACACCTCGGCCATTTGCAAAACTTAACCATGATTCGCTATCACCGCGATGTAACTTATCTACCGCTTGCTCAACAATGGTAACATTGCTTTGCTGGCTGACTTGCTGCCACAAAGCATGACGAATAATGTCGTTTTCTACAATGTGACCAATGTTTGGCACCATCATTTTTTCTGCCTGAAAACGAATGTTAGCGAAGCTGTCGTGCTCCCATACTTGCATGTCGCTGTAGGGTGCAACACGCTGCTGCAGGATACTGCTCCAAACGCCTAAAGACTCTAAAAACTGTTGCGAAGACAGGCTAATTGCACTTACCCGTAAACTGTATTGGTTTAACTCAGGTTGTTGTGAGGGTTTAGGCTCTACAATGGCAATACGCAAGGGGCTGTCGGCCAATGCACTCGCTAACGCCAAGCCAACCATTCCACCACCAATAATTGCTATATCTACTGCTTGCATATGCCTGCCTTTACGCCAATTAACGAGAGAATAAACCTAAGCTTTGTTTGGCTAACAAAGACTTAAAGCTTGGGAATAGTTGCATGGCCATTAAGCCCACATTACGTGGAACAACCGAGCTTTTATCGCTACTGGCGAATAAGCTGGCGAGGCTTGAGGTCATTGAAATGGTACGTTCTATATCAGCTTGGCGCTGCTGCTGATAAGTATCGAGCATAGCGTGTTCGCCTAAATCTTGCCCTTGATGCCACTGTTCTAAAATCAACGGTGCTAAAGCGGCTACGTCGCGCAAACCTAGGTTAAAACCTTGCCCTGCGATGGGGTGTAAGCTGTGGGCGGCGTTGCCTAAAATTAACATCCGATGGGAAAAGAAACGCTGGTAGTAACGCAGCACCAGTGGGTAAGTAACACGAGCGCCGACGCCAACAAAACGCCCTGCGCGGTAACCAAAAGCCTGCTGTAGCTCGGCTAAAAAGGCATCTTGGTCAAGGTTTTGTAGCTGCTTGGCTTGCTCAGCATCAACCGACCATACCACCGACCAACGCTGGTTAGTCATGGGCAACAACGCTAGTGGGCCATTATCGGTAAAACGCTCAAAGGCACGACCAGCCAGCGCTTGCTCTGCTTGCACATTGGCTATCAGTGCAAACTTAGCAAAATCATGTTGCTGCTGAATACCTATCTTCTTACCCACTAAGGAATCGGCACCGTCGGCACCAACTAGCAAGCTTGCAGCGATGCTCTGCTGATTATCTAGCTCAACAATCACCTGCTGTTGTTGTTGCTCAATGCGTTGTACTTTATGCGGGCAAAATAGCGTTATTTGTTCGCGTTCGGCCAACAGTTGATGAAACTCTCGCCCGGCGTGCTCAAGCTCTATCACTTGGCCTAAGGCTCGTAATTGGTATTCATCAGCGTTGAGGGTTGTCCAGCCGCAATGGCCACGATCAGAGACATGAATATGTTCAATAGCGCAGCTATGGGGAGCCAGCGAATGCCATAGGTTTTGCTGCTTAAGCCAACGCTCTGAGCCCGCTGACAAGGCAATGGCTCGTCCATCAAAACCAGGGTGTTGGCCAAAGTTGAGCTCGGCGGCCTCTATCACTGCTATTCGCAGAGGCTTAACGCCGCTCTCTTGATTGCTGAGTGCTAAAGCTAAGCTGGCACCAGCCATGCCAGCGCCAACAATCGCAATGTCGAAATGCTCAAGCTTGGATTGCGGCATTACACTAACTCGCCATTAATGCTTCGATCTCGGCGATCGTTTTTGGCACATCAGCAGTTAATACTTCACTGCCATTGGCGGTAATAACCACATCATCTTCGATGCGAATACCCACGCCTTTATAAGCTGCTGGAACATCGGCATCTGCCGGAATATATAAACCAGGCTCAATGGTGATGACCATACCCTCTGCTAATGGGCGAGTGCGTTTTACATCGTAGTAGTTACCTACATCATGCACATCTAAGCCAATCCAATGACCAAGTCCGTGCATGTAGTATTCTTTGTAAGCTTCTTCTTCAATTAAAGTGGCAACATCACCCTGCATAATGTCTAGCTCAACCAAACCACTTACCATAATGTTCAGTACAACTTGGTTGGCCTCAAAAATAGAAACGCCGGGTTTAAGCATTTCAATCGCCGCCACTTGGGCTGCCAACACTACGTTATACAACTTGGCTTGTTCGGGGCTAAACTTGCCGTTTACTGGAAAGGTGCGAGTAATGTCACCAGCGTACATTTGGTATTCTGCGCCAGCGTCAATTAAGACTAAATCGCCATTTTGCATCACGCTTTGGTTTTCGGTGTAATGCAAAATACAGGCATTGTCTCCTGCGCCAACAATGGTGCCATAAGCGGGCGAACGCGCTCCCGCCATTAAAAACTCATGATGAATTTCTGCTTCAAGTTGGTATTCGAACATACCCCCTTTGCTGCTACGCATGGCACGTACATGGCCAGCCGCAGATATCTCTCCGGCTTTGCGCATTAAGGCCACTTCATCGGCAGATTTAATTAGGCGCATCTCGTCAACAATCGGTCGCCAATCTTCAATTTGGCTAGGCGCTTTAAAGCCTTGGCGTAAACCATTACGCAGGTATTCAATGGCAGCAAAAATTTGTTGGTCGTAAGCGGGGTAACGCCCTTGCGCTAAATACACTTTATCTAAACCATCTAGTTCTAGATGCAGTAGCTCGGCAAGATCTTCAACCGCTAAAGCTTTATCTATGCCTAAGCTCTCAACGGCCTGTTCTTGACCCACACGTCGGCCTTGCCAAATTTCAGCTAGCTTATCTTTGCTGCGATTAAACAATACAGTGCGGGTTTCGCCGGCTTGTTTAATCAGCAATAACAGTGCCTTGGGTTCGTTAAAACCTGAGAAGTAATAAAAGTCGCTATCTTGGCGAAACGGGAACTCGGTATCACGACTACGGGTTTGTTCTTCTGCTGCGCAGAAAATCGCAACACTGTTGTCTGACATAGCAGTAAATAACTGCTGACGACGCGATAAAAACACAGCAACTCCTTAGCGTGTGATATTAGTGCAATGTAGGTTGTTGTTCGTCACTATCACTAGCAGTGAGGTGAGCAAAAATGGTAATTGCACCAATCCGCACATACTCCACTACTTGGAATAGTGCTTGTTCATTCTCTTCTTCATCGTCATCTAAATCTGACGATAATTGGCTAATTTCGGTAAAATCTTTAACCAGCTCCTGCACGTCTTCGGCAAGCTTTTTCAAATCGCTTTGCACTACACCAAAGCCTACTAAAAAGCTTTGTACCCATTGCGCTAGGGCTTCGGTGCGTTCTTCTACAACCACTTCGTCATCAGGCAACATCAATTGAAAGCCCAATAAGCTATCGCTCATGCCGCTATGGGTGGCTTCCATCAATACTTTAAGCTGATTTTTAATCTCTATGGGTAAGCCTTGGCCGTCGTTGATTAACAGGTTTAGTTGTCCCATCCAATCGCCATCACTTGGCAAACCAGCGGCCAACAAGCCACTTAATAAACCGTGTACTTCTGCTGGGCTTACTAGGATTTTAGAACCGATCAACAGTTCACCCAGATCTTCGTAATCTGGATATGCAATTTTAGTCACGTTGAATACCTACCTACTTTAATTGGGCTAATCCTAACACTGCTTAAGTTTAGCAGCCATGTTAAACACGCAATTAGCTGGAGCATTAGGGCTATTTTTGCTGGGCGTCTTTCAATTGTTTGCGGCGCAATCGCACCCGCTCAATATATTGGTCGCGGAACAGTTTAATCAGAGTGCTTTCTTGCTGGCGAATAAAGCGCGCTGAGATATGGGTGTTCTTAGTAAACTGCAAACAAAGTTGAGGGTAAGGGTCTCGTTTGTTTTCAATTTTGCGACAAATCCGCGCTTCAAACTGATGTTCGTAACCTTCGGTGCTGTACAGCAAACTTAAATCTTCAAACTCTTCTTGAACGTCTTTAGGTAAGTAATCAACAATTTTGCTGAGATCTTGATGGAAGATAAGCCGACCAATCAAAATCTTACTAGAAATAGGCAAAGGTTCGGCAGAAGAGCGCCATTGAATACGGCATCCGCCTTCAGAGACATCTAATACAGGAAAAACGTGATCGCCTAAATACATCATCGGCATGAACTGTGCAGCAAAGGCATCTTTCACTTCCGATTTATGGCGGCCTTGAGGGGCAACATTGGCAATTTTAGTGTTGACCATTTTTATGAGGAGCTGAATCAAGCGCACTGGGTAAACAATGCGATAAAATCTGCGACGTTCATCGGCAAAACTGCCTGCTTGCGTCATTAAATATTCTTTCCTGTTACGTAAAAACTTCGCTACAACCTGAGTTAGCTTAACAAACCTAGTGATTATTGGCCGCTATGGTGGACAATAAACTTATGATATTCAAGCATGACAAGCAGGTTTTATGAGCCAGATAGCGCAGATTTGCTTAGCTTTACAACAAACTGCTCGTTAATGCCGCAGCTTGCACAATACCGCCCCAACAATGGTTGCAAGTTAAGGCGCTGCGCTATATATTCAGTTCGTAATAGAGTTTAGCTAAGGCGAACCATGGCGCAGGGCGTAGACATAATACTGTTAGGCAAAAACTACCGAGTAGCTTGCCCGAAAGGTGAAGAAGATAAACTTCGCCAAGCCGCAGATGAATTATCTCAACGCTTAGAAACGCTGAAACAAAAAAGCAGTGTAAACAGCACCGAGCATTTAGCCATTATGGTGGGTTTGCATCTCTCTTATGAGCTGCATGGTGAACAAGCTAAAAACCAGAATTATGCTGATAATATGAATCAGCGCATAGTAGAGCTTCAACACACTATTGAGCGTGCCTTGCTAGAGCAAAGCCAACCTATAGGCAATGTTGAATAGAGCCCTCGCACAGGCCTCGATGTTTTACTACAGTGTATAAAGAGTTTAGTTTCCTGGGGTGTTCGCCAGTTGGTGATGTCCCTGAGCCGATAATTGTATCTTTAGGGTAATTTTTCTTTGCTATTGAGCATGCTCAGCCCGACTGAGAAGCCTACGGTAGAGACTTGTTTCCCGCCTTGAACCTCATGGTTCAAGGGCTAAAATCAACAGCGGCACTCTGGGTACTTCTTTACTTTTTAACAAAAGCGTTTCCCCCTCTCCATACGAACCTCATCGCTCAACCGTTAAAATCAACACATGCTGTCTGTTACTTCTTTATTTTTAAACAACAGCCTTTTCCCCTCTCCATACGAACCTCATCGCTCAACCGTTAAAATCAACACATACAGTCTGTTACTTCTTTACTTTTTAACAAAAGCGTTTCCCCCTCTCCATACGAACCTCATCGCTCAACCGTTATAATCTACACATGCTGTCTGTTACTTCTTTACGTTTAAACGAAAGCATTTTCCCCTCTCCATATGAACCCCATCGCTCAACCGTTATAATCAACACATGCTGTCTGTTACTTCTTTACGTTTAAACGAAAGCATTTTCCCCTCTCCATACGAACCTCATCGCTCAACCGTTATAATCAACACATGCTGTCTGTTACTTCTTTATTTTTAAACAACAGCCTTTTCCCCTCTCCATACGAACCTCATCGCTCAACAGCCAAAATCAACACTAGCAACTTAGGCCTGTCTTTACTCGATTCAAAGCCTCCCCTGCTCTTCATAAATAAACACTCATACACGACTAATTACTAACTGGAATACCTTGTTTCTAGATTTAAAAATGAAGTAATAAAGCAAGTGTTTTTGCTCGTTTAAGTTGCGCTTTGCGATAATACTTTTGAAGATTGGAGGGATTGGAGTTATAGAGGTATGGGTATTCAGCCTTAACCCCCTTAGAGAGGAAAACACCAGAAGTCCATCTTGCACTTCTGGTGTTATAGCTACACAGAATTATTTAACAAACGGATTCATTAAGGTGCGGCTACAATGGTTATGTCTCCTGGTGCAAAACCAATCATTACATCAACGTGCTTACCGCTGGTCGTATTAAACTCGATAAACAAGAAGTGGAAGTAACCATCAGCTAACTCTGCGGTTGGGGTAACGTCATTTAAAGGAATAGACACTGAACTGGTGCCTGACACCTTACCGGCTGCAGCGCTATCTGTATCCATATGATCCTGAACAACGCCCCAGTCACCGGTCATTTCGCGTAAACGATAAATAACACCATTACTGTCTATAGTGTCTCCCGAGCCCGCATGGTAGTTAACTTGAACATCCATGGTGCCATCGGTTTTATATTCTGTTGAAGTGTAAATATTGCCGTCATCAAAACTCATTGCCGAAGCATAGAAGGTTTCGATATTTAAGCTAACGTGGTCAGAGACACCGTTAGCCACTTCTGAGCCATTAGCAATCGCCGTAATATCTACCGAACCGTCTGCAATACCAGTCACCGCGCCAGCCCCATCTACTGTGGCAATTGCAGTATTGCTGCTTTGCCAAGTAATGCTTTGATCATCAGGCAGTTCCAGAGGATCTGAAGACACTAGCTCCGCTGTTAAAGTGGCTGTTTGTCCCACATAAAAGGCTTGCTCATCACCGGCAATTGTAATGTCAGTGGCATAAATAGGCTCAAAGTCTCCAACGCTAATGACTATCGTGGTTGTTACATTCTCAGCAATTAACGAGCTAACGGTAATGGTGGTATCACCATCGGCAACTGCCGTCACCACGCCCTCTTCATTCACCGTGGCTACACTAGGATCAGAAGAGTTATAGCTCACGCCAGCTTGAGCGTTTAGCGGGGTAAAGCTTGGCATTAAGCTATAGGTCTCGGCCACTGCAAGCTTTTTCTCTTGTCGCTCCAGAGCAATCCCTATTGGAGCTGGGTTAGTGGCATCTTTAGTCAAGTACTTTGCATTGGCATTAACATCACTAAGGTACACGGTTTCGCCGTTACGCCAGTGTACAGCAACTTGCTTAATCTCGGTTTCGTTAGCCAAACCGAAGTGCAGCATATTAATCGAGCCTTGCGAAAATACTTCACCTGCTGATCCCACACGTTTACGATAAGTTTTACCACTTTCGGTAGTTACCACAACGTGTGCTGATAAGGGGTCAATACCATTTAGCGGGCTATACCCCACTTCAACTAACACATAATTCCCTAAGTCTTGGGTATCATTTTTGTACATGTACCAACGGCCTTCTTCGTTGCTGCCGTTAAGTAAATCTACGCGACCGTTTTGGTCAAAATCAAAGCCTTGCCCCATATCGCCATGACCGTGGTCTGTCACACTGTGCGCACCGTGCAAAGTAGTTGGAATAAACTGTCCTTTGCCAGAGTTCACCAATAACAGGTCTGTTACTCGCTCTTTTAAAAAGCCAAAGCGGTGAATAAAGATGTCATTGAATCCATTGTTATTGAAGTCACCATGGGTAACCCCCCAGTGGTTGCCGCCTTTGGGCAAGTTCCACTCGCTCGAGGCATCAACAAATTTATCGCCTTGGTTAATCAACAAGATATCTTGCTCATTACGGTTATTGGGCTGCCAATCTAGGGCAATGTCATTTAATCCATCTAATGTGAAACTCACATTCCAATAAACATCTTGATCACGAACCCACTCGGCTTTCCAATTACCATCACCTAGGTAGCCAATGTAAATACCGTTAGCCTCACGTGCGCTAGGCCAACCATTCGCCACCTCTGTTGTGATTTCCAAAGTATTTGGCGCCCCACTCATTTCTGGTGGAAGCTGGTCAGGCTGGAAGCCTGTTGCATGCACATCTTTACGCTCTTTGGCTTCACCAAGATAGATAGGGTAGCCGCCATCATACTGACGATAAACCAAATCTAAGCCAGATAAAGTAACGCTTTCATAAGCGATGAAGCTAATCTCTGTTGTGCCCGTTTCACCGTTATCACGGATATCGAGCTTTTTAGTCGACGGGTTAAAATCATAAGACTTATCAGACAACTGATACTCTGGTTTGCCTCGAGCAATATACAAATCAAATAAACCATTACCGTTTACATCAACGTCTGCTACTGCTTGCACTTGCCAAGCATTAGCTGCGCCTTCTGGTAACCATTGGGTTGTAACATCGGTAAAGCTTAGGTTGCCGTTGCCCTGCCAAAGCGTTAGTGGCGAGAACAGCAATATGTCGTCAATACCGTCATTATTAAAATCGAGAACCAGCGCGCGCTCAGCCTCGGCGCTCTCAATACCTGGGATGCGTATTTCTTCAAACGTACCATCACCTTTATTGCGGTAAAACAGCTGCTGTGGACCATCATAGTTTGGCGTTTTAGCATTAATTAAGGCTAAATCTAAATGGCCATCTAAATCCATATCTAACCAACGAGGTGCTCGACCACGCGCAGGTGTAGTGATACCAGTATCGGTGGCTTGAGTGAAGGTGCCTTCTTCATTTTTGAGTAATACATAAGATGAAGGATTGGTACCATTAGCCCCACCTAAGGCCACCACAATGTCTAACTCACCATTGCCAGTGTAGTCACCGAGGGCTGAGCCGTGAAAATCCTGAACATTGGGGAACAGGTCAGTTAAGGTCACCGTACCATCGCCATTGTTCATCGCTAGTTGGGTAGAAATATAGTTGTGGTTATTGAGCACGAAGTCGTAGTGACCGTCGTTGTTAATATCGCCTACCGATGGCCCCCCATATTTGTAAGTATCTTCGGTCACTAAGCCAATTTCTTCGGAGGCATCGCGAAACTTAGGCATACTCAAGTCACTAATATCTTGAAATATCATGTTGTTAATCAAGATATCGCCATTTCGTCCTACAAGGCGTAACTGCTTGTCACCTAAAGAGCCAAAATCAACAATAGCGTTTAACTGATTTACGCCTTGGTGAGGAATATCAATGTTATCCAATAGCAATTGATCATCGGCATACAAACTTAAGTTGGCATAGGGAACGGTTATAGAAAATTCAAAATTGACTTGCTTGAGGCTAGAGCCGCTAACGCTGTAAGGCATTTCTACTGGCTGCGTATTGGTTACTGTAATAGGTGTAAACCCACCACTGTTTCCTCCATTGCCATCATCACTGCTGCTATTACACCCGGTAATGGCGACAACCAGTGCACCGATCAAGCTTCGCGTAAATATTCTTTGTTTGGAACTATTGCTAGATATCATCAAAAATCCTTTTGTTGATTGGCTTAAATGTCTTTGAACTGAAAAAGTACAACAACATATCATCCAATCTAAGCAACAGTTCAACCAATACACAATTGGTTAACCTTACAAATAAGACCTATATCATATTTCGTTCACGATAATGAGATAGCCATCAAGTCTTTACATAACAACAACTAAATACATATTCTTTAAATTTCTTATAACTATCTATTCGAAATAAAATAGTAACAACGATAAAAAACAAGCAAAAAAGTAATATAACCAAGAGAGAAAAAGACTTTACCAACACGTAAACCACGCATTGGTAAACCAATAAAAAGGAGACCGAAGCCCCCTTTTTTACTTTAAGTTAACTATCCAAACACGCTACTTTTTCGCCTTATTAAAACGGCGCTGATATATGCAGCCAATTACTGGCTTAGTAGTGTCAACCATTGGCTGATATGGCACATCGGTTATGCCCACAAAACCCTCATTGTAGTTTTTACCGTCAAAGGAGCGCCCGGTAATTGGTGAATCAATGTATTGGAACCAATGTGCGCCGACAAAACATGGGTTATCGATTACCGAGTTTAAGTAGTCTTCAAACATCTCGCCGCGCTCGGTTTGATCGTTAGTCACCACCAAACCTGTGTGGAAGAAACCTTCTTTAACGCCAATATGAAACTCACCAATAATGTTTGGCATATCTACTTCTGCCAAAAACTTCCAAGGTTCTGGGTGTAGCCCTTCTTTGTAGTAGTTGTAACTTACAACATCCACATGTTTTGCTGCGGCCCTTACCAAGTCGGGATTACAGCCCCAACCAGCAAATCTAGCTCCCAAATACAAATACTCTGTCGCCAGAAAGCTCTTATCTACTGTCTTCTTCCTCAGCAGCCAAAGCCATCGCTTCAACAATCCAAGTAACAAAGGATGAATTTACATATTTACTAAAGAGGGCTTATTCGCGTTTCCAAATAACATTGATTACTTCCTACTGCCTTAGCTTATTTGTCACACTTTAAAACGTTTAATATTTACGACAAGTTCATTGTTGTGTTCTTCGAGTGAGACCACTTGTCCGTTCACATTTTTTGCGTTGTTGGCAATTGAGCTGGCTAGGCCATTTAACACCGTTACGTTTTCTGCAATGGTCTGGGTAACACTATTTTGTTGTTTAGCGGCTACCGCAACGTGCGTGTTCATTTGGTTAATGTTTTCAATGTGTTCGGCTATATCCCCTAAGGCTTGAGATAAGGACTCAGCCGCGTCGTCCACTTCTTTGCTCGATTGCAAACTAGCGCCCATAGAGCTGGCCGCATTAGAGGCATTGTCTTGTAAGGCTGCGACTATCGATTCGATCTCTTGGGTTGATTCTTGAGTCTTCTGAGCCAATGCCCTGACCTCATCAGCCACTACCGCAAAACCTCTGCCTTGCTCACCGGCTCTAGCGGCCTCAATCGCGGCGTTCAATGCCAGCAAGTTTGTTTGCTCGGCAATATTGCGAATCACCTCCACCACAGAGCCAATCGCAGAACTCGATTCAATCAGCGTATCGATGCGCAGCGAGGTATCACTGATACTGCTAGATAACTTGGCAATGAGCTTACTATTTTCATCAACTAAGCCAACACCAGCAATGGTTCTCTCTCTGGCATTTTGCGACTTCTCAGCGGTACTTTCGGCGTTAACAAACACCTCTTCTGCTGAGGCGCTCATTTGTTGTAGCGAGGTAGCAGCCTGTTCCATTTGGTCTTGCTGAGAAAGAGAATCACGCTGCGACTCACTGGAAGATGAGCTCAAGGAATGCGACACCGAACTTACCTGCTCACTCACCGAACGTATGCTGTTCAGCAGGTTTGATAAGTTATCCATGAGCAGATTGAAGTTGCCGCTCAATACGCCAATTTCATTGCTGTTGTGTACTGGAATACGACGGGTAAGGTCACCATCGCCGGTGGCAATTTGGTGCAGAGAATTTGCCACATCGTTAATCGGAATCACCACCAGTTTTCTTACATAAAAGAACACCGCCCCCACCACTACCGCCAACACCAAAATAATGTTGAGCATTACATTGGTTATTTCGCTATTGAGTGTGGCGACCACCGTAGAGTCGTCAAACTGCAGCTTTAAGCTACCAATTAAATCTTCGCCGCGTTGCAGCTCTAACTGTCTAAACTCTTGCTTACTGCTGGCAATACTTGCTTGAGCAATCGCTTTACCCCGTTGATCGACAACAGTGACCGCGTTAAGAATAGGTGACTGCACTAGGGCATCTACAATGGCTTGGGCTTGCTCGAAGTCATACACAAACACGGCTTCAATTAAAGCGGCTTTGGCCATTTCGGTCACTGCTTCTTGCTCTACTTGGTAAGCCTTAGCCAATTTGCTTTTAGTGTTGATGTAACTCACACCACCACCTAACAAAAGGCCTAACAAGCCAAACAACAACAATATAATTATCAGAGATTTACTTAAACTTGCTTTCACGTTTAGTCTCACTTATGTCTATCTATCTTGAATGTCTAACCACAGCTCTTTACGGTGCAAAGGCGCGTCGGCAGGCAACAAAGGATTATTTATTTTTATTATTTGGCGCTCATTTAGGCGCGCTGTTTTGAAGGTGTTAGAAATGAGAGGAGATTGATAAAATAGTTGGTCGTAACTGCCGTCTGCTATTGCGGCTTCTAAACCATTATTAATTGCGTCGTATAGTTCTCGATTTTGTGGATCCACGTAGAGATACATCGCCATGGGGTATATCAACAAAATGTTGTCTTCTACGGCTAGGTTTACTTCATTTTGGGTTTCAACCACTTCCCAGGCTTCGTGAACCGCTAAAGGTAGGTAGTCAAAGCGACCACCATCTACCATATGAAATAAACTCTGGGCTTTAACTGGCTTTACCACTTCAAGACCCGCATTTTCCAAAATTTCAGTATCCCCCCAAAAACGCCCTAAACCAGCTTTTAAGCGCTTTAGGCTTTCTAGGCTCGATACTCCTTCAAAGGCCGCTTGATTACTTTGTTCTATCACAAATACCCGGTGACCTAACAAGCCCTTAAAAATAGGGATCTTGATGGCTTTAAGCTGTTGCTGCATCGAGTTTGACGCACCTGCCCAAATCACACTCACCTGATCTTGTTTTACTTCTTCAACTAATCGAGCCTCACTGTAATAGGTATCAATGGGTTGAATTTTTTGCGAATAGTTACTTTTTTCAAATGCTAATTTAATCAAATCAACGATTAAGCGGTCGCGTTCGCCCAAAACCATGGGCGTTGTTACCTGCGCTAGAACGCTATTAGATAAGGTTAAACCGCAAAACAAAAAGAAGCTGGCAATGGTTTTTTTTTTCATACTTTTTCTCTTACCAAAACGCTGTCAATTGCTGTTAAAAACCTTGGTGGAATACCACGCTGTTTTTAAGATTAATAATCTGTTTGAGCACCACATCTTCTGGCGCGTCACGTTTGTATTCTTCGCTATTTTGATTTTCCATCACCAGGGTGAATACTTTGTATTGATGCTGCTTGGCGGCTTCAAGGTAAAAATCTAAGTCACTAGATTTAGAGAATGAGTTGGTTACTGCAATCGTATTCGCACCCTGCTCCATAAATTCCGATACGCTACTTCGGCAGTATTCATCAGCATGGGGTTTTAACTCTTCATTCCACTTATTTTGGCCGTACTGAGCATAGTAATCCCAGCATGACACAACGTTTTCGGTGATGGTTTTAGCAAACTCGGTTTTACCGCTGCCAAATGGCCCGCGAACGATATATAAATACTTCATACTTTTTCCTGAAAATAAAAAGGCCGCCTCGAAATACAACTTCATTTACGAGGCGGCACAGGTCTTACACTTTGCGGCGTCTCATAAAGAACACACCCACTAAACCAAGTAGAGATAACCATCCTGCGCTACCGCCACCGCCTGTTACGCCACCCGTTGGTGGTGTTGGCGGGTCAATAGGTGGATCAACTGGCTCACCTGGCTCTGGCGCTTCTGGACCAGAGTGGCTTACGCCAATGTTAGTACCGGTATATAGCGCACCTACACGAGACGCAGCCTCGGTAGCATTACCTAGGCTTGAACAGTCACCACCGTATATGCCACAGTTAAACTCACGCGCAGCATCAGTCATCAATGTATATGGCGTGTCAGTATTGCTAACAAAACCCACGTTGTAGTTTTCGCCATCCCATGCACGACCCGTTAATGGCGAGTCGATGTATTGGAACCAATGCGCTCCCACAAAGTTTTTATGGGCATTTACTGACTCGTAAAAGCTAACCATTTTGTCGGCGCGATCTTGTTGTGATGTGGCATTTACTACGCCCTCCGCAAAAGAACCGCTATCTAACGCTCCGAAGTGGAATTCACCAATAATTACCGGCTTATCAATGGCTTCGATTTGACTTAAAGCATCGGCATCCCAATCGGCCGCAACAATACTGTCTTTGTAGATGTTGTAACTCATTACATCAACAACAGCAGAAGCCGCGCTTACTACATCAGGAGTACGTCCCCAATCTGCAAAACGCGAACCTAAGTACAAGTGGTTTGGTAACTCAGCTTTCAATGCCGTGTTTACGGTATTGAAGTATTTGAAAGCAAACTGCCATGACAAGTACTGTAGGTCTGCAGCCATTGCAGCGCTATAAACTAGCTCTTGCGCTGGGCGCATTGCATCCCAAGATGCATAATCTGTACCCCAAGCCGCGTTTAAGTCTGCAATGCCATCTGGGTAGCGATCGTTTGATAAGAAGTAAATGAAGCTGTTTTTAGCTGGGCTAGTTGTAGCATCAGTACCGTCAGTATTAAATACTGCTAATGTCTGCTCATAACGAGAGCTTTCTTCTGCTGTAACGTTGCCCCAGCTCATTTCATTATCAACAAAGATACCGATTAAGTACTCTTCATTACCTGCTACTTGCGCTTTAATCTCACCAACCATTGTGGTGACGTTGGTTTCAAAGTTAGCATCCCACGGATCAGGAAGTGGTCCCCAGTAGCCGCTGCCAATTTGTTTAACTGGAAGACGATCGGCACCAGAGGTTGACCAACCATTTGCCACGTAAGGAACACTACCGTTTGCATACAACGCAGGATCGGTCCAGTTACCTAAGGTGTTAAAACCCCAGTCTTTCATACGCTTAACAGTAATGTCTCGCCATACATCTTCGCTAGCGTGGCGGGTAATCAAGTTGTTAGCGTAAAAACTTACAGCTTGGCCTTGAGAAACAGGTCCACTATGCACAGGGCCATAGTTTTCATTTACATAATCACTTGGAATTTCTGTAAACATCGACTGGCGAAGTGCAGACTCAGATTCGGCATCACTCGACACGCCGGTCATGGTGTAAGTATCTTGCAAACGAATGTTATCAACACCGGTTGAGAAGAACGCATTACCAGCAGGGTCTACCAATTGCCAGTTACCATCAGCATCTTTACAAGCGTTAAACGAGGCAGGCGTAGCTAGTACACAGTCTGTAGCTGGCGACGAATCTGGGTTACCGCCGTAAGTATTGCGATTGGTCAACTCGCCCAAAGCCGCCATTTCTGGATCACTTAACTTAGCTAACTCTTCTTTGCTGGCAACTTTACCTGCGTAAGTGACTAGGTTGTTCTGACCCATAGCGTCAGCCATCTCTGCGTAAGCAGATTCGTGATTAAGATCTTTAATAACACGCATGTTATCAAACACGATCGTTTGGCTTGTCTCGCCACTGGCTAATTCCCCGATGAAGTAACGAATAGCAGTAATCTGTGACTTATCTAATGCAACAAACTCACCCCAACCGTTTTGAGCACTCATTGGGTCTGCGGGAATATCGCGTAAACCTAAGGTTGAAACACGCTCATCTTGGGTAAGTAGCGATAGGTTGTCGTTTAAGCTGGTGTAAATGGTTTTCGATTCGCCAGCTTTAACTAATACGCCGCGAGTAGCCGTTTCGCCCTGGCTATTTACATCTTCAATACGTGAATACAACCAAATATTACTATCACTGGTATTTGAAACGTCAATGGCTATAGCGGTGTGTTCACCAAGTTCAGCCCAATTCCAAGTTCCCGCAAATACTAAACCGTTCCAACCAGCCGTAAACTCTGCAGCCATTGCTGCGGCGCCTTTAGTTACAATCTCAGTAGTGGTTGAAACGTTTACACCACCATCAGGCCTTAAGTAATCAGGGATAGTTTCAAAGTCTTCAATTTGCGCTAAAGTGGCAACAGGTGCGGTTTGAGTATTAACAGCACCATCACTAGGTGGCGGTGTTACTGCTTCGCCATCAACCATGATGTTATCAAAATACAGCACTTTAGTTTCTTCGGTGCTAAGCATGAACTGCACGCCGATAACTTTATCTTTACTAAAGTTTTCACCGTGTGTTTGGAACTCGTTCCCACCATTCAAATTGAAGCTAAAAGTCTGCGTGGTATTAGCTGGAACGGTAAAGTAGTCTAATGAGGTTTGAGACTCATCAACCCAATCAGGAAGAATATCACTATCAATTAGCTTAATGGCAAAAGTAACATCGGTGTCGTTAGGGTTAACGACATCTACTGACATAAGATCTTCAGCACCCCAGTTCCAACTTCCCCAGTTCCAAACAACCATTGGTTTGAAAGGCGCATCAAAAGACGCTTTAATCGACTGATTACCATCAGTAGCTTGTTCTGTTGAAACTTCAGAAGTGGCATCTCCAGACACCTCCAAAAATTCACCATTGTTCTCTGAGCTGCTGTAGTCAGCTTCTTCAAACGAAGTCACTAAACTTGCAGCACTTAGCGGTAACGCTAAGCTTGCAGCTATTGCTGCGGTTAATAATTTAATCTTCATATTTCCTGCCCATTCCTTGTACCTAGCAGTGGGCACTCCTTAGCGAGCTAAGGAGTGCTAAATCGTAATTGCGATTATTTTTTGTAACGAAGTTTATAAACGTCTTGGTTGAAAGTTTTAGCGGCATCAACCAATGGGACGTATGGGGTATCGGTCACTGATACAAAACCAACGTTGTAGTTTTCACCATCCCAAGCTCGACCCGTAGTTGGAGAGTCGATGTATTGGAACCAGTGAGCACCTACAAAGTAAGGGTTGTCAGCAATACTCTTCATGTAGTTGGTGTACTTAACAGCGCGATCTTTCTGACTAGCTGCCGATACGATTCCGCCATGGAATAAGCCCGAATCAGTAGAACCGAAGTGGAACTCACCAATAATGCTTGGCTTGTCTAGCTCGGCCAACTTGCTCCAATCGCCTTTAGAGGTAAGGTCTTCGGCGTACAAGTTGTAACTCATCACATCTACATATGGCGCAGCGCCTTTAGCGATTTCAGGTGTTACTCCCCAATCGGCAAAACGTGCTCCTAGGTAAAGGTGATTAGGCAATACTTTCTTAAGCTCGGCGCGAACTGTTGAGAAGTATTTAGCAGAAAGCATTTCCAGCATTTCGGCATAATCTTTCTTCATGTTTTTGCTTAAGCGTGAGCGGTGGTCGAATGATTTCTCAAAATCGGCCCACGACGCCACTTTCACGCCCCAGCTTGAATTAAGATCTTCTACTGCCCAGTACTTGGTTTTTAGATGCTCTGTAAACGCAGCTTTAGCAGGGCTTTTCTTAATGTCGTAACTTAAAGCATTTACCACTAAGCCATAGTGGTTAGCATCGTTTTTGGTATTACCCCAGCTGATTTCGTTGTCGACAAATACGCCCATCATCCACGGGTCATTTTTGTCTACTTCAGTCATTAGCTTTTTGGTCATGGCTTTCACGCTAACCACAAACTCTGGGTCAAATGGGTCGTGAATTGGGCCCCAGTAATCGTTACCGGTGCTAATACGAGCGTGGTCACCAAAGATCCAACCGTTTGCTGAGTACGCAACTTTTTTGTTGTCGTAGAACATTGGGTCAGCCCAGTTACCTAACGTGGTGAAGCCCCAATCAAGCATGCGGTCAATGGTAATTTCTTCCCACACTTTTTCGGCTTCGGCAAAGCTGCCACCATATTTACGCTGTAAGTTAGCGCCGTAGAAGCTAAACACTTCACCTTTTTTCAACGCACCAGAGTGCACCCAGTTGGCGTAGTCATAGTTATCTGCAAGGGTGTCACCGTCTTCTGGTAACCAAGTAAACATTGAACGTCTCACTTCAGACGCTACCTCTTTACCACTGCGCTTGTCTTTATCTGCAAAGTCGTGACCGGTAATGGTTACCGTATCGTCCATGCGAATATTGTCTAAACCAGTAGCAAAGAACAGGTTACCTTGAGGGTCTACCAACGACCATTTACCGTCTACTTTTTCAGTACGGAAGAAGCCCGTTGCTTTTAGTTTTGGACCATCGGCCCAACCACCATAAATGCTACGGCCTGGCATTTGGCTGCTTGATTTAAGTGACATCAACGACAACTTACCCATTACAGCAAGTTCTTCATCTTCTGTTACTTTCTTCGGCCAATCTGCACCCGTAAATTGACCGTATTGGTCAATCAAACCTTCATAGCGAGTGGTGTCTGCGTCAATGTTAGGAATTAAACGGACACTTTTAATGGTAAATTCAGCGTCTTTAGTCGGGTTTTGTAAATACAGCTGGAACGACACAATATTAGATAAGTTCAGGTTTTTCTCACCCCACCCGTAACTAATAGCCTGTGCGTTATAAGACTTTTTAGGTGGCTCAGCACGCATCCCTGATACGATTTGATCACCGGTTTGCCCCAATGGTAAATAGAAGGTCCCGTCGTCACCTGGGGCTAAAGTGACATAGCTAGACATACTGTCGACTACGCCGTTTGCTGTGCCACCCCAGTTCTCGTTTTCGGCGTCATCAACACGCACAAACAACTGCAAAGGTTCATCAGTTTGGCTTTCTAAATCAAAGGCTAAACTAAAATCACCATGCTCACTCCAATCCCAAGGTTGGGGTGCTTTAAACGTAATGTTTGGGTAGGCATTCGATGCCGATAGCTTAACGGCTAACTCGCCGCCCATGTCAGTTTTAAGCTCTGTTACGGTTGCTGCAGCACTGCGGTCGAAGGCTACAAAAGTAGGTTGTCCTTCATCAAAACTGGTGATTGAAGCGACCGTTGGAATAGGTCCCGTCACCATTACAGCTTGCCCAGAGGCTTCAATAAAGTCCCCTGTAGCATCCACTAAATCAAAGTTATCAATAATTACACTTTGTGCATCCATAGGGCCCTGCACAAAAATTTGGAACTCAACAATGTTGCGTAAGTTAAGCTTCTCACCGCCCCAATAACCATCTAACTTACGCTTGGTACCGTTAAATAACATTTCTACCGGAACCGTTTCACCAGCAGGTACATTTACCGCATAGTTTAATTGATTGTCACCCGAGCCCATTACGCCCACGTTGTCAGCCAATTTTAGAATAATATTGGCTGGGCTATCTGTTGGGTTAGTTAAGTCTAAGGTTAAGCTGCCTTTGGCATTCCAATTCCAAAAACCTGCATCAGGATGCACTTTAACATTCGGCCAATACTTAAATTTGTTGGCCTCAGAAACTGAATCAAAGTCGACTTTAAGTGCGCTTTCACCATGGGTAACACCTTCGTCGGTGACCACTTGGGTTTTAGCATGGTCTTTCTTTATTTTTTTGAAAAAAGAGGCTGATTCAAAATCAGGCACTGTACCGCCGACATCTTCAACGCCACCTTCGGCGTCGACAGAACTTGGGGTTGAACCACATCCGTACACACCCAGCATAGCGAGCGATAACAGAGCAGCAATTTTATTTTTTGTAAATTTCATAAGTTCTACCATTACGAGTGAGAGGCTCGCAGGCCTATACCTGCGAGCTCTAGTGCTAAGTGGGTATTACTGTGGTTGGCTTACCACCAAGTTTCGAATTGAGCACCCACTGTGGTCGCTGAGTTTTTACCTTTCTCAGTAACATATGGGTTATGACGCCATTCCCAACTTGGGTTATCTACACCTTCACCGTGGCGGTTGTTATAAACCGTGGTGTCAGTATCAGATTGACCGTAGGTCACAAAGAAGCGCAATACAGGACGGTCCCAGAAAGTGCCACCAATATGCACGTTTTGCGATAAGGTCACTTTGTACGAGGAGTTAGTACCACTCTCACCGTAGCCTTCGCGAGCATCAAGTTTGATTTGGTCGTAGCTTAACTCTAGGTCTGTTGAAAAACGGTCATCCCAAATGTAGGTAGGACGAACAGTAATGTTGCCCCAATCAGACTTTGTGATAGAAACGAGATTGCGTTTTAAAGCTTCATCATCAAATTTTTGACCTTCGTATACCACGGCATACTGTACGCGGAACGAATCACCTAGCTCTTGCATACCTTGGAAGAAAGCACCAATCTGCGTAGATGGAGTGTCTAGCCAGTCTTGGGTCATCGACTTACCAATATCACTGCTGTAACGCACAACAAATTCGTTGTAGTCAGCCCATTGGCCTTGTTTGATGCTAAAGCCCGTTTGGTAGCTATTTGGCTTCATATCTTTGGCAGTCATACTGCCACCTTCGCTCAGTGTCGTATCAGAACCCGCGTAGAAGCCGTAGTTAAAGAATACTGAAGCCGCAATATTGTCGGTCACTTTCATGTCATGCAAGCGGGTATTTACCGAGTGGTAACCGCCACGGTAGCCCGAGCGACCGCTGGTATCACATTCGTAAGTTGGATCTGTGGTTGAACAGAAGTCTGATCCATAAGTATCACCATTTTCTTGTTTAGTAATACCAAAGTTAAACTTGGCAAAACCAAAATCCCAATCGTCGATACCCGCGCCCACGCCATCGTTTTGTAGCATGTGATAATCAAGAATTTCTGCTTTATAACGTTGGTAGTAACGCTTACCTACCCAAATAACCGCACCAGGGCTTGATTTAAACACGCCTTGACCAGCTACCCACCATTCATCCAGATTGAATTTTTCCATATCTGTAGCAATGTTGGTTTTGATTACCCAGTTCATGTCGTTTAACACAAGACCATAATCAACGTGGAATTCAGCAAAGTTACCTTCGTTACCCAAACGACCCGTTTGAGCGTGAGGGTTACCTGCTGTTTCAATGATATTGAAACCGTTGTTGGCAAGATCTGAACGCAGACCTAAAACTTTATCTGTAGAAGTACCTGTACCGCCGCGGCCGTAACCCCAAAAGCGCGCGCCTTCTACAACTTGCGCACCTAAATAGTCTAAAGCAGACTCTTCTTGTGCGTGGGCCATACTGCAAGATATAGCCAAAGCAGATAGTGCAAAAATACGTGTTTTCATACGTTTACCTAACATCCTTATCTAAAATATAATTTTGATTACTTAAGCTGCTACTGTTTCTTGTTGATCTGTTGTAGTCAGCTTCTTGGTGGAACTTAGCGTGAACATTGCTAGCACTGTTGCCGCAGCAGCGAACACACCAAAATAGATATAACTGTGTGGGAATCCATGTTGGTCGTACATCACCCCCATAACTGGCGCAGCAATGGCCGTCATCAGGTTATTAACCACTTGGAATCCAAACATGTAAGTGAAGGAATTTACTTTCTTATCAAACTGCTCGGCGGTGTAAGCAAATACCGACACAATGAGTAAGGGATTAACAATACCGAACAGCAACTTGGCAACAATCGCCAAGTACAAGTTCTTCTCGCCAAGGCCAGCAAAACCAATCATTAGCAAGAATGAGGTAATCCCCACAGCGGTAAGAATTAAGCTACCTTTCGCGCCAATTTTACGAATAATGAAAGGCACACCTGCACTGACAAAGAACAGGAATACAGCGGTTAAGCCGTCCATATTTGAGCTAAAAGAGATGCCTTCTTCTTGGGTGGGGAAAAAGCTAATAAAGTAACGCGTGAACTGGCTCATCGATGTCCAGAACACCACCGAAATTGTGCCTGCGTAGGTCATGAAAGCCCACATTTTCGGGTTCTTCAATAAGCGAATCACGTCTTCTTTTTGAATTTTGTCTTGCGATATTACGTCGTTATCAACGTCTTCTAAGTGGCTAACTCTAAGTGTCCAAGCACAAATCAGCATCAACAAGGCGGCAACACTACAGGCGTAAAAAATAAAGTCTGGATTAATATTGTACAAGTAACCCGCCAATACTGCAGATACACCCCAAGCAGCAATACCAAAACCGTTCACCAAACCGAAATCGTTTTCATGACAGCGCGCAAATCGGTCGCTGTAAGAAGCAATCACACCGCTTCCTGCTTGGAACAACATGCCTAAGTAAAGCGAGCCGGCAACAATGCCCAATACAAAGGTTGAATCATTACCTAATAACGGGCCGTAAACGTAGATATAAAACGGGCCAATCAATAAACTGAGGAAAGAGATAAAATAAATGAGATGTTTTTTAAGGCCTAACTTATCAAGAATGTAACCAAAAGCCGGTTTAAACAATACTGCTATGCCCGTTTGCAAACCAAACAACACGCCAATTTGAGAACCGTCAATGCCCACTTTGTCATTCAACCAAACAGCGAATAAAGAGCCAGAGCTTAATGACCAGAAGAAATTGTAAAAAAAGTACATAAGGCAAACTTTGCCCATGGCGACTCGGTTAGAATCGGTTTTCATGTTTACTCCATTAACTTTGCGATAGCTACTCAATGCTAAAACCACACTGGTAAACCAATATCTAAATAACTGGAGTAATCGTACATAATGATCAACCAATTTAAAGTGACACCGCTAACATTTCGGTATAAATCAGTACTTTGGTTGGCAGAAAGTCATACCAAAACAACAATTGGTTAATAGGTTAATAGCGGGCAAAATGCATGAGCCCTTTGGTGGCGGGTCTCGCAGGCCAATAAACTTGTCATACAAAACCTTTGTGTTTTTCAGTATGGCTATTATGAAAGGTTAAAAGTAAGTTCTTAAAATGTGCTTTTGGTCACTTTTCTTTCATATTGACCCAAGAGAAACAGCAAGTTAATGTACCATTAGTTAAAATTGGTTTACCTTTTATACCAATATAGATTAAACACTTTAGATTAATGACGCATAGAGGTAGATATGTCAGGGATAAACAGCAAGCTAAGCTTGGCCAGTAAGCGCGCAATTGAACGCGGTTACGACAATAAAGGGCCAGAGTGGCTGATTGAGTTTGACGAGCAAACACTAAAGGGAGACTTTGCTTTTGAAGAAGGCGTTATTCGCCGCGACCCCACTGCAGTAATAAAAGTAGAGGGTGTTTATCATTGCTGGTACACCAAAGGTGAAGGCGAAACACTTGGTTTTACCGGCAACCCACAAGACAAAGTATTTCCTTGGGATTTAACTGAAGTGTGGCACGCTAGCTCTAAAGATGGCATCACCTGGAAAGAGCATGGTTGTGCTATTGCTCCTGGCGAAGCGGGTGCTTACGACGACCGCGCAGTGTTTACACCTGAAGTATTAGCTCATCAAGGTAAGTACTATTTGGTCTATCAAACAGTACAAGCGCCCTATACCAACCGCCAATTCGAAGAAATTGCCATTGCTTGGGCAGACAGCCCATTTGGCCCGTGGAACAAATCCCCAGCCCCCATTGTTAGCCCTGCTAAAGATGGTAAATGGCGTACCGAAGAAGACAATCGCTTTTTAGTAGAATCTAAAGGTAGCTTCGATAGCCATAAAGTTCACGATCCCTGCTTAATGTTTTTTAAAGGTGAGTTTTACCTTTACTACAAAGGCGAGACCATGGGAGAAGAAATGAACATGGGCGGACGCGAGATTAAACACGGTGTCGCCATCGCTAAAGATATTCTTGGCCCTTATGTGAAATCAGACTACAACCCTATTTCTAATAGCGGACATGAAGTGGCGGTATGGCATAAAGATGGTGGCATCGCCTCTTTGATTACGACCGATGGACCAGAAAAGAACACCGTACAATGGGCTGCAGACGGCATTAACTTTGAGATAATGTCGCAAATAAAAGGCGCTCCCGAAGCCTTAGGTATTTTCCGCCCTAACCAAGCCAGCGATATTGATTCACCCGGCTTGGAGTGGGGATTGTGTCACCAATATGATGCCTCTTGGAACTGGAACTTTATCTGCCGTTACCGAGTGAAAAAACAAGTGCTCGACGCCTCAACCTACCAAAACTCTAACTAACAAAAAACGGCCCACTTAATTGTGGGCCGTTTGTTTACATCTCAACATACCATCCTCTCAGTGAATCGCCTCGGCCAGTAATAAACTGCGTCCATCAAACCACTTAGCCCGCAGCGCCTAAACGACTAACATACGAAAGTTCGTTTTCTGAATAACATGCTTCTAACTGTGCAACAAATGCTCCACGTACTTCTGCTTGCTCGGCAAACAAAAATGCCAAGGCTTGGCGTGCCATCGCCTCCACCGGATAAAACAGCGTACTGTAGCTGAGCTTGCCGCCAGGGGCATTATTTGAAGCGCCTATAAACTCAATCTGCCGGTTTAATTGCTCGGTTTGCTGTTGCACTTGTTGCCATATTGGCCAACTTAAGCGGGGTGATAAACACACCAGCGCCGAGCACTTATCAGAACCAATAACGCTCGATATACAATCCCTAGGGTCATGAGGCAAACAGTTCACCGTGAGCGTTGCCTGGCTAAAAGGGCTGTCAATGTTGACTAATTGTGGGCTTATTTCCTGATACTGCTGCGCATCACAACACACCGTAATATGGCTATGCCCACGCTCAACCAAAGATGTGATTGCCAGCCATAAACTGGCGATCAAGTCTAAGTGCAAACACTGACTAGCGAACTGACTTACATAACGCTTAGCCACCAATAAACGGGGATGCAAGCGCATAAACTCAGCTAGGCGTTGTTCGTCCATATGCTGACTTTCGAAATATAAAGCCTGAACACCTAAAGCAAGATAGTTTTCTAACAAGTGAATTTCCTGAGCTTCTGAGTGCGCGCCAGAGGCTAGGTGCAATGGTTGCGATAAACTTGATGCCCTAGCAGAAAGGTCTTTCAGTAAACTGGCACTGAGTGGATCTTGGATTGATTGCACAATCATCCCAGGTCCAGTTTGTGGATTAACGGTGAGGTTTTGCGCATGGTAATTAGGCACAAAATTTAGTGCTTTAATCGCTGCCATTACCTTGGCCACTTTAGCCTCACTCACCGGCGTATTTTTATTAATAATGCGAGATACCGTTGCTACCGAGACACCCGCTTTGTTCGCAACATCTACAATTGTGGTCATCTACTTCCCTACTTCGCGCTTAGTTATTTATTTTTATAATCGAACAGATAAAACAAAAGACGAGGCCAGCTCGTCTTTTGTTAATCAAGGTTTTAGTGTTACTTAATAAGCTCCGGATAACGCTGTGAATACAGCGTTCGGTTTACTTCGGTTGCGCCTGCAACTAAGTTCTCGTAAGGAGAATCAGCTACCGTAACAAAGCCGTTATTGTAGTTTTCGCCATCCCAAGCTCGGCCAGTAGTTGGCGAGTCTAAGTATTGGAACCAATGAGCTCCCACAAAGTAAGGGTTGGCAATAACGCTATCCATGTAATGGGCGTATTTCTCTGCGCGACCTTGTTGCGTATCTGCGGCAACAAGACCGGGATGGAACATACCGCTATCGGTTGCCCCAAAGTGGAATTCACCAATAATGCTTGGCTTGTCTAACTCGGCTAAATGGCTCCAGTCGCCCTTCGACATATCATTGCCGTATAGGTTGTAGCTCATTACATCTACATATTGAGCTGCACTGTTGGCCGCTTCTGGAGTGATTCCCCACTCAGTAAAACGCGCCCCCAAATACAAGTGCTCAGGCATTACCTGCTTCATTTGCTGCTGTACAATGGCAAAGTAACGGTCGGAGTGGTCGGCCAAGAACATACTGTAATCGGCTTTAATCGCGTCGTTCATTTCACCTTGATGTACATAGCCCTTAGCCAACTCATCCCAAGAGGTAACTGCACTGCCCCACGCTTGGTTTAGTGCTGCGATATCTTTGGCATATTTAGCTTCTAATAAGTTAACAAACGCTGCTTTGGCATAGCTGTCTTTGGCATTACTCCGTAAAGCAGCAATCGCTAAGGCGTAGTGATTAGCCGCGAACTCGGTATTTCCCCAACTCATTTCGTTATCAACAAAGGTGCCTATACACCAAGGGTCTTGTTTAACTTCGGCGGCCACTTGTTCAGCCATGGCTTTTACCGAGCTAACAAACTCTGGGTCGTAAGGGTCGTGCATCGGTCCCCAGTAATCATTACCGGTATTAATCCGTTGGTGATCACCTACAATCCAGCCGTTGGCAACATAAGCCACTTTCTGGTTGCCATAAAAACTTGGATCGGCCCAGTTACCTAATGAGGTAAAACCCCAATCAAGCATTCGCGCTAAGGTGACATCTCGCCATACGCCAATCGCATCATCACGAGAATCCGGGGCGTATTTACGTTGTAAGTTAGCGCTGTAAAAACTAAATACTTCGCCATGCTCTAGTGGACCGGTGTGGATCATGGTGGAATATTGGTAATTTTGGGCTAAGGCATCACTGTACTTCGGCAACCAATTAAACATGCTGTTACGCAAATCAGAGGCAACCGAGCGGGCGTCTTGATTATCGGTGTAACTGGCTTGCGAAATTTGACTGGGTCGCAAACTTAAGTCTTCAGACAACACCAAATCGGTAAAATTAACCCCGGTGGTAGTGTAGGTATCATCCATACGAATATTGTCTAAGCCGGTGGCAAAATATAAGTAACCACTTGGGTCAACCAGTGACCATTTACCGTCTACTTTCTCAGTTCTAAAATATCCAGTTGCGTCTAATTTAGGGCCACTTTTCCAACCACCGTAAGGCGTTCTGTCGGCCATAGGTTTAGCTGAATCGATAAGCGCAACATCGGCTTTAGCATGCTTTTGTAATTCTTCTGCTGAATGAATTTTCTCGGCCCAGTCTTCATTAGTAAACTGGCCAAACTCATCCAACAAACCTTGGTAGCGACTGGTATCGGCGCTAAGATTTGGCACTAAACGAATGTTATCGATGACCAAGCTAAGGTCACTTTGTAGATCTTGCATGTACAGCTGAAAGCTCACGATATTAGCTAAATCTAGCTTGGCTTCACCCCAGCCAAAATTAATCGCTTGAGCTTGGTAAGACTTTTTGGGTGGCTCGCCACGCATGCCTGAGTCGAGGGTTTTGGCTAGCTCTTCAAGCGTAAAGTAGTAAGTACCCGCTTCGCCTGCAGGCAATTGTACGTAACCTGTTCGGCTATGGATTACGCCATTAGCGCTACCACCTTGTTTTTCATTTACGTCATCATCAACGCGAATAAACAACTGTGCGCCTGCATCGCTCAGGTTCTCCACGTCAAAGGCTAAAGTAAAGTCACCATGCTCAGACCAATTCCACGGTTTATCAGCACTAAAGGTCACGCTTGGATAAGAGGCATCGGCAGCGTAATCAATTTTTAGACCTTTCCCCTCACCACGACTTATTGAAGTAAGCTTGGTGCCATGGGTATTACTGGCAATGCCTTTCGAACCATCATTAAAATCAGCTAAAGTGGCAATGGTTGGAATGGGCGCTGCAATCACTTCTGCTTCACGCGCCTCTGATTTAACAAAATCACCGGTGCGCTCAATAAAATTAATATCGTGAATAATCACTTCTTGCGCGGCGATAGGACCTACCGAATAAAACTGAATTTCCGCAATACTTTTTAGGTTAAGTTTACTGCCGCCTCGGTAACCCTCAATATTCATTTGAGTACCGTTAAACAAGAAATCTACGGTAGTGGTTTTGCCCGCAGGTAAAACAATTGGTAGATCAACTTGGTTATCGGCCGAGCCCATAATACCAATGTTATCGCTCACCTTCATTTCTATGCGAACGTCTGCTGCACCGGGGTTTTCTAACGCGACTTTCAAACCACCTTTGGTATTCCAATCCCATGGGCCAGCTTTGGAATGAATTTTCACGTTTGGCCATTTTGATTGCGCCTCCGCTTCGGAGATCGCATCAAAATTCATTTTCAATCCGTCTTTGCTTTGCTCGGCTGTTTTCTCTACTACAGAAAACTGACTATGACTGTGGGTGATTTTTTCTAAAATCGCCGCTTCAGTAAGATTAAGCGGGGTTGCCGCACTAGTCATATCACCCGATGTATTCTCGCTGGCGCTCGACTGCTTAGTGTCATCTGCCATAACCTTTGAAACTGAAACCCCAGCTAGTACAACAGACACTAGGATTGCTAAATTGTTCTTTTTAAACAGCACAATATTTCCTCCCTAAAAGGATAACCAAAACCAATATTATTGGACAACCACTAAGCAATATTGGATAACCAAAATAAAAGTTAGCATACCAATTAGAATTCTTATGTGAGCTATAGCGGTATTTTGGCAACAGAGATAAAGATAAAAACTCAATTAAATCAGTAACTAAAGAGATCAAAAGTACGCTGTAGTCAACGAAGAGCTACAGACATAAGGAAGGAAGAAACCTAGGCACTTGCGGAACCATTGCAGGATAGTACCTAGGCTAGTAGCAACACAGAGCGACACTATGCTGCTACCTTTACTGGTTTAGCTCACTAAGTAATCGTGAACTCCCTTGGCAACAGGGATCCCATTACGATCACACTCGGCGCGATAAGCCACTTGTAAATCGTTCGGTGCAAGCACTTTGTCAACACCAGGTACTGGCGGAACTTCGTGCAACTCTTTGACCATTGCAGCCATCATCACTGGGAACAACGCGTTACCCAGTTTAGTTGGGTCAATCACAATCACTAAGCTGGCCAGCTTACGCATTTTGTCGTAGTCGTCGTACATACGCACAATATGGTTACCGAAGTTAGCCCCCATCAACATGCCCGTTAGCGCATCAATAGCTAAGGCAATGCCAGAGCCTTTATGGCCACCAAATGGCAGCAAGTTGGCCACTTTATGAGGATCGGTTGTTTCGTTGCCTTCGGCATCAATGGCAAGGCCTTTACCAATCGATTGACCGGTTTCTTTGGCATGTAATAGCTTGCCATACGCGGTGGCACTGGTCGCCATATCAATAATCATTGGCGTAGAACCCTCTACCGGGAAACCAAAGGCAATTGGGTTGGTCCCCAAAAACTTGGCCGCTCCGCCATGCGGGGCAACACATGTGTCGGTTTGCGTCATACCAATGGCAATCATACCTGCGCTTGTGGCTTGCTCCATAAAGTATGAAAGCGCCCCACAATGCGAGGTATTCTTGACACTTACAAAACCTAATCCGGTATCAGAGGCTAGATTTATGGCGTGTTTAGTGGCAGCGATTAGCGCCGAATGGCCCATGCCATCATCTGAGTCAAGTACCGCCATTGAGGGTGATACCTGTTCAATCGAGAATGTAGCGGCGCGATTTAACCCGCCTTTGGCTAAACGCTGACAGTAATGCTCTACTCGCATAACACCGTGTGAATGCACACCGGTAGCATCTGCGTGTATTAATACTTCGGTGACTTCCTTGGCCGTTTGCTCGTCAAGGCCTGCTGCAATAAGTTTGTTAAGCGCAAGTCCTTTTAACTCGGCTTCCTTTACGTGTACTGTTGTCATAATTACCTGCGCGACTAAAAGTTGATAACGCCTTTAATAAGGCTTGAGTTGTTTACTACATCCTGTTGGTAAGAAAGGCCGACAGTGTCGAAATCATAATCACGGTTTTTCATGATGTTTTCGTCAATCTGGCCTTTGCTCATCAGCTCAATCACTCGCTCAAAGTCTTCGCGGGTTGCATTACGACTGCTTAACAAGGTGGTTTCTTTTTTGTGGAATGTTGGATCGTCGAGTACTAAATCACCGATATACAAACCAATAAATACGATTTTTCCGCCGTGGCGAATTAGCTCAACGCTGCGGCTCATAGAACCTTTATTGCCAGTAGCATCCATTAAGGTACAAGCTAATTTGCCACCAAATGCCGCTTTTAAATCCTCAACATAGTTCTCTGCTAGCGGGTTTAAGGTTTTAATGCCAAGCGCTTTTTCTACATGTGCGCGACGCTCGTCACTCACATCGGCTACAACTACTTCAGCGCCGTTCGCCTTAGCAATGGCTGCTGCCGCTAGGCCAATTGGGCCTGCGCCAACTTGCAGAACACGTTGTCCCGCTTTTACTTCAGCACGACGCACCGCATGGGCGCTAATCGCAAAACACTCGATCAGTGCGCCTTGGCTATCACTCACTTCTTCTGGCAATTTAACCAGGTTGCTTTCTAATACACTGAGGTACTCACTAAAGCCGCCATCTTGGTGAACCCCATATAAAGAGACATTTTCACAGCAGTTGGTTTTACCTTCTTCACAGGCGGCACACTCACCACATGGAATACAAGGGATCACAGAAAATCGCTCGCCCGCTTTAGCGCTAGAACAATCACTGCCAACCGCTTCAACAATGCCACTAATCTCATGGCCTAATACGCGAGGATAACTAAAAAATGGTTGACGGCCGGCAAAGGCGTGAATGTCGGTACCACAAATACCCACGGCTTTTACTTTTAACAGTACTTCGTTAGCGGCAACAGCCGGCTTTTCACGCTCAACGTACTCAATGGAGAACGGTTCGTTACAGATTAGTGTTTTCATGTTGTTTCCTAATTCACTGCAATTGAGTCGATAACCGACGCAATGCCATATTCTTCAATAGATACAAAGGCTGATTCGACTTGCTGACTAAACTTGGCGTTATCGCTTGCATGAGTACCAAAAATTTTGTTTATTGCGAGCAGGGCTTTAGCTTGGGCTAAAGGCTCGGCGTGGCTATCAACGATGTGCTTAAACTCGTCTGCCAATGGGTCGACAATTTGCTCGCCCTTTTTCACTGCACCAATAATTGAGTGCATCCAACCGGCAATTAAAATAGGTAAGCAAGTCACTTTTAAGCCTTGCTTTTGCAGCTGCAACAAAGGATCAACCGCGCGCTGAGGAAGCTTTTGCGAACCATCCATCGCGATTTGTGCAGTTTTGTGTTTTACATTTGCGTTGCTAAAACGTTCGATAAGCAAACCGGCGTACTGCTCCAAATCTACGTTCAAATTCGGGCTTAAAGATTTAGCTTGCTCTTGGGTCATAAGCTTTAAGGTGGCGGCTTTAAATGTTGGGTCTTGCATACATTGGTAAATGTACTCGTAACCCGCTAAGGCACCGTTATAAGCCAAAAACGAGTGGCTACCATTTAACATGCGTAACTTCATTTCTTCGTAAGGCAAAACGTCGTTTACAAACATTGCCCCGGCCAAATCCCAATCTGGGCGACCCGCGACAAAGTTGTCTTCAATTACCCATTGGCGGAAGTCTTCACATACCACACCGCAAGGGTCTGCATACCCCACTTCCACTTCAATGGCAGCAAATTCTTCAGCCGTCATCGCAGGACAAATACGATCTACCATGGTGCTTGGAAAGCTAATATTCTGCTCAATCCAGCTGGCCAATTGTTGGTCAAGTTTTGCGGCGTAAGCGAGTACGGCATTTTTGGTAAGGTGACCATTTTCTGGAATGTTGTCACAAGACAGAATGCTAATTGGCGCTAAACCTTTATCACGTCTCACTCGTAAAGCTTCAGTAATTAAGCCTAAAGCAGAAACGGGAGCCTGCGGATTCGCTAAGTCGTGTTGAATTAAGCTATTTGCTTCATCCAGCAAACCCGACTGTGGATCAACGCAATAGCCTTTCTCGGTGATAGTCAGCGAAACAATGCTTACTTGTGGCTCAGCAATTTTGGCAATTGCTGCAGCTATCCCCGACACCGGTGTATGAATAGCCTCGGTAACGGTTCTCACTAAACGCGAACATACCGTGTCTTTAGATTTTTCGATAACCGAAAATAAGCAGTCTTGAGCAACTAAGTTGGCCACTAAATCTTCACTGCCAAACATGTTTATTTCGCAAATGCCCCAAAGCTCACCAGACGCTTGGTTAGTTAAATCGTTATATACAGCTTGATGGCCGCGATGAAATGCACCAAAGCCAATGTGAACAATCTTCGTGTCTAATTGTTCCCTGTTATATGTCGTTACTGCTTTAAACCTATCTTGAAACTGGCTTAAATGATTACTTACTGCCATTTACCCACCCAACTGTTCAACCAATATGGCATTTATACCGACAAAATAGCCAGATAGCCGTGATTACAATCACAAAATGGTAAACCAATTACCCTTAAATGGCTAACTAAAATAAGTAAATAGTTTATCCAAAGTGAGTTTATTATAATTAACCTCTTAATCAAAAAGCAACAAAACCCAAAAAAAACAATAAGTTAATAAGAATAAAAGACGCTTAATGAAATAATTGTATTTAAATATCCGTAAAACTCATTTTGGTTGACCAAAATTAATTCATCCCATACCATCGGTTTCATTAAGGGATTAGCCCTTCTATTAAGCAATCAAATAGGACAGGTCATGTTTAGCGAAATATTAAGTTTTGGCGAGCCGATGTATGAATTTAGTCAGATTAAGCAGTCTCAAGCGATGCAGCCTGACTTTCTAAGTGGTTTTGGTGGGGATGTTTCTAACTTTGCGATTGCAGCAGCACGCCAAGGTGCCAATGTAGGCATGATTACCCACCTAGGCGCAGATGAATTTGGTGAGCAGTTTAAAACGCTTTGGCAGCGCGAGTCGGTCGCTTTAGATCTAGTAGAAAGCAACGCCTCGGCGCATACCGGTGTTTACTTTATTACTCATAATGAAGAAGGCCATCACTTTTCATTCTTAAGAAAGGGCTCTGCTGCCAGCCTAATAAGCAAGCATCAGTTACCCGTTGAAGCCATTGCTAACGCTAAGTTATTACATACCACTGCGATTACCCAAGCAATTAGCGATACCAGTTGCGACGCGGTATTTGCGGCAATAGAACTGGCCCGCAAAACAGACACTCTGGTCTCCTACGACACGAATCTTCGCCTTAAGTTATGGTCGCTCAATCGCGCTAAAGCCATTATTAATGAAACCATTTCACAGGTAGACATCTGTTTCCCTAGCATTGATGAAGCCCAGCTACTCACAGGCCTAACACATGCAGATGAGATCATTGACCACTACTTAACATTAGGGGCAAAAATTGTGGTACTAAAGCAGGGTTCTGAAGGGGCAACTGTGGCAGACCAACATGCTCGCTTTAGCATTAAACCGCACAAGGTCACTGCGGTAGACGCCACCGCAGCCGGCGACTCATTTGCGGGGTCATTCTGTACTCACTATGTTCGCGGAGCAGAAATTCAAGATTGCTTAAAATACGCCAATGCCACAGCGTCTATCACTATTACGGGTTATGGCGCGGTCGCTCCTCTTCCTACTTTGGCGCAAGTTGAACAGCGTTTGAACCTTAACTAAATTCACAATGACTAAACGGATGTACCCATGGAAAATTTAAATGCACTACTAGAAAAATTCAAAGTGATTCCAGTTATTGCCATCGATAAGGCCAGTGACATTGTTCCGCTAGGCGAGCAACTGGTAAATAATGGTTTGCCCGTTGCCGAAATCACTTTTCGCTCAGCAGCTGCCGAAGAAGCAATTCGTTTACTGCGAGCCGCCCAGCCAGAGATGTTGATTGGTGCTGGTACCATTTTAAACGAGCAACAAGTGGTAGCTGCTAAAGAAGCAGGCGCAAGCTTTATCGTGTCTCCGGGGTTAAACCCAAATACAGTAAAAGCCTGTCAAAAACACAACATTGCCATTGTACCGGGCGTGAATAATCCCTCGGGTGTCGAGCAAGCCTTAGAGTTAGGCCTGGATACCGTTAAGTTCTTCCCGGCTGAAGCGTCTGGCGGGATTGCTATGCTTAAATCACTGTTAGGTCCATACACCAACATTAAAGTGATGCCTACCGGTGGCATTAATCAAAACAACATTGAAAAATATTTAGCCCTACCAGGTGTATTAGCCTGTGGCGGTACTTGGATGGTGGATAAATCACTTATAAATAAAGGTGATTGGGATACCATTGGTAAACTGGTTAAAGAGATTGTGGCGCAACTAGCCGATTAAGAGAATACCCATGAATACAACAATTAAGTCTGTTAACACACGTTTGTTTAAGATCCCGCTTGCCGAGATCTTATCTGACGCTAAACACGGTGACCACGACCATTTCGAGCTAGTGACCACCACCATTACCTTAGAAGATGGCAGCCAAGGCACCGGTTATACTTATACTGGCGGTAAAGGTGGTTATGCCATTAAAGCCATGGTTGAACATGACCTAGGCCCTGCGCTTATCGGCAAAGACGCCAGCCAAATTGATGAAATTTATGATTTCATGGAGTGGCACATTCACTACGTAGGTCGTGGTGGTATTGCCTCATTTGCTATTTCATCGGTAGATATTGCTCTGTGGGATCTCAAAGGAAAACGCCTCAATCAACCTCTATGGAAAATGGCTGGCGGCGAAGGCTCTAGCTGTAAAGCGTACTGTGGGGGTATCGATTTACAGTTCAGTTTAGAGAAGTTACTCGGCAATATTCAGGGTTACTTAGATAAGGGCTACAACGCGGTAAAAATTAAAATTGGCCGCGAGAATGCCGAAGAAGATATTGCACGAATTAAAGCAGTACGCGAGCTGATTGGCAGTGATGTTACCTTTATGATCGACGCCAACTATTCGCTAACAGTTGAACAAGCGATTGCCTTATCTAAAGCGGTAGAGCAATACGATATTACCTGGTTCGAAGAACCCACCATTCCAGATGACTACCTCGGTTATGGCCGGATTGCCGACGCCACTAGTATTCCGCTGGCTATGGGTGAAAACTTACATACCATTCACGAATTCGAGTACGCCTTTGAGCGAGCTAAACTGTCATTTGCACAACCGGATGCGTCCAATTGTGGTGGTATTACCGGTTGGCTTAAAGCTGCTCGCTTAGCCAACCAGCATAACGTTCCAGCCTGCTCTCATGGCATGCAGGAGTTGCACGTTAGCTTGGTATCATCACAGCCCAACTCTGGCTGGTTAGAAGTGCATAGCTTCCCGATTGATGAATATACCAAGCGTCCATTAGTCGTAGATAATCACCGTGCTATTGCGCCAGATACACCGGGAGTTGGCGTAGAGTTTGATTGGGATAAGATTTCCACTTACGAAGTTTAACTCAGCCCGCTTCTATCGATAAAACACCGCTGTCCTCAGCGGTGTTTTTTTGATCTTTTCTCAAGCACCACTTTCTCATGTTTGCTAATTAGCAATAAATTCATTAATAAACCTCACAAACAACGACCAATTTCAAATAAAGATCAACCAATATCGATCTTGATCGCCAAATTGGTTATCCAAAGGTGTTTAAATAGCTGTCGAATATTACCCCCTGAGGATAAGAAATGGACATAAAAACATGGAATGCCTATAAATATGCGTTAATCGTTGCTATCGGCGGCTTTGTATTCGGCCTAGATGCAGCCATTATTTCTGGCACAGTGCGCTACATAGCCTCTGAGTTTTCACTTAGCGACATTCAAATTGGTACGGTTGTTGGCGCGCCAAGCCTTGGCGCTATTATCGCGTTGTTTTTTGCAGGTAAAGCAGCCGATGCCTTAGGCCGTAAGAAAACACTGATTATTGTGGCAGTGTTGTATTTATTCTCGGCACTGATGTCGGCAATGGCAACCAGCTTTATGATGCTGACCATCGCTCGCTTTATTGGCGGCCTTGCCTTTAGCTCGTTGTCACTCGCATCAATGTACATTGGTGAAATTGCCCCCGCTAAACAACGCGGCAAGCTTGTATCGGCCAACCAGTTCAATATTGTGATTGGCTTATTAGCCGCTTATTTTATTAATTACTACTTAGTGACTCATGTCAGTGAAAACTCACTGCTGTTTTCGCCTAGCACTATTTGGCGGACAATGTTGGCCTCGGAACTTATTCCCGCTTTAGCTTGGGTAATCCTGTTATTTAGAGTGCCTGAATCCCCACGCTGGCTGTCAATGAAAGGCCAACATGACCAAGCGCTAGCAGTATTAAACAAGATACTGCCGCAGCAACGAGCTATTGAAGTACAGGCAGAGATCCAACAGAACCTAAATGAGCATAAAGATACCGAAAGCGTTATCCAGCAACTTAAACTGTTGTTTTCATCACCCATGAAAACCGTTTTTGCGATTGGTTTTATTATGGCTGTGGTGCAGGGTATTACCGGCATGAATGCCATTCTTTTTTATGCGCCTACGGTATTTGAGCAAATTGGCTTTGGTCTCAATGCCTCATTTCAGCAAGCCATTTATATTGGTATAACCAGTGTTGTATTTACGGTACTAGCAATTTTCTTTATCGACAAAGTAGGTCGTAGACCGCTACTCATACTAGGTTTAGTGGCCGTGGTATTAAGCCATGCAGCCTGTTGGTACGGCTTTAGCAATGCCACTTATAGCGTTAACCAACAAACTATTGATAAGCTTGAAGAAGTGATTGATACCACCCCGCTCACCACACAAATAGGTAAGCAATTTGAAGACGACGTAAGCTTTAAAGAAATGCTCGCCAGCAACTACGACGCAAACACCTTAAGGTTAAACGAAGGGCACATTATTGAAGCAGCCATTAGCGTTAATCCAATGCTGATTTTGATTGGTATTTTGGCGTTTATCGCCGCCTTTCATATCTCAATTGGCCCTATTATGTGGGTATTGTTTTCGGAAATATTTCCCAACTCAGTACGTAGCGTAGCGATCCCAATGTTTGCTTTGGTGACCAGTATCGCGAGTTACCTCATTCAACAGTTTTTCCCTTGGCAACTAGCAACCTTTGGCGCGGCCAATACTTTCTTAATGTATTCAATGTTTGGCTTAATAGGTTTAGTACTATTGTGGCCCCTACTCCCAGAAACCAAAAACAAAACCATTGAAGAGATAGAAGGTACCTTGGTAGGCCAAAGCAAAAGGAATTCAGCCCCCAGTGAACAAGAAGAAGCCAGTTCTGGTATGCCTGCTGCCTAGCTAGAAGCAAGAAAAATCATAAAAAAAGCCGCTAACGATTAGCGGCTTTCTTCATCTAAACAGGGCTAGCTTAATGGCTTTCAGTAAAGTTACTGTCGAACTCCATTGCAAAGAAGTAATCGTCTAAATCCGTGTCGCTATTATCTGAGCTGGCAATTTTAAGTAGCTCTTGCTTACTGTTTTCTATGTGCTGCCATACCGCTTGTTTGGCATCTTCTGGGGAACGCTTTTGCAAGGCTAACAAAATACGTTTGTGGTCATTAATCCACATTGACTGTAAACGCTCTTCATGTAGAAACTGGTGATTTAGCTCATTCCACAAAGGGTTGGTAGTACGTACCGTACTCCACATGTCTACCGCTTGATTTATTAATACTCGATTCTGAGTGGACTCAGCAATCAAGCTATGGAACTGCTGATCAAGCTCTTCAAACCTTTCACTATCGCCGTTAATTTCGCTTTCTTGTAACTGCAATACACGTTTTAACTCACGCAGTTCATTAAACTTAATCTGGGTGGCAGCAAACCCTGCAATACTGCTCTCGATAATTTGTCGAGCCTGCAGTAGTTCAAACGGCCCCACATCACTTTTTGGTAAAATGGTGCGTTTGCTGACTTTTTCCGGTGAATCGATAAAGTAGATACCCGCGCCTTGGCGCACCACAACTAAACCTTTCAACTCAAGCATAATAACCGCTTCGCGAATGGTTGCCCGGCTCGTTTCAAAGCGCTCGCTTAGCTCTCGCTCCGATGGCAGTCGCTCGCCCGCTTTAAAAACTCCAGAAAACAACAGCTCTTCGATTTGAACGCCAATATCGTAATAGCGTCGCTTGGTATCCATCTTAGCCATAATGCAATTTAACCTTTGAAAAAAATTTAAACCACTTAGTTTTTGGTAAATCAATTCAACTAAGTTCTAGACCGAATCCGGAATAGTACCGCCTTTTAGCGCAAACTTGTAGTCAACCTTATCTACTCAGGTCTCATTTTGTCCGAAATTGTACTACTAATACAAAAATCTACATTAAACACATGATATTTCAAAAATACTTATCAAATCTCGGCAGGGCAAGTAGGCCATTGAAGCAAGATGTGACTCTCATCACTGAAAAGGTTAACCAGTTAAGCTTAAATACACAAATTGGTTTACCAGATTAATTCAACTAACAATCTAAAGGACGTTAGATGAACACAGTTTCACACAAAATATTTATTGATGGCGAATGGCGAGTATCCGCAACAGGCAACACCATCGAAGTTGTTAACCCTACTAATGAGCAAGTAGTGGGTTATGCGCCGCAAGCCAGCCGCGAAGAAGCAGCACAAGCTTTACGTTCATCTGAGTTAGCCCAAAAAGAATGGGCCAGCTTACCCGCTCAAGCAAGAGCAGACTTAGTTAGCGCGCTAGCTGATGCCCTAGAAGCCGAAGCAGAACGCTACGCTGTAATGTTAACTCAAGAGCAAGGTAAGTTACTTAGCGATGCTCGCGGTGAAGTGGCAGGTTCAGTAGGCTTTTTGCGCTACGCAGCAGAATCAGCAAGACGTATCGAAGGCGAAATAGTTACTAGCGAAAACCAAGATGAGCAAATTTGGATCCAGCGTGTTCCATTTGGCGTAACCGTGGGTTTATTAGCCTGGAACTACCCTCTCGCACTGGCTGCTCGTAAACTCGGCAACGCTTTAGTCACTGGCAATACCATGGTAGTGATGCCGCCAGCAGACACGCCATTAACTGTATTAGAATTTTCTAAGTTGATTGCACAAGTCGGCTTCCCTAAAGGGGTGGTAAACATTGTCTCAGGCTTAGGCGGCGAAGTGGGTGACGAATTGGTTCGTAACCCTATCACCAAGCTTGTGACCTTAACCGGTAGCTCTGAAGTGGGCTCTATTTTGTACCGCTCTGCATCAGAGAACATCACCGCATTGAATTTAGAGCTAGGCGGCAAAGCTCCTTTCATTGTGTTGGACGACGCCAACGTAGATGAAGTGGTTGAGATTGCAGTTAACTCTGGCTTTGGCAACTGCGGCCAAATTTGTACCTCTAATGAGCGTATGTACATCCATCAGAGCATTTACGCTGAGTTCATGGATAAATTCATTGCCAAAGTTAAACAACTTAAGGTTGGCGATCCCATGCTTGAAGGCACTAATGTAGGGCCAAAAGTTAATGCTCGCGAAGTAGAAAAGCTCGTTGAAATGATCGCAAAAGCGAAGGCCGACGGCGCAACAATCGCCTGTGGTGGCAGCAAGCCTGCTGGCCAAGAGTTTACTAAAGGCTATTGGTTTGAACCTACCGTGGTGACCAATGTTACCAATGACATGGACATTATGAAGCAAGAGGTGTTTGGCCCAATAGTCGCAGCCATGCCTATCGATAGCCTTGAACAAGCGTTGCAATACGCTAACGATATTGATTTGGGTTTGTCTGGGTATGTATATACCAATGACATGCGAAAAATCATGCAAGTAGTAAATCAGTTAGAAGTGGGCGAAATATACGTAAACCGCCCGAACGGAGAACTACTAAACGGCTTCCACACTGGCTTTAAACGCAGTGGTATTGGCGGCGAAGACGGCAAGTACGGATTGGAGGGTTACCTGCAAAAGAAAACCATTTACTTGAACTACCAGTAAGAATTTCTATTCCTTTTTGACAATTGTTAGCACTTTGCCTTGGTAGTAATACCAAGGCCTTTTTGCTTTTAGCCCTCATGTTTAATGCCTACTCCCATCAACAAAATCTTGTTTAGCTCACACTCACAACAAAAGGTTAACAAAAGAACGAAATTGATCGACCAAATCACAAAAATAGGTTAATAAGCATGCGATATTTGCTTGCACTTTAACCAGGGAGATAAACAATGAAAGGATTCACCAAACATTCAATCTTAATGGCGTGCAGTATTGGCTTAGCAATAAATGCAACAGCTGCTGATTGGGATAACATCCCCATTCCTGTCGAACTAGACGCAGGACAATCTTGGGAGTTACAACAAAACTATTCTGACTCTTTTAACTACTCAGGCAAAACCAGCACGTTTACCGGTAAATGGAAAGACAGTTACTTTCATAGCTGGACAGGCCCCGGCCTTACTCACTGGTCGAGCGATGAATCGTGGGTTGGTGACGGCAACCTCATCATTAGCGCTTCGCGTCGCCAGGGCACCAATAAAGTAAATGCAGGGGTCATCACCTCTAAAACCAAAGTAAAATACCCCATCTTTTTAGAAGCCAGTATCAAGGTGAGTAACTTAGAGCTTTCTTCCAACTTTTGGTTGTTAAGCGAAAACGACCAGCGTGAAATAGATGTATTAGAGGTATACGGTGGCGCTCGCCAAGATTGGTATGCCAAGAACATGTCGACCAACTTTCATGTTTTCTTCCGTAATAACGACAACTCGATAAAAAACGATTACAACGACCAGACGCACTTCACGCCCACTTGGGGAAACTATTGGCGTGACGGTTTCCACCGCTTTGGTGTGTATTGGAAGAGTCCAACAGACGTTACTTTTTACATCGATGGTCAAAAAACCACAAAAGGCGCTTGGAGCCAAGTGGTAATGAAAGACAAAGATTACACCGGTGCCATTCTTGATAAGAGCCGCTACAACATGGATCAAGAAGCCTTCATTATTATTGATACTGAAGACCACTCTTGGCGCTCTGAAGCAGGCCACATCGCCACTGATGCAGATTTAGCCGATAGTGATAAAAACAAGATGTATGTAGATTGGATCCGCGTATACAAACCAACGGGTGGTTCAACTACACCACCTACTGGCGATATTACGCCACCGAGTGGTTACACCAATTTACAACTGGCACACAGCAATCGTTGTGTTGATGTAATCAATGGCGCCTTATGGAATGGCAGTACTTACCAGCAGTATTCGTGTAACACGGGCAACAACAATCAACGGTTCAAGTTTACTAAAATAGCCAACAATCAATACAGCATTAATGCCAAGGTAAGTCAGCTTTGTATGGAGCTTGCGTCTGGCAGCTCGGCAAATGGCGCTAAGGTGCATCAATGGGTATGTAATCACGCCAACTCTAATCAAATATGGAGCCTAGAAGACAAGGGCAGTAATACGTTTGAAATTAGAAATAAACAAAGCGGAAAATGCTTAGAGGTAGCCAATAGTTCAAACGCAAATGGTGGACAGATTAGGCAATGGGCCTGCACTGGCGCGACTAACCAGCGCTTCAAGTTCTTGTAAGTACACTATTGCAAAATATTCACTACAAGCCACTCAACGTCATAAACAGGAGCGTTTGCCTCCTGTTTATGACGTTTGCTCAGCGCGTTAAGACCACATAACAATGTAACGCTCTTAGCAGCCAAACAGTCAGCTTTATCCCCTTAAACCAAAAACCTAAACAACAGGAAGTAGTAAGATGTTATTTGGAAACGTAAACAAACTCTCTTTAGTGAGTTATGTAAACCCGTCTTTTCCTAAGTGGATTGATGAGGCAATGGCCATTGCTCAGCAACAACCCGATGGTAAATATACCTTATCGGATGAATCAGTTTTTGTATTACTGATGTCCCCTGAAACTGAACCCTTTGAAAAACGTAAAGCCGAGATCCACAAGCAGTATCTTGATATTCAAGTGGTTCTAGAAGGTGAGGAAAACATTGGCTATACCCACGAACTTGCCGAAGACGCTCTGCGCTTAACCGAGTTAGAAAATGATGTCGCTTTTTTTGAGCGAGCCAGTAACGAGCAATTGGTACATCTCGCAAAAGGTGATTTTGCCGTATTTTTCCCAAATGAAGTTCATCGCCCACTTTGCGCGGTATCAGCGCCGATGAAAGTACGAAAAGCCGTGATCAAAATTCCATTAACTGCACTGTAATACCTTGTATCTAGAGTCCCTCTTTAGCACCTAGTTCTAAATCTACTTGGAGCATGTGAAGATGCTTAGCTTAAACAAGCTAAGCGCTCTTTCGACTTATCTCGCATCCGCTTCTCTCAAAACACCACTGAAATAACTAACCCAAGATTAGCCTACAACGCGCGCCTTATTAAAGCCCATCAGTAGCGAAAACAACTCAAGCGACTCGGTGTGAAAAACCAAGTCGTGCCTTGGTTCACATATTAATAAGATTGGTTATCCAATTTTTACAATTTGGTTGACACAAAAGCCGTAAAAGCAATTAATAGACTCAGATAATTTTAATTCGCTTTAACGGCAGCACCTCAGCCTTAACAGTGACTAGCCTTACGCTTATTATTGTTTAATCTTGTGGTTTAGTGACCACCTTAGGCCGAGCAGTAGCTTGCTTATATTACGAGGACAAGTAATGAATACACGCTTATCGGCTGAGGATGCTCGCGTTATCTCTGAGCACGAAACATCGATTTTGATTTATGATTTTGCCGATCAAATCCCTTCAGCATTTAGCTTCAGTAACGTAGACGCCGAGCTTGTTGGCAGCGGTCAAGGCGTTACCGCTGGCCAGCAAGCACTAAAAGTTAGTACACGCAGTAAAGAGAACTTCTACACCTCTATTTTTATTGAACCAGAACAGCCATTTGATTGGAGCCAATTGCCCCACTTTTGTTTTGCATTTGACGCCACAAACCTAGGCAAACGCTCTACGCAAATATTCATCAACATCTTTGATAAACAGGGGCAAATGCATAGTCGCAGTATTAACGTGCAAGGCAACTCATGTAAAACCTACCTTAATGAATTAGAAGGCGAATACCTTAAAGGTGGCCTTAATTATCAATCGGGTTTTCGCTCTAACCCTGCCTCTTGGGATACGCCATTTCACTACGCCACCTGGATGTGGGGAGAAATGAATATAGACCTCAGTGCAGTGGCTAAAATTGAATTAAGTATTCATGGCACTTTAATCGATCACCAACTGGTATTAGACAACTTTAGAGTAATTCTCACCCCCGATAGCAATCCCGACTTTCTTAAAGGCTGCTTAGATAAGTTTGGTCAAAATGCTGCAGTGGACACCGCAGAGAAAATTCATTCTGAAGAACAGTTACTCTCAGTCACTGCCGCCGAACTTAAAAGCTTAGAACAAGGCGCCATGCCGCAACGCTCTCGCTTTGGCGGTTTTACCGGCGGCCCGCAATTGGACGCTAGCGGTTACTTCCGCGCTGAAAAAATTGAGGGTAAATGGTCTTTGGTTGACCCGGATGGCTACCCTTACTTTGCCACCGGCTTAGATATTATTCGCCTAGCTAACTCATTTACCATCACCGGCGTAGATTACGACCACTCTACCGTTGCTGCACGCAACAACGATGATGTGACACCTGAAGACTCAAAAGAAAAATTGGAAATTAGCCAGCAAGCTTTTGATTCTGCCTATGTCGCGAACCAAACCCGTAGAGACTTTTTTGAGTGGCTGCCAGATTACGATGACCCATTGGCGGAACATTACAGCTACATGCGTGAGCTGTTTGAAGGACCAGTAGATCGCGGTGAGATCTTTAGTTTTTACTCGGCAAACTTACAGCGTAAATACGGGCAAGATGGCCAAGACTACATGGCAAAATGGCGCGAAGTAACCATGGATCGCATGCTCAACTGGGGCTTCTCTTGCTTGGGTAATTGGACAGCACCAGAGTTTTACGATAATAAAAAAATCCCTTATTTTGCCAATGGCTGGATCATTGGTGAGTTTAAAACCGTCACCAGTGGGGATGACTTTTGGGCGCCTTTACCAGACCCATTCGACCCAGTGTTTAGAGAGCGCGCCGAAGCCACCGTTAGCCAAGTTAACGCCGAGATAAAAGGTTCACCTTGGTGTGTAGGTATCTTCATCGACAATGAAAAGAGCTGGGGCCGCATGGACACGGTGAAAAGCCATTATGGCATCGCCACCCATACCTTGGGTCGCAGCGACCAAGACAGCCCAACTAAAGCGGTGTTCACTCAAGCCTTAAAAGACAAATACAGCAGCATAGATAAGCTCAACCAAGCTTGGCAAAGCGATATTAGCTCTTGGGAAGATGTGGCTGCAGGTCTCACCGACCTTGGCCATAACGAGGCTCAGCTTAACGACTACTCGATGTTATTAGAACTCTACGCCAGTGAGTACTTCAAGGTGGTGAATGAGTCGTTAAAAGCACAACTCCCAAATCACTTATACCTAGGCGCTCGCTTTGCCGACTGGGGGTGCAACCCTGAGGTAGTAAGAGCCGCAGCCAAACACGTAGACGTTGTCAGTTACAACTACTACAAAGAAGGTTTGCACCCTGAACCTTGGAAGTTCTTAGCCGAAGTAGATATGCCAAGCATTATTGGTGAGTTCCATATTGGCGTTAAAGAAGGCTTCTACCATGCTGGCCTAGTTACCGCGAACGATCAATCCGAGCGCGGGGAGATGTTTGAAGATTACCTTAATTCGGTGATTGATAACCCTTACTTTGTGGGCGCACATTGGTTCCAGTACATTGACTCCCCTATCACCGGTCGCTCGTTTGACGGCGAGAACTACAACGTAGGTTTTGTTGGCATTACTGATGTCCCCTACCAACCAATGGTAGATGCCGCTAAACGGGTAAATGGCAATATGTATCAACGCCGCTTTGGCAAAACCAAAGACTGAGACCTGATTTAGGCAACAACAAAGAGGAGCTTGCTCCTCTTTTTTTTAGCTCGTTATATTTACTAGGGATACTGTACTGAGAGAGCTTTAAGGCGGAATTAGCAGCAATAAAAAAGCCCGGCACAAGGCCGAGCTTTTATCTGCTGAATGTTTGCGGCAAGAGGCTTAATTTATTGCACCAGCACCTGGCATCGCCTTACACACGTAAATGCTCTCTTTTAAACCGGTCACGGTTTGGTATTGCTGCTCGACTGCTTGGCATACCTTATCGACCAATTGAGGCGGCATAAGCGCCACAATACAACCACCAAAGCCACCGCCAGTCATGCGTACGCCACCTTGGTGGCCTAGCACCTGTTTCACGATATCTACAATGCAGTTCACTTCCGGTACGGTGATTTCAAAATCATCACGCATTGAGGCATGAGATTGCTCCATCAGTACACTCAAGGTCGCCATGTCGTTGGCTTTTAGGGCCTCGGCTGCTGCTAAGGTGCGGGCATTTTCAGTTATCACGTGGCGGGCGCGTTTGGCCACCAATGGGTCTAGGCTGTGTTGCTTTTCCGCAAACAGGGCTTCACTCACATCACGCAGTGAGCTCACTCCTAAGCCTTTCGCGGCGGCTTCACATTGCTCGCGGCGGGTATTGTATTCACTGTCCACTAAACCGCGTTTTTTGTTGGAGTTGATTATCACCACCGCCATGTCTTCTGGCATGGCCACTGCTTGCGTCTCTAGCGAGCGGCAATCAATCAGTAGGGCATGATTGGCTTTACCTTCGGCGGAGATAAGCTGGTCCATAATACCGCAGTTACACCCTACAAAGTTGTTTTCCGCCGCTTGGCCAATCAGCGCCAATTTCTGTTGCGAGACGGCTAGGTTAAACAGGGTTTTAAAGGTTTGACCAATTACCACTTCAAGGGCAGCCGATGAGCTTAAACCAGCGCCTTGTGGCACGTTACCACTCACCGCTAAATCGGCGCCGCCAAGGGTGAAGCCTTCTTTTTGCAGGCAATCAATGACGCCGCGAATGTAGTTTACCCACATGCAGCTTTCATCAAACTGTAGCGGCTGGCTAATATCAAACTCGTTCACTTGGTTATCGTAATCTACCGATACCACACGCACGATGTTATCGCTGCGCGGTGAAGCCGCTACCACGGCTTGGTAGTCAATGGCACAAGGCAGCACAAAGCCGTCGTTGTAATCGGTATGTTCACCAATTAAGTTTACCCGCCCTGGGGCTTGAACCAGCCTTGCAGGGGCTGAGCCCGTCATATTGATAAAGGCATTGCTGACCGTATCGATGAGGTGTTGTTGACGTTGGGTCATGCGCAGCTCCTTAGTCCTGTTGTTCTTTGTAATGCACGTCGCTAAGGTCGCGCAGTTTGCTGGCCGCTTGCTCGGCGGTTAAATCTCGTTGGCTTTCCGCTAACATCTCGTAGCCCACCATAAACTTACGTACGCTGGCTGAGCGCAATAGCGGTGGGTAGAACAAGGCATGTAATTGCCAGTGTTCGGTCGTGGTATCGCCTTCTTTAAAAAACGGCGCATAGTGCCAGCCCATGGAATACGGGAATGAGCATTGAAATAAGTTGTCGTAACGGCTGGTGAGTTTTTTCATCGCCAGTGCTAAATCATCACGCTGAGCATCACTGAGCTCACTCATCCGGCGAAGATGGGTTTTAGGCATGAGCATTGTTTCAAAAGGCCAAGCAGCCCAATACGGCACGACCGCTATCCAATGTTCAGTTTCCACCACGGTACGGCTGCCATCGGCTTGCTCTCGAGCAGCGTAATCCACCAGCAAGTTGCTGCCGTGCTGGGCGGTATAATCGCGCAAGTGTTGGTCTTTACGCTCAATCTCGTTAGGTAGAAAGCTGTTGGCCCAGATTTGGCCATGTGGATGAGGCTGCGAGCAGCCCATGGTTTCGCCCTTGTTCTCAAAGGCTTGTACCCACAGGTAGTCTTTACCTAATTCTTCAATTTGTTCATTCCAGGTATCAATCACGCCACGAATTGCCGTGGTGGATAACTCCGGCAGAGTTTTACTGTGGTCTGGCGAGAAACAAATCACCCGGCTTAAACCACGGGCTTCCATGCTGGTAAACAAGGGGTCGGTGGCAGCGGGTACGCTGGGTGAATCGGTCATCAGTGCAGCAAAATCGTTACCAAAGACATAAGTGCCCGTGTAATCCGGGTTTTTATCACCCGATACACGGGTATTGCCAGCACACAAAAAACAGCCAGCATCGTAGCTCGGCAACGTCGCCGTAGACGGTGCTTCATCTTGGCCGCTCCAGGGGCGTTTAGCACGGTGCGGCGACACCAATATCCACTGTCCCGTTAAGGGGTTATAACGGCGATGCGGATGCTCGGTAGGGTCAAAGTCTGTGTTTAACATGGGGTCTAACTCCGTTCAAAGCGCCCTTTTGAGGCGCTCATTATTTCTAAAATTCTAGTTGTCGTAACCGTTAGGGTTATTGGATTGCCAATGCCACGTATCTTCCGTCATATCTTCAACACTGCGGCTAGCCTTCCAGCCCAGCAGTTGCTCGGCTTTGTCGGTAGCAGCCCAACATTCGGCAATATCACCGTTACGGCGCGGGCAAATTTCATAGGCAATATCTTTACCGCAAGCGTTGCCAAAGGCCTTAAGCATTTCCAGAACAGAACTGCCTTTACCGGTGCCTAAGTTAAAGATGTGCAAGCCTGCTTGCTCGCCCACTTTGGTTAACGCGGCTACATGGCCATCGGCTAAGTCCATTACGTGGATATAGTCGCGAACACCAGTGCCATCAGGTGTTGGGTAATCATCACCAAATACTGATAGGCTTTCGCGACGCCCTACTGCCACTTGGGCAATAAACGGCATAAGGTTGTTAGGAATACCTTGCGGATCTTCACCCATAGTGCCGCTTGGATGGGCACCTACTGGGTTAAAGTAACGTAGCAAAGTAACGCTTAAGTCAGGTGCGGCTAATTGAATATCACGGTAGCACTCTTCCACCATGTATTTGCTGCGCCCGTAAGGATTGGTTACATCACCGGTAGGTGTGTTTTCATTAATGGGCATTTCGCTGGGTTCGCCATAAACGGTAGCTGATGAGCTAAATACAATGCTTTTCACGCCCGCTTTTCGCATTACGTCGATCAGCACTAAAGAACCATTTACGTTGTTATCATAATACTCAAACGGCTTTTGCACCGACTCGCCCACGGCTTTTAGGCCAGCAAAGTGAATCACCGAGTCAATCTTGTGCTCGCTAAATATCTTTTCTAGCACGCTGCGGTCTCGCACATCACCTTTATAAAAAACCGGTTGTTGTTGAGTTAAGCTTTCAATACGCGCCAGCACTTCACTTTTACTGTTGCATAAATTATCCAGAATGATCGGAGTTAAACCGGCGTTAATCATTTGCACGCAAGTGTGGCTGCCAATGTATCCCATGCCACCAGTTACTAAGATCTTATTCATTTGCTCTCCTTATTGATTGAGCGCCTTACCCATACTTTATGGCCGCGTTATACGACCGTTCAGAACCAACTAACAGTATTTAATCACAAAAAGGGAAAACGTTTCCACAACTATTCATTGAAAAGTCAACGAATCCCACCATAAACTTGATCTTCTGCACAAATACACCCCACCACCAAGGGAAAACGTTTACCCAAAAGATCACAATATTAAACAAAAACGGTAAGAAAACCGTGTTAGTGCTGCTCTTTGGTGAATCAGAATGATTATCCAACACCCACAATTAACCGTTTATCTGAGTTAATCCCCCTTTATCGCATTTACCCTAAGCTTTGCCAGCAGCGCTTTATGCTAAGGCTAAAAGGAATTGACCTAGGACGCATTTTGCTTGGTATTCGAATATGTAGTTACTGCTTTGCTGCTTTGATAAGCCTTAGTGCCCATGCAACTTGGCAGCAACAATGGCAATTAGAATTAGACAGCGGCTACGCTCAAGCATCGGCTAGCCCGGTATTTGCCAGCCAAGACCAATGGTTTGCCGATGCCGCCTTACGCTGGTATCCACAATACCATAATCTGCAAGGGCAGCTGGTCGCGCTGAGTCAGAGCAAACAAAAACAAGACAATCAACATGACTTGATTCTTGCTGAGTTATTTTGGAAAACAGAACTGGCCGAACGTGACTTACTCGTTGGCAAGCAAAGGATCGACCTAGGGGTGAGTTATGGATTCCGCCCACTAGACATGTTTTTACCCTACCGGCGCAACCCTGTCGCGATTCAAGTAGAAGAAGGCGTAGGCGTGTTTAGCCTAAGCCAATTTAGTAGCAATGGTGAATACGCGCTGTTTTACACTGATTCTTATTTGGCGACAGATTCAGAAGGTTTACAACAACGTGGAGCAGGCTTGCGCTGGTATCAACTTAGCAATAATAGTGAATGGCAAACCCTTGCTTACTACGATAATCAACGGGCACTAAACTTAGGCGGCAGTTGGGTAAGTACCTTTGGTGATGCCTGGGAAGTGCACGCCGAGAGCCGTTACCAGCAACATTACCGGCGCATGGTAAGCCACTTAACACAAACCAACATTGGCCAAGTTGCTCCCATCTCTGAGCAAGAGTTTGATGATGGCATACAAGCGCTGCTGGGGATGACATGGGCAAACTTAGCCGGTGACAACCTAATAGTGGAATATTGGTTTGATAACCGCGCATTAAGCCAGCAGCAGTGGCAAAAGGTAGCCGATGTTAGCCGCTATTTAGCCCAACAGGATGGTGGTTTGAATCAACTACGCTATTCGCAGGGCGCTGTGTTTAACGGACAGAATATAATGCAACACAATGTGATGCTGCATTGGCATCGCGATATAGACGATTGGCAACCAGCCTTTGACTTAATGCTAGCGCCTGAAGATGGCGGCGTGATCGCCACAGCAAGGCTGGACTATGAATTTGTCCAAGGATGGACGCTTGGTGCAAGGCTGCGTTATCTTGGAGGTGCTGACAACGCCGTTTACCAATTATTACCAGAAAGTAGAGTTGGCTTAATAAAACTTGAGGGACGCTTTTGAAATCGAATTGCTATAAATCACTAGGGCGTTCGCTAGCCATATGTGCATTGTTTTCTATTCCCATAGCATACCTAACCAATGCGATTTGGGGCGGCCCATACTGGATGCACTTTATTATTGCTTTAGTATTTGGCTGCGTGGGCACCGTGGCTACCATGCTCATCGACTGGCTTTTCCCTAAACTAGATACCTTTTGGAGTTTTGTACTCAGCGCCCCTATCACCTTAAGCTTAGGCAGCGCCCACACTTGGTATTGGATCAGCCCTTATTACGACAATTTTAATTGGCCATTAATGTTAAAAGTTGTCTTGATTGGCCTGCTATTTTGCGCGGCAATTTACTACTACTTTTTTAGCCGAGAACAAAACCTTGAAATGTCCTCTGCCCTACAAACTGCCGAGTTAGAAAAGCTTAAAGCAGAGCAAGCACTTACCTACAGCCAGCTTCAGTTATTGCAAAGCCAAATAGAACCGCATTTCTTATTTAATACCTTAGCCAACTTAAAAGCCCTCATCGCAGTAGAACCCAAACAAGCTGAGGTGCTTTTAGATAAGTTTACCGAGCTACTCAGAGTCACCCTTAAAAAGAGCCGCCAAGAAAGCATTCGCTTAGAAGATGAAGTAGCAGGAATTAGCGCTTATTTGGCGATTCAGCAAATTCGCTTAGGCGAGCGCCTGCAGTTTAATATTGAATTAGACAGCCCTAATCTCACGCAACAACAAATCCCCCCCATGTTGTTACAACCACTGGTAGAAAATGCAGTGTTTCATGGTATTGAACCCAAACCTGAGGGCGGCGATGTGAGTGTTCACATCGCGATGCAAGACCAGCGCTGGAAGATAGCAATTAGTGATACTGGCATCGGTTTTCAGCCATCACCGAAACAAGGTAATGGTATGGCATTGGCCAATATTCAACAGCGCTTAGCCAGCCTTTACCCTAATCAGGCAAGTTTGAGCATAAGCCCACAAGCAAGCGGTGGCACCTTGGCTACCTTGGAGTTTCCATGCGAGCAATAATTGTTGATGACGAACCGCTATTGCGCTTTCACTTAGACAAAATGTTAGCTGAATGCTGGCCAGAACTAGACATAGTAGATAAAGCCGGCGATGGACCAAGTGCACTTACCGCCGTAGAACAGCTCGGCGCCGACATTGTATTTTTAGACATTCGCATGCCCGGCATGACAGGCATAGAAGTCGCCCAAAAGCTTAATCAACTTGAGCAACCACCGCACATTGTATTTACCACCGCTTTTGATGAATACGCCGTACAAGCCTTTGAGCAGCAAGCCATTGATTACTTGCTAAAACCGCTTGATGAACAGCGTTTATTACAAACCTGCCAACGGATTCAGCAGCGCCAAGCTAGCCCGCAAGCCAAACCAGACTATGACTTACAAGCCCTAGTGACGGCACTGGACGACAAGCCGCAACATCTGCAGTGGATTAAAGCCAGTAAAGGTGACTCGGTAGAGTTAGTGGCCATAGACAGTATATTGGCTTTTGTTGCCGAAGATAAATACACCACGGTGCGCAGTATGCAAGGTGAGTATGTTATTCGCACACCGCTAAAAGAGTTGCTGGGACAAATTCAGCCAGGGCATTTTTGGCAAATTCATCGCTCCACCTTAGTCAAAGTGAATAGCATTAAGCGCGTTAACAAGAACATGTTAGGCAAGCTAACAGTAGAGTTAGTGGATGGCAGCCAATACCCCGTTAGCCGCAGCGCTAATCATTTGTTTAAAGCGATGTAAGCGCTGACTCATTATCGCCTCTAATACAAAAAAGCCCAGCTAATTAGCTGGGCAAATAACACAACGAACTAGGAATTAACCTGCTTCAACCTCTGGTTGCAGCTGCTTGCGTTTCATATGTCTAAAGAAGATCCCCACTAACATAATCAAGCCACAGAAACCGTAGGTTTGCATAATCGTTGGATCGTCTGACATTAGGCCCACGTCAGAGAACATAATGAAGGCACCTAGCACCATATAAAGCACCACGGCTGAGGCTTCAAAACGGAATTCCCACGGCGTAACGTCCATGCTTTCATTAATTGGCATCACATAGGCCTGCTCACGCGGTTTAATGGCGCCAATCACAAACATTAAGATGGTACACACCACAAACAAAATCGCTAATTGGTGTAAGAAGTGTAGCGGCGTTTCAAATACCAACTGCATCGCTGCGTAAGAAGATACAAACACAACTAACGACACTTTAGCGGCAATAGCGGGTACCCGTTTTGAAATGTAACCTACAAATACAATGGTGAAAATTGGCACACTAAAGAAGCCGGCAACCATTTGTAAGTATTGGAATAGACCTTCTGGCGCAAACATAATAAACGGGGCAATACATACTGCAATAATGGCAATCAATACCCCAAAGATTCGGCCTTTAGCTACCAGTTCTTGGTCTGATTTACCCTCGCCAAATAATGGCTTGTAAACGTTAAGCGCGAACAAGGTTGTTGAGCTGTTCAGTACGCCGTTAAAGGTACTAAGAATGGCACCAAACATTACCGCGACAAAAAAGCCCACTAATGGTTTTGGCAGTACTTCATTCACTAATCGGGTGTACATAGTGTCTGGGTTGCCTGCGTCGGCGCCAAACATATGAAATGCAATAATGCCTGGAATAATCAAAAATAGTGGCGAGATAACCTTAATGGCACCGGCTAAAATCACCCCTTTCTGGCCTTCTTTAAGGTTTTTAGCACCTAAAGCGCGCTGGATAATCGATTGATCGGTTCCCCAATAATATAAGTTTACTAAAAGCAAACCGGTAAACAGCGTTGAGAACGGCAGTGGGTCACTGGATGTGCCTACCGATTGTAACTTCTCTGGCGCAACAGTAATGATTTGGTGTAAACCGTCACCAAAGCTGCCGCCACCTAGCACCATTAAACCAAACACTGGGATCATTAAACCACCAATGATCAAACCAACACCATTGATCGTATCGGCTATCACCACTGCTTTTAGACCTCCATAAATGGCGTAGAAAAAGCCGAGAATACCAATAGTGGCAGAGATAATTGCAATCGCAGCAAACTCTGAAACACCCAGTAAGGTTTGAATATCGAAGATCTCGCCCAGTACCACTGCACCTGCGTACAAAGTGGTAGGCAGAATGTTAATCACGTATTGGCACAAGAATAGCAAGGTAACGAACTTCTTCACCGATAAGTCGTAACGGCTTTCCAAGAAGTCTGGAATGGTAGTAATACCTTGCTTTAAATAACGCGGCACTAATAACAGCGCAATAATGACTAAGGTAACGCCCGACGCCACTTCCCAGCCCATTACACTCATATTGTGAGTGTAAGCTTGGGCACTCATGCCCACAAAACTGGTGGCACTAAGGTTGGTTAAAATCAGCGAGCTAGCAATTAAGCCGCCAGTTAAACTGCGGCCACCGAGAAAGTAGCCATCTTGTGAATCGTGCTTGTTTTTCTTCACTTTGTTGTAGGTAAACACCCCAACAAAGCCAGTAAACAGCAAGAACGATAAGAACACTGTTATAGACATAGTTAATCCTTCATAAAGTTGGCGAGTGGCGGTCACTGGCCACTCGGTGAATACAAAAATTGTTGGTTAAATGCGTTTTAGGTGCACCATTAGTGCTGATTCTGGATCGAGAATCGGTAAAGTAAGGCCAATCTCTCGTAGGTTGTCGCCGCTCAAGGTGAGAGTTTTATCAAGCCAACTTGGGCGCTGCTTCATCAGTTGAAAACTGGTTTCTGGCATCTCTACTAGCTTTACTTGGTAGTGCGCATTTTCATCTACACAACTCACTCGTAAAGGAGCTGGCAAGGCGTAATCGGGCATGGCTAATTGGCAAACAGTAATCAACATTTCGTCGTCACTTTGCACCCCGTTGATATGCTGACGATGGTCTGAAGCATTTAAACGGAAACTACGGCCAGTGTGTAACAGCTGGCGATACTGCTTGTGCAAGGCAATGTAATGAGCAAATGCTTGTTTCTCTTGCGGGTCGACTTTGACAGGATCTAGCTCTACGCCCATATGGCCGCTAAGCGCGGTCATGCCACGCATATTGATATGGTGACAACGGCGAGTAGTGTGGCTTTCTCCAGGACCAATATGTGCGCCCATTACCTCTGGTGGGAAGAAATAGCTCATACCACGCTGAATAGTTTGGCGCTCTAAGGCATCGTTACAGTCAGAGGCCCAAAAACGGTGAGTACGTTTAAGAATTTCGAAATCGATTCGACCACCACCGGACGAACAAGACTCAATTTCAACTTTAGGGTGAGCAGCAAGTAGTTTGTCGAGTAAGGCATATAAGGCCTTGGTTTGGCCGTTTACTGCTGGGCGACCAATATGGCCAGGCTGCACCAATTCTCGGTTCATATCCCACTTAAGGTAGGCAATATTGTAACGCGTCAGCAATTCACTTAAACGTTCAAATAAGTACTTAAAGCAGTCTTGGTTTTGTAGATCCAATACATACTGCCAACGGCCTGAAGGCTGGTGATAACCCTTAAGCTCCAATACCCACTCTGGGTGCTCGCGGAACAAAATGGAATCTTTGCTGATCATCTCTGGCTCGACCCACAAACCAAATTCCATGCCCTGTTGGTTCACGTGTTCAATAACTGGCTCTAGGCCATTAGGATATTTTTTCTCATCTAGGTACCAATCGCCTAAAGCACTGCGCTCACCATCGCGGCCAATAAACCAGCCATCATCAATGATGAAGCGCTCTACGCCCATCTCGGCGGCTTCGCTAGCCATTTTCATAATGTATTCAGGATCATGTTCAAAGTAGATCCCTTCCCATGTATTAAGGTGCACCGGACGAGGTTTGTTCTCTGGGAAATGAATGATGTTGGCGCGAACATAACGGTGAAAGCGATCTGAAATGCCATTTAAACCGGTATTACTGCAACAAGCATATAACCACGGCGTACTGTAGCTTTGCATATAATCAAGGCGTACTTCACCAGCTAATAGCAGTTCACCGGCTTGAACAAACCGGCGGCCGTCACTTTTCACATCGGCGCGCAATTGGTGATTACCGCTCCAGCCTAGGTGGAAACCCCACACTTGGCCATTTTGTTGGTCAAAGTTATTACTGCCTGCAAATAGCCCTGGGAAGTTTTCATGCGATGTACGACCGCGACGATTCTCCTGCATAAATCCACCGTGAGAGAACGCTTGGCGGTGGGTTTGAAATTCTCGGCTCCAGCGGCCATGAAAAGTCATTAGTTCGTTAGCATGATGTGGCAACGGCAAGGTAGCAGACAACTTAGTGAGGTAGTATTTGGTATGAACCAAGTTGGTCACAGTAATACGCTTTTTCACCACATCACTGTCGTAATCTAATTCAATCTCAATACTTAGCTCTAGGTTAGCGACCTCATCGCGTAGGGTGAACACCGCGCAACCATCACTAGCGTAATGATTGGTGGTGGTAAACACCGGCGCCCAATCAAATCCATTGCGGTGTCCTTCAATACCCGGTGCATTAAAATGACCACTGCCCAGCTCAGGACATAGCGTTAAGGGTACATCTACGTCTAAACGTGCTTGTGAAATCGGCCGCTCAGTAGACAGCAGTAAATCTTCATCAATTTGTTCAATCTTGGTTCCCCAATGCAAAATTTCGGGAACACGTTCAACTTTAATAATCAGGCTGCAATTTTTGCTACTAAGGTGAATAATCTGGCTCATCGCTATATCCATGTGTTTGCGTAAACATTGGGCGCAATATGCGCTTTTATTGCTTAATAAACTAACAAACCGGTTTTAATGCGTGATGAAGATCAAAAGGGAAAACGTTTACTTGTGACAAAGATCAAGTAATGTTTACGAAAACATATGGGTGATAGGAAGCCTTATTCGCAGTTTAGGTGTATCGATAAGATTTCCTTAGATCGCAGTGTTACACTTTGCCACTATTAGCAATTAGGTCGGAAGAAGTAAGGGATTTACAGGTGAACGTGACATTCAAACAAGTGGCAGAATTAGCCGGCGTATCTACGCAAACCGTGTCACGAGTCACCAATGGCGCAAGCAATGTTGCCCAAGACACCCGCGACAAAGTGAATGCGGCCATTGAACAGCTAGGTTATGTACCCAACAAAGGGGCTCAGCTGTTAAGTGGGGCTAAATCAATGGTAATTGGACTAATTACTTTGGACGTGTCGTTACACGGTATTTCGATTATTGCCAACAACATCCGTAAACAAGCCAAATTGCGCGACTACGGTATTGCATTGTCGGTGGTAGACGAACACGCCTTTGACAAAATTGTAGAGGCCACTCGCGAACTAAAATCACAACGCATTGAGTACATTATTGTCAATCTGCCGCTTACCAAAGTGGAAGCCGAGCAACTTGTGATGTTATTTGCCGACTTACATTTTGTATTTATTGATGTGCCCTACGATAGCCAGGTAAACCTAGTTAGCGCCGCTCATCAGCAGGGGGCGGCCGATGCCGCCAGTGTAATGTTAAAACAGCAGCGCACTCGCTTATTGCTGATAACGGGTCCCAGTGACTCCAGTGCTTCACAGTTGCGTTTGCAGGGTTGGTTAGAAAAAATCCACCAGCACCAAGCTACCGTAGTAGCTCAGTTGGAAGGGAACTGGCTAGCCAGTAGTGGTTACCAACTAACCCGAGAGGCTTTAGCTAATGGCGCAAACATAAACGGAGTACTGGTAGCCAGTGACCAGATGGCGTTAGGAGTGTTGCGCGCCTTACACGAACAAGGCTTAAACGTGCCTCAACAAGTGGCGGTAATAGGCTTTGATGACAGTGCCGACAGCGCCTATTTTTACCCTCCGCTAAGCACCATTAAGCAAGATTTTGCTCAAATATCGGAGCAGGCCGTTGCGATGTTATTTAGTGATGAAAGCAGCCCTCGCCCTATAAAGGCATCCATTGCAACTCAAGTTGTTGAACGGCAAAGCACTCAAGTGTTCACAGAAAGCAGCTACCAAAAATCAAATATTGAGCAATTACTTCAGCAAATTAAAAATGCCCTACCCGACTAGCTAAAAGCGGGTACTAACAGCCTTACTTTTACGCTTTGCTCTTCGATAAGACTAAACACAGTGGGCCGAATATTGTCTATCCACCACTGATCATAAAGATTTTCATAAATCTCTTGACGGCTCACTTCATCGTCAAATTCACGCAGCCAAACAAACCACTCTCGGTTTTCCTCATCTCGATATAGGTAGCTGTTAAGTAACTTAACCCCCTTGCTGATCTGGTAAGGCAGAATCTCTTGATTCATCAACGCCAACCATTGCTCAGTTTTACCCGCTTGTATTCGATACTCGCGTAACTCTATTACCGCCATATTCATTGTCTCTATTTAACTAAGCTATTGATATTAAAAGCATGTCAGCTTCTTTTACAAAGATAAATATTTGATGTGTAAAATAAAAGTTAATTCCCTTAATAATTATAAGGTTATAAACATCGGACCAGTTATTGCTTATAGACAATTGAATCAATATATTTGCTGATTTAGCAAAAATCAATTAATACCAATAACTTACCAATGGAATGTATAAAAATGAAATATTTCCCCTCTCTTTGTTCCGCATTACTATTAGCTGCTTCGAGTGGAGCAAGTGCGGTACCGTTTTACTTAGATTTGGGCGGTAATACCACGGCCACAGCAGACTACCTTACAACCAATGTTCAGGCTCAATCTACCTTACAAAATGGCAGTTGTTCAGCGGGTGTATGTGGGCCAAACGCTAACTCTACCTTTTCCGAAGAAGGTCATGGCAGCGCGACAGGCATATTCAGAAACCCAAATACGCCTTTGTATTCAGCTGGGCTAGGTAACAACTGGGCGATGTCATTTGACTACAACGATTTGGGTGGCAACTTCAATAACGATGGTAAAGTATTTTTTGATGCTGGCGGCCACATCAATGTTAGCTACAGCGAAATTTTAGGTTTTGACCAAGTCAGTGGCGAAGTAGTCTACGGCGACAGCATTAAAGTCGCTCAGCTAGTGGTTGATTCTGGTACCGCGGTAATGGGTGATGTTGCACTTAAAGGATCGTTAGATTACAGCTGGTACGACCAAGCCGTTGATGATGCCTTGGCTGAAGGGTTCTTTGGCACCGATTACGGCTCGTTATACGAGCTTTGGTTGAATGACGACAATCTAGTATGGCAGCTTAACTTTAACATTACCGATAATATGTCTAATCCTTACCTAGGTGACGAAAACAGTGCTGTTAGAAGCAGCTCACTAAACGGTAAGTTCGCCATTGTATCAGTAACAGAACCAGGCACTATCGCGCTATTTGGTTTTGGCTTAATCGCTTTAGGTTTACGACGTCAACACAGCAAATCCTAATCCTTTAGGCATTGTTTACTTGCAGGTGCCACTATTTGTCCCTTTGGCATCTGCATTTTTTACTAAAATACACACTACCCCACACTTCCCCCACGTTTTAAGCCAACCGCAATCTTCAAGAATCTTTACCTTTCCAGCTAGTTACCCCTAATCCTATAAACTGAATGACAATACGCTGAACAGGTACTTTGTTTAATTTTCAGCCCTTCTTGGTTTGTTTTGCAAGCAGCATCACAAATTGTAATACAATATTAATATAAAGTGTTGCTCATTAAGCTACTGCAATGCAGCTAACACTTAAACGTTCAACATTGCACAAGGCAAAAAGTTTGTAAGGGCGGTGCCCGCCCGACTCTCCTCATTAGGGCACCGCTTTTACACCTTCATTACTCAACGGGCAAGTGGCCAGTTTTCACCAAAATAATGGTGTCTTGTTCAACAAAAGGGTGGTGCTTGCTCATGTGCGGGCTACGCAGCCAAGTATGTTTAGGGTAGTCACCATGCTCGTCTTTAAATTCACCTGACAACACCATTATTTCTTCACCACCAAAATGACTATGGGGTTGAAAAACTTCACCGGCAGGCCATTTCACTAAGGCAACATGTTCATGTTCAAAGGCATGCAAGGGCATTACCTGTAAGCCTTCTATCCCCGGTAACCAAGCAGTACTTCTGGTATTTACCCTCACCTCTTCAAGGTCGTTGGTATTGAACTGATTGAGCTTTACAAAAATCACACAGCCCTGCTGACTAAACGGGCTATGTTTACTGCCTGGTGGATTACGGATATAAGTACCCGCAGGGTAGTCACCCTGTTCATCAGAAAACACCCCCTCTAGCACAAATATTTCTTCGCCCATTGGGTGCGAATGTTCCGGAAAATACGAATCAGCGTGATACTGCACAACACTAGTCACGTGGCCTGATTCTTTCGCTTCACGCTCAAGCGGTTTACGTAGTACGCCTGCCGATGGGCTGGTTAGCCAATCCATTTGCTCGGTATCAATTGCCAAGGCTTGGCTAAAATCCATATTCAACATTACCGTTCCTCTTTTACAGCTGTATCTAATAGAGTCGACTTGTTAGCAACAAATTTCAAGCTCAGCCAATATGACATTGCTCACCGCAATGCATTGACACGGTATTCACCGAGCAGCATGCTAGCGCTTAACTAGCTGATGTGAATGAATACAAGGAAGTGAGATGTCTAAGTATTGCGCCACCATTGAATGGCAACGCCAAGAGCATGAGAACTACACCGATAACCAATACAGTCGCGGTCATATATGGCATTTTGATGGCGGCCAAAGTGTGCCAGCATCTTCTTCGCCGCATGTGGTTCCGCTCCCTCATTCAGTAGAGGCGAACGTAGATCCTGAAGAAGCCTTTGTCGCGTCTTTATCTAGCTGCCACATGCTTTTTTTCTTGTCGATTGCCGCTAAAAACCGCTTAGTGGTAAATAGCTATGTAGACCAAGCGGTAGGCATAATGGCAATGAATGAACACGGAAAAATGGCTATGACTGAGGTAATACTTAACCCTAAGGTAAGCTTTGCAGATAAAGAGCTTAGCCTTACAAAGCTGGAAAAGATGCACCATCAAGCTCATCAGCAATGTTTTATTGCTAATTCCGTTACCACCAAAATAACCACTCATATCGTGGCGTAATGCTAAAGCACTGATGGCTAAAGTAGATCGAAAAAGGGTTGGCCTATAGCCAACCCTTTCTTTTGCTCTCTATTATTCGTACTCAGAAGAATAGGTTTCTTCGTAGCTATGAGAGTAAAGCTCAAACAAGGTGCCAAACGGGTCTTCTAGGTACACCATTTTAGCTTGCTTGCTGTCATCTTCTGGGTGATAACGCATGATGTCCATTCTCACTTTACCGCCATACTGCTCGGTCTTTTTAATCACGCCTTCAAAGTCATCGGTTTCAAGGCTAAAGTGAAATAGTCCGATGCGAGAAAAATCTACCTCGTGGCGCTGTTCACGATCTTTCATTTCAAACAGTTCAAAACCAACACCGTCGCTGGTAACTAGGTGTGCAATATTAAAACCTTTAAACCCTTCACCAAATACTGCAATACACATACGGCCAATCGCCGTTTCATGCTCTTCCACGACTTCGCTTTTACCCATTACTACCTTTAGGCCTAGTACTTTGGTGTAAAATTCAACGGCTTTATCCATATCGGCAACCATGATACCTACATGACTCATTTTCATAATTTACTCCACAATCTGTTGTTAATTCGTGACTTGTTTTGATGGGATGAGTATATGGAACAACGCCAATCACAGGAAATTATAAAAATTTATAAAAATGATAACGATTTGTTATTAATTGGTGGTGCGAATAATCATGAGGCTCGCAGCCGCTAAGCGCGACACCAAAACCTAGCGAGTAATTAAAGCCTGATGGTAGTGTTTATTGAAGCAGGCAAAGTTTGATTTCACTTATCAGCAAACCAATCCCTTGGTCAGGTTATGTCACCATTCATCGCATCGAGATGTTTAAACAAGGCGCTAATCGTAACCTTAGTCAGCAACCTCACACTGACAAGGAATGATCATGAAGACGCTAACTCTCGCCAGCCTATTACTCGTTTGCAGTTACTCAGCCACCGCCAGTATTAACGACCAGCAACTCGCCTCGTACTACCAGGCAGCGCAAGGTGACTATTCACAACTTGACCAACTGTATAAAGAGTTGCAGCAAGCTCACCAGCAGCAACCCACAGACCCTTGGACATTATTTTACCTAGGCGGCACCGAAACTTTTAAGGGAGATGATGCCTGGCTACCGTGGACAAAAATGAGTTACACCGAAGATGGCTTGGCTCGAATAGACAAAGCCTTAAACATGATTACCGAGCAGCAATGGCAACAACAATATCGCTACTTGCCTCAGGCCATTTATATGCAAGCAACTGCTGCGGTCACATTCACCAAAGTACCCGACTTTTTTAACTACCAACAACAAGGCATGAGTTTGTTTAAACAAGTGCTAAACGATAGCCGTTTTTTGCAATCTCCGGCGCAAGCCACCAGCTGGGTATTTAGCTACGCCATTGAAGCAGCATTAGATGCCGAGCAGCCAGAGCTCGCCGAACAATGGTTTAGCCAGCTAAAACAACGTGGCTTAAACGACAAGTTTGGCAAAAATGCTGAACAGTTAATGGCGCAACACGCCAAGGGTTAGGGATCAGTTATGTTGCAATTTAAGCAGGTATCTAAGTACTACCAAACTGGGCAAATACAACAGCAAGCACTGAAGCACATCAGCGAGCAAATTCAAACTGGCGAGATGATTGGTTTGTGTGGGCCTTCTGGCTCCGGTAAAAGCACGCTGCTAAATATTTGTGGCTTGCTCGACCTAAGCTATCAAGGAGAACTGTATTTTGATGGTCACAAGTTAGATAACGACCCACAACACTGCATGATACTGCGCAGGCAACAGTTGGGATTTGTCTTTCAGCGTTTCAATTTGGTACCGGTTATGAGTGCCTTCGAGAACGTTGAATACCCACTCATGCTAAACCAGGTAGCCATCCGCGAACGCAAACAGCGAGTGATGCAAATATTGGATGCAGTGGGTATGGCCGAGTTTGCACACTCAAAACCTGATCGCCTGTCTGGTGGCCAGCAACAACGTATTGCAGTGGCTCGCGCTTTGGTACACAAGCCTCGCTTGGTCATCGCCGACGAACCCACCGCCAGCCTAGATAGCCATACCGCGCATCAGGTAGTAGAGCTAATGAAAGACATTGGTAAAAGCCACCAAACCACCTTTGTGATTGCTACTCACGATAGCCGTATGAGCGAACATTGCAGCCGGCTGATTCAACTACAAGACGGACAAATACTGGCTAAGGAGACTGCCACATGCGTCGCTTAAAACATGCTTTACTCAACGTGCAACGTAATCGCCGCCGCAGCGTGATGTCGGTGTTAATTATCGCCATTGCGGTACTCGCTTTAGTCAGTGCTGGAGGCTTTGGATTATTCACCTATCAATCGCTAGCTGAGGCCGCCGCCAGAGATACCGGCCACTTAACCCTATCCAGCCAGCAATACTTTACAGAGCAAGAAGACTTCCCGCTGCAATACGGCTTAGCTGACTGGCAACAGCAACGCCAAGCGTTAATGGCGATTAATGGCATAAAAGCGGTTCAGCCGCGAATAGAATTTAGCGGACTAATTAGCAATGGCGATAAATCAGCAATTTTCATTGGCCAAGGTGTGTTGGCCAGCGAGTTCACTCAAAAGGGGCCATTTTTAGATGTAAAAGCAGGCCAACTGCTAAGCCCAGAAGAACGCCAAGAACAACCACAAGTTTTATTAGGCGAGGAGCTCGCTCGTAACATGAAAGCCAAACCGGGCGATTGGATTACATTGTTAAGCACCACCACCGAGGGCGCGCTCAATGCTTACGACTTTATGGTGCAAGGTATTGTTTCTACTGGTGTACCAGAAATGGACAAACGCTTGGTATATGTATCATTAGATTTTAGCCAAGCCTTATTGGCCACCGATAAAGTGAGTTTGATGTCGGTATTTACCTTCGCCAATCAAGACATAGAACAACTAAAACAACAGGTTGAGCAGCAACAAGCTAGCTTATTAGTCACCCCTTGGTGGAAACAAGCTTTCTTCTACGAAGCCGTGAAAGGTTTGTATAACCGCATTTTTGGTGTAATGGGCATCATCATGGCTTTAGTGGTATTTGTATCGCTGTTCAATACCTTAAGCATGTCGGTGACCGAACGCACTCGAGAAATTGGCACTTTGTCGGCACTAGGCACAGCTAACTCGGAACAACTAATAGGTTTTGTGTTAGAAGCGGTTGTACTGGCGGTTATCGGCAGCTTAATAGGTCTGCTTTTAAGTGGGTCGGTATCGCTGTTTTTATTGTTCGCCGATATTCAAATGCCACCGCCACCCGGGCGCAGCGTAGGTTACCCCTTGCATATTACTTTCTCTTTGTTTCTTGCTGCTATCGTCTCTTTCGGCGTGGTGTGTATTTGTGCGCTAGCCTCGGCTATTGCCGCGAACAAAGGTCTAAAGAAACCCATCACCGAGGCACTTATTTATGTTTAGTCTCTTTAAGTTGTGGCTGCTCGGCAGCTTATTTTCAATCGGCTTTGCTCAGGCCAATGATGAGGTCACGCTGCGCTTACTGGAAGCCGATAGTTATCGGCTGCAAAGCAGCTCGGCAAAAATAGTCACTCAAGTCAGTCAGTTTGAAAAGCAAACCCTAAAAAAGAAACACTATTACAACGTGTACATTCGACCAGAACGGGAGTCTTTAGTGGTGTTTAAAGCCCAGTCGGAACTGGGACAAAAAATGTTGATGTTAGGTGATAACTATTGGTTATTGATGCCAAACAGCCGCCGACCTATTCGCATTACGCCAATGCAAAAGCTGCTTGGCGAAGCCTCGGTAGGTGATGTGTCTACCTTAACTTGGAGTGAGGATTACCAAGGTGAACTGGGTGAAACCAAACAAATAGAGGGTGTGAAGGCGATTCACTTAAAACTGGAGGCGAAAACCAGTGGCGCGAGTTATCAAAAAATTGATTTATGGCTCGCCCAAGAAAGCAATTTTCCACTGCAAGCCGATTTATATTTAAAGTCAGGAAAGCTCGCCAAGCAAGCCTACTTTGAGCAAGGCCAACGGCAGGGCCGCGCCGTAGTAAAAACCATGACCTTGGTGGATAGTATTCAAACCAATAAAAGCACGGTGATTAACTATCAGTCGGTGGAACCCCACAGCTTAGCCGACAAATATTATAACCCGGCTTATTTGAGTAAACAGTCACTAGAGCAGCTCTAAACATCAATAAATCGTGAGGTGGTAACAGTTAAATGCCTCACGATTTAGCAACTTTAGCCTTATTCTTTGCTCTGAAACCGCGCCAGCCCTTGTTCCTTGCGTTTCAGCTGGTAAAATCCTCCTCAGAATTTTTAAGCATCGATAAAAAAGAGCATCCCAATGGGCAGAAGTTTTGAAGTACGTAAGGCCTCTATGGCCAAAACCGCTGGTGCAAAAACCAAGGTTTATTCTAAATACAGTAAAGAAATCTATGTTATCGCCAAAAACGGCGGTGCCGACATTGAAGCCAATCTACAGCTACGCAGCGTAGTAGACCGCGCCAAAAAAGATCAGGTGCCTAGCCACGTGATCGACAAAGCCATTGATAAAGCCAAAGGCGGCGCAGGCGAAGACTATGTGCCAGCCGTTTACGAAGGTTATGGCCCAGGTGGCTGTATGGTGATTGTAGAGTGTTTAACCGACAACAACAGCCGTACCTTTACCGACGTTCGCCAAGCCTTTGTAAAAACCAAATCTAAAATTGGTAACCAAGGCAGTGTGGCTCATATGTTTGACCACCAATCAATTTTTGCATTTAAAGGTGACGACGAAGACGCCATTCTAGAAATCCTATTAATGGACGACGTAGAAGTGACTGACGTTGAGAGTGAAGACGGCATGATTACCGTATTTGCCCCACACACTGAATACTTCAAGGTGAAAACCTCACTGACTCAGGCTATGCCAGAGCTAGAATTTGAGATGGAAGAAATTAGCTTTATTCCGCAAAACTACACCACAGTAAGCGGCGACGACGTAGCCATGTTTGAAAAATTTCAAGCCATGTTAGATGACTGCGACGACGTTCAAAATGTTTACCATAACGTAGAGTTAGCGGACTAGTTAGTTTACCTCTAGTGACTTCAACCAAGCCTGTACCTCAGGCTTGGTGGCCATTCGGCCTTGCTTGATTAACCATCTCCATGCACACTGATTGTTCTACTTAATCATCTCGTTATGTTTATGACCCAGCCAGATACTCGCCAGCAATTACGCCAACAGGTTCGCCAACAACGCAGCGCGTTAAGTCACACTCAACAGCAAGAAGCCAGCCAAGCGATTCTCGACTTACTGCAACACGATCCTAACATCGCCAATATGCAACACATTGCCTTGTATTTAGCCTTTGATGGCGAAGTGAATCTCACTGGATTAATAGAATGGTTGTGGCAACAAAACAAACACGTTTATGTGCCACTTATCGACCCACATCAAGATGGCCAAATGTGCTTTCATCGCTATCAAGCCACCAGCCCAATGCAAACCAATCGCTTTGGCATTAGTGAGCCCGTGTTTGATAAAAGCCAAGTAACAACCAGCCAACAGCTCGACGTAGTGCTAGCGCCATTGGTCGCCTTTGATTCTCAAGGTAATCGCCTAGGCATGGGTGGCGGTTATTACGATCGTTTATTGGCCACAATAAACGGCGAGCAACCTTTGGTAATTGGCATGGCACATGATTGCCAGCAAATTAACCAAGTGCCCGTTCAAGCCTGGGATCAACCTTTAAAACAAATTATTACCCCTAGCAAGCACTGGCGTTGGTAAGCGAATAATTTGTCACATTGCTTTACTAAAAAACCAGCAATCTCAATTGGCGTTAATTGCAACGCTTGGTTATAATCCGCGCCAAATTAGCCAGCTTAATTGGCACCCCACTCTTCACTTTGCTCGGAGCACTGTAATGACACAAGATGAAATGAAAAAAGCCGCTGGCTGGGCAGCATTGGAATATGTTCAAGAAGACACCATTGTTGGCGTAGGCACGGGCTCTACCGTAAACCATTTCATTGACGCCTTAGCGACCATGAAAGACAGTATCCAAGGCGCTGTATCTAGCTCTGAAGCATCAACCGAAAAGCTACTAGGCTACGGCATTGAAGTGTTTGATTTAAATAGCGTTAGCGAACTATCAGTATATGTAGACGGCGCAGATGAAATTAACGAACATAACCACATGATTAAAGGCGGTGGCGCAGCGCTAACTCGCGAGAAAATCATTGCAGCGGTTGCCGACCAATTCATTTGTATCGTAGACAATACAAAAGAAGTGCCGATTTTAGGTGAGTTTCCCTTACCCGTAGAAGTGATTCCAATGGCTCGTAGCTATGTTGCTCGCCAATTAGTGAAATTAGGCGGTGACCCGGTTTACCGTGAAGGTGTAACCACCGACAATGGCAACGTGATTTTAGATGTGTACAACATGAAAATCATCGACCCAGTGAAAATGGAAAAAGATATTAATGCCATAGTGGGCGTAGTCACTAATGGCTTGTTTGCAGATCGCGGTGCAAACCAAGTGATAATAGGCACCCCAGAAGGGGCCAAAAAACGCTAAACCAGCAAGCCATTGAGAAAAAAGAGCGCAGCAAGCGCTCTTTTTTTTGTGAAATATTCCAACACACCAAAGAATACTTTGGTAAAACTTCAATAAAGCACAGTATTCAAGCGATAAAATTCACCATCAATGAGATTAACAGTGAATTATTCACAATATGAATATATTTTGATGTAATAAAATTACATTCCCTAAGTGCTGCTTTTTTGCTAAATTTAGCCGCTCAGCGGTAACATGGGTATTAGGAAGCAAACATGGCAAAGTATTCGTTAGGCAAGGAAAAAATCAAAGTATTGTTGTTAGAGGGTTTACACCCTAGCTCACTGCAATCTTTCCAATCTGCGGGTTATGAAAATGTAGAAATGATCAAAACCTCGCTAGCAGAAGAAGAACTAATTGAGAAAATCAAAGATGTTCACTTCATTGGTATTCGCTCCCGTACAGACCTAAACGAACGTGTGTTAGCTGCCGCTAACAAACTGGTAGCTATTGGTTGCTTCTGTATTGGTACCAACCAAGTTGATCTTAAAGCAGCTCAACAAAAAGGTGTGCCAGTATTTAACGCCCCTTTCTCTAATACTCGAAGCGTAGCTGAACTCGTATTAGGTGAAATTATATTACTACTGCGCGGCATTCCAGAGAAAAACGCCAAAGCTCACCGCGGTGAGTGGATAAAATCTGCCGACAGCTCATATGAAGCGCGCGGTAAAAAGCTAGGTATTATTGGTTACGGCCACATTGGTACTCAGCTAGGTATTCTAGCTGAAACCTTAGGTATGCAAGTTTACTACTACGACATTGAAAACAAACTGTCGCTAGGTAACGCTACTCAAGTTGCAGACTTAGATCAGTTACTCGCCATGAGCGACGTAGTGAGCCTACACGTACCAGAAACAGCACAAACCAAATACATGTTTGGCGAAGCGCAACTGGCAGCAATGAAGCAAGGGTCTATTCTTATTAATGCCTCTCGCGGCACAGTGGTAGAGATTGACTCATTGGTGTCGGTACTCGAAAGCAAAAAGCTTGCGGGTGCTGCTATTGATGTGTTCCCAACAGAGCCTAAATCAAACAAAGAAGAGTTTGTGTCTGCATTACGCGGCTTTGACAACGTAATTCTTAGCCCACACGTAGGTGGCTCAACTCAAGAAGCACAAGAAAACATTGGTATAGAAGTAGCCTCTAAACTGGCTAAATACTCTGATAACGGTTCAACCCTATCAGCCGTAAACTTCCCAGAAGTAGCGCTACCAGAGCACACCGGCACCAGCCGTTTGTTACACATCCACCATAACCAACCGGGTGTGCTAACCAAAATCAACTTGGCCTTTGCGGAAGACTCAATCAACATTGCAGCTCAGTACCTACAAACCAACGACAGTATTGGTTACGTAGTGATTGACGTAGAAACAGCTCAAGCCGAGCAAGCAATTAACAAACTGAAAGAGATTGAAGGCACAATTCGCGCCCGCATTCTTCACTAAAAGCTAATCGCTAGAATGTAAAAAAGCCAGTCTCTAGACTGGCTTTTTTGTAGGCATAAAATTGTATTCTTAGCCTTGTTCAAACAATAGTTTCGAACCCTTTCTACTTTAATAGAGCCCCCAAACCCTCCTTTTATATTTCTACAATGCTCTTGCTTAATAGATAAAAAAAGCGTAAAAAATGATAAACGGTAAGTAATACAAATGTGAAGTGAACATTTATTCAACAATATGCAATTAACAAATATATTAATCACATCTTGTTAGCAATAAATAAGTAAAAAAATAAATAGAGGGAACTAAGTGAAAATATTCATTGGAAAATGGAGGCTATTAATAGCTTCAGTTGTGATACTAAGTGGTTGCGCATCAAACCAATCTCAAAAATTACCAAAAGCCCAACTTTCGCCTGATGTAAAATATCAAATCCAAGATTTCGATATTGACTTGTCATACAGCCTTAATGTTCCTAACTTCTTAGACGAAGAACACACAGAAACAATCATGGCTGCCATTTTTCAAGACAAACTAAATAAAGCAGGCTTATTGGCGAGCGCGTCTGACCAAAATGTAGCTCCAGTATCAATATACATTGACTACAAAAGAGTTTTCGCGGGTGAAGCGACTCCCTTCCCGATGGATACCGTTACACCACCAAAATTCATATACTCTATAACTTCAGAAATAGATGGAGAGAAAGTATCTATATTTCAATCCAAAGAACTCATGGTGACTTCATATTCCGGCTTGAGAGACATGCTAAAAGCCGAAAAAAATGTTTCGAGTGATGTAGATTATTCCATTTTCGTTGCCTCCAATGTCGCAAAAAAGTTAATCGACTTAACGCTCGGTGATGATAACTCTGCTTATAACGAAGATATTGAACTTGAATTGACCGCTTACGCTAACTCAGTAATACGAGACTTCAGTAATAAAACCGTTGAACTGAGTGATCACAACTATATTCCTGCCGTTATAACTGATGATTTCGTAGACAGATTAAATAGCAACGATGTAAAGGTTCGTAAAGGCGCATATAAAGACATTCAAAAGCACTGGCTAAACCAACCTGAAATCTTTGATTTAATAGAAAGCAAGTTATTATCTACGTACCAGTCAGATCTATCAGAAAAAGAGTTATCAGAAGCAAAATACCAAATGGAGACCTTAGCGCGTTCAGGTTTAATCCGTTACCAAGACACGCTAATAAAGATCACGAAAGAAGCAAAGCAGGCAAGCTTAAAGAATGCAGCTACAGGAGAGTTAGATACCTTAACATCCAGACATATTCGCGCCAGCGCGATACATCGCCCCCTTCCTGACGGTGTCGAATTAGACTGGAATCAACATCAAATATTTAACATGATTCGCTCAAATGATGCTTACTTGCAAAAGCGTGGGGTTAAAACCGTGTATAAAAAGTACCCTAAAAACCCTATTTTTCTAGATGAACTCAGCTTATCTCTAGACAACTCGGTAAGTAGAAGCAAGTATAAATCAAGCTCAAATGCCGATTACCACGCATGGATTTGTCGAGTTCTCGGCCTCTCAGAGAATAAAAAGTATAAAGAAAAACTCGACTACGTAGCCCTGAATGCTAGAGAGAAAAAAGTTAGAAACTTTGCTGAAGAGTACGCTGAAGAGCTAGAGTAAATAAGTTCTACTATTGTATTAGAAACTTAGTGTTCAACGTTAAAACGGCTCTAGTCGGTTAAGCAATTAACAAACTTAAAGAGATTGAAGGCACAATTCGCGCCCGCATTCTTCACTAAAAGCTAATCGCTAGAATGTAAAAAGCCAGTCTCTAGACTGGCTTTTTTGTAGACATATGTCCCGTCCGGAAATAGGTTGACATAAAGAGGACTTCTTTATGACAACACCCATTAACTGCATACTAAGTCCTCTACAATCACCGTTACGCAGTAAAGTGCTCAACCTTAGAATCTATGTTTTGCGAGGTACTTCGTGTAGCAAGTGCAATATCGTTTAGTTGATTAGCGATATTGGATAAATCACTAGTCATCTCAGATAGCCCTACCAAATTCTGATTGATGTCTTCGGCCACGATACTTTGCTGCTCGGTTGCCGCCGCCGTTTGAATAGACATATCTTGAACCTTCTCTGTAACACCTAATATTTCAACCAAGGCCTTACTCGCTCGTCCAGACAACTTAACTACTGCTTGCGCTCCCACAACGCTGTCTTCCACTGTGTCTACCGCTTGTTTTACCCCGTCTTGTAAATTAGTAATCATCTCTTGAATATTCTCTGTAGAATGACGGGTTTTACTGGCTAAGTTTCGAACTTCGTCGGCCACAACAGCAAATCCCCTGCCTTGCTCTCCAGCACGGGCTGCTTCGATCGCGGCATTTAAAGCAAGTAAATTAGTTTGCTCAGAAATACCTCGAATCACATCTAATACCGTTACAATTTGCTCTGAGTTATTAGATAACTCTTGGATAACTACTGAAGCCGAGCTAATTTTATCCGATAAACTCTCTATTTTTTGCACCGACTGCTCTAAGGTTTCCTGGCCATTTATTGTCACTTTATTCACGGTTTCCATTTCATCGGCCGTATTACTGGCACTAAGTGCCACCTCTTTTATTGCCACACTCATTTGGTTAACAGCGGTAACAATAGCCTCCATGGCTTGATATTGTGATTGGCTTAATTGTGAAGATTTTTCTGCTTCACTTTTTAGTAAAACGGTTTGCTTATCTAAAGAATTAGATTCATTTTTAATCCCTTTTACCAATTGAGCCAAAGAGCCTACAAAGTCGTTAAACCCGGCTACTAGCTGGCCAATTTCGTCTCTACGTGTAGATTCTATTCTTCGTTGTAGATTACCGTCTCCAGAGTTAACAGAGTTGATTCCCTCTGTTACTTGCTTGATCGACTGAGAGATATATTTAGGAACTAACCAAGAACACAAAGCGCTGATAATAATCACCATTGCAACCATAGCGATAATGACCTTTTTAAACTGGCTAACTTTGTTGGCTACCAACAATTGCTGCTCGGTCATTAAGGCTTCAACAATATCCCCTGCTACTTTAAATTGTTCCCGTAGTTGCTCAAATGCGCTTTCATTAGCAGGTATTTGTTGCGCATTTCCCGTTTTAAGTTGCTGCTCTACCAAAGAAAAGACGTTTTCATGCTGTGTTTGCCAACCACTATGCACTTGCCTAAAAGATGCTAAGTGGCTTAAGTCGCTGTTTTGTTCACTCATCAAGGTTACAAAGGTTTGCATTCCATCAAAAGCTTGCTGAGCATTTTTGATGGAGTCTTTATTTAAAGATTCAAATTTGGAGGGGCTTAACTCACCTTGAAATAATAACGCTTCTGCTAAACGAGCTTGATATAGATCTCTGTCTGCAGCTGTAACAGCCGCAATGCTAGGACTGTATACCCTAGAAAAATCCCGCAGCTTTTGATCTAAAAAAAGCGTTGCATAATAAAAGTAACCAGCCACAAACACGAAAAACAAAGCCTGAAAAACAAACACTAAAGTGTACTTTCTTCTTAAACTGCTATTAATATTCATCGGTTTTCCTTGATCAAAAAACCGTGGTAGCTTGAATTAGCGATAGGAAGCGCATTGTGCAAGTACCACGTCCAAAAGGCGCTGCAAGCACTACTTGGCGCTTACAGCCTTTGTTGGCTAAGCTTTGCTAGCTCTTATTGTTGTTTGGTTTAAATTCCTTTATTGGCCAGTATTTTAAGATTGTCATCAGAAATATAAGCCACGTCGTTATCTTTTAATAACAAGGTTAGTTTTGCTGTTTCCTCTAACTCTTCTGCATTATCAACCGCATCCAGTAAATCAATACCAGTGACTACCGGCCCGTGATTCGCTAATAGGTAGGCGCGATGTTTGGGTGCTAACGCAGCTAACTCAGTAGCAATCATCGGATCACCAGGGTTGTAATAAGGCACTACAGGAAGCTGGCCAACTCGCATAACGTAATAGGGTGTAAAGGCCCTAATAGCGTTATCAGTATTCAAGTTCTTTAAGCTCGATAAGGCGGTCAAATAAGTTGAATGTAAATGCACAATCGCCTTACAACTTGGTCGATTTTTATATATAGCCAAGTGAAAACTTACTTCTTTAGAGGGCTTATCTCCGCTAATGTGCTCACCTGATTGACTAATTAAGGAAAGGGTATCGGGCTCCAACCTTCCAAAGCTAGAACCCGTAGGGGTAGCCAGAAACATTCCTTTATCTAGCTGAACAGAAATATTACCGGCACCTCCGGTGGCGTAGCCCCTATCAAACATAGATTTTGCGAGTTCACAAAGTTGTTTACGCTGTTGATGTTCATTCATGGATCAGCTCCTGTGCTTTAGCAAAAAAATGCGGTTCACCAAAGTTGCCAGACTTTAGCGCCAAATATAGGGTTTTATCTAAAGCTCTAACCCAAGGTACGCCAGGCGCTATTTGAGGACCAATACGCAAACCATTCACCTTTAGAGCTTGGGTAACCGCACCAGAGGTTTCTCCCCCAGCCACAATAAAGTTTTGCACTCCTTTGTCTGCCAATAACACTGACACCTGTGCAAAAAAACGCTCGATAGCTTGGCTAGCTTGCTGTTCACCAAACTGCTGCTGTACCTTTGAAAGAGCTTGGCGATCAGCCGTGGCGTAAATCATTGGGGCATAGGTACGCTGGTTATCCAACACCCATTGCGCTAACTCTTCTGGATAGTCTGGCTGATTAAAACAACGTTCAATATCTAGGGCATGAGAGGCTGCTTTAGCTTGGTATAACGCCACTTGTTGATTAGTCATGTCTGAACAAGAGCCCGATAACACCACCGCTGAAGAAGGCCGCGGACAAGCCTCAACACTTCGTCCGATGTGAGAGGCTTTAGGCCAACAGTGAGCAATTCCGGCAGCTAATCCAGATCCTCCTGTGACAAGAGGCAAGTTGGCGCTGGCGCTAGCAATAACGTTCAAGTGCTGCTCATCCAGAGTATCTAACACTAGATATTTTGCGCCTGCATCGGCAAGTTCGGCCATTTTTGCAGCTAAATATTCATTACCTTTAGCTAACTCGGGGTAAAAAATATTCGCAGCTTTGCCTTGGCTTTGCTGCTCCATCATTCTGGCAACATCAGAATCAACCATAGGTGTCACTGGGTGATGACGCATGCCCGACGCGTTAAGCAACTGATGATGAACAAATAGCTGGCCATTAATCACTGTTCGACCATTAACAGGCAAGGCCGGACAAACAATTGTATAGGGAAAATCTAAGGCCGCTAATAGAGCATCGGTAACCGGCCCTATATTTCCTGCGGCAGTGCTATCAAAAGTAGAACAGTACTTAAAATAGAAACGTTCACACCCTTGATTTTTTAGCCATTCCAGTGCGGCTAAGGAATTCCCAACAGCCAGCTCTACAGGACAAGAGCGAGACTTTAAGCTCACCACAATTGCATCGGGTTCTTCTGTTATATTTTGTTTAGGTATGCCGCTAAATTGTATCGCGCTCAAACCATTCTCAACCAAAAAGCTGGCGATGTCGGTTGCTCCGGTAAAATCATCAGCAATGATTCCTAATCGCATTACAAGGCTCCTTCACTGCCTCTTGAGCAGCTAAGTTAGAATTAAAGAAAAGCTGCATTACAGATAGGTAACACAGCTAAAGTTAGTGAGTTAAGCGCTACGCTTTGCTTTTAAGCATTGACGAAGCTTAAAGAACCCAGAGATACCAATAGCGGCAAACATAACCGAACTCAGCACTAACGAGATTGGTCGTTGGACAAAGATATCTAAGTTACCTTGGCTAATAATTAGCGATTGTAAGAAGGTGCTTTCGGCCATGCCCCCTAACACCAAGGCTAAAACAGTTGCAGCTGGAGAGTAGCCGTATACCTTCATACCAAAACCAACTATGCCCATAACAATTAGCATTGAGGTCTCAATAATGCTGTTGTTAAGCGCATAAGCACCGACCACACAAAGAATGACAATCACTGGCACAACTAAGCGATAAGGGATGTCAAGGAACTTAACAAACAGTGGTATAGCAACAATACTAAGAATGACTAACACCATATTGCCCATATACATGCTGGCAATTAGGCCCCACACTAAATCTGGATTACTATCAATTAACATTGGACCTGGCTGTAAACCCCACATCATTAAGGCCCCTAGCAATACTGCGGTTGCCCCCGAACCAGGAATCCCCAATGCAATGAGCGGCACCATAGCACCTGCCGATGCAGCGTTATTGGCGGTTTCTGGCGCAACCAAGCCTTTCATTTCGCCTTTACCAAACTTCTCTGGCTCTTTAGCGACTTTTTTCTCTACCGAGTAAGCCAAAATAGAACCAATTGTGGCCCCTGAGCCTGGTAATACACCGGCAATAAAACCAATTATGGAGCCTCTAAAGAAAGTAAAACGAGACTCGAAGTAATCTTTGGTATTTGGCCAAAAGTCTTTAGAGAATAACGAAAAGCTCACTCGCGATACTTCTTGTTTATGTTGGCCGGTATAAATGCAATACAACAACTCACCTATACCAAACAAACCAATAGCAACCGGAACAAAATAAATGCCACCAATCAGCTCTGGCGAGCCAAATGTATAACGCTGAGCGCCACTTACTGAGTCAACCCCAACCATTGCAATAGCAAAACCAAATAGCGCTGACACCATGCCATTAAGTCGGTTATCTCCCATCATAGTTGTGAGCAATAACAAACCTAACATGATGATTAAAAAGTACTCCGACGGCCCAAATGAAGACGCAAATTGAGCTAATAAGGGCGCGAAACCGCAAATTAAAACTACGCCGATAGTACCGCCAACAAAAGATGCAATGGCTTGCATTACCAATGCTGGACCAGCTCGACCTTGCTTAGCCAACGGGTAACCATCCAAAGTTGATGCAACCGTGGCCGATTCCCCCGGAGTGTTAATTAAAATAGAGGTAATGGTGCCACCGTACATCGAGCCATAGTAAATCCCCGACAACAAAATAATTGCTGTGGTTGGATCTAAGCCAAAGGTCATCGGTATCAGTATCGCAATACCTGCTGCCGGACCAAAACCAGGGAACAGTCCCACAACCATTCCTACAAATGCGCCTACCAACAAGAAAAACAAATTGGTGGTGGTAAAAGCAACCGATAAGCCAAATGATAAATTGGCAAACATTTCACTTAAAAACATCTTACTAACCTCTTCCTACGCTAGTAGAAGTAACTTAACAAACCGTCGGGTAAACCCGCTTGTAGCCAAACATCAAACAGCAAATACACAGCCCCAGGAAACAGCACCGCATAGCTAATATTTTGTTTAGTTTTCCCAGGATTGAAGTACCACAAAAACAACAACATAAAGACAATCATGGCAATAATGGCTCCAGCACTATTTAGCACCGCAATCAGCAAGCCAACCAAACTGGCTATGACTAAGGTGTCTTTGGCATAGGTCGGCTGCTGAGCCATTTCCTGTTGGCCTTCAGCTCCAGCTTGTTGCTGTTTAGCCTTTACAGCTGCTAGGTCTTTAACCGTGTTTATTCCAGTACAAATAATGAGGCCAATACCGATAATCAACGGAAAGTAGCCCGGACCTGGTCTTCCATTTACATCATAAAGATCCAAAGTGCTGAACCCATAGATGGTAAAGGCCAAGGAAAACACTAATGATCCGATTGAAAACCAATGTCGCATTGTTACATCCTTAACTCGTTATAGCGGCGGCAAGCCGCCGCTGACTGCTCTTTAATACGCTTACTTCTTAATGGCGCCAATCTGCGTCAACACTCTTTCAAAATCGGCACTGGTGGCTGCTAAATTTGCAGCAAAGTCTTCACCCCAAACCGTATTTCCAGACAGACTGTTTGTTTCTAGGTATTCTTTCCACTCTGGAGTTGCCACTACTTTTTGTAATGTTGCCACCCACCAGTCACGCACTTCGCTATCGATACCAGCAGGCATTACAACCCCTCTTGGTAAGGAAAATGCGAAGTCATATCCCTCCTCCATAAACGTGGGTACTTCAGCGTAAACGGTACTGCGTTGGGCTTCTGAATAAGCCAATGGACGGAAATTGCCAGCCGTTATTTGGCCAGACACTTCTGAAGGGTTAGCTACAATGGCATCAACACTATTCGATGTAAGCGAAGTCACCATACCGCCGCCATCTTGCGATGGAACATAGTCGTAATTAAAGCCCGCGGCTTCGGCAAACAAGCTGGCTACTACACGCTCAGGACCTGCAGCTCCGGTGCCACCTATAGTGACGCGGTTTGTTTTGGCATACTCAACAAAATCTTTCGCCGTTTTGAAGTCAGAATCTGCTCTTACAACAATAAACATCGCATCTTGTGCCAACAAACCAATTGGAGTGAAATCGCGATAAGTCCAGCCCGTATTAGACACTAACGGTGTACCTAAGAAGTTACCGCTGGTAGAGCTCATGTTGTATGGGCTACCTTTCTTTTGGGCTACGTAGTTAAAACCAACCGCGCCACTGCCACCAGCAAGGTTATCTACTCGAATGTTCTTAGAGTAAAATTGGTACTTTTTAAGAATATCGACCACAGTGCGAGACATCAGGTCGTTACCACCACCCGGCCCGAAGGCAATGGTGTAATTTAAACGCTTTGTAGGGTAATCAATATCGCTCGCTAAGCTAAGTGGCGAAGCGATTAATGCAGCCATCATCGGCAGCGCAACAAATTTTTTCAGTAATGACATCTTATCTTCCTTAATTATATTTCTAGGTTGCCGAAAGCTAAGCGCTTTAACTAAGCACTAACTCACAGTTTCCACTCTTGGAGATGCTGTACATCATTCTCAACATCATTTGATTTAGCTCGCAGCTAAAGTGTCAGCAACAGCCTGGCTAAAGGCTTTACAGCCCAACTGTCCGCCTAAATCGGCTGTTCTGTTAATTGGGTTTTCTAAGGTTGCATCTACCGCCGTAACCATCGCTTTGGCAGCAGTAATCAAGTCTTGTTTGTTATGGCGCTCGCCCATCCACTCAATCAACATGGCAACAGACAAAATCATCGACACCGGATTGGCTTTATCTTGGCCTTCAATATCCGGGGCAGAACCATGCTGAGCTTGGGCGCAGCAATAGTGGTCACTAGCCATCATCGATCCGGCCAAACCTAAGCTGCCAGACAGCTCACTAGCTAAATCACTTATAATGTCGCCATAGAAATTGGTCGCGACTAACACATCAAATCGCTCTGGGTTGCGCACTAAATGCGCGGTAGAGGCGTCGACAAGCAAATCATCCAGCTCTACTTCTGGAAATTCCTTAGCAACATCTCGCACTACATCTAGGAACAAACCATCTGTCATATGAAAGCTATTCGCTTTATGAATTGCGGTAACTTTTTTGCGACGGGTCATCGCCAGCTCAAAGGCTCGACGAGCAATGCGCTCAGAACAATGACGGGTAATTTTCCGTATAGACAAAGCCATATCAGGTGATGGCATCACTTCGCCCCAGCCTTCAGTCATATTGCGGTCTGGGTAAAAACCTTCAGTGGCTTCACGCATAATGACTAAGTCGATACTTTTGCCAGCGCTCATGTTGGTATCGATAAATGAGCGTGAACGCGCTGGACGAACATTGGCATAAAGATCTAAACCAATCCTGAATCCAGCAGAGACATTACGCCCCCCCTGCTCGGGCTTGGGGTAATCAGCATGAGACTGCGTACCCAAAATAATACCGTCGTAAGTTTTTGCCTTCTCTAGCGTTTCTTCACGTAAAGTGGTGCCATATTTTTCTAAACTGCTAAACCCTACATCGTCAAAGTCATAACGCAAGTTAAGTGCAAACTTTTGATTTGCGGCTTCTAGTACTTTCAACGCACCGTTGGTGATCTCAGGACCAATGCCATCTCCAGGCAATACAATAATCTTCATCTTTACCTCTTTTCTTACTGGTTGTTCTTAATGGCCTAAGCCGTTTTCGTTAAAACTGTTCGTAACATTTCTACTGCGCTCACTGGGCTGCTAAGCACTTGTTTTCCTGTTGCCTTTTTCACCGCATCTAAAGCGCGAGATGAGGAAAAGTGCGCCAACATTAATACTGGCTGCTCACTCAACTGCTTAGCGGCATTGGCAGTTAATTGGTTATGTTTATCCACATCACCTTGCTTTAGCGCCTCTTTCGCTTCGGCTACACACACCGTGGTAATTTGAGCGTCTTTACCCTGCGCCTTAGCTAACTGATTAAACTCTTGTTCCATGCCGGCAACAGCTGGCTCAAATGAAGCAATCATGCCGACATTAGGGCTAATGTTTATGGCTTGTAAAAACATGGCTTGGTTTGGTTTTAGGACAGGAATCGCACTTTGCTCTGCCGCCATTTCAATGGCCTCTCCAAAAGCAGAACAAGTAAACAACACAGCGTCGGCGCCTAATGAGGTGGCATATTCACTTAAGTCAATAATGCGCGAAATAAGCGCCTGGCTAAGCTGCTCTTGTTTAGCGCGTTCAATACTTAGTGACTCATCGAGAATATTGATTAACTCAGCTTCAGGCCAATACTGTTGAAATGCAGATTGAATAGGCTGCATGGCAATTTGAACCGCATGAATAAGTACTACTCTTGGCATTTCCTTACCTTTATTTTTTGTATTTTGTAAAAACTAAATACAATTTAAGAGTTGGATAAAACCTTGTCAACAAAATGTTAACTGCATGTTTCAATCACAATCAAAGGAAACAAAAGCACTACAAACATTCAATAATTAAACGTAAGCCATTGTTTTAAAAAGAACACAAAGGAAATAGAGTGTATTTAGAATTGCTAAAATACAATTAATAAGATTGAAAAATAGAAGTTCAGATTGTTGAAGTCGCTCACAAATACTTGTATACATCTTTGTAGAAAGTACAATTTGGTATAAAAATGCAATTTAACAATTTTGTTATCACTTACTTACAAATTGTTAGGCAGGTTGTTTCTGCGCGGTATACATCATGGAAGACTTAAAATGACAACTAGTAGCAAAAAAAGCAGCTCTACCGAACTACTCGCCGCCCGCATCTATGAAATTATTTGCCAACGACAGCTTGCCGCCAATACTCACCTTAAAGAGATGCAGTTTGCTAATGAGTTAAAGGTATCTAGAACTCCTATTCGCGCGGCATTCTCCCAGCTACAAGAACAAGGTTTACTTATTCGAAAACCCAATCAGGGCTTTTTCTTAGCCGCTGATGTGCCTAGTGATCCTGGAGCTCTAAAGCTAAGCCCAGCAACCAGTGACTCCTTAAGCCCACTTTGCTACCAAATTGGCCAAGATTACCTAAACGGCCACATAAGCAAGGCAATGGTAGAGAATGACTTAATTAACAAATATCAGGTTAATCGTAAAAGCCTGCAAGAAGCACTTATAGCGATGGAGAAAGAAGGTTGGTTAACCAGAAGTTTAGGCTACGGTTGGGAGTTTAAAGAATTCATTTCATCACCAAAAGCTTATGCACAAAGCTATCGGTTTAGACAACTCATTGAGTCTGAAGCCTTAAGAGAACCCGGCTATTTTGTTGACCACGCTAAATTACATATGCTCAAGCTGGCACAACATGACATTCTCAACCATACCGATAAACTTGTTTCCGCTGCGCAAATGTTCAACGCAGGCGTACTTTTTCATGAAACGATTGTAGGTTTATCTGGCAATGTATTTTTACTGGACGCCTTGCAACGCGTAAATCGCCTTAGAAGACTCATAGAATACAATGTTCACAGTAAGCGCAGCATTCCTAAAACTGAATGTGAAGAGCACCTACAACTGATAGAATTGATTGACAGCAACAAGCTGGAGCAAGCAGCCGCATTTCTTCATAAACACTTAGAGCGTGCAGCCAAAGAAAAAGAACAAATAGCCAGTGAACTGTTTAGCTATAGTGTTTCTTCGTCCTCAATAGGCTAGGACTCACTACTCCTCTAACCGCTTTTACTTGGAGAACAGCAACTAGAGCGAACCAATAACTGAGTGGGCACAATGGTGTCTTGGCTGGCTTTGCTTCCCTGCAGTATCTTCATTAGCGTGTTGGCTGCTGTCTTACCAATATCTTCTTGCGGCTGACGAATGGTGGTGAGCTCTGGGTTGGTATATTCGGCAAATAACAGGTCATCAAAGCCCACTATTGATAACTGTTGCGGCACCTTAATACCCAGTTGAGTGGCCGCTTTCATTGCCCCTAGAGCCATCATGTCGTTAAAGCAAAATAACGCTGTCATTGAGTAGTGTTCGTGTAGACGCATAAACGCGCTATACCCCGACTGAAAACTAAAATCACCATCTTCAAAAGCGGCTTCGTCAACGGCAATATTTAGCTGCTGCAGACTGTCTTGATACCCGGCTTTACGATCCACACAAATTGGGTTTTCCATAGGGCCGGTAATACAGCCAATTTGGCTATGCCCAATATCTAATAAATAATCGACTGCTCGCTTAGCCGAGCCGCGATTATCAATACGCACCGTGGGAATAGGAAAACCTGGAAAGTACTCACAGGCCATCACCATTGGAATTTCGGTACCTTGGCGGATCTCCATAGGTAGCTCAGCGGTAAGCGAAATAATGCCATCGGCTTGCTTGCTGCGTACCAAGTCCATATACACTTTTGCTTGCTCAACCGTGTGAATTGAGTCCCCCAGCAACACTTTGTAGCCGTTTTGCAAAGCAACCTGCTGGATCCCACGCACAATGCTAGCGAAAAACATATTGGCAATATCAGGCACAATAATCACGATGGTTTTCGATTCGCTGCGCCTTAAATTTCGGGCAATCACATTGGGAGAGAATCCCGACTCGGCTACCGCTAACTCGACCTTCAAACGGGTTTTCTCGGATACTTTTTCTGGGCTCATCATCGCCCGAGATACCGTTGCGGTAGATACGCCTGCCAATTTGGCCACATCTTTTATGGTAGGCATTTACTGTCCTTAATTTGGTAATAAGCAAGGCTAACCTTAGTGAAAGCTTAGCCCAAATGTAACGGATTACATCAATTATCATAAAGTACTTTATTTTAAATCACTTAAGAACTCAATCAGCAATTTGTACAAAAAATAAACTTTTAAACTGATCACATTTTCGCAAAATACGCTAGATAAACACTATTTTATTGTATAAGTTTTATTCAACTACTAAATAAATGCCATGCAGTGCGGCTTTATACGCCTCCAGCTTTGAACAGCGCATGGTTTTTTTATGAGACTAAATGTAATCGATTACATTTGGTCTCAACAAAATACGACATTTGGTTTGAACTTCGATAAAAGGATTGCCGATGAAAACCCTACAAGGACCCGCGCTGTTCCTCGCCCAGTTTGCTAGTGACGAAGCGCCCTTTAACTCACTTAGTTCAATTGCCGCTTGGGCAGCCAGTGTGGGTTACAAAGGAGTGCAAATGCCCAGCTGGGATAAACGTTTGTTTGATTTGGAGCGCGCTGCAGAAGATCTAAGCTATTGCCAAGAGGTATTAAGCCTGCTTGCCGACAATGGCCTCACTCTCACCGAGCTGTCGACGCACCTGCAAGGCCAACTTGTTGCAGTGCACCCAGCCTACGATGAAATGTTTGACGGCTTTGCTCCTGAATCCGTAAGAGGCAACCCCAGCCTTCGTCAAGAGTGGGCCGTAAACCAAATGCTACTCGCAGCAAAAGCCTCTAAAAACTTAGGTTTAAGCGCACACGCTACTTTCTCGGGTGCATTACTTTGGCCTTTTATGTACCCATGGCCACAGCGCCCGCAAGGTTTGGTTGAAACGGGCTTTGCTGAACTAGCTAAGCGCTGGCTACCGATCCTTGATGCCTTTGATGAAGCTGGCGTAGATGTATGTTACGAGATCCACCCCGGAGAAGATTTACATGACGGCATTAGTTTTGAAATGTTCTTGGATGCAGTTAAGCAGCATCCGCGTTGCAATATCTTGTATGACCCTAGCCATTTTGTTCTACAACAACTGGATTATTTAGACTTTATTGACCGTTACCACCCTCGAATAAAAATGTTCCATGTGAAAGATGCTGAATTTAACCCAACCGGGCAACAAGGTGTATATGGCGGTTATCAAAGCTGGACAGAACGTGCGGGTCGATTCCGCTCTTTAGGCGATGGCCAAGTAGATTTTGTGGGGATTTTTTCCAAACTCGCCCAATACAACTTTAGTGGCTGGGCGGTGGTTGAGTGGGAATGTTGCCTTAAACACCCCGAAGCTGGCGCGCTGGAAGGCGCAGCCTTTGTAGAGCAACACATCATTGAAGTCACCGACAAAGCCTTTGATGATTTTGCCGACAGCGCCATCGACCAAGCAGCAAATCTGCGAATTTTGGGTTTATAGGAGTAACTCATGGATAAAATTAAACTAGGAATGGTTGGCGGTGGCAGCGGCGCATTTATTGGTGCTATTCACCGAATTGCTGCTCGCTTGGATAACCATTATGAATTAGTTGCAGGGGCTTTGAGTTCTAATCCAGAGCGAGCGGCACAGTCGGCGCTTGATCTGGGCATTGCAAGCGAACGAAGCTACAGTGATTACTCAGTGATGGCAAGCGCTGAAGCCGCTCGTAAAGATGGTATTGAAGCGGTAAGTATTGTTACCCCTAACCACTTGCACTTTCCTATTGCTAAGGCATTTTTGGCTGCAGGTATTCATGTAATATGCGATAAACCCATGACGTGCTCGTTGCATGAAGCCATAGAACTGAAAAACCTTGCCAATAACAGCGGCAAGCTATTTGTACTCACTCATAATTACAGCGCCTACCCAATGGTTCGCCAAGCTCAGCAAATGGTGAGTGAAGGCATACTCGGTAAGCTGCGCTTAGTACAAGTTGAGTACGCCCAAGACTGGCTTACTACTGCGGCAGAAAATACCGGCAATAAACAAGCCGAATGGCGCACCGATCCTAAACGCTCTGGCCCAGCAGGTTGCTTAGGCGACATTGGCACTCACGCCTTTAACTTAGCCGCGTTTATTAGTGGCTTACAACTTGAACAAGTGAGCGCTGAACTAAGCACCTTTGTTGAAGGACGGGTACTTGACGACAATGTTCAAGCCATGCTGCGCTTTGAACAAGGCGTGCGCGGTATGCTGTGGAGTTCGCAGGTTGCCCCAGGTAATGAAAACGGCTTACGCATTCGAATTTACGGTAGTGATGGCGGCCTTGAATGGTCGCAAGAGCACCCCAACCAATTACTCTACAGCCCGTTTGCTCAACCCAGTCGTATCCTCAGTCGCGCAGGGTACGGTTATCAATCAGAGGCTGAACACCTAGCTCGAACACCAGCAGGTCACCCTGAAGGTTACCTAGAGGGTTTTGCCAACCTTTATACCGAAACAGCTCAAGCTATACGGGCGGCCCGTAATGGTGATTCTCCCGCCGAGATTTTAAACAACAGTTTGTTACCTGGAGTGAAACAAGGTGTAGAAGGTTTGCAGTTCATCAACGCGATGATCCATTCCTCACAAAACGATGGCAAGTGGACACCTTTGGAGAATGTGCATGAGCTTGCCTGAACCCATTTTAAGCTTAGAGAAGATCTCTAAAAGCTTTTCCGGCGTGCAAGTGTTGCATGCGATTAGCGTGCAAGTAAACGCCGGAGAAGTGATGGGGATTTTGGGTGAAAATGGCGCGGGGAAATCCACTCTACTTAAAATCATTTCAGGGATTTACCAACGCAGTAGTGGGCAAGTATTGGTGGCTGGGGAGGCGGTAGAAATCACCAGCCCTAGTGATGCTAAAGCCTTGGGCATTGCAATGATCCCGCAAGAATTCAACTTAATCGCTAGCTTAAGTGTCTTTGAAAACATCTTTTTAGGTCAAGAGCTAAAAGGCCGCCTATTACTCAACAAAAAAGCGATGCGCCAACGCACTCACCAACTGCTGAATTTACTAGAGACCCAGCTATCGCCAGATGCGCTAATCGAAGAACTTAGCGTGGCTGAAAAGCAAATGGTAGAAATTGCTAAAGCCTTGGTCAACGAAGCGCGTATTTTGATTATGGATGAACCCACCACGGTGTTAACCAGCCAAGAAGTGGAAGTACTGTTTAAGCTTATCGACAAACTAAAAGCGCAGGGTGTCACTATTTTATTCATTTCTCACAAACTAAAGGAAGTGAAACAACTCTGCGACCGTTTGATTATTTTGCGCGATGGTGAGCTGATATCCGTCGATCAGGTTAGCGAAATCAATGAGCAAGACATGGCGCGAAAAATGGTAGGGCGCGAACTCAACCAAGTGTTCCCTCCTCGCTCACTAGTACAAAGTAAAGTCGCCTTAAAGGTAGAAAACTTGGCGGTGAAAAATCTGTTAAGCAACATCAGCTTTGAAGTACGCCAAGGCGAAGTACTGGGATTTGCCGGATTAATAGGCAGTGGCCGCACCGAAACCGCCGAAGCCATTATGGGTTTACGCCGCCGCCAAACAGGCGACATTTATGTGCAGCAGCAAGCGGTGCAAATTCACAACATTAAAGACGCAGTAAAACATGGCTTAGCTTATTTAAGTGAAGATCGCCAAGGCTGCGGTTTAACGATGAACTTCAATTTGCCTGAAAACATTAGTCTTATCTCACTAAACAACTACAGCAAAGGCTTTATTAATCACGCTCAAACCCGAGAAAAAGCCCAGCAATATGTTCGAAAGTTCGATATTAAAGCCGCCTCATTGGATACCGAATTGCTCTATTTGAGCGGAGGTAATCAGCAAAAGGTGTACTTGTCTAAATGGATGGACACTCAACCACAAGTACTGATTTTAGATGAGCCTACTCGCGGGGTAGATGTAAACACTAAAAAAGAAATTTACCACTTTGTGCAGAGCATGACCGAGCAAGGTTTAGCGGTAGTGGTTATTTCATCAGATATGGAAGAGCTCATTGGGCTCGCTCACCGGGTATTGGTGATGCGCGAAGGTCAGATTCAAGGAGAGTTACGTGATCAGGACATCAACGAACAACAAATCATGTTTTTGGCCGCAGGTTTGCAAAGCCAGGCAGCGCCGTTATCTGCGACGCTACAGGAGAACCACCAATGAGTGAGGTAGCCAAAATGGATACTAAATCTAACTCTTCGTCAGCTAGCTGGGTAACTAGGCTACCTAAATTTACGCTCTCTAACTGGGCACCGTTAGTTGCGTTATTGGTATTAGTGGTACTTTCTGCCATGGCCAGTGAGCACTTTCTTATCCCTAGAAACCTTACCAATGTATTACGCCAAGTGTCTTATACCGGCATTATCGCACTAGGGATGACCTTTGTGATTATTGCTGGCGGCATCGATTTATCGGTAGGCTCCATGGTGGCATTAGTGGGCGTATTGGTGATTATGCTGCTCAACTATATGGGCGATGGCTGGATGGCGGTAACCGTATCAATAGCGGCTGCCATGGCCATGGGAGCGGCTTTTGGTGCGGTAAATGGTTTACTTACCACCAAGGGAAAGATTACCGCTTTTGTTGCCACCTTAGCCACCATGTCTATCTTTCGCTCGCTCACCCTATACATCAGTGATGCCGGAGAAATGGTCTCGCAAAACAATCACTACCCAGATATTGGCGGCGGTTACTGGATGGGTATTCCTATTCCGGTGTGGTTGTTTATTGGCTTAGCCTTTGTGGGCCACATCATTTTGCGCCATACCGCTTTTGGTCGCCATGTGTGCGCGGTGGGGTCAAACCCAAAAGTTGCCACCTACTCGGCGATTAACGTTAAGCGCGTTTACTTCTTAACTTTTGTGATTGTGGGATTCACCGTGGGTTTGTCTGCGGTAATGCTGTCATCACGTCTTAATTCGGTGAGCCCCGGTGACGCGGGTTTGTTTTACGAACTGGATGCCATTGCCGCGGTAGTTATTGGCGGAACTTCGCTAGCAGGCGGCAAAGGCACACTATGGGGCACCGTTATTGGTGCCATCATCTTAGGCATTATTAACAACATGCTGAACTTAATGGGGGTTTCACCCTATTTACAAGGAACGGTAAAAGGTTTGGTTATTTTGATTGCAGTGTTAATGCAATTCAAACGTGACCGCTAAAACCAAGCCGTAGATAACAAACAAAGGAGAGTAACTCATGCGTTTATTGCAACACATAGGAAAACTACTACTTGCGGCTATGCTAATTGCCTCGCTGGGCATTAATGCGGCGGTAGCCAAAACCTTAAAAGTGGGTGTATCCGTTCCCTCAGCAGATCACGGTTGGACAGCCGGTTTACTTTGGTGGGCTGAAAAAGCTGCCGCAGACTTTAAGAAAAGTGAAGATGATGTTGAGTTCTACGTGGTGGCTGCGAGCTCGGGCTCTAAGCAAGTGGGCGATGTAGAAGATTTAATGATTAAAGGCATTGATGCCTTAGTTATTTTGCCGCACAACCCAGCCACGTTGCAAAAAGTGATTGAAGAGGCTTATGGCAGTGGTATTTATACCGTAGTGGTAGACCGCGAGCTTGAAACCCCAGCGCAAAACGTGTTTATTGCCGGCGACAATGCAGGCCTAGGCAGCGTGAGCGGTGAATGGTTGGCCAAGGAAATGGATGGCAAAGGCAAAGTGGTAGTGATTGAAGGCATGTCGATCCCGATTAATAAGCAGCGGGTAGATGCTTTTAACGATGTGATTGCCCAGCACAAAGGCATGAGCATACTAGACAGCCAGCCTGCTGATTGGTCAACCCAGAAAGCCTTAGCCGTAATGGAAAACTACTTACAAAAACACCCTGAAATTGATGCGGTTTGGTGCCAAGATGACGACATGTTAAAAGGCGTGATGCAGGCAATTAAAGAGTCAGGCCGAACTGACATTAAAACAGTACTTGGCGGTGCAGGCTCGCAAGACATCATCAAAATGGTGGTAGATGGAAACCCTGTAGTGCGTGCTACCGTGACTTACCCGCCGAGCATGGTGGCCTCTGGCATCGCATTAGCGATTACCGGCGCTCGTCATGAAATGCTAGGTAAGATGTACCATAGCGCGCCATCGCGAGTTATTTTGGCGGCAGAATTGGTGGATACAAATAACGCTAGCGAGTTTGTCGTCGCCGATGCCGCATATTAGTACGCGACTGAGTTAAATCACTTAACGGTAAAGTTAAATTTCACCTACAAAAAAGCGAAATAGACCTAGTCTGTTTCGCTTTTTAATTCCTCACCTCAGTAACTGATTAAGGTAATAGCCCAAATACTACTCTTCAGTCAATAACTCAAAGCTCACATCAACACTGTCGTTATACGTTAACTGCGCCGCTTGATAAGAACTTGCACCAGCATCTGCCGCGGCCATGCTAACCCGTTCAATCTTCATTAGTGGAATAGCAGACTGATTACGGTAGTTAATCTCAACCACAGGGCCTAGTTGGCCATTATAACCATCAGCTAACTGCTTAGCTTTAACGTAAGAGTCGGCAATAGCCATTGAACGCACTTGTTGCTTGTGTTGGTCTTCTTGCGAGCTTTTATACTGCAAGTTACGCACTTCATTCACGCCACTCAACATGGCTGCATCGAGTACTTGAGTAAGCCCGTCTAAATTAGCGAGTTCAACAATAATGCTACGCTGTGCGCGATAACCTACAAATACCCGCTCACGATCTTGGTATTTATATTCCGCTTGAATTTGCAGTTGGCTGGCTTCAAAACGGTCAGAGTCGGTTAACAAACCAGCTAAGTTAGATTGAGTAACTTTTACTACTTCATCAACTTGTTGCTTAGCGTCACTAGCTGATTTCGCTAAACTGCTTGCATGTAGATCTAATTGAACTTGGTCTGCAATAACCACCAGCTTCGCCTCGCCGCTGGTATGTAACAAAGCCGCAAATGCGGGCATGGCTATCACACTACAAGCCAATAACACCGGTAATAAAATCTTCTTCATCTCTACCCCTTTAAACTTCACTATTCAGCCAATTTAAAACGCTGAGGAGGTGCAACATAACCCTGATAGGCGTCCACTGGCAAGGCCGATAACAGTTCTACCTGCTGCTGATTCTCTACCCGTTGCGCCACCGTTACAATTTGTAAGTTTCTTGCCGCCCGGCAAATGGCACTAAGGAAATGAGTATCGCCCTCTTCTGCCAGCGCTTGAGCGGTATACCCATAATCAATTTTCACGTAATTAGGTTTTACCCTGCTTAAATAGCTTAATGAGTTTAAATTACGCCCGTATTGATCAATCCCAATCTGGAAGCCTAACGCTCGCAACAAGCCTAAAGTTTTTTCCAACTCTGCATTTTCTTGGAGAAAAGCCGTTTCCGGGATCTCAAAGGCCATTCTGTGAGCGACTGATTTAAACTGCACTGCAGCCCCACCCAACCAAGTTAAAAAACTTTGCTCACTAATAGCAGACAACGTTAGGTTAATGGCTAAACTCAAATCCGCATGTTTGCTCAACGCACTGGCGGCTTGCTCAACCACCATTTGGTCAAACTTGGCACCTAACCTAAACTGCTCAACTGCAGGCATAAATTGCCCTGCCGCATAGTGCTGAGCGTCTACCTCAATTGTTGTAAATAGCTCATGGTGCAACACTTTATCGCTATGGATAAAATTCACAATCTGGGTTTTGTAAGCCAAGCTTTGGCGACTAATGGTGGTTTCTAACAACTGCTTCCACTGGCTGCGTGGAATATGCGTATGCTCCACATCCGCTAAACTAAAGAACCCCTCTCGCAGCTCTCGTGCGACATGCAAAGCAGTATCAGCAGCAGTCAGTAGTTCGCCAATGTTTTCGTCTTTTTGGCGCAATACCAAGCCAATCACTAACGGCCGTGGCATGTATTGTTTCCACGTTGCTAAGCGCTCTAAGATGTCTTGGTGAACTTGCTGCGCTAAGTCCAGCAACTGTTGCTGATCAAATCCCTCGGCTAATACCGCAAACTCAAGATTACTGATACGCGCAAACACTAACTGTTGCTGCTGTTGAGTATAAGCAGTAAACAGCTCGCCAACTGAATGGATAAATTCGTCGCGGGCGCTAAACCCTTCTTTTACATGAATCGCTTCGATAATGTCTAATGATATTAAGGCTAAGCCACCCACCCCAGATTCTGCCAACCATGACTTACTTTGATTAATAAAATAGGCACGGTTCCCTAAACCTGATACCGAATCTTGAAAAGCTTGCTCGCGTAATGCGTTGGCTTCTTTAACTTGGCTTTCAAACTGCTGAGCGATGTTGTCAGACATATGATTAATCGCCCCCACAACACTGCGCAGCTCTAGGGTATGCGGCAGTGGAATAGTTTGGCCAAACTCGCGTTGCTCAATTAACTTAGCTTGCTGCTGGATTTGCTCTAATGGCTTAAGTAAGTATCGTAGCGCCCGCATTAACATAAGCACCGTGGCTAAGTAGCCCACTACAAATAACTTGGCGAGATCTACCATGGCATTCCATAGCTGCAAATAAGCAAAGCCAGAATGCCCCACCACGGTTAGCTCGCCTAACTGCATCCACCCGCTGGTAAGCACTTGCTGCTGAGAACTAGGCTGGAATAGTTCAAAAGAAGTGAACCATTCTGGTACACCTTCAATAGCGCTGCTGTTTTGGCGGTCTATTACGCTCTCGTCGGCAAATAGCGTCAAGCTAATTTGTTGGTAATAACCACTATCAAACATGGCATTAATTACCGACTCTGCCCCTACTACATCATCATCTTCCAAATAAGGGCTTAAAGATAAACCCAAAGAGGTGCTGGTATTGTTTACATCCGATAATTGCTGCTCAGACAAATAGCTACGGGTATTGCCAATTTCAATACTGAACACTACGGCTAACAAACCTCCGTAGATAAGCAGTACTACAATCAACAATTGTCGATATAAGGTCATAGTGTTCCCCTAAGCATCAAAATTCTTTATCGGTTTTTTAAGTTTATTCAGTCGCCAGCGCTGCTGTAAATCAGTCCACAATTTCAAACGACTCGATTTACCCGCCAGCTGGCCGCGGCCTTTTTCTTTCATCAACCAAAGATGCTGACCATTAAAGCTGTAAATAGGCACAAGGTCATCACGCTGAGTCGCGGGCAAAATAGTTGGGTTGATATTATCGAGAATAATCGGCACAGATGAAGGCGTTTGATAATAAGCCACCACCATATGAAATTGGTTGTAGGTAAGTGATTTTACATAAACTAGGCGCATTTTCTCATCACTTACGCCTAGCTCAATCAGTGAGAAATATTTGGCAATACTGAAGTCGTCACAGTCACCGGCTGCTGCGCCCAAAAACTCTACAGGTGTCGCCCAATAGTCTTTTTGGCCCCAAACATCGATATCGTCGACAAACTGCATTTGATTGAAGAAGTCATTCACGGTGTGCAGCTGTTCTGTTTCCGATAGCGCATGGCCGTCGCTAATCACCTGCCGCCAGGCTCTTACGCGTTGCTCGGCTTTATCACCATAGAAAGAGCGAACGGTTGCGGCGAGTTCTTCTAGCTGATAACCAGTGGCAAGAATGAGTACTGGCCAAAGCAGTACTAGCATCCACCACCGAGCTAGAAGACGCCGCATCTAGAGTCTCTACTGTTTTAAATGAGGAGTGTAGATAGACCAACGAGGAACAACTTTGCGGTACTCTTCTTGAACAAAGATTCTCGCTCTACGATTAGCTGCCTCAGACTGCTCAGAATCTCCCGCTACTAGCAGCTCTTCTTCACCAATGGCTTCAAGCTCTATGCGCTCAGCTGGCACCGCATAATCAGTAATCAATTGCTGACGAACACTCGCCGCTCGACGCTTAGAAAGTTTCAAGTTGTAAGATTTACTACCACTGGCACTGGCGTAGCCTTCAACGCTGATTTTAACCTCAGGGTATTTTTGCATGAAGTCAGCCACTTGTTGCAACTGAGGCTCAAATTCACCAGTAAGTTTACTGGAATCGTGGCCAAAAAAGACCATTAATTCGTAACCGTCATCAATACTTTGAAATTCAGAACAGCCGTCGTTATCTACTGCGGCTCCTTCTTCAGTATCAGGGCAAAGGTCTCGTTCATTAATCACGCCGTCGCTGTCTTGATCTTGACGGTCATAGTTGGCGGTTTCAGCCTTATAAGTTTCGGCAGATTGACTACACGCAGTTAGGGCTAAAATAGCGGCTGCGACAATTAAGCTTTTGTTGTTCATTAAAAGTTCCAGTCCTCAGGTCGGTTAACACGTAATGCTTCAAGCAGTAGGCCGGTAGCATTTAGTAAGCGGTATTTAGCACGCAGCTCATCGATATCTGCGCCAATAAATTCGTTTTGAGCTTCGAAAAGTTCGTTTTCGGTATTCAGTACATCAAGCAAGCTACGCTTGCCTAAATTGAATTGTTTTTTGTAGGCCTCAACCGTTTGAAAGCTCGCTTCTACGTGTTGTTGTAGAAACGATTTCTGGCGCACTAATACATCCCATGCGTTCCAGGCTAAACGAGTGCCTTCAGTGACTTGTCGGTAAGCGTCATCTCCCACGGCCTTGGCGCGATTTACATCATAAGCACTGCGGCGAATTTCGGCAGCATCACTACCACCATTGAATAAGTTGTAACGCAAACGCAGCATGGCTGCTAATTCGTAATCTTTGGTATCATCAAAACCGTTTTGGTTTCGGTCCCAATTGCCATCTAGTTCTACAGCAATCTCAGGGTAGTTGCTGGCTTTAGCTACGGTGTTTTGGGCGTTGGCAGCGGCAACATCAAACTGAGCAGCTTTTAGGGTAGGATGAACATCCAATGCTGCGGCCAAAGCGGCATCTAAATCAGCGGGTAACAAGGCAATATCAGCGCCGGGTAGCACCAAATCATTAGGTAAGGTATTTACCACTCGTAAAAACTGAGTTTGTGCATCAAGTAGGTTATTTTTAGCCGATAAAGCGTTAGTTGTCGCCCGCGCTACCCTGCCGTTTACTTGGGTTAAATCGGCACTAGAACCCACTCCTGAATCGGTGCGTTTTTTAATGTCTTTTTGAATTGCTAAGTGAGTTTGCAGATTACTATCTGCGAGTTCTAACAGTTGTTCTTGCTTTACGACTTCTAGATAAACATCGACGACTCGTAGCGCGATGTTTTCAGCGTCGTTATATAGCAGCCACTGATCGGCTCGCGCTTCATTTTCAGTACGCGATACTTCACCTGTGGTTGAAAAGCCACTAAACAAGAGCTGACGAATACTTACCCCAACCTCGGTTGGGTTGGCACTGTTCACCCCAAAGTTTTCGGTTTCACTCTGGCCCCAGCCCGCTCCAGCAGTTAAATCTACGGTTGGGTAGTAGCCACCTTTGGCCCCTTGGTATTGCTCGGTACTGGCTTTAAACTGGTTAAAAGAAGATTGTAACTGAGGGTGCTCAGTTAATACTTTAGCCACCGCCTGCTCAAGAGACTGAGCACAAGCAAGGTTAGAGCCCATTAACAGACCTGATGCTAAGGTCAAGCTCAGCTTATTCATTAACACTCCTTGTCATTTGCTAAGCAACGACTTAGCAAATACACATTCTTATCGTTCGCGTAACGCAGATTGTTGCGCTTTAATTATTGGTTTTAATAGATAATCTAAAATACTTTTCTTACCCGTAATGATATCCACACTAGATAGCATTCCTGGAATAATCGGCAATGGTGTATCGTCTGTACCGAGATAATTCTTGTCGGTTCTCACTCTCACCAGATAATAACTATTGCCTTCTTCATCTAAAATGGTGTCTGCACTAATATGTTCTAGCTGCCCGTCTAAGCCACCATAGATGGAAAAGTCGTAAGCACTGAATTTAACAACAGTTTTAAGCCCCGGGCGAAGAAATGCAATATCTTTCGGCTGAATTTTCGCTTCCACCAATAACTTATCTTCAATTGGTACGATTTCCATGATGCTCATGCCCGGCTGAACCACACCACCAACGGTATTAATGTAAATCTTTTTAACCGTGCCTTTAACCGGCGAAACTACCGAGGTTCTGTCTACCCTATCACGCAAGCCCACTTGCCCTTCGCTCAGTGGTTGTAGCTCAGCTTCAATTTGATTCAGCTCTCGGCGCGCTTCGCTTAAAAACGCTAACGCAATATCACGACGCTTATATATTGTTTCGGCAATCGCGCTGCGAATTTTAGGTTCAAGTAATTTGCTGCTTTGTAACTCACCCTTTAAATCGTTCGCTTGTCGGCGCAATTTAAGAATTTCCACTTGCGAAACAATGCCTTCTTCCGCCAAGGGTTTGGTAATTTTTAGTTCTTCTAATACTAAATTGTAACTTTGATTTACGTGCAAGATTTTGGACTTTAGCTCCACTATCTCTTGTTGTTTCTGATCGATTTGCCCTGCAGTAATAGAAAGCTGATTTTGCAAGGCTCGTAAGCGAGCGGTTTTTTGTAGTTGCTGGCCGGTCACTTCCGATGGGTATTTCAACTTAAACTCATCGTTAAACTCAATCTCTACATCGGTAACGTTTACCTGTTCTTGCCATTGCTCGAACGCCAAATTAGGGTCTAACTGAATACTGGCAATTTCACTTCTTAAGCGAGCAACATCACCTTCTAGGTTTATCACTCTTTGCTCTTGCTCGCGAAAGTCTGAGCGAAAACGAGTATCGTCGATAAGTAATAAGGGCTGAGCAGGTTCTACTTGCTCGCCTTCCCTAACCAAAATTTGTTTAAGGATACCGCCTTCCAAGTTTTGAATTGTTTGAATCTGTTGAGATGGGATCACCTTGCCATTGCCAATAGTGACTTCATCTACCTGAGCCCAATGCGCCCAAGATATTGCGCTCACTAGTAAGACAAAAATAAGCCACAACAAGCGACGCGAGCGACGCGGTGTTTTCATCAACATGGCGGCATTAATATCATCAACAAACTTAAGCTCTGCCTCAGAAATATCAGGCCTTTGCTTACTCATTGGGAGACCTCACTTTGCCGCTGCGTAATAGCTCTAATACTTCCGCTTTAGAACCATTGGCCACTACCGCTCCTCTATCTAATACAATGATACGGTCAACCAGATCTAACATCGACATCTTGTGAGTGATTAAAATAAAGGTTTTGTCCTCTGCTACTTGCTTTAATCGAGATTTAACTAAGTTCTCAGAGAACGCGTCCATACTGCTTGTTGGTTCGTCTAACACTAATACTGGCGGGTTAAACAACAAAGCGCGGGCTAATGCGACCGCTTGGCGTTGTCCACCAGAGAGATACTGACCTCGCTCGCCTACTTGTCTGTCTAAACCCTCTGGATCTACGTCAGTGAACTGCGTCACCCCGGCAAGTTCTGCGGCACGGAAGATTAGTTCATCTTCAATGTGCGGCACCCCGAGGGTAATGTTGTCTCGAATAGAACCATAAAATAAATTTATGTCTTGCGGTAAACAGCCGATTTTTTGGCGAACATCTGCCGGGCTAATTTGTTTTAAATCGACACCATCGAGGCGAATGGCACCTTGCTGGGGTATATAAAAACCGAGTAATAGTTTTTCTAAGCTGGTTTTTCCCGCGCCAATTTTACCAATAATGGCGACTTTCTCTTTGGCTTTAATTGAGAAGCTCACTTGCTTCAAAACTTGCTGTTCACTGCCAGGATAAGTAAAACTCACATCGCTAAAACTAATCGCACCATCAAAATGAGAACGATGCATATAGCGCTCTAAATTCTCATCTGGCAGCTGCATAATATCTTCAAGGTTTTCTAAGGCTGATTGCGCTTGGTTATATCTTGTAGCCAATAGCGACACCTGAGAAAAAGGCACTAACGCTCGCCCAGTTAACATCACTGCGGCAACTAAGCCTCCCATCGAGAGATTACCTTGAGAGATTTGGAATACCCCCACCACTACCAGCAATACAGTAGTACTTTGAGAGACAAAGGCATTCACATTACCTACCGAGGTAGCAAGCTTTCTAATAGCCATATTCCAAGTAGCAATGTTACCAACGAGCTCTTCCCACTTATGCTGAAACTGGCTTTCGGCTCCTGCCAATTTAAGGGATTCGATACCATTTAAACTCTCAATTAAGTGAGCATTTTTTTGGCTAGCAAACCGACTGCCTAATTCAACTTCTTGATGCATTTTGCGTTTGATGTAAAACGAATAAAGCAGCATTAATACTGCTGCCCCTGCTGGTACTAGCGCCAAGGGGCCAGCCACCATGGCGATGACTAACAAGAACAACAATGAGAACGGTACATCAACCAAGGCTGCAACCGTAGAAGAAGTAATAAACTCTCTAATGGAATCAAATTCTTGTACGTTTTTAGCAAAAGCCCCCACCGATGGCGGCCTTACTTCTGCCTTTATGTTTAACAGTTTTTCAAAGATTCGAGCAGACAACAAAATGTCCGATTTTTTAGCCGCTAAATCCAGCGTATAAGCGCGCATTTGCTTTAAGGCAAAATCAAACACCAATACTAAGGCCATACCTGCGGTAAGCACCCACAACGTATCAATGGCTGAGTTTGGCACTACTCTGTCGTAGACGTTCATAACAAACAGCGGTGAAGCTATCGCAAACAAGTTAAGGAATAACGATGCCACCAAGGCATCCCGATAAATGGGCGCAGAACGACGTAGAGTATTCCAAAACCAATGGCCCTGCTTGTTGCTCAGAGATTCTGGCGAGCGAGCGTCAAAACGGTAGCGTTTGCGCACATAGCAGCAAAAACCCGTGTAGTCTGGGGCGAGTTTGTCTAGAGAGATGGTTTCATGACTATCTGGAAGTTCTGGCCAAGCTACTTCAACAGAATCAGAAGTGCGTGAAACGAGAACACACGAGCGACCATCTTTTAACAACAAGATACAGGGTAAGAGTAATTCAGGAATTTTGCCGATAGGCTTTTTTACAAGAGATGCATCCATGCCTGCTCGCAAAGCAGCACGCGGCAATAATGCCGGAGTGAGTAGTCCTTCTTCCAAAGGTAATCCCGCTGACAACGCTCTAGCAGAAAAAGGCTTACCATAAAACTTGGACAAAAATACCAAACTGTTCAGTAAGGGATCAATGCGTTCTGCGGTTACATCTAAATCACGATATTGCTGCTGTGGTTTTGCGTCCTGCACCTAGCATCCTTTCCTAAATATAAAACATCAAGAGTAAGCCTTAGCTTACTCTTGAAAGTGGGTTTTCCCAAACGTAAACGGCCTAGTTGTCTACATTAAGCTGCTGATCTTCAATCAATTGAGTCAAAATATCATTATCACTCATACCACTGAAATCGACATCTTTAAGGGTGATCGTTTGATGAACACTCTCGCCATTAGCCCCACCATCTTTATCAATTGATATGATCGTTTCAACAGCGCCACCATTGCTTATGGTTTCAAACGACAAATAAGATTCTAAACTCGCTTCCGTTTCGCCTTGTAATAAATCACTCAAGTTAAGTACATCAGGGGCGTTATTCGGATCACTATCGTCTTTTAAGGTAAAGTCGTTAATGGTGTCATTGGTGGTGCCTTGGTCGTCACCGTCAAGCCAAGCAAACATATCACTATCATCACCACCAATTAATACGTCGTTACCTTGGCCACCAATTAAAGTGTCAGCTCCTATACCGCCCATTAACAAGTCAGCACCTTCACCGCCTTCTAGTTGATCGTCGCCAGCATAGCCTACCAAGGCATCATCACCCGCTTCACCAGTAATGGTATTGGCAAACTCATTACCCACCAATACCTCATCGCCATCTCCGCCATCAACAGAGTTACCATGAACACCAATAAGCTCTGCAGTTGTGCTATCAATCTCACCGTCACCAATAATGCTATATTCAAATTGTTCATGAACATCGCTATCTGCATTTTTGGTGTAAACTGCGTAGCTCGTATCAATAGTGAGATGAAGTTGATAAAAACCGCTATCGGTATCCGAATCAGCAACAACCTGAATGTAGTAATCGCCCTCTTCTGATGCAGTAAAACTATCTTTTGGCCCCTGCCAATCTTCAGCAAGTTTGTTTTGGCCGCTATCGCTTACGATAGGGTTACCACTAGCATCATAAAGAAAAGCGTCTACTTTAACTCTCTCAGTACCCGAAATGGTTGCCATGTTTACCCACAAAGTTTCCCCTTTTGCAAGAGTCACTTTAATCCAGTCTTCGTCAGCTGAGGTAAGTGGGTCGTTATCGTTAACTAACTCACTTTGATAAGTGTAAGAATACCCACCACTAACAATTTGCGGGATATTACCGTCATTAAGGCTAAACAAGGACCGGTCACTCAAATCGACTGTATTATGACCATTGAAGTCAACAAAGCTAACATCGGCTTCAGTACCAATAATCGATAAAGCCTCCGTTTCGAAGTTACTATCGTGGATACCAAGACCAACCCCGTCATTTGAGTCAAACAGGATTTCATCACCGACTGTCGCTGAACCACCCACAGCCGTTCCAACTTTATCTAAAGAAATCCCCGCACCACTATCGTTCCAGAGCAAAGCTAAACTTGGTACGCTAATTGTGGTACTACCATCTTGGTTTGTAATAATGACATCCCGATTAGCATCGACCACCGATTCAAAAACAGTATTAATTTCAATACTTACCGAATGTGAATCACCATCAAAATCGGTAACTGCTACAGTAAAGTTTTCTTGCTGTCCCCAGCCATCACCTCCAACATCCAACTCATAAGAATAGGCTCCGGTGGAGAAATCAAGCAGTAACAAACCACCTAAGGCAGTTGATACGCTAATGGTTTTAGGCTGTTCAGGGTCGGCATCAGGATCATAATTGTAAGTTGTACCGTCAATAGTGATGGCACTAACATAACCATCATCAGCCCCGACCATAAACCCATCAGTAGAAGCTGTTTCCAATAACCCTAAAGAGGCGTCTACTTCAGCCTCTAGGTAGCTTTCTACAAGTGTAGTAGAGAGATCATTTACATTATCAACGATAAAGGCAAATTCATCACTTGAAGAATCCGACGCCACGTCTTTGAGCACGTCCAAATCAGCTTGGCCGATACCAATTCCATAACTAGTATCGATATTGTTTGCTACAAACGAGTCCCAAGCTTGTAAGCCATTTTCACCATTATATTCTTCTACATCTTCTAAACGGTGGCCAAAGTTTGGTTCACCGTCTGAAATAAAATACAACAGAGTATTGTCAGCATCAGGTTGCATATCAACGCCGCTACTGGCTATCACTTCATTAAGAGCCGCGTCATAATGTGTGCCTCCGCCCGAACTTAAGTCTTCAAGGAATGCTAATGCCTCCGCAACATTGTCACTTATCCAGCCACTGTTTATTACCGAGTCTGAAAAGCCAACTATTTGCACATTTACGTTGCCAGCGGCATCAGCTTGCTCGATTAAGTTAGACAAGGCGTCCACTGCAATTTGCAAATAATCGAGACCATCTCCATGTTCACCGTTAGTCATACTCGCTGATGTATCTAATACCAATACCAAGTTGGTGGTAACCAGTAGCGGACTAGACTCCAAGCTATGCGAAACATTGCTACCTATAGGTGCATCATCAACGATACTAACATCTAACTTAGCTTGAGTAGCGAAGCCCTCTGTAGGGTTACTCACAACATAATCGAAGCTTTCGGTGACGCCATCACCATTAAGGCTTGAAGAGTTTAATTGGTATTCGTAATCACCTTTAGAAAAACCATTGTAGTCTTCGGTATAAACCGTTAGCGAGCCTTGTTCAGTATCAAAGCTAATCACACCATTTACGTCAGCAGCGTGCACTCCACCATCATAACCGATACTAGAAATAGCTAAGCCATCAACCACTCCACCATCATTACTGAGCAAGTTACCCGTTGTTAGCGTAGCAGCGACTCCGGCGTCCGAACCAGTATCTAAACCAGCTTCAAATACTTGCGCTGAATCATTAACGAGATCAACGACATTTCCAGATACACTAGCTGAACTTTCGGCGCCAAATTCGTCCTGTAAAACATAAGTAAAATCAACTGAACCATTACCATCTGCATTAGCGATAAAACTAATTACTCCTGCCGCAGTCACGTTAACAACGCCATTAGCTACAGTAATATCCTGCGCAATTCCCGAGGTAAGTTCTGTGCCGTTAATTGATTTAATGCTTATCGCATCACCTTCCAGATCGCTATCGTTAGCCAACAAATCTAATTGGACAGATTCAGAAGGCGCTACATTTGAGAAATCATCGTCCTGAGCATCTGGCGCGTCATTATCTGGCGTTAAATCTAAGCTGGCACTACCGCCAACCGTTTGCGGGTCACTCGCGCCATTAGTACTGCCATTGTCGGAGATGTCGTAGCTGAAACTGACTTCTGTATCGTCATTAGCAGCTGGCGTGTAAGTCCAAGTACCGTCGTTGTTATTGACTAAGCTACCGCTCCCTGCGCTAATTTGCAGATTACTTACCGTTAAGTCATCACCTTCGATATCTCCTGCGCTAGCTAGTAGTTCATCACTAGTAATTGTACGTGCACCGCTGTCTTCTGCTATCGGCGTTAGTGCCACCGCATCGGTTTCCGGTGCATCATTCACGGGAGTAATGTCTAAGCTGGCACTGCCGCTTACCGTTTGCGGGTCACTCGCGCCATTAGTACTGCCATTGTCGGTGATGTCGTAACTGAAGCTCACTTCTGTATCGTCATTAGCAGCTGGCGTGTAAGTCCAAGTACCGTCGTTGTTATTGACTAAGCTACCGCTCCCTGCGCTAATTTGCAGGTTGCTTACCGTTAAGTCATCACCTTCGATATCTCCTGCGCTAGCTAGTAGTTCATCACTAGTAATAGTACGTGCACCGCTGTCTTCTGCTATCGGCGTTAGTGCCACCGCATCGGTTTCCGGTGCATCATTCACGGGAGTAATGTCTAAGCTGGCACTGCCGCCAACCGTTTGCGGGTCACTCGCGCCATTAGTACTGCCATTGTCGGTGATGTCGTAACTGAAGCTCACTTCTGTATCGTCATTAGCAGCTGGCGTGTAAGTCCAAGTACCGTCGTTGTTATTGACTAAGCTACCGCTCCCTGCGCTAATTTGCAGATTACTTACCGTTAAGTCATCACCTTCGATATCTCCTGCGCTAGCTAGTAGTTCATCACTAGTAATTGTACGTGCACCGCTGTCTTCTGCTATTGGCGTTAGTACCACCGTATCAGTTTCCGGTGCATCATTCACGGGAGTAATGTCTAAGCTGGCACTGCCGCTTACCGTTTGCGGGTCACTTGCGCCATTAGTACTGCCATTGTCGGTGATGTCGTAACTGAAGCTCACTTCTGTATCGTCATTAGCAGCTGGCGTGTAAGTCCAAGTACCGTCGTTGTTATTGACTAAGCTACCGCTCCCTGCGCTAATTTGCAGGTTGCTTACCGTTAAGTCATCACCTTCGATATCTCCTGCGCTAGCTAGTAGTTCATCACTAGTAATAGTACGTGCACCGCTGTCTTCTGCTATTGGCGTTAGTACCACCGTATCAGTTTCCGGTGCATCATTCACGGGAGTAATGTCTAAGCTGGCACTGCCGCTTACCGTTTGCGGGTCACTTGCGCCATTAGTACTGCCATTGTCGGTGATGTCGTAGCTGAAACTGACTTCTGTATCGTCATTAGCAGCTGGCGTGTAAGTCCAAGTACCGTCGTTGTTATTGACTAAGCTACCGCTCCCTGCGCTAATTTGCAGATTACTTACCGTTAAGTCATCACCTTCGATATCTCCTGCGCTAGCTAGTAGTTCATCACTAGTAATTGTACGTGCACCGCTGTCTTCTGCTATTGGCGTTAGTACCACCGTATCAGTTTCCGGTGCATCGTTCACACGAACAACATTCACGATGTCGCTATCAGTCGCGGTTTGTCCATTCGCGCTAACTTGAACATTAATGGAGAGTTCAGACAAGTTTAAAGCATCACTGTTTACTGCCGCCACGCCATCAGCGGTGAGTTTGACTTGGTTACCATCAATCACAAAATAACCATCGTCGTTATTCAACAACTGGTAAGCCTGCACATCTCCATCTGGATCATTTGTCGTAAAATTGGCAACAATTGAATCTGTACTGACTGCATCTTCAGTGACGCTTTGAGCAACCACGTCTATCGTTGGAGCTTGACCTACAGGAGTGCTTGGTTCGTCATCCACTCTTACAATGCTAAGCGTATCGCTATCAGTTGAAGTAAGGCCATTAGCTTCAACTTGAACGGTCAAATCCAAACTTGTCAGATTTAAGCTGTCATTATTAATCGCCGCCACGCCATCAGCAGTGAGTTTGACTTGGTTACCATCAATAACAAAATAGCCGTCATCGTTATTCAACAATTGGTAAGTTTGAACGTCACCATCAGGATCGTTTGAGGTAAAATTGGCAACAATTGTATCTGTACTGACTGCATCTTCAGTAACGCTTTGAGCAACCACATCTATCGTTGGAGCTTGATCTACAGGAGTGCTTGGTTCGTCGTCCACTCTTACAATGCTAAGCGTATCGCTATCGGTAGCAGTAAGGCCATTAGCTTCAACTTGAACGGTCAAATCCAAGCTTGTCAGATTTAAGCTGTCATCATTAATCGCCGCCACACCATCAGCGGTGAGTTTTACTTGGTTACCATCAATCACAAAATAACCATCGTCGTTGTTCAACAGCTGGTAAGTTTGAATGTCACCATCAGGATCGTTTGAGGTAAAATTGGCAACAATTGTGTCTGTACTGACTGCATCTTCAGTAATGCTTTGAGCAACCACATCTACCGTTGGAGCTTGATCTACAGGAGTGCTTGGTTCGTCGTCCACTCTTACAATGCTAAGCGTATCGCTATCGGTAGCAGTAAGGCCATTAGCTTCAACTTGAACGGTCAAATCCAAACTTGTCAGATTTAAGCTGTCATTATTAATCGCCGCCACGCCATCAGCAGTGAGTTTGACTTGGTTACCATCAATAACAAAATAGCCGTCATCGTTATTCAACAATTGGTAAGTTTGAACGTCACCATCAGGATCGTTTGAGGTAAAATTGGCAACAATTGTATCTGTGCTGACTGCATCTTCAGTGACGCTTTGAGCAACCACGTCTATCGTTGGAGCTTGATCTACAGGTGTGGCGGGATCGTCGTCTACTCTAACAATCTCGACGGAAGCACTATCAGAAGCCGTTAGGCCATTAGCTTCAACTTGAATGGTTAAATTCAAAGTCGTTAAATTGAGTTGGTCATTGTTAACTGCAGCAATACCCGCATCACTCAACTTAATTTCGTTTCCATCAATAACAAAAAAACCATCAGTATCATTTAGCAGGCTGTGATTTAAAACATCACCGTCGGCATCATTTGATGTAAAGCTAGCAATAACGGTATCGGCATCCACTAAATCTTCAGTAATACTTCCAGCAGTAAGCGTAATCGTTGGTGCTTGATCGGGACTAGGTGCAGGCGGAGTGGGAGTGGGTTCAGGTTGAGAGTTATCGATTGCTGCTAGCGGTTCTGGAGCGTTTGCATCAGAGTCAGTTTGGGCTGCATTAGTTGGAACTTGGGGAGCTTGGGTATTAAAACCAGTTTGAGCAATGGTTTCTCCACCAATTCGGTCGATCGTAATAAACCCACCGTTGCCAGCTGCTTCACCATCCGCAGCAGTAGGAGCGCCACCAGCCGCAGTCGCTTCAAACAACTCCGTTGGGTCAGCACCTTCTAAAATGGCTTGTTGCAAAGCGTCTACATCAAGATCGTTAGCCGCGCTTAAAGGGCCTTCTGCAATATCAACATTGGGAAGTTGAGTAGCACTATTGTCACCAAGCAGGTACTGGTCTTCACCATAGTAAAAGCCAAGTTGCGCACCTTGGGAAGTAATAATCATTTCGCCAGGCACAACACTATCCCCTGGTTGCAGGGATCTAATATTGCCTTGGGCATCTACTGCAAACGCTTGTCCTTGTATTGATACAATCGTTGCATTTGATGTTGCAATGCTCTGTTCCATCTGATTATTCCTTTCAATCTTTATTTAACACGCCCGCTATCCGCAGCCAGCGACTCAGCCTATATCGAAGGGCTTAGAGTATAAATTTTAGTCAATAGACCTTAGTTTAACGAATGAATTTTTCTAATCTAAACCTAAGATCAAACATAAGAGCCTGAATAGCTTAGGAAAACACTTAATACTAAAACTATAAATATAGAAAATTCATTGGCTTATAAAGCTAAAGTAAAACAATCATGAACTAAAAGCGAGAAAATTGAAGAGGTAGGATAAGTGAACAAATAGCTGACGGAGCGCCACTTTAAACGTAAATTAAAATGTACAACTCATCAATTATGGCTGAAATAAATCCATCTAATACCATTTACTTGTGATTTAAAAACGAATAAGGCTCGCCAAAGCGAGCCTTAAGTAATATAGCCTTAGATGACTAAATTACAGCACGTCTACTGCATTTAAGTCAGAGAACGCTTTTTCTAAACGAGCAACCATTGAAGATTGACCAGCACGTAACCATACGCGAGGATCGTAGTGCTTCTTGTTAGGTTGATCAGCACCTTTAGGGTTACCGATTTGGCCTTGTAGGTAATCAAAGTTTTCAGCTGAGTAAGTACGGATACCATCCCAAGTTGCCCACTGAGTATCAGTGTCGATGTTCATTTTGATAACACCGTAGCCGATAGACTCTTGGATTTCTGCTTCAGAAGAACCAGAACCACCGTGGAATACAAAATTAAGTGCGTTTGGTGCAATACCAAATTTCTCAGCACAGTAAGCTTGTGAATCACGTAGAATAGTAGGAGTAAGTACTACGTTACCCGCTTGGTAAACACCGTGTACGTTACCGAAAGAAGCAGCAATAGTGAAACGTGGGCTAACAGCCATTAGTTTCTCATATGCGTATGCTACGTCTTCAGGAGAAGTGTAAAGCTCAGATGCGTCCATGTCAGAGTTATCTACGCCGTCTTCTTCGCCACCAGTACAGCCAAGTTCGATTTCGATAGTCATGTTCATTTTAGCCATGCGCTCTAGGTACTTAGCACATGTATCAATGTTTTCTTCTAGAGACTCTTCACTTAGGTCAAGCATGTGAGAAGAGAAAAGAGGCTTACCAGTTTGAGCGAAGAACTCTTCACCAGCATCTAGAAGACCGTCGATCCAAGGAAGCAATTTCTTAGCCGCGTGGTCAGTGTGCAGGATAACTGGAACACCGTAGGTTTCAGCAACAGCGTGTACATATTTTGCACCAGCAACAGCACCAAGGATTTGAGCACCTTGACCTTCAAGTTTAACGCCTTTACCAGCGAAGAAACCTGCACCGCCGTTAGAGAACTGAACAACAACTGGAGACTTAACTTTAGCCGCAGCTTCTAGTACGCCGTTGATTGAGTCAGTGTTAACTACGTTTACCGCTGGTAGTGCGAATTTGTTTTCTTTAGCAATTTCGAAAACTTTCTGTACGTCATCACCAGAGATTACACCTGGTTTAACTGCGTCAAAGATCTTAGACATAGCAATGGTTCCATTTAGTCTTGTTGATTAAAAATTCTTGTTTCTGTAACAGAGTATTCTAATACAGAAAATCGGGAGCTGCGCTCCCGATTACGTTCTTAGCCTTTTGCACGCTCTTCAAGCATGGCTACAGCTGGTAATACTTTGCCTTCTACAAACTCTAGGAAAGCGCCGCCGCCCGTAGAGATGTAAGATACATCGGCTTTAATACCAAACTTGTCGATGGCCGCTAGTGTATCACCACCACCCGCTACAGAGAAGCCTGCAGACTCGGCGATAGCTTTAGAAATACCCGCGGTACCTGCTTCAAAATTCTTGAATTCAAATACGCCAACAGGGCCATTCCAAAGGATAGTTTTAGCATTGCCAATAATTTCAGCAAGAGCTGCTGTAGAATCCGGGCCTAAGTCGAAGATCATATCGTCGTCTTGTACTTCAGAAACATTTTTGATTTCAGCTTCTGCATTTTCATCAAAGGCTTTAGCACAGGCAACATCAGTGGCTACAGGAATAGCACACTCTTTCATTAGTTTTTTAGCAGTATCTACTAGGTCAGCTTCGTATAAAGATTTACCTACATTGTGACCATCTGCAGCGATGAAAGTATTAGCAATACCGCCACCCACTACAAGTTGGTCAGCAATTTTAGATAAAGACTCAAGCACTGTTAATTTAGTTGATACTTTAGAACCACCAACAATAGCCACTAGCGGACGAGCTGGGTTGTCCATTGCTTTGCCAAGCGCCTCTAGTTCAGCAGCAAGTAAAGGACCAGCACACGCTACAGGCGCGTTAGTGCCTACGCCGTGGGTAGATGCTTGAGCGCGGTGAGCCGTACCGAAAGCATCCATAACGAAGATGTCACACAATGCAGCATACTTCTTAGATAGCTCTTCTTCGTTTTTCTTCTCGCCTTTGTTGAAGCGAACGTTCTCAAGAACAACCAATTCACCCGGGTTTAGCTCTAAGCCGTTTAGGTAATCTTTAGCTAGTTTAACGTCACAATCTAGTGCGTCGTTTAAGTAGTTAACTACAGGAGCTAGAGAGAATTCTTCAGCGTATTCGCCTTCAGTTGGACGACCTAGGTGAGAAGTAACCATTACTTTAGCGCCAGCTTCTATGCAACGCTTAATAGTAGGAAGAGATGCTAGGATACGTGCATCAGAAGTTACTTTACCGTCTTTTACTGGAACGTTTAGATCAGCACGAATGAATACGCGTTTGCCTGCAAGATCTAAGTCGGTCATTTTGATAATTGACATTATCTGTCCTCTATAGTTTTAAAAATTAAACTTACAGTTTAGCCAGCATGGCTAAACCTACAATTCCGTGTTACTCATTAATTCAGCGGTATCTAACATGCGATTGGCGAACCCCCATTCGTTGTCACACCAGGCCAACACTTTCACTAAATGTTCGCCGCTAACCCGTGTTTGAGAACCATCAATAATGCTTGAATGACTATCGTGATTAAAGTCGATAGACACCAAAGGTTCTTCGGTATAGCTCAATATGCCGCTTAATTTACCGCAAAGTGCTGCTTGTATGGCTTGATTTATATCAGAAACTGTAACTTTTTTACACAATGTTACACTCAAGTCCATCGCCGTAACGTTTTGCGTAGGCACCCTCACCGCAATGGCTTCAAACTTACCGGCGAATTTAGGCAAGATTCGCTCTACACCCTTAGCCAGCTTAGTATCAACAGGAATGATTGACTGCCCAGCCGCACGGGTTCTGCGTAAGTCAGTATGGTAGGCATCAATGACCTGTTGGTCGTTCATTGCTGAGTGAATTGTAGTAATAGTACCACATTCAACCCCAAAGGCTTCATCTAAGACCTGAATCACCGGTACGATACAATTGGTCGTACAAGAGCCATTTGAGACCACTTTATCGCTAGCACTCAGCAAATCTTCATTTACACCATAGACTACCGTTTGATCTACGCAAGGATCGGCAGGGTGAGAAAACAAAACTTTCTTGGCCCCGGCGTCAATATGCATTTGCGCATCGGCCACCGAGCTAAAACGCCCAGTACATTCCATGACAATATCCACCGCTAAATCTTTCCACGGTAACTGATTGGGCTCGCTTTGATGCAGTAGTTGAATGGCTTGACCTTCTACCGTGAGCGTTTCACCTTGCAGCAATACATCTTCAGCAAACGTGCCATGGGTAGAATCGTATTTAAGCAAATGAGCCATCGCTTCTGGGCTGGCCAGCTCATTAATCGCAACGACTTTTATTTTGTGTTGACGGTGAGATTCGAATAATGCGCGAAGTACGCTGCGACCAATTCGGCCGAAACCATTTATCGCTACTTTGATAGGTTGACGAGGCATGATAATCGCCTTTTTCTATAACACTGAAACGAAGAACCCTCTTAGCAGAGGGTTCTATTTATTACTGAACGAGCACTTGCAAGTGCTTACAGAAGTTCGTTTGCCATGTTCACTAAGTTTTCTTTAGTGAAACCAAATAGCTTGAACAATTCACCGGCTGGCGCTGACTCACCGAAGGTAGTCATACCCAGTACTTTGCCATCAAAGCCAACGTACTTGTACCAGAAATCTGCAATTCCCGCTTCAACAGCAATACGTTTGCGTACAGCAATCGGTAATACCGATTCACGGTATTCTGGCGATTGTGCATCAAACACATCAGTAGCAGGCATCGAGACTACACGTACTGCTTTACCTGCGGCCGTTAGTTCATCTGCTGCAGCTACCGCTAGCTCAACTTCTGAACCTGTAGCAATCAAGATAAGCTCTGGCGTACCCACGCAATCTTTCAGTACGTAACCACCACGCGCAACATCAGCAAGTTGCTGTGCATCACGCGGTTGCGGCGCTAAACCTTGACGAGAGAAGATAAGCGAAGTTGGGCTGTCGGTACTTTCTACCGCATGACGCCAAGCAACCGCTGACTCTACTGAATCACATGGACGCCAGGTGCTCATGTTAGGTGTTAAACGTAAGCTAGCAGTTTGCTCTACCGCTTGGTGAGTTGGGCCATCTTCGCCCAAACCAATTGAATCGTGGGTATAAACAAAAATTGCCGGTTGCTTCATCAAAGCAGCCATACGCAAAGCGTTACGTGCGTATTCCATAAACATTAGGAACGTAGCACCGTAAGGCTTTAAACCACCGTGCAAAGTCATACCATTCATAATGGCCGACATACCAAACTCACGCACACCGTAGTGCATGTAGTTGCCTGATGCGTCTTCAGCGGTTACCGCTTCAGAACCAGACCACATAGTAAGGTTAGATGGTGCTAAATCAGCACTACCACCTAGTAGCTCTGGCAATTTAGGGCCAAAGGCCTCTAAGGTTTTCTGTGAAGACTGACGAGTAGCAATTTTAGCTTGGCTTGCTTGCAGTTCGCTAATGTAGTTGTCGGCAAACTCTTTCCAATCACTTGGCATTTGACCAGTCACACGACGCTTGAACTCAGCTGCTAGTGCTGGGTGAGCCGCTTCATAGCCGGCAAACAATTGGTTCCACTCTGACTGTGATTTCTCACCCGCAGTTTTAGCGTCCCACGCTTGGTAAACATCTTGTGGGATTTCAAACGCAGCATATGGCCAGTTTAAGAACTCACGAGCAGCTGCAATTTCTTCAGCGCCTAGTGGAGCACCGTGACAATCATGGCTACCCGATTTGTTTGGCGAACCAAAACCAATCACTGTTTTACAACAAATCATGGTTGGGCGAGTCGTTTCAGCTTGAGCGGCTTTAATCGCTGCGCTAATGGCTTCACTATCGTGGCCATCTACGCCACCAATTACATGCCAGCCGTAAGATTCAAAACGCTTAACGGTATCGTCGGTAAACCAACCTTCTACGTCACCATCAATAGAGATGCCATTGTCATCCCAGAATGCGATAAGTTTACCTAGGCCTTGAGTACCCGCTAAAGAACAAGCTTCATGCGAGATACCTTCCATCAAACAACCATCACCTAAGAAGGTGTAAGTGTAGTGATCAACAACCGGGAAACCATCTTGGTTAAATTGCGCCGCTAAGATTTTCTCAGCCAGTGCCATACCTACGGCATTAGTAATGCCTTGGCCTAGCGGGCCAGTAGTGGTTTCTACGCCAGGTGCGTAACCGTACTCTGGGTGACCTGGTGTTTTAGAATGAAGCTGACGGAAGTTTTTAAGCTCTTCAATCGGAAGTTGATACCCAGATAGGTGCAACAGAGAATACAGCAACATAGAGCCATGGCCGTTAGATAAAACAAAGCGGTCACGGTCTGCCCAAGTTGGGTCAGTTGGATTGTGTTTCAAAAAGTCGCGCCATAGAACTTCAGCAATATCAGCCATTCCCATTGGAGCACCAGGGTGACCAGAGTTAGCTTGCTGAACTGCATCCATACTTAAAGCACGGATAGCATTGGCGTATTGACGACGAGAAGACATGAATTTCTCCTGCAAATATTAGGGCTATAGGGTGTCGAGAGGCGCGTATTGTCACAAAGTCAACGGTGTTACTCAATAAATATCTAAAAAGAATAACCAGATTTATTAAAAAACTCTGCTAATTGCTTAAGCAAACACATATTTACAGCTGACAAGGACGTGATAAAGTCTTGATACAAGAAATATTGAGGGACGGTAAACCAACTAGATGGCAAATAATTTTGCATTTCGCAGCCGCAGTTTTTTTGTTTACCTGTTCATTGGTTTGTTCTCTAGTGGTATTGCCTTGCTATTTAGCGACCTTGCCCACCTTAATCCTAATCTTTTGCTTAATCAGCCCCTTCCACCATACTCGCTTCCTTTACTCGCGGCCTTAAGCATCTTGTTTCTTGAACGGCTGTTTGCTAACTACAAACAAGTGGGTTTAATTTTTGTGGTTAAAGCCTACCATTTTGATGAAGGGCAACTTCATTGGGGCAATTTAGCTTATCAATTCGCAGTGGGACTAATACTTACTTGGGGTGGTTTCGCTGTTGGCGTAGTTGGGCCTGCTTGTTACCTTACCGCAGTAGTGGCCAGTAATCTCTCCCACGCCGCTCGCCTTACTCAAGGACAAATTCGCTTAAGTGTCGCTTGCGGCACGGCGGCAGCCGTAGCAGCTTTATTTAATGCGCCGCTTGCCGGCACCGTAATTGCCTACGAATTAGTAATGCGTCGCTTTAATTGGCGCTCAATTGCTACCATTGCAATATGCGCCTATACGGCTAGCGTTGTTTCCGATCTACATGGTGGCAGTATGTTAAGCATCGACCTCCCCGACCAATCGTTTACTTGGACGGGGCTGCCTCAATTTGCGTTGCTTGGCATGTTGTGTGGTTTATTTGCCACTTTATTGGTGCGAGCGATTCGTTCTATTCCAACACTTAAGCGCAGTTATGCAGTGGCTATCGCTGCAGGTATCACTGCCTTAGCGGGAGTAATTAATCCACACTGGTTAGGTTTAGAGCCCATTACTCCAAATGGCTTATTGAGCTGGGAATTAGCCTTAACTGAACAACACCTGTGGCTGCTTGCCAGAATAGTACTCACCACAGTAGCCTTAGCCTTTGCTTTGCCTGGCGGGAGCTTAGGGCCCATGTTAGTGATTGGTGGCATTTTAGGTAGCATTATCGGTAATGTAATTCCCAATGCCCCCAACTCGATGCTTGTTATCGTTGGCATGGGCGCAATGTTTGGTGCTGTTTTTCGCACTCCTTGGGCCGCATTCTTACTCATTACCGAACAAACCCTACAAGTAGAGATTGTGCTGCCGGCGATTGTGGCCTGTTTGTGTGCCAGCGCTGTTGCCAAGTATCTATTCCGTTCACCTAGTTTGATCGAGCAACAATTACTTAATGCCCAGATCCGCTTAATCAATAGCCCAGTACTGGTAAAAGAAGAAAACAAAACCTTAAACAACGAACAATTACAATAACACTAATTCAAATTGACGACTATTTATGTGCCGATGCTGCCGTCAATATATCTTCATCTGAGTGGCCTACTCGCTAACTTCATCAAGCAACAAGAACTCAACCCGCAAACTTGCATAACCAATAGATGCAGTGCTATTTCATAAAAACCAACCCTAGGCGGTTGAGTAGAGTTGTATAAACGGATAATCCCTTATTAAGCAAGATAAAGCTTTGCCTCTAAAGTATTGATTTAACCTATACAATCACCTCAACCAGCAACTATTCACTTAAATATTTGGTTTATTTAAAAATGAGAGCGCTATCACAGTAAATTACTGTGGGCTTACGGCTTAGAGTGATCTACTATGCCAGAGATATTAATAGTGGCTTTGTATTTATAGAGGGAAATTTTTTATGCGCCGCCTAGTTGTACTGTTAATAATGGCTATGTTACCTAGCCAAGTTTTAGCTTCAGTCAATACCGAAACCACCACTTTCCGCCCTAATAGTCGGGTTATAGAAAGCTTCACCGATAAGTATGGTGTAAGCACTAAACAAATACCTAGCCTCAAAAAATTTGATGCTGGCCAATACTTCTACTCACAACGTCTTGAGTACTATGAATTCATTTGGTCATGTAAAGAATACGGTGATAATGGCCAATGCCTAGATTTAGTGCGTAGCCCTCGCCCCCCCTTACGTTTAGTGTCTTTTGTGCATGACCGTAATGACGAAAGTAAGATCCAAGCTGATTTGGTGATGATTTATAACCAGCAGAACGAAAAGAAAATTGAGCTCATCAATCTAAGTAAGGACAAATCTGCGCGTAGCAAATATCAAGTTTCTACCCTACCAATATTATTAGTGGTACGTGGCGATAAAGAAATTGCGCGAAAAACCGGACTAGAAACTCGCCAAAACATGAGCAACTGGATTAAGCATGAACTCAGCAAGCCTTAATAAAGCCGCTTAATTAAAGCTGGAAACACTTAGCCGCCCCCGAGGCGGCTAAGTTATCTTTATACACTAGCGACAATATCCATTTTGTTAGGTTCTTAATAAGCCATAAAGAAGCACTACCATTCCCCTTTAAGATATATCACCAGCCCGAATTGAACATATTTAAGGCCACCAGTTAGCCCCCTTATTTCTTAAGATAGAATGGTGAATGAGCATTGAATAAACGCCTGCCAAGCATCCTGTCAGCACTATCCAGCACTATCCAGCACTAAGCAAAACAAACCAATACAACAAAACTAATCCACTAAGGTGAATTTTTTTCATTAATAAGCGCTAGCAAATCTGTAAACCCTCACTTAGAATAGACGTCCAGATGGTAAAACATCCATACGTATATAATCATTTACGAGATATAAACATGGCTACTCATTTATTTACTTCAGAATCAGTGTCTGAAGGGCATCCAGATAAAATTGCAGATCAAATCTCTGACGCAGTATTAGACGCAATCTTAGAGCAAGACCCTAAGGCACGTGTAGCCTGTGAAACTTACGTAAAAACCGGCATGGTAATGGTAGGTGGTGAAATTAACACCTCAGCTTGGGTTGATATTGAAGAGATTACTCGCTCAACCGTGCGCGACATAGGTTACACCCACTCAGACATGGGCTTTGATGCCGATTCTTGTGCGGTACTCAACGTTGTGGGCAAGCAAAGCCCAGACATTAACCAAGGTGTTGACCGCTCTCGCCCAGAAGAACAAGGCGCTGGCGACCAAGGTTTAATGTTTGGTTATGCCACCAATGAAACCGACGTATTGATGCCTGCCCCTATCACTTACTCGCATCTGTTGGTTAAGCGCCAAGCAGAAGTACGTAAAAATGGCACCTTAGATTGGTTACGCCCAGATGCAAAATCGCAAGTCACCTTTGCTTACGAAAACGGCATCATCACAGGCGTTGACGCGGTCGTGTTATCTACTCAGCATTGTGACAGCATTTCTACTGCCGATTTACGTGAAGCAGTAATGGAAGAGATCATTAAGCCAGTATTGCCAGCGCAATGGTTAAATGAAAATACTCAATACCATATAAACCCAACTGGTCGTTTTGTAATTGGTGGCCCAATGGGTGACTGTGGTTTAACCGGTCGTAAAATTATTGTAGATACCTACGGCGGCATGGCGCGTCATGGCGGCGGTGCATTCTCTGGTAAAGATCCTTCAAAAGTAGACCGTAGTGCAGCTTATGCTGGTCGTTACGTAGCTAAGAACATTGTGGCTGCAGGTTTAGCAGACCGCTGTGAAATTCAAGTGTCTTACGCCATTGGTGTTGCAGAGCCTACCTCAATTAGCATTGAAACCTTTGGTACAGGCAAAATTGGCGACGACAAATTGGTTGCATTAGTACGCAAACACTTCGATCTACGCCCTTACGGTATTCTAAGCATGCTAGATTTGGAGCGTCCGATCTACAAAGCAACAGCGGCTTACGGCCACTTTGGTCGTGAAGAATTCCCTTGGGAAGCGACTGATAAAGCAGAGTTACTAAAGAGCGAAGCTGGCCTATAAGCCAGAGGTAAACTCGCCAAGCTAAGCCGAAAGCGTATAATCCTTGATTATCCTTTCGGCTTTTTTGATCGTTAAACATTACTGACCATTTAACACTATGGAGAACTGAAGTTAGCGTGCAACGCCTAAACCAAACCGTAGAAGATTGCTTTATCCAAGCTGAGACTTTTTTTGAGCGAACATTTACCCGCCCAGAAATACTGTTGTCGGCGCGTAATAGCAAAGTGGCAGGCAGTGCTAACTTAAGCCGCTGGCGTTTGCGCTTTAATGCCCACTTTTATCAGCAGCAACCTGAACACTTTCTAGCACAAACCGTTCCTCATGAAGTCGCTCATATCATCTGCCACGCCGTGTATGGCCGAGTAAAACCACACGGTAAAGAGTGGCAAGCCATTATGTTGAACGTATTTAACTGCCCTCCGCACACCACCCATAACTACTCACTTGAAAGCATAAAAATCAACAGCGTCGAATACCGCTGTGCGTGCCAAAGCCACCTACTCAGCATCCGTCGCCACAACAAGGTACTTAAAGGCGCGAGCTATCAATGCCGCACCTGCAGACAGGTTCTTCAAATAAGTCAGTGAAGAGAGGTACCTTATCCTTCCCAGATTCATAGAGTTGCTGGGAATAAACCAGCAATAGGTTTATTCTTTAGCAGTAAAACCAACCATTTTTCTTGCTAGATTACGGAGCCACCTTTTTACCATGCGCATTCCTCGTATTTATCAGTCTCAATCGCTCGCGCTACATCAACTCACAGAGCTAGATGAAGAAGCCGCTAATCATGTGGGCCGAGTATTAAGAATGGAAGCAGGTCAGCTACTCGAGCTATTTAATAGCGATGGCAACAACTACCCAGCCATCATTGAGAGCAGCAGTAAAAAGCATGTATCGGTAAAAATTACTGAAGTGCATATCAATGATTCTGAATCACCGCTAGATATCCACCTAGGCCAAGTTATTTCTCGTGGTGATCGCATGGAATTCACCATTCAAAAATCTGTAGAGCTAGGCGTAAACAAAATTACCCCTCTTACCAGCGAGCGCTGTGGCGTAAAACTGAATCAAGAACGGTTCGAGAAAAAACGCCAGCAATGGCAAAAAATTGCAATCGCTGCCTGCGAGCAATCAGGCAGAAGCATCGTGCCTGAAGTAGCACAGCTACAAAGTTTAGAGCAATGGGCTAGCGAGACCTCATCAGCAATGAAGTTGAATTTGCATCCAAAGGCCCCATATAGCATTAAGACCCTGCCTACTCCTGAAAATGGAGTACGCTTACTAATTGGGCCAGAAGGCGGCTTAAGTGCTCAAGAAATTGAAGTATGTAATCAATACCAATTTCAAGAGACCATTTTAGGCCCCCGTGTATTGCGCACAGAAACCGCCGCATTAACGGCAATCACCGCTTTGCAGTGTCAATTTGGAGACTTAGCATAAATGAGTATTAAACTTGGTATCGTGATGGACCCCATCGCCAACATTAACATTAAAAAAGACTCAAGCTTTGCCATGTTGATGGAAGCGCAAAAGCGCGGCTACGAAATTTACTACATGGAAATGCAAGATCTTTACTTAGATGGCGGCCGTGCGGCGGCCAATATGCGCCCACTTGCGGTACAAGAGAATCCCCAATCTTGGTACGAACTTGGCAGCCAAGTAGACCAGAGCCTCAGTGAGCTCGACGTGATACTGATGCGTAAAGATCCACCTTTTGATACTGAATTTATTTACGCCACCTACATACTAGAGCGCGCAGAAGCTGAAGGCAGTTTAATTATTAACAAGCCACAAAGCCTACGTGACGCCAACGAAAAGCTGTTTACCGCATGGTTCTCTGAATTTACGCCAACGACCTTAGTTAGTAGCGACATGCCGCGTCTTAAAGCGTTTCATCAACAACATAAAGACGTCATTATGAAGCCGCTAGACGGCATGGGTGGCGCGTCTATATTCCGCCTAAAAGATGGCGATCCTAATGTAGGCGTAATCTTAGAAACCCTCACCAATCACGGTCAAGAATATTGCATGGCGCAAAAGTTCATCCCCGAGATTGTAGACGGTGATAAGCGTATTTTGATTGTAGACGGCGAGCCAATGCCTTATTGCTTAGCGCGCATTCCCTCTAAAGGAGAAACTCGCGGTAACTTAGCAGCAGGAGGCCGTGGTGTTGCACAACCGCTTTCTGAAAGCGATTGGAACATTGCCAACTCCATTGGTCCATCTCTTAAAGAAAAGGGCTTAGTCTTTGTGGGCTTAGACGTGATTGGCGATAAAGTCACCGAAATTAACGTTACCAGCCCAACTTGTATAAAAGAGATTGAAGCCGCCTATGATATATCTATCACTGGCAAGTTAATGGATGCGATTGAAGCTAGACTTAAAGCATCAACCTAGACAGTAGTAAGGTTTAATTTGGACGCAATGAATACCCTGCAAAATCAGTTTTTAATCGCCATGCCGAGCCTGAACGATCCGTTCTTTAAGCGCTCGGTAGTTTACCTTTGCGAGCACAACGATGAAGGCGCTATGGGCCTAGTCATCAATGTTCCTGTCGATTTATCGGTAGAGTCGTTGCTAGAGCAAATAGAATTGCAAGATCAGGTAGAGATGATCCGTCAAGATTTAGATAAACCGGTTTACCAAGGTGGACCAGTGGCTCAAGAGCGCGGTTTTGTTTTGCACTCGCCAGTTAAAGGCTTTAGCAGTAGCTTAGAAATAAGCGATGAACTGATGGTGACCACCTCAAAAGATGTGCTCGATACCCTAGGCACAGATTCTCAACCCAGTGAATACATTGTTACCTTAGGTTACGCCAGCTGGGAAGCGGGTCAGTTAGAGCAAGAGATTGCCGAAAACTCTTGGCTAACCCTGCCCGCCAGTACCGATATCATTTTTAGGACACCAAGCCATAAGCGCTGGGAAGCCGCGGCCAATCATTTAGGTATCGATATTTGGCAACTATCTAGCCAAGTAGGACACGCGTAATGAACACACATCAACATCGTTCTTGCTTAACTCTAAGTGCAGCTTGGCTAGGTTTATGGCTGCCCTCTAACAATAAACCAGCAGGGCGAACATAATGGCGCGCGATGGAGAACGTTCAGTACTGGCTTTTGATTTTGGAACCAAAAGCATTGGCGTAGCCATTGGTCAAGAGCTCACCGGCAGCGCTAAGCCATTAACCGCAATTAAAGCACAAGATGGGATCCCTTCATGGCCCCTATTGGAAAAGCTACTAGAACAATGGCAGCCTGATTTATTAGTGATTGGTTTACCGCTGAATATGGACGGTACCGAGCAAGACATTACGAGCCGCGCCAAGAAGTTCGCCAACCGCTTACACGGCCGCTTTGGCTACCAAATTGCGATGCAGGACGAACGACTAACCACAGTAGATGCCAAAGAAAAGTTATTTGAATTAGGTGGCTATAAAGCCCTTGAAAAAGGCACGGTAGACAGCCTAGCAGCCGCTCTTATCTTTGAAAGCTGGTGCGCAGAACAATATTAAGCTTACAAACATAAAACAGCCTCGAGAGTATCGAGGCTTTTTATGTTGCAGTAGCTACTTCTTAGAGCTGGACCAGATTTCTGGATCTATTTGCTGCTTCAGTTCTGGGTAATCATCGCTGTTAAAAGTGGGCACTTTGCCCGCATCTAGTTGGCGGTTATAGTCCTTAGCCAGTTTAACCACTACGCCAGAGAGCATTAAAATAGCCACTAAATTGACAATTGCCATAAAGCCCATCGATACATCTGCTAGATTCCAAATAATATCAATTTTCACTACCGCACCAAACATCACCATTGAGAGCACTAATAAGCGGAAAACCCATAAACCCGCTTTATGGTTATGCTCGAGGAAAATCAAGTTTGTTTCAGCGTAAGAGTAGTTACCCACAATAGAGGTAAAGGCAAAGAAGATAATTGCCACGCCAACAAAATAACTTCCCCACTCACCCACTTGGCCACTAAGTGCTTGTTGGGTTAACGCGATACCATCACCCGTTAATTGCTCATTGTAGCTAAGCAGAATAATGGCCGCTGTCGCGGTACAAATCACTAGAGTATCGATAAACACACCCAACATTTGCACGTAACCTTGCGATGCAGGATGAGGCGGGTAAGGCGTTGCCGTAGCGGCTGCATTTGGTGCACTACCCATACCTGCTTCGTTAGAAAACAAACCGCGCTTAATACCGTTCATCATGGCGGCGCCTAAGGCACCAGCACCAGCTTCTTGAAAGCCAAATGCCGAACGGAAGATTAAACTAAACACCTCAGGCATTTGTTGAATATTCATCAGCACAACCACTAAGGCCACTAGCACGTAAGCTAAGGCCATAATCGGTACCACTAACTCGGCAAAACGAGCAATACTGCGAATGCCACCAAAGATGATTAATGCAGCTGCAGCCACTAAGATGCCGCCAACCACATATTTTTCAAAGCCAAATGCTTCGTGTAAGGCTGAAGCAATTGAGTTAGCTTGTACCGCGTTAAAGACTAAACCAAACGCTACAATCAAGCAGATAGCGAAGATCACGCCCATCCAACGTTTACCTAGGCCCTGCTCCATGTAATAAGAAGGCCCACCCCGGAAGTTACCGTCGCTGTCTTTGATTTTGTAGAGCTGGGCCAAGCTGCTTTCTGCAAAGCTGGTAGCCATACCTAGTAATGCCACTACCCACATCCAGAACACCGCTCCAGGGCCGCCAAGACTAATGGCTAAGGCAACACCTGCTAAATTGCCGGTACCGACACGAGCCGCCAGGCTGGTACACAAGGCTTGGAAAGAAGAAATACCGCTAGCATCGCCTTTACGACTCGATTTCATTACTGAAAACATGTGTCCAAAATGACGAAACTGAATAAATTTAGTTCGCACGGTGAATAGAACACCGGTACCCAACAGCAAATAGATGAGCAAATTGCCCCAAAGTACGTCGTTTAACCAGTTCACAATCTCATTCATGGTTTACATTCACCTTACTTTTGTTGTTCGTTTAAAACCTAGCTTAGGTTTAAATGAGCGCGGAGTTTAGGCGTGAGCAACTAACCATGCTTTGATATATAACAAAAACAAGATAAAAACACGGCCGTATATAAATAAAAGTTATTTATGCTGGTAACTAAGTTACAGACTACTTATAAAGCATAGGAAGTTTCACAAAATTTGATGAAAAAATTGCCCGCGGTAACTTTTTTGCAACATTAGTATTTTACTTTTTGTGCACGTGTGGTACTTATTAATTGCAACAACATACAAGGAGATAACCATGGATAGGCTAGACTTGGATACTGTTGAAACAAGTAAATCTTCTCGCAGTTCAAATAAGAAGCGTAAATGGCGTGAAATAGAAGCCATTAAAGATAAGATTCGTTTACAAAAGGAACTACAGTCAATCGACAATAGTTTTGACCTTCAAACTGAATACGAATACTAAATAAAAAAACCCGGCTAAGCCGGGTTTTTTGTTACTGGGTATTTGCTCACTATTCTTGTGGCTCAGATAGCTTGATGCGTTCTGATAGAGCTTTGTATTGCTCTTGCACACGATGACCAAACAATGGGTCTTCATAATTGCCGTGCTGCCAACTTTGCTCTATCGCACGCCAATCGTCAGCGGTTAGGTGGCGTTTCAACGCAGGGAAAATCACCTCTTCTTCATAGTTAAGATGTTCCCACTGCGCCTTAATAAAGGCTTCTAACTTGTCACTGAACTGGTCAAGCGGAACCACTGCATCCAGTAAAATAATGTCAAGAATATCACTCAACTCATCAGTCATTTCCAACAAGTGTTGGTGTTGCTTTTTCAGTTGGTCGGAAAGGTCATCCTCTACAACACGGTACTTAACGTAGTATTCGTAAATTAAATCTTCTTTAGGATGGTGGTAACGATCTGCGTATTCTTGCATGTAGCTAATAATATGAGCGATCAACTTGTACTTAACCGCTTTTTCATTGCGAATGTGAGCCAACTTCTGCTCTAACACCTTCAGCAACTTAGCGATATTTTGATGATCTTGATGAAGACTTTGTAACATTGCTTCTCCTTGGCTAACCAGCACTCTTTAAATCAGTATAAAGGACTCACCGTTGTACTTTAATTGCGCTAGATCGTTTATTAGACAGATTTGCTTTTCGCTCAGTTCACACTTTTTAAGATAAACACCCCAAAATGAGATCACACACAGTTATGTAACTACTAAACCATAAAAAACAAATGCTTGAATAACAAATCGACCACTACTGCTTAGATATTATTCAAACACAGCTTCACCTCCTAGCACAAGACAATAAGCTAGCCCTTAACCATCATCAATAAAATTAATAATAAAATTCAAAAAAAACCCTTTTTTGATTAAGGTCAATTGTAGTATAGTTACAGCAAGTGGCGATAATGATTCGATAAGTGGCTCAAGGATCGCTATATTATGTAATAAAATTACAATTTTTAGCTAATGAGGTATGTTATGACCACAGGTATTCAAATTACTAAAGCAGACAACGACGCACTATTGGGTTCTTTCTGGCTATTAGATAACGAGCAAAACCAAGCTCGTTGCCTATGTGTAAAAGATGAGCTGTACGCTGAAGATGAAGTGGTAGCTATCGATGCATTGGGTCAAATCGAGTATCGTGAAGTGCCAATGAAAGCACAACCTATTGAAGAAGGTGGCCAACACCTAAACGTGAACGTACTGCGTCGCGAAACCTTAGAAGATGCAGTTAAGCACCCAGAAAAGTACCCACAACTAACCATTCGTGTTTCAGGTTATGCGGTACGTTTTAACTCGCTAACGACTGAGCAACAACAGGACGTAATTACACGTACTTTTACTGAATCTTTGTAAGCTTCAGTTTCGCTCAATAAAAAAAGCATGCCTAGGCATGCTTTTTTAGTATTAGTTGTACCTTCCTAAATAAGCTTAATCACGCTCTCTAATCAACCCTTCTTGAATGGTTGATGCGACCAACTTACCTTCACGCGTGAAGAACTGCCCTCTCACTAGGCCACGCCCTTGAGAAGCCGCTGGGCTGTCGACAACATACAATAACCACTCGTCTAAGCGAAAATCTTGGTGATACCACATGCTGTGGTCAATAGTGGCAGTTTGTATAGAGGGCTCAATAAACGAGCGACCGTGTGGCTGCAAAGCTGTAGGCAGAAAGTTAAAGTCTGAGGCGTAAGCCAGCAAATAACGGTGAATACGGCCATCGTCTGGCATTTGTCCATTCGCTTTAAACCATACGCAACGTTTAGCTTCTAGCTTTTCTGGCTGCAAAGGGTTAACAAAGCTTACCGGGCGCATTTCTAATGGCTTGTCGCAAATAAACTTATCCCGCACTGCATCAGGCAGTTGATCGCGCAATTGAAAAGCATACTCTTGTTCTGACTGCAGCTCTTCCGGTGCGGGCACTTGCGGCATTTCATCTTGGTGTTCAAAGCCAATGGTAGGCTCTTGAAATGAAGCCGTCATATAAAAGATAGGCTTACCAAACTGAATAGCTTTCACTCGGCGAGTAGACATGCTTCGCCCGTCGCGAATACTTTCAATATCATAAACGATTCGATGGTTGGGATCGCCAGGGCGTAAAAAGTAAGAGTGAAAAGAATGAACTTGGCGCTTCTCATCTACCGTTTCTTTAGCAGCCGATAACGCCTGCCCCATTACTTGGCCGCCAAACACAGCACCAAAACCTAAATCTTGGCTACAGCCACGAAACAGCCCTTCTTCAATACGCTCTAGGGTAAGCAGCTCAAGTAGATCTTTTAACACTTTACTCATAGTTATTTTGATTTTGTCCTAGCAATCCCTGCAATATGCGCGAGAACGAAACAAAGATCAACTCGGGGTCAAACTAGACTGCAACTAAAGACCAAATTGATTACCTTGAATCGACTTAATACTCGTCTCAGCCAATAACTTGCCAAAATAGTTTAGCCACTTAATCCCCTCGACTTTTCTTACTATCCGCTCAAACAAAAACAGCGCCAAGTAAGGCGCTGTTTAGTTCATTCTGCTTAGCTTAGGCTAAACTTAAATGCTCATAAGCAGTTCACGTAGTTGAGCGAAATCGGCAGGCATTTCTTTAGATAACAGCGCTAAATCTGCTCGGTCTGCTAGCGGCTTAGGTAAACCGATTTCGCGACCCAATATCTCTTCAACGCTTTCTTTAAACTTAGCGGGATGCGCAGTACATAGGAACAAGCCTTGCTCGCCCTCGGCCAATTGCTCGGTTAGCTGTTGGTAAGCAATTGCGCCATGCGGTTCACATACATAGCCTGCGTCGTCTAAAGCTTTAACTGCTTCAGCAGTTTGAGCATCGCTCATTACGCCTTTGCCTAGGTCACTAAGTGGCCAACCTTTGGTTTTAAACAGCTCTTCTACACGTGGCCAGTTGTTTGGCTGGCTTACGTCCATTGCATTAGACAGCGTAGCTTGAGTAGGCTTTGGCTCCCAATTACCTGAGGCCAAATAGCGCGGTACCGTGTCGTTTGCGTTAGTTGCGGCAATAAAGCGTTTAATTGGCAAACCCATCGCTTTTGCAATCAGGCCAGCTGTTAGGTTACCAAAGTTACCTGACGGCACAGAAACCACTAATTGCTCGCGCTGTGCTTTTGACAACTGAGCAGCCGCTTCGAAGTAATAACATACCTGCGCCACTAAACGGCTAATATTGATTGAGTTAGCAGAATTAAGGCCAATCGCTTGTTTAAGTGCTTCATCGTCAAACGACTGCTTCACCATGGCTTGGCAAGCATCAAAGTCAGCTTCTACTGCAACAGTGGTAATGTTACCGCCTAAGGTACAGAACAGCTTTTCTTGTAGCGGACTAATTTTACCTTTTGGATAAAGCACCACAACATTGATGTTTTCCATGCCATAAAATGCATGTGCCACCGCAGCGCCAGTATCGCCAGAAGTTGCGGTTAAAATAGTGGTTTTATTGCCATTAGAAAATTTAGCTAAACACTGCGCCATAAAACGGCCACCAAAGTCTTTAAACGCTAAAGTTGGGCCGTGGAATAATTCTAGAGCACTAATTTTATCGCTTACCTCGGCCAAAGGCGCAGGGAAGATAAAAGCCTTAGTGACCATTTCTAGCAATTCTTGCTCAGGCAACTCGTTATCTAGCAATGCCGCTAACAACTTTGCACAGCGCGGATGAAAATCCAGATCAAGCAACGCGTCAATATCATCAAAGGCTGGAATATTATCAGGGAAGAACAAACCTTGCTGTTTGCCCAAACCTTGTTTAACCGCTTGAGTAAAGCTAACTTGTTCTTCGTTGTGTTTTAGATTGTATAAGTTCATAGCGACGTTCCTGTTACTCGTGTGCCCTGCTCATCGATTTTACAAACATGGCAAAATCCATCTTCGTTTTGAATAAAGTGTTGTTCTAACCAGCTTTTGGTGCGTTGTGCTTGCTCAAGCACTGGCGTAACAATAAATATTGTTGGTCCAGAGCCAGAAATACCGCTAGCTAAAGCGCCGCTTTGAGCGGCAAAACTGCGTACTTCATCAAAGCCCGGAATAAGTGCCGCGCGATAAGGTTCGGCGATAATATTGTCTTTTAACAATGTCGCCGCTAGCTCAGGTTGTTTGCTGTAACTAGCATGTACAAATCCGGCTAAATTACGGCCAAACTCTAGGGTATCTTGGCGACGATATTGCGCAGGTAAAATTGAACGAGCCTGCGCGGTAGAGATATTAATGCCTGGGTAGGCAACAATCCAATACCAATCTTCAAAATGGGGAATCGCTTGGCTAGTAGCGCCTTCTTGCTGCAACATCAGTTGCATGCCGCCCAAGTAACAAGGGGCTACGTTGTCATAATGCACACTGCCGCTAATCTGCCCTTCTAGCTCGCCCATCATAATAAGCATTTGCTCTTTATCAAAGGGCGTATCAACAAAAGCATTTAAGCCTTCTAAAGCGGCTACCACCGAACAAGCACTAGAGCCTAAACCACTGCCTATTGGCAAGTTTTTCTCTAGGGTCATTTTTACACACGCTAAGGGCTTGCCAACCTGCTCGGCATACTGCTTAGCAAAATAGTGGTAGCAATCGTAAAGAATGTTTTGTTTAGGATCGGCCGGTAGCTTGTGGGCAAAATCACCCACGTTCTCAATGACGACATCATCACCTTCAGCGGCTTCCACCATTACTCTATCACCCAACAATCGGCCGTCGATAGGAGATAAGGCAGCGCCTAGGGAATCAAAGCCAACACTGACATTGGCCGTTGAGGCTGGAGCATAAACAACAACACTCATATTATACCTCTTGGTTCCAGTTTAAGGTTCTTAGTACATCAGCAAATACACCCGCAGCGGTTACCGCAGTGCCAGCGCCGTAGCCACGTAATACCAATGGAATAGGTTGATAATAACGGCTGTAAAAGGCTAAGGCATTTTCGCCGTCCTTAACACGGTTTAATGGGTCGTCTGCTGCTACCGCACTTAACGATACTTTGCATACACCTTTATCAATGCTACCAAGGTAACGTAATACCTTACCTTCGGCTGCGGCATCTTCCATCAACTTAGCAAAATAAGCATCGGCTTCTGGCAGGCGCGCCATAAAGGCTTCAGTATCGCCACTTGAATCAAAGTTTGGCGGTAAGGCTTTATCTATTTGAATGTCTTCGATGCTTAAAGGCATGCCCGCTTCACGAGCCAGAATAAGCAGTTTACGAGCAACGTCCATACCCGATAAATCATCTCGCGGATCAGGCTCGGTAAAGCCGTTTTCACGAGCAATAGTTGTTGCCTCGGAGAAGCTCATGCCTTCATCTAATTTACCAAAGATGAAAGATAACGAGCCAGAAAGGATCCCGTTAAAGCGTTCCAGCTTATCGCCAGCTTTAAGCAAGTTTTGTAGGTTTTCAATTACTGGTAAACCAGCACCTACGTTAGTGTCGTATAAAAACTTACGGCGCATTGCCAAGGCAGTTTTACGTAGTTGTTGGTAATACTCCATGCTTGAAGTATTGGCCTTTTTATTGGCAGTAACTACGTGAAAGCCATTAGCTAGAAACTCGGCGTATTTGCCGGCAATATCATCGTTGCTAGTACAATCTACTATCACCGGGTTAATAAGGTGGCTTTGGCCAACTAAGTCAGTAACGTTGGCTAAACTGAAACCACCATTCTCTTCGGTAGCCTCTAGCTGTTGTTGCCAGTTCTCTAAATCTAAGCCCTTAGCATCCAACAGTAGCTTACGACTGTTCGCCACACCACATACCCGAATACCAATTTGCTGCTCTTTTAAATGGCCTTGTTGAGCATGAATTTGCTCAACTAAAGCACCACCAACACCGCCTACGCCAATCAGGAATAAATCAATGTAATGCATGCTGTTAAAGAAGTTTTGGTGACAGGCGCGAATCGCCTCAGCAGCTTTCTCTTGAGACACCACTGCCGAAATAGAACGCTCTGAAGAGCCTTGCGCAATCGCGACTATGTTAATTGCCACTTCCGCAAGAGAAGTAAAGAAGCGTGCAGCAACCCCCTTGCTACGGCGCATGCTATCGCCCACCAGCGAAATAATTGCCAGCTTGTCGATAGTTTCAATCGGTTCTAATAGTTGATTCGCTAACTCTAACTCAAACTCTTCGTTTAAGGCCTCAAGCGCGCGAGTGGCATCAATACTATGAATACAAAAGCTAACGCTATATTCGCAGCTAGACTGGGTAATTAGCGCCACTGATACTTTACTGCGCGAAATGCTTTCAAAAATTCGCCCTGCCATGCCAACCATACCTTTCATGCCTGGGCCTGAAACAGTAAGCATCGTGAGTTCAGACAAGCTTGATAGCGCTTTAACCGGCAAATCATCTTGAGCAGGGCTTTGTGCGCCAATCAAGGTACCTTCACCTTGTGGGTTAAAAGTGTTCTTGATGAGGCAAGGAATATGATACTGGGCAATCGGTGCAATGGTTTTAGGGTGCAATACTTTGGCACCAAAGTAACTAAGCTCCATCGCTTCTGGGTAGCTTAAGCTACGCAATAAACGTGCGTCTTCAACAATTCGTGGGTCGCAGTTATATACGCCGTCTACGTCGGTCCAAATTTCGCAACATTCTGCATCTAAACAAGCAGCTAATACTGCCGCACTGTAATCTGAACCATTGCGGCCAAGCACAACGGTTTCACCTTGGTCATTACCAGCAGTGAAGCCAGGCATTAAGTAAATAACACCTTCTTGAATCATTGCACGATTTAAACGCTGCTTAGACGCTTGAATATCAACAACCGCTTCTAGGTAACCGCCTGAATTGGCAACCAATTTTTGCTGAGGAATAATGATCTCAGCACTATGACCACGCACTAATAGCAAGTGGTTCATTGTGTGAATGCTAAGTTTTTCACCAGTAGAGAGTACTTTAGCGCGAATGTTGTCTGGGCATTGCTGTAACAAGGCAACACCTTTAAGTAGCTGGCGAAGCTCGCCCAACTCTTGATGCACCATTAACTGCATTTGCTCAATCGCAAAACCAGCGTACTTAGCCTTTAACTGAGTAAGCAAGGCTTGGAAGGTTTCTTCAATACGGTTTAAATAGCTTTCGCCATCATTACCGTGACTCACTTTGTCGACGACAGCAACTAAGTCATTGGTCACGCCAGCAGGAGCCGACAGTACCACAGCCATTTGAGATTGATGCTGATTGCTTAACACAATATCGGCAGCGCGGTTAAAGCGCTCAGCGTCGGCTAAAGATGATCCACCAAATTTTAAAACTCGCATTGTTCCTCCCAAAAAAAAACCCGCATCGTGAGTGATACGGGCTTTCTTCGATGTAGTTATTTGCTACAACCAGCCCGACCCGCATGTAGTAATGCGGGTAATCGTTCCGGTGGTTGTGTAAACAAAATGTACTGACATCTGAATAAAAAATCTAAATCCAATTTATGTTCATACCATAACCAGCTGGGCGCTATAGTCAAGTTTTATTTGTTTAGCATAATGGGGAAAACAAGCCTTTAAAGGCCAAGAACAGCCTTAAGCCCTGATTTTTGCTAATAATCTCAGAAGTCGCTAGCGGCAGCTTTATCTCCTCAAAGATAACTTGTAGTGAATGCTTCATAAGTTTTATACGAATAATTAAGCATTTATAATCCAATCTCTCGCTCAACTCCCACCTTTGATTACCCTTCATTCAACATAAGTAACCCCTAGAATCGAAAACAGACTAAACGCCTTCGCCCGCTATCTGGCTCGCTAATTAAGGTAACCGAAGCCCAGCAATAAAAATTTGAACAGGTGTTTAAATCCTGCCATAGTGGATAAAAAAACAACAATAAGAAAATACCTATGAATGAATTGATGGAACACCAAGCTGCCCACGCCATGCTGCAGCGCTTCAATAGCTTCTACCAATGCTTTTTAGAAGTGACCCGTGGCGCTAAACAACGCTTTGAAGATGCCGATTGGATGTCGGTACAACTCGCTTCTCGTGAGCGTATTCGCCTTTATGACCACCACGTAACCGAAGCCCGAGAAGCCATTAAACAGCTCACCGGCCATCTACAGCGCAGCAACCAGTTTTGCGCAGCGGTTAAATCTCACTATTCAGACTTGCTTAAGCAGCATGATAACTTTGAAGTTGCTGAATCTTTCTTTAATTCGGTTTACCAACGTTTGTTCCATCATCGCTATATAGAAGAAAGCCAACTCTTTATAAGACCGAGTCGCTGCAGTAAATTATTTGACTATCAGTTACTCACAAAGCGGTATCAAGATACTCAACTAGAACGCTTACTGCATAGCTTGTTTGAAGATTATAGCTTTAGTATCGATTATGAAGACTTAACTCGCGATATCTCTTTTATCACTGAGCGACTTAATCAAGTACCTCAGCTTGCGGGCCAACAATTACACAAAATCACCATGCTGCAGCCAGTGTTTTACCGTAACAAAGCCGCCTATTTAATCGGCCACTATAAAAGTGAAGGATTAAATTTCCCAATGGTGTTTCCACTGCTTAATCAACATGGCAAAGTGAGCGTTGATACGGTACTTATCGATAGTGACGAAGTGAGTATTATCTTTGGCTTTGCCCGCTCCTACTTTATGGTGGATGCCCCCGCACCAAGGCGCATTGTCAATTTTCTAAAGCAATTGCTCCCTAATAAAACAGATTACGAGTTGTTTACCGCCATTGGTTGTCAAAAACACGGTAAAACCGAGTTGTATCGTCACTACCTCAACCACCTACATAACTCGAGCGATCAATTCGAACTTGCACCTGGCATTAAAGGTATGGTGATGAGCGTATTCACCCTGCCTTCTTACGATGTCGTCTTCAAAATCATTAAGGATGAATTTACTCCACCCAAAGATGTTAGCCATGCCATCGTTAAAGAGAAGTACCGTTTGGTAAAACAACATGATCGGGTGGGCAGAATGGCCGACACTCAGGAATTTTCTAATGTGGAGTTTCCGCTAGCTCGCTTTAGCCAAACCTTGTTAGATGAGTTGCACGCGGTAGCGCCATCAATGTTACATATAGAAGGCGAATCCATCACCATTAAGCATCTTTATACCGAACGCAAAATGATCCCGCTCAATATGTATTTGGATAAAGCTGATGAAGCACAAACACGACAAGTTATTGATGAGTACGGCAACGCCATCAAACAACTCGCTGCCGCCAATATTTTCCCCGGCGATATGTTGTTTAAGAATTTTGGAGTGACCCGTCATGGTCGTGTAGTATTTTACGATTATGATGAAATTTCTTACATGACCGAATGCAACTTTAGAGAGTTTCCAAAATCTCAATATCCCGAAGATCAATGGGGTGCCCATCCAAGCTATTCCGTTGGGCCCAATGACATTTTCCCAGAAGAGTTTGCCACCTTTCTGTTAGGTAAACCCGTTGTTAAACAGGTCTTTAAAGAGTTACACGCTGAGTTATTTCAAGCCAAGTATTGGCAGCAACTACAACAGAACATTAAAAATGGTCTGTTTGAAGACGTTTATCCTTATCGAAGACGTCGCCGATTTGTAAACAGGTAGAGGATCCTGCTACAAAATTATATGAAATGATCATTTAATCGGTTTTGTTTAAATTTTTGAGGATCAGCGGTGATCTTAAGCAAAGGATCAACCATACTACTTTTTAGAAACAAAAATAATAATAAGGAGCAGCGGTGGCTAAGTTACTATTTCAGCATTCACTTGTTGTTGCTCTTTTTGTCGTTTCTGGCGCGGCGTTTGCTGCAGATGTTGAAAGTGAAATGAGCCTAAGTTACGGCGATGGCGAACATATACAGCTGTCTTCCCGTAGCCAAGTAAAAAATTGGTACGTTACGGGTTACAACAATAGCCAGTTTGTAGCCACTGGTGACGATAACGACGGTCAATCTTGGTTCTTTAACGGCGGCTATCAGCACAAACTGCGCAGCGAATTGTCTTTATTTGTTGAAGCAGGGGTAAATAACCAATACGACGATATTGCCACCCGCAAAGGTTTCAACCTTTCCACTGGGGTAAATTATCAACCCCTAAAAAGCCTCTCAATTCAAAGTAAGCTGGTGCAGGTTCACCAACCTAAATACGACAATACCGAGCATAGTCTAGAGCTGTCGAGTACTTACCACTTACTTAAAAATATTGATGTTAAAGCCGTTTATCAAGTGGAAGCTCAGCAAGATAAACAAACTCAGCAACAGGTACAATTTGGTTTAGGCTACCGCTTCTAAGCAAAACCTTCAGGTAGCTCTAAGGCCTGTTCACTCACTAGCACACCATTCTCATCAGCATAAATGAACATACCGGGCTTTATTTCTTGGCTAGCAAACTCAATACTACAGTTAAGCTCACCTAAGCCTTTTCGTTCGGTTTTCATTGGGCATGCTGCTAAAGCTCTAACCCCCAAGTCCATGGTATTAATGGCGCTTACATCACGGATAGCTCCATTGATTACCACACCAGCCCAACCTTGCACATAGGCTGAGTCAGCAATTAAATCGCCCATTAAAGCACGCTCTACACTTCCACCTCCGTCTACCACCAGCACCTTTCCCTCACCCGGAGTGGCTAATAACTCTTTAACTCGGCTATTATCTTGCCAACATTTTACAGTGACCACCTGGCCCCAAAATAACGGCTTAGCGCCATAGAGAGTAAATATCGGGTCTAATAGTTTTACCTGCTCAGGGTAAAGATCACAAAGCTCGGGAAGAAGGTCTTGCATGGCGGTCATCCTTTATCATCAAGTTATACATTATACCAATGGTCGGCTTAGGCCTAAGCTTGAAATAGCTTGCTTAATACACAGCCATTCGCGCAGATAACAGTGGTCGTTTATCCAACTAAAAATCTTTTGCCTGAAAAGCTTTGCAATATGTTGCACATCAATTAACGAGCGATCAACAACTGCACTAAAATCGTAATGATTTAGATCACGCTAGCCTGCCGTAAGCCAGCAGTGAGTAAACTGCAGCAACTGTAAACATGAAACTAAATAACAGTCTTACTTTCGACTGAATAATCGGATTCTCGTAACACTAAAAGGATTACTCACGGTAATTATCGCAAGCCTTTGATATTTAAAGTTAGCAATGACCCAAAAGATAGTGTTTTCATATAAAGTAAACATGTAGTTTATTTTCAGTATTGTCTTTTAAAAATCGTTAAAATGGTCAATTCCGATTGATTTGAATCAAAAGCACAGCAGAAAACGTAAGCTTTTTTCAGTCTCAAGTTGTTATATCACTGTTAAGCCCATAGAATATGTTTATTGCTTGTAACGAACAATGCATATAGAAGGTCTCATACGCCGATTTAACACGCGTTTCAGGCAAACTATTTGTCTATTTTTTTGCCATTCAACGGGTTTTAACACAAACTCAACATGGATTGAATTAAGTAGCGATTGCTTTGCACCTTTTATTTGAGCTACTTGTTCGCAAGCCCACTTATTCTAAACAGCATTGGGGAAGACCATGACACCGAATATTTTAATCGTCGAGGACGAATTGGTCACTCGTAACACGCTAAAAAGCACTTTTGAAGCCGAAGGCTATAACGTGTTTGAAGCTATCGACGGCAATGAAATGAATAGCGTGCTTGAAGCGCACTCTGTTCACTTAATTATCATGGATATTAACCTTCCTGGTAAAAACGGCTTGTTATTAGCACGCGAATTACGTGATCGTGAACAAATTGCCTTGATGTTCTTAACAGGCAGAGACAACGAAGTAGACAAAATTTTAGGCTTAGAAATTGGTGCAGATGACTACATTACTAAACCATTCAATCCTCGCGAGCTAACTATTCGAGCTCGCAACTTGTTAAACCGCACTGTAAATGGTCAAGCAGCCAATGAAGATAAAGGCTCTGTTGAAGAATATCGCTTCAACGGCTGGACCTTAGACATTAACAGTCGCTCTTTAGTAAGCCCTCATCAAGAAACCTACAAATTACCACGCAGCGAGTTTCGCGCAATGTTGCACTTTGTAGAAAACCCTGGGCAGATTCAAACCCGAGCTGACTTGCTTAAGAAGATGACAGGCCGTGAGCTTAAGCCACATGACCGGACTGTAGACGTTACCATTCGTCGAATTAGAAAACACTTCGAATCAATCCCCGAAACGCCAGAGATCATCGCGACTATTCACGGCGAAGGCTATCGTTTTTGTGGTGAAATTGAGTAAGCAATAAATGCTCAACAAAACCTCGCAGTTTCGCGAGGTTTTTTTATACTTGCTAGATGCTCAATAAATGAGCAGGCTGGCAAGGTTTTACAAATTCGAACAAATTACCAGCCACATTTACAGCCAATAAATCGACAATATTTTGATCGACATTCTGATTTGTAGTTATTTTTCTACATATCCTTTTGTGATCAATCTTGTATAATGTGCGCAGATTTTTTTACTAGCATCCTTAACGGAGAGTCACTTCAATGAAGAAAACCAAAATAGTTTGTACCATTGGTCCAAAAACTGAATCGGTAGAAATGCTAACTAAGTTAGTTGAATCAGGCATGAACGTAATGCGTCTTAACTTCTCTCACGGGGACTTTGCAGAGCACGGCACTCGCATCAACAACCTACGTGAAGTTATTAAGAACACGGGCAAATCTGCTGCTGTTTTATTGGATACTAAAGGTCCAGAAATCCGTACGATTAAACTAGCTGGCGGCGATGACGTAAGCTTAGTTGCAGGTCAAGAGTTCACATTCACTACTGACCAAACAATTATCGGCGACTCAACTCGCGTAGCGGTAACTTACCCTGGTTTAGCGGCTGACTTGAAAGTAGGCAACATCATCTTAGTAGATGACGGCCTAATCGAAATGGAAGTTATTGCTGTTTCTGACGACGAAGTTAAGTGTACTGTTCTTAACAACGGTGACCTAGGCGAAAACAAAGGTGTTAACCTTCCTGGCGTAATCGTTCAACTACCTGCACTTTCAGCTAAAGATAAAGGCGACTTAATCTTTGGTTGTGAGCAAGGCGTAGATTTCATCGCTGCATCTTTCATTCGTAAGAAAGAAGACGTACTAGAAATTCGTCAACTTCTTAAAGAGAATGGTGGCGACGCTATCCAAATCATCTCTAAAATCGAAAACCAAGAAGGCGTAGATAACTTCGACGAAATTTTAGAAGTATCTGACGGCATCATGGTTGCTCGTGGTGACTTAGGTGTTGAAATCCCAGTTGAAGAAGTAATCTTCGCTCAGAAAATGATGATTGAGAAATGTAACCGTGCTCGTAAGCTGGTTATCACTGCAACACAAATGCTTGACTCAATGATCAAAAACCCACGTCCAACTCGCGCTGAAGCGGGCGACGTTGCTAACGCAATCTTAGACGGTACTGATGCAGTAATGCTTTCTGGTGAGTCTGCTAAAGGTAAATACCCTGTAGAAGCGGTATCTATCATGGCAACTATTTGTGAGCGTACTGACGCAGTAATGCCTTCTAACCTAGATCCAGCACGTGATAGCGGTAAACTACGCATCACTGAAGCGGTATGTAAAGGTGCTGTTGAAGCGTCTGAGAAGCTAAGTGCTCCTCTTATCGTTGTGGCTACTGAAGGCGGTAAATCAGCTAAGTCTGTTCGTAAGTACTTCCCTAAAGCGAACATTTTAGCGATTACTACTAACACTAAAACATCTGCTCAACTTTGCTTGACTAAAGGTGTTTACCCACATGTTGTTGATAGCATTGAAAGCACTGACGCATTCTACGCTCTAGGTAAAGACCTAGCGATGGAATCTGGTCTTGCTAACAAAGGCGACATCATTGTGATGGTATCTGGTGCCTTAGTACCTTCTGGTACAACTAACACTTCTTCTGTACACGTACTGTAATTTTACGTTTACTGAATTGAAGTAAAAAAGGCGCCTTAGGCGCCTTTTTTTATGGCTGCTATTTACTCGGTTTTAGCTCAGCTAAATGCGCCATATCATTCAAGATTGAATCAATTTGATCCAAGGCTAAAGCACTCATGTTAATCGCCCGTGGATAAAGAGGTTGATGGCGATCATCCTGCCAATGATTTACCCAATAGTTAGTCGACAATAAAAACTCTCGTGCATATTCTTCATTTACCGCTAAACACCCACGTAAACATACATCTAAGTAGGTTTGTAAAATGGGGCTGTTCGTTTGTGGGTGCCAATACTCCTTTGCCACATAGGTATAGATCTTAACAACTTCACCGGGCAAATCGTCGAGCAAATCAAGTTGTTGAACATCAAGCAATACACGGTCGTAGTCTTGTTCTCGCTTATCTAACTCTGGCAAGAATGTCTCGTCAAACGGAATCAGTACCCCGTTTACGCTAGCATTACTATCTGGAGTAATGACTACGGCAGAACGGTCTTCGGCACTCTTTAAACCGCTCCAATAACGCTGATACCCGTGTAAGCGCGCCGCATAGGCATGTTCTCCGGGAAAGGTGCACTGGCGGCAATCAGTATCAATTAAACTGCCATAACCAAAAATGTAAATCATCGCTCACTCCGATTAAAAAATAGTATCGCTGACTTTATCGCGAACAAACTAAAACAAACCTAGCTGCGGGCTATTGCTAGAGACATGATAATGAAACTGTTGAGGTTTAGATTGAGACGCTTGACCAGCAAGCCAAGCTAATCCGCTTTCTAACTCAAACAATAAAGGCATACGGTGATGGTATTGCGTTAATTGACTGCTCGCATTTTGAGTTAGCACTACCAACCGAGCTTGCTCATGTTGGTGTTGGCGAATATACAAAGCGCCTAATAACAGCAAGTGGCTATGGTCTAGACGAAATTCGAAACGTTCCTGATTGCGCCACTCATGCCAGGCTTTAACGGGAAGTAAACAACGCTGATTTAACCAAGCTTGGCTAAACATTGCTTTATCTGCAGCGGTTTCTGCCCGAGCATTAATGATTAACTGGCTCGTTTGAGAATGCTGAACTCCCCAGAGATAGTGTTCACAAGTTAGTTTTCCTTGCGTAAAAGTTATCGCAGGCAAAGACTCGCGGGGTCGATATTGCTTAGTTTCACCAAAATCTAAAAATAACGAATCTACGCCAATTACTTGTCGTATTTCGTATTCACCACCAATCATCACACTGCCGCACACGTTTTGCGATCCCTACCCTTATGTTCTGTCTGCTATCGCTAGCTAATAGTAAATACAAACAGTAACATAATCTGCAGTAAAGGCTTTCAATCTAAGAGTATTTAAGAGGTAGCATGGATACAACAACTCGCAAAATGCACGAGCGAAAACGCATTGCCTTAGTGGCTCATGATCATAAAAAGAGCGCGCTAATAAAATGGGCTAAGATCCACCAAAAAGCATTAGTACAACATCAGTTATTTGGCACTGGTACTACCGGCACTTTATTATCACAACAGGGCTTTGAGGTAGAAGCACTATTAAGTGGCCCAATGGGCGGTGACCAACAACTGGGAGCGATGATCGCGGAAGGGAAAATAGATTTAATGATCTTTTTCTGGGATCCATTAGATGCGGTACCTCATGACCCAGATGTAAAAGCCTTGCTGCGCTTGGCTGCGGTATGGAACATTCCTATGGCAACAAACCAAGCAACGGCTGACTTTATCTTAGCCAGCCGTCATTTCAATCAGGAGTTTTCGGTAGATGTTCCTGACTATGCAGGTTACCTGAAACAACGCACAAAATAAGCAGCACGTTATGCGGCTGTTTGGCTCTCTGCTTCACCCGCTCGGATCCTAAATAACTTCCCCGAGTGAGTACGGTTAGCTTTGTAGTCAGGCTGTAAAAAGCGAGGGCGAATTGATTTTAAATGCTCAATCTGTTCCTCGTTTAATTTACCCACTGGCAACCCCAAGGCTTTGTAACTTAATAATGGTCGTGCTGCCAAGTTAATCATCATGTCAACGTTACTACGCTGTTCTTGCACATGCTGCTGATTAATCGGTTTAAGTACCCCATTCTCCAATAAGTTAACCACTGCCGGTTCCTTGAGAGGCAAACTTAAAACACTGCGTCGAGCAATAATAAACTCACGTAGAATCGCTCGTTCAGAATGATCTAAACACGCAACCATTGACGACAAACGCTGTAGCTCTTTGCGATGTTGAACTGCCCCACTTAAGCTAGTCACTAATAGCAGCAAGCCACGGCTAATAAAATAGGCTAAACCCACTACACAACTAAAAGTAAGCACTAAGCTCAGTTGACTATTTATGCTGGCTTCGGGTAGCCATTGGTTTGGTATCATTAACAGCAAACCACTAGCGATTAGTAGCCACGCCATTAAAATGTCTAATACCCCCCAACGGGCGATTAAACGACTTAAAAATTCCATTGTTTCACTCTCCTGACAAAAAGCTGACTCTTCGCAGGTAGTGATAGCAAGGGCTATGCCAGATAACAAACTGGCCGCATTAAGCGGCCAGTTTTTAACGATAAAGCGAGCTGTATTTACGCGTCTTGATGCTCGGGAACCAATGCCAGCGCGGCTTGCATTACCTCTATGCCCGCGCCAGACTTATGCGCATTCTCACTAAGGTGACGACGCCAAGCTCTTGCACCTACGCAACCTTGAAATAAACCAAGTATATGACGGCTAATGTGCTGCAAACGCCCACCCTGAGCTAGATGCTGCTCAATATACGGTAGCATTAACTCAGCGACCTGATGTCGACTTAACTGGGGAGAGTGATCGTCAAAGATCCGTTGATCCACCTCAGCTAATAAATAAGGATTTTGGTAAACCTCGCGCCCCAACATTACCCCGTCAAGGTGGGTTAAGTGTTGTTCAGCTTGCTCTAAGCTATTGATACCGCCATTTACACTAATGGTGAGTTGAGGATAATCTTTTTTTACTTGATAAGCGCGAGAGTAATCAAGCGGCGGAATGTCACGATTCTGTTTAGGGCTTAAGCCAGATAACCACGCTTTACGCGCATGAATAATAAAGGTTTCGCATCCCGCTTGAGCAGCCGGTTCAATAAAGTCTTTTAGAAACTGATAGCTGTCTTGCTCATCAATCCCAATCCGAGTTTTCACCGTTACTGGTATTTTTACCTGATGTTGCATTTCGCTGACACACTCGGCCACCAAGTTTGGTTCAGCCATTAAACAAGCGCCAAAACGACCGTTTTGAACACGGTCTGAAGGGCAACCAACGTTAATGTTTACCTCATCATAACCTAAGTCTTCAGCACGTTTAGCACACTCGGTAAGCTCTGTGGGATTGGAACCACCAAGTTGTAAGGCTATTGGGTGTTCTGGCTCCGAAAACCCTAAGTAATCGCCCTTTCCATGCAAAATGGCACCGGTTGTCACCATTTCAGTATACAGCAAGGTATTCTTCGTCATTAATCGGTGGAAATAACGGCAGTGGCGGTCGGTCCAATCGAGCATTGGGGCAACGGAAAAACGAGAAGATGGATGCATAGTTAAAATCTCTTTATAAATTAGGGTTTTAGCCACACAATCCATGAAGGCAAAACGGAAAAAAACAAGTAAATCTAACGTTTTTGTACCCCTAAATGTCCCTTGAGGGATATTTTGAGGGACACAAAAGACACTGAACTTGATTCGGTTCGCGATTATACAGTTAGCTTACTAGCGCTTCAAATATAGCGTTTAGTAATCTCATCAACATCCTCTCTTCCAACTTTTACTAATAAGAGAGGTTAAAAATGGCAACTATTGCTATAGAAAAGGTTAAAAGAAAGAATACTATAAAGTTCAAAGCTAGAGTTAGGCTAACCAGTCATGGCAAAAGATTATTTGAACAATCAAAGACCTTCACTTCAGAAAAACAGGCCAGACATTGGGCTACAAACCTAAGCTTTCAGCTAGAAAAAGACGGTATACCTAACACACAGCCAAAAGATATGACCATTCTTATTGGTGACCTGATTACTCTATATTTAAATGATCCTATTACATCTGCAGATATTGGTCGTTCCAAATTTGCAGTACTCAGCAGACTTAGAGCCTATGACATTGCACTTTTACGCGCAGATCTGCTTACGGCAAATGACTTAGTTAACCACTGCCGTATTCGAAAAGAAGAGGCAACTCAGCCTCTCCCCCAAACTATCTATCATGATATAACCTATCTCAAAAGTGTCATTGACGTAGCTGGCCCTATGTTTGGTTACAGCGCCAATATTAATGCACATGGAGAAGCCATCCCTACCTTAGTTCGATACGGGCTAATTGGCCGCAGCCAACGTCGAGAGCGTAGACCAACCACTGAAGAATTGCGCATCGTAGAAGAAGGCTTGATACGAAGACAATCCCACCGTGCTGCTCATATTCCTTTGGTCGATATCTTTCACCTATCTATATATACCTGCATGAGATTGGGAGAAATAACTCGTATCGAATGGAACGACTTAAACTTGGATTCATCAACCTTAACAATTCGTAATCGTAAAGACCCAAGAAACAAGCGAGGAAATGATTGCACCATCCCACTGTTTCATGAAGCTAAAGAGATTTTCTTACGTCAGCCAAAAACTGAATCTCGTATTTTCCCTTTCAAGCGCGAATCTATTGGTGCAGCATGGCAGCGTGTTTGTCGAGAAAAAGGAATCAAAGACCTTCGCTACCACGACTTGCGAGCGGAAGGCGCATGTCAGCTATTTGAGAAAGGACTAAACATTGTTGAAGTGTCTAAAATCACAGGCCATAAAGACATAAACGTACTAAACAATGTATATCTTCGCTTAGGCGTTCAAACTCTTCACACGGTCAGCAAGTTAAGCGATTGAGTTTAAAAAAACACCATCACGCGACATGGATCACAATTTTGTCTTATTTTAAAATTTTTTAAAATAGTATCGAATTAAAAAACACTGAAGTGATACTCAGGAGCACTACTAATAGGCCAATTTAGAGGGGGTATTTGCTTTTCATAACAAAAAGCCCCTCTAAAGCCTTACCCCCCTCTAAAACGCTAAATAACGCATACTTTTGAACACAAGCTCTAATTTGAACGTTTGCTTACTGCTCATTAGTATCCATCTCAGCCGCAAATAATTGTATTTGCACCCACTTTCTGAGGCTTGGATCACTTGGCAACGAAAGCTATTGAACCAATTAAAACCCAACGAGGCACGAGATATAAATCTCGGGTCAGGGTTACCTCATGCGGAAAAACACTCGAACAGTGCTGTAAGACTTTTGATACCTACCAAGACGCTGATAAATGGGCGACGAAGGCTAAACAAATTGCTGAAAGAGAGGGTGTTGAGGGGCTACGTCGAATCAAAAAGATTAAGGCTATTTTAATCAGTGATGTCATCGAGAAGGTATTAAACAATGAGCCAACTTCTAGTCACCTAGGACGATCTAAGGAGGCGAATCTAAGAATGCTGCTCAAGTACCCCATAGCCAAACTTCCTGTTGACTCTTTAACTGCACAATCTCTATTTGAGCATTGCAAACTCAGGAGAGAAACAGTGAAACCTCAAACAGTATCCCATGATCTTTCTAACCTTTGCACAGCACTTAAAGACGCCAACACATTTTATGGCATCTCTACTGATTGCACAGTTTTTGATGCTGCCCGTTCCTCTCTTCAGAGACATGGGTTTATCGGTCGCAGTGCAGAGCGTAGTCGGCGTCTAGAACCAAATGAATTTGAGCTAATATCCAACGAATTAGATACTGTAAACACTAATGCAAAGAGCCACATACCGCTTCAGGACATTATGGCGGTAGCTATCGAGCTTGGCTTAAGACTTGGTGAAATATCAAAGTTGCGTAGGAGTGACATTTGTGAAGAGACAAACACGCTAACAGTACGTGACCGTAAGCACCCTAAGAAAAACAAAAGACATACTGATATCCTGAACTTGTCAGACAAGCTCTTAGATAGACTACTAAAACAACCTCTTAGTGAAGATGACTTGGTGTTTCCTTATAGCACCGACGCCATAGGAAGCAGGTGGCGTAAACTTACTAGAGCTCTCGATATTAATGATTTGCGCTTTCATGACCTCAGAACTGAAGCAGCATGTCGCATGTTTGAATCAGGTCTAAGCGTCGTTGAAGTATCCAAGATTACTGGGCATCGTGACCTAAATATTTTAAACAACAATTACCTACCACTGTGTGCCTCTATGCCTAAAGCAGCGTAAGTTATTTTACGATTAAAGGTGTTACATGTGCGCTTTTAGTTAGTATTTAATGACTACATCCACCAGCATCAAAAACATTGTTACCAATGTAATCTTTTAGTTGCCAATCTAATTTTGAATATTCTAATGTGACTACACAAACTAAAAGAATATAGCCATGAAAGAAATTGCCTACCTAAGAGTCTCCACCAAAGATCAACACATCGCTTCGCAAGAAGTCGACATCAAGAAGCAATTCCCTAATGCTGAAATAATGCCTGAAGAACACGGAACCAGTGGAACAGTTCCAGCAGCGGAGAGAATGGTGCTATCAAGGCTAATTGACCCAATCCTTGGGCTTCGCAAGGGAGATACACTCATCGTTTGGTGGGTCGATAGAATTGGCCGTAATTATGAAGATGCTGAACGTGTAATCAGAGAATTACTATGTCGTGGCGTAATAATTAAAACCCTAAATCAATCTCGTACGTTTGAATATACAGGTGACACCATGACAGATATGATCACTAACGTACAAATCACTATGATTACCGCAATGGCGGCGGCAGAGCGTGAAACTCGCCTTGCATCAGCAGAAGCTGGCAGACAAGCATTACGTGAGGCTGGTAAGTGGGATGAAGCATTTCAAGGCCGCAGACCCAACTCTGGAAAAATGAAGGGCAAGCATGAGGAAATACTTGCGACATTAAATAGTAATCACTCTATCCGTGAAACGGCAAGCTTGTTAGGTGTATCTGTTTCAACGGTGCAGCGTGTTAAGAAGCAATATGCATGAAACCATCATAAACTCTTCTTTCAAGCCCCTGCTTAGCTCGTATTTCAAGGTAAATAAGTTGTGAGCTTGCTAGTTAACTAAAAGTGCCCTGTTTTTGGAGACCAGTACATAGCGATCCGACCAGCATTGCAGATACAGCCACAACCTTCATCCAATTTCAACTCTACCTCTTTCTTCACCAACAGCTATGTATAGTTAAATACATAAAATTACTAGTATTTTTTTATAAAGAAGCATTGAAGTGCTTTGCGTATTAGGTCTGTATCCATATGATTAAGAAAGCCAATTAAGCGGTATCGCGAAGGAAGATATTTTTGAAAGAACTAAAGCTAAAGGCATTAGAGTTGAAATGCAGGGCATTTAATTATGATAGTACGAGTGAGCCTTTTGTTCGTATTGAAAAGCTTAATTTGCCAAATCATATCGAAGCTATTACCAAGTGGTTGATGCGACTATTTACAAAAATCTATTCGCTTTATGCGTGTTACCTAGGCTTCTGGATTGCCATTGTTTCACACCCATTCTTGTATCGCGATTTGTTGCGTATTTTGCCCTACGAAGAAACAATGAAGGGAAATTACTTGCTTATTGCCGGAACACTCATAAATGCTTGCGCGCTAACATACGCCCTTCATCATCTTTTCAAGTTCTTGTTTGTTAAAAATAAGCCAAAATCTAGTTTGAAGCCTTTTAAGGTCTCAGGACTGGTTTTGGGCTTGTCTTTCTTTACCATGGTGGTGTTCTCTCCTTTTAATTTCATCACCAATAATGCGACCTATATTTACTTCACAAAGGTCATGCCTGATTCGGACTCTCCGCAAGCTCAAGCTGTTATTAGTGGCCGTTCAAGTCTTAGCGACTACGCCCCGAACAAAAGACTGGTTTGGGGAAGTGTACTTGGGAATTCTCAAATAAAATTAGAAGAATAGTTTTTTGAAAACTGTGTAGCTTACGTTGTGCTTAGCGCTTGTATGCTAGTAGATATTAACAATTAATTGAGTGTCCTAGCGGTAGGTGCTTTGTAGTTTAAGGTTGATTTGGATGTTACGTTCTTTTAGTAGGTTTTTACACGGAATAAATAGCGTTATCGATTTTCTTATTATGGCTTTCATTAAGGTGCTTAAGTGCTTTGAACGTTTGATTGAGCTATTAACGAGTATCGATCACTACTTGCGTTATAGAGCACCTTCTCCCGTTGCCTACGTTTACGGCTTCTTGTTTCAAGTCGTTGTCTCTTTATTTGCCTTTTTGATGATGCCCTTCAAGTTTGTAATCTGGTGGACGCCTGTTGTTGCCAAAGTGCTGTTTGTAGACGCAAGGGTGATCGGCATTCCTTTGCTCAGTTTGATTGCTGCTTACTTGACGCAACCCCTTGTGCTTTTTCTGTGCAGACTTTCTCCAATGGTTCCCGCCGACAGAGCGTGGGGCTTCGTAGCCCTGACCTGCGGGTACAGTGCTTTGTACATGTACGCGAGGGAAAAGTATTTTAGTTGTGGCAAGAAGGTATATGTGAAATCTTGGGAGGCATCATCAGCAACAATGTTCGTTATCGCATTCCTTCTGTTTGCGTATAGCTCAACGACCAACCCGCTAAACACCAATAGAACCTATATTTATTATTTTGAGCTAAGCGAGCAACAGCGAACAATTGCAGAGCAAACTGGGCGTTTGCCTTATACGATTAAGAATAAATACAAAGAGCGCGAGCTCGAACTAATGACAAATGACGGCCTGAGTTTCGAGCTTAGCTTTATACCTGAAACGCACGCTGTAGGTGAAGAAATTTTTTGGGGTAGCGTATGGGGTAAGCCGCAAATTGATAGCTACTACGCCCCGCGAGCATTGTTCACTCAATATATTGTTGAGCCTATAGGTGCCACTTTAAACGGTATGGGCTCAAGTGCATTAGCAGGCGTTAAGCAGTTTGTTGCGAGCTCTACCTTGCGCTTTACGGACAATGAGGCCTACCAGCAACGTGAGGCTGAATTTGAATATCAACGCAATACAAAGCTGCCGATTTACAAAAAGAAATATCTGGATTGTAAAAAGCCACGCTATGTTTGGTTAAGTACTGAAATAGCCGAGTGCAAAGAGGTTGAGCGCAAATACAAGGAACTTCGAACGTGGTGGGATTGGCTTAGCGATGTTAAGGACAAAAGCCTGTCGGTTGTTGATAAATGCGCAAATTACGCGAAAGTTGTATGGGATGTTTTAGGCTAGGCGGTGACATGGTTCGCCACAATATTCTCAGATGCTAAATAGGATAAAAAGCTCAGTCAATGAGGGCTTATACTGGTAGGCCTGAAAATCCTAGACAATTTCTTGGTTCTCAAATAACCGTTGTTTATATTCGTAACTTGAAATTGGACAAAAATAAGTTACGGAAAATAGAATATTAGCAAGTCACGAATAACTACAGGTATGGTAAAGCCATTTTGATAACTATTCCGGGCTTAGATGTGTTGTGCTTGCTCAACACATGGGGTTAAGTGGTGGCTACACATAAACTACTTGGGACAGACATATTTAGAAAGGAGCAATGAGCCTTACCAGCAACTTATTATATTAAAGTGTATGTTTCTTCAATCTTTATCAGACTGTTACCTTGTATATTTAAGTACATAAGTCGTTGTGCATAGACAAAATGAAACTCCTACCTATCGAGTGATGGATAACAAGAGATATGGTGAGTTTCTTTACGCTTTACTCTGCCATGCAGCGGCTTCGTTCAATAATAATGTTTAGTTTACAGTTGATGAGAGGTAGTGCATTGATTACACAGATACATTTTAGTGATGTTGCAAGTTATAGAAACAAGACAACTCTCAACACCGATAGAAAAGTAAACATCATTTATGGTTTAAATGGCACTGGTAAAAGTACGTTCTCAAACTACTTCTATGCGCCTGATGACCCTAAATATCAAAGCTGCTCTCACACAGTCAATAGCTGTAAGGTTCTTGTTTATAATCAGAAATTTATCCAAGATAATTTTTACTCCAAAGACTCAATTAACGGTATTTTTAGCCTATCCAAAGAGAACAAGGAAGCTAAGGAAAGGGTAGAACAGCTTGGGAAAGATATTGATCAACTAACTGAAAAAAGCAAGGGCTTCCAAGCTGACATTGACAAAGAAAGTGAGATTTTAAAGAAAGCGACAGATACGGCAGAAAAAAAGGTCTGGGAAATAAAGACGAACTACTCTGGTGGTGATCGTGTCCTGAAATTTTGTCTGGATCGGTTAATGGGGAACAAAAAAGTTCTGTTCAGCTATCTTATTTCTGTCCCTCTGCCACCCGTTAAACCAGTTAAAACAATTGAACAACTTAAAGAAGAAGTAGCAGTAATTGATGGTGACAAAGCCACTACTTACGATGTTTTGCCTAAGATTTCATTGTCAGAGCTTTTGCCAGAGGAATTAGAACTGCTCAAAGAAATAGTGATTGGTAATGGAGATAGTCCAATCGCAAAACTGATTAATCAACTGAAAAATTCTGACTGGGTTAGTGATGGCTTGCAGTACATTGCTGATATTGAAGATGAGAGTTGTCCATTCTGCCAATCTAAGACGATTACGCCTGAGTTAACCGCACAAATTAAAGACTACTTTGATGAAACGTATGAAGAAAGTAAGCAGAATATCGGCAAAATACTAACCAAATACCAAGAGATAGTTGAATCTCTGACTGATTTAGATATCTATAAGAAGTCGCCTTTTTCTGTCGATTTTCTTGCTGAAATGGCAGAATCTTATGCATTAATTGTCGAAACACTAAAATCCAATTTACTAAAAATTCAGCAAAAGGAACAAACGCCAAGCCTGAAAGTTGAGTTGGAAAGACTTAGCGAGCACGTTGCTTCCTTTAATAAACATGTCGATTCAATCAATGTCAGCATTGGGATTCACAACCAAAAAATTGCTAATTCAACGCAAGAATTGAAACGTATTAAAGACGAGTTTTGGAAAATTGTTCGTTGGGAATACGATCAAACCATCAAAGGGTATGAATCAAGCAAAAAAGACAGTAATGACAAAATAATCGAGTTGAAAGCGGTTAAGGAAGATGTCGACACTGAGGTAGTTCAACTCGAAGCCGAACGAACCGAGCAACAAAAACAAACAGTTAACATTGATGATTCGATCAATAATATTAATGAGGGTCTTGTTGATATTGGAATTACGGATTTTTATATTGAGAAGCACGAGGAAGAGCTATATCGCCTCGTAAGAACTGGCACAGAGGGGCCAATCTTCTTGTCGTTATCGGAGGGCGAAAAGATGATTATTAGCTTTTTGTACTTCCGAGAATTGTTTAAAGGTAAACAAACGGCTGATGAGGCTCATATTAAAAAAATTGCGGTAATTGACGATCCAGTTTCAAGCTTGTCTCATATTTATGTTTACAATATCGGGCAGCTAATAAAGAACGATTTCTTCAATGGTTATGGGGTGGAGCAAGTTTTTGTCCTCACGCATAGCCTGTACTTCTTTTATGAGCTTGTTGATTCAAATCACAAACGAAGAAAAGAAAATCAATCTCTGTATCGACTATCTAAAAATACGAATGGTACAACGATTGGAACGATGAAGTATGAAGAAGTACAGAATGACTATCAATCATACTGGTCAGTGATTAATGACAAGGATCAACCCGCTGCTTTGGTTGCAAACTGTATGAGAAACGTAGTTGAGTACTTCTTCAACTTTGTGCAAAAATCAGATTTGAGTAATGTAACGCAAAAACAAGAACTTCAAGAAGTGAAATATCAGGCTTTCATACGGTACATAAATCGAGAGTCACACTCCCTTGGTCAGAATATCATTGATTTTAAAGAATTTGACTATGGGGTCTTTAGGGATGGTTTAAAATTGCTATTCGAAATCACGGGTTATCCCGAACATTATCAAAAAATGTCTCAGATATAAACTGACAGGCACCACATCGAAATTGGGTAACTGTCAGATCAGGTCTGAGCTGGTACAAATCAAGTGTAGAAACTACCATTTGCCTTAACTTCAATCGATTTGACGTTATCTATTAAGTCATCGAATGAATAGGGAAGTTCAGCTTTAGGAAACATATCTGCCATGCTTTCCCAATCCTTTTTATACTTATCCGTCATATCTGGATTCTGAGGGATAAGAATTAAAGGTCCCTTCAAAGCTGATGAGCATGAATCAGCGTGCCATTTGTAGTAGACATCGCAAAAGTTAACCACAATTTCGAACAGAGCTTTATTTGCACACCATGCTGGATACTTCGAGTCAATTTCGACAATATCATAAAGATGTCGAGCATGTTTATCAGCTAAGGACTCTTTCACATGGTTAGTGTGTATTGCGAACATCTTTTCTAAAATTGTCCTTTCAGGCGACAAGGTTAAAACATCAAAACCATCATCTAAAAGATCTGGTATAGCCTCTCCCAACATGTGATTCATCTCAATTACTTTGTCTGGGTGATTGTCAGAACGTCCACCTGTTTCGAGCAAAACTCTTTGTTGAGCAGAACTTCCATATTCATCCTCATTTAGAGCTTTAGGATAGTAGATGGCGATGTTAAGGGGGGCATCAGATTCAATCTCAATTTTGACTTCTGTATCCAGAGCTTGTAAATGTTTAGTAAGTTGGTCAATGAGCTGTTGCTTTATTAACTCTTCAGCTTTTGTATCGATGGCTAATGCTGCGGTTTGTCTGGCTTTCCTACTGGTTACTTTCTCTAAATTAATAGGTTCGCACTCAAGTAGGTTTAAAGAAAAAGACAGGTCGATATCCTCAGACATTCTATTGATTAGGCTGTAGCCTTTCGAAAGACTCGTTCCACCTTTAAAGAGAAATGGCTTATCACATTTCTCAGAAAAGGTAGGTGCAATCATTGTGTAGAGAATGTTTAAAGTCTGTGTAACCCAATAATCCTTTTCGATTATGTATGCTGGAAGTTTGCTTTCATGCTTCTCTTCAGCAACCAATAATGCTTCACGTTTTTCAGAAGCAGGTAGTTCCAAATATTTGCTCAATTTAATGTCCTATTTCTTTTTTTGCCCAAGTCATTGATGGCGGAAGAGCCTGCAAAATCTTTTGTCTCACATTACTGCTAAATGCCTTGTCAAAACCTGAAATATACGGACTTCGATAATCCGGGAATCTATCCTTGCCTATGTAATGTAGCGCACTCCAAAATATAAAAGCCTGTTTCTTCTGTGCTTTATCGCTGATTTTTAAGTGCTTCGAAAAATGATCAAGTGCTTTACTATATTCGATTTTTATATTGACGGATTTAAGATCTACTCTGACACGTTCTGTCATCATATAACTCCTAACCATAGGGAGTTGTGTTGATAAACCTAAAGCGTTGACTGCAGTTGCACCTGATACAACGAACTCAGCATGTTTTTTTCGGCTGAGAGCTTTGATCAGTTCTTGTGTATCTACAGGCAGAGTGCCGAATCGGCTTTTTTGGGGTTTGTAATAGACTCCACGAGATAGACGTTTGACTAACTTCATGTCAACACAGCGGCTGAGTGCAGTGACTGCCGCTCGGTTTGATTCAAGGTTTGAACTTTTCATGAAATCATCAAGCGTAAATACACGACCATATTGCTGGCGCATTATATAGCTGGTTACTTGCTGTGACACTACCATTAAAACCTCCTCAATTACTTATATTAGTATACTGACTTTGTGACTTATTGACACCTATGGAGCATCCTAAATGTAACCTAATGACACTATGGATGCTTAAAGTAAGAGATTTTTTAATAGTCAGACTTTAGTAAGATGCTGAAAAAAATGAGCTTAGACGTCAATAATCTTGAGGATTTTTATTAAAATAGTTTTCTAAAACTCATTATCCATGTAGTTCAATTTTTGACTTATTTACGTAGCCAAAACCCAGCCGTAATAATGAAAGTTAAATTAGATTTAGTAGGGTAAAAGTACGCCCGTTGAGTTGTGTAGAGCATTTGCTCTGAGTGATTTTGGGGCATAAATGAGTTAATAACTTGCGTTACCGATTAAGGATACTGTTAATTCGAGAAGATAACGCAGGGTTTTCAAACTCTCCATTTAGCTCTGCAAATATTTTTTCGATACGGTTTCTTTGACGACGCACCTGCTTAGAGTCATGACTCTCCAATGCTCGTTCCCACTTATTAATCTGCCGCTCTAATTTAGAGCATAACTTCTGTTTTTGCTCCTGAGCCTCATTTAGCTTTATAGACTCATATTGCCACTTTTCTAAACGATTACCTCTGTTAAGTTCATAGGGCTTGTAGTCTTGTATCGATACACCAACATGATTGGTTACAGCCGCAGTAAATGCTTGTTTAAGCAATGACGTTGCCTTCTTTCTCTGAAGGTCTCGAAGAACCTTCTTCCCAGCGATCTTTGATACGATTAGGTGACAGTGATCTCCAGAACCTTTCCCTTCTTGTTTTTGTTGATGGCATACTCCGCGTATTAATGAAAAAAAAGTTTTCCGCTCGGAACCAGTCAGTTTTAGGTGATCGGCTAAGCTTTTACAACAGTCACCTATAATTAGGCGCCATTGGTCTTTGGTTGGACGGTAAGGCTTAGGGAGCGTTAGGCAGAATTCCATTGCAAATGAGCTAAGCGGCCGTCCACGACGATTACTGCCTAGCATTTGGTGTAACTTATATTGCTCACCGGCAATGACTATACGCTTAGACGTGACTTCACCACCGACTACATCAAAGATCGCTTCAGTATTGGTATGATTAGGGTGTGATTCACTTTTTAAATACCGTTCTCTTTTGAGGATACCAGCTGAACCGTTCTTCACTGGTTTTGTTACGACTACAAAAGTTTTCATCTAGTTTATTAACAACTTAATAATTAACATCAGTTGACGCAAATTCGTATAAGTTTAGAGCTTCAAGATAGGCAAATTGATTGCTTCGCTGCAATTTACCCCCTTGTTGGATGGTTCCCCTCCAAACCTCCCTTGAAATACAACCCATTCATTTCTTATAGTTCCAATAAACGGTTATGAATAATGGAGATTTTTTAGAAAAGCTAAAAATGGCAGTGGGACAAATAGACCTTGAGAATGCAGCTATACACGCAGTAAAACGGAGATGTCAGCTTCAACAGTTAGATCGCCTTGCTAATGTTACGGAGGAACAACTTGCAACATACATTACTCAAGTGGTCAAAGCGAATTGGCTAGATCATCATGATGAAGTTGATAGTATGGAATTAGATCCGATTCAATTCTTCTCGTTACTACTAGAGAACTCAATGGCAGATGTAAGTAAGCTACTCCGATTCAAAGCTCTCAATAAGTTAAAGTAATTCAACTTCATTCAAGCAGCTTTGCTAGGAAAATTACAAATCAAGTTCAAGTTGAACCTATATAGTAGGTCGCTCATTTGCACCATTATCAACATTCGGTATTACCTAATTTTGATAATGGTTCTTCCTTTCTGGGGTTATCTCTTTCCACCAGCTCTAGTTGGCAGATAAAGTTCAATTTTTGTTTTTTCAAAAATCGCTACCTTCTATATAGGCATAGGATTTTTTGTATAAGTACAATGCTAAAACAAGAAACTGTTTTCAGTTGAGGTGGTGCTGGTGGCTGTTACCAAATGCAATGGTAGGAGAATAAAGTCCGCTGTTCTAGAAGGCAAAAATGCCAAAAATGTCCCCTAATTGCCGTTGAAAAGTAGAACCAAACTTCAAGAGAAGATAGTATTGAATCGAGGGTGTTGATGATAATAGCGAATGTCCCCTAATGTCCCCTCGTTTTCTCCACACAATGTAAGACATTGTTTTAAATTGAATTTATTATTCAATGATCCAATCGAGCATTGGAGCGACAGAAAAGCGATGTGCTTGGTAAGGTAAATCTTTAGTCATGAGCTCAACATTTAAACAAAGGTAAAATAATCAACGAACTACAGCAGCTAAAGCACACATATTGCGAATGCCGCTCAAATCAGCCAGTGATTATACTATGAGTTGAGGAGCATTAACTAATTTACCATTGAGCTTTGACGGCTATTTAACGGAGCTAGAATCTTTATTCGTAAATTGAAAGCGATCAGCAAATACCCAGTTTGATAACCAACGATGTTTACCACTCACTTCGCCTTCAAAGGCTGTTACGCCATTAATCGTGTATATCCCTTGTTTAGGCTGTATCCGATAGGCTATTTGCCATAACGGGTCACTATAGGCTTCATCTCCTTTAGCAACCTGCCCTTCTACTTCGCTAAAAGAACCTACAAACTCATGTACATTACTGCCTTTTTGATCAATAAATGAGCCCGTTAGATCCTCATTAATAATCAGCGAAACGGTCCAATTATTTTCCTGGTAGTCACTGGCATTTTGATAAACAAAAACGCGGCCATCACTTTGTTTACCTAACTTCAATTCACCATTAAATATAGTCACCAAGCCTTGAACGGTCACTGTTTTATCATAAACAAATGAACCCATCTCCCAGCGATCGCCGTCGCGGTAAGGTTTGGTATAACGAATGGTTCGCACGTAGTCTGGACCTTCAAAGTTAAGCACAAACATTTCACTATTTTGCTCGACTTCAGCGACGGCAAATGGCGTTAACAACATAGCTAAGTAAGCTTGGCTAATCACCGTGACACACTTTTTCATTTCACATCCTTGCGATTAAGATTTTTAAGAGTGGACCCAACAGCTCACTTCAATATACATCGGTGAGATAACTACCATATGAATTACGGCGACTACAGTCTCCTATTTTAAATGGCCTTATAGTACTCAAAATTGTTCGTAGCTATTAATAAAGAAGCGACAGACTTACTAATAGCAAGTCTGTCGCATTGATTCAGTGAAACACATCTTAAAAATATTACTTATAGTTGCAGCTCATCGGATCTCGTGCGATTCTTAAGTAATTCTCAATTATTTTTGTGCTTTTAGTCAAATAGCCCTCTCTTTGGTTCTATTATTGGCTTTGACCATATTCACTCAGCAGGAAGTAATCTGTCACTATGGACGTTAATTTTGTAAACCCATTTCTTAAGTCTCTGTTAAATGTGCTAGAAACAATGGCTCAAATGGAGTTAAAACCGGGCAAGCCTGGAGTAAAGAAAGACGAGATCGCGCGTGGCGATGTATCAGGTTTAATTGGTATGGTTGGCCCACAAACCAAAGGCTCTTTATCCATCAGTTTTGATAAAGGATTGGCCATCGAAATTATGCGACGCATGTTAGGCGAAGCCCCTGATTCGATTAATGAAGAAGTCACCGATATGGTGGGTGAGATTACCAATATGGTAACCGGTGGAGCGAAACGTTTGTTAGCCGAAAGCGGCTATGATTTCGATATGGCTACGCCGGTGGTGGTATCAGGCCCTTCGCATACCATTACTCATAAAACTGAAGGCCCTAAGGTATTAATTCCTTTCTCTTCAATTCATGGTAATGCCACTATCGAGATTTGTTTCGAAAACGTGTAGTCACAAATATTAGATACAAAAAAGCCCGCGTTAGCGGGCTTTTTAATGTCTGGGCTAGCGAAAGTCTTATAGGCCTTCAGCGTTAGCAGACAAGTACTTAGCAACACCTTCTGGGCTTGCGTCCATACCTTCTTTACCTTCTTCCCACTGAGCAGGACAAACTTCACCGTGCTTTTCGTGGAAGTTTAATGCGTCAACCATACGTAGCATTTCGTCAATGTTACGGCCTAGTGGAAGGTCGTTCACTACTTGGTGACGAACAACACCAGCGGTGTCGATTAGGAAAGAACCACGGAACGCTACGCCAGCTTCTGGATGCTCTACATCGTAAGCTTGACAGATTTCGTGTTTAACGTCGGCAATTAGAGGGTATTGAACTTGGCCGATACCACCATCTTCAATAGCAGTGTTACGCCATGCGTTGTGTGAGAATTGTGAATCGATAGAAACACCGATTACTTCAACACCTTTAGCTTGGAAATCTTTAAAGCGGTGATCAAAAGCAATCAATTCTGAAGGACAAACAAAAGTAAAATCTAGCGGGTAAAAGAACACTACCGCAGCTTTACCTTTGATGTGCTCACTTAAAGTGAAGCTATCAACAATTTCACCGTTACCTAATACAGCAGCGGCAGTAAAGTCTGGAGCAGGACGACCAACTAATACACTCATTTCGAATTCCTTGTTAAATAGGTTATCAATATCGCTACGAATAATGCGCTAAATTTGTCGAATAGACGAATTGATCTAATCAATTAATTTGATAGGTAAAAGCTATCAAATTAACGATTAATAATTCAGCATCCAATTAATAGCCTAAATAATGGCACTTGTAAATACTACTGAGTGTAACTGAGGCGAACTCTAGAGGTTAATTTTGTGACAAGCTCGTAAGCAATGGTGTCCACCGCTTCAGCAATTCGTTCTGCGGGTAGCTCAGGGCCCCACAACACAACCCGGTCACCCACTTGGTCTTGGCTATCAATTCCCAAATCTACACACAACATGTCCATTGATACCCGACCCACGATGGGTACTATTCGGCCATTTAACCAAACTGGTGTACCGTTTGGCGCACTGCGCGGATAACCGTCACCGTAACCCATTGCAACCACGCCCAACTTGGTATTTTGCTCGGCATGCCAAGTAGCACCGTAACCAACACTCTCTCCCTGAGGGTGCTCGCGTACCGCGATAAGATTTGATTGCAGGGTCATGGCTGGTATTAATCCAAAATCAGCACCACTGTTGTGATTTTGAGGGGAAATGCCGTACAAAGAGATTCCCGGACGATTCCAATCTGAATGTGCTTGTGGCCACAACAAAACACCGGCTGAATTAGCCAGAGAACACTCAGCATTAAGCTCCGCTTTTAGCGTTTCAAAACACTTTATTTGCTGGGGGGTTAGCGGGTGCTCAACATCATCAGCACAGGCAAAGTGGCTGATAAGCTTAAGATTAGCTTGAATATTGTTACAGCTTTTCAAACGTGGCAATAAGGCTTTAAACTGCTCTGGTAACAAACCTAAGCGATGCATGCCGGTATCAAGCTTTACCCATGTATCAAGTGGTTTAGCAAGCTTAAGCGGCTCTATCAGTGCCAGCTGTTGCTCACTGTGAATCACCGTAGCAATATTGTGTTCAGCCAAGGATTGGGCTTCTTGGCTATCAAAAAATCCCTCTAAAGCGAGGATGGGCGCCACTATCCCTGCTTGGCGCAGAGCGAGTGCTTCTTTGGTTCTTGCTACTGCAAAGCCATCGGCTATATCGGCCAAGCCTTGTGCTACTTCCAGCATGCCATGCCCATAAGCATTGGCTTTTATCACCACCAAAATTTTACTGTTCGGTGCGCGTTGTTTTAATACTGAGAAGTTGTGTCTTAAGGCTGACAATGACACCAAGGCATTTGCAATATTCATTGGTAATTATTCGTCATCGTAAAATTCACCAGCCCAGTTATCAAAGCGCGAAAACTGGCCTTGGAAGGTAAGTGGTACTCGGCCAATTGGACCGTTACGTTGTTTACCAATAATGATTTCAGCTAAACCTTTATTTTCGGTGCCTTCGTTATAAACCTCATCGCGATAAATAAACATAATCAAATCGGCATCCTGCTCAATAGAGCCCGATTCACGCAAATCCGAGTTCACCGGACGTTTATCAGCACGCTGCTCCAAACTACGGTTAAGCTGTGATAGCGCCACTACCGGTACATTTAGCTCTTTTGCTAAGGATTTAAGTGAGCGAGAAATTTCAGCAATTTCTAAGGTACGGTTTTCGCTTAAGCCCGGCACCTGCATCAACTGCAGGTAATCGATCATAATCATGCTCAAGCCACCTTCTTCACGGGCGACACGGCGAGCGCGAGAGCGAACTTCAGTAGGTGTTAGACCAGAAGAATCATCCACATACATTTTTGATTTTTCGGCCATTAGGCCCATGGTCGATGACAAACGCGCCCAATCATCATCGTCTAAGGCACCTGTTCTAATTTTAGTTTGATCAATGCGGCCCAGCGAGGCCAACATACGCATCATAATTTGTTCTGCCGGCATCTCTAAACTAAAGATAAGCACCGGTTTATCGCGAGTCATTGCGGCGTATTCACACAAGTTCATCGCAAACGTGGTTTTACCCATAGAAGGACGCGCCGCCACAATGATCAAATCAGAGCCCTGCAAACCGGCAGTTTTCTTATCTAAGTCAGCAAAGCCTGTTGAAACACCGGTTACGCCATCGTTTGGTGACTTGTACAGTTCTTCAATTTTATCAATGGTTTGTGCCAGTAAACCTTTTACTTCTTTAGGACCTTCATTGGCATTAGCGCGTGACTCGGCAATTTTAAATACTTTGCTCTCTGCAAAGTCGAGCAAGTCACTACTTTTACGTCCAGCCGGCTCATAGCAGCTATCGGCAATTTCATTGGCTACCGAAATCAATTCACGCGTCACCGCTCGCTCTCGAACAATTTCTGCGTAGGCCCGAATGTTCGCTGCGCTCGGCGTGTTTTTAGCAATTTCGCCTAGATAAGCAAAACCACCTATGTCATCAAGTTGTTCTTGTCGCTCCAACTCTTCAGACACCGTAACCAAATCAATGGGTTGGCCACCTTCGGCCAAACGATGCATGGCAGAAAAAGTATATTGGTGGGCGCGCTGATAAAAATCTTGTTCTACAACTAGCTCAGACACGTTATCCCAAGCATTGTTATCTAACATTAAGCCGCCCAAAACGGCTTGCTCAGCTTCTAAGGAGTGTGGTGGCACCTTTAACTGATCAATCTGAGAATCTCTGGGCTTTTTGTCTTTATCTTTAAATTTACGAGAGGGCGCGCTGGCTGCCATAATCTTCATTGCGGTTGTTTTTTCTGGCCACTATTATGCGGGAAGATTGAAGTGACACCAAGTAACATTTCCTGAATGGCAGAAACTAAAAAGCCAGCCCTAGGCTGGCTTAGTGCTAACGCTCACTTAACTACATTTTTGCGAAGTAAGCAGCTAGTTCAGCAATTTCAGCGTCGCTTAAACTCATTGCCTGCCCTTGCATTACAGCGGCTTGGCCACCATTACGCTGTTTATCACGATAAGCTTTTAATGAAGAAACCAAATACTGTTCGTTTTGGCCCGCAAGATTGGGGTAACCAGGAATAGCTGCTACTCCGTTAGCACCATGACAAGCCGCACATAAAGGTGCCTTGGCTGGGGCTGCATTCGCTGTTGATGCGACAAATGGAAGTGACAATGCTAGTGCAAAAATCAATTTGTTCATCTTCATCCTCTTTATTGTTATTGGGGATCTCAATCATTGAGTCCTGACGCTCTCGCTCCACACAATAAAGCCTCAGGAAAAACCAGCTTATCAAATAAAACTCAACAGCAACAGTTTATTACCCTAGCTGTTATTGTCAGCAAATAAAGAGATTGGTGGTGCTTGTAAGCTATCTTCTTGGTCATGAGTGACTAGAATCGCAGGAATATTCAGTGCTTCAATTCTTTCGCGAACAAATTCCCGGAACTGTTTGCGTAAGGGTTTATCCAACTTACTGAAGGGTTCATCTAATAGCAGAACTTTGGGCTCAGCCAGTAGGCTTCTCAATACACTAACCCTCGCCCGCTGCCCTCCAGACAAGCTGGCAATATCGCGCTGCTGAAAGCCACACATGCCAGCATCACTTAAAGCCTGTTCTATTATAGAGTTGGCATTGTTTTGCTTATCACTTGCTAATGCGTATTGCAGGTTTTGCCCCACCGTAAAGTGTGGGAACAATAAATCATCTTGAAACAATATCCCAACTCGCCGCTTCGCTTGCTCAAGCTCGAGAATGTCTTTTCCTGCTAGCTTAATGCTACCACTGCAAGACAAAGAGGGATCTAAGGTGCCGGCTATTGCAGCCAATAAGCTAGATTTGCCACAGCCACTAGGGCCCATAATAGTCACTATTTCACCTTTAGCGACTGACAAATTGAGCTCACTGATTAAGTGTTTACCAGATAAACTCAAACTAAAATGACTAATATCTAACACTAGGTTTGCATTCCTCGGTGATGGCGGTAGCGCCATTTAGGCCAAATAATAACCATGCTGTATACCAGTAAAGGTAACAAGGTTTGCCATATAACCATAACCGCCGTAACTCTGCGATCACCACCTGAGGCTAACGCTACCGCCTCAGTGGTTAACGTGGTGACTCGGCCACCACCCACAAACAAAGTAGGCAGGTACTGAGCAATGCTTACCGCAAAACCAATGGCAAATGCTAAACCCAGCGGCCGAGTGAGCATGGGTAATTTGATTATCAAAAAGCTACGCCAGTAGGAGTGCGATAAACTAATTGCAGCTTGCATATAACGATTGTCGAAGCTTCGATAGTTATCCACTAACGCCAGGTATACATAAGGTAAAACAAAAATCAGATGTGCCCACACCACAGTTAACAAACTGCCGTCTAAACGGTATTTAAATAACTGAACCTGTACACCAAACAAAAATACCACCTGCGGCAACAACAAAGGCATGTACATAACTAGCGACCACCAGCGTGAGGGCTGAGCCTGCTTTAGTTGGTACTCTAAACAGCCAACCACCAATACCAAGCTGCTTGCTGATGATAACAAAGCAATACTCCAACTGTTTAGCAGCGGCGTATACAAATAACTGCCTGCTTGTTGCCAATAATGCCAACCCCACTGTGCGGGCAAAGCATCGGGAAAGCGCCAGCGCCAAGTAAAAGACCAAATGACAATAATCAGCAAACTTAATACTAACAACAGCACCGTACCCACTAACAAAATACGGGCGGGTTTCGCACTAGAGGAAGCTTTTCTTAAGCCCTTCAATGCGCTTTGTAAGTTGTGCTTTAAATAAAGCTTCTCTAGCAGCACTGCCACTAACAAGCTCAGGATAACTGCAGCCAACAACAATAAAGAGCCTGCTGCGCCCAACAAGCGCATTTCGATATTGCTATCGCTAAACCATTGCCAAACGAGTAATGCAAAGGTCACTGGCTTTGTGGGGCCAATAATTTGAGCAACATCTACTACCGTTAACGAAAACGCAAGAACCGTAAAAAAAGGCAAGCGAATACGCTTAATTAGCTGGGGGAATAAAACCTGCCGCCAGATTTGCTGGCTGGAATAAGCAAAACTTTGGCCTATCGCCAAGCTGCGTTGTACTGGTAGTTGAGAGCACGCAGCCATTAATATCAGTAATATAAATGGCAACTCTTTAACCCACAGGGTAACAATTAAGCTCAAACCCCAAGCATCTTGCGTGCTTTGCCACGTAGGCGGGTAATCGAAACCAGTTAACCAAGGTGAAACCAAGCGAACTAACCAGCCACTGGGCGCAAGCAAAAACAATAGCGCAATCGCCATGGCCGCATGAGGAATAGCTAAAAATGGGGCTAGACTTTTTTCTAAGAATCGCCACCAAGCACTTTGGTAGCAGTGCATAATTAGCCACAAAGCGCTAACTAGAGAAAGGATAGCGGCGATCCAGCCAGTAAATATACTTAACGCCAGCGAATGCCATAAAGAGGAGTAACTAAACAGTTCACGCCAAACCGATAAATTCAATTCGGTTTTAGAAGCGATAGGCAAATAGCCAAAAGCTGGTAATAGAGTATCAACAAATCCAAACAACAAAGGCAGTAACAACAACACACTAGTAGCTAGCGGAAACAGTATTACTGCCTTTTTAGATATGCCCTTCATCGACTATAACGACGCAACCACTCTGCTTCTAGCAAAGCTACCCAAGTGGCGTGAGGTTCGCCCCTAACATTGGCGCGGTCTGCAGCGCTTAGACTCGCACTATTACCCTGTTGCTTAGCAAACAGCTGTTGTTGCTCATTACTGAGTTTATCTAACGCTAGTACTGTTGGATCGCCCCAATAAGCTAAATCCGCTTTGCGGGCTTGGGCCTCTGGTGACAACATAAAGTTGGCCACCACCATGGCTGCGGCACTAGAGTCACTATTAAACGGAATTGCTAAAAAGTGAGTATTACCCACGGTACCACTTTGGTGAACATAACTACGCACCGAATCTGGCAGTAAACCTTGCTCAATAGCGGCCGCAGGATCGTTGGGGTTAAAGCTGAAAGCAATACTTAACTCACCGTCGTTAAGCAACTGTTGCATTTGGCCACTGCCACTAGGAAAACTCTGGCCACGGCGCCACATTAATGGATGTAATTTGTCTAAATAAGCCCACAAACCTGCAGTCACTTTATCAAAGGTTTGCTTGTTAACAGGTTGATACAGCTGCTCGCTATCGCTAATAGTTTCTAACAAGGCCTGCTTAATAAAGGTGGCTCCATAAAAGCTTGGCGGCACTGGGTAAGTAAATAGTCCCGGTTGTTTTTCCAAGTAAGATAATAGCTTGGCCATTGACTTAGGTGCCTGCGGCAAGCGTTTGCTGTCGTGATAGAAAGTGAGCTGCGCCCCGCCCCAAGGTGATTCATAACCGTCAACAGGCAAAGTGAAGTCATACAGTAAAGCGGGATTATTCTCATCGGTTAAGGCCATATTGGGTAAGTGCTGACTATATGGACCATAGAGTAATTTAGCTTCTTTTAACGCGCGGAAGTTCTCTCCGTTTACCCACATTAGGTCTACGCTGCCACCGTTAGTGCGGCCACTCACTTTCTCGGCCAAAATACGACTCACTACATTAGCGGTGTCGTTAATTTTTACGTGTTCTAACTTTACACCGTAACGCTGCTCCACTTGTTCGCCAGCCCAGCGAATATAAGCGTTGATATTATCAGCCCCCGCCCAAGCGTTAAAATAAACAGTTTGTCCCTTAGCTTGCTGTTCCACTTCAGACCAAGTGGATGCCGCGTGGGAAATCATACTCAGCAAAGCCGTTACCAACACTATTATTAAACGCACACTAACTCTCCTTGTTCAGTCGCTAAAACAGAACACTACATTGTTGCTATAGTGAAACCGGATTAGTCTAAATAATCTTTCAAAATCCTTTAAAATCATAGCCTAAAAACAAAAAAACCGCGCCTAGGCGCGGTTTTTTCAAGCTATATAACTGAAATTATTCAGCAGCAACAACTTGTAGAGTAACAGTAGCATTAACGTCTGTGTGAACTTGAATAACAACTTCAATTTCACCAGTGTTACGTAATACACCGTTTGGTAGGCGAACTTCAGATTTAACTACTTCAACACCAGCAGCAGTTACAACATCAGCGATGTCGCGAGTACCGATAGAACCGAATAGTTTACCTTCTTCACCAGCTTTAGCTTCGATAACAATCGCTTCAAGAGCGTTTAGTTTCTCAGCGCGAGCTTCAGATACTTTCAAAGTTTCTGCTAGTTTAGCTTCTAATTCAGAACGACGAGCTTCAAAAACTTCAACGTTGCCTTTAGTAGCTGGTACAGCTTTACCTTGTGGGATCAAGAAGTTACGTGCGTAACCTGCTTTAACATTAACTTGATCGCCCAAACCGCCTAAGTTAGCGATTTTGTCTAATAGAATAATTTCCATTACCTTTCCTCGATTAATTCGATTGAGTTAGGCCAATTGCAACAAGGATTTACTTATGTAAATCAGTGTATGGCAATAGAGCCAGGTAACGAGCACGTTTAATAGCGCGTGCAAGTTGACGTTGGTATTTAGCGCTTGTACCAGTAATACGACTAGGTACAATTTTACCACTTTCAGTGATGTAGTTTTTCAGAGTTGTTGTATCTTTATAATCGATCTCAACAACGCCTTCCGCTGAAAAGCGGCAGAATTTACGACGACGGAAAAAACGTGCCATAACATTATCCTCGTGATAACAAATCAATTTCAGAAGCATGAAGTACCAATCGGTATGTACCGTTGGCCGCTTTGTGGCTATTTATAAAACCACTTACTTTTACTTCACACCCCATACTTATATGCGATGAATCTTGCTTCAAAATATCGCCACTTGCGACTACTGCCATCTGGCAATAGGCTTGGCGCGAAAATCCAGCTTCTTGTTGCTGCGAACGATGCTCTAGCCAAAACTGACAATGTGCAACACCGGCCGGACTAGTAGAGCGTTTTGGTGCGCGTAATACCCGCCCCTGCAGTACTAATCTATTCTCAGACATACGTCTTATTCTTCGCTAGCTGACTCTTCTTTAGCTGACTCTACGTTAGCTTCTACTGCTGGTGCTTCTTCAGTTGCTGGTGCAGCTTCTTCACGACGAGCTGGACGCTCATCATCGCGGCGAGCTGGACGCTCATCACGAGCTTTAGCAATTGGAGACATCTCTGTAGCAGCAGACTTAGTGCGCATGATCATGTTACGGATAACAGCATCGTTGAAACGGAAAGCAGTTTCCAATTCATCAACAACTTCTGCGCTAGCTTCAATGTTCAAAAGAACATAGTGGGCTTTGTGCAATTTTTCGATTGGGTAAGCCAATTGACGGCGGCCCCAGTCTTCCAAACGATGAATGCTACCGCCGTTATCAGTGATAACTGCTGAGTAACGCTCGATCATGCCTGGAACTTGTTCGCTCTGGTCTGGGTGGACCATGAATACGATTTCGTAATGACGCATTATTGCTCCCTACGGGTTATAGCCTCGTTCATGGTACAGCCGGACCGAAGAGGCAAGGAACTAAAAGTAAAATGACTGTTTTAGGGGCGCTGATTTTATGCGAAGGCGAGAATTTAATCAAGTTAAATTAAAGCCGCTGTTAGATTATCTAAACGGCGGCTTTTCCGTTGGTACTTATACGGCGCTAAGGCCAGTGTTTAACGGCGTTGGCGTACTGCTTCAAATAAACAAATACCAGCAGCAACTGACACGTTTAAACTAGAGACTGTACCCGCCATTGGAAGCTTAACCAGCTCATCACAAGTTTCGCGTGTTAAGCGGCGCATGCCTGTACCTTCGGCACCCATCACTAATGCCATTGGCCCTTGCAACTTGGTGTCGTAGATAAACTGCTCCGCCTCACCAGCAGTGCCCACTACCCATACACCTAATTGCTGTAATTCGCGCAAGGTTCTGGCTAAGTTAGTCACCACTACTAGCGGTACCGTCTCTGCCGCGCCACTGGCCACTTTGCGTACCGTAGCATTTAGCTGAGCAGAGTTATCTTTAGGCACAATTACCCCTACTACGCCTGCTGCATCGGCATTACGTAAACAAGCACCTAGATTATGTGGATCCGTTACGCCATCCAATATTAAGAATAGCGGCGCTGTAGTTGATTCAACTAATTGCTTTAAATCATGCTCATTGTAGCCGCGCCCTGCTTTTACTCGCGCCACAATACCTTGGTGCTGAGTACTCTCTGCTTTGTCATCTAAAGCTTTACGAGGCATAAACTGCACAGATGCCCCTAAGCGACGCATTTCATTCAGTAGTGGTAATAAGCGGTCATCTTGACGACCTTTAAGCGCAAATACTTCAATAATACGCTCTGGGCTGCGCTCTAATAATGCTTGCACTGCGTGCAGGCCATAAATTACTTGTTGGCTCATGATTAATTCTTCTGTTGTTTAGCGGCTGTGCGCTCTTGTTTTCCAGGGCGTTGCTTGCGTTTTTTCTTGGGCTTCTTACGCGGTTTAGCCTTGGCGTCATTATTCGGTTTTGCTTTCTTTGCATCAGGATCACGCTGCTGCCAAGGGCTAAAGCCACCTTTGTTCTCAGAACTGGTATCTTTATTACTGTCACTAGCTGTACTAGGCTTGCGTCGTTTGCCTTTATTTTTTGTATCGCGATGGCGTGGTTTCTTTTTACCGCCATTGCGCCCAGTGGTTTCCCGCTCTTCACCAGGTTTGGTAAAACGCTTGCCGCGGCCACCATCTTTACCACTGCGCTGTGGGCGGTCAAACTCATCGGCTTGGCCATCTTTGTTAACGATGACAAATTCCATTTTACGGTCGGCCATATTTACCGACGCGACTTTTACCGTTACTGCATCACCAATGCGGAAACGTTTGCCGGTTTTCTCACCCACCAGTATCTGACGAGCTGCATCATAATGATAATAATCGCCACGTAAAGAATTGATGTGCACTAGGCCATCAATATGGAACTCTTCTAAACGGGCAAAAAAGCCAAATCCGGTGACTGCTGCAATGGTAGCCGGTAATACCGTACCCACATGATCTTGCATGTATTCGCACTTAAGGCTGTCTGACACTTCACGTGTTGCATCGTCGGCGCGGCGCTCGGTCATTGAACAAGCTTCGCCAAACTTATCCATTTCGTCATCTTGATATGAATAGCCGCCTGTCACTGTCCACTTATTTTTAACGGTTTTACCTGCCGCTTCCGCCTCAAGCTTGTTGACTAAAAATTTAATCACCCGGTGCAATAACAAATCTGGGTAGCGGCGGATCGGCGACGTAAAGTGCGCATAAGACTTAAGCGCTAAACCAAAGTGCCCCAAGTTGTCTGGCTGATAAACCGCCTGCATCATTGAACGCAGCAACATGGTTTGAATAAGTTCTAAATCTGGACGCTCTTGAATTGATGCCACCAAAGTAAAATAGTCACTCGGCTGAGGCTCATCACCACCACCCAGCGGCAAGCCTAGCTCATTCAAAAAGCCTCTAAAGTTAGTCAGGCGTTCTTTACCCGGTCGGTCGTGTACCCGATACAAAATAGCTTGCTGATGTTTCTCTACAAATTTTGCAGCCGCTACGTTTGCTTGGATCATGCATTCTTCAATCATCTTGTGCGCGTCGTTACGGGTTAGCGGCACAATTTGCTCGATTTTGCGTTGAGCATTAAAAATAAAGCGGGTTTCTTGAGTTTCTAGCTCAATACCACCACGCTGTGCGCGGCTAACTTTTAGCGCACTATAAAGACGATGTAACTCTTGCAGATGCGGAACTTGATCGGCATAACGTTGCGCTAGCGCTTCATCACCATCGAGAATTGCCGCCACTTTGTTATAAGTAAATCGCGCATGTGAATGCATCACCGCTTCGTAAAACTTATAGCCCGACAAACGCCCCGCTGCCGAGATAGTCATTTCAGCCACCATACACAGGCGATCGACTTGCGGGTTCAGTGAACACAAACCATTAGATAACTGCTCTGGCAGCATAGGAATCACTTGGTCTGGGAAATAGACTGAATTACCGCGATTAAGCGCTTCTCGATCTAATGCGGCGTCTGGGCGCACATAATAAGAAACGTCTGCAATGGCGACCCACAAACGCCAGCCACCTGATTTTTTCGCCTCACAGAACACGGCGTCATCAAAGTCGCGAGCATCTTCACCATCAATGGTGACTAATGGTAAGTCACGCAAATCAACTCGATTTTGCTTAGAAGCCTCATCCACTTCTTCTTCAAGCTTGCTCACCGCTTTAGTGACAGCATTTGGCCAATCATGCGGAATATCATGGTTGCGTAAAGCCACCTGAACTTCCATGCCCGGAGCCATTTTTTCGCCCAGAATGTCGGTGACTTTACCCACCGCCAGTTTTGGCGCGGCAGGGCGACTAACTACTTCAATCACCACCACTTGGCCTTGGCGAGCCCCGGCGGTATCGTTTTTACCAATCAAGATGTCTTGGTTAATCCGCGAATCATCTGGCACCACGTAACGGTGGTTACCTTCAACAAAGTAACGGCCAACTAATTCGACCTTACCCGCTTTAAGCACTTTTATGATTTGGCCTTCACGGCGGCCTTTTTTATCCATACTCGACGGCGCAGCCAGAACAAAGTCGTTATGAAACACTTTGCGCATTTCTTTAGCCGGAAGGAATAAGTCGGTGCCTTCTTGGGTGGTTTTCAAAAAACCAAAACCATCGCGATGACCAATAATGGTGCCGGTAACCAAACCTAAACGTTCTGGCAAGGTATAGGCGCCAATACGTGTGGTGACTAACAAACCTTCTTCTAACATATACGTTAAGGTTGCCGAAAAATGGGCTTGCTGTTCTTCAGAACATAACGCATGCAGCCAGTCCTTAGAAACAGGTGCCATTTCTTCGGTTAAGGCATTGAGTAAGGTCGATGTAAGAGTGGCCGACGCAGCCTGATTTTGCATTAACTAACCTATCAAGTTGAGCAATTGAGGGAGTTACCCTTCAAGAATAGCTCTATGTTAATGCTTTGCGCGTGGCTTTAGTAGGGTTGGTTACTGGCTTTAGCTTTGGCTACCACGTAATCGGGCATCTTCGACGCTAATGAAGCAAGCAATTGGCTGGCTTCTCGGTGCGTTTTTTTATCGGCAATAATAGAGTGATGTAACCAGCGATAAGCATCTTCGTAATCGTAAGGGCTGCCCTTACCTTCGACATACAGTGAGACCAAACGTAATTGAGCCGGAACAAAGCCTTGGCCTGCGGATTCTCTCAGCAAAGGAATCGCTTTAGCATAGTCTTGCTGTACCAAGGTGCCAGTAGCGTAGTAACGCCCTAGTTGTTCCATGGCAGCGGCTAAACCTTGATTCGCGGCGCGCCACATGTACATCACACCTAATTCTGGGTTAGGTTCTACGCATACCCCCCAAGCCAGCATGTCGCCCCACAAAAACTGATAAGCGGGAATGGCCACTTTCTCGGCGCGCGCTTCAATGTCTTCTACCAGTTGACAGTCATCGGCTTTAACACGCGTCAGGTGCTGGTTATTGTTAATCCAAGTAATTAATTCATCTTGCCTATACAGCTGAACCGCTTCTATGTCTGATGGGCTAGTATACTCAGTGGGATCAATAGTTACCGGCTCTGCTTGCTGCTGAGGAGCATCAAGTTCGTCTTCTACCGACAAAGCGTCAATAGACTCAGCAAACGCCGAGGTGCTTAAGCCTGCTGCTAGAAGTAATGAAATGAGTTGCTTATTCATAGCCGTTCCTATCGTCTTAACAATTATGCTATCGGCAAGGCTGGCAAAAACTAAAGTGACTTTTTAGCCACAAAAAAAGGAGTGCAAGCACTCCTTAGTATCGGCTAGTGGAAGAGTTTAAACAAACTCAACACCTTTATCGATATCGCCGTGTAAGGTATCTAACATACCTTCAACTGCGGCTTTTTCAAAGGCGCTAATCTCACCGTAAGGTAAGACTTCAGCAACACCTTGAGGACCCAAACGGATAGGTTGAGCAAAGAACTTAGCATGCTCGCTGCCGCCGTCTACGTAAGCACACTCAATCACGTCTTCGCCTTGCGCTGCTTTAACTAAAGACAAACAGAAACGTGCTGCTGCTTGGCCCATAGAAAGTGTAGCACTACCGCCACCAGCTTTAGCTTCAACAACTTCTGTACCGGCATTTTGGATGCGTGTAGTCATTGTTGCAATTTCTTCATCAGTAAACGAAATACCGTCTAACTGAGAAAGCAATGGCAAAATAGTTACGCCGCTGTGGCCACCAATAACGTTAAGTTTAACGTCTGCTGGGTTTAGGCCTTTCGCTTCAGCGATAAAGGTTTCTGAGCGAATCACGTCTAGTGTGGTTACACCAAACAGTTTAGCAGGATCATATACGCCAGCATTTTTTAATACTTCGGCCGCGATTGGAACCGTGGTATTTACTGGGTTAGTGATAATACCAATACATGCCTTTGGACAAGTAACGGCAACTTTCTCGATAAGGTTTTTAACGATGCCCGCGTTGATATTAAATAGATCTGAGCGATCCATACCAGGTTTACGCGCTACACCGGCAGAAATTAGAACAATATCGGCACCTTCTAGGGCCGGGCTAGGGTCTTCGCCTGCGAATCCTTTAATGGCCACTTGTGTAGGGATGTGGCTCAAATCTACAGCAACACCAGGTGTTACTGGGGCGATGTCATAAAGCGAAAGTTCAGAACCAGCGGGTAACTGGGTTTTTAATAGTAATGAAAGGGCTTGGCCAATTCCGCCTGCAGCACCTAATACGGCAACTTTCATCCAACTTCTCCATGCTTTTTTGTAATTGTAGAGGGGATGTCTATAAAGACAGAAACAAGATAACGGAATCCGCTCTAAAATACAATTTAGCAACATTTTTAAAGCAACTTTAAAACAGTAAAAGCTGCCTTAATCACACTTTAACTATAGGGTTTAAGACCTTGGTCTAACAGTGTTTGTTAGTTAAAGAAGGACTGGTATATTGTTCGGTAACTGCCGTTATTTTTTAACACATTAAGCGCATGGTTGATTTGATTCAGCAGGTCTTCGTTTTGCTTTGAAACCGCCATACCTAATCCGCTCGCCGGATAGTTTTCATCCACTTGAGTCACAAACTCCGGATGGCTTGCCAACCAATAGTGAGCCGCTGCCGAATCTAAAAATACCGCATCAATTTTAGCTTGATTCAAATCTGCTAAGGCGAGTTGATAACTGGGGTAAGCAATCGATAGAATATTAGGCCGTTGTTCACGTAAGAAGCGCATAAAGCTCGAGCCACTTTGTACCGCAACCACTGAGTTGCTTGCAACTTCTAGCTCAGGCTTCGTGAGATAAACCGCCATATTATCGAAATAAGCATCACTAAAGCTTACTAAGGTTTTACGTTGCTCGGTAATATCTAAGGCTGATATCGCCATATCGTAATGATCGGCAGCAACGCTAGATAACAAACTATCAAAGGGCTGATGGTAAAACTCACACTCTCGATTTATTTGTTCACAAATGGCCTTAGCCAACTCAATATCGAAGCCCACCAGCTGCTTGTGCTCATCAAATGATTCAAAGGGCGGATAAGATGCTTCGGTAACCACTCGCAGAGGTTTATCGTCAGCAAGTACTGATTGAAGTACGAGCAAAGGAAGAAAGAACAGAAATTTTAGCCACATAGTTAACTACACACCAAGTTTGATGTTGCTATCATAATTCAGCTTAGCAAAGCCTCACAAGAAAATGTTGGCTAATTGAACAACAATTATGTGTTTCACTATGCATTTATATGCATAAAACTAGAATAAAGTTGATATACATATAAAAGTTGGCGACAATAACCGCGGATTTACAAGCTCGGATCACCGATGAAATATAGCGATAAACAAGAACAGTTAATTAAAGCATTTAAATCACTGTTAAAAGAAGAACGTTTTGGCTCTCAAGCTGAAATAGTGACCGCCCTACAAGATCAGGGTTTCGAAAATATCAACCAATCGAAAGTGTCACGTATGCTAAGTAAGTTTGGCGCAGTGCGTACTCGCAACGCAAAAATGGAAATGGTTTACTGCCTACCAGCAGAGTTAGGGGTTCCTACTGTTTCTAGTCAGTTAAAAATCTTAGTACTAGAAATGGATTTCAACGATGCCTTAATCGTTATTCATACTAGCCCCGGTGCGGCGCAGTTAATTGCCCGTTTGCTAGATTCATTAGGTAAAGCTGAAGGTATTCTTGGCACCATTGCTGGTGATGATACTATTTTTATAACCCCTACCCGCCAAGTTGCGATTGCCGATGTATTTCAATCGGTAAAAGAACTGTTTGAAGTTGCCTAAGGCTTCAAAAAACACTTCCCCAAACTACACTTTGGGGAAGACAAATGCCGCATCACCATTAACCGATAACCATACCTTAGTGCCCGGACTTGCTTGCCAATGGTCACGCATTCGCGCATGAATCACCTGCTCAGGTAATTCAGCTAGCTGTAACCTAAAGTGCGTTTCATTACCCATTGAATGCACCGAGATAATACTCGCTTCTATTTGTTGGCTGTTTTCAAGCTGATGCACCACCACATCTTTAGCCCGAACGATCACCTCTGCCAGTTCGCCATCGTTAATTTGATTGGCCGAAAAAGCCCCTAAAGCGGTACTAACCGCACCTTGCTCTACCGGTGCAACAAAGCGATTGCTTGGGCCAAACAATGCTGCCACAAAGGCATTTGCTGGCTGATTGTAGATTTCTTGAGGGCTAGCATTTTGTACAATTTCCCCCTGCTCCATCACAACAATACGATCCGCGATAAACATCGCCTCTAGCGGGTCGTGAGTCACCATCACTGCGGGGGTTTTGGTTTTCTTCAATACGTCGAGGGTTTCTTCTCGCACTTGTTGGCGTAAATGCTCATCGAGCGCAGAGAACGGTTCATCCAACAACATGGTGTTAGGCTCTGGAGCTAAAGCGCGCAATAGGGCGACACGCTGCTGCTGGCCACCCGACAAGGTATGCGGAAAGCGACCTAGCAGACCTTGCATGCCCATGTTGTTTAAGCTTTCTTCAATCCACTGGCGACGCTTTGGTAAGTCTTGTTGCTTGCGTAGTCCGTACTCTATATTGGTTTTAACACTCATATGCGGAAACAAGGCATAGTCTTGAAACATCATACCTATGGCGCGTTGCTCTGGAGCTAAGTGTATAGCTTGTGCTGGGGCTGCGACTAACTTGTCTTGCAAGTACAGCTCACCACTTTGCAGCCGTTCTAAACCTGCGACTAAACGCAATAAGGTGGTTTTTCCGCACCCTGATGGGCCCAGCAGCGCTACAATTTGGTTTTCTTCAACCTCAATACTGACATCTTTAAGCGCCTGCTGTTCGCCGTAGAAATGATTAACTTTACGTAAAACAATACTCATTGCGGGTTTAGTGTCCTTGTGGGCGCTGTTCTGAAGAGCCAATATTTCGACTCATAATGATAACCGGAAGAATACCTGCCAATAATATGGTTAAGGCAGCTAAAGCACTTTGCTCTAGTTGCTCCAAAGAGGCTAAATCCCATACTTGAGTAGACAGGGTATTAAAATTGAACGGCCTTAAAATTAAGGTAATTGGCAGCTCTTTCATGGTGTCGACAAATACTAACAACATAGCGGTAAGTAAGCTTGGTCTGATCAACGGTAAATGGATCCGCCAGAGCGTTTTACCAGAGCGACTACCTAATACTCGAGAAGCATCGTCCATTTCTGGCGTAATTTTAGTTAGGCTGGCATCTAGGGTGCGGTAACTTAAGGCAATAAAACGTAAAGAGTAAGCCAACACTAAAGCCCCTCCTGTGCCGGTAAGCAGTAAACCTGTAGGGTAGTTAAACCAAGCTTTCATTAAGCTATCGACCGCATTATCAAACAAGCCAAGCGGATACAAAATACCTACCGCCAACACCGCACCAGGAATCGCATAACCCAGCGTTGCTGCCTCGGCGATGCTACGCATCTTATTACTTTTAGATAAACGTACTCCATAGGCTAACAATAAACCTAAGGCTGTAGTTAGCAGCGCCGCCATTGCAGCTAACGAGAAGCTGTTCCACGCATTAGTTAAATACTGGTCAAAGCCAGAATCTAAGTTACGTAAAGCATAATTACTTAACACCGTGACCGGCAGGATGAAACCCAAACTAATCGGCAACAAACACAGTAGCGTGGCCGTCCAAGCTTTAGCGCCTTTAAGAGGCTCGGCAAACATTGCTGGAGATTGCCCAGTCAACTTGTAAAACTTACCTGCGTTGCGGCTGTAACGCTCTAGCCCCAACAATAAAATGGAAAAGCTCACCAACATTAAGGCAATTTGTGCAGCGGCCGACAAACTACTCATGTTCAGCCATACATCAAAAATACCCGCGGTAAGCGTGGGCACCGCAAAAAACTCTACGGTGCCATATTCATTAATGGTTTCCATTAAGGCTAAAGTCACACCCACTACTATGGCTGGCCTTGCCAACGGAAGCGCTACTTTAAAAAAGCTTTGAGTTTGGCTTTTCCCTAAACAGCGACTCATTTCAAATAGCTGCGCGGCTTGCTCGACAAATGCAGCACGAGCCAACAAATACACATAAGGGTAAAGCACTAAACTAAGTACAGCGATAGCACCTTGAATCGAGCGGATCTCAGGAAACCAATAATCGCGCGCGGTTTGCCAGCCAAAAATTGCACGCAAGCTTTTTTGCACAAAACCGGCGTATTCCAATTGATCGGTTATCACAAAGGCCAATATGTAACTCGGCACAGCTAAAGGCAACAAAAGTGCCCATACAAAAACAGATTTTAAAGGGAAATTAAATCGAGTAACCAGCCACGCCGCCCCTGTACCAATAAAAGCGGTAAACAGGGCAACTCCCATACACAACAGCAGGGTGTTTTTAACATATATCCAAAACACCGTATCGAGCAGATGCTGCCAAATTTCTTGGTTATTCGCCCAAGATAACTTAAATAAGGTGATGACCGGAATAAACGCCAGAATGGCAATCGCAAGCGCTATCCATACCCATAGATCGAAGCGAGATTTAGATAACAATAATCGAACCGAAGTAGACGTAGCGGTAGTGCTCATAGCTTCCAAACAAAAAACGGCGCTGCGCCGTATACACAAAAAAAGCTGACCTCAGGCCAGCTTTATCTAAGCTTGCAGATAGAACTGCAAGTTTAGCAACCTTTACATATCAAAGCCAACGCGGTCAACCAAGCGAGCTGCTGCTGCGCGCTGGTCTGCTACGTCTTGTAACGAAATGCGGTCAGATTTGAAATCGCCTAAGCTTTCAATGAACTCGTCGGTTTTAATGCCAGCGCGTACAGGTTCTTCAAAGTTAGCGGTAGCGTACAGGCCTTGAGCCGTTTCACCCACTAAGAACTCTAGCAACTTAATCGCATTATCTTTGTTTTTAGCGGTATTCAGTAAACCAGCACCCGAAATGTTAATGTGCTGACCGCGGCCACCCACTTGTTGGTCTAAGTACTCAACACGAATTTGCTCTGCCCACTGCTGTTGCTCAGGGCTTTTAGTGTTGTAAAACATTTTACCCATGTAGTAGCGGTTGGCGATAGCAAGGTCACATTGACCTTCGAAAATAGCCTTAGCTTGAGCGCGGTCATTACCTTGAGGTTTGCGAGCTAAGTTGTCTTTAACGCCGCGCAACCATGTTTCAGCGGCTTCTTCGCCATCTTCGGCAATCACAGAAGCAATTAAACCAATGTTATATACATGTTTGCCTGAGCGCGTACAAATGCGACCCTTCCACTTTGGATCAGCTAAATCATTGAGAGACGCTAACTCACCCTCTTTCACACGATCTTTATGTGCGTAAACAACACGAGCACGTGTGGTTAAGGCAAACCAAAGGTTCTCTGGGTGGCGCAAGTGCGCGGGTACAACGTCATTTAATACTGGTGAATCTACCGCTTCAAACAAACCAGCAGCACGTACTTCTTCCAAGCGACCAATATCAACGGTAAGCACTAAATCAGCAGGGTTATTCGCACCAGCAGCCTTAATCTTTTCGGCTAAGCCTTTTTCTGCGTGAACAACATTTACCTTAATGCCAGTTTCAGCGGTAAATGCATCGGTAAGTGGTTGTAGTAGGCTTTGTTGGCGGTATGAGTACAAGTTAACTTCTTCTGCAGCAATGGCTGGCGTAGCAACAACCAATGAAGCCAATACGGCTACCAACGAAGAGAATACAGATTTGTTCACAAGCGAATCCTTCAAATAGTTAAACGCAAATCGTTATCATTTGACTTAAGATTAACATGCGTTAACTAAATTGCCTATGTTTTAAAACAAAAAAAGGCCTGCAAAAGCAGGCCTTTTTGATAACAAGTTATTCTTAGTTAGAAGATTTAACTGTTACGAACTCTGGGTATGCATCGATACCACAATCAGACAGGTCCATACCATTCATTTCTTCTTCTTCTGTTACTCGAATACCCATTACAGCTTTCAAGATACTCCAAACAATGAAGCTTGAAACGAATACCCAACCAAAGATAGTTAAGGCACCAATGATTTGGCCAGAGAAGCTAGAACCATCGTTAGTTAATGGAACAAGCAGTAGACCGAACAAACCAACTACACCGTGAACCGAGATAGCACCTACTGGATCATCAATCTTAATCTTGTCGAAGAATACGATTGAAGCAACTACCAATACGCCCGCTACAGCACCAAACATAGTGGCTTGAAGCGCAGTAGGAGTAGAAGGTTCAGCAGTGATTGCTACTAGGCCAGCTAACGCGCCGTTTAGTAACATTGTTAGGTCAGCTTTGCCCCAAGTTAACTTACACACAAGTAGAGCAGAAACAGCGCCTGCTGCCGCAGCTGCATTAGTGTTTAGGAATACCATAGCAACAGAGTGAGCGCTTGAGGCATCAGCGAGTTTCAATACAGAACCGCCATTGAAGCCGAACCAACCCATCCATAAGATGAAAGTACCTACAGTAGCAAGTGGCATGTTTGAACCCGGGATTGGGTTAACAGAACCATTTTTGCTGTATTTACCTTTACGGGCGCCCAGTAGTAATACACCAGACAATGCTGCTGCAGCACCAGCTAAGTGAACAATACCTGAACCAGCGAAGTCAGAGAAACCAAGGTCGCCTAAGTTGTAAAGACCAAATACGTCTGCACCGCCCCATGTCCAGCTACCTTCTAGAGGGTAGATGAAACCAGTTAGCACTACAGCAAAGATTAAGAATGCCCAAAGCTTCATACGCTCAGCAACCGCACCAGATACGATAGACATTGCTGTAGCTACAAATACTACTTGGAAGAAGAAGTCAGAAGCACCTGAGTATACGCTGCCGCCTTCAAAGCCTTCTTCAGCTTTAGAAGCCAGTACGCCACCTAGGTCAAAGGCTTCGATGCCTGATAAGAAGATGCCACCGTCGTACATGATTGAGTAACCACATACCAAGTACATGATACAAGCGATAGAATAAAGTGCGATGTTCTTAGTAAGAATCTCTGTGGTGTTTTTAGCGCGAACTAAACCTGCTTCCAACATTGAAAAGCCAGCAGCCATCCACATAACTAATGCGCCACACACCAAAAAGTAGAAGGTGTCCATGGCATATTGCAGTTGATAAATTTCGTTTTCCATAATTACTTCCCCGTAATCCCTGTTATAAGCTTGCTAAGGTTTCCCTTAGATAGCCTCTGCATCCATTTCGCCAGTACGAATACGTACTACGTTGCTTAAGTCGTATACAAAAATCTTACCGTCACCAATTTTGCCGGTGTAAGCTGCACTAGAAATAGCTTCGATAATGCGATCTACATTTTCTGAGCTAGTAGCGATTTCCAATTTTACTTTAGGTAGAAAATCAACTTGGTATTCAGCACCACGGTAAAGTTCTGTGTGACCTTTTTGACGACCAAAGCCTTTAACTTCAGATACGGTTAAACCATCTACGCCTACTTCGGCGATGGCTTCACGCACGTCATCCAATTTGAATGGCTTGATTATCGCGCTAATTAGTTTCATTTGAGCTCCTCCAAAGAGTCATCGATTAACTTTTCTCGAATAACAACTTACAAGCCGTGTGCCAAAATCGCATAAACCATAAAAAACAAAGAGTTAAAAACAAAAAACTAATTGACAAAAAAATCACACGCACCAACTTGGTGCCAATATTTTTAACATTGTTCTATTTTGGCTCACAAAATTTCACAACAAAATTCAGCAGCACTAATTAAGTGCAAACATGGTTAAGGACAAATAAACAGGGAAAAGATAATTAACAGGAGAGTAGCTAAGCTAATGAGCAATAAGGATTAATGATTCAAAAAAGTAAGGCGGAATAGGAAGCTAGGTGGAGAGTTGTTGCACCAAATTAATATTTAATTATGGATTTCAACAATTCGATGAAATCATCATAACCGCACGCACTGTGGGCGGCGTCTAGACTCAAGGCTTCTTCTAGTAAACCGGGATGTTCACTTGATTCGTCTGTAGAGACTTCAATGCTTACTTCGTCGCAACTTGCCACGAAACGAAACTCGGCGCTATCTAAGCAAAGCTCATCTAAACCACTAAGCTGTTCGAGTTGCGCTAACAAACGCAGAACAAACTGACGATCTTTATTTAATTCACGCTCAAGCCACATCGAAAAACACCGATGTTCGTCTCCGCAATCAATAATAAATTCGCCGTCCAAAGAACGGCGTATCGTCAGTTCCATACTAATTAGTCTAGCTGCTCATGCAAGTTGACTGCAAGTTTACGTTAACCGACGTGTTTAGCATAGTAGGTACAAGATCGTAGGCTACATTAGGCTTTAGTTTGAAACGAGCCGCTAGCGCAGATTTAATCTGTTTTTCTAGCACTTCGTTATTAACCGGTTTAACCACTAAGCCCTGCACGTCCATCAATACGTTAAAGCCTAGCAACTGCTTGCTAGCCTCCGACGCCATTGACAAAATAGCAATGTCTGAACTGGCAAGTGTTTGACCAGTGCGGATAGCTTTGATTAGCTTTAAGCCTTCTGCATTCGCCAAATCGGTATCTACAATCACAACCTGAAACTCATTGATCATTAGGCGTTCATGTAATAAGCCTGCACTAGAAAACATTTCCAAATGCTTTAACTCGCCATCTTCCATATGTGACTGGATTTGTTGGCATGTTACAGGGTCACTCAGCAGCAGCGCTTTGGCCTGCACTTGAGCCGGTTCAGCTTTGGTTCGGTTAGGTTGACCTACTGACTCACATCTAGCGATATAGCCCTTTTTAGGGATCGTCGCAATGGTTAAGTCGGTATTGTTAAGCGTGGTAATCACTTTACGTAACTGGGATATATGTTGATTAATAGTATGGTCGGAAACACTACGTCCCCATACTGCGTCAGACAAGTCGTCTCTCCCCACAACTTGATTGACATGTTTACATAAATATCCCAATAAGTGGGTTCTCAATGGTCCTAAATAGGCACTTTTATCCTTAAACGTAATACTATTTTGGCTCATATCTACGGCCAAAGGGCCAACTACAACAACATCATTAAAGGACATATAGTTTTCCAACAGCAAGTAAATGAGCTAGTCAAATCTAGCACGCACTTTATACCAGTAAATACTAAAATATCCTATGACAAATAGCGCAAAATAGCAAAAAATTACAAAAAACTTACATAAAAACAGCTACAAATTGACAAATACGGCATAAAAAATGTAAAAAAGGTAAAGTGAAAGGCAAAAAAAAAGCACAGCTATTAGCTGTGCTTGTCGATTTTGCAGAAGGTTAAACTGCAGCTTGAACGATTACCTCATCAGCGACTTTGGTGTAGTCACTAATTTGATCAAAGTTTAAGTAGCGGTAAGTATCTGCTGCAGTTGCATCAATTTGTTTAGCGTATTCTAAGTACTCGGCTGGAGTAGGAAGCTTACCCAAAATAGCTGATACAGCGGCTAACTCTGCCGACGCAAGATACACATTGGCGCCAGTACCTAAGCGGTTCGGGAAGTTACGTGTAGACGTAGACACCACCGTTGAGTTGTCGGCTACGCGTGCTTGGTTACCCATACACAATGAACAACCCGGGATCTCGGTGCGAGCACCTACACGGCCATAGATTCCGTAATAGCCTTCTTCAGTTAACTGCTTTTGGTCCATACGTGTTGGCGGAGCAACCCACATGCGTGTAGGTAACGAGCCAGTATGTTTATCAAGTAGTTTACCCGCAGCTCGGAAATGACCAATGTTGGTCATACAAGAGCCAAGAAACACTTCATCAATTTTTTGGCCAGCCACTTCAGACAGCAAACGCGCGTCATCTGGGTCGTTTGGTGCACACAATACAGGCTCACCAATATCAGCTAAGTCAATCTCAATAATTTCAGCGTACTCTGCGTCTTTATCGGCTTCCATTAATTCTGGATTAGCTACCCATTCTTGCATTGCAGTAATACGGCGCTCAATGGTACGGCGGTCGCCATAACCTTCAGCAATCATCCACTTCAACATAACAATGTTAGAGTTTAAGTACTCAATGATTGGCTCTTTCGCAAGCTTGATGGTACAACCCGCGGCACTACGCTCAGCAGAAGCATCAGACAATTCAAAAGCTTGTTCAACTTTTAAGTTTTCTAAGCCTTCAATTTCTAGAATCCGACCAGAGAAAGCGTTTTTCTTGCCTTTCTTCTCAACCGTTAACAAACCGTTTTGAATCGCTGCGTAGGGTATAGCATGAACCAAATCACGCAATGTGATACCAGGCTTCATCTCACCTTTAAAACGCACCAAGATTGACTCAGGCATATCCAATGGCATAACACCGGTTGCAGCTGCAAATGCCACTAGGCCAGAACCCGCAGGGAATGAAATACCAATTGGGAAACGAGTATGAGAATCACCACCAGTACCCACGGTATCTGGCAACAACATACGGTTTAGCCAAGAGTGAATAACGCCATCACCAGGGCGTAATGAAACACCGCCACGATTCATTATGAAGTCAGGCAAGGTATGGTGAGTAGTCACATCTACAGGCTTAGGATAAGCCGCCGTGTGACAGAATGACTGCATGGTTAAGTCTGCAGAGAAACCTAAACACGCTAAATCTTTAAGTTCGTCACGGGTCATTGGTCCGGTTGTATCTTGCGAACCCACTGTTGTCATTTTAGGCTCACAGTATTGGCCAGGACGTATCCCTTCAACACTACATGCTTTACCTACCATTTTTTGCGCCAGCGTAAAGCCTTTGCTTGAAGCAGCAACATCTTGAGGACGTTTGAATACTTCTGATGGTGCTAAACCTAAAGAAACACGGGCACGGTCAGTTAAGCCACGGCCAATAATTAGAGGAATACGGCCACCGGCACGTACTTCGTCTAACAATACTTCAGTTTTAAGCTCGAAGGTTGATATAACTTCGTCGCTACCGGCTTTTTTCACTTCACCAGCAAATGGGTAAATATCGATAACATCGCCCATTGCAAGTTGTTCTACATCTAGCTCAATCGGCAACGCACCAGCATCTTCCATGGTGTTGAAGAAGATAGGGGCAATTTTACCACCTAGACAGAAACCACCACCGCGCTTGTTTGGTACATTAGGGATATCGTCACCCATCAACCAAAGCACTGAGTTAGTCGCAGATTTACGTGAAGAACCAGTACCAACAACATCACCTACATAAACTAGAGGGTGACCTTTTTCTTGTAGTGCTTCAATTTGCTTCATTGGCCCAATAGTGCCCGCTTGATCAGGTTCAATACCTTCTCGTGTGTTTTTAAGCATGGCTAAAGCATGTAATGGAATGTCTGGGCGTGACCAAGCATCAGGTGCTGGAGACAAGTCATCGGTATTGGTTTCACCGGTTACTTTAAATACAGTTAGTGTCGATTTCTCAGCTAACTCAGGACGGGTTAAGAACCATTCTGCGTCAGCCCAACTTTGCATCACTTGTTGTGCAAAGCTGTTGCCCGTTTTGGCTTTTTCTTCCACGTCGTGGAAAGAATCAAACATTAGCAGGGTATGCGATAAGGCTTTAACTGCTATCGGGGCTAATTCGGCGTTATCCAATAATAAGATAAGCGGCTCGATGTTGTAACCACCTTGCATGGTGCCTAACAACTCTGTTGCATAAGCAGCTGACACGATAGGTGAAGTCACCTCTCCAGTAGTAATAGCGGCAAGAAAACCAGCTTTTACATAGGCGGCTTCGTCTACACCAGGGGGAATTCGATTAGCTAATAAATCCAGAAGGAATGCGTCTTCACCTGCTGGCGGAGCTTTTAATAACTCTACTAATCCTGCAGTTTGTTCAGCATCTAGGGGTTTAGGTACAATACCTTCAACAGCACGCTCTTCGACGTGTTTGCGGTAGCTTTCTAGCACGGCTCGCTCCTTATTGTAATAATGCCCGTAGGGGATATCCATATATATGGGCCATTGGGTTAGCTGGCCTCATCGGGCTGAGATTATAGCCGTTTTAACTATAAATTAAAATATCGGCATTTTTAAAAAACCACCAAAAATCAAACAAAAACCTTTAATTACAATAAGATAAATGCATTATTATACTTTAGCCACAAAGCCTAAAGTTACAATTTATTCACATTTGTCACGTATTTAGAAGTCATTGCCAATAAACAAATATAACGTTTGCTCAGTTTGATTATGCCCATAAGCCAACACTATCGGCCCTAGCATGCTGGTATCTAGAGCCATAAATACGCTCCCAGCCCAAATGGCGCTGTCATATGAAATATCGCTGGAGTTGTTCCACACCCCACCATTTTCTAGTGAGCCGCCAACAAATACAGGCGCTTGAAAAGCCGGAGATTGATAATGATGAAGTTGGTAGAAATACATTAACCCGGTTAGCGCTTTGTAGCGGCCAGATAGCTGCTCATAGGTAAAGCCTGACAACCTTAGGAAACCACCAAGATCTTGAGCATCAGTAGGGATGATAAAATCACTGCCGGTGCTTCCGTATTCACCAAACCAATTAAAATTATGCTTATCCCAGCCAAAAGGCACCTTCCAGCGTGTTTCAAAACTAGGCGCTAGTACACTAGAAAACTCATCCACATCTTCATGATAAAGCGTGAAATTAACATCCAGCATTTTCCCCTGAGTTGGAAAGGCCCAGCTATTTAGGGTGTCGTAATCAAACTTAAAATAAGGCCCATACAGCCAATAATTCGCTTCTGCAGCGACACCATTAACTTCAATATTGCCATGTTTTGCGGCTAGACCTACCGCCCATTCTTGCCAAGGTTGATAATTCCACGCCAAGTGAGTGCGAAACTGCAGATCGGAGAAACTAGCCTCTAGATATTCAAAGTCTTCCGATATTCCATAAAGGCGGCGATTGCGTTTGTCGTATTCTGCTGAAATCGCCCAAGAGTACTTTAAGCTTTCGGTTATTGGTGAGTAGTATTCGGTATACAGTCGTTTAATCGAACCTATTTCGACTTCATTGCGCCATTCGGCACCCAAATCGTTCAAATTGGTCAAGGTAAAACCCAAACCGATATTGGCTTCAGTTCTATCGGAGAAGTTCTCTTGTAAGCCTATCTTCATGTCAAAATAGCCCGGCCCCCAGCTTTTCTCCTGAGTATCCACATGAATAACATTCTCGCCTTGCTCAGTGCTAATGCGATAATCTACCCGCTCAAATGTTCCTAAGGCATAAAGCTGGCTAATTTTTTCTTCTAACTCAGCCTTAGATAAAAGCTCACCTTGGTTGATTTTTAAACGCGCCAAAATAACCTCATCACTAAGGCTTGAGTCGTTATTTAGCTCGATACGGCTTACTACAAACTCTTCATGTAACTTGAGCTGCGCTTTACGCTCATTAACAATTTTACGATAGGCCAAATACTCTTGGTGTTGATCGATTACACCTATCCGTTTAGCTAGTTCGGCAATAGGCTCCCTGCCCGCTTCTTTACCTCGCTGTAACGCTAACGGCATAGCAGAGAAGTCGGCGGTATCTACTCCCGTCATATCAGGAGAAATTAATAAATCATCGGCGCTTAACAACGCTATTTGTCGTTCGGTGCCTGAGCGAGTCAAAAAGATAGATAGCTGATCCACTACATCAACCGCAGTATTAAGTTGGCCCTGCTTTTTAAGCCGTGAGCCAATATCCACTGCAATAATAATATCGGCCCCCATCTCTTTAAGTACATCCACCGGCATGTTGTTTACTACCCCTCCATCAGACAGCTGTTTACCGTCTAACTCCACTGGACGTAGTGCTCCCGGCACCGACATACTGGCTTGCATGGCGACTGCTAAATCACCTCGTTCAAGTATATAGGCTTTCATTTCGGCCATATCGGTGGCGACTGCTCGATAGGGAATTGCGAGCTCATCAAAACTTGCTAGTGCTTCTAGATTACTGGTGGCAAATCGGAGAATTTCGGCCATGGTTTGGCCTTGTACAGCGCCTTTGGGTATTTGAATACCTTTCTCATTTAGTCCCAAAGGTAGAGAGATCTGATAATCGTCTTGCTGTTTCTTGCTGCGTAGAGACAACTCGCTCCGTGTTACGTCGTCAACAAAGCCGCTTTCCCAATGAATAGAAAATGTTAATGCTTCTATTTCTTCAGCGGTATAGCCCATTGCCAACATTGCGCCGAAGTATGCGCCCATACTGGTACCTGCAACATAATCAACGGGAACATTGTATTCTTCTAAAAGCTGCATAACCCCAAGATGCGCAGCACCTTTAGCGCCACCACCACTTAACGCTAAACCTATTTTAGGGCGCGCCACTACGCTAAAAGCAGTAGATAAAAAAACTAACAATAATAGGCTATTGCGCAAACGCGACATCAAGAGTCATTCCTTTGAAAACAAACAATAAAGGCAGCCAAGGCTGCCTTTATAACTTTAGTTTTTAAAACTATCTGAGTCTATTTTTTCTTTTTCTTAGCTTTGGCATTTGGAAGGTCGGTAATGCTGCCTTCGAAAATTTCTGCCGCTAAACCTACAGACTCATGCAGGGTTGGGTGAGCATGAATAGTTAATGCAATATCTTCGGCATCACAACCCATCTCAATGGCTAGGCCAATTTCACCAAGCAATTCACCGCCATTGGTACCCACAACTGCGCCACCAATTACACGACCAGATTCTTTATCAAAAATCATCTTAGTCATGCCGTCTGGACAATCTGACGCAATAGCGCGACCAGAAGCAGCCCAAGGGAATACCGATGCTTCGTAGTTAATACCCTGTGCTTTAGCTTCTTTCTCGGTTAAGCCAACCCATGCCATCTCGGGCTCGGTGTAAGCAATAGAAGGAATAACTTTAGGGTCAAAGAAGTGCTTCTTGCCAGAGATAACTTCGGCAGCAACATGCCCTTCGTGCACACCTTTATGAGCCAACATAGGTTGACCAACAATGTCACCAATAGCATGAATGTGCGGTACGTTTGTACGAAGTTGCTTATCAACTTCAATGAAACCACGTTCGGTTACTTCGATGCCAGCTTTCTCAGCTTCTAAGCCCAAGCCATTTGGTACACGACCTACAGCTACCAGTACTGCGTCGTAACGTACTGGTTCATGGGGCGCTTGCTTACCTTCGTAAGTCACGTATAAACCATCAGTTTTAGATTCTACGGCTATCACTTTGGTTTCTAACATGATGTTGAACTTGTCTTTCACCTTCTTGGTGTAAGCACGTACAACGTCTTTATCTGCAGCAGGTACTAGCTGGTCGGCAAATTCAACTACATCAATCTCACTGCCTAGTGCGCCGTATACTGTACCCATTTCTAGGCCAATAATACCGCCGCCTAATACCAACAATTTGCCTGGAACTTCTTTTAGTTCTAGTGCATCTGTTGAATCCCAAACACGTGGATCATTGTGTGGGATAAATGGCAATTTAACTGGGCGAGAGCCCGCAGCAATAATCGCGTTATCGAAGTTGATAGTTGTGACGCCTTCGTCACCTTCAACTTGCAATGAGTTAGCGCCAGTAAACTTACCTAGGCCCTGAACTACTTTAACTTTACGCATTTTAGCCATACCGTCGAGACCGCCAGTCAATTGGCTGATGACTTTTTCTTTCCAGGTACGGATTTTATTAATGTCGGTTTGTGGCTCACCAAATACAATGCCGTGCTCGGCCAGTGATTTTGCTTCTTCAATCACTTTAGCTACGTGCAATAGTGCTTTTGATGGGATACAGCCCACATTCAAACATACTCCGCCGAGGGTGGCGTAGCGTTCTACAATTACTGTTTCCAAACCTAAATCGGCAGCACGGAAGGCAGCAGAATAACCTGCAGGGCCTGCACCCAGTACTACCACCTGGGTCTTGATTTCCTTACTCATTGATGACCTCTTGGTATTGTTATGTTGTAAAGCTGCTGTAGGGTAAATCTGTTAACCATGCAGCTAAACTGAGTTTACGGTTAATCGGTATAAAAAAGAAGAGCCGGGTGATAAACACCCAGCTCTTATTACTAAAGTACTAGTCGGCGAATATCACCTAACAAGCCACTTAAGGTGGAGATGAATCTTGCTCCATCTGCACCATCAATCACTCGATGGTCATAAGACAATGCCAGCGGTAGCATTAACTTCGGAACAAAGTCTTTACCATTCCACTTAGGTTTCATCTCACTGCGTGATACACCTAAAATGGCCACTTCAGGCGCATTTACAATAGGCGTAAACTGCGTCCCACCAATGCCACCAAGGCTAGAGATAGTGAAACAGCCACCTTGCATGTCTGAGGCTGTTAGTTTGCCTGCACGTGCTTTCTTCGAAATTTCTACCAGCTCTTCTGAAAGCTGGTAAACACCTTTCTTGTTCACATCACGCACTACCGGTACAACCAAGCCGTTTGGCGTGTCTACCGCAATACCAATATGAATGTATTTCTTCATGATAAGGCTATTGCCATCATCTGAAAGCGCCGAGTTAAACTTAGGCATAGCTTCTAGGGTTTTAGCAGCCGCTTTTAGCATAAATACGAGAGGCGTAATCTTGAAACCAAGTTGTTGCTTCTCAGCAATCACGTTCTGCTCTTTACGGAAGGCTTCCATTTCTGAAATGTCAGCTTCGTCAAATTGAGTAACATGTGGGATTTTCACCCAGTTACGGTGTAAAGCAGGGCCAGAGATTTTCTGAATACGTGATAACGGAACTTCTTCTACTTCACCGAATTTAGAGTAATCAATGCTCGGCCAAGCCGCTACAGCCATACCTGCGCCACCAGCAGAAGCCCCAGACTCAAGTACTTTAACTGCTTGTTTAACGTAAGCTTGTACGTCTTCTTTAACGATACGGCCCTTACGACCAGACGCTTTAACCTTGGCTAAATCAACCCCGAATTCACGCGCTAAACGACGAATAACCGGTGAAGCATGTACGTAGGCACTGTTTTCAACAAACTCACCCGCTTTAGCAGGAGCGCTTGCCGTTTTAGCTGGCGCAGGAGCCGCTGCAGGTTTAGCTGCTTCGGCTGGTGCCACCGCTGGTGCGCTAGCAACAGGCGCTGCAGATGTAACTTCAAACACCATAATCAACGAGCCAGTTTTTACTTTATCGCCAGTCGCAACCTTAAGCTCTTTAACCACACCAGCAAACGGTGCAGGTACTTCCATAGCGGCTTTGTCACCTTCTACCGAAATAAGCGTTTGTTCAAGCTCAACAGTGTCGCCAACCGATACCGTTACTTCGGTTACTTCAACTTCGTCGTCACCAATATCAGGGATTAGAACTTGCTGCTCTTGTTTAGCAGCTGGAGCCGCAGGTGCGGCCTCTGCAACAGGAGCTGAAGCAGGCGCGGAACCGGCTACTTCAAACTCCATAATAAGAGAACCGGTAGTCACTTTATCGCCTACCGTTACGCTAATCGCTTTTACCGTGCCAGCAAATGGTGCTGGTACTTCCATAGCAGCTTTATCGCCTTCTACAGAAATAAGCGTTTGCTCAGCGTCAATAACGTCACCCACACTCACTGCGATCTCAGTAATTTCTACTTCATCGTCGCCAATATCTGGAACGTGCACTAACTCTACCGAGCTAGCGGCAGGCACTGCTGATACAGCCGGCGCTTCTGCTGCTGGCGTTGCAGCTGCAGCACCTTCGGCTTCAAAAATCATAATCAGTGCGTTTGTAGCAACACTGTCACCCACCGCTACTTTAATTTCTTTCACAACACCCGTTTGAGATGCTGGTACTTCCATAGCGGCTTTGTCGCCTTCTACCGAAATAAGCGATTGCTCTAACTCTACGCTGTCGCCCACATTGACAAGAATTTCGGTAACTTCTACTTCATCATCGCCAATATCTGGTACAAAAATTTCAATACTCATATCACTCGCCCTTACGCGTAGAGAGGGTTAACTTTGTCAGTGTCGATGCCATATTTTTCAATCGCTTCTACCACTAACTTCTTATCAATAGTTCCAGCTTTAGCTAACTCAGCTAACGAAGCTACAACAATGTAATCGGCATTCACTTCGAAGTGACGACGTAGATTTTCACGGCTATCACTGCGACCAAATCCATCGGTACCTAGTACTTTGTAACTACCAGGAATGTAAGCACGTACTTGCTCGGCGTATTGCTTCATGTAATCGGTAGCGGCAATAGTCGGTAAGTCACTTAAAACTTCAGTAATAAACGGTACTTGCTCTTCCGCTTCTGGCTTAAGCATGTTCAAACGCTCAACAGCTTGGCCTTCGCGGGTCAGTTCGTTAAACGAGGTAACACTGAAGACTTCAGACGCTACGTCGTACTCTTCACTCAACACTTTAGCGGCCTTAAGTACTTGCTGCATGATAGTGCCAGAGCCCAATAACTGAACCTGAGCCTTGCTGCCTTTATTACTCTCAAACTTGTAGATACCTTTGCGGATACCGTCAGCTGCGCCTTCTGGCATAGCTGGTTGATGATAGTTTTCATTCATCAAGGTCAAGTAGTAGTAAACATTCTCTTGCTCACCGTACATACGGCGCAAACCATCTTGCAGAATTACAGCTACTTCAAAGGCAAAGCTTGGGTCGTAAGAAATACAGTTAGGAATGGTATTAGCCAAAATTAAGCTATGACCATCTTCGTGCTGCAAGCCTTCGCCATTTAGGGTGGTTCTACCGGCTGTAGCGCCCAATAAGAAACCGCGCGCTTGTTGGTCGCCCGCCATCCAACACATATCACCTACACGTTGGAAACCAAACATTGAGTAATAGATGTAGAACGGAATCATTGGTACATCGTTGGTGCTGTATGACGTAGCAGCAGCAACCCATGAGCTCATGGCACCTAATTCGTTAATCCCTTCTTGCAATACTTGACCGCTAGTATCTTCTTTATAGTAAGACACTTGCTCTCTGTCTTGCGGGGTATAAACCTGACCGCCAGGGTTGTAAATACCCACTTGGCGGAACAAGCCTTCCATACCAAAGGTACGTGCTTCATCGGCAATAATCGGCACGATGTTTTTACCAATGCCTTTGTTCTTAAGCATGACATTTAGTGCTCGAACATAAGCCATGGTGGTAGATATTTCGCGCTTTTGCTCACCTAATAAGGCATCAAACTCGCTCAACTCAGGGATCTCTAAGTCTTTAGTAAACTTAGGCAAACGAGTTGGCGTGTAACCTTTTAACTCTTTACGGCGAGCATGTAGGTAATCGTATTCTGCTGTACCTGGCTTAAGCTCAATGTAAGGCAGATTAGGTAAGTCTGCGTCACTTACATCTACACCTAAACGGTCACGGAATTGCTGAACATAGTTCATGTCCATTTTCTTCACGCCGTGAGCAATGTTTTTTCCTTGAGCTGCTTCGCCCATACCGTAACCTTTAACCGTTTTAGCTAAGATAACAGTAGGTACGCCGGCTGTTTTACGTGCTTTATCAAAGGCGGCGTAAAGTTTAACCGGATCGTGGCCACCACGACGCAGAGCAAAAATTTCGTCGTCACTCATATCTTTAACTAATTCAGCAGTTTCGCTGTATTTGCCAAAGAAGTGCTCACGCACATAAGCGCCATATTTTGCTTTAAAGGTTTGATAATCGCCGTCAATGGTTTCGTTCATCAACTGCAACAACTTACCAGAACTGTCTTTCGCTAGCAGGCTGTCCCACTCACTCCCCCAAACCACTTTAATCACATTCCAGCCAGCACCTTTAAATAGGCCTTCTAGCTCTTGAATGATTTTGCCGTTACCCATTACTGGGCCGTCTAAGCGCTGTAAGTTACAGTTAATAAGGAAACATAAGTTATCTAACTTTTCACGAGCGGCAAAAGAAATTGCACCACGTGATTCTGGTTCGTCCATCTCGCCATCACCCAAGAACGCGTACACACGTTGCTGAGTACAGTCTTTTAAGCCTCGACCAGTAAGGTACTTAAGAAAACGTGCTTGATAAATAGCAGAGATAGGACCAAGGCCCATAGACACGGTAGGAAACTGCCAGAACTCAGGCATTAACTTAGGGTGTGGGTAAGAGCTTAAACCGTTACCGCCTACTTCTTGCCGGAAGTTATCTAGTTGCTCAGTCGTTAAACGCCCTTCAACAAAGGCGCGTGCGTAAATACCCGGAGATATGTGCCCTTGGTAATAAACCAAATCACCGCCATCTTGCTCATTGCGCGCACGGAAGAAGTGGTTAAAACACACTTCATAAAATGCAGCAGAAGACTGATAAGACGCCATGTGACCGCCTAGGTCGAGGTCCTTTTTAGATGCGCGCAATACAATCATAATTGCATTCCAGCGAATAATAGAACGAATACGACGCTCTATCGCACTGTCGCCAGGGTATTCAGGCTCATCTGACACTGCGATAGTATTGATGTAATCGCTAGTGATAGACCCGCCAGGGCCAGCTAATCCATCAATCTTAGCGTTAGCAATGACCTGCTCTAACAAGAACTGTGCACGTTCAACGCCTTCCTCACGGATCACAGATTCAATGGCGTCGATCCACTCACTGGTTTCTAGCGAGTCAACATCATGCTTCAGTACCTCTGACATGGCTGTTTCCTTATCAGTTATTAATAGTTTTCCAAAACCTAATTTTTAAGGCTTGGGTTACACTTTCAATTGTTTTAAACGACGATTAGACCGCTCTACACGGCTATCTTCTCGCTCAATCAGCAATAGCGTTTCTTCAATAAACGCCAAATGTTTGTGTGAAGCTTCTCTCGCATCATCTGGCTTACCATCTAAGATGGCCTGCAGCATTAACGACCGATGGTGGCGAATTTTCTCGGCAACATCTGGGCGTGTATACAAGAGTTGAAAATTGTCCATAATGTTTTTTTCCAACAATGGACTTAAGCCTCTAATCAAATGAAACAACACCAAGTTATGTGACGCCTCGGTAATCGCTTCATAAAAATTTAAAACTGCTTTTGCTTCGTCTTGAGTATTTCCGTCTTGCTGCGCCAGCTCTATGCGCTCGTGACAAGCCTGAATTTTATCTAAATCCGCTTCGGTCCCTCTTAGGGCGGCATAATAGGCAGAAATCCCCTCAACAGCGTGACGAAACTCCAACAAGTCTAGTTGGCTTTCATCATGATTGGACAATAAATCAAACAAGGGATCTGTAAGCGCTTCGCGCAACTTTTGCTGTACATAAGTACCGCCACCTTGTCGCCTTACTACCAAGCCTTTCGCTTCTAATTTTTGAATCGCTTCACGCAATGATGGACGTGAAACATCGAACTGAATAGCCAACTCCCGTTCGGCAGGCAAACGCTCACCTGGCGGTAAACTCCCTTCTACAATCATTCGCTCTAATTGCTTAGCAATTACGTCGGCGAGTTTAGGTGGTTTAATTCGTTGGTAGCTCATCGATTCCTATCAATTTGAATATTGGTAATACCAATTTACACGCAGCAAATTAACAAATCAGAAACACCCTGTCCAGAAAAATTGACCCACATCAATTTAGCCAGCACCTAATGCCAGATATGTAAAGTCTATTGTCCTACAAATATAATTGGTCAGACCTTTTTTTGTGCACAAGATCAACCGAATGTAACAAAGGGGAAGGAGTTAACAATGAAATGTGAAAAATAGTCGAGTTTGCTACAACTCGACTGACAGGGCTAAATTAACCAACCAGCGATAGTTAGCATGGCGATAATCGCAATCGCAAACATAATTCCGCGCTTAGCTAAACTAACGAAACGGCAGGTAGTAGCCACGCACAACATCTCGTGTTCAGATTCGTCGCCAGAAAGCTCTGCAGCTACCGCCACCTTGGCCAACCAATAACCGTTGCTATGGGTAGTATCTTTTAAAGCTTGCAACCAAATGGGTAAAGCTGCTGAGGTATTGCCTACCGCCAAATAACATAAACTCGCTAAACGGCTTGGCAGCCAATCTATATAGTGCATGAAATTATTTACCGTAGGCGCAAGAGCTTGCACCTCGGTACTTTTATGTAAATACAAGCCGCGGCTGCAACCATAAAACACTGCACCAGCTGGCCCCGCTAATACATAGAAAAAGATCACCGCAAAATAGTAACGATAGTTAAGCCACATGAGTTGGGTGCCAGTAGAGAGAGCGATAGATTCCTTTTCATCAGTTTGATGCAGCGGGTGAATTTGGCTCAATAGCTGTTGGTTAAACTCATTACAGGCTTGTTCGTTACCACTAGCGGCTGCCCGAAGGTAGTCTCGATAACCTTGCTGCAATGGCGGGCAACCTAAGGTAAGCAGTGGAATAAAAATCCATAAAGCCAAACTGGGTAAACCAAACAGCCAACCAGTTAAGCTAACTTGCAAGTAAGCAAGCAGCAGCGTAGGCAGAACCACCGCCATAACAATCTGCCATGTTGCAGACAAGCTATCGAAACGTTGCAACCACCAATAAAATACATGCTGCCACCACCAACTGGCGCCAATTCGGCGAGCACGTTCTAAACTCAAGGCTAACAAAAGTGAAATTAAAGACATGTTGCTGAATTTACTCCATAAACGTCAGCTTGATAATAAATATTAAGTTAATTACTTAGCGATATCTAGCGACTTTATAATGCGTCTAGGTATCGGCTCCAATCAAATTCCGAACCGGGGTCGGTTTTCCTTCCTGGAGCAATATCGCTATGAGCCACAATGCGCTGCTTGGTAATGGCTGGGTAGTTACTTTGCAGTAACTTAGTGACCTCTATTAAGCATTGATACTGATCTGAAGTATAGCGGCTTGTATCGGTGCCTTCTAACTCAATGCCAATGGAGTAATCATTGCAGTTGTCTTGATTCTCGAAAGAAGATACACCAGCATGCCAAGCCCGTTTATCAAAGGGTACGTATTGAGTTACCCGTCCGGCTCTATCAATAAGTAGGTGGGCTGAAACTTCTAGACCTTCTAGATCATGAAAGCTTGGATCAACGGAGCAATCAAGGCAACCACTAAACAAGTCATCAATATACTGATTACCAAATTTCCCCTCGGGCAAACTTATACAATGAATAACCAACAAGCTCACTTCGCCCGTAGGCCGCAAATTATAGAATGCACTGGGTATTTGCCTAGCTGAAACCAGTTGATGTTGTGCGTTGATTCTCAAGCCTAAACCTCCGTATAAGCAATACCAAATGTAGCCACTCATAATAAAGACTAGATTAGCCCATGCAAGCGTGAAGCTTCTGCGTTAAAATACGTCAATATTTATGATGATAATTCACTTATCTACTTCACATCTACTAACCACCAGAGAAACGATGCATGAACGCTGAACAATTGCGTGCCAACGTAAGCGCCGCTTTAGTTGAAGATTTAGGAACACTCGACGCAAACTTAGACATTACCGCCGCCCTTATTCCAGAGCAACAAGTAAGCAAAGCAAAAATCATTAGCCGTGAATCCGCCACTTTTGCCGGAAAAGCATTTGCCGATGAAGTGTTTCGTCAGCTTGGTGATGAAGTAGACATTGAGTGGTTAGTGGCCGATGGCGATAAAGTAGTAGAAGACCAAGCACTTTGTTTTTTAACTGGCCCAGCAAGAATCTTGCTCACTGGTGAGCGCTCTGCACTTAACTTTATTCAAACCCTATCCGGCATTGCCACTCAAGTTGCCGAATACATGGACTTGCTAGAAGGCACCAATTGTAAGTTATTAGATACCCGTAAAACCATCCCTGGATTACGCCATGCCTCTAAATACGCAGTAACTTGTGGTGCAGGAACCAATCATCGTTTTGGCTTGCACGACGCATTCTTAATTAAAGAAAACCACATCATGGCCTGTGGTGGCATTAAACAAGCTATCGAAAAAGCCCGCCTTTTATCTCCAGGTAAAAAGGTAGAAGTGGAAGTAGAGAATCTCAATGAGCTTGAGCAAGCATTAGATGCCAATTGTGATGTGGTAATGCTAGATAATTTCTCTGTGGCATTAATGAAACAAGCGGTGCAATTAAACCAAGGCCGAGCAAAATTAGAGGCCTCAGGAAACATGACCCTAACAACGATTCGTCAGTATGCCGAAACCGGCGTAGACTTCATTTCTGTGGGTGCTTTAACTAAACATGTCAAGGCCTTAGACCTAAGTATGCGATTTGTCGCCTAATAAATGTTAATGCGAACATCCTTGTGTACACCTAAATGTACACAAGGGATTTAATAAGTGTTGCTAAGATCACGATATCATTGCCTTTTTTCAATAAAAGCTATACTTTTTTAAGTCGTATGCTTTAATGTGAAACTCATTTATAGCATCGTGGTATCAGGGACGTAGAAACAACTCAATTGTTTCACCACAACTCTGAACAAAAACAACGGTAAATGAATAACTTCAAAAAACTTGTGTAAAGGAAAGACGCAATGAAAACCATCCAAAACCTTCAAACCAAAGTTGCTAACAAGCAATCAGGTTTTACTCTTATTGAATTAATGATCGTAGTAGCGATTGTAGCTATTTTGGCTGCAGTGGCATTACCGGCGTACCAAACTTATACTGACCGTGCTAAATTCTCTGAGGTTATTGCTGCTGCAGGCCCAGCAAAAACAGCCTATGAAGTATGTTGGCAGAGCGATCCTGGTGCAAGTGGTGCGCAAACAACTTGTTCAACAGCATCAGATAACGCTGGAGCGAAATCATCTGGCGGCCCAGAAGTAAAATCAGTTGATGTTGCTGCTGGTGTAATTACAGCTTCAGCGCAAAACATCCAAGATTCGAGTAATGTTGATGTAACATATACCCTAACGGCTTCTGCATCTACGACAACGGGTCAAGTTATTTGGACTCGCGGTGGTACATGTCGCACTGAAGGGCTTTGTTAATAGCTAATGTCAGTCGAAATTAAACTTAACGGCCTAGCTTCTAGCTTGGCCGTTTCTTTTCCAGAAAAAGAAACTCAACTTGTGGAGTTGTTCAAACGCTGCATTCAAGAACAGCGCGCCTTTACAACAGTCCTTGTAGAAAACGAACTAATTTCGAGTAAAGATCTTGCCGATTTCTGTGAAGCGCAGTTTGGCATTCCCTTACTCGATCTCGATGCCATTGAACTAACCGAAATACCGCAAGACTACCTTAACGAAAAGCTCATTTTTAAACACCACGTACTGCCTGTTTATAGCCAAAACCAAACTCTTTATGTAGCAATGGCGGATCCAAGTAACGTTGTTGCTTTGGAAGATTTTGGTTTTAGCTTTGGACTACATGTCGAAGCACTTTTGGTTGAAGAAACTAAGCTCCTCAAAGCCATTCAGTCTTTAGTTGACGATACATCTAATCTTGACCTCGGCGATATCTCAGATGAAGATATTAGTGGCCTAGAGGTGAGCGATGAAAACTCTCGGCTTGATGAAAAGCAAGATAATAAAGAAGATGATGCACCGATTGTTGTCTACATCAACAAGATATTGATGGATTCAATTCGCCGTGGTGCTTCAGATTTACACTTTGAACCTTACGAGCATAAATACCGGATCCGTTTTCGCATTGACGGTATCTTGCATGAAATAGCCAGCCCGCCGATTAATTTAGCCAACCGCTTCTCAGCTCGCTTGAAAGTAATGGCCAGAATGGATATCGCCGAGCGCCGATTGCCGCAAGATGGACGAATTAAGCTGAAAACTGGGCGAAACAAAGCCATTGATATGCGGGTTAACTCGCTGCCCACCATGTGGGGAGAAAAAATTGTAATTCGTATATTAGATTCCTCAGCAGCCAATCTAAATATCGATATCCTCGGTTATGATGACAAGCAAAAGAAACTATACCTAGACGCTTTAGCTCGGCCACAAGGTATGATCTTGGTAACCGGCCCTACCGGTTCTGGTAAAACAGTATCTTTGTACACTGGCTTGAACATTCTAAACACTACCGAAACAAATATTTCTACAGCGGAAGACCCTGTGGAAATCAACTTGCCAGGTGTAAATCAAGTATTGATTAACAATAAAGCGGGAATGACCTTTGCCAGCGCTTTACGTGCATTTTTACGTCAAGATCCCGATATTGTCATGGTGGGGGAGATTCGAGATTTAGAAACTGCTGAAATTTCGATTAAGGCAGCACAAACTGGTCACTTAGTTTTATCTACTTTACATACCAATTCAGCGGCAGAGACTTTAACTCGGCTGTTAAACATGGGTGTCCCCGCCTTTAACATTGCTTCTTCCGTTAGTTTAATAATTGCCCAGCGACTAGCCCGTAAATTATGTGAACATTGTAAAAAACCGAAAATGGTTGAAGCCATATTGCTACCCAAAATGGGCTTCACTCAAACACAAATCGACTCTGGTATTAAGCTATTTGAGCCCGTTGGCTGTGACAAATGCACGGGCGGATACAAGGGACGAGTAGGTATTTATGAGGTCATGCCTATGAGTACTGAAATTTCCAAGTTGATTATGTTAGAAGGTAATTCAATTCAAATCGCAGAGCAAGCGGCCATTGAGGGCATGTATTCACTACGTATGTCTGCCTTAGAAAAAGCCCGCTTAGGCGTAACTAGTCTTTCTGAGGTAGAGCGGGTCACAAATGTGTAAACCCACCCACTACGTAGCGTAATTATCTGATAAATTAAATAATTAGCTTCATACCAAATTAAGTATCAACAATTAGCAAGGATGTTATGGCTACCGCAACCAGCACAAAACGAAAAGTCGCCGTCAAAAAAATCAACGCTTATAATTGGAGTGGGGTAAACCGTAAAGGCGATAAGGTTAGCGGAGAATACCAAGCTGAAACCATTAGTCAGGTTAAGGCAGAACTACGTAGACAAGGCATTACCGTAACAAAAATTAAAAAGAAAACAGAAAGTTTTCTTTCTAAGCTCGGTAATAAAATTAATGCCATGGACATTGCCGTTATGTCGCGGCAAATAGCAACCATGCTGCAAGCAGGTGTACCTTTAGTACAAAGCTTTAATATTATTTCAAAAAGTGTCGAAAAGCCGGCGATGAGGGAGCTTATTTCCGAAATAGCGGCGGAGGTTGAGTCAGGTACCGCGCTATCAGAAACCTTGCGTAAACACCCGCTCTACTTCGATGCCTTATATTGTGACTTAATTGAAGCTGGCGAACAAAGTGGTGCTTTAGAGACGATTTATGACCGCGTAGCAATTTATAAAGAAAAAGCAGAAGCGCTTAAATCAAAAATTAAAAAAGCCATGTTTTACCCCGTCTCAGTTATTATCGTTGCAATTATCGTTACTACTATCCTTTTACTGTTTGTAATTCCACAATTCGAAGAAATTTTTGCAGGTTTTGGAGCAGAGCTTCCAGCATTTACCCAGTTTGTTATTGCTATATCTCGTTTTGTACAGGACTATTGGCCAGTCATTTTTGGTTCCTTGTTTGCTTTAGCTTATGGCTATGTACAGTCCTTTAGGCGATCCCAAGCAGTTAAAGACGCCACTGACCGGTTCGTTCTTAAAATTCCGGTCATTAACCCTATTTTACATAAAGCAGCTATGGCCCGTTTTGCTCGTACCTTATCAACGACCTTTGCTGCAGGTATCCCATTAATTGATGCGCTTCGCTCGGCTTCAGGGGCTTCAGGCAACGTTGTATACCGCAATGCCATTGACGCAATTAGAATTGAGGTTACAGGTGGTATGCAAATGAATATCGCCATGCGAACCGTTAATATATTTCCAGACATGGTGACGCAAATGGTGATGATTGGCGAAGAGTCTGGCTCCTTAGATAGCATGCTAGAAAAAGTAGCCAATATTTACGAGCAACAAGTAGATGACGCTGTTGATGGCCTCACAAGCCTGATCGAACCACTTATTATGGCTGTGCTTGGCGTATTGGTTGGTGGTATGGTAATCGCCATGTATCTACCAATCTTTAAATTAGGCTCAGTTGTCAGCTAAGCATGCAAACCTTTATTGAACTCTACCCAGCCACTGCGCTGGGTTTCTGCTTATTAATAGCCTTATGCATTGGCTCTTTTTTAAATGTGGTGATTCACCGCTTACCTATAATGTTGCAGCGAGAGTGGACAACAGAATGTCGCTCTTTTTTGGCTGATGAGCTAAAAGATAACTCTGAATCAGAAGCTGACACTTACAACTTAATGGTGCCCCGTTCAGCCTGTCCAAGCTGTAATAGCCTAATCACTGCTTGGCAAAATATCCCTGTAGTCAGTTGGTTAATTCTTCGAGGAAAGTGTGCGACTTGTAAAGCACCAATCAGTGCTCGTTACCCTCTAGTAGAGCTAGCTTCAGGCTTATTAACTCTGGCGTGTTGGTGGCAATTTGGACTTAGTTTACCCTTTGTTTTTGCTAGTCTGTTTTGCATCATTTTACTCTGCCTCACCATGATTGATTTAGATACCATGTATTTGCCCGATCAAATCACTCTACCGACCTTATGGTTAGGTTTGCTCATCAACTTGGATACGGGCTTTGTTAGTTTGAACGACGCAGTGCTTGGTGCGGCTATCGGTTATGGCTTTTTATGGAGTTTATTTTGGGTATTTAAACTACTCACAGGTAAAGAAGGTATGGGTTACGGTGATTTCAAACTGCTAGCGATGATAGGCGCTTGGTTTGGCTGGCAAGCTCTGCCCCTAACCATCCTGTTATCTTCATTTGCCGGAGCAGCGATCGGTATTGGGCTAATTGTGTTTCGCAAACACCAACAAAGCAAACCTATTCCATTTGGCCCTTATCTCGCTTTAGGGGCGCTTTGCTATTTATTCTTTGGTGACACTATTCATACTTGGTACTTTTCTTACCTTGGAATTGCCTAATGATTATTGGCTTAACGGGAGGCATTGCCAGTGGTAAGAGTCAGGTTTCCCGTTGGTTTGAAGAACTTGGAATAACGGTTGTAGACGCAGATATCGTTGCTAGAGAAGTGGTGAATATAGGCCAGCCAGCTCTTGCCCAAATCGCAAAGTATTTTGGGCAAACTATTTTGCTTGAAAATGGTCAGCTAAATCGCGCTAAATTACGCCAAGAAATTTTTGCTAATGAAGAGAAAAAAAACTGGCTTAATCAACTGGTGCACCCACTCATTCGCGAAGCAATGCTCACCCAGCTAAATCAGGCTCAAGGGCCTTACAAAATCTTAGTAGCCCCGCTGCTTTTGGAAAACCAACTTAACAAGCTAGTAGACCGCGTGCTCGTTGTAGATGCATCAACAAATGTGCAAATAGAACGCACCATGGCTCGAGACAGTGTAAGTGCTAAGCAAGCGCAACAAATTATCGATGCCCAAATGAAACGGGAAGCAAAACTCGCCGCTGCCGATGACATCATTGAAAACAATGCCGATCTTCCGACCTTACAGCTAAAAGTTAAAGCATTACACCAGTTTTACCTCGATCTCAGTAAAAGCAATGACAGTTAATCCTCCAATGGTTACACTAGCGTGGATAAGCCACCCAAAGCTGTAAAACTGAGTTCTCATGGCCGCATTGATTTTTGAACACCCTTTAAACGAAAAAGTAAGAAACTACTTACGCTTAGAGCAATTGTTTGAGCAACTAATGCTGTCCAAAGCACTGCAGCACCCACTGCAACAACAGCAGTTTTTTCGAGTGCTGTTTGAAGTGGCTGAAGTATTAGAACGCTGTGAATGGCGCGCAGACTTACTTAAAGATTTAGCTAAACAGGCTGAAAAGCTCGACCAATGGGCATCAATGCCAAATGTTGATACCAGTAAAATTGAAGAGCTCTTGTTACAAGTTAAAACCTTTATCGCCGCCATAGCTAAGCATACTCGTGTATCTGACCACCTTAAAAATGATCGGCTACTTGCGAGTATTCGCCAGCGACTATGTTTGCCAGGCGGAAACAGTAGCTTCGACTTGCCCTATTTGCATTTGTGGTTAAATCAGCCACAGGAGTTAATCAATTCTCAAGTCCAACTCTGGTTAAGACCATTTCAATTAGTGGCTGAAGCTATCAAACACTTGTTAAATCTACTCAGAGAACAGCACAGTGATGTCGATGTAATTGCTCATAAGGGCTTTTATCAAGGGGTTGCAGCCGAATGTGGTCTGTTGCGTATTGAAGTAGATACTGAGATTCAATGTTATCCAACCGTTAGCGGGCATAAACACCGCTTTGCGATTAAATTTATTAGTGCGGTTAACGCTGAAGTAGCCGATATTCCCTGCCGCCTTTATTGTTGTAAGATTGCTTAATGAAAAAACCGAATCCTCCGCAAGTAGAATGCCCAACCTGTGATACCACCGTGATTTGGCAAGCCAGCAGTGAATATAGACCTTTTTGCAGTGAACGCTGTAAGCTTATTGATTTAGGTGAATGGGCCAATGAAGAGAAATTTATCGCCGGACAGGACCTACAAGAAGACGAAGATAAACCCGATAGCTGGGAATTTTAATCCGCACTAAAGCTAGGTTTAAGAATTTCTTCTAGAATGACCTCATTGGCTTCTGGAAAATTTAAGTCAACCAGTTCATTTCTGTTTACCCAGCGAATTTCTTGTTGTTCAGCGCCTTGTGGCTCACCTGAGAAGCGAGTTAGCGTATAAACATGTAAGCATACCTTTTTATCGCCATAGTCGTGCTCAACGCGAATAAGAGGCTTACAGCTATCTTTATCTACAACGATTAACAGTTCTTCCTCCAGTTCTCTAGACAACGCATCTACAACAAGCTCTCCTTCTTCAATTTTGCCACCTGGAAACTCCCACTTTCCACCTTGATGTTGCGCTTGGTTACGTAAGCTAAGCAAGATTCGCCCACCATCAACAATCACGCCCACAGCTACATTTACCATTTTCATTATCGTTCCTTACTCATAAAAAAAGAGAGCCTGAGCTCTCTTTTCAATAGACTTTGTAACCTTAAGAAAGCTTACCGTGACATTGTTTGTATTTCTTACCGGATCCACATGGGCAAGGGTCATTACGACCCACTTTTTGTCCGTCACGAACCACCGTATGGCCGGGTTCAGCTGATTCCTCAGCTTGGCCTTGCGATTGTTGCTGGCGTAATTTCATTGCTCGCTCTTCAGCTTCACGACGCTTCGCTTCCATCGCTTCAACTTCTTCAGGAGCTTGAACTTGAACACGACTCAAGATACTTACCACATCCAATTTCAGCGCTTCAAGCATTTGCATGAATAACTCGTAAGACTCACGCTTATACTCTTGCTTAGGATTCTTCTGAGCATAACCACGTAAGTGAATACCTTGGCGAAGATGATCCATTGCAGCTAAGTGCTCTTTCCATAACTGGTCAAGCGTTTGCAACATTACAGATTTTTCAAATTGCTTAATAGGATCGGCACCTACTGTGTCAATTTTAACCTGGTAATCAGCTATAGCGGCTTCTAAGATTTTTTCACGGAGTTTTTCTTCGTGCAATTTATCGTCTTCATCAAGCCATTTTTGAATCGATAAATCTAAACCAAAGTCACTTTTTAAGCGCTGCTCAAGTTCGCTAACTTGCCACATTTCTTCAAGCGATTGCTGGGGGATATATTCATCAATGACACTTGAATACACATCCTCTCGAATGGCTTCAATGGTTTCGGTGATGCTATCACTGTCCATCAAGTCATTACGCTGTTCGTAAACGACCTTACGCTGGTCATTGGCCACGTCATCAAACTCAAGTAGAGATTTACGTACATCAAAGTTACGCCCTTCTACTTTACGCTGAGCATTCTCAATAGCGCGAGTCACCCATGGGTGCTCAATCGCTTCACCTTGCTCCATGCCTAGTTTTTTCATCATACCGGTTACCCGATCTGAGGCAAAAATACGCATTAAGCTGTCTTCCATTGATAGGTAGAAACGTGTAGAACCTGGGTCACCTTGTCGACCAGAACGACCGCGTAGCTGATTATCAATACGGCGAGATTCATGGCGCTCAGTGCCAATAATATGTAATCCGCCGGCAGCTAGTACTGCATCATGGCGTAATTGCCATTGTTGTTTCACTTCAGCGACTTTCTGTTCAGTCGCGTCTTCACCTAAGGCGCTGATCTCAACCTGTAAGTTACCACCCAACACGATATCGGTACCACGTCCGGCCATGTTGGTAGCAATAGTCACAGCACCTGCAGTACCGGCTTCAGCAACAATGTCAGCTTCTTTCTCATGGAATTTAGCGTTTAGTACATTGTGCTTAACTTTTTCTTTCTTAAGAATACTAGAAAGTAGCTCTGAGTTTTCAATAGAAACCGTACCCACAAGAACGGGACGCTCAGCTTTTACACATTCGCGAATATCGTCAATAATTGCTTGGTATTTTTCCTCCGCAGTCAGATAAACCAAATCCCCTTGGTCATCACGAACCATCGGTTTGTTGGTGGGCACTACAACAGTGTCTAAGCCATAAATTGATTGAAATTCAAATGCTTCGGTATCAGCAGTACCCGTCATACCAGACAACTTCTCGTATAAACGGAAGTAGTTTTGGAAGGTAATTGACGCCAGCGTTTGGTTTTCGTTTTGAATAGCTACGCCTTCTTTAGCTTCTACAGCTTGGTGTAAACCTTCAGACCAGCGGCGACCAGGCATTGTACGGCCAGTGTGCTCATCTACAATCACGATTTCGTTAGTATCGCTAACGATGTAGTCAACGTTACGCTCAAACAAAGTGTGAGCACGCAAACCAGCATTAACATGGTGAAGCATACTAATATTAGCGGCGTTATATAAAGAATCGCCTTGCTCCAACATGCCACGTTCTTGCAGTGTTTCTTCTACAAATATCTGACCATTTTCGGTTAGGTGAACCTGCTTGTTTTTCTCATCAAGCGTATAGTGACCGTCGCCAATAAGCTCTTCGGTATCTTCCTCTGCCTGGCGAACCAATAATGGGATGATGTCATTAATCTTTTTATAGGATTCTGAGCTATCTTCAGCTGGACCAGAAATAATTAATGGTGTACGTGCTTCATCGATTAAGATTGAATCCACTTCATCGATGACTGCGTAATTGAGTGGACGTTGAACGCGCTGCTCTGGCGCAAAAGCCATGTTATCACGCAGGTAGTCAAAACCAAATTCGTTGTTAGTTCCGTAGGTAATATCAGCAGCGTACGCCGCTTTTTTCGCTTCATGGTCCATACCAGAAACGTTAACGGCAACACTTAGGCCTAAGTATTCAAACAACGGGCGATTCCAATCAGCATCACGCTGAGCAAGATAATCGTTCACCGTAATAACATGCACACCTTTGCCGGTTACGCCGTTTAAATAAGCGGGTAAGGTTGCGGTTAAGGTTTTACCTTCACCGGTGCGCATTTCAGCAATCTTGTTGTCGTTAAGTACCATGCCACCAATTAATTGCACATCAAAATGGCGCATTTCAAATACACGCTTAGATGCTTCACGCACAACTGCGAAAGCTTCTGGCAAAATGGCCTCTAGAGTCTCGCCCTTTTCTAAGCGCTCTCTAAATTCGCCCGCCTTAGCTTGTATTTCTTCAGCAGACAGTTTCTCGTACTCGGGCTCTAAAGCGCTAATAGTGATAGCGACTTTACGCATCTTTTTGATGGTACGATCATTTCGAGTACCAACGATTTTTGTTACTAATTTACTAATCATGAAACACTACTTTTGCTAAGACGAAATCCAATTTTCTAGGCACTGGCTTTGCGGTAAATAAACTTACTGGGATTTAGCGGACGACCGTTTTTCAGCACTTCAAAGTGCACGTGAGACCCAGTTGAGCGGCCGGTACTGCCCATCAACGCAATCTCATCCCCTTTACTTACAACATCACCCTCTTTTACTAATACAGCTTTAGCATGCGCGTAACGCGTTACCATTCCGTTACCATGCTCAATTTCAACTAGGTTACCATAACCAAAGCGGCTTCCCGCCCAAACAACGACTCCAGCACCTACCGAGCGTATTTTGGTTCCTTCTTTACCCGCGATATCTACACCTTTATGGCGAGCCTTACGCTTAGTAAAAGGATCTACTCGAGTACCAAATGGCGAAGAAATCCAAATACCCGGTCCCTTTGCAGGCCAACCAGATATATAACTACTATTAACTAGATGGTGACTTTGTTGCCAAGATTCAAGCAGGCTCAGTGATTTTTTCTTTGCGCCCACTTGAGCTTCTAGCTGGCCGAGGTCAAAAATGAGAGTATCACTGCGATGGACTGTACTATCTACATCTAACATTGGGCCGCCCATAGGCGGCGTATTGGTGAAATCAAACTCTGCAGCGAACTCTGTGTCTTCAATGAGCCGAGCACCCAAGGCATTTAGCCGCGTCATTTCCACCTGCATTTGGCCAACTTTTGCTGCCAACTGGCTATAACGATGCCGCAACTGTTGCTCGTATTGCTCGAGCTTCGGTTCTGCCTGCAAGCGGTCTAGCTGTCCCAGTAATATTGTTTGCTGTTTGGCGAGGTTTTGATATTGCTGTACGCCCCATAAGCTAATACTACAGAGCAAAGCGACTAACAAGAATGCGAACCACGCTAATCGCAAGGGATTAAAACGAACGGTTCTGGTCTCACCTTTATGGGCGTATACTAAACTTAATTTCATATATAAATGTTAACTTTAATGTCCAAACGTCAGCATCAGCCGATTTCGATAGAACGTATATTTCACCAGAAACAGTTCACACAAATCGAGCAGCCTTTACAACAACGTGTGCAGCTACAGCAACTTGGCAGCGAAATTTTGGCGCGCTACAAACTACAGCAATGCCGTATCGTTAATATGCGTCAAGGAGTCGCTATTATCGAAGCACCCAGTTCAGCCTGGCTAACGCGTTTAAAACAGTTTCGTTTTGATTTACTCAGCGAGCTGCGCAAAGCCATACCAGGGGTTGTCAGTTTGGAACTAAAAATAAATCCCGAATTGAAAAGTATTAAACCAGAAGCTGAGGTAAAAAGCACTGGAAAACGCCAGCTAAGCGCCCAAGCAGCCAAACATATCACAGAATTGGCAAAACACGTACCCGATGAACTGAGGGAAAAGCTGGAAAAATTAGCGGCGCTGAGCGGAGAGAGTTAGCCAGCGCCGACCAAATTGGATTTTAGAAGCTGTATACCGGTTGTTGATATGCAGCTGGAGCTTCGGCCTTGTCTTCGAAAGTGACAATTTCCCAAGCATGTTGTTGCTCTAGCATTGCGCGAACTAAATTGTTGTTTAGCGCGTGACCTGATTTATGAGCGCGTAAATGACCAAGGATCGGTAGTCCCGCCATATACAAATCGCCCACTGCATCAAGAAGCTTGTGCTTAACAAATTCGTCATCATAACGAAGGCCATCTTCGTTAAGAATTCGATATTCATCTAACACTACCGCATTCTCTAAACTTCCACCTAGGGCTAAGTTTTTAGACTGCAAGTACTCAATGTCACGCATAAAACCAAAGGTTCTCGCACGGCTAATATCTTTAACAAAACTATCTGCAGAGAAGTTCATTGAAATCGCTTGATTGCGCCCTTCCATTGCTGGGTGGTCAAAATCAATTGAGAAGTCAATTTTAAAACCTTCATTACTTGGTAGTAATTCGGCCCACTTATCTTCATGCTCTACACGAATAGCTTGTTTAATCCGAATAAACTTTTTAGCTGAAGCTTGCTCTTCAATACCCGCCGATTGCAATAAGAATACAAACGGGCTTGAGCTGCCATCCATCACTGGAAGTTCAGGAGCATCAACATCAATAATTACATTATCCAAACCTAACGCTGCAATTGCGGCCATTAAGTGCTCTACCGTAGATATACGGTTGCCTGCATCGTCAATAAGACAAGTACATAACATGGTATCGCGCACTAACTCTGCTTTTGCAGGGATCGTTACAACTGGATCGAGATCGGTACGGTTAAACAGAATACCGGTATTCGCAGGTGCTGGACGTAAGACCATGGTGACCTTGTGCCCGGAATGCAAACCGATGCCTGTCGCTTGTACTGACTTTTCAAGAGTCCGTTGTTTAAGCATAAAAATTCCTCTGCTTTACGACCAATAAACTAGATGGTCGGACATCTTAACACAAGTTTGATATACATCACAAACTTTTGCCTAAAACTTCAGCAATCGCCAACAGATTAATCTGCTTGGCGACGCAAAAATGCTGGGATGTCTAAATAATCACCATCACCACCGGCACTGCGTGGTTCTGCATTTACCACAGCTGCTGGTTCTTCAACCATAGGAGCGGTATCAGCAGGCATAGTGCGGGCTACAGGCTCAGCATTTACTGCTTGCTGCGGCTTAACAATCGAGATATCTGGGCGACGTTCTGCGCCAATACCTGTTGCGACTACAGTAACACGCAACTCATCGCTCATTTCAGGGTCAATAACTGCACCTACTACTACTGTAGCGTTCTCTGAAGCAAAACCTTTCACAGCATTACCCACGGTTTCGAATTCTTCGATGCTCATATCAAAGCCAGCGGTAATATTCACCAATATACCGCGCGCGCCCGCTAAATCGACGTCTTCAAGCAATGGACTTGAAATAGCCAATTCGGCAGCTTCCTCTGCACGATCTTCACCAGCAGCAATACCAGTACCCATCATAGCAGTGCCCATTTCGCGCATCACCGTGCGAACATCGGCGAAATCCACGTTAATTAAACCAGGGCGCGTGATTAGCTCAGCAATACCTTGTACTGCACCAAGCAACACGTTGTTCGCGGCTTTAAAAGCATCTAACAAAGAAACACCACGACCAAGAACTTTTAGCAACTTATCGTTAGGAATGGTGATTAACGAATCCACGTTCTTGCTGAGTTGTTCAATACCTTGCTGGGCATAACTCGTACGCTTCTTGCCTTCAAAGCCAAAAGGTTTAGTTACAACCGCTACCGTAAGAATACCGAGTTCTTTGGCAACTTCAGCGACAACAGGTGCCGCACCAGTACCTGTACCACCGCCCATACCAGCAGCAATAAATACCATATCGGCACCTTGTAACTGACTCATTAACGCATCACGATCTTCCATCGCAGCTTCACGACCCACCTCTGGGTTGGCGCCAGCTCCTAATCCCTTGGTGATGGCCCCACCAATTTGTAGAGTATTGTCAGCACCAGAGTTACGCAGTGCTTGCGCGTCTGTATTGATGGTGATGAACTCCACCCCTTCAATAGACTGTGCAACCATATGCTCAACAGCGTTACCGCCACCGCCACCTACGCCTACAACTTTAATTACCGCTTCATCGGTATGGCTATCCATAATCTCAAACATAGTTCTCTCTCCGCTTGGTTTCTGCCAACTAGCAAAAACTAAAATTCACCTTTAAACCAACTGTGCAATCGCTTCGCGATATTGCCAACACTACTAATGTTCTTTACTTCAATTGGTTTTTCACTTTGGTTTTCCATTCCGTAATGCAACAAACCTACTGCAGTTGAGTAAGTGGGTGCTTGTACGTATTCTGTTAGGCCAGCTACGTTATTGGCAGAACCAACCCGCACCTGGCATTGTAAAATTTTCTCGGCGCATTCAACTACGCCCTCTATTTGCGAAGCGCCACCGGTTAACACAACCCCTGCACCTAGTTGTAACTTGGTTCCCTGCGCCTGCATATCTTCGGTTAGTTCGTCTAACTTAGATTTAATCATGCCAAACAACTCGCTGTAGCGAGGTTCAATAACCTCGGCTAAGGTTTGGCGCTGCAAGCTACGAGATGGTCGCCCGCCTACACTTGGCACTTCAATGGTATCGTCGCGACTTACCATGCTACCTAGCGCACAACCATAACGAACTTTAACCGCTTCAGCGTCATTTAACGGCGTACCAAATACCGTTGCTATATCACGGGTCACTGAGTTACCCGCAAACGGGACTACCGAGGTATGACGCAGCGCACCGCCAGTGTAAACCGCAATATCCATGGTGCCCGAGCCTATATCCACCACACACACACCTAGCTCTTTTTCATCGTCTGTGAGTACTGCATAACTCGACGCTAACGCTGAGAAAATAAGTTGGTCTACTTTAAGGTCACAGCGCTCTACACACTTAACAATATTTTTTACCATGTCGTTATGGCAAGCAATCAAGTGTACCTTCGCCTCCATACGCACACCGGATAAACCAATCGGGTTTTTTATGCCTTCTTGAAAGTCGATGGCAAACTCTTGAGGCAGTACATGCAGAATGCGATGCTCGTCAGGCAATTTTACTGACTTTGCAGTGTGAATAGCATTATCCACATCATCCTGGGTCACCTCTTCATCGCTAATGGGCACCATGCCTTTTTCGTTTAAACAGCGAATATGGCGACCAGAAACACCCAAGTAAACAGAGCTTATTTTGCAGTCAGCCATGAGTTCAGCTTCTTGCAATGCGCGTTGCACAGTTTTTACCACAGAGTCGAGGTCATTCACTCCGCCTTTGTCCATGCCTTTAGCCGGATGACTGCCCACACCAATAATGCTCATTTCATTACTAGGCAATACCTCACCAATTAATGCGGTGATTTTTGCACTACCAATGTCTAAGCCAACTATTAGTTTTCTATCCGTTACTTTGGTCATTTGCTGCCAAACCTTCCTGTTTCTTCCATCCCACTGCAAAACCAGTGTCATAGCGTAAATCTATGTATTCCACAGCGTCTTGTTTAAGCTGTGGGTAAACCGCAACAAAACGCTCGATGCGATTAAGTTTGTCTTCTTTTCCTAGCTTGAGCACCATGCCGCCAGCCAACTCTACTTGCCAAGCGTGTCGTTCGTTTAACGCCAAGCCAACAATAATCAATTGGTGACGCTGCAATACTCGCTGCAATTGCTCAAAAGTGGTTAATACCGCTCCAGCTTGTTCATCAGGCCCGCTTAAAGTGACTAGTTTATTCACCACCCGTTGTTGCGGTGCTTCAAATATTTGTCCTTGCTTATTGAGCAAAGCTGCATTGTTCCAACGAGCCACCACTTGCTGCTCTCGTAAGGCAATTGATAACTTATCTGGCCATTGCTTACGCACTGTAACTTGCTTTACCCAAGGCAATAGCTCTAATTGCTGCTTCACCTCAGACACATTTAAACTGAAAAAATTACCCGCTTCAGGTAACGCCGCTAAGCTTTCTTGTAATTCGTTGTCCAATACATAATCGCGTTTTCCCGATACCAGTAAACGGTTCATTGGGCTTAGCTGCTTATCGCTTACGCTGTTATAAACTGAGTACACCCCATAAGCTAAACTCAGCAGCACCAGAACAAAAAAGACAACACCAGACCAATAGGCGGTTTGTTGCTTTTGCTGGTCGCTTAGCGTCATCATTAATGCGCCAAGTCCAAAATACTAACCACTAACTGGTCAAAATTAATGCCTGTTTGCTTTGCCGCCATAGGCACTAAACTTTTCTCTGTCATACCTGGAGAAGTGTTCACCTCTAACAAGTACCAATTACCTTGTTGGTCAGCCATAAAGTCTACTCGTCCCCAACCCTCGCAATCTACCGACTTAAAGGCTTGCATGGCAATATTTGCCAGCTCTTGTTCTGCTTGCTCGTCTAAGCCACTTGGGCAGAAATACTCAGTAGAGTTACTTTGGTACTTAGCGTTGTAGTCATAAAATGTGTGAGGCGTTTGCATTCTTATAGAAGGCAATACCTTATCTCCCACAATCGATACCGTGTATTCTGCGCCCGTGATCCATTGTTCAACCAAAACCCGCGAATCAAACTCAAACGCATTGGTAATCGCTTCTTCTAGCTGCTCTACCGTTTCTGCTTTGGCCATGCCAATGCTTGAACCCTCTAGCGCTGGCTTAACCATTACTACACCAGATAAACGCTCTAAAATGCCGGCAGCATCTGCCGCTTGATAACCTTGTTTATCTACAATCGCGTAATCGGCGGTAGGCAAACCAATATTTTGCCAAATTTGCTTACAGCGAATTTTATCCATCGCTAGCGCTGATCCCAATACTCGGCTGCCAGTGTAAGGCAAACCCAAGTACTCCAAAGCTCCTTGCAACGTACCGTCTTCGCCACCACGACCATGTAAGGCAATAAACACATGGCTGTACTTGCGCTGCTTTAGAATATTTAGATCAAACCCTTTAGTGTCTATACCTTCAGCTTGAATCCCAGCTCTTAACAAACCAGCCAACACCGCATTGCCAGATTTTAGCGATACTTCTCGTTCAGCAGAGTCTCCGCCAAATAACACCGCTACACGATTCATACGTAAACTGGCCATTAACTGTTACTGCCTTTTAATTTATCGATACTCAGTTTTAACTCACCCAACTCGCGCGCTAATACACCAATGTTTCCCGCACCTTGGGTTAACACAACGTCACCATCTTCAATCACATCGGCGAGCAAGGCGTTTAACTCGCTAGGTTGTTTAACGTAAATCGGCTCTAAACCACGTTGGCGTAAGCTTCGACACAAGGCTCGACTATCGGCGCCAGCAATTACATCTTCACCCGCCGAGTAAACTTCAAGTAACAATAAGCTATCTACTTGGGCCAATACATCAACAAAATCTTCGTAAAGATCACGCGTTCGGCTGTAACGATGAGGCTGAAATGCCATCACCAAGCGGCGCTCTGGCCAGGCCGCACGTGCCGCTTTTACTGTGGCCAACACTTCAGTTGGGTGGTGGCCATAATCATCGACTAACAACGCGGAGCCATTTCCTGTAGCAAACTCGCCGTATTGCTGGAAACGACGGCCAATACCGGCAAAGCTATTTAACGCTTCAACAATCGCGCTATCTTCGATGCCATCTTCGGTAGCTACTGCAATCGCTGCTGCAGCATTTAAAGCGTTATGTTCGCCTGGCATGTTCAAGGCTATGCTTAACTGCTCGTGACCAGCCCGGTTTACCGTGAACGAACAACGGTCTCCCTGCTGAGCAAAGTTCTCAATCCGAACATCAGCGTTATCTGAAAACCCGTAAGTGATAATTTGACGACCGATTTGCGGCAACAAAGTTTGTACGCCTTCGTCATCGATACACATCACCGCTACACCGTAAAATGGTAGGTTGTGCAAAAAATCGATAAACGTGGCGTGCAACTGCGCTTCGTCTCCACCATAGGTTTCCATATGGTCTGGTTCAACATTGGTCACTACCGCGACCATGGGCTGAAGATGCAGAAAAGAAGCGTCACTTTCGTCAGCTTCTGCAATTAGGTAACGACTTTTGCCTAAGCGCGCATTAGTACCCGCACTGTTTAACAAACCGCCAATAACAAAGGTAGGGTCACGTTCTGCTTGACCATAAATACTGGCGATTAAACTGGTGGTTGTGGTTTTACCATGAGTACCGGCCACGGCAACACCATGACGGTAACGCATCAGTTCAGCCAACATTTCGGCGCGACGCACTACAGGAATACGCGCCGCTCGAGCTGCCTGTACTTCGGGGTTATCTTCACGAATAGCGGTAGAAACCACCACTACGTTAGCGCCCTGAATATTGCCTTCGTCGTGGTTGAAAAAAACTTCAGCTCCGACCGATTGCAAGCGCTCAGTCATCGCGCTAGCGGCTTGGTCAGAGCCAGAGATTTGATAGCCTTCATTAGCCAATACTTCTGCAATACCGCCCATACCGGCGCCACCAATCCCTACGAAGTGAATTCGCTTCACTTTTCGCATCTCTGGAATCATGGTTCTTAACTTGGCTAATTCAACTTTACTCATCTAACTACTCTTTGTTAACGCTTGGCACACTGCGGCTACTTTTTCAGTGGCATTCACAGAGGCCTGCTGTCGAGCATTACGTGCGCAAGCTAGGCGCAATGCTGGGTCAGCAAATTCATGTAATAACGCCGCAATATTTTGCGGCAAAAAATCGCTTTGTATTAATAAACGTGCGGCATTAGCTTTTACCAAAAATTGTGCATTCTTGGTTTGATGATCATCAACGGCATAAGGTAGAGGTACAAATAGTGCAGGAATACCCGCTGCGGCCACCTCTGACACCGTTAGCGCGCCAGCGCGACAGAGTATCACATCAGCCCACTGGTAAGCTGCAGCCATATCATCAATAAATTCAACTATTTTAGGTGCATCACTCAAATTTTCATCAAGTCCTTGGCACTGATAGGCATCAACCGCACTTGCCTGCTTATCTTTACCAGCTTGGTGCCAAATATTTAGGTCTAAACCACTGTGTTTAATACCCGCCGCAAGCTTTTCGTTAAACACTTGAGCACCTAAACTGCCACCGATAACCAAAAGATTATAATCAGTTCGGTCGGCCAGTTCTTTTTCTGGCAAAGTTATTACCGAGTGGCGAACCGGATTACCCACAACATCTGCATTTGGCAGCGCACCAGGAAAAGCCATTAGTGATTTTTTGGCAATTTTCGCCAACATTTTATTGGTTAAACCTGCTGCCGCATTTTGCTCATGCAATACCAAAGGTTTGCTCATTAGCCATGCAGCAATGCCACCTGGGCCACTAGCAAAACCGCCCATTCCCAACACTACGTCGGGCTGAAAGCGCTTAATCACTGCTCGCGCTTGCCTAACAGCATTAAGTAGCTTAAATGGTGCAGCAAGTTTGCGAAGTAAGCCGTTACCACGCACGCCTTTGATGCTAATAAAATCGATCGGATAACCATGTTTAGGCACCAGTTGAGCTTCCATTCGCTCAGCAGTACCTAACCAAGAAATTTCCCAACCTTGCTCTTTTAGGTAATCAGCCACCGCTAGCCCAGGGAACACATGCCCGCCAGTGCCACCAGCCATAACCAATAACTTTTTCTGAGTAGTATCAACCATGGGCATCCCTCGTATAGGCTTGGCATTTTGCCAAACGAAGTTCGTGGTCGATTCTTAATAAAATAGCTACCGCAATAGACATCGCTAATAAACTAGAGCCACCATAACTAATCAGAGGCAAGGTAAGACCTTTAGTGGGCACTAACCCAGAAGCCGCTCCCACATTCACCATGGTTTGGAAGCTAAACCAAATACCGATACCGCAGGCCAAATAGCCTGCAAACGCTTGTTCCGCCAATAACGCGCGTTTACCAATGACCATGGCGCGTGACACCAACAATATTTGCAATAACAACACCGCGCATACGCCAATAAAACCTAGCTCTTCGGCTAATACCGCAATAACAAAATCCGTATGTGCCTCGGGCAAATATTCTAACTTTTGAATAGAGTTACCTAAACCCTCACCCAGCCAGTCACCTCGGCCAAAAGCCATCAACGATTGGGTTAATTGATAACCACTTCCAAAGGGGTCTTGCCATGGGTCTAAAAACGAAGATACACGGCGCATTCGGTAGGGTTCAGCAATCACCAAGGTCACTACCGCAACAATGCCGGTGAACATCAAACCAAAGAATTGAACCAGTTTTGCACCTGCTAAAAACAACATGCCAACGGTGGTAACAAACATCACGATCACACTACCAAGATCAGGCTGAGCCAGCAGCAGTACTGCCAAGAAGAAAAACACCACAAGTGGCTTTAAGAAACCTTTTAAGTTTTCGCGCACTTGCTCATGGCGACGCACTAAATAGCCAGCCAAATAGGTAAACAACGCCAACTTAGCAAACTCTGCAGGCTGAATATTAATTGGCCCTAAGCCAATCCAGCGGCTACTGCCGTTAATGTTACGGCCAATAATCAATACTAAAACTAAGGCCACTCCAGCAAGCAACAACAACTTAGCGTTATGCGACTGCCACCAAGCAATAGGGATTTGCACTACCACTGCAACCGCAGCCAAACAAAGCACCAAATAAATGCCATGGCGTTTAGCAAAACGAAATGGGTCGTCATTTAAGGCAATGCCTTCTGGTATTGACGATGAAGCCACCATGACTAAGCCTGTCACCATTAGGCACAAAGCCAACCAAAGTAACTGGCGGTCAAATAACAGCGGCTCTTGAGCGTCTTTAGTCTCTGGATTCAATCTCAGCCAAAGGCTGCTAAACCAAGCTTGAGGTTTTGCCACTATATTCATAATGCCTCCACCAGTTCGCAGAAGTGCTGACCGCGCATTTCAAAGTTCTTATACATATCTAAACTGGCGCAGGCTGGCGACAACAACACAATATCACCAGCTTGAGCTTGCTCGGCACACCACGCAAAAGCTTCGTTGAGATCATTTTTTAATTGAATGCTATGTTCGAGTTCTTGGAAACGGTGCTTGTCTTTACCAAAGGCCACTATTCCAGCTAACTTTGCAAAAGCAGGCGCTAACTCAGCTAACTCACCACCTTTACTATCGCCACCAGCAATCAACCATAAATTAGCCTTCCCGGTGCTCAGGCCGTGAAGCGCTGCCAAGGTAGCGCCTACATTGGTAGCTTTTGAATCGTTAATCCACGCAATATCGTTTTTACGTGACACTAATTGGCAGCGATGGGCCAAGCCAGTGAACTGCTTAGCAGCCTCTACACAAGCGCCTAACTCTAGACCTACCGCCTCTGCCAATGTTAAAGCAGCCAAAATATTAGCGTAGTTATGGGTGCCTACCAAGGGCAGTTCATTGGTATGAACTAAAACCTCGTCACCCCGCATTAAGTGTTGCTTATCAACACTTAAGCAATAATCTGCAATTTGGTTCACCGAAAAGCTTAGCGTTGAATGAGAGCTGGTAATCGGCGTTGATTGCGCGTCATCCAAATTAACAACCGCCCATTCGGCACCTTTGTAAATTTTTTGTTTTGCCGCGATGTACTCCGCCAAACCTTGGTAGCGATCCATATGGTCTTCGCTAACATTTAACAAAGTCGCCGCTTTCGCAGTTAAGCTAGTGGTGGTTTCCAATTGAAAGCTAGATAACTCCAGCACATACAGCTCAACTTCATCGGCTAACAAGTCCAGAGCTGGCACTCCAATATTGCCACCAACAGCAACCTTCATCCCAGCCTGCTTAGCCATATCGCCCACTAAACTGGTTACGGTGCTTTTGCCGTTAGATCCGGTTATCGCCAAAATCGGTGCAGAAGCATAGCGGCAAAACAACTCTACATCACCAATCAGCTCAACACCCGCCTTGGCTAAAGCCTGTAGTTCGGGCGTAGCCAAAGCAATTCCAGGGCTAACAATAACAACATCGTAATCAAGTAGCTTAGCCTGTGGTAACTCACCACACACCACCTCTAAGTGCTCTGGAAGCTGAGCAAGACCAGGCGGCTGTTTGCGTGTATCACATACCAACGGCGATATAGAATGCTTGAGTAAAAAGCGCACGCTACTAAGGCCGCTGGCACCAAGGCCAACAACTGCGTAACGTTTATCTAGCTGCAATCTACTCACTGTATTCACTCGTTCCTAACTCTATCTAACTTTTAATGTTGCCAAGCCAATCAAAACTAAAATCAGCGATATAATCCAAAAGCGCACAATCACTCGCGGTTCAGGCCAGCCTTTAAGCTCGTAATGGTGATGAATGGGCGCCATACGAAAAATTCGCTGTCCGCGTAACTTGTAAGACCCCACTTGCAAAATCACCGACACAGTTTCCATGACAAAAACCCCGCCCATAATCACTAACAATAATTCTTGGCGAACCAACACGGCTACTGCACCTAGTGCAGCACCAATGGCTAATGAACCTACATCGCCCATAAATACCTGCGCAGGATAGGTATTGAACCAAAGAAATGCCAAGCCAGCGCCCACCATGGCCATACACACAATAACTAGCTCACTAGACTCAGGAATGTATGGAATGAACAAATAGCTAGAAAAGTTAACGTTACCGGTTAAATAAGCAATTAGCGCAAAGGCCGATGCCACCATTACGCTCGGCATAATGGCTAAGCCGTCTAAACCGTCGGTTAAATTTACCGCGTTGCTGCTACCTACAATTACCAAATAAGTAAGCGGAATAAACAGCCAACCCAATTGAGGCATTATGTCTTTAATAAACGGCAGCACCAGCTGAGTTTGCGCTGCGGAGTCAGCGCTCCAGAACAAATACACAGCAACAATAAGCGCAACCACCGATTGCCAAAAATACTTCCAGCGGGCAATTAATCCTGCAGGATCTTTACGTATAACTTTGCGGTAATCATCAACAAAACCAATGGCACCGTAACTACCAAAAACAAACAACATAACCCATACATAAGGGTTATCTAAACGTGCCCACAGTAAGGTAGATAAAAATACTGACGCAATGATCAATACACCGCCCATCGTCGGCGTGCCTGACTTGCTTAAATGCGACTCAGGACCGTCGTTACGGACTGTTTGGCCAATTTGTAGTAGTTGTAAACGACGAATCAGTTTTGGCCCCATCCACAAACCAAATACCAAAGCCGTTAACGCACTAACAATGGCGCGAAAAGTTAAGTAACCAAATAGCGAAAATCCACTAAAGTATTGCTGCAGATATTCCGCCAACCAAACTAACATTCCAAACCCTTCTTATAATATTGCTGTAACTGTTTAACGACATTTTCCATGTGGGTCGACCGCGACCCTTTCACCAGAACAAGCGAGGCTTTGCCGGCTTGCTTTTCTAAGCTTTTAATCAACTGCTTAACTAGCGTGACATGGCTGTCAAAACCTAGTGAGGACTGACCAATTTCAGCCAGCACCTCGTCAAAAGACGCGCCATAAGAATACAAGCTGATGTTGCTGTCAAGCGCTCTGCTCACTAAGTCTTTATGCACCTGTTTAGTTTGCTGCCCCATCTCTCCCATAGCACCAGCAATGAGGAAGCGCTTACCTTCAAAACTTGCCAGAATATCCACCGCAGCATTAAATGATGCTGGGTTTGCGTTGTAGCTATCGTCGATCAAATTGATAGACGCACTCAACGATTGAAGGTTCACCCTGCCGGGCACTTTCTCGAGCGAGGCCAAACCTCGTTGAATGTGCTGTAAATTAGCCCCCATAGCCATAGCCAAGGCCGCAGCAGCGACTGCGTTTTTAACATTATGCTCACCGGCTAAATTTATTTGAACATCAACCTGCCCTAGAGGAGTATGTAAGCTAAATCGACTGCCTGTTAAGCCAATCGAATTGATGTTGCTGGCAAAGAAATCGGCTAGCTTATTGTCCAAAGAAAAATGCTGCACGGTAGCTGGGCTTGCGGCTTTATCAAGATAAGCTTGATATTCAGAACCTAGCTCACAAATAGCGGTTTGCTCAGCCGTTAAGTCCAAAAACAATTCTGATTTTGCTTTTAGCACGCCATGTTGGTCGCCAAAGCCTTCGATGTGAGCGTCAGAAACGTTATTGATCAACGCCGCTTGAGGCTTAACTAAATTAACGGTGTAGGCGATTTCACCAATATGGTTTGCCCCCAATTCCAAAACACCCACTTCATGCTGAGGCTCTGCACGCAATAAAGACAGCGGAACACCGATGTCATTGTTAAAATTGCCTTGAGTGGCTAGCACTTGTTTTGACTGAGCCAAAATAGCGCCGCACATTTCTTTTACCGTTGTTTTACCGTTACTGCCGGTAATCGCACAGCATGCTAGGCCTAGTTTTTCACGTAAGTAACTGCCTACTTGCCCTAAAGCAATACGGCAATTTGCCACCACTAATTGAGGCACATTTAGCGCTAGCTTACGCTCTACAATTAAGGCAATAGCGCCTTGTTCAAGCGCTTTATCGGCAAATTCATGGGCATCAAATCGCTCTCCTACTAGGGCAATAAACAAACCCTTAGGCATGGCTTGGCGAGTATCTGTACTCACCTGTTCAATTGTTAAGTCTTCGCCATGTAGCTGGGCATTTAACGGAGCTTGTAACTCAGCAAGCGTTAATGGAATCATACTGATGCCCCCACTAACTGCTGCACTAACGCACGCTCATCATAATCTCGTACTTCTGCACCAATAATTTGATAGCTCTCATGGCCTTTACCGGCTACCAAAATAATGTCTTTCGCGCCACTTTGTTCAATCGCTTGAGCGATAGCAGCCGAGCGTTCATGAACGACCGTTACTTGCTCTTTATGCTGAAAGCCCAACAGAATGTCTTCTACGATTGCGTTAGCATCTTCAAATCGTGGGTTATCGTCGGTCACTATCACTTGATCCGCTTTTTGCTCTGCAATGGCCGCCATTAGTGGCCTCTTACCCTTGTCACGATCACCACCACAGCCAAAGATACAAATAAGCTTGCCATGACAATGCTGACGCAGTGCGCCTAGGGCTTTATCTAGCGCATCAGGTGTATGTGCATAATCCACTACCACAGAACACTGACCCGTAAACAATTCCATTCTTCCGGGCACTGCATTTAGCTTTGGTAGCGACTCAATAATATCGGCTAATTCAAGGCCAATATGCTGCAAACAAGCTATCGCCGCTAATAAGTTGTCGGCATTAAACCGCCCTAATAGCGGGCTTTGAAAATGCACTTTTTCATGGCTGGCATCTGGGCTGAGTAAATAGCCACTCGCCCCTAGTTCACTGAACTGTAAATCACCAATTTGCCACGCGGCTCGGCTATCTTCCAGAGACAAGGCTTGAGCGCTTGGGTAATGCTGTAATAACTGCTTACCAAAGCCATCATCGGCATTGATTAAGCGACACTCTAAACTTGGCCAATCAAACAGGGCTTGCTTGGCGCGACCATATTCCGCCATGCTGCCGTGATAATCTAAATGGTCACGGCTTAAATTTGTAAAAATAGCCACCTTAAAAGGGACACTCGCCACACGTTGTTGCACCAATCCGTGAGAAGAAATCTCCATCGCTACTAACTTGAATCCCTGTTGGTGCATCTCTGCTAGCTGGCGTTGAATTGTAATTGCATCAGCAGTGGTATTCTCGCTAGCGATCAACTGCCCGGGCTTACCATTACCTAAAGTACCGGTTACCGCTGCAGGTACTCCATTTAAGTTGGCTAAATTAGCAATTAAATGAGTAACGGTACTTTTGCCGTTTGTGCCAGTCACCCCAACCAGTGTTAGAGGGTTACCATCAGGGAAATAGGCCGACGAAGCCAATTGTGACAACTGACGATTTAAACGCCAAAATTGAATGCAAGGCACTTTATTTAGCCACGAGATATGGCCATGATCCTTTTCATCATCCGCGTCAACAATGACCGCTACAGCACCCGCACTAATGGCTGCTTCGATGTAATTTCTACCGTCTACTTGATGGCCTTTTACCGCCACGAAGATGTCACCAGAGGTAATCTCTCGGCTGTTAAGCGAGAGATGTTTAAAACTAATGTCGGGTGCAACCGAAATAGCAAATCGGGCTAACAGGGCAGATAAATCAGGTGTTGCCATTGCTGCCTCCATTTAGCTGTACAACTTTGCTGTTGTTGTCGTCAGGGGCTACATTTAAATACTGCAATCCACCCTGCATCACTTTTGAAAACACCGGTGCAGCAACATCGCCACCATAATAACGATCATTTTTCGGCTCATTAACAAATACAGCAATGGCCAGCTTGGGGTTACTTACGGGGGCTACGCCAGCAAAAATAGCAACGTAGTCATCACCATAGCCGCCACGCACCGCTTTACGGCTTGTGCCAGTTTTACCCGCAACACGATAACCGGGTACGGCAGCTTTTTGCCCAGTACCGCCATCTTGAATCACCGACTCCATCATCTCTAAAACGGCTTGAGCCTTGTTTTGCTCAAACACCCGCTCTCCGGTAGCCGCTTGTTGTAACTTAATAATTGACGTTGGGCGGAATACGCCGCCAGAGCCCATGGTTGCATAGGCTTGTGCTAACTGTAACGGCGTGACCATCAAGCCATAACCAAAGGATAAAGTAGCTAACTCGAAATCTGACCAGCGGCGACGCTGCGGCATTTGACCGCCAGACTCACCCACTAAACCTAGGCCTGAGTCGTTACCAAATCCCACGTCATAGAAAGTATCTAACATACCTTCTACGCCCACTTTAAGAGCTAATTGACTCGTGGCAACGTTGCTGGATTTTTGAATAACCTTGGTGAGGCTGATTTCTCCGTAGTTCCGTGAGTCTCGTACACGTCTACCGCCAATCTGCATCCAACCTGGGTTCGTATTGATCATGCTGGTCGCGCCAATGTGGTCACGCTCTAAAGCCGCAATAACCGATAACGGTTTTACTGTTGAACCAGGCTCGTAACTATCGGTAATCGCGCGATTGCGATAGCGATAACTTTGGAATTCGTTACGGTTATTAGGATTGAACGACGGGCTGTTAGCCATCGCTAGCACTTCGCCAGTATCAATGTCTAACACCACCACACTGCCCGACGTAGCTTGAGTATCTGCTACTGCTTTCTTGAGCTCGCGATAGGCAATGGCTTGAATTCGTTGATCGATACTTAAGGCGATGTTTTGAGCTTGTTTCGCTTGATGAATGACCGCTAAATCTTCAACCACTCGGCCAAGGCGATCTTTACGTACTTTACGCTTGCCCGGCTCACCCGTTAACCAGTCATCGTAGCTACGTTCAATGCCTTCTAAGCCATTATCGTCAATGTTGGTAAAGCCAACAAGGTGAGCACTCACTTCACCGGTAGGGTAAAAACGACGTGATTCAGGCTTTAAGTAGACACCTTTAATTTTGAGTTTTTCTACGTACCCTGCCACTGCTGCACTGACTTGGCGTTGCAGATATACAAAGCGACGTTTTGGGTTACTAACCCGTTGCTGCAGGCTATCTACATCGGTATCAAGTACTTTGGCAAGAGCAACCCAGGCTTCTTTGTTTTCAAAACTATGTTGATCAGCAACATGCTTAGGGTCGGCCCACACCGCACGCACCGGTACACTAACAGCCAGTTCGTTGCCTAAACGGTCGGTAATTACGCCACGTTCAGCGTAACCCGTCTTGGTTCGAATAGAACGTAAATCGCCTTGCTCAATTAACATATCAGGCGCAATTACTTGGATATAGGCAGCGCGACTAACCAGAGCGGTAAACACCAGGCAAACTACTGCCATCACTAGCACAAAGCGCCAATGAATAAACAGTCCATGTTTGTTTGCTTTACTGTTCATTACTGCCTTATTACCACTTGATCTTTAATTTTAGGTCGATGCATATCCAAGCGTTTCTTGGCGATGCTCTCAATGCGGCTGTGTTCAGCCAAGGCATTCTGTTCAATTAATAGGTGTCGCCACTCTACATTTAACTCGTCACGGCTCATCATCAACAACTCACGTTGCTCCACAAACATACGAGTATGGTGAGTGGCCCATACCACGCAAAAAGCCGATACTACGGCGGCAATTAACAACAAAAATTGCTGTTTGTTACGCCACAGGTCTTTTAACATTGCCCGTAACAAATTGGGCTGGCGATTAAGCTCGCTCATTACAATCGTCTAGCTACTCGCAATACTGAACTGCGCGAACGCGGGTTAACTTCTATTTCGGCGGCACTAGGCTTGATAGCACGACTCACCGCTTTTAAGTAACGGCCACTAGCCAGTTGCTCTTCGGTTAATGGCAAACCTCTTGGATATTGCTCACCCTTTTCTTGCTTGCGAATAAAGCGTTTTACCATTCTGTCTTCTAAAGAATGGAAGCTAATTACCGCTAATCGCCCATCGGTAGCAAGGCTATTCATTGCGCCCAATAAAGCTGTGTCAATTTCATCCAACTCACTATTTATATAGATGCGTATAGCCTGAAAGCTACGGGTAGCAGGATGTTTAAATTTGTCTTTAACTGGGCAGGCTTCATCAATAATCTTGGCTAACTGCAAGGTACCGGTGAGCTCGGTTTCCGCTCTAGCATTCACAATGCCGTGAGCAATACGTTTACCAAACTTTTCTTCGCCAAAGGTTTTTATAACCCAAGCAATGTCTTCTTCGGCCGCGTGAGTTAACCACTGCGCAGCCGTTTGGCCTTGCGAAGTATCCATGCGCATATCTAATGGGCCATCACGTAAAAAGCTAAAGCCACGCTCTGCATCATCTAACTGCGGTGAAGACACACCAAGATCGAGTAATACGCCGTCTATTTTTTTGGCTAAACCTAGCTCAGTAATGTATTTTTCTATCCCCGAGAATGGCCCATGAACAATTTGAAAGCGCGGGTCGTTAGCAAATTGCTTGGCCGCTTCAATAGCGCGAGGATCACGGTCGATAGCAATGAGTCTGCCGTTTGGGCCTAAGTGCTGCAAAATAGCGCGACTATGTCCACCTCTACCAAAGGTGCCATCTACATAAATACCATCTTCTTTAATGGCTAAACCGTCGATACATTCCTGCAGCAGTACCGAGGTATGGGCAAATTCAGTACTCATGCTAAAGTGAAAAATCCTTTAGGTTATCGGTTAACATATCAACGTCCTCTTCTAGGGCAATATCTGCAGCAATTTGTTGCTGCCACTGCTCGTCTGACCATAACTCAAACTTATTGAGTTGCCCGACTAGCATAATTTTTTTCTCCAAGCTGGCATGTTGGCGCAGTGGAGGCGGAATGAGCAAGCGGCCGTTTTTATCCATTTCACAATCATCGGCATAGCCCAATAGCAAACGCTGCAAGCGGCGCTCGGCAGGATTCATGCTAGAAAGGCGTTTAAGTTTGCGCTCTATTTCTTCCCATTCGGCTAATGGATAAAGCAATAAACAACGATGATTAATGTCGATGGTGCACACCATTTGCCCGTGGCACTCGTCCATCAACCACTCGCGATAACGGGTCGGCATAGTAAGCCGTCCTTTCGCGTCTAGATTGATTGAGCTGGCACCACGTAACATCAGTGTTAATTCCCCATTTATCCCTAACTAAATTCAGTTGTTGGTCAAATAGATCCACTTAGATCCACTTTATCCCACAATTCACTAAGTTTAAGGACGAGTCTCCCCCTTTGCAAGCGACCTTGAGCAAGAAAATGAACAAATTTCCACCAGCTTTAAATAAGAAAAGGCTAAAGACTTGATATACAAAGCAGCAAGGCAGATTTGCTGTAAAAAATAATTCAAATTAAATGTCGTTTTTTTGTTTAAAGACAAACAGTGAAGGCTGAGTTAGCAGAGATTCGCTCGCAGTTTTTGATAATAAAAACAGAAAAGCCCTGTTGGCATAGCAACAGGGCTTTAAAATTAGAGGGAGTTGGCCGATAAGCCGGGTTTTGTCGTGAACAACCATTCGTCTAGGCCGTTAATTGCTTAACGGCTCAAGCAGCCTACCCGCCCCCAACGCGGGTCGCGCCTTAAGGGGGCCTATTTGGCCTTGCTCCGGGTGGAGTTTACCTCGCCGCAATCTGTTACCAGATGCGCGGTGCGCTCTTACCGCACCCTTTCAGCCTTACCTGTACTCACGAATGAGCCATCGGCGGTCTTCTCTCTGCTGCACTTGTCGTGGGCTCGCGCCCCCCAGGCGTTACCTGGCACCCTACCCTATAGAGCCCGGACTTTCCTCCCCTTCGCCCGTCTGCCACTCTCGAAAGAGCACACAACGACGAAGCAGCGGTTGTCTAGCCAACTCCGGTGGCGGACTATAGCAAACTATAGGCAGCAAGAATAGCGCTTATTCTGCTTGTTTTAAGCCATATTCATAGAGCGCATTTTTCTTCAATCCGTAGATTTTAGCGGTAAGCGCAGCCGCTTTTTTTAAAGGCAGTTCGGTTTGCAATAATTTAAGCGTATCTAAGGCATCTACCGGTAATTGCTCATTGTTTTTTTGGTGCCCCGACACCACCAACACTATTTCACCTTTCTGTTGATTGGCATCCGCCTTTACCCACGCTAATAGCTCGGCGGCCGGTAACGACTTTATCGTTTCAAAGGTTTTAGTGATTTCGCGCGCCATCACAACCTGACGCTCATCCCCTAAACACAAAACTATATCCGCCAAGCTATCAACGATACGGTGAGGTGACTCGTAATACACAACCGTACGCGTTTCTTGGCGTAACTCGTTAAGTCGCTCTTGGCGCGCTTTAGTTTTAGCAGGTAGAAAGCCTTCATATAGAAAGCGGTCAGTAGGCAAACCCGCTACCGATAAGGCCGCTATCGCCGCACATGCGCCCGGTAATGGCACCACAGGGTAACCTTTCGCTCGAAAAGCATTGACCAAATGATAACCTGGGTCATTAATCAGTGGCGTGCCAGCGTCAGACACTAGAGCAATGTCTTTACCCTCCAACAAGTTTTGCTCTAACCAAGCAATTTTTTGCTGTTCATTATGGTCGTGTACAGCAACACAACGAGTACCAATTTCGTAGTGGGACAATAAACGACCGGTATTGCGAGTGTCCTCTGCGGCAATCATCGATACGTTTTTTAGCACCTCGATAGCACGTAATGTAATATCAGCCAAATTGCCGATGGGAGTTGCCACAATATATAAGGTGCCGATAGCTGACATAAACTAACCTCTGGTAAAAACGGCCTCTACTTTAATCAAAAGCGTCACTTGCCTCAATCTTTCGCCACTTCGATTGTAGATTATTTAGCGTTAGGCTCTTAATATATGCACTAACTAATCAATACTAGTGGTATGAACCTTGAAACATAACCTGATTTCAGCGCTACGTTATATCAGTTTAAGCCTTGTGCTTATACTCGCGGCCTGTACAAGTGGCCCAACCAAGCCACCCATTGTTGCCATTGAATTACCGTCAATTGCACTTGCGCCAGAACATAACGCAGAGTTTTACTTGGATCAGGCCAGCATCGCGCCGGTTGAACAAAGCTTTGAGTGGGAGTTACTTGCGGCTAAAGCCTACTACCAGCAAGGTATGTATCAAGCAGGTGATGCGGTAACCACATCACTCAGTAAACAAGCCGCCACGCCCAAGCAAGCAGCAGGTTTACGAATCGTGCAAGCCTATGCCCAACAGCAGCAAGGCAATTACACAAAAGCGCTGGGCATATTAGATTTTGACCCACTTTGGCAACTACCCGATGATTACTGGTTTGCTTATTACCTGAGCCGTGGTGATATCTACCACCAACAAAACAACCCACTAGCCGCAGCAGGCGCGTATATTGAGCTAGACCGCTACTTAGCAGAAGAGTCTCGCGAAGGTAACCACCAAAACATTTGGCAACAGCTAAAACCACTAACTGCGTTTACCCTACGCAGCTTTCAGCAGCCTGGTAACGAGCTAAGAAACGGCTGGTTAGAAATTGTAGCGATTAGTAATGAACCCAAGCAGTCTCCAGAAAAGTTGATTGCTACTCTTCAAGATTGGAAAACTGATTACCCAGAGCACCCAGCTCTAGACTATGTGGGCGGTGATTTGGCAAAAGCATTAAGCATTAGTCCTTACGCCCCTAAAAAAATCGCCGTGTTGTTGCCATTAACCGGTAAGTATCAAAGCAACGCTTTAGCGGTAAAAGACGGGCTAGTATCGGCTTTCTTAGATCAACAAAGCGAGTTTTATAGTGATGCCGAATTGGTATTTTACGACACTCAAGCCCAGGCTATGGAAACGCTATATCCACAATTGGAGCTAGACCAAATAGACTTTATTGTTGGGCCATTGCTTAAATCACAGCTACGTAGCTTGGTAAATCTTGCCCCGAGCATGCCAGTGTTTGCACTTAACGATATTCAAGCGACCGAAAATGAAGCTCAATTCTTCTTTCCACTGTCTCCAGAAGACGAAGCTAAACAAGCCGCGCAATTCATGGCTCAGCGAGAAGAACAAAACCCACTTGTTTTAGCGCCACAAAGTAGCTTGGGCACTCGCATGGGGGAAGCCTTTAGTGAAGAGTGGAAACTGCACTCAAGTTCGCCAGTAGATGTTGTTTTTTACGCAAACCGCAACGATTTACAGCGTGCCGTGCGTAAGCTATTACACACCGATACCAGCCAACAACGCATTAGCCAGTTTAAACAAATTGTTGGCCAAGATATTGAAGCTGAAGTGCGTTCTCGCAGCGATGCAAACTCGCTGTACTTAGTCGGTACCAATACTGAAACCAAACTGATAAAGGCCTTTATTGATGTTACCGTAAGCCCCTTTGCTGCTAACCCACGTTTGTACGCAAGCTCGCGCAGCTACGATAAAAATGATGAAACCAGCGAAAACGAGTTGGACGGTATTTACATTAGCGAGATGCCTTGGATACTTGAACAACAGTCGGTGAACTCGATTCGCCACCAACAGCTATGGCCGAGCTCATCAGACTCGCAAAAACGCCTGTATGGCCTAGGTTACGATGCTTACAGTTTAATTAACCAATTGGCACAGATGCGTGGTTACTCTGAGTATCAGTTTAAAGGCTTAACCGGAAATCTAAGCGTTGACCAACAAGGTTTAGTCGTACGCCAGCTAACGTGGACACAGTATAAAAATGGTCAATTGGTTCCCTTGGAAATTCAAGCTGACACGATTCAAGAAAGCACTGTTCAAGAAAGCAATAATCAAGAAAGTCCTGTTGAATAAAGGCCAAGCCGCCGAACAACAAGCGGCTAACTACCTAAAACAGCAAGGGCTAACGCTGGTCGAGCAGAACTATCATTGCCGACGAGGCGAAATAGATTTAATTTGTAAGCAGGCTGACACCTGGGTATTTGTTGAAGTTAAATACCGCAAAAGCCGTGATTTTGGCGGCGCAGTAGCAGCAGTTGATCAGCATAAAATACGTAAAATATTGCTAAGTGCGCAACACTACTTACAACAACAAAATTTGAACCAATTTGATACTGCCATGCGTTTTGACGTAGTGGCCATTCAGGAACAAGCACCGCACTTGGAATGGTTCCAAAACGCCTTTGGGGAATGAGATGCAAGAACGAATAAAAGAAATCTTTAGAGAAAGCATTCAGACAAAAATAGCCGCAGCCGAGGCCCTGCCTGATGCTATTGAAAAGGCCACTATTATTATTGCGCAAGCTTTACTTAATGGTAATAAATTGCTGATTGCAGGCAATGGCTCGGCTGCAGCACTGGCTCAACAGTTCTCGGCCAACTTAGTCAACCGCTTTGATACCGAACGCCCAAGCTTACCGGCATTGGCCTTAAGTACCGACAGCTCAGTGTTGTCGGCTATCGCTAACGATTATTCTTTTGATGAAATATTTGCCAAGCAAATTCGCGCTCTAGGGCAACAAGGCGACATTTTGGTGGCTATTTCCGACTCTGGCAACTGCCGTAATGTGATTAAAGCCATGGAAGCGGCAGTGAATCGCGACATGAGTATTATTGGCCTCACTGGTAAAGATGGCGGAGAAATGGCAGGTTTACTTAGTGAGCAAGATGTAGAGATTAGAGTACCAGGCGAGCAAAGTGTTCGAATCAACGAAGTACACTTACTGGCCCTAAATAGTTTATGTGATTTAGTCGACCGTACGTTGTTTCCCCAACAAGAGGATTAGAGGATGTTACGTTTAGTCAGCATTATCGTTTTAGCCGGGCTGCTTCAAGCTTGTGCTGGAGCGGTGGTAGTAGGAGCAGGGGTTGCAGCAGGCGCAGCCACCGATAGACGCACAATTGGCACGCAGTTTGACGATCAAGGGATTGAGCTACAAGCATTAAATGCCTTAGGTCAATCAGATGAGATTTGGCGTAACAGTAAACTTTCTGTTGTGGCCTTAAATGGTCGAACGTTAATTGTTGGGCAAACACCAAGCGAAGAAAACTTTAACCAAATTACCCAAATTGTAAAAGAGGTTGAAGGAGTTCAGCAGGTACTGAATGAAGTTCGTATCAAGCCCCCCGTCTCACTGGGTGTGCGCAGTAACGATTCGTGGATTACGACCAAAGTGAAGTTTAAGATATATGAAGACAGTAAGCTTCCACCAGGAAAAATCAAAGTAATCACAGAAGATAGCGAAGTGTTTTTGATTGGTGTTGTTACCGCTCAAGAAGAGAGCCTAGCCATTGATATTGCCAGACATGAAACAGGTGTAAGCAAAGTCATTAAGGTATTTGAGTTAGTAGACTAAAGCTAAATGCTCAAATTAAGACACAAAAAAAGCGCCAGTTGGCGCTTTTTTTATTTAACGATCGTTAGCGTAGGTTTCTTTGGTGGTTCTTCTACCACCTCAGTCTGTACATCGCTTTCAAGCTCTTCTGCTGGCTCGTAAGCAGCTTCAGGCTCAAATACCGTACCAGCGCCATTCTCGCGAGCGTAAATGGCTACAACCGCGGCCATAGGCACATACACTTGAAAAGGCTTACCGCCAAACCGCGCACTAAAGCCAACATGCTCCAAATCCATACTAAATGCACCTACCGCAGAGGGGGCAATATTCAATACTATCTGTCCGTCATTAACAAACTGACTGGGAACCGTTACGTTGCTTTGCGTTGCGTCTACCACCAAATGCGGTGTTAATTCGTTATCTAACAACCAGTCAAAAAAAGCCTTAAGTAAATAAGGCCTATTTGGCGTCATCTCGCTAGTCATTAACCTAAGAACCCATCGCGAATTTCGCGTTCAGAATCAGTTAATGATGCTTGGAAAGATTCACGGTCGAATACACGGATCATGTAAGACTTAATCTCTTTAGAACCATTACCTACTAGCTCAATACCTAAAGTAGGTAAGCGCCACAATAACGGTGCTAGGTAGCAATCTACTAAGCTGAATTCTTCACTCATGAAGTAAGGCATTTCAGCAAAAACAGGAGCGATACCAATTAAACTTTCGGTTAATTGTTTGCGCGCTGCATCAGCGTTGTCGCCTTTTTCAATTTGCTCAACCAATGTATACCAGTCATTTTTGATGCGATGCATCATTAAACGACTTGAACCACGAGATACAGGATAAACCGGCATTAGTGGCGGATGAGGAAAACGCTCGTCTAAATATTCCATAATAATCTGAGATTGGTATAACACCAATTCACGATCAACCAAGGTAGGAACAGAGCTGTACGGATTCAAATCAATCAAATCTTCCGGCAAGTTATCCGGATCAACCTGATTAATTTCTACGCTGACGCCTTTCTCAGCCAATACGATACGTACCTGATGACTATATAAGTCGTTAGCACCAGAGTATAGCGTCATTACCGAACGCTTGTTGGCAGCTACAGCCATTGAATCCTCCAAAAACCATCAAAAATAAATACACAAACGGCAACAGCATAAATGCTATTGCCGATAAACAAATACTAGCTTATGACTTAGTGTACGTCGCGCCAGTATTCTTTCTTCAATAGATAACTAATAATAAAGAAGATAAATAAGAACCCTAACACCCAATAGCCTAGGCGTTTACGCTCTAGCTGAATAGGTTCAGCTGAATAAACCAAGAAGTTAACTAGGTCTAATACTGCGTGGTCATATTCATCATCGCTCATCTCACCGCTACCATCTGATTCGATGCCAACATAGATTTGCTGTTCTTCACCATCAATCATTCTTGTTTCGTAGACCGCATTAGGTACACCTTGCAACTCTTGCAATACATGTGGCATACCAACACTTGGGAAAACTTTGTTATTCACCCCAAATGGACGAGTCTCATCAACGTAAAATGTACGTAGGTAAGTATAAACCCAATCTGCTCCACGCACTCGAGCAACCAAAGTTAAATCTGGCGCTGGGGCACCAAACCATTTAGCTGCATCATCTTCCTGAATCGCATTTTCCATCAATTCACCCGGTTTTACCCCGGTAAAAATCAAGTTTTCTTCCATTAATTTAACTGGAATACCTAAATCTTCAGCTACGCGGTTATAACGTTGGTACTGAGTACTATGACAACCGAAGCAATAGTTCATGAACAACTTAGCACCATTTTGCAACGAGGCATTGTCAGTCAGGTCGTAATTGGCTTTGTCTAAGTGTACGTTGCCACCCGCCCCAAACGCTAAGCTAGGGACAAGTAACGCTAATGCTAAAAAGACATTTTTCATCATTTAGTTACCCTATCTGGAAGTGGCTTAGTTTTCTCATTCTTACTGTAAATCCAGAGTAATAAGAAATAGGCAAAGTAACCAAAAGAGGTGATTTGCGCCAATAACGTTAGAGCAGGAGTAGAAGGTAATACGCCTAGAACCCCCAAGATAATGAAACAAATTACAAACTGTGCAATGTTTAGTTTATGTATGGTGCTGCGATAACGAATCGACTTAACCTTACAACGGTCTAACCACGGCAGAACAAACAACACTGCGATAGACAAGCCCATCATTACTACACCCAACAGTTTATCAGGCACCGCACGCAAAATGGCGTAAAACGGTGTGAAATACCAAACGGGGGCAATATGGTCCGGTGTTTTCAGAGGGTTAGCCGCTTCAAAATTTGGCTTTTCGAGGAAATAACCTCCACCATCTGGGAAGAAAAACATCACCCAGCAGAAGAAGAACAAGAAGCCTACAATCGCCGCTAAGTCTTTTACTGTAAAGTACGGGTGGAAAGGAATACCATCCTTCGGCCAGCCGTTTTCATCTTTGTTCTCTTTGATCTCGATGCCGTCTGGGTTATTTGACCCTACTTCATGCAAAGCAACAATATGTAAGAACACCAACATAACCAATACTAGTGGCAGTGCAATAACATGCAGTGCAAAGAACCGGTTAAGGGTTGCGCCCGAGATAACGTAGTCACCACGTATCCATAGGGTTAAATCATCGCCAATAACGGGGATAGCCCCAAACAGCGAGATAATTACCTGCGCGCCCCAGTAGGACATTTGCCCCCAAGGTAACAAGTAACCCATAAAGGCTTCAGCCATTAATACCAAGAAAATTAACATCCCGAACAACCAAATCAGTTCGCGAGGTTTCTGGTAAGAGCCGTAAATTAAACCGCGGTACATATGCAAATAAATCACAACAAAGAAGGCTGAAGCCCCCGTTGAATGCATATATCGCAGTAGCCAGCCATATTCCACATCACGCATGATGTATTCAATAGAGGCAAAAGCACCATCGCCAGATGGGTTGTAATTCATGGTTAGCCAAATCCCTGTAAGGATTTGGTTAACTAATACCACCATGGCGATAAAGCCAAAAATATACCAAAAGTTGAAATTTTTTGGCGTTGGGTATTGGCCCACATGTTTGTTGTAGGTCTTGGTCAACGGGATCCGTTCATCGATCCAACCGATAAGTGCCTTCATCTTATGCCTCTCCCTGGTCCAAACCGACCAAAATGGTTGTTTCATCAACGTAGTGATGAGGAGGTACAACCAAATTCAGTGGTGCGGGTACACTTTGGAAAACCCGTCCAGCCATATCAAACTTCGAACCATGACATGGACAGAAGAATCCGTATTCAACACCTTGAACTTGCTCACCAAAGCTACCAGGTAAGTAAGTAGGCGAACAACCGAGGTGAGTACACAAACCAACACCTATGAAAAGCTCAGGCTTAATTGAGCGATGCACATTGACTGTGTATTCGGGCTGTTGAGGCTCCTCAGAGTCAGGATCACGTAACTTGTCACCAAGGGTGTTCAAGTTATCGAGAACCGATTGAGGACGGCTAACCACCCAAACAGGCTTACCACGCCATTCTACACGTAGTAATTGTCCAGGTTCTATTTTGCTAACATCCACTTCTACCGGTGCTCCAGCTGCTTTAGCTTTGGCACTCGGATTCCATGAACTGATAAAAGGTACTGCGGCAAACGTAGCTCCTACACCACCGACAACAGCTGTTGTCCAGGTTAGGAAGCGACGACGGCCAGCATCGACAGGAGCGTTGCTCATCCAATGTCTCTCCGGTAAGGATCCGCGCAATTATTGTAATTTTCCTTGCGGCATGCTGCACAAGGTAGCGTTTTTCTGCTACTGGTAGCGTTTACTTGCTACTACATTATTGCAGGTAAATGCGAACAAAATAGTAATAAAAAACACACAAATTGACAAGGGAAATCAAGGTTTTTAACCTTTTAGAATAAAGAAAAGCCCGGCATAGCCGAGCTTTTTTGTAACACGAATGTGCGTAGCAATTAACGTTTAGAGAACTGCGGACGACGACGTGCTTTACGTAGACCAACTTTCTTACGCTCAACTTTACGAGCATCGCGAGTAACGAAGCCAGCTTTACGTAATTCAGGACGTAGACTTTCGTCGTATTCCATTAGTGCACGTGTAATACCGTGACGGATAGCACCAGCTTGACCAGTTGTGCCACCACCTTTAACTGTAACGAGTAAGTCAACTTTCTCTAACAATTCAGTTAGTTCAAGTGGTTGACGAACTACCATACGAGCAGTTTCACGGCCAAAGTAAACGTCCAAAGTGCGGTTGTTTACAGTGATGTTACCACTACCTGCTTTTAAAAATACGCGAGCAGTAGAGCTTTTGCGACGGCCAGTGCCGTAGTATTGATTCTCAGCCATTATTAAAATTCCGTAACTTAAATGTCTAATACTTGTGGTTGCTGAGCCGCATGAGTGTGCTCAGGTCCAGCGAATACTTTCAGTTTACGGAACATTGCACGGCCTAGAGGACCTTTTGGCAACATACCTTTCACTGCAGACTGGATAACACGCTCAGGTGCTTTATCGATTAACTTTTCAAAGCTAATTGATTTTAAGCCACCAGGGTAACCAGTGTGCGAGTGGTAAATTTTACCTTTCGCTTTGTTGCCCGTTACGGCTACTTTCTCAGCGTTGATTACGACGATGTAATCGCCAGTATCTACGTGAGGAGTATATTCAGCTTTATGCTTACCGCGTAGGCGAGAAGCGATTTCAGTTGCGATACGACCCAGAGTTTTACCATCTGCATCTACAACGTACCAGTCGCGCTTTACGCTGTCTGGCTTGGCTACAAAAGTTTTCATTTGTATATATAACCCAAAATAACTGTTACACACGTGTTTGTGAAAATCACAAACGTGAAAATAGCCACTCATGGTATCCCTTCGAATACGGAGTAGACTTGACTGTTAGTGCCACCAAATCGGTGACATGTAACGTGGGGTGGCAAGATTATAGGGGAAGTACAAAAAAAAACCACCTTTAATCTAGATTATTTAAGGTAAGTGTTCTCTTTCTAGATATTCGTGAGACTGCATTTCTTGTAAACGAGACAAACAACGTTCAAATTCAAAACTTAAGCGCCCACCTTTATACAGGTTCTCTAGCGCCACCTCGGCAGCAATAATAAGCGTAACATTTCGCTCATAAAACTCATCAATTAGGGCTATGAAGCGGCGAGCAGCGTCGTCATTTTTAGCTCCCATGGCTACCACGCCCGATAGCAACACCGTATGGTAGAGCCTTGCTAATTCAATGTAATCTAATTGACTACGCGCGCCCTCACACAGCTCAGCAAACTCTATGTGCAATACACTGTCGGCTTCGTTGACGAAACTAATCATCCGTTGATTTATTTCAATTTGACCTAGTTGCTGGCGAGGCTCGTTAGACAATTGTAAAAAATATTGCGCTAGATTTTGTTCAGCTTGTTTATCTAAAGGGTAATGATAAATCTCAGCCTCACTAAGGGTACGCATTCTATAATCACTACCGCCATCTACATTCAGTATTTGGCAATGTTGTTGAATTAACTTTATGGTCGACATGAAACGCTGACGCTGTAAGCCATTTCGGTAAAGATCTTCAGGTGGAATATTTGAAGTGGCCACCAGCGTAACGCCACGCTCAAACAAGGCCTCAAACAAAGTGCCCAACAGCATTGCGTCGGTAATGTCTGAAACAAAAAACTCGTCAAAACAGATAACCTCTGCTTCAGTAATCAAACGGTCGGCGACTATTTCAAGCGGATTGCTTTGCCCATCAAGGGTTTTGAGTTCGTGATGAACTCGCTGCATAAAGCGGTGAAAATGCACCCGCATTTTACGCTGCTGCGGCAGGCAATTAAAAAAGGTATCCATAAGATAGGTTTTCCCCCTACCTACTCCACCCCACATATAAAGGCCTTGCACACTCTGCTGGCGAACCACTTCTTGGCTCCTCGAAAAGCGCGCTTTTAGTTTTCCGAATAAAGAAGGTTGGCTTAGTGTTAACGCTGGTTTATCAGAGAGTTGTTCGTAAACTCTTTGTAGCTGAGCCACTGCAAAGGCTTGTGCATTGTCTTTTACAAAATCATCACGTTGCAGATCTTGCTCATATTGTCGCTGTGGAGTCATCCTTTCCCTATTCCCAAAACCCGCAAAAATTAGACCAAAATTGATAGTACCATGTGAAACCATTCTCAAGTATATTGAAAGTTCATCAAGACCAACAAAGGAATAATATGAGCGCAATTAGCAGTATGATTTTTCTTCTTATTGGTGTCGCTATTGGTTTCTTCCTTAGTCGTATGGCATCTAAACCAGCCGGAACTAACGACGCCAGCATGAAGCAAGAGTTAGCACAAAACAAAGCCGAATTAGATAGCTATAAAGAGCAAGTTCAGGAGCACTTTTCTACCAGTGCCCAACTACTTGAAGATATGGCTAAGCAGTACCAAGGCATTTACGAGCATATGGCAAGTCAGTCAAAATCATTGATTAGTGATGACGTAGCCCAGCCGCAGCTATTCGCCGATTATCAAGAAAAGTTAGAAGTAGATGACAGCGTTGAATCAAATGACGCACAGCCTAAAGACTATTCTAACGAGCCATCAGGTTTATTTACCGAAGCGCAGCGTAAAGCTAGCTAAATCATTGAACTTTTTAAACTAAGCAGGGTCTTTAAGATCCTGCTTTTTTATCATGACAACTGTTTATTGAGGGTATTTAAATGAGCAAGTCCACAAAGAAATTTGTCATTTTGCTGTTTTCACTTTTCCTTGGCGCCACCACATTGCAAGCTCAGGCTGCACTGCCGTTTTCTGTAGGTGGAGAGCCTCTGCCTAGTTTAGCCCCAGTACTGGAGCAAACCACCCCTGCAGTGGTGAATATCTCAGTTGCAGGGACTAAAGTATCTCAGCAACAACTCCCAGAGTTATTTAAGTATTTCTTCGGACCCGGTGGTAACCCAGATACTGGCGAACAAGAGCGTCCATTTCAGGGTTTAGGCTCGGGCGTAGTGATAGATGCTAAAAAGGGTTACGTGATTACTAACTATCACGTTATTCATGAAGCTGACGAAATCGTGGTGACCTTAAAAGATGGCCGCACCTTTGAAGCAGAAGTATTAGGCAGTGACCGCCATACCGATATTGCCCTACTAAAAATTGATGCCGACGAACTGGTTGATATAAAGCTGTCTGATTCTGATGAACTCCGAGTGGGTGACTTTGCCATCGCTATTGGCAATCCATTTGGTCTTGGCCAAACGGTTACCTCAGGCATAGTTAGTGCACTAGGTCGTAGCGGCTTAAATATCGAAAACCTCGAGAACTTTATTCAAACCGATGCTGCCATTAATAGCGGTAACTCAGGTGGCGCGTTAATTAACTTACGCGGTGAGTTAATCGGTATTAACACCGCCATTATCGCCCCTAATGGCGGTAATATTGGTATTGGATTTGCCATCCCAAGCAACATGGTACGTAACCTCGCAGACCAAATTATTGAATTTGGCGAGGTACGCCGCGGCGTATTAGGCGTTACTGGTGGCGAACTAAACAGCGATTTAGCCAAAGCCTTTGGTACCGACTCGCAGCACGGCGCATTTGTAAATCAAGTGATGCAAGGCTCAGCAGCAGATCAAGCAGGCATTAAGCCAGGCGATATTATTATTGCTGTTGATGATAAAAAGGTGAAAAGCTTTGCGGAACTGCGCGCCAAAATAGGCACCATGGGTGCAGGTAAAACCATTAAGATCGGCGCGATTCGAGATGGCGAAGACATTAGTTTTAAAGTTACTTTGCAGCAAGCCGAAGAGCAAAACATTAACGCTAAAGTTATGCATCCAGCCCTAGAAGGCGCAAGTTTGAGCTCTACCGCTAAAGGCGCAGATATTTCTGGCGTAGTGGTCAGTAAAATTCAACGCAACTCAAAGGCCTTTGCTAACGGTTTTGAAGAAGGCGATATTATTATCGGCATTAACAAAATCCGAATTAGCAGCATTGCCGACTTACGCGAGCTACTAGAAACCGAACCCAAAGTACTCGCGGTAAATATTCAACGCGGTGACGAAAACTTGTACCGCATCATTCAGTAAACTGATTAAGCTAACAACAAAGGCGACTTATTAGTCGCCTTTTCTTTTGTCTCTAGAATCAGCGTGCTATGCTGAGACTCTAGCTGGAGAAGAACAATTGTTAGCTATAATCAAGTATTTACTCAAGCCTGCTATTTTTGGTTTAGCAATGGCAATCGGAATTTTGTTTGCCTTCCCTGAGTTTCGGGAGAACAGCAAGCAGCTATTAGGCGACTATACCGATACCCCATTGGTTAGTTACGCACAAGCCTCTAGACGAGCGGCTCCTGCCGTTGTAAACATTTATACTCGCAGCTTCCTGCAATCTTATGTGAACGTAGACAGCCAGCTAGAATCTCAAGGTTTGGGATCGGGCGTGATCATGTCGAAGCAGGGCTTTGTTTTAACCAATCTGCACGTGATTGCCAATTCAGACCAAATTGTTATTGCCTTACAGGACGGACGAGTATTTAACGCTGAGTTAGTCGGTGGAGACATCATCACTGATTTAGCCGTGCTGAAGATTGACGCCTCTCCAGATTTACCAGTAATTCCACAAAACGACCAACTTGGCACCCAAGTGGGTGACGTAGTACTGGCTATTGGTAACCCCTATAACGTGGGCCAAACGATTACCCAAGGTATTATTAGTGCCGCGGGCCGTAGTGGGATGAGCTCTACCGGTCGTCAAGACTTTCTGCAAACAGATGCAGCTATTAACCGTGGTAATTCTGGCGGTGCCTTAGTCAATACTCGCGGTGAGTTGGTAGGCATTAATACCTCAGCCTATCACTTAAACGATGCAGCAGATACTTACGGTATTAGCTTCGCTATCCCTTTTGTATTAGCTAAAAAAATCATGCAGAGCCTGATTAAAGACGGCACGATTGTGCGTGGTTATTTAGGTTTAGATGGACAAAAAATCACTCCACTACTGGCTTCACGTCTTAAATTAAACGAAACACGTGGAGTTATTGTTAGTGGTATAGACCCACAAGGGCCAGCGGGAAAAGCTGGTATTTTGGCTAACGATATTTTAGTGAGTTTAGCCGGCCAAGATATTGAATCGATTAAACAGGCCATGGATATTGTTGCCGAAACGCGACCAGGTTCAGAGATCATGGTTCGCTTATACAGAAACGGGGAACTGCTAGAGCTCCCCGTTACTATTACCGAACTAAAACTGCCAGTTCGACCTACGAGCGGTCGTTAAAACGCGTAATTTTTGCGCCTAATTTAGCAAACTTAGTTTCAATATTTTGATAACCACGGTCGATATGGTAAATCCGGTCGACCACGGTTTCACCTTCAGCCACCAAAGCGGCAATCACTAAGCTTGCAGAAGCACGTAAATCAGTCGCCATTACTTGAGCGCCCGTTAGGTGATCTGAATGCTTACAAATAGCGGTGTTGCCTTCTAGCTCTATTTCTGCGCCCATACGCATCAGCTCGGGAACATGCATAAAACGGTTTTCGAAAATCGTTTCTGTCACATGACCAGTCCCTTCGGCCACAATATTTAGTACCGTGAATTGGGCTTGCATGTCGGTAGGAAACGCTGGGTGCGGCGCTGTTTTAACATTAACCGCGTTAAGCGCGCACCCTTGCATGTCTACTTCAATCCAATCACTGCCACTGCTTACATTTGCACCCGCTTCTTCAAGCTTGGCCAATACCGATTCCATCAATGTAGGGTCAGTATGAGTACAACGCACTTTACCGCCCGTTACCGCTGCCCCTACTAGGTAAGTACCGGTTTCTATGCGGTCTGGCAATACACTGTATTCACCGCTGTGTAGGCTGTCTACGCCAGTAATTACTATAGTGTCGGTACCCGCACCTTTAATATCGGCGCCAAGGGTGTTTAAGAAGTCGGCTAGGTCTACCACTTCAGGTTCACGAGCAGCGTTTTCAATAATGGTTTCGCCTTCAGCTAACGCCGCCGCCATCATCAGGTTTTCAGTGCCAGTTACGCTCACCATATCCATGAAGATACGGGCGCCCTTCAAGCGGCCGTCTACACGGGCTTTTACATAACCGTCTTCAACACTCATGTTGGCTTGCATTAGCTCCAAACCATGAATGTGCAAATTAACTGGACGTGCACCAATGGCACAGCCACCAGGTAGTGATACGTCGGCTTCACCATAGCGGGCAACCAATGGGCCTAGTGCCATAATCGATGCACGCATCGTTTTTACTAAATCGTAAGGCGCAACAAAGTCATTAGCTTTACCAGCTTTAACAATCACGGTCTCGCCGCTGACTTCGACTTCGCGGCCTAAATGCTCAAGCATTTTACAGGTTGTGCCAATGTCTCTTAGTTGAGGGACATTGTGCAAGGTCACTTGCTCTTCACATAACAAGGTAGCAAAAAGGATCGGCAAAGCCGCATTTTTTGCACCAGAGATGGCCACTTCGCCTTCTAAACGACAGCCACCTTCAATTCTAAACTTATCCACAACTACTCCTAGCGACTACAGTTGGCCAAATTTTTGTTGCTTTTGCCATTCATCAGGAGTGAACGCCTTAATCCCTAAAGCGTGAATTTCGTTACTCGCAATGTACTCTTTCAGTGGTGCGTATACCGCTTGTTGTTTTTTAACGCGCGATAGTTCCGTAAACATTGCACCAACAGCAACAACTTGAAAGTGATTACCTTCCCCAGTTACTTGCACATGGTCTAGCTCAAGCGCTTGCGATAAAATTTGTTCAATTTGTTCTGGTTGCATTATAACGCTCCGCTAATGTGCTTTAGTTTTCAAATTGCAGCAAGGCGTCTAACTCATAGAGAGTAAACAGCTGCTTGGCTTGATCAGGGCAATGCTTAACAATTAAGCGATTGCTAGGTTCAGGTTTTAAGGCGGTGATGATAGCGGCTATTCCTGCAGAGTCAATCCGCTTAAGTTTGGCCAAGTCGAGTTCTGTGGCTTGGCACTTTGCTAACTGGGGCCACTGAGCGGCAACATCATCTGCGTTCCACTCACCAATTAAACGAAGCGTTTGCTGCTCAAGCTTAAGCTCAGCGCTCATTACTTGGCCTCGTGTGCGGCAAAGTTTTTGTCTTGCAGCAACTTAATGACACCGTCTATACCGTTGCTACGAATTAAACTGTCCATTTCTGATTGCTTCGTTGACAGCAAACTAACACCTTCAGCGATTAAGTCGTAGGCCAACCAGCGGTCGCTGCTGTCTTCGGTTTTTTTCTTAAGTTTACGAAACTTAAACTCGAGTTTAATCGGCGGGCGTTCTCCATCAATAAACTGGGCTTTTACCCCTACCTTTTTCTTACCTTCTACCGATCTCTCTGGTTCAATCGTTACTTGTTGCTGTTTGTATTGCCCTAAAGCCTGCTTGTAAGTACTCACTAAGTATTCTTTGAACGCAGCGGTAAATTCACTTCTTTGTTCTTTAGTAGTCTTTTTAATTTGTTTTCCCAGTACCACAAACGACGCATAGCGATAATCAATATGCGGCATCAGCTGCTCGCGCACAATGTCTTCGATTTGTTGGTCAGCATCAGCGGCTTCACGATCTACTTCAGCCAAGCGGCTAAAAGTTTGATCTGCTACATAAGCCATTAAGCGATAAGGGTTGTCGTCCACTTCATCGGCCCAAGCACTGGCACTAAGCAATAGCGACATTACCAACATCAAGCTGCGTATAAACATGCTTACTCCTCCGATACCGAAAATAGAAACTGACCAATCAGTTCTTCTAATACTATGGCCGATTTGGTGTCTTCAATCACGTCACCGTCATTCAAGTTCTCTATGTCTTCTAATACAAAACCAGGAGTTAGGCCAATGTACTGCTCACCTAACAAACCAGCAGTAAGAATTGATAAGGAACTGGTTTCTGGATAATAACCGTATTGGCGATACATGCTTAACGTTACCTTTGGCATGTAATCTTCTATATCTAGGTTAATCTGTTCTACACGACCGACGACAACGCCCCCTACTTTCACTGGTGAACGAGCTTTTAAACCACCAATATTGTCGAACTTGGCATACAAGGTATACGTATCAGTATTGTTTCCAAATTGGCTATCTGCGATTTTTAAGGCCAACACCAATAAGGCAGCAATGCCTAACAAAACAAATGCGCCTACCGACAACTCTACTTTATTTACTTTCATGTTATTCCCTAAACCTAGCTGCCAAACATTAATGCGGTTAATACAAAATCTAAAGCTAACACCAACAACGACGCGTGAACCACGCTGCGAGTTGTTGCTTGACTAATCCCTTGAGCACTGGGCAAAGCGTCGTAACCATTAAACAATCCTACCCATACAACGGTGATGGCAAACACCGCACTTTTTATCATGCCATTGCCAATGTCTTGGCCAAATTCAATAGAGGCTGCGGTAATCGACCAAAAGCTACCGTTATCGACACCTAGCCACTCTACGCCAACCAAAAAGCCACCCCAAATTCCCACCAGGTTAAACATTAAGGTCAGTAGTGGCATAGCAATAAAGCCAGCCCATAATCGTGGAGCAACCACTCGTTTAAGTGGGTCTACCGCCATCATCTCCATACTAGATAGCTGTTCTGTTGTTTTCATCAAACCAATTTCAGCGGTTAAGGCGGAACCTGCTCGTCCTGCGAACAACAACGCGGTAACCACAGGACCTAACTCACGCAATAAAGACAAAGCAACCATAGGACCTAGGCTAGTCTCAGCGCCAAAGTCGACTAGAATATGATAGCCCTGCAGTGCCAACACCATGCCAATAAATAAGCCAGAAACCAAAATAATTGGCAGAGATTGCACCCCCACCACATAAACTTGTTTAACCGTATCTTTTACAAGCTGAGCACTCGGCCAAGTCGCCAATGCATGCCAAAGCATCAAACTCGCTCGGCCAATGGCGCTAACTCGAGCTAAAGCGTTACGCCCTAACCTTGCAATAAATTCAATCATAAGCTTGCCTTCAGTACGCTAGCGTAATCGTCTGCGGGATAATGAAAAGCAGCAGGGCCATCGGCTTGGCCTTTAAGAAATTGCGCTAAACGCGGGTTTGGATTCGCCGCGATGTCGGCAACGCTGCCTTGGGCTAGTACGCTGTGGCCGTCTATCACAAAAACGTAGTCAGCAATGCTAAGTACTTCGTTTACATCATGAGAAACAATCACTGAGGTAAGCTGCAAGCTTTGATTAAGCCCTTGAATTAACTTAATCAATACCCCCATTGAAATAGGGTCTTGACCCACGAAGGGTTCATCATAAAGGATTATTTCGGGTTCTAGCGCTATCGCTCTGGCCAGCGCCACTCGACGAGCCATTCCGCCAGATAGATCGCTCGGCATCAACTTAGCTGTACCGCGCAAGCCCACTGTTTGCAGTTTCATTAATACCAGGTTGCGTAATACAGCTTCCGGCAACCGAGTATGCTCACGCAGCGGGAATGCAACGTTCTCAAACACATTTAAATCACTAAACAAAGCGCCACTTTGAAACAACATACCAATGCGCTTACGCAGTTTAAATAATTCATTCCGTTTGAGCTGATGCACATTCTGTCCATCAATCAATACCTCACCTGCGGTGGGTTGTAACTGCCCACCAATAAGCTTGAGCAAGGTAGTTTTGCCAATGCCGCTGGGGCCCATAATGGCCGTGATTTTACCGCGTTGGATACGCAAGTCTAAGCCATCAAAAATGACTTTATTAGCGCGCTGAAACGCCAGTTGTTTTACTTCAATCAAACTATCCGCCACTCCGTGAGCAATCTTGATTGGCCAAGGCAGACATATTATTGAGATAATTGATGACACTCAAGGCTAAACTCTTCCCTTTTGCAGGGAAAATGCCGACAATGCTCCGATTTTTTGGCATCGTTGATGTTTTATAACTGAAGGATTCACATGTTAGTTGAATGTTTATTATTGGTATTGGGCCTCGCACTGTTGGTGTGGAGCGCCGACCGCTTTGTTTATGGTGCAGCCGCCATTGCTAATAATTTTGGTTTACCACCAATGATCATCGGCTTAACTATTGTTGCTTTAGGTTCTTCTGCACCAGAGGTTATGGTGTCAGCCACGGCCGCCCTAGAAGGCAAAATGAATACCGCCGTGGGCAACGTAATTGGCTCAAATATTACCAACATTACTCTGGTACTAGGCATCACCGCCTTGCTTAAACCGCTAATAGTATCCTCCTCAACCCTGTTTAGAGAGCTACCTATGGTATTAGTGGCCACTGCAGTTGCCGGCTGGGTGCTTCATGATAAACACCTAGGTTACCAAGAAGGGTTTGTTTTACTCACTCTGTTTGTAGCGTTAATGGCCTACTTAATTATCAACTCATTGCGCCAGCGCAAAGGCGCCAACGTTGACCCAATGATCGAGGAAGCTGAATCAGAAGTACCTAACGATGTACCAACTGGCAAAGCGTTGCTTTGGCTAGCGGTGGGTATGGTTGCGCTTCCACTCAGTGCTGATTTATTAGTGGGTTCTGCCTCGGAGATTGCTCGTTACTTTGGTATGAGCGACTTGGTGATTGGCCTCACCATTATTGCCATTGGCACCAGCCTGCCAGAGCTAGCAGCCTGTGTAGCCGGTGTCATCAAGAAAGAGGATGACCTAGTTCTGGGCAATATTATCGGCTCTAATCTGTTTAACATTCTAGCAGTACTGGCTGTCCCGGCGTTTATAGCGCCAGGGGCAATTGACGCCAACGCTGCTGGCCGCGATTTTTATGTGATGATGGGTGTTACCGTATTGTTGTTCATCATGGCGATGGGCTTTGGTAAAAGCCGCAAAATCACTCGTTGGGAAGGCGGCTTATTGTTAAGCGGCTTCATAGGCTATCAACTGCTATTATTTCTAGCCTAAGCACCTGTTATTACTGATTTAAGAAACTAAGGGGAAATGAGTGTCGTTTGATTATATCGCTTCAGCCAAGCAAGTCCTTGAGATTGAAAGCTTAGCTATTGAAAATCTCCATCAATATATTGATCAAGAATTTGCCGCCGCCTGCGAAATGCTTTTAGCCTGTAAAGGTAAGGTGATTCTTACTGGTATGGGTAAATCAGGCCACATTGCCAATAAAATTGCCGCTACTTTAGCCTCTACCGGCACTCCCGCATTTTTTGTTCACCCTGGCGAAGCCTGCCACGGTGATTTAGGCATGATTGCTGCCGAGGACATTGTATTAGCCTTGTCTAATTCTGGTGAATCAGAAGAGATACTCTCGCTCTACCCTGTATTTAACCGAATTGGTGTTCGTTCTATTGCGATGACCAGCAACCCCAACTCGTCTATGGCCAAGCTTGCCAACTACCATTTATGTATCTCAGTGCCTCGTGAAGCGTGCCCATTAGGGTTAGCACCTACCGCAAGCTCTACAGCAACCTTGGTAATGGGCGACGCGTTGGCGGTAGCACTATTAGAAGCCCGTGGGTTTACTGCCGATGATTTTGCGCTATCTCATCCTGGCGGCACTTTAGGTAAAAAATTATTGTTAAGTGTGAGTGACTTAATGCTAAGCGGGGAACAAATCCCTCTAGTAACAGTCGAACAAACTATTCGTGAAGCATTGTTCGAAATTACTGCCAAAGGTTTAGGTATGGTGGGAATTGTTGATGCTAAGCAGCAATTGGTGGGTATTTTTACCGACGGCGACTTACGTCGAATACTTGATCAACGCATCGATATACATGACACACCAATTGGCCAAGTAATGACTCAAAACCCCAAAGTCATTGAAGACTCTTGGTTAGCCTTTGACGCCTTAAAGCTGATGAAAGCCAAATCAATTAACGGCTTATTTGTATTGAACCAACAGACCGTAGTGGGTGCCTTTAACATGCATACCCTGCTGCAGGCTGGAGTATATTAATGACGATTAACACGCCTTATGGCTCGGTAAGCTCGCAAAACTTTACCCGTGCTAAAAACATCAAGTTGCTTATTTGCGACGTTGATGGAGTGTTTTCCGATGGCCGAATTTACCTTGGCAATGATGGTGAAGAGCTAAAAGCCTTTCATACTCATGATGGCTTTGGCATTAAAGCCTTGTTAAACATTGGTGTAGAAGTGGCCATTATTACTGGCCGCCAATCTACTATCGTAGAAAAACGCATGCAGGCTTTAGGTGTAAGCCGCATTTACCAAGGCCAACAAAACAAGATGGTGGCCTACCAACAAATGCTCGAACAACTCAACCTGTCAGCTGACGAAGTGGCATACATTGGCGATGATGTGGTTGATACGCCGGTAATGCGCGCTTGTGGCTTAGGTGTTGCTGTACATAACGCTCACCCGCTGTGCAAGCAAGATGCTAACTTGGTTACCATTACCCCAGGTGGTTTTGGCGCGGTACGCGAGCTTTGTGATCTAATACTGCAAGCCAAAGATCAGCTAGAACATGCTCAAGGTATGAGTGTATGAATCGCGTTACGCTGTTTTTTGCTAGCCTGTTCGTTCTCGCCTTGGTGTTGTGGCAATTAAGCCCCTCAGATCCTAAACAACAAAGCGCTCAACGCGAAGCCAGCAAGCCCAACTTTGTTGCAGAGAAACTCTATAGCGTCAGCTTTGGCGAAAATGGCAGCCCTCGTTACCGTATCTATGCCGAACAAATGGAGTTTTTTGAACAACTTAAGCACACAGAATTTACTCAACCAAAGATTTTGGTTTACCCAGATCCTCGTCAACCTGTATGGCAAATTGTGGCTGATCACGCTACAGTACAGCAGCAACAAACTGTCACCTTAAATGACAATGTAGTGATTAAAAACTTAAGTCGTGGCGAGTATGTTCGCGACATAATTACCGAAAGTTTGGAAATCGATCTGCAAAGCGAAACCATGAGCAGCGATCAACCTGTTACCGTGTATGGCCCATCGTACGAATTGTATGGTGTTGGCATGGACGGTGATCTAGCTAACGAAATAGTGACTTTATTAGATGATATCGAAGCGGTTTACCACAACCCACAAGAGTAAGTTAGCGCTAGCGGCTAGCTTGTTTATGCTTTCTTGGGGTTCTCAAGCACTTGAAGACGACTTCAACAAACAAATTATTGTTGATGCCGACCGCCAGCAGGTCAACATCAAAGAAAACCGCGTCACTTTCTACAATAATGTAGTGGTGACTCAAGGTTCAATAAAAATGCACGCCGAAGAACTCAGCGTAATAGGTAGTGAAGAAAAAGGCAGCGAGGTGATGATCGCCAAAGGCGAACCGGCAACTTTTTACCAACTACTAGACAGCGGCAAGCCAATTGAAGCAGAGGCCAACGAGGTGCGTTACGATTTAAAAACGCAGACCCTCACGTTAACCAACAATGCTCAGCTCAAGCAAGAAGAGAGCTTAGTAAAAGGCCAAATGATTAAATACAGCATTAACAAACAAGAGATGGTTGCTCAAGGCGATGAAAATAATCGAGTGACCACTATCTTCCTGCCTCAGCAATTAGAAGAACTCTCCCCCGAGGACAATGAGTAATCATGAGTACCTTAATCGCTGAGAACCTTGCCAAAAGCTACAAAGGTCGCAAGGTAGTAAAGAACGTCAGTTTAAATGTAGAAACCGGGAAAATTGTTGGTTTACTAGGGCCAAACGGCGCCGGTAAAACCACTACCTTCTACATGGTAGTTGGCCTAGTACCACGAGACCAAGGCCGAATACTTATCGATGATGACGATCTGTCTAGCACCGCTATGCATACTCGAGCACGAAAAGGCATTGGTTATCTTCCCCAAGAAGCCTCTATCTTTCGCCGTTTATCGGTAGAAAAAAATATTCTAGCGGTATTAGAAACCCGTAAGGATTTGGACAAAGAGCAGCAAATTGGCGCATTGGACGATTTGCTAGAAGAGTTTCACATTGGGCATATTCGCAAAAATCTCGGTATGAGCCTGTCAGGCGGAGAGCGTCGCCGGGTAGAAATTGCCCGCGCCTTAGCCGCAGCCCCTAAGTTTATTTTGCTTGACGAACCCTTCGCTGGGGTAGATCCTATTTCCGTTATTGATATTAAAAAAATCATTGAACATCTGCGTGATCGCGGTCTAGGTGTATTAATTACCGACCACAATGTAAGGGAAACTCTCGATGTTTGTGAGCATGCCTATATCGTTAGTCAGGGTGAATTGATAGCCTCAGGTAAGCCACAAGAAATACTTGAAAACGAGCACGTGAAACGAGTTTATCTCGGTGAACAATTCAAGCTATAGTTAAAGTGCAGCTTAGAAAATAATATAAAAAGAAGGGATAGCGGTAGTTAATGAAAGCATCTTTGCAGTTGCGTCTTGGTCAGCAGTTAACCATGACCCCCCAGTTACAACAGGCCATACGCTTACTCCAGCTTTCAACCCTGGATTTACAGCAAGAAATTCAAGAGGCTCTGGAAAGTAACCCTCTGCTTGAGGCGGATGAGTCACATTCGAATGATGGTGACGCAACAGACGCTAAGTCAGCCAATGAAAAATCTACAGAAGCCGAATCCAGCGCCGACGTAGACAGCAGCCAAATGGAAGCTGGTGATGCCATTAACCAAGAAACTGTTTCTGATGACCTACCCGTAGACTCCACTTGGGATGATATTTATAGCGCCAGTTCCGCGCCAGCTAGCTCATCGAGCGGCAGTAGCGGTGGTGACGACAACGATATGTTATTCCAAGGCGAAACCGTTGACTCCTTACAAGATCACATGCTGTGGCAAATGCGCCTTACTCCATTCAGCGAAGTAGACCAAGCCATTGCTTTAGCCATTATTGATGCAGTAGATGAATCTGGTTACCTCACACAAGATTGTGAACAGTTATTAGATGGCCTCAATTCTAGTGACAATAACGACTTAGATGTAGAGCTTGACGAAATTGAAGCAGTACTAAAACGGATTCAGCATTTCGACCCCGTAGGCATTGCCGCGCGCTCACTACAAGAATGTTTGTTAATTCAATTAAGCCGTTTTTCCCCAGAAACACCATGGCTAAATGAAGCCAAAGATGTGGTGTCTAACCATATCGATGTATTAGCCAATCGAGATTTTCGCTTATTGGCTCGAAAGACCAAATTAAAAGAAGACCAGCTGCGCGAAGTGATGCGTTTGATTCACACCTTAGAACCACGCCCGGGTAACGCTGTTGAGCCAAACCAAGCCCAATACGTTATTCCCGATGTTTCCGTAGTGAAGCGCCAAGGTCGTTGGGTGGTAGAGCTAAACCCCGATGCGATGCCGAAGCTAAGAGTAAACTCTCACTATGCATCCTTAAGTAAAACGTCTAATGCCACCGATACTCAGTTTATCCGTAGCCACTTACAAGAAGCCAAGTGGTTTATTAAGAGTATTGAAAGCCGCAATGAAACCTTACTCAAAGTCTCTAACTGTATCGTTCACCATCAACAAGCCTTCTTCGAATACGGTGAAGAAGCAATGAAACCAATGGTGCTGAACGATGTGGCCGAAGCAGTAGAAATGCACGAATCAACGATTTCTCGAGTGACAACTCAAAAATTCATGCACACACCTCGCGGCATTTTCGAACTTAAGTATTTTTTCTCTAGCCATGTGGCTACCGATGGCGGCGGTGAATGTTCATCTACCGCTATTCGTGCATTAATTAAGAAACTGGTTGCTGCCGAAAATACCAGTAAACCTCTCAGCGATAGTAAGATTGCTGATATTTTGGCAGATCAGGGGATCAAGGTGGCAAGACGTACGATTGCAAAATATCGTGAGTCTTTAGCGATACCACCTTCTAACCAACGTAAGAGCCTACTTTAAGGCCAATCAAGGGGACTATATTTATGCAAATTAATCTTACCGGACACCACGTTGATATAACTGAGTCTTTAAAAGAATATGTCCATAACAAGTTTGCCAAGCTCACTCGACGATTTGACCAGATAAACAATGTTCATGTCATCCTCAACGTCGAGAAGCTCAATCAAATTGCAGAAGCCACCTTACATTTAAATGGCGGTGAATTATTCGCTACCGCTGAACATTCAGATATGTATGCGGCCATTGATGGTCTCATCGACAAACTTGACCGCCAAGTTATCAAACATAAAGAAAAACTTAACAAACATTAGTCACCTCCATGCAAATAGATAAAGTACTAAGCTTGGATTGCACTCAAAGTGCAGTCCAATGCTCTTCAAAGAAACGCGCCTTAGAAATCATTAGTGAACTAGCCGCTGGTCAACTGGATACGACAGCTCAATGTATATTTGAGAGTTTGTTGAATAGAGAAAAAATGGGCAGCACCGGTATCGGGCAAGGCGTGGCAATACCTCATGGCCGCATTGATAAACAGCATCAAACAACCGCTGTTTTTTTACGTTGTGATCCCCCAATTGCTTTTGATGCCATTGACAATAAACCTGTTGATTTGGTTTTTGCCTTACTGGTACCAGAAGATCAGTGTAAACAACACCTCAACACCTTATCTCAAGTAGCTGAAAAACTTAACGATAAGCAAGTATGTAAACAACTTCGTTGTGCACAAAGTGATGACGAATTATACGACATCATGGTAGCCTAATACTCTAATCACCGTTAGGGATAGTCATGGAACTCATTATCGTGAGTGGGCGTTCTGGTTCAGGAAAAACCGTCGCCTTAAGAGTACTAGAAGATCTGGGCTACTATTGCGTAGACAACCTCCCGGTTGTGTTATGGCAATCTCTTATCGATAACTTAAAAAATACTTACTCTAAAGTAGCAATAAGTATCGATATTCGAAACCTCCCAGACGAACCTTCGCCGATAGGCCAAATTATTCGCAACGCCGGCCCTGATGTGAATCTATTAAGCATTTTTTTAGATGCTAAAGACGAAGCGCTGATCCGCCGTTACAGCGAAACTCGGCGAGTTCACCCGCTGAGTCAAACTAATTTGTCTCTGGCGGAAGCGATTGAATCGGAAACCGAGCTGCTGGCACCGTTATCTCGAAATGCTGATTTACGCATCGATACTTCACGCTTATCAGTGCATGAGCTAAGTGGCTTAATTCGCTCTAGAGTAACTGGCGATCAGCAACAACAGTTAATTTTAGTGTTTGAATCGTTTGGCTTTAAAAACGGCGTACCTAACGATGCTGACTATATGTTTGATGCTAGATTTCTGCCGAACCCCCATTGGCAAGAAGAGTTACGACCACTGACTGGCCTAGATAAACCCGTTCAAGAGTATTTATCAGCACAAGCTTTGGTCAATCAATACATTAAGCAAATTCGTGATTTACTACAATCTTGGTTACCGCATTTGGAAGCCAATAATCGCGCTTATCTAACCATTGCCATTGGTTGCACTGGTGGCCAACACCGTAGTGTTTACGTAGCAGAAAAACTAGCTGAACACTTTAGTGCTCAGCGTAAAGTACAACGTCGCCATCGCACTTTGGAACACCGTCTTGAAACTCACTAGGCAAGTTATCGTTAAAAACAAGCTGGGGCTGCATGCTCGCCCAGCGACAAAACTGGTAGAGCTGGCCCAAAAATTTGATGCTGAACTAACCATTATCGATGGCGAGAAAACTGCCTCAGCTGCCAGTGTAATGGGCTTGTTGGTGTTAGCCAGCGCTCAAGGTAATACCTTAACCATTATTTCCGAAGGGGACGATGCCACTGCGGCTTTAGATGCTGTTCAAGCGTTAATAGAAGCAAATTTCGACGAAGAATAAACCAAAGCGCAATAAACACACGCTACACTTAGCAAGCGCTGCTTAAACAATAATAGGGAATGCTTATGCCGGAAGAGATGGAGTTAAACCCTAATCAGCACAAACGTTTGCAGGAGCTTAACCAAGCCCTAGACAGCGGTATGTTTGTGCATGTTAGGCGCATGCTTCATCAAATGCCGGCCTGTGACGTAGCCTTACTGCTAGAATCTAGCCCACCAGCGGGGCGGAAAGTGTTATGGCAACTCACCGATCCTGAACAACACGGCGAAATTCTCGAAGAGCTTAACGAAGACGTAATGGAAGGCGTGCTGCAATTAATGGCGCCTGAGACGCTTGCCGCAGCCACCGAAGGCATGGACACCGACGATATCGCTTATGTGCTGCGTAGCCTGCCTGATAGTGTGTATCAAGAAGTATTAGAACAGATGGACGGGCAAGACCGTCATCGTGTAGAAGCCGCCTTAGCCTATCCTGAAGATACTGCCGGCAGTATCATGAACACTGACACCATCACCATTCGTGCCGACGTCACTATTGATGTGGTATTACGTTACTTACGGGTGCGCGGTGAACTGCCCGAGGCCACAGACGCCTTGTATGTAGTGGACGAGGATGATTCACTACTCGGTGATATCCCTTTATCCACCCTGCTTACCGTTAACCCCAATGTTGACGTTCGCGACGTGATGGACAGTAAGGCAGAGACCATTCCGGTAGCGATGGATGAAGATGATGTAGCGGCATTATTTGAGCGCCACGACTGGATTTCAGCCCCTGTTGTCGATGAAGAAGGTCACTTATTGGGCCGAGTGACCATTGATGATGTGGTTGATATTATTCGTGAAAATGCCGAGCACAGTATGATGGGCATGGCAGGCATGGATGATGACGAAGATACCTTTGCGCCGGTAATAAAAAGTACTCAACGTAGAACCTTTTGGCTAGCAATAAACTTGTGTGCAGCGTTAATCGCAGCCTCTATCAGTAACATGTTTGAGTCAACCTTGGAACAATTAGCCACCTTGGCAATTTTAATGACGATTGTCCCTAGTATGGGAGGCATTGCCGGTAATCAAACACTTGCCCTGGTAATCCGTGGCTTAGCTGTGGGGCATATTGGGGAAGGTAACTCACGCTGGCTCATCGGCAAAGAAGCGGCTATTGGCATGCTCAACGGTATGATTTGGGCCACGGTGATTGCGATAGTGGTAACCTTTTGGAAAGGAGATTGGACACTGGGTGTGATCATCGCAGGGGCGATGTTTATAAATATGTCATTAGCCGGGCTGGCTGGCGTTACTATTCCCCTGCTAATGAAGAAATTTAACATTGACCCAGCATTAGCTGGCGGTATGGCTTTAACCACCATTACAGATGTAATGGGCTTATTCTCTTTCTTAGGAATGGCCACCTTAATACTGGCTTAAACAAAGCTAGAGGCCAGAGACGAGAACTGAGCTAGAGCAAACAATTCAGCTTCTTTGTGGCTCTAGCCCAATCCAATTATCTTTAGCTACCTGCAATCTTCATTGAAGAAATCAATATCGAGCCAGTTTGAATAGCACTCTCTTTATCGAAGTCATCAGCAATAGCGACAACATTCGCAAACATTTCAGGCAAAGTACTGGCCACGGTGATTTCATGTACTGGAAAAGCAATTTCACCGTTCTCTACCCAGTAGCCAGCGGCGCCGCGAGAGTAGTCTCCAGTTACCGTATTTACCCCTTGCCCCATCATTTCGGTTACTAATAAGCCCGTCCCCATTTGCTTTAACAGCTCAGCCCTATTTACACCGCTATTTTTCACAAGCCAGTTATGAATACCGCCCGCATGCCCGGTACTTTGCATGCCCAACTTACGGCCCGCATAAGTCGTTAATAAGTAAGACTCTAAAACTCCATCGGCAATAATGTGTTTAGCTTTAGGTGCTACACCTTCGCTGTCAAAAGGCGTACTTGATAAGCCCTTTTTAACAAATGGGTCTTCGTAAATAGACAACCAACTCGGGAACAATTTTTTTCCCAAACTATCGAGTAAAAATGACGAACGACGATATAAATTACCACCACTAATCGCTCCAATTAAATGGCCAAACAAGCTACCCGCCACTTCTTGATCAAATACCACAGGTACTTCACAAGTCGAAATTTTGCGACTGCCTAAACGACCTAGGGTTTTACTGGTCGCTTGAGCAGCAATCTCTTCAATACTGTCGAGGTCAGAGAAGTCACGCGCTACGCTGTAGGCGTAATCACGTTGCATATCTTTTTCACCAGCGATCAACATACAACTAATACTATGACGACTGGTCGGGTAACCGCCTACAAAGCCGTGGCTATTTCCAAATACCTTAACCCCGTAGTGGCTATTAATGTTCGCCCCATCACTGGCTTTAATTTTAGGGTTAGCCAACGCTAATCCCTCACACTTTTTGGCAAGCTCAATAAAACGGTCAGGCTCTAGTGGGTGTGGGTGGAATAAATCTAAATCAGGAATATCAGTGGCGAGTAGCTCTTTGTCGGCAATTCCGGCAGCTTTATCTGCCGAAGTGAATTTAGAAATATCGTAAGCCGCTTTCACTGCATTCTTAATTGCTTCTGGGCTTAAATCAGAGGTTGAAGCACTGCCCTTACAGTTAGCCGTATATACCGCGATACCCAAGGCACCATCGTGATTAAACTCCAGCGTTTCCACTTCTTGATCACGGGTAGCCACGCAAATTCCGGTTTGCTTAGAAATCGACACTTCCGATTCGTCGGCTCCTAGTTGTTTGGCTTCTTGAATGGCAAACTCTACAGCCTGTTTTAATTGGCTTAACTCTTGGCTAACTTGTTTTTCAGGGCTCATTGTTATTCTTCATCTCCATGCATTTCCCTAGCATAACAAAACTCATCGAGCGACCATATGCAAGAACTGGTAAGATATGAAAAAAAGTACCATGAGAGTTAAAAATGAAGAAAGAACAGCCCATTGATGATGACGATTGGATCAGTAAGTCCGAAATCAAGCGAGAAGCAGACCGGCTGAAAAAACTAGGTGCCGACTTGGTTGGGTTAACCAATCCGCAGCTAGCCACTATTGAGATGAGTCCAACCTTACGCGAAGCCATTGCCCTAGCTAAACGTTTGAAAGACAAACGCGAAGCCTCACGCCGCCATATGAACTACATTGGCAAAGTGATGCGCACTGAAAATGAAGAGCAAATTAATGCTGGCTTAGACAAGATCCGTAATAAACATATTTATCAGGCTCAAGCGCAACTTGCGTTAGATAAACAACGTGACCTCTTAATTGCCGAAGGCGATTCAGCGATTAATAACTTAGTAGCTGAGAACCCTAACTTTGAGCGCCAAAAGCTTCGCCAATTAGTCCGCCAAGCTAAAAAAGAATTAGAGCAAGAAAAACCAGACAAAGCCCATCAAGAACTGGCTAAATACCTAAAAGAACACCATTAAAAAAGGGGCTTAACGCCCCTTTTTATTATGCTGTACCACCTACAGTAAGTTCATCCAACTTCAAGCTAGGCTGTCCTACTCCTACCGGTACACTTTGACCTTCTTTACCACATACACCAACACCTTGATCGAGCGCGAGGTCATTGCCAACCATCGACACTTGCTGCATCGCTTCTGGTCCGCTACCAATTAAGGTGGCGCCTTTAATTGGCGCGGTAATTTTGCCGTCTTCGATGAGGTAAGCTTCTGAGGCAGAAAATACGAATTTGCCTGACGTAATATCTACTTGGCCACCACCAAAGTTGGGCGCATAAATGCCTCGTTTAACCGAAGCAATAAGCTCTTCGGGTTCACTTTCACCGGGCAACATATAGGTATTTGTCATACGCGGTAGGGGCAAATGGGCATAAGACTCACGTCGGCCATTACCGGTAGAATGCGTATTCATAAGCTGAGCGTTGTGTTTGTCTTGCATGTAGCCTTTAAGCACACCTTTTTCAATCAATACATTGTATTGGCCAGGCGTACCTTCATCATCGATACTGACCGAACCGCGACGATTTCCCATCGTGCCGTCGTCTACCACAGTACATAAACTGGAGGCGACCTTCTCACCCATGCAGCCACTAAAAGCAGAGGAGCCCTTACGGTTAAAGTCTCCCTCTAAACCATGGCCTACCGCTTCATGCAGTAACACGCCAGGCCAACCGGCACCTAGCACTACCGGCATAAGTCCAGCTGGCGCATCTACCGCTTCCAAATTAACCAAGGCTTGGCGTACGGCTTCATCAACAAAGCCCATCGCCCGTTCGCGACCATTTACGTCTTCTAAGAAATAGCTATAGTTGCTTCGGCCACCGCCACCAGCAGAGCCTCGCTCACGACGCTCGTTGCGCTCTACCAATACGCTACAGTTAAAGCGAATTAAGGGGCGGATATCTGCTGCTAAGGTTCCGTCACTAGCCGCCACTAACACTTCTTCGTAAACGCCACTTAAGCTAACGATCACTTGAGTCACTGAGGAATCTAAGCTGCGCGCATATTTGTCTGCTCGTTCTAACAAAGCAATTTTTTGTTGGTTAGATAAGCTAACTAAAGGGTTGTCTGACTGATAAAACTGCTCAGCGCTAACTCGATAAAATGGTTTTACTTTTGCCGAACCAGCTTTAGCACTAATACCTCGGGCAGCCTGGCAAGTTTGAATTAACGCGCTTTGATTAATCACATCTGAATAAGCGAAGCCCGTTTGTTCGCCGCTAATTGCGCGAACACCAACGCCCTGCTCAATGTTATAGCTACCTTCTTTTACAATGCCGTCTTCTAGCACCCAAGACTCATGGCGACTATGTTGAAAATACAGATCAGCGTAATCAATTTGGTGTTTTGCTACCTCGGTCAGCGCCATTGTTAATTCTTGCTCGCCAATGCCACCCGGCACCAGTAATGACTGACTGACTTTTTCAAACGACATAGTGTTTATTCTCTCCACCCTAAATGTAATTGACCATGCAACGGCACGGGCATCCGGTCCCTAACTTGCTTTAACAACTGCGGGTTAAATTCGGCTCTTGCTGGCGCTATTCCGCTTGCTTGTAGATCTAAACAACGCCCCCACGGATCCACTATCATCGAGTGTCCCCATGTTTGGCGTTGGTTGTCATGTGTTCCAGTTTGATTTGCAGCAATCAGATATAACTGATTTTCGATGGCTCGAGCTTGTAACAGCGGCTGCCAATGGGCTTCCCCCGTTAGCGCAGTAAACGCTGCAGGAACTAATACAATATCACAGCCCTGTTGGCGCAGCAGCTGAAATAAATAAGGAAAACGCAAATCAAAACAAATCGCCATACCAACACGAATTTCATCAATATCAAACCAAGCAAGCTGCTGGCCCGCAACAAAACTATCGGATTCTCTATAGCAGCCTACGTTGTCGGCAACCTCAACATCGAATAAATGCAATTTATGATAATGCTGTAATAAGTCACCATCGGGAGAAAATGCTAAACTGGAGGTATAACAACGAGCATTATCATCAGCTTGTGTTGGCACGCTTCCCGCCACCAAATAAATAGCATAGCGTTTGGCCTGTTCGGCTAACCATTGTTGAATAGGGCCATTTGCAAGTGGCTCAGCAATACTGATATACGCTTGGTCTCCGCCACCATATTGAGCAAAGTTCTCTGGCAACAATACCAAATCCCCAGCGTGCGGCTGAGCCTGCTTTAGCAACTCTTCAGCTTGCGCTAAGTTGCTCGACAGTGAACTTCCTGAAGTCATCTGCAAGGCAATTAAATTCATCAGCGAGACTCCTTAGGACGAAACTTATCTGGCACTTTAATTTCTTGTTTAACCCGCTCCAATTCTATCAACTCTGGCTCACCAATATTGCCCGTGAGTGCAAAGTCAATTTGTGTTACCACTTCCACCACTGGTTCTAACAACTTAGATAAAGCCAATACGGCTACTCCAGTAGCGGGAGTGACCAAAAATGCAGCCAGTACCGGCAAGCTTGAAGTAACTTTAGGAGAGTAGCTCACTAGGTAATCAATTTGACCATCTCGAAAATCAACCTCGCCTTTGCCGCGCATGGAACCGGCCACACCATCAAAGAAAAAGTCCTGATTATTACCAACGCCCTGTTTAAAGGTGATGCTGCCGCTCAATGAGTCAAAGTGCATGCCTTTTTCAAATACGTCGCTAAAATCTAATTTAAGTCGGCGACGAATAGTATCCAAACTGGCTAAGGTTAATAAACGGGTACCTTTATCGCTCATTTCCGTCACCACGCCTTTGTCGGCTTGAACCTTGATATTGCCATCTAAGCTGCTCATTTCAGGACTCAATAAGCTATCGCGCCAGTTAACATCAAAAGTGAAACGTGCAGGAGTTCCTTTTAGCGGGCTTTCTTGGCCGAGATCCTCAAATACTTTTTCCATACTGGTGCTCTCAAAAGAACCAGCTAAACCAGCTTGTTCGGCTCCGTCTGGGGCATTCCAAAACAAAGCTGAAGTTAATTGGCTATGTCCCCAATCAACCCATAAGCGGCCGTTTTCCATCGCTTGGTTCTCGATCGGCAAATCAACTTTTACATTTCCTAAACGGTAATCTCCAAGCTGACAACCGCTGCAGCTGAGCTTGAGAGGCGGCAAAACTTTTAACAAACTATGACCACTGGTTTCTGAAGTAGTTTGTCGTGACTCCAGTTTTTGTAAGTCTTGTTCTACTTGTTCTTCAAAACGGCCAAAATCAATTTGATCTAAATTCGCCTTTTCAATAACAACGTTAACTGGCTGTTCAACAGAGGGATGCTTAGGTGCCGCAAGACTAGCCACTAGCTGCTCGGACTCAATTTGTAACTGGGTTTTACTGCGCGGCAAAAACGCAATATCAAAGTTATCCAGAGTTTGTTCCAGCAAGGTTGCTTTAGTGACCGCGCCCCGTACAAACATTAACTCTGGCACTTCTAAACTCACATTGGTGTAGTCTGTTTCAGGCTTCTCAGGGGTAAATTTAATTTGCTCTTTTGCCCAAAAAAGCCACGGTTCCAGATCCAGCTCAGGAAAATCAAAAGACATGGCTAAGCCTTCCCCTTCCCACAACAAGTTGTTATCTGCACCTAAATTAAGCAGTGCGTATTTCAGCTTCTTTTGGTCGTCAGCAAATTCTACTTTAGCCGTAGCGGAGACCAACTGATTAGACTCTAATTGAAATTTACTAGTAAGGTGATCGCCGTTAACGCTAAGCGCAGTAGGCCAGCTAAGGGTTGACGCCTTTTTCATTGGTGCGGGCAAGTTCATGCTCACCCCCAGTAAATCACTTCGAAAGTCACCGTTGTAATCAAACAAACCTTCCGGCTTAAGGCGAATATCTAAATCCCCTTGCCAACGTAAATTACCTTTTGCGTACTCGGTAAGTGGAATACCAAAAGCACGCTCAGCCTCCACCAATGGCCATCGCCCTGCTAAATCAAAGTTAAGCAGATAATTATCAGCGTCCGCTTCAGTATTAAACTTGATGTCTAAGGGCATCCCCCGCCACAGGGCTGATAAGTTATTGGTACGCAATTGCTCATTCTGAAAATACAAGCGGCCGTTTAGCTGACTAAGGCTCATGCCCGCTGGTAACACTTCAATGCCATTACCATTGAAGTCTACATGGCCATTTACCTCAACATCTCCGTCAGAGAGCGGAATATTAAGGTAAATTTCACCCGCTACATCACCATCTCCTAACGGAAGCTGCTGCAGGCTTGCACTTAAGGCTTCAATCGGTGATTGCAGTAAATAGTCTTGTACCGCGCTGGCTGGTCCGGCAATTTCGCCAGTAATAAACAGTTCCGACCCGCTATAAAATTTAGGAATACTGGCACTAATACGTTGTGCAGGAACCTCGCCTAAACGCGCCCTATTACTCTCCATAAACAGGCCATCATTCTGGAATAACAAATCTAGCTGCAACTCTTCTAAGGCAGGCCAATCAGGGTCAAACTTAAAGGTGGCATCATCGAGCGGTACAAAGGCTTGGAAAATGCCATTGTGTTGGTCATAGGGATAGTTGTTTAACTGCCCATACCAAAGAATTTGGCTATCTTTTGCCGCGCCAGCTAAGAGTGCGCCTTCTAAATAGGAGAAAACCTTATCGGGCATTACATTTGGGTAATACCAGTAAGCTTTGCCGGCATCTTTAATCTCGGCATTAGCCATTAAGCTCAGCAGTGGCCACTTGCCTTGTTCCGGCCAAATAAGCGCCCATTGACCAGCAAAATCTAATTCGGGAGTCAGTAATTGAGTCGCATCACTCTTTAGGCTTAAGCCCGCATCACCAAAACTAATTTCAATCTCCGATTCGAGTTGTTGTACTTGCCAAGTTTCTATAAATTGAGCTGCGAGCTGAAATGCCCCTCGCTGTTGCAAGCTTAAGTGAGCACTTTGTTTATCGCCACGAATGTATGCATTTAGCGCGAGAATACTAGGCAGGTAAGATTGTCCCACGGTGCTCAAGCCAGAAATATCAGCCTGATAGGTCAGGGCTTTGTCAGCATGTGAGTAATTGAGTTGCAGTTGGTCTAATTGCCCTTCGGTGATTAACCTTGACCAAGCAATCTCCCCTTCCTGTTCCAGGGCCACTAAAGCAGGTGACCAGGTGGCTAGGTCATACTCGGCAAGGCGCCAAGCTTGACCTTGTTTATTGAGCAAGGCTTGCAGGGTAAAATCAGCGTCAAGACTATTAACACTAATGTCCCAGGGCAGCTTATCGATACGCCAATCATCTTCAACTTTGAGACCTTGGGCTAAACCACCGTCGATAACCAAATGCTGTTCGTTGTCAGCTCCCCAATAAACATAACTAGGTTGCCATTGCACTACCCAACGTTGCTGTTGATCTGCACCAAAATCAACCCATAAAGACAGGTTTAAATCACTACCAAGATGTTCTGAACTTCGCCCTAACAAACGCGGCATAGCATTTAAGTTAAGCTGTTGCCCTTTAGCAAATAGTTTACCACTTAAAGAATCTACGTTTGAAGCATCACCTATCAGGTCTACTCGAAAGCTTATTCGGCCATTTTGTAAATCCTGACCAATAAGTATCTCACCGTTTCCTTGGTGTAGTTGACCATTATTCACCCAATCCAAATTAGCGATATCAAAGTTCATACTATGATCAGGAAACTCAATTTCTATCAAACTATTGGTTAAGCTAAAACGAGTTAATTGGCCCAGAAATACATCGGCAATGGCTTGGTAGCTTTGGCTAAAATCACGCTGGGAGCGCGCACTATGGGGGTCAATAGCTAACTGAAAATTAACTTGGTCTAGCACTAAGTCTTTAAATACTACTTGGCCTTGCTCAATACTTTGCCAGAGATCTAATTCCAGCATCAATGCGCCTACACTGAAGGTAGTTTCTCGGTTTTCTCCAATCGCTACTTGGCTATCTTCAAATACCAACATAGGGCGAAAATTATGCATGCGCGCACTAAGCTGGCCAATAGTTAAATCGGCTTGCTGTCCATCCACCAGCCAAGACGCTAAGTCGTCTTTGTAGTTAGTCGCAAAACTTAAAATGCCGCGTGCAATACTCAAGCACACGGCAACAATAACCAATAATAACGCTAAACCATGCCAGCACTTTCTCGCTCCGCGAGCAAAAGGAGTTGCCATAGGTTTACATTAAAACCACGTCAAACTGCTCTTGGCTATACATAGGTTCGGTTTGAACACGTACTTGCTTTCCAATAAAGACCTCTAATTCAGCTAAGCTATGCGACTCATCTCCCATTAGCATTTCAGCTACTTTGGTTGATGCATACACGATGAAGTTATCGGCGTCGTAAGCCCGGTTAACCCGAATGATTTCTCGTAAAGCTTCGTAGCAAACAGTCTCAACTGTTTTCACCGTGCCGCGGCCACGACAAGTTGGACACTCGCCGCATAGGATATGTTCAATACTTTCACGGGTACGTTTACGTGTCATCTCTACTAAACCGAGTTGAGAGAAGCCACTGATGTTAGTTTTAGCACGATCTTTAGCCAGCGCTAACTCTAGGCTATGCAGTACTCTGCGCTGGTGTTCCGAATCAGTCATATCGATGAAGTCGATAATCACAATACCCCCCAAGTTACGTAAACGTAGCTGACGAGCAATAGATTGAGTGGCTTCAATATTAGTATTAAAAATAGTTTCTTCGAGATTTCGATGACCCACAAAAGCACCGGTATTGATGTCGATAGTGGTCATTGCTTCGGTTTGATCGATAATCAAATAACCGCCAGACTTTAAGTCTACACGGCGTTTTAGCGCTCGCTGAATTTCATTTTCTACATCAAATAAATCAAATATCGGTCGGTCGCCAGCATAGTATTCAAGGATTTCGGTAAACTCCGGCACAAATTCAGCGCTAAAAGACACCAACTGCTCGTAGGTTTCACGAGAATCAACCCGAATCCGGTCTAAATGGGTGCCCACAAAATCGCGAATAATACGTAAAGCCAAATTCAGTTCAGCATACAGCTTGCTTTTACTAGGAGAGCTCTCTTTGCGTTGCAGAACTTTACGCCAAACGCGCTTTAAAAAGGCAGCGTCTTGCTCGAGCTCGTCGGCACCTACCCCTTCGGCAGCAGTACGAATAATAAAGCCACCTAAATCATCAACAAAATCACTACAGATTTCTTTTAGGCGATCACGTTCTTCTTCACTTTCAATGCGCTGTGATACCCCTACGTGACTGCTACCTGGCATAAACACTAAGTAACGAGAGGGGAGAGTAATATCAGTGGTTAAACGCGCGCCTTTGGTACCGAGAGGATCTTTTACCACCTGCACCATAATATCTTGGCCTTGGCGCACCAACTCAGCAATATTGCCTGCTTGAAAGTGTTCCTGCTCAGTAACATCCACGCACTCAGTGTGCGGCACAATGTCAGAAGCATGTAAAAATGCAGCTTTATCTAAACCTATATCTACAAATGCCGCTTGCATACCGGGTAATACTCGGCTCACACGGCCTTTATACATATTACCCACAATGCCACGGCGGGCATCACGTTCAACATGGGTTTCTTGCAAAATCCCGCTATCAACTAGGGCAACACGAGTTTCTGTAGGTGTAACATTGATCAATAATTCTGCTGACATAATAACCTAGCGAGTTAAATGTAAATGAAGTAAACGGTCAGTCTCTACCAAAGGTAGGCCGACCACCGAGCTATAACTACCTTCAATACGCTCGACAAACTTACCACCTACACCTTGAATGGCGTAACTGCCTGCTTTGTCACTAGGTTCTCCACTATCCCAATAATCCACCATTTGTTTGGCAGAAAGAGCGCAAAAATAGACCGAGGTAGTGACTAACTGCGTATGCGCTTTTGAGTGATGATACAGGCTGACAGCCGTCATTACTTGGTGCTGCTTAGCACTTAATAAACTCAACATGCGTTGGCTGTCATTTGCATCTTGTGGCTTACCTAAAATATGGCCATCACATACCACAATAGTATCTGAGCCCAACACGGCAATATAAGAATCGTTTTGCTGATGATAAACCGCTGCGGCTTTTTGCTCAGCTAACCTGCGTACCAGTTGTTCTGGAAGCTCACCAGCAATCGGGGTTTCATCAATATCAGCAGCTTGGGTGGTAAATGGCCAGTCAAGTTGAGCCAACAACTCTACTCGTCTTGGTGAGGATGAGGCTAAAATCAGTGAAGTTGACGACATTAAGAAATCTTCCATTGGCGACGTAGTTTGCGTAACAACAAAAATATCCAAGGCCAAGCCACAGATGTTGTAATCACTGGGTAAAAGTACCCTGCAGGTAACTGAATATCTTGCACTAGGTATTCAGCCCAAAACACCACAATTTTGGCTAAACCAGTCATGCCACCCACAACCAGAGCTTGCTGCCACACTGAAAAATTGCGTAAACGGGTAAAATTGGTTGCAACTATATACGCCACAATAGACATCGCCAGTGCTCTAACGCCTAAGGTAGAGCCTAACAATATATCGAGAATGAACCCTACAACAAAAGCGACGCCCACATTGCTGCGATGCGGTAAGGCAATGGTCCAATAAAAAACACATACCAATACCCAGTCAGGGCGGAACGCATCGGCCACTAAAGGTAGCGGAATAATCGCTAAAATTAATGCGATAAACAAACTGCCAATAATGGCGCCACGGCCATTAATCTTCTCAATCATGTTGTGCCTTTATACTGCCACTCAAACTTAGGGCCAAATCAACAATAGGTAGCGCAAGCGGTCCAATTCAACCACTGGTGTCGCCACCACATCGGCATAGGGTTTACCTTCTTGATAGTCGAATCGATTCACTACCGCTACCGGATACCCTTCAGGAAACACTCCACCTAAACCAGAGGTTACTAACACATCACCTTCACCAATATCTGTGCTGCGCGGAATATGTGGTAGCTGTAATCGACTGAGCTCACCGGTACCGGTCGCTACGGCACGAATATCGTTACGAGCAATCCGCACCGGAATACCATGGCTAGCATCGGTAATGAGTAATATTCGGCTAGTAGTCGTGCCTACATGCAATACTTGGCCAATGACACCGATATCATTAATCACCGGCTGACCTTCGTAAACACCATCCAATTTGCCTTTATCAATCACCACTTGGTGAGAAAAAGGATCTGAATCTACTGCCATAATTTCAGCCACCAGCTTACGGCTGTCATTTCGAACAGGTGAGCCCAATAACGCACGCAAGCGGGTGTTTTCTTTAGCAAGGCTTTCCATTAACAGTTGGTCAGCTCGGTTAAGTATCAGCTGTTCTTTTAAGGAGCTGTTTTCTCGTTTGAGCTGTTCACGAGTAATTACTTGATTAGACATCGAGTCCATAAGTTGACCCGGCATGTTAGCAATGTATTGCAGAGGACTTACAGCAGAATGCAAATAAACACGAACCTGTTTGAAGGCTATCAGTTTACTATCGATAAAAATCAAAGAAATTGACAATACAACAGCGAGCGCAAGGCGAAGCTCTAGAGATGGACCTGGGCCGAAGATAGGTTTCATCGGTCGTTACCTGAGTAGTTGTCGAGTTGTTTCATATAAAGCAACGGGCACAATACTGTGCCCGCGCTACAGCGCTTATTCGTAGTGGAATAAGTCGCCGCCGTGCATGTCGATCATTTCGATAGCTTTACCGCCACCACGCGCCACACAAGTTAGCGGATCGTCTGCAACCACAACTGGAATACCCGTTTCTTCCATGAGTAAACGGTCTAAGTCACGCACTAGTGCGCCACCACCGGTGAGCACCATACCACGCTCAGAAATGTCTGAGGCAAGCTCTGGTGGGCTTTGCTCAAGGGCAACCATTACTGCACTAACAATACCGGAAAGCGGCTCTTGCAGTGCTTCTAAAATTTCATTGCTGTTTAAAGTGAAGCTTCTTGGAACACCTTCAGCTAGGTTACGACCACGTACTTCAATTTCACGTACTTCATCACCCGGATAAGCAGAGCCAATCACATGTTTGATGCGCTCAGCGGTTGCTTCACCAATGAGGCTGCCGTAGTTACGGCGCACGTAGTTTATAATGGCATCGTCAAATTTGTCGCCACCAATACGTACTGAAGATGAATACACCACACCGTTCAAAGAGATAATAGCCACTTCGGTGGTACCACCACCAATATCTACCACCATAGAACCGGTTGCTTCAGATACCGGCAAACCGGCACCAATAGCTGCAGCCATTGGTTCATCAATAAGATAAACCTCACGCGCTCCTGCTCCCATGGCTGATTCACGAATAGCTCGACGCTCAACCTGAGTAGAACCACAAGGCACACACACTAAAACTCGAGGACTAGGACGTAGGAAGTTGTTGTCATGCACTTGCTTGATAAAGTGCTGTAACATTTTCTCTGTCACGTAGAAATCTGCAATTACCCCGTCTTTCATTGGGCGAATCGCTAATATGTTACCTGGAGTTCGTCCGAGCATTTGCTTAGCGGCATGTCCTACCGCAGCTACACTTTTTGGGCTGCCAGCGCGCTCTTGGCGAATCGCCACTACTGAAGGTTCGTTAAGAACGATCCCCTGATCTTTAACATAAATAAGTGTATTAGCTGTTCCTAAGTCGATAGACAAATCGTTAGAAAACAAGCCTCGAAGCTTTTTAAACATAGCTGGGAAAATCCTGAGAAATAGTGTCGATGATACGCGATTAAAACTTGGCTCACTTTACCAACGCAGGCACCGATGAGCAAGCATACTATAGAGAGAAGCCAAGGATAGTGAAGACTATCACCTAGCTAATTCAATATCTTTGAACCAAGGTGTACATTTTTCATACAAAACTTAAGGTTTATAGCATCCGGCGATAAATAACCCTGTCACTTTGTCGGAAAATACCAAAGGTGACTTGTCCAGCACCTGCTGCGTCGTCTGCACTCTCAAAGCTTCCATTGCCATTCCAATCTTCACGAAGCCAATTCAAATTAGTGTCTAGGTTAAACCAATAATCGACACTGCCAGTATTACCTTCGCCTGGAGCGGTAAAGTCGACCCAAATGACACCTTGGTTAGCAATACCAGGGCTACGGAGACTAACAGTTGAAGTACCGCCACCTACCGTTGCATTTGTAGCATCTGTTTTAGGAGAAAAATCTAGAGGCGCAAGATTTAAGTTACTACAAGCGTCTTCGGTATTGCTAATGTACTGAGTACCGTCGAAGTACTGTAAATCACCAGTGACGCCAATCGCTTGCAACTCAGAACCAAAGCCGTTGTTGAGTTTTATGCGGCCATGGCGTAGATCCGGTACGGTGCCTAAATCACAATAAGGACCTTCATCAGAATCTATACCGCAATCAAAGCCACCAGCATCAGGATCGGAAACAATATTTGCACTAAGCAAGGTCGCATCATCAAAATATAGATTGTAGAACAAGCGTAACTTACCATCTGTTACTGGGGCTTGTGCCGCTACTGGTTTTAACAAACCAGCCATAACTTCATCAGTTTGTGCAAAAATTCCTTGGCTCCATATCGCGGTAGCATCATCAATCTTTAATCCGTCGTCGAAACCTAAGATGCTAGAGCTGCTATTAAACTGCCAACGACTAAAATCAGTATTTACCGGGAAAACACTATCTGTGTAATTTTCTGTGATCGAGCCATTAGCGCTCTCGGCTTGTAATATCCAAGTCACTTTTTGTTCTTGCTGGCCAATATAACTAAAGTCCCCTAGTGTACATGCTGCCCCTAGCACGGCCGACGACAGTTCAAAGTGATGAGGATAAAACATACCCACCTCAGTATTTGCCACACTGACGTCATAATCTATAACTGTCGATAGATCTGTACCATCAGGATAAACAAAAGTGTAATCCAAATATTTACTAATCCACCCAGAGTAATTGATGCTGCCCACATCGTGATATTCGTTTTCGTCAACCACCACGATGCCGGCAATCTGACTGACAATCACGCCATCATTAAATGTGCCTAGTACGCCACTATCTGGCGAGGCAAGCTCAACTTTAAGCCCAAGCTTATCTGTGTCAGCGATAAAATTAGCCGCATCACATGAAGAATCGGTTACCGAAGACGGTGTGCAATTAGCTATTCGCGCCGCTAACCAAGATTTAAAAGGCGTGCCAGACCTGGCAAATGGCACTGTATCATTATTTGAACTCGGGTTAGTTTCGTTGACTTCATTTTCAATCAACGCCCATTCAAATCTATCTGGTATCAATTCAGCGCTAGCACTGCCTAACAAGGTAACTGTGCTGCCATCCTCATTAACGACTTCATCCAAGAAGTTAATGCCTAAGCGGCCAACATCAGGGTATTGGAGGTCAATTACTGCGATGCCACTTGAAAACACGATATCAACGCCAGTTATAACATCTTCAGTATTGCTGACTTCAACATACTCACTAGATACTTGATCTTTAACTTTAAGCAGCCGTGTCGCTTCACCTGTATGAGTAAGATCCGTCCAGAAGTTTAGCGTTTTTTGCCCACCATAGTTAGCGATTGGGCGACACTCGGTTCCATCAGGGTCTTTACCTACAGCGGTTAGCTGTAGTTTAAATTCAGTGTTGGCTTTATGAGGATTCTCGCCCCATGCCCCCACCAATTTTTCTTCAAAGCCGTAAGCATTAAAAGTTACTACGGCAGAATCGCCTACCGTGCCGTCAACAACTGTTAAGGTTACTGAGCCCTCTAAAGGATGGAATAAACCTAAACTCACCTCACCTAAATCAGCAGCAGTGAAACCATAACTTGCTTTGCCGTTGTTATTTTCTGGTACTAAGTTGCCAAGTCCGTTTCCTTTCGACCAGGTCCCTTTATTGCTAGAGGTGGATAGATTCACCGTCCCTACAAAACTTTGATCCACTTGCCCATCAAGGGTTGCTTGAATGGTTACCTCATGAATATCACAGGTTAAACCAAAGTCCTGAGCAGAGATATTAAGCCCTGGAACAGCCACCGAAGCATTAGAACTAAATGCCATGTAGCTGTAGCTTTCCGCTAAATGGCTTCGTTCATTATCAAGGTATTGGTCTTCCTCTGTAATCATTGAGAAATCAGCCGCGTTGTGCTGACAGCGTCTCAACCAACCGCCATTGTTACCTCTACGTTCATTTTTGCTGGCCACCAATATAGGCGGCGAAGAGAACAAGTTGTTTTGATAAGGAGTGGTGTAATCACACGTTGCTTGCGGTGTAATAGTGCTTCCACCACTACCGTGAGTTAACGAGTTACCAAATTGATAATTAATGACTTCATTCTCTACAGTAATGGCTCCTACTACTGGCTCTGTTGCGAGATAGGCGACTGTTTCATCTTGTAAGTCAGTGTAATAAATTGAGTCATTTTGTGAGTTACAATAACGTGCGAAAAAGCGGAAATCGTAGGCTTCACTGTTATCAATCGCTAAGCGAATACCACTATTGTTATATTCTGACGTAGTGGTGAGCCAGCAATTGTTATTACGCGACTGACTTTGATGCAACACCACCGACAAATTGTTGGGCATCTCTACATTAAAATAGTCTCTATCGGGAAACGGAAAAGCAGTATTGGTGCTTATCTTGCCCGCTCTTAACTCAGTGCCGTCTTCGAGAAAATGCTCACCTTCATTAACAGCAATCCAATCTACTGCTTCTATGTTTTTTGATACCGTGGAGTTGAAGGGAGGCTCTTGTCGTACCCATGTAAATTTATCAACATCTACACTGGTGACTAGCGCAGCTACTGGTCCGTCATTGTTTGGATCGTTAGCATCAATAGGCGTCATTAAAAACACTAAAGGTTTAGACTGGTAAGTTTGGTCAAATGTAACCGTACCACCATTTTGCCCCGCGCCAGCGCTGCCAAACTGCAACAAAAGTGGTTCTGTCACGCTACTGTTACACAGAGGAGCAAAATCTACCTCTCCTGGATTAGCAATTCCTCGAACAACCGACTCGTTAACCATTACCACATCGCGTTGCTGGGTGAATAACGCCCCCTCTAATTCGGCTTGGTAATTTAAAGCAATGTTCCGTCTAGCGTAACCAATAAAAGCAGACTCAGTTTCATTGGCTAAATCGATGTCCTCTCGGGTATAGATGGCCAAACGTAAGGGGTCGCCATTTACATTTAACTTAGCTTGGTAACCTGCGGTCACGTTACGATTCACAAATATTTTTACCGTACCACTGGAGCCAAGCAATTCTAGTGTAGCCTCTTGGCCGATGGTAAAATCACCATCTATCCAATATGTTCCTGGCGAGAGACGTAAAGCAGATTGGTAACCTACATTCACATTCTCAATAAAATACTCATTGCGATCACTAGAAAAGTTGATGGTACTTTGAGTAGCCCCTTGAATGTCTGCAAAATTATTTGTGTTATAGCTGCCTGAGCCAAGCGTGACAGTTTGTTGGTAACCCACATTAACAGACTGCCCGTTGTTAATTTTTTCAATATTAACATTGCTACCCGCCGAGGCTAAGTTACCGCTAGCCACGCAATCGGTATTGGCATCAGGACAAGTATTTCCATCTGATGAGCTAACTTTATCAACGCTATCTATATCCAATCGCCCTTGATTGCTTCCATAGACTCGCGCTAACCAATTTACCTCCAAACGACGATTATTTTGTGAAGATGCTATGGGGCTGGTAAATACGTCGACACAATCAACAGCCAGCACTAGTTGGGGGAAAAGCAAAAAAGTGATAAGGATACAGCGGTTTACAATTACTGAAATCATAAAGCACTCCTCGCCTGAATTTGTTGAGAACGCTGGACTAGTACTTCGCCAGAACCGCAGGAGGCCGTAGCTTGTAAGCTATAGACACAAGCATCAAGCTGAGTCACCCCGCCTGTTCCATCAGCATTACAAGCCACAACTTCGTTACATAAAACCTCAACTTCACAACTTTGAAAGCCCGGCCCAGTTAAATTAGGTTCCAAGGTGAGATCTGCGCAGAGTATGGTTTCACTTCCATCAGCAGGAAATAACTCTGAAAGCGCCTGTTCTAAACCAGAATAAGCCGCTAACTCGGCACGAGTACCCAATACATCCCAAGTCGCATTGCGAGAGGTATCTTGTAACATCACCGTTAACGCAGCACTAATTAAAGCCATCACCACAATCACAAAAATCGCAATCACCAACGCACTCCCCTGCTGCTTAGCAGGGTTGCTAACTAGTTGTCCCTGCTTAAGGCTGGTTGAGAATGACGATGTCATGATTAAATTCCACTACCTCATTATTTTCAACAAACCGCAAGCGTAGATTCACTAAGCTGTTTCTGGTCAAGCTAGGCTGCACCACCTGAAAGGGTAGCACTGTATTAGGGTTTTCGAGTTTACTCGCCATTAGTACACCGGTACCACTGTCTGCTGGCTGAAAACGCAGCAAGCGATTGTTTTCAACACAATAGCGAATCGGCTCCCCCAATATAAAAGTTCTCTGTGAGGGTGAGTCCGTAGTAAAACTCACTGATGTTGCATTATTTGAAGAATCGGAAAAACCTAGGGTACTGGCTCCCGAACTAGCATCTTCACTTATGTTAGCTAAGCAGAACACTTTTCCAGTTGCAGAACTACAGCCTGCGTTTACCAAGCCTCCAGACGCCAGTAGCACCTCATCGGAGTTGAGTATGTAAGTGCTTAGCCAGGCTGGTTCTGCGGTAGAGATAATCGATGGTTGACTTGGTGAAGTAACCACCGCTGCTGACGCCGAACTACTCGGGGCAACAGGAATGTCAATATAAGTATGTGCCGAGATGGTAGGCACAAAACTCAAACAATAGTCAGTGACATTCGCTCCATTTGGATCTAAACGAGCACTATTCGGTAAGCTATTATGTAATTCTCTGTTTAGGCGCTCAATGGCAAAACGCGCCTCACCTAGCAACACCTGCCTATCAGCACTTTGTCGGTAAATAAGGCTACCGGTACGCAAAAAATCGGTGGTAGCAATCGCCAGTATTGCCAATAACACCATGGTAATGACGAGTTCAATAAGCGTAAAACCCACTTGCTTAGCCATTAGTAATTCCACCGATAAGCACTAAAGGCGTAATCAGCGCCATTAGGCGCCCTTATCCACAAATCGATGCGTTTAGCTACATTAATGCCATTCTCTGAACTGTCGATAGCCACTCGATAAGAATAGTTGCGATAGATGTTGGCTAAGTTAGTTCCCAAACTGTCGTCAATAGCGATAAAATTACCATTAGTATGGTAATCATCCACATCGTTATATTGAGAACGAGTTTCTCCGTCCGGACCATAACTACCTGCGACAGTACAAGCAGGCTGGCCAGTTTCTCCACAGCGCCACAGCCCTCCGCCAGTATGATCCGAATTGTGATCAAATGATTTAGACAGTATTTCATTCATTAGGCTAGACCCTAATTCGGCGGATCGTACTTGGTAAATAGGGTCAATACTACGCACCGCTTGAGGTGCTAAAAATGAGGTAATGACTACAAGCGAAATCGCAAGCACCACTATGCCAACAATCAGCTCAATCAGAGTAAAACCGCTATCTCTGGAGCTTTTACAAGGGCGCATGAATATAGCCCTCTGATTCTATAACAATGGTGTGTGTTTCTTCACCTTGCACGCTAATAATACAAGGAAATTGCGAGCATAAACGTGGCTCTGAAAGCCCAAGCCTAACCCGTCCCATGCCATCGAAACGAATAATACCTTGAGTTACGGTAAGCTCATTCGAAAAAGATACCTCTTCTAGAACATCGATAGTTTTTAAACAATCACCGTTTGTTGCAAGCTCGCCAGAGAAATAGTTATCGCTGTTAATTTGTAGAAAAAAGCAATCTTGATAATGGTTCATTGCTTGGGTTTGTACTAAATGTAAACGACTTAGCAATTGCTCGCGCAGGCTTATTTCAGCAAAGCCGCCGCGAAAGAATCTGGGGAGTACAGTGATAGCAAGAATGCCAATGAGGATAAGCGTAATCACCAGCTCAATAGTGGTAAAGCCGGAGTTTCGAGGGTGAGGTTTAAATGATGTTTCCAATCTAATAGTTAAAAAGTAAAGGCTAGCCGAAGCTAGCCTTAAACAATTAACAGCCAGTTACAACTGATACAGTTTGGGCAGAGCTCGTGCTATCTGCAATCGTATATTGAACTTCACAAGCACCAGAAGAAGCAGTAAAGCCCGCCGGAGTAATAGTTGCACCAGCACCAGAAGTAGTAACAGTCCATTCAGCAGTACTAAGATCTAGCCAACCATCGAGTTGATCTGAACCAAATGCAGCTACATTAGGGTAACCAAGAGTCGTTGAAACATCAGTGCTATTTGCTCCTGATACATCACCAGAACTTGCTTCAATACCAGCAATTGCCGCTTTACTATAAATCAAATTGGCTCCGCCTTTAACTGCTCCTTCCAAGCCTTTCACAGTTGAAGCGCGAGCATCAGTTTGTAAGTTTAAAAACTTAGGTGCTGCAGTCACAGCCAAAATACCTAAGATGATAATAACAATCACCAATTCAATTAGCGTAAAACCTTGCTGTTTAGTTGTTTTCATTTCTATATCCTTAGAAAATTATTGATTTATAAATCGTTAGTTAGAAATATTTGTAAAAACTCGCCCAGCGGCGGGTTGGTACGTAAAGTTATTAAAAGAGCCTTCGTCGTTGCCAGGATCAACGTAAGACCCATCGCTATTTTTTGCCAAGGAGTTAACTTGGTAGAAAATACATCTGGTCGCTTCAGCAGCGCCGGTCACCGTGGTGTAATATTTAAAATAATCGCCTTGATCGGCAACTTCAGCAAAGGTGCTGGTCGCTCGAGCCGGGTTTTGTAAAATAGCGTCCCATACTTTTAGGCACTTTTCGCCGCTAAGCGAGCCAGGATCTACGTCTTCATCATCACTGGTTACAGGGTAACCAGGTGCAACACTACCGTTAGATATTTGAGCAGCAGTAGGAGTTGTTAAATACACCTTCTGAGTATCGTAAATAACGGCATTCTTACCGTTTTCACTCGGTCGACCTTCAGCTTCCCATTGCGCTCTCGCTAAAGAAACACCTGTAGCAAACCCACCCGCTACGCCCTCAAGGCTGGCTACCTTGGCTTCTTCTGTTACATCCAAAAATCGTGGTAATGCGGTAACAGCGAGGATCCCCAACACCACAATAACAATCACCAACTCGATCAATGAGAAGCCGACTTGCCTGTATTTGTTAGCACTTAGGCTAGGATAAATTGTCACTTGTTAGTTACTCCTCAAATCAGCTTTACAGCCATTCCTTTGTAATCAAACCTTGTTGCGGGCTGTACACCATCACCGCTAACTGCTCAAAGGTAAAATAACAACGCTGCTGTAAAAATTCAGCATCACTTACCTTCCCTTCAAAACTCAACTCAACACCCACTATTTGCTGCCATAAAACCAAGCAATCTTGTTGGCTGCTAACGACTGGCCAACCAGATTTAGTCATTTTAAGCGTGATCGGTTCTAGTGCCTTTTGTTCACCGGTTAAACTATCGAGTTGATATAGATTTACCTCTAAGAACTCGGGTCTAAATCTGGCTATCCATAAACCGTGAACTTGCGCCAACTGGTTAACCCAAGTTTGAGTATATTCTTCTACAACTTGCTGCTCTGCTTGCTCAATTGTCCTAACAAAGCTTATTAAAAGCAATAATACGACTAATAAAACTATGCAGAATGTCACAATCCAGCTGAAGCGAGAACGGTTATTCTCCAGTAAATCTTGCCGATTCACTTAACCACCTCGAACTGCACGCATCATGTCCCACATTGGCGTAAAGATACCCAAAGCAAGAATTAGCACCATACCTGCGACCACGCTAATGAGTATTGGTTCAATTCGCGCGGTTAAACTCTTTAAATCATAGTCCACTTCACGCTCATAAAACTCAGCAGCTTCGGTCAGCAATTCATCCACTTGGCCGGTTTCTTCACCCACCGAGATCATCTGTAATACTAAGGGCGTAAACAACTCACTAGCGATGGCATTGCGCAATAAGCTCTCTCCGCGTTCAATACCTCGGCGCATCTCTACAATACGCTCTGCCATAAAGGCATTGTCTACCGCACTGGCCACTAGTGATAAAGCTTGATTTAACGGAACGCCTGCGCCCAACATCATGGCAAAACTACGAGAAAAACGCGCTAATAAAGAACGTTCAATCACCGAGCCAACCACCGGTAAACGCAAGCGGGTTTTATCCCACAACATTCGCCCCTTGGGAGTGGCCACATACCACCTCACCAAAAACACCGAACCAATTGCTAACACTAATAACAGCGGCCAAAAGTTCACAAAAAAGTTCGACGTTCCTATCAATATTCTGGTGGCTAAGGGTAGCTCCACGTTAAATCGACCAAATATTTCAGCAAATTGTGGAATAACAAATATATTCAAAATCACCATGGCGATAACAATCGCCAAAATCACAAAAGTGGGATAACGCATCGCGGTTTTAATCCGCTTTCGAGTATCCATTTCTAATTCTAAGTACTGCGATAACTGCAAAAACGCTTGCTCTAGTTGGCCAGTGTTTTCGCCCACATGCACAATACTTACAAACAACTGTGAGAATACTTTCGGGTATTCCGCCATTGATGTAGATAACGCCCGCCCACTACTTAGCGCATCTGATACCCCCGCCAAGGAACGGCGCAATAGCTTACTGTGGGCCGTTTCGGCCAAGCCATTTATCGCCCGCATAATGGGTATGCCAGCTTTGGTTAGCGAGTACATTTGACGAGTGAATACCACCAACTCATCAATTTTAATTCGCCCCTCCCATAAGCTACTGACATCTAAGCTACCAAAACCCTCGCCTTGCACTTTTCCTTCGGCAATTTTAATCGGTGTTAAGCCGCGACGAAGTAAACTTTCTGCAGCCGCATTTTGATTAGCCGCCTCAATATCGCCGTTTATTAGGCGACCTGTGCTATCGCGAACTTGATAGCGAAAAATAGCCATTACACAGACTCTTCCGCTTGATTCACTACACTGCCGTAAACATCAATTTCTTCCACTAAACGCAGCACTTCTTCAATCGAGGTAACACCTTGTTTGGCGTAATCTAAGGCGGCTAAAGAGAGAGGTCTATATTGCTCAGACGCTTTGGCGACCTTGGAAAATTCATCAGGGTCATCACGACGCAAACACTCCATCATTGCTTCGTTTAACTCAAGCATTTCAAATACACCAATTCGACCTTTGTATCCGGTGTAATTACAGGTTTGACAACCTCGGCCTTTAAAGAAAACTTGCTGACTTAAATCTTGGCTACTGATGTGCTCTAGCCAAACTTTTTCTTCTAGCGTGGCGGCTTGCTCTTGTTTGCAGTTGTCACATAAACGACGAACTAAACGTTGAGCAAGAATGGTTCTTAAGGAGCTTGCTACCAAATAGCCCGCTGCGCCCATATCAATTAAACGCAGGGCACTAGTAATGGCATCATTAGTGTGCAGAGTGGTCAGCACCAAGTGACCGGTTAAAGCGCCACGCAAACCAATCTCTACGGTTTCTTGGTCACGCATCTCGCCCACCAGCAAAATATCGGGATCTTGACGCAAAGTTGTCCGTAAAATACTGGAAAAGTCGAGACCAATTTTGGTGTTTACTTGTACTTGGTTAATCCGAGGAAGACGATATTCAACCGGGTCTTCTACGGTAATAATTTTTGATTCTGGCTGATTAAGCTCACTTAAGGACCCGTACAAAGTGGTGGTTTTACCACTACCGGTTGGCCCCGTTACCACGATCATGCCATGAGGGCGATGCAATTGGCGGCGGAAACGTTCCATGATGTCGGGCGGCATACCGGTTTGCTCTAAGGACAAAATACCCGCAGACTGATCGAGCAAACGCATTACTACCGATTCACCAGCCTGAATAGGCATGGTAGATAAACGTACATCGATAGAGTGGCCACGTACCTTAATATTAAAACGACCATCTTGTGGCAAACGTTTCTCAGAAATATCTAGCCCAGACATCAACTTCAAACGCAGCACCATGGCTGAGGCAATTTGCACTTCATTTAATACACTTTCTTGTAGTACACCATCTACCCGTTGGCGGATCCGTAATACTTTGTCGTCTGGCTCAATATGAATATCTGACGCGCCAACTTGTACCGCATCTTCAAACAAAGATTGCAGCAACTTAACCACGGTAGTTTCGTTACTTTCGTCGTTGGCAGTCGCCAGACCAATATCAAATTCATCGGCGCTGGCATATTCTTCTTTTAGCTCTTGGGCAAAACCTTCAATTTCTCGAGTACGGCGATAAAAGCGGTCAAAAGCTTCTACCACTTGTGATTCACGAGCTACTACATATTTAAGCTGACTTGGCGCTAACAACCCGGCTAAGGTATCAATAGCCGAGAGATCGGCGGGGTCAGAAATGGCGACAGTAAGTACGTCTCCATCTTTATGAATTACCAAAGCTCGTAAGCGTCGAGCATGAACTTCACCCAACATAACTACGGCATTAGCATCGACAGAGACCTGAGCTAAATCGACAAAAGGAATGCCGAGTTGGCGAGCCAAAAACTCCAGTAACTGCACTTCGGCAATAACCCCAAGTTCAATTAATGTCGCGCCTAACTTTCGCCCGGTTTGCTTTTGTTGAGCCAATGCGCTCATTAACTCGGCTTCACTAATAACTTGCTCACTCACGAGCAAGTCACCTAAACGCATTCGTAATTTGGGTTGCGCCATGTTTATTGCTCCAACTGTCGAATACGGTTTGCGACAAAATCGCGTGAATGACTAGAAAGCTGTCCCATCAGTTCCGCTTGGCGATAGGCGGCTAACGCCTCGTTATAGTGAGTTAACTTGTCGTTGGCAATGGCGTAGCCCATCCACCAGCGCGCGCGGCTCGGCTCATGCTTCACCAGTTTTTGATAAGCACTTAAGGCGAGCTCTTGTTTGTTAAGGTTTTGCGCTAGGCCGGCTAACATAGCGTAGTAATCTACATTGCCACTCACCTCAGGCTCGGCACTCTCTAAATAGTAAATGGCTTGCGGCAGATTTTCTTGTTGTACAAAGATACGCGCTAACATTACTCTAAATGAACCACGCAATGGGCTAAGTTGAATTCCCTCTTCTAACAAGCTCACAGCAGCACTTGCGTTGCCACGGCCAAACTCTAAGGCGGCTAATTGCTCTCTCACTTCATGTGCTTGATGATCGAGCTGTAAGGCTTTATTAAACTCTAAGCGCGCTTCTACTAATTGATTTTTGTCTAATGCTTGAAAACCGCGCCGAGTGTACAAGGCAACTTGTTGTTCTCGATTAAGTTTCAGAGGTTTTATTTCCAAGCTCGACTCGTTGCTTTCTACATTCTTAGAAAGCGGAGCTTGACGCTCTACTGTTTCTAAAGGTTTGTTAGCTTCAGGCTCACTCTCAACTCTAGCTTCAACGACCTTATCTGTAGTAATGACAACATTTGATGTCGCTATTTTTTCTGGCTCAGCTTCAATGATCGGGCTCGGTAGCGTCTGCTCAACGTCTGATTTGGGATCTGGAGTCGCAACCAACCCCAACTCAGTAGTTGTCTTCGGTGGTAAGTCCTTATTGATCAAGGTATCCGCTGGTTCTACTATCAGCTCAGCACTGCTTGTAGGCTCGTTTAATTCAACGTCTATCGCGGCGGCTACGGCTTGAAGCTGTTCTGTTTCTGGAGAAATGGAGAGCGAACTGTTGTTCGTTGCTTCCGTCACTACTTCAACGTCACTTTTTAATTCTAAGTTGGTAAAATAGCGAAGCGCCAACCAAGCAGAAATCATTAATGCAATCAGCACTAAACCCATAAGAATGTAGGCTCTAGCACTGCGGCCTGACTCTTCCACCAGTGGTGCCATACTTTGCGGGTTAGTTTGCTGACGCTTATCTAAATCTTTCAGCATTTGATTGATAACACTCATCGTAGTGCTCCCCACCAAATAACTAAACCAAGCAAGAAACAAGCGGAGAAACCCAACACCAACAACGCGGTTTTAGCTGCTGGTAACGCCGCATCCTCGGTATCTTGAACGGCGGTTTTTACCATATTTACACTAACTTGTTGAGCACCTTGGCCGTAACACAGCATCAATACCTTGTGGGCTAATATATTGATTAAACGCGGTATTCCGCGGCTTGCCCGTGTTAGTAGCTTTAACGACCCTGCAGTAAACAACGGCCCACCACGGTAACCACTTAAATGTAAGCGATGCTGAATGTAACTAGCCACCTCATCCTTTTCTAAGGCGCGTAAGCGGTACGAGAATGTGATGCGTTGGCGTAATTGTCGAAGTTGCTGGCTGGCTAAGCGCTCATCTAGCTCTGGTTGGCCAAACAAGACTACGTGTAATAGTTTACGCTGTTCTGTTTCTAAATTTCCAAGCAGCCGAATCACTTCTAATGCTTCGTCACTTAGGGCCTGAGCCTCATCAATCAATAATACAACTGGTCGCTGTTGACTGGCTAATTCAATTAAGCAGTGATGAATCTGTTCCAATAAACTGTGCGAAGAGGCACTTGGGTCGACCTTCAAACCCAATTCATTAGCTAATGCGGCATGGATTTGCTCAGCAGATAAACAAGGATTAGGCAAGTAAGCAAACTGGTACTCATCGCTCATTTCATTAAGCAATTTGCGACAAAGCAACGTTTTACCGGTACCCACTTCGCCACTGACTTTAATAAAACCTTCGCCAGATTTAAGCGCAGTTTGCAGTACCTGTATCGCCTCGTCATGAGGTAATAAAGCCTGATACAAACCCGTGTTCGGCGTTAAACCAAACGGTGCTTGCGAAAGTCCAAAATGTTCCAGATATACTGCCACTTATGCCGCCTAGTTTTCTTCTGGATACCAAGTGTTCAGCAAATCCTGAGACTTCTGTAGCTCAATTTGCCAAGTATCTTCGGTCACCACAGTAGGCTGAATCAAAATTACTAATTCGGTTTTTTTGCTCGATATCGCTTTGTTGGTAAACAACTCGCCCAAGCCAGGAATAGAACCAATAAACGGCACTTTAGAAATAATCTCTTCCTGTTTGGAGCTCATCAAGCCACCAATCACTACTACATCACCAGAGTTTGCTTTAATAACCGTATCAGTTTCACGAATGTCACTTTGGGCTAAGGGCAAATCAAGTTGCTCACTAGAGCTGCCAAAGCTAATCACTTTGCGTTGTTCTTTAACTTCTGTCACTGAGGGGTGAACGTGCAGTAGCACTTGCCCGTTATCGTCAATTTGTGGAGTAACATCTAAAGCAACACCCGAGAAAAAGGGTGTTAACTCTACGCTGGGGTTGGTCACTGGGTTGGTGCCCGAGATAGTAGTATTTGATACGTCAGTAACAAAGTACTCATCGGTACCCACTTTAATAACAGCTTTTTGGTTATTTGACGCCGTAATGCGCGGGCTAGACAATACATTCACATCACCTTGAGTTTGCAACAAACTCACCACCGCTTGAAAGTTGCCATCGGTAACGGTTAGCGCACCACCGCCCCCTAATATTGCACTAATCGCGTCACCAGGAATTTGCGAGGTATTGTTAAACAATACCTCTGTTGAGCCAATCACATCACCGGCGTTGGTCCAATCAATACCTTGTTGGTAACCATCACTTAAGGTGACTTCAATGATCTTGGCTTCTAAAATCACTTGACGCTGTAAGTTCCTTTCAGACTTAGCCAAAAAGGTTTTAATGGTACGAATTTCATCTGGAAAAGCACGTACAGTAACTAAACCAGCTTGTGGGCTAACAACCACCATGCGGCCGTCATTGGCGTAAGAGGTATCGTTGCCACGATCTCGACGCATACTAATGCCGATCATGCCGCGTAAGGTTTCTTCAAGCTCATACCAGAAACGCGTTTCAGTCGCAGACTCAATTTTAGTGCCGTTAAAACTGTCACTCCGATTAGAATTACGGCTGCTGTTATTGTTGTTACTGGAGTTATTACTAGATGAGTTATTCGACGAATTATTGCTCGAGCTATTATTATCGCTATCACCACCGGTGATACCACCCGAATTAATGCGGGTACGAGTATAGCCATAACGCTCTAACATTAAGTAGTTAAGTGGAATAGTTTCAATACGCATTCCCGCTGGGTAAACATGTAATATTTTACCGCTACGTTTAACGTCGTAACCATACATATCAGACACCACATCAATGGCTTCTTTTAAGGTCACTTCTTTAAGTTTTAAGGTAATTTTACCCTCTACGCCTGGATGCATTGCCACGCTAAGAGGAGAGCCTTTAATCAAAGCAGGGAAGAAGGTTTTTGCGTCTACATTACGCGCATTTACGTCAAAGCGATGCTCAACCTGAAGCAAATCCCCTTGCTGCAAGCCAAGTTCTGGCATTAGCTCTGCTTGCACTTCTGCGGGTAACTCTGGCGCTTTTATCGTAGACGGCACTGGTTTTTGCGCTTCAGAGATAGCTTGCTTAGCTTCTACAGGATCAGGCCTAGAGGTGGACTGGCAAGCACTTACCAATACAACGACACAGCCTATAAAAATCCGTTTGATATACATGTATTACTGCCCCTGCCCAGTGACGCGTTTCACTGACACCTTGTCTAATTGAATTCGATACTGCTTATTTGCTCGTGTTAACACTACGTAATCTTGATGCACACGGCTCAAGGTGTAACCTGATATTGATTGTTTTACGCCCACAAAGCGCTGATTAAGAATCGCCCCTGGCTCTTTCCCACCAACAATAATCGCTTGGATACTGGGTAAAGATACCTGCTTGGCGGCACTACTCGTGCTACTGCGACTATTAGGTGGCGCAGTAGGATCACTTAGCGGCGTAGCCAACACACTACTGGTAAGCACTCCACATGAGAGCATTAACGCTAAAAAATACTTAGCCACTAATAAAATCCTTATTGGTGCTTAAGGTATAGATATCGATAGTGATATCGGCTCTTGGGTACTCAAGCACTTGGTAATCGATAAGTTGCCACAGGAATCGCTGCGGTAACTCTTCAACTACCTGCAAATACTTAACTAAAGGAAAATAGCCACCATTGAGTTTTAATCGAATACCGTGGCGATAAAAATTAAGACTATCAGCGCTGCTTTCTGCACTACTTAATATCGCTTCAGGCGCTAAAGAATCCATAGAGACCAGCATCAAGCCGTCACTTTTTTGCAGTAGTTTTTCCAGTACTTCGGTCATCTGCTCAACGGGGATCAAGCCCGCCTGCTGTAGCTCTAGTTTCTTATCTACTTGTTCTAGCTGAGCGTGTAACTGTAACAACTCAGCTTTAATGTCTTTATTCGGATCTTCGCGCAGTTTTGTTTTACTGAATTCAATTAAATCGGCATTTTCAGCGTATTTTCGCGTCGCTTCTGCCAACTCTGTTTCAGCTTTATTTTGCTTAATACTGGCGGGTTCTATCCACAAGTAATAACTCGGTAATATAATCACCAATAAGCCGGTAACAAGAATCAATAGGCGCTCTCGTAAACTAAGACCTGCGAAGGTAGCTTGCCACTGTTGCCACTGCTCACTCATTTGGGCCTCCTAATATGCTTTCGCTCTTAGTTGAACCACTTAAACTAAAGTGCAGTTGCTGGTCTTCATCTCTAAATATCTTCAAGCCAGCGAACTGTTGCTGAGACAAATCGGGGTAGGCCTTAAACTGCTTAAGCCATTTAGGCACCGCATCACTGCTGGTAGATTGCCCCGCTAAGGCCATACGACCACGCTGAATATTTATTTCAGTCAGCCATATTTGGCTATCTTCAATAGACGCCAAAGCATTAAGCGATGAAGAAAAGCCGCTGTTTGCATAACCATGCCCTTTAAGGCGCTGGTCTAACAATTGTTTCAATGTTAGCTCTTGTTGCACAAGGCTAACTTCACGCTGTAATCTTGGGTCTAAAGCGCGCTGCTCGATAGCGGCTTTTAGTTTATTAAGCTGTTGCTCTTGTTGATTAAGTAACTGGCGTTGAGCACTCGAGCTCACAACAGCGGCATTGGTTTGCTGTTGCTGCCAAAACCCCCATACCAAAGCTAACACGCCAACAATTCCCCAAGATATCACCGCTTGCCTTAGTGAACCTCGTTCTGGCTTTGGACGAAACTCCTCAACATAAAGGTTAATTCTCGTTTTCACGACAACACCCCTTCTTGTAAAGCAGCCAAGGCTGGCAAGTGATAATAGTACTCACTACTTTCAATCGACGAGAGTTCTAATAAATTAACTTTTGGGGTTAGATTTTGCTGCAACTGGCGAGCAATTTCATCACAAAAACGGCTAGGAATCGCCAACTGAATAACGCTAACTTCTGGCAATTTTAGAGTGGCGCTAATGTAGTCTATTGAACGTTGTAGCTCTAGGCTCAAGCTATCAAAGAAAGATTGGGTAAATTCAATTTCTTGCATCTGGCCCAACGCAGAAAAGGCACGTAGCTGACGAGTAAAAGATACTTGCCCTTGGCGAACCACAATAAGTTCTAAGTCACCGCCTTTGGGCTGCCATAACAACATTTGGCAACGCTCATTGGCTTCAAGAAAATTAATCGCAGCGAGGCTTTCAATAGTGATGCCTTCAATGGTTAAATCTTGCTGATTCGCCATATTCACCAGCTGCTGAATAACAGGTTTACGAACACACACTACATTGAGCTTTTCACTGGCCATTGGCGCGGCTGGCGCTTCGTAATAATCAACCGCTAAATCTAAGACCTGCTCTGCCACCATGTCTTTAATGGCCCACGGCACTGCCCCTGCCAACTCTTCTTCGGCGACTTTGGGTTTTTCTACCTGAAACTGTTGATAATGCGCATTGCCTAGAACAAAAACAATTTGATGGTCGGCACCGAGTTGTGCCTCTTTACATAATGATGCTAACGCTTCTGGCCATTGCTCGATAGAGCTAACCGCCTTCTCAAAGGTTTGCTGTTGGTGATCGGCTAAAACCACAAGATCTGAGCGCAAATAGGCACTGCAACGAGTCTTCGCTGTATTTCTTCGCCAAAACGCTAAACCCATCCCTTTTCCTTTGAGTAATCCATGTAAAATCTACACAAGTAGTCTAAACTTTTCTGTTATTTTTTAAAGCATTGGCCGACAAATATGTGCTAATTCTCAAGATTAACGGCGGTATATCTAGTAACTGTAGATTAGGCACTCAAATAACTCATGCTTTTCTCACCAAAACACCACCCCAAGATGATTTAAATGGGCTCTGGCTTGCTAAATAAGAAACCTTGCCCGTAGTGCACACCTAAACGCTGCAAAACACGCCATTCTTCGTTGCGCTCTACGCCTACAGCAATAACCTCTACGCGGTCAGAACAACTGGCCACTAATGAGCTCACTGCGAGTTGGTTAACTTGTCGAATCTGAATGTCTCGCACTAAGCTAGTATGCAGCTTCAAATATTCAAGCTTTAACTCGCTAATGTATTGAGTACTCACCACCCGCTGCCCCGCTCGCTCTACCGCTAACTTAATGCCTTTTTTATTCAGTGCTTTTAAACGTAGCATTTCGGTGTCATTTAACTGCGATAACTGTATCTCGGGAAACTCTAAGACTAGTTTCTTACACTCTTTGTAAGGCACAGAGAAAACCCACTGCAGCAATTCACGCATCACCGACTGCTTTATTACCGTCGCAATATTCAAGTTAACACTGATAGGCTGGCGAGTGTATTTCACGTACTTCATGGCAAATGTTAAGGCATGCTCATCAAAACTTGCCTGTAAGCCGCTTTTCTCCGCCCAAGGCAAAAATACGCCAGCGTTTATCACTTCGCCTTGGTAGTCGGTAATTCTGGCTAATAATTCGCGATAACAAACCCGACCATCTTCATCAACAACATCTTGCTGATAATAATGCAGCCCTTCATTGCTTAATACATGCTGCAAGAGGGTACGCCAGCGAACCGAACCCTTTCCGGTTTGGGTTGAACTTAATTCGCGAGGTACCACATACCACCCATTGTGGCGCTGCATTTGGGCAACACGCAATGCGTCTTCGGCTTGTTCAATCACTAATTGCGCGCTGTCACCATATTGATAACCAGCAATGCCAATGTAGAAAAAGTCATCCTCGTCTGCAACTTCTGGCAAAGGAATGCGCTCTAGCAGCTTGAGAATGCCCGCCGCTGTATCTTCAGCTTCATCTAAAGTGGAAAGCGGCATTAACAATGCAAAGGCATCACCGCTGAAGCGAGCTAAGTTCACATCTATGTTGCGGCGAGTGTACTGCTTTAATGCATCGGCACTTTGCTGCAAAATAGCATCACCTTCGTTACGGGCGTACTGGTAATTAACATCATCCATGCCCCGCAAGTAAACCAATAGTACCGCGCCGGTGTGTGCGTCGGCATCACCAATTTCCGCTTCTAGCTGATTATAGAAATGGGTGCGGTTTGACAACTGAGTGAGCTCATCGACAAAGGCGTGATTACGAATAATACAGTCAAACCGGCTACGCTCTTGGCGTGCTTCTAGTAATTGTGTAATAAGTTGTTCAATGGCTTTACTGGCCGCATTAGGCCATTCCTTGGGACTACCCACTTGTACGTCACGCAATCGTCCCGCCAATATTTGGTTACCGCGCGTTTGCAGTAATTCTGCACCGAACATAATCTTTTTAAGCCAGCGGAACACCGCAATTAAGCTCAGTGCAACAATCAATACGCCGCCACCAATGCCCAACATGGCTTCGGGTTCGTAGGTAAGCTGTTTGAATGGTCGCTCTACCCAAATTTGAATCACAAAATCAGGATGAGCCATTAAGGGGTAACGGTACGACACCAAGCTATTGCTATTGCCGGTATAATTGAGTTCGCGAAAGGTATAAATCACCCCTCCACGGTTAGACACTTCTAATACTTGAATATTATGGGCCCGCAGCCAGTTAGGCAGCCATTGGGCAAACTCGGGTGTTTCGGGTTGAACACTCAACTGGCCATCAATTACCTCAACTACCGAGCGCAACTGGTGCTGCTGCTGATTGAAGGCAAGTTGTCGGAAAGTTAATGCTCCACCAAGCAATACAAGCAGTACCGCGACTACTACGCAACTAATGGTAAATACAATGATCCGACTAGAGAATTTCATGCAAGGTGTTCCTCACCATCAAGCGCAATGGGCTCTACCATCCTTTGGTTTAGCCATAGCTTGAGTATATCAGTAATTATCGAAATGCTTGGAATCAATACAAAAAAAGACCAGCCTAAGCTGGTCTTTAACTCGACATTTCGAAAAGATTTATGGCCGAAGCATTCTCTCGCCGCGGCTCATGCCACAAACACCACTTCGCACTACTTCCAAAATCTCGGTTGATTGCGCTAAGGTTTTGACACAAGCATCCAGTTTGGCGCTATCGCCACTTAATTGCATGATATACATGCTTGGCGTTACATCAACGATTTGACCGCGGAAAATATCACAAGTTCGCATCACTTCTTCGCGGATTGCTCCAGCCGCACGAACTTTAACCAACATTATCTCACGCTCAACATGCTCAGCTTCGGTTAACTCCGATACTTTAAGCACATCAACCAGCTTGTTTAGCTGCTTGGTGATTTGCTCAATGGTATTTTCATCGCCGTAAGTGCAAATGCTCATACGTGAAAGAGTTGGATCTTCTGTGGTAGACACGGTTAATGAATCAATGTTAAAACCGCGCTGCGAGAACAAGCCAGTAACACGAGACAGAGCACCAGCTTCGTTTTCTAATAAAACTGAAATAATTCGGCGCATTATGTTCTCTCCGTTTTACTTAGCCACATGTCTTTCATCGCTTCGGTTTTTATTTGCATTGGATAAACGTGTTCTTCAGGGTCAACCATGATGTCCATAAACACCACTCGGTCTTTCATTGAGAAGGCTTTTTCCATGGCTGCATCTAGCTCATCAGGGTGATTCACTTGCATACCTACATGGCCGTAAGCTTCAGCCAATTTCACAAAGTCAGGCACGGAATCCATGTAAGAATGAGATTGGCGACCATCGTAGAACATCTTCTGCCACTGTTTAACCATGCCTAACGAGCGGTTGTTCAAAGAAACAATCACCACTGGCACGTTATATTGCAAGCAAGTCGACAACTCTTGAATGTTCATTTGAATAGAACCATCACCTGTTACACAGGCCACGGTAGCATCAGGGAAGGCAAACTTAACCCCCATAGCAGCAGGGAAACCAAAGCCCATGGTGCCTAAGCCACCAGAGTTAATCCAACGGCGAGGCTTATCAAAAGGATAATACAAGGCGGCGAACATTTGGTGCTGACCAACATCAGAGGTGACATAAGCATCACCTTTGGTCACCCGGTACATTGATTCAATCACCTGCTGAGGTTTAATCAAGGTATCGCTTTTTGCATAATCTAAACACTTGCGGCTACGCCATTCGTCTACCTGAGCCCACCAAGCTTTCAAGCTGTCGGCTTCGTTTTTAATGCATGTTTCTTCAATACATTCCAGCATTTGCTCAATCACTGAATCAACAGAGCCAACGATAGGAATATCGGCACGAATGGTTTTTGATATAGAGGTTGGGTCAATATCAATGTGCAAGATAGTCGCGTTAGGACAGAACTTTTTCACGTTGTTCGTGACGCGGTCATCAAAGCGCGCACCCACCGCAAAAATTACGTCGGCATTATGCATCGACATGTTGGCTTCATAGGTGCCGTGCATACCCAGCATGCCCACAAAACGAGGGTCGGTGGAGGCAAATGCCCCTAAGCCCATCAGGGTTGAGGTAACGGGCATATTAAACAAATCAACCAGCTTGCTAATTTGCTCGCCAGCTTCAGCCATAATCGCGCCGCCACCAATGTACAGCACTGGACGTTCGGCAGCAGCTAAGGCTTTAACTGCCTTTTTAATCTGACCTTTATGACCAGTTAACGTAGGGTTATACGACCGCATGTTAACCGATTTTGGATATTCGTAAGGGAACTTAAGCAGCGGATTCTGCACGTCCTTTGGTAAATCAATAACAACCGGACCCGGACGCCCTGTAGAGGCAATGTAATAAGCCTTTTTAATCGCGGCAGGGATCTCTTCGGCTTTTTTTACTAAAAAGCTGTGTTTAACCACTGGGCGAGAAACACCGATCATATCGGTTTCTTGGAAGGCATCTTGGCCTATCAAACCAGTAGGCACTTGGCCGGATAACACCACCAAAGGGATTGAATCCATATAGGCGGTAGCGATACCGGTGATCGTGTTTGTAGCACCGGGACCAGAGGTCACCAATACAGTACCTACTTCGCCAGTTGCGCGCGCATAGCCGTCGGCCATATGTACAGCGGCTTGCTCATGTCTAACCAAAACATGCTCAATATCACTGCTGTCAAATAGCGCATCGTAGACATCTAATACTGAGCCGCCAGGGTAACCAAAAATATGTTTAACACCCTGGTCCTGCAAACAGCGGATGACCATTTCGGCGCCGGATAACTTCTCCATGTTCAAGCCTCCAGGCTTTATTTATTTTAATTGTTGGGGATAACTCTTGTTATGTTGCGGGAAATTGGACTTATAATCCTGTCTTCCAAGGCTAGCACTTTAACGTTTCTTGCCCCCTAGCGTCTACGCTTTTGTCTAGTCTTTCTGCTCTTTTAAGCAGCTCATCCTATAAAAAATCTCAAGCAGGATAGAGCTTCAACAGACTATTCTCCCAAACAAGCAATAAAAAACCGGATGATAAATAGATATCACCCGGTCACTTAGCGCTTCACACAAGCATCATTATCACTTAATAGAATCATGCTCTTCTGTTAGCCAAATCTGTTGTTCTGGATCGGCATCTTCACTTAGCGAGATGCTTACTCCCATATCGTATAATTCTTGTAAGGTCATGTTATTGGCTAAGTCCATGACCTGGCCGTCTTCATTAGTAAAACGCATACTCGCTCCTTGTAGGCTCATCCCGACACTTTAATTTTAGTCAAAGATTCGGCGCTTGGGGCTCGGTCACTCATGATATTCGCCATGAGCAACTGGCTAGCCGCAGGGTAGCTCACTTGCTGCCACATATCTTTAGCCATTGCTTCAAGGTTTTGCCACTGGTCTTTCTTGATATAAGTCGCCAGCAACTCGGCAACATTGGGGTAATAAACCGGCTCAGCTTGGTCCATCTGTAACCATGAATCCAACTGATAAGGTTCTAAGCTCTCGGCCACATGGGCTAAACCTAAGCTTTGCAGGGTATAGGCATTGGTCACTTGCTCAAATTGGCCAAACAGCGGTTTAACTAGCAATTTTTTGCCTGCAGCCAATGCTTCCGAAGGTAACTCAAAACCGGCATTACAAAAAACTCCGGCACATGCGCGAAGATGATCTAGAAACTGATTGCGACTTATTGGCTGTAGCTGAATATTTCCATCCAATACAGGGTGCTTTATCTCAGGATGAAAACACACAAATTGATGACCCGTAAATCGCTTTAACAATGGCAAAATTTGATGCAAAGACTCAAACGGTAAATACACTAAAATTTTCCCGTTATTGCTAATGTTTTCTAACGCTTCCACCAGTGGTGGCACAATGGTCTGCTTAAAGTCGGCCCAATGTACACCCAGGTTGTATTTGCAGGGCGCAAAGTTGCGTACTAAACGACGATTCCAAAAGCCCATTTCTTTAGTAGGAATATCATGCAAGAACGCAGCTTGGTGAGAAATAGAAAGGCTATCTACACCTTGTTGCTTAGCGGCCCATGCACTTACTGGTTCAAAATCGTTAATCAATAGATCGTAAGATGACAAATCGAGCGCTTTCACATCTTGGGCAAACTGCCTTAATGACAAATCGTGAAACGTCGCCCATTTGTTCACACGCCCACCTTTATGGTGAAAGCTCACTCCCTTCACCTTACGATAGCGACCAAACTCAGGAACATCTGGCATTTCACCTTCGCGACCTGACATAAGTACATCAACCTGTATACCTTGTTGCTTTAAGGCCGAGCAAAGCAAACGCGCACGAGTAATATGGCCATTACCTGTACCTTGAACACCGTAAAGAATTCGCATTTTTCTTAACCTAATTGATGCTATAAACGATAAACAAACCTAAACTTGCTCCGGCGATAACATCACTAATGAAATGCACACCAAGCAATACTCGCGAGCAAGCCACTAAGCTTGCCCAGGTAAATGCAATACCAGACCAGCTGGGAAAAATTTGGGCGATACTTCCGGCCATGACAAAGGCGCCAGCACTGTGTCCAGATGGAAAGCTAAAGCGATCAGAAGGGCAGATAAATACCGGTAGTGACTTGGGGCGGTCTCGGCGAAACACTTGCTTCAGCACCAAGTAGCACATCAGCTCAATAACAAAGGCAGGTAAAGCAATACTCAAAAATGAGCCGGCAAATGGAGTGAATGCGATAATCCCGCCAAATAAGGCGTAGTAATAACCATCGCCGGAATGAGAGACCACCCGCGCCGCCTTAGCCACTTGCGCATTAAAGCGGTGGCCTAAACATGTAGCGGATATTGCATAATCCCACTGGCTCAATCGTTGTAACATACCAAGCTCCTTCCTGTGCTTTTCCACAGACTGGATAATTTGCTTTACCGCTAAATGAAGGTAACTTGACAAAACCATGACAATGTTCAGCTTAGTGATAACTTACACACTGAGAAGAACCTTACGAAGTAGGTGGATTAAGGGGACTTAAAGAGTTAATGACTAATGACAGTGTTTTTCCATCAATGTTGAAACAAGGATTCTCCTTGAACAACTTGCTTAGCGATATTGTCATCTAACAACGCGTAAACGCTCATAGTGTGGGCTAATTGATCCGCAGAAATACCTCGCCAAGCGCGTAATGGCGAATAAGGTGCTCTAAATATTGGCTGCATAGCTGCCACCACCTGCTCAGAAAAACGCGGTTGTTTTCGCTTCCCAAGTAAAGGCCCCGGTCGAAAAGCAATAAAGCGTTGGAACCCTAGCTGAGCCAGTTGGTTTTCAAGTTCGCCCTTCAGCCGCAAATAATGTGACAGTGAATGTGCATTTGCTAGATACGAAGAGATAAGCAAGCAATCGTTAACACCATTGCCTTTGGCCAATGTGGCAAACGCTAACGGTAGCTCCAAATCAATCTTACGCATCGCCGTTTTGCTGCCTGCTTGGCTAAGTGTAGTGCCTAAACAAATAAACAAGCTATCGCCTTTAATGTCTGCTTGCCACTGTGGCATATCAGCAAAATCAACCACGTGCTCGAGCAATTTTTCATCAGACACATTTAAGCTAGAGCGAACAAATACCACTACCTTGTGCCATTGTTCACTAGCCAGAAGTTGCGTCACTAATTGCAGGCCCACCAAACCTGTAGCGCCAATCACAATTGCAGTTTTGGTCACGCTTTATCCCCCCTTATTAATTTGTTATTGAGTCACTGGCTCTATTTTTACTTAGCCGTTAAGATGTCAGCTTGCTAAAATAGCCGATATATTGTGCGCCTCGCATTCAATAACTAATAATAAACCTAATCACTATAACGTGCAGTTAGGCAAACACAGATAACATAGACAAGGATTAATGAATGTCTGACCTAGTCAAAATTTTTGATACCACCCTTCGTGACGGTGAACAAGCCTTAGCAGCCAGCTTAACGGTGAAAGAAAAGCTGCAAATTGCATTCGCCTTAGAACGTTTAGGCGTAGACATTATGGAAGTGGGCTTTCCAATTTCTTCTCCTGGCGATTTTGACTCAGTACAAACCATTGCTCGAGAGATTAAAAACTCCACTGTCTGTGCATTATCTCGCGCACTACCAAAAGACATTGATGTAGCCGCCGAGGCACTAAAAGTTGCTGAAGCCTTCCGTATTCATACCTTTATATCTACATCAACCGTGCACGTAGAAAGCAAACTTAAACGTAGCTTTGACGACGTATTGGATATGGCAGTAAAAGCAGTAAAACACGCGCGTAACTATACCAACGACGTTGAATTTTCGTGTGAAGATGCCGGACGCACCCCTATTGATAATCTTTGCCGCATGGTTGAAGCCGCGATTAAAGCCGGCGCTACCACGGTAAATATTCCAGATACCGTTGGTTACACGCTTCCTAGCGAGTTTGGTGGCATTATTAGCAACCTATTTAATCGCGTACCTAATATTGACCAAGCCGTTATATCGGTTCACTGTCACGATGATTTGGGTTTATCGGTAGCTAACTCTATTGCAGCTGTGCAGCAAGGTGCTCGCCAAATAGAATGTACCTTAAACGGGATTGGCGAACGTGCAGGCAACTGCTCACTCGAAGAAGTGGCCATGATCATCAATACTCGTAAAGATCAGCTCGGCGGTTTAACCAGCAATATTAAGTCTCAAGAAATTTACCGCGCGAGTCAGTTAGTCAGTCATTTGTGTAACATGCCAGTACAAGCTAATAAAGCCATCGTTGGCAGCAACGCCTTTTCACACTCTTCAGGCATTCACCAAGATGGCATGTTGAAGAATGAAAATACTTACGAAATCATGACACCCGAGAGTATTGGTTTAAACAAAAACAGCTTAAACCTTACCTCACGCTCTGGTCGCCACGTAATCAAACACCGTATGCAGGAGTTAGGTTACAGCGAAGCTGATTACGACTTAAATGAATTATACGAGAGCTTTTTAGCACTCGCAGATCGTAAAGGCCAAGTCTTTGATTATGACTTAGAAGCCTTAGTATTTTTTAATAACTTACAAGATGAATCTGAGCATTATCGATTAGAGTACTTAAGTGCTCAAAGTGGCTCTGATGTGGTTTCAACCGCTACCGTTAAGCTTATCGCCGGTGAAGAGACAATACTCGAAGCCTCTACCGGGAATGGTCCCATCGATGCAGCCTACCGTTGCCTACGTAAAATAACCGGCTACGATATCAAGATCGACGATTACACTATTGAAGCCGCAGGCGGTGGCACAAGTGCTGCGCAAAAATCAGATATTAAAGATGCACTTGGTAAAGCCGATATTGTGGCAAACTACCAAGGCCGTAAATATCACGGCATGGGCCTAGCCACCGACATTGTTGAAGCTTCGGCTAAAGCCTTTGTTCACGTATTGAATCATATTCATCGCGCGGAACAAGTCGCCAAACAGAAACAATCTAAACTAGGCTAATAGCATTAAATCAGCCGGAGCAACAATGAAAAAAGGATTAATTCACTTACTCATTATCTCCGGCTTACTCAGTGCTTTTGCTGATGCAGAACAGCTCAGTTTTGACAGAAATGCAGGCAATTACAACTACCTCTGGAACGATCAACAAGGTAAGCAACAACAAATAGGCTTTAGTTTACTCAACTATCCACACCACCTCACAAAGTTTACTCAGTATCGCCCTCAACATGCTCAGCAATACGTGCTCTCTCAGCTAAAAAGCAGCCTAAGTAACATAGACCCTAAACAAGCACGAGTAACCTTTAATACTCAAAACGACCAACTCTCTTATCAGCTGCAGGGCAATGACCAAGCACTGTTAAAAGAAATAAATACTCAACTACACCAAGACATTGAGCAGCATTACCAAGACTATTTAAACCAACAATACTTTGTAGAACAACGTACCGTGGATGGTTCAATAGGAATTATGCCAGACCATAACCGTTTGGCTAAAGAGAGCGCCGAATATCTCACAAGTTGGTTAAACAGCAGCTTAAATGCTCTAGGGGACAAGGAAAGTAGCCCTAGGGAAGTCACTAATTATTTACTGGGGTTTGTACAATCTATTCCTTACAACCAACTACGCTCTAAAGACAATCTACGTGGCGCTGGTTACCTCACCCCAATTCAAGTTATTCGTAATAATGTAGGCGACTGCGATAGTAAATCTACTTTGATTGCTAGCGCCCTCAAAACGGCTTTTCCAAGGTTGGATATTGCCATTATTTATGTGCCAAATCATGCTTTGATTGCTTTGGCCATTCCAGCAAGAGCTAGTGATGAAACGGTGGAGATAAGAGGTAAGAAATTTGTACTTGCTGAACCCACTGGGCCAGCGTTGTTTCAATTAGGGAAAGTAGCAAAAAGCAGTTCCCAGTACATCCATTCAGGGCTTTATACCTATCAACGAATAGACTGGGAACCCCCAAAGTTTAAGAGAGTGAAGTAAACTCAACAGCGTAATCAATATCGCCTTCAGCTATACAACGTACCACTTTGCCCTTAGCACTAAAAGGTGCAACACCTTGACCACTTAAGGCGACTTCAACGTCATCGCCTAAGGCCAGTTTTACATCTTTTAAACTAATCCCCATGCCAGTAGCACTTAAGTCTTTACACAAACCCGAATAGCTTTGCTGGCCAACCCAGATACGTAACTCTGCATCAATTAGCATACGGTGAAATGCGCGCTTGTTTTCGTCTCCAATCATCTTTTACCTTCTATAGTTTTTCTTCTGCAAACGAGGCTAAACGGCTCCTCACTACGCCATTTAAGTAAACATTTGCACTTCCTTCAAAATCTTTAAAGCGCTCAACAATGTAAGTTAGCCCTGAGGTCACTGCCGACAAGTAATTGCTGTCAATTTGCGCTAAGTTACCACAGCATACCAATTTGGTTCCTTCACCGCAGCGAGTAATAATGGTTTTGAGCTGGGAAGCTGTTAAATTTTGACACTCATCCAAAAAGACAAAGGAATTTTGAATACTCCGTCCACGCATAAAGTTAACGGATTTGAACTGGATGTTGGCCTTTTCCATAATGTAATTCATTGAGCCTGACATCGATTCATCGTGTTTGTGCAGCACTTCCAAAGTATCGGTAATCGCTGCCAGCCAAGGGGCCATTTTCTCTTCTTCAGTACCGGGTAAAAAACCAATCGATTCAGCAATTTCAGGGGTATTTCGAGTAACAATAATCTTGTCGTAGATCCCTTTTTCTACCACCATTTCTAAAGCAGCAGCCATTGCCAGCAATGTTTTACCACACCCGGCAGGGCCAGTAAGAATGACCAAATCGATACTTGGATCGAGCAAGGCATCAAACGCCATACCTTGATAGATATTCTTAGGATGAACACCCCAAGCATGTTTTGCCATCAGCCGTTCATAACCTAAGTCTAGTAGCTCGACCTTTTGCTCATCCTTTTTTACAACTCGCGCAGCAAAACTTTCGGTATCATCCACAATGTATTGATTTACATAGCATGGGCCTAGGATCTCAGCATCAATAACATGGTGGGTATCTCGACCTTCAGAGCTACTTTCACAGTCTTTAACACGCCCCCAAAAGCTACCTTCAAACTCTACAAAGCCCTTTGCGAGTAAACGAATATCATCTATCAATTGATCGGTACGGTAATCTTCAACAAGTTTTAGACCGGCTCCTTTAGCCTTTAAGCGCATATTAATGTCTTTAGTAACAAGAACCACCTTTCGCGGGGCGTGCTTTTCTTGCAAATAGATAGCCGCATTAATAATACGGTTGTCGGGCTCATCAGCAGTAAAGTTTTGCTGATCTTTTTCTAAGGCGTGATCCGCAAAAATGGCGACTTTACCACTAGCTTGATTATCAGCTTCATTTTTGAGATTAATACCATTAACAATTTCTTCTGGAGACGCATCGGCAAAGACATCCTCTAGAGAGCGAATAGCTACTCGAGCATCGCGACTTACGTCTTTTTGCCTATCTTTAATTCGGTCTAATTCTTCGAGTACCGTCATCGGGATGACAACATCGTGTTCTTGAAATGAGTAAATAGCGAGGGGTTCGTGCAGAAGCACATTAGTGTCGAGAATGAACAGTTTACTTGGAGCGTTATTTTCCATATTTGCCCTCCATAGGCCAACAGGCGATGTGAGAAGTATTGCAAACGTTCATCCTCAGGCTAAATCATCCTGATCGGCATTACAAATTAATAGTAATCAACTTAAACCAACTGCTTATAATTTAACCGTTAACTATCCGATCAACTTTATGCCAATAAGGAGTGTCATCATTGCTCGATTCTCGTAATTCTATTTCTACCTCACCGTGGCTAGCCCGTTTTGTTTCTTTGGGTATTTGGTTTTTTGGGAAGGCATACTCCCTAGCCAGTTCTTTCTGAAATAACTCATTTTCGACATCACCAGTCATTGTTACCAAGTATTTTGCATCACCCAGCATTTTTAAAGTGAACCAACCAGCAGCGTAATAGGTCAATATTGAGCTCTCTACATTCATTGGGATAGTAAATGCCTTAACTGCTTGGTGGTTTTTATCCAAAGCGATAAATACCGGTAAGAAATATTTTGTGCCTGTAAAGCCATCTCCAGATATGAATGACTTAACTTTTATATATTTGCCTTTAGAGCTAGGAAGTTCATAAGCTTTAAAAAAACTTCGATTACCAGCAAATTCTTTCACATCAAGCGCAGAACCAAACTCTATGGAATGTTCACCCAATTTCAATAACTCAAAATCCATATCATCGTAAGTGGCGCAGCAAATAGAAGCATCCACTAACTCAAGCTTTCGAGACTTTTCTGTCGACGCACACCCTGTAAGAAGTAAGCCAACGGTAATCAGCAAAAATATTCGAATTAACATAGAGTTCCTTTCCATCTAATATCAAAAATAGCAGTTCGTACATCTTAGCATTTTCTTAAAGTAGCATATTCATGCTTCCAAAATAACAATTCAGCTTTGTATATTTATCAGCAAAATACTTAAGATAAATAGCTCGTAAACTAGTCAGGTTAACCGGTCATATGGAAGCGGGTTAAACATGAAACTGCCTATAGTGTTGGGTGGGGATGTTGTTTGTATGGCGCGATAAATCGCAGGCAATAAAAAAGCCCGCTCATTGAGCGGGCTTAGTAATAGGAGCCTGGCAGTGACCTACTTTCACATGGGGAAACCCCACACTATCATCGGCGCAGTTGCGTTTCACTTCTGAGTTCGGCATGGGTTCAGGTGGGTCCACAACGCTATTGCCACCAGGCAAAAACTTGTTGTCTTTAACATTCGAAAAAGCTGAAACATCCCACGAGTCTAACAAGCACTCTTGGTTTCTAAATAAGATAATCTTCATCAAACATACACACCACTTAGGTGTTGTATGGTTAAGCCTCACGGGTAATTAGTACAAGTTAGCTCAATGCCTCACAGCACTTACACACCTTGCCTATCAACGTTGTAGTCTCCAACGGCCCTTCAGGGGACTTAAAGTCCCAGTGAGAATTAATCTCAAGGCCTGCTTCCCGCTTAGATGCTTTCAGCGGTTATCAGTTCCGAACGTAGCTACTGGGCAATGCTATTGGCATAACAACCCAAACACCAGCGGTTCGTCCACTCCGGTCCTCTCGTACTAGGAGCAGCTCCCTTCAATTCTCAAACGCCCACGGCAGATAGGGACCGAACTGTCTCACGACGTTCTAAACCCAGCTCGCGTACCACTTTAAATGGCGAACAGCCATACCCTTGGGACCGACTTCAGCCCCAGGATGTGATGAGCCGACATCGAGGTGCCAAACACCGCCGTCGATATGAACTCTTGGGCGGTATCAGCCTGTTATCCCCGGAGTACCTTTTATCCGTTGAGCGATGGCCCTTCCATACAGAACCACCGGATCACTATGACCTACTTTCGTACCTGCTCGACGTGTCTGTCTCGCAGTTAAGCTGGCTTATGCCATTGCACTAACCGTACGATGTCCGACCGTACTTAGCCAACCTTCGTGCTCCTCCGTTACTCTTTGGGAGGAGACCGCCCCAGTCAAACTACCCACCAGACACTGTCCGCAATCCCGATAAGGGACCAACGTTAGAACATCAACACTACAAGGGTGGTATTTCAAGGTCGGCTCCACATCATCTAGCGACAACGCTTCAAAGCCTCCCACCTATCCTACACATGTAGGGTCAATGTTCAGTGTCAAGCTGTAGTAAAGGTTCACGGGGTCTTTCCGTCTAGCCGCGGGTACACCGCATCTTCACGGCAATTTCAATTTCACTGAGTCTCGGGTGGAGACAGCTTGGCCATCATTACGCCATTCGTGCAGGTCGGAACTTACCCGACAAGGAATTTCGCTACCTTAGGACCGTTATAGTTACGGCCGCCGTTTACCGGGGCTTCGATCAATAGCTTCGTCCAAAGACTAACCACATCAATTAACCTTCCGGCACCGGGCAGGCGTCACACCGTATACGTCATCTTTCGATTTAGCACAGTGCTGTGTTTTTAATAAACAGTTGCAGCCAACTGGTATCTGCGACTCTCAGCAGCTTAGGGAGTAAATCCCATCACCATCAAGAGCGTACCTTCTCCCGAAGTTACGGTACCATTTTGCCTAGTTCCTTCACCCGAGTTCTCTCAAGCGCCTTGGTATTCTCTACCCAACCACCTGTGTCGGTTTGGGGTACGGTTTCGTATAATCTGAAGCTTAGAGACTTTTCCTGGAAGCAGGGCATCAACCACTTCATGTCCGTAGACACTCGTCATCAATTCTCAGCCTTAGACACCCGGATTTTCCTAAGTGTCCAGCCTACAACCTTAAACATGGATAACCATCACCATGCTGGCCTAGCCTTCTCCGTCCTCCCATCGCAATTATACGAAGTACAGGAATATTAACCTGTTTCCCATCGACTACACTTTTCAGTCTCGCCTTAGGGGCCGACTCACCCTGCTCTGATTAACATTGAACAGGAAACCTTGGTCTTTCGGCGAGGGGGCTTTTCACCCCCTTTATCGTTACTCATGTCAACATTCGCACTTCTGATACCTCCAGCAAGCCTTACGACTCACCTTCAACGGCTTACAGAACGCTCCTCTACCATGCTTACAAAGTAAGCATCCGTAGCTTCGGTGCATAGCTTAGCCCCGTTACATCTTCCGCGCAGGCCGACTCGACCAGTGAGCTATTACGCTTTCTTTAAATGATGGCTGCTTCTAAGCCAACATCCTGGCTGTCTAAGCCTTCCCACATCGTTTCCCACTTAGCTATGACTTTGGGACCTTAGCTGACGGTCTGGGTTGTTTCCCTTTCCACGACGGACGTTAGCACCCGCCGTGTGTCTCCCGGATAGTACTTAGTGGTATTCGGAGTTTGCAAAGGGTTGGTAAGTCGGGATGACCCCCTAGCCTTAACAGTGCTCTACCCCCACTAGTATTCGTCCGAGGCGCTACCTAAATAGCTTTCGAGGAGAACCAGCTATCTCCCGGTTTGATTGGCCTTTCACCCCCAGCCACAAGTCATCCGCTAATTTTTCAACATTAGTCGGTTCGGTCCTCCAATTGGTGTTACCCAATCTTCAACCTGCCCATGGCTAGATCACCGGGTTTCGGGTCTAATCCCAGCAACTATGCGCGCAGTTAACACTCGGTTTCCCTACGGCTCCGCTATTCGCTTAACCTTGCTACTGAAATTAAGTCGTTGACCCATTATACAAAAGGTACGCAGTCACCCCACGAAGGGGCTCCCACTGCTTGTACGTATACGGTTTCAGGTTCTATTTCACTCCCCTCACAGGGGTTCTTTTCGCCTTTCCCTCACGGTACTGGTTCACTATCGGTCAGTCAGGAGTATTTAGCCTTGGAGGATGGTCCCCCCATATTCAGACAACATATCACGTGTGCCGTCCTACTCGATTTCACTTAAAGTAGATTTTCATGTACGGGGCTATCACCCTGTATCGCTGTCCTTTCCAGAACATTCCACTAATCACATAAAAGCTTAAGGGCTAATCCGGGTTCGCTCGCCGCTACTACCAGAATCTCGGTTGATTTCTTTTCCTCCGGGTACTTAGATGTTTCAGTTCCCCGGGTTCGCCTCGCAACGCTATGTATTCACGTTGCGATACTGCATAAAATGCAGTGGGTTTCCCCATTCGGAAATCCATGTCTATAACGTCTTTTATCGACTTAACATGGCTTATCGCAGATTAACACGTCCTTCATCGCCTCTGACTGCCAAGGCATCCACCGTATACGCTTAGTCACTTAACCATACAACACCTAAATGTTGTCGCTTAACTAACTTGAATGGTCAGGCTGTATAAATCCTGCCATTCGAGTACGATCACCTTATTTTTTTGAATACCAAAAACACTTGTTATTTAACTCGTATTTTTGAGATATTTTTTATCAGCTTTTCCAAATTGTTAAAGAGCAATTGGTTTCTTAGAAACCAAAGCTAAGCACTGTATAAACAAATGCTTAGCTTTGTATTCTCAAACCAAAGAGAGAAATGGTATCCCGTACGAGATTTGAACTCGTGTTACCGCCGTGAAAGGGCGGTGTCCTAGGCCTCTAGACGAACGGGACACTGTAAAGCTGTTCTCGTTGGTCCTAAACCGCACTAGAACTTATCTCTCTTTATCTTTTCATCAAGCAATCTGTGTGAACACGTCACAGGAACATCAGCATCATAATAAGGAGGTGATCCAGCCCCAGGTTCCCCTAGGGCTACCTTGTTACGACTTCACCCCAGTCATGAACCACAAAGTGGTGAGCGTCCTCCCGAAGGTTAAACTACCCACTTCTTTTGCAGCCCACTCCCATGGTGTGACGGGCGGTGTGTACAAGGCCCGGGAACGTATTCACCGTAGCATTCTGATCTACGATTACTAGCGATTCCGACTTCACGGAGTCGAGTTGCAGACTCCGATCCGGACTACGACATGCTTTTTGGGGTCCGCTTACTCTCGCGAGTTCGCATCCCTCTGTACATGCCATTGTAGCACGTGTGTAGCCCTGCCCGTAAGGGCCATGATGACTTGACGTCGTCCCCACCTTCCTCCGGTTTATCACCGGCAGTCTCCCTAGAGTTCCCACCATTACGTGCTGGCAAATAAGGATAGGGGTTGCGCTCGTTGCGGGACTTAACCCAACATCTCACGACACGAGCTGACGACAGCCATGCAGCACCTGTATCTAAGTTCCCGAAGGCACCAAACTATCTCTAGTAAGTTCTTAGTATGTCAAGGGCAGGTAAGGTTCTTCGCGTTGCATCGAATTAAACCACATGCTCCACCGCTTGTGCGGGCCCCCGTCAATTCATTTGAGTTTTAACCTTGCGGCCGTACTCCCCAGGCGGTCTACTTAATGCGTTAGCTGCGTTACCCACGAGTTAAACTCACAGACAACTAGTAGACATCGTTTACGGCGTGGACTACCAGGGTATCTAATCCTGTTTGCTCCCCACGCTTTCGTACATGAGCGTCAGTTTTTGTCCAGGTGGCCGCCTTCGCCACTGGTATTCCTTCAGATCTCTACGCATTTCACCGCTACACCTGAAATTCTACCACCCTCTACAAAACTCTAGCTTCCCAGTTCCAAATGCCATTCCCAGGTTGAGCCCGGGGATTTCACATCTGGCTTAAAAAGCCGCCTGCGTACGCTTTACGCCCAGTAATTCCGATTAACGCTCGGACCCTCCGTATTACCGCGGCTGCTGGCACGGAGTTAGCCGGTCCTTCTTCTGTCGCTAACGTCAAAGATAGCAAGTATTAATTACTACCCCTTCCTCACGACTGAAAGTGCTTTACAACCCGAAGGCCTTCTTCACACACGCGGCATGGCTGCATCAGGCTTTCGCCCATTGTGCAATATTCCCCACTGCTGCCTCCCGTAGGAGTCTGGGCCGTGTCTCAGTCCCAGTGTGGCTGATCATCCTCTCAAACCAGCTAGGGATCGTCGCCTTGGTAAGCCATTACCTTACCAACTAGCTAATCCCACTTGGGCTAATCTCTACGCGAAAGGTGCCGAAGCATCCCCTCCTTTGGTCCGAAGACATTATGCGGTATTAGCAGTCGTTTCCAACTGTTGTCCCCCACGTAAAGGCATATTCCCAAGCATTACTCACCCGTCCGCCGCTCGTCATCTTCTAGCAAGCTAGAAATGTTACCGCTCGACTTGCATGTGTTAAGCCTGCCGCCAGCGTTCAATCTGAGCCATGATCAAACTCTTCAATCAAAGTTTTTTCGCTCAAAGTAAAAACTGAAAATTATTACTGTTAAAACAGTGCAAGCATCCAGTTCACTTAAGCTAATTTTTTCGCTTAATGCCCTGTGAGTGCTCACACAGATTGCTTGATAAATTGTTAAAGAGCGTTGCTTCGTTGCCGAAGCGAGGTGCGCATTCTACGCTTTCCTCTGTGGCTGTCAACCGCTTTTTAATATTAATTAAGAAGAAGTTTTTGCGCCGCTAATAAAGCCTCAGGCCTTACCAACCCTGACATCGTTTCTACATCGCTTTGCAGCGCCGCTTGCCGTGTCAGTGGAGTCGCATTATAGGGATCCGCGATTTTGGTGCAAGCGTTTTTTGAAGAAAATCACAGAAATCGAGTCAAGTGTTCAGATAGTAGTCAGAAGCTGTGATTTTAGTTGGTTTTATCTACAATTAGAGCCGTTTTATCGTGATGATCTTTGGTGACCAATAAACATTATCGAGTCGAGAAAAGATCACGCCTTTAGAAGTAGATGCATGAAGAAAGAGCTGTTGGTCATAAATGACACCAACGTGTCTCACTTTATGGCTGGTTTTAAAGAACACCAAATCACCGGTACGCGCTTTAGCTAAGTTAACGGTTTTACCCTGCTGCATTTGGGCTTGTGTCGTTCGAGGAAGCTGCTTTTGGTAGATACTACTATATAGGTGTTGCACAAAAGCGGAACAATCAATCCCTGCTTTGTTCGATCCCCCTAATTTGTAGGGCGTACCTTGCCACTGTTTATGTAGAGCCAAGAACTGAGTTTGCTCGCCGCTTATTGCATTAGCTTGCTGGTTCACCCCACCGCTAGTAGATGACTGACTACTGCAACCCACCAGCCACATTCCAGCAATGAACAAAGCCAGAAGCTGGTAACTACGCACGACGTTATTAGCTAATTCAAACTTCATCACTATTTGGGCCGCTGGATAGTAAAGCTTTGACCGTTTGCCCAGTACTCTCCACCACCTAAACGACCTAAAGGATTTAGCGCGTTGGTATCTAGATCCATACGGCCTTCATTCATTGTGGCAAATTGTTCTTCTATATATAGGTGTAATACTTTAAGGATGATCATCGACTGCGGCGTATTCCCGATAGACTGCATCTCAAACAGTTCACACGCCATGGCAATAGGTGCATCAGCTAAACGTGGTAATGCAAACCCTTCGAAAGAAGCAAGTTCTAGTTGCTGTTGAACAATCTCAGATTCACCATAAGGCAAGGTTTTTGCTGATTCCGTTACTTGCTTGGCTTGTTCTGCACTGGCGATATGCACTACACAGTATTTACCGTTCTGAATATTGACCTTGGTGTCTTTATCACTGCCGTCGGGCTTCTTACCCACCGATAGCATGATCAATGGTGGATCTGAGCTAATTGCAGTGAAATAAGAAAAAGGAGCGAGATTATAAGAAGTGGGCTGGCCATTATCGCTAAGTACCCACGCAATAGGACGAGGTACAATGGTTTGAGTCATGCAATGATAAACTTGCTTACTTAACAAGTCGGCAAAGTCGATATACACCTAAAAGCTCCTTAATATAGGAAGGCGGTAAACAACAAACCCGCAATAGCGGGCTTGTTTATCAGTATAGAACGAAATAACTAGTCTTTAGCCATTACCTCAGACAATGCCGCTAAACACAAACTAACATTCTCTTGGCGAGCTGCGTAGCCCATCAAACCAATACGCCAAGCTTTACCTGCAAACTTACCCAAGCCAGCACCAATTTCTAAATTGTAATCATTAAGCAACCGAGATCGAATTGCTTGCTCGTCTACCCCTTCAGGAATGGCGACCAGATTTAGCTGAGGCAAGCGGCAACTCTCATCCACCATTAAATCTAAACCTAGTCTAGCTAAACCTTCAGCAAGTACAGTATGTTGCTGAGCATGACGTTGCCAAGATGCTTCTAATCCTTCTTTATGTAACATTAGTAAGGATTCGTGTAGGGCATATAAAGCTGTTACTGGAGCTGTATGATGATACGAGCGTTTTTGCTCGCCTGACCAATAACCCATGACTAAGGTTTGATCTAAAAACCAGCTTTGAACTTTAGTTTTTCGTTGCTTGAGTTTATCTACTGCGGCCTGACTAAAACTAACTGGAGACAACCCCGGTACACAAGACAAACACTTTTGACTGCCTGAATAAATGGCATCAATGCCCCATTCATCTACTTTAAGAGGAATGCCACCCAATGAAGTCACTGCATCTACAATAGTTAAGCTGCCATTTTTCTTGGCTAAGGCACATAAGGCTTGTGCGTCTGATGCGACACCGGTGGATGTTTCTGCATGCACAAACGCCAACACTTTGGTATCAGGGTATTGCTCAAATGCTTTAGAGACTTTTGTAAGAGAAACCGGTTCACCCCAATTGTCTTCAACGACGATAGGCACCGCACCACAGCGCTCCGCATTCTCTAGCATGCGCTGACCAAATACACCGTTAATACATACAATTACCTTATCGCCTGGTTCAAGTAGATTAACAAAGCACGTTTCCATGCCTGCAGAGCCTGGTGCTGATACTGCGAACGTATGCTGATTAGTAGTTTGAAATGCATATTGCAGTAAGGCTTTAATCTCATCCATCATATTCACAAACAAGGGGTCTAAATGACCAATAATTGGTCGACTTTGCGCTTGTAATACTTGAGGAGAAATATCTGAAGGGCCTGGACCCATTAAGGTACGGCGCGGGGGATTAAAAGAACTTACGTCCATCCTAATGTCCTTATATTTATATTGTTATTTATTGTAATTATCTGTGTTGCGTAATTACTCTAACATTGCCTTAACAAAAGTTGAACGTAAAATGTACAGCTGCGCATCGACACTTTGTTTAACGCTATAAATTGCACAGTGAAGCACTCGGTAACAACTTCGATATTGATAAGCAATTGCTAGTTTCAACCTAAAACAACACTGCGAACCCTTTAATAAAAATAACTAAGTCTAACAAGGTTAACATTACAGTTAGTGAATAGCTGAAAAACCCCAATAATCAGCACTTACTTGAATAAGATCAAACTACCAACAACGCATTAACAAAAAAGTACACCATTTAACCTGTAGATCACCAGTAATGACGAGCTTGTTAAGCCTGCCTAGTACCTAAAAATTGATCTAAAACATAAAACAGCCCGACTTTAACAATGTCCAACAATCCCATACAGATAAAAGGGCAAGGCAATTATTAGAGCACTTAAAATGGCGTAGAATAAATAGTCAAATCGCGATCAAGCCCTCCCCCTTGTAACTCTCCTTAACAAACAGGCTATAAATCTAGAAACTTGGTTCAAAATCTAAACAATAGTTAATTATTCCTCGCTAGAATTTGTACTCTAAATTCATTTTAATGAATAACTATTCGCCTATTTTTTCACTAAAAATAAAGCTCCACAGAAAAGACAGTTAAATTAGTTTTTCTAATGCAAAAGATGCAGTTTATTTTGTTTGAGAAAGCCGCAGAGCAAGCCTAAGATGGCCCCATCAACTGAGATGAGGTCCTAGATTATGAGCACTAACACAAATACTATCGGCAACAACAAAAACACGTCTTTCTTACAGCACGCTGTAGAGGTTTACCAACTTTGTAATGTTTGGCTGTTACGCCAAAAAACACGACGTCAATTAGCCCAATTACCTGCGTACTTATTACGTGATATTGGTTTAAGCGAAGCTGATCGCTACCAAGAGTCTCGTAAGCACTTCTGGGAAAACTAAAACAAACGCGTTTTTCGCCAAGGATCTCAGGCTTATTTAGAACGGCATGCTGCTTTGCACATGCCGTTTTTGTTTTTTCTTGTTACCATTCCCCGCAAAACCCGCTTTGAAAAACACTATGCAAACTCACTTAGCCAATCTCATCGTAGTACTCGGCCCTACCGCCTCAGGTAAAACTCACTTAGGTGTGGAATTAGCTCGCCACTATAACGGCGAAGTGCTATCAGCGGATTCACGGCAGGTGTATCGTGGTTTAGATATTGGCTCAGGGAAAGATCTTGCTGAGTATCAGGAGATCCCCTATCACCTGATCGATATTGTTGAACCCGATACTGAATATAGTGTGTTTCATTTTCAGCGCGATTTTTTTGCGGCTTACGCACAAATAAAACAGGCTAAAAAGTTACCCATTATGGTGGGAGGAACGGGGCTTTATATTGACGCTGTGACTCAAAACTACCAGTTGAACGAAGCGCCGGTAAACAAAGCGCTTAGAGACGAACTGGCCACGCTTAGCTTAGAAACGCTACAGCAACGTTTACTCGCCTTAAAACCAGAGCAACATAACAGCACCGACTTAACAGTACGGCCACGTTTAGTACGAGCGATAGAGATTGCTGAAGCCGATGTTCAAGTCAGTGAGCAAGATGTAGCGGTACACCCAACTATTACGCCCTTATATATCGGGATCCGCTGGGATCGCTCGGTATTACGCGAGCGCATCACGCTGCGCCTAAAACAACGCTTAGAAGAAGGCTTGATTGAAGAAGTACAGCGCTTGCATTCAGAGGGGGTAAGTTATCAAAAGCTTGAGTTTTACGGTTTAGAATACCGCTTGGTTGCCCAGCACTTACAAGAACAACTCACTTACAACGATATGTTCCAAAAGCTAAACTCACAGATTCATCAATTTGCTAAGCGCCAAGACACTTGGTTTAGGAAAATGGAACGTCGTGGCGATGTGATTCATTGGCTGGATCCACAGTATGACTTAGTAGAACAAGCGAAGCAGGTTGTTGAGCCACAGCTACATAGCTTAACAAGCTAGTTAATTCGAAGGTGGCTCAGAGGCAAACCAGCGGTAATAACAAAACATCAGCCAATGAGCCAAACTTAGCAAAGCCAAGGCTGCAAAAGCTAACCATAAGCTCAGCTGATAAACCGCGACCTTACCGCTATACATTACACTTAAAAGCAACATAACCAGCCAACCAAGATTCGCCAGCAACATACATTGCTGGCAACGTCCTAACTTTTCTACAAACCACGCTTTTTGGCAAAACTGACAGCTCACAATGGCGACTCAACTGGTTTCAATTGCGCTAATTATCCACGCGTCATCAGTTTGATCAAGAGATCAGTAAACTTGTTATAAGGTGGCTGCATTAGGCTAATCGCCGCAAACTGCCCTTGCTTGAAAATAGGCAGCATTTTTGAGAACTGCACAAATCCATCATAGCCGTGATAATGGCCCATACCACTTGCCCCTACTCCACCAAATGGCAATTCATGCTGCGCTACATGCAGCAATACCTCGTTAATACATACCCCACCCGCTTGAGTTTGTTGTATCACTTGCTGTTGTAGCTGCTGTTGCTTACTAAATACATACAGCGCTAAAGGGTGTTCATGCTGATTAACATAAGCAATTGCCTCTGCAAGTTCTTCGTATTCAACCACAGGTAATAATGGCCCAAATATCTCTTGCTGCATCAAGGTGGTGGTAGCTGGAGCATCAAAGATTAAAGTGGGTGCTATTTTGCCACTACTTTCGCCTGAAATAAGCGGAGTAGTATTGGCTCCCTGTTGCTCTGCATCTTCAAGTATTTCGTGTAAGCGGGCCAGAAAATCACTGGAGATAATACTTGAAATAGATTCATCAGATAAATCTCTATAGTGCTTTTTGCAGTAAGCCAAGCAGGCATCGATAAAGGCTTGGCGCTGAGATTTAGGCAGCAATATGTAATCGGGAGCCACACAGGTTTGCCCTGCGTTAAATAGTTTACCCATCATAATGCGTTCAGCCGCTAACTTTATTGGGTAATCCTTAGCAATAATCACCGGAGACTTACCACCTAACTCTAGCGTTACTGGGGTAAGGTTCGCAGCAGCGGCCTGCATCACTTTACGGCCAGTATTGGTAGAACCGGTAAAGACTAGGTGGTCAAAGGCCAATCCTGAAAACAACGAGCCTAAGTCGCCATCATCAGCGTAAATACTCACTACGTCATCAGCTAGATATTGAGGCATTAGATCTATCAGCAGCTTAGTAAGGTGCGGGCTTAGCTCTGACATTTTAATCATTGCTTTATTGCCCGCCGCCAATGCATCGGTTAAGGGACCAATGGCTAGGTACAAAGGATAATTCCAGGGCACGATAACCCCAATAACCCCTAGCGGCTGCGCAACTACGCTATTACTAGCCCCAAAATGCCAAATACTAACGCCACGCCGTTGCGGCTTAAGCCATTTTTTTAAGTGCTTAAGTGCATAACGGATCCCTTCAATAGAAGGGAATATTTCAATCAGCTGAGTTTCGTGAGAGCTTCGATGGCCAAAATCCTCGCTAATAGCGTTTATAATGGCACTTTGGTTTTCCAATATAAGTACCAGCAGCTGGTCTAAATGGTATTTGCGCTGCTGCAACGTTGGATACGTTTGTTGTTTAAACGCTGCTTGCATACGAGATAAATCTTGATTGAGTTGCTGCTGATTCATGGACGCCACCAATAATAGTTTGTCTTACGTAAACCCAGATTATGTTACCAACGGTAACTTGTAAATAAAAATGACAAAGCTTGAACAATTTTATGACTAAGCACATAGTTTGTAGCTAGCTATATTGTGGAGAAAAAGCATTAACCCAAGTCAATTTAAAGCGCCATGGTGGGCCAGCAACAATCATCTACAAACGCTACTGCCCACCTTTTTATTGAGGCGAAAAAAAATCTCACTCGATTGGCAAAAGCTTGAGCTAAGCGACGGCGACTTTGTAGATTTAGCCTGGATAGATAGCGCTCAAGCTGCAACTCCTGAACAACCTATTGTAGTGGTATTTCATGGTTTAGAAGGCAGTGTAAACTCACCTTATGCCAAGGGTATTCTGCAAGCTTGCCAACAACAAGGCTGGCGCGCGGTTGTGATGCACTTTCGTGGCTGCAGCGGTAAAGCCAATAAACTATGGCGGGGATATCACAGTGGCGAAATAGGCGATGCCACCGCATGCATTGCGCATTTGCAGCAGCAGTTTCCTAATGCGCCTTTATTAGCTTTAGGTTATTCGCTAGGGGGCAATATGCTCGTTAACTACTTAGCAAAAACACCTAGCTCCCCTGTTAAAGCGGCGGTTATTGTTTCTCCACCACTGCATTTAGCCGCGTGTTCAGAACGCTTGCAGCAAGGTTTTTCCAAAATTTACCAGCATCACTTGCTGTCTCGCATGAAAGACAATCTGGTAAAAAAAATCGCCCAAACTCATCAAGCCCCCTTAAAACCTCAACAAGTTCAACAATGGCGCAACTTTGTGGAGTTTGATGAACATTACACAGCTAAGGCCCATGGCTTTAAAGGCGCAGCAGATTACTATCAGCGTTGTAGCGGCCTACCGTTATTAAAAGACATTCAACACCCTACCTTGTTAATTCACGCTGCCGATGACCCATTTATGGATCAACGAGTGATTCCTAATACCAGTCAGCTAAGCAAGGCAGTGGAGTATCGTTTAAGTGACACAGGTGGACACGTAGGTTTTGTTGGTGGTAGCCTGCTGCGCCCCAAATTTTGGTTGGAATCGAGTATTCCGCATTGGTTTAAGCAGCAATTAGAGCAAACAGATAAATGATTATTCCTTGGCAGCAACTAGATCCTAATACCTTCGATGCATTATTAGAGAGTTATGTATTACGCGAAGGGACTGACTACGGTGAGCAAGAGCTGAGCTTAAGCGAGAAACTTGAACAAATTAAACAACAAGTTATTAATGGTTCGGTTTTAATCGTATACTCAGAGCTTCACGAAACAGTAAACTTAATTGCCAAAGAGCAGTTTGATGCCTCTGCCATGGAAGGGCAGCAGGATGATGGGTAAACCATGTTTATAATCATCACTAACAGATAAGGCCACTATGTCAGCTAAGCATCCCGTTATTGCCGTTACTGGTTCTTCAGGCGCAGGAACATCTACCACCAGCGAAGTATTCGCCCACCTGTTTAGACAGCACAAGCTAAACGCGGCGTTTATAGAGGGTGACAGTTTCCATCGCTACACTCGCCCAGAAATGGACGTGGCGATCCGTAAAGCGCGCGAACACGGCAAACACATTAGCTATTTTGGCCCCGAAGCCAACGACTTCAATTTACTGTACGAATTCTTCAAACAATATGGTGAGAATGGCACCGGTCAATACCGTCGCTACCTGCATACTTTTGACGAAGCAGTACCATATAACCAAATGCCGGGTACTTTTACTCCTTGGCAAGACTTACCTGAAGAAACCGACGTATTATTTTATGAAGGTTTACATGGCGGTGTGGTTTATGACGAAAAAAATGTCGCCTCTAAAGTCGACCTACTTATCGGCATGGTCCCCATTGTTAACTTAGAGTGGATTCAAAAACTAGTACGCGATACCACTGAACGAGGCCATTCACGTGAAGCAGTGCAAGAATCAATAGTACGTTCAATGGACGACTACATTAATTACATTACCCCGCAGTTTTCGCGTACACATATCAACTTTCAACGGGTGCCTACTGTTGACACTTCTAACCCCTTCAGCGCGAAAAGCATTCCGACATTAGACGAAAGCATGTTGGTCATTCGCTTTAGAGGGCTGAAAAACGTCGACTTTCCGTTTTTGCTGCAAATGATTGATGGCGCTTATATGTCTCGGCAAAACACCATTGTGGTACCAGGCGGTAAAATGGGTTTTGCCATGGAGCTAATCCTGTCACCAATGATTCAACAACTATTAGAGACAGGAAAAATTCGCTAAGTTAAGCGCTTTCAATACGATAGCTGTGGCTTATATCACAGCTTTTACTCAACATTAATGACACAGAACAGTACTTTTCCATGCTTAGTTGCACAGCGCGCGCTACGTGTTTTTCACTTAAATCATGCCCTTTTACCACGAACTCTAAGTGAATCTTGGTAAATACTCGGGGTGTTCCCTCAGCCCGTTCAGAATCTAGATTAACTTTACAATCAGTGACTTGCTGTCTCGCTTTACCCAAAATTGAGATAATATCTACTGAACTACAGCCACCAGCGGCCATTAATACGTACTCCATTGGGCTTGCAGCAGTCTGTGCATTGTCACCGTCCATCAAAATTTGGTGACCTGAGCTACTTTCTCCAATAAATTGTAGTTCTTTAGACCACGTAACGGTCGCTTTCATGTTAGATTCTCCTAGGGAATATTTCGTCAGCCAGCTTAATCTAGGTCAAGGTTCAAGGCTAGTGTTTGCCTCATACTAAAGGCGTATAAATGCCTTGCAGCAAAGCCCGAAGCCTTTTATGCTAGAGGCGGAATGGACGACTACAACAATAAATACAATTTGTTAGTTATAAAGCTAGCAAATAATTATAAAGACAGAGGATTTCTTTAATATGGTAATTGGCAAACCTCAAGCTGATCCGGTGATGGAGTGGTTTCTTTCTCACTGTCACATTCATAAGTACCCATCAAAAAGTACTTTGATTCATGCTGGCGAAAAAGCTGAAACGCTTTACTACATTGTAAAAGGTTCAGTCGCAGTATTGATTAAAGATGAAGAAGGCAAGGAAATGATCTTGTCTTACTTGAATCAAGGTGACTTCATGGGTGAGTTGGGTCTTTTCGAAGACACTGAAAATCCAATTCGTACTGCTTGGATCCGGGCTAAAAGTCCTTGCGAGGTAGCGGAGATTTCTTACAAGAAGTTCCGTCAGCTAATCCAAGTTAACCCTGAGATCTTAATGCGCCTTTCAGGCCAAATGGCGAACCGTTTGCAAATCACCAGCCAAAAAGTAGGTGACTTAGCATTCTTGGACGTTACTGGTCGAATTGCACAGACTTTATTAAACCTAGCTAAGCAGCCTGACGCGATGACGCATCCAGACGGCATGCAAATTAAGATTACCCGCCAAGAGATCGGCCAAATTGTTGGTTGTTCACGCGAAACGGTAGGTCGTATTCTTAAGATGTTAGAAGAGCAAGAGTTAATTACCGCACACGGTAAAACTATAGTGGTTTACGGCACGCGCTAGTAAGCTACCACGCTAATAAAAAAGCCGCTAAATGCGGCTTTTTTTGTTTTTACTGTGCGCTATCGGTACTGCTAAATATTTTATCAGCTGAGGCTTCGACAAAGCCCGAGTAAAGCTCTCCGTTAGGCTTAGGGTAACGCAAGGCAAACTCGTAAAAGCAGCTAGGAATACTGTGCTTACTGTCGCTAAATACCACTTCAGCTTGATCGGCCAAGGTGGCAGACTGCTCTAGCAACACCTCTGGCGACCCTTTTATCTCTCCCCCTGCAGTATTTAAGCTAAAGCCAGTCTCTTTTAATTGCTGATTCACTTGCTGTAAATCATCCATACCCGTGAGTTGATTCACCGAAATAGTAAAATGATTGGCTCGATAACCATAGGCCGCTAACCAAGCCGCATATTCACTTTCGTTAAGCAGTGTTTGGTATTCGGCATAACTAAGCTGCCAAGGTCGCCCGGAAAAAAATACCTCTGGTCGCTGGTATAAGTCGTTATTTACCTGTGCAGCCAAGCCTTGAACAATCGCTTGAGACTCTGGCGACAAACTTTCTACCTGCAGCTCACTAATAAATACCTTTGGAACAGTGGGGTCATCGTGTTCAAAATGTGCTGCATCCAAGTGTTTATTGGCAAAATGATATTCCCCACCCTTTCGATAACCCATAGCGATTAAATGCTTAGCAAAGGCATCAACACCGGTATTAGGTAAATTAAAGGTACGCACTGCAATGTGATCATTCACTACCTCAGCACCTTTACCTAGTAGCTGATGAATAGAGTCAGCACTAGGTGTAACCGCCAAGTACTGCTCCCACAAGCGCTCAAAAAACAAATCTACGGTCATAACTCACTCCTTAGAAGTGCAGGCCAGGGCCTAAGCTTGCTGGTAATACGCTGGCTTTACCTTCCATAGATGCAACAGGATAAGCACAGTAGTCGGCCGCATATTTAGCACTGGCGCGGTGATTGCCTGATGCGCCAACTCCGCCAAACGGTGCGGCACTTGAAGCGCCAGTAATTGATCTGTTCCAGTTCACAATGCCTGCGCGAATACGGTGGCGGAAGTTTTCCCACTTGTCCTCGTCGACGCTAAGTAAACCAGCCGATAAGCCATAACGAGTATTGTTGGCTTGGGCTATCGCTTCATCCCAATCAGCGTAACGAATAACTTGTAACAAAGGCCCGAAGTATTCTTCATCAGGCAGTTCTGCCACTGCGGTGACATCTACAATTCCTGGGCTAACAAAACCTTTGCTTGGATCCGCTTGGCTAAGTTCAACTAAAGACTTAGCACCTAAGTTTAGCAATTGTTGCTGTGCTGCCGCCATACCAGCTGCCGCTTTAGCGCTAATCATGGCACCAATAAACGGTTGCTGTTCAGCGTCGTATTCGCCCACTTCGATGGCTTTAGTTACTTCCACTAAGCGGCTAAGAATTTGCTTGCCTTGTTCGTTGTTAGGTAAAAACAAGCGGCGAGCACAAGTACAACGCTGGCCTGCCGAAATAAAGGCAGATTGCACAATATCATGCACCGCAGCATCGATGTCTTCCACTTTATCAACCACAAGAGGATTATTGCCGCCCATTTCTAAGGCCAAAATTTTATCTGGCTGACTGGCAAACTGTTTATGCAATACGTGACCGGTATTTGAGCTACCAGTAAAGAACAAGCCGTCAATGCCAGCGTGCGAGGCTAAGGCCTTGCCTGTATCAACTTCACCTTGGACTAAGTTAAGCACGCCTTCAGGCAAACCTGCTTGCTGCCACAATTTAACCACTCGCTCGGAGATAAAAGGAGTCAATTCAGATGGTTTAAGTACCACAGTATTGCCGGCAATTAAGGCCGGAACAATATGTCCATTAGGCAGGTGGCCCGGGAAATTATAAGGGCCAAATACAGCCACTACACCATGCGGTTTATGACGTAATACCGCGGTCGCAATAGGCAACTCTGAAGATGACTCTCCAGTGCGCTCAAAATAGGCTTTTTCTGAAATAGCAATTTTACCGATCATGGCAGCTATTTCGGTGCGGGTTTCCCACAAAGGTTTGCCGGTTTCTTGGGCAATGGTTAACGCGAGTTGCTCTTTATTTTGCTCCAGCAAGTGGGCAAACTGTTTAATCACTGTAAGGCGAGATTCAACACCACTCATGTACCAGGCAAACTGCGCTGCACGTGCGGCAGCTACCGCATTATCAACTTGTGATGAAAGCGCTGCTTTGCCTTGCCACACACTAAGGTTTTTAGCTGGGTCGATAGACTCAAATACAGTCCCTTCACCTGCTAACCATTGACCATTAATAAACTGATTTAAATGTTCCATTACTAGCTCAAATCCTTTAATGCTGCCCGTAGGCAAAGTTCTATTGCTCGAAACGCAAGGCACCCACGCGAATGCTTGCTCCTTCATTTACCATTAATGCGTTTGCAGCTTCTTGCGAAATAAGCGCTGTTTGCTGCTGTAGATTAATATCGATAGCGGATACACAGGCGCGAAAGTCTTCAAGACGCGCGTTAGTGAGTAACATCTCTTCAGCTACATCGCTAGGCTGTCCAATACGAATCTTGAGTTTAAAGGAGTGCTTAACACTCTCAATCAACTTCAAAGGACACTCTACCGTTGGCCCAGCATCAAAAATATCTACATAACCGTGTTTGCAAAAGCCTTCGGCTTCCAATAAACGCAGTGCTGGCCGCGTTTTCTCATGCACTTCACCAATTACCGCTTGGGCTTCTTTGCTAAGCAAATTCACGTAGATGGGATACTTCGGCATCAGTTCCGCAATGAACTCTTTTTTGCCTACGCCAGTAAGGTAGTCGGCAGTGGGGAAATCCACGCTAAAAAAACTATCTTGCAACCATTGCCAAAATGGCGAACGGCCTTGTTCATCAGATACACCACGCATTTCGGCAATGACCGATTCATTAAAGCGCTCTTGGTGTTCAGCCATGAGCAAGAAACGACACTTAGATAGTAAGCGACCATTCTGACCTTGACGGTGCGATTCTTGTAAGAACAAGGTGCATAGTTCAGTAACGCCAGTGTAGTCATTGGTTAGCGTGAGCGTTTCCACCACGTTATAAACGTTTAAGCTTCGTGAAGCATGAACCACCTTGCCTAGGTGATAAGTGTAAAATGGACTGCTCATGCCTACAGCAGCATCAATGGCGCTGGTGCCAACCACTTCACCGGTTACGGTATCTTCCGCCACCATTAAATAGTGTTGGTCGCCAGGTTTGTCGGTATCGGTTGCAAACGAACGAATAGAATGAACTAATTTTTCACGCAATAAAGGCTCGTCAACCGGTAAAGAAGTAAAGCCTATCCCAGACCCAACCGCCATTTGTAACAAGGCAGGATAGTCCGTTTCCTTAATAGGACGGATAACTAACATGGCTACATCTCCCTTTTTTGAATAGCACAGAACCGTAGCTAAATATTAGCCACTACTCTTGATAGTTAAAAAGTATAACTTGGCTGGCCTTATTGCTAAGGCCAGCCCAAAAACGCTAAGCGTTTGCCACTTTGGCAACAGCTTGCTCGAAACGCTGCATGCCTTGTTCAACATCAGCTTGAGGGACAATTAAAGAAGGCGTGAAGCGCACTACGTTAGCACCAGCGACTAATACCATTAAGCCTTGATCGGCCGCTGCCACTAAAAAGTCACGCGCGCGGCCTTGGTATTGCTCGTTTAGCACTGCTCCCAGTAACAAACCTTTACCCCGTATTTCTGAAAATACTTGGTACTTCTCGTTAATGGCATCCAAGGCTTCTCTAAACCATTGTTCGCGCTGCTTAACACCGTTTAGCACTTCTTCGCTATTAACAATGTCGTAAGCGGTTTCTGCTACGGCACAAGCTAATGGGTTACCGCCGTAAGTACTGCCGTGGGTTCCTACTTTCATAGAAGCCGCAATCTCAGTAGTGGTTAACATCGCACCGATTGGAAAACCGCCGCCTAGGGCTTTGGCTGAGGTAAGAATATCCGGCGTCACATCTAGGCCCATGTAAGCATACAACTCGCCAGTACGGCCAACACCTGTTTGTACTTCATCAAAGATAAGTAGCGCATTATGTTTATCACATAACTCACGCACTTTTTTTGCAAAGGCTAAATCTGGGCTGATAATGCCACCTTCGCCTTGCAGCGGCTCCATCATCACTGCACAAGTTTGGTCGTCGATAATCGCTTCAAGCGCCGCTAAATCGTTGTAAGGGATATGCTCTACATCACCCGGCTTAGGACCAAAACCATCTGAGTATGTAGCTTGACCGCCTACCGTAACGGTAAAGAAGGTGCGACCGTGGAAGCCCTGTTCAAAGGCAATGATTTTGGTTTTGTCTTTTGAGCCATGCTCAATTGCGTAACGGCGCGCTAATTTAAGCGCGGCTTCGTTTGCCTCGGCACCCGAGTTACAGAAAAACACTTTTTCAGAAAAGGTACTGTCGACTAATTTTTTGGCTAAGCGCAGAGCCGGTTCGTTAGTCAATACATTACTTAGATGCCACAAGGTTTGACCTTGTTCGGTTAAGCTTTTCACCAACGCAGGGTGACAATGCCCTAAACAGCTAACCGCAATACCACCAGCGAAGTCGATATACTCTCGGCCCTCTTGATCCCATAAGCGTGAACCTTCGCCTTTCACCGGAATAATAGCCGCCGGGGCGTAATTAGGAACCATAACCTCATCGAATAGCGCGCGAGTAACAGCGTGTGACATGTAGTGTTCTCCTTTAGCTTTCTGGCGATCCCTTTATGTCAAAGGCCAGAAAGGTTAATAGTATGTAAAGAGTTTGGCGATTATGGCAAATATCGAGAGTGATGTCTGAGTATTCAGCCATTAAGCCATACAAAATATGGCCATTTTTAAGCATATTCAGTGCATAGTTCTAATAATAGCGTAGGGAATATTGCTTGCAATGCCCTCACATCAAAATCATCACGCATAAATATGCATTACTTATTCATTCTATATAATCAATGCATTCAATCATTTTAAAGCCCATTCATTCTATTAATTAGAATCAATAAAGTTACTTAGCAACTGCAGACCTTGCTCTGTAAGAATGCTTTCAGGGTGAAACTGCACCGCATGTATCGGTAAATGCTTATGTTTAAGCCCCATAATTTCGTGCTTTTCACCTTTATCATTGTGGCTCCAAGCGGTCACTTCTAAACATTCCGGTAAGCTGTCTGCCTGAACCACCAAGGAGTGATAGCGGGTAACTGCCATTGGGTTAGCGAGCCCACTAAATACCGAATCTTGCTGGTGATATACCGGCCTTACCTTGCCATGCATGGCTTGAGCCGCACGCACTACCTTGCCGCCAAAGTGCTGTGCAATACACTGATGTCCTAAACACACCCCAAGAATGGGCAGCGTGTTAGCAAACTCTGCAATAACCGCGAGAGAAATCCCTGCTTCATTGGGTGAACATGGACCTGGTGAAATAAGCAGATGGGACGGCGCAAGCTGCTTAATTTGTTCAATGCTAATCTCATCATTACGACGAACCACAACCTCTACATTCAGCTGCGAAAAGTACTGATAGAGGTTGTAGGTAAATGAATCGTAATTGTCGATAATCAGTAGCATGTAACCAGAATAGCCTGCACGTTAAAAGCGCTATAGTAGCTGATTTTTAGTTAGCAGGCAGCGACATTTCGAGCTGCTGTAATAATTTTCATCCAGCAGAAAATTCGCCTTGCTCTGAGGGTTCAACAAATACAATTTCGGTATAATTATTCTGGTAATACTGATTAGCCAAACTACGAATTTGTTTTCTCTGCTGAACCATATCGTCTAGCGCAAGTTGATGATTCCGGCACACCACCTCTATGGTCACCCAAAAGCGACGACCGGTTTTCATCACCACTATCTCTCCTAACTCAAAACCATTTAACATGGTTTGCTGTTCTAGGGCTTGAGTAAATGGTTTGGTATGTTCGGCTTCAGGTGCGCTCAGTAGTAGTTCTTTAAAGCCATTTTTAACCAGTAGGTAAGGGTCTTTTAAGAAGATAAGTGAAAATACAATCACTAGAATTTGGTCTACATAACGGGCTATCCACCCTACGCTGCTGTCTTGAATAAGCAATACAATGATTAATGCTACGCCAATGGCACCAGAGATCACCGAGTTTATTAGCCAACCTTGTTGCTCTGCCAGCAGTAAGTTAGAGGCCTGCAGCTTATTGCTACGTAAACATAGCCACCAAGCCAATAAACAACCAGACACAGCGGGCACCACATAAATCAGCATCATGCCAATTTGCGGCTCGCGACCACCAGCTAACATGGTTTGCAAATTTGCCGACAAGGCGAACGCAACCAGTACCAGAATAGAGATCCCTTTCACCATTACCATTAGCGGCTCAAAGGCAAAGTAGCCCATAGGAAAGCGTTCGTTGTAATTCTGGCTGGTGAGGTAGGCAATGCGGATCCCAGTAAAGGCCATCACTGAAGACAGTAGATTAAAAACCCCGTCTAACATAATAGCGCCAGACTCGGTGTGCACCCCCATTGCAATACCCCATAGAGAAAGTATCAAGGCGACAACCGCCGAATACACCAGAGTTTTGCGTTCCAGATCCATCTACTCGCTCCTCGGCATTGGCCGATTAATTCAATATGTTGATATTACGCCAAATACTAGCAAGCGGGCAGCTAAGTCACTAGCGTTAACTATTGGGTATAAAAAAGCCCAGCGCTTGGCTGGGCTTTAACACTTAGAACAAATTGCTACTTTAAGCGAATGAAACCTAAAACATCGTAAACCGCTTTTAGGGTTTTACTGGCTTGCTCACTAGCACGGGCTGCACCTTTCGCCATAATGGCTTGTAGGGCTGCTTCGTCGTCGCGTAGTGCTTGATAGCGCGCCTGAATGGGTTCTATCATCGCCACCACTGCGTCTGCCGTGTCAACTTTAAGGTGACCATACATTTTACCTTCATAGCTAGCCACCAACTCATCTATCGATTTTCCGGTAGCGACCGATTGCAAAGTTAGAAGATTTGATACACCTGGCTTTTCATCACGATCAAAATAGATACGCGCGGCTTCATCTGAATCAGTCACCGATGCTTTAATCTTCTTAGCGATTTGCTTAGGTGTATCGTTGAGCAAGATGAATGCTTTAGGGTTGTCGTCTGACTTTGACATCTTCTTAGTTGGCTCTTGAAGCGACATAACTCGCGCACCAAACTTAGGAATAAATGGCTCGGGCACAGTGAAAATGTCACCGTAAAGCGTATTAAAACGATGGGCAATGTCACGGGTTAACTCAAGGTGCTGCTTTTGGTCGTCTCCAACAGGAACGGCATTGGCTTGATACAATAGAATATCGGCCGCCATAAGCGCTGGGTAGGTATACAAACCAGCATTAGTGTTGCTGGCGTACTTGCTTGACTTATCTTTAAACTGAGTCATGCGATTCAGTTCGCCCATTTGAGTGTAACAGTTAAGCGCCCAGGCTAGTTGAGCATGCTCTGGTACTTGTGACTGTACAAATATAGTGCTTTTGTCTGGATCTAAGCCACAAGCAATATACATGGCTAGGCCGTCCAATACTTGGTTCTTAAACTGCTCAGGCTCTTGGCGAACGGTAATAGTATGCAAATCGGCTAACATGAAGTGACAGTCGTAGTCGTTTTGCATGTCAATCCATTGGTTTATTGCCCCAATATAATTACCAATGGTTAACGAACCTGATGGCTGAATGCCACTTAATACTATGGGTTTACTCATGATGTTCCTATTCAAACAATTACGATGGGCTTAAGCCGTTACCGAGCCATTCATTAGCTCTACTAAAGTCTCAAGGCTGTCTGCCACAAATTCGGGGCCACTAAGTGCAATATCTTCACCGTAGTTGTAGCCGTAGGTCAAGCCCAGAGAGGCACAACCCGCCGCTTTTGCCGCTTGAATATCATTTTTTGAGTCACCCACCATAAGAAGCTGGTCGATATTCAATTGATAGTGCTCTGCAAGATGCTGCAACGGCAGTGGGTCTGGCTTTTTACGTGCTAAGCTGTCGCCCGACAATACTACGTCAAAGTAGCGTGCAAGATTTAGCTGTTCTAATAAAGGTTGGGTAAACAAACCTGGCTTATTGGTAACAATAGCCATGGGAATATTTAGCTCGGCAAGCGCGGCAAGACTTTCCCCTACTCCCTGATAAAGTTTACTGGCTACACAAAGCCTTTCACTATAATGGCGATTAAATAAGGGTTTAGCTTTGAGGTATAAAGCTTCCTCTAAATCTTCAGCAATAACAGAAGCACCAGATAAGGCACGTTTAATCAGCACTTCTGCACCATTGCCAACCCAATGACGAATAGTTTGCTCTGAGAATTCACTACGCCCTAAATCCACCAACATAGCATTTATAGCTAAAGCCAAATCTGGAGCGCTATCCACTAAAGTGCCATCTAAATCAAAAGCGATAAGTTTAATCTGTTTTAACTGAGTCATTAATTGGCCTTACTTTGTTGCTTTGGCTAATTCAGCACGCATTTGGTCAATCACTGCTTTGTAATCAGGCTTACTGAAAATAGCAGATCCTGCGACAAACATGTCGGCACCGGCAGCGGCAATTTCACCAATATTGTCAGGGGTTACGCCACCATCAATTTCTAAGCGAATATCGTAACCACTGTCATCGATTTTTTTACGTACCGCGCGCAGCTTATCAAGAGTATTGGGAATAAATTTCTGGCCGCCAAAACCTGGGTTAACCGACATTAACAAAATCATGTCTAGCTTATCCATTACGTAGTCAAGGCAATGCAAAGGTGTAGCAGGGTTAAGCACTAAGCCCGCTTTACAGCCTTGCTCTTTAATCAGCTGCAAGCTGCGGTCAATGTGCTCAGAGGCTTCAGCATGGAAGGTAATCATGCTAGCGCCTGCTTTAGCAAACTGCGGAATAATTGCATCAACCGGTTTTACCATTAGGTGCACATCAATCGGAGCGGTAATACCGTAGTCGCGAAGCGCCTTACACACCATAGGACCAACTGTTAAGTTTGGTACGTAATGGTTATCCATTACATCAAAGTGAACCACGTCTGCACCGGCAGCTAATACGTTTTCTACTTCTTCACCCAAACGGGCAAAATCGGCAGCTAAAATTGAAGGGGCAATTAAAAAGGGTTTGCTCATTGGGGTAACCATTGGATTTTAAAGTGCGCAATTTTAGCGCAGCTTGTGCCGTGATCCAATCACTGTACAAAGATAGTTTTTATGGCATGCTGAAATTTCACATTCTAAGGAGCAAAAAATGGCCGGTAAAACTGCATCTTTGTTCAAAAGCGTCCTGGGAGCACTATTTGGTGTTCAATCAAACAAGCAACGCCAACACGACTTTAGCCAAGGCAAAGCGTGGAAATTTATCGTGTTAGGCATTGTGATGGTGATAGTGTTTGTTCTGAGTATTGCGCTGCTAGTAAAAGTGATTACTTAATTAGCGCGGTAGTAAGCCAGTAATTCGGCCACTTTCATGCGTTTATGCCCCTTACGGCTAATAGTACGGCGCACACTTAGCTGACTCAACTCACTGCTTTGATAGATAGTGCGTGTTAGTGGTAAATCATGATTACTAATCAACACTGATGCCCCGCGTTGCTGAGCGGCTATTGCTAATTCGCCTAAACGTTCTTGATCGCTGCGATTAAAGCCTTTACTTGCATAGTTGGTAAAACTGGCGGTAGGGCTTAAGGGAGCATAAGGTGGATCGCAATAAACAATGTCGCCGGCTTTAATGTCAGCAAAGGTTTCTACATAACTGCAACAACGAAACTCTGCACGCTTCGCCTTCTCAGCAAAAAACGCTAACTCATGCTCAGGAAAATAAGGTCGCTTGTAAGAACCAAAGGGCACATTAAAGCCACCACTGCGATTGTAGCGACACAGACCATTGTAGCCATGACGATTCATATACAAGAACATTAAGGAACGTTGATAGCTGTCTGTAGTCGCATTAAACCGCTTACGCACCTCATAGTAAAACTCACTCTGATTACACTCGGGCGTAAAGTAAAGCTTGGCGTCATTAATGAACTTCTGCGGACTTGTTTGCAAAAGTTTATATAAATTAATTAAATCAGGGTTAATGTCGCTTAACAGATAACGAGAATAGTCGGTATTTAGAAATACCGAAGCAGCGCCAACAAAAGGTTCAACTAAGGTATCGCCTTCAGGAAGTTGTTGTTGAATATCTTCAATCAGGCCGTATTTTCCGCCGGCCCACTTTAAAAAAGCACGAGTTTTCTTCATTTCTATTGCGTCAATTCAAACTGTACCTGTTTAAATTGCTTAATCAATGAATCTAGATTTTGCTGTTTTAAACTTGTGCGAGCGGCTTGGGCTTCTTCGCGAGTAGCAAAGTCACCGTAAATAATTTTATAGGGTACGTTGGGGTTAGCACTTGAGCGATAAACCCAAACGTCATGTGACCATTGGCGCGCAGAGACAAACTGTTGGGCTTTCTCGCGGTTATTCAGCGCCATTAGCTGTAAGGTGTAATGCTTACTTGGCTTAGCTTCTAACAGGGCTTTAACATCCGTAACTTTAATTGCTACGTCACTGTTTTCAATCGTTTCAAAGCTTGGGCTAACGGCCTCTTCGGGCAGCTCTGCAAGTAAGTTGTCGTTATCTTTAATCTCTGTCACTTGGCCTGTGTCAGCTTTAGGCTCGTTTTGCTCAGCCAATAGTTTATTAACTACGTCGTCTTCAACAATTACTCGTAGCTCATCGCTACTGCTTTGCGAACTAATATCAAGCTCTTCCGGTAAATCTTGAGACGGGAGCTCGGCGGTCTCGACTTGACTCCCGAGTAGGTTTGAACTGCTCGACGTTGTATCTGCAGCACTTTGGCTTGGTGAACTACCATTAGCTAAGGTCGGCTCTTCCATCAAGGCAAGTGCGATACGGCTGTCGTTATTATCACCATCGCCGCCCCAATCATTGATAACTTGTACCAGTAAACCCGCGACTGCTGCACATAACACCACCGCGATAACCAAATAGAGCTTGTTACGATTAGGACTGCTTGCTTCTGACATGGGAATATCTCCGGTAACGATTTGATCGACAAATTGATAAATTAGACTAGGATTTCCTTTCGCCGAGGCTATATGTTGTTCAATGGCTTGCTGATTTTCAAACTCAGCCACATAGTCTGCACGATTAAACAATAGTGAAGCGAGTTCAAATGCTTCACTTTCGTTTAACGGAGAGACATCAAAATACAGTACGTCATTGTTTAGCGCATCCAATTGCGCATTAAACTCTGTGCCGCTTTCTGCAAGCAACAGCAGCGACATATCGTGATGATAAAGTTGATTGTAGTGTTGATAAAACTCGACTAACTCTTTGAGTATATCCGCGCTCAAGTGCTGTGCATTGTCCACTATCACAACCAAGGGCGCAGCGCTTTCTTTTACATTGCGCTGGAAGCTATCAAATAGCGGATCGTCTTGATTAAAGAGAGGGTCTTTGAGTAACTGTTGGAGTAAATCGCGACGCAGTCGGCCGCCTTCATCGGCAGCAGCGGTAACAAAAGCGTGATTAGCAAAAGGAGCACGCTCTAATACCGAAGTTGCAAGAGATGACTTTCCTGAGCCCGTCTCACCCGTTACACAAATGAATTTAGCACTAAAGCGAATTTGGGTGATAAGTCTATCGCGCAAACGTAATTGACTTTGCAATTGCGCAAACTCGGCATCGCGCCGCACTTCCACCATTCAAATTGCCTTATTGAAATCGATTGATAACTGTTTTTATATCACTTTCAGTAATTGTATCAACTACTTCTGCTGTACCAATAGAGCTAGGTAGTACTAAACGTAGTTTTCCGTCTAATACTTTCTTGTCACGCATCATATGGGGAATAAACTGCGCTAAGCCCATGTTCTGCGGCGGTACAATTGGTAAACCCGTTCGTTCAATCAGCTTACGCATACGCTCAACAAGCGTTTTATCGATCATACCAGCCAGTTCAGCTGTTTCTGCGGCCATTACCATGCCAGCACCTACAGCTTCGCCATGTAACCAAACCCCATAACCTTGTTCAGCTTCAATAGCGTGACCAAAGGTATGCCCAAGGTTTAGGAGCGCTCGAATACCTTGCTCAGTCTCATCTTTAGCAACAACTTCGGCTTTAATTTCACAACAACGAGCTATAGCACGCGTCATTAAAGCAGGGTCTAAATTCATAAGTTGATCAAGATTATCTTCAAGCCAACTGAAGAAATCAGCATCATATATAATGCCATACTTAATCACTTCAGCCATGCCTGCTGCTAGCTCACGCTTATCCAACGTAGCTAAGCAATTGATGTCGATAATCACCGCTTTAGGTTGGTAAAATGCACCAATCATGTTTTTACCCAGCGGATGGTTTACCGCTGTTTTCCCCCCCACCGAAGAGTCAACCTGTGACAATAAGGTCGTAGGTACTTGTATAAAGGGTACCGCTCGTTGATAACACGCAGCAGCAAAACCTGCCATGTCACCAATCACTCCACCGCCAAGCGCCACAATAGTGGTATCTCGGCTGTGTTGCTGAGCTAACAACTCTGAAAAGATTTGATTTAGCGTGTCTAAGTTTTTGTATTGCTCACCGTCTGGCAAGCTCACTACATCTACGGTGTAGCCGCTTAAACAAGCCAGTAGTTGCTCTAAATATAGTGGTGCTACCGTAGTATTAGTGACAACCATAACCTTTTTACTGGAGATGGCTGAACTAAATAAATCAGCTTGGTTTAATAAACCTTGGCCAATAGTAATGGGGTAACTACGCTCACCAAGAGCAACCGTCAAACATTCCATTGTTATTTTAGAATCCTAATAATTCGATGATTTGATTGGCCACTGCTTTGGCACTTTGATCGTCTGTTTTAACGGTGTAATCGGCCACATCGGTGTACATGGGATTACGCTCACCCGCTAAATTTTCCAATACTTCTCTAGGTTCATCAGTTTGAAGTAATGGGCGACGTTTATCACGTTGAGTACGCGCAAACTGCTTATCGATAGTGGTTTCTAAGTAAACTACGATACCGCGCGCAGAAAGATGATTGCGGTTTTCTTTACTAATAACAGAACCACCACCCGTTGCTAACACGATGCCTTGTTCTTGAGATAGGTCGTCAATAACGCCTTCTTCACGAACTCTAAAACCGGCCTCGCCTTCTACGTCAAACACCCAAGCGATATCGGCACCGGTGCGGCGTTCAATTTCTTGGTCTGTGTCGTAAAATTGCAAGTGTAATTGCTGTGCTAAATGACGCCCGATTGTGCTTTTCCCAGCACCCATTGGTCCTACAAGGAAGATATTTCGTTTCTCAGCCATGCTTCTTCAAATTTGTCTTTGTCTATTTTCTCCCGGCAATGCGGGCACGTGATGTTCAAACCTTAGTAAAAAGATCAGGGCGGGATTATCTCAGTATGGAGGGGACTTTGGCAACCGCAAAATCACTCTCAAATCGAATGACTCGACCTGAGAGTGACTAAAAGGCTTGTTTATAAGGTGTCTAGCAAGATTTTAGGCGTTACAAATATCAGTAACTCATTCTTGTTAACACTCTCAGTAGTCGTGCGGAACAAGTAACCCAAGCCTGGAACATCACCCAAAATAGGTACTTTCTTCACTCGATTAACATTTTGTTGTTGGTAGATACCACCTAATACGATGGTTTCACCATTTTTTACCAGTACCTGAGTACCAATCTCTTGTTTGTTAATCGCAACCGCTGGTCCTGTAGGCGTGAGTACCGCATCACCCTCTGAATCTTGAGTAATAACTAGGTCAAGAATTACATTACCGTCAGGCGTGATTTGCGGCGTTACACGTAAGCTTAATACCGCTTTTTTGAAGGTAACCGAGGTAGCACCACTAGAAGCATTTTCTACATAAGGAATCTCACGACCCTGTTCAATGTACGCAGCCTTTTGGTTTGCAGTAGTAATGCGTGGGCTTGCAATCACTTCACCTTTGTTTTCTTGCTCTAAAGCTGAAAGCTCCAAATCAAGAATTTGCCCGTTGGCTAACTTGGCCACTTGGAAGGCGATTGAACCAGCAGGATCTGCCACTGGTAAATTCACATTCAAACGGTCATCCAAGTCTGGGATGTTACCAGCGAGTACATCGTCAGCGCCTTCTAGAGTACCTGAAGTAATACCTGTACCACTGCCAGCGGAACCAGAACTCGTCACCCCCCAGCGAATACCTAACTCTTCACTAACATCGTCACTTACCGTCACCATGCGCGCTTCAATCACGACCTGCTTAACCGCAATATCCAGTTTTTCAACCATCGCTTTGATGTTATTTAGTGATTCTTCAGTATCTTTAATCAACAAGGTATTAGTACGATCATCAACCGCAACCGAACCGCGCTCTGACATCATTGAAGCCTGCTCGCTTTTCAGCAAGGCTGATAAGTCTGCAGCTTTAGCATAGTTAACTTGAATATACTCTGAGTAAAGCGGTGCTAGATCAGCCACTTGTTGAGCACTTTCAAGCTGTTGACGCTCCTGCTCCGCAAGTTCAGCGGCTGGCGCAATCAACAATACATTGTTATCTAAGCGCTTATCTAAGCCTTTTACTTTCAAAATAATGTCTAGCGCTTGCTCCCAAGGCACATCGTCCATACGCAAGGTAATGTTACCGCGTACCGAATCCGTGGTAACCAAGTTAAGCTTGTTGAAGTCTGCAATTAGCTGCAGCACCGTACGCACAGGAATATCTTGGAAGTTCAGGGAAATAGGCTTACCCTGATACTCAACCTTGGCACCTTCTTCAGGTTCAAGCTGCTTAACTTCAACTAAAAACAATTCTCCCGATTGGTCATAACGGTAATCAAAGTCACCATCAATGGCGATTTTAAGCTGTACCTTAGCATCATGTTTAAACACTTCTACACTTTCTACTGGTGTAGCAAAATCGTTTACGTCCATGACATAAACATTTTCTTCAGCAATATCGGTATTGTAAAAATCAACAATTAGACTGTTGTCTCGGCGCTTAATATCGGCAGCGATTGAACTGTTATTCAAATCAATCATCACCTGGCCTGAACCACCTTTACCGCGGCGGAAGTCTATCCCCTCAACGGTATTAATGGTGGCGTGCTCAACACGGCTAGCATTTTCAAAAGCATCATCAACAGAGCTTTGCGCATTCGCTGCCGCAATTGGCAGTGCACCAAGTTTAATTAATACCCTTTTTGAGTCTTTGCTTACCTGGTAAGGCACCAATCGCTCTAAAGCTAGTACCAGCTGCAAACCTGACTCAGTTTGCAAACTTTGAACTTGCTTAACACCACCACCTTCAATGGGTAGAGGGTTAATTTTTAATGCAGAGCTAGCGTTAGCAACATCAATAACCAACTGATTCGGCGAATATTCGAGGTGGTCATTTACATTTTCGATAGGCTTATCGAAAAGTAACTCTATTTCCACCGCTCCTTTCACCATTGGGTTAGTGTTTAGTTGAATTAACTGAGCATTTGCCCAAGCTTGTGTTATGCAACAAAACACACCAGCCAGCAGCAAGCCGCTTTTGTATACTCCTTGCAGCATCTTTCCCTTCATGCCTATTTCCCTATTGATCAACTTTCGAGAGCGAAAGCTGAGTAGTTCTTTCGTTCCAACAGCCTTCGCCGTCTGAAACAACTTCTTGAATATCCAAACCTACATCGCTTACCTTCACAATCATGCCGTGATGTAAGCCTAAATAGTAACCTTCTTTAACACGATACAGCTCGCCACCAGGTGCCTCAACCAAAGCCCATAGGCTTGGTCCGTCACCCAGAATCCCACGCATAGTGAGACTGGATAAAGAGAACTGTTCAAGCGATTGCTTTTGACGCGTGATGCTTGGTGTAACAGTACACTCTTTCTCTGTGTTTAAGGTGGTATCAGCAAGTTCAGCCCTTGGGCTAGTGAACGGATTTCGTCGTTCAGTCGCTTGATAAGCTAAATGCTCAAAAGGTTTAATTTCTGGAACATCTTCCTTAACCGGTACTTTCCGTGCCTTCACTTCCATTACATATTGTTGCAAGTCATCTTGAGATGCCTCACAACCCACTAATGCAAGCAGGGTCAATCCAATAGCTATAGCTCTCATCATTTCCCCTTCGGCGCTGGTTTTTCTTTATAGCGGTAAGTTTTGGCTAACATCGCCATACTTAATGTTCCGCCATCACCTTGTTTTTTCATGGTGATGTTATCCAAAATAACAATCCGAGGAAGCGCTGCAACAGCGCTGACAAAAGCACCTAATTGATGGTAAGTACCACTCACTTCCAGCTTAATTGGTAGCTCAGTAGAAAACTCATGTTCTACTTCTGGCTCCCAATTAATGCGACGAAACTCTAAGCCATTATCAATACCAATAAAGCTAAGTTCATCCAGCAAACCGGGAATCTCATGTTTCTCTGGAAGCTGTTTAAGCAAAGATGAAAATGCCACGCGCATTTCTTCTACTTGCTTTTGGTAAATGGGTAAGTTGCCAGCAATAGCGGCTTTAACTTCAAACTTTGAGCGTAAGTCTTGCTCTTTAGCTTCAAGTTTCACTAACTCTTTTTGCTCGTCTGCAATTTGGTAATAATAAAAGCCCGCAGAAAGCAGACCACACACCACCAAGCCAAAAATAATTTTTGCAACTTTAGGCCAGGTACCAATGCTCTCTAAATCGAGTTCATTTAACTGCTGTAAATCCATTACTTAGCCTCCTTTTTTTCTTCAGGAACACCAAGTTTTACCGCAAAGTTAAGTTGGAACTTACTGAGCTCCATATCCGCTTGTTTACCTGGTAAAGCAACAATAGAACGAATACTAGGGCTACCCAGCCACACTTTTTGCTCAATATTGCGCATCAAGCTAGCCACTCGGTAGTTCGCCTCACTCTTACCATCTAAATTAATTGCTTGGTCTCTAAAGGCTAAGCTATCCAAATAGATGCCAGTAGGGGCAATTAACGGCAGGTTATTAAAGATTCTAGTGGGAACGTTGCGGCTTTCTTGCAAAGTTTGAATCAATGCAATCCGCTCTTTCAAACTTTTCTTCTGTTCTTTAATTTTGCGAATTTCGCCAATTTGATGATCAAGAATGGCAATTTCTTTTTCAAGAAACTGATTCCGCGCAGTTTGTTTGTCTTGAAGGTTAGTGTAGTAACCCTGCACACCCAATAACGCTACCAACGTAATAGCCGCAGCAGATGCTAAGCCAATCCAAAATTCACGCTTTTGTTTAGTTTTAACCTCATCGCGCCAAGGAAGTAAGTTAATGTTAGACATTATCAAAACTCCTTAAAGCTAGACCCAGCGCAACCATATATTTACCGCCTTCTTGACGAAGTTTTTCGCGGTCAACCGAACGGTCAAACTGACAATCATTAAACGGCGCAGCTTTAATTACGGGCACTTCTAGATCACTTTGCATCTGAAACATCAGTTCATCAGACAAAGCACTACCACCACTAACTGCGATAGCGTCTAAAGATTTATAACCACTGGAGCTTAAAAATAACGACACCTGACGGCGTACGTTTTGAATAATACCGCTAACAAACTGAGCAAATACGTCTATTTCGTAGTTTTCCGGTAAGCGACCACTTACTTTCATCTCTTTCGCTTCTTCTAAGCTAAGACTATAGAAACTCGCAATTTGTTGGGTATATTGAGCGCCACCAAAGTTTTGTGCTCGGTTATATACCACTTCACCTTTATCCAAAATGGCAAAGTTTAAAGTAGTTTCACCGATATCAACTAAACCGATAATTTTGCTTTCATCAAACTCTTCGTCTTGCTGGTTAAGCACGTAGTTCCAAGCACGCCCTAAAGCATGTGATTCAACATCTACAATTTTGGTTTCAAAATCAGCATTGGTTAGCACCTCAGCACGGATGCTTACAGCCTCAGTGCGGGCAGCACTTAACAACACATTATTTCGATTAGGCTCACTTTCGTTAATACCTAATACTTCAAAATCAAGACTAATTTCATCGATTGGAAATGGAATAGAGTTTTCAGCCTCAAGCTCAACTTGAGTCTCTAACTCTAATTCTGACAAACTACTGTCCATGTAAATTACTTTAGTAATTACATGGCTACCTGCTACAGCTGTCGCCACCTGGCGACTACGCGATGGAAGCTTTCGCTTCAATTCGCGTAATGATTCAGTAATCTCTTCCGGAGAAACAACTTGGTTATCGACTAACGCGCCTGTTGGTGTATCTACTTCGGCCACAGACTCAACTTTCAACCCTTTTGAGGATTTTGAAAGCAATAAGCCCTTAATTGTGGCAGATCCAAAGTCGATACCTAACAAAGCAGTCGATGATTTTTTACCTATCCCTAGTACCATGACTCGCCAACTATCTTTTTAAATTTAAACAGTTACCTGTGATTGCAGAATAACGGGTTATTGATTTAGGTGCTAATAGTTATTAAGAAAGTTGTCGAAACAGGTCACAATTTGACGATATAATCGGCGATTCTTTAGATACAGAGTGCAAAATTCGGAATGAAATGGCTTAAAAGACTGTTATTTTTGATTTTCTTAGGGTTTAGCCTTGGGCTAGCAGCAGTCACTGCATTATATTTTTATTTTGCACCTCAGTTGCCCGACGTGACAACTTTACGAGATGTGCAACTACAAACACCCATGCGAGTATTTAGTGCGGATGGCGAGTTAATCTCCCAATTTGGAGAGAAACGCCGCATTCCCTTACAAATTGATGAGGTTCCCGAACAAATGCTGCAAGCATTTTTGGCTACCGAAGATGCCCGCTTCTATTCACATCCAGGTATTGACCCAATTGGTATTACTCGGGCTGCAGTAAACTTGATCGCAACCGGCGAAAAAAGCCAAGGCGCAAGTACTATAACTCAACAAGTAGCGCGTAACTTTTTCTTAACCCGAGAAAAAACCTACATCCGTAAGATCAAGGAGATCTTTTTAGCAATTAAGATTGAACAGGAATTATCGAAAGATGAAATTCTTGCTTTATATCTCAATAAAATCCCCTTGGGCTATCGCTCATTTGGTGTCGGCGCCGCTGCACAAGTATATTACGGAAAAACAGTCGATCAGCTTACACTACCGCAAATAGCGGTTATTGCGGGTTTGCCCAAGGCTCCTTCTGCGTTAAACCCTATTCGCTCTCCAGAGCGTGCCCGCGACCGTCGCCGTGTGGTATTGGGCCGTATGTTAGAAACCGGCTATATTGATCAAGCAAGCTTTGATGAAGCGAATCAAGCACCGATTACTGCGACTTATCACGGCGCTGAAATCAGCCTCGCTGCGCCTTATTTGGCCGAGATGGTTCGTCAGCAAATTCTCGAGCAATTTGGCGAAGATGCATACACAACCGGCATGGATGTGTATACCACCGTGACTGCCAAACGACAAAATGCCGCAACCGACGCGTTACGAACAAACCTTAAAAGTTACGATCAACGCCATGGCTTTCGCGGCGCAATTAAACAGCTATGGAAAGGCCAAGAACCAGCGTTAAGCCAAGAAGACATAAACAAACAACTCGCCAGTTTACCCAATTACGGTGTACTACGTGCTGCAGCAGTAATATCGACTACTGACAACAGCGCAAATATTCTAGTTAAAGGTGGAAAGCTTGGTGTAATCGCCTGGGATGATATGAAATGGGCACGTCGGTTTATTACTGATACTCGCCAAGGCCCTGCGCCTAAGTTAGCCGGTGAGATACTGTCTGCCGGTGATGTAGTATGGGTAGAAGCAATCGCCGATAACCTAGCCACCGCAGACAAAGAAGCTAGCAACAGCAATGAATCTGAGAATCAGCCTCTAGCAAGCAGCTACTCACTTTCTCAGCTTCCGGATGCTGGCGCAGCACTAATTGCTATTTCTCCATTAGACGGAGCTGTAGAGGCCTTAGTGGGTGGGTTTAGCTTTAATCAAAGCAAATTTAACCGAGTCACTCAGGCCAGCCGTCAAGTAGGCTCAAATATAAAACCATTTTTGTACTCGGCAGCTTTTGAACAGGGTATGACCTTAGCCACATTAGAGAACGATGCGCCTATTAACCGTTGGGATAAGGCAATGGGAGTGGCATGGCGCCCGAAAAACTCCCCGCCTGTTTATGATGGCCCTATCCGTCTGCGCGTGGCTTTAGCTCAATCCAAAAACGTTGTTTCAGTACGTTTAATGCGAGACTTAGGTATAGATGCCGTTATTAAACATTTAGCCAAGTTTGGCTTCCCAGCAAACGAGCTACCGCGCAACGAATCTCTCTCTTTAGGCTCAGCATCGTTAACGCCCATGCAAGTTGCCAGTGCCTATGGCTCTTTTGCTAATGGTGGATATTTAGTGAGTCCTTATTTCATTGACCGCATAGAAGATGGGGAAGGCAATATCATCTTCCAGCAATTGCCAAAAGTAGCCTGTGATTCTTGTTTTGACACCATTGAGCACGCCCCTAGTTTGAACAAGTTACTCAATATTAAAGGTAATCCTTTAAAACAATGTGATATTTCATTTGCTCAAGAAGATGATTTAGCACCAAGAATTATTAGTGCTGAAAATGCGTTTTTGGTCTCACAAGCGATGAACAGTGCCGTTTGGGGCGGTGGTAGTTGGGCACATAAAACAGGATGGAATGGTACCGGTTGGCGAGCTGCGAAAGAACTTAAACGTCGAGACATAGCCGGTAAAACGGGTACAACCAACGATGCCAAAGACGCTTGGTTCTCAGGTTTCTCTCCCGACTTAGTGGTGACATCTTGGATTGGTTTTGATGACTTTAACCGCGAGTTAGGCGAGGCATCGTACAATGCTAATTTAGACAAGAACCAAGTTACCGGCAAAGAGTTCGGCGCAAGAACTGCTCAACCAGCCTGGATCGATTTTATGAAAGTAGGTTTAGAAGGCGTGCCAGAACAAGCCTTCACACCACCTAAAAACGTAAGTACGGTAAGAATTGATCGCACCACCGGTTTGTTGACCAAATCGAGCGATCATACAACTCGCTTTGAGTACTTCGAGAACGGTACCGAACCCAAAGAATATGTAAAGCCATCTTCAGGTTCAGTATTTGATAGTGAAGAAGAAGAGTTGTTCTAAGCAAACTCTGTATGAGATTGAATCAGTTTAGCTAACTGATTAAAGCATGGTCGTCGAACCGAGTTATTTCTATAAAGCAGACTTATTCGGCGACTAGGCTCTGGGGAGCTAAAGTGGCGATAACAAATGCCATTTTGTTCTTCAGTATCTGGTATCGCGAGTTGAGGTAACAAGGTAATACCCATTCCGGCCGCAACCATATGGCGTAAGGTTTCTAAGCTGGTGGCTTTAAAACTAGTATCCTCTTTGGCACCAGCGGCAAAACAGTAACCCATCGCTTGGTCACGCAAACAGTGGCCATCTTCTAACATTAATACTTGCTCACCGCTCAGTTCAGAGAGTTGAACTTCCTGCTGATTCTGCCATTTATGGTTGCTTGGCATTGCCAGCATTAAGGGTTCATCAAACAAATCAATTGAGCCAAAACGCTCCATGTCTGGTAAATAAGCCAGCAGCAGACAATCAAGCTCGCCCTCTTCTAACCTTTGTAATAAAACATGAGTTTGTTCCTCATAAAGAAACAACTCCATTTCACTAAATTCTTCACGAATATGTGGCACGATTTTGGGTAACAAATAAGGAGCAACAGTAGGAATTAAACCCACATGCAACGGCCCAGCCATAGGTGCTTGGAAGCTTTTTGCCATGTCTTTCAAGCCTTTAACCTCAAGCAAAATGGTACGCGCTTTAGCAGCAAGCTCATCGCCAGCATGGGTGAAAATCACCTTCCGCGATGTTCGCTCAATCAGTAGTAAACCGAGTTCTTCTTCTAACTTAGCAATTTGGCCGCTTAAGGTAGGTTGGCTAACAAAACACTTTTCTGCCGCTTTGCGGAAGTGTTTGAGCTCTTGTAGAGCAACCAAGTATTCTAGATCTCTTAAATTCATTTAATTCTCATTTTCAACTTTGCTGAACACTAGCGCAGTGCTGCAATAGCTAATCATTTTCCTTAGCTTACCATCATTAGTTGTCGGTTCATCAAATATGCGTCTTCAGCTAAGCAGTGACTAGAAGCTAAATGAAGATAAAAGCCAGAAAGGCAGGTATTGCTATATGGGGGAAACAGCCAGTAGCAAAGCTACTGGCTGTATAACTAGCGGGTTACTTAACCGCTGCTTGGATTCGAATAGCAGCAATATCGAGCAAGTTAAATGCAGCATCTTTAGTATCAGTAAAAGTGCTATTAGCAGCCAAATAACTCATATTGTAAAAATCGTACAAAGCCAGTGAGTAGCTGCCAATGGCTAACTCAGCCTGCAGCGGTGTAGAGTACACCAGTGGCTTAGTATTAGCCTGAGTACGCGCATGTGGCATTTGAATTGGCCCCTCTGCCACTACATCACCACTGCTATTTTTAACCACCATCCATTTCACGGCGTTAGTTACCCCTAAATTAATCGCGTTATGGTCATTATGGTATTTAAGTTGAATGTTATAGCTGCCGTTGGTGCTAATTTGTAAATTGCTCACACTTAAACTATCGCCTAGGTTACCCCATTGCTTTAAGTAAGCTTGAGCAATCACCGCATCGGCAGGGCTTGCCGCAACGTTACTACTTACTCGAGAATCACTCACCAGTATTTCTTGGCCCGATGAATAACACTGCGGCACACTGTGATGCGACACATTGTCTGAGGCGCTAAATACTGCTTCTACGCTATAACAAGCAGCAACGCCTGCTTCGGGGGCAATATTGTCTAGATAAACGCCTAAGGCTTGTTGAGCGGCAATTTGATCACCATTACGGTAGATGCGATAACTTACTGGCTCGTTGTTTTGAGTATCACTTATCTCTAGCGCTAGCTTGCCTGCCTCTAAAAATACTCGTTCGATCACTGGAGAGAATGGAGCAAACACTTGTGGGTCTTGGCTAGCTAGAGCCTCAGCTGTTACCTGAGAAATATCATTAGCTCCTGCTACTAAATCTCCTAGTGTAATCACTATGCTATTACTGTCTGCCAATGCCGACCAAGCTATTGAAGAAGCAACGCTTGTCCCATTTAAGCTGACACTTTGAACAGGATAATAACCAGGCTCGTCACTCTCTGCGGGCAATTCGATTTGTACATCAATATTGTGACCACGTAGGGTAAGCCCTTGTAAACTAATAGTGCTGTTATTGGCAAACAGGGTACGGCGTAATTTGCTGGTGATAAACGGATTAAGATTGATGCCACTCTCTTCCGTTTGCACGCCAAACACACCATCAATCACCATGCCTACATAAGCTCCCACAGACCAAAGCTGGCGAGTCGAATTAATCACCGGCCCAGATAATCCCGGATTATCGATATCCAATAAATTGGGTTTAAGGCTTAACCATTCTAGGTTTTCCATATTCGACAGATTCAGCGATGCAGCCCGAATCAGAGTATCAAAGGCAGCATCGGCCACCGCAACATTATTGGAGCTTATCGCCGCTTTTAGCCCATAGGCAGTCACAAATGGCCAAACCGCACGATTGTGGTAAACAGCAATTCCCGGCTGCTGAGGAAAGATAACCGGGGCGCCTAAGTCTCCGTGTGGGTAATTAGCCACAACACTCGCCGCTCTCGAGCTATCAGCAATACCACTTACCACCGCTAAAGCTTGGCCTAACCAATCAAACTTGTATAAGGCTGCGCCATCTTGATGACCAGCAATAATGCTACTGTACAAACCTTTATCAGCTAACCAAAACTCTTGGTTAATAGCATCTTTAAGGTCACTTGCCCAACCCAGATACTTAGCTGACGCAACACTGTCCCCCAACTCTTGGGCTAACGATGCAGCCAGCTGAATCGCTTGGTAGTGAAGCACATTAGTTGATAAGGCTTTGCTGCTGCCTAGGCTAGCAATGTCGTTAACAATCCAGCTGGCGTAGCTTTGTTCACGCCAATCAAGAAACGACTGTTCGCCTCTATATAAGCCGTCTTGCGTGTCAAACGCAGCAACACGATCATTCTCTAAGGTATTAACTAATGCAGGGTATGCTTGGTTCACAAACGCTGTTCGATCATTGCCACTCAAATTATGCAGTAGCTTTTCCGCCCCCATTGCCCAAGTAACGCGATCGGTACTGATTGGCCAACTTCCGCCCGTGCCAGTATCTTGTACAATCTGTAAACCGTCGTCAGATCCTTTTGCATAAGCAGGTTTAGTTTGCCCTTCGCGGTATGGTGACAGCTTAAATTCTAATGAGTTTTTAACACGCAGAGGATCAACCATTGCTAAGCCCAAGTGAGCAGCGTAAGACAGATCTCTGGTCCATACGTAGTGCCATTTAGCTCCCGTTTCAAAACAATCACATGGAATGGCTTCACCCCCGTTGTAATTATCATCAACAATTTCGCTTACGTTGTTTTGCACCGTTTCATTTAGGGCCAGCGCAAATAAGCCGTCAAAGGCAATGTTTCCGGTACGCACCTTAGCTTGGCCTGCTAGCTCTTGGTAAAGTACGTAGTTATTGCCGGGGTCTCGTAAATCTTGAGTCGTTGATTGGGCATATTCGCGTAGTTCTGCCGCTGCCGTTTTAACTGAAAACGTCGCTTTGCTAACATCGTCATCAATGGTATTCGGGTAATTCAGCTCAAGGGTGAGCTCATGATCTAAATGGGGATCTATGGTTACATCACCGCTACCATCGGTTTCAGTAACACTAAAGACCAGTGCAGAAGGTTGAATAGCATCGATAGTAAACTGGTAAAAAGCTGTTTCTGTGACAAAAAAACTACTGTTCGGGCCACTTTCCTCCAAGGTGTACTCTTTATCTAGCTCTGCCACCACCGGATTATCGGCATCCAACACCCACTCGCTCGACCAATCAGCATAAGCCAATTTAAACTCATGGTTACCGGGGGCGATTTGCTTAGTTAGCTGGTATTGGTTATCACCTAAATACTTCAGCTCATCATCACTGGTCCAGCCATTAAAGCCGCCGCGAATATAGAGTTTTTGAGCTAATGGAGGTATATCTTCCTTGTAACTAAATACCGGAGAAGAGAGATCCTCGCCTATCGTTAACACAAAATCATAAACACCTGCATTTTCTAACACCAAAGACATGTTCGCAGCTGCTTCGCCAGTGGCTAGAGGGTAATCGGTGTTAGGGCTGAGCTGAGTTAGCTCATCAATATTTGCTGTAAAGGTTGTCTCTAAGGTCCAGTTTTCATCGGCCACCTTAAACTCATGAACTCCTGCGGTAAATTCAGTGTTGTCTAAGTGATAATTTTCGCCATTAAAGCTCAGCTTAAACTTCTCTTCGGCAGACCAACCGCTAAAGCTACCTTTCAAAAATAAAGGAACTTGGTAAGGAGCAACACTGACACAAGCAGTACCCTCGGCATTTTGTTCTAAGGGTGGAGCGCAATTTAACGATGAATCATCAGATAAACAGCCGTTCAGCAATATAATTGAGCTAAGGCCAATAAAGCCTCTGCTCACTGTAATTTTTGTTAGCATTTGTTATTCCCACTATAACGATTATTCAGTACTTTGCTCTGCGTTTACAGCCGCCAAGAAATCCTTAGTAACTGCAAATTTGTTATCTTTTTAGTGCGAGGCAAAGGCACACCTAAGGCATAAACACCTTATTGATAAGTATATATTTAGTGGTCTTACGGTAAGTGAAGTCCATCACGCTTCATTGCTGACTAAAAAGTCACTACTGATTTTGTGAGGCAAGGCCTTAACTGTTAAAAACCAACAAGGCTAAATTTTTATACCTAAACCAACTCTGTTAGTGAATAGCATTTGGTAGCCGAAATAGTAAAATCGATAGCGCGATTCAATGCAAAGCACGATGGTGGAAATTTTGTGGCCATAGTTTGGAAATAAAGGCAGGCTTTCACGATTAAGAGTATTAAGGCGACAGTGAACATGACGCATGCCCGAATGGCGTTCAATTAGCTTGCTAAGTATTCAATTTAATTATGCGGTACTTTGTTAACCTGGCTTGTTCAGACTTAAAGCCGAGCAACCAGCAGTAGCCCCTTTAGACCCTATAGCCTTTCTGCAATCAAACTAGAGCGGAGTTGTTAGTAATTGATAGTGAAAATACAAAAATTACAGCAATAAAAAAGCCGGTAAAGCTTAGCTTTACCGGCTTCAAGAAACTTTATGAGTTTCTATGAATAACTGGAGCGATGATTACATCATGCCGCCCATGCCACCCATACCGCCCATGCCGCCCATGCCGCCCATATCAGGAGCGCCACCAGCTGCTTTGTCTTCAGGCTTGTCAGTGATCATACACTCGGTAGTGATCATTAAACCAGCTACTGAACCAGCAAACTGAAGAGCAGAACGAGTTACTTTAGTTGGGTCAAGAATACCCATCTCTAGCATGTCGCCGTATACGCCTGTGCCAGCGTTGTAACCGTAGTTAGCTTCGCCTTCTTTAACTTTGTTAGCAACAACAGATGCTTCGTCACCAGCGTTAGTCACGATTTGACGAAGAGGAGATTCCATTGCGCGAAGTGCTACACGAATACCTACGTTTTGGTCTTCGTTGTCGCCTTCAAGGCCAGCTACTTTAGCTGCGGCGCGCACTAGAGCAACACCACCACCAGCCACTACGCCTTCTTCAACCGCTGCGCGAGTTGCATGTAGTGCATCTTCTACGCGGTCTTTTTTCTCTTTCATTTCAACTTCAGTAGCAGCACCAACTTTAATTACCGCTACACCGCCAGCTAATTTAGCTACGCGCTCTTGAAGTTTTTCTTTGTCGTAATCAGAAGACGTATCTTCGATTTGTTGACGAATTTGATTTACACGACCTTGAATCGCCGCTTCTTCACCAACACCATCAATGATAGTGGTGTTGTCTTTAGAGATAACGACACGCTTGGCAGTACCAAGGTCTTCTAAAGTCGCTTTTTCTAGCTCTAGGCCAACTTCTTCAGAAATCACAGTACCGTTAGTTAGAATAGCGATGTCTTGAAGCATAGCTTTACGACGGTCACCAAAACCAGGGGCTTTAACCGCAGATACTTTAACAATACCGCGCATGTTGTTTACAACCAATGTCGCTAGGGCTTCGCCTTCAACGTCTTCAGCAATAATAAGCAGTGGCTTACCCGCTTTTGCTAGTGCTTCCAATAATGGAAGTAGCTCGCGGATGTTAGAGATTTTCTTGTCAGCCAACAGAATGAATGGGCTGTCTAGCTCAACAGTACCGTTCTCTTGGTTGTTGATGAAGTAAGGAGATAGGTAGCCACGGTCAAACTGCATACCTTCAACCACGTCTAATTCATCTGTTAGCGCTTGGCCTTCTTCAACCGTAATTACGCCTTCTTTACCTACTTTTTCCATTGCTTCTGCAATGATGTTACCAACAGTGACATCAGAGTTAGCAGAGATAGTACCTACTTGAGCAATCGCTTTAGTGTCGGCACAAGGAGCAGATAAACCTTTAAGCTCTTCAACTGCAGCGATTACCGCTTTGTCGATTCCGCGCTTTAGATCCATTGGGTTCATGCCAGCAGCTACTGCTTTAAGGCCTTCGTTAACAATAGATTGAGCAAGTACTGTTGCAGTAGTCGTTCCGTCACCAGCAGCATCGTTGGCTTGAGAAGCAACTTCTTTCACCATTTGTGCGCCCATGTTTTCAAACTTGTCTTCAAGTTCAATTTCTTTAGCAACAGATACACCATCTTTAGTGATGGTTGGTGCGCCAAAAGATTTGTCTAATACTACGTTACGGCCTTTAGGGCCCAGAGTAACTTTTACTGCGTCTGCAAGTACGTTTACACCAGCCAACATTTTGCTGCGTGAATCGTTTCCAAATAATACGTCTTTAGCTGCCATGATACATTTCCTAATATTCGTTCAGCTTTTTCTTAACCAGAAAAAAGGGAGATTATTCTACAATTGCTAGAATGTCTGACTCAGACATGATTAGCACTTCTTCGCCATCAACTTTTTCAGATTTAACGCCGTAACCTTCGTTAAATACTACAGTGTCACCAACTTTTACATCTAAGGCTTGGATTTCACCGTTATCAAGCATACGACCTTTACCTACGGCAACAACTTCGCCACGCGTCGATTTTTCAGCCGCTGAACCAGTTAGCACAATGCCACCAGCAGACTTACTTTCTTGATCTTTACGTTTGATGATAACGCGGTCATGCAACGGACGGATGTTCATTGCTATCTCTCCTTTAAAAAACATTCATGTTTGTTTGTAAAATGCAGCCAAGGCTACAAAGCTTTCTGTTGAAAATAAGATGGGGGCGTTCAAAGCGCATACAAGGGGTAAAGCAGAAATTTTTTTGGTTTTTTATCGCAAAAACTTAGCGAATATCAAAATGAAAACATTTTCAGCAACAAATTTTACAAAAAACACTTGAACCCGAATAAAAATTTGAGCAGGATCACAGCTACTGGTCATACTAGACAGTTATACCAACATTTGAATAACAAACAGATAACAAATCGTTGGTTGAATTTAGCGTAATAGCGGGAGCACTTAGCATGCAGCAACTTTACATTGCATTTGAGCGTTTAAGCGGGTTTCTCTCAAAAGAGAAAACTGTTTATTTGTCTTTCCAGGGTAGCGTTAAAGAAGCCGAAGAGCATCTGCGTTCCGATGAGTTTGATTCATTTTTGTCTACTAGCAAAGGTTTGAATCCACGCATCGTGACCACCAAACACTAAGCAATAAGCTTTAGACAGATATAAAAAAAGAAGGGCTTGCCCTTCTTTTTTGTTTTAGTCATCTTTTCTTTCAAACTCGCCTTCAATGGTGCTGCCGGGTTTCTCACCCACTTTACCGCTTGGCGGATTAGCATCTTTCACATTGCCGCCTCCTGGCGTTTGAAAACGCATCGACTGCATCTTAAGCGCTTGAGATTTTAATACTCGCGACGCCAAAAAAGCCCGTAGCGGCGGCAGTAAAATAAGTAAACCAAAAGTATCCGTAATAAAACCTGGCATTACCAGCATAGCGCCAGCAATAATCAACATTAGCCCTTCAATCATTTGTTGAGCAGGTGTTTCTCCTCGCTCCATCGCCGAACGCGCTTGAAAAGCGGTTTGTAATCCTTGGCTACGAACTAATGACGCACCCACCAATGCGGTAAGAATAGTGAGAGCGATGGCACTTAAGGCTCCCATTTGGCTGCCCACCTGAATCAGTACATAAATCTCGGCGTACGACAGGCCAGCAAACAACAAAAATACATATAAAAACAAGGCGTAGTTCCTCTAAGTCATGGAGAAGCTTAACCAGCGCTTCACCTTAAGAGTAAAATATGGGGGCTAATGGGGCAAATTTAAAGGTTTGTGTTCAATAAAGCAGCGGTTAACCCTGCTGTTAGTAAATAGCTTAAGCACTTAACGCTAAGGTTTCTACACTTTAATAAAGCCTTAAAAAAGGAGTTGATGATGGACACGGCCTGCTATTTGGTTCTCACCACGTTCCCAGATCAAGACTCAGCGCAAGACTTTGCCCAGCAAGTGGTAGAAAAAAAGTTAGCCGCTTGTGTTAACATTTTACCGCAACTCAGGTCTGTCTATCGGTGGCAAGACAAAATTGAGTCTAGCCAAGAAGTACAACTGCAAATTAAAACCAATTTACGGTGTATAAATCCATTGCAGTGTTTTTTAAGAAAAGAGCACCCTTATGATTGCCCTGAATACATTGCACTACCGATTGAACAAGGAGCGAGTGATTACCTCAAATGGCTAAACGATTCTTTACAGTAGTATTAGCGCTCTGCTTGAGCCTACCCGCCCATGCCAACAACTTGCTAGATCAGCTACCGGGCTTAAATACTGGCCCGTCGACCAACGCTCATGATTTTTTGCCGGTAGACAGCGCCTTCGCCTTTAATTTTGTAGAACAAGACAAAGCCCTGCACTTAAGCTGGCAGGTGGCTGAAGAGTATTATCTCTATCAGGCGCAATTTATTGTTGAGGCCGACGGACAATCTCTAGATTTAAGCTCTCGCTTACCACAAGGTAAACTATATAACGACGCCTATTTTGGTGAAGTGATGATTTACCCACAAGATGTGTCCTTTTCACTGCCCTTAAGTGAGCTTAATAACGCCAGCGATATTACCGTGACTTACCAAGGTTGTGCTGAAGCAGGCTTATGTTACCCACCAGAAACCAAATCGGTATTTCTTTCGCAAAGCGGTTCAGCCCCTTCTGACTCAGCGAACTCGATTAGCGAGGCCGACAACAACAGCCCAGCGCAATCAGCTAGCACTGAATCAGTGCCTATTAGCCAACAATGGGTACTGGCCGAGCGTTTAACCAATAGCAGTATTTGGCTAAATACTTTGTTGTTTTTTGTATTGGGAATTGGCCTGGCCTTTACACCTTGCGTATTTCCTATGTACCCCATTCTTACTGGAATTATTGCCGGCGCGGGCAAGCAACTGAGTAGCAAACGCGCGTTTGCATTATCTTTAGCTTATGTGCAAGGCATGGCGGTGACTTTTACGGCTTTAGGCTTAGTAGTAGCCAGCGCCGGATTGCAATTTCAAGCAGCCTTACAACACCCTGTTATCTTAGGCAGTTTAGCCATACTGTTTGTAGTGTTGGCACTATCAATGTTTGGCGTTTTCAACCTACAGCTTCCTAGCAACTTACAACAGAAGCTAAACAACTTAAGCAATAAGCAACAGGCCGGCTCGCTCACTGGTGCTGCAATTATGGGGATGATTTCAGGCTTGGTGGCCTCGCCTTGTACAGCAGCACCGTTGTCTGGCGTTCTCATTTATGTGGCCCAAAGTGGCGACATTGGCTTGGGCGCGCTCACTTTATATAGCTTGAGTTTAGGCATGGGCTTACCGCTGCTAATACTTGGCGCAAGTAGCGGCCGCTTACTGCCTAAAGCTGGCGCATGGATGAACCACGTTAAAACATTTTTTGGCGTGATGTTATTAGCGGTAGCGGTATTACTGCTAGAGCGGTTTATTCCGGCTTCGGCGGTTCACGCTTTATGGGCGGTATTAGTCATTGGCGCTAGCGCTTACTACTATCATCAGAACCGCTTAACCGTATTAAGTGCTTGGCAAACTACCCGTCAGCTTATCTTGTCGGCAATAATGATTGTAGCCTTGCTGTGGGCCGCTCAACCTTGGTTGTCGGCTCCTCAAGCCATTAAACAAGGCGAGTTTATTCAAGTAGCAAACTTGGAAGAAATGCAGCAGCAGTTAGCGTTAGCCGCAGCGCAAGGTAAACCCGCGTTGGTCGATTTTTACGCCGATTGGTGTACCGCCTGTAAAGCCTTTGAAAATGAAATCTTTCATGCGCCACAAGTGGCTGCAAAGTTTGACAACATGGTACTGATTCAAGCCGATGTGACGAAAACCAATGCCACAGCAATAAAATTACTCGGCCATTATGAAGTCTTAGGTTTGCCCACCATATTGTTGTTTAACCACGCAGGCGAAGAACTAAATCAAGCCAGAGTCACCGGCTTTATGAACGCCGAAGCCTTTAAAGCCCATTTAATACTCAACGGTTTATAGTTATAAAAAGCCACCTTAGGGTGGCTTTTTATTCAGTGCTGTTATGGTTTAAGGCTCTACTCAATAATTTCGTTCGCTAGCACTATTAGCCTGTTAATTACTAAACCCTAAAATGGAGTCGTAGTTAACAATTTTAGCGTGGCGCTAAATATAGTGGTGGTGGTTCAGCTCTCGCTTTCAGTAAGGTCTAATGCCTTAGCAAAGATACAGTAAGTGTTTCACCTACTGGCGGCCTTATAAGGCGAACTATAACCAGTATTGGCCAAGAAAAAACCACCCTAAGGTGGTTTTTTCTTTAGTACCGTCGATACTTAAGCGACCTTAAAGCCCTGTACCAAATCAACTTGTTCTTTAGCCACCGATTCTAAATCATCACTCAGGCGATTTAGTTCAGTAACTACGGTTAAGTTTTGCTGCGCCGCACTAGAAATGGTTTCCATACTGCACGACACATCTTCACTGGTTGTTTGCTGCTGATTAGTGGCTACACTAATTTCTTCATTAAGCAGCGACAGTCGCTCAATGTGAGTGTTAATGTCACGGATCTGCTGGTTAATGCTGTTCACGTTGTTGGCATTCAGCTCCATACTCTGATTACACTGCTCAATCTCTTTCACTGCCAGTGAGGTATCTTGCTGTAACCCACCAATCATGGTTTGAATCTCAGTGGTAGACGACGCGGTGCGCTGCGCTAGTTGTCTAACTTCATCTGCTACCACAGCAAAGCCACGACCTTGTTCACCGGCGCGAGCCGCTTCAATGGCTGCGTTAAGTGCTAACAAGTTAGTTTGCTGAGTAATCCCTTCAATCACTTCTAAAATACCAAAAATGGCGTTGCTGCTTTCATTTACGTGTTTAACTCTATCGGTCGAACTCGCAATATTGTCCGCTAAGGCTTGGTTGTTCTCTAAAGCTTCTTCAGTTAAACGCACACCATCTTGGGTACTATCACTAATTTCTCGCATCCCTTGGGCGGCTGATTCGGCGCGTCGAGCCACATCTTGAATCGCCTGCTCCATTTCAGTCATGGCGGCCGACACGGTAATACACTGGCTGCGTTGTTCATCCAGTTGCTTCAACATATCGTTGCCGTGCTGGCGGTTAACCGTAGAAGCTTGGCCTAGAGCCTCACTCTTATTGCGCAAACCGGTCACAGTGTCCCGCTGTTGCTCAATCACTTGGTTAAGCTGTGAACTCAACATGCCAAACTCGTTGCCACTTTGGTATTGGCAGCGTTGGCTTAAATCGCCGGCCGCTAAGTGCTTCAAGGTTTCGATCAATTGCTTCAATGGAGCCCTAATCAATTGTTGAATAGTTAATCCCATGGCTAAACAAAACAATACCGTTAAGGGAATGACCACTGCACCGCTGCTAATCAAGGTAGAAATACTGCCCGACGCACCTTCAATCTGCTTCTCTGTGGCGCTTTGGCTCTCGGTAATTAGCTGGCTAAGGTTGGCATTAACGGCCTCTAATTGCTCTGTAATTGAGCCTTTAAGCTTCATTAACTGGTTTTGCTTAATCAAATACTGCTGGTATTGCCCTAACAAACCACCAAAGGCAGTCACTTCATTCAATAACCATGGAACTTGCGTTACCAACTCATGCTCGCCTTGAGAGTCACCTGACAGCTCTTTTTCCACAATCAAGTCACCAAAATCTTCTTCTACGTAAGTTTTAGTTTCGCGGTTGCTGGTCATCAATTTACCCACTTCTCGCGGGTTAGTTGAATTTAATACGTTAATGGTGGCCAATTGCATGGCCGATAAATCGGTGCTTACCGCATCCAATAACACTCTGGTCATATTAGGATCGGTTTCATCAAACAGTTGGCCTAACAATAAGTTAATACGAAGTGAAATACCTTGGAAAGTTGCGGTGCGCTCTGACAAAGAAGTACCGCTAGAAATAACATCCTGGTGCAGTTCCAATAAGCTTTCGCTATCTTCAAACAACAGCTCATTTTGCTCTTGCACTAAAGTGAAGCTCTCGCTCTCTACGCCGTTTTCAGCTAACCAGTTAACCAGCACGTCTTCAGCCACCTTGTAGTCAGCCACACGCTGACGATATTGCTCAATGAGTTGATTAACTTGTTGCTCATCGCGCTCTTGAATCGCATTATTCAGTACCCGTTCAACCGCGGTTAAGCTTCGGTCTAAATTGCTGGTATGCTCCATTAATGGGAACGCTTGGGTAATCACTTCACCCATGGTATTTTCGGCTTGCTGCATTTGCTTCCAAGCCACTAAGCCTAAACCTAACAATACGACACATAGCAGCGAAAATGTTGCGAGAATCAATTGAGTAATTGACAACTTTTTGTGTATTAGCATCTCTATCTCACTTTTAAAAATTTGCCACATCCATATGTAAGCGCTTACATGTTAACTGGATGGCACATCACCACTTATTATGTTTTCCAGATCAGCAATTATGTAATCACGTTTTCGAGAGCTAATCTAAGTTTGTGTGAACGTTAACATCTTGTTACAAAATAAAAGAGTGATATAGCTCAACAAAGAGCTGTAGCAAAACAACACGCTGACAATAAAATCAATAATATCAACAAATAGTGAATCAAACTATTTGCCGCTATACACAAAACACCAGCCCGAGTAAGCTAAACACTTCATAACAGGAACACCCCATGCAACTTGGTAAGATAAACCTAAATTTACTCAGCGCTTTGTATTACCTGCTGCAAGAGCAAAGCGTAACTCGCGCAGCTGAAAAAATGCATTTAAGCCAATCAGCCATGAGCAAGCATTTAGCTAAATTACGCGAAGTGTTTGGCGACCCATTGTTAGTACGTGTGCAGGGCCAATTACAAGCCACACCTAAAGGCTTAGCGCTAAAAGCCCAAGTCGCTCCCCTGTTGGATTCAGTAGAAAATCTGTTACATCAACAGGTCTTTGAGCCCAGCCTCTGCCAGCGCACCTTTACCATTGCCACCTCCGACTACGTTAGTGAACACTTACTACCTAAGGTGCTAGGCTTAATCTATGAGCAAGCGCCGCAGCTTAATATAGAATTGTGCAACTGGGATCACACCACCAATCGGCTACTGCACAGCGGTGAAGTAGATTTAGGCATGACACTACCGCCTAAAGACAGTACCGAGTTACATGCCACTACCTTAGGCACCGACCGTTTAGTGTGTTTAATGCACCAACAGCATCCCTATTTAGCCCTTAACACGCCCAGTGTCGCTGATTATTGTCGCTATCCCCATGCCATTATTACCACCGGTGCAGATAAAAATAGCCACATTGACCGGTACTTACAGCAACAAGGGTTTCAGCGACAAATACAGTTTCGTGCATCGTCTTATCCAGCGACCGTTCAAATACTTAGCGAAACGCGTTTTATTCTTACTTTGCCAGCAAAGATTGCCCAGCAGTTAGTAAAACAGCGACCACTGGCAATCGTTGATTTACCTTTTACTGTAGAAAATTTTGAGTACTCGCTAATTTGGCATCACCGTAATCATCACGATCCAGCGCACTCTTGGTTTAGGCAGCAGATACACCAAGCAATGACTTAAACAAGATGTAAGTAAGCGCTCACCTGAACAAATTGAAGGCCTAATAAAGCAACAGTTCTTACGCTGAGATACCGTGAGCCATAATGCCAAATTGCTGGCGATAGGTTTCCATGGTCATTGCCATCTGCTTTTTAAATAATCGGCGGAAGCTACTTTCGTCTTTGTAGCCCACTTCTAGTACAATTTTGCTACTCGGCAGCTGAGTTGCCTCTAACAAATTACAGGCTTGATTCACCCTCACCTGTTGCAAGTACTGTAGTGGTGAACAAGCTAAGGCAGCGGCAAAACGGCGCTTTAGCTGGCGGTCACTAATATTCAGTTCCTCGGCTAAACCCACCATGTTCAGTTCTTCGCTACTATTGCGTTGCAAATACAATTGCGCCTGTTGCACTAACGCATCTTGGTGTTCAGGTTTGAAGTGAGTCGCCCGATAAGGCGCTGCAGGCGGCGCGTTTAAGTCCATCATCAATAACTTAGCAGTGTTAATTGCCGTTTGATGTCCCGCAAAACGGCCAATTAAACGCAACACTAGGTACTCATAAGCCATGCTGCCGCCAATTGAGCACAACAAATTGTGATACTCAGCAATGGTGTTTTGACTATCAATGGTGAGCGTAGGGAAAGCTTGACGAAAATGATGTTCGTTACGCCAATGCATTAGTGCTGGGTTCTTTCCCAGTAAATTCGCTTGGGCCAGTAAAAACGCTCCGGTGCACATGCACACAATCATCTTGTCCTCGGCCATGTGTTGTTGCAGTACCGGTACCATTACTTCACTTTTTTGCATTGCCGCCTGCACTTTACCAAAGTTACTGGCCGACTGATAAATACCAGGAATAATCCAAATATCGGGTTTATCGCCACGCTCGACAAAACTGGCTAAATCACAATCGGCATCAATGCGTAAACCATTGGTGGGTCGCACACTATTACCGTCTAAAGACACTAACTCCCACTCAAATAAAGGCTGCGCACCAGACTTGATTAAGCTGTAGTTGGCGGCAATTAGGGCGTCTAAAATACCGTTAATACCTGTACCAAAACAGTTATCCATTAATAAAATTGCGGCTTTCATCTCATGTCCGATTTCACCATTAGATTGGCAAATATGACACTTATTTTGTGTTCTAGCAATCGGCATACTAGCCACTCAGTCGCATGGAGCCATAAAATGAATCAGCCCATCTCTCAAGAACCAACATCGATTAATAGCAAAGCGAGTACCGATATTAATCATGCCCTTGCAGGTAAGCGCCACAAACGTGTGGTGCCACTGAGTTACCAAGCAGCAGGTTTGTTATTTAACTTGGCGGGGTATTGCCATCAACGTTGGGCGGGAGCTCAACTCGCCAATTTGTGGTTTAGAGTGTTTAAACGTAAACCTAGCCCCAAGGCTCAGCAGTTTTGGCAAAGTGCCGAGCAAGTGCACTCTATTGATGTAAACCAACATAAAGTGGCTCTACACCTATGGGGAAGTGGGCCTTTGGTGGTATGTTTACACGGCTGGAGTGGCAGTGGGATTCAATTTCGTCATTTTGTAAAACCATTGATGGAGGCTGGATACCAAGTCGCAACATTTGACGCCCCTGGTCATGGCATGCATTCAGACAAACATAGCCACTTGCTTAATTTTAGCGACAGCCTCAGCGCGATAGCCCAGCAATATGTCCCAGTGCACTGCGTATTAGCTCACTCCTTTGGGGCGATGGCTACTACCACCGCTCAGCAGCGAGGGTTTACCACCAACAATATTGTGATGCTAGCGCCACACTTAAGCGTTCAAGAAATGTTTAATACCTACGCCAAGCTACTTAACTTAAGTCGTGGGCTTAAAACCTCGTTTCAACAACAAGTGGGCGAAAAAATGCAGAACTTGTTGGCAGGCGAAGACCCTTGGCAGTTATTTACCGTAGAGCGTTTGGTGCCACAAACCACCAAAGGTTTGTTGATCAGTGATGATCAAGACCAAGAAGTGGCTCAACAACAATTCAAGCAGATTGAGCAGCGCTGGACAGCCGCTAACCACTACCAGACCCAAGGTTTAGGCCATTTTAAGATCCTTAAAGACCCACAGGTAATTGAACAAACGGTGCAGTTCTTGGTAAACCAACGAAAAATAGAGGGTGAGGTTTAACAGGGAAACATAGGCGGAAGTAGCGAAATTGTTTATGCTGGCGACTATTGAGTATCGCCTAATTAGGCCACCATGAATAAACCTGTATCAACTGCACCTTCTTCGTCTATCTGCCCGGGCTGCGGGGAATCACTAGCCTGCACCGCAAATGCACAATGCTGGTGTATGAAAATGCCCACAATATTGCCGGTTACGCTGGGTTTAACCGGCGATGCTTGTTTCTGCCAAGGCTGTTTATCTAAAAAACTGGCGGTTAAACTAGAACGGTTAATTGCCAGTACACCACATGCCGAAATGTTAGAACAAGCAGCGCGCTATCGCCCTATAGGCGAGGCATCAAGCAAACTTCAAGAACATCTAGATTACACAACAGAGAATGGCTTTATGGTGTTTAGTGCCTGGTATCACCTTAAGCGCGGCACATGCTGCGGCAATGACTGTAGACATTGCCCCTACCCAAGTTAAACCAAAACTGAAGCCTAAAGTGGATTTGTTCTGGCTAATTGCTTAGTAAATGCTTTATTAGCAAAGCCATAAGCTAAACGTGTTAAGCCCCAAAATACTAACAATACCACTGCAATAATCGCATAAAGAGCATGTAAGTCGATAGACAGTTCAAATAATAAAGCCGACAGCTCTGCTTGCACATCTAACCAAGCAATCATGCCGTAAATCTCGTAGAAAGAATAAGCAAACACCGCCAGCAACTCGATCACAGAAATAAGCACCGACGCTAACCAAGACCAAAAACTTAAATACCGCAGTTCACGCCGAGTAAGTACCCGGCGATGATCGTTTACAAACAGCTGAACAGTTATTAAAGCCGACAGCATCAAAATAATAAGGCCTAAAAAGCTGTTGGTTTCTAAATCTAAATAAGACACCACCATGCCAAATACTAAGGAGCTGGCGAAATACACCAGCGAAAACCAGAGTAAATATTTGTTAATTGATACATCAGCTGTTTGCACGCTCTTCCCTTAACTTTGTTTAGCTAAACATCGATTGCCTTAGCAATAACTGCATGGCGTAGTTTACCTACTAGCCAAAAATTATCACTGCCTACCCAAAAACAAATTAACCCATATCAACTTAAGCAGCGCTACAAAAACTCAGCTCACATTTTCTACAATAACTCGTTTAGACAAATTAAATTCCATTTTGGAATGCTTTAAATAACAATAATTCCATTTATCTAGTCAGCGTTGCTTCTTACACTAGCGCCAGTTTTCGACTTCCAGTTTCAGGGACGGCCCGTGTTAGAAGCCCTCAGCGCTCTTTTATTAATTAATCTTCTTGGCATGTTAAGCCCTGGCCCAGATATGGTGATGGTATTGCGCAATGCTAGTAGCGGTAAACGCCAAGCCGCACTATGCGTGATGGGTGTATTGCTAGGCTTTAGCATTCATATCAGCCTCGCTATTGGTGGGCTGTCTATCCTTATCAAACAATCGCCCTTGCTGTTCGAAATTTTGCGTTGGAGCGGCGCTGGCTTTTTAGTATTTCTTGGTTTAAAAACCTTATTTAGCCGCTCAGAGCTAATTGAACTAGCCGGAGAGCCACAACCCAAACGAGCTAAAAAAGTTGTGCTTAGTGGCGTTGCTTGTAACTTACTCAATCCTAAAATTTTAGTGTTTGTGGTTAGCGTATTTAGCCAGTTTATTGGCAGCGATACATTGCTTAGCGAAAAGCTGATTTTAGGCGCTGCCTTGCTGCTCGAAACCGCCCTGCTTTGGTACGTAATCGTGCGAATTCTTTCGCATCATCGAGTACAAGTTAAGCTGCAACGCTATCAACAATGGGTAAATCGCTTTAGCGGATCAACTCTGCTTGGCATGGGAACTTTGCTCGGCCTTCACAGTTAATTAGTAAGCAAATTGAATCCATGAGGGCTTGGTGCTATGGTCAAAAAAAAGGCAGAAAACCCTCGCTATGGAAGATACTTACAAGATCATTATCGCTGATGACCACCCCTTGTTTCGTAGTGCTCTTCAGCAAGCAGTGCAAACTGCAGTTCCCGATGCTCAGTTACTAGAAGCTGAGAATGTTAACGACCTACTCAAGCTCTTAGACCTAGAGCGTGACCCCGACTTATTGCTACTCGATTTAAAAATGCCTGGTGCTAATGGTTTCTCGGCATTTACCCATTTACATGGCCAATACCCCGAGCTACCTATTGTGGTGATTTCGGCCAGCGAAGAAACCAGCGTAGTACAAAAAGCCAAGCAATTGGGCGCGACGGGGTTTATTCCTAAATCAACGCCATTGCAGCAGCTAGTTGCCGCTATTCAACACATTATGGAAGGCGACGATTGGTTTCCAGCCGGTATCGATTTTACCAGCCAAGTAGAAGAAGACCCTCTCGCCGAGCGCTTAGCCAGCCTCACGCCGCAGCAATACAAAGTATTAGTCATGCTGAACGAAGGTTTGCTGAACAAACAAATTGCTTACGAACTCAGTGTGTCTGAAGCAACCATTAAGGCGCATGTTACGGCTATTTTCCGCAAACTTAACGTTAAGAATCGTACCCAAGCGGTAATTGCACTGCAGCAATTGGAGTTGGAGCCAAGCCCAGAAGATAACGATATATAATGGATAAAAATGGCTTTAGTAAAAGCTCAACTTAAAGAAACTTGAGCGCTCTAGTGATTTTAGATAGCTCAATCAGCATTCAGGTTTGCTTTGCATTTGCAAAGCTTTAGCCCCCATTACATCAGCCTCATGCTCTAATGAAGGATTATCATTTACTGCCATTCCACCCACGCTGGTAGTCGCATTGACTCTACCCTGCGCTTGCTGTACCACATGGCCTAATTCGTGAGGTAGATGCTTCTCTTGGCCTGCCCCTAAATGAATTTCATTACCTTGCGCATACGCATGAGCTTGCACAGCGGCAGGTTTAGGCGAGTTATAGTGTACCTTTACATTATCTAGACTCATGCCTGATAAATTTTCCATGCCCGATTTTAAGTTATCAGGTAAACCCGTTTTATTGGCTTTTTGAATAGCTTGACTCGCTATACCTGATGCCGGTGCAATGCGGTGGTTTAACCGAGCCAATTTATTTGAATTTCGGCTGTTATTAGCAGCTTATTGCACTCGCTGTAGCTGACGCAACCCACTACGCGTATCATTAACCAAAGTCCTTTGAGAACTTGAACTTTGGTAGTCATCGCTTTGCCTAACAACTGATACTTTGGTACTTTGAGCCATGCTTATATCTCCTTAATTGGGCATTAACTGTCCGGTTCGATTTTCAGCTTTAACTTTCCACTTAAAAACCTAAGGTAACGGCCCCTCTCGTTTGTTTACTAACTGCAATACACACAGTAAGGCTAAACCCACAAATCCGATAAACAAAACTTCTTGCTGTAGTTCATTCCATAACTCATCACAGCCTAACCATGCAATAAACATCGCCACCAATACTAACCACATGACAATGTAAACACTAAAGTAACGCTCTATCACGCCACACATTACGCAGGACTCCGAGCGCAACACCGTAATAAACACCATGAATAGCAAATAGACCATAAAAGCTGGACGATAAATTTCTCGGCCAGTACATACATACTTACAAATATCTACGCCGGTACTTTGTTGCGCCTCTAACACCAATGTGCGGGCAAATGGTGTAGTGGTATCTTCATGAACAGACTGATAAATAAGCGCTTGAATCTCACTACTATGCGCTTTGGCTAAAGGCCAGTACGCATTGCCTCCCAATACATACTTTCCAAAGTACACCGCTTGTTTAAATGGCGCGCTGTAGGGTTTAGTGCTTGGGTCTGAGTTTAGTTCCTCTTGATACAATATAGCAGGGCTTACTACAGGAAGTGTTTTAATCAATAAATTGCCTTTAGTTTGTCCGTGAAATGCTTTGTCGTAACTGTTGAACAGGCGATTACTGTCTTCTGCGGCATTTCCCGATACAGTAACCATAATAAATTTCAGTGGAATATCTCCATTTGGGCAGCGCTCAAATTGGCCACTACCTGCCTCTATAGAAGGGCATACATCAAGAGTGTTCCAAAAATGGGGCAAATAGCCTTCTACGCAATCACTGTCAATGAGGCAAGCGGCTAAATCGAGAGTTAGACTTAGTTCTACCTTCTTAGCCAAACCTGTATTTGCACGGGTGAGCGTTAACAGCGTACTAATATACTGGTTAATGGCCTCAGCATCTTGCTCAGCAAGATTTCCCCATGATTCACTGGTCTGAACATGCGGGTATAGGTCTTCGAACAGTATATTTAGACCATCTACATCGCTACTAATACTGACCAATTTATCCCACAACGTGGTATTCGAGCTTTCTAGCCAATACTGCTTCACAGAATCCATTTGTTTTTGCAGGGTTGTGGCCTTGGCCATGCGCCATTGCTTAAAGTTAAGTAATACATCCACTTCGGTATTATGCCTATGCGCTTCACGAATAAAGCTGCGACTAATCTCTTGCCACCCGTTAAACGTGCCACTACCATCTTCCTCAATCACCACTCGGTCGAAGGCAATGCGTGACATATCGCTGTAGGGAAGATCGATAATTGGTGGTAGCACTAAGGCGTCATCGGCTACTTCTTTTTCTTTTGTGGGTTCTACAAGTAAACGGCTAGCGGGGAAATAAGCATAACGGTGAGTTTCAAAATACTCTTCGTGCACGCAACCACAATCAGAATAAAATAATGGAATCTCTGGTAGCACTGCGGGAAAGTCTCGCCCTGTTTGGCTCTGTAAGCTGGTTAATTGTTGGTCATTAAAGTCCGTATTAGCACTTTTTAGCTGGGCGATTAAACCGCCAAAAGTAGCAAAATAATTGTCTTGTTCATCTAATGTGCTTAGCGCTGATGCTGGGTAGTTTTCAGGGGCAATGCAGTGGGTTTGTGGCTCACCGTCTTTACAAGCAACAAACTGATAATAGTCACTACTCACATTGTCGGGCTGAGTGGGTGAAGGAGAAATGCACATAGCTAAAAACTGTTGAAATGTTTTATCACCCCATACTTTGTAATCAGTCATTAGCAATTTTTGGCACTGTGTTGATAATGTTTGAAACGATCCCGACAGATACAGCGTATTAATCACATCGCTCTGTTGCTCTACCGGCAAATGTTCACAGTATCTAGCTAACCAATTCTTAGTGACTCCTTCGCCAATACCATCACTTAAATATTTAAAGTCTTGTTTTGCTTGCTTGTTATCAGAATAGCGATGGTGTTCCAAATACAAGCCCACTTGAATCAACATAGTTTGCCATTTACTTAGTTTAGTAGCTGAAGCCGTGGCCTTCTTACAACTTAGTATCGGCTGTTGGGTATCTAAAGAGGCAACCTCGTTGATACTGCTCAGCTTATTGGTATCAACAGCACTAGCACTGTTGGTATCACCTGTTAACTTGGCAATATTGCCACTAGATTCGATAAGGATAGAGTTATCTAATGTTGAACCATCCCCTTGGTTTTCTGTTTTAGCGTTGCCACTAGACTTACTGTTGTTTGGTGGTTGATTTGCTGTTTCACCATCTTCCGCTTTGTTTATTAGTATTGGCTGACCATTATTGTTACTAACGGTAATAGTTAAAGTGACGGAATTATCCCTGTTTTGTTTTGCCAATGGCACTGCACTGTCTGTTACAGTCGTATCTGCTTGACTAGAGGCATCACCAGCGATCCCTGCTGGCTCGCTGAGTGTAGTCTGTGCAGCAATGGCAGGTGTAGCAGCATTTTCTGAAGCTTGTTCAGCTAAGGCACTATAGCTGTAGCAGCCGGTAAATAAACCAACCATTACCACGCTAAAGGTGATTACTTTAAGTTTATTCATTAAATAGATTTCCCTTCTTTACGCATTTCTCGCTGCGCACTTTCATGTATATCTTCGCTAGATAACTGGGTTCGTCCTTGCCTAATTGCCAGTAAAGCGCTGTTTCTAACTACGTTGGTCATCGCCCCTCCCGACAGTTGATAGGAATCGGCCAACTCAGGTAAGTCAAACTCGCGCTGTTGGCAATTTTGTTCGCCGAGCATGTTTTGCCAAAGAGTTTGACGTAGTTTGGCGTCCGGCATAGGGAAATAAATAGCCGCTTGAAAACGACGAATAAAAGCAATGTCTATATTGTCTTTAATGTTGGAGGCTAGAATCACCACCCCTGGGAAATCCTCGATTCGTTGCAGCAAATAAGCCACTTCTTGGTTCGCATGACGATCATTAGAGGATTGTGTTTGGGTACGTGCGCCAAATAAGGCATCGGCCTCATCAAAAAAGAGGATCCAATTTTTTGATTCCGCTTGGTCAAATACGCCCGCTAAGTTTTTCTCGGTTTCGCCAATGTATTTTGATACTAAAGCTGACAAGTCGACTCGATATACATCCATGTCACAATGCTTACCCACTAAGGCAGCAGTGAGTGATTTACCGGTACCCGGAGGGCCGTATAGTAAAGCCCGAAATCCAGGCTTCAAATTTTTAGCTATATCCATTTGCATGATTTGCCGCTGATGGCTAATCCAACTAAGCAATTGGTTAAGTTCTTCCATTACGCGCGAAGGTAATACTAAATCTTGCCACTCTAAGGGTGTAGTTAAGCGCTTGGCGGGAAATGCACTACTATAATGCGGTTTATGCAACATCCCGGTCGTAAAAGCAGTGAGGTATTCGCCACTTAAGCGCAAAGCTGCCGCAGTAAACGGCTCATCTTGGTGCTCACTATTAAGGGATATAACGCGATACTTTACTAAAGGGGATTCGTCATCAAATTCGGCTAATGCGCTAAAGCGACGGACTAGATCGCCACCAGCAACAACAAACAAAAAAGTTTCTATTGTAGGTAAAAAACCCGAATGAGATTTACCATTCCACCCGCCAAATTCAGGGTAACGCTTATCTAACTGCTGATTTTTAATGTAAAACAAGTCTAAAGCTTCAGGTTTAATATGCGGCAGCATCGCCAATATCAAGGCCAACCGCTGCCACTGGTTAAACTGATTTTGCAACACAAATTGCGCATATAGGGATTGGCTTTCACTTAAGTCTGGCGCCGCTAAGTCACTAATATCCAAGGCGTGATCCTTTTCAAAATAATGCAGCATTCGCGCTTCTAATACGGCGGTAAACCATGCCACCTCAGCACCCAGTACCACTGCGTTTAATTGGCTAATCGCTTGAGATTGCTCCGCTGTTGCTAAATATTGCTGTGCAATTTGTTGAATTTGAATCAAGCTCTTATCCTTTTGCTAATCATGCCAGTTAACCTGAATAGCAGATTTCATCCATGAGAATTTAACCATGCCATAACCCCAAGGCAGTTTATCCAGCAGCATGTCGTAGGGTTTAACCTCTACCTGTAACTGCCATAATTCCTCTTGGCGAGACAACACTCCGTTGCGTAACAAAAAACTATCGCGCAACCCCATTACGCTGGTTTTACCTAATGCACTCCATTGGCGAACAGCTTCGTTTAATAAACTTTCTAGCAAGGGTTTATGCTCCTCACTGGCTGGAGAGCATACGACAGGAGAAGCAATCCCCATTCCGCAAATGAGTTTATTTAAACTCAAATCAGTATCGCTATAGTCGTCAATACCAAGCAGATGCTGCAGCACATTTACCGCCAATTGCTGGCTAAGCGGACTAACAAATTGTTGCTTTTCCACTAAATGCAAACGCTCGAACAACATGGGTATAAATGGGGCCAATAACACTAAACCGGCATTGCTTAGCACCGCTTGTTGTATCGGTTCTGGTTCGCTTTTGGCCACAGGTTCTAGCGGGTCACTCTGAATGAGGGTGGCATCCACATCGGTAATTTTATCAGTACTCGCGGCAGTCAATTGTTGCTCCACGACCTCATACAATGCTTGTTCAATATCTGCTGTGGTATGAGAAGGGATAACTGGAGCGTTATGATTAGATTGGCAGACATATTCGGCCAACCGCAAACCTTTGACCAACTCAGCCCGTGAGTCAGATACTCGCAGGTAAGTTTGATGACTTAACTGTGCCAATGCAGCTAAATAACAGGCCATAAATCGCGGCAGAGTAAAGCTAAAACCAGCCACTAAAAAGTACTGACTTAAACAACGCACAGCGACCACATCACTTAAATTTACCGACATCCACCCAAAGTGATTTTGCACAAAAGATAAGCGCTGAATACACGCCATCGCGACATTTACATCACTCGAAGTAATGTCACTTAACAAACTGGGCAGCAACGATAAAGGCATTGCCTGACAAAACAGTTCAAGGTGCTCAGCAGACTCTAAAGCTTTGGCAAATTGCTGTTTAAATCCTGGTTGGCTAAGTGCTTGATGGTATTCCTTGATAAATCGAGAGGGGCTACTCTCAAGGGTTTTCAGGAGCGAGCTTATTAACATTGGTTCAGCAGTATCAATTGCCACAATTGGCGTTCTATCAAACTGCTTTAGCATAGACCTAAGCTGATTGGGTACTTTCTCTAAACGATGGATGTCGGTGGCTGAATCACTAGGACAAATATCAAATACAGCCTGTTGTATAGCCCCCATTTCTAGATGGCTTAACTCATTAGCCAAACCACGCGCTAACAAATGTTGCTGCTTAGCGGTTGTTAACCCTGCGTTATTTAGTATTGCCAACAAGCCCAACTGAACATTTGGTTTATCTAAGTCTCGAATATGATTTGCAGACCGCACTAAGCGGTGGATCTGTTGATAAGCGAGTATTGGTGAACTCTCGTCGAGCAGCGCAAGAACATCTAAACCTTTAGTCGTTAACTCACCTTGTTGTATTGCTTCGCTAAAAGCTTTGCTAAGTTGTTGCTGGATCTGTAACTGGTGCGGTGACTCACTATAGATTACACAGGCTTTGGGCTTTGTGACTCGCGCTTCATTAATGCCAGCAGCTTTACGCCATGCTTGCTGGCGACTAACCCCACACTGCTGGTATAGGCCTTCAATTACGGCTTGCCAATTACTGTACTTTTTCAAGCTTAAGTTTTGCAGTAACTCGTCCATTAACTGCGGAGTAGAATAAGCACCACTATTAAGGCTAGCCAGTAGTTTTTGCCAAGGTAAAGCTGATTCCCCATTGCTTGCCAGTGACGGCAACTTAAGAATGGTTTCAAGCTCATCCTGTGGCCAATACACCCTACTAAGCAACTGAAGTAAGTTTGGAATCGTATAGCGATTTAGTAACTGTTTCCGCCAACGGGCATAGTGGCAATAAGCACCAAAACTTTGTTTTGCTAAAAGATTAAAGCGCCCACTTAAGCGACTTACTAATTCCAACGGTAACGCTGAGTATTGTTGAGTGAATATACCATCGATTAACCCTAACCTTGGCAGTGGCAGTAGAGCACTAACTTGACTGCTTTTAGCCAAATTAATCTGCGGGGCCAGCGGATTAATCGGGCCAAGCAAATCGGTACTGCCAACAATGTTTGCTTTAGTCCAACGCGGAACAGAAGGGCCAGCACGCCGATTTTTAATCAATGTAAGCAACGCAACGGCATCGCAGCGTGCCGTTGCCCAATGCTTAAGCGCATTAAAATCAGCGCTTAATTGTTCTGGCCTTAAACCCAAACCCGCAGACAGAGCACTTAACATTAAAGCTTGGCATTGCGCCTCACTAGGAACGGATCTAGGTTGGTCATTGAACAATAGATACAACAAAGTGGTTTTACGTAGTTGCTGCAGGTAATTCGCGTTACCCGCAAAAAAACTCAGTTCATCAACCAATGCATTTGCGCTATGGCTAAAACTCGTGAGCTGCACCCCGCCCACAATAGAGACTAATAAGTCGACCTGAGGGTTGCTTAGCTGACTTGCAAGCTTGAACAATAAACTCCCTTCAGGATTAACACTACTTAGTACAACTTGAAGTTCGGATCGTGCTTGTATACTTAACGCTTTACACCATTGTTCAAGTGATTGGCTTTGTTTTACGGTTAACTCAAATGAAAAACTATCCATTGGCAAAGCACTAAGTGACATCGGAACTTTTTCATCCCGCCGCTCTTTTCCCCAATTGTACAAGCTAGGGCAAATAATTTGGCCAAAAGGTGCAGCAGTATGTCCGAACTGCGCATACAACTGAGCAACAGACAAAGGCAACATTGCGCTAAGCAACTCGATAAAACCATGCCTTAGCGCTAGGAAACTCAAATTACTCTGATTAAGTGACTGATATAACAAATAAACACGGCTGGTAGTTTCAAGAGTATGAGGAGATTTAAGCAAGCTTCCCAAATTAGCCTTAGCACACTGATTTAGCAACGAGCTAAACGCAGCATGATTAAGCTCTGACATACAGCCACCAAACAAGGCTAATACGTCGGTTAACTGATCATAGGTAAGCGCTGCGACAACGCGTTCGCATAGGCGTACATGGTTACTACTTTGTTGAGCGAGTAATGCGAGCAATTCTTGCTGCTGGGCACTTAACCCAACCACTTGCTTCACGATGGTTTGAGCCTTACTCGCGCTGCCCTTATAAGTTAAAACTAGCGACTGCAATACTGGATTGAGCTTGTCATTAAAGCGTTGAACCAATAGCGCATGAGTCGATAAACCTGGACATTGAGCAAAGTTCAACCATTGAAGCTCAGATTTCCCCCCACGTAATAGCCGATTAAGCGCTATCTGTAAGATCGGCGGTTTAGCTCGGCTCAACTCCTGTAAACACCGTTTAATCGTCTCATCAGGTAATACTGATAATTGAGCTGCATAGCTAAAACAATGAGAAAACAAGCTATGCGCTAGCCCCTCTGGCAACAGCGACAGGCTATAGCCTGCTTGTAAAGCATTGGACAAACGCCAATACAAACGCGCAATTTGTACCTCATTGGCATGATTTAACCAATGCTCTAGTTCAGCTGTTTGGGTGACAGCCCTCTCGCCCAGGAAAGCTTGCTCAAGGTTATCGCAAAGCAAGTTAAATTGAGGAGCAAGCTCAATGTTATTGTTAGGAGTCTGGTAATCACTGGCACTTGGTAATAACCCTTTAGCCTCAATTTTAAGAGTTTGAACAATGCTAAGTAAACGGGGGTCCTTACTGGTCTGTTCGATGATCTCAGCAAAATCGAGAATCACTTGATGAAGATCTAATTGCTTAGTTTTTGCCTGATGCTGGGCAAGATAACGCAAGTAACTGGTTTGATTATGTAAACTTCCGCGGTCAACTAACTGATAGCTCAAGGTTAACTGCCAAAAATCGCCACGACTTAATCCTTTAACAGCGTCGTTATTGGCCCTACCGTTAACTACTTTACTTGCACTAAGCTTGCCAGCCTCAAGCTTTGGTCTTGCTTGCGCCTCACCTCTAACCAATCCCCGCAAGCAAGCTTTAACTAAAGCGCTATGCTCGTGATTATGACCCGCGGTTAAACTTAATAACTGCTCATCACTTAAGGCTATAACTAAACAGCTGATCTGCTGAGGCTTAAGTGTTAACTGACTTAAAAAAACCAACAACTGCTCATAAGGCACTTGATAAATATCTTGCCACAACTGGCCCAGCTTGCGGCTGTCTAACCCTGTAAAGGCTTCACTCAATTCTTGAAGCCAATAGTGCAAGCTAAAACTGGCTGCGGGCTGAAATGGTTGGCACAGCGTGACAAAGTTACTCAATTCGCTGGTGTCGCTTGGTAGTGCGCTTAGGTTAGCGTCTAATTGGCTAAAAAGTTGATAAATGGCTGTGAGTTTGCCACTTAAAGCATATGCACTTAAGGCTGCTTGCCAATGTATGGTGAGCTGAAATGGCTGGTAGCGTGATGACTTAAGCAAGCCTTGCCATAACTTTTCTAAGGGAGCATAACGAGAATGACCCAACTTATTTAGCGTAATGTTCTCATTCAGCAATACCTGCCAATTAGCTGCGCTTAAATTAGCCGCCAATTTAAGCAGAATGGTAATTAACGCCTCGTGAGTTAATTTTTCTAAGCATTGGCTAATGAGGTGCGGATTCTCTGCTACTAAGCTATTTATGGTCTGTTTGGCACTGATTAGTAAGGCTAGCTGATGACTATTTCCCGCGCATACTTGCTGTCCAAACCATACCAAAAGTTCGCTTACGTCAGCGGCTATAGGAGCGGTCTTAACATCTCGCTCAAGATGTTCAAGCTGCAGCTGAGCTTGATTAAATCTCCCTTGCTCAGCTTGAATAAAAGGCGCTAGTGCTTCAGGGAGATTTTGGTTTAACGCGCTAAGTAAGGCTTGCTGGTAATTGTTGCCCTCTACTCGGCCTAAATCCACCTCTAAGCACTCAATACTAATATCTGCCTGGCTAAACATCTGCGTTAGCAAACTATCTAGCTGCGGCAACAACTGCTGCTGAATACATTGCTGCATACTGAGCTCCCAAGCTGCAATATTATGCTCAGAACTAAACCGGGTAGCAAAAACAGCGTGCTGAATAACAGTTTTATTCATGGCTTCCGCCCTGCCAATCGGCGGAGATAAACTCGCTTAAAATACTGATAACGGCAGCTGCACGCTTAGCAGTAGCGTCGGCTTTCGGGCCATCATTTCTATAGGCAAACAGCCAGTGAATATAGGCTTGCTCGAAGCGATACATTTTGCCAATGTCGAGCCATAAAATATGAGGGTATATATGGGCAGGTACTAACTCACGTAATTGTTGTTCCGCATACTCACAAAAATGAAGATCTTGAGTTCGTGCAGTCCAGTTAGGCAGCACTAAAGATATTTGGGCACCAAGCAAACTCTGCTCTAGTTGGCTTAGCTTTTGGGAGCTTAAGCTGCGAGCCAATAGTTCGTGCTCTAAAACATGTAGCCCCTCACTTTGTAAGCTCAGCTGCACAAAATAGCTTCGCAAACACTTGGCGGCTTGTTTCGCGGTGACTAAATCGGCAAAGCTTTCTAATAAGTAATATTTTTGCCATGTTTTATGATGAAATACTACTGCAAACTGGCTTTGCTCTGACGCTGAGTCTACATGCTGATTAGCCACTTGTTCGAATTGATGGAATTCATCGACCGCTGCACGTTCGTTATCGGTAAACGGTTTAATGTCTTCCCGCCGACACTCTCCCACCAGAATAGCCTGCTCACCTAACATTAACGCCACTGCGCTCTCTGGGATTTGTAGTCGACCATCTATTATTAGGGCGCCAAAATAGTGATTAAACTGAGTAAAACTAACCGATTCGCTAGAGTGTTGATTCAAGGGACTAAAGTTCGTTAAATCAACGTTTTCAGATAAGGGGTTACCCAAACAGTAGCTGGCTAACGAAGGGGATTCATCATAAATCCCGCTTTGTTCGCTATTGCCATTAGCAGGCATCAACTCTAGGTGGTTTCTAAACACTCCAAAGCTTAATGACCGAAGACCAAGGTAGTCAAAACCCAATAACAAACTGGCTTTTAATTGCACCCCGCTAATCTGGCCTGCACCTAATGTGGTTGCACATAAATCGGTAGCTTTTAAACGATGTTTATTTACGTTAACGATATGGCGCAGCATTCGACGCTGCATATTTAGGTGGCATAAAGGAGCATCTTGCGCGGTATGGTAATACAGATAATCAAATGCAACGCGCGGCTTGAGCTGCTCACCATACAAAGCTAATAGGTAGTCCAATATACGGCTACGCTGAGTAATGCTAACTCGCCCAATGACCGCCTGCTGTTTTACGAAATCAGTATATTTGTCATCTAGTAAAGGCGCTAGATGGTCTATGTCCCTGAGTAAATCTTTATCAAAGCAGGCAAGGGTTTGCTTAAAGTTATTCGGTGCAAATAGGTATTTAATGTCATTTAGCAGGCTAAGCTTACTCGTTAATACGTACTCAAATAAGGCTAAATAGCCCTTTAATTGCAAAGCTGTAGCTCGCCCCTTGGTATCTTTAGCAGGAGGAAAACTTTTCACTCCCACACGAAAATTAGCCGGTAACCACTGACTTAAGCTTACGTATTCATTCAATTTTTTGTGACTACAGCTAAATTTTTTAGCCGGTATTTCTTTCTTATCTATGAGCCTCTGCTCACTTTGATATTTGGTTAATCGCTCTTGATAACATAAAGCGAATTCTTCGAAATCGACACTTAACTCTCGACCTTGGTAATGTAAGCTAATGGCTATTTCTTGAGCGGTTTGCGGCAAACGGATACGAACAGTTTCACTAAAACTATGTTGCTCCATGGTGCTACAACGCGATCCTTGCTTGTCGATTAAACTTAATGCGCTACTCGTAAGGACACCGGGAATGCTTTCAACTATTTGGTACAAATCACTTAATGGTACGGTGATGCTACCATCTTCATTTTGGCTATCGTGCTCCGTTAAATCACCACAACAGCGAAAGTATATTTCAGCTAATAATTCCGCAGGGCTTAATTCACTGATTAATTCAACAACTGCGCTTAACTGATAAAACTGGTTTTCACAGATTTCTATCGCATCTAAGTCTTGATTAAGACAACGATTTTTTGCATATAGCACTTGTATTTGGCTGCGAGTCTGTTCTATTAAGGCTTCGCTAATCTTATTGCTAAGGTCTGGCCGAATACTGATATACAGGGTTAGCTTAAGGTAGTTTAACGATGAGTCGTTTTGGCTTACAACCAATACATCTTCAAGGCTGTCAATTTCGTTTAGCAACAATTGGCGTAAATCGTTTCCATTATTTGGATGAATTTTGCTTACGGTTGCATGGTCAAATAAATTGTATTGGTTATAGTCCTGCTCTGCTCCACTGTCATTTAAGTAGCTTTGTGGTGAAAAGCTCGCCCGATAACTGAGATCGCTTAAGGCAAAACAAAGATGTTCAAGTAAGGTTACACCGGGATCATGAACGTTATAGTCAGTCCAGCTGTCACCTGACAACTGCTGAACTAAGGCCAAACCTTGCGTATAGAGTTCTTTATAGTCAAGCAGCTCAGTTTGCTGCTCAATAGGCAGTATTTTTTGGCTAGAAGCGACCCCACTACCGTACTCCATTAAGCAGATTCATCCACGGCTTTACGCCGCTTACTGCCAAACATCTTGTTATCTTTCCACAAACTTTTGATGTGATACTGCAATACAACTTGGTGCTCTTGGTCACCCGTTAAGCGCACTAACTCTTGGTCACAATTACAAGCCGTTTTTGCTTGCAGAACGTACTTTTCGCCGCGAGCCAACCAACGTAGTTTTATTCTTCCTTTATCGAAACGAGTGGCAGTTTGGCTAATACCGCGACGTCCACGATAGAAGTTAGATTGGGGATCCTTTACACCAAATATAACCCGTTGTATCACCCTATATGGAAGAAAGAAAACAATGGCCACTAAGTTGTCGTACCATTTTCGTGGGTAGTAAGTATTGAGTGCAATGGCATGCACTAATCCATAGATGCCGGTACGCGCCACTCCAACCCCAGCCATCACTTCAAATCCGTTACAGCCCTCTAACTCATCGGTAATATCATGGTATTGACTATCTGCAGGGATCTCGCCTTGGAGACTGCCAATAAACCCTTTCGCTTGTGCAAAACCATTAACATCTAGAGCTTCATTGGGTGAATGAGTGTTTATTCCCAAGCGCCCCACGGGCTCTGCATTGGTGGCTTGATAGTTAACAAACGCGAGCAGTGGAGTGCTATTATCATAAGCACGTAATGCCATGGTAGAGCTATTACCTAGCTGATAGTTTAAGGTCCAATTAGGTGTAGACTCTGTCGCATTAGTAAAGAATGATAATAGGCCCTTTCCTTCGGATTGAGCGGATATCTCTAAGCCAAAATCCGGCGACTTACTGAATCCCTCATCACGCATGTTTAAGGTCGATTCAATAAAATCGTTAAAATGTGCGGAACTAGGTTTAGCCCCGTTTTGGAAATAGCGACGTAGTGTATTTCTATCTTGTCTTGCCATAGATTTGTTTACTCCAGTATTAAACTACCGCCAACATCCAAGTCGTTAATGCCAACAGGGCTAGGCGCTAGCTCTTGATTGGCCTCTACCAAAGTAATTGCATGTTGCTTCTCGGAAAGTGGTAAACACCATGGAAAGTTTGATTGAATAGTGGACCACTGTTGAGCGGCGCTATCGTGTAAACGGTAGTGTAAAGCTGATTGCTGGCTGATATGTATGAGCGACAAACCAGTTACCGAAACTACATAGGGCAAGGTTTGTATATAGGCGCTTAAAACATCATTACTAAGTTGCCAAGAAAATCCCACTACAGGCCGATAATCACGCCAAATATCGAAGTAGTTACAAATATCTTGGTTTAAGCGGCTAATGCCTCGACCATCACACATATCTCTTTGCATGCTTACCGAACAACGCACCTGGACCTTTTCAAAACGCGGGTTATGTACACTTAACTGAATACCGGGTGCACAATATTGGATTAAATAGCGTCGGATTTTCTCTAACAAATTGGCACTAATACTCGCGCCATCAACTGACGTAGTGTTAACTGACAAGTGGGGAACGACAATCAACAGTACGTGACCCGGTTGAATTTTTTTACTAGTAAAACAAGCATGAGGGAAGCACTTAGCCAAATAAATTTCAGGAAATGCTTCTAACACCATTCGCTCATAGTCCCAGGCGTTAACAGGCCGTTGCTTGTGTCGCAAAAACTCAGCACTAGCCTTAATAGTATCGCGCTTACTGTGTTTAGCCTCGGTACGATGACTTAGATGAACGATGTCTAACTGGCCCAACTCGCTAATATTGTTTTTGCTTTTTATCGGCGTGGTTAAATCAGCGTTTAAGGGCGCCTGACTATGATGATGCAAACTTATGCAATTAGTCACAATACGCTTTAAAAAAGGAAAACTACTCGCTAATTGCTTGGTGGAGACCCTTAGCCAAAACTGATCTTTGGGCAGCTCAAAAGGGTGCCGAGTCATGCCCTTGGGTAAATCTAAAGTAATCACACCCGCCATTGTTAGGTTGGCGGTATTGTCACACGCAATGCTTTTCTGCTGTAGAGTTTGCCACCCGTCTTTGGCATATGCCTCCCAAGCTATGACACCGGCTAGCTGCTCCCCTACAACTTGGCTATCATCTTGTAAATCAAAAAATAAACTAACTTGTTTAGGCGCTTGTTTAGCCTCTAAAGCTATGTATAAATATGCTTGTTTATCAAAGCGAGGTAATAAGCTACATGTACCAGCATCGTTAGCGGTAATCATCGGCCAAATCGCTCGGCCTTTAATATGGAATAATTGCTTAGCAGCTACTTTACTACTCTGACGATTATTTAAATTAACTTGCTGATGAGCACGATAAGCTACGGTAACTTTTTCTATTTTGGGTGAGATTGGCGCAGGCGGAATATCTAAATCTTGCTTATTGCGAAATGCACGACTTACATGGTTAGCTAATACCGAGCTATATCGCTGCTGAGCAAAGCCAAATTTGGGGCCACTAAGACGTAATTGATAATACCCTCCTCGCTGACGTGGAGAAGCACTATAATCAGATAAGTTGGGGCCCAGTAGTCGATTGCTGATACCTACTTCGTGTAGAGGTAAATTAACCTTTGAGTACAATACTCCGGTATGTAAATTGTAGGAAAATAGCTCCTGAGTTTGCCCTTCAACCCAGCGATTGTTTATTAACGCTGAAGCTTGTACTTTAAAGCTGCCGTTGTCGATATTTAAACCATAATCGGCATAATGTGAAGCAAACCCGCCAGCTTCACTTGGTAAACCCGCCCATTCAATATTGGCAGAAAAATAACGCGTATCTTTTAACGCTGCCTCAAAGCACCCTATAGTTATAAACGACCCCACCAGCGGCAAAGGCCCAAAGGGTAAAAAAGGCTTAGTGGCATCTATTCGACCGTATTCATTAAAGGCCACGATATCTTCGGCCTGCTCAACCTCGGTAGAAATATCTATGCAACTAAGTTGTAAGTCAGCAAACAAAGACAAACCATATAGTGATTCTAAAGTATTGAGATACGCCTTAAGCACTGGCTTATCACTAATCAACGCACCACTATGTAGTTCGTGACTTAAGGGCACAATGGCTGGAGCGGCTGCGCCTAAAGTTATCTCTAAGGCTAGCTGCCCATCACTAATTTGACTGATACACGCTAACTGGCTTAACCAGCCTGTTTCAGCACTTAAATGCACATCAAACAGTTTAAGCATGGTGTTATTTATAAACAGCTCCGACAAAAATATCCCGTAGTCGAAACCTGTTTTAGTCTTCAGCAACTTAAATACTTGCTGCTTATCACTGGCACTAAGCCAGGAACGCTCTACTAGCCAACAGTGGCAAAACAGCTTTCCAGCAGCAGCGACCACATCACTGACGTCCTCTGCCGCTTCTATAATGGCCAACAAAATGGCTTTTTTGAAACCACTAAGACTTGGCTCTAAGTTCTGCCAGCACTTAAAAAACTGACTACTAATAAGTGATGTGACAGGCACCGAAATATGCAAATTAAGGATATCCAAAGCTTTGGACACCGCTTTGAACCAGCCAACATTTGTTGTTGATTCTGAACCCTCAAGATATGCTTGAAACCTCATATCATGGAGTAAGGTATCGCGTAAGCTAAAACGTATCTCGATGCTGCGTTCTCCACTTTGCAATAGCAAATCATTGCTGGCAATCGCAAAGCCAATGGCAAGTTCCTCGGCTTTCTCGTGGCTAACATCTGGTCGCTGGCAACCAAAAAGCGGAATACTGAGTCCACCCTCACCAACCTTTAATCGAGTTTGCTTTATCGCACTATAAAAACCTAGTTGGCATTCTGGTGAAATATAGGGGTCATATTGCAGACAAAAACTTTTTACGGCGGAGACTTCAACCTTCGCTAAGGAGCACGGCCCATTTAAGCGAAAAGTTTGAGTCGCGCTATCATTAAGTAGTTCAAATTGAGCATCGTTGGCAAAAGAGTAATCTTGAACATTATCTTTAAGTTTACAATGCACTAATACTCTATGTTGTTGTGGTCTACTCAAATCAAGATTGAGTAAATCAAAATAGTAATGATCGCGGTGTTTCGCTCCATAACGGTTTAGCAGCGCTTGTAACTGCTCGCTAATGTGTAAAAATGCGATAAACAGTGCCAGCGCTGGGTCGTGTCCAGACTGTTCAATTGCACTGCTCATTTGTGGCGACATTTTATTGCGAATAAGACTTACATTGGCAATGCAACGTCGACGAATGTGCTTTAACAGTTGGGGTAAGTTAAGCCGAGCATAACTTTTAGAACTGAGCTCATGCTGATTTGGCTGCAGCCAAACCTTATCTAGATCCGCTAGCTTAGAGCTCACAGTGTGTTGTTTGCTTACCCTAAGCTCAGCCGCGACGAGCAGCAAATGATGATACTCTATAGCCAACGACTGACATACCAAATAGCGGATTTCGGCTAAGATCGTGACAGCCAAAGGATGGCGACTTCCAGCTAAACGTTGTATCCAATGATTAATGCTGAGCATAACGTCACAAATAAAATTGGCACTTACATTAATATCGCTTTGGTCATCGCTTCCGCTTGGAAAATACAAGCTTATCTCGGCTAACACCGAGAACACATCGTGAGTAAAAAGTGCCTGCCAACTGCGACGCTTTTTAAGGTCGTCACTCACTAAGTGCAGCACTGCAGCAAATTTTCCACTAGCTTGTAACGTGTCAGCAAAGCTATGGTTATCAAGTAGAGCATAATCATCTTCTAGTGCTGCTGGATAGCGTTGACTTTGAATGCTAGGTAACTGTCGATGTTGCTTAAGCGCCATAAGGATTAAGCTCCCGACGCAGATACATCGGTGGCTTCCTTAAAATAAAACGGATAGACCAAGTTAGTACGTGTATTGGTTTGGCTAATAATGTAACTCAGTACAATATCTATTTTTCCCTGGTAGTAATCGTCGATTCCAACATCGACACGCTCTAGTATGATTCTTGGTTCAAAATGTAATACAGCACGCTTGACCATATCTTGAATCGCACTAACAGTTGTTACACTTAAATTCCTAAAAACAAATTGGTGTAAAGCGCAGCCAAAATTAGGATGCATTAACCGCTCCCCAGGTTTAGTACTTAACAAAATATGCAAACTTTGGCTTATGTCTTCATCACTAGTGACTAATTGTGCCGCACCATTACGTAACGCAAACGAAGGTGGAAACGACCAACCTTGACCAAGAAAATTGGTATCACTATTTGCCATGCTAACCTCCAATAATCACGGTAGGGCACCCCAATACAATCGTTCCACCATGGGCGGTGGTATCACCCATTCTCGCTGCAGGCATCCCCGATATCATTACCGTAGCCGAACCTTTAACGATGCTGTCAGGGGGCCCTACACACAAGCACGAATCACCGACTATTGCTGCCGGTAACTTGCCAATTAATACCGTAGCAACACAAGGGCCAAGTACCGGCCCTCCAACATGAGGAATAGGCGGTAAACCCGGAGTCTGCATTGGACAGGTATGCATGTCGGTTAAGCGTGCAGCTGGAGGCATAGTGTTCCCTTCATAAATAGTTTATTAGCCATGACTGTTAATTAATCATAACCATGGCGCCTTTGACCGTAGTTTGTCCTGATGCCGATAACTCGGCACTTGCCTCGCCTTTTGCAGCGAAACCAACATTGGCTGAAGCTTGTACATTTAAGCCGCTAATGGTGGCGTCCTGGGTTGCCGCAATAGCCACTTTCCCATCTGCGGTAAGAGAAATATCACCGCTAGCTTTTAGGTTGATGTCTTTTGGCGAGGTAAGCGAAATGCCGCTGTCGTTGGTTTTAATTTCGTTATTATTTTGGTCGGTTAAGGTAATACTTTCATCATCGTCGCTAAATACCAGTTGATTACCCGCAGGCGTTTTAATCGTGATTATTTTCTTATCGTCGTCAAATTCAACGGTATGTCCGCTTTTAGTGACCAACGCTTTATACTTGTTTTCTTCATTGTCATTAACATCATAGGCGGGAGCTTGTTTACTGCTGTAAACACTGCCAATTATCACCGGGCAAGAGGGATCGTTATTGAGAAAACCTAAAATGACTTCGTCGTCGATTTCTGGAATGAAAAAACTACCGAAGCCGCTAGAAGCATAAAATTGAATAAGTCGCGCCCATACACCATGTTCTTCGGCGCCATTAATTGGAACCGAGACTTGAATGCGATTCTCCTGATTGGGGTCTTCATCGAGCTTGAGCACCTTGCCTACCGTTAACCCTTGAATAGCCGGTAACAAGGATTGGGCAGAGTGCGCCTCGCTATGTTGTTGCTCGGCAAACCAATGCGCCGCCAAGCCAAATTCAGCCGTAGTTTGCCAATCGCCACGACGAATGTCGTGACACAGCGCACTGATAAATACTTCGCCATCAAAGCGCTCACCAACGCTAGCAATTTCAATAAAATCTCCCACTACAGCTTTGGCACAACCACGATAACTTACCGCGCCGCAGGTTTTGGCCAAGGCGCTTTTTACTTGCTGCGCTTTAGCCCACGCCGCCATTGCGCCATCAGGCTGCTGAGCGACAGTTTGCATTCTATAACTGCTTAAACTCAATACCCCGGCTAAATCACTGGCCGACAAATTGTCGGTAGCGGTAACCGTTTGCGGTTCGGCGGTATCGTTAACCACGGCTTGCGTGGTTTGATCCCAACTATTAGCAGACACATTCTTAAATAGGTAACGGGCGTCAATATCAGCATCAAATTGATTAATATCTTTCCCTAGGGTTAGCGTTAATTTAGCGCTTTCACTGGTACTTGGATCTATCACAGAGATTTCGTTGTTAAGGTTTTTAATCAGCAAACCGTTGCTTTCTGCTCGTGTCACCATAAAATCCCAATCACTGCAGTTGTATTGTACTAATTCACTGTAAATCACCGTGGTACTGGCAATACTCCCACTGGTAAGCGGGCTATGTTTGCCGATTAACGAGCTAAAAATGTCAGAGTCTTTTTTGCTAATGTAGTTAGCCGAATTACGCCCTACCGTCATGGTCACAGCTTGGTCGATACACTCTACGATAAGCAGTTGGCTAGATTCATCCACTCGTAAGCCATGGCTAGTGACAATACCTTCAAACAAGCTATAACTTGTTTGCTCGTCATAATTGGCGCTTACACTGATGCTAACTCCCGGCTTAAATTCATCGCTGTTACTGATTGGAGATGTCTGTTCGGCAAGACTGCCATCTTCTATTTCGATAGTGCAACGAGACAAGCGATTAACTTGTTGATGAATCACAATTGAGCGCACGGTGCCACGACAAGTAATAGCATTCCCTTCGGATTTAATCGTGAAATCTACAACGCCGTCACTATTGTCTAAAGGGGAATCAGCCATTACTTCTCCAAGGGCGGAAATAATAATTGCATGCCAGGCTCGATATCGGCGACATGTGCGAGGTTATTGGCTTGCGCTACGGCGTGACAGTACTGCTGGTTTTTGTAAATTTTTTGGCACAACAAAGGTAAAGTATCCCCTGCCTTTACCAAAATTAGGTGGGATAAATCTGGTGAAGAGGTTTTCTTTTTCGACTCCATTTCCTGGGTTGATTTACACTCAACAAAGGAGAGGTTAAATTTTGTTCGTAATGGCGTTCCATCAGGGTGAAACAACACGTGTTCGTAATCTAGTGACGTTAAACGACCAAAAAATATCTCTTTTCCCCATTCGATTGCTACACGATTAGGTTCGTGTTTATCCCCTTGGTAGCAATATAGCCCTTCCAGTAACTCAGCAATTTTATCAAAGATTTGAAAATCCGAGTCTTGGGCTTCTGAACCAGTAACATCGAGCACAAAGGAAAAATCTACGTTTTCTGGATTAAACCCCTCATACTCTGATTCAGTGCCAATTCGCCCTATAGTTTTATTATTTTTGTAATTTATCCCCAGCTTCTTTTTAAATGTTTGAGGATTGGTTTGCACAGTGAAAAAAGGTTCTCCAGAGGCTTTGTCCAATTTTCCATCACTTAAGTTAACCACGCTAAATGACAGTCGGGCTTTCTCTCCACTCACTATATCACTCAAGGATTTAGGCTTTTTCGTCGCTTCAATTCGCATTAACGCTTGATTAAGTTGTTGGGTGGCTTTCAATCTAATCGATTCATAATCTTCCATAATTAACGCTCACTTTGCTTCTTAATTTGCTGAGCAATAGCACGGTCACAATAACGTTGCGTTTGCGTCAATATGTCATCTTGTAGTTGTTGTTTTTGCTTTTCATCCCAGCTGGTAGAACGAAGTTCATCCCTTCCTTCACTAAAGGTTTCTAGCTTATCGGGACTGTTATCGATACTAGATTTAATCACTAACTGTTTTATTTCGATTGCCATAACTAAACTATCCTGGTTAAGCCAGAGTATTTCAGCTCAATGGTTTCTAGAGCTACTTCATTTTTAGTGGAGTTAAACGCATCGATTTTCCATGCAACTGGCAGCGCATTATTGAACATCCAAACCCGAAGCGGATCTCTATCACCGTTCATTAACATTACAATTAGCGGCATAGAAATAGTTTGCACTCGGTAGTCAAGATCAAAAACACTTTGGCACCACATGACTAACGGAGATGTTATAGGGGCGAGCCCTCGTTTAAGCACTAAGTTAGGGTGTTTAACTTGCCCCAAGGTATAGTTGACAGTATTAAAACCACCTTCGTTTTGATCTTCTACACTCACACTTGCCTCTATACCCGATACTTCCTGAAAAGAGGTATCAGTTAAACCCAATGAGCAACCGAGAATCACTTTAAAATTGAACGCCGACGGCGGATAGTCGCCCATCCATAACGCATCTTTTAAACTCGACCCAATGCTCATTGTGTTAGTCCTTAAAGTCAGCACCTTGCTAATAGTTTTAGCTATTGGCGATGGTTACGCCTTCGTGGGCAATTTCGATGGTTTCTATCGCCACTTCGTTACCGTCTGACTTTAAGTCGGTGCCTGTAATTTTGGTTGGCCAAGCATTTTCTAGGGTCCACACCATGGTGGGGGCCCCTGTTTCATCCAACAAGCTAATGGTTATTGGCACCCGTTTAATGGTGTTCATTTTTATTTGGCTAAACCAATCCCAGAATTTGTTATCCGATTTGTAGACACCTTTTTTCATGGTGACATTGCCGGATTTTTGAATACCGGGCATTTTTACCGTAGAAAACTTTTTGCTATCACCTGCACGATATTCAATAACCTGAGCTTCGACATCTAAGCCAGATACTTCTTGAAACGCCATTACTTCTGAATCCCATTTAACTTGGAAGTAAAATTTTGAGATTGGCCATACTGTTTGCGACTGTGCGCTACCGTCATCTGCCATGATTTATTCTCCTAAATTAGTTAATACTTAACGCTAGCGTTATGATTTTTGCATTTGCTGTTGGAAAGTAATTTCAATAAATTCTGCTGGGCGAGTAATGGCGACTAGTACGGTAATCTTTAGAATCCCTTCTAAGATATCTTCTCCAGTCATGGTTTCACCTAAACCAACATGTACGCTAAAGGCATCAGCAGGCACAGCACCGGCTAAACCGCCTCGCTTCCAAATGCCAGTTAAAAAGTTTGAGATCATGCTTTTAATAGTGACCCAAGTTTGCGCATCGTTTGGCTCAAATACATAGGCTTTAGCCGCCAGTTTTACTGATTGCTCTAGCATTATCATGGTGCGACGTACGTTAACGTAACGCCAATCTAGGCTGTTACCATCTAAAGTACGAGCCCCCCAAACTAAGGTGCCTTCGCCAATAAATGAGCGAATAGCGTTAATTGACTTACCATTTACGTCTACGTTTAGACTTTCTTGTTCTTCGTCGGAAATTTCGAAAGCTGGCGATGTGACACCAAGTACACCAATGTTTGCTGGGGCTTTCCATACACCACGAGCGTTATCTGTCATGGTATATAAACCAGCCATCGCACCTGACGGTGGAATTAAATTAAGCTGGCTACAAATTTCTTTAATTAATGCAGGATAGGTAATACACGACGCTCGTAGCGCTTTGTCAATATCCACCGGCGTTGGGTCTTCTTCAGCGGTTTCTGTCGCCGTCAGCCCAGCGAGCATTTTACCAATGTCAGACGTGGCATCAGGCGTGCCGAGCTCGTCATTTAAGGATGCTTGTAATGCGGTTTTACCCTCATCATTTAAATAATTAAAGTTAACGTCTGAATCACTAAACAAGGTGCTATTAACCCATGGGAAATAGGCTGCGCCAAAATCACCTATTTCCTTATTTGGCACACCTGCCCTAAACGCTGCAACGCTGTCTTCTTTATCTTGAAAGCCGTTATGTACATCAAGCAATGCAAAGCGGTTACGCATTTTACTGCCACAATGCATCAACATTTGTTGCTGAACGGTGTAACAGTCGGCAGCTGCTAAGCTTACAGCATCGGGAACAACCACCATGGTGGGCTCTTGCTCTTTAACCAAAGTTTTAATCCCAGCTAACATCCCGTCTTTAGCTAAATCGGCAGCGTAATCACCTACCGATACAACGTAACAAGGGCCACCACCATTTAAGAAAAACATTTGCATGCTGTGGTATAAACGGTATTTTTTACCACTAGCCTCCACTGTGAAATGTTTTTCGCCCAAAGACATATCAGCACTTACAGCGTCTGCTGCTACGGCAAAGCCAAATTGTAAATTGGGACTTAAGCCGAAAATATTATGAAACTCGGCCATTGAGGTAACGCGAATTGGTTTGTTTAATACCGACTTATTATTTTTACTTGCGGTTTGGGTATAGCCGATAAATGCAGGTACCGCTGTTGCCACTTCCACTACAGAATTTGGAAACGCATTTTTTTCGACAATATACACACCGGGAGTTTTCATGTTTCCCATGTCATTTTCCTTTTTATAGATCCACTATTATTTCCGAGGCTTTTGTCTTTTTTTCTGCATCAAGGTAGATGTAGCAATTTGAGGCAGGTACTGCAGGTAAGCGGTTCATTACTACTTGCTGAAAGCGCGAACCATTTTCTTTTAATTGAAACTTGTGCGGCCAAGGTCGCTGCATAGCAACCGTCTGTTTAGATAAAAACACGACGGAATTACGTTGAGCAATTTGCTCGTCTGCAACTTGAGCAAATTCAATTTCGCCATGGCTGTCGTTAATCTCTAGGTGTTGATATTGCTCAGCGCCAAATATCAAATACTTTAGCTGGCAAGCAATGCTAGCAAAGCAAACTCTATAATCACTTAATTGACCTTGTACATCGGCAATGAGCTTAGCTAAATCAAAATGAATAATGACGTCAGGAGTGCGACTTAAACGAGGCAAACAGTGCTCACCAATTAGCTTACGTACTTCAGTCACGCTAATCAGCTCTGCTGAACTGGCCCTATCACCAATATGTAGCTGACGGTGCTGTTGACTAGTCTGTAAGTTATTCAGCCACAAACAGTTTTCGCCAGGCTTAAGACTTAGTTCGCTGTAGTTTAAAAAGTTAGGGTCGTTCAAATAGGCATATATAAGCAAATCAGCATCGTTTACCTGTTTAGGCTTAGCACTTTCTTCAATCAGCATGGGCAATACTTCTAAGCCATGATCATTAACCAATAGCTCAAAGCCACCCGCTAGGGGTTTAAACAATAGTTGGCAGTTATCTGCTGTAACTCGACTCATCGCCGACAGCTCGAAGTCTAAACCGGTAAAAAGCTTATCCTGCTGATATTGGTGTTCGCAGCTTAGTGATAACAATCGAGAGTATGTAAGACTCATAATCCTCCCACATCGCTAGCTGGAGTAGTGGCAGGGCGCAGGCGCCCGCTAATATGGCTTGCATCTAACGGTATCGCACGCACTTTGTAGAAAATAGAGGGTTGGCAGTGTTTGCCCAACAAACTCCAAACATGGCTTTGTTCCGACAAGTTTAAGTTTTCTATTTCCCACACTAATTTGTCTATATTGTTGGGTAAGGCTGGACAGTTACTACGATCAAACACCGATTGATGATGATAAAATTCAGCACATTCCGATAACAAGCGCAAACCGTGTTGATAACGTTCATTTTCAAAGTTAGCCGCTAGTAATACATACAAGTTCAAATGCAAAGCTTGCTTAGAATAAGCTTGAGCACCTGACAACACTCCTTGCTTCGAGTTTACGTAGGCGGGATCCTTTTCAATGCTCACTAAGCTAAGCACCATTTTATTGGTGCAGCTCGATTGTGCCTTGCCTGCGACATCTTGAACGTTTGACAACACAGCCATGTCTTCATCCAACTCAAAGCGGCGTGCTAAATGTTCATTAAGCAATGTTGTTGTTAAGTTTAAGGCTTCGCCTATCAACTTGAATTCCCTTCCAATGAAACCTATCCATTACGTTTGATAGAAACCAGCTAAGCATGCATTCCATCGCAAGCTCTTTATCTACGGATTCAACCACCAAACGACCAACAAAAAATTAACAAAAATATTTATAACAAAGCTTAGACACAAAAAAACAAAAACAAAAAATAAATTTAATATAATTATTTATTACAATAAGAATGCTATAGATAAATTTGAAACTAGTGATTAGGTATCGACATGCACTAGATAGTGTCAGGCGTGGGTATAGTATCGGCCAGAATTAGCAGCTCAGATTATGCGGCGCTCACCCCTTACGTAGTGAAGGTGACCAAGGATCCGAGGAGTATTCAACAAATGTACTGATATCTAGGCGAGTAAATTGAAGATAATTTGAAAGATCAGCTAACAGATCTAAGACGGAGGTAACAGATGCAGTCATTACTAATTTGGAATGCCTTAACCTTGAGAGCAAACTACTGATTTATAATCAATATTGAAAAGTAATACTCAAACGTAAAGTCTCGATAATATCTAGATTTTGAATCACAACGGGAATCGAAAACGTCTCTCCAACAATTATCAAATAAAAGTGAAACCCCAACAAACCCCAAGCTCTAGGAATTGGGCTTTAGCCAATAATTAGCCGCCGTTTTACTATTGAGCAGCTGCTGACAGAGCTTTTTCAAACGCAGTGGTCGTAACGGTTTACTCAAGTATGCGAAACCTTGGGCACGTACTCTGTCGATGAGATCAGTTTGTCTGTCAGCGCTAATCACTATGCCATGACACGATAAGCCGCGTTCGTGAATGAGTCTTTGCAGAGCTTCTAATCCGGTTTTGTCAAAATCAAGGTGGTAATCGCTGAGTATTAGCTCCGGCACCCAACCGCCGTCTATCACTTCTTCTGCTACGTCAGCATCTTCACAGCAAATCACTTCGTAGCCCCAGCGACTTAGTAAACTCTCCATTCCCACTAATATGTCTGGTTCATTATCAATACACAGTACTCGCGCGCCTTGAGTGGTGGTAATTGCATCACCTTCTGGCTTCACTTGCTTATGCACGTTTAATGCTTCAACTACTGGCACAGTGATATAAAATACCGAGCCTTTACCGGGTACCGATTCCACGCCAATCGGTATCTCGAGCAATTCGGCAAAACCTTGAGCAATGGCTAAACCTAAACCCAAGCCTTCTTCTCGGGCTCTGCCAGATTTTTGTAGCTGCTGAAACTCTTCAAATATTTGCTGCTGTTTACTTTTTTCAATACCCGGTCCGTTGTCCCATACCTCTAAACGCAGGCTGTTACCTTTACGCCGCCCGCCCAACAGTACTTTGCCATTGGGGTTATAACGCAAGGCATTGGTTAAAAAGTTCTGCAATATTCGACGCAATAATTTGCTGTCACTGCGCACGGTTAACTTGCTAGCCTGCAACTTAAGCGCAACACCTTGCTGTTGAGCCAGAGGTATAAACTCTGCATGAATATGATCCAGTAAATGGCCAATTTCGAACTGCTCGGTACTCACCACTACTCGGCCAGATTCCAAGCGCGAAATATCCAGCAAATCACTGATGATTTCTTCGGCAGAATATAAGGATTTATCAATGCTGGCGGCTAAAAACTTCGCCTCTTTTTCTAACTCGGCTTCCAACAGTGAACCGGTAAACAATTTGGCTGCATTAAGCGGTTGCATTAAATCGTGGCTAACGGCCGCCAAAAAACGGGTTTTAGATTGGTTAGCTTGCTCGGCAGAGCTGGTGGCATGTACTAGCTGCTGGTTAATTGATGAAAGCTGCTGAGTACGCTGTGTCACTCGAGCTTCTAGAATTTCGTTGGCCTGTTTAAGCATATCTTCGGCTTGGCGGAAGGTAGTAATGTCACTAAATGTCATTACGTAGCCGCCGTTTGGCATGGGATTACCTTGCACTTGAATCACCCGGCCGTCTCGGCGGATCCGCGATGATGTGTGGCTATTGCCACGACGTAAATGCTCCACCCGCCGCTCTACATGCTCTTCAATATCACCCGGGCCACATAAACCGTTTACGGCATTATGGCGGATCAAATCTTCTATCGGCCGGCCGACTGAGATCATGCCGTTTGGGAAGTCGAAGAGCTCGGTATAGCGACGATTCCACGAAACTAGTTTGAGCTCTTGATCAACAATAGCAATGCCTTGATCAATGTGTTCAATCGCACCTTGCAATAAGTGTTTATTAAACTGTAAAAGTTCTGAGGCTTCTTCGGCGATAGAAGCAAACTCTTCTAGCTGAACTTGCTTACCTTGCAAGGCTGAGCCTAATACTAAACGCGCCGACGAAGAGCCAAATACACCGCCTAACATACGCTCGGTTTCGGCAATTAATTCTACCGGAGCTTGCTGGTTTGGGCTTAACTCTACACCGCGTGAGGTGGCATATTTACCAAAGGCATCACTGATACGTTGGGTGCCCAAAAAGCGCGACGCCAGCATATGTAACTCTTCTACGCTCACTTTCGATTGATAGAGCGCGCCAGCGTCATCGCTCTTACCCGATTGGCCAACAAAATTACTGGCTTGCAGCCACTCTGATACCGCTGGGCTAGATAGCTTAGAAATTAAAATGTAGGCCGACAAGTTTCCTAACAAACTCAGTAATATGCCCCAATTTTGATTAGAAATAAGTGCATGGCCCTGTAACTGTGGCGCGCTTAGCCAATCGGCAATCCACTGATTAAATATAAGTGGATTCAAACTATCGGTCATATTTAACAGGTTGAGCAACCACAGACTCATACCCACCAACAAACCGGCATACACACCAGTTCGATTACCTTCGCGCCAGTACAAACCAAATATTAAAGGAATAGCCAGTTGGGCAATGGCGGCAAAAGACAAAAAGCCAATATCGGCAAGATTGCTAATCTCACCCAGCATCAAGAAGGTGCCCCAGGCCAGCAGCAAAATGACTAAAATGGTGGTTCGACGCACGTTTAGCAGTAATTCACTAAATTGGGCAAAGTTACGACGGCTTAAGCCGCCTTGTTTAAGCAGTAGAGGCAGCACTAAATCGTTGCTCACCATAATGGCCAAAGCAATGGTAGACACCACCACCATGCCGCTTGCGGCTGAGGTACCACCTAAAAAGGCCACCATACCCAATATGTTTTGGCCGGCCGCTAATGGCAGGCTAATCACGTAGTTGTCGGCAGGGGTATTGCTCGGTAACAAGTAGTCACCCGCAAAGGCGATAGGCAATACAAAAATAGCTAACAGCACTAAATAAGTTGGGAATAACCAGCGAGCAGTTTTTAAATCATTAACTTGGTTGTTTTCAACCACTGTCACGTGAAATTGGCGGGGTAAACAAATCACCGCCGACATAGCCAGCAAGGTTGCCACAATTAAATCGCTAACATCGGCAAAGCTAATCTCTTGCCACTTAAGACTGAATGACTCACCCACAGCCTGCTGAGCATCGAGCGGTAAGTCCCAGAGTATCGATACAGCCAGCAAGCCAACGCACACAAAGGCCACCAGCTTTACTAGTGATTCGAACGCTATCGCCACAATTACCCCGCGATGGTGCTCGGTGGCATCAATATGACGAGTGCCAAATAACATGGTAAATATCGCCAAGGCAATACTCACAAATAAGGCGATTTGTGAGCTGCTGCCCTTACCCACCGCTTCGCGCATGGCTTCACCGCCAAACAGATCCAAGCCCATAACAATGGCGCGGAGTTGCAGGGCGATATAAGGCAATACACCAATGATACAAATCAGTGAGATGACCACTGCTAAGGTTTGAGACTTACCGTAACGTGCCGCGATAAAGTCGGCAATGGTTGTGATATGCTCGCGTTTGGCGATCAAAACCACTCGCGCAAGCAGTTTCCAACCAAATATAAATAGCAGCACAGGGCCAAGATAAATGGGAATAAAGGACAGGAAGTTTTCGCTGGCCTGCCCCACCGTGCCGTAAAAGGTCCACGAGGTGCAATACACTGCAATAGAAAAGCTATAAAACGCGGGTTGCCAGCGTAAGCGAGCACTAGAGTTTTGGTCGGTATAGTAGGCAATAACAAACAATAGCCCCAAGTATGCCAAAGACAAGGGAATCACTAACCAACCTTCACTCACTATCTGCATCTAAAATCCGTTTCCTAGACTTTCATTTTCCAAAATGATTTATTACTGATCATCTACCGCAAATTAACGATAGAACCGCCAAACTTCACTCTTCACTCAGCGACATATCAGCATCTAAAATCCATTTCCTCGGCTTTTATTTTCAAAAAAATAAATGCTTATCGCCGTGCGTTAGAGATTAAAAGACCCGCCCAGTCTCATAAGTCACTTTGAGTAAGCATCTGCATTCTGTTCTAGTGCTCATTTAGCCCACTTTACTCTGTTAAACCCGTGTTGTGCGCACGTTTAGACTAAAGTCGCCTTGGTTACGTTAGCAAAAAAGAACAAGCTTAACTGTGATTAATTTACCGAACTGCTAGGTGAGGCAATGAGCTCAGACTTTAATTTTCAGCACCCGCCCTTTGATCAGCTTGAGCCTAAGCAGCGTGACCTTGTGTCTAGCAACCTAGATATTCATTATTTTCAAAGCCAGCAAAAAATTGTTACTGCGGGCGCACTCGCAGCAGACTTATTCATTGTAATAAAAGGCCAAGTAGAAGAGCGTGCCGACAATAACGATGAAGTATTTGCCCACTACACCGTAGAAGACTGGTTTGATGTTCGCTCGCAATTTGGCGGCTACGCCAAACACGATTACATCGCCCTAGAAGAAACCCTTTGTTACGCCCTTCCCAGCCAAATATTTCGCCAGCTAGTGAGTGAAAACAGCGACTTTGGTGATTACTTTCAACGAGATTTAGCCACTCGCCATCAATTGGTTGAATCGCGCGAAGGTAACAAAAATCTGGCCGAATTTATTCTTACCACTATTGATGAACGCAATGTGCAGCCCGCAGTTGTGATAGAGGGAGAAACTTCGCTACAACAAGCTACTTTAATTATGCGCGAGCAAAAATTGGAATCACTGCTGGTGAATCACGATGGTTGTTTTGGCATGCTAACCGGTACCGATTTACTGCACGCTGCGGTACTGGTGCAGCAATCTTTAGACACGCCAGTTTGTCAGTTAGCTAACTTTAATTTAATTAGCGTAAACAAAGGTGACTTTCTATTTAACGCCATGCTGCTAATGACTCGCAATAGCATTGAGCGAGTAGTGGTGAAGGATCAGCAGAAGATCATTGGCATACTCGAAATGGCCCACCTGCTTAGCCTGTTCTCTACCCATTCACATGTATTGGCTCTGCGCATTGCCCGCGCCTCTACCATTGAAGAGCTGAGCGAAGCCGCACATACCCTCAATACTTTGGTAGAAAATTTGTGTAACAACGGTATTCGAACCCTGTTTATTATGAAGCTGCTAGCCACCATGAATGAGCAGATTATTAGCCGCGTATTTGAGCTAAGCATTCCCCAGCAACACCACAACCATATTTGTTTAATGGTGATGGGCAGCGAAGGGCGCGGAGAACAGATAGTAAAAACCGATCAAGACAACGGCTTGGTGATAGAAGATGGCTACGACTGGCCAGAGAAACAACAGCAGCTTAATCAGTTTAGCGAATACTTGCTCGAATTAGGCTACCCGCCTTGCCCTGGCAACATAATGGTGAACAACACGCAATGGGTGCAGCAACAAAGTCAATGGAGCCGAACCATTGCTAAATGGATAGAAACAGGCCACGGCGATGCAATGATGAACCTAGCCATTGTGATTGACGCCCACGCCATTGCTGGTAATAAAAGCCTACTGCGGCGTTTGCGAAAAGACTTAATGGCACAAATGGCTAATCGCAGTGTAACCCTAGCGTTTTTTGCCCAGCCGGCCCTTAAGTTCCATACTCCTTTAACCTTGTTTGGCAACATTAAGTCTAAACAAGCGGGTTTAGATATTAAAAAGGGCGGTATTTTCCCCATCGTGCATGGGGTAAGAGCACTCGCCTTAGAGGGCTCGATAGCCCCCACCAATACCCTTGAACGAATCGAACAACTCGCCTTGCTAAAAGTGCTAGACGAAGATACCGCTGCTAACCTTAAAGAAGCTTTACTGTTGTTCTTTAAATTGCGCATTCAGCAACTATTCCCAGTGGATGAGAACCAAGATTATCACGTACTAAAAGTGGACCAACTTAACCATAGCCAACGGGATTTATTGCGCCACGGGTTGCATGTGGTGAAGAAGTTTAAACAGTTATTAGCCCTACACTTTAATATTCGCGATTATTAGGTAGTTCGATGTTGCAACGTTTGCTTTACCAGCGAAAATATCGAGATAGTCCTTTTGCCACGCTGTTTCAGTACTACCGTGGTCCAGAGTTTGTTGCCTTAGATTTAGAAACCACCAGCTTAGATACCAAGCAGGCTGACATTGTTTCTATTGGTGCTGTCATTATTCGCGAGCAGCGCATTTTGTCGAGCCAATGTTTCGATGTAAAAGTGCGCTCCACAGAGAAATTAGCCGCCGATTCAATAAAAATTCACCGCTTACGCCACAGCGATTTAGAGCAAGCGAGTCAGCTAGAAGAAGCACTGCCCAAACTGCTAGATTTTATAGGCCCAAGGCCAATCGTGGGTTACAACATAGCTTACGACCAACGCATTCTTAATCGCTTTTGTCGCCAATTGTATGGCTTTAAGCTGGTCAATCCTTTAATCGATGTTGGCCGCATGTTTGCCGACAAAGTGCATGTAGACCACGTAGGTATTAGCCCCAACTTGGACTTAGTCCATATTTGCCAAACCTTGGGGATCCCCTTGTCTGGACGCCATCAAGCCATCGACGACGCCATTACCGCGGCAATGATTTATCTGCGGCTACAGTTTGGCCCTCGCCCCACTCACGCAATTCCTCAAGCTATCTCCGCATAAGTGCCACTTTTTGTATTAAAAATGACAAAGCATTTCATCGTTATTTCAACAAACTAGCGCTTACTCACAGGCTGAGAAAGTGACCCAATATAGCGCTGGAGAGATCCTCTTCAAGCCGCTAAATTGAGGGCAATTATTATGATGTATGGAACAATTCATGAAAAAAATCGCCCTACTCACCTTACTTTCCGCAGTCCTCTCGGCATGTGCTGTCGCAGAACAACCCAACCAAGATACACATGCACAAACCGGCGCATTAAATCGCAGCGACAAACCGCTGTTTGGGGCAGAGGTTTATAGTAACGACAAAGTCTTATACGGCAAATTTGTTACTCGTATGAAGCTAGTGTCTAGCCCTGGTGTGGTATCGTCATTTTTTACCTACGATAACGAATCTTGGCAAGGCAAAGGGATCCCTTGGAGCGAAATCGACTTTGAAGCCATTGGTAAAACCCCAAACCAATTACAAACTAACTTGATCACTGGCCAAGTGAATAAACGTGTACACAGTGAAAAGAAACACAATGTTCCTCAACTTGAAGAGTTTGTTGAATACACCATCACCTGGACACCCAACGATATTATTTGGCAAGTAGACGGAGAAACCGTTCGCCACGACAGCGGCTCTAAGCAAGTGATTGCGATGCGTGATATACCACAAAGCTACCGAATGAATATTTGGATTTCCGAAGCCATTGGCTGGGTAGGACAATTCCAAGCAAGCAGCTTACCGCTACACCAAGTGGTTGATTGGATGGAATACTACGAATACCAAGACAACGGCGAGTTTTCACTGTCTTGGCGTGATGACTTCAACAACTTTGACGAAAAACGCTGGGGTAAAGGCGACTGGGGTTTTGACTCGAATTTAGTGACGTTCTCGCCAAACAACGCCAACATTGTTAACGGTAAGCTAGTACTAAGCCTTACCGAAGAAGGTATGTCTGCCAACTACAGCGAGTAAGCTATTTCAAACCTCAGCCTAAGCGCTGGGGTTTCTCCCTACCCTTTTCCGCTATAACAACTCTGACCAGAAGCACTAACCATTTAGTGTTCAAGCGCCGTGAGCCGCCTCTCAGTTTGACCTCGCAACAGAAAAAATCACTTTGATTAATAAAGCATTTTACTATTCTTCACAAATAATTAACCAAAAGTCTAATTGTCGACAACCTATGTCGGTGCGAGTCTAGAACCAAATCCGAGACGTCATTGACGATATCCCGCCTCGATAAGAGGAAGCAAGGAGAGGAACATGAGTGAACAGAAGCTGTACCCGGTTAAACCTAACATTGCAGAAAGCTGCCTACTAAACGACCAACAGTACTTAGACATGTACCAAGAGTCTATTACTCAGCCAGACCAATTTTGGGGTAAACACGGTAGTGAGTTACTCGAGTGGATTAAACCGTTTAACAGCGTAAAAAATACCTCTTACGACCCAGGCCATGTCAGCATTAAATGGTTTGAAGATGGCCTGCTAAATGTCAGCGCTAACTGTATCGACCGTCACCTAAAAGAACGAGGTGATGAAGTAGCCATAATTTGGGAAGGCGATAGCCCAGCAGAAGACAGTAAGCTTACTTACAACGAACTGTATGAGCAGGTATGTAAATTTTCTAACGCGCTAAAAGAACAAGGTGTGAAAAAAGGCGAAGTGGTATGTTTGTACATGCCAATGGTGCCAGAAGCCGCCGTTGCCATGTTAGCTTGTACCCGCATTGGCGCAGTGCACTCTATTGTGTTTGGTGGTTTTTCTCCAGAAGCCCTATCGGGCCGAATCATCGACTCAAACTCCAAATACGTGATTACGGCCGATGAAGGGGTACGTGGTGGCCGAGGCGTTCCACTCAAAGCCAACGTAGATCAAGCCTTAGAAAACCCAGATTGTGCCTTTGTTAAAAGTGTCGTAGTGCTTAAACGCACCGGAGGCTCGGTAGACTGGCATGCTGGTCGCGATGTGTGGTGGCATGAAATTACTGAGAATCAAGCCAGTGACTGCGAACCAGAAGCAATGAATGCCGAAGATCCGCTATTTATTTTGTATACCTCGGGCTCAACGGGCAAGCCTAAAGGCGTATTACATACTACTGGCGGTTACTTACTTTACGCTACCATGACCTTTAAATACGTATTTGATTATCACCCTGGCGATATTTACTGGTGTACAGCCGATGTAGGTTGGATTACCGGCCACAGCTATTTGGTGTATGGACCACTGGCCAACGGCGCCACCACTATTTTGTTTGAAGGTGTACCAAATTACCCTACTTCAGCACGCATGAGTGAAGTATGTGACAAACACCAAGTAACAATATTGTACACAGCCCCCACCGCTATTCGCGCGCTAATGGCGCAAGGTGACGCCGCTATCGAAGGTACCAAACGCAGCAGTTTGCGTATTATGGGCTCGGTAGGTGAACCGATTAATCCAGAAGCTTGGGAATGGTATTACCGCACGATTGGTGACGAGCGTTGCCCAATTGTAGATACTTGGTGGCAAACCGAAACAGGTGGCATTTTAATTACTCCACTACCAGGCGCCACCGCCTTAAAACCCGGTTCTGCAACTCGCCCATTTTTTGGTGTGCAACCCGCTTTGGTTGATAACGAGGGCAATGAACTAGAAGGCGCTGCCGAAGGCAACCTGATTATTAAAGACAGTTGGCCAGGACAAATGCGCACCGTTTACGGTGACCATGAACGTTTTGAGCAAACCTACTTTTCTACCTTCCCGGGCACTTACACCACCGGAGATGGCGCACGCCGTGACGAAGATGGGTATTTTTGGATTACCGGCCGTGTAGATGATGTGTTAAACGTAAGTGGCCACCGTATGGGCACCGCTGAAATTGAAAGCGCACTGGTAGCTCACCCTAAGATTTCTGAAGCGGCCGTTGTGGGTGTACCACACGAAATTAAAGGCCAAGGCATTTACGCTTACATCACCCTTATGGCGGGCGAAGAAGCCAGCGCTGAACTTCACAAAGAAGTGAAAGCCTGGGTACGTAAAGAGATTGGCCCCATCGCAACTCCCGATATTTTACACTGGGCAGAAGCGCTACCAAAAACCCGTTCAGGCAAGATTATGCGCCGTATTTTGCGTAAAATTGCCACCAATGAAACGGACTCATTGGGCGATACCTCAACCCTTGCCGATCCGTCGGTAGTCGATAAGCTAATAGAAGAAAAATCTAACGCAGCCTAAGCGCTGATTAAAAAAGCCGCTAAGTTAGCGGCTTTTTTGTGTATGCTGATTAAGAACTGTCCAGCTAGCGAATTTAGATCAAAATATTAAGCAAGCTGTGCCGATACACTACTGTGAACTAGACCGATGCAGAAATTAACTTCATTACAAGGAACATTATGAAGATGATTCGAATATTAAGCTGTTTATGGCTTTGCAGTATTTTCAGCATTACCGGGGCTCAGGCGACGGAACGCGCAGATACAGCTTGGCAAAATGTACTTAAACAACAAGCCCTATTGATTGATGTACGCACCGAAGGAGAGTTTTCCCAAGGTCATATTGAGCAGGCTTATAACATTCCACATACCGCAATTGCAGAGCAAATTGCTTCAGTGACTAAAGATAAGAGCCAGCCAATCGTTGTATATTGCCGCTCAGGAAACCGCTCTGGTTACGCCTTGCAGGTATTGCAAGCAATGGGTTATCAGCAAGTGGTAAATGGTGGTGGGCTAAATGAGATGCTAGCCTCTCAGCCTAAATAACCAAGATAAAAACTAAAACGCCGCCGCTTGAGTCTCAAGCGGCGGCGTTTTCTTTTAAGTGTGTAATGATTAAAACAGGGTCACTTAGCAATGAACGCAGGGTTTGCTATAGCTAAGTCTTGTTTATCATCTTCTTCACTAGGCTTTGGTGTACGCTTGGCCAGCAAGTAATAAAACAGTGGTGTGAGTAACAGTCCAAATACCGTCACGCCAATCATACCTGCAAATACCGCGACCCCCATGGCTTGACGCATTTCGGCGCCTTCTCCAGTAGAAAACACCATCGGTACCACTCCCATAATGAAGGCAATTGAGGTCATTAAAATCGGACGCAAACGTAAGCGAGAGGCTTCTAATACGGCTTCTATCACGGTGCGACCTTGGTCTTGCAGCTCTTTGGCAAACTCAACGATCAAAATGGCATTTTTGGTCGCGAGGCCAACCAGTACAATCAACCCAATTTGGGTGAAGATGTTGTTATCCCCGCCCCACAGCAATACTCCGCTAATCGCCGATAACAAGGTCATTGGAATGATCAGAATAATCGCCATTGGCAAACGTAAGCTCTCGTATTGTGCCGCTAACACCATAAACACCAAGATAATCACCAGCGGATAAATCAACATGGCAGTATCACCCGACAGCTTCTGTTGGTAAGTTAGCTCGGTCCATTCGTAAGTCATGCCTATTGGCAAAGTTTCCGCCAATATTTGCTCGATAGCCGCTTGCGCTTCACCACTACTGTAACCCGGCGCTGGGCCGCCGTTAATTTCAGCTGTGGTATAGCCGTTGTAGTGCATCACCCGGTCTGGGCCTGCTACATAATCCACATCAACAAATGAGCCCAGCGGTACCATAGCACCATCAATATTGCGTACTTTAAGCTGACTAATTTGCTCTGGCGATTGCCTAAACGATTCGTCGGCTTGCACGTTTACCTGATAGGTACGGCCAAACTTATTGAAGTCATTCACGTAGGTGGACCCCATATACGCTTGCAAGGTAGAGAAGACTTCGTCTACTGATACACCCTGCTGCATGGCTTTAGTTCGGTCTAAATCCAAGTCCAACTGCGGTACGTTCACTTGATAACTCGAGAATACTCCTGCTAATGCAGGTGTGCCCCAGGCTCTTTGCATCACTTGCATAGTGACATTAGCCAGCTCTTCATAACCGTGGTTAGCTCTATCTTGAATTTGTAACCTAAAGCCGCCAATAGTGCCTAACCCCTGCACTGGTGGCGGTGGGAATATCGCAATAAAGGCTTCTTGAATACCGGCAAATTGTTGATTGAGCGCACCAGCAATGGCATTAGCCGACAAATTTGGATCTTTACGTTGATCAAAATCGGCCAAGGGCGTGAATAAAATCGCGCTATTGGGGCTATTAGTAAAACCATTAATGCTCAGGCCAGGAAAGGCGACGGCATGCTCAACACCCGGTTGCGCTAGGGCGATTTCCGACATTTGTTTCACTACCGCTTCGGTACGTTCTAGCGAAGCCGCATCTGGCAACTGAGCAAAGGCCACTAAGTATTGTTTGTCTTGCCCCGGCACGTAACCGGTTGGCGTAGTATCAAACTGATAAGCAGTTAAACCTAACAAGCCTACGTAAATAATACCGACCAAGGCTGATAAACGAATGGTCTTTTTGATGATACTGCCATAAGCATTAGCGCCTTTATCAAACACGCGGTTAAATGGCGCAAAGATAAATCGACCAAACAAACTATCCATAATACGGGTTAGGCGATCTTTAGGCTGATCGTGGCCTTTTAACAATAACGCTGACAACGCCGGGCTCAGAGTTAATGAATTAATCGCAGAAATAAAGGTTGAGATGGTAATGGTTAAGGCGAACTGCTTATAAAACTGTCCGGTTAATCCCGACATAAACGCGGTAGGAATAAACACCGCAGCCAACACTAAAGTAGTGGCAACAATTGGACCCGTCACTTCTTTCATCGCTTGTTGAGTCGCAGCCACCGGGCTTAAGCCTTCGGCAATATTCCGCTCAACGTTTTCGACCACCACAATGGCGTCATCCACCACAATACCAATCGCCAGCACTAAGCCAAACAACGACAAAGCATTGAGCGAAAAACCCATTAGGTGCATAAAGGCAAAGGTACCTACCAAGGAAACAGGTACCGCCACTAACGGAATAATAGACGCACGCCAAGTTTGCAAAAATAACACCACCACTAGCACCACAAGTAGTACTGCTTCAAACAAGGTTTTGACTACTGCCTCTATCGAGCCGCGCACAAATACCGTGGGATCGTATACCGTGTCGTAGCTCAAGCCTTGTGGGAAACTCTTTTTCAGCTCAGCCATGCGAGCGCGTACGTCTTCAGATATTTGAATCGCGTTCGAGCCAGAAGCTTGGAATACCCCAATCGCAATGGCGTCTTTATTATCTAACAACGAACGTAAGGCGTAGCTGCTTGCGCCAAGCTCAACTCGGGCAACATCTCTAAGCCGACTCACTTCACCGTTATCACCGACTTTGATGATGATATCTTCAAATTCTTCGGTGGTATTTAAACGGCCTTTTACATTAATCAGGATCTGAAAATCAGATTCACCGCTAGGCTGAGCCCCCAAACTGCCGGCAGCTGCCTGTTGGTTTTGCTCACGAATAGAAGCGATAATTTGATTAGGGTTAAGCCCCAGCGAAGCCACTTTATTAGGGTCTAACCAAATACGTAGGCTGTAGTCGCCAGCGCCAAACAAACGCACCGCGCCTACCCCTTCAATACGGGCCAGTTCATCTTTTACGTTAAGCGCCGCATAGTTAGATAAGTACAATAAGTCGTAGCGATCTTCAGGCGAACTTAAGTGAACCACCATGGTTAAATCGGGTGACGATTTTTCGGTCACAACACCTAAGCGCTGTACTTCCAAAGGCAAACGCGGCGTCGCCCGGTCGACCCGGCTTTGCACTTGGCTTTGTGCTTGATCTACATCGGTGCCAATGGCAAAAGTCACTGTCAGAGTCATACGGCCATCAGAGGTCGCCTGCGAAGACATATACAACATATCTTCTACGCCGTTAATTTCCTGTTCCAGCGGCGAAGCCACGGTTTCGGCAATCACTTTTGGGTTGGCGCCTGGGTAATTTGCAGTCACAACTACGGTAGGCGGCACCACTTCGGGGTATTCGGTAATAGGCAATTGCCACACTGCAATTGCTCCACCAATAAACATTAGCAAGGAGATAACTGCGGCGAAGATCGGCCGTTTAATGAAAAACTGAGAAAACATAAGCTAACTTATCCTTGTTGAACTGATAACTTGGCATTAAGACTTAACTGTTGATGCTGCTGTTCTAACAAACGTTGAGACTGACGAAGCTCCGATATGACTTCGTCACTGGCCATGCTGGCAGGTACCGGGGTAACTTGCATTTGTGGGCGCACTCGCTGAATGCCGTTAACCACAATCCGCTCTGAACCAGACAAACCCTGCGACACAATTCGCAAGCCATTGATTTGCTCACCTAATACCACGGGGCGGTATTGCACTTGGTCATTGTCGTCTAATACCAGAACAAACTTGTTATTGAGGTCAGTGCCTACCGCTTTGTTGTCAATCAACACTGCTTGGTAACGGCTACTGCCAGCAATTTGCAAACGAGCAAACATACCAGGGCGTAATTCGCCAGTTTGATTGTTAAAGCGAGCACGTAAGCGAATGGTGCCAGTTGCACCAGTTAAGGCGTTATCAATAAAATCAATCTTACCCAAGTGTTTAAATACACTGTCATCGGCCAAGGCCATTTGCACAGCGGCAATCGAATCTTGACTGTCAGACAATGGAATCACATTGTTCAGCTCTTGGTATTTAAGAAAGCTTTGTTCATCCACGTCAAAATAAGCATACATATGCTGGATAGATACAATCCGGGTTAACTGACTTGACCCTAGGTTTACGTAGTTACCTTCGGTGATCAGCGCATTAGAGACCCGACCGGCGATGGGAGCGCGTACTTCGGTAAAATCTAAATCAAGGCGAGCGCGAGATAAGGCCGCGGTGATTGAAGCTACTGCCGCTGCACCTTGCTCCCTTGCAGAGAAGCGACTATCTAAGATTTCGTCTGAGATAGCATTTTTCTTATTCAAAGCTTGGGCCCGTTTATAGCCTTTTTTCGCCAAATCTAAGCTACTTTTAGCGCTCACTAATTCGGCTTCTAAACGCTCAACTTCAGCAGCAAAAATACGATTATCTATTTTAAATAGCACTTCGCCCTTTGTTACTACACTGCCCTCATTAAACAACACTTGGTCGATATAGCCCGATACACGCGGTACCACCATTACGGTTTGCGGAGCTTGTAAGCGACCGGTGTAAAAATCTGTTTCGGTAATTTGTTCTAGCAGAACCTCTGCAACATCTACACTGGGAGGTGGAGGGGTTTGCTGAGTAGCCGCTTCGGGTTTACCGCAGCCAATTAACGATATGCTTAATGCACTTATTGCGATGATTTTTGTTAAATCAAAAACTGAAGCCATCTCTGATCCCTCAAGTGATGAATAATTGATAATTACTAGATGTTTTGTACTGCTTGGTATATTAGTTCTGAAACATGATCAAGATCAAGAACTTTTTGTACCGCTCGGTATGCATTTATCTAGACAGGGCTATTTGGCTTAGCTATGATCAGCGTAGAAAGTAAACCAAGGTTACAAAATGTCTCCCAAATGTTGTTCTCATATCGGTCGCCCACGTAGTTTTGATGCAGAAGATGCATTAGAAAAAGCGCTAGAGGTGTTTTGGCAAAAAGGTTACGAAGGCGCCTCACTCAATGAGCTCACCCAAGCAATGGGCATTAATAAACCCAGTATGTACGCTGCATTTGGCAATAAAGAACAACTATTTCTGCAAGCGATAGAACTCTACGAAAAACGTCCCCAAGCCTTTTTTTACCCCGCTCTGGAGCAACCGACCATTTACGATGTAGTTGATTTTATGTTGAAGGGTGCGGTGGCTAACTTAAGCGACCCAGACCAACCACAAGGTTGTGTGATTGTGCAAGGAGCCTTATCTTGCAGCGAGTCGGCCAGAACCATTAAAGAAGCCCTTAAAGCTCGCCGAGCCGAAGGCAGTATTGCCCTTCAACAACGCTTCGAACGCGCCCAACAAGAGCAAGATTTAGCCCCAGATGCTGACCCAGAAGCGCTAGCCCATTATCTTGCCACCGTTCTACAAGGTTTAAATGTGCATGCCACTAACGGCGCAAGCCAACAACAGTTGCAACAAGTGGCAGAACTTACTTTAGACACTTTTAAGCGAGTGAGCGTGGCCAAATTGGCTGCCAGCTTGCAACGATAATATTTAACGCTAAGCTTGGCTTTGCCTACGATAACGCCCCGGAGAAACCCCAAAGCTTTTCTTAAAGCGATGCGCAAAAGCAAAGCCGTCTTGATAGCCCAGCTGGCTAGCAATAACGTCGATAGACCAGCGGCTTTCGCGTAATAGATAGCTGCCATGCTCTAAGCGTAAACGAGTAAGGTATTGCTTAGGGCTACATTTAAACTCTTGTTGAAATAAGCGATAACAATGCGCTTCAGATACTGATAAACGCTGGGCCATCTCGCTCACAGTCCACGGATAGTGCAATGAAGAGCGCAATTGCTGCTCCAAATTATGTAACGGACTAGGCTCTTGGTTCTTTAAAGGTTTGAGCAGCTGCAATAAATAGCGTTTAAGCAACTGGGTTAACGCTGATTCCACCAGTGGATCGGCCTTGGTTTTTCCTTCTTCATCTAGTAGTAGCTTCAAACACTTATCAATATTTTGGCTGGAATTAATCTTCATTACCTTGGCTTTTTTAGGGAAACGATACCAAGAAATATCAGCCGAAAACTGAAACCAATTATGCCGCCAAAAATGACTCGCCAAGCTAAACGAATAATCGGTTCCTGCGGGCAGAATAACCACTTCATTGGGTCCTAAGCGTTGTCGTCCTTCTGGCGTATGCAAACTACCAACACCAGCCATAGAAATTAAAATTGAGTGTTCTTGCGGGGCTCGCCGACTAACGAAGTACTCGCCTCGAATATAAGATACCCCCGCTAAATTAACTTGAAGCTTAGCCAGCTCAGAAAAACGCTCGGTGGTTAAAAAACGCTCAACGCAGGCGGAGCCTATATCAAACTTGTCTTGCCAATGCCGCTCATTCATAAATGATAGTTTTGAACATATTTTAGATAGCTTCAATTATGTGGAAGTTCTTTTATATAAGATAGTATCGCGCCCATAATTTCTGGCTACCGTTTTCAAGCGGATAGCTTTTATCTGATGCAAGTCACGTTTTGAGGTTGTTATGCAAGCATCTCCTATTACATTGAATCGCTCATGGCTAGAGCAGTTCTGGCGCCTAGCTTGGCCAATATCTTTACAAGCAGTACTGCTAAGCCTGTTAGGCCTAGTGGATGTGCTTATGGTTGCTACTTTAGGTGATGCCGAAGTGGCAGCAGTAGGTTACGCTGGTCGTGCGTTTTTTGTGGCAATTGTCATCTTGAATGGCTTTTCTACTGCTTGCGCTATTTTAAGTGCTCAGCACTGGGGAACTAAGAACTGGAACGCCATTGGCCGTACTGTGGCACTGTCGTTTTACGCAGGGCTTATTTTTACCCTTACTACCTTGGCATTTATGATCTTCAGCCCAAGCACCATTATGCAATGGGGCAGCAGCGACGTACATTTGGTTGCCATTGGCAGTGACTACATTCGCGCCACCGCGTTGATGATCTTATTCACCCTCCCCGTGATTGTAATTGAGTCTGCCTTGCGTGCTAGCGGCAATACCAAACTCCCGCTGTACATTAGTATTTTTGCGGTAGTCGCTAATATTCTATTAAACCAAGTGCTTATTTTTGGCTTTGGACCCATCCCTGCAATGGGCATTGTTGGCGCAGGCGTAGCAACAGTGATTGCCCGCTTGTTGCAGCTTGTCGTTTTGGTTACCAGTTTATGGTGGCAATCGCACCCACTACTAAAAGTATCAATGATTGGTTTTTGGCAATTTAGCCGCGCAGAAGTAAACAAATACGCCAAGCTGGCACTACCTTTAGTGATCAACTTTAGCATTTGGTCTAGCGGTGTATTTGTATTTGCCACCTTATATGGTCAGCTAGGCACCAATGCCTTAGCAGCAATGAGCTTGATCAGCCCTATTGAAGGCATGGCTATATCTTGTTTCATGGGCTTTTCTGCTGCTTGTTCCATTATGGTGGGTAATAAACTAGGCGCGAACCAGTTTAACCAAGCTTGGGTAGATGCTCGTTTAGCCTTACTGGTTAGCCCAATTGCCGCTATCGCTATTGGTGTTGCAGTGTGGCTATTAAGCTACCCTTTATTGAACTTGTTTGGCGCGCTAGAGTCTGAAACCTTGGAGCTAGCACAACAATTGGTGCTAATTTTGGCCGCCTCTACCTGGTTACGCATCTTCAACATGGTGCTAATTAACGGTATTTTACGTAGTGGTGGTGATAATGGTTTTTGCTTAATGTCGGATACCTTCTGCCAATGGGGAGTGGGTTTAATGCTAACGTCTATCGCAATCTTTGTGTTTGATGTGAGCTTAATTACTGCCTTCTGTATTGCCCTAAGCGAAGAAGTATTTAAGGCTATGTTGTGCTTTTGGCGAATGAACCAAAAGAAATGGCTACGTAACCTAACAACAGAGCCTCTCGCCGAAACGAACTGATTAGACCAGAAAAATGCTGCCATTTTCTGCGAAAACACTATAATTACCGAAAATGTCGATGACTTAGCACATTTACCATTGATAAATGTGCTAATCTTCAGAAATCGACACGTTCTATAATTTAAGCTGGCTTTTCAACGAAAATGACTAATAAATTCTCTATTTTGTTACTCAATGGTCCAAATCTTAATCTTCTTGGTAAGCGTGAACCCGAGGTTTACGGTCACCAGAGTTTAGACGACATTGTTGAGCAGCTACGCATTCAAGCCCATGACATGGGTGTTAGCCTTCAGGATTTTCAATCCAATATCGAAGGCGAGCTGATTAATCGCATTCATCAAGCCATGGGCGAGATTGACTTCATTATCATCAATCCTGCGGCTTTTACTCATACCAGTGTGGCACTGCGTGATGCTCTGCTAGGTGTGAATATTCCTTTTATAGAAATTCACTTGTCTAACGTGCATGCACGTGAACCCTTCCGCCATCACTCTTACTTAGCAGACAAAGCTGAGGGAGTGATTTGTGGCTTGGGTAGCCAAGGATATCAATTTGCTTTGACTGCAGCCTTAAACAAGCTGCAGCAATAGTTGTTAATTAACCTAATACGATAAAGAGAGCCCTTATGGATATTCGCAAGATTAAAAAATTAATCGAATTAGTTGAAGAATCTGGTGTAGCTGAATTAGAAATCACTGAAGGTGAAGAAGCAGTACGCATTAGCCGTAATTTTAGTGGTGCAGCGCAAGCAGTATACGCCCCAGCACCTATTGCTGCGCCAGCGCCAGTTGCCGCACCTGCTAATGCTCCTGCAGCGCCAGCTGCCAGCGAAGCTGTGGCATCTGGTCACAAAATGCTATCGCCAATGGTAGGTACTTTCTACCGTTCATCTTCACCTGAAGCACAACCGTTTGTACAAGAAGGCCAGCAAGTAAACGTAGGCGATACGTTGTGCATCATTGAAGCAATGAAAATGATGAACCAGATTGATGCTGACAAAGCTGGCATAGTAAAAGCCATCTTAGTTGACGACGGTGAAGCTGTTGAATTTGATGAACCGCTATTCATCATCGAATAAAGAGGCATTTGTATGCTAGATAAAGTAGTTATTGCTAACCGTGGTGAAATTGCCCTGCGGATTTTGCGCGCCTGTAAAGAATTGGGCATTAAAACCGTCGCTGTGCACTCAACAGCCGACCGTGATTTAAAACACGTATTGTTAGCCGATGAATCAATTTGTATTGGTAAGCCTGCAGCATCGGAAAGTTATTTAGACATTCCGCGCATTATTGCTGCCGCTGAAGTCACTGATGCAGTAGCGATCCACCCGGGCTACGGTTTCTTGTCTGAAAACGCTGAATTCTCTGAAATAGTTGAGAAAAGTGGTTTTGTTTTCATCGGCCCTAAAGCTGAAACCATTCGCATGATGGGCGACAAGGTTGAAGCGATTAAAGCCATGAAAAAAGCCGGTGTACCATGTGTACCTGGTTCAGATGGCCCGCTAGGCACCGATGAAAAGCAAAATGCTGCAATCGCTAAACGCATTGGTTACCCAATTATTATTAAAGCAGCTGGCGGCGGCGGTGGTCGCGGTATGCGAGTGGTTCACAAAGAAGAAGAACTACATACTTCTGTTGATTTAACCCGTACTGAAGCTGGTTCGTTCTTTGGTAACGATATTGTTTACATGGAGAAGTACTTAGAAAATCCACGTCACGTGGAAGTTCAAGTATTGTCTGATGGCCAAGGCGGAGCGATTCACCTAGGTGAGCGTGATTGTTCTATGCAACGTCGCCACCAAAAAGTGGTAGAAGAAGCGCCAGCGCCAGGCATCACTGAAGATATGCGTCGCAATATTGGTGAGCGCTGTACTCGTGCCTGTATTGAAATTAACTACCGTGGTGCTGGTACTTTTGAGTTCTTGTACGAAAACGGTGAGTTCTACTTCATTGAAATGAACACCCGTATTCAGGTTGAGCATCCGGTTACCGAAATGGTGACAGGTATCGACTTAATCAAAGAGCAACTGCGCATTGCTGCTGGCCAACCACTGTCGTTTAGCCAAGATCAAGTGAAGCTAACGGGTCACGCCATTGAGTGTCGAATTAACGCTGAAGATGCGGAAACCTTTATCCCATCTCCAGGCCGCATTAACCGTTTCCACCCGCCAGGTGGTATGGGTATTCGTTGGGATTCACACGTTTATGCTGGCTACTCTGTGCCGCCTTACTACGATTCAATGATTGGTAAGTTGATCACTTACGGTGAAAACCGTGACATTGCGATTGCTCGTATGAAGAACGCATTGTCAGAGCTAGTGATTGACGGCATCAAAACTAACGTGCCGCTTCAGCAAAAAATTATGCAAGACGAAAACTTCCAATTTGGTGGAGCAAACATCCACTACCTTGAGAAAAAACTCGGCATGCAATAAGCAACGAGCTGATACTAAAAAGGCCCTAAGCATGCTTAGGGCCTTTTTTTATTGGCGTAAATCCAAGTGCTTATTTTAAGTCTCGCCACCATGCTTCGGTAGTTTGGTTTTGACCAACTTTGAAAACTTCACCAATTTTTGGTGTCACTAACTCCACACCCGCTTGCTGACTTAGCGCACTAATGCGTTCTAGTGGTTCGTACCACGAATGAAAGGCCAAATCGAAAGTGGCGTTATGTACTGGCATCATGGCTTGACCACGCAAATCGAGATGAGCCTGCAGCGTTTGTTCGGGTGTCATATGCACCGCTGACCAATCTTTATCATAAGCGCCGGTTTCCATCATGGTGAGATCAAAGGGACCAAAGCGCTCGCCAATTTGCTTAAAACCATCAAAGTACCCAGAGTCACCACTAAAGAAGATCCGTTTGTTGGGAGAGTCAATCACATAGGATGCCCACAGGGTTTGGTTTCCATCAAATAATCCACGTCCAGAGAAGTGCTGAGTTGGCGTGGCAGTAATGCTTAGCTCACCAAATTTTGCAGATTGCCACCACCGTAAACGTTGAATACGTTCAGGCTTTACGCCCCAATCAATTAAATGTTGATCAACACCTTCAGGTACTACAAAGTGCTTAACCTTGTCTTTTAATAGGCCAATGCTGTATTTGTCTAAATGATCATAATGGTCATGAGAGATCAATACCCCATCAATGTTATCTAGCTCGTTAAGATTTAGCGGGGGTTGATGAAAGCGCTTTGGCCCAATAAAACTAAACGGCGAAGTACGCTGTGAAAAAACAGGGTCAATTAACCATCGCTGCCCACCCACCAGCATATAAACACTAGAGTGACCGAAACGAATCACACTATCTTGCTCTGAAGGCAAGGCATCGAGTGAAGCGGCAGTTAATGGCAACACTGGAATAGCATTAGTCGGCGTGGCATCTACTCGACGCTCAGTCACGTAACGCCATAAAATTCCCCATGCCGAGCTGTTGGCAGGGCTTGCTTGGCTGTTTTGATACTTGCCATCAAGCTGTGTGGTATTAAATATGCTGTTGTCTGCCGCCAGTGCGGGTGCTATCGAAGTGCTCATTAATCCTCCCAAACAAAAACTCATTACGGTACGTCGAATAGTCAACATCTCTACCTCTACAAATTACACCGAAGAGTTTACATTCAAATCAAACAAAGTAAACCATAAAGTTTACTTTTTGAAAGACTAAATATCGTTCAATCTGTAACCAAGTTGTTACAGCAAACAAGCAAGCTAATCTCACGGAAAAAAGCAGAATCTTCATTTTGACTTACACTTTGTTCATCTTAGTTAGAGCAAAGTTATGCTTTGGGAAGTGGTAATTTAGCCGATAAATACAATGGAATAGCGTGTAACATCATGATCATCAAGCCAATATATGAAATATTGCCAAGCCTGTATTTGGCCGCAGGGTCTAGCTCTGTATTATGGATAGACTCAAACTTAGGCATAGCCGGCGGAGCGCTATTGTTTTGCCTTGGCGCGCTTATATGGGTGATGCGTTCCAACTTTAGGCGCCACGATCAAGTGGTCCACTCTCGCAAACGCTTTACCATTCCCGAATCCTTGTACGAATTTATGCCCTTCTTCTTTATCGCAGTAGCACTAAGCTTAGCCTCTACCCAATCTACTTTACTGGCTTACGGCATCGCAATGTTATGCATGTATCGTGGCTGTTCGCTGCTGTATTTGCGGCATAAGTACCGCCAACACGCTTGGCAAAAAGCGCAAACGACAACTGCAGCAGCCCAATCATCTAAGCATCACACAGTAGATTAGTAGACTATTTGGTCAATTTCTTCATTGAGTCTATGCTTAATAAGTTAATGGAATGTTAAGAGCAAGGGAGGCAACCATGTTACCGAAAGCGATATACGAATTACTACCTAGTGGATATTTGTATGCAGGCACCAGCTCCATGTTGTTTCTAGAGCCTTGGCTAGCCCATGTAGGTGGGGCTATTTTATTTGCCATGGGAGCCTTAGTGTGGGTGCTTAGGTCTAACTACCGTCGTTACGACAAATTTAAAAAATCCATTCTACGTAAACGGAAGGTGATCCCAGAGCCTCTATACGAATTTATTCCTTTTCTCTATTTAGCCATAGCGGTGGTGATTGTTAGCGTGGTGTTCAATGCTCCTTCCATTGTACTTGCCCTACTGGCCTGTTACCGAGGCCTACAGCTATTATACAAGCGTGCTAAATACCGCCATCGCGGATTAAGCCCGAGCAGTTAAACCCGCCAATAAAAGGCTTAGCATATTTTTAATGCTAAGCCTTATCTAACCCAGTACACTTGCCGCATAATCTTCTAGAGGAGCGGACAATGCCTTGGATCCAGCTAAAAATTAACGCCACAAAAGACACTGCCGAGACCATTGGCGACATACTAATGGAAACCGGTAGCCAAGCCGTTACCCTGTTAGACCGCCACGACACACCGGTATTTGAGCCCTTATTAGGGGAAACACCGTTATGGGGTGATACCGACGTGCAAGGCCTTTACGATGCCACCACCGATATGGCGCCTATTCTTGAGTTCTTGCGCGAAGCGCTGATAATTGACGATGGCAACTACAAGCTAGATCAACTTGAAGATAAAGACTGGGAACGCGAGTGGATGAAAGACTTCCACCCCATGCAATTTGGCAAGCGCCTTTGGATTTGCCCAAGCTGGACCGACGTACCCGATCCAAGCGCAGTAAACGTAATGCTCGACCCAGGGCTTGCCTTTGGTACAGGCACTCACCCCACAACAGCGCTATGTTTAAAGTGGCTAGACCAACTCGACCTTAGTGGTAAAACAGTGGTGGACTTTGGCTGTGGCAGCGGCATTTTAGCGATTGCCGCTATCAAGCTTGGCGCTGAACGCGTCGTCGGCATTGATATCGACCCTCAAGCCATTCTTGCCAGCCGTGACAACGCCGAGCGAAATGGCGTTGCCGACAAACTCGAGCTATATCTACCCAAAGACCAACCAACAGATTTTAAAGCCGACATCGTAGTGGCCAATATTCTCGCAGGGCCACTTAAAGAATTGGCAGAAGTAATACTCGCCTACCTAAAACCGCAAGGTTTAATTGCCTTATCTGGCATTCTAGAAGAACAAAGTTCCACCGTTGTGGATGCTTATCAATCACAGTGCGATATGGATCCGGTTGTTCTCGATCAAGAATGGTGTCGATTAAGCGGCACAAAACGCTAAGTTACCCGAAAAAGTGGGGCAAACCCTATCTCAAAGGGTTTGCTGCCATATTCCTCCACTAAAAATCCAGCTTTTTTTTTGAAAAATGTTCAAAATATAGCCTTTCCAGCGTGCTAAAAAAGTCGTAAACTACGCCGCCCTGAGATTGAGAAGAACGCGAGTCATGAATATAGGCAGTTATAAACTGGACAATCCGGTGATACTAGCGCCTATGGCTGGCATTACTGATCAACCTTTTCGCCGCTTATGTTGGCGACTAGGCGCAGGGCTTACGGTTTCGGAGATGGTGTCCAGTAACCCTCGGGTGTGGAATAGCCAAAAATCGCTAAATCGTATGGTTCACCTAGATGAATGCGGCATACGCAGTGTTCAAATAGCTGGAGCTGACCCAGAATTGATGGCTCTCGCCGCCCAACATAATGTGGCAAATGGCGCGCAAATCATCGATATCAATATGGGTTGTCCGGCGAAAAAGGTAAACAAAAAGCTAGCTGGTTCGGCGCTGTTACAGCAACCGGAACTAGTAGCAAAGATTCTTGATGCTGTTGTACAGGCGGTTGATGTTCCTGTGACCTTAAAGATTAGAACTGGATGGTCACCAGAACACCGCAATGCTTTGCATATTGCCAAGCTTGCAGAAACGGCTGGCATTCAAGCTTTAGCCATTCATGGTCGGACGCGAGCATGTATGTATAAAGGTTTGGCTGAGTACGACACTATCAAAGCAGTAAAACAAGAAGTCTCAATACCGATTGTGGCTAATGGTGATATCACCACCCCAGAGCAAGCCAAGCATGTGCTGGCCTATACTGGAGCGGACGCCATCATGATCGGTCGAGGAGCCCAAGGTAACCCTTGGCTTTTCAGAGAAATTAATCACTTCTTAAGCACTGGTGAGCATATTGCTTCGCCACAGGCCGAAGAAGTGAAGGAAGTAATGCTTCACCACTTAGACAACCTGTATTCACACTACGGGGAGTACCAAGGGGTACGTATCGCTCGCAAACATGTGGGGTGGTACTTGAAGCAATTAGCGGACACGGACGAGTTTCGTAGCCAGTTTAACCAGCTTGAATCAGCCCTGGTACAAACGTCCGCGATTGAGCAGTTTTTCGAATAGTTGTGATCATTAATTAATTAAAAAGAGCGTCAAGTATGTTTGATTCAAATACCACCACAAACACACTTTCTACTATGACTAGCAGTGCTACGAGTACTGAAGTGAAAGAACGTCCATTGCGTGATTCTGTTGAGCAAGCATTGCGCAACTACTTCGCACAATTAAATGGCGAAGATGTGTCTGAATTGTACGAATTAGTACTATCTGAAGTTGAAGCTCCGTTGCTTGACGTAGTTATGCAATACACGCGTGGCAACCAAACTCGCGCTTCAATCATGTTAGGTATCAACCGCGGTACTTTACGCAAGAAGTTAAAAAAATACGGCATGAACTAAGCTAAGACTTAGATATTGCTCAAAAAGGCCTATCTGTTGATAGGCCTTTTTTATTGCATACGATTTATTCTTATCAGGTCGCTGAGAACAAAAAAGCCCAATAGAACTTAACGAACTATTGGGCTGAATATGGAAAGGACAGCTAAGCCATCAGGCAAGTTGGCTTAGTTTTTTGTTAACCAAGCATCTTACGTGCGGCTTCAACAACAATGTTTACTGCTTGGTGCTCGGTGTTTTTCATCAAGCTTTCGTCTGGGATCTCTTGCTGGGTTCTATTCACAATTACACCTGCAACACAGCCTGCCTTTAAGCCTTGAGATGCACACATGGTGAATAAGGTGGCACTTTCCATTTCAAAGTTAAGCACACCCATAGCTTGCCACTCTTCCATCGAGCCTTGAAAGGCTTTCACTACTCTGCCAGATACCGTGTCGTAACGCTCTTGTCCAGGGTAAAAGGTATCACTTGAAGCAGTTACACCGACATGACAAGTAGCATTAGCGTCTAGCGCCGCGCTGTTTAAGGCCTGCATACAGGAGAAATCGGCAACAGCAGGGAATTGCATTGGAGCAAAATGGCTGCTGGCTCCGTCTAAACGAACCGATGCCGTGGTAACAATCACGTCACCAACATTAATGTGTGGCTGAATAGCGCCAGTAGTACCTACACGCAAAAAGGTGCGAATACCTAACTGGGCTAATTCTTCTACCGCGATTGACGTAGATGGACCACCAATACCAGTTGAACACACTACAACAGGTGTGCCATTCAACTTGCCAAGGTAAGAGGTAAACTCACGCTGTGAGGCTAAAAATTCTGGCTCTTCCAATAATGAAGCAATACGCTCTACGCGTTGTGGATCACCAGGAATGATGGCCAACGTGGCGCCTTTCAGCATTTCTGGGTTCAAACCTAAATGAAATACACTCGCTTGCTGATTCATGTTTACCTACTTAATTTCGTCCAATGATTGATGAGCGAAGCATAGGACGAGAACTGTCCAATAAGTGTGAAACATCTCGCATTTGGCGGTAACTTAGTACCAATTAGGCTGATAGTTACTTTTTGTGTTGATATTAAAACCACCTAAAAAAAACATTAATTTTATCAGTAAACGAACTTTTCACTCTCTCTGTGTTCTACAATAGCTTGAAATAGTTTTTGTGCTTACTTGAGGTAACTACCATGAATAAACAGCTAATTTTGGGTTTAACAATCGCGTTGGGCTTAACCGGCTGTGCCAGTAATCAATCGGAGCCAAGCATGGATTTAACAGATAGTCGTTGGTATATGACCGGTGACTTTTACAACATTGCCGACATTAAATTGCCAGCGTTTACCTTAGAAGAAAACGATAAGGGCTTTAAGATTTCTGGCACCACGGGTTGTAATAACTTTTTTGGCCAAGCTGAGTGGAATGGCAAACAGCTGTTGGTTAATCAGCCTATTGGCATGACACGCATGCTGTGTGACGACATGGCTAACAAAATTGAAATGGAGTTCATCCAAGCGTTAGAAGAACCGCTAATGAGTGACGGCGAAAATTTGCGCTTAAACAACGGTGCAATGTTTAAGCGCGTGCCAACTAATTAATAATATTGAACTTATGCGACAGTGCTCACCCAGCGCTGCCGCGCATCATTGAGTCCTGCGCGTAACATCAATATCGCAATAACCAAACTACTACTTACCACCCACCAGCTATTCACTAACTGGTGCTCTTGCCAAGCTACCGGATTTACTTGCCAGTGCCATTGGCCAATTGCCCAATCTAAGCCCCAGCCAAAGGCCATTGCACTAACTACAACACCGGTTAAGTAGGCGGCTAACGCACGCTCTCCCATTTCTTGGCGAACCAACATTAAGGTAGCAACATTAGTGGCCGGCCCCGCCAGCATAAATACCAAGGCCGCCCCTGGCGATATACCAGCAATGATTAAACCTGCGGCAATAGGCGTTGATGCTGTGGCGCAAATGTACATAGGCACGCCAACCAACACCATCACTAACATAGTGATCCAGCCTTGTCCCCAGCGGGTCATAAAGCTCTCGGGCAAGTAAGTTTGAATCAAGGCGGCAAATACCAAACCGATCAAGAGCCATAAATAGCTGTCTCCCACCAGTTCAGCAAAGCTATTCAGCCAAGCGCTTATTTTTTGTTTAACGCTGAGCTTTACCTCAGCAGTTGCTTGCTGCTGTTGGCTAGCGTTTTTTTTGCTACAGCAGCTTTTTACTTCGCTAGTAACCGGCTTATTATCTTCGCTGTTTCCCACAAGTAAACCTGCCACAATTGCACTAGTAATAGCAGCTACGGGCCGAACAATGGCCATTACAGGCCCCAATAAGGCATAAGATACTGCCACTGAATCAACACCTGTCTCCGGTGTGGCAATTAAGAAAGAAGTGGTGGCACTTTTAGATGCGCCCGCTCGGCGCAGGCCCATGGCGGCGGGAATAACCCCACAAGAGCACAAAGGCAAAGGTGCGCCAATAAACGCCGCTTTAATGGTCGTACTGGGCTTACTATTGCCTAAGTGCTTTGCTAGCCAACGGCTTGGTAAGCCTAATTTCAAGCTAGCAGCAATAACAAAACCTAAAAACAACCAAGGAGCAGCACTTAAAAACAAACTTACAAAGTTATTCAATAACATCATCTAAGGCCTTTAATATTGAACAAGAGGTAGCACTTTCTTCACCGCCGCAGCACTCGTCATGCAGCTTTTTGAGGGTGGCTTCAAACGCTTGCAGCTGAAGCAATTGTTCCTGCACCTTATGTAGCTTGTGGGCTACCACACTGCTTACATCACCACAGCTAGAGGTTTCAGCATGCTCGCGCAGGGTAAGCAACTCCAAGATATCTTTAATCGATAATCCGGCTTGCTTGGCGCGCTGAATAAAACCAAGCCTTGCTAGGTCTTGTTCGCTATACATTCGGTATTGATTCGCACCACGAGCTGCTGGCGATAACAAGCCCTTACGCTCGTAAAAGCGCAACGCTTCCACAGTTAAACCGCTGAGTTTTGCTAATTCGCCAATTTTGTACATGCGACCCTCCATCTACACCTATGATAAACCCTGTAGCTAGGTACAGGGTCAAGGATTTTCTCAAAGAAACAAAAAAAGCCTGACAAGCAGGCCTTTAAAATAGGTGTAGGTGGAGTCTATTCGTAAAGGTTTCGCTCTTTTGGTAAGTCTGATGAGTACTCTACAAACTCCACTTCAAAGCCATTTGGGTCACGGAAATACACATTACGCCGATGCTGACTTTGCGCCCCTTCATGATGAATTTCAAAGCCTGCCGCTAGCAAGCGACTAATCACAGCATCTAGATCAGCCGTTACATATCCATAATGCGCCACGCCTAATTGATTCCCCTCTAAAGGCCGATTTTCACCATATCCATTATCGTTAAAGGCAAGATAATGATTGTCATCGCCAAAGTGCAGCCAACGTCGATCGGTACCGTACCACGTTTGCTGGCCCTCCCCCCTCACCCACCAATGAGGAAATGCCGCTTTATAAAAAACTAACGTTTGATCCATGTCTTTAACTGTTAGGTTTATATGTTCTAAATACATACGTCTCTCCGTGATTGCTTAATCGTCTTAGTATTGACTTAGTAAATACCTTAAAACCTCAAGTTAAGTTGAGGTAAAGCTTTTTCTTTACTAAACTCGAAAAAAATGGAGAGCAAGATGAATCAACAAGCCAAACACGCTCTATCGGTAGGCGCAGTGGCTAAGCGCTGTGGCATAAAAGTATCTACCCTGCACTTTTATGAGGCTAAAGGCTTGATTCAAAGTCAGCGGAATCAAGGTAATCAGCGGCGTTACCACCCAGAGGTACTAAGAAGAGTATCGGTAATTAAAGCGGCACAAAAAATGGGGATTAATCTGGCAGATATTAAAGCGGCTTTTGCCCGATTGCCAAGCAACCGCACACCCAATAAAAATGACTGGGAGCTGCTCTCTCAGCAGTGGCGAGAAAACTTAAACCAACGGATTGAGGCAATAACTCAACTACGAGATTCCTTAACCGGTTGTATTGGTTGTGGTTGTTTGTCAATGAATAGCTGCCCGCTTTATAACCCCGACGATCAGTTAGCCGCTCATGGCACCGGGCCAGTGATCTTAAATCGCAGCAGTGAACAAACCTAGCCAAAAATAATCGATTTGCAGAGAACTTTTTACTGCATCCATGCGTTCTTATTAATAACAAAGGAGTGTTTATGTTTAGTTTTCTGAAACCCAACCCTATCAAACGCAAACGCCAAAAGTACGACGCCTTGCTTGAATCAGCGATGTTGGCGCAACGACGCGGTGACATTATGACCTACTCAATGTTGAGTGCCGATGCAGACGAACTGTGGAAAGAGATTGAGCAACTAGAGACTGAAGTGAAATAGCAGCTTTAACTGGCTTAAATAACCTATGCGCAAGTTATTGATGTAAAAGTTATTTTAAGCCATTAAGTTGAGACAACGCGATACCCCGTCCATACTGGTTAATTATCAATCAACCTTTGTACTCTTGGTGAAAGATATTTTAAGCACTCAACAAGACTCCAAACCCAAGTTCGTGAAATTAGGCACCGTAGTCGCAACGGTTGCCTTCTTCAGTTTAGCTATTCTCGCCATTGTATTTACCGCGCTAGAGAATATTGAAGATGAGGTTCAGCTTAAAGTTAAAGAATCTTTGCGCACCGTGCTAAGGGCTACTCAAGAAGCTCATCATATTTGGATTCAACACCGCTTGTTAGAACTACGTAATGCCGCTCAGTCGGAACGTATCACTCTGTCTGCCGAAATTTTTAGCAACCCTAAAAGCCCCTCTATGTTACTCGCTAGTGCCGAAGCTAACGTAGAACGAAGCTTTGCCTTAATGATGGAAACCTATCAAGACGATGCCTATTGGTTGAGCGATGTAGAAGGGCGAGTCCTTAACTCGAATATGCGTAATCAAGTCAATACCCTGCACCCTTTGTTTGAATATGAACACCTTAAGATGAATCGAGTTTTAGAGGGCGAAGCCATTTTTATTACTGGCATTAACCAAGCTAAAGCCAAACAGCTCGACAATATGTACTTCTCTGCACCGGTTATTAACCAGCAGCAACAAATTAAAGGGGTGCTTATTATTAGCGTGAATCAAGCTGACCACTTTAGCCGAATTACCCAACTCGGCCGCATTTGGGACTCTGGAGAAACCTATGCCTTTGATCGTAACGGCCTAATGCTCTCGTCCAGTCGATTTGATGAAGAGTTACATCGCTCTGGCATTTTAGAACCGGGACAAAGCGCAATTAATAACCTCTATATTACCGACCCCAAAGCGCAAGCTAACAGCACCGATAGCAGCTTTAAAGCGCTCACTTTTATGGCACAAAGTGCTACTCAAGGTAATACCAGTTATAACACCGAGGGCTATCCAGATTATCGAGGTGTAACTGTGGTGGGCGCTTGGACATGGCAACCCACCTACGATTTTGGCTTAACCACCGAGATAGACAAAGCTGAAGCCTTTGAAGTCTACGCTCGCACGCGAAACATTGTAGTACTAGGCATTGTTAGTTCGGTGTCGGTAGCAATCAGTTTGTTTTTTCTACTCTACTTTAGCCAGCGAAACGCCAAGCTTAACTTACGCCAAGCTCAGTTAGTATTAGAAGACCGAGTACGGGAGCGCACCTCTGACTTAGAAGCCTCGCAACAAGAATTAAGAACCGCTTACCGAGAGCTAGAGAAACAATCAATTACCGATAGCCTCACCGGGATCCCTAATCGCCGCTGCGCGGATGAGTTTTTAGAACAAGAATGGCGACGCGCCCAGCGCGGCGGCTACCCAATTACCATTATGCTGATAGACATTGATCACTTTAAACAATTTAATGATCACTATGGCCACCCGGCAGGTGATGTTTGTTTAGAGCAAGTCGCCAAAGCCCTCATTGATACCGGCATTTGTAAACGCCCTGGTGATTTAATCGCCCGCTATGGCGGCGAAGAGTTCATCGCCATTCTTAGTAATAGTGATTACGACTATGCCGAGTACGCGGCTAACCGCCTGATTAAATCAATAAACCAACAACAGATACCCCATAAGTTTACCCGAGTGGAAGGACTGTCTCATGTCACTATTAGCGTGGGTGTATCTATTGCAGAAAGTGCTGATATCGGCCTTGAAGAAATCATTAGCTTGTCTGATCAAGCCCTATATAACAGCAAGCAAAATGGCCGAAACAGCTACAGCTTTAAACTACCTATTGCCGCCAAGCGGCAAGCAAATAACCAGCAAACCACCAAATCGGGTTAACGAACAAAAAGCCTAAGGCCAGCCCCAACTCCGCCTTTAAGGCTTATTTTTATCACCAAGCGGTCAACAAAGCCCAGTTAACGGCTTGTGTTCATAGTACTTTCTGCGCTTTTAGCCACCCAGTTGGTGTCAATTCCCAAGATTATTCAGCTAAAAACGGCGCATTCTTCACACTTTTACTGTAAAATGCGCGCCTCAAACCTAAGTTGTTTATTTTTCGGGCAACTTGTACCGCTAGCGCATATAACTGCTAATGAGGATAAAACTCCAATGGAAAACGCTCGACCAATTCGACGTGCACTGATCAGTGTTTCAGATAAAACAGGCATCATCGAATTTTCTCGATCTTTAGCCCAACAAGGCGTAGAGATCTTGTCTACTGGTGGCACCGCTAAACTACTTGCCGAAAACGGCATTGAAGTGATTGAAGTTTCTAACTACACCGGCTTTCCTGAAATGATGGATGGACGTGTTAAGACCCTTCACCCAAAAGTACATGGTGGCATACTAGGTCGACGTGGTACCGATGATGAAGTGATGGAAACTCACGGCATTAACGCTATCGATATGGTAGTAGTAAACCTATACCCATTTGCAGCCACAGTTGCTAACCCAGATTGTAGCCTTGAAGATGCAGTTGAAAACATCGACATCGGCGGCCCTACCATGGTGCGCAGCGCGGCTAAAAACCACAAAGACGTAACCATTGTGGTAAATGCCTCTGACTACGATCGCGTATTGGCTGAAATGGCCAGCAACGATAAGTCACTCGCACACGCAACGCGCTTTGACTTAGCCATTGCCGCTTTTGAGCATACTGCTGCATACGACGGCATGATCGCTAACTACTTCGGTACCATGGTACCAAGCTATGGCGACAACAAAGAAGGCGACGAAGAAAGCAAATTCCCACGTACCTTCAATAGCCAATTCATTAAAAAGCAAGACATGCGCTATGGCGAAAACAGCCACCAAGCAGCTGCTTTTTACGTAGAAAACAACATTGAAGAAGCGTCAGTATCTACTGCCACTCAACTACAAGGCAAAGCCTTATCCTTTAACAACATCGCCGATACCGATGCTGCACTAGAGTGTGTAAAAGAATTCGACCAACCTTGTTGTGTCATCGTAAAACACGCTAACCCTTGTGGTGTGGCGCTAGGCGATAACATTCAACAAGCTTACGAACGTGCTTACCAAACCGACCCTACCTCTGCATTTGGCGGCATTATTGCCTTTAACCGCGAGTTAGATGCTGATACCGCTGAAGCGATTGTTTCTCGTCAGTTTGTTGAAGTGATTATTGCTCCTGCAATTTCTAAAGCCGCAGCACAAATTGTTGCCGCCAAGAAAAACGTACGTTTGTTAGAGTGTGGTAAATGGTCTACTAAAACCACAGGTTTACAGCTTAAGCGAGTAAACGGCGGTTTGTTAGTTCAAGACCGTGACCAAGGCATGGTAAACCCAAGCGACTTAAGCGTAGTAAGCAAACGCCAACCGAGTGAAGAAGAGTTGCGCGATGCACTATTCTGCTGGAAAGTAGCAAAATACGTTAAATCTAACGCGATTGTATATGCTAAAGGCAACATGACCATTGGCGTTGGTGCAGGTCAAATGAGCCGCGTTTACAGTGCCAAAATTGCTGGCATTAAAGCGGCCGACGAAAACCTAGAAGTAGCCGGAAGTGTAATGGCATCAGACGCCTTCTTCCCGTTCCGCGATGGTATCGACGCCGCTGCTGAAGCAGGTATTACCTGTGTGATTCAGCCTGGTGGTTCAATGCGCGATGATGAAGTGATTGCCGCAGCCGATGAACATGGCATGGCCATGGTATTCACTGGCATGCGCCACTTCTACCACTAGAAACCAACAGCCAGCCCAGCGCTGGCTGTTTTGTATTTTGGCTTGGTGCGCCAAGCCCCGTTTACTCAGTATTGGATAGACAAACATGAACGTACTTGTGATTGGCGGCGGTGGCCGCGAACATGCTCTAGCATGGAAGGCTGCGCAATCTCCTTCAGTTGAAAAAGTATTTGTTGCCCCAGGTAACGCAGGTTCTGCGCTTGAGCCTAAGCTAGAAAACGTAGCCATTGGTGTAGAAGACATTGCCGGCTTACTTAGCTTTGCGCAGCAAAACCAGGTTGAACTGACCATTGTTGGCCCAGAAGCACCACTCGTGATTGGTGTGGTCGATGCCTTTAGAGCGGCAGGCCTTAAAATCTTTGGCCCAACTGAAAAAGCGGCTCAGCTTGAAGGCTCTAAGTCATTCACTAAAGATTTCTTAGCCCGTCACAACATTCCTACCGGTTACTACCAAACCTTTACTGAAGTAGCGCCTGCGATTGCTTACGTAAAAGAGCAAGGTGCGCCAATTGTAGTGAAAGCTGATGGCTTAGCAGCAGGTAAAGGCGTAATTGTTGCCATGACCGAAGCAGAAGCCATTGCCGCTATTGAAGATATGCTAGCCGACAATGCCTTTGGTGAAGCCGGTTCACGTGTAGTTATCGAAGAGTTTTTAGATGGCGAAGAAGCCAGCTTCATCGTAATGGTAGATGGCACTAACGTACTCGCCATGGCAACTAGCCAAGACCACAAACGTGTTGGTGACGGTGACAGCGGCTTAAATACTGGCGGCATGGGTGCTTATTCACCCGCACCAGTGGTTACACCAGAAATCCATCAGCGTATTATGGATGAAGTGATCATGCCTACCGTTAAAGGCATGACTGCAGAAGACAATGAATACACTGGTTTCTTGTACGCTGGTTTAATGATTATGGCCGATGGTTCACCAAAAATTATTGAGTATAACTGCCGCTTTGGTGACCCTGAAACCCAGCCTATTATGATGCGTATGCAATCGGACATTGTTGAGCTATGTTTAGCTGCAGTAGACGGAAAACTAGATACCCAAACCGCCAAGTTTGATGCCCGCCCAGCTATGGGTGTGGTACTCGCAGCAGCGGGTTACCCAGGCTCTTACCCAAAAGGTGATGTAATCACCTTGCCAAGCCTTAGCGAAGAAAGCGATAGCGCAAAAGTGTTCCACGCAGGTACTGCCGATAAAGACGGTAACATTGTCACTAATGGTGGCCGGGTTGTATGTGCCACAGCATTAGGCAACACCGTAACCGAGGCACAAGCTAATGCATATGAGCTAGTGAAAAAAGTATCGTGGGAAGGCATGTTCCACCGCAACGATATTGGTTACCGCGCGATTGCCCGCGAAAAAAGCTAATTTAGCCACTAAACGGCCTGTAGCATAAACAGATAAAACCACTATGAGTAATAATCATGGTGGTTTTTTTTGTTTCTATGATTTCATATAGCGATTTATCTCAAACACTGACTGGCGATGCTATTATTCACTGTCAGTATTTAATAACGGAAGCTCAATGGAACGGCACAATCTTTTAGAAGATATATTAGCCTTGTTAATTGGCACCACCATGGTGGCTTTAGGGGTATTCTTTTTTAAAGAGACTCAGCTACTCACCGGAGGTACCGCTGGTTTAGCCTTACTCGCAAACCAATTTTTAGACCTCTCCTTTGGCCAAATCTTCTTAATTATTAACCTACCCTTTTTTGTATTAGGCTTTGTCAAAATGGGGGCCGCCTTCACCTTTCGAACTATAGCGTGTGTATTACTGGTGTCCTTGTTTACCGATTACATGCACCTTGTGATTGATATCGCTGCGCTCAATCGCGCCTATGCCGCTGTGGCAGGTGGTTTTTTAATTGGTACCGGTATGCTTATTTTGATTCGCCATAAAGGCAGCTTAGGTGGAGTAAACATTCTGGCACTATATCTACAAAAGCGCTTTAATATTCGAGCCGGACATGTGCAAATGGCGCTAGACATTGTCATTGTGGCAGCATCTTACTTTTTAGTACCACTTAGCGTGCTGCTATGGTCTATTGCAGGCGCTGCCGCCTTAAACGTAGTCATAGCCCTTAATCATAAAAGCGGCCGCTACCAGGGCTTGTCTTAAGCAATGTTTCAAGCACTAACGCCACAGGCTTTACACGCTCAATTTAGTCAACATGATCACTTGCTAAGCAGGTATCAAGCTTACTGGCAGCTCACCCCTTTTCAGCATCAGCAATTGCCTTGGCACAACCCAGGGTTGCTAAATAGCTTACAAAGCCTAAGCGAAACCCAAATCAACCAGCTGGAATTAGAGCCTGCGTTAGCCCTTGCTCACTTCGCTGAATTTTTCCCAGAGTTAAGCCCATGCCTTGAGCAGTGGTCACTTACCCCAGCCAAACAACAACCTTTGTCTACTCCCTTTTGGTTTAACACTGGCATTAAAGGGCGAAAAGCAGAGCAGATCCAAGCCTTTAGCCAGCAACTGAGCGATACAAAACTACCCATTTTAGAATGGTGTGCAGGTAAGGGGCACCTTGGTCGACTGATTAGCTTTCACCACCAACTGCCAGTGACTAGCTTGGAATGGCAAGCCAGCTTATGCGAACACGGTGAGCAGCTCGCCAAGCAGTTAAATGTAGAACAGCATTTTCATCACTGTGACGTGTTAAACGCTGACTCCCATCAGTATGTAAAACCCCAGCAACATGCCGTTGCCTTACATGCCTGTGGCGAACTGCATTTACAGCTGTTGCGTTCAGCCGTTCAAAGTAAAACCCAAGAGCTTAGCCTGTGCCCCTGCTGTTACCACCTAATTACCGGCGAGCACTATCAAGCCTTATCAGCTCGCGCTAAGCAAAGCGTATTGCATTTAACTAAACAAGATTTGCGTTTAGCGGTCGCCCAATCCGTCACTTCTGGACAGCGAGTACAAACACTGCGCCAAAGAGAAATTCATTGGCGTTTAAGTTATCAATGTTTGCGCGAAGCGCTCAGCGGAGAGACTCACTACCAAGCGCTACCTTCAGTGGCGAAGCATTGGTTTGCCCAAGGTAAACCGTTTAGTGATTTTGCTCTTTGGGCCTGCCAACAGCACTCACTAACCCCGTCAGCCAATCTCGATTGGCAGCATTATTTGCGCTTGGGTAAGCAACGCCACCTATTAGTACGACAAATAGAGTTGGTACAGCACCTGTTTAGGCCCATAATGGAACACTGGCTGTTGCTAGATCGCAGTCTGTTTTTACAAGAACACGGTTATCAAGTTGGATTAACGGAACTTTTCCCCTTCCAAACCAGTCCACGTAATGTATTAATACAAGCAGCACTAGCCTAAACCTGCTTTAATCACTGTTGCTGCATTTGCTGTTCGCATTGCTTTAGTGCCAAACCATTTGTTTTAATTGGAGACGCTATGTCACGTTGTGTTTTGTTTGTTTTGTTGTGTTTCAGTTTTACTGCCTTTGCTACAGAGCAAGAAGATCAATATGAAGAGGTGATGAATCCAACGCTATCGGAAGTGGAACAAGCCGACCTTAGTGAACCTGCCGAGCTCAAGCAAGCCGCACCGTCATCAGAACAAACGCAAGACTCAAGCAGCCCGGTCAACAACGCTGATATTGATAGCGCAGGCACAGATAACACAAGCACCAACAATGATGCGCTAAGCGCTAAGACTAGCGAAGCGCTAGAACTGCCCGATCAACCTAAGCCAATTATTCCTATTGTTGTGGGCAAAAATACGCCAGCCAAGGAAGATGTAGAAACCGCCATTGACGAAGCGGCTCAAGAACCCGTTTGGGGCCCTTTAACTTTACTGAATACCGAACTTAGCCCTAACAGCACTGCAACTCTAGATTGGTATTCTGGTCACTTACCTGGTGGTTTTGAACTCGCCACCCCAGTGGTGGTTATTCACGGTAAAGAGCCCGGTCCTAGGGTATGTTTAACGGCAGCGATTCATGGCGATGAAGTAAACGGCGTAGAGATTGCGCGCCGGGTAGTGCAAAACTTAAAATCAGAAGATCTCAAAGGCACCATTATTTCGGTGCCAGTGGTTAACATTGATGGCTTGTGGCGTAAAGATCGCTACATGTCTGATCGTCGCGACCTTAACCGAGCGTTCCCTGGTGATCCTAACGGCTCTACCGCTTCTCGAGTCGCCCACAGCTTGTTCACTAGCATCATTCGTCACTGTGATAGTGTTATCGACCTACACTCGGGCTCTATGTACCGAGAAAACGTAAGCCAGTTACGCGCCGATATTACCCTGCCAGCCGTATCTGAATTAGCCAGTCATTTTGGCGCAATTCCGGTACTGCAAAGCATCGCCCCTCCCGGCAGTTTACGTGGTGCTTCTACTGCTGCAGGTATTCCTGCGGTAGTCATGGAAGTTGGCGGCCCATTTACGGTTGATGTGAAGCTTGTAGAAACTGGGGCTAAGGCGCTTCGCAGCTATTTAAGTGCCATTGAAATGCTGCCTCGTTCTTTTTTTTGGTCATCACCTCAGCCAGTATTTTACGCCTCTGAGTGGATCCGTTCTCGCCAAGGCGGGATCTTGATTAACAAAGTCAGCCTTGGACAAAAGGTTAAAAAAGGTCAGTTATTGGGTGAGATTAGTAACCCCATTACTGAAGAGGTAGAGCTTATTAATGCTCCATTTAATGCCATGGTATTAGGCCGAGCCCAAGATCAGTTTGTGAGTGCCGGTTACGCTGTCTACAACTTAGGCGAGCAGCGAAGCATTGAAGATCTCGAACAGCAAGGCGAGCAAATTAAGAAAAAAGTGGTTGAGAAAAACGCCGAGCAAATGGGTATCCCTAAAGCTGGAGACGACGCCAATGACGAACAATCAGATAACGAAACAGATTCAGCAACAGACTCAGAGGGTGTAATAGAGCCGGCACTGCCCAGCGAGGAAGAGCCCCCCGCTGAAAGCTCTAACGCGACGAGCGGGGAAACCCAGAACGTAACTATACAATCAATTGATCCACTCAATGAAAGCCATTAAACAAAACCATTAAGAGGATTTGCAAGGTGACTAAAACAACACAGCCGGTTCGCTGCCAATGGTGCGGCGACGATGAAGACTACCAACACTACCACGACCAAACGTGGGGGCGTCCAGTTTATGACTCTGTAGAGCTATTTGCCAAGCTGTGTTTAGACGGTCAACAAGCGGGCTTGTCGTGGATTACCATCTTGCGAAAACAACAAAACTACTATCAAGCTTTTGCCCAGTTTCAACCTCAGAAAATTGCCCTATTCGATCAACAAGACTGCGAACGATTAATGCAAAACAAAGGGATCGTACGTAACAAACTTAAGATCAACTCAATTATAAAAAATGCAAAAGGCTACTTAGCCATTGAAGCGCAAGGTGGCACATTTAGTGACTACATTTGGAGTTTTGTTGGCGGAAAAACCATTGTTAATCAACATGCTAGCTCAAAAGATATTCCTACCGAAAGTCTCGAATCTCAAGCTATGTCTAAAGCACTAAAAAAAGCGGGGTTTAGCTTTGTTGGCCCAACTATTTGCTACGCCTTTATGCAAGCTGTAGGGATGATCAACGACCACGTTGTAGGCTGTCATGTCTATCAAGACTGTGTCGAATTAGCTCGAGTGTAATCAGAAGGCATTAAAATATACAAAAGGCAGATGTCTGTTTAAGAGTTTCTTTCTAGAGGGTAACGCTTGGGAGTGTTAGCTTCCTCAGTGAGTGTGAGGAACGCTTTTCGCCTGATCGGCGATTACATCGTTATTACTGTGTTACTTGTTCTTTTCTTGCTTGTTCTGTTGTTACTGCAGTTCTGAAATTAACGGCTTAATTCAGCAATGCGTTGTTCTTCAGTTTTTTTGTTTTGTAAGTAGCTTAGTGCAACCCAACCCATAAAATCCATCATAATCATTCTCTCTCTATTTAGTGTAAAATTAACGGCTACGTTCTTGAAGTTTTTGTTCTTCAGTTTTGTTTTTACCAAAGTAGTTAAGGGCTACTAATCCAAAAAGTTCGTACATAATCTTGTTCCTCTAATTTAATTAACTGTATTAACGGCTACGTTGAGCTGCAGTTTGTTCGTTGTTAAAGTTTTTTGCGCGAAGCGCGTAATATAAACCGAATAATTCCATAATATTTCCACCTATTGGTTTTTGTTAAATGTGAAAGTAAATAACGCCTGCTTGCTGCTTCTTGTTAGTAACTTTCTTCTACGGTTTTAATTTTATGCGACACGCCGCACATTTAGTATTATGAAAAATACTTTTGGCATTATTAAATTTAGTTTTTGGTAATTTTATTACTAAAATAGCCTTTGAAAACATTTTCATTACAGTTTCAAAATTTGTCTTTTGTCGAAAATGGTCATTTTAAATTCTTAAAAAGGATCACAGTGTTGAAATTTGCTGGATTTTCATCCGGCTTTTTTGGGTTATGCTGATTAAATCTAGATTTTTCACAATAGGTTGGAAGCAATTTAATGAAAACGATCCAAGCAGAGTTCCATGGTGATCAACTTAAGCTCAATCAACGTCCTGATTTAGTGGCCGACGATCAACAAATCTTAATCAAGGTTGCCGCTGCTGGCGTAAACCCAGTTGACACCTATATTGTGGCAGGCACTAACAACTACACAGCTAACTTCCCACACACTCCCGGTAAGGATGCTGCAGGCACGATTGTTGGTTTAGGGGATAACGTGGAAGGCTTTGAACTAGGCCAACGAGTTTATTGCGCAGGCACGCTAAGTGGCGCTAGCGCCGAACTGTGCTTAGCCAGCCCAAATAACGTTTATCCATTACCGAACAGCTTGAGCTTCGAGCAGGGTGCTTGTTTGGGCACACCTTACGCCACCGCTTGGCGCGCATTGTTTATAAGAGCCAATAGCCAAGCTGCAGAAACGGTACTGATTCATGGGGCCAGTGGCGGCGTAGGTTTAGCAGCAATTCAACTTGCCAAAGCCGCTGGTTGCAGGGTATTTGCTACTGCAGGAAGCGATGCTGGTTTAGCCCTATTGAAGCAACAAGGTGCAGATGTAGTCGCCAACCATCACCTCCCCGAACATTACCAAACACTCCAGCAAGCTGGCAAGGTAGACGTTGTACTAGAGATGCTGGCGAATCAAAACTTAGGCGACGATCTGCCCTTGCTTAATAAAGGTGGCAGAGTGGTGGTTATTGGTAGCCGTGGTAGCGTTGAAATAAACCCTAGAGACTTAATGGCTAGGGATGCCTGCATCATGGGTATGGCGTTAGCCAATGCTACTCCAAAACAATTGCAGCAAATACATAGTGGAATTTACGCTGGAGCCGAAGCGGGCTTTGTAAACCCTGTTATTGCCAAGCGTTTTGCCTTGGCTGATACAACCGACGCCCATCATGCTGTTATGCAAGCCGGCGCCACCGGCAATGTAGTGATCAACGTGAATTAGCCAATCAGTTAATGGCTAAACAAAAAGCGGCCGAAGCCGCTTTTTTTATAAAGCCTTCACGGCTTAGAGATCTTTGGTACTTTCTAAGTAGCCATAATCAGAAATTAAAGTATAAGCGCGGGCTTTTTTAGTGAATGCCTGCTGTGACTCAATAATCTCTTTAGCGAGTGGGTCACGCGTGGCGTGCTCAGCCAACAACTCATCATTGGCTTTTTTAAGCGCTGCTAATACTTCTTTAGGAAAAGTGCGCACTTTAATATCTGGGTACTCTTGCAGCATAGTTGCCCAGTTGTTGGTACTCATAGCGGTCGCTTCAACGTAAATATCAAAAGCTGTTGCGCGCATTGCTGTTTCCAATATCACTTGTAGATCTTTTGGCAGCTTTGCAAACTTCTTCTTATTAATTAAGAACATGTTCTCTGAGCCTGGCTCATGCCAACCGGTGTAGTAATAAGGTGCAATTTTATGAAACCCCATGCGTAAGTCTAATGAAGGCCCCACCCATTCCAAGGCATCAATGGTATTTCGCTCCAAGGCTGTATATAACTCGGCAGGAGGAATATTAACCGGTGTTGCTCCTAGTTTAGCCAGCACTTCCCCAGCAAAACCAGGAATCCGCATTTTGAGATTTTTTAGGTCTTCAACTCTGTTAATTTCATTACGAAACCAACCGCCCATTTGCACGCCGGTATTACCGCCAGGATAAGTGAGCAAATTGTGGGGTTCGTAAACTTTGGCCATTAACTCTTTACCACCACCATATGCGTACCAAGCATGTTGCTCCATGGCTGTCATACCAAATGGCATAGTAGTGAAAAACATGGTGTTAGGCACTTTGCCCTTATAATAGTAGGAGGCCGAGTGCCCCATGTCGTATTGACCACTTTTCACCAAGTCAAATACACCCAGAGCGGCTTTGTGTTTGTTTGCAGAATCAACCCGAATTTGTAATCGACCGTCTGACATTTCCTCAGCCATTTTTGCAAAGCGCTGAACGCCAGTATCTAGCAAAGGAAATTTGGTCGGCCAAGACTCCGCCAGTTTAAGTTTGTACACTTTTCCTTCAGCAGCCACAGCGCTCAAGCTTAAGCAGCTGGTAAGCAATGCTGCAAAGCACAGCAATCCCTTTCTCATTGGTATGTCCTTATATGTAGGTTACAGATCTTTTTTTATTATGTTGTGTAATGCCTGAAGCTAATGCCAACTAGCATGCATTAACAGAATAGTAACAGACCCGTGGCAAGGCTAAAACCAACGTTTAGTCAGCAGCTTAAGAGAAAGTATTTGGAGTGAGATTTAATGCTGAAACGCCCAAATAAAAATGCTCTCCTTCTATATAAGGAAGAGCATTATTTAAGATCTGGCTTCGTTCGATACACTTAGCTTTTAGCTGATATTTGCTTGTACATTAACGCTGCGCATACCGCACCGATAATAGGAGCTACCCAAAATAACCACAATTGACCCAATGCAATACCACCTTCAATTAAGGCAGGAGCAGTACTCCGAGCCGGGTTTACCGAGGTATTTGTGACCGGAATGGAGATGAGGTGGATTAAGGTTAACCCTAAGCCAATGGCGATAGGGGCAAAGCCTGCAGGGGCGCGCTCATCCGTAGCACCCAAAATGATAAACAAAAACATAAAGGTCATTACTATTTCACATACTAATGCAGCAATTAGGCTATAACCACCTGGCGAGTGCATATCAAAACCATTACTCGCTAATCCATGACTTGCAAGGTCGTAATCAGCATTACCACTGGCAATTAAGTACAATATAATGGCGCCAACAAACCCGCCTAGTAACTGGGCACAGATGTACGGGAATACATCAACCTTAGAGAAGCGCCCTGCAGCCATTAAACCAATGGTGACTGCTGGGTTTAAATGACAACCTGAAATATGGCCGATAGCAAACGCCATAGTCAGTACCGTTAAACCAAAAGCGATAGACACACCGACTAGACCAATGCCTACCTCAGGAAATGCAGCCGCTAATACTGCACTACCACAGCCCCCTAACACTAACCAAAATGTGCCAATCCCTTCGGCAATTAAACGATTAAACAATGGCATGTTTGCTCTCCTTTTCAAACATTTAATGAGTATTACAACAACAAGTTGTAGCAGCCTAACTATAGGCTACTCTCACCATTCACACTGTGTTTTTAACTGAAATTTTAGTGATGCCCTAGTTCGCTCAGCGGCAATTTGCCCCTCTTAAATTGTGATTAAACAACTAATTGTCGATCAAGTAGTTTATCCGTTCAAAATAAAGGCAATTATCAGATAATTAAATAAAATAGTGGTACAATCTCGGCGTTTTAGTCTGGATGAACATCAATATAGGAAACTTATGTTTAAACGTTCTTTGTTAGTTGCGAGCCTTTTCGCAATGAGTAGCACCGCCGCCCTTGCTAGCTCAATTAAATTTGACCTTAATAACGACGTATTTGAGACCGGCTTTTCAACCGCCATCGCACCTGGTGCCGAGATGTCCGCTAACTACATGTACTCTCGTCCAGAGGGTGATCTAGCAGATTTTGGTATTAAGGCTACTCACCAACAAGATATTCATAAGTTTTCTATCGGCGCTAAGTTTACCAAGCTATGGGCAAACAACCGCGAAAATCCGCACGCGTTTGCAATTGGTGGTGATTACAAAATTACCGTGGCACAAAACTTAAATGTATCAGCGAGTGCTTATTACGCTCCGTCAGTGTTAACGAGCAGCGAGTTAAACCGCTACTACGATTTAGATGCCAAAATCGCTTACTCGATTATGCCTCAAGCTGATGTTTACCTTGGTTATCGCGCCATTCAGTTTCGTTACAGCAACGAACCCGATTTAGATTTTACTAAAGGCCTATACATTGGTGCAGCCTTTAATTTCTAAATAAAAAAAGCCCTGTTAAACAGGGCTTTTTATTGAGGTATATTCTTAAGGAAAAGAAATGTAAAACTATTTAAATGTACGCTGACGCGTTTTTTCTAAGCCCTTCAATATCTTATCTAAACGATCTGGGTGAACCATAAACTCTTGGAAACCTTTCATGCCGGCTTTGGCCATTGCAGGATCAGTATCGCGGTCATAGAACTGAGCAGTACCTGCTGCAGATCCCAACATAGCCACACCTTTATTCAAGAATTCATTATCTTCAGCTTTAGCCTTCTTGTTAGGCGGAATTTGCAATAAGGCTTTATTGATTTTGGTTTGGTTCTCAGGACGAGCCATAAACGCTAGGTATTTTCTGGCGTCTTCTTTGTTCTTCGCTTTTACAGGAATATGTAAAGTATCCATTGGCGCATCTTCCGCCACACCTACCGTTGGGTCGATAATAGGGAATTGGAAAAAGCCCATTTTATCTTTCATGTCTTCTGGGAAGTTAGGCGTAATGAAGTTGCCAATCAGGTACATGGCTGCATCACCGTTGTATAAGAACGGCTGTGCTTCTTGCCAAGAGTATGAAGCGTGGTTTTCTAGGAAGTAACCAGGCTCGATCATCTCTTGCCATTTCTTCATAGTTTTCACAACACGAGCATCAGTGTAAGGCACCTTGCCTTCCATTAACTCCATGTGGAAATCTAAGCCATTTACTCGCAAGTTCATGTAGTCGAACCAACCTGCAGCAGTCCAAAGGTATTTGGTACCAATTGCGATGGGAGCAACACCATTTTCTTTTAGGATCTTAGAGGCTTCAAGTAACTCTTCCCACAAGTAAGGTTCTTCGATGTCGTACTTCTCGAAGATATCTTTACGGTAGTAAATGCCCCACTGGTAGTAGGTGTAAGGAACACCCCATTGCTTACCGTCAATGGTCATAGCTGGAGCTGCGGTAGCAAAATCTGAGGCCATATTGTTGGCTTCCCAAATGTCACTCACATCTTCAAATAAGCCTTTGTCTACAAAAGCCTTCATACGGTTACCCGCATACCAGTGAACAACATCTGGCGGCGACGTCACTAACCAGTTACGGATAGTGGTTTTGTAAGCTTCGTGATCATACAAATTGTATTTCACTTTAATGTCTGGGTACTCTTTTTCAAATTCAGCAATGATTTCTGCAAATGCGGCTTTAGGTGCAGGGTCAGAAGCGTCAGAGTTAATAATCAGCGTACCAGCATTGGCATAACCACTGATTAAAGTAGCTAGCGCAAGCGCCTGACCACATTGTTTTAGTTTACTCATCATTTACATTCCTTAGTTTTTGTTGTCCTTGTGAAGGATTTATTACTTCCCTCATTATTGCTTGAGGGTGCGTTTAGCCTTTGGTTGCCCCTAGAGTCAACCCAGCAATAAAATGACGTTGCATGGTAAAAAATAGTATGACCGGAGGTAAGGCCGCAACTACTGCACCGGCTGATATCAACTGCCAAGATGCCAACCATTGTCCTTGCAACGCACTGAGGCCAGCGGTAACGGGGCGAACTTCATCGCTTTGTACCAATACCAAGGCCCAGAAAAAGTCATTCCAAATAAAGGTAAATACTAATACTGCTAACGCGGCTGTTGCCGGTTTAACTAGCGGCAATACAATATGCCAGAAAATCTTAAACTCACTAACGCCTTCAACCCGCGCAGATTCAATCAGTTCGGTTGGTAAACCAACAATAAAGTTACGCATAAACAGCGTACAAAAGCCGGTTTGGAAGGCAATATGAAACAAAATCAATGCCCAGTGAGTATCGTACAAACCAAACTGAATCGTGAGGTCTCGCACCGGAATCATTAAGATCTGAAACGGAACAAAGTTACCTGCAATAAAAGTAGCAAAGATCCAAATGTTGGCTTTAAAGTTGTACTTAGCCAGCGCAAAGCCAGCCATGGTCGACAAGGCCACACAGCCAGCTACTGCAGGTAAAGTAATGATTAAACTATTCAACAGATACTGAAACATCGGGGTTGATGTAAAAACTTGCGTATAGTTTTCAATCAACATCCACTCGCTTGGCCAGCCCCAGTAATTACCTTGGTTAATGTCATCCAGTGAGCGCACCGACGTTGCCATTACAGCAATTAACGGCAGTAGCCATAGCACTATCGAAATAGGTAGAGCGACTCGGTAACTAATATTGGTAAAGGCAGAGGCCTTTTCTATAGGACGTGGGTACATTATTTCTCACTCCTTATCATCCGCCACAAGAAGTAAGCGATATAGATATCCATAATTAAAAATAGCACTACAGCCACCGCAGCACCGTAACCCATGCGATAGTTGAAAATAGATTCTTCGTACATCATGTATGCCAGTACGGTTGAGCTTCCCCATGGTCCGCCAGCGGTCATGGTGGCCACTAAGTCGAACGAACGTAGCGCACCAATCACTGTGACAACAATGGCAATAAATGTCGCGGGCCTTAGCTGAGGCAATACGATGTACCAAAGCATTTTAAAGCCTTTGGCGTTATCTAAACGGGCGGCTTCAAGCTGTTCGTGGTTAAGATTGTTTAAGCCGGTGAGGTACAAAATCATACAGTAGGCAATTTGTGGCCATAAACCCGCAGCAATAATGCCGTAGGTCACCAAATCTTCATCGGCGAGAATAGAAATGGGGTCACCACCGAGGAAGCTAATAACGCTATTTAGTACGCCAAAACTCGGGTCGTAGAACCAAGAGAAAACTAAACCCACTACCACTTGTGAGATAACAAAAGGGAAAAAGAATAAAGCTTTAACTAAGCGTATTCCGTATACCTGTTGATTCAAGAACAGGGCGATTGCTAACCCCATCGGTGGCGCCAGCATAAACAACACCATCCATAATATGTTGTTGGTTAAGGCTGTCCAAAATTGGTCGCTGTCAAACAGCTCTACATAGTTTCCAAAACCAATAAAGGTTTTCTCGCCCAAACCATCCCACTCAAAAAAGCTGAGCCATATGCTGTCCAGTACTGGAAACAAAACATAAATTGAAAAGATGATTAACGCTGGACCTAAAAACATCCAAGGTGCTACGTCACTAGCGCGTAATCGTTTACCCGACACTAACTCAGACGCCGTATTTACGGCATTTTTCTGAGATTTATTTGAAGAACTCGACGCCATTCCATGTTCCTTATTTGCCTGCCGGTATCCAGTAATATAGCTATAAATAGCAGATTTCTGTTGATACGCATCGCATTTCAGCAAGTTTCACCGCCCTTTCGAGCGTTCTAGTATCTATCGTTATTATCAAACTTAGATCAAATATTGTGACAAGTAAACGTTTTCACCAAGCAATTGTTAAGGTAAAGTAACGAACTATGATCAACATCATACTTGTTCAGTTGCTAGAATTATAAGTGACCAATGATAGGGATAGAAAATGGCAGATATCACACTAAAGGGCTTAGTTAAACGCTATGCCAAAGTAGAAACAATTCACGGCGTAGACCTAGACATCAACCACGGAGAGTTTGTCGTGTTTGTTGGCCCATCGGGTTGTGGTAAGTCTACCCTACTGCGGATGATTGCCGGCTTGGAGGATATCTCCGACGGCGAACTAAGCATTGATAATCAAGTAGTTAACCAAGTTGACCCGGCCGAGCGCGGCGTGGCAATGGTATTCCAATCATACGCCCTTTACCCCCACATGACCGTAGCCGAGAACATGGGTTTTGGCATGAAAATGAATGGCGTAGACAAAGCTGAAATCGATAAAAAAGTGTCCATGGCAGCCAAAACACTGCAGATGGAAAACTTACTACAACGCACACCAAAAGAGCTCTCTGGTGGCCAACGCCAACGAGTTGCCATTGGCCGAGCCATTGTTCGCGACCCTCGTGTATTCCTGTTTGATGAACCACTATCAAACCTCGACGCAGAGCTGCGTGTTGAGATGCGTTTACAAATTGCCAAACTGCACAAAGAACTACAAACCACCATGGTCTATGTAACTCACGACCAAGTAGAGGCGATGACCTTAGCCGATAAAATTGTGGTACTGCGTGCTGGTAATATTGAGCAGGTAGGTTCGCCACTAGAGCTCTATAATTACCCAGAGAACTTGTTTGTGGCAGGCTTTATTGGCTCTCCAAAAATGAACTTCATGCCAAGCACCGTAAAAGCATTAGAGGGGAATACTGCAACAATAGAGCTACCAGACGGCCAGCAAATTAACATAGAGGTGAGAGATAACAGCGTTACAGTAGGTGAAAAACTGCAACTGGGTATTCGCCCAGAGCACTTGCGCTTAGATGACAGCGGCGAACTCAAGCTAGCTTTCCAAAGTGAAGTGAGCGAACGCCTTGGTAATGCCACCTATTTGTTTGGTCAATTGGGCGAAATTGATGGAATCAAAGTACATGTAAACGGTGACCACCAAGTGCCCCGTTACACTGAAATTACCCTTAGCTGTGACCTAAACGAGTGTTATTTGTTTAACGAAGCAGAACAAGCGGTAAGGGTTTACCAAAAAACCATTAAGTAACGCTAGTTGACTATATCACGCTAGCGGAACAAAACGCGTAATCATTGCTCATTAAGTAGTTTTATACAGTAATGATTGCGCATTATCATTCAATATAAACAATTTAAACAAACACTCCCCCTTCGTTTTTGCGTATACTTTTCAACATGTTCATTTGTTGAGAAAAATCATGTTAATCAAAACCCTGCGACTAAGCCGCAGTCAGCGCATTCACTAGGCAAGCGTTGGCTGGCAATTCGCCTTACTTACCCATGACTTACGCTCGCAATCAAGGAAATTAGCATGCCTCAATTTAGTCACTCAAAATACCAAGCCTTTAAACCCGTCGCTTTGCCTCAACGACAATGGCCAAGCAATACCATTACTCATGCCCCCCAGTGGTGTAGCGTAGATTTACGTGATGGTAACCAAGCCCTTATTGAACCCATGTCGGTAGAGCAAAAACAGCGTTTATTCTCGTTATTGATCAAGCTAGGTTTTAAGCAAATAGAAGTTGGCTTTCCTGCCGCATCTACTACTGATTACGATTTTGTTCGCTGGCTTATTGAAACCAATCAAATCCCAGACGATGCCTCAATTCAAGTATTAACCCAAGCCCGCCCAGCCTTGATTGCAAAGACATTTGAAGCCTTAAAAGGGGCAAAAAATGCCATTGTGCACTTGTACAACTCAACCTCAAAAGTGCAACGCGACAAAGTGTTTAAGCTAGATAAAGCCGGGATTATTGAAATAGCAGTTAAAGGCGCACGTGAGTTACAACAACATGCAGACTGCAATCCCGACACCAATTGGCAATTTCAGTATTCTCCAGAGAGTTTTACTGGCACAGAATTAGATTTTGCCGTGGATATTTGTAATGCCGTGGTTGCCGAATGGCGGCCTAAAGCCAGCCAAAAGATCATTTTGAATTTGCCAGCGACTGTGGAGATGTCTACCCCCAACATTTATGCCGATCAAATAGAGTGGTTTATCCATCACATCGCTCATCGCGAAGATTTAGTCATTAGCCAGCATACCCATAACGACAGAGGTTGCGGCATTGCTGCAGCAGAATTAGGGCAATTGGCTGGCGCAGATCGGGTAGAAGGCACCTTGTTAGGCAATGGTGAGCGCACCGGCAATATGGATATTGTGACCATGGCGATGAACTTGTATAGCCAGGGCATTGATCCGCAGTTGAACTTGGCCGATGTAGACGAAATTGTACAAGTCGTGAAGTTTTGCACCCAATTACCGGTGCACCCACGCCACCCTTACGTGGGCGAGTTGGTATTTACTGCCTTTTCTGGCAGCCACCAAGACGCAATTAAAAAATGTTTGGATATTCAACAGCCAGAACAGCACTGGGATGTGGCCTATTTACCCATCGACCCAGCTGACCTTGGCCGTGATTATCAAGAAGTGATCCGTATTAACAGTCAATCCGGAAAAGGCGGCATCGCATACATCTTAGATAAAGACTATGGTATTCAGTTGCCACGCTGGGCACTTATCGAATTTAGCGCATTGGTTCAGCAAGATGCCGAGCAAAGCGGTGAAGAAATTAGCCCCGACAAAATTTGGCAGCTATTTCAACGCCAGTATTTACAGCAACAACACGCTTATCAGTTGGTTAATTACCAAGTGAATTATGAGCAGCAAGAGCAAGTACAGGTATTGTTACAGCGTGACCAAGAACAGTTTCAGATAAAGGCCAGCGGAAATGGTGCATTAGCCGCCTTTGTTAATGGCTTAGCTCACCAGTTCAATATTGAGATTGAAGTGTTAGATTACAATGAACATGCCTTGAGTAAGGGCGCAGAAGCCGAAGCGGTTTGTTATATTCAAGCCAAAATCGCCGGCAAACGCTACCTAGGTGTAGCTATTGATAAAGACATTCTAACAGCAAGTTTAAAAGCCACACTATGCGCTTTAAACCAAGAGTTATGCCAGCAACCTATTGGTGAGCCAGCATAACTGAGTACTAAAACCAGCGCTTGGCAGCGCTGGTTTATTGATTAATGCTGATGACCACCAGCGCCATGAGCATGGCCATGTGCCAGTTCTTCTTCTGTTGCAGCACGCACTTCTACAAGCTTAATGGCAAAGTCTAAGTGTTTCCCGGCATAAGGGTGATTAGTATCGATAGTCGCCATAAACTTGCCCACTTTTACCACTGTGACTTGGCGTGGGCCTTGCTCGGTTTGTACCACTGCAGGCATACCCGCTTTCCAGTTTTTAGCACCTTGTAAATGCTTAACTGAAATACGTTCAACTGCATTCTCGTCACGCACGCCATAGCCGTCTTCCGGGGCTAAACTAAGCGCTATTTCTGCGCCGGCCTCTTTCCCTTCAAGGCCCGCTTCAATAGCGGGAATCATCGCTTTATGTCCATGTAGATAAGCCACGGCATCTTGTTGGGTGCTTTCTAGCATTGGGCCGTCTGTTTCGTGCAAGGTGTACTCAAAACGCACAACACTATCTTTAGCAACTTTCATGTTCTTTTCTCAAACCATTAAATGTTGCAACACTAAAACAGAAACCACTATCTTTGCCAAGTCTTAGCGGTGTTTTAGCTAAACGCGGGTGATGTGCTGGCTAATCAAGGAACAGTATCAGGCTGTTCGACTCATCGTTGATACTGGCTTCAAACTCACATTGAGATTTACTTTTAGACTTTGTGGAAACGTTTACATCCATTTCCGACTTAGTGAGTGCATTTCGTCGATTACGGCGTCGTCGTGATGGCAATACTGCCATTTCAACTTCCTTGATGTCATACGCTAGCATTCAGCTCTCCCTGCAAATTAGCTTTTTAATTAGTATGCGGATTTATTGTTACAGGAATTCAGCCTAGTTGAAGATATCGCTTTCTACAGCACGACCTTAGTCGTATTTACTTTTTGGCTATCACGTAAGCAGCTCAGTCTCTATGCGCTAATTCATAAATTGAATAACAGTGATAACCATGAGGTGCTTGCCCAATCCTTCATATATGTTCAGAATCCAATCAGATATGACGAAAGATTAATCAACAAGGAGGTTGAAATAATAAGAGGTGACCGATGAGTATAGATAATGTTGTTCAATATGCATCCCCTACAGAACCAAGCCATGCATCACAAGCACTAATGGAGCACTTGTTCTCTTTACGCAGCTTGCCTAGCCAGCAGCATCTAAATGAAATAGCCAGTTTAAGCCTAGAGATTCAATCTTTAGACACCTTAAACCAACTCTCAATTTTGCGTGATACTGCCGAGCGTCAACACCTATTCGAAAACTTTGAGTCTAGCTCGTGGTTTGTACAAGAAGGTGGTGATTACTTGTATCGCCCAGAGTTACTGCGTAATGCGCCACTGACTAAAGTGATGCTACTACTCAAAGAAACGCTCACTTATCGTAATTGGCAGGGTTTATTGCAATTAGCTCACCCGCATTACTTACCGCAGCTACTAGGACGCATAAGGGATTTTAGCGACTTAGATTAAAGCGATTGGCAGATAAACTCTGCTAAACCATCAAAACCACCGAGATGGGGCTGCAGATCTATATCTAAATCAGGGTAATCTTGCTTAGCTTGCTCAATTATTCTCGGCAAATCGTTCACAACATGGGTGCCCGCAGCCAGAAAATGCGGGTACATAACGATTTGCCTGATCCCCGTTTGATAACACTGCTCGATTTTTTGCGAAATACTCGGCTCAACTAACTCCAAAAACGCGGCGTGCACTTGCTGATAATCACTCAACTTGTTTGCCATTGTTTCGGCGAGAGTGACCACTTCTTGATTTGATTGGGGACGGCGGCTTCCGTGTGCCACTACCAATAAGGCTTTCATATTCTTCCTACTGATCGATTGAACGGCTGAAATAGCAGATCGCTTTGCAGCTTAATTGAAGACTTAGTTTACTGAATCGAACCGGAGATGGGAAAAACAATCTGAAGGAAACAAAAGAGGAAAAATTAGCCTCTGCAAGCAGAGGCTAATTAAAGAAACTATTTAACAGCGTCTTTTAATGCTTTACCAGCTACAAAGGCAGGTACATTGGCTGCTGCAATTTGGATCTCAGCACCAGTCTGAGGATTGCGACCAGTGCGGGCTGCACGATGATTAACTTTGAATGTACCAAAGCCGATTAGCTGAACTTGGTCGCCTTCTTTAAGCGCACCAGTTACCGCACCTAAAGTTGTTTCCAATGCTAGTTTTGCTTGAGCTTTTGATAGGTCAGCTTTTTCAGCAATAGCATCAATTAGTTCAGTTTTGTTCATAATGTCTAAATCCTTTATGTTCGTTTTAAATAATCCAGCTTCACTTTAAGAGAAAAAAAAACCCCGCGCAAAGAGTTTTTCTGCTTTAGAGCCTTGTTTGGCGGGGCTTTAACCAATTTATGCGTAAACAGTCACAAAAACACCCAGTATTTGACGTTTATTCCGAACTAATTGCTTTCTAAGCAGATACCTAAATTGCTGACACCTTGGTTCACTGCCAGCGTTTTCAAGGCTTGAATGGCGTTTTTATCGCCATCTGCTTGGTCAACAAGATCCAACAATGCACTCTGAAAAGCCATTTCGTGCTGTACTAATTCTTGCTGCATTATTTCAGCTTCGCTTTGTTCACCAAACTGCAACTCCAAAAAACTTAAAACGCTGGCTAAAGAGGTTTGGCTAGCTTGCTCTGCTTCTTGGCCAGTAGATTCTAACAAAGCACTAAACAAACACTCTGTCACTACGCAACAATCTAAAGCTGGATATACCCCGTACATATCGTAATCTTGAGGCTCTGGGATCAGGTCTTCAAAACGTTCTCGCTGCGCGGAAAAGTTAATGCGAGTTTTAGGGTACATGGCACTTTCCCAAAACAACGCCAATAGTTTTTTAAAGTCGGCATCATGCTCAAGCTCTACCGCCTGACAAAACAACAAATAATTTGGCGACATCCTTTGCAACAGCGCTAGGCAATATAAAGATTGTTGTTTGGCAGACAACTGCGCTAAACGGTCGATATCACATGGGGTAAGCATTGTTTGCTCCGCGCTAAATAAAACGATTAAGATAATCGAAAGGCTAATAGGTTATGCAGCTTAACACCAGCGTAATCGCTTAGCTAAATTAACTCTTGTTTGCGAAGAACTAAGGTGCAACATGCAGATCGCTATTATCAACCCGCAGGCTCAACAATATGCCGCGGCCCTTCAGCCACAATTTCCTCAATGTGATTGGCACCTCGCGTCACATGTCTCTGAGCTGTCAGATACGGCTCTGCAAAGCCAAGTATTATTGGCTACGCCCAGTGATGCAGCCCAAGTGCTTAACCGCATGCCAAACCTAGCATGGCTTCACTCGACCTTTGCAGGAATAGATGCCCTACTCGCCGAAGATTTGCCTAAGCATTACCTACTCACAAATAGCCGAGGCACCTTTGGTCCTTTAATGAGCGAGTATGTGTTTTCTTATCTACTTGCGCACACTCAGCAGCACCTTGCCTATCGGAACCAGCACCAACAAGCCTTGTGGCAGTCTCTGCCTAGCAATAGCTTACAGGGACAAACCTTTTGCTGTATTGGCAGTGGCAATATCAGCCAACACCTCGCGGGTACGGCCCGTCACTTTGGTATGCGGCCGGTCGCATTAAGCCATAGCGGCTCGCCAAAAGCGGCCTTTGACCACGTACATACGTTTTCCCAGCAGCAACAACTCTGCGCGACTGCCAAGGTCGTGGTGGCGTTATTACCCAATACCCAAGCGACTCAAGGTTTGCTAGACCTAGATTTTTTTGCGGCCTTAGCCGACGATGTGGTGTTTTTTAATGTAGGCCGAGGAGCAACATTAAACCAGCAAGCCTTACTGCAGTTTCTACAAGCCAAGCCCAAAGCGCGGGCAATACTCGATGTCACGAACCCCGAGCCGTTGCCAGAAGACCATCCTTTATGGCAACAAGCCAACTGCATGATAACTCCGCATATCTCGGCACCTAGCCGGGTAGCAGATATCATTCAATTGTTTGCCGACAACTTAAGTCGTTACTTACAGGGAGAAGATTTGATAGATAAAGTGGATTTTGCGAAAGGTTATTAACAGGCAGCGAACGATTCGCTGCCTTGAGAGATTAATCTGCGTCGCCTTCAAAGGCGATTTGCTTTTCTAAATCAAAGGCGGCAAATGCGCGGTCACCTAAGGAGTTAAGAACTTTCACCTCTCCATCTAAAATGGCAATGATGATTTTTCCTAGTTTATCTTCATTAGGGATAATGACCCGGCCTTTGCTACTTTGACTCAGCTCAGACAGTACCTGTTGCTGTAACAACAGTGGATTATCTTCATCATAGTAAAGCATGGTTACTTTCATAGCTGTTCCCTAACGCTTACCCATCAACTTAAACATACCAACAAACTCACTAGCAAATAGCAAGTTTGGCTCACATAAACATCAAACGCTCTGTATTAAGCCTGTAACAAGCAATAAGCTTTTGTCTCTAAAGACTATTTGATTACAAAAACCACCGCTATGTATTTAAAAGTAGCATAGCTTTTGAATTGCGCTTAATGATGGTTTTGCTTTTAAGCATAGCTTATAGTCGAACAACTGTTATTAGAGAATGAGAGCAACATGGCTTACAAAGAGTACAAAGTAATCGCAATTACCGAAGGGGCTTTAGGCACCTTGTTTCTAGGTGCATCAGGCATGCCTTTGCAAAAAGTAGAAGCAAGCTTGAACAAAGAAGCTAGCGATGGTTGGCAGCTGGTATTTCAAGTGATTGAAAATCGTCGTTTCTGGTTATTTTGGAGTCGCGAAACGGTAATTGTGACTCTGGGGCGTTAAACCATGTTAAACCGCGAGCAATTAGAACAGCAGCAAGAACAGCTGCGTTTATCGGTGAGAGAGCTGCCTGACGAGCAACGTAAGCAGTTTCATCATGCTTGGCAAAAACAAGTAAAAGACCCAGATAGCTACGCTGTGCTTAACTATTGGATGCTCGCGGGATTGCACCATTTTTATCTAGCTAAGTGGCTACGAGGTTTGCTCAATCTTGGCATTTCACTGGTGGCTCTATTGTTAATGCTAGGTGGCGTTTGGCAATGGGGTTTAGCGATGTTAATCGCAATCACCGTGGTCGAACTGCCCGCACTGTTTCGTTCAGAGTTAATGGTGCTGCAGCACAATAACCAAAAAATGCAGGCCTTACTTAAACAACTAAAAGAGCCCTAGTTTTTGGGCCCTTTAAATAGCCACAATACAATGCCAGCTAGTGGCAGTAAGCAGATTAAAAATATCCAAAGATATTTACGGCCAATTTCCGCACTGCTGTTTAAAATCTTCACTATGGCGAATATATCGCCAACTAAAATCACAATGGCTAACAACAATGACAGAGACATTGTTACTCCTCGTTAAAAAATTTTGCCTATTCTAAATCAATTTGGCGACGCAGGTTAAACAGAATGCTCTGACGGCTTTTTGCTAATTCGTTATCTGGTTGCAAACTTATTTGTTGAGTGGCCATTTGCAGCTCAAAATACAACCAACTACGCACAAATACCCCGTAGCGAGTATCTAAGCCATATGCCACTAAACGTGAATAATCACTGGCTTGGCCAGGTTCTGCTTGGTAAAGCTGATTACGCGATTCCACCAGCACTTCGCCTAATTGCTTCTCTGAAACAGGGGTTGCAGCAAACGCTGCAGCACTAGAAAACCAAGCAATCAGAACTGCCGAGAATAAAAACTTTTTCATCAAACCTCTCCTACTCAATCAATAACTTAATGGCCATTACCAATAGCAACAAGGCAAATGCTTGCTTAAGCCGTTTGGCGGGCAAACGATAAGCTAAGCGACTACCTAAACGGGCAAATATGGAGCTGGTAAGCACAATGCCTAACCATGCAGGCAAATAAACATAACCCAAACTCCAGGCCGGTAAGTCGGCTTCATGCCAACCATTATAGATATATGCAACAGTGCCCACTAACGCAATCGGTAAACCACATACTGCCGAAATAGCAACAGCTTTGGGGGCTGATACGCCATACCAACTCAAACTAGGAAAAGTAATGGTACCGCCGCCAATGCCAAACATGGCAGAGATACAGCCCACAATAGCACCTAATAAACTGGTGCCAGTGGGCCCCGGCAAACTGCGTTGAGCTTTAGGCGTTCTACCAAACGCCATATACAGCGCCATAACCAGTAAGAAACCAGCAAAATAGTTAGTTAAGTGATCGGCATGTAAGCGAGTGGCCACCCAAGCACCAAGCATCGATCCAAACACTATGCCGCCACCCAAGCGTTTCACAATATTCCAATCAATTGAGCCACGACAATAATGGGCGTAGCTGGCGCTACTAGCTGTGATAATAATCGAGGCTAATGACGTGCCAATGGCTAGGTGAATCGCCGATTCACTGGCAAAACCCATGGCTCCAAAGCTACCAATTAGCACCGGCACAATGACTAAACCGCCACCAATACCAAATAACCCCGACATTAAACCTGCCGCGGCACCAATAAGTAAAAAACTAAGAAACATCATAACGATAAATAGAAAATTCGATTATCTAGTGTGCTCAGTCTGCGGGATGACTAGCTGTTGCGCAAGCACTTCTGTTTTACCGTTGAGGGTATGATAAGAAAGATAAGGAAGAACGTTAGGTTCACCTACACTTTTTAGCTTATAGGTAACAACCATTATCAGCACAAGAATAAACACTATGCCTATTTGCAAAGGGGATTTCATAACAACAAGCTCTCAGTTACGGCCAAAAATGAACTTCATCCGTAAAGAGTTCTAAGTACTTTACTATATCAAAGCTGAGAGCAATAGCGAGGGTGATTCAGTTAAATAACACGCCGTATAGTTAATACGTGTTATTTAACTTTGTTATATGTGAAGTAGGCAGATATTAACGCTACTTATGATAAGGTGCGCTTAATTCATGAACAGCATCAATAAAGGCACCCGCATGCTCGGGGTTTACGTCTGGGTGAATGCCATGGCCTAAGTTAAATACGTGGCCATTGCCTTCACCAAAACCTTCAAGAATAGTGGCGACTTCTTCACGAATACGCCCTACTGGCGCATACAACATTGAGGGATCCATGTTGCCTTGCAAGGCCACTTTGTCGCCAATGCGTTTTTTCGCTTCAGCAATATTAATGGTCCAATCTAAGCCTACTGCATCACAACCCGTAGCAGCGATTTGCTCTAACCACTGGCCACCGTTTTTGGTGAATAAAGTCACTGGCACAGTTTGGCCATCGGCTTTACGGGTTAAGCCATCAACAATTTTGTGCATGTAGCGCAACGAGAACTCGTTGTAATCGCGTGGCGATAATACCCCACCCCAAGTATCAAACAACATCACCGACTGAGCACCAGCAGCGATTTGCGCGTTTAAATACAAGATGACTGATTCAGCTAGTTTATCGAGTAACAAGTGCAGAGTTTGCGGCTCGCTAAAGGCCATTTTTTTAATACCAGCAAACGACTTAGTCGTGCCGCCTTCAACCATATAAGTTGCCAAAGTCCAAGGGCTACCAGAAAAGCCAATCAGCGGTACTTCGCCTTTCAGCTCTCGCTTAATAGTGCGAACGGCATTCATTACATAACCCAGCTCTTGCTCTGGATCTGGCACACCTAAGGATTCAACTTGTGCCCTGCTGGTCACTGGGCGTTCAAACTTTGGGCCTTCTCCTGTAGAGAAATACAAACCTAAACCCATAGCGTCAGGAATAGTAAGAATGTCGGAAAACAAAATAGCCGCGTCAAGCTTAAAACGACGCAGTGGCTGCAAGGTTACTTCACAAGCCAAGTCAGCATCACGACACACCGACATAAAATCACCTGCATCTTTGCGTACAGCTCGATACTCAGGCAAATAGCGACCCGCTTGGCGCATCATCCATACTGGTGTTACGTCTACAGGCTGCTTTAACAGTGCGCGCAAATAGCGATCGTTTTTAAGTTCCGACATTAACTTTCCCGATTATCTAAAATTTTAGCTAGTGCATTGTAACTAGCTGCCTTAACAACTCAAGCCTTATAACTAAGCCTGAACAGTTTATGTAAGGCCCCATAATTATTCGTTAGTTTTTTGTCCAAGCCAGTGATTAATCATATCGCGGGCAATCGTGCCAGTTGGCGGAAGGTGAGGCAGATTGCTGTAATCAAACCACTGCGCATCGGCCAGTTCGCGACGGTCAATATTCACCTCTCCAGTGTCATATTCGGCAAAATAAGCGGCCATAATTGAATGGGGAAACGCCCAAGGCTGGCTCCGCCAGTAACTCACATTTTTAACCCTAATACCGGTTTCTTCATGCACTTCTCTATGCACGGTTTGTTCAAGCGTTTCTCCCGCTTCAACAAAGCCAGCAATGGCAGTGTATATCGGTTGCTCTTGCTTTTGATGGCGACGATGGTTAGCTAACAGCACTTTGCGGCCATCACTAATTAACACAATAATGCTGGGCGAAATTCGTGGGTACGCTCTAAAGCCGCAATGGCCACATTGCATGGCCAACTCCCAGTCCACCCGTTCTAGGGCTTCACCACAACTGCCACAAAAACGATGAGTTTTAAGAAACAACGCAAACTGTTGCGCTTTTCCTACCAAGTTAAAGAGCGGGCCAGTGAGTACCGACATACTGCTGCGTAAATCAATCCACTCACCCATGCCCAAATCAATTGCTTCGCTCAACTCCAAACGCAAACATGCCTCGCCTTTATAACTGGCAAAGCGTTCAACTTGGGTAAAATCTAACTCGGGTAAAGGTAGGTCTTCAATATCACCGTAAGGAATACGCTCACCTTGAGGGATCACTAATACCTGGTTGCCGCAGGTAAAAAACCACCAGCCAAATTGTTTACTCACACTTCATCCTTTCTATAACGCGAGCTTGCTCAATAGGCAAATAATGACCAAGCTTACACTACATAACAAGCTTTTCACGACTGACAAATGTTTAGCCACGCCTCACTTAAACTAAATATCGGTTGACGAAAGCCCCGATTTTATTTAGTTATAGTTATATTCTTTAGGGATTTAGGAGCAAGGGCAATGCTAAGCAAACTTGAACAAGCTCAAGCCAAATGGGGAGGCGCCAGCCAAGTTATCGATGCTTGGTTAGACGCTAGAAAACAATTGTTAATTGCCTACTGTGAATTAGCAGGTCTACCGCCCTACGACACCGCTGAACGCTCGCTACCGCCGCTGCCGGCGATTACCCAATTTTGCCAACAGTTAGTTGATTACGCATCAACAGGTCATTTTGAAATCTACGAGCAAATTGTGAGTGAATGCGCCAACGATGGTGATACCAAACCTGGCGAAAGCTTATTACCGCAAATTACCGAAACCACTGACACCGCACTGGCCTTTAACGACAAGTACGCCGAAGTGAGTGAAGACATCGAGCTCAACAGCTTCGACAGAGACTTATCTCAGCTGGGACAAGAAATGGAAGAGCGCTTCGCAGTAGAAGATGAATTACTCGACCATTTATACCAGCACAGCCAACAAAGCGCTGCCGCAGAATAAAAACCAAATAAAAAGGCCTCACAAGAGGCCTTTTTTATTATTTTTGTACCGTCCTAAATAAGGTTGACACATATCCAACATGAAATTGGAGAGTGTCATGAAAACAACCAGTAAACGTACCCAACGAAATTATTCTCTTGCCTTTAAATTGGCAGTGGTAGACCAAGTTGAAAAAGGCGAAATGTCTTATCGACAAGCTCAGGACCGTTATGGGATCCAAGGTCGCTCTACCGTTTTAGTTTGGCTTCGCAAACATGGTCGACTAGATTGGTCTAAAGGAATAGAGCATACGAGAATGGTAGGTACTGCTATGTCAAATTCTTCTTCGCCTCAAACCCCAGAGCAACGCATTAAAGAGCTAGAGAAGCAGCTAGAAGACTCTCAGATGAAAGCTGATTTCTTTGAAGCGGTGGTAAAAGTCATGGATAGAGACTTCGGAGTTCGGCTCTCAAAGAAGCGCAAGGCCGAGTTATTAAGGAAAAAGCGGTCCGAAAGTTAACTGTAACGAAAGCCTGTCACTTCATGGGTATTACACGGCAAGCTTTTTACAAGCGCGGTATTGCCCAGGCTCACCAAATACAAAAAGATGAGTCAGTGCTCAACTTTGTGAAAGTACAAAGAATGATGCACCCTCGTATCGGGGCTCGTAAGCTCAAGTACCTACTTGCCCAGAATGCTATCGATATTGGCCGAGACCGCTTATTCTCTTTACTAAGAATGAATCGATTATTAGTTCATAATCGAAGGGCTTACCATCGAACTACAAATAGCAATCATCGTTTTTACTGCCATCCTAACCGCATAAAAGAAGGCCTAATACCCGATAAACCAGAGCAGTTATGGGTGGCTGACATCACTTACTTGGCGACGCGTAGCGGTGAAGCGTACCTCAGTCTAGTGACGGATGCTTACTCAAGAAAAATAGTGGGATATCACCTAGGTAAGGATATGAAAGCTTACACGGTCAAACAAGCATTCTTAAATGCGTTGAAGGAACGAAGGTCTATAGGGGAGCTTGTTCATCATTCGGACCGAGGTGTTCAGTATTGCTCCAATGAATATCAGGCGATACACCGTCAGCACGATGTATCTTGTTCGATAACAGACGGTTATGACTGTTATCAGAACGCCCTTGCGGAGAGAATAAATGGAATACTAAAGATGGAGTACTTGCTGAATAAACCTACAGACTTAAATGAGGCACGAAAAATGGTCGATGAATCGGTTAAGCTCTACAATGAATATAGGCCTCACGAGGCACTAAAATACAAAACGCCCGATGAAGTGCATCGAGCGTTTTAGTTAATCAAGTGTCAACCCATATCAGGACGGGTCATTTGCTATAAACAAAAACGCAGCACCTAAATGCTGCGTTTTTTTGATCAAGCTATTGATTAGCTAGCTGGCGTTTCTGCCGCTGCATCAGCTTTTTCAATTTCCATCAACTCAACTTCAAATACTAAGATTGAGTTAGGTGGAATGCTACCTGCGCCGTTTTCACCGTAACCTAGCTCTGAAGGGATGAAGAATTTGTACTTCGCGCCTTTAGACATAAGTTGAACACCTTCGGTCCAACCTGGAATCACACGGTTTAGTGGGAACGTTGCTGGCTCACCACGGTCGTAAGAGCTATCAAAAGTAGTTCCGTCAGTCAGGGTACCTTTGTAGTGAACAGTTACTGTATCAGCAGCGCTTGGCTTGTCGCCTTCAGCGTCAGTTAATACTTCAAACTGTAGACCAGATTCAGTCACTGAAACGCCTTCGCGAGCAGCGTTATCTGACAAATACTTAGCGCTTTCAGCTTGAGCTGCAGCTGCATCTTCAGCCGTTTTAGCTTCTACCAATCCAGCAAGTTTCTCGTCTAGTGCTTTAAGTGCTAGCTGAATTTCTTCTTCAGACATGGCTACTTCGCCACTTAAACCGTCTTGCATGCCTTTAAGAACTAATGCGTTATCTAATTCAAGACCCAATTCTTTTTGCTGCTCAAGTGTAGTGGCAATGTAACGAGATACAGAAGCACCAATTGCATAGGCTTGCTGTTGACCTTCGTTCTCTAAGGCTACTTGAGCTACCGCTGGAGCTTCAGCTTTCTCTTCCTGACAGCCAGTAACGGCTAATATCGAGGCGGCCAAAACCGACACGGCAAAATACTTTTTCATTCATTTATCTCCAATTAAGTCGCATTAAATCTGTGGCATAGCGTGCAAGATCATTGTGAATAATTAAACACTTAGCCCGCAAAGCCCTTATACTAACCCTATTAGTCAACACAACCTAGTGACAGTTCCGTAAAAAAACGCAAAAAAATGACAATTATTAAGTTATTTGTAATTTATAGCTTTACTCTGCTATTGACCAGTTGTAGCGACGACTCACCTCCTGTTCGCAGCTGGGAGCAAGCTACTGACGGATCTTATGCTGCCGATTTTTCGTCTGACGGCAGCCTCAGTTTGGTCTCTTCTATTCACCATGGTTTAAGCCTGTGGGATGTAAAAGAACAACGTCAGCTATTTCAGTGGGATCATCAAAACCAAGCCAACAACCAAGTCTTTTTGGTTAAAATTGCCGAGGGTAATCGCTATGCCATAAGTGCCAGCCGTGATGATTTTGTGGTGTGGGATATCGCCAGTGGCAGAGCGCTAGGTTATTGGAAGCTCAGTGAATCAAGCATTCGCGACATTGCCTTAACCAGCAATGGTCAACAAGTTCTGATTGGCTTAGGCGATGGCAAAGTCATCCACCTCGACCTACTCTCTGGCCGTCGCTTAGAGTTTTTAGGTCACAGCGAAAAAATTAACACAGTGGCGCTATCCGCTAATGGCCGTTACGCCCTCACCGGCGGTAACGATTACCAAGCACTATTTTGGGATACCCAAACCGCTCAAGTTATTTTGCGCTTTCCGCATCAAGGGCGGGTATCATCAGTCGCTTTAGAGTCTAACGGTAAATACGCGTTTACTGCCGATAACGGCAAGCTAGCCCGAATATGGGCCATTCCTAGCGGCGAGCAAGTTAGCCAGCTAAAACTTACCGCTCGACAAAACATATTTTCATATGTGAGCTTTGCTAATCAAGGCGAGTGGTTACTTACTGGCTCAGCCGCCAGAAAATTAAGCGTTTGGCATGTAGCAAGTGGCCAAGCACTGCAACATTGGCTAGTCACTCCTACCAAAAAAACACGTCCCAAAAGCGCGGTTGTGTATAGTGCGGCGATGCTCGATAATGGCCAGCTAGCGAGCGCCAGCTCGAGCGGTTTAGTCGAAGTTTGGGAATTAAAGAAGTAGCGGTATGAATCAGCAAGAATTAGACGGCGTTATTGAACGCCTTGAAACCAAAATAGCCTTTCAAGAAGATACCATCGAGCAGCTAAACCTTGCCCTACAAGATCAACAAAATCAGCTAGAAACGCTACAACATCAGTTTAAGCTTATTCGCGCCAAATTGTTTGAAGGCGATGGCAGCGCAGCCGTCGCCCCTCAAGAGCAAGAAACACCGCCACCGCATTACTAAGTGGAATACTGACATGTCTGTAGCCTTTCGCCTGGCGCTTGAAGCCGACCTTCCTCGCATTGTAGAGATCTACAACTCGATCGTAGCCTCTCGCCAAGTAACAGCCGATACAGAAGAACAAACGGTAGCCTCACGCCTTCAATGGTTTAAGCAGCACCAACACCCCAAGCGCCCTTTATACGTAATAGAACAAGCCGGGGAAGTGGTTGCTTGGTTAAGCTTTAGTGATTTTTATGGTCGCCCAGCTTACCAACATAGCGCCGAAATCAGTCTCTATTTAGCTGAAGACCAGCGCGGTAAAGGCTTAGGCAAACGCTTGTTACTTGCCGCCGAACCCATTGCCCAAGAACTGGGAATAGAAATACTGTTGGCCTTCATATTTAGTCATAATGTGCCTAGCCTTGCCTTGTTTGAAAAGCTTGGTTATCAAGACTGGGGCCAGCTGCCAAATGTGGCAAGAATGGATCAGCAAGATTATAGCCTGACAATTTTGGGCAAAACCTTAGCTTAATAAGCTAACACCATGCGTATCCCAAAACTGCTCATGGTTATTTCACAATATCGGTGAGAATAATAAGGACTGGCTTTTCAGCATAACGAGCCCCACTAAACAAATTAAGCCTGCGGCAGCCAATTTTACACCTAAGCGCAGCACGCGATATTTTTGGCCGGTTAAGGAAACATAACGCTTAGCCAGTCCTCCTCCCGATAATGATAGCCAAGCAAGCAAACCGATCGCTATCGCCGTGCCCAATCCCATTGACAGCGCACTGACTACTCCCAACCAATAAACATTTAAAGATTTTGCAAATATCAGTGCCATTAGCGCCCCGCTGCATGGCCGCATACCAATACTGACAACAATAGCGAAATAGTCTTTCAAGTTGCTGGCCTCGGTTAATGACGCTGAACTTGCTACGTGGCTATGCCCGCATTCACAATCGTTATTGTGTGGGCTTAACAGTGGCGTAAAAGGCACTGTATTGGTCTTAAGCTCTTGGCCAGTAAGCCGTGGCCCAATATTCACCAGATTCAGTTTTTTCTGCGAGCTTCGGTATTGTTTAATGCCCTTCCAAGCCACAATTAGGCCCAGTAATATCATCGCGATATAACTCAACTGAACCAGCCGTTCAGCCTGAATATTGAGTTGACTAATGCTGCTGTCCATAACAAATAGCAGGGTACTCACCAAGGTGATAGCCACCAGCGCTTGCAGCATAGCCGCAGATAAAGAGAGTTTAAGGCTGGTCTTAAGTTTCGCCGGATGAGTACTCAAGTAACTGGCCATAATCACCTTGCCATGCCCCGGCCCAACTGCGTGTAAAACCCCATAGCTCAGGCTAGCTAAAAACGTTGTCCACATTGCCTTTGCCGGATGTTGCGATGCCAAGCTCAACAGCTCACTAATGTAGCGACTCAGTTCCATTTGCCAGCGCTTAGATTGCATCCACAGCTGAGGAAATGACAACCACAGATAAATACTGCTTCCGCCCACAACTAACAATAGACAGGCCAATAGCAGCACAGAGCGATGGTGACGGCGCATCATTTACATCCTTACAGTGATTCGCAGGTAATCACGCCCTGCTGAGTAAATAATTTACCTAAAGCGTTATCAGGGCTAGCATCAGCAGGCAGCGCCAATGCATAACTCATTTGTTCTGAGCTAGGGCTTGGCTCTATAATTTTTTGACTACACGCAGCTTGTAACTCAATCGCGAGAGCAAGATCGTTTGAATCGCGCCAGGACATATCAATGTAATAGCTGGGATCAAAAACACGGATATCTAAGGTCCCCTGTCCCATTGAAATAGCTTGCATTGAAATAGGCTGTTTGAACGACAGGTAAAAACTAAAACTCACCTTGAGCCCTTCAATGGTAATCCGTTGCATGCTAGCTCCGGCCAACTCGACTGGCAGCTGGTTCCAATAAACCTTGGTAAAATAATCAAAATCGCTAATGTTAATCACTAAGTCTTGAGCCATACGGATCAAGGTTGGCTGGCGATTAACACCGTCTAGATCTTCGCCGTCCAACATATAAGCAGAGGTCATAGGGTCAAATTGCCACACCATGCTTATCCCGTTAATTTGCTGGTTATTTCCATCCACATAACTTCGCACATCTATCCATGAATGAGGGTGTGCGCTCACCAATAAGGGCGCCATGCATAGCATGGCAGCCACACACAGCGCCCTACTTGTTTTAAGCACCTTTGGACTCGCTAAAACCGCTACTTGAGCGCATTCACTAAGGTGGAGATGTTATGCTCCATCATTCCTATGTAGGTCCCAGCGGCTTGTTCCTCGCTTGCTAAAGCATCGGAATACAGCTCACCGCCAATGTTAACGCCAGTTTCGCGGGCTATTTGCTCGATTAAACGCGGATTAGATACATTTTCTACAAATACGGCTTGGATATTTTGCTGGCGAATTTGTTTGATAATGTTAACCACATCGGCAGCAGACGCTTCTGCTTCGGTACTCATGCCTTGTGGAGCGGTAAAGTGAAAGCCATAGTCTTTAGCCAAGTAGCCGAAGGCATCATGCGAGGTAATCACATTACGTTTGTTTGCAGGAACCGAAGCCATTTCGGCCGCTAACCGTGTTTGCAGCTGCTTAAGCTGACTAAGGTAACGCGCGGCGTTTTCTTCAAAGTAGGCTCTGTTTTCGGGTGATACCTTTACCAGCGCCGCAAGTATGTTGTGAACATAAGTACGCGTATTTATCACACTATGCCAAGCATGTGGGTCAAACTCGCCATGGTGATGAGCATGATGATCTTCTTTACCCTCCTCATGGTGTTCAGCTTCATCTTCGTGATGTGTTTCGTGTTCATCATGGTGAGTAGCCTCGTCTTCATGATGTGCTTCGTGCTCATCATGGTGTGTAGCCTCGGATTCATCGTCATGCTCCTCCAGATGAATCACATCAATGCCATCAGTAGCGGCAAGCATTAAACCTTGAAAATCTGCAGCTTCAACTAAGCGCTCCATCCAACCTTCAAAACCCAAACCGTTTATCACTAACAGATCAGCATGGGCCACTGCTTGCGCGTTTGCGGGTGAGGGTTGATAAACATGGGCATCTCCGTTCGGCCCTACAAGATTAGTCAGCTCTATTTGCTCTCCCCCTACTTGCTTTACTAAGTCTTTTAGCACACTAAAACTGGTCACTACTTGTACCGGGGCGGCCAAACTAATCGTTGGAAGAAGCACAAATAGAGAGAGTGCAAGGCTGACAATAAAACGGCGAATCATAAGAGCATATCCTTATTGTTATGATTAAAAGAGGGAGTTGGTTTGCCACTACGAAGTAACCCATCGAGTGGACTAAACACCACAGAAATGAGGTAGCAAGCGGCTAGCAACAGCACAATGCTTGGGCTGGTAGAAAAGCCAAAGTAATAAGACAACAACAGCCCGGCCCAACAGGCAGCAACGCTGAGCAATATCGACAACAGCAACATGGGCTCTAGCTTGCGGGTCCAAAATCTGGCGATACAAGCGGGTAAAATCATTAGGCCTACAGCCATTAGCGTTCCTAGCGCATGGAAACCCGCTACTAAGTTGGCCACAACCAGAAACATAAAGGCCAAATGAGCCACTTTTCCGCTGCTACCAAAGCTATCTAAATAGTCTTTATCAAGCGTTCCCAGTACCAGTGGTCGGTAGATAAGAGTAAACACCACCAAGCTGCAAACACAGGTAATCAATAGCAGCGTGAACGCGGTATCATCCAGCGCTAAGGCGGTGCCAAAAAGAACATGCAAGAGATCGATATTGCTGCCTTTGGCAGAGATGAGTAACACGCCTAAAGCGAGTGAACTCAAATAAAAAGCCGCGAGGGTGCTGTCTTCACTGCTTTTAGTTTTAAGCGCTGTAGCGCCGGCCAACATTGCCACCAGTAAACCAGCGACTAGGCCACCAATGGTCATTGCTACCACCGACAAACCACACAACAAATAGGCCAAGGCTACCCCGGGCAAAATGGCATGAGCCATCGCGTCGCCAGTTAAACTCAATCGCCGCAACATTAAAAACACCCCAATGGGAGCGGTTCCCAGCGATAAAGTAGCGCAACCCACCAGCGCTCGGCGCATAAATTGGTAATCAATAAAGGGGGCAAACAGTAAGGATATTAAATCAAGCATGTTAGTTCGCCCGCTTTAAGTCTTGACCAACAAACTCAACAACCCTTATTGAGGGCTTCGCCACTGCAGAGTAATGAGGAGTAAACAGTTCATCACTGCTAGCTTGCACAACCCCGCCCTCTTTAAACAACAAACAATACTCGAAGTGCTGCTTAACTAACTCCAAATCATGTATTGCAGCAACAATAGTCGCACCATTTTCTTGGCAACGTTTTAGTTGCTCAAGTAATACCGATACAGTCGCCTCATCTACGCCGTTAAAAGGCTCATCAAGCAGCATTAATTTGCTGCGCTGTAATAACATCCGCGCAAACAAGGCTCGCTGTAATTGCCCGCCCGATAGTTCACTTAACATCTTGGAGGCTAAGTTTTCGATCCCCACCTGAACCAGTGCCTGTTGCACCTCATGCTGGTAACGTCGCATAGGTCGCCACCAACCTGTTTTTGCCCATAAACCGGCACTTACAAACTGTTTGAGATTGATAGGGAAACTACGTTCTACGCTGCATAACTGAGGCATGTAGGCAATGTCGTGACGAGGATTGATATGGTAAACCAAGTCACCGCTCAAGGGCTTAATCACGCCTAAAATGGTTTTTAATAACGTCGACTTTCCAGCGCCGTTAGGGCCAACCAGCGCCAGCATGCCATTGCTGGGGATAAAGGCTTGCACGTTATTTACTATGGCTTGATTAGCGTGGTGGCCAATTGTCAGCGCATCCATCTCAACAATCGCTTGCATAACCTAAACGGCTCCATAGGTTAATAAGATGAGCAGCGCCGCCACTAACACTAACGAACACAAACGCGCGGCCAAGCCGAGATAATAAAAATGCATAGCTTCATCGCCACCAATACAAATGATATGATATAACGTATCATTCATAAACTTATAATGTAAAGAGAAGAAATTGTTGAGATCCCAACTGCCCGATGTAGCCAGTTCATCGCTAACCACACATCAGCCCTCAATTAGCTGGGTGGGTATGGATGATATTTCGGTACCGGTTTATTTAGATGAGCCAGCAGGCTTAACCCATAGCCACGCCAGTGCCAGTATCGCCGTCGATCTACCTGGCGGCGAGCAAGCTGCGCGGGGAATTCATATGTCGCGGCTTTACTTTTTGCTTAACGAATTGGCTCAGCAAGCACTCACTCGCCAATCTCTAGATCACTGTTTGGCGCAAGTGTTAAGCAGCCATTCAGACGTTCGCTCTACCGCTGCGAGAATAGAACTACAGTTCGAGTTTTTGTTAAAGCGCCCCGCCTTAGTCAGCAATAGCCCTGCTGGTTGGCAGCGTTACCCCATCACCTTATCTGCCGAATTAATACAAGGACAAGCGCTTTCTGTTGCCTTACAAGTCGAACTGCAGTATTCCTCAACCTGCCCTTGCTCTGCCGCCCTTGTCAGAGAAAGTTTAGCCCACCAATTTTTACAGCACTTTGGCGAAGATAAAACCTTAAGCCCTTCACAAGCCGCAGCCTGGCTTAAACAAAATGGCACCCTTGCCACACCCCACAGCCAACGCAGTGTGGCCTTAGTATCACTGCCATTACCCACGCACTCTAAAGCTTTAGGCTTGGTCAACTTGATTGAACAACTAGAAGCGATTATCGCCACTCCAGTACAAACCAGCGTAAAACGCGCCGACGAACAAGCCTTTGCCGAGCTAAATGGCGAGAACTTAATGTTTGTAGAAGATATTAGCCGACGCCTCACCCAGCAGCTTACACCGCTTTATCCCAATATTGCGATTCAAGTAAGGCATCTCGAAAGCTTACATGCGCATAACGCCTTTGCTCAGGTATCGCCACGCACCTCAACAGTGAAACTACAGCCACAATTTGCTCAAGGAAGTCGATAATGAACATGCCAACCACCACGTCAGTAGTTAATACTGGCGCAACCGCCCAAGCGCTCACCGAGATCTATAGCAATCAAACCGAGCTAGCAGTGTGGCAACGCCAACCAGATCCTCAAATAGCCGAATACGCCGCCAGCTTGGTAGATGAGCAAAGTACTTTTAGAGGAATTTCTGCCAGGCTCAATACCAACGAAGTAGCAAGCTATATCAGTGAAAAACTACCGCCAGGCCCAGGCCGCCAAGCCATGATTGATGACCTAGTGCTAGTGTGCGATATGTTTAGCTGCTTATTCGAACTCGACGTAATTGGTATGCGCTTGGTCAAACTAGAGCAAACTATGTGTCCAAAACTACACTGTGATCAGGTACCATGCCGCTTGCTACTGAGTTACCTAGGCGCAGGCACGCAGTACAGTGTATTGACCAAAAGCCGCTTAGCCGAGCAGCCCAGCCAACCGCCATTACAAGACCTGCCATTGTTTGCAGTCGCCTTATTAAAAGGGCAAGCTTGGGACGAAGAGAGTGAGCACGGTTTAATGCATCGCTCGCCCACATCAGAAGAGGTATACCCTCGTTTATTGCTGAGTGTAGATTTCGCCAGTTAGCCACATTTAACCAGAATTTTGGATGACAATGACCCGACAGAGTGACCAAAGTATCGTAGATAGTGCAACTCACCGTTGCAAAGATTCCGGCGCGCGTTTAACCGTGAAGCGGGAGCAAATTTTGCGGGTATTGCTACAGCAGCAAAAGCCAATGTCGGCCTACGAAATACTGGATATTTACAATCAGCAAGCCGAACAAACTATGCCGCCAATGTCGGTATATCGAATCCTTGAGTTTCTTGCCCAACACCAACTGGTTCATCGATTAGAATCTCAAAACAAGTTTGTGGCTTGCTCGCATATTCACGAACAGTGTCATCATCAAGTCTCGCAGTTTTTAATCTGCCAAAATTGCCAAAGCGTTGAAGAAATCACCATTCCCCAGCATTTAATCGACGAAATAGATAATCGCGCTCAACAAGTGGGTTATCACTTACTCAGCCCACAACTGGAGCTGAGTTGTTTGTGTAAGGATTGTAAACAGAGTCAAAAGTAAAATCGCTAACTCCACTTTCTATTATCGCTGAACAATCTAAATGTGGAGTAGCAGTTCGGCTCCCTAACGTAGAAACTTCGAGATTGAGCCAGACACTCATTATGTCTGTCCACTTGGTAAGCAAAGAATTAGGTTTAGACGTTCATTTTTAACTCATATCCAACAACTGCCGTATCGTAAGCCCTTTGAGTTATTTAATTTATTTTACGTTGCATATAAACACTATGATTGATTGTATCAAAATGATTGATTTGTTAGTAAAGTATCGGCGCTTTAATTAAAGAAGCTTGCTAATAATTATCGATGGAAATGATGATGTCTAATGCATTACTACGCTCACCTTTTCAAGAAAACAAAGAGAAACAGCTCAAGCAGCGATTACAAAGCGAACTTAATCTCTCGCGCATTTTTAAATCTTTAGATTCGGATCAAAACACATCAGGGGCTGGCGTAGTTTATATCGACTCTGAATTCACGGTTGTTACCCTACGCCCTTTTAAACCCGTATGTCGCATAAATCCAATTCGATTGATATTAAGAGAACCTCCAAAGCAAGTATCTGCAGTCAAATATGCCAGCGAGTTGAAAGCTTCACGCCGAGAAAGTAAGTTGACGGGAGAATTGCTTAATACAGGATTAAGTTGCGGTGCGGCAGTATTAAGTTGGGTCGTTGTTGTAGGAGCAACAACAGCAATACCCATAACAGGGGGGACAAGTGCAGCAGTCACTTATTTAGGCATCGCAGCGGCCACAGCTTCTACTGTTCAGTGTTTTAACGGCGCTGGGCGTTCATATGTAGAAAAAAGTAATCCAGAAGCTCTGGATAAGCTGGATACAATGGAATGGTATAACGCTGCTAGTACCGCGCTAGACGTCATCTCATTGGGTGGTGCTGCGGCGGCCGGAGCTACAACTATAAAAATGTTTAAAACGTTGAGCCTAACTACTTCTAAATCAAAAATTGAAATACTAAAGGGCTTTAGTCGGGCCGAAAGAAAGCGTATAACTTTAGAGATACACCGGCTCAATCTACCAGGCATTAGCGAAAAAACACTTAAAGCACTCACAAACTCAAGTAAACTAGCTAAACGCTACAGTAGCCAGGCAATTGTCAATGCCGTATCACTCAACGTTAAAGATGCAGTTGGAGCAAGTTTAAGCATTGTAGGCAGTGCCTACGGTGGAACGATAAAGACTCTAGCGATAGGCATTTATGAGGAGCTTGGAGCTGATGACAGATAGTTTTTTTAAAAAGCATGAGTTGTCTATGTGGATTTTTGTCGTAGGTATTTCAGTTATCATGACTATTATTATCGGTGGCGGCATCGCCACCGTTTTAGTCGTAGAATTATTCCAGGAAATATTCGGAAAATTTACAGTTGACGAATACTTAGCATTTAATGGCGTGCTTGGATTGACAATCACCTTGATCATTGTAGCCACAAATGTACTGATAATTCGAGGTAGACCTCACGCAGTTAAAGTGAATCGGTTAAATGTATACTTTCAATTAGCAAGCTATCTACTATATGCTTTAATAGTTGAACACGACGATAAATGGTTTGGATTAATGTTTATTGCCTTTCCATTACTAGCTAGCTGGCTGATGTCATCAGCTAAATATCAAGCCTTCGTCGCCTACCATGAGGCTCTGCGTAAAAATCCGGTAGAATTTAGGCAAGCGTTACAAAAACGATTGTTTGAGTAATTCTCATGAAGATTACTAATCTCCATTATCGAAAAAGAGTAAGGTTATTTACAAGAGTCGTGCCCCGAAGGACAGCATTAATACAAAGCATCCTCTAGGCACTCAGAGCTACCTTTAATACTAAGGCTTAAACAAACCAATAATGTCTTTTTCTTCTTGCTGTTTGGGGCGTTCTGCATGGTAGTTACAGCTTACGCACTCAATGTGCTCGTGCTCTTCACCGTTCACTTGCTCAACGATTAAACGAATAGAATCTTGCTCTTCACACTCTGGGCATACTGCGCCCGCAATAAAACGATGTTTTGCCATAGTTAACTCTAGTTTGCACTGCCATGTTGCTATGCGACATTAGCCGCATCGGGTATCATAGCGGCATTATTGCACACTTTTAGTAGCACATAGCAACAACCATGATCGTAGCCAACAATATTAGCCTGCAACGCGGCACCAAGTTTCTTTTAGAAGAATCAAACCTCACCATTCACCCCGGCCAAAAAGTGGGTTTAGTGGGACAAAATGGTTGCGGTAAATCATCGCTATTTGCTTTGTTAAAAAACCAACTGCAAGTGGATGCAGGCAACTTAAGTGTGCCAAGCAAGTGGGAAATTTCCAGCGTTGCCCAAGAAACGCCTGAGCTTAAACGCAAAGCCATTGATTACGTGATTGACGGCGACCAAGAGTTTCGCCAACTAGAGCGCGATATTACTGCCGCAGAAGAAGCTGAAAAAGGCGAGCTCATTGCCACCTTGCATACCAAAATGGACACCATTGGTGGCTACCAAATTAAAACCAAAGCCGCTGAGTTACTGGCGGGTTTGGGCTTTAGTGAGGCAGGCCAACAGCAAAGCGTAAGTGACTTTTCGGGTGGTTGGCGAATGCGCTTAAACCTAGCCCAAGCGCTATTGGTTCGCTCCGATCTATTACTATTGGATGAACCAACCAACCACTTAGACTTAGACACCGTGGTGTGGTTAGAACAGTGGCTTAAGCGCTACCCCGGCACGCTAATTCTGATTTCTCACGACCGCGATTTTCTGGACAATATTATTAATCGCATTGTGCACATTGAGCATCAAAAGCTAAATGAGTACACCGGTGGCTACTCAGACTTTGAGCAGATGCGCGCCATGCACTTGGCTCAGCAACAAGCCATGTACGAGAAGCAACAGCGCGAGCGTGCGCATATGCAAGGTTTTGTAGACCGTTTTCGTTACAAGGCCAGTAAAGCCAAGCAAGCACAAAGCCGCCTAAAAGCGCTTGAAAAAATGGAAGTGATTAGCCAAGCCCACGTAGATTCGCAGTTTAGCTTTCAGTTTAGAGAGCCAGACAACCTGCCCCTACCCTTGCTTACTATGGAAAAAGTGAGCGCCGGTTATGAAGATAAAACCATTCTTGAACAAGTTAAGTTTAACTTGGTGCCTGGCAGCCGTATTGGTTTGTTAGGCCGCAACGGCGCGGGTAAATCTACCTTTATTAAACTGCTTTCTGGTGAGCTAAAAGCGCTGGCCGGCAATGTAGAAATAAACAAAATGGCTAAAGTGGGTTACTTTGCCCAACACCAATTAGAAACCCTACGCCCAGACGATACACCGATGCAGCATTTGCAACGCTTGGCCCCTAATACTACCGAGGCTGAGTTACGCAAATACTTAGGCAGTTTTGGTTTCCAAGGCGATCAAGCTCTAGAGAAGGTAGCGCCGTTTAGTGGTGGCGAAAAAGCCCGTTTGGTATTGGCGCTAGTAGTATGGCAAAAGCCTAACTTATTACTACTTGACGAACCTACCAACCACTTAGATTTAGAAATGCGCCACGCACTCACTTTGGCGCTGCAAGAGTTTACCGGTGCAATGATTATTGTATCGCACGACCGAGCATTACTGCGCGCCACTACCGATGAGTTTTACTTGGTAGACAGCCAGCGGGTCTCGCCTTTTGAGGGTGACTTAGACGATTACCAACAATGGCTAAGCCAAGCCAACCGACAGATAAACAGCAACGGTACAGAAAGTAGTGCTACTGGCGCGAACCCGGTGAATCAACGTAAAGAACAGAAACGTCGCGAAGCTGAATTTCGTCAGCAAACCAAAGGCATTCGTAAGCAATTAGAAAGCCTTGAGAAAAGCAGCGCTAAAGCCCAGCAACGTTTAGACGAAGTAGAACAAAAAATGGCTGAACCAGAACTGTATGAAGCCGACAACAAAGCACAACTGCAAAAGTGTTTACAACAACAAGCAGAACTTAAGAGCGAACTAGAAGAAACTGAACTAAGCTGGTTTGACCTGCAAGAGCAACTAGAAGAGCAGCAACAAGCCTTTGGTATAGAGCAGGAAAGCTAAGTTTACTTGATCTCTTTAGTCACTCAGGTAATGCTACTAACAACAGAACTATTAATAACCATTCAAGGATGTATATGAACACGGCGCTAAACCGCTCAAGATTACTTATTGGCATTGCGCTAATAGTGGTAGGAATCGCAGTGATAGCCTATGTGCTACCACAAACAGTGAGTTTAATTACCTTGCCGCATGATGCGCCCTTCATGCAGCACTTTTTTAACTGGTTAATGGCCGATACTGATGCCATAAATACCCAAGTTAGCGAAGAGTTTTTTGAGATTTTTCAAACCTTTATCAAGGTAATAGTGCTGATCGTATTTTTATACGTATGCGTTAAGCTGGTAGGTGTAGGTTTAATGATTATTCGTGAAGGGGTGAGCTTAATTCGCCCGGCAAGCAGTAGCGAAAAAAGCAAAGACTAAACCTGAATGATTGAAAGCAAAAAGCGAGCATATTATGGCTCGCTTTTTTTGTGGCTGCGTGTCGCGTTACAAGCCGAGTATGGCGCTGGCCAAGCCAAAATAAACTAACACCCCTGATACGTCGGCAATTGTCGCTACCAGTGGGCCAGAGGCCGTTGCAGGGTCGAGTTTCATCTTATTCAGCAAAAACGGTAAGCTTAAGCCCACCAGAGATCCCACTAATACAATGATCACCATCGACATCGATACAATCATTGCTACGTCTGGGCCACCACGAAATACCCCTACGCTATATACTGCAGCCGCCATAGTTAAGCCAAGTGCTAGCCCTACCAATAGTTCACGGCTAAACAATTTAGACCAGTCATTTTTGTCTACTTCGCCAGTGGCCAGTGCCCGTACCATTAAGGCAGCTGCTTGTGAGCCTGCATTACCGCCACTTCCAATCAATAAAGGTAAGAAAAACACCAGGGCAACGTTGGCCGAAATCGTTTCTTCAAAATGAGCAATACCCGCGCCGGAGAACATCGCGCCAAACACTAGCAGTACCAGCCACATTACCCGTTTACGGTAGAGCTCCCAAATGCTCACTCGGTCTACTGTTTCGTCAAGCTTACCTACTGAGGCACTTTTTTGGGCATCTTCGGTGGCTTCTTCAACCGCCGCATCCATCGCGTCATCGTAAGTAACAATGCCAACCAGCTTTTGCTGTTCATCCACCACTGGCAGGGCCAATAGATCGTAGTGGCGAATTTGTTTACTTACATGCTCTTGGCTTTCTTCTACGGTGACCGATACCACCTCGGTGCGCATTAACTCGCGCACTTGAATATCAGGAGAGGCCAGAATCAGTTCACGCAAAGACACGGTACCGAGCAGTCGACGTTCGCGGTCAATCACATAAGTTTGGTAAATAGTTTCTTTATCGGGCGCTTCAAGTCGCAGCTGCTTTAACGCGCGGCTAACCAGCCAATGTTCTTTTAGGGTGGCGTAATCAGAGGTCATAATTGACCCAGCGGTTCCTTCGGCGTAACTGGAAAGCTTACGTAAATCTTCGCGCTCGGCTTGAGCTAAGCCAGGCAAAACCATGGCGCGTTGCTCTTCGTCTAAGTCGTTATATAAATCGGCGCGCTCATCCGCCTCCATGCGAGAAAACAACGCGGCCAATTTATGACGCTTCATTAAACCCGCTACGTCGGCTTGTAGATAGGGAGGCAAATACGAGAAAACTTTAGCGCGATCACCTAGCGAAAACATCGAGATAAGCGGTAAGGCTTCTTTAGGTTCAAACTCAGCCAAAGCTTGACCAACGTCGGCAAAGTGGTATTCATCGAGGGTTGAGCGAAGGGTTAACTTGTCTAAGTTAACTAAAGCGAGCTCTAATTTTTGTTGAAGATGTGCCATGTACTGCTCCAGCTATCGCATAGAGCCAAGCATTAACCAGACGGACTACGCGAAGAAATTTTGTTGTATCGGGTCTATAAAACGATAAAAGTTTCGACTGTCGGGGTCCGGGTTCATAGAAGATTCTCAGTGATAAAATCGGCGCAAATTGTAGGGGGAATAAGCTTAAAACTCAAGCGATTTATCGCCCTAAAGCTAAAGCTGAAGGGCGAGTTGACGGGCGTTGCAGCCAGCAACGCGAAACTTAAATGTAGCTAGGTTTTATTCCGCGCTTAGCTGTTGTAACCCAAGTTAGGCGCTAACCAGCGTTCGGCAACCTCCAAGCTCATATTTTTACGCTTGGCGTAATCTTCTACTTGGTCTTTTTGAATCGATGCCACCGCAAAATAACGGCTATCTGGATGAGAGAAATACCAGCCAGATACCGCAGCACCCGGCCACATCGCGTAGCTGTCGGTTAGTATCATTCCAATCCGTTTTTCAACATCCAGTAAGTCCCAAATGAGACCTTTCTCGGTATGTTCGGGACAAGCGGGATAACCCGGTGCTGGACGTATGCCTTGGTAGTTTTCGCGAATCAACTCTTCGCTGCTGAGGTTTTCGTCAGCAGCATAGCCCCAGAAGTCTTTACGTACTTGCGCATGTAAGTACTCTGCAAAACCTTCGGCGAGGCGATCGGCAATCGCTTTTACCATAATCGCGTTGTAATCATCGCCTTCATCTTTATACATATCGGCTAATTCATCTTCACCAATTCCGCCAGTTACCGCAAAGGCACCAAAGTAATCGGCTTTGCCGCTCGCCTTGGGTGCAATGAAATCGGCTAAGCAATTGTTAGCGCCCTTTTTCTTATCGGTTTGCTGGCGAAGCTGAGAGCTTACTCCTAGCAGTTCGCTGCGTGATTCGTCGGTGTAGATCTCAATATCGTCACCCACGCTATTGGCAGGGAACAAACCAAACACACCTGATACTTTCACTTCGCGCTTTTGTTTAAAACGAGCGAGCATTGCTTTGGCGTCGGCAAACAAACGTTTAGCTTCTTCGCCCACTACCTCGTCTTCTAGAATACGCGGGTATTTGCCAGCCAATGACCAAGTCATAAAGAATGGGGTCCAATCTATGTAAGGTTCAATGTCTTCTATCGACACATCTTCGAACTGTTGAATGCCCAATTGCTTTGGTACTGGCGGCGTGTAGTTTTCCCACTCAATCGGCGCACGATTAGCACGAGCGACTTCTAAAGTAACCGGTGGAGTACGCGGGCGCTTACGAGCATGCTGCTCACGTACAATCTCGTAGTCTTTATCCAGTTTTTCTACAAAAGGAGGGCGTAACTCGTCGGACAATAAACTTTGGCATACTCCCACCGCGCGAGACGCGTTAGATACGTACACGACAGGGTGCTCATAGTTTTGTTCAATTTTAACCGCAGTGTGCGCTTTAGAAGTAGTTGCTCCACCAATAAGCAACGGCAGATCGAGGCCGGTACGCTGCATTTCTTTAGCTACGTGCACCATTTCATCTAACGAGGGCGTAATTAGCCCTGAGAGGCCAATCATATCTACGTTTTCTTCTTTAGCGACTTTAAGAATTTTGTCGCAAGACACCATGACGCCAAGGTCGATGACTTCAAAGTTATTACATTGCAGCACAACCCCTACAATGTTTTTACCAATGTCGTGCACGTCACCCTTCACGGTAGCCATTACAATTTTACCGTTAGAGCGCTGGCCTTCGCCTTTCTCAGCTTCAATATAGGGCTGTAAGTAGGCTACCGCGCGTTTCATAACACGGGCAGATTTTACTACTTGCGGTAAGAACATTTTACCATCGCCGAATAAATCACCCACGACATTCATGCCGTCCATTAACGGCCCTTCAATCACGTGTAATGGGCGCTCTACCGATTGGCGCGCTAGCTCGGTGTCGTCTTCAATAAATTCGGTGATGCCTTTAACTAAGGCGTGCTCTAGGCGCTTTTTAACATCCCATGTGCGCCACTCTAAATCCTGAGCACTTTCTTGTTGAGAACCGTCACCACGGTATTTCTCGGCAATTTCAAGCAGCTCTTCGGTGGCATTGCTATGGGTATTAAGTACTACAGCTTCAACTTTATCTTTTAGCTCTTTAGGAATGTCTTCGTAAATGGCCAACTGACCCGCATTTACAATGCCCATGTCCATGCCGTTCTTAATCGCGTAGTACAAGAACACCGCGTGTATCGCTTCTCGAACGGGGTTATTACCACGGAATGAAAAGCTTACATTAGAGACACCGCCAGAAATCATCGCATGCGGTAAGTTATCTTTGATGTCTTTTACCGCTTCGATAAAATCAACCGCATAGTTGTTATGCTCGTCGATTCCGGTAGCTACCGCAAAAATGTTTGGATCGAAGATAATATCTTCCGGCGGGAAGCCGACTTGATTGACTAAGATGTCGTAAGATTTACTACATATTTCAAACTTACGTTCGCGGGTATCTGCCTGACCTTCTTCATCAAAGGCCATAATAATAACTGCGGCGCCATAACGGCGAAGAATTTTAGCTTGGCGAATAAAGGGCTCTACCCCTTCTTTCATCGAAATGGAGTTAACAATAGGCTTACCCTGCACACACTGCAGGCCAGCTTCTAAAATATCCCACTTAGATGAATCAATCATCACCGGCACTTTGGCGATATCAGGCTCACAGGCAATCATGTTCAAAAAGCGCACCATGGCCGCTTTTGAATCCAACATGCCTTCGTCCATATTGATATCAATAATTTGCGCGCCGTTCTCAACTTGGTTTAAGGCAACCTCAATAGCTTTATCGTAGTTCTCCTCTACGATCAGCCGCTTAAATATTGCTGAACCTGTAACGTTGTTACGCTCACCTACGTTTACAAACAGGGTGTCTGCGGTAATCGTTAGTGGCTCTAGCCCTGAAAGGCGACAAGCTACATCTATTTCTGGCAGTTGGCGTGGCGCTGCGCCTTCAACCGCTTCGGCCATGGCTTTAATATGCTCAGGCGTGGTACCACAACAACCACCAACTAAATTTAAGAAACCGGCGCGTGCCCATTCACCAATGTGTTCCGCCATCTCGTTGGCTTCAAGGTCATATTCACCAAAGGCATTTGGCAAGCCTGCATTGGGGTGAGCAGAGACATAGGTTTCGCTTACGCGGCTAAGCTCGTCAACATACTGGCGAAGCTCGTCTGGCCCCAATGCACAGTTCAAACCTATGCTAATTGGGCTAGCGTGGCGCATAGAGTTGTAAAAGGCTTCGGTTGTTTGGCCACTTAAGGTACGGCCTGAGGCGTCGGTAATGGTACCCGAAATCATCACTGGCAATTTATAGCCCAGCTCATCAAACACGGTTTCTACTGCAAACACCGCCGCTTTTGCGTTAAGAGTATCGAAGATGGTTTCGATTAAAATTAAGTCACTACCGCCTTCTATAAGCGCCTTAGTGGATTCAACATAAGCCTCTACTAGCTCGTTAAAAGTGACATTACGATAACCTGGGTCGTTCACATCTGGCGAAATAGAACAGGTACGGTTTGTGGGGCCTAACACACCCGCCACAAAACGTGGACGTTCAGGGTTTAAAGCCGTCACTTCATCAGCAACTTCGCGAGCAATACGCGCGGCTTCGCGGTTGATATCAGCCGAGTACTTCTCCATGTCGTAATCGGCCATGGCGATAGTTGTAGCGTTAAAGGTATTGGTTTCTAGAATATCAGCGCCAGCCAGCAAGTACTCACGATGAATATCAGCAATGATTCTTGGCTGTGTTAGCACCAACATATCGTTGTTACCTTTTACATCGGTATGCCAGTCTGCAAAGCTCTCTCCGCGGTAGTCAGCCTCTTCAAATTTGTAAGACTGAATCATGGTTCCCATGCCGCCATCGATGATCATGATGCGTTGAGAGAGTTGCTTTTCTAGTTGTAGCCTTGCTGACACGGGAACTTCCTATTTCTTTCGCTGGTATTTCGACTCGGCAGTGTAGCACACTGCCTAATGGGGCTTATCTGCGATAAAGTTATATGAAATTATTTCAAGATATTATCGGATTTGGGTTTAAGCTCGGCTAAGTCGTAAGGCGTGATTTGGTAAACACAGTAGTTAAGCCAGTTGTTATACAAAAGGTGGCCATGACTACGCCAAGTGGCACATGGCGCGGCTGAGCAATCGTCATGCGTGTAGTAGTTTTCGGGCAATTGCGGATTCAAGCCTTCTTGAGAATCACGCTGATACTCGTTGTGCAAAGTATCTGCTGCGTACTCTGGATGACCGGTAATAAATACTTGGCGAAAATCTTCGCTGGCAAATAAGTAGCTACCCGCTTCAGGGTTATCGGCCAGTACCTTCAAGTCGGTTTCTTCGGTAATTAGGTTTGAATCAAAATGCGCAAAGCGTGATAGTGGCGCGAGAAAAGCGTCATCAAAACCACGAACCAAGGGATTATGCTTGTGCTTGGTTTGATGCCAATACACCCCAGACAACTTGGTATCTCTAGTTTGTTTGTTCAAACCATATAAATGATACAACGCCGCCTGCGCCGCCCAACATAAGTACAAGGTTGAAGTGACGTGGGTTGTGGCCCAATCAATAATTTCTTTAACTTGATCCCAGTAATACACTTCTTCGAAGGGTACTTGCCCTAAAGGAGCACCAGTAATAATCAGTCCGTCGAAGTTACGCTCACGCAGTTTGTCAAAATCACGATAAAACTTATCGATGTGATCTTTGGGTGTATTCTTAGACACACGATGATCGATACGTAATAGCTTTACATTCACCTGCAAGGGAGAGTTAGAGAGCAGCCTGAGGATTTGGTTTTCAGTCTCAATTTTCTTAGGCATCAAATTAAGAAGTACTACCTCTAGCGGACGGATATCCTGATGGGCTGCACGGCTCTCTGGCATAACAAAAATATTTTCGTTACGCAGGACTTCAGCAGCGGGTAACTGGTCAGGAATACAAATTGGCATAAGAGGCTCCAAGCTAACAACAAGACATGCATGTCTAGACATCTAGATACCTATTTTAAATAGTTCCTCGTGTATGTCTAGAACTTGTTAAAAGCTGCTGATTTTGTGCCAATAATTATTCATAATGCTCCCTGATGAAAAAAAGTTGTAAGGGCACATGGCTGAGTTAAAGCTTAATGTAGAACGATTACAAACAGGTGTGTTTGTTAAGCTTCCGGTAAAATGGGGCGAGCACCCGTTTATGTTCACCAGCTTCAAAATAAAAAGCCAAGATCAGATTGATGTAATCAAGAATCTGGGATTGAAGCATGTCATTGTGGTACCTGAAAAGAGCGATACGCCACCTTTGCCGGCGAACCAAGAACAAGACGAAGAAAAAAAGGATGACGCTAAGGCTTTAGAGAAAGCCGCCAAAGCACTCTGGGAAGAAAAACGCGCGCGTATTGAAGAGTTAAAGAACTACCGCCGTAACCTACAAAAAGTTGAGAAAGAGTTTGATCGCTCAATGGCGCAAGTTCGCGCGGTGATGAGCAAACTGAAAAGCCGCCCACTTAACGCCGTTGATGACGCTACAACCCTAATTAACAACCTAGCCGATGACTTACTCTCTGGCGAGGGTGTAGTGCTGCACTTAATGAACGACAGCAAAGATGCCGACAGCTTTTACTACCACAGTTTAAATGTATCTATCCTTGCCATGATGCTAGCCAAAGCGGCAGGATTTTCCGAGCGAGATATAAAAATCTTAGGCTTGGCCGGCTTGTTTCACGATGTAGGGAAAATGAAAATCCCCGATAAAGTGCTACGCAAACCGGGTAAGTTAACCGCTCAAGAAGCCAACTTATTAAAGATGCACACTAAGTATGGGGCTGATTTTCTCAAGTTGTCGGAAACGATACCCGCCAAGGTAAAAGTGATTGCGGCGCAACACCACGAGTATTTAGATGGCAGTGGTTACCCACAAAAGTTAAAAGGCGACAGCATCGACCGCTTAGCCCAGCTCATTGCAGTTGTAAATGAGTATGACAGCTTATGCCACCCAAGAGACCCGCGCTTAACCCGGATTCCTTTTACGGTTATTTCCTACCTTTATAAACAACGTAAAGCGCAGCTCAATGCTGCTGACTTAGGCATACTTATACGTTTGTTGGGTATCTATCCGCCAGGCAGTGTTGTGCAGCTTAGTTCAGGGCAGATTGGCTTGGTGATGTCGGTAAACTCGGAACGTTTGCTGTTCCCTGCTGTACAAGTTTATGACCCCAATATCCCGCGTACTGAAGCACCAATTATTGATTTAGAAGCGGCAGGCTTAACCATTGAGAAAGCCCTAAAGCCCAGCGCCTTACCCGATGCTGTGTTTGAGTATTTGAATCCGCGGGCGCGCATCTCTTATTACTTCGATCACAACAAACGTTTGTAACGGGTTAATTATTTCGCAGTGATAACAGCTAACTCGACAAATTAAAGACAAAAAAAAGCCGGACCTAAGTCCGGCTTTTTATACTTGGTGTCTGAGTTTACTCAGCCGCTTCTTCAGCAACTTCTTCAACTTCAGGACGGTCCAATAATTCAATGAATGCCATAGGAGCATTATCGCCAGCACGGAAACCACATTTTAAAATGCGAGTGTAACCGCCTGCACGTTCTTTGAATCGAGGGCCGATTTCAGCAAATAGCTTACCAACAACTTCTGCATCGCGAGTACGAGCAAAAGCTAGACGACGGTTAGCTACACTGTCATTTTTAGCCAATGTAATTAATGGCTCAACAACACGACGAAGCTCTTTGGCTTTAGGCAATGTTGTCTTGATAACTTCATGGCGAACCAATGAACTGGCCATATTCCGGAACATAGCCTGACGATGGCTACTATTTCGGTTCAATTGACGACCACTCTGACGATGGCGCATGACCTTATCCTTCTATATTAAGACGTTAAAACCAGTGACTACTTATCAGCAATGCTAGCTGGCGGCCAGTTTTCTAGGCGCATACCTAGAGACAAACCACGTGACGCTAATACATCTTTGATTTCTGTAAGCGACTTTTTACCTAAGTTAGGTGTTTTAAGTAGCTCAACTTCGGTACGTTGTACCAAGTCACCAATGTAATGAATCGCTTCTGCCTTCAAACAGTTAGCAGAGCGTACTGTCAACTCTAGATCATCGACAGGACGAAGCAGGATTGGATCAAACTCTGGCTTCTCTTCTTTTTCTTCAGGCTCACTTACATCACGTAAGTCAACGAAGGCATCCAATTGTTCTGCAAGAATTGTTGCAGAGCGGCGGATAGCTTCCTCTGGATCAAGAGTACCATTGGTTTCCATATCGATAACCAATTTGTCCAAGTCAGTACGTTGCTCTACACGAGCAGCTTCAACAGTATAAGCAATACGCTCTACTGGGCTGTATGCTGCATCAGTTAGCAAACGACCAATTGGACGCTCTTCATCTTCAGAGTGAACCCGAACTGAAGCTGGTACGTAACCGCGACCACGTTCAACCTTAATGCGCATGCTGATTTCAGCGTTGCTGCTAAGGTGACAAATAACGTGCTCAGGGTTAGTGATTTCGACATCAGCGTCGTGCTGAATGTCGCCTGCAACCACAGGACCTGCTCCAGACTTGGCAAGACTAAGTGTTACTTCGTCTTTACCTTCTAACTTCACAGCAATACCTTTAAGGTTAAGCAAGATTTCCAAGATATCCTCTTGTACGCCTTCCTTACTGCTGTACTCATGCAACACGCCATCGATTTCAACTTCTGTTACCGCACAACCAGGCATAGAAGATAAAAGAATACGACGAAGAGCATTACCTAAAGTGTGGCCAAAACCACGCTCTAATGGCTCAAGCGTAACCTTTGCACGAGTTGGGCTAACTTGTTCGATCTCAACTAGCCTTGGTTTTAGAAACTCTGTTACAGAACCCTGCATTGTGTCCTCTCTATAATTCAACTTTACTTAGAGTAAAGTTCGACAATCAGCTGTTCGTTAATTTCCGCAGATAAATCAGCGCGCTCAGGTAGGCGTTTGAAAGTGCCTTCCATTTTAGTAGCGTCTACTTCTATCCACGATGCCGCTTCACGTTGTCCAGCGATTTCTAAAGATGCAACGATACGAGCTTGCTTCTTAGATTTTTCGCGAACACTGATAACGTCTTCTGGTAATACCTTGTAAGAAGGAATATTAACCACTTGACCGTTAACTACGATAGCTTTGTGGCTAACTAGCTGACGAGCTTCAGCGCGAGTAGCACCAAAACCTAAACGGTAAACAACGTTATCTAAACGACTTTCTAACAATTGCAGCAAGTTTTCACCGGTGTTGCCTTTAAGGCGAGCAGCAGCTTTGTAGTAGTTGCGGAATTGTTTTTCAAGTATGCCGTATAAACGACGAACTTTTTGCTTCTCACGAAGCTGTAAACCGTAGTCTGAAAGACGCGCTTTACGTGCACCATGTTGACCAGGTGCTGCATCCAACTTACACTTTGTGTCGATCGCACGTACACCACTTTTCAAGAAAAGATCGGTACCTTCACGACGGCTAAGTTTAAGCTTTGGACCTAAATATCTTGCCATTTTTCTTTCTCCAATCTATCCAGAAACTACACGCGGCGTTTCTTCGGTGGACGACAACCATTGTGTGGAATCGGAGTCACGTCGGTGATGTTAGTCACACGGAAACCCGCAGCATGTAATGCACGGATTGAAGACTCACGACCAGGACCTGGGCCGTTTACAAACACTTCTACGTTCTTAAGGCCGTAGTCTTTAGCTGCTTCAGCAGCACGTTCAGCAGCAACCTGTGCAGCGAACGGAGTAGACTTACGTGAACCACGGAAACCTGAACCACCTGCAGTGGCCCAAGAAAGCGCGTTACCCTGACGATCAGTGATAGTCACAATAGTATTGTTGAAAGAAGCATGGATATGAGCCATGCCATCAGCAACTTGTTTTTTTACGCGTTTACGAGCGCGAGTCGGAGTTTTAGCCATTTTCACTCACCCCTTATTTCTTAATAGGTTTGCGAGGACCTTTACGGGTGCGCGCATTTGTTTTAGTGCGCTGACCGCGAAGGGGCAAACTGCGACGGTGACGAAGTCCACGGTAACAACCGAGGTCCATCAGACGCTTAATGTTCATTGATACTTCACGACGTAGATCACCTTCAACAGTGAATTTAGCTACTTCGTCACGAAGTTTATCGATTTGTGTTTCGTCAAGTTCTCTGATCTTAACATCTTCAGCAATACCGGCTGCCGCACAAATTTTTTGTGAGCGGGTTAAGCCAATACCGAAGATTGCAGTTAAAGCAATAACTGCGTGCTTCTGATCAGGAATGTTAATGCCGGCTATACGGGCCATTGGCACACTCCTATAATTTTCGTGTTAAACGAAGGCCATCTGTGAAAAGCCCGTAAGGATACTCAACAGATGACCACATTGCAAATAATATTGTCTTGAAATCTACTAACTAGCCTTGGCGCTGTTTGTGCTTTGGCTCACTGCAAATTACACGCACAACACCGTTGCGCTTGATAACTTTACAGTTACGGCAGATTTTCTTAACGGATGCACGTACTTTCATTGCTATCTCCGTAAAAGTTAAAGACCAATCTCAAGGGCGGCCTAACGGCCGTAACCTTTAAGATTAGCTTTTTTCAGAACCGAACCATATTGATGAGACATCAAATGGGTTTGGACCTGAGCCATAAAGTCCATGATAACCACCACTACAATAAGTAGCGAAGTACCACCGAAGTAGAACTGAACGTTCATTCCGATCATCATAAACTCAGGAATTAAACATACAAACGTGATGTACAAAGCACCAGCTAGGGTTAAACGAGTCATCACCTTGTCTATGTATCGCGAGGTCTGTTCACCTGGGCGTATACCCGGAATGAACGCGCCACTCTTCTTCAAGTTGTCTGCTGTTTCGCGAGGGTTAAATACCAACGCAGTGTAGAAGAAGCAGAAGAAGATAATAGCTGCTGCATACAAGAACACATATAACGGTTGCCCAGGTTGTAGCGTTAATGACAGGTCAGAAAGGAAAGACAAGCCTTCATTTTGACCGAACCACTGCGCTAATGTGCCAGGGAACAGAATAATACTTGAAGCGAAAATTGCTGGGATAACACCCGCCATGTTCACTTTAAGTGGTAAATGTGTGCTTTGTGCAGCGAACACTTTGCGACCTTGTTGGCGTTTTGCATAGTTAACAACGATACGACGTTGTCCACGTTCTACAAATACCACAAAGAAGGTCACCGCAAATACAAGAGCAACGATGAACAAGAGTAACAATAAGTGCAACTCTCCTTGACGCGCCTGCTCAGCCGTCTGACCGATTGCAGAAGGCAATCCTGCCACAATACCAGCAAAAATTAGAATCGAAATCCCGTTGCCGATACCGCGTTCAGTAATTTGCTCACCTAACCACATCAGGAACATTGTTCCTGTCACCAAGCTAACCACCGCAGTGAAATAGAACGGTAGACCTGGGTTAATTACCAGACCTGCCATCATATTTGGTAAGCCAGTAGCAATACCAATAGCTTGGAAGGTTGCTAAAACCAGCGTGCTATAACGCGTGTATTGACTAATCTTACGTCTACCCGACTCGCCTTCTTTTTTAAGTTCAGCAAGGGTTGGGTGAACAACTGTCAATAACTGGATGATAATCAATGCCGAAATGTACGGCATGATACCTAACGCGAATATAGAAGCACGTGAAAGTGCACCACCTGAAAACATATTAAACATTTCCAGAATGGTACCTTTTTGCTGGTCAAACAACGCGGCCAGTACAGCGGCATCAATCCCAGGTAACGGCACAAAGGAGCCTGCTCGGAACACAATAATGGCTCCAAGCACAAATAGTAAACGACTCTTAAGCTCGCTTAAGCCGCCTTGTGCACTTGCTGATGCTGTTCCTGGATTCTTAGCCATGTTTTGTACTTATTCCTCGATTTTACCGCCAGCAGCTTCAATAGCTGCCAGTGCGCCTTTAGTTACACGCAGGCCACGTAAGGTAACTGGTGCTTTAACTTCGCCAGATAGTACTACTTTTGCAAACTTAATGTTGCGAGTAATAAGACCAGCTGCCTTCAAAGCGTCCAAATCTACCACGTCAGCAGTAACTTTAGCTAGTTCGCTAGTACGAACTTCAGCAGTTACCATTGATTTACGTGAAGTAAAACCAAATTTAGGCAAGCGTTGTTTCAATGGCATTTGACCGCCTTCGAAACCTGGACGAACACTACCGCCAGAACGAGACTTCTGACCTTTGTGACCACGACCACCGGTTTTACCTAAACCAGAACCAATACCACGCCCTACACGCTTGGCGTTTGGCTTTGAGCCAGCCGCCGGAGAAAGAGTATTCAAACGCATGATTATTCTCCCTCAACCTTAACCATGTAAGAAACTTTATTAATCATACCGCGAATACAAGGAGTGTCCTCTAATTCAACAGTGTGATTAATGCGACGAAGACCTAGACCTGTTAGGGTCGCACGGTGCTTAGGCAAACGCCCAATACCACTTTTAGTCTGTGTTACTTTAATTGTGTTCGACATGGCTTTATTACCCCAGAATTTCTTGGACGCTTAGGCCACGCTTCGCAGCAACGTCTTGTGGAGAATGCATATTCTCAAGAGCGTCGATAGTAGCGCGAACAATGTTAATTGGGTTAGTAGAACCGTATGCTTTTGACAATACGTTCTGCACGCCCGCAACTTCTAGAACAGCACGCATCGCACCACCGGCAATAATACCAGTACCCTCTGATGCAGGTTGCATGTAAACACGCGACCCAGAGTGGCGACCCTTAATAGGATGCTGCAGTGTAGTGCCTCTCAGCTGTACACTAGTAAGGTTACGACGCGCTTTTTCCATTGCTTTTTGAATAGCAGCAGGAACTTCACGTGCTTTACCATAACCAAACCCTACGCGACCGTTACCGTCACCCACTACTGTAAGAGCAGTGAAACTGAAGATACGACCACCTTTAACTACTTTTGACACACGGTTTACAGCGATAAGCTTCTCATTCAGATCACTACCGGCTTGTGCTTCAAATTTTGACATGACTCACTCCTTAGAACTGAAGACCAGCTTCACGTGCAGCTTCTGCAAGCGCAGCAACGCGGCCGTGATACTTAAAGCCAGAACGGTCAAAAGCTACAGATGTAATACCTTTTTCTGCGGCACGTTCAGCGATTGCTTTACCTACGGCAGTAGCGGCAGCTACATTACTTAAACTTTCAAGCCCTTCAGAAACGGCTTTATCTACTGTTGATGCTGTTGCAAGAACCTTAGCATCAGGTGCAATCACCTGCGCGTAAATATGGCGCGGAGTACGGTGAATCACCAGGCGGGTTTTACCCAACTCTTGCATAGCTTTGCGAGTGCGTGTTGCACGACGCAGACGAGCAATTTTCTTATCCATAGTGTTAACCTACTTCTTCTTAGCCTCTTTACGGCGAACATTTTCGTCAGCATAACGAACACCTTTACCTTTGTAAGGCTCTGGTGGACGGAACGCACGAATGTCTGCTGCTACCTGACCAACAACTTGCTTATCAGCACCTTTCAGTACGATTTCAGTCTGTGATGGACACTCTGCGGTTACACCTTCTGGTAAGGTGTAATCTACTGGGTGAGAAAAACCTAGAGTTAGGTTAACTACCGAGCCTTTAACAGCCGCACGGTAACCAACACCTAACAGTGTCAATTTTTTCTCAAACCCATTTGTAACGCCAACAACCATGTTGTTGCTTAGAGCACGAGCTGTACCAGCTTGAGCAGTTGAAGCACCTTCAACTACAGCAAACTTAAGTTCGTTCTCTTCTTTCGTTACAACAACTGCGTTATTAAAAACGCGAGTCAATGTACCTTTGCTACCTTTAACCGTTAATTCTTGGCCGTTGATACTTACTTCAACGCCAGCAGGAATTGTAACGGGAGCCTTGGCTACGCGAGACATATTACCTACCTCCGGTTAAGCTACGTAACAGACGATTTCACCGCCCATGCCAGCTTTACGTGCTGCACGGTCAGTCATAACGCCTTTAGATGTAGAAATGATTGCAACGCCAAGGCCACCCATAACTTTAGGTAGGTCTTTAGCACCTTTATAAATGCGTAGGCCTGGACGGCTTACACGTTCAATCTTTTCAATAACTTTTTTACCTTCAAAATACTTGAGGGTAACTTCTAATGACTTTTTCACGTCACCAGTCACAGCGTATCCTGTGATGTAACCTTCTTCTTGCAACAAGTTAGCAATTGCCACTTTTACTTTAGATGAAGGCATAACAACAGATACTTTATTTGCTGATTGACCGTTGCGAACGCGAGTCAACATATCTGCAATAGGATCTTGCATGCTCATAATCGTTTACTCCGTAATTAAGTGGATTACCAACTGGCTTTCTTAAGGCCAGGAACCTCACCGCGCATCATTGCTTCACGTAATTTAATACGGCTAAGGCCGAATTTACGCAGGTAGCCATGTGGGCGGCCAGTTACGTTACAGCGGTTACGCTGACGAGACCGACTTGAATCACGAGGTAACGATTGCAATTTTAACACTGCGTCCCAACGCTCTTCATCAGAGCTGTTCACGCTGCTAATAATCGCTTTAAGCGCAGTACGCTTCTCCGCGAAGCGAGCAACGGCTTTTTCACGTTTCACTTCACGAGCTTTCATTGATTGTTTAGCCATAACTAACTCTACCTTACTTACGGAATGGGAAGTTAAAGGCAGCCAGCAAAGCGCGGCCTTCCTCGTTGCTTTCGGCAGTAGTAGTGATAGTAATATCCATACCACGAACCTTATCAACTTTGTCATAATCGATTTCAGGGAAGATGATTTGCTCACGAACACCCATGCTGTAATTACCACGGCCATCGAATGACTTAGCATTCAAACCACGGAAATCTCGAACACGAGGTATTGCGATTGAAATCAAACGCTCTAAAAACTCCCACATACGCTCACCGCGTAGAGTCACTTTACAACCAATCGGGTATCCATCACGGATTTTGAAGCCTGCTACAGATTTACGAGCTTTGGTAGTAAGAGGTTTTTGACCTGAGATAGCCGCTAGATCAGCAATTGCGTGCTCTAGTACTTTCTTGTCATTAACCGCTTCTCCCACACCCATGTTAAGGGTGATTTTCTCAATCCGAGGGACTTGCATGATGGATTTGTAACCGAACTCCTTTACGAGTTCAGGCGTTACACTTTCCTTATATAGGTCATGCAGTTTCGCCATCGTTAACTCCAGTTACTTTACAATTTCATTAGACGATTTGAATACACGAACTTTTTTGTCGTCTTCAAATCGAAAACCAACGCGATCAGCCTTGCCAGTGGCAGGGTTAAAAATCGCTACGTTTGATGCATCAAGGGCCGCTTCTTTCTCAACAATACCGCCAGCAACACCCAATTGAGGGTTTGGCTTTTGGTGCTTCTTGATTACGTTAACGCCTTCAACGAATAGTTTACCGTTTGATAAAGCTTTGGTTACGCTACCGCGTTTGCCTTTGTCTTTACCTGCAATAACTATTACTTCATCGCCTTTTTGGATTTTATTAGCCATTTTGGACTCCTTAAAGTACTTCTGGCGCTAGAGACACAATTTTCATGAACTGTTCATTGCGCAGTTCACGTGTCACAGGACCAAAGATACGAGTACCAATAGGCTGATTGTTTGCATTCAAGATAACCGCTGCATTGCGGTCAAAACGAATTACAGAACCATCAGGACGACGTACGCCTTTTCTAGTACGCACTACCACTGCATTCATAACGTCACCTTTCTTAACTTTACCGCGTGGAATTGCTTCCTTTACAGTAACTTTAATGATGTCGCCAATTCGTGCATAGCGGCGGTGCGAACCACCTAGGACCTTAATACACTGTACACGGCGCGCGCCGGAATTGTCCGCCACGTCCATAGTAGATTGCATTTGGATCATTTCAGTGCTCCGCTATATGTTACAACTGATCCCAACAATTAGCGCTGAGATCTCTGGCTGCCTAATTAAAGGGCGCGAAATTATAACACCCTAAATTTTGAATTGGTAGAACTGTCTAAATTTTGTTTGATTTAATTAATAAACGCAATATAAACAAACAGTTACCAAGATAAAACCATTCAAAAAACAGTTTGAAAAGGGTTAATTTCGCAGTTACGTGATTAGAACCGGAGACGATATCTCCAACCTAACCTAGATTACCGAGCAATATTTGGTCGGTAGAAACAAAAAAGCCCAGCGTATTATGCCGGGCTTCTCTGAATATGGTGCTGATAGGCAGATTCGAACTGCCGACCTCACCCTTACCAAGGGTGCGCTCTACCAACTGAGCTATATCAGCGAAATAAAAACCCAGCCTATAGCTGGGTTTTTATCTTAATTGAGAGCCTGGCAGTGACCTACTTTCACATGGGGAAACCCCACACTATCATCGGCGCAGTTGCGTTTCACTTCTGAGTTCGGCATGGGTTCAGGTGGGTCCACAACGCTATTGCCACCAGGCAAAAACTTGTTGTCTTTAACATTCGAAAAAGCTGAAACATCCCACGAGTCTAACAAGCACTCTTGGTTTCTAAATAAGATAATCTTCATCAAACATACACACCACTTAGGTGTTGTATGGTTAAGCCTCACGGGTAATTAGTACAAGTTAGCTCAATGCCTCACAGCACTTACACACCTTGCCTATCAACGTTGTAGTCTCCAACGGCCCTTCAGGGGACTTAAAGTCCCAGTGAGAATTAATCTCAAGGCCTGCTTCCCGCTTAGATGCTTTCAGCGGTTATCAGTTCCGAACGTAGCTACTGGGCAATGCTATTGGCATAACAACCCAAACACCAGCGGTTCGTCCACTCCGGTCCTCTCGTACTAGGAGCAGCTCCCTTCAATTCTCAAACGCCCACGGCAGATAGGGACCGAACTGTCTCACGACGTTCTAAACCCAGCTCGCGTACCACTTTAAATGGCGAACAGCCATACCCTTGGGACCGACTTCAGCCCCAGGATGTGATGAGCCGACATCGAGGTGCCAAACACCGCCGTCGATATGAACTCTTGGGCGGTATCAGCCTGTTATCCCCGGAGTACCTTTTATCCGTTGAGCGATGGCCCTTCCATACAGAACCACCGGATCACTATGACCTACTTTCGTACCTGCTCGACGTGTCTGTCTCGCAGTTAAGCTGGCTTATGCCATTGCACTAACCGTACGATGTCCGACCGTACTTAGCCAACCTTCGTGCTCCTCCGTTACTCTTTGGGAGGAGACCGCCCCAGTCAAACTACCCACCAGACACTGTCCGCAATCCCGATAAGGGACCAACGTTAGAACATCAACACTACAAGGGTGGTATTTCAAGGTCGGCTCCACATCATCTAGCGACAACGCTTCAAAGCCTCCCACCTATCCTACACATGTAGGGTCAATGTTCAGTGTCAAGCTGTAGTAAAGGTTCACGGGGTCTTTCCGTCTAGCCGCGGGTACACCGCATCTTCACGGCAATTTCAATTTCACTGAGTCTCGGGTGGAGACAGCTTGGCCATCATTACGCCATTCGTGCAGGTCGGAACTTACCCGACAAGGAATTTCGCTACCTTAGGACCGTTATAGTTACGGCCGCCGTTTACCGGGGCTTCGATCAATAGCTTCGTCCAAAGACTAACCACATCAATTAACCTTCCGGCACCGGGCAGGCGTCACACCGTATACGTCATCTTTCGATTTAGCACAGTGCTGTGTTTTTAATAAACAGTTGCAGCCAACTGGTATCTGCGACTCTCAGCAGCTTAGGGAGTAAATCCCATCACCATCAAGAGCGTACCTTCTCCCGAAGTTACGGTACCATTTTGCCTAGTTCCTTCACCCGAGTTCTCTCAAGCGCCTTGGTATTCTCTACCCAACCACCTGTGTCGGTTTGGGGTACGGTTTCGTATAATCTGAAGCTTAGAGACTTTTCCTGGAAGCAGGGCATCAACCACTTCATGTCCGTAGACACTCGTCATCAATTCTCAGCCTTAGACACCCGGATTTTCCTAAGTGTCCAGCCTACAACCTTAAACATGGATAACCATCACCATGCTGGCCTAGCCTTCTCCGTCCTCCCATCGCAATTATACGAAGTACAGGAATATTAACCTGTTTCCCATCGACTACACTTTTCAGTCTCGCCTTAGGGGCCGACTCACCCTGCTCTGATTAACATTGAACAGGAAACCTTGGTCTTTCGGCGAGGGGGCTTTTCACCCCCTTTATCGTTACTCATGTCAACATTCGCACTTCTGATACCTCCAGCAAACCTTACGATTCACCTTCAACGGCTTACAGAACGCTCCTCTACCATGCTTACAAAGTAAGCATCCGTAGCTTCGGTGCATAGCTTAGCCCCGTTACATCTTCCGCGCAGGCCGACTCGACCAGTGAGCTATTACGCTTTCTTTAAATGATGGCTGCTTCTAAGCCAACATCCTGGCTGTCTAAGCCTTCCCACATCGTTTCCCACTTAGCTATGACTTTGGGACCTTAGCTGACGGTCTGGGTTGTTTCCCTTTCCACGACGGACGTTAGCACCCGCCGTGTGTCTCCCGGATAGTACTTAGTGGTATTCGGAGTTTGCAAAGGGTTGGTAAGTCGGGATGACCCCCTAGCCTTAACAGTGCTCTACCCCCACTAGTATTCGTCCGAGGCGCTACCTAAATAGCTTTCGAGGAGAACCAGCTATCTCCCGGTTTGATTGGCCTTTCACCCCCAGCCACAAGTCATCCGCTAATTTTTCAACATTAGTCGGTTCGGTCCTCCAATTGGTGTTACCCAATCTTCAACCTGCCCATGGCTAGATCACCGGGTTTCGGGTCTAATCCCAGCAACTATGCGCGCAGTTAACACTCGGTTTCCCTACGGCTCCGCTATTCGCTTAACCTTGCTACTGAAATTAAGTCGTTGACCCATTATACAAAAGGTACGCAGTCACCCCACAAGGGGGCTCCCACTGCTTGTACGTATACGGTTTCAGGTTCTATTTCACTCCCCTCACAGGGGTTCTTTTCGCCTTTCCCTCACGGTACTGGTTCACTATCGGTCAGTCAGGAGTATTTAGCCTTGGAGGATGGTCCCCCCATATTCAGACAACATATCACGTGTGCCGTCCTACTCGATTTCACTTAAAGTAGATTTTCATGTACGGGGCTATCACCCTGTATCGCTGTCCTTTCCAGAACATTCCACTAATCACATAAAAGCTTAAGGGCTAATCCGGGTTCGCTCGCCGCTACTACCAGAATCTCGGTTGATTTCTTTTCCTCCGGGTACTTAGATGTTTCAGTTCCCCGGGTTCGCCTCGCAACGCTATGTATTCACGTTGCGATACTGCATAAAATGCAGTGGGTTTCCCCATTCGGAAATCCATGTCTATAACGTCTTTTATCGACTTAACATGGCTTATCGCAGATTAACACGTCCTTCATCGCCTCTGACTGCCAAGGCATCCACCGTATACGCTTAGTCACTTAACCATACAACACCTAAATGTTGTCGCTTAACTAACTTGAATGGTCAGGCTGTATAAGTCCTGCCATTCGAGTACGATCACCTTATTTTTTTGAATACCAAAAACACTTGTTATTTAACTCGTATTTTTGAGATATTTTTTATCAGCTTTTCCAAATTGTTAAAGAGCAATTGGTTTCTTAGAAACCAAAGCTAAGCACTGTATAAACAAATGCTTAGCTTTGTATTCTCAAACCAAAGAGAGAAATGGTATCCCGTACGAGATTTGAACTCGTGTTACCGCCGTGAAAGGGCGGTGTCCTAGGCCTCTAGACGAACGGGACACTGTAAAGCTGTTCTCGTTGGTCCTAAACCGCACTAGAACTTATCTCTCTTTATCTTTTCATCAAGCAATCTGTGTGAACACGTCACAGGAACATCAGCATCATAATAAGGAGGTGATCCAGCCCCAGGTTCCCCTAGGGCTACCTTGTTACGACTTCACCCCAGTCATGAACCACAAAGTGGTGAGCGTCCTCCCGAAGGTTAAACTACCCACTTCTTTTGCAGCCCACTCCCATGGTGTGACGGGCGGTGTGTACAAGGCCCGGGAACGTATTCACCGTAGCATTCTGATCTACGATTACTAGCGATTCCGACTTCACGGAGTCGAGTTGCAGACTCCGATCCGGACTACGACATGCTTTTTGGGGTCCGCTTACTCTCGCGAGTTCGCATCCCTCTGTACATGCCATTGTAGCACGTGTGTAGCCCTGCCCGTAAGGGCCATGATGACTTGACGTCGTCCCCACCTTCCTCCGGTTTATCACCGGCAGTCTCCCTAGAGTTCCCACCATTACGTGCTGGCAAATAAGGATAGGGGTTGCGCTCGTTGCGGGACTTAACCCAACATCTCACGACACGAGCTGACGACAGCCATGCAGCACCTGTATCTAAGTTCCCGAAGGCACCAAACTATCTCTAGTAAGTTCTTAGTATGTCAAGGGCAGGTAAGGTTCTTCGCGTTGCATCGAATTAAACCACATGCTCCACCGCTTGTGCGGGCCCCCGTCAATTCATTTGAGTTTTAACCTTGCGGCCGTACTCCCCAGGCGGTCTACTTAATGCGTTAGCTGCGTTACCCACGAGTTAAACTCACAGACAACTAGTAGACATCGTTTACGGCGTGGACTACCAGGGTATCTAATCCTGTTTGCTCCCCACGCTTTCGTACATGAGCGTCAGTTTTTGTCCAGGTGGCCGCCTTCGCCACTGGTATTCCTTCAGATCTCTACGCATTTCACCGCTACACCTGAAATTCTACCACCCTCTACAAAACTCTAGCTTCCCAGTTCCAAATGCCATTCCCAGGTTGAGCCCGGGGATTTCACATCTGGCTTAAAAAGCCGCCTGCGTACGCTTTACGCCCAGTAATTCCGATTAACGCTCGGACCCTCCGTATTACCGCGGCTGCTGGCACGGAGTTAGCCGGTCCTTCTTCTGTCGCTAACGTCAAAGATATAGCGTATTAAACTACACCTCTTCCTCACGACTGAAAGTGCTTTACAACCCGAAGGCCTTCTTCACACACGCGGCATGGCTGCATCAGGCTTTCGCCCATTGTGCAATATTCCCCACTGCTGCCTCCCGTAGGAGTCTGGGCCGTGTCTCAGTCCCAGTGTGGCTGATCATCCTCTCAAACCAGCTAGGGATCGTCGCCTTGGTAAGCCATTACCTTACCAACTAGCTAATCCCACTTGGGCTAATCTCTACGCGAAAGGTGCCGAAGCATCCCCTCCTTTGGTCCGAAGACATTATGCGGTATTAGCAGTCGTTTCCAACTGTTGTCCCCCACGTAAAGGCATATTCCCAAGCATTACTCACCCGTCCGCCGCTCGTCATCTTCTAGCAAGCTAGAAATGTTACCGCTCGACTTGCATGTGTTAAGCCTGCCGCCAGCGTTCAATCTGAGCCATGATCAAACTCTTCAATCAAAGTTTTTTCGCTCAAAGTAAAAACTGAAAATTATTACTGTTAAAACAGTGCAAGCATCCAGTTCACTTAAGCTAATTTTTTCGCTTAATGCCCTGTGAGTGCTCACACAGATTGCTTGATAAATTGTTAAAGAGCGTTGCTTCGTTGCCGAAGCGAGGTGCGCATTCTACGCTTTCCTCTGTGGCTGTCAACCGCTTTTTAATATTAATTAAGAAGAAGTTTTTGCGCCGTTAATAAAGCCTCAGGCCTTACCAACCCTGACATCGTTTCTACATCGCTTTGCAGCGCCGCTTGCCGTGTCAGTGGAGTCGCATTATAGGGATCCGCGATTTTGGTGCAAGCGTTTTTTGAAGAAAATCGTAATAAAATTAAGGTTCCTAAGTAGCCCCCAACTAAGCCACACCTTACCCACAAACTTATCCACAAAATCGACGTTTTAAGGCCCATCAAACCTATGAATTAAAAGTAATTGTGTCTTTTAGCAAATTTCTGAAAGAGAAATTGTACATTTTCTAGCTTATCGACAAAAAGCTGGCTAACATGATGTCGCAATTTTGTTAAATAAGTTGCTTTCCATTATTCCGAATACATTGAGCATTGAATTTATTATGAAAAATTCCAGTTTATCCATTGTCATTTTAGTTGCAGCAGCTATAGCTGCATACTTTGTCGCTGGCGCTGTAGCATCTCTTGAACCTATCTATCTGTCTGTTGCAGTAATAGTAGGTGGCGCCATCGTATTATTAAGCTCCGGTTCAGCCTCTAGCGAAGAGTCGAATTCAGATTCATCTGCTAGCGATTCTGCTGACGCTATTGATACCCAAACACTATACGTAGGTAACTTGCCGTACCGTGCAAACGAGTCGGCGATTCGTAAGTTGTTTTCTGACTACGGGCAAGTAGTTTCCGTTCGCTTATTAAAAGACAAGCAAACCGGCAAACGCCGTGGGTTTGGTTTTGTTGAAATGGCAGCTGAAGACGCACCTAAAGCTGTAGAAGCATTGAACGAGCAAGAGTTTCAGCAACGCACCTTGAAGGTACGTGAAGCAAACGAACGTAAAGAGGCTTAAGTTAATAGCTGCAAACTATGTAGGCCATAGTGTTGTAGTTGCTTAAGTAAATCAGAATTAGCGGAATGCTCTGTGCAATATGCATGGGTTTCCGCTTTTTTTTGCATTAAATTCGGTTTACTAGTATCTGTAAGTAGGCTTTGTACTCGCTTGGCTATAGCTGAGCCAGAATCGACAAGTTTAACTTTCTCTCCTAATACCTGTTGTAACTCTTCTTTTAATAGCGGGAAATGAGTACACCCCAGCACAACGCAATCTAATGTCTTGATCGATAGCCACGGCTCTAAAACTGCTTTAACAGCCTCTAGTGTAATCTGTTCGCCTGCCAGTTTTTGCTCAGCTAACTGCACCAATGATGTAGACCCTACTAATTCGACTTGGCAATCTGCGGCAAAATCATTAATCAATTGCTCTGTATAGCTCCGCTCTACCGTTCCTGGCGTGGCCAATAAGCCAAAATGCTTAGTTTGGCTTAGCTTAGCCGCTGACTTAATCGCAGGCACAACACCCACCACCGGAATAGTTAATGTTTCTCGTAAATAAGGAAGAGATAAAGTACTAGCTGAATTACAGGCAACGACAATGATATCGGGATTAAGTTGATGAACAGCTAACTTTAGCAAGCTCAAGACTCGCTCCACGAGTTGATTGTCGGCTAACTCGCCATAGGGGAAATAAAGGTTGTCGAATAGGTAGCTATACTGCTGTTCTGGATTAAGTTGCTGAAGCTCTTCGAGAATAGACAGCCCGCCGACACCAGAATCAAAAACAAGAACATGCATTGTTGTACCAATAAACCTCAATAAAAATCAGCCCTAGTGTAACCAATGCTAGGGCTGACGGCCATTGTTAAGCGTTTAGCTTAAAACTTGTAACTCGCACCCACTTCTACCGTGCGGCCAGGGGCTTGATAGTTTTGTGCTGTAGAATACGTTTGGTCGAATAAGTTACGTAGTTTTGCATCTAAACGCAGTCCATTTTGGAAACGATAGTTAGCACTAAGATCCCATACCGAGTAGCTACCTAAGGTTTTGGTGTTAGCCGCATCTTCATAAGACTCACCACTCCATAAGAAATCGACAACCACTTGTAAGTCAGACCAATAAACATCTGCTTTATACTTCACTTGCTCTTCAGAGCGACGAATAAGGTTTTTATTGGTACTGCGGTCTTTTGGATCAAGGTATTCAACAATCACTCTATGGTTTACCCAAGCAGTAGAAAAGTCACCTTGAATTTCGATACCTTGAATACGCGCATCACTAACATTGTCAGGTGTCCATAAGGGCCAAGTGTCTGATGGGCCACTGTAGTCATTATCACAACGAGCTACACAGCCCCAAGCAATGAGGTTTTCTACATCGTTACGGAACACATTAAATTGCCACTGGCTACGCAATAAATCTAAAGCAAAACCAAACTCAGTATTAGTAGAGGTTTCAGCTTTAATATTCGGGTTTTCGCTGCCTGGGTAATAAAGGTCGTTAAAAGTAGGCGCTCTAAATGCAGTGCCATGTAACGCATTAAAGCGAAGATCAGATTGAAGCTGCCATGCCCATCCTAAGTTATAGGTGGTATGGTCACCATAGTGCTCATTGTCATCATAACGAACGCTAGCTTCTAAGATATGCACTAAGTAGTCTGCTCGAGCACCAATATGCGCGGCTTTGTTGTCGCGGCTTTCTTCCTTATAAGCACTCTTAGAACCAGAAATGTCATCACTTTGGTAATCAAGACCACCTTGCAATAACCACTGTTCATCTAGTTTGTAACCTAACAGCCAGTTAGCGGCTTTGCGCTCGGTTGCATAGCGGTTAGGGTTAACGAAATTACTTGCCTCAGCGCTGTCAGACTTATCTTGATGGTAACTTAAGCCCAGTTCACTAGACCATTGGTTAGCAGCGTAATTAGCACTAACTCCATATACACTTTGCTGATGCTTGTTGAGGTACTTTACACCTTGAATAAATTCAGACTCACCGTCGTTATGGATGGCATAAACACGACCGCGCCAAGATTGGTTAAATTGGTGGTCAATGCTAAACAATCCACCAAAGGTACTATAACCATAGTCTTCGTCTAATGTGTCTTGCGGGCGAATATCGTAGCCGTCACTTTTATCAGCGCTAAGCACCACATTATATTGGGTTGAGCTGCCAATTAAACCACTCGCGCGGCCAGCAATTTTAGCGGTGGCTTCTGTTCCAACCGCAACTTTAAGCCCATGGTACTCGCTGCCAAACTCTGGACGAGTAATAATGTTAATAACACCACCCACTGCGTCAGCACCATAAACAGACGCGCGTGCACCGCGTAAAATTTCAATTCGTTCGACAAACTCAAGAGGCAGCAGGCCTAACTGAGCACCACCTAAAGTTGCGGTGTTAATTCGTACGCCATCAATAAGGTACAACGATTGCGAAGAACCCGAACCACGAATAAATACGCTTTCACTGTGGCCTTTACCACCATTACGGCTAACACTAATACCTACTTGCTGGCTGAGTACATCCACAATGTCTTGGGCGCCACTGCTTTCTATTTCACTGCGAGTTACCACCGTGAGGGGGGCAATAACGCTAGCTGCAGCTTGCTCCATACGGTTAGCGGTAACTACCATGGTGGCTTGTTGTTCTTGAGCAGGCTCTTGAGGGGTTTCTTGGGCATAGCCAAAAGCTGGCGCAACTGCAGCCAGTAATATGAACTTCTTCATCGATGTATCCTAATCGTCGCGTAGTACTTTGCTATTGTAAGCATGTGCGATGTGGCAGGTATTCGGACTTAGAGGCAGGTTACATGTACTACGGCTACGACTTCCCGCTTGGCTAAACAAGCAGTGTCTGGTGATCCTTGGAAAGGGCCAATCCTTGAGCTTTCGTTCCTCTTTACCGCTGCGCGTCAGTTCTGGAGTTCCACCAGATTCCCTATTAAGCCTAAGTTTCGCTTACTTAAGCACCACAGCGGGCGAGATTATAAGCCAGCATTAATGTGATTAATAGCACAAAATGGCTGGCTTTTTCTCTACATGAAATTAACTAATATTGGCGTTTTCGTTCGCTTGATTAGGCGGAGTGTTATTAAACATCGCCAAAGCCTCAGCCATTCTGTCAGCGAAACCTTTAAAGCGTTCTATATCAGCTTGTTTGTCATTCTCTTCACTTGGGCTAGACACCGGTAAAATACCAGCAAGTAAGGTTTCTGTTGTAGACTCTGGCTGAGCAAACAACGCGCTCACTTTAGCTTGAATATCTTGCCAAGAACTTAAGAACTGGCTGAGATCGGGCACTAAATCGGATCCACCAGCCGCTTTGTCATCGGCCTGCTGATAAGCTTGGCTCACCGCGATACTTTGTTGCTGCTGAAAATTGACCGCAAAACCCACTAGCTGCTGCTCATCAAAACCAATCGTTAGCGCTTGATCAAAAGCCTTATCTAAGTCACCAGAGAAGAACTGCTGACCTACTTCGTCGACTTGCTTAATTAGATCGGCTATCGCTGCCAGTTCATCTTCATTTAAATCACCTTCAACAGAGAAGCTAAATTGCTGCTGAGACGCAAATGATGCCTGATAGGACGAACCACTTTCGCTATAACTTGCCGCTAATTGCGAGCCGTAACTAATAGTGACCTTATCGCCTTCCGCTGTTTCTAACTGCATGCTAGCAGATTGCGAACTAGACATGGCCAATTGGCTGGCAATAGGTGCTGATTGAATCTCGTAATCACCCTCTTCTATTTTCTCTAGGCCGTCTTGAATCAAGTCATAACTTTTATCGATGCCTTTCTCGAGCTCTTCGTTAAGGATCCCCGCATCACTTAGCTCTTCTCGAGCGCCTTCAAAGCCAATATCTACACCTTTACGGGCTTGAGCCATCATCTCGGCCAATTTATCTTCCGACATCCCAGATTGCTTTGCGCTATATAAAGAGCTAGCAACAAAGTTAAGTACATTTCTCGCCACTTCTTCGGCATCAAACACACTCACTTGCTGCGGCTTAGGTAAGCTAACGCCGCCCGTGGCCATCGACAAAGTGTGTTTTTCTATTGAACTCAACAATACATGGCTGGCTACAGCACCTTGTTGATTTAGGCTTGCCTTGTCGTCGGCGAGATTATTCCTTTTCTCGATCGCCGGCGCAGACTGTTGCAATAGGCGCTCGGCATATTGCTGCACGGGTGTTTTACCCAAGCCATTTAGTTCGTTCATAAAGCCTCCATGGATTTACCCTAGTCACAGCTTATCGGCGACCAAATTTAAAACTTTAGAAATTTTATCACTATTATTGTAGATAAACTGGACAAGCAAGCCATGCGCCTTTAAATTGCGCTCCTTGCTAGAACACAGGAGCGGCCATGAGCGCTATCGCATACTACCCAGAACAGTACCAAGAACTCTTGGCCGAGAAAGTCGCTAAACGTCGCGAACAATTTGCCGAGTTTTCTCCACCCGAGCCAAGTGTGTTCGCATCTCCGACGAAACACTACCGTATGCGCGCCGAGTTTCGCGTATGGCACGAGGGCGACGACCTCTATTACATTATGTTTGCTCAAAAGACCAAGCAGAAGTTTAGGGTAGATACTTTTCCACCAGCGAGTGAGATCATCAATCAACTCATGCCGTTATTGGTTGAAAAGCTAAAAAGCAACACGCTATTGCGCCACAAGTTGTTCCAGGTAGATTTTCTGTCAACCTTGAGCGGCGAGGCGATCGTAAGCCTGCTCTACCATAAGCCGATAGATGAAAGCTGGCGACTTGCGGCGGAACAGCTTAAAGCCGAACTGAGCCAACAGTTTTCGATTCAGCTAATTGGCCGCTCACGCAAACAAAAAATGTGCTTAAGCGATGATCGCGTCGATGAAGTGCTAACGGTAAATGGCAAAGAGATTGTTTACCAACAAATAGAAAATAGCTTCACCCAACCTAATGCAGTAGTGAATCAGCACATGCTAGATTGGGCGCAAAACGCCACTAGTGCTAGCCAAGGTGACTTGCTGGAACTGTATTGCGGCAACGGTAATTTCTCACTGGCCCTGGCGAAAAACTTTAATCGAGTACTGGCCACCGAAATAGCCAAACCCTCGGTGCAGGCTGCGCAATACAATATAAAAGTGAATCAAATAGATAACGTGAAAATTTTACGTTTGTCTGCAGAAGAATTTACCCAAGCTATGTTAGGTGAGCGGGAGTTTCGCCGCTTACAAGAAGCCGATGTGGATTTAAGTAGTTATCAATGTGATACCATTTTGGTTGACCCACCACGTGCGGGACTAGACGACGCTACGTTAGGCATGGTGCAAGCTTACGACAACATTGTGTATATTTCTTGTAACCCTAATACCTTGTACAACAACCTTGGCGAACTCAGTAAAACTCACCAGATTAGCCATTGGGCTTTGTTCGATCAGTTCCCTTATACCGACCACATAGAGGTTGGCGTCTACTTACAACGCCGTTAAACCCAGCCAGCAACAGCGATTAATGCATCTTAATCGCTGTTGCTTGAGACACTGAAAAGCCAACTCTCCCCGCTCAGCCCACAGTAAAAAAGATCCATTTAAGTAAGGATTGCTTATGCACCCTTGCTCTTTTGCTACTCTAGTCACTATATTCAGCTTTTTTAGCTTAGCGGCAGAACCTGCGAGCACACCCTATATTGGAGTGACGAAGCAGAGGGTAGATTGGATAGTTTGAGTCATGCACAACAAGACCACCGAGGGATCCTTCAAGGAAAAAATACTTGGTTAGCGGGAATAATGCCGATTGGTACATTGTTAACCAACAAAGCGCCGATAAATTCGCTAAACAGCCAGAAACTTACCTACCTCGTTACAGCGGTTTTTGCCTCAAATGCCTTATCAATAGGTGAAGGGTTGGTAGCCTCCAACGGCAAAGTACCGGAGCTTTTGGGTGGTGAACGAATTTATCATATGCTCAAAAGGCAGGCGATAATAGTTACAAAGCAACTGGTAGACCTACCTGCAATAAACCAGTAAAGCCAAGCAACCAAAACTAACGCTTAAAACCGCCGAGTTTGAACATAAGCCATAAGCCAATAAATAGGCAAATCAGCAACAACACTAAGTTACTGCCTATGTCTGGAAACTGCGCCCGCAGCATAGCCGAATAGCCTAATGCACCTAACAAAAAGGCCGCGACTCCCATCAGCGGAGAGTCTTCGCTAAGATCTTTTTCCATATAAAGTTGATACAGCTGCATTATTGACAGCACAAAGGCAATAATCGGAAATACTGAAAACGTCAATTCCGGCACTGTGAGTAAAGCCAGACTAGCATTGCCACACAAACCTGCGATAAACGCTAATAACAATAGCCACTTTTTTACCTTCATATATACCTCTTAGCTTAATGCTTGAGTACGATTATATAACGCTGCACCTTTAGCCACTATACGCAACTGCTTAACCGTTTTGTCTGCCAACACTTGCCTATCGAACTCGGCCAGATCTAAAGCCGATGCTCCGGCATTGAAGACTAAAATCACCATCGCTTCAGCTTGCATCTGGGCATCATCTCGCGGGCACTTATATTGGTGCTCTAAATAGTCGGTCAGTTCCGCGATAAAATGGGCAATCTCTCGTGCTACTGCCGCTCTAAACGCTGGTGAAGTCCCAGAACGCTCTCGCAGCAACAATCGAAAAATATTGGGATTGTTATAAACAAACTCCATAAAAGTATCTACCGAGGTCCCAATAACGCTCCCCCCAGTGGCAATAATGCGTTGCCGTGCTTGACGCATAAGTTGTCGCAGAGTTAAGCCTCCTTCATCAACTAAGGTTAGGCCTAATTCTTCCATATCGGAAAAATGGCGATAAAAAGACGTCGGTGCAATTCCTGCTTCTCTTGCCACCTCGCGTAAGCTCAGGCTCGATAAACTGCGCTCAGCACTTAGTTGGCTAAACGCAGCATCAATAATTGATCTACGGGTTTTTTCTTTTTGCTGCGCTCTAACGCCACTCATAGTTTTCCCTTTATTTTAACAGCACCATCATACCGCGAGCTGAATAAAACCCAAATCGAAGATTAGCTTTAACTTAAAGCCAAGCTTTTAACCACAAAATGATACAACTCAGGAATTTTTCACTGAAAAGCATTTCATAAAAAAACAATAATCTCAATAAAACCAAAGATGCGAGCTAGGTCAATATTCCATCAACCTGAAAACGATACCAAGTATCCAGCCTTGCTGCGCTGTGATTAACTCAATCTATATAAGACGTACCTAGCAAGGATGAATAATGAATTGGTCGAAAAGCGCCATCTCAATGGCAGTAGTATTCGGTTTAAGCGCTTGTGGCGGCGGTGGTAGTGACGGCGGTGGCACACCTACTGTTCCAGATTATGAATACCAAGCATACGCCTGTGATGCTGCTATTTATGAAAAAGCCAAAGAACTACGTATATACCAGGTAATGACCGAAGCATTTATCGATGGTGATTCTAGTCACGACTATAATGACGGTTACGGCACTAGCCACCACAAAGGTGACTTGCAAGGAATTATCGATTCTCTAGATTACATTCAAGACCTTGGCATGAATGCAGTTTGGATGACACCTATCTTTGATTCTCAAGGTGATTCTAAACTAGACGCTACCGGCTACTTCACCCGCAACTACTTCGCCATTGATCCAAATTTTGGCACCATGGAACAAGCGCGCACTTTAGTTGATGAAGCTCACGCTCGCGGCATGTACGTGTTTTTTGATGGCGTATTTGGTCATCACAAAGGCAACGTTACACCTTCTCCGAACGGTTTAACGCCGTCAGGAAGCGACAACCCAGTGAGCTACCCGGGTACTGATAACGACACTTTAGAGTTTTATAAAGAAGTCGCTAGCTACTGGGTGACAGAACTAGGTATTGATGGCTGGCGTTTAGACCAAGCTTACCAAGTACCAATTGGTGCTTGGGGTGAGATTCGTAAAGCGGTAGAAGACGCCTCTAAAGCAACAACTTACACCATGAATAGTGAAACCGTGAACCCTCTGGCATATATGGTCGCCGAAATTTGGGATGGCGGTGGTAACCAGATCCGTGAAGATGGTTACGGACCTGAAGCTACTCCGGGTGTTTGTTCAGCATTTGACTTCCCAATGCGCTATAGCATCACTCAAACCTATGCGGTAGAAGAGAGTGGCAGTGGCGGCAGAGATGCCACTAACTTGAACGCGGCCTTTAATGGACAAATAGCTAACCCAAGTCACGCTGTTCCGAATGGCTTTATTGGTAACCATGACTTAGTCCGTTTTGGGGACTTATTGCAACGCGGTGACATTGCACAACCTAATCAAGCAGAGTATTGGAATCGTCACAAAGCAGCGTACGCATTTTTAAGTGCATACTCTGGCCCGATCACCTTGTATTACGGCGAAGAGATTGGAGATGAAGTTCCTAACTTTGCTGACCAAGTAGATAATACAGTTTGTGCAGACCAAGGCCTTTGTGATGACCACGTAGCTCGAAACAGCGGTAAGGTTGAAGGCTTGGCTAGCGAACAAGGCGGAGTAGTATTTAATGCCGACGCTAACCAAGCTGACTTACGAGATTACATTAGTTCGCTAATGACCTTACGCGCAGCTAATCCAGCTCTTTATAAAGGTGAGCGCACCGCCATTAATCATGATGATGCTGCCAGCGTTTTCTTCGATCACAAACAATTCGAAGATAACACTATCTTGTTCCTGAACAATACCAGCGCCAACAGCTTTACTATTGGCGTTACTGGCGATGAAGTTGGTAGTGATGGTCAGTTACGTAACATGCTAACCAACGAAACCATTGATATTGCATCAGGCGGCTATAGCATCCAAATAGACGGTTTTGAATCGCTATTCCTTGAAGTAGTTTCTGCCACGGCAGATGGTCCTCAGCAAGGAAACGGCGGAGGGCTTGTAGGGACGGGACCATTAGCTGATTGTAATGCAGCAGATGTTGCGGGCAATGGGCCATTAGATAAAGAAATGTGGATCCGCGGCAGTTATGTTGGCGGGGACGGTTTTGGTGCTACACCTGATAGCCACAAATTTAGCTATAAAGGAAACAACATTTACCAAGTGGTAGTGAATGAATCCCAAGCTACTTCTTTTGGCTTCAAGTTCGCAGCTTCTGATTGGAGCTCTGAGTTTGCAACTGCAACCGGTGTGGCAGTAATTGCTAGCGAGCAATCCATGACTCCTGCGATTGGTTCGGGTACTGAATCAAGTGTTGTTATCCCTGAAGCGGGTAACTACGTTTACAGTTTTGAAATCAACAGCGCTTTAACCGGTGGCAACATGATGATCAGCAAATGTGAGTAAAAGTTAGAGAAGTGGCCCTTAGGGCCATTTCTTACTTTAAGAAAGGTTTTCTAGCAACCCTTAAAACTAGACTGAAGGTTTGCCTTCAAACGTTTGTAAACACCCTTAATATCCTGTTTGGCCTCTTAAGTTTTAAGAGGCCTTTTTTTGTTCTCAGCTCATTAACTGACACAGGTTCACAAGGTCGGCTTGTATTGCACCAGCCGTCACTTCTCGACCCGCGCCAGGGCCTTGGATAACGAGTTGATTTTGCTTATACCACTGGCTTTCAATGGCAAATACATTGTCGCAGGGTTTTAAATTTGCGAATGGGTGCTGAGCGTCTATTGCCGCTAAGCCTACTTCTGCTTGGCCTTTAGCATCTACTTTCGCTAAAAAGCGAATCACTTTGCCTTGACGCTTAGCATCGTTAAACGCTTGCAACATTGGCTCATCTAACTCAGACATGGCATCTAGAAAGGCCTCTAAGTCTAAGTGAGCTAAATCCTCGGGCACCAAAGACTCTAGGCTAATATCGCTCAACTCCAATTCCAAGCCGGCTTCTCGCGCTAATATCAGAAGCTTTCGCTGTACGTCTTTACCCGATAAATCCTCTCTAGGATCAGGCTCTGTTAAGCCTTGATTAAGCGCATCCGCTAGCAATTCTGAAAATGCTAAAGAACCATCGTACTGTTGGAAGAGCCAGCTTAAGGTGCCAGAAAAGATCCCCGATATAGACTCAATGTTGTCACCAGCTTGGCGTAACTGCTGAATGCTAGATTGCACCGGCAAACCCGCACCAACGGTGGCATTACTTAACCAATGGCAAGAGTGATCGGCAAAGGCCTTTGTCAGAGCCGCATAGTTTGCTTGCTCGCTAGCGCCAGCATGTTTATTCGCAGTGATGAGATGGAAACCCCGGCGCGCGAACTCTTGATAATATGCACTGAGCGCTTCACTGGCGGTAATATCTACCACCACTAGCTCGTCATAGGGGTGACGACTCAGCTTATCAAATAACTCAGGCCAAATAAGCGGCACATCGGCCTCAATACTTAAAACCTCGTCGGCATATAAACCTGCAAAATTTAAGTGACCAGCTTGGCTAGAAAATACTCCCGCTAAGCTCAGTTCTAATCCGTATTGTTGTTGCAACTGCGATTGTTGCTCGGCAAATAAACTCAGCCATTGGCTACCAATATTACCCTTACCAAACACAATCAGGCCTAGCTTGGTTTTCTGTTTAAACAGATTAGTGTGCAACTCTTTAAGCAAAGGCTCTAAGGTAATTTTTCTTACCACGGCACATAGGCTGAGCTTATCGGCACTTGAATGAATAAACTCAAGTGGTTGCTCAGCTAACTGTTGGAAAAACTGATAGCACTGTTGCGGGTTATCACATACTCCAGCTCCAACCAACGCAACTAAACAGAACCCCTCGCTGCGCTCAACTTGTTTAAGCTGAAACTGCTCGGCTAATTGGTCAATTCTGCACAAGGCTTCATCAACCAGCTCACGGGTATATGCCATTCGCAAAGAACCCGTTTCACTGTGTTTGTGGCGAGTCGCCGGCGCTAAATGGCTTTTTGCTAAGGCCTCCAGTAGCGCGGTGGCATTGCTTGAAAAATCGTGGCTGAAAGTAAGCTCAAGTAATACGATGTCATCTACAGAAGTAACAATTTTTGCAGTATTGTTCTTAATGCCTTTGCGATGAATCAGAGTTTGCCCATCATTCGGCGCATAACTGCAGCGCAAACTCACTTTTTGCTTAGATCGCGCAAGTGGTTCTAGGGTGCGCGCGTGTAATACTGAGCTGCCAATACGCGATAACTCAGCCGCCTCTTTTAGGGCTAAGTTTTCGAGCAAGTGAGCATCTTTCACCAAGCGTGGATCAGCGCTGTAAATGCCAGCAACGTCGCTCCAAATTGTGGTTGATATTGCGTTGGCTAAAGCGGCTAATTCAGTGGCAGAATAATCACTGCCATTACGCCCTAAGGTGACGGTTCGACCTTGGCAATCACTACAGATAAAGCCGGTAACCACCATTCGGCATGCAGGTTTCGCCGCCAAGCATTTAGCTAACAATGGTGTACTTTGGCTAACGTCCACTTGCGGCTGCGCCGATAGCTCGGCCTTGAAAAACTCGCGAGAGTCTAACCATTCGGCTTGGCAATCGCTTTCGCTAAGCAAAGCAGCTAATAAGCGAGCAGACCAGCGCTCGCCAAACGACAGAACCTCATTAGTATTAAAGGTGTCTAACTCACCCTCTAGAATACTGGCAATGTAACGGTGCTCAGTGTCTAAGGCTTGAACCAGCGATTGCGCGGTAAGCTTGCTAAGCAACTCTTTGGCTAACTTACCTTGAAACTCAATCAACGCTTGTAGCGCTTCAGCAGTGGCGTCGTCGGCTTGCTGAGCCAATTCAATAATGTTGATTAAGCGATTGGTGGTTTTACCTGCGGCAGAGACCACAATCAAATCTTGGGCTTGCGAATGCTGGGCAACAATATTGGCTACACGCTTAAAACATCCCGCGTCAGCCAAGCTGCTACCACCAAATTTGTGAACATGTCTATTTACCGACACCGAATACCTCTCTACAACTTTTAGCCCGCTTAAAGCGAGGCAAAGGCCTGTTGTAAGTCATTAACTAAATCTTGGGCGTCTTCTAAACCCACCGATACCCGTAATAGCTGGTTAGAAATTCCCGCTTCCGCTAAGGCTTCAGCCGACATCGCCGCGTGAGTCATGGTAGCAGGGTGAGCGATTAGACTCTCTACCCCACCTAAAGATTCCGCCAAAGAGAACAATTGTAAGTTTTTAAGAAACTTAACCATTTGGCTTTCTTCAAGTTCCAGCTCAAAACTCAACATAGCACCAAAACCGCGTTGCTGACTTTGCGCCAGCGCATGCCCTGGGTGCTCTGGTAATCCAGGATAATAGATGTTGCCCACAACGCCTTGCTGCTGCAAACAAGCCACAATGGCTTGAGCATTTTCTTGATGCACATTCATTCTAGCTTTTAGTGTGCGCAAACCACGCAAAGTAAGGTAGGAATCAAAAGCCGAACCCGTTAACCCTAAACAGTTAGCCCACCAAGCCAATTGCTCGGCCAGTTCTTCGTTGGCCGCAACCACCATACCGGCAACCACGTCCGAGTGGCCGTTAATGTATTTAGTGGCCGAGTGCACCACAATGTCGGCACCTAACAAAATTGGCGTTTGCAAAGCGGGTGATAAAAAGGTGTTGTCTACCACCACCAATGCACCAGCAGCATGTGCTTGTTCGGCAATAGTTTTAATGTCTACAATTCGAAGCAAAGGGTTACTTGGGGTCTCTAACCACACTAATTTGGGCTTCTTAGCCAATAACTGCGTCAACGCTGCGTAATCGTTTTGATCAACAAAAGCCACTTCAAAGGCATTTTTCTTAGCTAGGCTGTCGAATAAACGGTAGCTACCACCGTAACAATCATGCGGCGCAACCAATAAATCGCCCGGCTCAAGCAAGGCTGTAACAAGGTTAACCGCCGACATACCGGTGTTAGTAATCACCGCACCAGCACCATGTTCTAAATCGGCAATCGCCTCAGCCAAAATATGACGGGTTGGATTACCAGAGCGACTGTAATCAAACTGACGCTTCTGATTAAAATCAGCAAAGCTATAATTGCTAGACAAATAAATAGGCGGCACTACTGCGCCGTGTTGGCTATCACTTTCTATACCGCTGCGCACTGCTATAGTGGCAGCTTGAAGATCTTTTAAAGACATTTGCTGATCTACTCCCTCAATTCATCCTGCCACTTTACCACCAGCAAAAAAGACGTCAACACTTCTAGACGTCTAAATGTCTTTGCTGTTGGATTGCTAAGTCGCATTTCCCCCGTTACAATAGGGTCTCTTTGGTTTGGTGTGTATTGTAGTATGTCGACAGAATGGAACGGTGAGTGGATCAGCCCTTACGCTGAACACGGTAAAAAAAGCGAACAAGTTAAAAAAATCACAGTATCAATTCCGCTTAAGGTATTAAAGATACTCACTGACGAGCGTACTCGCAGACAAATTAATAACCTGCGTCACGCCACCAATAGCGAACTGCTTTGTGAGGCTTTCCTTCATGCCTACACAGGCCAGCCGCTCCCCGACGATGCCGACTTGCAAAAAGACAAGCCCGACCCGGCCTTAGAAAAAGCCGCCCAAGCAGAACTCAATAAAGAAGATTAAGATTTTACAAAGCCGCTCACCGAGCGGCTTTTTTATTGCCTAAACCCAGCGCACAACAAATTATTTTCACCAACTATTACACATAAACTGTAATCAATTTGGGGGCTTACCGGTCTGTAAACAGGCTCTTAACTTTAAATAGGTAAAAGGATGAAAACGTCGTACCCACCTCAGTTAGCCTCAAAGCTATCACTTGGTCTTTTATGTTTAAGGCTAAGCATTGCCCTCGTGTTTACAATATGGGCCTTAGATAAAGTACTTGTACCAGAGCATGCAATAAAAGTGTTCTCTGGCTTTTACGGATTAAATTTAACCACCAATACACTTATTGCGATGGGGCTTGCACAACTGGCCTTTATCGCAGCCTTTACCTTAGGTTTATGGAAAAACATCACCTACCTTGCAGTGTTGGTACTACATGCTGGTTCAACATTTTCTTCATTTGCTAAGTATCTAGACCCATTTAATAACTTATTGTTCTTTGCTGCTTGGCCAATGCTAGCCGCATGCTTAGCACTCTATTTGCTGCGAGATTATGACACATGGACTTTGGGTAAAACTCGCTCTTTAGAGCAGAGAGAAGAAGCCAACAACTAAGTACTAATTGATAAAACGAAGCCGCTGATTAAGCGGCTTTTGTTGTTTTGTCTTACTTAAGGCTAAGCTTGACTCCATTTGCTTTATTTCTCATCTGTTAGCTAAACGCACCCGTTTCGCCTAACGGCGACACCATTTTCTTTGAACAACCAAAGAAAACGAAGTAAAAGAAAGGTTGCCCCGCATTACCTGCCTCCTGTGTTCAAGCACACAAAGCGATGCTTTGTTTACATCTGTGCTTTCACCTCAGTTTAAAGCGCGCCTGCGCCACTCGGCGATAATGGTGGGAAAATACTCCGCACAATAAGCATGTCTATTTCTAAATAACAAATACATCATCATTTATGAAGGTAGAGCGCAATCAAAATACAATTAAATGATAAGGTATTGAACAGGAAGAGTTGACCAAAGATCAACAGTTTTAGAGAGAATCATATGCAAAAGAAATATCAGGTTTTTGTTAGCTCGACTTACGATGATTTGAAAGATGAAAGAAAGTTCGTCTCTGAAAACTTGCTAAAATGCAACTGCATTCCAGTCGGAATGGAACTTTTCCCATCTACCAACACAACTCAATGGGAGTTCATAAAAGGTCTCATAGACGAATGCGACTATTATGTTCTTGTTCTTGGGGGAAGATACGGGAGTGAGTGTGAAATCAATGAGCCTTACCGAGATGAATTCGGCTTTAAGAGGTCTAGAAAAGTGTCTCGTAGTTTTACTCATCACGAATATCACTATGCTATAACCCAAAATATACCGATTATAAGCTTCTTGTTTAAAGACCCAGAAGACTTAAAGGCTAGTAAAGTAGAAAGAACTGATCATGGAAGAGAACTTTACTCAGCTTTTAGAAGTGTCGTTGAAAACAATAACCGAATGTGTTCATACTGGGAGTCTCCGGAAGACCTCGCTCTTAAAGTAACTTTTGCTATAAATGAGCTAATTAATTCGCATCCAATGCCTGGTTGGATAAGAGCTTTAGACTCATCAACAGATAACCTACTCTCCCAACGTTTGAGTAGTGAAAATGAGAAATTAAATAGGAAAGTTCAACGGCTAGAACTCGAAATTGCTCGTGGGATTGGAGCTTTATCCAGTATACCTGTACTTAACTCCCCTATTGATAGCCAGCCTACAGGAAAAGAGTTTTGGAAAATAAGATATTCTATTTTGCAGTTTAGATATCGAGGCAACGGATTCATCCAATCTTCGTATTCAACCAATGTAGATATAAGCAAACTAAAACACATAGTTGAAGAGAAAATTAGGCAGGTTAGCTCTGAAGGAGAAATAGGAATTCTAATCAAAGAGTACGTGTTTGATACCACTCTATCAACTTCAAACGAGGCCGTTCCAATGTTTCCATTAGTTGGCGGTACATACCGAACAGGTGACATTCGACATTTTTCAGTGCACCCAGAAGATATTTTTTTGATTCAGGCATGGCTAAAAGAAAAGCAAATCTACACAATAGATGAAAATGGATACATAGTTTCTTACCCTGTGAACGAATAAAAATCACATAGGTTTCCAGACACAAAAAAAGCGCCCTTAGGCGCTTTTTGTTTGCTGTGTAGCGTAAATAAGACTGGCTTATTTTTTGCCCAATACAGCGAATTTCTTGTTGAAACGATCAACACGACCACCGGTATCAACGTTACGTTGCTTACCAGTGTAGAACGGGTGACATTTGTCACATACGTCTAGGAACATTGCGCCAGTGCGAGTAGATTTAGTTTCGATTACGTTACCGCAAGAACAAGTAGCAGTAAGTACTTCGTAAGTTGGATGGATATCAGTTTTCATGGATTACCTCAATACTTGGGCCGTATCGCCATCTGGTCGCCACAATTGACACCAAACACCATACGAAAGCAACTCTATCAGAGCCTATAAATTTTTAGGTGGCGGATCATATAAGAAGCCAACACGCTTAGCAAGCAAGATATAACAATAAGCGTTTAAAAAAACACCTCACGTGCCATTTGCCCCTTTGCACACTCTGCCAGTAGAATGAGGCAGGTTTTTTCCTAGAGTTCATTCATTAGTGTCCATAGTTCGTGTTGCCTTAGCCATTCCGCTACGTCGCCTATTTGATTACAGCGTACCTGATGGTACTCCTTTGCCAGTGATTGGTAGTCGCGTAAAGGTACCCTTTGGTAAAGGCGAAAAAGTGGGTTTAGTGATTGAGCACCCCAGCGATAGCGACATTGAAGAAGACAAACTCAAGGCTTTTACTGAATCGCTCGACCAACAAGCACTATTGCCAGAAAGCCTATTTAAGCTACTGAACTGGGCCAGCTCTTATTATCACCACAGCTTGGGCGATGTGATCAGCCAAGCCTTGCCGGCACTTTTACGCAAAGGCGAGCCAGCCAAAGCCAAAAGCGTTGTTGCTTGGCAGCTTACAGACCAAGGTAAACAAGCCGATTTAAGTAGCTTTAGCCGCGCGCCGAAACAAGGCGTAGTGCTAGGCCATTTACAACAGCAAACTAATGGCCAGCTAAGTGACGAGCAATGCAAGCAGCAAGAGCTTTCTCGCACCGCCTTAAAGGCTTTGCTGGATAAAGACCTACTTAAGAAAATCGACATTAGCCCTGAAGCAAAAACGTGGTCAAAACACGACACCAATAAAAGCGCATCTTTACAGCTGAACTCAGAGCAAGCCATTGCAGTGGCGGCCATCAATCAAAGCATAGGCAGCTTTCAGGCTTTTCTGATTGAGGGCATTACCGGATCGGGTAAAACCGAAGTTTACTTAAACGTGATTGCCGAGGTACTTGCGCAAGGTAAACAAGCCTTAGTGCTGGTGCCAGAAATTGGCCTAACCCCGCAAACTTTAGCCCGCTTTGCTGAGCGTTTTACAGTGCCGGTTTTTGCTATTCACTCTGGATTAAATGATACCGAACGTTTAAGTGCCTGGCTTAAAGCAAAAAGCGGCGAAGCCGGCATCATTATTGGCACCCGCTCTGCGGTATTCACCCCTATGGCTAACCCCGGAGTGATAATCATTGATGAAGAACACGACAGCTCGTTTAAACAGCAAGACAGTTTTCGCTATCACGCTCGCGACTTAGCCATTGTGCGCGCCCGCATGGAAAAAACGCCTATTGTGCTTGGCTCAGCTACGCCTTCATTAGAGAGTTTGCATAACGCGCTTAGTGGCCGCTATTCACATTTAGAGTTAAAACAGCGAGCCGGTAACGCCGCTCTAGCCGAGCAGCAATTGTTAGACATTCGCCAACAGCCACTATCGTCAGGTTTATCGCCAGCGTTGATCAAAGCGATGCGCATTGAGTTAAAAGCCGGTCGCCAAGTGATGCTATTTCTTAATCGTCGCGGCTATGCCCCGGCGTTGTTGTGCCATGAATGTGGCCATGTGTGTGAGTGTGAGCGCTGCGAAGCTTACTTTACTTACCATCAGCAACCTCGCCATTTAGCCTGTCACCATTGTGGTAGCCAAAAAGCGGTACCTCACCAATGTACCCAATGTGGCTCCACCAACTTAGTGACGACAGGTTTAGGTACCGAGCAGCTACAAGAAGCGCTGCTGGAAATATTCCCTGAATACAAAGTGGCACGTATCGACCGTGACAGCACTCGCCGTAAAGGTAGTTTAGAGCAGCTGCTCAACGATATTCATAGCAACCAGTATCAAATTCTTATTGGCACCCAAATGCTCGCCAAAGGCCACCATTTTCCCAACGTGACCTTGGTGGCATTGCTCGATATTGACCACGCCCTATTCTGCTCTGATTTTCGCGCGCCTGAGCGCTTAGCCCAGCTTTATGTGCAAGTTGCCGGTCGAGCCGGTCGAGCCAACCTGTTAGGTAAGGTGATGCTGCAATCGCATCACCCCGAGCATGAATTACTGCAAGATCTTATCAACAACGGTTACCAACACTTTGCTCGCTTTGCCTTAAACGAGCGCAAAGACACCGAGCTACCGCCCTTTAGCTTTCAAGCCTTATTCCGCTTTGAAGCGGCAGACGGTAATGCAGTGAATGAGCTAAGCCAGCAGCTTTATCAGCTAGCTCAGCCATTGCAGCAAGGCGATACATGGGTATTTCCGCCCTCTCCTGCACCACAAGCTCGCCGAGCCGGTAAATACCGCATGCAACTTTTGGTTCAAGCTGAACAGCGGCCCAATTTGCATCAGTTGGTTTATCGCTTATTACCACAACTAGAACGCTTAAAATTGAGCCGAAAAGTGCGTTGGTCGCTAGATATTGACCCCTACGACATGCAATAAATAAGTGGGTGTTTTTCCAAGTGGCGAGGATCTATCTCGCAGCCTTTAACACCTAGGATTAACGACTATTTCCCTTGATGTTGAAAACCAAGCTTAATTAGCCAAGATAAGAGATAGTTTTCATCACAAATTGTCGGTAAAATGCCCGCTTTGTACATTCTATTTACGCGAGATTGGTGTCAACCTACATGAAAGAGCTTATTCAACAACTTCTGGAACAAACGGTCACAGCCCTGAAACAACAGCAGGTGCTTCCTGAAGGATTCGAACCAAAGATCCAAGTAGACCGAACCAAAGATAAAGCTCATGGGGATTTAGCCACCAACCTTGCGCTAATGGCTGCCAAACCTGCGGGTAAAAACCCGCGTGAACTGGCTCAACTAATCGTAGACAACCTGCCAGCATCTACATTGGTAGAAAAAACCAATATCGCAGGCCCTGGCTTCATTAACTTTTACCTGAATAACGATTGGTTAGCTTCGCAAGTTGAAGCCATGGCCACTTCTGCAACTGCCAACGTTAAACCAGCCGAGCAAACTCAAACGATTGTTGTGGATTACTCTGCACCAAACGTAGCCAAAGAAATGCACGTAGGCCACCTACGCTCAACCATTATTGGCGACGCGGTTGTTCGCACTCTAGAGTTTTTAGGCCATAAAGTAGTTCGCGCTAATCACATTGGTGATTGGGGTACACAATTTGGCATGCTTATCGCTAATCTTGAAGAAGTTGAAGCGCGCGGCACTGACGCTGGCGACATTGAGCTAGCCGATTTAGAAGTATTCTATCGGGAGTCAAAAGCACGTTACGACAGCGACGAAGTGTTTGCCGAACGCGCCCGTAACTATGTGGTTAAACTGCAAAGTGGCGATGAATACTGCAATACCATGTGGCGCAAGTTAGTCGATGTAACCCTTAGCCATAACCAAGCGGTATACGATCGCTTAAACGTATCGTTAACTAAAAACGATGTGATGGGCGAAAGCATGTACAACCCTATGTTGAACGAAGTTGTTAGCGACCTCAAACAACAGGGATTAGCAGTAGAAGATAACGGCGCAACCGTGGTGTTCTTAGATGAGTACAAGAACAAAGATGGCGACCCTATGGGCGTTATTATTCAGAAGAAAGATGGCGGTTTCTTGTATACCACCACCGACATCGCCTGTGCCAAATACCGTTACCAAAACTTAAATGCCGATCGCGTATTGTACTTCATCGATTCACGTCAGCATCAGCATCTTATGCAAGCGTGGAACATTGTTCGTAAAGCGGGTTACGTGCCTGAAGAAGTACCTTTAGAGCACCATGCGTTTGGCATGATGCTTGGCAAAGATGGTCGCCCATTCAAAACCCGTAGTGGTGGCACGGTTAAACTCGTAGATTTACTGGAAGAAGCCGAGCAACGCGCGCAAACCATTGTGGCCGAAAAATCACGCGATTTAGATGCCGAACAACAAGTTGTGGCAGCTAAAGCAATAGCCATGGGCGCAGTAAAATACGCCGATCTATCAAAGAACCGTACTACCGATTACATCTTTGATTGGGAGAACATGCTGGCCTTTAACGGCAACACGGCTCCTTACTTGCAGTACGCTTACACCCGTATTCAGTCAATTATTCGCCGCTCAGAGATTGACGTAGCTAACTTGCAACAGGCTATTAAGCTAGAGCAAGAAGCCGAAATCGCCTTGGCGCAAAAGCTCATTCAGTTTAGCGATGCAGTGCATAATGTGGCCAACAAAGGTATGCCACACATGATGTGTAACTACCTCTACGAGCTAGCCGGCGCATTCATGACCTTCTACGAAGCTTGCCCAATCCTTAAAGACGAAGTAGACAGCGACACTAAGTGCAGCCGTTTACGTTTAGCGGCACTTACCGCTAAAGTGCTTGACCAAGGCTTATCACTACTAGGAATTGACACCCTGGAACGCATGTAAGTATGGCTAAGGACTACGTTGGGCGCAGTAAGCCCAAAAAACGCACGGCTAAACCTAGCCTTGCAGTAAGCAATAAAAAGCGCTTTCCGCTGCCGCTCGCCCTTGGCGTAGTGGCTGCAATTGTTGGTTTTTCTGTTTTGCTGTTTAATATTAAAGGCACTGCACCAACTCCAGCGCCAGAGCTAAGCGAGATAGTAAAACCTCAGGCAACCAAAACTAAGCCCAAAACTCGCTTACCCGAGCCGCCTAAAGAGCGCACCTACGTAAAAGAATTGGAAGAGAAAAAGGTAGAAGTAGAGTTAGCTGAAAAGTCAGCTGAACCGGCTAAACCTTATCAAATGCAATGTGCTTCTTTCCGCAGCCGCGATAAAGCAGAAGAGAGCAAAGCCTTAATCGCTTTTGCAGGCTTAGAAAGCCAAATAAGACGTACCGAAGGTAAAAATGGCGCTTGGTATCGCGTTGTATTAGGCCCATTTCCTACTAAACGCGATGCAGAACGTGCTCGACACGTGCTACAACGTGCCAAGATAAATGGCTGCCAAATCTGGCACTGGAACTTCTAACAAGTCAAAAATCCTCTTTAAGCCGAATAAATGCTATTCGGCTTATATTTTAACCACTTAGACTTTTCATTCTATTTAAATCTTGTATTATTTATAACCAAAAATAATGCTGGGTATCGTCAAGTTTGTAGCTAAATATTCTTAGTCATTAGTTAAGCTTTGTTAAAAAAACAACGCTAAGCAATTAAAAATATTAGTTATTTGAACTGGTTCTCAACTATGTTATAAAAATGTAGCTACGCTATATTGTTAATAACAGTTAAAATGCGGAATATTTATAGGCTTTAAATCCGCGACTCGTAATAGGAACGCGATGAAATGGAAAACACCGAACTAGAGCAGCTAGATCGTCGGCGCTCAATGCGACTGGATCTAGAAAATGAGCCAGTAAAACTTATGTGGAAAAACAGCGATGGAGAAGCTGAAAGCATAGAAGCAACTTGCATAGACATATCACGTCGCGGCTTGTTAATTATGCACAGTGATGATCTACAGATTGGCACCAAACTTATAATAAAATTTGCCACTGAACATGCTGACGCCACAGAAATGAAAGCCAAGGTGGCTCGTTGCCATCGAAAGAACTTCACCAGTTACCATATGTTTTTGTTATTGTTGTAAAAAAAATCACGCTCCAAGCAATATCCGTGGAGTGTCTTATACTTATTAGGACTTGATTGGCGGCCAAAAGCACATTTGGCCACAAGTGATAATAAGAAGGAGCAGCCATGTTAATACTGGTTGGCGGAGAAAAAGGTGGCAACGGCAAGAGCAGCTTTGCACAGAACATTGCGGTTCACCTCACCACTACTAAACACCCCAAAGTCTTAATCGTTGACTGCGATGACCATCAGTCTAGCCTTGACTGGATTAATACCCGCGCTATAAACACCGCACTTAGCCATATTGATGGCATTCGTTTATTTGGCAAAATTCGTAATGATTTGCTGAACCTAAAAAGCCGTCATGACTATGTAGTGATTGACTGCGGAGGCTTAGACAATTTGGCCTTAGGCGCTGCTATGTCGGTTGCTCAGAAAGTGCTGCTACCTATTCGCCCAAAACAGCGCGACTTAAAAAGCCTCAGCTTTCTAGATGACGCAATAAGTACTTGCCGATTAGTGAACCCGAACATGACAGCGAGCATCGTGCTAAGTCAATGCACAACCTCGGCTAAACAGACACAACGAGTTAACGATGCGAGGCAGCAGTGCCAAGCTCTTGGATTGCATGTATTGGAATCGGAAAGCCAGCATCATTTCGCCTATGATGAAGCCGAAGAAACTGGCCGTTCAATTAATGAAATAGAACCCAATAGCCAAGCAGCTAAAGAGCTTGACGCGATCATTAAAGAATTTCTTGATGTCTCACCCACCAATTAGACGCGACATTCTTCTAAGAAAACCAAATCACGGCCTAAAATGCGGCGAGTTAAACTGCGATTAGCCGCTGTTTTTCGGTAAATACCTTGAAAAAGACCTTAGCCTCCCCCATTTCAAAAGTATAGCTAAGCTAATGTATACAGTTAGCTCAACCAATTGAGGAAATAACGTGACTACTATCGTCTCCGTACGCCGCAACGGCAAAGTGATCATTGCTGGCGATGGCCAAGTCTCCCTTGGCAATACTGTGATGAAAGGCAACGCCAAGAAAGTGCGCCGCCTATACCACGGTAAAGTTCTCGCCGGCTTTGCTGGCGGCACAGCCGATGCTTTCACCCTATTCGAACGCTTTGAAGCCAAGCTTGAAATGCACCAGGGCCATCTTACTAAAGCCGCTGTAGAGCTCGCCAAAGATTGGCGAACCGACCGCATGTTACGCAAACTAGAAGCACTTCTTGCAGTAGCTGATGGCGAGGCCTCGCTAATCATTACTGGTAATGGTGATGTGGTTCAGCCAGAACAGGACTTAATTGCCATTGGCTCGGGTGGACCCTTCGCCCAATCGGCGGCATTAGCCCTATTAGAAAATACCGAGCTAGGCGCGCGCGAAATCGCAGAAAAAAGTCTGACCATTGCCGGTAACATTTGTGTATTTACTAACTTAAATCACACCATCGAAGAATTAGACGCTAAAGCCTAAGGCTTTGCAGGAAAACATCATGTCGAAAATGACCCCAAGAGAAATCGTCTCAGAGTTAGACAACCACATTATTGGCCAAGCAGATGCAAAACGTGCAGTAGCGATAGCGCTTCGTAACCGCTGGCGTCGTATGCAACTTGATGCCGAGTTGCGCCAAGAAGTCACCCCAAAAAATATTCTAATGATTGGCCCAACCGGTGTGGGTAAAACAGAAATTGCCCGCCGCTTAGCGAAGCTTGCTCACGCACCATTTATTAAAGTAGAAGCGACAAAATTCACTGAAGTGGGTTATGTGGGTAAAGAAGTTGAAACTATTATTCGTGATTTGGCCGATGTAGCATTCAAAATTACTCGCGAACAAGAAACCGAAAAATTCCGTTTTCGTGCAGAAGACCAAGCTGAAGACCGCATTCTAGACGCGCTACTCCCACCGGCTAAAGATACCTTTGGCCATGAGGAAAAAGGCGAAGAAAGCTCTACCCGTCAAACTTTCCGCAAGAAACTACGCGAAGGCAAGCTAGACGATAAAGAGATTGAAATTGATATTGCCCAGCCACAAGTGGGTGTAGAAATTATGGCTCCTCCTGGTATGGAAGAGATGACTAACCAGCTACAAGGCATGTTCCAAAACTTGTCTGGAAACAAAGATACCAAGAAACGAAAAGTTAAGATTAAAGAAGCCCTTAAGCTACTTATTGAAGAAGAAGCCGCTAAAATGGTAAACCCTGAAGAGCTAAAAGAAAAAGCCCTTCATGCGGTTGAAAACAATGGCATTGTATTCTTAGACGAAATCGACAAAATTTGTAAACGTGGAGACTCTTCAGGTCCAGATGTAAGCCGCGAGGGCGTTCAGCGAGATCTACTGCCATTAGTAGAAGGCTCAACCGTTAGTACCAAACATGGCATGGTTAAAACCGATCATATCTTGTTTATTGCATCGGGTGCTTTCCAGGTAGCAAAACCTTCCGATCTTATTCCTGAATTACAAGGTCGCTTGCCAATTCGCGTCAGTTTAAGCGCCTTAAGCGCTGACGATTTTGTACGTATTCTTACCGAACCCAACGCATCACTAACCGAGCAGTACAAAGCTCTAATGGCTACCGAAGGCTTAGATATAGAGTTTACCGAAGATGGTATTCGCCGTATCGCCGATGCAGCATGGCAAGTAAACGAGCGTACCGAAAACATTGGTGCTCGCCGTTTACACACGGTAATGGAAAAGCTGATGGAAGAGCTAAGCTTTGTCGCTTCTGACAACGCTGGCCAAACCGTTGTGATTGACGCTAAGTACGTTAACGAGTCTTTAGACGACCTAGTGGCCGACGAAGACTTAAGCCGCTTTATTTTATAAGCGCTGTTGGTCTGCTCTCAAGCCGCCACTTTGGCGGCTTTTTTTGTATCTGCGCGGAATGCAAAGCCCACTATACATAGGCTAGATGCAATTCTTAATTACTTGATATTTCTTAATTGAAAACGGCAACTTAGGGTTTATACTGGTAGCGAACACTCGGGCCAATTTTAGGATCCAGACCATGGAATATAATACCTCTGAACTTTGTGACCTTTACGCAGATACGGTTGACGTTGTTGAACCCATGTTTGCCAGCTACGGTGGCAGAAATGCTTTTGGGGGCGAAATCACTACCATTAAGTGCTTCGAAAACTCAGGTTTAATCGCCCAAGTTGTACAAGAGTCTGGAACGGGTCGAGTATTGCTTATTGATGGTGGTGGTTCGTTACGCCGCGCATTGGTTGATGTAAGCATTGCCGAAACTGCTGCCGAAAACGAGTGGGATGGCATTATTGTTTATGGTTGTGTACGCGATGTAGATGCCATTGAAGATTTGGATATAGGCATTCAAGCCTTAGCATCTATTCCCGTTGGCGCAGATGCCGAGGATGAGACAGGGGATGTAAATATTCCGGTAAACTTTGGCGGCGTGACCTTCCTTCCAGAAGATCACATCTATGCAGATACCACTGGGGTAATCTTATCGCCTGAGCCACTTGATATAGAATAAGCGCCCAAGCTAGCAGCTTATTCGGCGTGAACGTCTTCAATTCGGCCTAACAAGGCTTTAAGACGTTCTTGCCAAGCTTGCTGTTCTTGCAATAAACGGCCATTTTCGTCATTCAATTGGCTGTTTTGCTCTTTCAGCTCATCAATTTCCATACGCAACAATTCAATGCTATCAACTGCAACCTGAACTTTTGCTTCCAATTTTTCTAATACGTCAAAAGACATCGATATTTCTCCCGTTAATTCTGTTTCTCAGCCAACTCTTCTTATTTGAGTTGAATCAGTCATCATGGATAAATGAACCCAGCTCAGCGTTCACATATTGATGATGACTGCTTTTAAAGCAGCATACTCTTGTCATCTATAGCCAACAAGCGTAGAACAGTATTTCCCTAACTAGTTGTTGAATAAATAGTCATGAATCTAAAAAAAGGCCGCTACCGCCACTATAAAGGCCCAGAATATCAAGTTATCGATACCGTACAACATTCTGAAACCGAGGAACACTTAGTCCTTTACCGCCCGCTATATGGCGAAGGAAAACTATGGGTGAGACCTTATGAGATGTTTTTTGAGAAAGTAGAGCAAGATGGTGAGCAAGTGCCGCGATTTACTTTTGTCGAAGCACTTGAAGACTAAGCCTAACAGGCTAGGACTAAATATTTTGTCCCATATCTGTTGCTGGAGTGGCGCAACTAGGCGTACCAACTACTTTAGCAGGCACGCCTGCTACGGTGGTATGTGGTGGAACATCTTCTAGAACCACACTACCGGCGCCCACTTTGGCGCCGCGACCTACCTCAATATTGCCTAAAATTTTAGCACCAGCGCCTATCAATACGCCTTGGCGAACTTTAGGGTGACGGTCACCGCGATCTTTACCCGTACCACCTAAGGTAACCGATTGTAAAATCGAAACTTCGTCTTCGATTACCGCCGTTTCGCCCACCACAATACCCGTAGCATGATCCAGCATAATGCCTTTACCAATGGTAGCTGCAGGGTGAATATCTACCGCAAATACCGCCGAGATTTGATTTTGCATGTAACGGGCTAATGCCAAGCGCCCTTGATGCCATAACCAATTGGCTACGCGATGTCCTTGCAGGGCGTGGAAGCCTTTTAGATACAACAATGGAATAGCGTAGTACTTAACCGCAGGGTCGCGGTCTTTTACCGCGACAATGTCTGCGGCAGCTGCTTCAAGTATGCACGGATCGGCCTTCAAGGCCTCTTCAATAAATTCACGCAACAGAATCGCTTGTACAGTAGAGCTATCCAGTTTACTGGCTAATTGAAAACTTAACGCTGAAGCCAAGGTATGGTGATTCAAAATAGTCGAGTAGAAAAAACTCGATAGCATCGGTTCGTCTTCAGCCATACGGTGGGCTTCATCACGGATCTGTAACCATACCGTTTCAGCTAACGTTTGCTTGATCTGATAGTCCTTTACCTTTGCCACACCTTCACCTTATTCGAGCTCTAATTTTTTCTCTTTAGGAACCACCGATTGAGGATCTTGGTGGATCAATACATCGGCCTCAGGCCATTGCGCTAACATAGCGTCTTCAACTTCATCGGCAATTCTATGTGCCTCGTAGAGGATAAGCTTATCATCTAGCTCTAAATGAAGCTGAATAAATTTTGTATGCCCAGACTGGCGGGTGCGAATATCATGCGCGCCCAGTACCCCTGGAATAGCCAGCGCGCAATTATACACCTGTAATTGAAAAGATTCAGGCAACTCTCTATCTAATAAGTTTTGGACCGATTCTTTGCCAATGCCATAAGCGCCATAACAAATGTAAACCGCAATTAGCACCGCGAACAAACCATCGGCCCAATACCAGCCATACTGGCTTAGCAGCAGCGCAACCAGCACTGCGGCATTCATATAAATGTCCATGGCGTAGTGCATCGAATCAGCTTTAATCACGCTATTATTGGTTTTGGCTATGACATAACGCTGGAATATTACTAAACCAATGGTAATTAGTGTGGAGATAATCATTACCGTAATACCTAAGCGGCTGTGCTCAATGGCTTTAGGGTTTAATAATTCAGTAAATCCGCCAAACAACAGCATAATAGCTGAGCCAGTAATAAACGCAGCTTGTGCAACACCTGCTAAGTGTTCCGCTTTGCCGTGGCCAAAGCGATGTTCTTTATCGGGAGGTTGCAGTGCATAACGCACCGCGAGAAGGTTCACTAACGACATGGCAATGTCCATTAGTGAGTCAATCAAAGAGGCAAGAATGCTCACCGCACCAGTATATAAAAATGCCGCGCCTTTAATGACAAGCAAGGCCACCGCTACACAGGTTGCGACCCATGTAGCCAAAGTGACCAAACGTTGATAGCGTTGTTTTTCCACTTCACAAATTCTTTCTCAAGTTTTGTAAAGTATAACGGCTAGTTAACTCTCTGACTGAGCTTTTTTGCTGGCTTTATCCATACGCTTTTGCTGCTTTTCCATTTTTTTGCTGCTCATTTCGATGTATTTTTGCTGTTGTTCCGGCGTTAATACTTGGTAGATCTCTTGCTGAGCTTGCAGCATGTTTAACATACGCGTTTGGTGCTTAGCTTGTTGGATATCAATCAAGGCTTGCGCTGCACTTTCATCAAAAGTTGCAGACGTAATAATTGCCATACGCTGTTCATGCATTGCTTGGTGCTGTTCTTTATCGCCACCTTGAGGCTTGTATTGCTGCATAATGTCTTTAACTTGAACTTTTTGTTCATCAGTTAAATCCAGTTTTTTCATCATTTTCATTGCAGGATGACCACCACGCTTCATGCCATCTTGCATTTTGCCTTTAGCAGCGAAGGCTACCGGTGCAATAACTAAAGCGCCAACGAGGGTAGTAACAAGTAGCTTTTTCATCATATTTTCCTGAGGTCTGTTAAGTCCATTTAAGTCTACAAAAGTGAATGCAAAGTAACTGCAGTAAAGTGTAAAGCTATGTAAAAGCCACAAATTAAACCCCGCAAAGCCGCCCTAGTTTTGTACAATTTGCTTATAAATGTTGAAAAGAGAAACGCCTGTGAAGCTATTATTAATTGATGATGACAAAGAGCTGACCGAATTGTTAGGCGAACTCTTAGAACTAGAAGGATTTAGTTGTGAGGTATGCAACGACGGTTTAAGTGGCTTAGAAAAGCTAAAACAGCAGCGCTATGATTTGGTGCTATTAGACGTAATGATGCCGGGTAAAAATGGCTTTGAAGTATTAAAAGAATTACGCAAAGACAACCAACAGCCAGTACTAATGCTTACCGCGAAAGGCGATGAAATAGACCGTGTATTAGGCTTAGAGCTAGGCGCCGACGATTACTTAGCTAAACCTTTTAGTGAGCGTGAATTACTAGCGCGGATCCGGGCAATTTTACGCCGCACTCAAAGCGCGAGCCCAACAGAGGCAAATCAAGAACTCGTCTGCCATCAAGACTTGAAGTTATCGGTAGCCAAACAGCAAGTACATTGTGACGGCCAAGAGCTAGAACTCACCAGTACTGAGTTACTGCTACTGCAGCATTTATTAGAACAGCCTGGCAAATTATTGGAAAAAGACGCCCTCAATCAAAAAGTATTAGGCAAGCGTCTACAAGCCTTTGACCGCAGCTTAGATATGCATATTAGTAACTTACGCAAAAAGATACCGGCACGTAAAGATCAACTTCCACGGATTAAAACAGTGCGTGGTAAAGGCTATATGTGGCTAGAGTGGTAGTAATGAAGCGTCTAATTAACAACTTATTTGTAAAAATCTTCATCTCATTTTGGATGATCTTGTTGGTCACGGCTTTTGTCTCAATCAACTTATCGAAAATGGTCAGCGAGGATAATTTTAGAGCGCCCTCTTGGGCGCTAAAAAGCTTGCAAGAATTTGCAAAGAGGATTGAGAACAACCCTCAGAAAATGCTCCATCCAAAGCTGGAACCACGCTTTAAAGGGCGATTTGGTAAACCTTTCATTGTGAATGCAAATGGTGAAGTGATTAACCAAACAGATGTGAGTCGCGACATGCGCCGTTTAATCGCGAACCACGATAACCTTGAAGATCCAAGAATCACTCTCGATAAAAAGTACATTCTTATTGGCCCTCAGCAAATAACACTCGATAACCAAAGCTACCTACTCTATGTAGAGCGACGCGCTAAACCTGAGCAAATGCATGCCATTCGTAACTTTGGCGTATCGCCGGTTTTTTTAAGTTTGGTGGCTATTGGGCTTAGCTTAGCCCTGTGTTTTTTGCTTACTCGCCACATTGTAAGGCCACTCAAGAAACTGCAATCGGCAGCAAACAAAGTATCACTTGGCCACTTAGACACTCAACTGCCCGAGATCCATCGCGGCGACGAGGTTGGTCAACTGTCTGATAGCTTGCAACGCATGGTAGATACCCTAAACCAGGCTATTAGCAACCAGCAGCGCTTACTTAGTGACATTTCCCATGAGCTACGCTCGCCACTTACACGAATGAATATGGCGCTGGCCATTCATAAAAAACGCCAAGAGCCGAGCCCAGAAATAGAACGCATTGAACGAGAGTCACAACGTTTAGCAGAGATGATAAACGCACTGTTATCACTCTCGCGTATGCAAGTAAATGCCAAGCAACAACAGCTTGATTTACCCGACCTAATCGACGACATCGTTAACGATTGTGAGTTTGAGGCAGAGCAATTAAACAAAACCTTTACGGCAAGCTACCCACCAAATGTTAGCCTGGTATGTTACCCACAGCTTTTGGCCTCGGCCTTAGAGAACGTTTGCCGTAATGCTTTAAAATACGCTGAACAGCATGTCAGCCTGCAAATAACTCAGCAAGACAATGAGCTAGTGCTGGTTATTCGTGATGATGGGCCAGGCTTAAATGAGGGCGAATTAGAAAGCATTTTCCGGCCATTTTATCGCAGCGGAGAAGCGCGAGATCGCGATAGTGGCGGAGTGGGTTTAGGCTTGGCCATTGCCGAATCAGCGGTTCGCCAACACGGTGGAAGCATTCGCGCGAGCAATCATTCGGCTAAAGGGCTAGAAGTTAGCCTGCGCTTACCACTACAATAGCGCTTTTCGCAGCGACTTGGACTTATCATGATTAACATTGTGCTTTATCAACCAGAAATACCACAAAATACCGGCGCAATAATCCGTTTAGCGGCGAATAGCGGTTGTAACTTACACCTCATCGAACCATTGGGTTTTGCTTGGGATGATAAAAAAGTTAAGCGTGCAGGCTTGGACTACCATGAATTTGCTGAGGTAAAGCGCCATGCCGACTACCAAGCATTTTTGGACACCGAACAGCCCGCCCGATTGTTGGCTTGCACCACCAAAGGCAGCGGTTTTCATAGCGATTTTAGCTTTGAAGCTGGTGACTACTTAATGTTTGGCCCAGAAACTCGTGGTTTGCCCGATGATGTGTTGTCTGAAATCGACAGTAAGTTTCGTTTACGCATTCCTATGTTAGCTGATAGCCGCAGCATGAACTTATCAAACGCAGTATCGGTATTTGCTTACGAAGCTTGGCGCCAACTCGGTTATATTGACGCAGTATAATGCGAAGCCTTTAAGCCGCCTTAAACCAACGCTGTTGATTTAAGGCGCGCTTATATACCCATGCCAAACTCATTCCTCTTAGGGCCATAAAGCCACACAAAGCTAGCCACAAAGCATGGTTACCCCAACCCTGAAACAACCACCACAAAGGGAAAAATCCACCAAAGCTGGCCAGTAGCATAGAGTTACGCATAATCCGCCCTTCCGAGGTCGCAATAAACACCCCATCTAAAATGAAACACCACACCGCCACCAGCGGTAGTAAGACCAACCAATGTAAATACAAGGCTGCGGTTACTCTAATCTCTGGGATATCGGTAAGTAGAGCAACTAAATGCTCTCCAAATACCCCAAACATTACGCTAAACATTACCCCAGCCATCAGCGCTAACCACAAACATTGCTTTATAACATCCACAAACAAACCACGATCTTGTTTTCCCTTGGCTTTACCCGCCAACGCCTCTACCGCGTATGCGAGGCCATCGAGGGCAAAAGAAACAAACATCAAAAAGTTTAGCAATACCGCGTTAGCTGCAACAATGTTATCGCCCAGTCGCGAGCCTTGAAAAGTGATAAAAGCAAAACACAACTGCAGAGATAATGAGCGTAAAAAGATATCTCTGTTCAGGGAAAACAATCCGCTTAAGTGCTTACGGCTAAACCCCTGCCAACACTCAGAGAAACTAGGACGTTGTTTAAAACGACTTAGAAACTGTTGTCGGCACAAATACAAACCTAACAATAATCCCAAATAATCAGCGATCACTGTGGCTAAGGCCGCACCTTGTACCTTCCAATCAAAACCGACTACAAACAAAACATCTAAGCCGATGTTGCAGCTGTTGGTTAAAATAAGTAACAACATAGGTGCTCGAGCATTTTGCATGCCCAGTAACCAGCCTAACAATACGAAATTTAACAAAGCTGCAGGAGCGCCCCAAATTCGCGTAGAAAAGTACTCAGCGGCATAAAATTGAACAAGCTCGCTGCCACCGGCCAAGCTCAGCCCTAAACGTAAAATTGGCGCCTGCAAGGCAAGTAAAGTGAAACCTAACACCAAGGCGAGTAAGGCTGAGTTAAACCCAATACGTTGAAGCTCAGCTCGATCGTTAGCACCCGATGCTTGCGCACTTAAGCCGGTGGTAGACATACGCAAAAAGCCACATAGCCAGAATACCAAGGTAATCATCATTGAGCCGAGAGCCACTCCAGCGAGATAGTAGGAATGATCTAAATGGCCAATGACAGCGGTATCCACCAAACCCAATAAAGGAATAGTGATATTCGACAGAATCATCGGGATGGCAATGGCGGCAATAGCAGAGAAACGCGAATGAGACATGTGGGAGAGAGTCAGAGGTTGATACCGAGAGTGTAAGAGTTCGATACACTCTCGGCAATAGCAATGACTAGCTTAAAACAACGTAATCAGATTATAGCCAGCCACCCGCCAAAAAAACAAACTGAAATAACAGCAACTCCGCTACAGCAAAGCAAACAGCCAATGATCAGCCAGTAAGGCGACAAACAACAGCATCAAATACATTATCGAATAAGCAAACAACTTCATGGCGTCTTTTTGATTATCACCATTGTATAAACGCCATGCCAATTGAATAAAGCGCAAGTTAAGTACACAACTAGCGGCCAAGTAAACCAGTCCACTCATGCCAACTAAAAACGGTAACCAACAGACCGCAAACAATAACAACGAGTACAGCACCACCAGCTTTTTGGTGAAGCTAATGCCATGTGTCACTGGCAGCATAGGAATATTCACTTTTGCGTAATCATCTCTACGAGCAATCGCCAGCGCCCAAAAGTGCGGTGGTGTCCAAGTGAATATCAACATAACAAGCAGCAAAGGCTCAGCCGATACCGCATTGTTTACGGCCGTCCATCCTAGCAATGGCGGCATTGCACCCGCTAAGCCACCAATGACAATGTTCTGTGGCGTAGCGCGCTTTAGCCATAGCGTGTAAACCACTGCATACCCCACTAGGCTCGCAGCAGTAAGCCAAGCAGTCAGCGGGTTCACCCACCAGTACAACATAGCAAATCCAGCCAGCGACAATAGCGACGCCCACAATAATGCCTGCCAACTGGCAATCGCCCCAGTGGGTAACGGGCGATTATGGGTACGCGCCATAGCTGCATCCGCTTCGCTATCAATATAGTGATTAAATGCTGCTGCCCCACCCGCCATTAATCCGATACCCAAATTACCTATGAGCAAGGCTTGCCAAGGCGGAAGGCCAGATGTTGCCAAACAAGCACCCACCACCGCGGTAAGCACAATTAGAGCAACCACTTTAGGTTTGGTTAATTTGTATAGCGCTCGCCAATTTATTCCCTTGTTCAATGAACTAGGCGGGTTAAGCGTGTTCAACTTCGCCATAATGCGTCTCCTTTTGCACAAGTGGTTTTAACTTGGTGGCACTTTGGTAGTGGGCCAAAATCAAGCTAATTAAACATAGCAGCAGCATGGCCGCTATTAAGTTGTGGGCCACCGCAACAGCCAAAGGTACCTGCCAAAGTACATTCGCTACGCCTAGCCCTACTTGGGTAAACAATACATAAATAAGCCGAGAAGCTCGCCCGCGCTCAATGTCGCTATGGCGTCGCTGTATATAACTCAAGGCCAAAATGAATAAGTATAGGGCAGTCACTCCGGCCCAAATGCGATGAGTTACATGCACCGTTTTACGCTGCTCGTGGCTCAATACACCAAACTCGTAATTGCTGCCTGTTCGTTCTGGTAAGGGATGAAAAGCATCTATTTGATAATCATCGCTCCACGCTTCATGGCATAAGGGCAAACCTTGGCAGGAAATGGCCGAATAATTAGCAGAGGTCCAACCGCCTAAGGCAATTTGAATGCTTAGTACTAACAAGCCAACCCACAACCAGCGACCACTGCGTTGCGGTTTGGTAATAGGTCGTTGACGCAACATAAACCAAGTGAACAACAATGCCAGCATTGAAAAACCGCCCAACAAATGCCCCATCACCACAATAGGCATTAACCCTAGAGTCACCGTGAGCATACCAAGGGCGGCTTGAAATATGATCAGCACCACTGAAGCAATAGCAATAAATCGATGTTGTTTACGCCAAACCGCTATCGCCGCTAGCGCCACCACCAGCAAACCTAAACCGCCGGCAAAGTAACGGTGAATCATTTCATTCCAAGCTTTATGCGCTTCAAGCGGGCGTTCAGGAAAAGCAGTCGCGGCATGCTGGATATGTTCTTCAGTTTGAGGCACTGCGAGCTGGCCATAACAACCCGGCCAATCTGGGCACCCTAAACCAGCATCAGTTAATCGCGTGAACGCGCCTAAACCGATCACGACAACGGCAAGTAACATGGCAGCAATTAATCCTTTTTGCATATGCTTCCCTTAGCCTTTATTGGAACCGCGAGTTTTTAATTAAACGTTTTACGTCTGTGATTAAGCCTTTCACTTGCTCATCTCCTTGAGCCGGCTGATAACTTAAAATGACCCAGCCCGTGGGATCAACCACCAACCATTGTTGGTCGTATCCCGCTAAACCTTGATTACTTTGGGTTATTGCCAAACGAGCATAACCTGCATCAATGTTGGCTTCTTTAGCCTCGCTGATTAACGCTAAACGCTGAGTTTTTTGCTTGGCAATGCCCAGTGCTAACCATGCGGTATTCAACCGCGCTAAGTTGTCGCTACACACATCCAAACAATCATCTTTTATGACTTGAGCAATCGACCACTTACCGACTTGATAATTTTCTAATTGCATTGGCGGCTCTAACCATTGGCCATGGCTTAAAGCCCCCCGTTCAAACCAGCCCATTTTAAGTACGACCCAGGCCAGAATTAATGGCACTAAAAATACTGAAGCAAGTAACAGCATGGTTTTTTGGTGACTTCTCATAAACCTTCCTTGTTTCTATTTTGCCAACAAAAATAGCCCGTCAGCCCGCTAGCCACTAACGCCATTAACAACCACTGCAAAGCGTAGCCCTTATGTTTTTCAGGAGATATAGACACCAGCTGCTCTGGTGAATGTTCTAATTGGCTATCCAATACAAAAGGTAATAAATCAATGCCCCAGTACTCAGCTAAGGCATCGATATTGACTTGCTGAACCCGTAAACCTTGCGGAAACGCTTCTAACCAATGTTGCTTATCCAACACCACCGGTAAACTCACCTCGCGTAAACGATATCGATTTGGCAAAGCATCAGTATTTAACGCTTGTGGCAGTTCAGCGCGTTGATAAGAAGCAGGTTGCCAAGCCAAGCGCACTAATACATTGCCTTGCGGAGTGGTCGCCAAGGTATAGGCGTCGTAACCCACTTTTCCCTGCTCTACTTGGTTGTCTAGCCAAAGATTGGCGCCCACTGCGTGAATTGTTGAAACTTTTACTATCTGAAACGGCACTGCTCCATTCATTTGAACCTTATCGAGACTTGTTTCTACTAGCGACTGCTGTTGATACTGATCCAATAATTGCTGTTTTTGTTCACTACGTTGCCATTGCCACAATGAAAGCTTGACCATCAGCGCTATCAGCGCAACCATAAGCAATACAAACAGTATCAAGCGGTAGGAAACTGTTTTTTTATCAGTCTGTTGAGAGAGCTTGCTTATGTTCATTAAAATACTGATTACCGCACTCGTTCTGTTTGTTGTGGTAAATATGGTGTTAGCACTTCGCGTTATGCTTAAAGGCGGCGAGAAACCAATGACTCATTATCTAGCTAGGCGCTTAATGATAAGCGCATTAGTTCTCATCGTTGTGTTACTCGCCATGTCGTTGGGATACATTCAACCCAACCCTCGCCCTTATTAGTTAGAGCACGTATACAAACAAGAATAGACACAACCACACCACGTCTACAAAGTGCCAATACCAACTGGAAGCCATAAAGGCGAAATGGCTCTTCCCGGTAAAATGGCCTTTTAGTACTCGCAAAAACATCACTGTTAGCATGATTGCGCCCAGCGTTACGTGTAAACCATGAAAACCCGTCAATAAGAAGAAGGTATTTCCGTAAATACCTGAATCAAGCCTTAGCCCCATTTCTTGGTAAGCGTGCACATACTCTTCTACTTGGAAAAATAAGAATGCAAAGCCCAGTACCAAGGTAATAGCTAGCCATAATTTGAGCGGGCCGCGCTTATCTTTTTCCAAACTCACGTGAGCAAAATGTAGGGTGAATGAAGATATCACCAATATAACGGTGTTAAGTAGTGGCAAGCCGTACCAGCCCATTGCCTCGGTGGTAGTACCGCCGGGGGTTTGAATAAGTGGCCAAATGGCTTCAAATTCAGGCCATAACACAGCCCCGGTCATTTCATTATTGCCTGCGCCACCTAACCATGGCACCGCGATCATTCGGGCGTAAAATAGTGCACCAAAAAATGCACCAAAGAACATGATTTCAGAGAAAATAAACCAGCTCATGCCTTGACGAAATGAACGATCCATTTGGGCGCTGTATAAGCCATCCATACTTTCTTGAATAACATTACCAAACCAACCAAATAGCATGGTAATAATCACCACAAAACCACAGGTTAATACCCAAAGGCCGTAGCTTTGCTCGCTACCCATTTGTTGAACGCTAAAACCCGCGCCCATAGCGATGAGGAATAAACCTACCGCGCCAACAATTGGCCAAATACTTTGGGCAGGTACGTAATACTTATCATAAGGCTGCGTCATTGCTCACCTCTCCATCAGCACGTGTTTGTGCAGTTTCAGATTCATTTAGCTCAGCACCCTCTACCGCAAATAAGGTGTAAGCCAAGGTTAATGTGTTTATATCTTCAGGTAATTCGGGGTCGACATAAAAAAACAAAGGCATGTCTTGTTGCTCACCCGGTGCGAGGGTTTGTTGTTCAAAACAAAAACAACTCACTTTTTTAAGATGATTAGCCGCGAGACCAGGGCTTACCGAAGGCACTGCTTGCACTGTTCCTCGGCGAGCGGTGAAGTTACTGGCGCTAAAATCGACTTGTAAGGTTTCACCTGGATGAACTTTCACCCGGTTAACCTTGGGGCCAAATTTCCAGTTAAGTCCCTGTGGCACGTAACTTATAAACTCCACCGTAACTATACGCTGCTCATCGGTAGCCATACTTACTTCGCTAGCTGTTTTGGCGGTTTTTCCGTTAATGCCGGTGACTTTGCAGAATACGTCGTACAAAGGCACTAAGGCATAACCAAAGCCAAACATAGCCACCACTACCAATAGCAGTCGCACAACTAAGCGGCGATGGCCAAGCATCTTATTTAATCTCCGGTGGAGTAGTGAAGCTGTGATAAGGCGCAGGCGAAGGCAGGTTATCCCACTCTAAGCCTTCGGCACCTTCCCACGGTTTAGCAGGAGCAGGCTCTCCACTGCGAATACACTTAATCACCAAGTACAAGAAGATGAACTGCGATAAACCAAAGGCAAAACCACCAATACTCACGATTGCGTTTACATCAGCAAATTGCAGAGCGTAATCAGGGATCCTGCGAGGCATTCCTCCCAAACCTAAAAAGTGCATAGGGAAAAACAGCACATTTACTGATACCAGCGAGCACCAGAAGTGCAATCTACCTAAGCCTTCGTCATACATTCTGCCCGACCATTTGGGTAGCCAATAATAAGCCGCAGCCATAATCGAGAAGATGGCTCCTGTCACCAATACATAGTGGAAGTGCGCCACCACAAAGTAGGTATCGTGGTACTGAAAATCCACCGGAGTAATCGCCAGCATCAAACCTGAGAAACCACCAATGGTGAACAGTACAATAAAGGCAATCGCAAACAACATGGGGGTTTCAAAAGTTAAAGAGCCTTTCCACATAGTGGCGACCCAGTTAAATACCTTCACCCCTGTGGGCACCGAAATCAACATGGTACAGAACATGAAAAATAGTTCTGCTTCCACCGGCATTCCAGTGGTAAACATATGGTGCGCCCACACCACAAAGCTTAGTCCTGCGATAGACGCCGTGGCGTAAACCATCGAAGAATAACCAAACAGCGGTTTGCGAGAGAACGCGGGAACAATTGCCGAGATAATGCCAAAGGAGGGCAGAATCATAATGTAAACTTCAGGATGGCCGAAGAACCAGAAAATATGCTGGAACAACACCGGGTCCCCCCCTCCCGCAGCATCAAAGAAGGAGGTTCCAAAGTATTTATCAGTTAACACCATTGTCACCGCCCCCGCCAATACCGGCATTACCGCTATCAGCAAAAAGGCCGTAATAAACCAAGTCCATACAAACAACGGCAGCTTCATGTAGGTCATACCTGGGGCGCGTAAGTTCATAATGGTAACAATCACGTTAATCGCTCCCATGATCGAACTTATCCCCATAATATGTATCGCAAACACAAATAGGGCGGTGCTGTCTGGGCTGTACTTAGTTGATAACGGAGCGTAAAAAGTCCAACCAAAATTGGGGCCGCCACCTTCCATAAACAGCGATGCCAACAGAATGCTGAAGGCAAAGGGTAAAATCCAGAAGCTCCAGTTATTCATGCGTGGCAAAGCCATATCCGGCGCGCCAATCATCATTGGTACTAACCAGTTAGCTAAGCCCGTAAAGGCTGGCATCACCGCACCAAATACCATGATAAGGCCATGCACCGTAGTCATTTGATTAAAGAAATTAGGCTCAACCAGTTGCAAGCCTGGTTGGAACAGCTCGGCGCGAATAATCATCGCCATGGCTCCACCAACAATAAACATGGCAAAGCTGAACCATAAGTACATTGAACCAATGTCTTTATGGTTGGTGGTTAGTACCCAACGCATTAATCCGCGAGGGGCATGGTGGTGTTCTTCATGGTCTGAGTGAACGTCACTAATCGTGCTCATTGTCTGTCTCCCTACTGCGCTGCGTTTTGCACGGCCACAACATCCTTGGCCTGCACTAAGTCACCCGTATCATTACCCCAAGCATTTCGCTCATAAGTAATCACCGCAGCTAGCTCTTTCAAACCAAGCTGTTTACCAAAGGCTTGCATGGCTGTGCCAGGCTCGCCATTTACCACCACTTCAATATGTTTAGTCACATCACCTAACGCGATTGGACTGTCTTTTAAAGCGGGGAACACGCCAGGTAAACCTAAGCCGTTAACTTGGTGACAAGCAGCACAGCTTTTCTCATACACTTTTTCGCCTAACGACATCAGCTCATCTTGCTGCATCGTCATGGCCACCAGTTCTAGCTCTTGCGCTTGCTTGGCTAAATAGGCAGCTTCTTTCTCTGCCAACCAAGCATCATATTCGGCTTGGGGTTTGGCAATGACAACAATAGGCATAAAGCCATGGTCTTTTCCACATAGCTCAGCACATTGGCCACGGTAAATGCCGGGTTTATCAATGATGGTCCATGCTTCGTTAATAAAACCTGGGTTAGCATCTTTTTTAACTGCAAAGTCAGGCACCCACCAAGAGTGAATAACGTCTTCAGAGGTCATGAGGAAGCGGACTTTTTTACCGATTGGCAATACGAGGGGGTGGTCAACTTCAAGCAAATAGTTTTTGCGCTTTTCCAGTTTGCCGTTTACTTCATCCCAATCAGATGCCATTACACTGTAAAACTCTAAATCTTGGTCAAAGTACTTGTAGTGCCACTTCCACTGGGAACCTGTCACTTGAATGGTAATGTCGGCATCGGAAGGGTCTTCCATTGCCAGTAAGGTTTTAGTGGCTGGAATCGCCATGCCTATCAAAATGATAAAGGGAATAATGGTCCAAATAATTTCCACTTTAGTGCTTTCGTGGAATTGAGCAGGAACCGCTCCTTTGGATTTACGGTGATGGTAAATCGACCAAAACATAGCGCCAAATACCAAAACACCAATGGCACAACAAATATAGAAAATTGTCATGTGCAAGCCATAAACTTGCTCACTGATGGCAGTAACACCAGGACGTAAATTAAAAGACATCTCTTGCGCAAACAAATGCGACGAAAAAAATGTCAGCAATAATAGCTGAATCCATCGGCCCACAGCGCTCTCCTTTGCAGTAGCCAACGACAACAACTTTCCATGCTAGGAAAGTAGCTGCGAATAAAGGGAAAATCCCCACCCCAAAAGCATAGGCTATTACAGCTAAATACAACCTACTGCTTATAAATTAACCCCTAAGTTAAAGAAATGTAAATACATTGTTGAGATTTTTGTGGATAAAGACAAAAGATGTGATGCTAACGACAAAAGCCCAAATCAGAGTGATTTGGGCTTCAAAATGGGGAACTTATTGTTGAATAAGGCTTACATCCAATCGGCAGTGCGAATAATACCTACCGCTAAACCTTCTATTTCGATGTTCTGATATTCAAGATCAACTTCAATGGTTGATAACTCTTCATTCTCAGGATGTAAGTACACCATCTTGCCGTCACGCTCAAAACGTTTAACCGTAACATCTTCATCTAAACGAGCCACAACCACCTGTCCATTGTGTACCTCGGTAGTTTTATGCACGGCTAATAAATCACCATCCATAATGCCGATATCTTTCATGCTCATGCCCTGTACTCGCAGTAAATAATCGGCATGCGGATTAAATAAGTTAGCATCTACGGCGTAATGAGATTCAACGTGCTCCTGCGCCAAAATAGGCTCACCCGCAGCAACTTGCCCGATTAACGGCAAGCCTGGCTCGGGTTCTACAGTGGCTTCATTCGCGCTAGCCGGCAAGTACGCTTCGCTAATACGGATCCCTCGCGACGCACCAGGAATCATTTCAATCGCACCTTTTTTAGCTAAAGCTCTAAGGTGTTCTTCTGCTGCATTAGCCGAGCGGAATCCTAGTTCTTTAGCAATTTCGGCACGCGTTGGAGGCATACCAGTATCGTTAATATGGCGGCGAATAAGTTCAAACACTTCTGTTTGGCGGGGCGTTAAGGGCTTCATAGTCTACCTGTAAGTTTATACAGCACACTGTTAGTATATACAGCATACATTTTGACGCAAGGTTTTATCTTAATTCTGATTTTGTTACTGTTGATTCAAAGTGATAGGAGGCAATAATGACCCTTGAGATAATCGAAATATCAGCCCAATATGACCAAGATCTACAGCGAATAATCAAACAGGTTGGCCAAGAATATGGCGCGGTAGGAGAAGGCTTTGGCCCCTCTGATGCTGAAGTCGATAATATGAGTCAGCACTATACACAGCAAAATCGTAGTAGATATGTGGTCGCTTTGTTAGATGGCAAGGTCGTTGGCGGCTGCGGCATTGCGCCTTTTGCCGATAGTAAAGATACCAGTGAGTTAAAAAAGTTATTTTTGCTAGAAGAAGGTAGAGGCCAAGGTCTCGGTAAAAAGCTCTCTTTAGCCTGCCTAGCATTTGCCTTAGAGCAGGGATTTTCTCGCTGTTACCTAGACACGCTTAGCAATATGTCGGCAGCGATTAAACTATACGAAGGCCTCGGTTTTAAACACTTATCCGCACCTTTACAAGGTACAGCCCATAATGGCTGCAATGTTTGGATGCTAAAGCAACTTTTAAAGCAGGGAACTTAACAATAGCGCTAATCCTGACAGGATAGCGCTATCGAAATTTTCTTTTGAAAAAAACTTACTATTGCTGAAGCTCAAATGCACCAATATCTACGCCCGCACCTGATATCCTTGCACTTCCTGCTAAATCCTTACTCGGTAGCTCAAGGTTATCAACACCAGTATCAATGGCCTCGCTAGTCAAATTCAAACTGAAGTCACTCTCTAGCCCTTGAGAGATCTTGTCGCTTACAATGTTACTTTCGTTCACAAACTCACTATTATTTAGTAGCTCTGTAAAACGAGATGAAAACAAGTTATGACGAGTAACGCTTTGCTCACCGCTAACGCTAAATACTGAACCATCGAGTTCTGAGTCATCAACACTCTCTAAGTTGTCCGTCAGTGCGACAATATTGTTTTCAAAAACAATGGCGGATAATGGAAAGAGCGAGTGGTCACTAAAGAAAGAATACATATCTATTAGAGTATTATTGCTTACTTTTACAGATTCTTTAAGCTGCTCTGATTCTGCTTGACCCAGTGAGTTTCCAATTAGCGTCGCTCGGCTGTTTTGCAAAACAATAAGATTATTGTTCACCGATGAGCCCGGCGGTAAGTTAATAAGTGCACCATTCGTGTCTTTCACATTTATGGAGTTGTGAGTAATTCGTATAGGCTTATCTGAAGTAATCATTGAGCCGCGATAACCAGAAATGTGGATAGCACTGTTAACAATACTCCCCCCGCTCACCTTTATTGCACTGTCTGTATCAGCAATAACGTGTAGATTTAGACCATCAATGTGTAACTCAGAAGTACTGGTTATCGAGGCTCCATCTGCATAAGCACCTGACTTTAACCACAATTCTGTATTAGCATCCCCTTTCAAGGTTAAGTTTCTATCAAAAGTAACGCTACCACTGTAGATCCCAGGCGCTATGTTTAATATCGTCTCACCAACTTCTAGCTCAACAGCTTGAGCCTTCAACTCCGCCATCGATGAAGTAATCGCGAGCAAACTTGAAAACTGTTGCTCATACACCAAGCTACCATCTTTGTAGTCTTTCACATTGATGCCAATACTCACTTTTCCATGAGCACTTGGTTTAGATAGCACCAGTTCGACAGAAGGATTACGAAAAGATGGCACATCACACTGAACTAACTTAGAAGAAAAGGTGCACACCATTTCATCGTCTAAAACATTAATTCCAACAATCTCCATTCCCAATGAACTGCTTGGTAAACTAATATCTAAAGCCTGCTCTAGATAGCGACTGCTATCGATTTCTAATTTATAGAAGAACTCATCTTTGATGTCGTCTAAAACAACCGCAAAATCGTTAGCATTAATCCTGCTTTCTGTATAAGGTCGTTGGTGAAGTGTTAGACTGCGTGAAAACGAAGGTTCTTCCTGTGCTGAAGTCATTAGTGGGTTATTAAAATCAAGTGCAATTTTATGCTTCGTTTCACCTACGTCTAGACTTCTATTTTTAAACTCTAATATAGCTAAATCTAAGTTTTCGAGAGGGTGGTTTTGGTAACCTATAAAATCTGAATAATCTGTGACATTACACTTTAGTAAATTATTTTCTATAGAACAGTGGTCACTTTCTTCAATATTCCATTCGATAGTTTCCGGGAAACTCACTGTAAACGAAAAATCGCTGATCGCATCAGCTAAACGTTTATCTATATTTCCAAATAACCGTAACGTGTAACTGGAACTTTCAAGCCCAACCAATGTATCTATAAACGAGTTAGGTATACCGATGTTGATAGAAGGTTTAGACGTTGCATCTACAGGAGAAGAATCAATACCAACAAACTCTAAATAATTCGACCACCCATCTCCATCGTCATCATCCTCTCCATTTGCTTCAAGATGGTCAAGCCCATAATAAATCTCCCAACCATCCCACATTCCATCACCGTCGCTATCATTTAAGTTGCTGAGAACTCTGTGGGTTAGAAAATGTAAAGGAGCTTCCCTAACTGTCGAGTTTGACTCATCAAAGGGAAATAACTCTAGATTGTTTTTCTTCGGATTTGGATTAAATGTAGTGCTATACGAGCTTGAGTCGCCCTTAACAGTGAAGTGCCCGTCGTCAACATTTAGCCCTGACATTAACAATTGGTCACTTGTTAAATCTACACGACCATGATCCCCCAAATAAATACTACCCTTTACCTCAACCATATTTCCACTATTGGCATTCGACTCAAGCCAGGAGACGTTATCTAAGAGTATTTGCTGAGCTTGATTCTCATCAGTCATGATCAAGTTCATGCGTGTATCTTTGGTGAGGCTGCGGGTAATACGGAAGTCAACATTACCATTGAGCTGAGTATAGTGATTTGAGTTAGAAGAGATGGAGAAATCCGTGTACTTAACCGAGTAATTATCTAAATAATGTCCACTAGCACTATTCAAAGCCTTAATTGTTAGAGTGTATGAACCATTGACTGTTGCATTGTTTATAAGGCATTCATTAAATGAGACTGATACCTCTCCTAACCAGGTGCTTGTATCTACATCGCTATGCTCTTCAAAGTTTCCGCTATCACAGCTTAGAGAAGAGTATAGGCCAGGAAAATCCCCAATACCGAACATTAAATACAAAAAGCTATCAGGGGAAATAAGATCTTTAGCGCTTAGTTCCCCATTGCTTTTAAGTTGAGAAGAATAAAACGCAGCACGAGAAAACTGATGTGCGTTAGCAGAATTAACCACCGCTAATTCTTCGCTTCCTTCGTATTGAGCTCTAGCCTCACTTATTGAACTGGAACCTGACGAACCACCACAACCTACGAGAGTGTGAATGGAAGCGGCAAATAGCCCGCATAATATGATATTGTATTTCATGGTTAAGAATCCCTTCATGCTAATGAAGACATTCTATTATTCTTTGTATTAATTACTTATTTTTGTACTAAAAGATAGCCATAGATCACAGCTAAGCCAATGAAAAGTATATTTAAAACAACAAACAGCTCTTGAAAGCCCTTTCAAAAAAGCTTTTAAAAAAACTATTAAGGCGCGATAGATTCGTAATAAGATCGGTGTCTTGAGCGACTGAATAAGAATACGAGCAAAAGACTACTAAACATAAAAACCGAAGCTGGCTCACTCACTCTTGTCGCCTCTGCAACAATCAGTACAGGGTTAATGTCTATCCAGAAATAATCGTTATCATTTTGAACGAGAGGACTACGGAAGATGCGCTCAACTTCTGGCTCGGTAATTAATGTGCGATTGTTGAGGCTTGGATTCATTAGGTAAGCGCCAGACAAGTGCGGTAGGCCTAAATTGTGGCCTAACTCGTGAGCCAGCAACTCTCCGCCTAAACTGCCCGCGGCGTAACTAGATTCAACCACAAAATCGTTTCCAAAATACTCCCCACAACCCACTATCCCTCGATTGATTTGCGATCCGCAGGCGCTAATTGTGTCGATAAAATAAAAATTGACCACATTAGAGGGGCCAACATGCTGACTAAAAAGTTGGCTCACCTCCGCACTGGTAGTGATATCCAATAGCTCGGGAAAAACCAATTCGGTGGCGCTACCAATGCGGATATCAATGATGTTTTGACCAAAAGTAGCTTGAGAATAAATGCTATCAAGAGCGGCTTCTTGAGTAGTAATAAACGCAGCATGAACAAAGGGAGTGGTAAGTAGTGAAATGCCGAAAATCGCCGCACGTGTAAACAATTTCATGATGGGTTCCTTAGCCGGGTAAGCCTAATCTAAATCATGAGTGACCAATTTTAACGATAGCAGCCAATTCTAATTAGGCAAAGATTAACAGCAAAACTAGCTTACTTAGAGGAAGTATTCTCGCTTAGAACAGCAGTATATTCCAAACCATTGTTTACGCAGATTTTGCATCAAATCAAAGCCAAATTTTGATAAGTCTGCTACTCTATGCCCTGTATTCATTCACCACTATAAGCTCTTTGAGATGTTACATTTACCCTCTCCAATATTGGCCATATTGCGCTCTATCATTGGCTTTTTTACTCGCGGCAAGTTTGTCCCTCAAAACCCGATTGCTGAGTTCGATCTAGATCTAAGCCAACCGATCATTTACGTCATTCCTAGTAACTCATTAGCTGACGTGCTTACTTTACAACTTGCCTGTAAACAGCTTGGCCTGCCCGATCCCTTCGAGCCAGTGATGTTTGCCGGTGAAGCCCACCAAGGGGTAGCCTTTTTAGTCGATGGTAAAGGTGAAACCCTAGAAGCGACCATCGACCAATTTACCGCGGCTCTCAGTATTCACCGCAGCGATGAAAGCCATAACGCACAATTAGTGCCTGTTAAATTGTTTTGGGATCGCTACCCTGGCAGAGAGAGTGTTAACGACTTAATGGGCGGCAAGCCTGAACGCCCAGCTGGCATTCTGAAGAAAACTTGGCAAGTAATTTTTAAAGGACGCGAAAACCTAATACGCTTCAGTCGTCCGGTATCACTGAAGGATATGGCGCAGCGCCAAGGTTCTGATAAGCGTATTGGCCATAAGTTAGCGCGCGTAGCACGAATCCACTTTAGCCGTATGCAAATGATCGCTACCGGGCCTAAGCTGCCAAACCGTCGTCATATGTTTGAGCAACTGCTCGCCTCAACCATTATTCGTGAAGCGATAGCTGAAGAAGCCAAAGCAAAGAAAATTAGCCATTCTGAAGCGCGTCAAGCAGCCTTAAAGTACCTAGAGGAAATTGCTGCTGACTTTTCGTATCGCAACCTTCGCATCGGTGAGTCGGTGTTAAGTTGGGTGTGGAATAAAATCTACTCAGGCATAGAAGTTAACCACGCAGAAAAGGTGCGTCAGCTAGCTCAAGAGGGCCACGAAATTGTATTCGCCCCCTGCCACCGCAGCCATATGGATTATTTACTGTTGTCTTATGTGCTCTATCATCAGGGCATGGTTCCACCGCACATTGCAGCAGGCGTAAACCTTAACTTTTGGCCAGCGGGACCGTTTTTTCGCCGTGCCGGTGCATTCTTTATTCGCCGCAGTTTTAAGGGCAACAAACTCTACTCAACCGTTTTTCGCGAGTACCTCGGCCAATTGTTTAGTCGCGGTTATTCAGTTGAATACTTTACGGAAGGTGGGCGTAGCCGCACTGGACGCTTGCTTCCACCCAAAACCGGCATGTTAGCCATGACAGTACAAGCGATGCTGCGAGGACTAGAGCGACCCGTCACTATTGTGCCCATTTACTTTGGTTACGAACACGTAATGGAAGTAGGCACTTACTACAAAGAGTTAAAGGGCAAATCCAAAGACAAAGAATCACTATTTTCTCTGTTTGGCATGCTGCGTAAACTGCGTAATTTTGGCCATGGCTACGTAAACTTTGGCGAGCCTATCAACGTAAACCAAAGCTTAAACAAACTCGCACCCGAGTGGCGTGAGCATCCAGAAGATGGATTAAAGCCGACTTGGTTGGTGCCTGCGGTTAATGATATTTCTAACCAATTGATGGAAAACATCAACAGTGCCGCCGCAGTGAATGGCTTGTGCTTAAGTGCCATTATTTTGCTCGCTGCAGAAAATCGTGCACTGCCGCGCAAGCAGTTGGTTAAGCAAATAACCTTATGTACCTCATTGATTAAAAACGTGCCTTATAGTGACCACGTTACCTTACCTGAGCTGGATGCAGAGGCCTTGCTAGACCAAACCATCAGCTTAGATAAGTTTGAAATAAGAAGTGATTATTTAGGCGAAATAATCGGCCTTGATGAGAAACAACAAGTGCTGCTTAACTTTTACCGCAATAACATTATTCACTTAATGATTATTCCGGCATTTATTGCTACTGCTTTACTCCAGCATCGCAGCCTTTGTCGTAACCAGTTGGTTAGCTTACTTGAACAGCTATACCCGCTATTAAAAGGCGAACTGTTCTTGCGCTATCAAGTGAGTGATATGAGCGATCTCGCCGAGCAGTACTTACAAGAGTTTGTAGCATTAAAACTGATTAGCGAAAATGGCGACTGTTTTATTATTGATAATCACCGCCGAGGTCGTTTATTGCTGCTTTCTCAAATTGCCCAAGAAAGCTTGCATCGCTATGCGATTGTAGCTGCCTTATTAGCAAAATATCCGCATTTAGAACGTGCAGAGCTAGAACAGCAAGCATTAGCAGGAGCCCAGCGCTTAGCCAAACTGCATAATATTGACGCACCAGAGTATTACGACAAACGCATTACTACTAATCTGTTGTCGCTAATGCGAGAAAAGGGATATACAGAGACACGAGCGGCCGGCGAGCTATTCGCTCAGCTGTCACCATTGTTAGCAGACGGAGTGTATGACTCTATCAGTGAGTTACTTGAACTAGACGCTTAAACCGCAAACCACGCCAGCCACGCATAGTGGCTGGCGATACCTAAAAATATCGCCAAACCTACGTAGTTATTATTCAAAAAAGCTTGAAAACAAGCATCACGGTCACGATATCGAATCAGCTTTTGCTGATAAACAAATAGCACAGCAGCAGCTAACAAAGCAAAATCAAAAGCCCAACTTAAATCTTTTAGGTAAGCCAATGCTGCAAAACACAATAAACTGCTTAACTGCAACAAGGCAATGATTAGCTTGTCGAAGCGACCAAACAAAATGGCAGTAGATTTAATACCCACCAGCAAGTCATCATCACGATCCACCATCGCATACTTGGTATCGTAAGCTATTGTCCAGCACACATTAGCCATGAGCAACAACCAGGCCTCGCTAGGCACGCTGCCAGTTTGAGCCGCATAAGCCATGGGAATACACCAACTAAAAGCCAAGCCAAGAAACAACTGAGGCAAGTGGGTATAACGTTTCATAAAGGGGTAAATAGCGGCAAGAACTAAGGCCGCAAAAGACAACAATATGGTCAGCGTGTTTTGCGTCAACACCAATAAAAATGATGCCGCTACCAAGCCAGCAAACAAACTTAAGGCGTTTCGCTCACTAACCTCGCCCGTTGCCAAGGGGCGCTGTGCAGTTCGTTTAACATGCGCATCTACTTTTCGGTCGGCATAGTCATTAATCACACAACCTGCCGAGCGCATAAAAAACACCCCCAAAACAAACACCACAAACACCGACAAGCTAGGCAAACCTTCGGCCGCCAACCAAAGTGCCCACAACGCCGGCCACAGCAACAACAACGTACCAATAGGTTTATCTGCACGCATGAGTTGCCAATAAGGGCGAATACTAGCTAGCTGCAACACCATCTTCTCCTTGATAAGCCAAACTGTTGGGCAAAAAGATTTCGGCGACTAATAACGGCGCACTGGCAAGAAGGAAGCGTGAACGACGCCCCCACAACGCTTGCTGAGTTTGCGCATGTTGGTAAATCGGTGAGTTCTGCTCAATTTGGCACAGTTCCAGGGTTTGTCGCTGCCCTTTATCGGTAAACAACAACTCACCTAAGGGTTTATTTGCTAGCCGACTTATCGCAGCAGCGTCCCCTTCTAATGAACTTTTAGGAATCACACTCCGAGCAAAAACCCACGCTTTTCCATCACAGCACAACAACACTTCTCGCACCCAATAAGGTCCTTGGCAAGCAACAGCCTTGGCCTCATGTTCAGCAATCTCTGCGTACCCTTCAAACAACACCTTAATAGAAAACTGTTGGCAATGTTGGCGTAAACGAGCTGTAAGCGATCCGGGATAAACTAACCAATCCTGTAGGGTGGCGGAATAAACAGGTAAGGCTTCAGGCAGCTGCCAATGTCCATTGGCTCCACAGGGTTGGGCTTGATTCAAATTCACGCGTTCACATACTTCAAAGTTAGGTTCTCATTATCCGGCAATTGGCTAATTAAAGTAAACTCGACCAAGCTTATTTGTGCTCATGCTACACTCAAAGTACTATTTCGCTCACTTAAGTCACTGGCTATTCTAACACCAAACACTTGGAATATTTGACGATGGTTGCTTGACCTAATGGCAACTAACAGAAACAATAAAGCTAGGACTACCAAGGAACTATAAAGCCACATGAAATTCGCACCCACGCTGCTGTTTTGCGTAAGTTTATTTTTTTCATCTTTTGCCTCTAGTCAGGAAGCAGGCGGGACTAATTATGCCTACTTTGGTTTTGAGCCAGACATTATTACCAATTACATTAGCACCGGTAAAAAGCTCGGCTATGTACGTATTACTGCCGAAGTGATGGTAGAAAACCAAAGCGCGCTAAGCAGCATTGAGCATCACGCACCGCTTATTCGCGATGCCATCATCGAGATTCTAGGCCACCAACGTGAAGAAGATATTAAGTCTCTGAAAGGCCGCGAAGAAATACGCATGATGTGCCAAGAAGCGGTAAATGATTTGCTGGTACAAGAAACGGGTAAAAAACTGGTGAGTAAATTGCTATTTACTAAATACCTCTACCAGTAAGCAACACTTACTCTGCACAATAAAAAGCCCATCTAAAATGGGCTTTTTTGCTTTTTAGATTAAGCCTGCTTTTGCTTACCAACAAACCTATCGAGCACTGCTTGAGCGCAGCCAACAAACAAACCAAATAAATGGGCTAAGTTAGCGGTCGACGGACCGATTACATCCATAAAGCCAATCACTAACCACACCAGCATAAACCCAACAATGGCAGGGCTTAGCTGTAACCCTGCCTGTGGCCGTAACCAACCGGTAAACCAGCAATAACCTAACAGGGCGTAAACCACTCCCGACAAGCCGCCAAAATAAGGGCCGGTGGCCAGAAGTTGTGCCACATTGGGGATCACCGCCGCCACAAGAGTAATCAACAACAATTTGGAGCTGCCCAACTGGCGCTCAATTTCGCCGCCTAGTTGCCACCACCACAAACCATTAAACACAATATGAATCACCGAGAAGTGTAGAAAAATCGGTGTAATCACTCTCCAAAACTGCTCAGAAGCCAACATACTGAGCTGCGGCGTAATGGTAAGGTGCTGCATCATGTAACGGTCAAAGCCGATATTCATCAGCAAATACACCAGTCCTGCAATCAGCAATACACTTAAGGTCACTGGCCCCGCATGGGCAAAGAAGGCACTTTTTACGATGCCTTTACCACCGTAAGAAAAAGAGGCTTTGCGGCTGTCGGCAACAGTCCACGACGCTGCCAAATACTTTTCATCATTGGGGTTTTCTAAAAACTGTTTAAGCTCATATTCAGCTTTTTCAAGGTGCTGTTCATCTTTAAGAAATACTGCTACACCTTGATCAGCGGCCGCTAACTGGCATTCAATTTTTAACACTGCCATGTAATCCACGTAAGCTTGCGCCACTCGCGGGTTACCCATCACTATTAGTTGTTTCACTCAGCGTCACCCGACTCAATCGGTGCAACTGTTCGCCAGGCTTCAAACCCCCCTTGCAAGCTATACACTTCTTCAAAACCTTGATGAATTAGGTATTGCGCCGCACCTTGGCTAGAGATGCCGTGGTAACACATCACAATCAGCGGGGTATCAAATTCGGTATCTGACATTAGCTGGTTAAGGCTGCCATCACTTAAGTGAAACGCATTCACTGGGTGGGCTTGAGAAAATGACTGCTGATCACGCATATCAAGTAATACAGCGCCACTTTCGGCAATTTTTTGCTGAGCGCCGCTCACATCAATTTGTTCAAACTGTTCCATGGTTTTCACTATCGCTATTTTTGACCCACTTTAACTGGTTTAGCCCTAAAGAAAAAGTCACACACTTTGCAGGGAGCGCCTTAGCTCACGCATAAAAAAAGCAAGCCTAAGCTTGCTTTTGGATTAAGGGTAATAAGATTACGCGCCCAAATAGGCCTTACGTACTTCTTCGTTTACCAATAAATTATCGCCGGTATCTTCCAGAACAATTCGGCCATTTTCCAATACGTAACCGCGGTCGGCTAAGCGCAAAGCTTGGTTAGCATTTTGCTCAACCAAAAAAACCGTCATGCCGCGTTGGCGTAATTGTTCAACAATATCAAAGATCTGTTGAATGATAATCGGCGCCAAACCTAGCGATGGTTCATCTAGCAATAACAAACGTGGATTGCTCATTAGCGCTCGACCAATGGCTAGCATTTGCTGCTCGCCGCCCGACATAGTGCCAGCTCGCTGACTTACCCGTTCTAGCAAACGTGGAAACAAGCTGTACATTTCTTGGATCCGCTCTTCGGTTTCTTGCTTAGTCGCAAAAAAAGCGCCCATCCGCAGATTCTCTTCTACCGTTAGCCGGGAGAATATTCGTCGCCCTTCTGGTACCACTGCAATATCACCGCGCATGATGTCGTGAGTTTGGCTATGGGTAATGTCTTTTCCGTCAAACAACACTTGGCCACTGCTGGCACGAGGATCACCACACAAGGTCATCAACAAAGTGGTTTTACCCGCACCGTTGGCACCAATTAAACTAACAATTTCACCTTGGTTAACCGTAACACTCACATCATGTAAGGCTTGGATTGGGCCATAGTGGGTCGAAACATTTTTTAACTCTAACATTGCTATCTCTTCCCTCGCCCTAAAACTCGCCCAAGTAGGCTTTAATCACCTCAGGGTTATTTCGAATGTCTTCCGGTTTACCATTGGCTAACGGACAACCTTGATTCACCACATAAATGCGGTCTGAAATCCCCATTACCAGCTTCATGTCATGCTCAATCAACAATACTGATACCGACTCGTTGTCACGCAAATCAATGATTAATTTGTCTAAATCGTCAGTTTCTTTAGGGTTAAGACCGGCGGCGGGCTCGTCTAACATTAAAATTTCTGGACGGGTCACCATACAGCGAGCAATTTCTAAACGGCGCTGCTGGCCATAGGCCAAGTTACCCGCTTTACGGTTAGCAAACTCTTTAAGATCCACTTTGTCTAACCAATACTCAGCAAACGCCAAAGCGTCAGACTCACTTTTCTTAAAAGCAGGTGTTTTTAACAAACCCGCCAAAAAGTTAGTATTGAGATGGCGGTGCTGAGCCACTAACAGGTTCTCAATCACGCTCATGTCTTTGAACAAACGTACATGCTGAAAAGTACGCACAATGCCCTTACGCGCAATTTGATGACCCGCTAAACCTTGCAGCGCTTCACCACGGTAAAGAATTTGCCCTGCTGTAGGTTTATAGAAACCCGTTAAGCAGTTAAACACTGTCGTTTTACCAGCGCCATTGGGACCAATCACCGATACCACTTCTTTTTCATTAAGGCTTAGGGCAACGTTATTTACCGCTAACAGACCGCCAAAACGCATAGTAAGGCCGTTCACTTCTAATAATGGATTCATGCTTTGGCCTCCTCTTTTAACTCAATATGAGGACGAGACATAGGCAGTAAACCCTGTGGTCGCCAAACCATCATAAACACCATCATTAGACCAAACATTAACATGCGATATTCGTTAAACTCGCGCGCCATTTCTGGCAATACCGTCATGATAATTGCAGCGAGTATTACTCCAACCTGCGAGCCCATTCCCCCCAATACCACAATCGCCAAAATAATCGCCGATTCAATAAAGGTGAATGATTCGGGACTAATAAAGCCTTGGCGGGCGGCAAAAAAGCTTCCGGCAAAGCCAGCAAAACCGGCACCAATGGTAAAGGCTGTTAGCTTCACCACGGTTGGATTTAACCCTAATGAGCGACAAGCAATTTCATCTTCTCGCAAGGCTTCCCAGGCGCGGCCAATCGGCATTCTTAACAAACGATTAATCACAATCACTGTGAGAACCACCAGCAATAGCGCCATTAGATATAAGAAGATAACCTTGTATTGCGAGTTGTAGCTAATGCCAAAGAAGTTATGAAAGGTATCAAAACCCTCCCCTTTTAGCCGACGGTTAAACTCTAAGCCAAACAGCGTCGGTTTTGGAATACTACTAATCCCGTTAGGGCCGCCTGTAAGGTGAGTTAAATTATTCAGCAATAGGCGAATAATCTCACCAAAACCTAAGGTTACAATCGCTAGATAGTCACCGCGCAAGCGCAATACCGGAAACCCAAGTAAAAAACCAAACAAGGCTGCCATAGCGCCAGCGATAGGCAAACACATCCAGAAACCAAACCCATCGGCACTTAATAATGCATAGGTATAGGCACCTACAGCGTAAAAGCCTACATAACCCAAATCGAGTAAACCGGCCAAACCCACCACCACGTTTAGGCCTAAACCCAACATAACGTAAATAAGGGTTAGTGTGGCTAAATCAACTGAGCCGCGGCTCACCATAAATGGCCATACAATGGCGGCAGCAAGCGCAAACGACACTACCAACCGGTAGGCCTTAGGGTTTTGCTCTGGGCTTGGTAATTTAAAACTAAACTTTTTGCTTGATGCTTTTGCTTTTCTGTTTCCAAAAATAATCGGGTGTAAAAGCTGGCTTAAAAACACCGCAGCCATTCCGATAAATAACCACTCTAAATGCTGCTCATCAGCCAAGGCTAATTTCAAGCCGCTACTGCTTGGTTCCATGCGAATACCGAGCAACCAACCAGCCAATAACATAAAGGTAATGGTTGAGATTAGCGCACCTGATAGATTAAGTTTTTTCATACTTTTTCTACCTCTGGCTTGCCCAGTAACCCGGTTGGCATGAATAGCAAAACAAAACATAACAAACCAAATGACACCACATCTTTGTACTCAGTACTAAAGTAACCGGCGGTTATCGCCTCAGTAATACCCAGTAGCAAACCACCCACTACGGCACCAGGAATAGAACCAATGCCGCCTAATACTGCTGCGGTAAAGGCTTTTAGTCCGGCCATAAAACCAATGTAAGGATTAATAACGCCGTAATAAATACCGAGTAAAACACCGGCTACAGCGGCTAGCGCAGCACCAATAACAAAGGTTAATGAGATAACTTTATTGGTATCAATGCCTAACAAGTTTGCCATACCGATATCTTCAGAACATGCTCTACAGGCGCGTCCCATTCTAGATTTAGTGATAAAAGTTGTTAATACAATCATGGCAACAAAGGTCACCACAAATATCACTACTTGCATGTAAGAGATGGTGAGATTAAAGCCATCTTCTGGGCCAAAGGTCCAACCGCCAGTGATTAAGCTTGGCATCGCAATATCTCGGCTACCTTGCGAAAGGCGCACTAAGTTTTGCAAGAAAATTGACATACCAATCGCCGAGATCAGCGCAATAAGTCGGTTACCACCACGAACTGGCCGATAGGCGATCTTTTCGATGGTCCAGCCATAGGTACTGGTAATAATGATACTTATGGAAAACGCACCAAACAATAAAATAGGTAAAGAGTCTAATCCCATTAGGGATAGTGCAGCGAGCACAATAAACGCGACGTAACTACCAATCATATAGACTTCGCCGTGAGCGAAGTTAATCATGCCGATAATGCCGTATACCATGGTGTAACCAATGGCGATCAGCGCATAAGTACTACCAATGGTTAATCCATTGACTAACTGCTGAAAGAAATAGAAAAATTGCTCAGACATAGCTGCCCCAATCTAGCGGCTCTTAGCCACTAATTAGTGTCTTTTAAAACGGAAAACACCGACTAACAAGGTGTTAGTCGGTGTGTTATTGCGGAATTACTTAGCGGCCGATGAAGAACCGTCAGCGTGCCAAGTGAATACACCAAAGTCGAAGCCTTTTAGATCGCCTTTAGTATCCCACTGTAGCGGGCCCATTACCGTATCAACTTGGTTGCTACGCAGGTATTCAGCGACGGCTTCAGGATCATCTCCCGCAGCAGTTACACCAGCTACAATAGATTGCATAGCGGCGAAAGCGGTCCAAACAAATGGGCCAGTTGGGTCATCACCATTTTTAACTAACGCATCAACCACTGGCTTGTTGGCAGGATCTAAATCGTATTTCTTAGGAAGCGTTACTAATAAGCCTTCAGAAGCTTCTCCAGCAATTGCTGAAATGTCTTTATTACCTACGCCCTCTGGGCCCATAAAGGTGGCTTTAAGGCCTTTTTCAGCTGACTGACGAAGGATTAAGCCTAGCTCTGGGTGGTAACCACCGTAGTAAACAAAATCTACATTCTCTTTTTTCAGTTTTGCAATCAGTGCTGAGAAGTCTTTATCACCCGCAGTCACACCTTCAAAAGCCACTACTTCGGTACCAGCGGCTTCTAGTTCAGTTTTTACAGAGGTTGCAATACCTTCACCGTACTGCTGCTTATCGTGAATAACAGCAACACGCTTCGGCTTAACTGAGTTAATAACATAACGCGCAGCCGTTGGGCCTTGGTCACTATCAAGACCAATAGTACGGAAAATTAACTGGTAATCACGGGTAGTAATATCTGGATTGGTTGATGCCGGTGTAATCATTAATACACCTTCATCTTCATATACGTCTGACGCAGGCTGAGTCGCACCTGAACATAAGTGACCGATGACGTATTTCACCCCATCGTTGATGATTTTGTTGGCTACAGCCACCGCTTGTTTCGGTTCACAGGCATCATCGTAAACCACTGCTTCAATCAATTTACCGTCAATTCCACCGGCTTGATTAAGCATCTCAACCGCAATACCGCCACCAGCAAATTGCATGTCGCCATACTGGGCTACTGGTCCGGTTACCGGTCCTGCAATAGCAACTTTAATTGTGTCTGCAGCGTGCGCCACAGATACTGCGCCAAATAGTGCTAGCGATACCGCTACCCCTGAAGCTGATCTTGTCCATTTAGTCATTGAAAACTCCATGTTAGCTTTTTGTTATAGTTTGTGTGTGTTTGCAGAAGTGCGCATTAATCCATAATGCAGTTATCACCTCATTGGCTGATGTTTTACCTTAAGTCTACTGTGTTTAACAAGTCGACCTAGCTGAACAGGCCCAAGCACAGTTAGTTTTAACAAACTATTTAACTGCAATAAATGTAACCAACCTCACTTAACCAGCACAAAAATCGACAAGAGCGAGCAATACACCCACAACTGGATCAAAATTAAGCATTTTCATCTTATTTTTTCTAAATATGCTACTACACTGCTGAATAACTAAATTTTGATAATGTTAAATTAGGTTTTTCAGCATAATAATAAAGTTTATTGTAAAGAATGCCCAAGATTAGACTATTTAACTCGGCTTACATTGTGAAGATTTAGGCTTAGATAAAGAATAAATATGCAGAGAAATAAAGACAAAGTGCAGTGCGAAGCGCCGAGGTAAGCACAATACTTACCCCAGCTTATTTGTTTAACTAAACACTGGGCTCCACTTGAGAGGCCATATGCAAAGTACGTGTAGGGAAGGCAAACTCAGCACCATTTGCTTCAACCACTTCCACCACTTTGTTCAGCACATCTTGCTTCACTTCATGGTACTTCACCCAGTTAGTGGTTTTGGTAAAGGTGTAAATAAAGAAGTCTAAAGACGAGGCATTAAAGCTATCAAAATTCACCATTAAGGTTTGAGTAGTGTCTATCTCAGGGTGATTTCGCAGCATCTGCTCGACTTCTGTTACTACCTTGCTCATTTTACTGGCGTCGTCATAACGAATGCCGATGGTTTCTTTGATTCGTCGATGACTCATGCGACTTGGGTTTTCTACCGCAATGCTCGAGAAAATAGAGTTAGGCACATATAAAGGACGCTTATCAAAGGTACGAATTTTAGTTACTCGCCAGCCAATGTTTTCTACTGTGCCTTCAATGCTGCGATCGGGGGAACGGATCCAATCACCCACTTTAAAGGGCTTATCAAAATACACCAACAAAGCACCAAAGAAGTTAGCCAGCAAATCTTTTGCTGCCATCCCTACTATTAGCCCGCCCATACCACCAAATGCCAATACGCCAGAAATACTAAAACCTAGCGTTTGAAACACGGCCAGCAAAAACAAAATAATCACCGCCGCCCGGCATAGCTTAGCCACTGCTTGCACAGTGGTTTTGTCTTTACCCACAGTTATAAGTTGCTCTTCTACGCGGCGCACAAAACGCATCGCTACCCACGCCAGCATGAATACAATCATTACTTGGCGGATAATCGCGATATAGGGTTTAAACTCGGAATCGAGAGCATTGGCAAAGGCCACCGCCACCAATGACAAACCCACCACTGCAATCATCCAGTTAATCGGTTTCCATAAGGAAAACCAAATGGCGTCGTCCCATACGGTTTTGGTTTTCTCGGTTAAACGGCTTAAACGCGATGCCAGTAAACGCCACACAATAAACGCAACCAAGGTAATACTTAGCACTACAAATACATCAAACAACCAATTAGATGTGGCTAACTGAGCTTGTTCTTGCTCTAACCACAGGGAAAATTCTTCAAACATCGATCCATCTCTTATAAAAAACGCGGCCTAAGCCGCGTTATTAAGTGTGAGTTACGCGCGTAACATTACGCAGCAATGCCAGAGTGACGCAACAAAGCATCCACTTTAGGCTCTCTTCCTCTAAAGGCTTTAAACAATTCCATTGGCTCTTGTGAGCCACCTTTCTCTAGAATATTACTCAAGAAGTGTAAGCCAGTCTGCGCGTTGAAAATACCGTCATCCTCAAATTTTGAGAAAGCGTCAGCCGACAATACCTCTGCCCATTTATAGCTGTAATATCCTGCACTGTAACCACCAGCAAAAATGTGGCTAAAACTGTTTTGGAAACGGTTAAAGCTTGGCGCTTTTATTACCGATACTAATTCACGCACTTCGTTTAAACGTTGTTGCACACTGCGGCCATTGGCTTCTTCATGGTGTAAGCGGAAGTCAAAAATAGAAAACTCCAGCTGACGAACCATCGTCATTGCCGATTGGAAGTTACGTGCCGCCAGCATTTTATCTAACAAGGCTTGCGGTAGAGGTTCTCCGCCCTCAAAATGCCCAGAGATAAAGGCTAAGGCATCACTCTGCCAACACCAGTTTTCTAGGAACTGACTCGGTAACTCTACTGCATCCCAAGCTACGCCATTAATACCAGACACAGCCGCTTCATCCACTTTAGTTAACATATGGTGAATACCATGGCCAAACTCGTGGAATAAAGTAATCACTTCATCATGAGTAAACAGCGCAGGTTTATCGCCAATCGGTTTATTGAAGTTACAAGTCAAGTAAGCGACGGGCTTAATCAGTTTGCCATCGGCGTCTACACGACGGTCAATACAGCCGTCCATCCAGGCACCACCGCGCTTGTGCTCACGAGCATACAAATCTAGGTAGAACGAGCCTCGCAGCTCGCCGCTATCATCGCTAATCTCAAAGAAGCGTACATCTGAGTGCCAAGTATCGATGCCTTGTTTCTCGGTAACGCTAACATTGAACAGGCGCTTAACTACCTCAAACAAACCGCTCAGCACTTTATCTTCCGGGAAGTAAGGGCGCAACTGTTCATCTGAAATCGCGTAAGTATGTTGTTTTAACTTCTCTGAGTAATACGCCATATCCCAAGCAGCTAATTCAGCGACTTGATAATGTTCGTTAGCAAAAGCATTCAACTCGGCCAACTCGCGCTCTGCTTGTGGTTTAGAACGACCCGCAAGGTCATTCAAAAAGCCCAGTACTTGTGCTGGCGACTCAGCCATTTTGGTGGCCAAGGATTTATCGGCATAACTGTCGAAGCCAAGCAGTTGGGCTAGCTCGGTACGCAGCTCCAACTCTTCATCAATAATCGCGGTGTTATCAAATTTTTGGTCCGTACTGGCTTGTTCAGACGCGCGAGTACTAAATGCGCGGTACATTTCTTCGCGTAGTTCGCGTTTATCCGCGTAGGTCATTACTGGCAGGTAACTAGGAAACTCTAAAGTTAATAAGTAGCCATCTAATTCTTTAGATTCAGCTGCTTGCTTGGCCGCTGCTAGCGCAGACTCTGGTAAGCCTGTTAGTTCACTCTCGTCTGTAATGTGCTTTTGCCAAGCTAACGTAGCGTCTAATACATTATTTGAAAACTGAGAAGACAACTCTGAAAGGCGCTTAACAATCTCACCGTAACGGCCTTGTTGTTCCGCTTCTAGGCCGATACCTGAAAGTTCAAAGTCACGTAAGGCATCACTGATCGATTTTTGTTGGGCAAGGTTGTAGCCACCAAACGCTTCGCTTTCGGCCAATTGCTTGTAGGCCTGATACAAACCTTTATGTTGACCCACAAAGGTGCTGTATTCAGATAAAATGGGTAGGCAGGCTTCATACGCTTCGCGCAGCTCAGGGCTATTCATGACCGAATTGCAGTGGCTGACCGGTGACCATAGGCGGCCGAGACGATCATTCACTTCATCTAAAGGCAGAATGAAGTTTTGCCAAGTCGCGGTGCTGTGTTTAAGCACTTCATCAATCGTCGTGCGGCATTCCTCAATCACTTGCTCTACCGCAGGCTGCACATGTTCTGGCTTAATTTTGCTAAACGGAGGTAATCCGGGTAAATCAAGTAATGGGTTACTCATACAGAATCCTTAAAGACTGAAGAAACGATATCTATGAATACCATAATCTGGGGCTAAAATTTTGTAAATCAACCCACGTTTAGTGATTTGGGCAGTTTACATAGCCTTGATTTAGACTATGATTTCCTTAGGGATTATTTTGGTTTCTCGGTTTATCAATAACCTAGACCAACAGGACTCGTTAATTAATGGACAATAACAACAATACCCCGGTTAATGATAATCCAGGGTTGTGGCAAAAATTAGCTCTAAACAAAGGCACTAATAGCCTTTCCTTGCGCATGTTGTCCTATATTCTCATCTGTTCCACTTTACTTGCCTTAATTATTACCCTTATTCAATTACGCTACGACTACAAGCAAGACGTACAAGTGATTGAAAAAAGCATCGATCAAATTGAAGTCAGCTTTTTGCAGCCTATTGCCGCCAGCCTTTGGAACCTCGACGAAGAACAAGTAGAAGTACAAATTGAAGGCATTATGAACCTGCCTAATATGCAATATGTACTAGTAAAAGAAATTCTCGGTTCTTCTGAAGTGCCTTTGTTAGCCCGTGGTCGCTCAGCAGATCGCTACGACTTATCCCAAGAATTTGAACTTATTTACCAAGGTGAGATGGTAGGTAAATTGTTTGTCGCCGCTTCTCTAGAGCAGGTTTATGAGCGCTTATGGCAAAAAGCCATGCTAATACTAATTAGCCAAACCGTTAAAACCCTCGTGGTTTCTATCGGTATCTTGTTCATCATTTATTATGTGATTGTGCGCCACCTCAACACCATTGTGGAGTATACCCGCAACCTAGATCTAGATAACTTGGGTGCCCCCCTTAAAATAGATACTGGCGCTAAACAGCGTAACGATGAGCTGGGGGAATTGGTTAATACCCTTAATCAAATGACCCAAAAGATTGATCACGAGTTCGACCAAAAACTCAAAGCAACCGAACAATTAGCCCATGAACGAGACTTTTCAGCCACCGTAATTAACGCCAGTAATGCGGTTATTGTCACCCTAGATAACCAGTTAAACGTACTCACTGCCAACCCTGCGGGGGTAATGCTCACCGGTTTTCATCAAGAGGAGCTAGAGGGGCAGAACTGGTTAAGCGTATTTATTGATAACGATATGCGCCAAAAAATCGAAACCGATTTACGTGAACTGCGAGTGATTCAAGATCAAGAGCTTACGCTTACCGACCAAGCCAATAATCAGTACACCTTATTGTGGACGTTCGTGCCCTTTTACGAAGGCAACCACGTATCCCGCATGATTGCATTTGGTTACGACATTACTCCCCTTAAACGGGTAGAGAATGAGATTAAAACCCTCAACGACGAACTTGAACAAAAAGTACAATCGCGTACCGAACGTTTAGAAGAGAGTAACCTACAACTGGCTAGTGCTTTCGACAAACTAAAAAATGCCCAGCAATCTTTGGTAGAAGCCGAGAAAATGGCTTCACTAGGTGGCTTGGTAGCCGGTGTAGCTCACGAAATTAATACACCCATTGGTATTAGTGTAACCGCCGCGTCTTATCTTCAAGAACAAGGTAATCAACTAGAGAAGAACATTGAAAGCGGCAAGCTAAGCCGTAAGTTTATGGAAGATTTGATTCAAAACCTTAATCAATCTACCGACTTGCTACTGAGTAATTTACGCCGTGCATCAGACCTTATCAGTAGCTTTAAACAGGTAGCCGTAGATCAAAGCTCCGAAGCATGTTACACCTTTAACTTACAAGAAAATGTAAACCAAGTGATCACCTCACTAGGTCACAAAGTTCGCCGTTCTGGCTGTGAAATTGTTGTAGATTGCCCAGACGACCTAGAGCTATATAGCTTCCCTGGCAGCTTTACCCAAATTTATTCCAACCTTATCCTTAATTCGGTAAAACACGGTTTTGATGATTGGGATGGTGTTAAACGTATCGACATATCAATTCATCGAGAAAACGACCAGTTGCATATCGATTATCAAGATTCTGGCCGAGGCGTAGATAGCCAGATTGCCAACCGCATCTTTGACCCCTTTGTTACCTCTAAACGCGGCCAAGGTGGCAGCGGACTAGGCACCCATATTGTTTACAACTTGGTGGTACAACTGCTTAAAGGACATATAGCCTTCGACAGTAAACCCAACGAAGGGGTGCACTTTTCGATTCGCTTGCCCTACCAAGCGCAAAAAGCTGATTAACATCTGTCTTTAGTACAGGCTATACTGCTGCAAGTTTTCGGCCCTTTACGGAGTACCTTAATGAAAGAATTTGACTACCTATGCATCGGCGCAGGCAGCGGCGGTATCGCCTCTGCGAACCGTGCATCTATGCATGGCCAGAAAGTGGCCTTGGTTGAAGCTCGCCATGTTGGCGGCACTTGTGTGAATGTGGGTTGTGTCCCTAAAAAAGCCATGTGGTTTGGTGCCCAAGTAGCTGAAGCAATTCACCGTTACGCCCCAGATTATGGCTTTGATGTACAAGTAAATAAATTTGATTGGTCTACCTTAGTGGCCAGCCGCGAAGCCTACATTAAGCGCATTCATGGTTCTTACGACCGTGTTCTGGGCAACAATGGCGTTACCTTAATAAACGGCTTTGCAAAATTTGTAGATGCGAATACGGTTGAGGTAAACGGCGAGCAAATCCGTGCCAAGCACATTCTTATCGCCACCGGTGGTCGCCCAAGCATTCCACATATTCCTGGCGCAGAACTGGGCATAGATTCAGATGGATTCTTTGCACTTACCGAGCAACCTAAACGTGTGCTGGTGATTGGTGCAGGTTACATAGCAGTAGAATTAGCCGGTGTATTACATTCACTAGGTAGTGAAACGCATTTAGCGGTACGTAAACACGCTCCTCTGCGTAACTTCGACCCTATGCTAAGTGAAACCTTGGTAGAGATCATGGCTGAAGACGGCCCTACTCTGCATACACAAAGCACACCCAAAGCCATTGAAAAACAAAGTGATGACAGTTTAGTCGTTAGTTTTGAGAATGGAATTAGCCTACAAGTAGACACTGTTATTTGGGCAATTGGCCGCGAGCCAGCCAACGATAACATCAACTTAGAAGCCGTTGGTGTAGACACCGACGACAGGGGTTACATTAAAGTCGACGAATACTCAAATACCTCAACGCCAGGTATTTACGCGGTTGGCGACAATATCGGTAAGGTAGAGCTTACGCCGGTGGCGGTTAAAGCAGGACGTTTATTATCTGAACGTCTATTTAATGGCCAAACCAACGCTAAAATGGATTACGACTTAATTCCTACCGTAGTATTTAGTCACCCAGCCATCGGCACCATTGGCCTAACCGAGCCAGAGGCCATAGCGCAGTATGGCGAAGCCAATGTTAAAGTGTATAACTCAAGCTTTGGCGCGATGTACACCGCAGTGACTCAACATCGTCAAGTGACGAAAATGAAGCTTATCTGTGCTGGTGAAGATGAAAAAGTAGTTGGCTTGCACGGTATTGGTTTAGGCATGGATGAAATCCTACAAGGTTTTGGCGTTGCCATGAAGATGGGCGCAACCAAGGCAGATTTCGATGCTTGTGTCGCCATTCATCCAACTAGCGGCGAGGAGTTTGTAACTCTACGCTAGTCAGATATAAGCAACTAGATGGATACCCGTTTAGTTGCTTTTTCTTTCACTTCTCTCTTAAACAGCCCCAAGTTAAGCTTCCCAGCTCTTCCTAAGCCAAAATTAAACAGCCTTGTTTTCATTATATTTTTAACGCTTAGTTCAACGCCAACTACACTCAATAAATCAGTCTTCTTTAGTTCTTAGGATCTCATGAGTATGGATACGGTGTATGCGATTGCTGAGCTTGAATCATTCCTTATCGCCTTAACAGTGCTGTTTATCGGCAGAATCATTTGCAACTATGTCGCAATACTTAAAAAGTACAACATACCCGAGCCTATTGTAGGCGGATTAGTGGTAGCCATTGTTATCACCCTACTCAAATTCCGTGGTATTGAACTCACCTTTGCGCTGCCCTTACAAGATACCTTAATGCTGATGTTCTTTAGCACCGTAGGGCTAGCAGCCAACTACAAGTTATTAGTGAAAGGCGGCAAAAAGGTATTTGTATTTTTAGGTATAGCTTCACTGTATATCGTTTTGCAAAACGGTCTTGGGGTTATGCTCGCCAGCGCCTTAGGTTTAGAGCCCATGATGGGACTATTTGCCGGCTCTATCACTTTGTCTGGTGGCCATGGAACCGGCGCAGCCTGGTCACAAATTTTTGCTGAAGAATACAATATTCAAACCTTGGAGTTTGCTATGGCAGCCGCCACCTTTGGCCTAGTAATGGGAGGGATAATTGGCGGTCCGGTTGGCCAGAGGTTGATTAACAAACATAATTTGGAATCACCTTTCTCAAAAGGTAAAGATCACCATAAAAAGCATCCAGACATTGTCACCTACAGCCGTAAAGAGGAAGACTTAGTTACCCCGACTTCAGTAATTGAAGTGTTATTTTTATTATTGCTTTGCGTCGTTGCAGCAAAATTTACTAAGCAGTTAGAAGTAGAACTCGCATTAAGCTGGCTAAAAATGCCAGACTTTGTTTACGCGCTGTTTTTTGGGGTAATTATTGCTAACAGTTGCGAACTTAGCGGACGCTACGAGATTAACCACGAATGTGTTGATCTATTAGGTACGCTTTCACTGTCACTGTTTTTATCCATGGCTTTGATGAGTTTAAGGTTATGGGAGATATTCGATTTGGCCCTGCCTCTTATCATCATCTTACTATGCCAAACCCTAATGATCGCGGTCTTTGCCAGTCTTGTGAGCTTTAGATTAATGGGCAAAGACTACGATTCATCGGTGATAGCAGGTGGCCATTGTGGATTTGGTTTAGGGGCAACTCCCACAGCAGTAATGAACATGAGCGCATTAGTCTCTAGAAACGGGCCTTCGCCGCCCGCTTTTATGGTGGTACCTATAGTGGGGGCGTTTTTTATCGACATTGTGAATTTAATTGTACTGCAGACTTACATTAGCTTTTTAAATTAACACTAAATAAAAACGGCGCAGAAAGCGCCGTTCTTGATAAAGCCAGTTGGCTGCTATTGCTTAGCTCTGCGCCTTAACCAAGCTAAACCTAACAGTGCGAAGCTAAAGGGAATCCAGGTTTGGGGTTCAGGTACTCGGGCATTAACTACTTGAATTGAGGTACTGGCCAATAGCTGTTGTTGCGAGTCAAAGGCACTTAATACAAAATCATAAATACCAACATCTAATGCGTTAAAGTCAAAAGGAGCAAATTCCATATTCCAAGAATTTTGCGCTAAGTTATTCACGCCAATATTAGAACCGTAGTTGGCTTCATCAACCAAGCCACCGCCATTAGGCGTACTGTTGTTACCTAAAGCATTGTCGGAGCTTGGTACATTTACTGGATCAAGGCCAATAAAATTAGTACCCGCACTAGGATCAAAATCAATTTCAAGCAGGTAAGAAAAGTTATCTAAGAATCCACCGCTACCATCAAAGTTGCTATTTACCGACCACTCAAAGTTCCAAATAGCTGTTGATGGGGAATTGGGCGCATAACTAAAGCCCGAAGGAGGGAGGATATTATCAAATTGATAGGTTCCATCACCGTTACTATTAAACACATTTTGCGGCTGGTTAGTGTCATCAAAACGGAGCTTGGCCCTTAAACCTAGTTCAATACCATTTTGGCGATCAGTGGTAAATCCACCATTAGCATTACCACTACCAAAAATCACATCTCCAGTAACGTTCTGATCATACATAATAGTTGCTGATGCTGTTGCGGTTACCATTAGTAACCCTACTCCTGCCAACACTGATTTTGCTTTTATTATTCTCATTTAGCACTCCATGCGCTTGCCTAGTCGCTCAAAAAGCCTGCATATTCCATTCCTTGATGAAAATCATCCTTTATTTCAAAGGTATATGATTATCGGCAAATTATGTTTACGAACAATAAGCAAAAAATTGTATAAATAATTGACAAAGCAGCCTGTCGAGAGATGGGAGGTGCCTCACAACCTTAGTGCTGTTTGCGCCTATAGGCGGGACAAGATGAAGAGTTTTATGATTATTGTTGGAGCCAATTTGTAAAACTAACTGACAGCGGCACCAGCGTTGTAATCAAATACTGGTGCCACCTTAGTTAAAGCTTTTCTAAGGCCTGCTTAATCGGAAATAATACATCGCAGCCTAGTTGCATAGCACGTTCAGGTGACCAACCAAACGCTTCGTCAGGCATATCTGCATTATCTTTAAAAGGCATTTCAATGGTGTAAGACAAGGTTTTAAACTGCTCACCTAACCAAGCGGCAGCAATGCTTAAATTGGCTTGACCAGCTTGGTCTTTGTCGTAACCATGAGTGTCTTGAAAATCAGGTGAAATCGCCATAAAAGCGTGCTTGAAAGTATCTTCTAAGAGTTTGTGGCGGGCATCGTACGAGGGAACCCCTTCACAGCCTGCCACAAAGTTGTAGGGGAGATCTTCATCTCCGTGAATATCTAGAAATACATCACCGCCCACTTCCAACATTTTTTGGCGTACCAAGTACACCTCTGGGCTGCGTTCCATACTAGGGTTTTGCCATTCGCGGTTTAAGTTTGTACCTACCGCGTTGGTACGTAAGTGACCGCGTACCGAACCGTCGGGATTCATATTTGGTACTACGTAGAAAACGGTATTTTCCAATAACTTCATCGACAGGGGGTTGTCTTGATCCAGTAGGTTACCCAACATGCCCTCCACAAACCACTCTGCCATGGTTTCACCCGGATGCTGCCGCGCCATTACCCACACTTTGTGCTTGGCCTGTTCAGGGTCGCCAATGGTAAGCAAGCTCATATCGCGCCCGTCTAAGGTTTGTCCAAGCGTATTAAGGCTTACTCGATAATCTTGTTGCATAGTATGTAACAAGTCTTGATGGCGCTCGTAGCTATATGGGGCAAAGTAAGCAAAATACACACTGGGTTGCTCTAACAATAATGAGAAATTTAGCTGATCTCCATCAAAACCAGTATCAATCCTAAACCATTCTTCTCGATCATAAGAAGCCACTACTTGATAGTCTTTCCAACCCTTAGCATAAGCAGATTTCCCTGCATTGGTGATGCTAAAACGATAATGTTGCTCAAGTGACGCTTCAAAGCGAAAATGAAACCACTGGAAAAACTCAGATTGATTGTCATGTTTTATTTCTAACTGGATATCCTGCGGTTCCTCTAAAGAAATCACTCGAATATTGCCACTATCAAAACGATCTGTAATGTACATTGTATTCTCACCAGAATAATAAATGGATATGCAGCCAGTATAGCTCTTTAACTAAGTCGCTAAACAACAATTTGTTGGATTAAAAAAGGAGCCTTAGGCTCCTTTCGCTAACAAGGATAAACACCGCTTTAATCTTCTTTTAAGGCCATCACCTTAAAGTAACGTACGTCTAAGTCTTTCGCTAAAGACATCGTGCTCTCTACCGTACGCGACTCGCCTTCTTTTAGCTGTAGCTCGCCAAAATCGATGGTTTGCTGATGCACTTGCTGGCCTGTTTGATCTACCAATACAATCGCTAATGACTGCTCAATAGGCCCTTCGGCCAACAATTGGTAACTAACTTCCATATGCTTACCAATATGGTCAGATGCTTCAAAAAAAGCTGAACGAATTTGAGCTTGATCGGTAGCAATCAAGGTATCAAAAGCAAACACGCGTAACTCGGGATGATTTTCTTTATTTAGGTCAAAGTTGTTTCTGCGCTCAATCAGCAGTGCATCTTTTAGCTGGCGATTTTGATCCTGAGTAATTTGCGCATCGGTGTGCATGTCTGCGTAATCATCTTTTAGCTGATTATATGAAGGTAATAAGGCGATAAGAAAAAACACAGCGCTAAAGGCTACGATGGCTAAACCGACACTTATCCAGCGGTATTTACGCACATGTTTATAGGCTTTTTTATAATACTGATGGCGTGATTTATGGTGCTCGTAGCGCGCCTGTAGGCTCACGCCTGAGTGACCCATTCGTTGATTGGAAGCATTGGCTTCAGTGATTTGAGGCGGCTCTGCCACTATATTGCTCTCGATATCATGAGCAGACATCATCTCTTCCCTAAGATTGTCTAAGTATTGATTTAGTGATTAAGTCATCACTAAATATTTTTGTAACCCTATCAACATAGCAGCTAGATGCGAACTCTACCGTAAGAATCATCTATATGCTTAATAAATGCACTGTAATTGCTTATGTAAATCGTTTGCTCACACTACAAAGCACTACACTTTACCCGTATGGTGAGTACAATGAGCGCCAAATAGCACAATAAGTGGGGATGAAATGGCCATTCAATGGTATCCAGGGCATATGCACAAAGCCCAAAAGCAGATTAAAGAAGTGATGCCAAAAATCGATTTAATTATCGAGGTATTGGATGCGCGGATCCCCTACAGTAGCGAAAACCCTTTGGTAGCCACCTTACGTGGTGATAAACCCTGCATTAAGGTACTGAATAAAAGCGACTTAGCCGACCCTAAAGTGACCGCTTTATGGCAAGAATATTTTGAACTAGAGCAAGGAGTTAAGGCGATTCCTTTGTGTACAATTCAAGGTAATCAAACTCAAGATTTGTTAGCGCTTTGCCGCAGTATGCTGCCTAACAAGGGCGGTGTAGATAAACCTATTCATACCATGATCTGTGGTATACCAAATGTAGGTAAATCCACCTTAATTAACGCCTTGGCCGGCCGACAAATTGCTAAAACCGGTAACGAGCCCGCGGTGACAAAAGCTCAACAGCGGATCCGTTTAGAAGGCAATATTATCTTATCCGATACTCCTGGAATTTTGTGGCCAAAGTTTGATAATGTCGCCAGCGGCTACCGCTTAGCCACTACCGGCGCAGTTAAAGATACGGCTATGGACTACGATGACGTAGCAGCCTTTGCCTGTGAGTATTTGCTACAAGCTTACCCAGAAGAACTAAAATCCCGTTACAAGCTTGAAGAATTGCCTGATTCAGAAGTTGTTTTGATGGAAGAAATAGGCCGTCGTCGCGGCTGTTTAGTGCGTGGTGGACACGTTGATTATGTAAAAGTGGCCACTATTATTCTCAACGAATTACGCGATGCAACGATAGGAAGAATAAGTTTAGAAACCCCCGCGATGATTGCGATTGAGAAAGTCGAAACCGCTAAGGTTGTAGCTGAGAAAGAAGAGCGTAAAAAAATGGTGGAAGAGTTACAGAAAACTAAAAAACGCCAGCGCCGTCGTAAAAACAGTTAAACCTTGAGTAAGTATTGAGTGAACGAGTTTTGCTAGCCCGCAACTAAAAACACCACGCAAAGGCGTGGTGTTTTTCTATAAAGCCAAATACTTACTTAATCATGTAAGCAATAACTTCTTTAATTTCGTCTTCGCTACAATCGCCACAAGTCCCTTTTGCTGGCATAGCGTTAAAGCCTTTCCAGGCGTGGTCAAACAAGGTTTGCTCACCTTGAGCAATACGCGGAGCCCAAGCTGCGCTGTCTCCTTTCTTAGGTGCGCCTGCCGCGCCAGTACTATGACAAGCAGTACAGAATGTATTGTAAACCGTTTCACCATCACGTGGGCCACTTGAAGCTGCTGGCGCTTTGGCGACGTCTAATTCACCATCTAGGTAAACTTCACCCACTGGCTTAATACGCTCAGCAATGGCTTCGTCAGACATGTCTGCCGCAAACGCGTTAGGCACAATTGTTAAGCAAATAGATAGTACCAGTGTTTTCCAGTTCAAAAGCTTCACCCTTATCTCTCCTCGTCGTGCCTACTGACCGCAGTATTAGGCATCCTTGTCATTATTGGCAAAATTATACCCGCTATTACCTTGAGGTTAAACCATTGTAAAAACGAATATTAGATTGATGTATCCGAGTTGTTAGTTAGCTAGGATTTTTTAGAATATCGCGCCACGGTAAATGCGGATCGCCCAATGAGATAAAATTGGGGTTTTCTAAAGACTCCCGCTGGTTATAGCTTAATTCACGCAGATGTAAATCGAGCAAAGTACCGCCAGCTTCTTGTAAAATAATCTGTGGAGCACCCGTATCCCATTCCCCTGTTGGTCCAACCCTAATGTAACAATCAGCTGCCCCTTCCGCCACCATGCAGCTTTTTAAGCTAGCACTCCCCAATGGGTAAAGTTTGTAATGATAATTACAGTTTAATATGGCTTGCAATAAAGCGGGACGTTGTACTCGGCTAGTCGCCACTCGAATATGTTCTGGCTTCTCAGGATAGTGACGGCTCTGAATAGCGCTGCGTACGCCATTTTGCTCTTTAAATGCGCCATGCCCTTTAACGGCCGCGTAAAGAATTTGTACGATAGGCCCATAAACTACCCCAAGTACCGGTTGATTATTGTCCACCAACGCAATTTCAGTGGCGAAATCACCGCTACCAGAGACAAACTCTTGAGTGCCATCCAAAGGGTCGACCAGCCAATAAGTCGTCCAACCTTCACGTTCAGCCAAGCTTATATCGGCTTGTTCTTCAGATAAAATGGGAATGTCAGGCGTGAGCGCGGTTAAGGCATCCATAATAAAATGGTGGGCTGCGTAATCTGCCGACGTTACTGGTGTAGCGTCGTCTTTAGTCTCACTAACAAAATCGCCTTTTTCGTAAATATTACGAATAATCTCGCCAGCACCGCGGGCTATTTCAATTACCTCAGGTAACACACTAGCAGGGTCAAACATCCTATTACTTTCTCACTTTGTTCTGCGTTAACCATTTCTCTAATAGCAACAATGACGCAACACTGCGGGCTTCAGAAAACTCTTTGCGGGCATATAAACTGTCTATTTGGTTTAAGGGAACCTTAATAACCTCAAGCGGTTCGGGCTCATCGCCTTCTAGTACGCTGGGCTCTAAACCTTGGGCAACAAACACCGACATATGGCTAGAAAAGTAACCGGGTGCTACCGACAACTCGGTAAGCAACTGCAAGCTATTGGCCTTAAATCCAATTTCTTCTTGCAGCTCGCGGTTAGCAGCTTCAAGGGCGGTTTCGCCACGATCTACCAAGCCTTTAGCAAAGCCTAGTTCATAACGTTCTGTTCCGGCGGCATATTCGCTAATAAGCAGCAGTTCATTTTGCTCAGTGATCGGCAAAATCATAACCGCGCCTTGGCCTGATCCAACTAAACGTTCATAAATTCTTTTTTCGCCATTACTGAACTCCAGATGTAACTCTTCAATTTTGAAGAAGCGACTTTCGGCAGCTATGGCGCTGTCTAATAATCGAGGCGGATGATGCTTGCTCATCTATCTTCCTGCTATCATTAAGTTATTGTCATTGTTACATTGCTGTTAGAAGCACTCAAGGACTAGAGACCAAGAATGTTTGACTGGACTAAAATCGACACCGTTTTATTGGATATGGATGGCACGCTGCTAGATTTGCATTACGATAATTACTTCTGGATGCATTATCTTCCCATCTCTTTTGCTCATCAAAATGGCTTAAGTTTAGATGAAGCGCGCGAGCGTTTATTTGCAGATTATGAAACCGTATCGGGCACCTTAGATTGGTACTGTTTTGACTATTGGAGCAACAAAACCAATATCGATATTCGACATCTAAAAACCGAGGTAGAGCATAAAATTCAATGGCGAGACGACGTTAAACCCTTTCTTGAAGCGCTCGCCGTTGCGGGTAAAAACCGGGTGTTACTAACCAATTGCCATCCCGATGGTTTGGCAACAAAGATAAAAGTAACTGGGCTAAACCAATATTTAGATACCTTGTTTAGTACTCATCAGTTTGGTTTCCCCAAAGAGGACCCGAAGCTATGGCAGGCCTTAATTGAGCATCATCCCTTTGACCCCGAGCGCACCTTGTTTATTGACGACAATGAACATGTACTAGAGCAAGCGCATCTATTTGGCATTAAGTATTTGTTGGGTATTCGTAACCCCGATTCAAAACAAGCCAGCAAAGAGTTTACTCATTACCCTTCCATTGATGATTACCATCACTTCACTAAAGAGCTGTTGGGATAAATAAAAAAGCTAGCGGAGTCGCTAGCGTTGGTCGGTTTATCGCGGCAAGCGGCCTTGCTGTTTAAAGCGATAGAACCCTTGCGGATCAGGTCGGCCAATATACTTAAGGTTGTTACTTAAGCTACTTGGCATGTCTGCCCCAGCTTTTATCTTACCTTCGGCAAGCCAATTAGGTTGACCAACCGAAGCCAGTAACTCTAACTCTAATTGTTTATCACTGTGTTTTAGCGCTATGCTTGGTTGGCCTTCATTACAGCTTAAATCTGCCTTGGCATTATCTAAATCCAGTTCGCCCAGTGGTGTTCCCACTAGCGGGCCTAACCACATTAACTGCCCTTGTAGCTGTTCACACCAGGGGCTGCCTTGGCTAGCGCCGGCCAATGCGAGTTGAATATCGCCTTCAACCGAAATCGGTAAGGGCATAGGTACTTGCTCAACAACCCAGCTAGCCGGCGCTTCAAGCTGCCAATCTTTCAAAAACCAACCCGAAAAATTCAAACCTGCTTGGCCTTGGCCCTGCAATTGTTGCCCTTTTCCTAGCTTAATATCTACCGCCAATCGGCCTAACAATAAAGATGCTGGTTTAAAGCTCCAACTCACGTCATGTAAGGTAAGGTTAGGCGTGTCTACACTCAATAACTCACCTTGCCAAACTGAGCCGCTTGGATGATTTAACTTTAGCTGCTTTGGTATAGGTAAATAATTAAGTGCAACACTTAGTGGCGTGGTAGCCACCAAACTCACAAGGTAAACGGCAACTAATAACAGTGCTACACCAATGTACTTCTTCATTCTGCTTTACCTAAACGTAACCTACGCACACCTACAATGCCTGGCTCTTTGCCTTCATCTAAATCTACGTTTTCAACCACTATGCCATAGCGCTGACTCAGCATTTTTAGCCAAGTCATTAATTGGTTAAACGGCACGTTTTCAATCCATACTTCCACTTCATCGCCTTTAGGCTGAATTCGGCTAATGGTAATACGTTGTTGGCGTGCGCTACTGCTTACTGACTGGCTAACATTCACCTTACCAGCATTTTTTTGCGATGGGCCACTAGCAATAATTAACTCACCCTGCTGCTGCGCCCATATCAAGGTTTGCTGCTGATTAAGCAATCGCTGCTTGGCGGTTTCATTCGCATTAGCAATCGGCGACCAAATGCCCCAGTACAGTATCGCTAAGGCCACCACCGCGGCGGCAGCCATCACTAAGTTCTGCTCTCGCTTATTTAAGCTTTGCCACCACTGCTTCATGACGCTTTCCTTATTACCACGGTGCCAACTACCGCACCCGCTTTATTGCTTAGCGTACCTTGCTCGGTTTCAAAGGGCTGAACAGCTTGCCTAAATTGTTCAAAACTCTGGAAATTTTTGGCTTCTGCTTGCAGACGAATTTCACCTTTTTTCTGATCGAAGCGCAGGCTAACCGGTTGGAATCCTGTATTTTTATCCATGGCAGACGCAAGGTGCACCATCATCATCAAGAAATCTTGTTCTGGCGCTTGGCCAATTCCGGCTAATGCTTTTCGAAAATCACTACGGATTCGACTATCGCGAATCCGCGATACTTCAGGAAATACTTTTTTATACACCGTGCGAATATTGCTATCTACCTCGGCAATTTGCTGTTCTGTTTTATAGGTATCAACTACCTGATAAGTGAGTGCTAATGCAAAGCACACCCCGGCAGCAATGGCGACTTTACGCCACTGTAACCAAATTTTAGTCAGTGGGTTAGCACTAGCATATTGGCCTTGTAACAAATTAAACTTGGCTTTTTTAGCGCCGTCGGCCAGCAATTTCATGGCTAACTCTGGCGCACGAGCTTGCCACTCAATGCCTTCAACATCTATCTTCGGTGATGGGCTGTAATGCTGAACCACTAATTCTGGATATTGTTTGGCTAACAAAGGAAGTGCAACACTTAACCACGCTTGGTCAATGCTCATGGCTCGACCATCGCTAAAACGAAACAACCATTGTTGGTTTATTTGCAGCGCTGACGCTTGGCCTTCTTCAGGCTCGGGTAAACAGTAACCCTCGACACACCAGGTTTGGCTGTAAATACCCGCGGTTTCTAACATATCCTGCCAGCTGTCCATCTGCTGATGGCCCACACACGCCACATCAATAGTCTCTTTGCCTTTATCTAATAAGCAAATATGTAAACTATCTGGGTCTTGGGCGAGTTGCTCTTCTAGCATAAAAGGAGCGACTTGCTGCCATGAACGCTGCGCAGTTTTTGGTAACTCTAACTGATGGTGGCTTACATCACTGGTGGGTACCAATACAATCACTCGGCGATGTTCGGCTTTGTCTTGCAATACTTCCAGTTCGGCACTGCCCGCTAACTCACCAGCGGCAATAACCTCTTGCTCGTTGTCAGACCATACCATCCAATTAATGACTTCTTTGCCAGTGCTGGGTAGGCGAATAATGAGTTGTTCGTTCACAGTTCGTCTCCAAAACTTCTGCGGATCATTTTAAGGTCAGAAGTGCCACTGCGCTGAATAACGCTAGTCATTTGTGCTTGTCCTTGTTCATTTTCTACTAACAGCTGCGCTTTAAAATAGTTAGAGCGCAACGCAAGCGTTTGTTGTAAACCCGCTTGAGTTAAAGGAATACCGGCTAACGCTGGGTGAGTCATCATCTCATCCAACAAACGATACCCTTCATCGGGACGGTCATTCAAGACCTGCTGTGCACCAGTGTTATCCAGATCAGGATAAAACAGTGCTTCTAATAACTGGGGCTGGTCAACCGCAATAGTATTCACGTTAACCGCCAAACTGGTTTCGGGTAATGCGCAGATAAACGGCTTTGCTTTGCGGTAGATGCTAGCAGTAACCCCATAAACCGCTCTAAACTCACTGCGATCTGCCATTGGCATATTCGCCGGCAGATAGCCTGGATTTAAGCCTTCGTACACCCCATCCTCTGCACCTTGTGGCAAAGGAATAGTATCGGCATCAATCCAATCTCGAGTCGCGTCAGTAATTTGCTCTGCGGTATAGGCATCAACCCCTAAGGCCACTAACAAACCGGTAAATTGATCGGCAACTTTAGGCGGCTGACCATCGCGCTTATTTGGTTGGCCTAAGGCATTCAAGTTAAAGCAGGCCTGCATATCTAGAATACGGCCTTTGATAATAGAGTCTTCTAGTGGAAAAACCATGCCCTCGGTTGCCCAGTATTGACCAAGGTGCACACGATCGTCATCTTCCAAATCTTGTTTAATCACTTTAATCGCAAAGGCCTCAGCACCAGACAATAACCAATTGGCGCGTAACGAATGCTGCAAATTATTGGCGCGGGCTAAATCGAGTTGTAAACGCTGACTAAACTGTGCTGCTACTACAACCATAACAGCCAAAATAAGCATCACAGTAAGCAAGGCTACGCCGTGTTGACGCTGAAGAGAGCGAGGCAAGTTAACCATTATGAAGCATCCGGATCAGGCTGGCTGCCAGAGTTATTACTGCCACTATTACCGCTATCGCTACTATCACCTTGGTTGGTATTATTGTTTGCATCTTCTTGCGCTTGGCTAGCCACGGGCGCTCGGCTGCCTTCAGGGCTTAAAAACACTCGGCGCAATTCGCCAAAATCTTTGTGAGTGAGTTTTACTTCTATGGCGCGTGGTAATTGATTACTGTCTGAGACTTGGTCGCTCCAACCACTAGAACCATGAAAACGAAAACTCAGCTCTTCCACGTCATTCAGAATCACCATTTCACGTGGTTCGTAACCTACCACCGCATCAGGATGAGCATAAAAACGCTTAATCAATTTCTCGTCTTTCACGAGGTAAGCAACCCGCTGCAGCTGTGAACGGCGAATCACTGATTGCGGATTGCGCCAGCCGAGCACCATCATTTCAATGCCCATGTCATCGCTTTCCAGTAAGTACTTTTCAGACATGATTAAGGGGCGCTGTTCTTCTGTTTCATCACGCGCTGAACGTGGTGCGAGTTGGGTAAAATCACGTTGCATTAAAAACATAGCGCGTTGCACTTCGCGTAAACGTTCACCGTGTTTTTGGGAGATTTCATCACTACGCATAACACCTTGCAGTACCTGATACGCAGCCATGGTAAGCAAAGCAAAAATAACTATCGCTACCAGCATTTCTAATAAGGTAAAACCGCGTTGCTTCATTAGCGGCTCACATAGCTGGTGATTTCGGCCAAAGCGGCTTTTTCTTCGGCATTGCGATAGACCGAAATGGTGACCGCCACAAAATTGGGATCACTCGTTGCTACGCCTTGCGAACGCCACTGCCATTCGGTATCGGCAAATGTGGTAGTGCCTTTGCGGCTAGAGGTACCAGGCCAAGTATTACTGAGTTTAAGTTCAGCCATTTGGTTGTCGGCTATCCATAGGGCAAAGGTTTTTTCTTGAATATAACTGAGGCTGCGTAAATTCTCTGAAGCACTTTTCATTACAGCGGTGCCCGCAATGGCTAACACCGCCAGCGCCACCATTACTTCAAGCAGCGTCATACCGCGCTGCTTATTCATCTTCATCGTCCCTTTCAATGGTAAGCTGACCAAGATCGTCACTACTTACTTGCCAGCGATTTTGGCTGTCTTCGTAAGCAAATATCAGCTTAAAGGGAGTGACTTCGCCACTGCTTAACAGCAACACTTGTGGAACAATGCTTTGTTTAACTTCTTCGGTGATAAAGTCTTTTTCAAACAAATCACCTTCTTCAAAGCCTAAACTACCACTGCCATAGCCTTGCTCTTCTAGCTCGGCATCTTCAAGGCTTAGCTCGAGAAAGTAAGGTTGTTCAAATACTTTCTCTTTAAAAATTCTGTCGTCGAGTTTTATCCAACGTTGTTTCTCCATACGCACAAATTGGTAACGCTCAGCATCGCTATAAATGCCGTAATCATAACCGGTGAGCAAGGCTTGCTCTTGCGCGTATTGCACCAAGGCAGCTAAACGCTTGGCTTGTTGCTCTACTATTTTTTGCTCACTTGAACCTGACACTGACATGACGACCGAGTAAATCCCTATCGACATTAACAGCAATACTAAAATCACTTCCAGCAAGGTAAAACCTTGCTGGCGTGAGCGTAGACTTAAGTGAGACTTGAGCAATTTACTGGTCTAAATTCCAGTTGCCAATATCATCGGCAGTGCCTTCTTCACCATCAAAACCCGCACTAAAGATGTCGATGCGGCCTTTTTCACCCGGGCTGATAAGAATGTAGTCGTTACCCCATGGGTCTTTTTGCAAACGACGTAAGTAGCCGTCTTCAGGATAATTGCGCGGCTCTGGGCTCGAGCTTGGTTTACTAACCAAAGCATCTAGGCCTTGATCGGTCGTTGGGTAACGTGAATTATCTAAACGATACATGTCGAGGGCGTTTTCCAAGGCGATGATATCGGTTTTGGCTTTTTGAATATCAGCTTTTTCTTTATTACCCAGTAGGTTTGGTACCACCAACCCCGCTAAAATACCCAAAATAACAATCACCACCATCACTTCCAGCAAGGTGAAACCTTTGCTAGTTGCTTGTGTGTGCATCGATTTTTGCATTGTTCTTACTCCGAAATACCAGTTAAGCCTATAGCCCAACCATGTTATTGAGTTCCAAAATTGGCAATAAAATTGCCATTACGATAAATAGCACGATACCTGCCATGGTAACAATCAAGGCAGGCTCGAATATCCCTAATGCTATGTTTACTTGCATTTCAAACTGACGGTCTTGGTTGTCGGCAGCACGCTCCAACATACCCTCTAACTCGCCAGAACGCTCACCACTGGCGATCATATGTAACATCATCGGTGGAAACAATTTGGTGGCCTCTAAGGATGAGTGCAAGCTACTGCCCTCTCGAACTTTAGAAGCTGCGTCTAATACTTGAGCACGCGCATGATCGTTAGTCAGTACTTCGCCCGCAATGCCCATACCTTCTAACAACGGTACTGCACTGGCATTTAGAATACTTAAAGTACGAGCAAAACGCGCGGTGTTTAAACCTTTGCTAACTTTACCCACAACTGGCATGCCTAAAATACGCTGATGCCATTTCATGCGTACTTTGTCTTTTTGCAGCATTCGCTGCCACACAACCATGGCAAACATGCTGCCCAAAACAAACACCAAACCGTAGTCACTCACCAATTCACTAACGTAAATGAGGAACTTAGTGGCATTGGGTAACTCTTGCCCCATGTGTTCAAACTGAGCCACCACTTTTGGTACAACTGACACGAGTAAGATGGCGATGACCGCTAAACATACAAAGGTGAGTACCGCAGGGTAAATGAGCGCTTGCATGGTTTTCATGCGCATGGCTTGTCGTTGCTCGGTATAGTCGGCTAAGCGATCAAGTACCTTGTCTAAGTGACCCGACTTTTCGCCCGCGGCCACCATGGCGCAATAGAGTTTTTCAAATACATCGGGAAACTCAGCCATACTGTCGGCCAAGCTGTAACCTTCCACAACTTTTGAGCGAACCCCTAAAATAATGCTTTTAAGTTTGGGCTTTTCACATTGCTGCCCTACCGCTTTCAACGATTCTTCAATAGGCATTGCTGCGGCAACAAGGGTAGCTAATTGGCGAGTAAGCAGCGCCAAATCTGAGGTGCTAACTTTGCTCTTAAAACGAAATCCACTACTCTCTTTTTTGGCTTTTTCTGCCACGGGCTCAATTTTAAGAGGAGTGAGCCCCTGTTCACGTAAGTAAGACCGCACTTGACGCGCGGTGTCGGCCTCATGAACGCCAGTAGACTTTTTGCCTTTTGGGTTAAAGGCTTGATACTCAAATGCTGGCATTACTTTAACTATCCTTCGCGGGTAACACGCAATACTTCTTCAAGACTAGTAATGCCCTTCAATACCTTGTTTACCCCATCTTGGCGGATACTAGGACAAGATGAACGCACTGCATTTTCAATTTCTTGTTCACTACTGCCCGAGTGAATCATGTCACGAACATCGTCTGTGACGGGCAACAGCTCATGAATACCGGTTCGACCACGATAGCCGGTATTGTTACAACTTTCACAACCCACTGGACGATATACCGTGGCATCTTTAGCAATGCCTAGCAGCTGATGCTCATGCTCACTCACCACATGAGCTTCACAGCAATCACGGCATAAGGTTCGCACTAAGCGCTGGGCTAATACAGCTAACAAACTAGAAGACAACAAGAACGGCTCTACACCCATATCGCGTAAGCGGGTCACCGACCCAATCGCGGTATTGGTGTGAAGCGTCGATAATACCAAGTGACCCGTTAAACTGGCTTGTACAGCAATTTGCGCGGTTTCTAAATCTCGAATTTCACCAATCATTACCACATCGGGATCTTGACGCAAAATAGCGCGTAAGCCACGTGCAAAGGTCATATCAACTTTAGTATTTACCTGAGTTTGACCAATACCCTCAATGTTAAATTCAACCGGATCTTCTACGGTAAGAATATTGCGGTCTTTGGTATTAATATCGTTGAGGCCAGCGTACAAAGTAGTACTTTTACCGGAACCAGTAGGCCCAGTAACCAAAATAATGCCGTGCGGTTTTTTCAATAAATCGCTAATAATATCGCGGTAGTTCTCGGCTAAACCTAAGCTTTCCAATTTCAGTCGCGAGTTATTCTTGTCTAATAAACGCAGAACTACGCGCTCGCCATGGCTCGATGGCATCGTGGATACACGTACATCAACAGCGCGACCAGCAATACGTAAAGAAATACGGCCATCTTGCGGCACCCGTTTTTCAGCAATGTCTAATCGCGCCATTACTTTGATACGAGAAACCAACAAAGCCGCTAGTTTACGATGAGGGCGCAAAATTTCTCGTAATACACCATCGATACGGAATCGAATCACTAAAGCCGCTTCAAAGGTTTCAATGTGAATATCACTGGCCCCTTCTTTAATCGCTTCGGCTAACATCGCGTTAATCAATTTAATGATTGGCGCGTCGTCTTCAGTTTCTAGCAAGTCTTCGTTTTCTGGTAGCTCTTCCGCCAAGGTATAAAAGTCCATATCGTTGCCGATATCTTCCATTAACTGACGCGCTTGCGAAGAGTCTCGTTGATAACCTTCGGTAAGGCGCTGTTCAAAATCATCATCAGACAAGGCTTCACAGGCAAACTCTTGCTTTAATACTCGGCGGATCTCCAGCAAAGCTTCAAGCTCAACCTTAGAATTATGATAAACCCGCCAAGCATCTTGTTGTTTCTCAAGCATTACACCGTAAGACTTAGCAAATACATAAGGCAGCTGCCAGCCTTCAACACCCTCCATATGCGGGGTGTCTGACACTAGCGCTTTCTCATCTTCTAATACATTTAGCTCAGCATCTAAGTCCATTACTCGGCACTCACTTGCTCTTTGTTTGCTTCAGCCTCTTTAGCGGCTTTATCGGCTTCTTCTTTCTTTAAGCGCTCATTCTTTTCTTTCAAAAAGTCGATGTATTCTTGTACTTCAGGAGACACATCGTCAGTTGAATTGAACTCTGGTAATACCGGTACTTTGGTTTCTGGCATTAGCGCTACACCTAGCTCTTCACGCAATAACTGCTGAGCGCGAATTTGGCTGTACTTGCGCGAGCTAATATTTTGCATCGTTACAGAGTCACGAATGATGGTTGGGCGAATGAAAATCATTAAGTTACGTTTAACTTTCTTTGAGTTAGTTGAACGGAACAAGTGTCCTAATACTGGAATGTCACCCAATAGTGGTACCTTTGATTCACTCTCTTCAATTTGGTCGTCTAACAAGCCACCTAAAACAATCGTATCGCCGCTGTCTACTAACACTGTGGTTTGTAATTGGCGTTTAGCAAATACAACGTCTACTGAAGTTTGACCCTGTACCTTTGAGACTTCCTGCTCAATGGTAAGTTGAACCGCATTACCTTCGTTAATTTGTGGGGTTACTTTTAGTTTGATACCCACTTCTTTTCGGTCAACCGTAGTGAAAGGATTGTCGTTACTGCTGCTTGACGCTGAACCGGTTAGTACTGGTACTTCTTCACCTACAGTAAAGAAGGCCTCTTTGTTATCCAAAGTGGTAATAGACGGCGTTGCTAGTAAGTTAGAACGCGAGTCGTTAGCTGCCGCTTGAACTAATACCCCCCAATCTGCGCCATAGAAGCCAAAGGCTGCGCCAGAGATTTTAGCCAATGCGCTGGCTAAACCAGAGATATCTCCGGGAGTATCAGGGTTAATAGTGGTGTTTTGGTTGTCACCAGAACCACTAATAATGGTTGTACCTTCTGTGGGTTGGGCATCGTAGATACCGGCACCAATTTCACTGATTGATACACCAGCATCGTTAAATTGAGTACCACCAGCTTTAGTCGCCCACTGTACACCAAGGCTAATACCGTCGCCTTCGGCCACTTCAACAATAATCGCTTCAACGTTGACTTGGGCGCGGCGAATATCAAGCTGATTAATTACGCCTTCCAAAGTACGCATGTTGTCAGGTTGAGCGGTAATCACCAAGGTATTGGTGTCTTCATGCGCTTCAATGGAGAAATTGCCGCGCGAGCTACTACTGTTGGCTTTTTTGCCACCACCAGCGGCTTCTGCAGCCACAGTTTCACTCACACCTTTTAGTACGTCCACAAGGTCGGCGGCTTTGGCATATTTCAGATAAAACACCCGTGTATTGCCGTAGGTTTCTAACTCGCTATCTAACTTAGCGACTAAACGGACGATACGGGCGCGGGCACTTGGCTCACCTGAAACAACAATACTGTTTGTACGCTCATCGGCGACAACCTTAGGAATCAGCAAACTTGCTGCTGCGCCTTTGCCGCCAGTACTCGCGGTTAATGATTCAATAATTCGCACAAGCTCACCGGCTGAGGCGAACTTAAGGCGAATAATATCAACTTCTTGGTCACCAGCTTTATCCACTCGACGAATAATTTCCACCAAGCGATTCACTACTGCAGCACGACCGGTAAGCATAATCACGTTGGAAGGGTCATAATGCACTACGTTACCGCCACCAGCGTTATCGTTTAGCTGACGTAATAACGGAGCGAGTTCTCGTACCGATACATTTTTAACCGCAACAACACGTGTCACCATTTCATCGCCAATCGCTTGATCGTCTCGATCAACAACCGGAATCGCGCCAGCCTTAGCGTCTTTAGCACGAACGACTTTGGTGACACCATTAGGCATGTCAATCACCGCGAAGCCGTAAACATCTAAAACACTTAAGAAAAATTGATAGTACTGATCTTCGGTAAGTAAGTCGTAACTGCGAACGTTAACCTTACCGCGCACCGCCGGGTCGACAATAATGGTTTTATTGAGATTACGCCCAACCGTGGTGATGAACTCACTAATATCTGCGCCTTTAAAATTTGCCGAATACTCGGTGGCACTCACCATTCCGCAAAGACCTAATCCAATTAGGCCAACAAGGCTGCGGCGAACAAAGCGTAATGCTTGCAACTTCATGTTAAATAAATCTCCGGTACTATTCATCTGGCAGGCTGAACAACACATCCTGCAACTGGCCGTTACGTTCTACGGTTACCGTAATATCCGTTAACTCGGCCATTTCTTGCATCACTTGCATTGCTTGCGCGTTATCACGCAGGTCATATCCATTAAGGGCAACCGCTAAATCATTAGCTTTTAAACCCACTTGTTTAAATAAGGCAGCATTTTTACCAGGATTAACCCGGTAACCGCTTAAGGCACCATCTTTACGAACCGGCGAAATACGAATGTAATCGGTTAATTTAGAAGGGTCTTTTAATACTTCTTTCACATCAACCTTGGCAGTCTCATCGCTAGGTTTACGGGTGTTGCGCTTGGCATTATTTGCATTTGCACGGGCTTGCGATCGTTTGATTTCAGGATCAAGTAACAAACTCTCATAGACACCACGGTGCAACAATATAATACGGTCGGTTTGGATCTCTTTTATGACAGCCTGAGTCCCTTTTATTGACTCTTCGATGCCATAGGTTTGCTGTTTGCCTTTGTGCTCTACAATCGCTAAAGCTTTTGATTGGTCGCTACTCGCCACCAATCCAGAAAGGGTAAGTTTTAATGAAGTTTTAGGTGCGTCATTGGAAGACGGCGTAACCACCTTCTTAACCGTTTTCTTTGCTTGGTATTCACCAAACAAATGCTGCTTAGTTAAGCTGTCCAGATCAACTTTAGACTGAGTGCTAACCGTATCAACTGGCTGCGGAACCCAGCGAAAAGGTTGAGATTTAGTTGGCACTAATAACCACGTAATTGAAGCCAACTGATAAGCGGCTAAACACATCAATAATAATGTGATAAACACGCTGCTCTTTTGAGAAGGAACGTATCGAGCAAACTGAGTTGAAAAAGAGTTAATATCCATTTATTCGTTATAATACATCTGTCATCGTTAACCGATTCTCGATCATCCTTATGAAAAAACTATGGCAAACCGCCTCATTTAGAGGGTTCTTCATTCTAAAGGGAGTTATGCGTAGAACAAGTGCTGCAAGTGTAAATTTTGCATTTAATTGCACTTTTATCAGTTTTCTGCTGGATAACGCACTAATCCAAGACATAGCTAGCCCGCATAAAACTGATATAATTTAATAGATAATATATAAGCCAGCTAAGACTTAGCATGAATTCACAAAACTCTAACAAGCAACAACCGCGCATTGACAAGTGGTTATGGGCGGCTCGATTTTACAAAACCCGAGGACTTGCACGCGACATGGTGATGGGTGGCAAAGTGCACTATAACCAGCAACGTTGTAAACCCAGCCGCAGCGTAGAAGTTGGCGCAACCATAACTTTATGGCAAGGCCAGCAACAAATAGAAGTGCTAGTGCAGCAACTCAGTGACAAACGAGGCCCCGCGCCACAAGCACAATTACTTTACCTAGAAACCGAAGACAGCGTTAAAAAACGCGAACAATTTGCAATGCAACGAAAACTCATGGCGCAGAATACTAGCCCAGAACGTCGACCTGATAAAAAACAGCGTCGGAAGATCATTCAGTTTAAACAACAATAGTCAGGCCTAAACATGAAGCAAGACATACTCAATCGTTACTTATTCGAAGATTACAATCTACGTGGCGAACTCGTGCAGTTGCAGCAAAGCTACCAAGAAATCGTCGAACAACAAAACTACCCAGCACCAATCCAGAACCTACTAGGTGAGTTACTCGCGGCAACTTGCTTATTGACCGCCACACTTAAGTTTGAAGGCGACATTACCGTGCAACTGCAAGGCGATGGTCCGCTAAGTGTGCTTGCAGTAAGCGGTACCGACCAACAAGAGATGCGTGGCGTAGCGCGTTACAGCGATAACATCGACCCACAAATTAGCTTTATCGACTTAGTGGGCAATGGCCATATTGTCATTACGATTACCCCAGCTAAGGGCGAACGTTACCAAGGCATTGTAGAAATTGACCCACAAGGTGTTGCGGCCAGTATCGAAAGTTACTTTCAGCAATCAGAGCAGTTAAATACCCGCATTTGGTTATTTACCGGCATGTATGATGGCCGCCCACACGCCAGTGGCTTATTCCTGCAAGCGCTGCCAGCTAGCAAAGATGAAGACACAGAACACTTTGAGTTAATTAAAACCCTCAGTGAAACCACTACTGCCCAAGAAAGTTTTGAATTAGACGCCGAGCAATTGCTATATCGCCTCTACCACGAACATCAGGTACGTGTATATGAACCACAAGATGTGATATTTAAATGCAGCTGCTCAAAAGAGCGCTGTGAAACAGCATTAAGTAACATCGACCACAAAGAATTGCTCGAAATTTGCCATGAACGCGGCCATATTTCGATGCATTGTGACTACTGTGGACATGACTATAAATTTAACGAAGCCGACGTTGAAAACATTTTCACGCGCAATATATCGACAAACCCTGCCAAAATTCATTAAACTGACCTCAGGAAATGCGGTGTCAATCGCATTTCCTAGATACAACTCTAATAACCATAAGAAAAGTGCTGGTAATTTGACGACCCTCTCTTTTTGGTACCACTAAAGGGATAGAATCGAAGCCAACACCAATAAAAATATAAAATTAAATCTTACCTCTCTACCTACAGGAGACTGCTATGCTTGACGTTGCAGAAAAAGATCAGGTTATCGACCTGGCTCAATACGGCATCAAAGACGTGTCGGACGTGGTGTACAACCCCTCATACCAACAACTCTTCAAGGAAGAAACTCGCCCTGAACTCACCGGCTACGAACGTGGAATTGTCACCGAATCAGGTGCCGTTGCCGTTGATACCGGGATTTTTACTGGGCGTTCCCCAAAAGATAAATACATTGTGCTTGATGATTCCACCCGCGACAGCATGTGGTGGACCTCTGAACAAGCCAAGAACGACAATAAACCCATTGATCCTTCGGTTTGGGCCGACCTTAAAAAAACCGTTACTGATCAACTCTCTGGCAAACGTTTATTTGTGGTAGACACCTTTTGTGGTGCTAACCCTGATACTCGCTTAAAAGTACGCTTTATTGTTGAAGTTGCTTGGCAAGCTCACTTTGTTACCAACATGTTCATTCGTCCTACTGCCGCAGAGTTAGAAGACTATGAGCCTGACTTTGTAGTAATGAACGGTTCTAAAACTACCAACAAGAAGTGGAAAGAACAGGGTCTGAATTCAGAAAACTTTACCGTTTTCAACATGACCGAAAAAATGCAAGTGATTGGTGGTACCTGGTACGGCGGCGAAATGAAGAAAGGTATGTTCGCCATGATGAACTACTACCTTCCTTTAAATGGCATGGCGTCAATGCATTGTTCTGCCAACGTTGGCAAAGACGGTGACACCGCTATCTTCTTTGGTTTATCTGGTACTGGTAAAACAACCCTGTCTACCGATCCTAAGCGCGAGCTGATTGGTGATGATGAGCACGGCTGGGATGACGAAGGCGTATTTAACTTTGAAGGGGGTTGTTACGCTAAAACCATTAAACTAAGCAAAGAAGCTGAGCCTGACATTTACAATGCTATTAAACGTGACGCATTGTTAGAAAACGTTACCGTTCGCAATGATGGTAGTGTGAACTACGATGATGGGTCTAAAACCGAGAATACTCGGGTGTCTTACCCTATCAATCACATTGAGAACATTGTTAAGCCTGTTTCCAAAGCGGGTCATGCTAAAAAAGTGATCTTCTTAACTGCTGATGCCTTTGGCGTATTACCGCCCGTTGCTAAGCTAACGCCTGAGCAAACTAAGTACCACTTCTTGTCTGGCTTTACCGCCAAACTAGCAGGTACTGAGCGTGGCATTACCGAGCCAACACCTACTTTCTCAGCATGTTTTGGTGCGGCCTTCCTTACCTTGCACCCTACTAAGTATGCAGAAGTACTAGTAAAACGCATGGAAGCAGCCGGCGCAGAAGCTTACCTAGTGAATACGGGTTGGAACGGCACAGGCAAACGTATTTCCATTCAAGACACTCGCGCAATTATTGACGCCATTCTTGACGGCTCTATCGAGCAGCAAGAAACTAAACAATTGCCGGTATTTAATTTGGAAATCCCTACTAGCCTACCCGGCGCAGATACAGAGATTTTGGATCCTCGTGATACTTACCAAGATCCTCTGCAATGGCAAAGCAAAGCAGACGACCTAGCCCAACGCTTTATCAATAACTTCGATAAGTACACTGATAACGCCGAAGGTAAAGCACTAGTTGCTGCCGGCCCTCAGCTAGACTAAGTACTTCCTGCAATAAAAAAACCAGCCTAAGGGCTGGTTTTTTTATACTTACACATCACTAAAACTTAACGGCCAGATTTAAACTTGGTCCATAAACGCGTACGAGTACGCTCTACTTTTGGTGGCACAGCCACAAAACCATATAAATGCTCAGAGGCTTCTTCACTAGGGTAAATCCCTTGGTGAGCGGCAATCTCAGGGTCAATTAAGGCAGTAGCTTTAGTATTTGGGTTAGCGTACCAAACAAAGTCGGTCACCTTAGCAATCACTTCTGGGCGCAATACATAGTTAATAAAAGCGTGAGCGTTCTCTGGGTGTTTAGCATCTTTTGGAATGGCAAACATATCAAACCACACGCCAGCACCTTCTTTAGGAATAATGTACTCAAGCTCTACGCCGTTGTCGGCCTCAGCAGCGCGGTCACCGGCCATTAGCACATCACCAGACCAACCAATCGCCACACAAATGTCGCCGCTGGCTAAATCATTAATGTATTGCGAACTATGGAAGTAGCGAATGCTAGGGCGAAGTTGCTCCATCAGCGTTTCAATCTCGCCTTTGTAATCACTCTGCTTAGCACTGTTTGGATCTTTGTCCATGTAATTAAGCATCGCGGCCACAACTTCGCTAGGTGCATCCAAGAAAGCAATACCACACTGGCTAAGTTTAGCGGCGTTCTCTGGGTCAAAGACTAACGACCAAGAATTAAGGTCGGCATCTTCACCTAAAATCTCTTTTACTTTATTTACATTGTAACCAATACCCGTAGTCCCCCACATATAAGGAATACCGTATTGATTACCTGGGTCAAAACTTTCTAGTGTGGCCAGTAGTTTAGGATCTAAATTATCCCAGTTGCTTAACTTGCTGCGGTCTAGTTTTTGATAAACCCCCGCCGTAATTTGGCGACCGTAAAAGTCATGCGATGGTGAAACAATATCAAAACCGGTGCTGCCCGATAGCAACTTGGCTTCTAATACTTCGTTGGAATCAAATACATCGTAAACCACCTTAATACCAGTTTCTTTTTCAAACTCGGCGATAGTGTCTTCAGCAATGTACTCAGTCCAATTGTAAACATTTAGTACTTTCTCTTCTTGAGCTATTACTCCGCTGGTGGCCAAAGCTAATAGGCTAACTAGCAGCATGTTTATTCTATTCACTCATGCAATCCTCATTATGGCGTGATACTTAAATCACTGTGGTTATCTATTTATTAGTTTAGTGCAGATGATGTTTTATCACTGACAAAACACTCGATTTTGCTCAGTAAAGAAACTGAGCGCGATAGTAACGGGTAATTAATTGAAACCCAAGTGCTAGCTGGCTAACAATTATCCAAAAAAGCACTTTGAAAAGCCTTTACACCTCGGTAAAATTGGCGATTAACTAATTTTTTGAGTTAATCACGTGGCAACAAGGTAAGGACCGCGTTTAACACAATAGGAAGGAAGACATTCAAAACAATGATTAGCGATCAACAAATAGAGACCATTCGTCTGCAGCTCGTCGAGCAACTTAACGAAACTCAACAGCGCCTAGAGCAAGACAGTCAGCTATTTAAAGACAAAGAAGATTCTGGCGACGATGTCGATCGTGCCAACCAAGAAGAGTCTCAGCAACTGCAGCTAAATCGTCGTCAGCACGACATCGCCCACGTTAAAAGCATTAAAGATGCGCTACGCCGTATCGAAGAAAAAGACTATGGCTTTTGTGAAGGTTGTGGTGAAGACATTAGCTCGGCTCGATTAAATGCACGACCAGAATCGCGTTACTGCATTGATTGCCAAGATTATCGCGAGCGTAAAAGCAGTCAATACGCCTAATATGCGCGCTATTTGCAAATAATCTTAGTATTCCTTATTAAGATCATATTCACTGGCTCTGCTCGCTGATATAATTCCGTTCCGATTTCACATCGGATTAGGATCTGCGAGCATGAACAACCCGCTTTATCAAAAGCACATTATCTCTATCCCTGATTTTTCCCGTCAGGAACTTGAGTTAATCGTCGACACCGCCCAAAGCATTAAACAACAACCCCGTCCCGAGCTACTAAAAAACAAAGTGGTGGCTAGCTGTTTTTTTGAGGCTTCAACTCGTACACGTTTATCTTTTGAAACCGCAGTACAACGTTTAGGCGGCAGCGTAATCGGCTTTGCCGATGGTGGAAATACCTCGCTGGGTAAAAAAGGCGAAACCCTGGTTGATTCAGTAAAAGTAATTTCTTCTTATAGTGATGCTTTTTTCATGCGCCATCCCCAAGAAGGCGCAGCACGCTTAGCCAGTGAATTCTCCAGTGTTCCGGTAATTAATGGCGGCGACGGTTCTAACCAGCACCCTACGCAAACCTTGCTCGATCTATTCACCATTTATGAAACCCAAGGGTCATTAGAAGGCTTAAAAGTCGCTTTTGTTGGCGATTTAAAATATGGCCGTACTGTACACTCCCTCACTCAAGCTTTATCGCTATTTGGTTGCGAGTTTTACTTTATTGCGCCCAAAGCGCTGGCGATGCCTGACTACATTATTGAAGAATTAAATGCCCGTGAAATCAAATACAGCTTGCACGACAGCATTGAAGAAGTGGTAGACGAACTCGATATTTTGTATATGACCCGAGTACAAAAAGAGCGCTTTGACGAAACCGAATACCAGCATATGAAATCAAGCTTCATCTTGCGCGCAGACATGTTGAAACAAGTGAAAGACAACTTAAAAATCTTGCATCCTCTGCCACGCGTGGATGAAATCACCACCGATGTAGACACCACTCCTTACGCTTACTACTTTGAACAAGCAGAAAACGGTGTTTATGCTCGACAAGCGCTGCTCGCCTTGGTGATGACTAACGAATTTGGAGCTCAATAATGAAGAAGAAGTTGCAAGTAGAAGCCATTGCTCACGGCACCGTTATTGATCACGTACCAGCCGGTCAAGGCATCAAAATTCTTAAGTTTTTCCAACTATCGGCCGCTCAAGAACGAATTACCGTAGGGCTTAACCTGCCAAGCGGCGAGCAGCAGCAAAAAGACTTAATTAAGGTTGAGAACACCGTATTTGATGAGAATCAAGCCAATCAGCTAGCCTTGTTTGCGCCCAACGCGACCATTAACTTAATTGAAGATTTTGAAGTAGTACGTAAATTTCATGTTTCTACACCTGAGCAAGTAAAAGGTGTGTTTGCCTGCCCTAATAGCAATTGCATTAGCCACAACGAGCCTATCGACAGTAACTTTTATGTACGCCATCAGCAGCAAGATATTAAGTTAAAATGCCATTACTGTGAAAAAACCTTCGACCGTGGCTTGTTTTCAGAACTCGACTAACCACTTCTAATTAGCGATAAAAAACAGAGCGCCAGCCGCTCTGTTTTTGTTTGTTGCACTTAGTGACTCACCCCGTAATAAAAAAGCCAACGTGCTACGGCAGTTCATCTATATTTAATACACTAATAACAAGCTCAACAAATATTGCTGTTACAAAGCTGTTAGCTTAAGTTATTGTAGAGTAACAAATTACTGATCTATTTAACGGTTTGACGCGTAGACAGAGTTAATCCACATTAATGATTTAACTCTAATGCCCCGATACAAGGATGTGACTAATGTTTAAACGAGTAAGCTCGCTGCTCTGTTGTAGTATGTTGTTTAGTTTCACTGCCGATGCTCGCCCTTTAGCTGAAGAGCCGGGTTGGTCTGCCACCATTAACCTCAACGTGGGTTATGTTAGTGGTCAGAACCAATTCTCAACTGATGACGACAATCAAATAACCGATGATTTAACGAACAATGGTAAGAGCTCTAGCTCGGCAATTGTTTATCCGCTATTACGAGTGGAATACACCACCGAAGATCTAAAGAACCAATTCTTCTTAGGTAACAGCCGCGAGAATTTAGGTCGAGCTCAATTCCAATATGAATTAGGGTATACCCGCGCAATTAGCGACCGCAGCAAAATTACTGCCGCCTACTTCCCAGAACTCCCCTTACTTAACGACACTTGGGCAGACCCTTATTTGGTTGGCGCAGCTCGCCAAAAAACCGATGAGAACTACCAAGGTGGTCGAGTTCGATATGAAGCCATAGCCGATGGCCCCTTAACGCTTGAATACGTGTACGCAAAACGTACTGTAGACAACGAGCAAAGTGGTGTTGATTTATTTGGAGCGGGTTCAGCAGAAGCAGAAGCCCTTAAACGAAACGCCAACCTGCACCGTATCATTGCCGAAACCTTTGTCCCGCTGTCTCGCAAGTGGTTTTTAGCACCCGCAGTGGCTTACACCACTGCTAAAGCCGACGGTAGCGCCAACGACTTCGACCAATATACTCTGCGTTTAACCAGTATTTACCGCTCTGGCCCTAATGTATTCACCTTAAATGCTGAATACGGGCAAACTAAATTTTCTGGCGCTAATCCTGTGTTTGATAATCAAACCCAAAAAGATGACAAAGTGTCCTTGTTTGGTATTTACGTTTACAACGAACCTTTTGGTTGGAAGAACACCATGTTCAACGTATTAGGTGGTTATAACAATACCGACTCAAACATCACCTTTTACGACAGTAAAGGTGGTATTGCAGCCTTTGGTTTCGGTTATACTTTTTAAGCAAACTAGCACTAAAAAAGGCAGCTCAGGGCTGCCTTTTTTTTGTTCATTGCGGTAAGCGCTAATCTTGGCTTAAATCTAATTCGGCCAGATAAATAGCTGTTTTATCCTCATGGCTAGAATAGTAACTGCAATATATTGCATTACCTTGCTGCACCAAGCCGGGGTAACTAGTATCGCCATCAGATGGCAGCACTTGCACCTCATTCAGTTTTCCTTGGTCGGCATCTAACCAGCACAAACTGGTACGCACGGGTTGATATAAACGTACCGCGCATAACAAACGCCCATCATCTAATTTAAGCATGGCTGGCCCACCAATAGGAATACCTAGATCCTGCCACTGCCAATCCAAATAAGGCGGTTTGGCATAACCTAGCTGGCCGGTGCCACTGTCTTTGTCACGACGTAGCAAACACAAAGCGGCGCCGTCATCTAACAAGCTCAAGTCGTGCTCGTTAGGGTAAGCCAAGCCGTTTTGCGCTAAGCTAAATAGCGGGTCTAAGTGCATTTGGTAATCACCAGCTGCATCCATTTTATATAAGCTCACTTTATCTAAGCTGTAGTTATAAGCCACCGAGTAAGCACCATCGACTAAATAGCGGCTTCGCCACAACCACATATTGGCATCACCTTGGGCACATAGTTCAGACCAGGTACTGCCATCATCAGACCACGCAGTGAAGCTTTGTAGATCAAAGGTTTCGCTGCTGCGATTAACCCCCGCGCAGGTTAATAACAATCGGCCATCAGGACTTTGCACTAGCTTTGGGTCACGTAAGTCTATGCCATCAACGTGAATAAAGGCTGCTGAGCTAAAATCGTTTTCATCAAAGCTTCGACAAAGAATACGAATATCGCCTTCAATACTCACGTGGCCTTCGGCTTCGCGAAAGCATAACCACAAAGCCTGTTTAAACTCGCAGAGATCGGTAAAGGCATTGTGTTCCCCTTCATCCCAAACTCGCTCTACCGAACATAACTTCATAAACACCCTCTGAGCGATTAAACCAGCATCTAAGCTGAAATTTTAAGCTAATGATTTAAATGGCAAAGTAACTTAACAAGCACACCGAGCTAAAGCGCCATGACTTAATACCTTTATCGACGAATATCGTTTAAGCTGAATAACAGTTTTAGTTAATCGCAAAAATATCCCAAGGAGGGACTATGTTTTTGGATTTTTTCGCTTTAGGGCTACTGTTTTTTGTTGGCCTCACGCTGTTTTACGGAATTATCGCCATTCACGATATTCCCTATGAAATATCTAAACACCGTAATCACCCCCATCAAGACGCCATTCATGTAGCAGGCTGGATAAGCTTATTTACCTTGCATGTTATTTGGCCCTTTTTATGGATTTGGGCCACCTTATATCGAGAAGATCGTGGCTGGGGCTTTAAGCAACTCGAACAACAAGAACAAACCTTAGAGCAAAAAGAACAGCAACTAGAATCTCGCGAAGATGAACTTGCTGCCGAAGTGGCCAAGCTCAAACGCCAAGTCGCCATTATTAGCAAACATGTGCAGCAGCTAGAACAACAGGAGAATCAATAATGGATTTATTGCTCATTCTCACTTACACCGGCATTTGCATTGCGGTGTTCAAAATATTCAATATTCCACTCACTAAATGGACAGTACCTACTGCGGTGCTTGGCGGCATTGTTATTATTGGGGTGCTGCTCATTTTAATGAATTACAACCATCCGTTTACCGCCCAAGCGAGGCAAATATATACCTCAGTGCCGATTATGCCCCTAGTTAGAGGTAAGGTTATTGATGTACCGGTAGTGCCAAATCAGCTGATTAAAGAAGGCGACATACTGTTTAAGTTAGACCCAGAGCCTTTTGAAGCCGTGGTTGCACAACGTGAAGCAGAAGTTGCAGCAGCGCAACAGCAAGTACCACAGCTATTGGCACAATTGGCCAGTGCACAAGCCACTACCAACGCAGCTAAAGCCGAACGAGACCGCACACAAAAGGCTTACCAACGTTATGCCGAAGGCCGTAAAAAAGGCGGTAAAAACAGCCCCTTTACCGAGCTTGAAGTAGAAAATCGCCAACAAGCTTATTTGGCAGCCGAGGCGCAACTACAAGTGGCCGAAGCCAATGAAACCAATGCGCGATTGGCCTACGAGTCGCAAATAAATGGGGTAAATACCAATGTAGCCCGCTTGCAAAGCCAGGTAGATAAAGCCTTATTCGACCTAGAGCAAACAGTGGTACACGCCCCTACCGACGGCTATGTAACCCAAGTAGGTTTACGCAAAGGCATGGTGGCAGTCCCCATGCCGCTGCGCCCGGTAATGACCTTTATTCCTAAAGAAGAAAGTATTTTTGTAGGGGCTTTTTGGGAAAACTCTATCAAGCGTTTAAAAGCAGGAGACGAGGCTGAATTTATTGTCACCGCTCAACCAGGCATTGTGTTTAAAGGTACCGTTCTCCAAGTTATGCCAACCATTGCCGAAGGTGAATTTCAAGCAAATGGCAGCTTACGTGGTGCAGATGCCTTGTTTAAACACAGCCGTAGTTTAGTGATAATTGACCCAGAGCCGCGTTTTGACGACTTCGACTTTCCAATAGGGATCAGCGGCCAAGTGGCGATTTATACCGAACATTTCTATCATGTATCGGTGATACGAAAAGTACTGTTACGTATGCAAGGCTGGGTAAACTACATTTTCCCCTTCCATTAATGGCCCGTGACCCGTCCTGATATGGGTTGACACTTGATTAACTAAAACGCTCGATGCACTTCATCGGGCGTTTTGTATTTTAGTGCCTCGTGAGGCCTATATTCATTGTAGAGCTTAACCGATTCATCGACCATTTTTCGTGCCTCATTTAAGTCTGTAGGTTTATTCAGCAAGTACTCCATCTTTAGTATTCCATTTATTCTCTCCGCAAGGGCGTTCTGATAACAGTCATAACCGTCTGTCATCGAACAAGATACATCGTGCTGACGGTGTATCGCCTGATATTCATTGGAGCAATACTGAACACCTCGGTCCGAATGATGAACAAGCTCCCCTATAGACCTTCGTTCCTTCAACGCATTTAAGAATGCTTGTTTGACCGTGTAAGCTTTCATATCCTTACCTAGGTGATATCCCACTATTTTTCTTGAGTAAGCATCCGTCACTAGACTGAGGTACGCTTCACCGCTACGCGTCGCCAAGTAAGTGATGTCAGCCACCCATAACTGCTCTGGTTTATCGGGTATTAGGCCTTCTTTTATGCGGTTAGGATGGCAGTAAAAACGATGATTGCTATTTGTAGTTCGATGGTAAGCCCTTCGATTATGAACTAATAATCGATTCATTCTTAGTAAAGAGAATAAGCGGTCTCGGCCAATATCGATAGCATTCTGGGCAAGTAGGTACTTGAGCTTACGAGCCCCGATACGAGGGTGCATCATTCTTTGTACTTTCACAAAGTTGAGCACTGACTCATCTTTTTGTATTTGGTGAGCCTGGGCAATACCGCGCTTGTAAAAAGCTTGCCGTGTAATACCCATGAAGTGACAGGCTTTCGTTACAGTTAACTTTCGGACCGCTTTTTCCTTAATAACTCGGCCTTGCGCTTCTTTGAGAGCCGAACTCCGAAGTCTCTATCCATGACTTTTACCACCGCTTCAAAGAAATCAGCTTTCATCTGAGAGTCTTCTAGCTGCTTCTCTAGCTCTTTAATGCGTTGCTCTGGGGTTTGAGGCGAAGAAGAATTTGACATAGCAGTAACTACCATTCTCGTATGCTCTATTCCTTTAGACCAATCTAGTCGACCATGTTTGCGAAGCCAAACTAAAACGGTAGAGCGACCTTGGATCCCATAACGGTCCTGAGCTTGTCGATAAGACATTTCGCCTTTTTCAACTTGGTCTACCACTGCCAATTTAAAGGCAAGAGAATAATTTCGTTGGGTACGTTTACTGGTTGTTTTCATGACACTCTCCAATTTCATGTTGGATATGTGTCAACCTTATTTAGGACGGTACACCGCTAACAAAAAGGCCAGCAAATTGCTGGCCTTTTTATTTGGAATAGATTCTTTATTGTTCTAACTCAACAACTCGTTGTTTGAGAACGGCTAACTCTTGGCGTAGCTCATCAATTTGCTGTTGTAGTTCAGCTTGTTGCACAGGCGCAACAGCAGCACTAACAGCACTTGGCGCTGCGGCGGCAAACGAAGGCTCACCAGAGAACAAATGCGCATAACGAGACTCACGTTTACCGGGCTCTCGCTCTAATTTAACAACCAACTTACCGCTTTCGTGATCAGCAAGTGCTTGTAAGCTTTGCTCTACCTCTTGCACGCTAGCAAAATTAGCTAAGCGTTGGCTGCGAGTACGCAGTTCGCCGGGGGTTTGTGGGCCACGTAAAAACATTAAACACACAATAGCGCGTTCGCCTTCACTTAGCTGTAAGCCGCCAAATTGGGTATTACAAAAACGGTGCTGGTAACGGACTACGCGCCCCGACATGGGCGCTTCGGTAACAATCCGTAAATCTTGCAACTCCGCCAAAATATCTTGAACTTCGGCTTCACTTAAAGCCATTACCGGTTCACGATTGCTTTTTTGGTTACACGCTAAGGTGAGCGCATTTAACGACAGAGGGTATTGGTCGGGCGTGGTGGTTTCTTTCTCTAACAACGCACCTATCACTCGCGTTTGTTCTACACTTAAATTTTGTTCCACTCTACACCTCTCATTATCAACTAGGCTTACGCTAGAATTATGACATTTAGAATACGTTAAATAGCTTGCTTAAGCAGCTCTTGCTCGCACATTTCCGTACGCTAAATTAAACAAAGTTTTCAGCGTTAAGATTTCTTTTAATAAAGCCTCTTATTTGATGTTTTTTTGATGTAGATTAGCTTAACAGGTCTGATTACCCGCTAAGGTAGGCGTCCGCTCAACACGAGCGATTAAACGCGCATTGCCACCACGTGAAACGCTTAAGTAGGGACTTGCTGGACGCTATAGTATGGAATCATTTCGTTGGACTGCAGACTTTGAAACAGGTATCTCTGTTGTTGACGATCAACATCGGCATTTGATTGATCTTATTAATCAAATCGGCGATTTACTTACCGAAAATCAAGCCCCAAAAGGTGCCATTCAACAACTTAGCCAAGAGTTGGATACCTACGTAAAAGAGCATTTTCAAGAAGAAGAGATGCTAATGGCTCAGCATAAGGTAGATGCTCGCCATCGCCGCGCACATGTAAAAGCCCATCAGGAGTTTCTAGGTGAAGTGGCTAAACTCAGCCAATTCAACCACAACAGCCAACAAAGCAAAGTAAAACACCTACTCGACTACTTGATTCAATGGCTGGCTTACCACATTCTCGGCATTGACCAAGTATTGGCTAAACAACTGCACTTTATTGAGCAAGGCGATAGCCCAGAGCACGCCTACTGCCAAACAGAACAACCCAATGATTTAGCGACCGAGCCGCTCATTGCCGCCTTGCGTGGCTTATTTCATCAAGTGAGTGTGCGTAACCACGAGCTATTAAAGCTAAATCAAAACCTTGAGCAAAAAGTGCAAGAGCGTACCCTTGCGCTGCAAAAAACCAACCAGCATTTACAGTCTTTAGCGCATACCGACGTGCTTACTGGCTTACCTAATCGCCGCCATGCCATGATCCAACTCATGGAGCTATGGAAACAATCAGTAGCTAACGATACCCCTTTAGCTTGCATGATGATTGATGCAGACCACTTTAAACAGATTAACGATCGCAATGGTCATGATGCTGGTGATGCAGTGTTAATGCTGCTGGCAAGAGCCTTGCGCGAATCAGTGCGTAACGACGACGTTGTGGCTCGCCTAGGGGGCGATGAGTTTTTACTTATTTGCCCTAATACCGACGAGCAAGGTGCATATCGCCTAGGAGGCTCGATTCGCGAACGCATCGAGAATATGCAACTAAATCATCAAAAATATCAGGTGAGTGTGAGTGTTGGCGTGGCTAGTCGCAGCCCCAAAATGCCACACCACGAAGCCATGATGAAAGCCGCCGACAAAGCGGTATACCAAGCCAAAGCCGAGGGTAAAAACTGCGTAAGACTGTATAAACACAGCACCAGCAAACAAGCCTGTTAAGCCGCTAGACCTTAATCAGCACAAGACTCAACCAAAGCCCCGCGCTACACTAATAGCATGCAGAGCTAAGGGCTTGCTCGATGGTTTGTTTTAACGCTGGAATTCTTCATGACAATAGACATTAGCTGGTTGGCCCTAGGGCTATTTTGCCTAGTATTGCTTATTCCAGTGTTTATTAACTGGCGCTTTAATTTAGCCTTGGGTAAAGATATTGGCATCAGCCTAATGCGCATGTTGTTGCAACTTGCTCTGCTTGGTGTGTATCTGCAATTTCTTTTTGAGCTAAACAGCCTGTGGGTAAACCTACTATGGTTAACGGTCATGTTGCTAGTAGGGGCCAGCGCCATTATTGGCAAAGCCAAATTACCACGCAAAGCCTTATTTTTTCCGGTATTAAGTGGCTTAATATTGGGTTTAAGCCCACTACTGGTAATTTTGCTACTGGCGCTACTCAAACCCGCCCCAGCCTATAGCGCTCAATACCTCATTCCTTTAGCCGGAATGCTCTTAGGCAACAGCCTTAGTGGCAACATTGTGGCCTTACAACGGCTGTTTAGCGCCTTAAGCGAAAAAACCAGTGAGTACCAAGGTTACTTAGCCCTTGGCGCTAGCCGCCAACAAGCCACCCAAGGTTTTGTGCAATCGGCTATGCAACAAGCGTTTGCCCCTGTTTTAGCCTCTATGAGTACCGTTGGTTTGGTTACCCTACCCGGTATGATGACTGGCCAAATTCTCGCAGGTAGTGACCCAATGGTGGCTGTTAAGTACCAACTGGTGATCCTTATCGCCATTTTTGTCATGCTCAGCATTTCTATCGCCACCACCCTTAGCTTGAGTATTCGTGTCGGCATTGGCCAAACGGGCTTGGTTAAACTCGGTAATTTCACAAAATAATTTCTTACAAAGCTTTTATTGATAAAAACATCTCTATACTATTGCGTAATTAGTTTTTATGCTTTTAATCATAGACTTGTACTGAGGTTCGACAACAATGAAGTTTCTTGTATATATAACAATACTAAGTACATCGTACTTTTCTTATGCTGAAGAGTGCTTCGTATCTCAATCTCCTCCTGAGCTATCTAGCTCTAAAGCCGAGCAACTTTCTTTTACTCCTATTGATACCTCAGTAAACGGAGACAAAAGGAAGCTCTATCACTTCAAAGATGGTTCATTACTGATTGCACAATGGGAAGAATGCCAAATAGGCATTGACCTCTATTATTTCAGCTTAGATTCGAGCAAAGATTTGGAAAGTCGCATCAAAAATGCTCAATGGCTAGATAGCCTTTTTCGTGACAACCGAGTAAGCAGGGAGCAAATAGAAAATACCATCAAATCTAATGCTAACTCTAACTTTCTCAGAATCGACCAAGAACACGGCGCAATATTGGAATTGCAATGGGAGACCTTAGCTGGTGAAGAAGTTGGGCCTGCAAATATTTTCAATAGTTCAACAACTTATCGATGGTTTGGCCCTGAAGAATTTTAAAGGAGTAAAATAATGCAGTTAAAACAAAGTGTCGGTCGACAGGGTAAAAACTTATATGGCGATGTATTAGCAGTACAAAAAGGTCTAAATACAGTCCCTATTAAAGGTCCTTTTAAAATATTAGCTGAAGATGGGAAAATGGGGAAAAATACTCAATTAATGATAGAGGAGTTTCAACGTACCATTGTTAAGATGATCAACCCAGATGGAAGAATTGATCCTAATGGCCGATCTTCCAGCATCATCAACTCATACGCACAAAAAAGTGCTACTAGGCATTCATTTAAATACACACCAATGCCTTATTTAAAAGCAGCTAAACCAACTACACGTACACAAAAAGCATCAACCACGAACTCCAGTAAGCCAAAATCTATTCTGTACCGCTCTAACGCAAAAAAAGTGCTAAGTGCTTACACTATGTCTGTTTTGAAACAAATAATGCAACTTTCAAACGTAGATAGTATCGACATTTCAAGCACGCTTCGGACCCCTGAAGACCAAGCTAGAATTATGCTCAATGATAATTTAACTGCGAGCAAGAATGGAATATCAGTTAAAACACACCGGGGTTATTCATATGGTCCAACCGGGCAACTTGTAGATAAAGTCTATACAGATAACAAAGCTGGAAAAACATCGGAGCAAATTAAAGCGTTGATGGTAGCGAAAATTAAAGAAAAACTTGCTACCGGCAGCAGAACATCAAGGCATTGTGTAACAAAAGCGATTTATCAGAGCAATAATATTTTTGATATTCCGTACTCAAGCATAGCAAGCTCTAAACAGGCAGAGTTTGAATCAATTCTGCTCGCTTATAGTGCAAAGTTTAATAAACGAAAGTTTTCAAAAGGTAATACTACAAGCTATACCGCGGTTCAAAAGCCAATTGAAAAAGTAATTGTTGAACGCAACTGCTGGCATGTTGAACTCCCTCAAACAAACCTGCAATTGCCTACTTTACCTTAAGTTTATAAGCGACCTAGCGGATTTAACCAAGAGCTAAATCCGCCTTATCTGGCTCAGTTAACCAATTGCTTCGCTATAGCCGCAACTTCTACCCCTAACGCTTTTACCCGTTGCTCCATATCTGCATCGGCTAACTGGCCTTCGGCGTTAAAGGCTTGGTAAGACGAGCCTACTGCCACTTGCTTAGGGCTAACCAAAACGCCTAAGTTGAACAAAATATCGCGCGTATGGGCTAAGCCACGTATGCCGCCTAAACCGCCCGGCGAGGTAGCCATAATACCGGCAACTTTACCTTGAAAGGCAGACCCAATATCAGCGTCTTTAGACGGACGCGACAACCAATCTAAGGCATTTTTTAGCACCCCAGAAATAGAACCGTTGTACTCTGGGCTAGCCAATAGAATACCATCGGCTTGGGCGAATAAGTGCTTTAAATCATTTACCGATGCCGGTGTGCCTTCGGCTTCTAAATCTTCTGAGTAAAGTGGAATAGCAAAATCGGCTAAATCAACGTAGCGTACTTCTGCGCCAGCTTCCTCCGCGCCTTGAGCGGCAATTTTTACTAAGTTCTTGTTAAATGATTGAGCGCGTAAGCTACCTGCAAGTGCGATTAATTTAGTCATTTTATGCTCCTCAGCATTACCTTCTAGATGAAGTTATTGTCGATTTGAGAACATTGTTGCATAAGCAAATTTGAAGAAAAACAACATACGTGCAACACTTCTGTGCATGAATGCACATAAGAATGATTGGAACGACATCCATATTGCTTACCAAGTGGCTAAGCTAGGCACACTTACAGCCGCAGCAGAAGCCTTGGATGTTCACCACAGCACGGTACTGCGCAGAATTAATGCCTTAGAAGAGCGGCTAGGCACCCGCTTGTTTCATCGTCATGCTCGCGGTTATCAGCCAACCGAATCTGGCATAATGCTAACTCAAGCCGCGGAAAGTACGCAAAACGACTTTAGCCGCTTGTTAGGTAAGTTAGCAGGCACCGACAACCAACTGTCGGGGACTTTGGTGCTCACCACCGTGAACAATATGGCAGATATTTTGTTGCCAATATTGGCCGAGTTTCAAGCACTGTACCCACAAATAAAACTGGAATATGCAGCCGACAGTCGTATTTTAAAACTGGAACATGGCGAAGCCCATGTAAGCATTCGTCCAGGCAAAAAACCTAAAGACCTTGATTATGTGGTGCAAAGCCTAGGGGAAATACCCGTCACTTTGTATGGCTCTAAAGACTATGTAAAACGGTACGGGAAAATTGCATCACTAGAACAGTTGGCAGGCCATAAGTTTATCTCAACCATCGAGCCTTATTCGCAAATTAGCTTTATTCATTGGCTGAATAGCCAAGTCGAACCGCAGCAAATTGCTTTGAAGGTGAATGACTTTAATGCCTTTGTTCCTGCTATAAAGGCAGGCTTTGGCGCAGCGCCTTTGTCTTGTCGCTTAGCGCAATTGCACCCAGAACTAGAACCGCTTATTTCTCCCCCTGCGCAGTGGGCGATACCTCAATGGCTCAGTACTCACGTAGACACCCACCGCACCAGTAAAGTACAGGCCTTTACTCAGTTTTTAAAGCAACGTTTTAGTACCTTAACAAACGCCAATTAGCCAGAATGTGGCGAGTACTACTGGTTACTTTCACTGGGTTGATACCGATAATGACCAGTAATTTGGTAGCTAAATAGCATGTCTTCAAGTTGAGGCCCCAAACCAATGTTGTGCACTATTTTAGGCACACCATCGGCTGATAACTGATCACTCACAATACCAATATGCGGCAAGTTACCCGGTAGCATCCAGGTGACTATATCACCGGCTTGGTAATCGCTAGCTTGCTGGCTACGCCCGAAAGACTCGCCATGGCGAGCAAAAAACACCTGTAAATTAGGTACCCGACGATGATCAATATTCCTATCGGTGCCACTCAAGCCCCAAATTCGCTGCGAGGGGTACAGGTTAAAGTGGTCGCGCATATCTTCGTGTACCAATACTTGTAAATCTGCCCCTATTGCTCGATAAGAGCGAATCACTACATCAGTGCATACGCCCAGATGCTTAGGTACGTCGCCGTTTGGGTATTCCAATGCTACATAGGAGCCATCGTAAATAACGGTATGTTCGGTACGTGCTAAAGCGGCCTCAACTAAATCTTGAGGAAAAGGCTGCCCCATAGCCTGTAGCGACACAACCACAGCCAAAACCCACCCAGCTTTTTTCATTATTTACTCTTTAAACTCGCCAAAATTAATAAACATAATAAACAATAAGCAGAAGATGGTCATTAGCCCCTTCTCAGCGAAACCGCGGCTAAACACTATTCATTGGCTGGTTGGCCTAAAATGGCCAAGCGCGTTGTTACTATTTAGTGCACGAGCAGATCTAGCTCACTCTTTAAACAATAATTCACTACACCTTAGAGGTAGCTCGCAGGCTGAATTGATGTAGATCATATTTAATTTCTAGCAACATGGTTTATGTTAAAGCTGTGTTAACAATTTTAGTAAGGGAATTAAGATGGAATTAATACAAGATCCACGTTGCTATACCAACGTATGCATAGACGGCCAATGGTTTCATTACGACCACTGCAGCACCAACGCCTACATGCTTAAAGGTGGCTCACCAGCAGGTATTGAGCTGCAAAGTATTCCCGCAACCGAAAACGAGCTAATAGAATTACTATCTAGGTAACATTTATTAAGCCAGCAACAGAAACGAGTAGAACCGCTCAATATGGCGCGTACTCAACGCTTAGCTATTTACCTGGCTACGGTTAGCTTATTTCAGCAAAAAAATTACCGCGGAATCTAGTAGACCAGTGACACGCTCAGCTTGTGTAAACCACCACGGACAAATGAACCAACAAAGCCTTTAGAACATCACATCAGTTAGCATTAAATCAACAGGGTACATCGCATAAAGCATTCCAAAAAAAGAAAGGCCTGAAATAACCAACGCGAGAATGGTAACGGAGTACGTTTTATTAAAAATAGAGCCAAAAACTAAAAAAGCCAAAGCAATAAAAGACGGCAAAAACCACCAATCACCCAACGAAAATGCTAAATCACTCCACATAGGAATACCACTGCTGTAAAAAGCTAAAAAAGCACTGCGAAACTGTTCAATAGCCTTAGTTTGCACCCATAAAATAGACGTAGCAGTTTGTAGTGAAATAAACACGATACTGAATATTATGATAGTAAGTCTCATTGGCTACCTTATGGTGAAGTTGAACGCCGAATCTTGTTTGAATGGAGTGTCTACTGAATCGGATCAACTAAATGTTCCGACTTAAATTGCTTGTTATAAGGTTTCAGGGTGCAATAGTACGCTTTCTAGATATAACTGCCACACACCCTATTGAAACTACTATATATATAAATATCTGTATAAGTACTGAAACCTCAATTGGTGTATTAGAACTTTTTGCATCATCGAATATATTTGGCTTATAGCTGAACTTGAATATTGTCGTCATTACAATTGCAATAATTGAACTTATGGCTAAAAACATTAAATTAACGACTAAGCCACCCTTTCCATATGTTGCAGTAGCACCAAACAACCACACATAACATGCAAGATTAAATACAGCGAAGAACCAAAAAGGCTATGTACCATTATGTCCAATATATTAAAGCTTTCAATATGCTCAATAACATAATAAATATCGGATAATATAAGCATTAAATATATGATCGATACAAAACTCTGAAATACCTTCATCATCAGACCTTATAGACATAATGATCCCCGGTAAAAGAGTCGACCTCCTGCGTTTATCGTGGGTTAGTCAAACTAGAGCCACACTGTTAGATGTAAAGTCTTAACAGAACAGGAGATCGACATGTCTAAATCTAGCACGTTTTTCATTGGACTAGACGTTCACAAAGAGACCACAGATGTCGCTTATTGTGTTGATAACTCGAGAGATGAGCCTGTATTTCATGGCACCATTCCCACCAATATTCGTTCTATCAACAAACTAATCAAAAAATACAAAGGCTTGGCTACTCATCTCTGCGTAGTTTATGAAGCTGGGCCCTGCGGATTTTGGCTTTATCGCCATTTAGTGAAACACGGTATTGAATGCTGGGTAGTGGCTCCCGCCCTTATCCCTAAAGCCCCCGGTGATAAGGTTAAAACCGATAGGCGCGATGCCATCGCTTTAGCGAGAATGGCACGAGCGGGATTGATTCATTCTATTCATGTGCCCAATGGTCATCCTTGTAAGGGGCGACAAGGTTGGAATGAAGCCTACCATCTAGTATCACTGTAACCGAAAGCGAGTTAATTGAATTTCTGACTAAATAGGGAAAAACTAATATTAAGTACTCTATATAAGCTCTAGCCTTAAGAATGATCTTTAACTTAGCTCCCCCTTAGAGTTGTGGCTTGTAATGTTCGTTAACTTAAGTAAAACACCCAAGAGGTGAACTTCTGTTAACTGTGCGCATATCAACCACAAAAACAAGGAGACCGACAATGAACTTAAACCACTGAAATATTTATACTTTAGTATTCAAAGAAAAAGCTGATAAGCAATCTCCTCTTTTCTTCCTCTCATATTAACTATAAGTAGCAATCCCGACTATTTACCTCTTAAAACAAAGCTAGAGCCATAAGTTTGAGAGTTTTTCTAAGCACTATAAATTTATACTAACCAAACAATTATATTGAATATCGTGCTAAAAAGTACTGTAAAAAAGTAAATACTCAAGATTTAGTTACAACGCTTACAGAAAAGTAAGGATAACGTTAATTTATCCATATAATTCAAATAGATGAAGAAAACCCTATAGAATATACACAAGCGCTGTTATTATATAAGTCAATAATATCTATCCCCTCTAAAACTAAACATTAAAGGATTAATAATTAGTGATTAAATTAACTAAAGCTTCTCTGGCTCTATCTATGCTTTTCGCGAGCACTGCAAATGCAACAGGTGGAGCCTACATAGGCGTGGATTTCGCGTTTGCAAATGATACTGAATTACAATTTGATGGTATTTCAATTAGTGACAGTAATGATCCTGGGATTAACTTAGTTGGCGGCTACGCTTTCGCTCCTTCGGAAAACTTTAAGATTGGCGTAGAAGCTGAATTTCGCACGATGGGGGATGTTACCTATCTAGGCGTCCTAAAAAGCTCAGGTAGTGCGTTTTATTTAAACGCTAAGCCTATGTTCTTCTTTAACAAAAACATTTATATCGCTGGCCTTTTAGGCATGGGACAAATGGAGCTTGAAGTAAAAGACATAGAATCTGGTGTTAGTGCATCTGAGTCAGATACTAGTTTTCAAATTGGCGCAGAAGGCGGCTACGTATTTGATAATGGTCTTGGACTAAATGTAGGTTACAGAAGTGCAAGTGCCGATATCGATGGAATAGAAGTCACAACAAACGGCTTTTTCGCTGGCTTACGTTATAACTTCTAAGTGAATACTATTGAAAGGCTATAGGTCAGGCAATTAGCACTCTTTTCAAAAAAATGGACCTAAACGGTCCATTTTTTTCTTTCTAAGCCTATCTAATTAATTGGGAGTAAAGTTAAACTTCTGCCCGCCAATACTAGCTTCGTACATTAAGCCGCCTTTAGCTAAAGTAAATACTGCATAGCCACTCACGTAGTGAGCTTTTGCTTGAGTACTGCCCGCTGCGGCACCTGCGCCTGATGTACCCGCTTGAGCAGACGCACCAACCGTTAAGGCCACCGCACTGGCTTGCGCGCCAAATTCAAAGCTGCCACTGGTAAATTCGTCGTAAGCACGTTTGTCTTGAAGGAAGATGATTTGGCTAAATGCTTGGCCACCGAGCTGGAAACCTAAGGTGACTTGCCCCATATTCACACTACCCGTTGGCATGCCACCGAGGTAAACATTCCCCTCTCCGTATGCGCCGCCAATACCAATTCCACCTTTACCAATGGCAGGAAACACCGCATAACCATAGGCATTGTTAAAAAAGGGGGTGGTTCTATCAGATTTTTTAAACTGTTGTATTGTTGTCTGATAATCATCAGCCACCGCTTGAAAGCTTAACGCTAATACACCAATACACAGTGCCAACCATTTCTTCATAAATAAACGTCCCTAGATGTGGAGTAAGGTGCAAGCAGCATACACGATGTATATGAAAATCGGTACGCTGCGCAAAAATACTTCTAAGGGACTGTAAACTTAGGCCTTTGGTTGATATACGTGATAACGCGTTTGATAGCGGTAGGTTTCGCCAGGTTCTAGCCAGCAACTTTGGTGCGGCCAATCTGGGCGATTAGGTGAATCTGGTAAGAACTGAGTTTCTAACGCTACGCCGCTATGCGCTTGATAAGTTTCTCCGTTAAACCCTGGATTACCGGTTAAGAAGTTGCCGGTATAAAGCTGAATAGCCGGTTTGTTGGTATACACCTCCATGGCTAATGAGGCATCGTCGGCCACGATTCGCGCCACAGCCTCTCCACTCTCTATTACAGATTTTTGCAATAAGTAGCTGTGGTCATACCCGCCGACTAATTGTTGGTCGGCGTCTTTTTTCAAATCATCGGCAATGGCTTTAGCCTGCCTAAAATCAAAGCCTGTATCACTCACCTCTTTTAATCCGTCTACCGGAATACCATCTTCTGCTACCGGTAAGTATTGGTCGGCGGCAATGTATAGTTGATGCTGCAAAATAGTAGAACTCGCGGCATTCAAGTTAAAGTAACTGTGGTCAGTTAGGTTCACTGGGCAGGCTTTATCTACTGTTGCCGAGTAGTCCAACACTAATTGATTATCTTCATCTAGGGTGTAATCTAGCTGCGCTTGCATGTTGCCCGGAAAACCACATTCGCCGTCTGGCGAGATAATGGTAAAGCGAACTTTGTTGTCGGCTAGTTGTTCGCCATGCCAGTCTCGGTGACTAAAGTCACTGGCGCCATGCAGTTGGTGTTCACCTTGGTTAGCTTTTAAAGCAATGCCTTTGCCTTGATACTCGATATGCGCTTGTTTAATACGGTTAGCATAACGGCCAACGGTAGCGCCCAAAAATGCGTTTTGTTTTAGGTAATCGTCAAAGCTGTCGCAACCCAGAACTACTTCTCGTAACTCGCCGCTGCTCATTTTAATCTTTAAGCTGGCCAAGGTTGCCCCCCAAGCCAGTAGCGTTGCTTCACTGCCTTGTTTATTTTTTAAGGTAAACGTTTGCACTTCGGGGTTGGATTTAGCGAACGACATTTACAGCTCCTAGATAAATAATAATAGGGGGTAGGTTAAGTCTTTACGCTTGGCATAAACTAAAGCCAAGGCCAGCGGGGCTTACAGAGTACTTAACCTAGATGATTACACGATAATATATTTACCAAACAAATCTACCTAAGCATAAAAAACATAATGCGCTTAACAAGAAATTTGTGAGGCTTATCGCCTTATCCTAGCCTTAAGCAAGCGGTGTTTCATCACTTACACGCCAGCGTTATACTGTGTTTGGCGCAAACCATAAGGATTAGCTTTGTCATACTCGTTGCTTCACACAGGTGTTATTGGAATAACCACATTGCTGCTCACTGCATGCTCTACTGGGTATCATGGCTCTTACGCCGAACGCAGTTTTTATCAAGGGGATGCCAGTAGCCTTAACTATATTGGGCCAGCAAGTGGCGAACACTGCCAAACTCATGCTTTATACCTTCTCCCATTAAAACAAAGCCCTTCTACTCAGCTGGCACTGCAGCAAGCTAAACAGTCACAAGCGGCCACTGTAATGCTAAGCGATGTAAGCATTAGTGATACGACTAAATGGCGAGTAGGTTATGCGATACAGTGCATTACTGTTGAGGCCGATGCTTACGGTAAATAGGCTTACATTTACCGATGATTAGTGCAGCTTTAGCCACAAAGGGCTGTGCTCGCTTGGAGTGTCTGGGTGCAGATAAGGGTTGTCGAGCTTAATCACTGTTCGTGTAAGTAGCTGTTTGGCTAAGTCATCGTAATGATAGCGCGCAAACAACTCGTCAAAGCTGCCATCACTAATGGCAATCCACAATCCTTGCTCAATTCGGGCGGCTAAGTCGAGATTATTGCTATTAACAAAGAAATAGATCGGGGCGCGGTAGCTAATAGCCAAATGAGGCTCGGCAACAAAATCTTCTTTAGGGTGCTGCTTTAATTCGGCAAAGATTTCATTAATGCCACGGGGGAAATAATCAAAGCGCTGCCGCTGTAACATGCCAAATAAGCCCTCGTAACTCATGCCCTCGACCACCGAAATTTGGTTGGCTTCGAGTATTTTATTATCAGGCCAGCCTTTACCTTGCCCCGCAGTAAAGGCCTGTAAATCTTGCAGAGTATTAATATGAGCAAAACGGCCAAGATCTTCTCGCCGTATCATTAACAAGCGCTGTCCTAATAAACCTTTTAACAAAGGAATACGTATCGGTAGGTAGTTGGCTTCGCGCTCGCTAGAACTCATGGTCCACACCACGTCTATATCTTGGCTTTTAGATAATTGCTGTAAAGCGCGGTTTTGGCTCATTTTTACATTGCTACTCTCTAAGCGAAATGGACCTAGATCTGTTTTCGTTTTACTTAAACTCAGTGAGAGTAGATCAATGAAATAAGCGTTGCGGGTATCTTTGTCACTTTGCGGGGCAACATGCTGAACCACCAGCGTATTTAGCTCAGCAGCAGTAGACGCTGAACAAAAGGCAATAAACAGTAAAGAGGTGGCTAATAAGTGCTTCATATTAAATAAATTACTCAGTCATCAGACTTTAAGTGTACAAAATATCTACGCTCTTCAATAGCGCTCAACTCTAAAGTTCTCACAATAAATTGATCAGTCTGTAAATAATTCACACATTACTACTATGGATAAATATAGCGGCGATTGAGCACATCGTTTAGCCAGCGGTATAGCAAAGGTAAAAAAGCCAAATCCAGACTTGCTTACCTCAGAATACGGACAAACTGCAGATACAAACATGCCCGTCATTTCTAACAAGGCTTTGAATGTGGTCGGTGATGAGCAAGGTTAAGAGGGAACTCCCGACTCTAGGTAGAGAAATTACCCAAACCCTAAGCCTGCTCAATGAGCAGGCTTATTTAATGCGGTCGGTGATGAGCAAGGTTAAAAGGCGAACTCCCTGCTTTCTCACCTCAAAACATGGACACAATGCCGATACAAAAAAGCCTCGTTATTTCTGACGAGGCTTTGAATGTGGTCGGTGATGAACAAGGTTAAGAGGAAACTCCCGACTCTAGGTAGAGAAATTACCCAAACCCTAGAAAGCAAAAAGCCTGCTCAATGAGCAGGCTTTTTTAAGGTGGTCGGTGATGAGAGATTCGAACTCCCGACCCTCTGGTCCCAAACCAGATGCGCTACCAAGCTGCGCTAATCACCGATTTCTTAGTATTTATAGAGGCTAACCCTCTGGTCCCACTCTTTATGAGCTTCGCGACGATGCGCTACCAAGCTGCGCTAATCACCGATTTCTTAGTGTTTATAGAGGCTACCCTCTGGTCCCACTCTTTATGAGCTTCGCGCTGATGCGTTACTAAAAACACTATCACCGATTAAGTTACTTTTGGATAAATCCAGTGCCTAACTTTAGCGCTTTAGATTAACGAATTTCGCTAACCTGAATATGGGGTGAGTAATGGGGCTTGAACCCACGACAACCGGAATCACAATCCGGGGCTCTACCAACTGAGCTATACCCACCATAGAGTTTTCAAGCGTTTCCGAAGTAATGGCGCACCCGACAGGAGTCGAACCTGTGACCTTCGCCTCCGGAGGGCGACGCTCTATCCAGCTGAGCTACGGGTGCTCAACGCTGGAGGAGCCGTATATTAGGGTTTTCGCCCCCTTCTGTAAAGACATTTTATAAAAAAAAATGTATTTGCTGGCTTTTCTTACAAGTGCTGAAAAAGCCGCCAGATTTATGCCCCCATTAGTACTTTTTATCGCCAGCTACACGATTACGCGATGGGACTAAAGCCCGCATAAGCCACGCCACTAAGATGCGCCATTTCTCGATGCCACGTTGCCAAATCCTTTTTACTGAACTGATTTAAATGCTCATGACCACACGCTCTGGCCATCACCGTCATTAATGCCACCGAGGCATCAAAAAAGTTAGCCAATTGTTGAGCCGATTTATCAACGTTCAAACGTTGGCGCAAGTCGGCATTTTGAGTAGCAATGCCTGCCGGACAGTTATTGGTATTGCATATTCGAGCCGCAACACAACCAATCGCCTGCATCGCGCTGTTAGAAATCGCAATACCATCAGCGCCCAAAGCCATGGCTTTGACAAAGTCCATTGGCAAACGTAAACCGCCGGTAATAATGAGCGTAACTCTGCCGCTTGCACCTTGCTGATCTAAGTAACGGCGTGCCCTAGCCAAAGCTGGAATAGTGGGTACGCTAATGTGGTCTCTAAATATTTCTGGGGCTGCGCCCGTGCCACCGCCACGCCCATCGAGAATGATGTAATCGGCACTAGCATCTAAAGCAAACTGAATATCACGCTCAATATGATTAGCACTTAACTTAAAGCCAACTGGAATACCGCCGCTCATCTCGCGCACGCGATCTGCGAAATGCTTAAAATCACTCACGCTGTGCAAATCTTGAAATGTAGGCGGCGAAATCGCCGATACACCTTCTGGAATGCCCCTTACCAAGGAAATTTTACCTTGGTTTTTATTACCCGGAAGATGTCCACCAGTGCCTGTTTTCGCCCCTTGCCCCCCTTTAAAATGAAAAGCTTGCACTGCTGCTAGTAAAGACTCTTTATAGCCAAACTTGGCACTGGCTAATTCGTAAAAATAACGTGAGTTTTGTTGCTGCTCTTCAGCCAACATACCACCTTCGCCAGAACATATCCCAGTACCGGCTATTTCAGCTCCCTTGGCCAAAGCAATTTTGGCTTCTTCAGATAACGCACCAAAGCTCATATCGGACACAAATAAGGGGATATCTAAGCGCAGCGGCTTTTTGGCCTCTGGACCAATAATCAACTCCGTAGAAACAGGATGGTCTTCTAACAAAGGTTTGGTGGCCATTTGCGCCACCATAATTTGAATATCGTCCCAATGCGGTAACAAATGCCTCGGTACTCCCATCGAGGTCATGGCGCCGTGATGCCCAAGTTGGGATAAACCCTCGCGAGCTAACTGGTGAATAAACGCCACGGTAGGTTCTTCTGTTGTAGGAGTTGCACTAGGCGCAACATTAACCGCGCTAGCTTGCGGAGCTTCTTTGCCGATTTGCTCACTGCTTATTTGCTTGTGGCTACCGTCGCAAAACGGGCTATTAGCGGTGGTTTTACAGGCACATAAGTAGGCGTCACCGGATTGTTCTGCCTTAAAAGCTTTAGGGCTTAAGCCTGTACCGGCATGGCTGCCATCGCAAAAAGGCTGGGCTTTAGAACGACCACAACTGCAAAAGTAATATTGGTCACCTTTTACTAAATTTACCTTTTTAGGTTTGTTATCGGCAATAATTGCTTTGCTCATACACACTCCTTACGCTAACTTGCCTAGGCTAATTTACGCTGCCTTGCATTCAATCAGCTTAGTCGCTTTTGGCTGGCATGAGGGCTTAGTTACTTAGTCGCTGGCGCTTTGACCTTACTTTTAAAACTAAAAGCATGTTCAGATTCACCATGCTCTCGCAAGTGCTCTAGTCGCGCTAACGCTTCCTCTATCGTTGGCCGATACCCCGATTCAACCCACCACAATACATAGGTCGCCAGCGGTGATTTATCAAACCACTCACTGCGGCGGCGCATAAAATCAACATGATGAGTCTTAAACATAAATGCCTGTAAACTGGCTACCGACTGCCATACCGACATATTCACAATGATTCTGGGATTGCTAAAAGCCTGTATCTCGGTCGCGTTGCCGGTCTCGTCTTTTAATCGCCATATAAACCCCTCGCTGGCTTCGGCCAGAGCATTAATCGGTTCAAGATTGTCTACGAACTCTTTCAAGCGAGGAGAACCCAATTCATCTTTAGCAGTGGCAATATTAAGCTGAGCTAGATGCATGTTTTTATCCTGTTGTATGTTAAAGAACTAAGCGCATTGGAACATCAATAATCCCTTTGGTTTCACGGCGTTCTTGTTCAGCCACAAAACCCCATGCCTGATAAATCACCTTCGCGTTAAGCGATGCGTTTACCGTAAACTCACCACAATTACCATTGGCTAAGCAAGACGCTTTAGCTTGCTGCCACAAGCGCGACGCTAATCCTTGCCCTTGAACGCTTTCGGCGACAAACAGATGATACAAATGCTGATTATCTCGCGTAGCCACCACCCCCACCAGCTCAGTATTATTTTCTAATGTTTGCTCAGCAAGGTGATAACGAAAGCCTTGTTGAAGATAAGAGCGAACCGCCTGTTCGCTCATGGCATCTAGCAAGCGAGCGGCGCCAGCCGGGCTAAAGTCCTCAACCAAAAAGCGCCGAGTAAGTTGACTGACTAAAACACTAATGGCCGCAGCATCATCAAGCTCAGCCAAGCGAACGGTGAAGCCTTTATCCATCTAGTATCCTTAAGATTAACCGCAGCTTAAACCAACTAAAGCCTTAAGCTTTGTACAATCAGTTAAGCATATACCTTAATTCGCAGTTTTCCTCTTGCCTGCTTAGGTAATCCGAATATGATGGTTGCACTTTCACTCCTTAGCTTTACCCAGCGTTTAGAACACAAGTGGCTGCTCATGCTCAGTAAAAATATTACTCAACAATTTTGGCGTTATTCCATCCCCTCTGTGGTCGCAATGATCGTGAGTGGCATTTACTTGATTATAGATGGAATATTTATTGGCCAAATATTGGGTGCCGAAGGCTTGGCAGCGATTAACTTGGTGTGGCCAATTATTTTCTTAGTCACCGGCTTAGGTTTAATGGTAGGGGTGGGGGCAGGAGCACTCATTTCGATTGCCAGCGGCGAGGGAGACAAGCAACGCGTACAAAGCTTGTTTAACCATGCCTTATTACTAATGGTGTTAATGGCGCTCATATTCAGCGCTATTTTAGCCTTACTGGGGGCCAACCCAATTACCTGGCAAGGCGCCAGCGGTAATATTCAGCAATTGGCAGAAAGCTACTTAGGCATACTGGGCAACGGTGCATTAGTGGTGCTGTTTAGCTGCGCACTGCCTATTTTGATCCGTAACGACAACTCGCCCAATTTTGCCACCATTTTGATGGTAATAGGCGCATTAGCCAATATCGGCCTCGACTACTTATTCATTGTAAAATGGAACTGGGAACTAGCGGGCGCCGCCTACGCAACTTTGGGTGCACAAGCCATTGTGATGCTGTTAGCCCTCGTTTATTTTGGCTCACGCTATAGCAACTTACATTTTCAGTTTAGTGGTTTTAGGCTAAATACCCGCTACTTGGCGAACATTTCTAATTTGGGCTTAAGTAGCTTTTTCACCACCGTTTATACCGCTTTTATTACGCTGATTCATAACTACCTCTTTTTACGCTACGGCAGCATAACCGAAACTGGCGCTTACGCGATTGTGCTTTATCTGAGTGTGATTTATTACTTTATCGCTGAAGGTTTTGCCAACGGTATGCAGCCGCTAATCTCTTATAACTATGGTGCCAAGCGTTATGACAACGTACTTAAAGTAATGGCCTTGGGGTTTAGCATTATTTTGGGTACTGGGGTGGCAGCCGTACTACTGATGAATGGATTTAGCGAGTTTAGCGTGGGAGTGTTTAATAACGATGACCCAGCTCTGCTAGACGCCACCGTAAGCGGCATTCGCTTGCATCTTTGGGCTATGCCCTTAGATGGCTTAGTATTTACCGGTGCAGTGGTGTTTCAGTCAATCAACCGGGCCAGCCGTGCCACCTTTATTTCGCTTGGCAACATGGCTATTCAACTGCCCTTTATATTGGTTTTACCATTCCTGTTTGGAGTAAAAGGAATTTGGCTGGTGATGCCCTTATCTACGGTGTTGCTCAGCCTGTTAGTTGCATGGTGGCTGGTAAAACTGGTGCAACAGTTTAAGGCTGAACTCGCTTTAAAACAGGCCTGAGAAAGACATAAAAAAAGCCGAGCATCAGCTCGACTTTTAAAGATAAGTCATCAGCCTATGGTAAGGCCTGACCACGCGAAGTGACGTAAAGTTGGTACCACTGCTCGCGGCTTAGCTCAACTTTAGTAGCATCTGCACAGGCGCGAATGCGATCAACATTAACACTACCAATCACCGGCTGAATACCCGCTGGGTGGCGTATTAACCACGCCAATACAATGGCCTCAGGAGAGGTAGAGTACTGGTCTGCATACTGGCGAACTAACTGCGCGGTATCGCGCTGTTGTTGATTTGTGTTAGATAGGTCGGCACCACTAAATAAACCACGCGCTAAACTGCCCCAAGCTTGAATTTGCACCTTATTCATCGCGCAATATTCTAGGGTGCCCGCAGCAAAACTATGCCCTTTCACTTGCTCGTCGTTCACTGCAATGTTGTGATTTAACCAATCAAGCTTAGACAAGCTCATTTCTAGTTGGTTAGCCACCAGCGGGAAGCTGAGTACTGATTGCAAATGTGCAATTTGAGCACCGCTCATGTTAGACACACCAAAATGCTGTACTTTGCCGCTGTCTTTAAGCGCTTGTAATACTTCGGCTACTTCATCCATTTCAGCTAGCGGATCAGGGCGATGTAGCATCATCACATCAATGCTGTCACTTTGCAGGCGACGTAACGAGTCTTCAACACTTTGACGAATATAATCTGCCGACCAATCGTAGCGACCACACCACTGATCATCACCAAAGCGAATCGCACATTTGGTTTGCAAAATAATTTGCTCACGTAACTCTGGGCGCTGCGCCAATACCTGACCAAATACCTGCTCGGCTTTACCCATGGTGTAAATGTCGGCGTGGTCGAAATAGTTAATGCCAATCTCTAAAGCAGCATCAATTGCCGCGTTCGCTTGATTTACATGGTCTTGGTTTACTGGAGAGTTGTCCCAGTTACCGCCTAAGCCCATACAGCCATAAACGAGGCGGCTCGCCTTAGGTAAAACTAAATTAATTGGAGATGCAGCCATTTGTCGCATGCCTTTATTGTTACGAATATTGAGCAAGTATAACGATAAATCTTCACAGGCTAATAGGTTTATAGGCAGAATTTACGCACTATAGTTCGAAGCAGTAAAGCAATGCAGTGCTAAACCAAGTAAGCACTGCATTAAACTTTAAAGAAGATCGCGTAAGCGATAGTAGCTCATGGCTAATACCAAAGCCGGCGTGCGTAACAACCGCCCACCAGGGAAAGGCATATGGGGGATTTTTTCAAAAATATCGAAGCGTTCAGATGTTGCCATAATCGACTCAGCCATTAGCTGGCCAGCCAATCCGGTAGCGGCAATGCCATGCCCAGAAAAGCCCTGCGCAAAATATACATTAGGGGCAATACGGCCAAAGTGTGGGGCGCGGTTAATGGTTATGCCCACATTGCCTCCCCACGCAAACTCGACTTGTTCATCTGCCAATTGCGGGAATACCCAATCCATACGTTGCTTCATGGTTTTTGCGAGATCGCGAGGCTCTATGCCGGAGTAACTCACTCGGCCACCAAACAACATGCGATGATCACCAGAACAGCGGTAGTAATCCAATACAAAATTAATGTCACACACTGCCATATTGTTAGCAATTAACTCACGAATTCGCTGCTCGCCTAAGGGCTTCGTCGCGCAAATGTAAGTACCCACTGGCATCACTCGGCTTTCTAATTTGCTATTCAGCCCTTCCATATAGGCGTTACACGCCAGCACCACATGGGAACAAGTCACACTGCCACTGGCGGTGGTTACGCTTACTTTACTGCCATGCTCAATCTTGGTGACTTTACTGTCTTCATAAATCTCGGCGCCTGCTAACTCAGCGGCTTTAACTAAACCCAAGGTATAATTTAGTGGGTGCAAATGGCCACTATTGGGGTCGAACATACCGCCTAAGTAACGCGGACTAGAGAGCTGGCTTTCTAGCTTGTCACGGTTCCAATATTCTAGTTGGTCATAACCATAATCGGTGCTGAGTTGCTCGTGCCATGCTTTAAGCTCTGTTACATGGCGATCTTTAATTGCCACATGAATTTGACCGTCTTGCCAATCACAATCAATTTTGTGCTTGTTAATATTGGCCTTGGTAACGGCTAACGCCTCTACCGACAAATCCCACATCTTTTTGGCATCGTCTTTACCCATTAGCTTTTCAAGCGTTGACTGCTCCGAGGCCCAGCCAAAAATTGCTTGGCCGCCACTGCGACCCGAGGCGCCCCAGCCTACTCGCTCACCTTCCAATAAGATGACTTTATAACCTTTGCTGACCAACTCTAGGGCGGTAGTCGCGCCGGTTATGCCTGCACCAACCACACATACATCTGCTTGCTGGTCTCCTTTCAGTTGCGGATAATCAAGCTGCAGATTCGCACTCGCCGCATAATAGGAATTTGCATGTTGCGCTTTCATGTACTCACCTTTGATCTAAAAATAAACTACTGCTTCCCTGCTGGCTAAGCGCTACACCATTTGTTGATACCACTGCTGCTCTAAGGGTGAGACTTGTGCTTCAAAGCGATGCCATTCGCTGAGCTTATTGGCGTGATAAACGTGGCTAAAGTCCTCACCTAAGAGAGACCATAACGTAGAGTGGGAAAAAGTCTTTAAGGCTTGCTGCCAATAGGTAGGTAAAGCCGGCGCGTTAGCTTTACTGGCGTCACCACTAACCGCTTCGGCGCAATCTAACTGCTGGTCAATGCCATAATCAATACCCGCCAATAAGGCCGACATAACAATGTATGGATTACAATCTGCGCCTGCTACGCGATGTTCAATACGTGTATTCGCCTTACTACCAGAAGGAATACGTAAGGCAACAGTGCGGTTATCCCAGCCCCAGTTTGCCTGTAGTGGCACAAACATATCGGGTTGAAAACGGCGATAAGAGTTGGCGTTGGGTGCCAGTAGGGCAATGGCTTGTGGCATGGTGTCGAGTAAACCCGCAAGGGCGTATTCCAACAACGCGCTATCTTTAGCAAATCGATTATTGCCCAGTTCATCTAACATGCTGATGTGCACATGACAGCCATTACCCGAATGCTCGGCATAGGGCTTGGCCATAAACGTGGCTAAATAACCATGTTGTTTAGCCACTGCCTTAATGGCGCGTTTAAGCAAAATGGCTTGGTCGCAGGCCAAAAGCGGATCTTCTTGGTGCTGCAAGGTCACTTCAAATTGGCCGGGCGCATATTCGGCAATTACATTGTCGCTGGGAATGTTTTGAGTATGGCAGTAGTCTTGAATGTCTCGAATAAACTCAGAAAATTCGTCTAGCTCATCTAGGGAGTAAACTTGGGTTTGCTGCATGCGTTGTTGCGATTTAGGTAATAAAGGCGCTTGCGGTTGGCGATTTTCACTACGCGCATCCAGTAAATAAAACTCCCACTCTATGGCAACACAAGGGAACATACCGCGCTGCTGTAAGCGGCTAAGGGTTTTAGTTAATAACTGACGAGGGTCGGCAAAAAATGGCTGGCCGTCCACTTCATGCATAGTGACAAGCGCTTGCGCGGCGTTTTTCTTCCATGGGATAACACTTAAACTATGCGGCAGTATGTGACAAATTCTATCGCCGTCACCCTGTTCAAAACCTAGCCCTGTTTCTTCAACTGTTTCACCACATATGTCTAGGGCAAACACCGATGCAGGCAAACACATACCTTCTTTGGCTATTTTTTCCAAAGATGCCGCTTCAATACGTTTACCACGGATCACCCCATTCATATCTGAAAGCATTAAATCAATGCTTTCTAGATGCGGATGAGCGGCCAAAAAGTGGTGTACTTGCTCAAGCAAACTATCTGCTTGTTCCTGCGGCTGGTGTTTCAACATAATTAACAGTCCCTCAGTAAAAACGTCCCTTACAGCCCTTAGATTTACAACATAGTGTTAAGTATAATGCAAACAATTTTGCCTTATAAGCCAAAAAAGACGCTATATTTAGGTTTTAGTTAACACCTTGTTGACTTTATCGCCAAATCGTGACAATTCTAATTAGCACGGAGCAAAAAGCCGAGGGCGTCGATATATGCCCTAGTTTACTTAACAATAAATAACAGGTGATTATGGATAACGTCAGGAAGTGGTTTGCGGATAACAAGATAACCGAAGTTGAATGCCTCATCCCCGATATTACCGGTAACGCCCGCGGTAAAATTATCCCCGCAAGCAAATACCTCAAAGAAGGCGGTATGCGCCTTCCAGAATCAATTTTCTACCAAACTGTAACCGGTGACTGGCCAGACGACGATGAACTGTTCGACTGGACCGAAAAGGACATGAACCTTGAACCCGACACCGACAGCGTACGTTTTGTGCCTTGGGCAAAAGAACCCACCGCTCAGCTTATTCATGATTGCTACACCGCCGACGGTGAGTTAATTGGTATGGCGCCGCGCTCGGTGCTAAAAAAAGTGCTGGCCTTATATGAGAAAGAAGGTTGGAAGCCCATTGTTGCCCCAGAGCTCGAGTTTTTCTTAGTGAAGAAAAACGTCGATTGGGACTACCCCCTTGAGCCGCCCATTGGTCGCAATGGTCGCCCAGAAACTGCTCGCCAATCATTTAGTATTGACGCGGTAAACGAATTTGACCCGCTGTTCGAAGATATGTACGACTACTGTGAGGCGCAAAACCTCGATGTAGATACCTTGGTGCATGAATCCGGTGCCGCACAAATGGAGATTAATTTTGATCATGGCGAGCCAGTACTCGCCTGTGACCAAGTCTTTTTGTTTAAACGCACCATGCGCGAAGCCGCGCTACAACACGATACCTACGCCACGTTCATGGCTAAACCTATGGAAGATGAACCCGGTAGTGCCATGCACATTCACCAAAGTTTGGAAGATTTTGATGGCAACAATCTGTTTGCCAATAGTGATGACAGCAACAGCGAGCAGTTTTTAAGTTTTATTGCTGGCCTACAGCAATACACTCCAGCCAGCATTGCCTTTTACGCACCCAACGTGAATAGCTATCGCCGTTTAATGTTTGGAGACTCAGCACCGATAAATCTGCAATGGGGCATCGACAACCGCACCGTGGGTTTACGTGTCCCCTTGTCTGATGCGCAAAACCGCCGAGTAGAAAACCGCTTTGCTGGCGCCGATGCCAACCCTTATTTAGCAATGGCGCTTACCTTGGCCTGCGGCTACATAGGCATGAAAAATAAACTCGTACCGTCTGCCCAAGAAACCGGAGACGTTAGCGAAGACCGCTACACCTTGCCCGGCACCTTAGAAGAAGCGCTGGTTAAGCTAGAGCAGTGTGACGAACTCAAGGACATTCTCGGCGAGCGTTTTGTTAACTGCTACGTGGCGGTGAAGCGCAAAGAATACCAAACCTATTTCAAAGTGATTAGTTCATGGGAGCGTGAGTTTTTATTGCTCAACGTATAAACAATCAGTTACCCCGGCCATTAGGAGGCAAAATGAGCACAGCAACATTAACGATACAACAACAAGACAGCGCCCACTGCTTGCACCCTTTCACTAACTTTAAGGAGTTAAATGAGAAAGGAGCTAGAGTGATAGAACGAGGCGAAGGTGTTTTTGTATACGATAATGAAGGCAACAAGTTGCTCGATGCCATGGCCGGACTATGGTGTGTAAATTTAGGCTATGGTCGCCAAGAGTTGGTTGATGCGGCGGCCAAACAAATGCAGCAACTGCCGTACTACAACTTGTTTTTTCAAACCACTCATAGCCCAGCGGTAGAGCTGTCTAAACTGTTGGCTGAGCTTACGCCCGAGGGATTGAATCGAGCATTTTTTACAGGTTCAGGATCAGAATGTAACGACACCGTGGTGCGTATGGTACGCCATTATTGGGCCAGCAAAGGCCAACCTAACAAGCTCGAAATCATTAGCCGTAACAATGCTTATCACGGCAGCACTATGGCGGGTGCAAGCCTTGGCGGTATGGGTTTTATGCACGCCCAAGGTGGATTACCCCTGCCCAACATTTGCCATATAGACCAACCCTATTGGTTTGAAGAGGGCCAAGGCCAAGATCCGCAAGCCTTTGGTGTAGAGCGCGCTCGCCAGTTAGAGCAAAAGATCCTCGAATTAGGTGAAGACAAGGTCGCCGCCTTTATCGCCGAGCCCATTCAAGGAGCTGGTGGAGTAATTATTCCCCCCGACAGCTACTGGCCAGAGATTCAACGGATCTGCGATAAGTACCAAATATTACTGATAGTAGATGAAGTGATTTGCGGCTTTGGCCGCACTGGCGAATGGTTTGCCAGCCAAACCTATAACATTAAGCCCGACCTGTTGTGCTTAGCCAAAGGCATTACTTCAGGATACTTGCCACTGGGCGCAGTAATGGTGTCGGATAAAGTGGCACAAGGCTTAATTGACGCCGATACCGAGTTTGCCCACGGCTTTACTTACTCCGGTCACCCAGCGGCTTGTGCTGTAGCCATCGAAAACATTCGCATCATGCAGCAAGAAAACATCGTTAACACTGTGCGTAACGACACCGCCCCTTATCTTGCCCAACGCTGGCAAGAGTTGGGCGAGCATCCTTTAGTGGGTGAGGCACGCAGTAAAGGCATGGTGGCCGCCATAGAGTTAGTCGCCAATAAAAACACCAATCAGCGCTACGGCAAGGATGTTGGCGCTGGCGGCGTATGTCGCGATATATGCATTAACAATGGATTAATTATGCGCGCCTGTGGCGACACCATGATTATTTCCCCTCCATTGGTTATCACTAAACAACAAATAGATCAGTTAATCACACTGGCAAAACAAAGTTTGGATGACACTCTGCAGGCATTGAGTTAATCCGCGAAGCAGTACGAGCAAACACCACATGGAATTGGAGAACATTGATGAACAAAGCTAGCCTGAAGCTAACCATAGCTTCCCTGTTAACTGCCAGCGCAATGAACCTGCAGGCAGCAGAAGAAAAAGTGCTTAATGTATACAATTGGTCAGATTATATCGCCGAAGATACCATTGCTCAGTTTGAAGCCGAAACAGGCATTAAGGTGGTTTACGACGTATTTGACTCAAACGAAGTGCTAGAAGCTAAAATCCTATCGGGATCAACTGGCTTCGATCTTGTGGTTCCTACCTCAGACTTTTTAGCTCGCCAAGTTCAAGCAGGCGCGTTTATCAAATTAGACAAAACAAAACTCACTAATTATAGCAATTTAGATGCTAAAATTATGGACATGCTTGATGACACTGCAGATCCGGGCAACCAATATGCAGTGCCCTATTTATGGGGAACCACAGGCTTAGGTTACAACGTAAACAAAGTTAAAGAAGTGCTTGGCGAAGACGCCCCCACCAATAGTTGGGATTTAGTGTTTAAACCAGAAAATATGGAAAAACTGCAAAAGTGTGGTGTCGCATTTTTAAACGCCCCAACTGAGCTGTTTGCAGCGGCGCTGCACTATGTGGGTAAAGACCCAAATAGTGTTGACCCTAACGATTACAAAGACACCGGCGAAGCTTACCAGCTGCTAAAAGCAGTTCGCCCTTACGTCACTTATTTCCACTCTTCGCAATACATAAATGACTTAGCGAATGGGGACATTTGTGTGGCTATTGGTTGGTCTGGCGATGTGCTACAAGCCTCAGATCGCGCGGCAGAAGCCGACAATGGCGTAGAGGTGGAATATGTAATCCCGCAGGAAGGCGCTTTAGCGTGGTTTGATCTCATGGCCATTCCAGCAGATGCGCCACATAAAGATAACGCGCATAAATTCATTAACTTTTTATTGCAGCCTAAGGTGATTTCAGAAATCTCTAACTACGTGTGGTACGCCAACCCAACGCCAGCGTCGAAGGAGTTTATTGATCCCGAAATTATTGAGCACCCAGGTATTTACCCAAGTGACGAAACCCTAGCCAAGCTGTATGGCGCAAAGGTAACGCCAGCGAAAGTGTCACGAACACTCACTCGCTCTTGGACTAAGTTTCTTCAAAACTAGCGAGTCGCTTGCCACCTAAGGGTGGCAAGCACGTTTTTGTTTCATGATGGAGGATCCGCAATGGCTGCGGTGTCACACATTTCAAAGCTTCCGGTAGACGGAGAAAAGGCTCCGGAGCCTTTGTTACACATTGAAAGTATTAGCAAAGATTACGATGGAGCCATCGCGGTAGATAACGTAAGCCTTACCATTAATAAAGGTGAGATTTTTGCACTGCTAGGTGCATCAGGTTGTGGTAAATCAACGCTGTTAAGAATGCTGGCCGGCTTTGAAAAACCCAGCTCGGGCAGCATTATTCTCGACGGCCAAGATCTTATTGGCGTGCCGCCGCATCGACGCCCCGTCAATATGATGTTTCAGTCTTATGCCTTGTTCCCGCATATGACCGTAGAACAAAACATCGCCTTTGGTTTGAAACAAGACAAACTCCCAAAAGACGAAATAGCCGACACCGTGGCAAGAATGCTTGAATTGGTGCGCATGAGAAACTACGCCAAGCGTAAGCCTCATCAACTATCTGGCGGCCAGCGCCAGCGCGTAGCGCTTGCCAGAAGCTTAGCCAAGCGCCCTAAATTACTGTTACTAGATGAACCAATGGGCGCATTGGATAAAAACCTTCGTGGGCAAATGCAGCTTGAAGTAGTGGATATTCTTGAGAAAGTGGGCGTAACTTGCGTAATGGTAACCCACGACCAAGAAGAAGCCATGACCATGGCTAGCCGGATTGCGATTATGAATCGTGGCCAGTTTATTCAAGTGGGCGAACCAGAAGAAATTTACGAATACCCCAACTCGCGTTTTAGCGCCGAATTTATTGGCTCGGTGAACGTGTTCGAGGGTGTATTACGCGATAACGATAACGACAGCGCCACCATTGATAGCCAAGAACTGGGCTTTCCCATTAGCCTCAACCACGGTGTATCTTCAGCGCCCGGCGTACCATTTATGGTCGCGGTACGCCCCGAAAAAATGAGTATTTTCAAAACTCTAAAAGGACGTACTAACAACGTTTGCCAAGGCACCGTAGAAGACATTGCCTACTTAGGCGACCAATCAATTTATTATGTGCGCTTGGCCAGCGGTAAGCGGGTAACGGCAGCCATGCCTAACAGCAGTCGCCATCGCAACAACATGCCCACTTGGGAAGACCAAGTTTACCTATGCTGGCAAGCCGATAGCTGCGTGGTGTTAAAAATATGACCACTCAATCATCAGCCAAGCTCAAAAAGTGGCTCACTCGCCTTACGCCCAGTGGCCGCTGTGCGATACTCGCCGTGCCCTACTTTTGGTTATTTCTATTCTTTTTGATGCCGTTTTTCATCGTCTTCAAAATTAGTTTTGCCGAAGCGGTTATTGCTATTCCACCTTACACTCAGCTGATGACAATGGCCGAGGAACAAGTGCAAATACTGCTTAACCTAGGCAACTACGCGTACTTAATTGAAGACAGCCTGTACATTAGCTCTTACTTGCAGTCGGTACGAATTGCTTCCATCTCAACCTTGTTATGTTTAATTATTGGCTTTCCCATGGCTTGGGCAATTGTTCACTCTAGCCCCGCCAATCGTAATATATTGTTAATGCTAATTATTTTACCCTCATGGACCAGCTTTTTGATCCGTGTTTACGCATGGATTGGCATTCTTAAAAACAACGGCTTCTTAAACAATATCTTGATGTACACCGGGATTATCGACGAACCTTTGCGAATATTGCATACCGATACCGCGGTGTATATTGGCATTGTATACACCTATTTACCGTTCATGATTTTGCCTTTATATACCGCCTTAATGCGCGTCGATTACTCCTTAGTAGAGGCCGCTCGCGACTTAGGTGCGTCTACCACCACCGTGCTACTTAAAGTGCTGTTGCCATTAACCAAGGCCGGTATTATTGCCGGCTCGATGTTGGTATTTATTCCAGCCGTGGGCGAGTTTGTTATTCCTGAATTATTAGGCGGCCCAGACTCCATTTTGATTGGTAAAATTCTCTGGCAAGAGTTCTTTAATAACCGCGATTGGCCGGTGGCTGCCGCCGTTGCCTCGGTGATGTTACTGCTATTAATGGTGCCGATTATGTTCTTTTATCGCTATCAAAAACGTGAAATGGAGGCCGGCTAATGGACGCCATCCCCGTTTACAAAACCAAGTGGAAGTGGGCGATACTCGGCTTAGGCTTATCTTTTCTTTATTTGCCTATTTTAAGCCTGATCATCTACTCGTTTAATGCCAACCGTTTAGTCACGGTATGGAGTGGTTTTTCTACCAAATGGTACGGCGCCTTGTTTGACGACGCCCTACTAATGAACGGCATTACGCTTAGCTTGTTAATTGGTTTTATGTCGGCCACCGCCGCAGTGGTACTGGGTACGTTAGCCGCTTTTGTTATGACCCGTTATAACAAGTTTAGAGGCGAAACCAGCTTTGCCTTTATGATTACTGCGCCCTTAGTTATGCCAGAAGTCATCACCGGTTTAAGCCTGTTACTGCTGTTCATTTCTTTGGGCCAAGTGTTTGATTTATTTAGCCAACGCGGCATGTTAACCATTTGGATTGCCCACGTTACTTTTTGTACGGCCTATGTCTCGGTAGTGGTGAGTTCGCGCCTGCGTGAGCTAGACAAAAGCATTGAAGAAGCCGCCATGGATTTAGGGGCAACCCCCTTAAAAGTATTTTTTGTGATTACCTTACCCACCATTTTACCGGCGATTGTGGCGGGTTGGTTATTGGCCTTCACCTTATCCTTAGACGACTTAGTCATCGCGAGCTTTGTCTCGGGCCCGAGCGCAACAACCTTGCCAATGGTGGTATTTTCTAGCGTAAGGTTAGGGGTAAGTCCCAAAATTAATGCCCTAGCCACACTGATAATTGGTGTAGTATCTGTCGCTACTTTTATTGCTTGGTGGATTATGGCCAAAGCAGAGAAACGTCGCTTGCAGGAATTAAGAACCGGCAATGCTAAATAGGCGTTAGAAATTGAGGAAACAAACTTAATGGATGTTGGAAAACGCCTGAAGAGTATTCGCTTAATGCGCGGCATTTCGCAACGAGAATTAGCAAAATTAAGCGGGGTCACTAACAGTATGATCTCGCAAATTGAGCAGAACCAAGTTAACCCTTCGGTAGGCTCTTTGAAAAAGATCCTTGATGCAATTCCTATTTCTATGGGCGAGTTTTTCACCTTAGAAATGGAAAGCGACGACAAGATTTTTTATAGCGAAGACGAGCTCACCGACTTAGGTGATGGCATGGTAAAAATGCTATTGGTAGGCAGCAAACATAATGGCCGCCAGTTGGCTATTTTACGCGAAATTTACCCACCCGGCGCAGATACCGGCACCGAGTTTATTCAACATGAAGGCGAAGAAGGCGGGATTGTGATTCGTGGGGAAATTGAGATTACCGTTGGCAGCAAATCTAAAGTATTAAAAGCCGGCGACTCCTACTACTTTGAAACCCGCAAACCGCACCGCTTCCGCAATAAAAGCAAAGATGAATGTGAGTTAATTAGCGCCGCGACTCCGCCAACCTTCTAGCCACAACATTCAGATAAGTTATTGCTACAAAAAAGCCGCTATTAGCGGCTTTTTTGTTTGTCTTTGTACCGTCCTAAATAAGGTTGACACATATCCAACATGAAATTGGAGAGTGTCATGAAAACAACCAGTAAACGTACCCAACGAAATTATTCTCTTGCCTTTAAATTGGCAGTGGTAGACCAAGTTGAAAAAGGCGAAATGTCTTATCGACAAGCTCAGGACCGTTATGGGATCCAAGGTCGCTCTACCGTTTTAGTTTGGCTTCGCAAACATGGTCGACTAGATTGGTCTAAAGGAATAGAGCATACGAGAATGGTAGGTACTGCTATGTCAAATTCTTCTTCGCCTCAAACCCCAGAGCAACGCATTAAAGAGCTAGAGAAGCAGCTAGAAGACTCTCAGATGAAAGCTGATTTCTTTGAAGCGGTGGTAAAAGTCATGGATAGAGACTTCGGAGTTCGGCTCTCAAAGAAGCGCAAGGCCGAGTTATTAAGGAAAAAGCGGTCCGAAAGTTAACTGTAACGAAAGCCTGTCACTTCATGGGTATTACACGGCAAGCTTTTTACAAGCGCGGTATTGCCCAGGCTCACCAAATACAAAAAGATGAGTCAGTGCTCAACTTTGTGAAAGTACAAAGAATGATGCACCCTCGTATCGGGGCTCGTAAGCTCAAGTACCTACTTGCCCAGAATGCTATCGATATTGGCCGAGACCGCTTATTCTCTTTACTAAGAATGAATCGATTATTAGTTCATAATCGAAGGGCTTACCATCGAACTACAAATAGCAATCATCGTTTTTACTGCCATCCTAACCGCATAAAAGAAGGCCTAATACCCGATAAACCAGAGCAGTTATGGGTGGCTGACATCACTTACTTGGCGACGCGTAGCGGTGAAGCGTACCTCAGTCTAGTGACGGATGCTTACTCAAGAAAAATAGTGGGATATCACCTAGGTAAGGATATGAAAGCTTACACGGTCAAACAAGCATTCTTAAATGCGTTGAAGGAACGAAGGTCTATAGGGGAGCTTGTTCATCATTCGGACCGAGGTGTTCAGTATTGCTCCAATGAATATCAGGCGATACACCGTCAGCACGATGTATCTTGTTCGATGACAGACGGTTATGACTGTTATCAGAACGCCCTTGCGGAGAGAATAAATGGAATACTAAAGATGGAGTACTTGCTGAATAAACCTACAAACTTAAATGAGGCACGAAAAATGGTCGATGAATCGGTTAAGCTCTACAATGAATATAGGCCTCACGAAGCACTAAAATACAAAACGCCCGATGAAGTGCATCGAGCGTTTTAGTCAATCAAGTGTCAACCCATATCAGGACGGGTCACTTTATTTATAGCAATTTAGTGAGCCACTGTGGGTTCGCCCACCGATGGAATTTTACGCTTACCTTTTGCGATCAAAGAGAACACCACCGGCACAAAGAAGAACGACAACATCGTGGTTAATACCGTGCCGCCAGCAATGGCCACCGCAAACGGAGGCCAAAAACCGCCACCTTCTAATATCAGGGGTAAAAAGCCACCCACGGTAGTAATAGTGGTAGAGCTAATATGACGAGTACAGCTTAGCACTCCAAAACAAATTGCTTCTGCTTCACCAGCACAGGCTTTGGGATCGGATTTCAGCTCGGCCACAATCACAATGGCCGCGTTAATCGCCAAACCCACCAAACCTAACAAACCAATAATCACGGTAAAACCAAAGGGGAAACTGCCTAAATAAACACTTAGCAAACCCAAACCCGCTGCTTGAATGGCGGTAATCATAATTAGAAAGCTCAAGCGGAAGGAGTTAAACGACACCACCACCACGGTGACCAGCAGTACTGCAATAATCCCCACACTGGCGAGTAAGTTGCCAACGGCTTCGTTACGCTCGGCTCCTTCGCCACCAAACTCAATCGAGTAACCAGCAGGCAAAGGAACGTTCTCTTCTTCTAAACGCTGACTAAATACCTCTAGCACTTGGTCAGGTAAAATATCTGTACGCAAATAACCTTCTACCACGTTTACTCGCCGACCATTACGCCGCGGTATTTCGCCGCGACTTGGCCTAATCTCTAGTTCTGCTAAAGAGGCCAAAGGAATATTGCCGGCAATTTCACTGGTGAGGGTAATGTCACCCAAGTTCTCCAATTGCTGACGCTGGTCATCGGCTAAACGAATACGCACCGGCAAAGACTCGCTGGCTTCTAATACGCTACCGTTAATTCGGCCTTGCAAGTTCGCCTGCAACTGCCCTGCAATTTGAGTAAGCGCGACACCGCTTAAACGAGAGGCCTCTTCATTTACCTTTAGCCACACCTTGGGCGTACCCGCTAACAAGGTGGCGCGGGTATGAGTAACATACGGGATTTCTGAGAGTATGCGTCGGTATTCGTCACCAAGCTCTTTAAGCTGATCCAAATTTGGCCCATAAACGCGTAGCTCAATAGGCGCATTAAACGGAGGGCCCTGCTCAAGTTTTCTTACCAGAATTTGCGCCTGAGGATAGAGCAAATCAAACTCGGCCTGCAGGTTTGGAATCAATCGGTTGGCGGCGCGAAAATCGTCGGTGGTAATCATCGCTTGGGCGTAGTTTTTTGCCCCTTGCTGGCGCAGCATTAAGTTGTAATAAAATGAAGGAGCATTGTTACCAACAAACCAACTCACCGACTTAATGCCTTGTTTTGCGTAAAGATGCTCGGTGAGCTCCTCGGTTAAACGCTCGGTAGCGTAAATGCTCGACTGCGGCGCCATGTACACTTCAATTTGGAACATGTCACGGTCAGACGGCGGGAAGAACTGCTCGGTTAAACTGCCAGCACTGTAAAAGCCAAATAATGGCAAGGCCGTAACCAATAAAATAGCAATTTTAGGGTAGCGTAAACTAGCATGCAAAACAGCCTGAAAACCACGACTGAGGGCAGGAAACTGGATGCCTTTCTCATACCAATGATCCGCGGTTTGTTGCGAAGGTAAAAAGTGACCAGAGAAGGTGGCCACTAGGGTATGCGAGATAAAGTAAGAACCAATCAGCGAGAAAATAACACTTAAGGCAATACCGCCAACAAACTCGCCAGCCGGCCCAGGCATTAAAACAATTGGCAAGAAGGCCAAAATAGTAGTTAAGGTTGAGCCTAACAGGGGTAACCAAAGGTGGCTTAGCGACTCTTTCACCGACTGCAAACCGCTCTTACCCTGCTGACGTTTTTGAGCAATGGTATCGGCCATAACAATGGCGTTATCAACCATAATCCCCAAAGCCACCACCAAGCCAGTTACCGACATTTGGTGGATCGGCAGACCATAAAACTTCATACACGCCAGCGTGAACATTACCGTTAAAGGTAAAGACAAGCCCACAATTAAGGCTGAGCGCCACCCCAAAGTAAGCAACAGCACTACCACAATAATGGCAAAACCAATCAGTACATTTACCACCAGTTCGCCAAGGCGTTTAGCGGTATAACCGTCTTGCTCAAAGATAATGTCGGCGCTTACATTGGTGGGTAAAATGCTTCTAAATTCATCAAGGGTTTGATTAACTCGAGCACTCCACTGATCCACTCGGTATTCGGCCAACATCCGCACACCCACCACAATCGCGTAATCACGCTCAACCACGGCAATTTGTTCTGGCGGAGATTTTAGCTGGCGGGTCACGGTGGCCAAATCACCTAAACGGTAAACATAGCCATTTTCGGCACTGCTAACCGGGATGTTTTTAATCCGTTCTAAAGAGTTGAGTTCGCCCTCAAGCTCCAACTGCATGCGGGTGTTTTCGTTAGTGAGTTCACCTGCAGATACTTTGGCATCGGCCCCTGCAATAATTTGCGATACTTGATCAGTGGTAAGGCCCATGGCTCCAGCTTGATAGGGCTCAATCTCAACCAGAATTTCTTCTTCACCCTGCCCCTGCAAATCTACAAAGTCAGTACCCGACACGTTACGTAAACGGTTTTGTAGCTCTTTGGCATAACGGCCCAAAATGGCTAAGTCGGTGTCGCCCGGCCCCGTCCAGCGCAGTGCTATTAAGCTGGTAAAGGCATAACCTCGGTCATCATCAACGACCGGTTCAGAGGAGCCATCAGGTAACAGTGGCGGCAATTCGCCCACCAAATCTCGCACCCTTGCCCAAACCGGTACAACATCAATTACGGCGTCTTTTAATTCAACTTGAAGTACCGAAAAGCCAGGGCGAGACGACGACTGCACTCGCTTAATCTCGGGAAGTTTACGAATTTTGTTTTCGATAAGCTCGGTCACCAAGGCCTCTACGCGCTCGGCGGAAGCGCCAGGGTACTGAGTAACAATACTGGCAAAACGGCTGGTAATTTTAGGGTCTTCGCTGCGCGGCAGGGTGCTTACCGCGCCCATTCCCGCCACAATAATTAGCGTGATTAACAGGGCAATTAAGCGCCCATTGTTAAAAAGAGCGCCTATCATTGGCTTGCCTCTTCCAAGGCCCCGCTCGGATTAACGGTTTGCCCCGGCACGTAACGGTGCATGCCAGTCGCTACTATGGCTTCGCCCGCTTGCAAGGCACCACGCACAAAGGCTTGGTCTTCGGTAGCATAACGAACGCTTACATCACGCCGTTCTAGTTTAAAATTCCCATCACTTTGCGCCACAATGGCGTACACATTCCACAAGCCTCTAATGCCGTCGGTAATGGCGGTCACGGGAATCCAGTAACCTGGCTCTTCTACCGTTTCTACCACATTTAAGTAAGCCAGTTGGCCACTCACTAAATTATCGTTGTCAGGCAAGGCAAAGCGTAATTGAACAGTGCGAGTAACCGGATCAACTTGGCCACCAGCAGCCACCAAGTCTACGGCGTAGTGGCGCTTAGCCACAGTAACCGACTTAGGTTTCACCATATCAACTTGTTCTAACAAACGCACCGGCACCCCTACTTTTACCTCATTCGCGCCTTTTTGCAGTACCGTTAGTACCGGTTGAGACGCCCCCACTACTGCCCCCTCAGATACAGTACGGCGATCGATAATGCCGCTGTACGGCGCGACCAAGGTAGATTTTTCAATACGGGTGCGGTTAGCTTTAATAGAAGCATCAATACGGGCTTTATTGGCCCACAAGGATTTTTGCTGCGCGACCAGTTCATCAACATTTTGCGCCGAGGCATAGCCGTCATCATTCAGCGACTTTACCCGTTTCAAGTTCGCTTTAACCAAAGAGGCATCGGCGGCAAGCTGTTGTAGCTGTGCTTGAAGGTCAATGTACTCAATCTCGAGTAGCTCGGTATCAAGCTGCATTAGAATAGCGCCTTGCTCAACCCTTTCACCTTCATCTACATAAATGTTAGAGATTTTACCCGCAAGTTCAAAGCCAATGTCAGCACGTTGCTTAGCAATTACTTGCCCTACAAACTGCCGTTCAACGGCATAATTGTCGCTACGAACCGGCACAAAAGCTTTCACTTGTGCAATATTAATAGGCTCATTCGCAAGGCTGTTAGAATCGTCGGCATGGGCCAAATTAGAAGAAGCATTCACTAACACCGCTCCTACAAAAAGAGAGGCAAACAAAAAGGTGAATGAAAATAACGACCTATGCATATTAACGTCCGTGTGACTTAGTGGTAAAAGCTCTACTCAGTGTAGGAAGTGTGCTCATTAGTGTCTAGTGTTTGCGCATTCTATTCACAAAAAGATTCATATAAAAAACCGTTCAATGTAGCAAAATACAAAACACTTGCGCTTATAATCAGCCTACTACAAAATAAATTGTTAATTATTTTATAACAACGGATGTTTTTATGAGTACCTTGGCGGATCACCCAGACTATTCTCTATATTCAAATGCGAATACTTTTTTACGCCAAACCTTAGATCATCGCCCTGCGCTTAGCTCGGCTGATGTGGTGATTACCGGCCTCCCTTTTGATTTAGCCACCACTGGCCGCTCTGGTGCCCGCTTAGGGCCAGATGCGGTGCGCCGAGCATCAGTAAATTTAGCCTGGGAAGAGACACGTTGGCCTTGGGATTTTAAGTTGTTAGAGCGTATCAGTTTAGTGGACGCAGGCGATTTAGTATTTGATTGTGGCGAGCAAGCCCAGTTTACTCAGCGAGTAGAAGACTATGCCACCAGCTTACTTAAAGCGGGCAAAACCATGCTGAGCTTGGGCGGTGACCATTTTGTTACCCTGCCGTTGTTACGTGCCCATGCCAAACACTACGGTAAAATGGCGTTGCTGCACTTCGACGCTCACACCGACACCTACAGCGCAGGTAGCCGTTACGACCATGGCACCATGTTTTATCACGCGCCCAAAGAGGGATTAATCGATCCCGCTTGTTCCCTACAACTAGGCATTAGAACCGATTACGAGAAAGCCAATCATCCCTTTGAAGTGATTAATGCCGACCAAGCCAATAACTTAAGCATTGAGCAAATTGTTCAGCAAATTCGCCAACGCATCGGTGACAAACCCTTATACCTTAGTTTTGACATTGACTGCTTAGACCCCGCTTATGCACCGGGCACCGGCACACCTGTCGGTGGCGGATTAAGCACTAACCGAATCCTACAAATCCTGCGTGGCTTGCAAGGCGTAAACATTGTCGGAATGGACGTTGTAGAGGTGGCACCCGCTTACGATAACAGCGAAGTAACGGCACTCGCGGCCGCAACCATTGCGGTTGAGCTACTGCACTTGTGGGCTGTTAAACATCGATAATTCGCTATTGAAAAATAGATTAAGGTATGAAAAGGGACTTTGGCTTCCGCCACCGAGATAACATGAACGGATGAATGTCGAGTGACTCTGCAACTCCTTTAACTGTAGCACCTGCCAAGTGGGTTAATTTAACGGCGGTTGCTTTGAATTCAGTTGTGTATTGCTGAGTTTTTTTACCTTTTTTATAAGCTGGCATAAACACCTCATCTTGTTTGAGTGAAGTGTCTACTGAATCGGATCAACTACAGTCCGCCTTGAAAACCCTTGTTGAACGAAGCCGCTCTGCGGCAGAGTGAAGCACAAGCCAACCATACTCTTAGTAACGCCATCGCCCGATGGTGAATAACAGGAGTAAACCATGGACGCCAAGCAACAGCAACGATTTAATGCTCTTTATCAACAACACCTTACCAATTTAACCTTACAAGGGAAACGCCCCGCTACCATTGATGCGTATTCACGTGCGGTACGTCGTATTTCGGCCCACTTTGACCGCTGCCCTGATACCTTAAGCACCGCTGATTTAAAGGCCTATTTTGCTCAGCTCATCAGTTCTCATTCTTGGAGCACCGTGAAGCTAGACCGCAATGGCTTGCAGTTCTTTTATCGTTACACCCTCGATAAACAATGGCAGTGGTTAAACATTGTAAAACCCCCTCAAGTGAAACGCTTACCCGATATCTTAAGCCCTGCGCAAGTAGGCTTAGTGATTAGCATGACTCAACAACCCCGCCATCAAGTCTTCTTCTTGGTGTTGTATTCCATGGGGCTGCGCTTGAGCGAGGGCTTACAGCTAAGCATTCATGATATTGACAGTCAGGCCATGCACGTCCATGTGCGTGATGCTAAAGGCGGTAAAGACCGCTTAGTGCCCATGCCGCATCGCACCCTTCTGGTTTTACGTGCCCACTGGCAAAGCCATCGGCATGCGCGTTTGTTATTTCCGCGCCAAGGCAAACAGGTACAAGTGCCTATGGATAAAGGCGGCATACAAAAAGCCTTGAAGCGGGTATTGTGCGATTGCGGTATTCATAAACCCATTAGTCCTCACTCGCTGCGCCATTGTTATGCCACCCATCTGCTTGAGCAAGGCTTGGATTTACGCTCCTTGCAACACTTGCTGGGGCACGCCAGTTTAAACACCACCGCGCGCTATACCCAGTTGACCCACGTGAAGCAATTGGATGCAGTAAGGGCGGTGAATAGCCTCACCGATAAGCTCACCTTAATGTGGGCCGCAGAGCGTAAACAATGAGCACCTTTATTGAACTACTCCAACAACATGACACTGAGCTTGCGCCGCTTTTAGGGGCAGACGCTAAACGGGCAATGTATGCCATGCTGCGCTGTAAAACCGAGCAACAAGGTCACTGCCATTGGCAGTGTAGGCAGTGCCCTCATCATGACCAATTGGCACTCTCTTGCGGCCATCGCCATTGCCCGCAGTGTCAACATCATTGCACCACGGGCTGGTTAACTCGCCAACAACATAAGCTGCTACCCACAACTTACTTTATGGTGACCTTTACTCTGCCTTATGAGCTACGGGCTTTAGCCCGCATGCACCCCAAAGCCTTATACCACACCATGTTCAAGGTGGCATCAAAGCTGTTAAAGGACTTTGCTAAGCGCCAAAACAAGGGCGAATTAGGCTTTACCGCGGTATTACATACCCATAGCCGCCAGCGCAATCTGCACCCTCATTTACATGTTCTGGTGGCCGGTGGGCGCTATCACTGCGCTAAGCAGCAGTGGCATAAGGGCAATAAAAAATACCTATTTAACGCCTTTGCGCTGGCCAAGGTATGGCGAGCGAGAATGCTGGATGCGATTAACCACCACAAGGCGCTATCCCTACCCAAGGCGATACCCGCTAAGTGGGTGGTAGATTGTCGCAGCGTTGGCTTTGGGCTGCCCGCGCTTAAATACCTCTCGCGCTACTTATATCGCGGGGTCTTACCCGATAGCGACATCATCAGCACCCATAACGGCCAAGTGAGTTTTAGGTATCAAGATAGCCAAAGCCACACCAGCAAAATTAGAACCCTGCCAACCATAACGTTCTTAAGGCTTATCTTGCAGCATGTATTACCCAAGGGCTTACAGCGGGTGAGAGATTATGGGTTTTTACGGGGTAACGCTAAACAGGTATTGCGGCGCATTCAGTTACTACTGCGAGTGCCTCAATGCGTTAACCTCGCCGCGCTCCAAACCAACAACCAAGCAACTCGGCCATGCCCTTGCTGCCAACACCCCATGCATTGCACCGGCGTTAGCCGAACGAGCTAGCCGAAAGGCGAACAAAATAAGGATAATGGCAGGGCTTAACACGAGGATAAAAACACACAAAAATAACAGCTTAGCACCACGTATGACAGGTAAAGGCTTAGCACCATTCCCCCTGTCTTAGCCAAACTCGCCTTGCGAAAACTAACAAGGCCTTGGCCCTGCCTACATCAACACCGTTATTTACTATAAAAGGAAGCATCGGGCTTGTTCAACACCCGAATAAGGTGTCGGCTGCGCGACACCTATTCTTATTTGTTAAGTAACCTATTCGCGCTAGTTATCTGTGTATATTTTATATCTTAATTTTTCCCGTTCTGAAGAGCTGCCCATGTAGCAGCATTCTCTTCTTTACTTTCAACTTTAAGGGCAAGTCTAATACCTTGATGTATTGAAAATGGCGCGTCAAAATCTGGTTCTGATTGGTCTTCTCTGTGGCTCCATGAATGAAATGCAACTTGGCTATCATCAGTAGAGTTATGGTAAATATTACCAATTACACTAAATCTATATAAAAATGAAAGCATTTCTTTAACATTTTCTTCACCCTTTTCATTATCAAAAAGGTGTGGCTTTTTTTTCTTAATTTTATCAAGGGTCACTGTATATCCCTTACCAATACCTTTTAATAAGGACAATGAGTTTTCTACAAACTCATGACTCTGATGACCTTTCATTTCGTTCCTAACATCACCATATAAATATTTAGAATACAGCCCCTTGGTTTTGACAAGAGCAAAAGACCTATACATATTTAAATTAGGGTTATCTTCGCCAACAATTTTAATTAACTGTATTAAGTCCCTAGGGCGACAAAATGTTTTATCAATTAGCCAAAGCGCTGTAGGCTTATTTTCGACACTATGCTCAAATATTTCATGAAAAACACTGTTGTAGTCTTCTTTATCTATTTTCCCGTTCAATTTCAAAGCCGTAACAACTCTGTGGATAAGCATTTGAAACAAAGGTGAGTTTTCCCTTTCTTCAGGTCTCCAATTCAAAATTAAAGAATTATCCATTTGGAATTTGTTAAGATCTGAGCTATTTAAAATGCTGAAAATATCTGAACGCATCAGCAGGACGAACTTTGCCTTAAACCCAGCCCGGAAAAAAGTTCTGTTCAATTCATCTACGGCATACATCAGGCTACAAATACCTTTCCCGTAGACTTCCGTATCTTCAAAACCATCATCTAAATCATCAAAAAATATAGTGAAATTTGAGTCTGTTGAAGAGCCCAAAGATATAATTACGTCTTCTAGATCTTCTAAATAGTCTAAATATGAACCAACCTCAATTTCTGACTCTTGGCTGCCAGAAACTTGAGCTACTTTTGATGAACCTAGCGTCCACTTTATATTCTTGGATTTATCGAATACTTTTTTCTGTCTTAAATTTAGCCCAAAATTTGATTGCAGAAAGTATTTCAGAGAATCAAGTGACTCGGTATCAGTACAAGACTGATCTAATACTAACTGGTATGAGATATTAATTAAAAGGCACCACTTCCAAACAAAAAAGTATTCTTTGTCTGAAAACTCTTCATCTTTATATTCCATTAACTGTTGATACTTGAAATTTCTAAATGACCCTATACTAGTAAAATAATTGAAATATTTTTCCTTGTCGCTAAATTTATTCTCAATGTACTTTGCAAGTAAACTTTTACCTGTTCCTTTCCTTCCTATCAAAAAAAATACATTTTTTTCCATAACTTTTCTGGAAATATCTTCATAGTCATAAAAATAATCAGCAAAATTCTCAAGAAAATCTGCTTCATTTTCACCTGATGCACTACCTACTGAAATATCTGATAAAGTGAATTTCTTATTAATTAAACTTTGCATTACTTTCCTTATAATTACGGATCATACTGTGATATATCAAGGTTACTTAACAGTTTATTAAGAAGAAAAATTCCTTGTTTAAACAAGGAAATTTTCCTCTTATCACGCATTTATTGAAATCCAGATTATCACTTTTCCTTCGCATCATCAGCCACCTAAGACAAGAAATAACAAAAAACTCAGCACGAAAGGATGCAAGTGTTTGTGGAAAGGAGGAATCTCAAAAAGGCTGCGTGAAAAAACAGTAAATATCAAGAAATAGACAAAGAATCGAGGGCGCTAACATTGCCCCTTTTTACCCAAATAGTGAGCTTATCCCCTTTGTGTCAGTCAATACTTGCTTAAGGTCGACGAGCCAATTTCAATAAGATAAAACGCAAGCATTGCTCGCCTTAACAAATTTGCACAAAAGCTTGGCGAATACGGGCGAATACACCTCAGTTTAGGTGGGGGCAACTATACTTTAGGTACCCATGTATGGAGGGCTAGCGATGAGCGATTGTTACTTGCTGCCCAAGGGAACTGATTTGATTCGAGCGGTTAAGTACATTGGCGAGCATCATTGTCATGATGCTCGTTCTCTCAACGAAGTTGCGTTTCGATTTGATTTAAACCCTCTCGACCAGCAGTTTATCTTGGACCACTTTATTGAAACGCCCGACACTCACGAATCGGGCAAATAGCCTTGTCACTAACTTAAGTCTATCCAGGTTGATTTAAGTTCGGTGTATTTTTCGAGTGCGTGCAGCGATTTGTCTCGGCCATTACCCGATTGTTTAAAGCCACCAAATGGCATGGTCATATCGCCACCATCCCAATTGTTTACAAATACTGTTCCTGCTCGTATAGCACGTGAAGTGCGCACTGCGGTGTTAATGTCGGCAGTCCACACCCCTGCAGCTAAGCCGTAATCGGTATCGTTGGCTAAGGCGATTCCCTGCTCTAGTTCATCAAACACTTGAATCACTAACACGGGGCCAAACACCTCCTGTTTTACAATGTCTAAATTGGCATCAACGTCGTCAAAAATAGTCGGTTGAATATAAAAACCACCGCTTTCTTTACGTGTTTGCTGACCACCACATAGCAACTTGGCTCCTTGTGCTTTAGCCGCCTCTATAAAGCCGAGTACCCGTTGCATTTGGCCTTCATCAACCATTGCCCCCATGCTGGTATTGGGATCTAAAGGATTGCCCGGCTGCCACTGCTCCACTAAGGCCAACATTTTTTCTACTAAGGCTTGATGCACACTGCGATGCACAATTAAGCGCGAGCCTGCGGTACATACTTCACCTTGGTTATAAAAAATTGCGGCTACTGCAGTGGCGGCCGCTTTGTCTAAATCGGCAACGTCGGCACACACTAGGTTGGGGCTTTTACCGCCACATTCCATAAATGCGCGCTTAAGGTTTGATTGACCAGAAAACTCCACCAGCTTTTTACCTACCGCAGTGGAGCCAGTAAAGGTGATGCAATCTACGTCCATGTGCAGCGCTAGGGCTTGCCCTGCAGTGTGACCGTAACCTGGCAATACATTGAATACGCCGTTTGGTATACCTGCTTGTTTGGCTAATTTGGCTAAATACAGTGCGCTTAAGGGGGACTTTTCTGAAGGTTTTAAAATGACCGAGTTACCGGTGGCGAGAGCGGGGCCAATTTTCCATGAAGCCATCACCAGTGGGAAGTTCCACGGTACAATAGCAGCCACCACCCCTAAGGCTTCACGCGTGACTAAGGCCAGGGCATCGCCAGTGACAGGAGCGACTTCGTCATAGACCTTGTCTATTGCCTCTCCATTCCAGGCGATACAACGTGCGGTGGCGGGCGCGTCGTAAGACAGGGCATCACCAATTGGCTTGCCCATGTCTAAGCTTTCTAATAAGGCGAGTTGCGCTTGGTGCTGCTCTATTAGCTGTGCAAACGCCTGCAATACTTGTTTACGTTCTGCGGGGGCAAGGTTTGACCACACCCCACTTTGGTAGGCATTGCGAGCAGCTTGCACGGCTAATTCAACATCTGCAGCGTCACATTCCGCCAGCTCTGCTAAAATTTCACCAGTGGCCGGATTAATACTGGTAAAGGTTTTACCTGACACAGCATCAACAAATTCACCGTTAATAAATGCTTGTTTTGGGAAGTCTAAATCTAGTGCCTGTTGTTGCCAATATTGTAAGTTATGCTGAACCATGTTCCCTCCGGTTTATGCCGCCACTCGTTACGTTATATTTAACAAAGCTACACAAAAATAGATAATCATTCCATACTTGATACAGTTTATTTAACAGTTGGTTTTTATACACATTGCTTTTTCTGGGTTTTTACTATGCAAATAGCGCTTCTTAATTGCGACCGAGTTGACAGCCAATTAGTTGAAGAATTTGGCGAATATCCCGACATGTTTAAGCAGCATCTATTGGCTCAAGACAGCAAGCTACAATTCGACGTGTTTGACGTGCTCAACAACGAATTACCGAAATTGAATCAGTTTGATGGATTTTTAATTACCGGCAGCCGCCATAACGCCTACGACCAACAACCATGGATTTTGCAATTAGTAAGCTGGGTTCAACAGTGTGAACAATTACAACGCCCCTTGGCGGGCATTTGTTTTGGGCATCAAATTATCGCCCGTGCTTTAGGTGGTAAAGTAGAGAAGTCTGCCAAAGGATGGGGCTTAGGTGTCGCGGCCAACAACTTGTTACAAAAACCGTCTTGGGTCAGCCCCTCGCTTGAGGATGAGGACACAGCCAAAGCCGAACCGTTTCGTATTTTAGTTAGCCACCAAGATCAAGTGACTCAATTGCCTCCGCAAGCAGAGTTACTGGCCAGCAGTGATTTTTGCCCTAACTTTATGTACCAAATAGACCAGCATATCTTGGCTATTCAGGGTCATCCCGAATTTGCGCCAGACTACGCCGCAGCACTAATAGATAAACGACAAATGATCTTATCCCCTACCCAGTTCGTTCTAGCTAAAACAAGTTTGAAACGTCCGCTCAATGCAGACTCGGTTTTCGATTGGATAGTGCAAATGTATAAGTTGCAATAAGCACCTAGCTTTGGAATAAAAACCAAAGCGACTGTAAATTAAGGTAAAAGCAATAATCTGCACTCGACATCACTGGCTAAGCAACGTTAAATAACACCATCTGTAGGGAAATAGACAAAGGAACAGCAATGCGCTTGGCTGCATGGGTTTGGATACCAGCACTACTTGCCACCTTAACCGGTTGCAGCATGACCGATACCCCGAAGCACCAGCCCTCTGGTGAGTTGGCGGCAAGCAGTTGGACCAGCCAATTTCAGCAAGGCGAGTTTACCGAGCAACGCTTTGAGCAAGCACTGCCTCCTTCACTCCAACCGCTACTTAAAGAAGCATTACGCAGTAACCCGCAACTGCAACAACAAGGTTTTGCCCTAGACCAGCAGCTTTATCAAATTCGAATTCAAAATGCTCAGCAGTGGCCCAGCATTGACGCCTTTGTAAGTGGCCAACGTAGCGGAACCAATAACGATAGCGCCAGTCAGTTTAGCGTGGGTTTAGATTTTAGCTGGGAAATCGACTGGCTTGGCAAGCTAGATGCGCGCCAACAAGCTGCAGTATTAGATGCCAAAGTCAGCTTTGAACAGTGGCAACAAGCTCAAATTCGCTTAGCCGCCAACACTGCTCAACAATGGTATAACGTGATAGAAGCTCAGCTACAAAAGCAACTAATTGCCGAGCGTTACGATAACTTAAAAGCCAATTTACAAATTATTGAAGAGAGCTACCAAGGCGGCCTTAACAGTGCGTTAGATGTATACCTTGCCAGGGCAGATTTAAGCGCTGCTCGCGCCCAGTTAAATTCACGAACCACCCAACTCACCCAAGCCCAACGAGAGTTGGAGTTGTTGTTAGGCCGCTACCCCAGTGGTCTTATTCAAGTAGACGGCGTATTAGATGTGCCACTGGCGGCAATGCCAGCGGGTGTTCCCTCAGAGTTGCTTAATCGACGGCACGACATTAAAGCCGCGCAATACCAACTGGCGGCTGCCGATTTACGAGTGTATGCCGCGTATCGAGATCGCTTCCCTAGCCTAACGCTTACCGCCAGTGGTGGTGGCCAAAGTGACCAACTCGGGCAACTGTTGGATGCAGAATCTTTGGTGTGGTCTTTGTTTGCTGGGGTGACAGCCCCCATTTTTGACGCTGCCCGCCGCGAGAATCAACAACTGCAGCAATACGCGAAAGCTCAATCTCTCAATGCCGCTTATGTAGAACAAGTATTAAATAGCTTTGCTGAAGTAGAGCAAAGCTTAAACCTTGAACCCAGCCTGTATCAAAATGCCCAACTACTCGCCACTGCTGCAGAAGATTCTAAACAAGCCGAGTCATTGGCCTTTGAAAACTATCTGGCGGGTTTAAATGAGTATGTCACAGTGTTGGAATCGCAACGCCGCGCCTTTGATGCGCGTAGCAGTGCTATTAACGCCTTAAACTTGCAGTTACAAAACCGTATTGAGCTTTACCTGGCACTAGGTGGAGGCTTAAACCAAGCCCAAACTACGCGAGAGGCCTTTGCCTCAGAGCCATTATTTTAACAGGGAGTTACGCCTAATATGGCCAAACTGATACGTCTTAGCTTGCCTCTATTGGTGATCATCATTGGTTTACTGATAAGCCAATACATTAAGGCAAACAAACCTCAGGCTCAGCGCAAACCTCAAGCCCAGCTAGCTGAGCTGGCGGTAGAAGTGATGCCACTAGCCACCCAACGCTATCAAGCAAAAGTTAACTCTTACGGCAGCGTACAAGCACATACCGAAGCCAGTTTAATTGCTCAGGTTGCCGGCAGCATTACCTACGTATCAGACAGTTTTCGTGAAGGGGCTTTTTTCGAAAAAGGCGAGGTACTGGTAAAAATTGATGCCCGTGACTACCAAAATGCCATCACCATTGCCGAAGCAGAGTTGCAGTCAACTCAGCTATTGCTGGCCGAAGAACAAGCCAAAGTGGAACAAGCCTTACGCGACTGGAAACGCCTAGGCAAAGGTAAACCCGCCAACGATTTGGTGCTACGCAAACCGCAGTTGGCAGCCCAAGAAGCGGGATTAGCCTCGGCCAAGGCCAAGCTCACCAAGGCCAAATTAGATTTAGAGCGCACCGTTATTCGCGCCCCCTATGCCGGGCGAGTTTTAGAAAAAAGTGCGGAATTGGGTGAATACGTGAGCAGCGGTAAATCGCTCGCCAGCAGCTACGCCATCGACTATTTAGAAGTACGCTTGCCACTGAGTTTGAATGAGCAAAGTGTGTTGAATATTCCTGAAAACTTCCGTCGTTCAAACGCTGATGTGGTTAAACCGCAAGTGAGTTTACGCTCTAACTTTGGCGCGCATGAGTATCAGTGGAACGCTCAAGTTGAGCGCAGTGAAGCCGCCCTAGACAGTGCCAGTCGTCAGTTGTACCTAGTGGCACAAATTAACGATCCTTACGGCCCTGCCAACGAGAACAAGCCTTCTCTTAAAATCGGCCAATTTGTACGAGCCACCATTCAAGGTAAAACCCTAGAGCAGGTATTTGTAATACCGCGCAGCGCTCTGTATTCAGGCCAACAGGTAATTATTTTGGAAGACGGTTTATTGCAACGCAAAACCGTAAGCATTATTTGGCAAGACCAAGATAGCTACATTGTAGAAAGCGGTATAAGTGCCGGACAAACCTTAGTTACTACGCCACTCGGGCGTGTGATAAGCGGCACTCCTGCCAAGCCGATAGGAGCCTAACCATGCACCTCTTAGCTACTTTACCTAGGATGTTATTATGCATGGATTAATCGCCTGGTTTACGCGTAACCATGTTGCCGCCAACTTGCTGATGGTGTTAATTGTTGGTTTAGGACTTTACTCGGCAAAGTTTCGTTTGCCCTTAGAGGTATTCCCAGAGTTTGAACTGGACATGGTAAACGTAAGCATATCGCTGCCCGGTTCAAGCCCAGAAGAAAGCGAAGAAAGCCTCGCCATTCGCATTGAAGAAGCGATTAGCGACATTGAAGGCATCGAGCAAATATCGTCTGTTTCACAAGAAGATGCTGCGCGGGTCAGTGCTGAAATCAACTCTCACTACGATACTCGCGATGTAATGAGCGACATTAAATCGCGCATTGATGCGGTAAATACCTTCCCCAGTGACGCCGAACGCCCGGTAGTGAGCTTAAGCCAACGCAAACGTGAAACGATTACCGTGGCAGTATCGGGCGACATTGCGCATAAAGAGCTGCGCTTAGTCGCCGAATCCATTCGTGACGAGTTGTTACAACTCCCTGAGCTAACCCAAGTAGAGTTGGATTCGGTAGCGCCCTACGAAATCTCCATTGAAGTGTCGGAGCAAAAACTACGAGAATATGGTTTAGAGCTGAGCAAAGTGGCGCAAATTATTAGCCAAGCCTCTTTAGATTTGTCGGCAGGTTCAGTGAAAACCCAAGGCGGCGAAATTTTACTGCGCACCAAAGGCCAAGCTTATGTGGGTGATGAATTTGCCGACTTATTGATCATTAGCCGCGCCGATGGTACTCGCATTAAGCTATCTGATATAGCAACAGTGGTAGACGGCTTTGAAGAAACGCCGATTATTAACCGTTTTAATAAACAACCCACGGTAATGATAGAGGTTTATCGCGTAGGTGACCAAAGTGCGATTGCCATCTCCGATGCGGTAAAACAATACATCACCAATAAACAGCCTTATTTGCCACAAGGGCTGGCACTAAACTATTGGCGAGATAGCGCCAAAGTGGTGAAAGCGCGTTTAAACACCCTTAAAAATAGTGCCATTCAGGGCTGTATTTTAGTCGCGCTACTCTTGGCTATATTTCTTCGCCCCGCCATTGCGGTGTGGGTATGTATTGGTATTCCCATTAGCTTTATGGGCGGCTTGCTAATGATGCCAACCATGGATGTAACGATAAATATTATCTCCCTATTTGCCTTTATTATGGTGCTGGGGATCTTGGTGGATGACGCCATTGTGACGGGCGAGAATATTTACACCCACTTGAAAGCCGGAGAAGAACCCTTACATGCCGCGATTAAGGGCACCCAAGAAGTCGCGATACCGGTAACCTTTGGCGTACTTACCACTGTAGCGGCCTTTCTCCCGCTAATGATGATAGATGGAGTGAGGGGCAAAATTTTTGCACAAATTCCACTGATTGTTATCCCCGTACTGATGTTCTCTTTAGTTGAGTCGAAACTGATTTTGCCGGCGCACTTAAAACACATAAAACCGGTGAACAAACAAACCCAAAGCCGCTTTAGTTACTGGCAAAATAAACTTGCCGAAGGATTTGAAGCGGCCATTCTTAGGTTCTATCAACCACTGTTAAAACGCGCGTTATCTCGCCGAGTATTGTCTGCCGCTATTGCGATCAGCGTATTTGTGGTGGTGCTATCGCTAGCCACTGCCGGTTGGGTGCGCTTTATTTTCTTCCCAAGAGTACCCAGCGAAACCGCCCGCGCCACTTTGGTGATGCCGGCGGGTACAGCATTTAATACCACCGACAATTACATTAATCGCATGTTAGATGCCGCCATAGACTTGCAAGACAAGTACCGCGACCCCGACAGCGGCGACAGTATCATCCTCAACATTTTAGCCACCAGTGGATCTAGCGGTGGCTCGGACAGCGGCCAAAGTAACAAAGGCCGAGTCGTGTTTGAAATAGAGCCTCCGGAGTCGCGCAGCAATACCATAAGTAGTGGTGATTTGGTGCGAGAATGGCGCCAGCTTATTGGATCTTTACCTGGCGCGGAAAGCCTCACTTTTCGTGCTGAAATTGGTCGCGGTGGTTCACCTTTAGATGTGCAGTTTAGTAGCAACGATTTTGCTGCAATGGCGCAGGTGGCCGATCTCACCAAGCAAAAGCTGCAAGAGTACCCAGCGGTGTTTGATGTAGAAGACAGCTTAGCCGATGGAAAATTGGAGCTGCAGTTAAACATTAAACCCCAAGCGCAAGCACTTGGCTTAACCCTAAACGACCTTGCTCAACAAGTACGTAGTGCATTTTTTGGTTACCAAGTACAACGTATTCAACGCGGTCGCGAAGACGTGAAAGTATATGTACGCTACCCCGCCAATGAACGGCGCTCTCAATACAACTTAAACAACATGCTAATTCGCACTCCCGATGGTGCAGAACTGCCGTTTAGCGAAGTAGCTAGCGTGATTCCCTCGCAAAGCCCGGCAACCATTACTCGCATCGATCGTATGCGAACCCAAAACATTCGCGCCGATGTAAACAAAGAGCAGGCTAATATTGAGGTGATTAAGGCCGAACTGCAGCAATGGTTAAGCCAAACCTTAGTGGCTTACCCACAGATTAACTTCAGCTTAGAAGGCGAAGCCAAAGAGCAACGAGAATCCTTTACCAGTTTGGCCTTGGGTTTATTGTTTGTACTGTTTGTTATTTACGGCCTGCTAGCGATTCCTTTTGGTTCTTATTGGCAACCCATAGTGGTGATGTCGATTATTCCTTACGGAGCGGTTGGTGCGGTACTTGGTCATATGATTATGGGCATGCCACTAACCATTATGAGTATGATGGGCATGCTGGCGCTAACCGGAGTAGTTGTGAACGACAGCTTGGTATTAGTGGACTATATAAACCGCCAACGCAAGGCAGGCGTAGACCTAATGACTGCGGTAACCAAAGCAGGCGTGGCCCGTTTTAGAGCGGTAATTCTTACCTCGCTCACTACCTTTGCCGGTTTAATGCCGTTAATTTTTGAAAAAAGTACCCAAGCGCAGTTTTTAATCCCCATGGCGGTATCACTTGGCTTTGGGATTATTTTCGCTACCAGCATCACCCTGCTGATTGTGCCAGTTAACTACTTACTGCTGGAAGATGCCAAGGCGGGTTTACGCCGCTTTAAGCTGTGGTGGCTAAAAGGCTTTGAAAAAACCGCCAACTAACAAAAAGGGGTTAGCTAAGCTAACCCCTTTTTTAACAAACTGTTTGAATCTAGGCAGTCGTGGTAGCAACCATTGCTTCGCCCTGTTCTACCGCTTCTTCAATAAAGCTAGCTACGGTAGATTTATCCAACTCAACCACTTCACATAGCGGCTCAGGTAAGTTTTTACCTACCATTTCGGCACTGAGACCGGCGTTTAAGGCATGATGCGCGAATATCGCCAAACGGATTAACACCGCGGGTTTAGACACTTCATCAAAGTCCATTGGATTTAACTGCTGTTCAATGGCATCGGTAATCACCGGTGAGAAATTCCAGCGACGCGCTAATTCGCCACCAATTTGCGCATAATCTAAACCCAAGGTTTTACGCTGTGCCGACACCCGCGTTTCGCCTGTTTCTAGGCACAACTCAATTAACCCTGCTTCTTCAGGCGTTGCACTGGCAATCAGCAGCTCACCAAAGTTATGTAACATGCCACAGGTAAAGGCTGTTTCAGGTTCAACATGGGTACTTTTAGCTAATGCTTGCGCTAACAACGCCACGTACATGGCTTGTCCCCAAAACTGTTGTTGGTCGAAGTTTTTGCTCGGCATCATGCCATTTAAGCCCGCAGCCACTACCAGTGAGCGAACCCGTTTTAAACCTAAGCGGATAGCGGCCGCTTCAATAGAGTCAATTTGCTTAACCCCACGAAACGCCGCTGAGTTAGCCATTTTTAATACGTTCGCACCCAAGGATTGATCGGTCGCCAGCTTTTTACCCAAATGGTGAAGATCGACATTTTCATCATTAATGCTTGTCAGTAATTCCTGCATAATTTGCGGCATTACTGGCAGTTTTTTTACCTGCTGGAAAAAGGCTTCCAGTTCCATGGACAACTCTCCTAAAAAAAATAGTGTGAAGCACTGCATGCTTTCACTCTTTACCTGGTCAAAAATTGAGCGTTAATTCACATAGACTAAACAAGTGAGCTTGTTTATCGCCAAATTGACCCACACTGAATCTTATATGCAGAACAGTTTGACCTTATAGGCGTAGAAAATACAGTGACGATCGCACAAAATGACAGGAAATCTTGGCCCAGCTGTAAACCTATTACTCAAGGTTTATCAGAACAGGTCTTAAAAGAATTAATATTAGGAAACAAAACCTTAGATTATGGGTCTTGGTTACATTGCTTGGGTGCAGAGCGCCTAGTTGATGAGCAAGAGTACCCTACTACCAACCAAGCACATATTGTGAGCAATGCCCTAGCGTAAAAACTTCTCTGGTACTTTTTCTAGCAATACCATTTTTCGTAATTGATTCAGCATGATTTGAAACCAAGTGAACTGGTGGTGATGCTCTTCTGCTGAAAACCCTATGGTACCCGCCATAAAATTGCGAGTAAGCCCGTACAAATACAAACAGACACTGGTTAAGGCTTCATCATCCCACTTCGAGCCATGACTGATAAATGAGCGCTTAGTTTGCTCTATCACTATCACTCGGTGCCAGCTCTCAAGCGCCTTAAAGTCTTTATCATGAGTAAACAATTCATGAAAACTCACTAACATCACTTCTGTTTCATCCAGAGCGTTTATCTTGCTTTGGGCACTATCTGGATATTCTACGATATTGCCTAGAGTTTGCTGGAAGTTTACATCTTCCACCACAATTTGAACCTTTTTAAACCAGCGCAAAGCCAACGAAAAAAAGATGGCCTCTTTATTCTTAAAAAAGCGGTACAACGAAGCAATATCGATTTCTGCATGTTGGGCGATCAAGTTGGTATTTACTGCAGCCATCCCTTGCTCTTGAATCAAAGACAAGGTGCTGTCTAAGATGTGTTCCACTAGTCGTCTGGTACGCTCTTGGCTAGGTTGCTTACGCATGGCCAAATGCTCAGGTACGACATAGTTATCCATAAATACCTCTCGTAATAAATTTATTCCATTTTTACCTGCTACCTCAACATATACTGAGGTAGTCATTAAATGATACAGCAGCTTATACTCTACCTCGCGATAGTACACAACTGAATTGGCCATAACATATGTATAAGATTTGTCATCGAGAAAAAGTTATTGCTCGACAATGTTGATGGATATGCAACAATAACCGAATATTTGACTAACAAGTCAAATCTTACGTTTAGTTATTCACGGAGAAGAATTTGAACCGCTCTGCCGAAGATTTAGTCAGCTGGTTTCGCCAGTCGGCTCCTTACATAAACGCTCATCGCGGTAAAACCTTTGTAGTGATGTTAAGCGGGGAAGCTAGCACTAGCGCCAACTTTAATAACATTATTCAAGATATTGCCTTGCTCAAAACTCTTGGTGTGAAAATTGTCTTGGTGTGTGGCGCCCGCCCGCAAATAGACAGTTTAATCGAGGAGCACCACCACAGCTGCATGTTTGCTGGCGAGCAGCGGATCACCGATGAGCGCAGCTTAAACATCATTAAGCAAGCGGTCGGTCAAATCCAAATGGATATTGAAGCTCAGCTATCGATGGGCTTGGTTAACTCTCCTTTACATCAAGCCCATATCAACGTAGTTCGTGGCAATTTTGTAGTCGCGCAACCAATTGGTATTGAAGATGGCATTGATTTTCTTCATACCGGAAAAGTACGCCGCATTAACCACCAAAGTATTAAACGCCAACTGGACCATGGCGAAATAGTCATGGTGTCTCCATTAGGAGTATCGGTAACCGGCGAGCTATTTAACATTTGCTCGGAAGATATCACCACCGAAATAGCGGTGTCTTTGAAAGCAGATAAAGTAATTTACTTCAGTCCCGAGCAAGGTATTCACAATGACAAAGGCCTGTTGATTAGCGAACTATTGCCTGATGCGGCCAACGAGCTAATGCGCTCAGAGCCTTTTTTACGTGATACCGACAAAGACACTCTGCGTTATTTGCGGGCGGCCATTCAATGCAGTGACCGAGGTATCGACCGCTGTCATTTAGTCAGTTACCAGCAAGACGGCGCGTTGCTAAAAGAGCTCTATACCCGTGACGGCAGTGGCACTCAGCTGGTGCAATATAGTTATGAGCGAGTTAGAGAAGCGAGATTGGATGACATTAATGGCATCATTGAGCTGATTCGCCCGTTGGAAGAAGAAGGCATACTGGTAAGGCGCTCCCGCGAGTTACTAGAAATGGAAATTGAGCGATTTACCATTGTTGAGCGCGACGGCATGATCATTGGGTGTGCTGCATTGTACGCTTTCAATAATGAAAACGTGGGTGAGTTAGCGTGTTTAGTTAGTCATCCGCAATACCGCCAAGCGAGCCGGGGTGATCGACTACTTCAAGCCATTGTTAATCGAGCCCGTCAACAGGGTTTAGCAAAATTGTTTGTGCTCACAACTAAAAGTATTCATTGGTTCAGGGAGCGTGGTTTTAGCCCCGCTGATTTCGAAGACTTACCCACCGAGAAACAGGCTATTTATAACCTGCAGCGACGCTCTAAAATTTTAATTATGGATGTTGAGCGCTAACTCGCTGTCGGCCACTCACACTAAAAAGCCACTCCACTGTGAGTGGTTTTTTTATGCTGAGTATATCTGTACAAAATAAAAAGCCAGCGCCATAAAGGCGCTGGCAAAAGACAAACATACACAAGAAAATAAGGAACACGCTAAGTTAGGCGCTTAGCGTGTGTTATATCTGTCTTAGAAGTCGTAACGTGCTGCGAAGTGGAACTCGTTCTCAGCATTGTCGATGTTGTTGATTTGGTAAGCAGCAACGATACGCAATTGCTTAGTTAGGTCGTAACGGCCTTCAATTGTGTAGTAATCAACGTTGTCGTACTTAGCTCCGCCTTGTGGCTCAACTTCAGCTTTGTTCCACATCGCTTGCGCACGGAAGGTTTTAGTGAACTTGTAACCCGCTACTAGCTCGTAACCAGTGTGCTCGTTTTTAGCATCTGAACCGTGAAGTTTAAATGCTTTGTTGTTTTCGCCCATCGAGTAGTTAGCTGCTGCGTAAACGCCATTTGCGTCGTAGTTAACACCCAATAACGCTAGCTTGCTGTCTTTTGCTTCGCCATTGTTAGCAATGTTGTAACCCGCACCTAGACCAAGACCAAAATCAAAAGTGTAAGCTAAAGCAATACCGTAAGCAGAGTTGTCTGCGTCAACCGTTTGGTTGCCATCAGCATCTTCCATTTTTTGGTTGTCGTTAAACTTGTAAGAAGCGTGGATATCGAAACCGCTGAATTCACCCGCGTATTTAAGAACGCTGTCTGAACGGCCAATACCTTCTTCACGGCTAGAGCTGATGCCGATAGCAGAGTTACCGTATGGGTTAACGTAGCTTGAATCAGTCCAGTCAGCGACTAACTCTAGAGCACCGTAGTTACGACCAAAGGTAACTTCACCGAAGTCGCCACCAAAACCAGCGTAAGCTAAACGCGCTTTAGTTGCTGAAGTGTTGTCACCTTCGCCGTTGTTTTCCATTTGTAGCTCGTAACGACCTAAAGCATAGTTTGACGCGCCAATCATAGATTTAACTTTAGCGCCAAAACGTACGTATTGATCTGCACCAAAGTTATCAGACTTACCAGCGTCGTCACCAGCAGTGTAACCCGCGTAAATACGACCATATAGGTCTACAGCGTGTTTCTCGTCTTCGTATACTTTAGCAGCGTTAGCTGAACCAGAAGCAGCGGCAACTGCGATAGCAATAAGAGTAAGCTTTTTCATTTTAATCCCTAAAAAATGTGAACTGTATCAAGTAAAAGTTGAACAAATCTTAGGACTGGTAAATGACAGAGAGGTGACTGAAACATTAAAGATTAATGACAGCGGAACTTTAAGGAAAGTTCTGCAAGCGACTAATTATTAAGCATTTTATTTAGTTAATGCTCAAGTTAATTAAACGCATGCAGAATAAAACGCGGTTGATTCAAACACCTAGAAACGGTAATTCAAGCCCATGTTAAGACCCAATTGCGACCAATAACCGCCAACGAAGGTCACTTGGCATCCGGGGCCACATTCTATTTTGGTGCCATCGTTTACAAAGGTGCCGTACAAGCGCCCCTCTAGTTTTAAATCGAGGTTCTCGGTTAGGTGATAAAAATAACCACCACCAATGCTAATAGAAAAACGCTGGGTGTCGCTGCCAGGGCTTGCAGCAAAATGGGTAAGACCGGCACCACCACTAGCAAAGGTTTCAAAATTCTCATACTGCCAACGGCGAGAGGCGGTTAGGTGAGCATACAATACGTCAACGTCGGTGTTGGCGTTGTCGTTCATCTCGGTGTTTTGCCAAGAGACTAAAGCCCCAACGTAATTGTCGTAGGTTTCGCGCTTGCGGTTTTCACCACTGGTGGTGGCAAAATCAAAAGCCGCCATATAAGAAGGCGCAGAACGCACCGAGTAGGTTTCTTCTGTATCAAGATCGGTCATTTCACCACCAAAGGTGTAACCCGCTCCAATACTAAGATCGGCCAGAGCCGGTAGCGAAATACTCCACGCAAGTAAAAAACATCCTTTCTTTAGCATCGGTAACCTCCTGTTAGACACATCAACAGTGTCTAACATTCAGTCACTTAAGCCAAGATCAAATCTGCTTAAACTGGTTACTTATCGCATTATAGTGATAACCAATAGTTTCTAAACGGCGCGCTAAAGATCGCTCTTCAAGGCCAAACGTTAAGGCGAGATCTTCCAAGCTATCGCACTCTAGGCGTAACTTTTCGTTCACAATGCCCAATAATATGTTGGCTTCTAGGTTTAACATGTAGCTAGCATCCATCATTCTCTCCCGAGTATTAAATGGTATTGAGTTAATTTGAGCTTAGCTAAAAAAGCAGCAAGGGTGACAAATTTTGAACCTAGCATTTGCCTAATCTGCTGTACGTTTTTATTTACCCAGCCTTAAAACGCAAAAAGCCTGACCAAGGCCAGGCTTTAACTACATCTTACTTAGCAATTAGATATCAAATTGCTCACGCATTAATGCTTCATATTCTGTACAGCCGCCCACGTGTGTCTCATCAACAAAAATCTGCGGTACTGTTTCTACAGGTTTGCCTACGGTTTTTTCCAAATCAGCTTTAGAAATACCTTCAGCATGAATATCAACATAACGGAAGCTGTAGTCTTCATGTGCTTCGCTAAGTTGTTCAGCAATCTGTTTTGCACGAACACAATAAGGGCAACCCGGACGACCAAAAATTACTGCAAACATTGTTAAACTCCAGAATAACGTGAATTGGGCTTACTATAACGGCTAAGCATTAAATTAAAAAATTGAATATTTCGTTGTTAGCGATAGGCAACAACTATCAAACTCTATAGACCTGCGTACTGATTAGTTTCTTTCATTGCTCTATCCATCAGACATTGCTAACAAACACTGCTTAAACTGCTCAACAAAGTTGTTGCGCATTTCTGCACTAATCATCGGTTCTACGCAGTTAATGGTAACCGTTAACGCACCGGCCAAACTTTGCGAACCCAACCAGAATATAGCGCCAATAAGATGCTGAGCAGCGGTAAAGTAATATTGCTGCGGAACCAATGCAGTAGCGCTTGCCTGGGCGAATAAAGGGGCGATGTTACCAAGGTTAGACAAGTGTAAGCAATTAAAGCGCCCCGCCACTTGCTTCATATCGTCATCCGCTCGGCGCGGCGCTTGAGCTTGCCACCATTCATCGCTACAAGAGACTAAATGCAGCCCGGTATTTACTTGCTGCTGATATAGCGCATTAACTTGCTGGGCGCGTTGCCAAAAGGTTTGCTCTGCGGAACAATCTACCGCAAAAGAGAACATCGATACGTAACACGCTAGCTCATGCTCATCTGCCGGAGGCTCGACTATTGGCCGCACGTTAGCATTTCCGCCTGCGCTAACCAAAGTCGTGTTTGATTTAGCTAATGCTAAGGCGGTTTCAACGGCCGCGGTGTACAGCAAAATAGTCAAGCTCACATGATTCTCTCGCGCCAACGCTAGAAGCTGAGTAGTTTGTTGCTGGCTAAAGGCCAGCAGCGCCAGTTTATTTTGCTGCATGCTTTGTGGGCTGGTTTGGCTAAGCCAAGCACTTGTCTGCTCAGGTGTAATCGGTGAACAAAAAGGACTTTCACCTGTAGATAAGTCAATATCAGGAATGGCATGGTGTACACACTGGCGAATAGCAAAGGGAACAAATTGCGGCGCCTGTTGCTCGGCCACTTGCTGATGCCGCTCTAACCACTCGGCTAATAAAGCCGTGGCCGATAAACCATCACAAATACTGTGGTGCATACTTACAATAAGCGCTGACTGCTCTGCACCTATCAGCACCCTCACCCGCCAAAGCAAACCAGACGCACTTAAGGGAGTATTGGTTTGCTGCTGCATATGTTCAGTGAGAAATTGCGGAAACACTGCGTCGTCGCCGTTAAACTCAATCACCTCAACACTCGGCGGTTTTGAGCTCGGCAACCATTGCCATTGTTCATCAACTTGAGAAAGGCATACCGATAGCAATGGGTGGCGCTGCTGCAATAATTGATGAATATGCGCAATGTGAGCCGGGTTGATTTGCCCTCTCACACATACTGCATTCACCACTAACATAGCGCCGGTGCTAGTGAGTTCGGCAAATAAAGCTTCAGTTACACCTAAAGGGCGAATCGTCATCAATGCTCCTTTGTTGATTTACTTAACTACAACTGCAGCTAAGCGACTAACAAGGCTCATCATTGCATAGATGGGACTTTCACTTTTAGTATCTGGATCACCATGTTTAGTATTAAACCCACACCCATGATGCTAAATATGATCGCCATCGCATCGGGACTTGGCACCAACAAGGTCGTTAAACCGCCCACCGCGATAGCGGTTAAGGTCATTTGAGTGGTACCACTTAACGCAGACACTGCGCCCGCTTGGCTTGGAAACAAACCAAACAAGCCAGCTTGTGAGATAGGATAAATAACCCCGACACTCACGCTTATCATCGCCATACCCACTACCACCCACGCTAAAGAGTGCGCTTGAGTAGCCAAAATAAAGGCCGCGACAAACGGCAAGCAAGACGCAAATCCCAGTATGTGCTGCTCTGGCCAACGGCCGGTGAATCGTCGAGTAAAGGCGCTACCAAGCGCGAGCCCGCCAGCAGGAATAATCATCATTAAACCAAAGTCGTCGGCGCTTAAGCCAAAATCATGCTGCAAGATAAACGGAGCGCTACTAATCATGTACATCAAACCAATGCTAGCGATCCACCCGTAGCTGGAGTAACGAACAAAATTGCTATCGCAGGCTAGTATTAGGTAATCGTTAACCACCCGCTTAACCTGTAACGGCGGGCCGCGCTCGGCTTGGGTTTCGGGCAGCAACTTAGCAGCAATAATCATTAAACTCGCGCCAGCAATGCCGATAATAATGAACAGATAGTGCCAGCCCCAGTAAGCCGTAAGAATACCGCCAATGACGGGCCCTAAAACCGGAATCACCGACGCAGCCATACCTAACCAAGCAAAACCATTTTTAAGATGTTTTCCGCGGTAGCTATCGCTAATCAAGCAGCGCGCCAAAATTTGGTTACTGCCAGCGCCCAAACCTTGAATCATGACTCCCGCCAACAACAAGTTAAGGTTATTTAAGCCTAAAAAAGTGAGCAAGTTGCCCAGCAAGAAAATACTTTGCCCCAGCCAGAATATACGACGACGGCCATAACTGTCGGCTAGCGGGCCATAAAACAGCTGAGAGATGCCTAAACCTAAAATGAAACACACAATAAGCCGCTGTACTAAATGCTCGTCTACCGCAAAGTGCTGCGCCATTTCTGGTAGCGCAGGGGTAAGTAAGCCGTTGGTTAATTGAGAACAGGCAATAAAGGCAATAGAGAACAACAGGGGAATACGCGAATAAGTCACTAACAAACTCCAATACATCAGCGAGTTTATTGTAATTTATTGCTAAGCGCGGATAATCATTCATTAAAGACATGATTTATTTCCCTACGGGAAACAATCAAACAGGAGCCCAGTAATGGATTGGCTAAATGTAGTGCAAACCTATGTAGCAGTAGTAGAAAGCAATAGCTTTGTACAAGCAGCTCACCAGCTCAACATAACTACATCGTCTTGTAGCAAGCGTATATCATGGTTAGAGTCTCAGCTACACAGCCAACTACTATTACGCACCACTCGGCGGGTACGCACCACCGAACAAGGCCAACGGTTCTATTTGCAAAGCTGTGATTGGTTAAGTCAGTTCGACAACATGCGTCGGCAACTGGGTCCCTCCACCCAAGGATTAACTGGCAACTTAAGCATTGGCTCTCCTGCTGTGTCGGGTAGCCTATTTGTTACCCCCATTATCGCCACCTTCTTACCCATGCATCCACATTTAACAGTAGAGCTATCAGAAATAGAGCCAGGAGTGATTCCCGATCTATCCTTAGATATTGTTATCAGTCGGCAAATAGACAACTTCGACAGCACCAGTTATCGCATGCTGCATTTATTTGACTACGCAGTGAAGTGCTTCGCCAGCCCACGTTTTTTGTCTATTCATGGTCCAGTAGAAAATGCCAAGCAACTCAAGCAACTTCCGCTGTTATTAGTACAAGGGCAAATACGCTCCGGAGGGGTAAAATTTAACGACGGCACAATATTAAACCAAGCCTCTCGTTTCATCACTCACGACCCGCTGGCAGCTATTCAGGCAGCGGTACACCATATGGGAGTGGTATTGGTCTCCGAAGATTTAGTTCAGCAACAGTTAATAGACGGTAAATTGGTTGAAGTGGTGCCGGGTTTGTTGTCGGAGCAACGCACCGTGTGCGCCTATTACCCAGCGCATCGCTTTGAAAACCCCAATATCAGTGCTTTTCTGCAGCACCTGCGTCAACAAATTCAAAATACACATTAGCAAATTGCCTTCGGGCATAAAAAAACCGCTAGCGTTTAGGCTAGCGGTTTATAGGATGTAACAAGCGTAAATATTAAGTCACGAGTTTAAAAGGCAACTACAGCGTAGTTTACTCGGCCGCTTCAACATCTGATTCAGGTTCTTTTGCTTCAATGTCTTCACTGATAGGCAGGCGTACAAAAAAGCCTTTGCCCGTTGCAAAACAACGCATCGTTTGCTGTTGGTCTTGTTCCATTTAGATAAGTCTCCTAGGTTGTTGCAAGTTTAAAAAAGTATTATTTCTGCTTATGTTTTGCTTATTGCCACTTGCGTAAGTAAGGCTAGCTAGTGAATAAAAATTGCACAAGAAATAATCGGTAAAAATCCTATTTAGCCCACTCTTTCTTGATCTAGCTCAGTCTTGCGGGAGGTAATCTATAGGCTTTTATCAGAAATGTGAAGTACTAATTTACCACTTTGGAGATGTCGGCCAAAAACGACAATATTTTTAATCATTAAAATCAATAACTTAATGAAAACAAAAAAACGCCAAAGAATGGCTTATAGCTAATTGATATGTAGGGATCTTGGTTTAATTAGATTTGGCTATATTTGTTTAAATAGCCAGAGAATAACAATAGATGAATCAATCACTTACAAGTTAGTGTTTACTAGCCGTAACACATGTGAATATTTATTCAAATAAACCGCTAATGACAAAAAACTTAAATAATGAGTTATCGCTAAGCCCCGTGGAGACTGGACTTAGCGCTTCTTTATTTTCACAAAATCGAAAAACAACCACAGTCCGATAATTGTTGCCGATACAACGACCCCATATTCCAAATAAAGATGGATGTATCCAAGAAAAAAGCTAACGGCAGGAAGAACGATTACCAACAATAAGGCCAACAGCACATAGCCCATTTAAGTCCCCAATAATTTTACCAGTAGAAATTATATCCTGATAATTGCCAAGGACAAAGCTATTCGAAGTAAGAACGCAACTGTAATTGCACATGGCCGTTTTTCCACACAGTGGTATCGATTTGCGTTTTGCAAATGGCACATAGGGTTTTATTCGACAGGGTTAAATGGCCAGACATGCGGTTACCTTTGGCACGAAACATTAAGTTTTGCTGAGCCTGCCAACGTAAGCCACCGCGCCAATTGGCCCGCCATTGCGGCACTTGTTGGTAGCGTAAAAAAGTAGATTGTTGCTCAGAGGAAGTCACTGGTTGAGTAGTATTGGTTTGCGAAGTATTAAACTGTTGCTCTTGTAACCAATTAATATCACTAAATAAATTTTTAGTTGCTTGGGGTTGCTCAAGTTCGTTCTCAACGCTGAAATCAAATTTAAGCGCAGTGTTAGCATAAACCACATTTACCCACATCAACATTGTTACAATTAACGATAATGCAATAGCCATAACGACCTCCAACCTACCTTAGTATATGTAGCTACTTCCTCTTTTATTGCTAAGGGTTTATCAAGCAATCGCTCTGCTTAGGCATAAAGCCTTTACTAAAGAGTAGTAGACGTAGTTGTATCTAGCTATTTCCATGCCACTACTCTGGAATCACTCAGGAACGACGTTACATTTTACTAACCTAATGACACCTAGGCATAACCTATCACACCGATAAACTTTACAAATTGGTTTGACCATTAGAAATAAGCGATACTTTTGTGCGAAGTTACTTGACTGTTAGGCCGTAGTTTTCTTTCATATCACACCAAATGCGTAAAGTTAGTTAACTTGCAGGAACTAACAAATATTTAATATGCAGCGACGTGTTGCCCAAATAGCAACTCAACATAAAAACCAATAGCAGGAACACACTATGCAAATCGGAATACCTAAGGAGATCTTCGACCAGGAGAGCCGGGTAGCCGCCACCCCAAAAACCGTAGAGCAGTTGCTAAAACTCGGCTTCTCTGTGGCAGTGGAAAGCGGCGCAGGAACAGCGGCCAGCTTTAATGACGAAGCTTACACAGAAGCCGGCGCAGATATCGTAACTAAAGAGCAGGCTTTTCAAGCCGACCTCATTTTTAAAGTGAATGCGCCTTTAGATGGCAGCAACGATACCACTGAAGAACTTGCCCTTATAAAAGAAGGTGCAACCGTAGCCAGTTTTGCATGGCCTGCACAAAATCCTGAATTGCTAGAAAAGTTTAAAGCCGCCAAGGTTAACTTGCTAGCCATGGACATGGTGCCACGGATCTCTCGTGCTCAATCTTTAGATGCGCGTAGTTCACTTGCCAACGTAGACGGTTACCGCGCGGTTATTGAAGCAGCCAACCACTTTGGTCGCTTTTTTACCGGGCAAATTACTGCAGCAGGTAAAGTACCACCAGCCAAAGTATTAATTATTGGCGCAGGTGTAGCCGGTTTAGCCGCATTGGGCACCGCGGGTAGCCTAGGCGCCATTGTTCGTGCTTTTGATACTCGTCCTGAGGTTAAAGAGCAAATCAACTCAATGGGCGCTGAGTTCCTAGAGTTAGATTACGAAGAAGAAGACACTGGCGACGGTGACGGTTACGCCAAAGAAATGAGCGCAGCCTTTATTGATGCTGAAATGGCCTTGTTCCGCGAACAAGCCAAAGAAGTCGATATCATCATTACCACTGCATTAATTCCTGGTCGCCCAGCACCTAAGCTGATTTTAGCTGACATGGTTGAATTAATGAAACCAGGCAGCGTGATTGTAGATTTGGCAGCCGCTACTGGTGGTAACTGTGAGTTAACCGAGCCCGGTGAAATTGCCGTTAAACATGGCGTAACCATTATTGGTTTAACCGACATCTCTCGTCGTTTGCCAGCGCAAGCTAGCCAACTGTATGGCACCAACTTAGTTAACCTGCTTAAGTTACTTTGCCCAGAGAAAGACGGCGAAATTAACATCAACTTCGAAGACGAAGTATTGCGTGGCGTAACCTCAGTGAAAGAAGGCGAAATCACCTTCCCACCACCAGCCATTCAAGTTAGTGCCCAGCCTAAAGTTGAAGCACCAGCGCCAACACCAGAAGTAGTGGTAGAAGAAAAGCCTGCGAAACCTTGGGTAAAACCATTGATAGCAGCCGCTGGCCTCGCCGCCTTTGCTTGGGTAGCTGATGCCGCTCCAGCAGACTTCTTACAGCACTTCACCGTATTTATGTTGGCCTGTGTTGTTGGTTACTACGTGGTATGGAACGTGAGCCATTCACTGCATACACCATTAATGAGCGTAACTAACGCCATTAGTGGCATCATCATTGTGGGTGCCTTAGTACAAATGAAAGCCGACACCTCCTGGGTAGTATTGTTGCTATCGGGTATTGCCGTGCTTATCGCCACCATCAACATCGCCGGTGGTTTTACTGTGACTCAGCGGATGCTGAAAATGTTCCGCAAAGACAAATAGGAGAAATAGTCACATGTCTCAAGGTATTGTATCTGCAGCTTATTTAGTGGCTGCACTATTTTTTATCTTCAGCCTCGCCGGCTTAAGTAAACAAGAAACCGCTCAACGCGGTAATATATTTGGCATTATCGGTATGGCCATTGCGGTAATCGCAACCCTAGCCAGCACCCAAGTTACCGGCGGTAGCTGGATCATCACCCTTGCCATGGCAATTGGTGCTGCTATTGGTATTCGCTTAGCACTTAAAGTTGAAATGACTGAAATGCCAGAGCTGGTTGCCGTGCTACACAGCTTCGTAGGTATGGCTGCGGTATTGGTTGGTTTTTCAAGCGCCATCGACCACAGCTCGTTAATGGATGCGGTAACAGGTCTTATCGACCCCGTTGCTAAGAACATTCACGACGTTGAAGTATTCCTCGGTATCTTTATTGGTGCTGTCACCTTCACCGGTTCAGTCGTGGCCTTTGGTAAGCTTCGCGGCATAATCAGCAGTGCCCCTAAAGCGCTTCCTGGCGCTCACTGGCTAAACTTAGGCATGATTGTGGTATCAATCTACTTAGGCAGCATGTACATGGATAGCGGCTCTATGTGGCCACTAGTGATTATGACGCTTATCGCCTTTGTATTTGGTTACAACCTCGTATCGGCCATTGGCGGCGCAGATATGCCAGTAGTGGTATCTATGCTTAACTCATACTCTGGTTGGGCAGCGGCAGCAGCAGGCTTCATGCTAGGCAACGATCTATTGATTGTTACTGGTGCATTAGTCGGTAGCTCGGGCGCGATTCTGTCTTACATCATGTGTAAAGCCATGAATCGCTCGTTCATCAGCGTAATTTTAGGTGGTTTTGGCGCCGAAGGTGGCACAGTAGTGGCCAGCGACGTAGACCAAGGCGAACACACTGAAACGCAAGCTGAAGACGTAGCCGAAATGCTAAAAGATGCCAACGAAGTGATTATTGCTCCAGGTTACGGTATGGCGGTTGCGCAAGCCCAATACCCAGTAGCAGAAATTACTCAAAAGCTACGTGATAAAGGCGTTAAAGTACGTTTTGCTATTCACCCAGTAGCAGGTCGTTTACCTGGCCACATGAACGTATTGTTAGCCGAAGCCAAAGTTCCTTACGATATCGTAATGGAGATGGACGAGATTAACGAAGACTTCGCGTCTACCGACGTAGTACTAGTGATTGGTGCGAACGACACGGTTAACCCTGCAGCTAAAGAGCCAGGTAGCCCAATTGCCGGTATGCCAGTGCTTGAAGTATGGGACGCGAAGAAAGTTGTGGTATTTAAACGTTCAATGGCAACCGGTTACGCTGGTGTGCAAAACCCATTGTTCTTTAAAGAGAATACTGACATGTTGTTTGGTGATGCTAAAGAAACGGTTCAGAAGATCCTTTCTCACATCTAAGCAAATAGCTTGTTGAATATGAAAGCCGCTCCTAGAGCGGCTTTTTTGTATCTTCTATATGGCCGTGACATCAACTTTCTTCAAAACTAACAGGGTCATCAACATCGCGATAAATATTTACTGAGTAATCTTTCCTGTTAGGAGCAGCAACATGTATTGGTATCCCTCGCTCCTTACAGAGGATAGCGATAACTTTTCTATTGGTTTTATTCATTTTGGAACCAATAATCACACCGATAAGAGCTTTATCTGATACAGACTCAACCACGCCAGATTTGGCGTTTTCTTCATCGCTGCCAGCAAATAACACACTGCGAACCTCTCCTTCATACTTCCAGCGAATATGTTTTTGATAAGCATAGTGGTGATTTAGCAACTCAGTTTTAGCCGAGACTTTTTTCATCACCTTCCCTGCGGTAAAACTGAATTGTTGAATTCGTTCTGTTACCGATGAATTTAAATCTCGGTATGTAATTTTTTTGACTTGTTCATTATAGTCAATTTGATTTAGCTCCATTTTTTCATGTCTAGATAACTCTGCTTTATCATAGATAAAACAAAGACCAGTCATACCATTCGCATAATGTGACCACATCAACGGCTCGTCGCATTTACTGCTAAAGCAACAAATAAACGTTCCTGTGGAATTCTTTTCCAGGTCTTGAAGTTGAATTTCAATGAACTTTTTTAATAAATTGAGAACTTTATTTTGTTCACGTTGAGCATATTGTGCAGTCAGTTCATCATGAGACATTATTTTTAGATGTTTGTTAATCTCAGGTAATTTCTCGATCTTAAGCTCATTCCAATCAAATTCGAATGGATGCTCAAATGGATCATTGAGGAGGCGAACATGAGAATGCCAAAGTTCACTCTCTATCAACTCCCTGATCGTGTTTTCGTTGTAGCTTCTATAACGATATAGCTCATTCATTTAATAAGTTACCTAACACCTTTAATTCTTAAGCCACATTACATGTTTTTAGAAAAGTAGGTCAAAAGGCGACTTCTCAAAGTGCGGGTTAAAAATAAATTAACAAAAACGAGTAACAGTTGAAGAGCTCTTTGCCGCTGAATAAACTGCGGCTTATTTGGCTTTTTACCCAGTTTCAGTTGCTGTTTTCGCCCTGACGGCGACTTCCTTTTTCTTTGAACAGCCAAAGAAAAACTAAGGAAAAAGAAAGGCTGCCCTAGCATCATCTTCTTCCTGCGTTGCTCACTCACTGCGGTGTCAAAACAACTCGCTTCGCTCAAACAGGTTTTGCCTATACCCGCAGCTCGCTTGCGCTACTCGGCGATGATGAAGGGGAATTGAGATCAAGAGCGAATACGCATAGTTCATCTTCACACCTAAAGCTAAGAGCTCCGCTGTCTGGCTCTTTGCTCTTTGCTCTTTGCTCTTTGCTCTTTAGTACCATCATCTCCGCCGAGTAGCGGAGTGAACAAGTGATGAAGCCGAGGACTGTCTGAGCGCAGCGAGTTTCCGAGGTGCACTTGTGAGCGAGCAACGGAGGAAACAAGGAGATGCGGGGTGGCCTTTCTTTTGCTACTAAGCTTTAGCCGAGCAAAGCTTAGTTCATCGCCGACAAGGCGAAACCTAAATCAACACCAAGCACTGACTCAAATGTAATTTATAAAAACTGAAATCAGCGAGTAGCTTTAGAAGGGTAAAATAACCTGTTACGTCGAAGCACCAACGCACTTTGTATAACGAGACAATAAACCCATAACCTGCTTTTTATCTGAAAAGCTTGCTGAAGAATCTGGGAATATTCGATCTGCACACATCTCTTTAAAGTCTTCATATTTTGCAAGACAAGACGTCACACTTTTGCCGCCAGAAGTTTGATACTCCTCGTCATTACAAAAAAACTTTGAAAAAGAATATGCACCTTCTTTCACTTCATCAATTGATACTGAACTGGAATCTAATTTTAAAAATAGCTCTTGATGGTTACTCACAACAACTGTAGGAGGCTGCTTTTTGCTATACAAAAATATACCACCTGCCACGACTACCACTAATAAAATATACTTCACTTCAATTTCCTTTCTGAAAAACTCGAGTTTTATGCGGGTACCACTGAATCGAACAAAATTGGGTAGATAACTAATTGGTAAAGTCCTTTCTGTACAACTAATCCGATCACAAATAGGCCAATTATTTTTAAATAATCACAACTACCATCAAACTGTTTAATTAATCCGATGTAAATGATGAAGCCAACCAGTACTCCCAATAGAGTCGGCAAAAAATAGGTGGCCACAGAAGCAAGAAAAATAACAAGGGGAGCGGTAACAAAATTCAAATTGACACTTAGGAGCTTAGCAGCAATGAGCAAACCTAAACTTTCAACCAAAAATGATAACGGTATATCCATATAGTTAATTCCTTACATCAAAATAGAGCATACTAATTAGCGTTCGTCTATTTAGTAACCACGTTATTAGGCTCCCCAAACCGCTAATGACAAGTAAGTTAACATGATACGATAAATAAGTCAGTTATCTAAAAGCTAAATAAATTATTAGTAATGAATTAATCCGCGATAATGTAAGAGTAATAAAGATAAAAAGCCGACGCTGACGGCTCTACCTCCCCATCATTCCCGCTGAGTATCGCAGTAAATTAGCGATAAAGCCGAGGACTGTTTGAGCGAAGCGAGTTTCCGAAGGCGCGCTAATTTATGAGAAACACAAGATAAAAGGGAGTGCGGGGTGGCCTTTCTTTTGTGTACTTTTCTTTGGCCAAGCAAAGAAAAGTACATCGCCGGCAAAGCGAAACCTGAACCCACACCAAGCAATAATTCAAAATGAACTAAAAAAAGCGCACAATTTTTATTCAAAACACCATTATTGCCGCTAAAACAAAACACAAACGAGCGACAAATCCTTATACAAGAAATCACAAAATCGTGAATTTAAGGCTTCTTGCGCAAAGTGGCACAAAAAGTTGTCTTTTCGCATTAACCTAACTAGGTCGAAACAACGGGTAGAGCGATTTGAAAAAGATGAATTTAACCAGTAACAAGCAACAAAAACGCAATGGCTTACTTTCTTGCTGTAGTGCTACAAACAAGCAGCTTTGCCTATTTTGTTTAGGTAAAGACACTATCCACCCTCCCTCTCAAACACGGTAATGAGTTCTGCGGCTTTATCTCTACTAAAGCCTTAGCGGCACTTCTTCCTTTGAACCTGCAGTTAGGTCACTACAAACTTGGAATGAACAATGATCCTGGATTTAAAAACTCTTCGTATCAATGTTCAGCTTAATATTTGCCTATCTCTCCTTCCCTCAACTATTTTTATCTAAGCGAATCTGAAACAAGGGAAGAGCTTTGTTAGAACTCGAATTTATTACTCAAATATCCCAAGACTCTGCTGTCGAATTCACTAAGTCTGCCCACTTTAACCAAGCCTTAGATATCTTGAGCCAACTACTCAATAGCCCATATTTAAGCCTTACCCACATTTATAATGACAAAGACAATCACGAGTTACAGTTAAGCAGTTGCGGCTATCACCAGCCCACAGCAACACTGACTCACGCTAAATCTACCTCTGCTGAAGCGCAGCTTCCCAACTATTTACGAGAGTTAAGCCAGAGCAAGCAAGAGTGTGCTGTAAGCGGTAATGAGCTAGACCAACAGCTTGGGTTTTCTTCCTCAATCAAACAAGACTGCAGTATTCAACTGGTTCCATTTTTTGAGGCCGAGACTCTAATTGGTGTTCTCGGGGTACAAGCAGAAACTTCACCCAACTTACTAAGCACCTTTCCTGCGAGTTATTGGGTGCTGAATAACCTACTGCTTAGCCACCATAGGCATAAAGTGGCGTCGGTTAAGCTCGACACCTATCAGATCGTTCTCGACCTCATGCCCCAGCGGGTATTTTGGAAAAATCGCAGCTCTCGATATTTAGGCTGCAACCAAGCCTTTGCCACCGATGCTTCTTTAGGGAAGCCCGAAGATATTATTGGTTTAAATGACTTCGATACCTTTCCTGAGCAAGCCGAGTTATATCGCTCTGACGATGCGCATACAATGGAAACACGTAAACATATGATTAGCTCCGAGGAGCCGCAGACCCACCAAGATGGTACTCAAATTTGGCTGCGAACGTCGAAACGTCCGATCATCACCAAAAACGATGTGGTGGTGGGCTTAGTGGGAACTTACGATGACATAACCCTGTTAAAGCAAACTCAACAACAGTTACATAGCGCCAAAACAGAACTTGAAGAAAGAGTGACTAAACGTACCGAGCAACTAAGTGAATCGAACTCTAAACTGGAAAAAGTGATTGAGGAACTTAAAACAACCCAAAGCCAACTGGTAGAAACAGAGAAAATGTCGGCATTAGGCAGGTTAGTGGCAGGGGTCGCTCACGAGATCAATACTCCACTGGGTATAGCAGTGACTAGCTCTAGTCACTTAACTGAGTTGTCGAACGATTTAGATCAAGCAGTACTCAGTGGCAATATCAGTAAAAGTAAGTTTCACAATATTTGCGAGAATATCAACGTAAGCAGTGAGTTAATCCTTCGCAACTTACAACGGGCATCAGATTTGGTGAGCAACTTTAAGATGGTTGCGGTTGATCAGTCACACGATGAAAAACGCCAGATAGTATTAATGCAATATTTACACGATGTCGTTAATGCGATGACACCAAAAACCAACAAGAAAAATATTAGAGTATTTCTCTCCGGTGATGAAACCTTAAGCTTACTCACCTATCCAGGTTCCATTGCCCAAATCATCACCAACCTTATCGACAATGCAATGATTCATGCCTTTGCTAACAGTGATAGCGGTGAAATTAAAATTCATTTCATGGTGAAAAGCCAATATTTGGAGCTGTACTTTGAAGATAGTGGCGAAGGCATAGAACCCGAACAAGTGAATAAGATATTTGAACCCTTTTTCACCTCTAAACGCGGCCACGGTGGCTCTGGGTTAGGACTAAGTATTATCTATAACATTATTACTCAGCGCTTTAACGGCAATATTCACTGCGAAAGTGTGAAAGGTAAAGGCGCTCGGTTTGTGGTGAGCTTGCCTTTGGATTAGCCCACAAAAAAGCCGCTAGGGTTAGCGGCTTACTATAAAAACACAGCGGTAAATTAACCTTTTGCGTCTTTCAATTTCTTAGCTAAATCACGGCGTTCTTTAGACAAATCAGCGTTCTTAATAGTGTATTCGTCAACACGGTCTTCGTAGTCGGCACGCATGTTCTCGATAATCGCTTTAACATCGCTAACACTCATGTTGTCTTGAATGTAGTTTTCTAAATTGTCGAGTAAATCTACACGCTTACGGTTATCGCGAATCTTCTTATCAATATCCACCATTTCGCGCTTTAGTTTATTACGTCTGCGACTCATAGAAACAAACTCCAATACCTTGGATACACTACCTACAGCTTGCTTTTCCATCATTTCTCCTAAGTGGTGTTAAACCTTAAATGCGCACTTATGATTAACTTACTCGCTTGAATATTTTCGGCAATCTTTATTTAAACAAAGCGTGGTTTCACCGAAGCTAGATCAAACGGCGTGGCTATTTCATCCTAGCCTTAAAACAACAAAGCCGCTACTTAGCGGCTTTGTTCTATCTCACTTTCCTTTACCACATCAAATCATCTGGGATTTGATAATCGGCATAAGGATCATCTTCATCAATTACATCTTGGCTTGGGTCGTTAATTAGCACCACCACGCTTTCATCGCGTTGGGCTATTTTCTCGGCCACAATGGTAGGAACTACTTCATACGCTTCACCTAGCGTAACAATCGCTAAACGGCCATTACTGAGTTGCTTGCGCAGCTCGTCGGTCACGTAGATTTTCTTAATTAAACTACCATGATTGAAGTTATAGGCTTCGTCACCACGTTTTCTATCTAGCATGTTCATTTCGATCAGCTGCTTAATTTGCGCAGCTACCGCCTTTTTGGCTTTCTCGGCATTTTGCTGCTGAGCCAGTTCGGCGTCTCGTTGTTGCTGTTCGGTGCGCGATTGCTCTGCTGCGGCTTTCACTTCTTTGGCTAAAGTACGTGATTTTTTATTGGTTTTGCCTACTTTTTTGGCTTTTTTCTTGTCGACTAAACCTGCTTTAAGCATTTGCTCTTGCAGTGATAACTTGGCCATGAGAAATGAATACCTTCAATCTATTAATGAGTGGTTTGGCTGCAATGCCAGTGGCCTAGATAATACGCCAAGCAGCCTCTAATTAGAACCATTAGCCACGCTGGCAGTAACACAGCTTAAGGCTTATTCCTCTTCTGGCGCCAGGGTAAGAGACAAAGGTTGGTCTTGCGGGTAGCCCGATAAATCAATGTCACTGCCATTAAGCCGTAAGCTAAAACCTTCTATTTGCGAGAAATACAGCGACGCCGGGTGCATCACTTGCCAAGTTCGCAAATCGCCCATGCCTAGCCAACCGTCAAACACCACTTTGTCGCGACCATCAATCACCAGTAACTCTGCGCGATCATCAGCTTCAATCTCTAGCTCTATCACTTGATCGGGGCGTAATGTTTCTGGCTGCCATTGATCGCTAGGCGCTACCCAGTAATAAGTGCGTGAACCTTGCCAACGATAAGGCAGCTGCGTAGGTGGGCGAATAGGTAAAATAGGCCGCATTGGATGTTTAATAGGATGGCTAGGAATGGGGCGTTCAATCGGTTGCTCAGGTTTATGTAAGCGCGCAGGCTGGGCGCTTTGATCAGCAATACACGCTTCAATTAAGCCTATTACCAATAATATGGCCAAACCGATATTACATAAGAATCTCAGCATTAGTCGCCTCAAATACGCTTAAACCTTTGATTAGTAATAATAGCTGAAAAATTCATATATACTCTTGGTACATGATCATATTTACAGTGGTTTAAGTGGAATTAAGCAGCTTACCCATTACCGCACTTAAGGGCGTGGGCGACAAACTTGCCGAAAAACTCCTACGCCTGCAGATTCGAAATGTGGGCGATTTGCTGCTGCATCTGCCACACCGCTACGAAGATCGCACACGCATTTGGCCAATTAATGATTTATTGCACGGCGCGCACGTATCGGTGCATGGCGAGATCACCAAAGTAGAAACCATTCACGCCCGCCGACGCATGTTAACCTGCCGAATTAGTGACGGTAGCGGCAGCATAACGCTGCGATTCTTTAATTTTAACAACGGCCAAAAAGCTGCCATGCAACAAGGTTTGTGGATGCGGTGTTTTGGTGAAGCCAAGCGCGGTAAACATGGCTGGGAAATGATCCACCCCGAATACAGCATTGTGGCCGATCCCAGTGCGCCATTGATGGATGAGAAACTCACCCCGGTTTACCCCACTACCGAGGGCTTAAAACAGCTCAACTTACGAAAGCTCAGTGAGCAAGCCTTTACTCTGCTTAAACAATACCCATTAGTGGATTGGCTGCCGCCAGCGTTACGGCCACATGGTTTAGATCTAAATCAAGCACTTATGCAATTGCACCGCCCGGAACCCGATACCGAATTGTCTTTGTTAGAAGAAGGTCGCCATCCGGCTCAGCAACGATTAGTCATTGAAGAACTGGCAGCACATCAGCTAAGCATGTTAAAGCTTCGCCAAGAGCAACAACGCCAAGCAGCCATAGCCCTGCCCTTGGCAACCGAGCTAGAGCGCCAGTTTCTCGCTCAATTACCCTTTAAACCAACCAATGCCCAACAGCGCGTAGTCGCAGAAACAAAAACTGATACTCAGCAGCCACATGCCATGATGCGCTTAGTACAAGGTGATGTAGGCAGCGGCAAAACCTTAGTGGCGGCTATGGCGGCCTTGCAAGCCTTGGGCAACGGCTACCAAGTTGCTTTAATGGCGCCTACCGAAATTTTGGCCGAGCAACACGCGCTCACCTTCGCCAGTTGGTTTGAGCCCTTAGGCATAAAGGTAGATTGGGTTGCAGGTAAACAAAAAGGCAAAGCTCGCGCCGAAGCGATGGCAAGAATCGCCAATGGCGAAGCACAAATGGTGGTGGGCACTCATGCTATTTTTCAGGAGCAAGTGCAGTTTGCTCACTTAGCTTTAGTGATTATTGATGAGCAACACCGCTTTGGTGTTCATCAACGTATGGCCCTGCGAGAAAAAGGCGCGGCGATAGATGGTAGCAATACCCTGCCACACCAACTGATAATGACAGCAACCCCTATCCCCCGCACTTTGGCCATGACCGCTTACGCAGATCTGGAGCTTTCAATTATTGATGAGCTGCCACCGGGGCGAACTCCCATTAAAACCGTGGCACTGCCCGATACCCGCCGCGAACAAGTGATTGAGCGAGTTTATCAAGCCTGTCATACCGATGGCCGGCAAGCTTATTGGGTGTGCACTTTAATTGAGGAATCCGAAGTATTGCAGTGCCAAGCCGCCGAAGACACCGCCGACACCTTGCAAAAGCAACTGCCCGATCTGCGAATTGGTTTAGTACATGGCCGCATGAAACCCCAAGAAAAGCAGTGGGTAATGGAACAGTTTAAAAGCCACCAGCTCGATTTATTAGTGGCCACTACTGTGATTGAAGTGGGGGTGGATGTACCCAATTCCAGTTTAATGATTATTGAGAATCCTGAGCGTTTAGGCTTGGCGCAACTGCACCAATTGCGCGGTCGCGTGGGTCGCGGCAAGGTAGAAAGCCACTGTGTATTGATGTACCACAGCCCGCTGTCTAAAACAGCCAGTTCACGCTTAAGTGTATTACGCGACAGTACCGATGGCTTTGTGATTGCTCAACGCGATATGGAGATCCGTGGGCCCGGTGAGCTACTAGGCACCAAACAAACGGGATTAGCAGAGTTTAAAATTGCTGACTTGGTAAGAGACCAAACCATGATAGGCGAAGCACAAGCCTTGGCCAAACAGTTGCTACAACAAACACCCGCCTGCGTTGAACCGCTTATTGCTCGCTGGTTAGCTGATCGCGAGCAGTTTGCTCAAGCATAACTAAGTTAGGCTATAAATCTCGTCTCGACAGTGTTCCACCAGTACCTCTTGCAACCACATATATAAAGGGTTTTGTCGATTACGATAATGAAACACATAACCAGTATCATATTTTACCGCTAAATCTAAAAAGTCCTCGCCTAATTCAAACCGTTTAATACCCGGTATATCTTCGGGAGGATAATAAGTAACACTGGGATACATAAAGTCACTCACCCGCAGCACATCCAAAATAGAACCTGGCAGCTCTGAGCGAAAACCAATGGTAATCTCTACTCCATGATTAGCGAGAAATTTTTCGGCCTCACTGCGCGCAGCACTCCAGCCAGGCACATGAATTAGCGCAGTACTGTATTTGGCGAAATCCTGTGGAGACACCGTATTTCCCTCTATGGGGTGACCTTCTTTGGCATAAACATAAATGGGCTGGCGCCATAATCTACGTTGTACCAACTCCTTAGAGCCTTCTACCGGCAATAAACACAAACCAAAATCAATTTGCCCGCGCTGAATTAACTCACAGGTATCGGCGCCCCAAGTTGCCACTTGCAAGCGCAGTTCTGGAGCGTGTTGCTGTAACACCACAAATAGTCGCTTGGCAACAGAGGCTAATAACATCGGGTGCATAGCCACCTTAATCAAGCCTTCTAGCTCAGCCGGATTAAAATCGTTATGGTGGTCCACCACATTGGCTAATTCGGCCAATATGCTAGGTAAACTTAGCGAAAGCTGTTCCGCTTTAGGGGTGGCAATTAAGCCATGCTGAGCACGAACAAACAGTTCATCCCCAAAGTGTTCTCGTAATTTTTGCAAGGAGCGACTAATTGCCGGTTGGCTTACGTTCATTCGCTCAGCCGTGCGCCGAGTATTTAGCTCTTGGGCTAAAATAACAAACACTTTGAGTAGGTTTAAATCGAGTGATTCAAATGAACTATTGGTCACTGGTTACCCCGCGGCTATTGGTGGCAGAAACTGTTAGTAATTACTCATAACAGTAGCAGTGAAACCCGCTAAGCTCATCATAATTCGAATAAGCTAGGTATTTACTGAGCAAGCGCACATAAACGCAATGGGAACTTAAGGCATAAAAAAACCGCCAATAGTGACGGTTTATTGTTTAAACGCTGCGGTTAACCGTCTAACTCTTTGTCATACCAATTTCGGCTGCAGTTCACCGCCCGCTTCCAGCCCTTGTATAGCCGTTCTCGTTTCTCTTCGTCTCCGTCTGGGGTAAAGCAGCGATCGGGGGTATGGCTTTCGGCCAAACTCTCAATACTCTCCCAATAGCCCACCGCTAAACCAGCAAGATAAGCGGCACCCAATGCCGTTGATTCTATCAGCGAAGGGCGTACCACTTCAGTGCCTAATGCATCTGCTTGAAACTGCAACAAGAAATCATTGGCTACAGCGCCACCATCCACCCGCAGTTGCTTGAGCGAAATATCTGCGTCGGCTTGCATAGCTTCTAGTAAGTCACGACTTTGGTAAGCAATCGACTCAAGCGCTGCGCGAATAATATGATTTCGGTTAGCCCCGCGAGTTAAGCCTACAATAGTTCCACGAGCATAAGGGTCCCAATAAGGAGCGCCTAAGCCCACAAACGCCGGCACCAAGTATACGCCGTTGGTGTCGTCTACTTTAGACGCGAAATACTCCGTATCCGAGGCATCGCGAATCAAACCCATTTCATCGCGTAACCACTGAATCGTTGCCCCGCCCATAAACACGCTGCCTTCTAAGGCGTAATTAACTTTCCCGTCAATCGAAAACGCGATGGTGGTTAACAAACCATGGGTTGATTTAACTGGCTTTTCGCCGGTGTTCATTAATAGGAAGCATCCGGTGCCGTAGGTATTTTTTGCCATGCCTTTTCGGTAGCACTGTTGGCCAAACAAGGCCGCTTGCTGGTCTCCGGCAATCCCGGCAATGGGGATTCGGGTTCCACCTTTACCACCAATATTGGTTTGCCCATAGATTTCTGAACAGGCTTTTACTTCTGGCAGCATTTGCCTAGGCACACCCAACATATCCAGCAATTTTTGGTCCCATTCCAAAGTGTGAATATTGAACATCATGGTACGTGAAGCGTTGGTATAATCTGTAACATGCACTCGCCCATTGGTGAGCTTCCACACTAACCAGCTATCTACTGTGCCGAACAACAAATCGCCCGCTTCGGCTTTGTCACGTGCGCCTTCTACATTGTCGAGGATCCACTTAAGTTTTGACCCAGAGAAGTAGGCATCAAGAATCAAGCCGGTGGTGTCTTGGATGTAATTTTCCCAGCCTTGCTCGCGTAACGCTTCACACAATTCGGTAGTACGGCGACACTGCCACACAATGGCATTGTAAATCGGTTGGCCGGTATTTTTATCCCAAACAATGGTTGTTTCACGTTGGTTAGTAATACCAATCGCCGCAATTTGATCACTGCGAATACCAGTTTTTGCCAGCACCTCGGTTAGCGACGCACTCTGGCTGGCCCAAATTTCCATTGGATTGTGCTCAACCCAACCTGATTTAGGGAAAAACTGACTAAATTCGCGCTGAACGCTACCTACAATTTCTGATTGTTGATTAAAAATGATGGCTCGAGAGCTGGTGGTGCCTTGATCAAGCGCCACAATATAACGCGCAGTGTCCATTGATAGATTCGTTCCACTTAAACATTTGCATTCATTATGCTCGAAAACGAACATTTTAGAACATTTTTTTAACCATTTCGTGACAAGCGCTTAAATTTGGCAACCCAATAGCTCAGTAAAAACTTGTAGTAACCTCGCCTATATCACTTTGTTAATCGTGACAATATTTGGTTTTTAAGTAGACTTAGCCTGTCTAGAAAATAGTCCTTATTACGGAACCCCCAGTTGTGAAGCAGACCCAGCGCCACCAGCAAATACTTCAAGTCATCAAAACTCAAGGCTTTGTCGCAACAGAAGAACTCGTTGAATCGCTCAATGTGAGTCCGCAAACCATTCGCCGAGACCTTAACGTTCTCGCCGAGCAAAAGCTGATTCATCGCCACCATGGCGGTGCCTCTTTGCTAACCAGCAGCGTGGTAAACGATTCATACTCTACCCGTAAGATTAAACAGCACGTGGAAAAAGAAAGCATTGCGCAAAAAATTGCCGAGCAAATTCCTAACGGTGCGTCACTGTTTCTAGACATTGGTACCACTGCTGAGACCATCGCCAGAGCTCTGCTTAATCATCGTGACTTGCGCATTATTACTAACAACATACATGTTGCAGCATTGCTGATGGTGAAAGATGATTTCAATGTGATAATGGCAGGCGGAGCGTTACGTAACAAAGATGGCGGCATAGTGGGCGAAGCAACTATTGATTTTATTAAGCAATTTCGCTTGGATTACGGGGTAATCACCGTTAGTGGAATTGATTTAGATGGTTCCTTATTAGACTTTGACTACCACGAAGTACGTGTCACTCAAGCCATTATTGCCAGCTCGCGCAACGTGATACTGGCGGCAGACCACAGTAAATTTGGTCGCAACGCCATGATTAACATTGGCAACATTGCCCAAATTGGCCAGCTTTATACCGACCGGCCAGTACCCACCGACATTGCTGACATTTTAAAGCGCGAAGAAGTACAACTTACCCTATGCCCTCCGTCGCAGCCAAGCAGCGCTAACTAAGCAAATTTTTTGCGGATTAAATCACCTAAAAACTGCTTATAGCGGGTAGGCTTTGCAGGACAAAGTAGCTGCAGCGCAAGCAGTTCGTCACTGCTAATTTCCCCTCCCTCGCCATGGGCCAGTAAATAGTTGCTCACCGCCAATTGTCGGTAGCGCTCAAGAGACGCTCTGTAGTCCGCTGGCTGGCTTATTGGAAAAGGACAAATTAGCTTCTGCTTTACCCTTAAAATAGTATCGGCCACATACAAAGTTTGAGTTTCTGGGTGATACAAAGACAAATCGCGATCGGTATGCCCAGGAGTAAATAGCACCTGCCAATCACTAAAACCGGGGAGCAGCTCACCATCTTTCAAGCGGTATTTAGTGCTTAGCAATGGAGAGTACCAAAGGTTAACGCGTTCGCGCTGATGACGCTGCCCAACATAGTATGCCAGCCCCAAATCCATTAAGTGCATCACTCTGCCTCTAAAGCCCTGATACCACTCGCCTGCAACATCGCCAGTAGCTAACTCAAGCCGGTAGTGCTTTTGGAGGTAACTCGCTCCACCGGCATGATCAGGATGCATGTGAGTGACCATCACCAATTTAAGTTGTTCAAAAGGACGACCCAGTTGCTCGATGATAAAACGCTTAAGTATTGAGACATCGGCACGTGAGCAGCCATCTAATAGCAACAGCTTTTCTGGGTACTCAACCAAAAAAATATTTTGAATATAACCTTCAAGCTGATGAATCTTCATGCTGCTCCGACCACTTGTTAATAGAATGTAACAGCTTAGAGCAAAAACTCCATGCAAACAAACAGCAGGCAAAACACGCACGAACAATTAACTCAACTTTTTTGCAACAATGATTGTTTTTCGATCTAGTTATGCTCTATTATGCTCGATAACGAAAACAAACGAACTTTAACTCATGAGGATCGCGAGTAATGGAACAAACAAACGACCCATATAGCTATGACTTAATTGTGATAGGCGGTGGTATAAACGGAGTAGGTATTGCTGCAGATGCAGCAGGCCGTGGCCAACGTGTCGCCTTGTTTGAACAAAACGATCTCGCCAGTGCCACCTCCTCTGCCAGCTCTAAGTTAATACACGGTGGTTTACGCTACTTAGAACATTATGAGTTTCGCTTGGTGAGTGAAGCACTGAAAGAACGAGAAGTATTATTGAAAATGGCTCCTCATTTAGTCGAGCCAATGCGCTTTCGTTTACCGCATCGCCCGCACTTGCGCCCATGGTTATTAATTCGTATGGGTTTGTTTCTTTATGACAACTTGGCGAAACGCGGCACGCTTCCCGCTTGCCAAGGATTAAGCTTTGGCCAAAACAGTGTGCTGAAAAAAGACATTACCAAGGGCTTTGAATACTCTGATTGCTGGGTCGACGATGCCAGATTAGTGATCAGCAATGCGTTACTCGCCGAAAAGCATGGCGCTTATATCGCGCCCCGCCATAAAGTGATTGCCGCAAAACGAGATGGCCAACACTGGTTGGTAGATGTACAAAATACCCACAGTGGAAAACAGCAACAATATCGCTGTGCAACCCTAGTGAATGCTGCAGGCCCTTGGGTTCAACAATTTATCGAACAACACATGCAGCAAACACCGCCGCGCAAGATTCGTTTGGTGAAAGGCAGCCATATTGTGGTGCCCAAAATTCACAACGAACAGCAATCTTATATATTGCAAAACAGCGACAAACGGATTGTATTTGTCATCCCTTATCAACAGGAATACTCGCTCATTGGCACCACTGATGTGGAATATAAGGGCAACCCTTCTGAAGTCGCCATCTCAGACGAAGAAGTCAATTATCTTTGTGATGTGGTAAACCAGCACTTTAAGCAGCAAATTGCCCCTAGTGATGTGCTACATACTTTCTCGGGCGTTCGACCTTTATGCCAAGACGAGTCTGACGACCCGTCTGCAGTGACTCGTGATTACACGTTAGAGCTGAGCGATGAAAGTGATGGCGCGCCACTGCTATCAGTATTTGGTGGCAAACTCACCACCTATCGAAAACTAGCCGAAGCAGCCTTAGAGATGCTGGCTCCGCGTATAAAAGATTTGGGTCCCGCTTGGACCAAAGCGTCGTTCCTACCTGGCGGGGCAATCCATAGCAGCATTCAGAGTTTTATTAAGTTACAGCAAGCCGAGTCAGACCTGCCAGCGGAGCTGATCGCTCGCTGGTGTATGCAATACGGTAATCGCGCCAAGCAACTGTTACACGATGCGCAACAGCAGGGATTAGGCGAGTTGTTTGGTGGCAACCTCTATCAAATAGAAGTGGATTACCTGCGCAACAATGAATGGGCCAGTGAACTTGATGACATATTGTGGCGCCGAACTAAACAAGGTTTGAAGTTTGATGCCGAGCAGCAGCAAACCCTGCAGAACTATTTGGCGAGCAAGCTTTCCTTAACCGCTGTAGAGAACGGTACTGTCGATTCGGTAAACGTTGACTAAAGACCCAATCTTGCTCAAGAAGTCCTTTAGAACTTCTTGAGCTTTTTTATCATTGCTTGACCAAAGCATGTTTGAAACACTACAAATCAATCCTAAAAATAACGCTTTAAACAGCATTTTTTACCAAAACCATACATTCACCTACGCTTTGCTCCTTTCTTTACACGCCCGGCACAGTTAGACTTCATCCACTTTAGTATGGATATGCTGACTAGAAATAATGAATCAGGAATTTTTGCCCCTAAGCCGCCCGGCGATTGAGCAGCAAGAAATAGATGCGGTAGTCGACGTACTTAAATCAGGCTGGATTACCACCGGTCCGAAAAATGCCGAGCTAGAAACCGCGGTAAAACAATACACTGGCGCTGAACACGCCGTGGCCTTGAGTAGCGCCACCGCAGGCCTTCACCTCACTTTGGTCGCATTAGGCATAGGCCCTGGCGATGAAGTGATTACCCCGTCAATGACTTGGGTATCCACCGTTAACCTGATTACCCTAATGGGCGCCAAGCCGGTATTTGTAGATGTTGATGCAAATACTTTGATGACCACCGCCGACCGTATTGAAGCGCAAATCACCAATAAAACCAAGCTGATAGTGCCCGTTCACTACGCTGGCGCTCCTCTCGATCTAGATGCTATTTATGCCTTAGCTGAACGATACAACATTCCCGTGGTCGAAGATGCAGCCCATGCTATTGGTTGTGAGTACCAAGGCAGGCCCATTGGTAAAACCGGTAACTGTATTTTCTCTTTGCATGCTATTAAAAACGTAACCACTGCAGAAGGCGGTATTTTTACTACCAATAACGCTGAACTGGCTGAGCGAATTCGCCGCTTAAAGTTTCATGGTTTAGGTGTTGATGCTTTTGACCGAGAAACCCAAGGTAGAGCCCCTCAAGCAGAAGTGATTGAACCGGGATACAAGTACAACATGCCCGATATTTGCGCGGTGCTTGGTTTAGGCCAAATGCAGCGTTTATCCGAGATTACTCAACAGCGTCAGCAGCTAGTGGCACATTACCGAGAACTGTTGAGTGAAGTGGATGGCATTTCGCCATTGAGCGTTCCTGACTATTCACATACTCACTGCTGGCATTTAATGATCGTAAGGGTTGATAATGATGTGTGTGGCTTTGACCGCGACCAGCTCATTAGTTCGTTAAAACAACACGCTATTGGCGCAGGTATTCACTTTAAAGCCTGCCATAGTCAAAAGTATTATCGTGAAAATTACACAAGTCGATTCGGCGAAATAAACCCGAATTTAAGCAATACAGAATTTAACAGCCAACGTATTTGCTCGCTGCCGCTATTTCCTAGCATGCAGTTAAGCGATGTTGAGCGTGTGGTAACGACAATCACTCAACTTATTGGATCTTCTCATGAGGCATAAGCAAGAAATCAAATTCGTATCTATCGTTATTCCGGTTTACAACGAAGCTGATAGTTTACAAGAGCTGATTAAACGAACCTGCGCAGCCGCAGATACCATGGGCAAAGATTACGAAGTTCTATTGGTTGATGACGGCAGTAAAGACAACAGTGCCGACCAAATTGAAGCGGCCGCCGCTGCAGAAGGGAGCCATGTTGTGGGTGTCATCCTAAACCGTAACTATGGCCAACATAACGCTATTATGGCCGGTTTTGAGCATGTGCGTGGTGACTTAATCGTTACTCTAGATGCCGACTTACAAAACCCGCCAGAAGAGATCCCTAACCTGGTGGCCAAAGCAGAAGAAGGTTATGACTCGGTAGGCACTGTGCGTAAAAACCGCCAAGACAGCCGCCTTCGTCGCTACCCTTCAATGCTTATCAACAAGATTGTAAAACGCTCAACCGGCGTAGAAATGAACGACTACGGTTGTATGCTGCGCGCTTATCGCCGTCACGTAGTGGATGCGATGTTACAGTGCCACGAACGCAGTACTTTTATTCCCATTTTAGCCAACGGCTTTGCTCGCCACACCATCGAGATTGATGTTGAACACAGCGAGCGCCAACAAGGCGAATCAAAATACAACATTATGGGTTTAATCAACCTGATGTTCGATTTGCTAACCAGCATGACCACTGCACCGCTAAGAATGCTCAGCATAGTGGGCGGAGCCATTGCGGCTTTAGGCGGTTTATTTGGCCTAGTTTTACTCTTTATGCGCTTAGTTTACGGCGCTGAATGGGGCGTAGACGGGGTATTCCCACTATTTGCTCTATTATTTATCTTTATTGGTGCTCAATTTGTAGGTTTAGGTTTGCTTGGCGAATATATTGGCCGCATCTATTCCGACGTACGAGCACGACCGCGTTATTACGTTCAAGATGTGTTGGTAGGCGAAGCCACCAAACAGGCGCGCGATAGTAAGCCTGAATAAGTAACGATACGCGAAACTCATTTACCAATTATTTCTAAGGAATAAACCATGAAAGCAGTGGTGTTTGCTTATCACAACATTGGTTGTGCTGGCATTAAAAGTCTTCTCGACGCGGGCGTAGAAATTGCCGCAGTATTTACTCACTTAGACGATGGTAACGAAAACGTCTTTTTTGAATCGGTTGCTAAACTAGCGGCCCGTAACGGCATCCCAGTATTTGCCCCAGAAGATGTAAACCACCCGCTATGGTTAGAAAAAATTAAAGCGATGCAGCCAGAGGTATTTTTCTCTTTCTATTATCGCTCGATGATTAGCCAACCCTTATTAGATTTAGCCCCTAAAGGTGGCTTTAACCTGCATGGTTCTTTGCTACCACGCTATCGTGGCCGCGCGCCAGTAAACTGGGCATTATTAAATGGCGAAACTGAAACTGGCGTAACCCTACACGCCATGACAAGCAAAGCCGATGCTGGTGATATTGTTGCTCAGCAATCGTTAAGTATTAATAGTGACGATACTGCTGCAACCTTGCATAGCCGACTCACCGAGCTAAGCAGCCAACTACTGGCTAAGGCTTTACCACAGCTAGTGGCAGGTAAACACACCCTTACTCCACAAGATGAAAGCCAAGCTACCGTATTTGGTCGCAGAACGCCGGCCGATGGTGAAATTAAATGGGCGGAAAACGCATCAACTATCTTTAACCTTTGTCGTGCGGTAACTGAACCCTTCCCTGGCGCCTTTACCTTCTTGGGTGAGCGCAAAGTAATCTTCTGGAGCACCACTGCTAGCGAACAAGAATTTGATGCAACGCCAGGTACCATTGTAGCCACTGCGCCGCTGACCATTGCCTGTACTCAAGGCTCATTAGTGGTTAATGCCGGCCAAACCGAAAACGGCTTGTACTTAAACGGAGAGCAACTGGCTGGTGAAATGCACCTAGTAGCGGGCATGCGTTTTGGCCCACAAGCCAGTGCCGTAATTGCAGCAAAACGTCGCCAAAAAGTACTGATTTTAGGCGCCAATGGCTTTATCGGTAACCACTTAACCAAGCGCTTACTAGATGACGGCAAATACGAAATCTACGCAATGGACATGAGTGCTAACCAAATTGAGCAGCATTTAGAGCACCCTGATTTTCACTTTGTCGAAGGTGACATCACCATTCATAACGAATGGATTGAATACCACATTAAGAAGTGTGACATTGTGCTGCCACTGGTAGCGATTGCCACCCCCATTGAATACACCCGTAACCCGTTACGTGTATTTGAACTGGACTTCGAAGAAAACCTAAAGATTGTGCGCGAATGTGTGAAATACAATAAACGCATTATCTTCCCGTCAACCTCAGAAGTATACGGCATGTGTACTGATGAAGAGTTTAACGAAGACAGTTCGCCGCTAATTACTGGCCCAATTAACCGCCAGCGTTGGATTTACTCAACCTCGAAGCAGTTATTAGACCGCGTGATTTGGGCTTACGGTAAAAAAGACAACCTTAAGTTTACCCTATTCCGTCCGTTTAACTGGATGGGCCCACGTTTAGATAGCTTGAACTCAGCGCGGGTTGGTTCTAGCCGTGCGATTACTCAGCTAATTCTAAACTTGGTTGAAGGTACGCCAATTAAGCTGATTGATGGTGGTGAACAGAAACGTTGTTTCACTGACATCTCGGAAGCCATTGAAGCCTTGTTCCGTATTATCGAAAACAAAGACGGCTTGTGTGACGGCCAAATCATTAACATTGGCTCGCCAGACAACGAAGCCAGTATTAAACAAATGGCTGAAACCCTAGTGGATAAGTTTGACGCACACCCACTCCGTGAAAAATTCCCACCGTTTGCCGGTTACCACTTAGTAGAAAGTAAAACCTTCTATGGTGATGGTTACCAAGATGTTCAGCACCGCCGTCCAAGTATTCGCAACGCCAAGCGCTTACTTGATTGGGAACCTAGCATCATGATGGAAGATACCATCGAAGAAACCTTAGACTTCTTCCTTAAAACAGCCGTTGACGAGTAACAATGAGTTCGAAAGATACGATAAAAGTTGGTTTAAGAATTGATGTAGATACCTTTCGTGGCACGCGTTTAGGCGTGCCCAAGTTATTAGACATTTTTCAACGCCACAACATTAAGTCGTCATTTTTCTTCACCGTTGGACCCGACAACATGGGGCGCCATATTTGGCGCCTTTTACGTCCAGCCTTCCTGAAGAAAATGCTCCGCTCTAAAGCCGCTAGCTTATACGGCTGGGATATCATTTTCCGTGGTACTTTTTGGCCCGGCCCAGTGATAGGCAAAAAGCTCGCATCAGTCATAAAAAATACTGATCAAGCCGGCCATGAAATTGGCTTACACGCATGGGACCATCACAAATGGCAAATGAAAACTGACAGCATGTCGCAAAGTGAATTAGGCAATGAAATTCGCAAGGGTTATCAAATGCTGGCGGGCATTACCGGCAAAGACGTGCAATGCAGTGCGGTAGCAGGTTGGCGATGTACCGACACAACTCTTGATGAAAAAGAAGCGTTTCCGTTTCGTTATAATAGCGACTGCCGAGGCGAATCTATTTTTGTTCCTAAACCAGGCATGGCGCCACAAATCCCGGTGACCTTACCCACCTACGACGAGTTAATTGGTCAAGAAGGCGTAGACGAAAGTAATTATAACCAAGCCATTCTAGATAGAATTAAAGCCGATAGCTTAAACGTGTACACCATTCATGCAGAAGTAGAAGGCATTGTTTGCGCTGAAATGTTTGAGCAACTGATTATTGCCGCCAAGCAACAAAACATTGAATTTGTGCCACTGTGTGACTTGCTTGACCAAGATTATGTGTCTTGGCCACAAGATAGCATTCTTAATATAGAAATGGATGGACGCGAAGGTTGGTTAAGCCATCAAGCGTCGCTTATTCGCCCTCAAACGCCTTAAATCAGGAATAACCATTAGCATGCGCCACTTACGAATCAACCTAGCCACTTGGGTGCCCATCTTCTTTATTTTGCTCTACCTATTACCTTTAGGTATGCGTGATTTATGGTCACCCGACGAACTACGCTACGCCGAAATTTCACGTGAAATGGTCAGCAGCGGTGATTGGGTAGTGCCGCGTTTTAACGATTTACGTTATTTCGAAAAACCGGTAATGGGTTATTGGATGAATGCGGTATCGCAGTTGGTGTTTGGTGAAACCAATTTTGCGGTGCGCGCGGCGTCGGCCTTTAGTGCCTTAGGGGCAGCATTTTGTATTTTCTTGTTGTTAGCCCGCTTTGCCTCACGGCCGGTAGCTTGGTTAACCTCAGGCATTTATTTAAGTATGTTTATGGTGTCGGGGGTGGGCACCTATAGTGTGTTAGACAGCATGCTGAACCTCTGGCTTACCGCCAGTTTTACTGCGTTTTACTTTGCCATTCGCAGTGAAGAAATGCGGCAACGCGCTAAATATTATGGTTTGGCTGGTTTCTATTGCGGGTGCGCAGTATTAACCAAAGGCTTTTTGGCATTGGCTTTGCCGGTGCTGGTAGTTGTGCCATACATGTTATGGACTAAACAATTTAAGGTGCTATTAAAATGGGGCTGGTGGGTAATGCTGCTTGCCTTGCTCACCTGCTTGCCGTGGGCCTTAGCAGTACATGCCGCTGAACCTGATTATTGGCATTACTTCTTTTGGGTGGAGCATATTCAGCGGTTCTCCGCCGAAGATGCCCAGCACTCTGCGCCAATCTGGTATTACTTGCCATTTTTAGCCGCTGGCGTACTGCCGTGGTTATTTTGGTCACCCAGCGCCATTAGCCACCTAAAAGGACAAATGCATTCTCCGTTGCTTCGTTATGCCTTGTTATGGGCAGTATTGCCTTTGGTCTTTTTCTCTTTAGCTAAGGGCAAGCTAGCTACTTATATTCTGCCAATTATGGCTCCGCTAGCGATTTTATTTGCCTTTGGTATTCAGCAAGCTTTTGCTAAATCCTGTAAAGGTTTAAAGTGGGGAAGCTACTTAAACGCGGCCTTATTTGCCCTACTCGCCATAACCACGCTAGTATTACACTTCACTGGAAAACTGCCCTTAGATGCTGAAGAGTCTTACCGCCCTTGGTTACTGTTTAGTATTTTCGGTTTCTGGTCTGCAATGGCCGTGGTAGCGATAAAAGCCAATAGCCTCAACAGCAAAGTGGCCAGCTACATGTTAATGCCGCTGGGATTATTTATGTTGGCATGGGCAACCTTTCCTAATGTCAGCATCTACTCAAAAATGCCGGCTAAATTTATGCAGCAAATCTCTCACTTGGTAGAGCCCAATACTGTATTAGTGGCAGATTACCCAGACACTATGTCGGCGTTTAACTGGTACTTTAAACGTGAAGATGTTTACTTAGTGGGTCAAAAAGGTGAAGTAAGATACGGCCTAGAGTATCCCGATGCTCAGCACCGCTACATTGAAACTAAAGCGCTAGCTAGATTTATTGAGCAACAACGGCAACATGCACCAGTGATGATTTATTATCGCGATAAACCCGATATGGGCGGTGAGTTACCAGACACTACTCAACGCATAGATAAAGGTCGCTACACCGTGCTCTATTATCAAGCGTTAAACCAATAATGCTTGAGTGGTTATTGGTGGTGGTATCCATTAGTTGCAGCTCGTTGAGCCAATATTGGCAGAAACGCGCGGCGCTGTTGTTTGCTGATCAACCTGAGTTAAGTACGGTAAGCAAATTGCTATCTAAGCCTTTGCTACTGGGCATTATGTTTTTGGCCTTAGGTGCAGTGTTTTGGCTAGGTGTGCTCAGCCAATGGGATGTATCCGTTGCTTACCCATTACTTAGCAGTAACTTTGTGATCATGTTACTCATTTCTAAATTTGCCTTTAACGAACCGGTCAGTCGTCGCCAGTGGTGCGGAGTTACCTTAATAATGCTGGGTGTAGCGATTCTTGGAGGAGCAAGCCAATGGCTTTAAAAACTGAGCCAAGAAGCGTGGCCTTAGCATTGCTAAGCGTAGTGTTTATATCGTTGGCCCAGCTTGCTATGAAATGGGGAATGAGCCAGCTCGCTCTTCATTTTTCGGCCTTAAATGAGCTATGGCATACCCAGCAATACTTCGATGTACTGAGCAATTACCTTGCTTATTTTGTTAGTGTATTTGCAGGCTTAGCATTTTATGCGCTGTCGATGGTATGGTGGGTTTTGGCGTTAAAACGATTAGCCCTTTCGGTGGCATATCCATTATTAAGCTTAAGTTACGTGATCGTTTATTTTTCTGCTATTGCTTTGCCGTGGATTGGCGAAGCCTTTAGTTGGGTGAAAGCCTTAGGCATCGTCTTTATTTTGGCTGGCATTGTCTTGGTATTTCCTCGAACTAACACAAAAAGTAATACTTAACACCAGCAATACTGCGGCTTTCGCCAAAAGGGGTGAAGCCTACGCTATTAAATGTGCGAATACTCAAGTATTGTTGCTATGTCTATCTGTATTACTATTGCATTAAATTAGTCGCATGGAGTTTGCGCCAACATGAAACGCTTTTTTGACCTACTTGCCATCTTATTGTTACTGCTACTGGCAACTTCGGTCTTTTTCTTGTTTTCTTTTCACCCAGATCGCTACAAAAGTGATTTTTTGCATTGGTTTAACCAACAAAGCGATTGGCAGCTCAACTATAAAAATACCCAATGGTCCTTGAAGCAACCTTTAAGCCTGCAAGCATTTGATCTAGAACTGGCGAAGTCTGGGCAGGCAGCTATTTTAGCTAAACAAGCAACACTTAATTTTGCCTTAATGCCTTTGTTACAGGGCAACATTAGCCTTGATAGCTTATCGATTGATCAGGCACAGATTGCTCTAACTCAGCAGTTATTCGACGCCCCAGCCGAACCAATAGCCACAGAGCAACAATCAAACAACCCTGTTCTAGCTTGGCTTGACAGCGTAGAACTACAACAGGTTATTGTTAAAGATAGTGATTTTATATGGCAAGACGCTGAGCAACCCTATCGTTTAGAACGCTTTGAACTGGCCATTGAAGATTGGCAAATTGACTTAAACAACCCCAGCCCTAAACAATGGCAATTTACCTTACATAGCTCGGCACAATTGTTGGTCACGCCTTGGCAAGAAATCGCCATGCCACAGCTAAGCTTGGCCTATGCTCAAGAACAGTTGGTGATTGACCATATCGGTGCCGACCTTTTACAAGGCTCGGTATATGCTTCTGCAGAGCTGAGTAATAAACAATTACGCATTCGCGAAGTGGCCTTAAATAGCCTGCGTTTAGAGCATTTTGCAAATCAGCAGTTTGGCACAACAGATGCTAATTCAGAGCCGCAAGAGCCACTCATTCTGCCTGAGTTAGACTGGCTTGATAGCATTCAAGTAGATAACTTATTGCTGAACCAAATTAGTTTGGTATCGCAAGTCAATGGCCACAACTTAGTACTCAATAAATTCACCGCAGAAGTCGAAAACTTTCAAAGTCCCTGGCCATTTGATCAACAAGCCTTTGAAGCCGATTACGCATTTATTGCCGACGAATTTGGCATAGATCATATTCAGTTTAACGACCTCACTGCGAGTGGACGCGTGGCACAAGGGCAATTTTCCTTAGCTGCCTTGCGGAGTCAGTTGTTTAAAGGCCAACTCAGCTTATCGCTAAGCTATGTATGGAAGCAACAAGCCTTAACCCTGCATCAACTGGTATTAGCCAATAACGAAATACCTATACAGCCCAATTGGTTACCACAAGCCCCAACAGATTCTGGCGAAGATTCGGTGCAGCCCAGCACTGAGCTCGGTGCTCCACTCCAACAATTCAATATTGAACAGTTGGAGCTACAGCAAGTTAAACTACTTTCTTACGCTGACCAGTTCCCCTTTTCTGCCACCGGCCTTAACGTAGAGTTACGTCAATTAGAGTTAATAAAAGACGGTAAATGGCAATCGGTAGATGATATTTGGCAAGCTCGAAGCCAAGTATTTGTAGAAGCACCAGAGCTAGCTTACCGCGGCATGGTACTAAGCCATGTGAGTATGGATTTAGGGTCAGATCAACAGATAGGTTACTTCAATCTCTATGGTGAACTACCTTTAGGCCAATTTGAGCTGCAAGGGCAAGCGTTATTAGACCAAGAAAATAAACCATGGCAAGCCGAGTTATCAGGCTTGTTACTCGACGTAAGCCCACTAGCCCGCTTGGCAAACAACCGCGATTTTAGTTTAGTGGGGGATTTAGAACTGGCCGGAAAGTTACGTGGGAAACTGAGCGACTTTGGCGCTAATATCGACGGTTCAATCGACTTTCATAGCCAGTTATTACAACTGCCAGGTGCCGATTTAGAAGTGACTTTAGATCAAATTATCGAAAGCCCGCGTCAATACTTTGAAGACCCCAACCCACTCATTTCGTCAGGATGGCCTGTTTTTTGGCAAAATCCACGTAGCTTGCCACAAGGGATTACCCAATTTACTAATCTAGCCTTAAGTGCTGAACTTGAGCAGGGAAAACTGCGCATTGCTCCCCAGCCTCTACCGGGCTTGCGTTACCAGCTTACCTTAGCTGGTGAAGTAGACTTAGCTAAACAACGTTTTAACGACTTAAAACTGGTCGTGGCCGATCAGCCTTGCTGGCGTTTAGTGCACTCCATCACTGGTCAATGGAGCCAACCCGCAGTGAGCTTCGATCACTATCTTTCACCTCGTCGCTACTCGGTAGACCAACAAGATTTTGTTAGAGCACCTAGCATTCCTCAGTGTCGTTATCCTCTAGCAGGGCAAGTAAGCCAATAAGTCTAGAGTTGTATGGCTAAAGGCTGATGCTGAGCTTGTTCAATAAAACAATCTCGCAAAGGGTTCTGGCTACTGTCTTTACGCCACACAAAATTGAAGGTTCTACGCATATCTAAGCTAGGTGTATTTAAGGCTATTAACTCACCCGCTTGAGTCGCCTGTTCTACGCTACGTAGTGGTAAACAACTTAAATACGCGCCATTAGCCACCAGCGCGATTAAACTCGGCACATGGCTATATTCTCGCCACACTTTTAGCTTGGTAATTTTGCCATGAATCGCCCCGTTGAAAATATCTCGCGTTCCAGAGCCCGCTTCACGTAATACCCATCTTGCTCGACTAAGTTTGGCTAAGTTCACTTCTTCATGAGCCGCTAGAGGGTGCTGCTTACCCGCCACTACTACTAACTGGTCTTCACACCAAACTTGCTGAGCAATTCGGCTGTCGCTGCAATGCCCTTCTATAATGCCAAGTTGCAAACGATAGTCGAGCAAACCCGCTAGCACCACTTCGGTATTGCTGATTTGTGGGTGAATCACCAAATCAGGATAGTCTTTATCTAGCTTAGCGATGATTTGCGCAAGAAAGTATTCCGCGATAGTTTGGCTAGCGCCAACAGTAAGCTCTCCGCTTATCACTTGCTGCCCAGCAAAGCCCTGCATAATGTGCTGACTTTCCATTAACACTCGCTTGGCTCGTGGGCGCAACCAGTGGCCCCAATGATTGAGTCGTAGTCGTTTGCCTTGGCGTTCAAACAAACGTTGTCCCAGACCGGTTTCCAGTTGATTTAAAGCCATACTAGCAGCGGATTGAGTCATGGATAGTTGCAGTGCAGCGGCACTAACACTGTGGGTTTCGGCAATGCATACAAACACCGACAGCTGTTTAAGACTAAAGCGATACAGATGCTGCATATAAGATTTCCTGATGAACTCAACAAAGTATATTCAGTACTCTAATATACCTCGTTAGCACTAAAAGGAAACTGCCTGAGAAGAAAGGGTTAGCTAGAGCCTTTTGTAGGAAGGAACCAACTTAAGAATCAAGGTGAGTTTTCGGCAAAATAACATAAAAACCTTTAAATTCAGCGGCGGTTTTATTGTTATGGCAAACTTGCACAGTGACAGTCATTTTGCATTTTTTCCCCTCTAACAAGGGTAACAAGCTGCCTTTCATTTGGCTTTTCTTGACCTTGGCAATAGCGTCTTGGTCAATCGCTTTACGGTGTTTTATCTCACCCTTAGCCAATACAATATCTCCAGCAAAGCCATGTTCTTGCAGCATCAACCAAATCATTCCCCAACCCGACAATACCGCCTGGCTATATATGCTGCCGGCAAACATAGTGGAATGCGGATTACCGTTTCCGGCAATAGGTAATTTGGTAGTTAGTTCGTTGCCGGTATATTGATGTAGTCGAACGCCCATTTTTTCACTTAAGGGAATTTGTTGGTTAAACATTAACTGTAAGGCAGTACATAACTTAGGTTGACGAACAAAACGGTGTTCTGGAGATAGCTCTTTCACCATTTGTTGCACTTTGATTTTTACTTTATCAAAGGTAGGGTCGCCAGCAGGTTCAAAGCCACAGCTAGTAAAAAAAGCCTGAGCGTCACCACGGGCATTGACTACAATACGCTCTACGCCTTCATCATGGGCCGCTTCTTCTAACGCCAACATCAACAACGTTCCTAAACCGTGTTTACGTTGCTCAGGGCAAACCGCTACATGTCGAATAAGTGCTTCTTTATTATCACTTAAAAACAAGCGACCAACCGCTAAAGGGTCACCTCTGTTATCACGAATCATGCGATGAATACTGTGATCATCATAGGCATCTCGCTCACTACCGAGTGGTAGCTGCAAAGGTTTGTTCAATACTTCCCAACGAAATTGATAATACTTATCCATTTCACCAGACGCATCTGGGCAAATCACCTTAAACATAGCTATTCCCTTATTGCTTATCAGCCAAACCCACGGCTGCAGCGCTGTGTCTTATTATGACACTTATCATCATTAAAAATTCATCACCCAATACCAAGTATTATCATTAACCTGGAGTGCTAACTTTACATATTGCACCTAATCGCAACAATAAACCAACACTTAACATGGTAGTTAGCATGTCCATCACACTGTGGTAGTTCAGCCACCACATCAGCGCCAAATAAGCGAAATAAATGGCCCAAGACACCAAGCGCCGACGAGGCCTAGCCAAATGAAGTAACACTTGAAGACAAAAAGCTAGCGCAGTATGAGTGCTATAGTCCAAACCCCAGCGTGGCCACCATGAATAATGGAGATCTATTAGCATCAACCCGTAAGTGCTTGCTAAGCCTACCAGTAATAACAAAAGACCATTTTGAAACTTTTGCTGTTGCTCCTGCTTTAAGCATTGAAAAGCGATAAGCACTAATACAAGCACCAACAATGGTGTGTATAAGTCGGCAACTACAGCCAAAAACTGCGTCATAGTAAAAACCCATTAGCTCAGTCTAAAATGGCCATCAGTTTACTATTGCCCAGCGGAACAATATACAATGATAAATTGGCCAATCTAGTCCTTAGGAATTTGCTCAGTGTTAAAGAAAAGCATAATGGCGCTAACCACACTCGTTGCCATAACTTGTGGTGCTCAGTACCTAAGCCATTCGCAATACCGCCAGCAGGTGAAGCAAATCGTGGCGGACTTCAACCAGCAGAATGAGTGGCAATTAAACCAAACTGTATTGAGCAGCAACTGGTTTCAGCAACAAGAACAATGGCAACTTACAGGCAACCTAAGCCAGCTGGGTTTAGATCCCCAGCCAATTGAGCTTCACGTCATTCAGCAAGTTAGCATCTGGCCGTTATGGCTTGAAGGAAAGTGGCAAGTTGACCCCGAGCAAGCAAGTTATCAGCAGTGGTTAAGTGACTTAAACCTTACAGCAGTTCCACATTTAGGAACCTGGCAAGCTAACTTGCTCAGCCAGAAGTTACAGCAGCAATTGCGGGTAGATTCTTTTGAACATAACTACACGGAGTTAGCACTTAGCTTTAAGCCCATGAGCATTTCTACGGTTAGCGATTTGTCCTTTCAGCAAGGTGAGGCAACGCTTAGCTGGCAAGGAATGGAATTGCTTGATAGCCAACAAAATGGTGACCACATTCACTTAGGTAAAGTGGAAGCCAGCGAAACCTTTAGCCAGCGTCAGCAATGGACATTAGTAGAAAATGCCAGTTGGTCTGTCGAACAGTTACGCCTTCAATTAGGCCAAGGTGAAACCCTGCTGAAGTTGCAGAACCTTTCAGTAAACAACAACTTTAGTGAAATTAAGCAGAATGCCTATTTAAGTCTAAATACTGAGTTAAATAGTTTCATTTTAAGAGAAGGGGCTGAAGTATTTCAGCTAGACCAATTACTACTGCGCTCTAGTTTAGGCGGTGTACCGATGCAAAGCTTAATTCAGCTGGCCCAGTCAAAATACACCTCACTCAGTTCTGATGAGCGAGATGTATTGGTGCAGCAAGCAGTATCAAATGGTATTGAATGGCAGTTAGATACCTTAATGTTTGAGGTCGACTCGAGTTATAAAAGCTTACCCTTACAGGGCGATATTAACCTAGCAGGCAAAGCGAAACTGCTACCTTTCAAACTCGACCAAGTAAGCCGCCCGATACAGCTATTGCGCTACATAGATTTAAATTTGGTCATAGATGTTGGCGACCAGCTGTTTAATCAAAGCCCTTTATCTGCTTATATTCTCGCCCTACGCAATGCCGGGTACTTGCTACATGAAGAAGGCCGAGATCGCAGCGAACTGATCTTCAACGACAATGAATTCACCATGAACAGCATGCCAGTTAATTAAGTGTGAAAACACTCTCTCCTCTCAACGCCGCTGAAGTCAGCTTGCTGACAATCACACGATAAAATCTTATTGAATGGTTCATGCAGTCTAAATCTGGCAATGTGCGCTTAAGTAATCCGCACATTAGACCTCAAACTTGAGACAAAAAAATGCGGCGATAAACGCCGCATAAACAGGGATTAGAAAAAAACACACTGGTATTACACTACTGTTGCTGCTGTTTCTTCAATTGCTGCATAAAATGAGACTGCGCTTTTGTCGAACCAGCTCGCTCTGCCTCCTCGACTAGGTTTAAGGCCCTAGTAAGGTCATCCTGTGCTACTGCTTTACTAATTTGATCTAGATAAAAAGTCTCTGTATCACTTAGCATATCTGCGCTTGGCGCTTTAGTAGCAGCTACCGCGGTGGTAGTGGCTACTGCAGTAGCGGCCGCTGCATCTGCTTTAACTGGAGCAGCTTCAACGGGCGTTAAATTTTGATTGGGTTCAGCCGAAGTAACAAACGACGAACTGAATAACACTTCGCTAAAACGAATATCTAGGTTACCTATCGGAGAATGTTTTGAATAATATTTAAAGGCCGAAGGTAAACCACCACCGGTTTTTTCTTCGTAAACAACTTTAGGATCAATCAGTTCGGTTTTACCGCCATATTCAGTGGCTTTACTGTAAACCAATAAGTAACGTGCTTGTTTGGCTTGCTCAGGTGTGATGGCCTGCTGCATAGATAAAAAGCCTTCCGGGTCTAATGTAGTACTTTCAATTCGAAGCACCTCATTCAAACCTTGATCATAAAAAATCGCGGTAGGTACAAATACGGTGCGCGCTACAAGACTATCTAAATGAAAGGTAAATTGAGAGATATCATCAGGGATCAGTAAGGCTGCGGTATAAGAGTTACCTTCAGGAAATTGAACTACTGGTGACTTTTCAGTGACATCGATACGATTAGTTCTGTCTAAAGACAATAACTGATATTGCAGCTGTGAGGGTAGCTTTGGAGAAACACTTGAAGATTGTAAGTTGGCTGCTATTTTTGCCTCATCGGCAAATTGAGCCCCCCAAGTTCTAAACGGGTCAGTGACTTCTAAAGGCTTGTCATTGCTAGAACTTGAACACGCGCTAGCTAAAACACAAGCAACTACTACCGTTAATACTTTTTTCAAATTTCCACCTCTTAAATGCGGGCGCTAACACCTTAGCGCCCACTCCTTGGTTTGAGTACCTATTTAAACAGTACTCAGCTTAGCTGGATTTACCACCAAGCTTCAACCATGGCACCCACTTTTGTTACGTCAACCGTCTCTTTTCCATCAGTTTTCACTTCACCTGTTACAGCGTAGAAGCGAACAACTGGGCGTGACCACATGAAGTGACCCACTTGGAAGTTTTGCGACAAGGTGATTTTCCATGCGTCACTTTTGTTTGCAGAGCCGCCAACATCTGTGCGCTCGGTAAAGTGAACACCCGCTTCTAGAGCAGTAGCCATGTACTCAGTCCAGTGATGCTGAGGACGAACAGCAACGGCGTATTCAACTTTTTCGTCGAATGAGCAACCAGTTTGCTTACAATCGACTAACAAGTAGTTAGCGTTGTATTCCATGGCTGTCATTTCGCCAAAGTTAACTGCACCGTCTAAGAAAGCACCGTAAGAAGCGGCTTTTTTATCTTCATAGTTTGACCAGTTTTGGCCCGCTGAGTTAGCAGAAATCAATGCGGCAGCGTCAGTTTCGTAACGAGCAGCAACTTGGAACCAACCATTGCTTAAACCTTGACGGTAAGAAGCAAATACCTGCCATGCATCATTGTTTTCAATGCGGTCAGGGTTAGCTGCATCATCTATATCCCCAGTAGTAAACGCGTAGTTACCACGGAATTTAAGAGCACCTTGCTCACTCACTTTAATATCATGCAAATTAAAGGCTAAAGAGTTAACTGAACCCTTTTTATTTTCAGGAGTTGTACCACCACCACCTTGTGTCCAACCTAAATCAAGTTGAGCAAAACCAAGGTTTAAGTTATCAACACCGGCACCAGAACCATCGGCACTAAGCATGAAGTAATCGCTCAAGCCACCTTGTTCACGACCGTAGAAACGTTTACCAGCCCAAACATAAGCATCTGGTTGTGAAGCAAAAATACCTTTACCACCACCGTAGAACTGAGCTAAACCGATGGTATCGCCCCAAGTAGGCGAGTAACCAGGAGTGTTAAGCATAACGTTCATGTCAAATTTAGCATCGCCATTCTCAAAACCTTGAGAAAGCATAAACTCCATCCAGTTGTCTTCGTTACCAAGACGACCTGCACCATTAATTTCACCGTGTTCGCCTTTTAGCTGAACAATTTCGTCGCCCGATGCTTCTAAAGCATAGCGGCCGTAACCAGAAAAATTAGGGGTACCCGCGAACGAGCTAAGAGAGGTTGCCGCTGACGCGACTGCAATTGCAATTGTAAGCGCTTTCACTTTCATTTTGTTCAACTCCGTGTGAATCTTGAAATTTTATTGGAAGCATTTTTTATATATGGCGAACTAGCCATGGTTAAGAAGTATAAGACTCAAAATTAGATAAATAAGTGACCAACATCACTAATGAAAGCGCTTGCAAAAAACAAGGATCACAATTTAAACAAAATTAGAACCTATAGTTTCATGAAATATAGTGAAATAACCCCATGCAACATGAAAGCAGTTTCACGGATAAACCATTGTTATTTATGAGTTATTCATCTAGAGAAATAAGGTGCTGTATACTTATGAAACAAATGATGTTTTTTCGCATATTCACTTTTGTTACAAAAACTAAACTATGTGAGATGAATCAAATAATTGTTTTCATCTGATGTTTTTTACACTTATTAGTGCATCAATAAGTCTCAATACCTATTATTAATTAGTTAAAATGAAGCTTTGAGTTGATAAGGAAAAACAAATAAAGCATTAAAATTCATGAAAATACTGAAGCAAATGTTAGCGGCGGTACCTTTAATTTAGCCCCAAGCCTTATTTTCTCATCGAACAAGTCAACACGCGATGCAATAAAATAACCAGCTAATGTTTTTTAGCATTCTCACAGGCCTCGCAATACGGCAATGGAATTCTTTCATACATCAACTGATTGTACCTAGCCTCCAGATAGCCTATCAATAAAGGCCTTGAGCCTTTCTATAGAACAACCAAACTACACTTATTGACTAAATTGCCTTGGCTTCTTTCATAGCTTTCCTATTACGAAATCTTTTATTGAGGCCGATCACTTTTTCGAATTGATGCACTAAACAAGCTAAGGCTACCTGTTAACATGCCATGTGAAAGCGCTTACACATCAATAGTATTTAGTTGAGGTCATCCCAATGTTGCATCGTTACACCGCTCAATCCAGTTATTTTGGTCAGGTCAGTGACTTGATGAGTCCAGGATTGGCCGACGAGTTTGTACAACCCTGGTATGTTCCATTAAGTACAACCCCAGCAGACACGGGGATCGCGGTAGGTGGTATTGGTAGTGCGTACACCCTAACACCAGCGGGAACAACGCCACTGTTTCATATGTTACCGGGTTTGCATCTAGCCGACAGCCAGCGAGATGGTTTGCGATTAGAAGAGTTTTTCTTTAGCCAACGCGATGCAAATGAGCAGCAACTGGTAATAGTGAATCACAGCAACTTTCAGCAAAAGCAGAAATTTTTCGCCTTAAGTAATCACCTACAACAGCCACTATTTAAAGCTAATGATGATACAGAGCAACAGCTTGCGCACCTGCAAAACCTTATTCAAGAGCCAGACTTCTACCAATGGAACCAAGCTAATTTGCAGCGTTGGAATGTAGAGTTATCAGACAAAACTCAGCAACTGTTAAGCAACCAAGTGACTGGCGCAGCGCTTAACATTAGTTGGTTACTCGATTTCTATGACGGCGCACTTGGCCTTAAAGCAGCCCACCAACAAGCACTCTATGGCGATTGGGAAGCAAATGCCTACCACGGCATAGCCACTTGCCCGAGCAAGCAAGTCAATTATCAAGCGCTGTATCCAGTCGCCAAGCAACAATTCGTTGACCAGCAAGCGATCCAAGTAACAAAGTTTCACTATAGCCCGGTGGTCCCTAATCACGAGGATTGGGCAGCCTTACCGGTGAGTTACACTCGTATCGTATTGCGTAACCAAAGCCAAACTAGACAAGCATTTAGCTTAATTCGCTGTATAGAAAACTTAAGCGGCTTTCAAGCGATTAAACAGCGCCCGGGCGTTCAAGACTCTGCCTGTAAATTGGTTCGTGCGGCTAACGGCCAAACAAGCCAACTGCATCGCTGGCAAAATGACGCTGAACACTGCGCCGTAGAAATGAGCGGTAACGCTAATCCAGGCATAGACTTTGACGGCCAAAGTTGTTTATCCGTTTCCGCGCCAACTGGTTGTTGGGTAAGCGCTAAGCCGTATTTTTACACAGATAATACCACCAATGTAGTGGCCGGAGGCTTAGCCAGCGGACGCTTAGGAGAATCATTTGACCGCGGTATTTACAGCGGCCGCGAACTCAGTTCAGCAGCGCTTTGCATTAGCGGCGAGCTTGCCCCTGGCGAGCAAGTCGAAGTATGTTTCTCACTAGTGCTAGATTTCCCCCATATTCGTTTACCGGGTCTAACTAGCCTTAAAAAGTACACCCAACAATTTCCACAAAGCGAAGGCAGAGCATTAGCTATTTGCCAGCATGCTATAGAGATAGAACCTCAGTTAACGGCATCATTAGCTAGTGTCAGCGAACAATTAATGCCTGACGATAGCCTAACTAACTTACCGCTTGGGCCGCAAGGACAAACCGAGACACGGACTCTGGCTCTAAACACCCTATCGTTTCTAGCTGAAGCTACCGTTTGGGATGCCGATGATAAATTTTTAGTAAGAGAATGTGCCGATTACCCATTCTTCAATTCCTTGGATGTGTATTTTTATGGCTCGTTTTCATTACTACAGTGTTTTCCGCGCCTAGATGGCGCGGTAATGCGTCACTTCTCGCAAGCCGTGTTAGCAGAGAACTCGCATATTCGTCGCCACCATGAATACGTAGGCTTACCTCACGCCGATTTACCGAACGATAAAACCGAAGGTCCACGTGCGGTGCGAGGAGCAGTGATTCACGATTTAGGCAGCCCTTTTGACGCCAAACCTGATGCTTACGATTGGCACAATGTTAAGGAATGGAAGGATTTAGCGCCTAAATACATCTTAATGTTGCTACGTCATTATCGTTTTCATGATGACAAAACCCTATTAAGCGATTGCTGGGAAGCGTGCCAAGCGGCCATGCATTACTTGCAAGCCATGGTAGAACCCGGCCAATGCTTCCCACTGACTCGCGGCACTGACGATACCTTTGATAACCTATCTTCACACGGTATTTCGGTATATTGCGGTTCATTGTGGATCGCAAGCTTAGAAGCCTACGCCACCATTGCAGAACTACTAAACAAAACCGGGATCCCGCAGGAGTACCGCTACCTAGCGTCATGCGCACGTAAGCAGTTTCACAGCAGCTTATGGGACGAGCAGGCAGGCTACTTTCACTTCTATGTGACACCGCTGCAAATACGCGATATTAAAGAACAACAACTCGAGGCCTTAAGTGATGCCTTAAAACAGTCTCCTTTTGCTGGGCAACTTAAACTACAGAGCAAACCCTGTTCAGTGGAATTAGTGGAACGGCTTAACCAATGGTTAAACGAGCCAAGCCTGCCAGAGTTAGGCGATTTAGCCGATAATGTGCGGCAGTTATGGGCCGAGCAGTGCGCGCCACTTAGCTGGCCTACTACTCAAGACAACCCCAAGACACTTCGCCAAATACGAAAACTAGCACTCCTCGCGCTAGGCGACTTTTGGCAAAGCTCTTGGCACACCAAGTTACAACTAGATAGCGATGATAGCTTTGCCGACCAACTGTTAGCCGACAGTTACTGTCGCATGCTGCAGTTACCCGCCATTGCCAGCGAGCAACAACAGCGCCGCAGTTTGGCTTATGTTTATCGCCACAACTACCAAATTAACAGCGCGCGAGTAGGCGCAGCCAACTTAGTCACACGCTTAGGCGAACCTAAAGAGTGGGATAATTTCCAAGCTCACGACGTGTGGATTGGCGTGCAATACTCCTTAGTCACGGCGATGGCAGCTTTAGATATGCAGCAGCAAGCCGCTGATTTACTCAACGCCACTTATCGCAATCTATATCAAGATGCACGCATTCCATTTGCCGCTCCAGAAGGGTTTAATGCTAGCTGCCGCTTTAACAGTAAGCAGTTCTCCCACTTGAAAGACGGCGAAACCGAGCAGCTTCATCAGGCGCTAATAGACTTAGGTTTACTCTATTCAGATGGGCGTATTGCTGCGGATATTCCACGTCAGTTTAATGAGTTCAAACTGCGCAGTGCCGCCCTATGCCAACAATTTCAGTTAAACAGCCAAACGCTGTTCTACGCCTTACACCATACCGGACTTAAGTACACCGCAGGTCGCTACTTCCGCCCCGGCATGATCTTTTCTTTAGCTTTGGTTAAGCCTTTGACCAACGCCGAACAGCATTCAGCTTAACAATTCTGAGGTAAATATGAGCAAGCAATACGGTTACTTCGATGACCAAAACAAGGAATACGTACTAACTACGCCGAAAACGCCGATAAAATGGGCGAACTACGTGGGAACTCTCGACTTTGGCGGTTTAGTGGATACCACTGGCGGCACCGTTGTGTGTAAACAAGATCCCGCCTTAAACCGTATTACTAAATACATTGCCCAGTTGCCACAGTCTGAGTTTAAAGGCTCAACGGTATATATTCGCCGCAAAACTGCGCAAGGTTACCAACTGTTTTCTCCGTTCTTTACGCCAACGTTAGAAGCCTTAGATAAGTTTGAATGTCGCATTGGTTTGTCTTACACCCGCTGGGTAGTTGAAGCTCAAGGTTTGCGTATCGACCTTAAGATTTTTGTTCCTCAAGGTTCTAGCACTTTAATTCAAGATATTCAGGTCACTAACATTAGTGAGCAAACCCAAGCTGTAGATGTAGTACCGGTTTACGAGTTCACCCACTTTGATGCTTTAAAACAGCTAGTAAATGCCGATTGGGTACCGCAAACCATGGCGCTAAAAGCGCACCCAGAAAGCACTGGCCACGTAGTTTTAGAGCAATATGCTTTCATGAAGCGTGATAGCGCAGTGAACTACTTAAGCTGTAACCGACCGGTTGATTCTTGGGAAGGTGACCGCCGTGCATTTTTAGGTGATAACGAATTTGGCTCTTGGTCAAAACCCTTATCACTAATGGAGCCTAGCTTAGGCAACTCTGAATGTGACCGCGGTGATAACGTAGGCGCGCTATTGGTGAACTTGGGCGAACTTGCGCCGGGAAACACTGAGCGGGTCATTACTCAGTTAGGCCAAGTAAGCAGTTTGGCTGACGCCAAACCAAGCATCGATTTATATCGCCAAGAAAGCGCTGTAGACCAAGCCTTTGTTGAGCTATCTGGATTTTGGGAAGACTACCTACAAGTGATGCAGGTAGACACCCCAGATACAGCCATGAACTCAATGCTCAACGTACATAATCCTCGCCAATGCCACACCACTAAAAACTGGTCTCGTTATCTATCTTTATACCAGTTGGGCTACGGCGCTCGCGGTATTGGCTTTAGGGACTCATCACAAGATTTAATTGGTGTGATGTCGCACATGCCGCAAGAAGCACGCGAATTTGCCGAGCGTTTATTATCGGTTCAACTCGCCAATGGCTCGGCCATGCACCAGTACTTCCCGCTCACTATGGAAGCCAACGAAGGTGACTCACGCGAAGAGCCAGAATGCCCTAACTACTACGGCGACGACCATTTATGGATCGTACTTACGGTTGCCCAGTACTTAAAAGAAACTGGCGATCTGGATTTCTTAAACAAGCCTATTTCTTATTACAGCAAAACCCTAGAACCTGAAGATCGCCCGCAAGCCAGCGTTTATCAACACTTGCTTAAAGCCGTTGATTTTACGTGGAATAATGTAGGTGAACATGGCCTACCGCTACTCGGTTTTGCCGATTGGAACGATACCGTTAACTTACCAACAGGCGCTGAGTCTCTGTTTGTTGCTAACTTATTTGGTAAAGCGCTAAAAGAGCTGTTAGACATTGCTAAAACCTTGGATGACCAGAGCAGCTACGATTTGCTCAATGGCTACTATCAAGAAATGAAACAACGCGTTAATCAGCATGCTTGGGACGGCGAATGGTGGGTGCGATACTTTACCAACGAAGGCCAACCGATTGGTTCGCATAAAAACCAACATGGTAGTTTATACACCAACGGACAGTCGTGGCCGGTAATCTCTGGCTTTGCTGAAGGCGACCGCATGCTAGCCGGCCTTGACGCTGTTAATCACAAGCTAAATACCAAGTACGGCATTATGTTGTCTGGCCCTGGTTACAATGGTTTTGACCCACAACTTGGTGGTGTAAGTACTTACCCACCGGGTGCTAAGGAAAACGGCGGTATCTTCTTACACTCTAACCCTTGGGTAATGATGGCCGAAACCATAGCCGGTAACGGAGACCGTGCCTTTGAGTACTACAACCAAATTAACCCTGCTTTCCACAACGATAACTTGGATGTATTCCAATCCGAACCTTATTGTTACCCGCAAAATATTCTAGGCGCGGAACACAAACAATTTGGTATGGGTCGCAACGCCTGGTTGTCGGGCACCTCTGCCTGGACTTATGTAGCTGGTACCCAATACATCTTGGGTATTAAACCCACGCTAACGGGGCTAGAAGTAGACCCTTGTATTCCAACGGCATGGCCTGGCTTTAGCGTGAAACGCCGTTACCGTGGCGCGCAATACAACATTGAGGTTAGCAACCCTAACGGCGTGAGCTCGGGTGTGGTAAGTGTTACCGTAAATGGCGACGCAATAGATGGAAAAGTGCTACCAATCTTTAGTGAAGGCGAGCATCAAGTAAAAGTGGTACTAGGCTAAACCGAGTACAGCAATAAAAAAGCCAGCATCATGCTGGCTTTTTTTGTTTTTAAAACAAACGCTTACTATGACTGAGCTAAGGACTTTTGCGTCTCAGCATCAAACAAGTGCACGAAGGTGGAATCTAAAAATATCTCTAGAGACTTGGGCAATTGACCATGCTCCGCTGGAGCTTCAATCACAATATTCTGCCCACCCATTTCTGCTTTCACGTGCATAGTTGCACCTAATAATTCACTATCAGAGAAGGTAGCTTTGGCCGCTATAACGTGGCTAGCTTCTAGCTGTTTCTCATGTAGATGAATATCGTTAGGGCGAATGCCTAGCGTTAGTGCTTGACCTTCTTTTAGCTTACCTACAAATTTCTCTGGGGCTTTAATCACCTGGCCAGCTAATTCCAACAGCCACTCGCCGTCTTGCTGTTTAGCAGTCGCTGGGATCATATTCATAGACGGCGAACCGATAAAGCTCGCTACAAATTGATTTTTAGGCTGAGTAAACACCTCATAAGGCGTACCAATTTGTGCGGTAACCCCTTTGTTCATGATCACGATGCGGTCTGCTAAGGTCATCGCCTCTACCTGGTCATGCGTAACATATAAGGTAGTTACACCCAATTTATGGTGCATGTCTTTTATTTCTGCACGCATTTTGCCGCGAAGCTTAGCGTCGAGGTTAGATAAAGGCTCATCAAACAAAAATAGCTTAGGCGTGCGCACCATGGCCCGCCCCATGGCGACCCGCTGGCGTTGCCCACCAGAAAGTTGTTTAGGTTTACGATGAAGATAGTCAGTTAACTGCAGCATTTCGGCTGCCCAATCCACCGACTTTTTAATCTCTTCTTTCTTAACCCCTTGAACTTTAAGCGCAAAGGCAATGTTTTCGTATACTGTCATGTGGGGGTAAAGCGCATAGCTTTGAAATACCATGGCAAGATCGCGATCTTTTGGGTCAACGTCGTTGAGGCATTTTTCATCCATACAGATTTGACCCGAAGAAATGGTTTCTAAGCCGGCCACCATCCTCAAAATGGTGGATTTACCACACCCAGAGGCTCCGAGTAGTACCACAAATTCACCATCACTCATCTCTAAGTCGAAACCTTTTACAATTTCAACTTTGCCGTAACTCTTACGTAGATCTTTAAATGACAGTGACGCCATAATTATGCTCCTGCGCGTTGTTGTAAAAATTGTTGGAAGTATTTAGCACTTTGCTTAAGCACTCGTTGCTGGCTTGCGTAATCAACATAAACAATGCCAAAACGTTTCTCATAACCGAAGGCCCACTCAAAGTTATCCATTAAACTCCAAGCAAAATAGCCACGCATATCCACGCCCTGCTCCATTGCCACAGCCACCGCGTCTAGGTGTGATTGGTAGTAGTCACAACGTTGTTGATCGATCACTTCGCCATTTTCCAGGCTGTCTGCGCCGGCCATGCCGTTTTCGGTAATGAAGATCGGCGGCAAGGTATAGCGCTGATTAAGTTTTACCAATAAAGCGGTGAGTGCTTCAGGGCACACTTCCCAACCCATATCTGTACGCTCTACATCTGGCAGCACCACTTGGCGCGGGCCATTTTCAGTGGCTTTAATCACGTGGCGGGTATAGTAGTTAATGCCTAAGAAGTCGATGGGTTGGTTAATTAAGGCCAGATCGCCAGGTAAAATAGTCGGCCACCATAATGGTTGCTGCTGGCGAATCGCTGCTGGGTATTCCCCTTCAACAATGGGCTGTAAGAACCAATGAATGCCCTGTTGCTCATCAAAATCGGCAGCTAATACATCAGCCGCATTGGTTGGGTCTGCTGGGTAAGCAGGGGTAAAGTTAAGTACAATACCGTGCTCTGCTTTAGGGGCGTTTTCACGCATTTTTGGCAATGCTAAACCGTGAGCTAGCAATATATGGTGAGCAGCTTGAAAACCTAGCTTATCCTCTGTTAAACCGGGGGCGTGCTGACCAAAGCGGTAACCTAAAAAGGCACTACATAGTGGTTCGTTAAAGGTAGCATAACTAAATACTGAATCACCTAAAGCTTTTGTCATGATGTCGGCGAATTCAGCGAATTTATAGGCTGTTTCGCGACTTAACCAACCACCTCGGTCTTCTAGATACTGAGGTAAATCCCAATGATAAAGGGTAACAAATGGCTTAATGCCTAATTCATTAAGCTTGGCAATTAAGCGTTTATAAAACTCAATTCCTTTACTGTTTACTTGCCCTTCTACTGGCATAATACGCGGCCAAGCAATCGATAAACGATAAGCATCAACGCCTAACTCGGCGATCATCTCTAGGTCTTGTTCCCAAAGATGGTAGTGATCACATGCTACTGTGCCGTCGTCGCCATTAGCCACTTTTCCGGGAGTGGCACAAAAGCGGTCCCAAATAGACTCACAACGTTCATCTTCTTTATTTGCGCCTTCAATTTGAAACGCAGCGGTAGCCACACCAAATACAAAGTCACTACGACGAAAAGGAGAAGACTCGGGAAATTCAAAAGACATAACACAACCTCAACACTACGCCTTTACTGACGCATATCATTATATTCATGGGATAAAAAAGAGACTACCAGCAGATTTACTGCTGATCGACCTTAGCTATACATTCACAAAAACGCATAGCTAACATCAAGCAAGGAGTCGATTAAGAGTAACTGGGACAGGTCATATTCAACTCCTTAAATTGGGTAGGTAAGCTAACCGACGGGAGGTGCCGACGATTCTCGCACTATAAGTTGTGGTTCTAACTGCACACCTTTTACTAGGTCTACATTTGATAAATTCTGTAACACCATATTTGCTGCGATGGTGCCCATTTCTTCAATTGGAAAACGAATAGTGGTCATCTTCGGTCGCAAATAGCGCGAATAAAACATGTCATCGTAGCCCACCACCGAAATTCGCTCCGCTGGTGATTCATTGTCTAGCGACAAAATGTCGTATACGCCAATAGCAATGTTATCGTTACCGCACACCACTCCGGTGAACTCAACATCACGCTGGAATAACTTAGCCGCCGCTTTGTTGCCGCCATCTTCTTGGTACAAACCTTCTACGACTAACTGTGCGTCGTATTCTATGCCTGCTTCATTAAGGGCATTACGGTAACCTTGTAAACGCTCTCGCGCATCAAGGTGAACTAATGGACCCGTGATCGAAGCGATTTTTGTATGACCTAAATCGATAAGATGTTTGGTCGCCAAATATCCGCCTAATTCATTGTTCAAATAAATACAGCGATTGGCTAACTCCGGCACATAGCGGTTTAATACAAAAATATTAGGATTACGCTGACACATTTCGATCAGCTCATCGTCACCCATGGCCTGTACCACTAGCAAAATAGCGTCGACACGACGAGAATTTAAAAAGCGAATAGCATCTCGCTCTTGTTCTAAATCATCGTGGCCACTGGTAGCGATAAGGTGCTGGCCTTCGTTTCGCAATACCGATTCAATACTGTGCATCATGGGACCATAGAACGGGCCAGATAAGGTACCCACTACAATCCCCACGCTATAAGAGCGGTTGGTAGCCAGAGCTTGAGCAAATGAATTAGGTTGATAACCCAATTTATCCATCGCAGCCATAACACGCTCTCGGTTAATTTCCGATACCTTGTTATTGCCGTTCATCACTCTAGATACGGTTGCTTGCGATACACCCGCTAGATCAGAGACTTCCTTGATCGTTGCCATTATTACTTTAGCCTCGCTGTATTAGTAAGCGCTGACACTATAGTTTCTCTGGGCACAGTCAGAGTTAACCTATTCCCGTGAAAGCGCTTTCTCTTAATATGACTGATTGCAGTTATTTATGTCAATTGCCTTTGGGGGCAGCAAATCTGATATGTGAGCCGCCGCAAAGTTTCGATTTCATTGGTGAAAATTAGATTTGAAGCCAAAAAGTCATTGGCCCGTCATTTACGGAAGACACTTGCATGTCGGCAGCAAAGACACCGGTTTCGGTAGCTAGGCCGCGGTCTTTACAGGCACTGACAAAATGTTCGTAAAGATGTTTAGCTTGCTCTGGCGTAGCCCCTTTAGAAAACCCAGGGCGCAAGCCTTTATCGGTATCGGCCACTAAAGTAAATTGCGACACTACCAATAAGCTTCCCCCAGCTTGCTGCACATTCAGGTTAGTTTTACCGTTTTCATCGGCAAAAATGCGGTACTTAATAACCTTTTCACAAAGCTTCACCGCTTTGCTTTGATCATCGGTTTGTTCAACGCCTAGCAAAACTAATAAACCAGGACCAATGCTGCCACTTGTTTCACCACTAATTGTGACACTGGCCTGCTGAACCCGTTGAATTAAAGCAATCATAACGACTCCTCTATGTTGCTATTTATTGCTTGTGCTTGTTGTTGCTGTTGTGAAAACTCACCAAGGGCGGCGGTGATCTCTGCGCCTATCAATACCACTACCCAACTCACATAAACCCATACAAATAATATGGGAATACTTGCTAAGGCACCGTAGATCACTTGGTAAGAAGGAAATGAAGCCACATATAAGGCAAAACCACGCTTGCCCAACTCAAATAGCAAGGCGGCGACAACCGCACCGGTTAAACCGTGTTTAAAACGAATTGATTGGTTAGGCACCAATAAGTACAACAAGCAAAACGCGCCAATGGAAAACAACAAAGGCACCATACGTAACAGTTGATTCCATATTCCCAACAATGTTTCATCAGCAAACAACTGCATAGAGAAAATATATGAACTTAAAGCTAAGCTGCCCCCCATTAACAAGGGACCTAAAGTAAGAATCATCCAATACATAGGAAATGCGCTGCTCCAGCGTCGCTTCACTTTTACTCGCCAAATCATGTTCAAACTTTTGTCGATGGTAGAAATCAACATCAGCGCTACCACCGCCAATGCAGCTATTCCCACCGCGGTCATTTTTGAAGCGTTCTCCACAAAACCGCGCAGATTCTCTTTAACTACCTCGCCAGAGGCTGGCACAAAATTGCTGAAGACAAAATCTTCAATATGAATTTGAAATCCAGCAAACACCGGAAAAGCACTGATAATTGAAAAAGTCACCGCCACCAAAGGCACCAACGACAGCAACGTGACATAAGCAAGTGAGCCGGCAATCATCGTGAGTTTTTCTTGTTTGATACGCTGAATCAGAAAATGGCTAAAGCTTTTTGCAGTGGCAAAATAACCTTGCCAATCAAGCGTTTTTAAACGGCCACTCATGATTAATTTCACTCCTTTGTTTTTTATGGCTAAAGAATGACTCAGATATGCGCTCAACTCAAGTTTAACAAGGGCTTAAGCCTCTTATTTAACAAAAAAAAGCTAAACAAAAGCTGATGTTTTTTTGAACTGAATCACATAAAGTGCTAGACTCCCGCCCCATTTCGTTTTGTTCTTTTTTGGATCCTAAGAACCATGTTTGAATTTCCTAAATTTCGGGGAGCTACGGTTAAAAACGACCTACTCTCTGGTTTAACTGTAGCGCTTGCGCTTGTTCCCGAAGCAGTAGCCTTCGCTTTTGTTGCTGGTGTAGAACCTTTAGTCGGTTTATACGCGGCCTTTATGGTGGGTTTAATTACCGCTGTAATTGGTGGTCGCCCCGGGATGATTTCTGGTGCCACTGGTGCACTTGCGGTAGTAATGGTCGCCCTAGTCGCAGACCACGGGGTACAGTATTTATTTGCCACCGTGGTATTAATGGGGATCCTGCAAGTGCTTGCGGGGGTATTCCATCTCGGTAAGTTTATTCGCATGGTACCCCACCCAGTAATGCTAGGCTTTGTTAATGGCTTAGCCATTGTGATTTTCTTAGCGCAATTAGGGCAGTTTCAAGTGCCTAATGCCTTTGGTGAAATGGAATGGATGCAAGGTAGCCAACTATGGATTATGTTAGGTCTAGTGGCGATTACTATGGCAGTAATCCACTTTTTACCGAAGCTTACTAGTGCAGTACCTGCTTCTCTAGTCGCCATTGTGGGGGTAACGGTATCAGTGCATGTACTTAACTTAGATACCCGCACCGTAGTAGATTTTGTACGCAGTATGACTGGCGACGCTAATGCGACAATTGCCGGCGGCCTGCCAAGCTTCTCTATTCCAAGTGTGCCTTTCAACTTAGAAACCCTAAAAATCATCTTCCCTTATGCTCTAGTATTGGCGGCAATTGGTTTGATTGAGTCTCTACTAACCTTAACGGTAGTTGATGAGATGACAGGCACCCGTGGTCATGGTAACAAAGAATGTATTGGCCAAGGTGTGGCTAATGTAACAACAGGCTTCTTTGGCGGTATGGGCGGTTGTGCAATGATCGGTCAGAGCATGATCAACATTCGCTCTGGTGGTCGTGGTCGACTGTCTGGTATTACCGCTGCTTTAGCCTTATTAGGCTTCATTTTATTTGGCTCTTCGCTAATTGAAATGATTCCTTTAGCTGCTCTAGTTGGTGTGATGTTCATGGTTGTACTAGGTACCTTCGAGTGGGCGAGTCTGCGCATGATTAACAAAGTACCAAAAGCAGATTTCTTTGTGATTGTATTAGTATCGGTTGTCACTGTATTCACTGACTTGGCAGTAGCCGTAGTGATTGGTGTAATTGTGTCGGCTTTGGTATTTGCTTGGAACCACGCAAAACACATCTACGTGACTACTTCTAGCGATGATGAAGACCACAAGGTGTATCAACTAGATGGCCCATTGTTCTTTGGTTCTGCGGCTAACTTCTTAGATTTGTTTAGCCCAGCCAACGATCCAAAAGATGTAGTGATTGATTTTGCTAAATCGCGAGTGAGTGATCACTCTGCGATTGAAGCCATTGATACCTTGGCTGAGCGTTACGAAAAAGCCGGTAAAACTCTGCACCTTAAGCACCTTAGCCCTGAATGTCGCAAGCTACTAACTAAAGCAGGCAGCGCGGTTGAAGTGAACTTGATTGAAGATCCTAGCTACAAAGTTGCCAGCGATACGCTAGACAACTAAGCGCGTTAACCTCATCAAGATAAAGCCGTTAACTCCGAGTGAGTTAACGGCTTTTTTTTTGCTCGCATGCTAGATTAAACAGAGATTGTGCGGCGTTAGGGGCCACAGTGCTAGATTCATTTTTGTCTGACTTAGGTTTGCTCATTTATGTATTGCTGATTATTGCAGTGGCCCTGCAAGTGATGTTAAAACGCCGTCCAGTAGGCGTAACCCTTACCTGGCTGCTACTGATTTTTGCAATACCTTTACTGGGCATTATTTGCTACCAGCTATTTGGTGAGCGCTATTTGGGCCGCTTGCGCGCTAGGCGAGCGCGAGTAATGGAAACCAAGTACAAACAAAGTGTACACCAGTTTAAGCGTTCTCCTCACGCTGTAGAGCGCTCCTGTTCAGAACAAGCAGAACCCCTAAACAAACTAACCCGGCGTTTGCTTGGCTTGCCAATATTGGGAGGGAATTTATTACAAAACCTTGAAGATTCCCTCTCTACGCTAAGCCAGCTAACCCAAGATATACACCAAGCAAAAACCACCATCTACCTTGAGTTTTACATTGTACAACTCGGTGGATTAGTCGACCCATTGTTAGACGCTTTGGCGCTTGCTGCCCAACGAAAAGTAAGTGTGTACTTACTGGCTGACTCAGTAGGCTCAAGAGAGTTTTTAAGCTCTGAGAAAAGACCCCTACTAGAACATGCTGGCGTAAATGTGATTGAAGCATTACACGCCAACCCCATTCGAATGCTACTACAACGCATAGATTTAAGGCTGCATCGAAAAATTGCTGCCATTGACCAACACGTGGCGTATACCGGCTCTATGAATCTCGTAGACCCACGCTTTTTTAATCAGCAGCGCGGCCTTGGCCAATGGGTTGATTTGATGTTGAGGGTGGAAGGTCCCGCTGCAGTAAACCTACAAGCGGTGGTCGCTTACGATATTGAAATGGAAACTGGCTTGGCACTTATCGAGCAATTAGATTTAGTCTCTCCTGCCGCTTCTGCTGGTCAGCAGCTCATGCAGATTATGCCTTCAGGACCAGGCATCTTTGGCGACCATGTTATTCAGTTACTGCTTTCGTCTTTATACTTAGCCAAGCAACAAATTGTATTAACCAGCCCTTACTTTGTGCCTGATGAAAGCCTGCAAATGGCCTTAGTGACTGCCGCTAATCGCGGGGTAGAAGTTAACCTAATTTTACCCGCAAGAAATGACTCCTTTTTGGTACGGTACGCCAGCCATTCCTTTTATCAGCAACTATTAGATGCTGGCGTTAATATCTTCAAATTCAATGGCGGTTTATTACACACCAAAAGCCTGCTAATCGATCAGCAAGTTGCTTTGGTGGGCACCGTAAATTTAGACATGCGCAGTTTATGGCTTAACTTTGAAGTGACATCGATTATTGATGACAAAAATTACGCCAAAGATTTATATAGAATCATGCAACACTACTTACAACAAAGCAGTAAAGTTGATGCTATTGCCTGGCGAAAACGTCCCGTTTATCGACGGTTGATGGAAAATATTATCCATATTTTTAGTCCTTTGCTGTAGCAATCAAACGGCCTAAGCCCTAGCAAGGCACATTATTCACTACTGAATTTTTATTCAAGTGCAACACTCTTACAGGAAGTAATCATTCGAGCTAAGGGCAATATTCTTCAATACAATACTTAGCTAACAAGCCTTAAACGCCGCGCCTCTAACTATTATCCACTACAATACATTTATAGTATGAATAAGGCTTTCAGCACCTGTAAACTGAGCTACCGCACATTTCAATCACAAAAACATCTAAATAAAGTGACTAAATAGCCATTTGAGCATGTAATCGATTCCCCCATAATTATACATTTTCGCTCGTTATGCTTGGCGATTTATAGGATATATCTAGGTTTTCATGTGAGTCATCAACAACCCAGTTCCATTGCTCCGCGTAAATTGCAACTAAGCGCCTCCTCTGTAAAGCAATTAGCACTTCAGCACCAAGGCGAAGAACTCGCACAACGCTACCAACGTTTTTTTCAAGCGAGTATCGCGAGTAACGATTCTGAAGTGAAGAAGGTCTATCAATTACGCCATCGCGTGTATTGTGAAGAGTTTAAATTTGAACCCAGTAATAAGCTGCAGCAGGAAAAAGACAACTACGATAGCTACTCACAGTATTGCCGAGTGCAACATTTAACCAGCGGGCTTGATGCCGGTTGCTTAAGAATGGTGCACCCAAAAGGTCAACAGAGCCTGCCTATTTTGGATGCCTGCGGTTCGGCCATTACTCATCAAGCATTGCACCCAGATAATTTTGCTAGAGAAAGTATTTGCGAAGTGTCGCGCGTGGCTTTAGATACTCAATTTCGTCGTAGGAAAATTGATAACAAAAGTGGTAATCGGCCTTCAGGCATGACGTTAGCGGAATTTAGCCAAAAAGAGCTGAGAACCTTTCCCTATATCACCATGAGTTTATATTTAGCAGCATCGATTGTTGCTGAACAAAGTGGCATTAAACACGCGTACGTGATGGTTGAACCCAAACTCGCCCGAAGCTTGTCCTTGTTTGGCATTAAGATGACGCGCATTAGCCCAAATATTGATTACCACGGTATTAGAGCGGCTTACCACATCACTCTTGAGCGCTTTCAAGAGCAACTCCCCTTGTTATATCAACCTTTGTTTGAGCTGATTAAACAAAGCGTTAACCCTAAAATAGGCTTACACGCCAACTCCCCCGCTTAACAAAAATTTTTACAAAAACTAAAAAAGGCAGCCTAAGCTGCCTTTTTTCAATCACCTTACTAAGCGCTTGCTTATGGTGCCTTAGGTGGGCGACCCGCACGCTTACGTTCGTTTTCGGTAAGCAAACGCTTACGAATACGAATACTTTCAGGCGTCACTTCTACTAGCTCGTCATCATCAATAAATTCAAGCGCTTGCTCAAGAGTCATAAGAATCGGTGGCGTTAGTACTTGCGCTTCATCAGTACCTGAAGAACGTACGTTAGTTAGCTGCTTACCTTTCAGACAGTTTACTGTTAAATCGTTATCACGGCTGTGAATACCCACGATTTGACCTTCGTATACTTCGTCGGCATGTTGAGTAAACAAACGACCACGGTCTTGTAGGTTATACAACGAGTAAGTCAGTGCTTTACCGGTAGCATTTGAGATCAATACGCCGTTTTGACGTTGACCAATCGTACCGCCCTTATGTGGACCGTAACGTTCAAAAGTATGGTAAATCAGACCTGAACCTGAAGTTAGCGTCATGAATTCAGTTTGGAAACCCATTAGACCGCGGCTTGGCATCAAGAAGTCCATGCGAACACGGCCTTTGCCATCTGGTGCCATATCAGTAAGGTCACCCTTACGTAAGCCCATTTGCTCCATAACACTACCCTGATGCGCTTCTTCAACATCAATGGTTACTGTTTCGTACGGTTCTTCAAGTTTGCCATCTACCGTACGCAGAATTACTTCTGGGCGTGATACCGCAAGCTCAAAACCTTCACGACGCATGTTTTCGATAAGGATACCTAAGTGAAGCTCGCCACGGCCAGATACGCGGAATTTATCCGGATCGTCCATTTCTTCAACACGTAAAGCAACGTTATGAACCATTTCTTTTTGCAAACGCTCAAGAATGTTTCGAGAAGTAACAAATTTACCTTCTTTACCAGCAAACGGAGAGTTGTTTACCTGGAAAGTCATGTTAACCGTAGGTTCATCAACACTCAGTGGCGTTAAGGCTTCAACGTTGTTGGTATCACAAATGGTGTCAGAGATTTTAAGCTCGCCAAGACCCGTAATAGCAATAATGTTACCGGCTTCTGCTTTCTGTGTTTCTTGACGCTCTAGACCCAAGTAACTTAGCACAAGGCCAACTTTACCATTGCGGGTTTTACCGTCAGCGCCCACTACAGTCACTTGTTGGTTAGGCACAACACTACCGCGAGTAATACGGCCTACACCGATAACACCAACATAAGAGTTGTAATCTAACTGAGAAATTTGCATCTGGAAATCGCCACTTGGGTCAGCAGCTGGAGGAGCAACATTTTCAACAATTGCTTGGAACAATGGTTCCATGTTGTCTGATGGCTCATCTAAGTCCATGGTTGCCCAGCCGTTAATAGCTGATGCATAAACCACTTTAAAGTCTAACTGATCGTCAGTTGCACCAAGGTTATCGAATAAATCAAATACTTGATCCATAACCCAATCAGGGCGAGCACCTGGTTTATCAATCTTGTTAATGACTAAGATTGGCTTAAGGCCTTGAGCAAACGCTTTTTGTGTTACAAAGCGTGTTTGCGGCATTGGGCCTTCTTGGGCATCAACAAGTAGCAACACTGAGTCAGCCATAGACATAACACGCTCTACTTCTCCACCGAAGTCGGCGTGTCCAGGAGTATCAACAATGTTGATATGGTAGTCGTTCCATTCAATAGCAGTATTTTTTGCAAGAATGGTAATACCACGCTCTTTCTCAATGTCGTTAGAGTCCATGACTCGCTCTTCAGCATCACCACGAGTAGTTAGCGTACCGGATTGCTGCAGTAACTTGTCAACTAGGGTCGTTTTCCCGTGGTCAACGTGAGCAATAATGGCGATGTTTCTTAACTTATCTAGCACGGCTCTCAGCCCTTTTATAATGAGGTAAAAGTAAAAAGTGCGCTATTGTACATATAAACGACAACTTCTCATAGTTTTAAGTTGATCACGGTTTTTCTCCTACCCACTTAGGGTATGATAAGTGCGGCTAGAAACTTAACGCACCAAAATGGACAAGAACAGCACCATAAAAGTGCACCGCATTGCACTAAATTGATGCCCCTTCCCATAACAACCATATATATCAATATCTTATGTGTTGGCACAGTTTTAGCTTCAAGCAACACAACAGCGTTAATTCGTTATAAATACTATTAAATCGATTGAACCATCAATTTTGATGACACCGGAGGTTAAAAACATGTCTGCAGAAGTTTTAGCTTTGCTTAAAGAGCAAGAGGTTAAATTTGTTGACTTACGCTTTACCGATACTAAAGGTAAAGAGCAACACGTATCTATTCCATCTCACCAGGTTGACGAAGATTTCTTCACCGACGGCAAAATGTTTGATGGTTCTTCTATTTCAGGCTGGAAAGGCATTAACGAATCAGACATGGTATTAATGCCTGATCCTGCTACTGCAGTACTAGACCCGTTCACAGAAGAAAACACTCTAAACCTTCGTTGTGACATTCTTGAGCCAGCAACTATGCAAGGTTACGACCGTGACCCACGCTCTGTAGCTAAACGCGCTGAAGAATACATGCGTTCTACCGGTATTGCAGATTCTGCATACTTCGGTCCTGAGCCAGAGTTCTTCTTGTTTGATGACGTTAAGTACAAAACTGACATGTCAGGTTCTATGTACAAAATTGATGCTGATGAAGCGTCTTGGAACTCAGACAAACATTTTGAAGACGGTAACACTGGTCACCGTCCTGGCGTTAAAGGCGGTTACTTCCCAGTAGCACCAGTTGATTCTTCACAAGACCTACGCTCAGCAATGTGTTTAGTACTTGAAGAAATGGGTCAAACTGTTGAAGCGCACCACCACGAAGTAGCAACAGCAGGTCAGAACGAAATCGCCACTTTATTCAACTCAATCGTTGAAAAAGCTGATGAAACTCAAGTTCTTAAGTATGTTGTTCACAACGTAGCTCACGCTTACGGTAAAACAGCGACTTTCATGCCTAAGCCAGTTGTTGGTGATAACGGTAGCGGTATGCACGTTCACCAATCAATTTGGAAAGACGGCGAAAACTTGTTTGCTGGTGACCTATATGGTGGCCTATCTGAAACTGCATTGTTCTACATTGGCGGTATCATCAAACATGCTAAAGCGATTAACGCTTTTGCTAACGCATCTACCAACTCTTACAAGCGTTTGGTACCAGGTTTTGAAGCGCCAGTTATGCTAGCTTACTCAGCACGTAACCGTTCTGCTTCTATCCGTATTCCAGTAGTACCTTCGCCTAAAGCTCGTCGTATCGAAGTACGTTTCCCTGACCCAACAGCTAACCCATACTTAGCATTCTCTGCAATGTTGATGGCTGGCCTTGACGGGATCAAAAACAAAATCCACCCTGGCGATGCTATGGACAAGGATTTATACGACTTACCTGCAGAAGAAGCAGCTGAAATTCCACAAGTGGCAACCTCACTTGAAAATGCACTAGCTTGCCTAGATGCAGACCGTGAATTCTTAACTGCTGGCGGCGTATTCAGCAACGATTACATCGATTCTTACATCGCATTGAAATCAGCTGACGTTGAGCGCATCAACATGACAACTCACCCAGTTGAGTTCGAATTGTACTACAGCGTATAAACAAAACGTTACACAGCTTAAAAAACCCGCTTTAAAGCGGGTTTTTTTATTGCTTTTCAATAGGTTTTTGCCCACCGTTAGCAGGTTGAATGGAGGAATTATCAATGAGCAAATGGTTTGCTATCATTTTTTTTATCAGTTTCGGACTAGTAAGTGTTCAAGCCGCCGACACTATTTACCAATGGGTAGATGAGAATGGCATCACCCACTTTTCAGATCGCCCCCAAGTTGGCGCCACTGAACTACAGGTAGACGTCGCTCCGCCAGCCACCGATGGCCCCTTGGCAACTCCGCGTACCCCCCTGAAAAAGAAACAAAAACCGATTAAGTATCAAGTACAAATCACTAGCCCAAGTCATGAACAAACCATTCGCGACAACGAAGGCAAAATTTCGATTACAGCAACCACTACGCCACTGCCGTTAAATAGCATGGGCTACAAGTTGGTGCTTGATGGTGTACCCCAAGGGCAAATCACTAAAATGGGGAGCTTTAACCTCACCAATATTGATCGTGGTGCCCATACTATTCATGTGCAGTTGGTTGATGAATCGGGCAAGGAAATTGCATCGTCTAAACCCATTACCGTATTTTTGCACCGCGCTAACGCATTTGGCGCTGGAGCAGCTGCAGCAGGGGGAGGCTAACTAGCAACTCTCTGCCTTTTGAGGTTAAACTCAGTGCAGAAGCACCAACTTGGTGCACCCATTCAGGAGAGAGTAGTGTTAGAGATCTCTGGCTTAGAACGTTTAGTATTGGAAAATCAAGTTACCGCCATTGTGCTGCTTGATGCTGAGTTAAAAATTCAATATGTAAACGCTTCTGCCGAACAGTTACTCGGGCAAAGTGCCAAGCGGCTTATTGACGAGCCGCTTGCCATGCAGGTTAAACACAGTTCTCTAGACCTAAGCAAGCTTGGCAGTGTATGTAGCTCAGGGCAGAGCTTTACCGATAACGAAGTGACCTTAGTATTTGATAGCCACCATGCTTTAGTCGAGCTCTCGGCCACGCGCATTAATAGTCAACAATACAACTTGTTGATGTTAGAAATGCGCGCCATTGGTCAACAGAAGAAAATTTCCCAAGAGTTATACCAACACGCCCAGCAACAAGCCGCAAAAGAATTAGTTCGCGGCTTAGCTCATGAAATCAAAAACCCATTAGGCGGACTGCGCGGCGCTGCACAGTTGCTTGAGAAAGAGCTAGTGAATCCAGAACTCAAAGAATTCACCGGCATTATTATTGAGCAAGCCGATCGGCTGCGAAAACTGGTCGATCGCTTGTTAGGGCCACAGCGCCCAGGCTTACATGAGCTACACAACGTGCACTCGGTACTCGAAAAAGTCCGCCAGTTGGTCAAACTTGATTTGCCTTCAGGGATAAGCGTTGAGCGAGACTACGATCCAAGCATTCCAGATTTTGAAATGGATCACGAGCAACTCTTACAAGCCTTTCTCAATATTGTACAAAACGCTGTGCAAGCACTGGGCGAAAGTGGTGGCAAGATAGACATAGTTACCCGCACCGCCCATCAAGCGACCATTGCCGGGCAGCGTTTTAAGCTGGCCGCAGAAATCAAAATTATAGATAACGGCCCGGGGATACCTACTGAGCTACTCGATACTCTGTTTTACCCAATGGTAACCGGGCGTGAAGGCGGTACAGGTTTAGGTTTATCAATCGCGCAGAATTTAATAAATCAGCATAAAGGGAAGATTGAATGCGCCAGCTGGCCCGGACATACCGAGTTCACCATTCACCTTCCACTACGACGTTAAGGATGTACTAACATGGCAGCAACTATATGGGTCGTTGACGACGACAGCTCTATTCGGTGGGTGTTAGAAAAAGCGTTAAAAACGGCAGGCTATGATTGCCTAAGCTTTGCTGACGGCGAAATGATGCTGCAGCAATTAGACTATGAACAACCTGACGTAGTCATTTCAGATATTCGTATGCCAGGCATGGACGGATTGAGCCTATTGGAGAAAATCCAAAGCCACTTCCCAGAAATGCCAGTGATTATCATGACCGCCCATTCGGATTTGGATAGCGCGGTAAATGCCTACCAACGTGGTGCATTTGAATACTTGCCAAAACCCTTTGATATTGACGAAGCGGTTTCGTTAACCGAGCGTGCGGTGACGGTTTCCAGAGAACAAAAAGGCAGCAAAGCAAATAACAAACCTAGCTCTCCAGCGCCCGAAATTATTGGTGAAGCACCCGCTATGCAAGAGGTATTTCGAGCGATTGGTCGTTTATCGCGTTCCAGTATCTCAGTGCTTATTAATGGCCAATCGGGTACTGGTAAAGAACTTGTTGCGCATGCCCTGCATAAACATAGCCCACGCGCCAGCGGCAGCTTTATTGCGCTTAACATGGCAGCCATTCCAAAGGACTTGATTGAATCTGAGTTGTTTGGCCACGAGAAAGGTGCATTTACCGGCGCCAACAATATTCGCCACGGTCGCTTTGAACAAGCTAACGGCGGAACCCTATTTCTTGATGAAATTGGTGACATGCCCTTAGACATTCAAACCCGTTTATTACGGGTATTAGCAGACGGGCAGTTTTACCGCGTTGGCGGTCATTCTCCAGTACAGGTGGATGTAAGAATCATTGCAGCTACTCACCAGAACTTAGAGAAAAAAGTGGCTGAAGGTGATTTCCGTGAAGATTTATTTCACCGCTTAAACGTGATTCGTATTCATTTACCTTCATTGTGTGAGCGCCGTGAAGATATTCCCGCATTAGGCAAACACTTTTTAGAAATTGCCGCCAAAGAGCTGAATGTAGAAAGTAAACTGCTACACAAAGACACTCAGCGCTTTATGATGCAACTGGCTTGGCCAGGTAATGTAAGGCAGCTAGAAAACGTTTGTCGCTGGTTAACCGTAATGGCTAGTGGTCAGGAAGTATTGCCAGCAGACTTACCGCCAGAGTTAAGCCAACCAGTTATTACCGAGCAAGGGGAAAGTGCCGATACTAACTGGCGCTCACTACTCAAAAGTTGGGTTTCTCAGCAATTGGTATCTGGGCAAATCGATATATTAGGTGAAGCCATGCCAGACTTTGAACGCATCATGCTTACCACAGCACTTGAGCATACTCATGGCCACAAGCAAGAAGCCGCTCGATTATTAGGCTGGGGCCGAAACACCCTAACTCGCAAGTTAAAAGAGCTAGATGTTGAAGCTTAAGTTGCAGCATGCCGAGTAAAGCTTAACCGCGTTGGTTAAGCTTTACTAAAAAAAAGCGAATAGAAAAAATCATAAGAGACTTTGCCACCACTTAGGCAACGATTGAGGCTTGCCCTACTGTAAAGCCATTTTCAGCTAAAAACTCAAAACCTTCTGCGGCTGAAGAAAAATTGCGATTAATATGATCTTCTGGCTGCTGCCCTATCATCCTTTGCAGTTGATAGTCTTTTAATGTGTTTTTTTTGTAGATACGTACCGAATGAGTCATATTTCGCATTATCGCCCATTGCAGCATCTCATGGATTAATGGTTCAACTTCTGGGACGGCCAAGGTCCAGTCATCAAAGTAAACGAAGTGAGCCCAATTGTCATGGCACAAGCCATTAGCGTAGGCTTTATAGTCCTTAATAAATGCCTCAGCAGTCTTCACGTCCCAAGAGCCAATAATACTAATAATCATCACTTGTTGGTCTGTTCGTAAAGTATAAAAGTTATCTATTATCACTTTAGTTTTTCTACCTGCTCAATCGAAGCTTCTTCGATTATAGGCAACTTATCTCTATTAAGAGCTATTTCCTAAAGTTCAGAACACTAAAACTTATCACTCAACTAGAGGTGCGCTTTTGTAAGAACAAGATTTTTGCGGGCACACTTCCCGTTTTCCTGCTGCAGTTTTCTTCAGTACTAATAACTTCCAACCACAATCAGGGCAAGGCTTAGCGATGGGCTGATCATTTACTGCATATGAACATTTGGGATAGGCGTTACAGGCATAAAAGGTTTTACCAAAGCGTGATTGGCGAGAAGCAAGCTTACCTTTGTTGCAAGAGGGGCAAGTAATCTCGGGGGCGCTTTCTGCTTGCGGTTGTGCTGACTCAATGTGCTGACAACTTGGAAACGCGCTACAACCAATAAACATGCCGTAACGCCCCTGGCGTAGCATCAGCTCCTCACCACATTTAGGGCATTCAGTTCCAGGCAGTACTTTCTCTAGCGAATGATCTTGTTGGTGCAACGCTCGGCTGTAGTCACAACTTGGATATTGGCTACACCCTAAGAAGGGGCCCGATTTGCTATTGCGATGTTGCAGCTCGCCACCACATTTGGGGCAAACATCGTATTCTTTTTCTAAGGCGTGTTCGTGTGCGGAAAATAATTTAGGATCAATCTTAGACATGCTTACACCTCGTTGAACTTTGCTAAGCATAACAAAATAGCGCCAATAGGCTATTGATTCGACGCAAGCAAAGCTCTATCGAGATGATAAGTTGGCGTAACACCGGTTGGCAGCGGTGTACTTAAGCCCTAATGCAGTGGACCATCACCCAAATCGAATAATAGTTCTTCCATTTGTTGATAAGCCGATTCACTACCTGGAACATTAAACAGCACCATTAAAATGATCCATTTTAAGTCTTCCAGTTCAAGTTCTGGCCCATCTAGCTCCATCACTCGGTCAATTACCATTTCACGGGTTTCTGCATTGAGTACTTTCATTTGTTCAAGGAACAACAAAAAGCCTCGGCAAGACACGTCTAATTTGGCAATTTCAGGTGTGGTATACACCCTTAATGAGGGAATCTCAGAAGGATTTAAATAAGGCTGCTTGTCGCTATCTTGCAGGGCAGCAAGTTGCTCCAACCAATCTAATGCCTTATAGATTTCTTCTTTATGAAACCCTGCGCGACTGAGCTCTTCTGTGAGCTCATCGTGATCCATCAACAGCTCTACATCACTATGAATGTAAGTTTCGAATAGATACATGAGGATATCAAACATAGTTAGTTCCTCCTCAGCTTGACGTAACCACCTGGCACAACGGCCACAACACCCAATATCTCAAGCTCAGTTAACTGAGCGAGTACAGCATCAACAGGTTGTTGAGTGCTTAAGACGAGTTCATCAATTGACGTCGTCTCATAAGATACGTTATCCAACAATTGACGATAAGGCAAATCTTGTTCCTGCATATTTTGCTCCACCGCGGGTAAAGCCAAGGAGCTTTGACCGCCAAATCCGTCTAGCTCTTCCATTATATCGACCGGAGAAGTGACCAATTTAGCTCCTTGCTGAATCAAATGGTGGCAGCCTGCGTGTAAAGGGTCGTCTATTGAACCCGGTACCGCGAACACATCGCGGCCCTGCTCCGCTGCATAATTAGCCGTTAACAGCGAACCACTCGGCAAGCCAGCTTGCACCACCAACACGGCTTGGCTTAAACCGCTAATAATTCGATTACGACGAGGGAAGTGATTCGCTTTAGCCGCTGTACCAGGCCAAAACTCGCTCACTATAGCGCCTTGCTGCACAATCTCGTGAGCTAGCTGCTGGTGTCGCTTAGGGTAAACCCTGTCTAGTCCTGTAGCCACCACGGCAATGGTAGCGTCTGCCCTAGCCAATAGCGCACCTTTATGCGCGGCAGCATCAATGCCTAAGGCCATTCCGCTGGTAATAGTTAATCCTTGCTGAGCCAACTGCTGGGCAAAATCTTTTGCGTGATTAAGCCCCGATATACCTGCATGACGGCTTCCCACCATCGCCAATTGAGGTTTAGCTAAGAGCGCTGGATTACCACGCACAAACAGTAAAAGCGGTGGGCGCTGAATATTGCGTAAACACTCTGGGTATAAGGCATCAAAACAGCCAATAAGGTGGCAATCGCTTTGTTCTAACCACGCTAGCGCTAAGTTAATACGAGCTTGATTGGGTTGACGGAGGACAGAAATTTGTTGCGGGCTAAATTGCCAAGCTTGTAACTGAGTTTCATCAGCACTGAGCAGTTGGTCAACGGAGCAATGAGATAAAGCTGCTTGCAGGCGCTGCACCGAAAACCTTGGCACACCTGCAAGCAGTAGATATTGAACTACCGATAAACTCGGTAGCAACTATAGGTTCTCCACCAAATAATTAGGACGAAGAATCACTTTGCTATCAGTAATAATGGCATAACTTAGTTTTTCATAAGACTTAAATACCATCAGCTCGCCGACTTTTTCGTTTGGTAAGCTAACGCGTTGATCGCCGTTATTAAATACTCGGTCAAAATGATTGGCCGTATCTTCATAAGATTTACGCTTCACCTTATCAATCATTACCTTACCCGGTTGAGCCACGGCAAACATATCGCCCGGCGCCACGTTGTCACGAGTCCCTTTGTTAATAATCACTACATCGTAGCGGCTCATTACAGAGGTATCGGTTGCCGCAGAGATAATATAACCACTCTCTTCTATCTGCTTGTTGTTAGGAACAAAGTAAGCAGGTAAGCGATCTTGGTCAGGCAGCTCCAACATGATGTCGCCTTGGTTAATCTCTTTTAGTACTTGAGTGACTTTAAACTGAGTAATGTTATCTTCATGTTTGCGTTCAGATACACCAATACCGATAAAGGTAAGAATCTGGCCTAACTCTTCTTTCGTTTCCGGATCGCGGTATTTGTTACCAATACGGTAAATACCGTAATACTGCCCAGGCTTGGTTTCTCCACGCGCATACATGGCACGGCCAATAGCAATACGTGATTGCGCATCATTGTCGCCGAGTACGTAAGGAGCACCTTTCAAGGTATCTTCATCAACAATATGATCATGTGTCAAAAAGGCACTAATTGAAGCCAGTGGTACCGTTGGAATCGGTGGGGCTTTTTCTTCGATACGCGCTTTTGGCGTAACTTTAACAATGCGTTTGCGCACTAAACGTGGCTCGCCATTTTCATATACCAGCGATAAACGATCACCAGGATAGATTAAATGCGGGTTTTCTACCTGCGGGTTAAATTGCCATAAACGTGGCCACAACCAAGGAGAGTGTAGATACAAAGCAGAAATGTCCCACAAAGTATCACCTTTTTTTACAACGTAAACTTCGGGAAAATCCTCCTTTAATTTTAAAGTGTCAGCAATTGCGCCTCCAACTAACAACAACAAAGAGGCCCAAAGCCAAACTAATTTTTTCCCTTTCATAGTGTCTCCCAGCGACATCCCTATATCCAAAGCTGTTTTTTAGTCACATAAATGACTAGAATTACCACCAATCTACCAAAACCTAATTAAAGACAGAAGCTATGGCTGTACTCGAAGTATTGTGTTTTCCAGACGAGCGTTTGCGTACTATAGCGCAACCCGTTAATAATATTGATGATAATCTTAGAACTATAATCGAAAACATGTTTGAAACCATGTATCTAGAGGAAGGAGTTGGCCTAGCTGCGACACAGGTCAACATTCATCAGCAAATTGTTGTAATCGACGTCTCTGAGGAGCGAGATCAACGACTTGCGCTAATAAACCCAGAAATTATTGAAGCCGACGGCGACGCGCTTAACGAAGAGGGATGTTTGTCTGTTCCTGAGTATCGCGCGCAAGTGCCTAGAGCCGAAAAAATCAAAGTGAAATCTTTGGATGTCGACGGCAATGAGCAAATTTTTGAAGCGGAAGGTTTACTGGCGATTTGTGTACAGCACGAACTCGACCACCTAAAAGGTAAGTTGTTTATCGATTACTTGTCGCCGCTTAAACGCCAGCGGGTAAAAACTAAGCTAGAAAAACTTGCTCGCCGCAAGTAAGCCTTAACCAATTTGTGGAAAACAGCATGACGCCATTGCGGATCATCTTTGCTGGCACGCCTGATTTTGCAGCGCGCCACCTTTCAGCCCTTATCAATAGTCAACATCAAGTGATTGCGGCTTACACGCAGCCCGATCGCCCTGCAGGCCGAGGCAAGAAGCTGCAAGCCAGCCCGGTTAAGCAACTCGCCGAGCAACACAATATTGAAGTATTCCAACCAGAAAACTTCAAAAGTGAAGACGCTCAGCAACAATTAGCAGCACTGAACGCCGATTTAATGGTGGTAGTGGCTTATGGCTTATTGTTACCGCAAGTCATCCTTGATACGCCCCGTTTGGGATGCATCAACGTACACGGCTCGTTACTGCCACGCTGGCGCGGGGCTGCGCCAATCCAGCGCGCAATTTGGGCTGGCGATAGCCACTCAGGTGTCACCATTATGCAAATGGACATTGGCTTAGACACTGGCGACATGTTGCTATTAGAGCAAATAGAGATAGCGAGCGATGAAACCAGCGCCTCACTGTACGATAGGCTCGCTGAAGTAGGCCCACAATCTCTCATCAAAGCTGTAGATGGCATCGCCGAAGGCGAACTGACTGCAACACCACAAGATGATGCTCATGCTAACTACGCTAAAAAGCTGAGCAAAGCTGAAGCCTGTATTGATTGGCAACAAGATGCTGAGTTTATCGAACGTTGCATTCGAGCATTTAATCCATGGCCTGTGAGTTATTTCACCCTAGCTGAACAGAACATTAAAGTATGGCAAGCCAGTGTAGTAGCCGATGCTAGCCAACAGGTGCCGGGTACAATTATTAGCGCCAATAAACACGGCATTACCGTAGCCACCGGCAAAGACGCCTTGTGTTTAGAACAGATCCAGCTCCCAGGTAAAAAAGCGCTCTCTGCCGCTGACGTATTAAATTCGCGCAAAGAGTGGTTTGAAGTAGGTACTCAATTGGAGAGTGCAAATGGCTGAGCAGCCACAAGTAAAACAAATTAATGCCCGTGCCGCTGCGGCTAACATTCTATTTCAAGTGGTTGACCAAGGTCAGTCACTGAGTCAAATGTTACCACGCGTACTGCCACAAGTAGTCGCTCGTGATCATGCCTTAGTGAAAGAGCTATGTTTTGGCGTATTACGTTGGTTGCCGCGCTTTGAATCGGTGCTGCAACAGCTCATGGACAAGCCCTTAAAAGGCAAAATTCGCAACGGCCATTTCTTATTAATGGTGGGTTTGTACCAACTGTTTTATATGCGCGTGCCTGCCCATGCAGCGGTATCAGAAACCGTATCTGCTACCGGCCAACTAAAGCTGCATAGTTTAAAAAAACTGGTGAATGGTGTTTTGCGCAACGCAGAACGTCAACGTGAGCAGTTAGAGCCACAACTTACCGCCAACGACAGCTTACAATATTGCCACCCCAGCTGGATAAGCAAACGCTTAAAAGCGGCTTATCCAAACTGCTGGCAAGACATATTAGAGGCCAATAACCAACACGCGCCAATGTGGATTAGGGTAAACGCCTTACAAGGCCAACGTGATGACTACCAGGCTCAGCTCAGCGAGTTAGAAATAGCCAGCCAATCCTCTGATTTAGCTAAACAAGCACTATGTTTAGAAAAAGCGCAAGCCGTGTTCAAGCTGCCTAACTTTGCTGAAGGCGCCTCTTCAGTTCAAGATGGCGCTGCGCAAATGGCCGCCAGCCTGCTAGACGCACAAGCCGGTGAAAGAGTGCTTGATGCCTGCGCAGCTCCTGGAGGGAAAACTTGCCATATTCTCGAACTACAACCCGAGTTAAGCGAATTGGTGGCAGTAGACACTGAGCAAACGCGCCTCAATAGAGTCACTGAAAACTTACAGCGAATTGGCTTAAAGGCCACTTTGCATTGCGCCGATGCCAGTAAACCTGAAGAGTGGAACAAACAGCCTTTCGATCGCATTTTATTAGACGCACCCTGTTCGGCCACTGGCGTTATTCGCCGCCACCCAGATATTAAGTGGTTGCGCCGAGAAGCCGATATCGCCGAGCTAGTGAAACTACAAAAAGAGATTTTGCAGGCACTGTGGCACCAACTGAAACCCGGCGGCATCATGTTGTACGCCACTTGTTCGGTATTGCCCGATGAAAATAGTCAGCAAATTGCCGCCTTTTTGCAACAAACTGACGATGCAGAGTTAATTCCAATTAACCCTGATGAAACAGCCGAACAACCCGGTTGGCAACTTTTACCCGGCGACAATAACATGGATGGTTTTTATTATGCGCGTTTGCGTAAAAGCCTCAGTTAAGCTTGCCTTTACCGTTTACAACGGTAACACTAAAAAATAGCAATAAACGCTTAAGGTATTGTTAGCAAATGAAAATCATTATTCTTGGAGCGGGCCAAGTAGGCGGCACGCTAGCGGAAAACTTAGTGGGTGAGAAATCAGACATTACCCTGGTAGACACCAATCAAGACCGCCTTCGTGAGCTGCAAGATAAGTTTGATTTACAGGTAGTATTTGGCCATGCCGCCCACCCTAGCGTGTTGCGCGAAGCAGGGGCTCACGATGCTGACATGTTAGTGGCAGTCACCAACAGTGACGAAACCAACATGGCAGCCTGCCAAATAGCATATACCCTGTTCAATACCCCAAACAAAGTCGCACGGATCCGCTCAGAAGAATTACTCGCGGAAAAAGACGCGCTATTCTGCAACGAAGCGGTACCTCTGGATCACCTCATTGCGCCTGAACAGCTGGTAACCGACTACATCAGCCGCTTAATTGACTACCCCGGCGCTTTGCAAGTGATGCAATTTGCTCGTGGCCGAGTGGGTTTAGTGGCGATTAAAGCCTATTACGGCGGCCCGTTAGTGGGTAATGCCTTATCGGTATTGCGTGACCACATGCCCGATATCGAAACCCGTGTGGCGGCTATTTTTCGTCAAGGTCGAGCTATTCGCCCTCAGGGCACCACGGTGATCGAAGCCGATGATGAAGTGTTTTTTGTTGCCGCCAGTGACCACATTCGTAAGGTGATGGCCGAACTGCAGAAACTTGAGAAGCCCTATCGCCGTTTAATGATTGTAGGCGGCGGAAATATTGGTGCAGCGCTCGCTAAGCGCTTAGAAAGCCAATACAGCGTTAAACTGATTGAACGAAACCAACGCCGCGCCGAACAACTGGCTGAAATGCTCAACAATACTATTGTGTTTTGTGGTGACGCTTCAGACCAAGAGTTACTGAGCGAAGAAAACATTGAGCAAGTTGACGTATTTATTGCGGTAACCAACGACGATGAAGCCAATATTATGTCGGCCATGCTGGCTAAGCGCATGGGCGCTAAAAAAGTAATGGTACTGATTCAACGAGGCGCTTATGTTGAATTAGTACAAGGCGGCACCATCGACATCGCCATTTCTCCGCAGCAAGCCACCATTTCAGCGCTACTCACTCATGTACGTCGCGCCGATATCGTTAACGTGTATTCGCTACGACGCGGCGCAGCAGAAGCGATTGAAGCGATTGCCCATGGCGATAGCAACACGTCGAAAGTGGTCGGTCGCAGCGTAGGTGAGCTAAAACTCCCTCCAGGCACCACCATTGGCGCGGTAATGCGGGGGAACGAAGTCATTATCGCCCACGACCATACTGTTATTGAACAAGACGATCACGTGGTGATGTTTTTAGTGGATAAGAAATTTATTCCTGAAGTAGAACGTTTATTCCAACCTAGCCCATTCTTCCTGTAGGCTAAATTTCACATGATGATTACCCCCGATCTTCGGCCCATCATGTTTGTTACAGGCATTGTGCTGTCTAAACTCAGCCTACTCATGTTAGCCCCGCTTGCTTTAGGCATGGCTTACGACGAGCCCGGTTACGTTGAATTCTTTTACACCATCATAGTGACCCAAACCGTGGCCTTTGCCCTGATTCGCTGGGGGAAAAAGCCATCTTTTAAACTGTCAGTTCGTGGCATGTTTTTGCTTACCACCACCGTATGGCTAGTGGCCTGTGTATTTGGGGCACTGCCGCTGTATCGTATCGACCACATCAGCTTTACCGACGCCTTTTTTGAAACCATGTCTGGCCTCACCACTACGGGCTCAACGGTACTAGCGGGTTTGGATGAGATGCCCAAAAGCGCGCTGCTATGGCGCTCTATGCTGCAATGGTTAGGCGGTATCGGCTTTATTGTTTTAAGCGTAGCCATTTTGCCATTTTTAAATGTTGGCGGTATGCGTTTATTCCAAACCGAATCCTCCGATTGGTCTGACAAAAATACCCCTAAAACTAAAAATGTGGCCAGCAATATTCTTAAAGTTTATCTGCTGTTATCGATGCTATGCGCGCTGGCTTACCACTTAACCGGCATGGATTGGTTTGAAGCCATTAACCATGCCATGACCACCATATCCACCGGCGGCTACTCCACTTCAGACGAATCAATGGCGCACTTTAGCAATGCCAGCCACTGGGTGGGCAGCGCCTTTATGTTATTAGGTGGTTTGCCATTTTTACTATTGGTGCAAACACTTCGCCATAAAGATATACACTATATTTGGCGCGACGCGCAGGTAAGAGGCTTTATCATCCTAATCGCAGTAGTGGGCGGAATGATGAGCTTATGGCTGTGGTTACACGGCACATTTTCACTACTGGATGCATTGCGCATCAGTATCTTTAATATTATCTCTATCGTCACGACCACTGGCTATGGCTTAACTGATTTTAGTCATTGGGGTAACTTTACGACTGTACTGTTTATCTTTTTGATGCTGGTGGGAGCGTGTTCTGGTTCAACCTCTGGTGGGATTAAGATTTTCCGTTTTCAGCTAGCCAGCGGTTTGTTCTCACGCCAGTTAAAGCAGTTAGTGCATCCTAATGGTATATATCCTCATCGCTACAACGGCCGATTAGTTAGCGAGCAACATGTACGCTCACTGGTGGCGTTTATTTTCGCCTTTTTCTTCACCTTAATTCTACTCGCCAGTGGTTTAGCCTTGCTGGGTTTAGACCCCATTACTGCGCTGTCTGGCGCAATGACCGCTTTAGCCAATGTAGGGCCAGGATTAGGAAGAGTGATCGGCCCCGACCATAACTTCCATTTGCTGCCTGATTCGGCCAAATGGTTGTTGTCATTGGGGATGTTATTAGGCCGCTTAGAAGTGCTCACCGTACTGGTGCTATTTTTGCCCGCTTACTGGCGCTATCGTTAGGCTTGGCGACGACCTCGCAAGAGATAAGGGTTCGCCCACCACCAAATCCCTAGGTAGACAAAGTACAGCCCAATAATAATCATTTTGTGCTGATTACTGCCGGTATCCACTGTTTCAAAATCAACGCCAGCGATACGGCAATACAATAAGGTAATCACTACAATGCTGTAGATGGTAGAAAAGCGCCACAAAGTGAGTAATAAAGAACGCAGCGCCCCAAGTAACATAAATCAGCCCAGCCTATGCAAACATGCCAAGAGGCGAGCGGCTAAACGCCACGGCCAACAATTGAGCAAATACCGCTATTGCCGCTAAGCCCGCCACTAAACGTATCAACTGATTTGGCGCGCGCTTAAGAGCAAATATACCCAGCACAATATATACCACCAGCAACACTACTTTTGCGCTCAGCCAATCTTGAGCAATAGGATATTGCTGCAACATAACGCACAATAAAATAGCAGCTGCTAACAAGCAGGTATCAATGATGTGTGGGGTAATTTTCAGCCATTTTTTATTGAGCATGGGTGATTTGAGAAGCGCTAAAATCCAACGAAAAATAAAGCCGAGAATACTGAGCATAGCCAAGGTCATATGCAGGTGTTTTGCCATTGGGTAGTACTCGAGCATTTCATATCCTTATTTTAGTAAACAATTATCACAGCGCTCAGTGTATTAACTTGGCTTTAATACCACAAACTTTTTTCATCAGTAACAATTCAATAACTAAAGCTAGGTGCCTGATTATAAAAACAATAACAGGGCATACCTCACATTAACCTTTCCGTTTTGCCGATTTCGCCACCAATTCATCACAAATAACGTGATCTAGCTCTCTTGGGCGATCTGCTAAACTATGGGAGAGTGTTGCTACTTTATTATCTTTTCATTAACAAATGCCGGAGTCGGTCATGTCAGAAGCGCCAAATATGCTACCTGCCATCGATATTTTGATGTGCCACACTGGGGCCTCATTTTTAGATGCCTGCCAAGAGTTGGGTGTAGACCCAAACGAAATGTCCGAGTTTGATCCAATAGATTCAGAAGATAAATAAAAAATCGGCAGCCTCGGCTGCCGATTTGTTTAAACCTTTACTAACAAGCCTCAGTTTTCACCCCTAATAACAAAAAACATAAGCCCATAAAGCCCACCTAAAACAAATAGTTAAATCGCTTTGTAAAGATTGTGAATTTGCAGCAGCAGCGCTAGCTTTCGGCTTGCGATTGTAGTTACAATTGATATCTTTAATGCCTATTTATAGGTAGATTTATTAAGCATCAAAGCTGTTAACTTATCACCCAGCGAGTAACGGAATGTCGCAGTTATACCGAGTAAGCTTTATTAGTAATGGAAAAACCTACGAGTTGTACGCTAGGCAGGTCAATCAAGGCACCCTGATGGGTTTTGTTGAACTTGCAGATTTTGTGTTTGATGCGCGCGCTCAACTGATCGTTGACCCTGCGGTAGAGAAGTTGAAAACAGAGTTTTCTGGAGTATCGAAAACATTTGTGCCTATGCACAATATACTGCGCATTGATGAAGTCGATAAACTAGGGCTTGCCAAAATTCATGAAGATGCCACCATTACTCCTTTCCCCTCAAATCTGTATACCCCTAAACAATGAGCAGCGATTCAATCATTGATTGGTTCAAACTAAAAGCCCAATTTGGTCACCAAGACCTACTAAAACATTGGCTGACAGATTTTATCGCCGGTAGCGATCAAGAATTAGCACAACTTCAACTAGCAGTCAGTAATCAGCAATGTCCGGACGGATTGTTATTGCAGCTGCAAGGGATGGCGGCGCTAGTGGCTAGCCCAAGTTTAAACCGCTGCGTTCAACAATTGAAGCACAGCGAACAACTAGCAGTAGATTTAGAGAACACTTTGCATTGCTATCAGCAGCTAGTGAGCGAAATCACTCACTACCTACACCAACACTAGGGTTTTTTCAGCCAATCGCCCGACGGTGATTGCACATAAGCGCCACTGTTACTGCGCTCAATGGCTTTTTTACCTGCCAAGGTTGCCACTTGTTGCTCTGTTAAGCCGTTCTCTTTAGCTATCTGCTTGTATTTAGCCAAGCGCTTTTGGTTAATACTCTCCACCAAGCTTGTCACTTCACTGCTGTGGCTTACTACGCCTAATAAGCCATTGCTTTGCTCGCCTACCCAGCCTTTGGTTTTAGCGTCATCTAAATCGATTGCCGCTACAGAAAAGCTTAAGCTCAACAGTAAGGCTAATATCCAGCTATTCCATTTCATCATGCTCTCCTAAAACAGTCCGCTATCGTCACTAAATAAATCATCAAGTTGCTTATCTACACGCACTCGAATCTCATGATCAATTTTTACATTGAGGTTAACCGTAATTGGTTTATCTACCGCCACTTCAACTTTAGGAGTACAGGCCGCAAGGCCAAGTACCATAGTTAAGGTGATGGCGCTGCTAACGAAGATGTGTCGTCTATCCATTGCTGCAGTTGTCCTGACAGTTGTTCGCCAATACGTAAACTACGTAATAGCTGATAAATGTTTTCTTGGTGGCCGTAATTTAAGGTTACCAAGCGCGGGCTGACTTGTTGATTACGCCCAATAAGCTTTACCTGCATATCCAGTTGCCCATCTTCGGCAAAATCTACCTCGGCTGCAAGTGTTTCATAATCAAAGTCTTCTAATAAGCTTAACGCAAAATCAAGAGAAGCATGCTGCGCCTTAACCGCCACTAAAGATTGATGAGTTAGCGAAATATGACCGCTCGGTTCTACTACCGCCAGCTCACCATCAGTAATCGCGATGCCTTGCTCACCAAAGCGCATCGGTAAACGACCCGATACCGAGCCATGCATACTTAAACCCAGCTCAGGATACAACTTAACTAACTGCTCTAACTGAATTTTATCTAATTTTAGTAAGGCCGTATTTGGTAACGCTAAAGGCACTTCTTCAAGCTGAGCTTGCCCACCTAATACATTGAAAGAAATATCCTGCAATAGCAGGCTTTGCCATTGAGTTATGGGCGAAAACGCAGGTTGCTGCCAGTGCAGGGCAAGCTCTGTTAGGGGAATACCAATATCCCATTGCGCCAGCGAAAGCTTACCTTGATGCTGCCAGCCCTGCTGAGGTTGATAGCTAAACGCACTGGTTATGCTGGCATCATCAAAACGCAACTCTCCCCACAGTGCATTAATTGTCGTGGCATCAATCTGCCCTGTTAGCTGTTGCGTTTGCCAAGTAAAATCCACGGTAGCGGCAGCGGATAACAAACTTGCAGGCTCTGGCAAATCAATAAAGGCTTGTTGCAGGGGAAGGAGGTTATCGCTGCTTAAGCGACCTTTAACAGCCTGTTCAGGGCTTAGATGCCAGCTGCCGGAGCCTTCGGCCTGCCAATCATCAACACTCACCCGCCAAGAGTCTTTGGTTAATTGCCAGTTTGCCGCAGGTAAATTGATGTCGGCAATACTTAAGGGCGAACTTGCTAACCTTAAGTGCCAGTTGTTCCATTGGCTTAGCTTGGCGGTAAAAGAAGCATCGATCTCTGGCAAGTTAAGCGCGCCTTTAAGTTTCAGCTCCTGCCCCACTAAACCACTTAGCGAAAAATCGAGATTATGTAGTCGCGAATCAACTAACCAACGTTGTTGGCTAAGCGTGGCTAAACGCGCTAAAAGCGTTTTGCCTAACATGCCGCTCAAAGAGATATGGCTGCTTTTAGGTAGTATCAGTAAACTAAACTGGCTGGTCGAATTGGGGCCTTGCTCTTGATAGTTAAGCTGCCATTGCAGACCTTGCTGTTTTAACCCAAGCTTGCCCTGAGTAATTAACTGCTGGTGAGCGCTAAGCTGCAAGTTTTTCACTTCAACCTGGCTAGCACTCAATGCTTGAGGAAGCGCCAACAATTGTTCAAACATTTGCTGGCTGGCAGCCTGTAACATTGGTGGGGAAATAGTCTCAGAGCTAGCGTCTGGCTCGGTATCTAGCAAGCAAGACACATCTAGGTGTACGCTCTCTATACTCACAGATAGTGGGATGGCAGTAATACTCAACCCTTCGGTATGCACAGCCGGGCATCCGCCCCACTCACCTTGAGCCATCGCAGCAAGCAGCTGAGTATTCGCCGAACACACGCTACTAAAAACACACGCCATAAAAACGCATATATTCAAGCTAAGAGTTTGAATAAAACAAGGGCTCTTCAAGGCTGAATGACGGGCCTTTCCACGCAAGCGAATACTTCCATTTTGGCTTAAGGGTATGTTTGAATACTAAGCGTTTTTGCCTTGAATAACGAGCAAACAACTTGCTCAACAATTATTTGAGCTTGACGAATCAGCTAAAAGCGACAAAAACTTAAGACTATTAATCAGTTTAATTAGCCGCCGCATTCTTTTTCTTATCAAGGAGCTACGTATATGGGTGTAACAGTAACGCGAGGAACACGCTAATGCCATGGTGGTGGTTTTTGGTCATGACCATCATCATCGGCATGGTGGTTTTTCAACTATGGCGTAACGTACAGCAGCGCCGCTGGGATTCGCAACAACCCTTACACAGTTTGTGGGTAACAGTGTCTAGGCGTGATGAAATTCCGATAACCCGTCCCGGTAAAGAAAATGAAGATTTACACACTCGCTACCGCTATTTTCTTGAATTCACTCCCCTTGAGGGAGGTGAATCGCGCCGCTTTCAAGTTAAGCGTAAGCAGTTTAATCAGCTCACCCAAGATCTTGAAGGCGAACTCACCATTCAAGGTAGCCGCTTAGTGAGCTTTGAAGCGGGCCAAGCGAGCGCGCAAGATAGCGAAGGGCAATAAGGCCACCAGCAGACCCGCGGCTATAAACATCGCTCCCAATGCATGGTAGGCCGCTAACTGTTCGCCCAAAAAACTCACACTAAGCACCGCGCCAAATAACGGCATTAAATGAATATATTGACCAGCAAGATTAGCCCCAACAATTTTTACTCCGTAGTTCCAGGCTAAATAAGCCAGTAAAGAAGGGAAAATGGCGACATAAGCCAAGGCACCCATAGCATCATAACTGAGGTTAAACGCGGCTTGTGGCAGGTTTAGCCAATAGAATGGGCTAAGCACTAACGAGCCTACCACTAAGGTACAACCTAGGAATGCTGCACCACCTAGATCGGCGGGCTTAAAACGCAAACCTATTGAATACAGTGCCCATACTAACGATGACAACACGATCCATGCGTCACCTTGATTAATGCTTAGGCTGGCGAGTTGCTGCCATTGGCCTTTTACTAACAAGGCCAATACCCCAACAAACGACAAACCAATCCCCAACAATTGCCGAGCAGAAATTTTTTGTTTTAGCGCTAGCCAGCTCACCAGCAGAATGAATATGGGAATCATTGAATTAATAATGAGGGCGTTGGTAGCCGTAGTGCTTTGCAAACCGATATACACGCAAGAGTTGAAACCTGCCACCCCCAAACACGCTAAAGTGCTAATACGCAGCCAATTAGCTTTAATTACTGCTCGCTGGCGCCACATACTGGAATACAACAAAGGCATGGCAATCAACATTGCTAAGGTCCAGCGCCAGTAAGATAAAGACATGGCCGGCACTTGGTCTGAAATATAACGGCCTGTAACAAAATTTCCGGCCCAGAATAGCGGCGGTAAAACCAGTAAACCATAGGCCAACAGCTTTCCTTTCATGAAACCTTCCTTTCTCACTCTAGACCTCAAGCACTTAGGGCTGTTAGGGTATAGCATCAGCCGGTGATTTGCAGTACTATCCGCCATCGCGCTGATAGCGTTTTCTACTACAACATTAATTCATGGATAACGATCAATGAGTCTACTCGAGGCTATTAATGCAGGATTGCATGTAACAGCAATTATTTTGCTGGCTGGTGCGCTGTACTCTGAAGCCTTTCTGTTTCGCCGTGGAATGAACGAAGACGACGTTAAAAAGCTGCTGTTAGCCGATGCCACCCACGCATTTTCTACCGTGCTCATTTTTATTACTGGCGCGCTAAGATTATTTATTTTCCATAGCACCAGCCAAACTTATCTAGACAATCCATTCTTTGCCTTAAAAATGCTGCTGTTTTTTGTGGTAGTGCTGTTATCTCTTTACCCTTCATCTACCTTTTACCGTTGGCGCCGAGCCTTAAAGCAAGGCAAACCTTCAATGATTAGCTACCGCCAACACTCGTCGGTCATTTGGCTAATTCGTTTAGAGCTAGGGGTGTTATTGTTAATCCCAATGCTGGTAACGCTAGCGCGTGCCGGGTTTGGTAACTAAACACCGTTTTACCTCTTAAATGAGCAATTAAGATCTAAAGTTACCTTTAGGCTGTTTTTGTTGTCGTGCCTGTTGTATAGATAAGCACAGCGAACAACACTTAGCGTTTGAGGTTTACGATATGCCTACTCCATCTTTCCGGCTCAGCCAAGAGCATGAGCTCGACACGGTGTATCCAGAGAAGATTGCTCCTTATTGGCAAAAGCATGCTCAGTCAGCCAGCTTTACTGGGGTGAATGGCTTAAATATTCACTATGTAAAAGTCACTGCAGAGACACCAAACCAGCAGGCAATAGTAGTATCTCCAGGGCGAACCGAAACTTACCTAAAATACGATGAACTGGCCTACGACTTGGCTCAGCAAGGCTATGACGTATTTATTATCGACCACCGTGGCCAAGGGCTATCAGACAGAGAGTCGGCTCGCCAAGAGCCTGGTGATGTGGCGCAGTTTCAATATTATGTAGACGACCTAGCTCAGCTTATTGAACAACAGGTGCTTAGCCAAACCTACTCACACCGTTTTCTATTGGCCCACTCTATGGGAGGGGCGATTGCCGCCCATTACTTACAGCAGCACCCCGGTATATTTAATGCGGCGGCGCTATCTGCGCCGATGTTTGGCATAAACCTAGGCTTGGTACCCAAATTTATTGCCACCTCTCTTGCTGCAACAATGAGTCGATTAGAGCACTCATTACAACGCGGTCCTTATTATGCGGTAGGCCAGTCTAACTATAAACACTGTGGTTTTAACAACAATCACCTTACCCACAGTGAAGCGCGTTTTAAGCAAATGCAGCAGGTTTATCTTAACTACCCACAAATACAACTTGGCGGCCCAACAAACCGTTGGCTTCACCAAAGTTTTACCGCTATGCAGCAGATAATAGAACACGCCAAGAGCATTAATCTTCCACTATTATTACTACAAGCTGAGCAGGACTCTATAGTTACCGCAGCTGCCCAACGGGCCTTTTTTAAGGCAATGACCAGCTCGAATGAACAGGGGCAATTTAAGATTATCGCCGGTTCACGACACGAAATACTGTTTGAGCGCGATACTCTTCGTAACCCAGCGTTAAACAACATTCTCGCGTTTTTTGCTCAGCATTCTAACTAGCAGTAACCCGCTTTAGTGGTTTACCAAGGAGCTAATATGTATCAACTTATCGCCACTGATTTAGATGGCACGCTGTTAAACGGCGAACATCAAATATCTGAACATACAATGCAAACGGTTACACGCTTGTACCAGCAAAACGTGAAGTTTTTAATTGCTACTGGCCGCCATTATATTGATGTAAGACCGATCGCCGATCAGTTTGATTTCCCCATGTATTTAATCACCTCAAACGGTGCACGAGTGCATAACAAACAAGGCGAAGTGCTGTATCGAGCCGATTTAAACTCTGAGCAAATTCAGGGCATTTTAGATATTTCAGCTAAGTATCCACTACACCGAAATATTTACCATGAAGACAATTGGTACGTTGAACAAGAAAACGAATATGTGCGCTCGTTTAACCAACACTCCGGCTTCAATTACCAGGTCACGCATTTTGAAGATTTAGAGCATCAGCATATCTGTAAACTATTTTTTGTTGCCGACCATGAAATATTGCTTGAGCTGGAAAAAGAACTGGTGGCGAAGTTTGGCGATGCACTAAACATCACCTTTTCCCTTACCGACTGCCTTGAGGTAATGACCGCTAAAGCTAACAAGGGCGAGGCCCTAAATGCAGTGTTACAACAAAAATCTATCTCTGCTGAAAATTGCATTGCCTTTGGCGATGGCTTAAATGATAAGGAAATGCTGGCTTTGGTAGGAAAAGGTGTGATCATGGCCAACGCGCATGACCGTTTAAAGTTGACTTTACCTCATTTAGAACAAACACTTAGCAACAAAGAAAATGGAGTAGCTGAGTTTCTTATCGGCACTTTCAAGTTGTAGCGGTATTTATAAGGGAAAGGTAATGAGGTTTGTTAAGGTACTTGGCATTGCAACAGTAAGTTGTATCAGTTTATTTGCGTGTTCTCAAACGCCACCTCCCGCCCCACCCAAAAAGGTTGAGCCAGTTAAAGTAGCGGTTAAACTCAACCCCGCCACTCAGCTTACCGGCCAACTTCAGCTCAACAAACAAGGGGCTATATTTACCCCCTGCCAAGGCAGTAGCCAGTACTGGGTAGAGTTTTCTTCAGCAGACAAACAACTGCTAGAACGCTTTGCCGACAACAGCCAACTACACGTAGAAATGATGGGCCGCTTCGATAACGTAAGCAAGCAAGCCCCGCAGGCTGACTATATTGCTAAAATTGTTCCTGAAAGCTGGCAGTACCTAGCGTCTGAAGGCCCAGGTTGCGAGTTTAGTGTTTCCGAGCTTAGCGCTTGGGGTAACGAACCTAGCTGGCGAATAGATGTAGAAGAAAACAAAATTCTGCTCAGCACGATGTCTGGCGCAGCCAACCAAGCAATTACTCGCAGTGGTATAGATAAAGGCGTTCATTTTTGGCAAGCCGGTGCTGACCTTTACCTTAGCGTAACCAAGCAGCAGTGCATGGATACCATGGCCGACAGCGTGTATCCCTATACCGCAGAGCTCACCTACAAGGGTAAAGTATACCAAGGTTGTGCCCGCCGCCCCTTCGAGCAGCATGTAGACTTACTCGCCGGTTATTATCAAGTAAAACTGCCTACTGCTTCGGGATCTGGCCGAGTGGTAGATTTAACCCTAAATGGTGATTTTAGCGCCCAGCTACAAAACACCTATTTAGAACAAGACAAAAGCTTTGTTGAAAAAGGTTATTGGTACCCACTAAACCAAACTAGCCTGGCATTTACCGTTAGCCAAAGCCGTAATCAGCAAGTTAAAAGCGATATGATTTTTGATTGGGACGGACGTCTACTGCGTTTACGCAACCCAGAGTCTCAGCAACAAGGCAGCGCTGGCCTTAATATGATGAAAATGAACGGCCCAGCCATGGCGCATAACAGTAAAACTAAAAAGACTTACCATCAACGCAGCTTTGAGCCTGCCACCTTAAAGGCCAGCAGCGAATACGATCCTGAGGTAGAGGCGGCATTAAAGCAGTACTTCAAGTTGCATCGTACCGAGCTAAATGGCACCAAGTACCAATGGTGGAAGTTTGATTTAAACGGCGATGGTAAAGACGAAATTATTAGCTACGTTGACTGGTGTGGTAGCGGCGGTTGTAGCTTATTGGTATTTGAAGCCAAAGATAACAATCACCGTTTCTTAAGCAAAACAACACTAGTACATACGCCGTTCTTTCTGGCCACATCAAGCAATGCCCGCTGGCAAGATTTATTAATACAAGTATCGGGCGGCGGCGCCACACCAGGGCTGCGTTTATTACGCTTTGACGGCCTAAGTTACCCGCTAAACCCTAGCGTTCAACCAGAGGCTCCTTCGCCAGCCCCTGTAAGCGGTATTACCTTTCAAGCTGAAGCCTTCAGCTCTGGCGCAGGGCGAGCGCTTAACTAGCCACAGACATTGCTAGCTCAATCTCAGCGCTAGCGTTACAATGCCCCTGATTTTTCAGGGGCAAGTTATGACACAGCAATACGATGTAATCATTATTGGCGCAGGCGCCGCAGGTTTAATGTGTGCTGCTACCGCAGGCTATCGCGGCCGTTCGGTATTAGTCATTGATAACGCTAAAAAAGCCGGTCGAAAAATACTGATTAGTGGCGGCGGCCGTTGTAACTTTACCAATCAACACGTCGCGCCAGACAACTTCCTGTGTGAAAACCCTCATTTCGTTAAATCGGCATTAGCCCGCTACCCTTCTAGCAACTTCATCGAATTAGTAGAACGCCATGGCATTGAATACCACGAGCGAGACCACGGCCAACTCTTCTGCAACGACAACGCAAAAGAAATTGTAGACATGCTGCTTACCGAGTGTGATTGGGCAGGTGTAACCATCAGCCTACGCAGCGAAATTAAGTACATTAAACAGTTAGCAGAACAACAGTTTGAAGTGAGCGCTGGCGGACAAACATACCAGTGCAGCTCCTTAGTCATCGCCACTGGCGGGCTTTCTATGCCAAAGCTTGGTGCTACGCCTTTTGGCTATAAAGTGGCTGAACAGTTTGGCTTAAAAGTGCTCCCTACTCGCGCAGGTTTAGTGCCATTTACTTGGCATACCGAGCAAAAAGAACACTTTGAAGCACTCTCGGGCATTGCCGTTCCTAGCTGTATAACCGCCGCCAACGGCAAGCAATTTAGCGAAGCCCTATTGTTCACTCATCGTGGCCTCTCTGGCCCTGCTATTTTGCAAATATCTAACTATTGGCAACCCGGCGAAGCCATTAGCATTGATTTACTCCCTAAGCAAAATGCCGCAGCCTTGCTCGAACAAGTATTACTACAGCACCCCAAACAAAGCCTTAAAAACACTCTAAGCCAATGGTTACCAAAACGTTTAGTAGAAGCCCTGTTTGAAGAAGCCATGCTAGCCAAAGCACTAAATCAACTTGGCCATGGCGAACGCGACAGCATTGCCGCTCAACTCAACAATTGGCAAATCACCATGAACGGCACCGAAGGCTACCGCACAGCAGAAGTAACATTGGGTGGTGTAGATACCAACGAACTTAGCTCTAAAACTATGGAAGCAAACAAGACAAAAGGCTTATACTTCATAGGTGAAGTAATGGACGTAAGTGGTTGGTTAGGCGGGTTTAATTTTCAGTGGGCTTGGGCTAGCGGTGTTGCTTGTGGGTTGGATTGTTGAACGAAAATTTGTAAGTGCTAATTGGAAATAGTGAGAATTGCTGTTTGGCAAGCGCTACCTAGCAATTCTCATGTTGATTTAAACAATAAGACTCGTTCAAGTGACTCTAAATCTATTTGTTTATTCGATTACAACATCCGCTGTATAGATATTTATCACCAACGGAAAACATCACGTCATATTCATACACAAAATCGGACATATCATCAGAACATTGATGTGTTTTCGCCAATGTAATGCTTACAGCCTCCCCATTAAGCCCAGAACCTTGTATGACCCAACGGTTATTATGATTAACCGAAGCAATCACTTTACCTAGTGTAAACGAAGTAGTCTGATCATCAATATCGCTGTAAAAAATAGTCTCACCTTTAACACTTAAGCCCCAAAAGGGTTCTGCACCTAAACACTCCAAACTTTCAATTGAAAGATTGTCTTTTGCAACTGCGTTGAAAGCGAAAAAAGTAAGCAATATAAAAGCGCTTGAAAAATTATTAGACATTAAGCTCTCTCACGCAATGTATCGTATGGGTTCTCTAACACTAAAAAATGCCCAAAACTCATCCATCGGCCCTATTTTCTTAAGATTAGAAGCAATGCCTTTGCAAGCGAAACGATCTACTTTTCAAAATACACCAAACCATTTTTCGATGCAGTCTGAAAGACTGCAACATTGATAGGCAAGCTACAATAAACCTCTTGAATATGAACCAAATAATCAGTGTCGGTATTTGGAAAAAGTATGATCACGCCCAGCGTCAACATACTCTATTAAATAAAAGAAATCTTGGCGGCGAGATCACTAATCCATGACTTGTAGTTTAGAGGTAAACTCTTGATACTGTTCTTTAGCTGTTACCATAGCCTGCTCAGCCTTCTTTTTCTCTTCCATCGAAGTGCTCTCAGATAGCGCTTGGTAGCGTAGCTCTGCAATTTGGTAATGCTGAAGTAACAGAGTACCCGTCACAGTATCAACCCAATTGATAAATCCAAGGTTTTGAATATCCCAACCAGTATTATCCACTTGTTCAGTCAATTCTTTTGGGCTTTTTTCTGTGAGTTTTCTAAAGCTACTCAAAGCATCAGCAACATATTCAATACTAGCTTGGCTTTCTTCCAATGAAAAACGGGAGCTATAATCTTCTGGCTCTATATTCTCGCTAGCAAACGCGAGCAATGGAAACAATACTGTCAGCAATAACACTGATTTAAACTTCATAGTCGAATTCCTACCAACGGGCTTTATAGCCACGCACATCATAATGAACGAAAGTGTTATACAACCCTAAGCCGCCATCAGCCATTTTCTTACTAGCTATTAGCTCTAACACTTTCGCATGAACCTCTTTTGGAGCCATACCAGACACCGCAATATCTGCAGCTTTTGCTTGAACATGAAGACTATTTTTTGTCCCGCCAACTTTTCGGTTATGCTCTGGTGTTCTATAAGCGCTATTTATTTTTATTGGTTTGCCTAACTCTTTTCTTAACACATCTAGCTGCCCAGCTAGTGTTTTAATGCTAGGCCTTAACTCAGTGGGGACTGGTGTCTTGTCATTATCGTGGCAAGCAAACTCTTTCCAAGCAAAATAGGTCGAAGCTTTACCTGCAGCTGGAGTAGTAACCACTGGTTTAATATTACCTAACGTAGTGTTTAGCTTCTTATGACTTCGCCCATTAGCATCAATTTTTCCATCAGGGCGAACCATGCCAACGACTTTCTTTTGAAAGACTTTAATCGCAGCTACAGTTTTCGAATTTTCTGGCTTTGAGCCTAATTTTCCGTCTACCACTAACTTTTTAGTCGGTGGAATTTGTCCCAATATTTGGTTCAAAGCAGCTTGTACGGCTTTTACATCGTTGGGTTTATTTATGCCACCCATACCGACTGATTGGGTGATTTGTAACTTAGCCATTGTTGTTCCTTATACAAAGCTATATTTAAAATTTTTATTACGACTTTTCGCTAACTACAACGCTAATGTTACCTGTGCGCAAAGAGGGACTTAAAGTAACTCATCCCCATTTATTAGGGATTAATATCTACCCTGTTAGCCCCTACTCATAGTCAGCAACCAACCTATATGTACCACACGCCTCACACTTAAATAGGGCTGTCCATAATGGGCTATTTTCCCGAGCTAACTCAGCATTTAATACTTCATCAGTCAATTCCAACCTATCTCTTATCAGATCCAGATCAGCTTGCAATACATGTACTTTATCTTGAATATCAACACTAGATGCACTACCCATAACCACACAAAAATCGCCACAATGAACAGGCCAGGAATCTTCTTGAGCAAAGAAATATCCAGGTGTTCGTTTTGTGAGTTCCTCTACTAGCGATTCGTCATCAACCTCTTCGATTTCATCTTCATCAACAAAAGTTAAATCAAATTTTTCGGCAGCTTTTCCATTTGCGATACAAGATGGACAAATTCCTTCTACTTCGTCGTTCGAATAAAAGGGGCCAACATACATATAATCTCTTTGCATACCACAGACAGGACACTCACATGTTGATTCAACAAAAACACCTGACCCAATTGGATCAGGATGATATTTAAAAGTCGGCAGATTTTCGCTCATTTATCTTTGTTCCCATTTCATTTTTTGAATTATAAACACTTTCTTACTCGGGGCCTGGATCTATCCACTTTCCAGGTTCCGTTGGATGGGGAATAAGTCTTTCACCTTTTTGTTTAAAGTGCTCTCGAATTTCTCGAGCCCTTTGAGCTTTACCACCTTCAGCTTTATTAAAATATGATTCACCAGGATGACGGTTAACTCCATCAACTAAGGCCGTGTGATTATTGCCATCTGGATGCCCTGGCCCTCTCAATTCATCAATAACCCCGCCGTGTGTTTCGGTTGGAAGCTGATGCCTATGATGCGGAGCTATTTTTGTTCCACCTGATTTACCTTTTAGAAAAGCCTTTCGCTGCGCATCGGTAAATTCACCAGCATCAACTATTGGAGGTTCCGACATTCTTGGGTCAAGCGGGCTCCACTTATGACCATCATAAGTTTCTACTGGGACCCCCTTCCAATTAACATCATTATTATGAAGAACCGTATGAGTTCTGTTGTTAGCCCCAGCGATGACCTCAGATGGCCTGCCCTGCGATTTCCACTCGTCAATACTACCATCGCCGCCATTAGCCAACCAAGTGCGATGTCCTAGCTCATCTTGTGCGGCTTGTTTTTGAATGAAGCCATCCACATCATCAGAACCCGCTCCAACGTCAAATGAGATTAAAGCTAAAGCCCAAGGAGATTTTGGTATCAAAGCTGCTACTAATGAACGATTAGCAACTGCGTATACGGCTTGGTTTGCGGCTTGTCGGCCAACGTATTGCCCTAATACTTGGGAGCCAGATGATGCTAGTGGTTGTGCCGCTGGTGCTAATAACGGTAAGCCAGCTAACAACGGTGTTCCATCTTCTTTACATAAGCCCAGAGGATCTACCCAGTTAGTCGGGCTTGGGGTGTATTGATAAAGGTTTAAACCACCGAGTAATTCAATCGGATCTTGCTGTATGTAACGGCCTTGCTGCGGGCAGTAGTAGCGGTAAAAGTTGTAGTGCAAACCGCTTTCATCATCAAAATACTGGCCTTGAAAACGCAGTGGGTTGTCTATTTTGTTGATGCTGAGTTGTTCAATGGCGCCATAAGCTTGGTAGTGGGCTTGCCACACTATGTTGCCTTGCTCGTCACTTAAACGAATTGGCGTACCGATATGGTCTAAGTGGTAATGGTAAACCTGGCCCTGTTTAATCATCACCAATGGGCGGTGGCTATTTGGCTCGTATACATACCAAGTAAACTGGCCTTGGCTGTGTTCACCGATTAGCGTTTGGCCTTCCCACAAGTAATCTACTTTGCCTGCGGCGGTGGTTTTGCTGGCGCGGCGACCCAAAGCATCATATTGATAAAGGGTGTTGCTGCCTGCTTGGTTGATGCTTACCAATTGATTTAAGCCATTAAATACTCGTTGTTGGCGAGCGTTGGCTTGGCTGGCGCTAACTTGGTTGCCGTAGCGGTCGTAGCGATAACTTCGCTCATTAACGCTAATCAGCTTATCGCCCACCCGCTCTGCTTGTTTTGGGTTGGCAAAGCTATCAAACTCAAACTGTTGGTTGTGTTCACTTAAGCTGTTGGCTTTAGTCAGCTGGCTCAGTGCATCGTAGGCGTAATTTTTACTGCCTAACTCGCTGTCGTTTACACCGATAAGTTGGTCGCCCGCATCAAAGCGATAGTCACGCGCTATGTTGGCCGTTTCGCCTTGGCCTGTGTCTGTTATCCATTGCTGCTTAAGCAAGCGGCCTTGTGGGTCGTACTCGTTATGTAGATGATGGCTGTTGCTTAAATGGCGTCCCGCTTCTTCGCCCGCATCGGTAAAGTGGCGATGCATAATGGCTTGCTGGTTAAACTTAAGCTCGGTTAATCGGCCTTGCTCATCGTAGTGGTAACTCAGCGTGCCACCGTCGGGTAAGGTGGTGTGGCTACGTAAGCCTTGCGTATTCAGCTGGTGCAAGGTTTGCCAATTATCTTGCCAGTGTTCTTGTAATTGCCCATTAGCAAAATAGCTAAAACGGCTCTTTCGAGCAGCGTTATTGGCAGACGCTGTACGGCCGTTAATATCATAGGCAAAACTATTGATGAGGCTAATGCCGTCGCTACCGGTGCTGCGCTGCTCTATCACTTGGCCGATGGCATTGCGCTTTAATTGAACTAGGCGCTCGCTATTTTCAGCGACTTGGGTAAGTTGGCCAACCAAATTGTATTGGTAAGCTTGTTCACGCCCATCAAAACCAATGGTTTTGCTAATCCGTTCGCAGCTGTCATATTCCAGTTGGTAAGTTTGGCCGTCACTACGTTCAATGCTGGTAAGGTTACGCTCTTTGTCATAACTAAATGCCAACCAAGAGCCGTCAGCGTTTATCTGTTTACTGGGCTGCGATAAACCCTCGTATTCAAAGCTGGTGCTGCGATCCAGTGGGTCGGTAACGCGGCTAACGCGCCCTGCATCATCATAAGTATACTTGCGCTGTTGCTTATTTTCTGGTGAATCTTGATGATAACCCACGACGCTAATCACATTGCCTTGTGCATCGCGTTCGAACTGGCTTACCCAGCCGCTTACATCAACCTGGCCATTGCATTCACCAATCGCGTTATAGCTATAACGTGTTAACGCTTCCCCTTCTTGCTTGGCACTGAGTAAACCTTGCTCGTTCCACCAGTACGTTTGCGTGACTTGGTTGCTGGCCGACTTATTGACTAAGCGGCTTTGCGCATCGTAACGATACTGCGTTACTACACCCTGTACGTCAGTTTCCTGAGTTAATAAGCCAAGGCTATTAAATTCACGCTTAAGGTTTGAACCGTCGGCATAATCAATCTGAGAAATAAAACCCAAGCGGTTATAGTGGTAACGGGTAAGGCTTTTGTTGGGATGTTGCTCTGCGTCTAGCTGGCCTACGCTGTTGTAATGAAAACGACGAGTGGCACCGCTTGGGTCTACCTCAGCCACTTTTCGCTGCAGCTCATCATATTCATATTGCCAGCTTGCGCCGTCTGGTGCGGTTTTCTTAAGAATTTGCCCCTGAGGATTATGCAAGTAACTCCAGCAGTGATTAAAACTGTCGAAACTGCGGCTAATACCCTGCTCAAGCTCATATTCAAAGCGATAGTGATAATGCTCGTTATCGCCCCACTGCTCTATACATCGAGCATGCTGGTTTGAGCCATCCCAACGAAAATAATGTGAAAAGCCTGAAGCGCGGGTACGTTGAATTAACAAGCCTTGCTGGTAACGGTATTGCTCTTGTTGGTTTAAACGATTGGTGGCGCTAACTAACTGATTGTCATCATCATAAGTGTAACTGGCGTAAATCTGCGCATCCGTTGCTTTACTGCTACGCGCTTCCACCAATCGGCCTTCTAAGTCGTAACGTAAGAACAATTGCTGGCTGTGATTCACCTCAACACTGGTTAAGCGCTGTGCCGCTGAATAACGCAAGCGGTAGGTGGTATCTACACCCTCAGACATTTTGCTTAATAACCAATGCTGCTGATCTTTGGTAAATCGCAGCAATTTGCCGTCACTGCCGCTAATAGTGATTTCGTCAGTTTGATGCTGCAGCACCACGCCAGATTTTAGCTGGCTACTTTTGCCGCCAGGAGCAACATAAGGGAAAAATTGCTGATGACCCAAGGCATCAGTAAATAGCCAGCCGGCTTGTTCACCGGTTTGCTCTTCTAGAGAATAATGAAAGTTATGTCGCCAACCTACTCCCATCCCCTCGTTAATATGAGACAAGCTTGAGCGATAACAACGCTGCCAACGCAGAGCGACATGACCGCTTAAACAAACATCTTCTAGCTCCAGTACTTCTTCACCGCTGCTCATTACTACTGGGTCGCCACAGGTTTGCGTATCCTGGTGGTCTACCGCTTGCTCTACCGCGTCGTCACTGTGTTTATCTTTGCCGTTACTTTGGGTCTTCGAGCGCCCTCCCGAAGCTTTGGGTTCATTCAGGACGGATGAACTTCGGGAGGGTCTCGAAGAGGGGTTATGGCTAGGCAGTTGCTGCTCTTTTTGAGCATAAAACCACACCTCGCCATTAAGCAATGCACTAATCAATTGTTGGTGTCGGTCACCGTTTTTTTGATTAGACACTAAATTATATAATCGTTGTAATCCTTTGCCGTTCGCATCGGCTACGCCGCCAAAGTTAGCTAAAAAGCTATCGGCTGCATTTGAGTCGTTAAAAGCCGGAGCGATTGAAGAGCGCTTAGTGCCAGAGAAAAACTCATAGGCGTAGCCGTCTATCCCTTTAACTACTTGTTTTTGGGTTCCATCCATACTGCTGCTCTACACCACTAAGCGACCCAAGCCAGCATCATTGCGCTGCGGTAGGTCTTATCAGAAATATCTAATTGAAAACTCACACCAGCATGTTTCTCTCGCTGGTAATGCATAAATAAGTGACACAAATTGTACAAGCCACTACATACACCCAAATCGCCAACGCGGGCATCGGCAAAAACAACTTGGCTACGCGAACCGACGCAGTCTTGAAACTGCTGATAAGCATTTAGCCATGCATCCATTAATTCAGTATTTAATGCGCTGGGTAAATAACATTGCGTTAAGCTTTCGCCGCACTGTTGTCGGTAACGTTGAATAAGTGCGCTGACCGTGGCTTCAACACTCTTGTCGGGCGTTTGTACCTCGTAGCTCGCCCATGGGATCGTAAATCCTTTTTTAGCCGGTTGTAGGCTAGCAGCAATAAAACACTGGCTAGCCACACTCGGCGACTCACTCTCGGCAGCATTTGCTTGCAAGCGTTCGTCTTGGTGATACGCGACCAGCTGAATCGTGCTAATTTTTTGTTGCTCGAACAGTTTCAAAGCTTGTCGAAGCGCCAACTGCATAGCGCTTCGCCCATAAGGAAACAAATACACTTTAGTGGCTTGTTCCAAGGCTGGCACTAACGCTAACAGCGCTTGATAAGCCTCACCTTTGGCTTCTTCTAACGGAGCCTCTGGCAACAGAACAAATACCGCATCCGCACTGAAATCAAGGTTTTCAACGCGCTTAACGACATCTTCTGAAAAACTAAAATGACGCAAGCAGTGCTCATCACTCACCCGCAGTTGTGGCTCAAGCACTTGTTCGCTTAGCCCCAAAATATCGTCAAGTTGATGGTGTTTTCCGAGCAATAGCGCATCGATATTAAGCTGTAGGTTCACCGCTTAACCTATTAACACAGTAGGATTACCCACAACAATTTTGCCACCATGTGAGGTGGAATCACCTAAACGAGCCACGGCTTTGCCGCCCACCGTTACCGATGAAGAACCTGCTGAAATAGTATCCGGCGGACCAATACACACCAGTTTGTCACCAACACAAGCCACTGGCATACCGCCAGCGGTCACCGTGCCATTTCCACCCACTACTGGGCCGCCCACATGTGGCACCTTATTCTGAACTTTAGGACACACGTGAAATGACCCAAGCATTGCTACTGGCTTACCCATTATCGTTCCTAATTAAGTGAAATAGCTGGCGCTTTTAGCGCGATAGACGTGCCATTGATAGAAATAGAGGTACCTTTGATATCAATACTGCCACCGCTAGAAAGCGTTATAGACGCGCCTCCTGCTTTAATAGTGATATTGCTACCAGCCACTAAATCGATGTTTTTGCCTACATCAATCACTAGGTTTTTACCCACTTTTTCAGACTGGTTCTCAGCCACTTCTACGCTAAGGTCTTTACCAATTTTTTCCGACTGGTTTTGCTTAATCTCGGTTTGCAGATCCTTCTCGGCCTGCATATACAACAACTCTTTCCCGGTATCGTCGTCAAAACGAATTTCGTTAAAGTTACTGTCTCCGCCGCCTTTGGTAGAACGCGTTTTGATTCCAGATTGAGATTTTTTGCTCGGTAAACCGTAAGGCGGCATCTGATCGCCGTTATACAAAGCACCGGTAATTACTGGCTGATCTGGGTCGCCTTCTAAAAAGCTCACCAATACTTCTTGGCCTACTCTAGGTAAGAAAAACGCGCCGTAGCGGCTACCCGCCCAACTTTGCGAAACACGGATCCAACAAGAGCTGTTGCCGTCTGATTTACCTTCGCGATCCCAATGGAACAACACCTTAATGCGACCATATTTATCAACATGGATTTCTTCGCCAGGGTCTCCCGTTACCAAAGCCGTTTGGGCGCCATGAATCACCGGCCGGGCAGTGGCTTGGGAAGGTCTAAACAACACATCTGAGGGAATACAAGAAAACTGATTGTGCAATACTTGGCCACTATTTTTAGCTGCACCAGTTTGACTAGCAATGGCGACACTCAATGATAATTGAGTAATCAAGTAAGTTTTATTCACTTGAGCCGGATCTTCATGCGACTTAAAGCTAAAATATTGGCCAGCGGTAAAGGTGGCGCAGGTACTACCGCCGCTGCAAATAAGCGCATCGCGCTGCATTGCTTCTAACGCAACGTTAGCCGATGTTTGTAACTGTGGATTAAACTCTGAGCCAGCATAATATTCAAATACTTCAGCGCTTTTCTGCTGCTTGGCTAAGGCGGTATTTTGATGCTCACCCTTAGGTTTAGCACTAGGTTTTACAAAATCAAACCCCCCTTTACTTACCCGACCTGGCGTAATATTAAGGTTACCGCTCCAAGAAAATACATGAGACTCCGACAACGATCCCGTGGTGAAGGCCACTTTGCTTTCATCGGCTTCACGATAGGCACTTAAAGCATCAGCCAATACCACGCTATGATTTGCCTTGGTATGTTCGATGAAATAGAAAATACCCACTTCTTCTAACAAACGGTGAATGAAGGCAAAATCACTTTCGTTGTATTGCACCTTAAAGCCTAAGGTTGGATAGCTAGTTTTAAGCTCACTTTTAACTTGCACACCGTGTTCTGCCAATACCTTTTTAACGATTTCATCAGCACTTAAGTTCTGAAAAATGCGGCAGTTGGTGCGTTGTTTTAAAAAATGTAAATGAGAGACAATTTGTAGCTGATAATCTTGAAATTTCTCACCATCAGCTTCACTGGGCACACGGCTCCCTAAAGAGGTCACACTTGCCACAACGCCATTAAAAAAACGGGTAACAGTCGATTTACCTTTTAGATAATCTAAATTAATGGTAACCGGCTTTCCAATAACGTCTTCTTCAGCAATTACTTGCCCATTTGTATAACAAGAAACATTAATTAAGAAAGGCGCAGAAATACCTTCCTGAATATCAAACTGAGTAAGATGAAGAACATCTTTACCCAAAGGAGTTTCTATTTGGATGATATTCTTACTTTGACTTGCCTTTTCCATATGCTTCATGTTCACACTATTTAAACAAAAAAAGCGGGATGGCAAGCCACCCCGCAGAAAGCCAATTACATTTGTTGGCCTTTAACACCGCTGTAACCGTAAACAAGCGGAGCTTGAACGTTACCTTGGTCATCAGTAGGAGTAACTGTCATCATCATTTCTGTGTAAGAAATAGTGATGTTTTCTACTGGACGGTCATCTTGAATTGATACTGAGTAGCTAGAAACCATAGCGTCAGTTAGTTCAATTTTCATGATTTCTTCGATTTTCTCGCCTTGCTTAGTAATATGGAAAACTGCTGGCTTACCTTTACCAATAGTGGCTTCTTTGAAAAGATCAGGAGAAGCTTTATCTTGCAGTTTTGAAATAGTGATATCACAAAGACGTGTAGAGCTAGCTTCACGATCTTGAGCAGTACCAGTGTGAGAAGAAATCTCACGAGCAACAGACCAATCTACTGCTAGTAGAGTAATCATGTCTTTGTACTGTTCAGCTGTCGCTTCACCTTTGATATCGCCGTACTTCAAATAAGTATTCGCTTGCATGCTAATTTCCTTTAGCTAATTAAATAAAATTCACCCTAATGGGTTAGTTTTCAAATGCGTCGATTTTAAAAACGCGCAAATTCTTTATTACAGTCATCAAATTTTAATAAAAGTGATGAACACATAAACAAATAAAATGACAACCATAAACATGGTAAGAGCCACATTATAGATATTTAGATCAATAGAAGAAACACTAATTACAACATTTCAACAGAATAAGTGTCATCTACCATATCAACGCTTATTTTCTGTATATCTTTACGCTGAGATATTGTTTCCAACACCACATTCGAAATTATTGGTAACAATTCATTCTGGATATTATTCTGAATTGCCCGAGCCCCCACATCTGCGTTTTGCGATTGGGCATTTAAATGCTCAACCACGTCCTCTGAAAAACTCAATTCAGCTTGGTAATTACGTGCAAAACGCTGCTCTACTCGACTTAGCTGTAGGCGAACGATTTGGTTAAGGGTGTCGCGATTAAGCGGCACAAAGGGGATCAGGTTTAGGCGGCCAATAAAGGCAGGCTTAAACACGGCGAGCAAATCATCACTTAAGGCTTGCTTTAAACCTTCAATGTCAGGGGCTGTTTCTTCATCTTCAAACAAGGCAGTGGTGGTTTCGGTTCCCACATTTGAAGTCATAATGATGATGGTATTTTTGAAGTCGATGTCTCGACCTTCGCCATCTTTGATGGTGCCTTTATCAAACACTTGATAAAACACGTCTTGCACACCTGGGTGGGCTTTTTCCATTTCATCAAGTAGTACTACACTGTAAGGCTTGCGACGCACGGCTTCGGTCAGCACTCCACCTTCGCCATAACCTACGTATCCTGGAGGTGAGCCCACTAAAAGAGATACTTTGTGCTCTTCTTTAAACTCCGACATGTTAATAACCGTTAAGTTATCTTCGCTGCCATACACTTGTTCGGCTAAGGTTAGCGCCGTTTCGGTTTTACCGGTACCACTTGGGCCGGTAAGCAAAAACACACCATTAGGTTTACGCTCATCACTTAACTGCGCGCGCGCGGTTTGCACCACTTTGCTAATCAGCTCTAAGGCGTGATCTTGACCAACAATTCGCTCGCCCATTTTTTGCGGTAGGCTAAGAATGGTTTCCACTTCGTCCGACTGCATGCGCCCTAAAGGAATCCCCGTCCAATCGGCGATAACTTCAGCCACTAATACTTCGTCAACTTCTAGAAAAACCATTGGCTGAGCCACTTCAGCTAAGTTCGCTTTCAGCTCAATCAGTTGCTCACGGGTATCATCTTCTTGCTGTTCTTCGGTGTTTAAAATGGCATCAGAATGTTGCTTGGCTTGCAGCACCATGCCTTGTTCGTCACGCCAAGTGCTTTCGGCTTGCTCAAAGGCGGTATTGGTGTCCACTAATTCTGCATTTAGCTGGCTTAATAACTCTTGGTGCTCTGAGCCGGTTAATTGCTCACGTTCAAGCTGCTCAATTTGCGCAGTAAGTTGCTGCTGCTTACGTTGTAAACGCTCTACTTGAGCTGGTGTAGAAGCTTGGCTCATTGCTACACGCGCACAAGCGGTATCTAACAATGCCACTGCTTTATCTGGCAGTTGACGACCGTTAATGTAACGACTTGATAAACGCACCGCGGCTTGCAAGGCTTGGTCGCTAATTGCTACGCGATGGTGCTTTTCCATTACCGGCAATAAACCACGCAACATAACAATCGCTTTGTCTTCGCTAGGCTCTTCTACTTTTACCACTTGGAAACGGCGGGTTAAGGCAGCATCTTTTTCGAAGTACTTTTTGTACTCTGCCCATGTAGTCGCAGCAATGGTACGCAGCTCGCCACGCGCTAGCGCTGGCTTAAGAATATTGGCAGCATCGTTTTGACCTGCCTGCCCGCCACTACCAATTAATGTGTGGGCTTCATCGATAAATACCACAATCGGTGTAGCAGAACTTTTTACTTCGCTAATCACCGCTTTTAGTCGATTTTCGAATTCGCCTTTCATGCCTGCGCCTGCTTGTAACAGGGCTAAATCAAGCACGTGAATTTTCACATTTTGTAGCGATTCTGGCACATCGTTATCGGCGATACGCTGGGCTAAACCCTCTACAACGGCTGTTTTACCTACGCCCGCTTCACCAGTAAGGATTGGGTTGTTTTGGCGACGACGAGTAAGAATATCAATCATCTGACGGATTTCTTCGTCACGGCCTAAAATTGGGTCTAACTTGCCAGAACGTGCTTGCTCGGTTAGGTCGATAGTAAATTGATCAAGGTTTGGCGTTTTGCCTGAACCGCTAGCTTTGTTGGCAGGTGCCGCTTCAGCATTTTGGCTTAAGGTTGGCCAAACTTGCGCTAACTGGGCTGGTTCTACACTTTCTAAATGCTTTAGAAAATGCATGGTATTGAAGCTAAGCGTATCGTCATTCAATAAAGCATGAATGATATGAATAGGGGCAATGTTGCCGCTGTCATATTCAATGGTGGCCGCCATCCAAGCCGCACTTAACAAGCTAACAATTTGCGGTGACAAGCCCGGAGTTTGCTGATTACCCGTTTTAGCACGCTCTAAATTGCGATTTAAATCGCTAGTAAGGCCATCCAAATCTACGCCGAAGTGCTCTGCCACCAGCATTAGATCTTCGGTTTGGCCTTCACACATGGCCAATAACCAATGTTGGATTTCTACACTAAAATGGCTACGGCTATTAGAGAGAGCAGCAGCCGCTTCTAAACTTTGTTTAGCTGCTGGTGATAGCTTCTCTACCATTGATTTTAAAGTCATTGTCGACATCTATACTTCCTATAATCCTTTAAACAAAATCGTTTACGCGATGGGGATTTTGGTTTGTTCGTCCATACGCTTACTATTAATGGTTAGCGCGCTACCTTGGCCTAAGCCCAAGCCGCTTTTACCTAAACGCGAACTAGGCATATCGCGATAACGAGCCATTAAGCTCCAACGCGGTCGCACATGTGCAGGTAGGTATTCGGCTACTGTTTTTTGTAATAGTGTTAATGTTTTACTGCCCGGCAATAATTGCTGAGCCCGCAACTGGTTGGCGGCATGAATTTCTATCTCTAGGGCAGAACCTACATCCCATACCTTGCTACCCAAGGTGGCGCTGCGTCCAAGCTGGGCATGCTGGCCTTCAGGGTTTACGCGGCTAGCTAAGCTGCTTTGTTCTTCTTCGGTAAGCGCCAACCACTGGCCTAAACGCTCATTTATCACTACCTTGCAGCCAGACAGCGCTTCTACAATTTGTTTTAAACCTTGAGCACTACGAATTGACTGCGCAAACAAACCGCCCAAAAACTGTTGGGTGTGATCAGAAGTGCCAGCCAAAGAATGCAAGGCCATAGAAATTGGGTCTTTCTTATCGGTTTGTAGCTGACGCTGGTACTGCAGTGGAAATTGGTACTTTTCCCAGGCGCGGTGATACAGCGAAATCAATCGATGATGAAAAATGTCTAAGAAATCACGCATTGATTCATCTTTTTGCTTACAGCGATCCATCACCCATTCGCTGTAATGCCTTGGCATTACGCCACTTGGCCCAGTTAAACCAAAGAAATTAACGCATACCTCGTAAGGCTGCTCAGCCGTAAGAGGTACATCTACTCGCTCTAAAGCTTTACCAGGAAAACCTAAGTTTTGCGGCACCTTAAAGCGCAACGCTTCATGCTTTGGCAAGGTGTCTGAGCCAACACCGCTATGCTGCGCGCCGCGACTCGCTTGAATCGCCACTACACTATGGTGGAAATCTTGCTCGCTACCGCTGTTTAAGGTATCAAATAGCTTCATATCAGTGCTTAAGCCGCCTTGTATAAACTGCGTTGAAAGCTAGCACTTTGCTGCTGATTACAGTGCTCATATCAGCTCCTTGTCACCGGCCATTGCTGGCCAGCGGTGCAATACATTGCTATCACCTAGCAATTTAATCGACAGACGAGTAAAGCTATTAATCGTGGTGTACTGCGCAAAGAAGTGCGCCAATACATTGCCAAAGAAAAACAGGTTAATTCCAGACAGATCTTGATTAACAAATTCCAGAATAATGTCTGAACCATGGCAAAAGCCTACTCGGCCATTTTGCACAACCCGTGCAGTGGCGCGTTCAATATTCACTTTCGCGATGGCTTCAATCAGCACTTTGGTTTGTGGAGATTGTTTAAAATCATAGAGTTGCAGTAACTCTTGCAACAGTTTTACCGCATTAGGTTGGCTAAAGTGATTCAGCGTTAAATGGCTAGCCAATTGCCAACGAGATGCATCAAACATTGCTGGGCGGATGGGCTCACTAAACGGCAGTAAACAACGTACATTTTTTAGTGAGTCAGCACGACTCGGAACTAAAATTGAAGGTTGACCACCACCAAACGGTAAACGCGCCGGTAAATTACGGTTGCTGCATAAGGCTTTGGCCGATACTAGCCATTGGTCGTGCTCATCTATATCTAGCGGCTTAGCGTTACCATCAACCACTGCTAAGTAACTTTCTACGCCTGGCTCATCATGTCCGCCCGCCCATTTATTAAGCTCACGGCGCAAGGTCCAAAATAGGTTTCCTGCTTGCGGGTAGTGCGGCAGTTGGCTGCCATAAAACGGCGTAACATCCACACTATTGTCGTGTTGGTCAAAGGCTTCAACCTCTGTCACTCTCACGACTTCAGAGATATCAGCATCACGATAACGCGGCACTAAACGGTGCTCAAAACGTGCAGGGTCTAAGCGTAAGGGCTCCAACTCATCTTCAAACAAATTAATCACTGGCACACAGCCCAGCATAATGTTGTCGGCGGTTAGTTGTTTGGCCAGAATGTCTGAGTCAGAATCCAGATAGATGTATAAATCCACTTCATGTTGTTCACCAAACCAGCTTGGGTCTAGATCTTGTAGCTCAAAGAACATGAATTTTTCTGGGCAAAGAAAGTGCTCAACCAGTAAGCGATAACCGTTAAAAGTACGTTGGTCATAGGGCACTACTTTTTCATCGTCGCCAAAACCTACCGCACTAATATGCCGTGCTTGTAGGTATTGAGTGGCAGTTAAACTGCCCGGCGCCGCAAACGCCATACCAACACTAGATTGAAATATCAGTTGGTATAGCTGATAACTTAATTGCGACTGGCCATGAATATAAAAACGTAATTTATCGACACCTAAGTCACTAAACGCTACGTCATCAAATTCACAACTCAAACGCAGCTTTATTACCGCAGAAGCGTTCTTTTGAAAGTTAGGTCGCGGCGCTTTAAACGGGGCCCCTTCAAATTTGGCTTGAGTCACTTCAACTGGCCACATTTGGGTGTCGTAACAAGTGTTAAAACGGCAGTTCTTGTATCCCGGAACCTGGGTTTCTAATTCAGTGCCTTTAGGGATCATCAAGCTATAGTCGGTGACGTTTTGCGTACTCATTTTAATCACTGACATCGACGGAATAGGCGCGTGATAATCAGGGTAAAGCTGACCTAACAAGGCTTCGGTTAACTCAGGAAAACTGTCGTCTAACTTCTGCCTAACTTGAGCGGTGAGCAGCGAGACACCTTCTAACAAACGAGAGACATGTGGATCTTCTACATTGTCTTCGCTCATGCGTAAGCGCCCAGCTACTTTTGGGTAACGCTCGGCAAACTCTGCTCCCATATGGCGCAGATACGCTAGCTCTCGATTGTAGTACTTTAATAACTCGTCGCTCATGCTCTACTCAACTATCTTGATGCCAAGACTTAGGGGCTCTACTTCTGAATCAAAGGTCATTTCTTCAGGCTCGGGATCGGCATGGCATAAGGCATGGATCCGTAATCGCATTACCCTATCTAAGGGTTGCTCTTCACTCACTGTGGTCACCGATAAATCGATAAAACGAGGCTCAAATTTGCGAATGGTTTGCTCAACAATTTGGCACAACTTGTCGCGACCATCTTGGCTACTTAAAGGCATTGATGAAAAATCAGGTAAGCCATAGCTAAACAAAGAAAGATCCAACTCGCCGTACCATTCAGGCCAGGTATGCCAATGCAATTTAGCGTTCAACAAGGCTTCCAAATCCCGACGAATACTGCGTCGATATGCCTGACGACCATAATTGGAATACACGTTGGTTGAGTTAATATCCTCATCCAAGGTATTGCTCAATCGATCAAGCAATGAGAGTTGTAAGGCCGGTTGAACTGCGCTCATTATTCGGCGGTCTCAACTTGTTTGGTTTCAGTAAATGATTCCAGCTGCGATAGGGTTAGTGCGTCATCATTAACCAGCCACAGCTTTTGGCCACGGCCTTGGTAAAACTCACTCTCTAGCATTGGCTGCCAATCGGTCTCACGACCTAGTTTCTCAGCATCAGTTTCGCTGGCTAGGTAGGTCATTGGGATAAATACTTCGCCGGTTGGGCCGTCTTTAATGTCGATTTCTGCACGACGCCAAATGTGCTCAAACAAGTTATTGGCAGGCAATAGTTTTAACCACGTCACTTCAGAGAACGGCACCAAGTAATACAAACCATTAGAACCAAAGGCTTCCAGGTAACCGGCTAAGCTGTCATCAATATCACGCAACTCGTCGCAGCTTTTTTCATTGATATCTAGTGGTGCGTTCTCGCGCAGGGCTTCCAATTGCTGAGCTGTTCTTTCAAGCTCTGGTTTATCTTGATTCAACAAGGCTAAACGCAGCTCTACCAAAGGAGTAAGGCTTTGTTTTGCACCACTGGTTAAGGTGGCGGTATCGCCGCCATTGGCAAAATCTACTCGAGATTGTGCAGCGTGCACGATTTGACGCATATTAAGCGCGCCTGGTACACATTCTGGGTGCTGCTTTACCAGCAAATCTAACTGCTGATCTGCTCGCTCTAGCTGACCGTCGATACATAACAACTCGATAAAGCTGCTGCGCGCTTCTAAATCTTTAGGTTTAACCTTTAAATGCGCGATGGTAGCGGCAATCGCTTCGCTTAATTGTCCTACTTGAATCAACTGCTTAATTTGTTGTTGCATCTGTTTATCCTGCTTGTTTATAGCTTGGAGATAACTCGGTTATCAGGCGAATACTTGAGATCATTTGGTCTAGCTGAAAGTGCGGACGTAAATGAATAATCGAGTAGTAATGGCCCGGCTTGCCGGATTGTTCCTTCACTTGAATATTGGCTTCGTTTAAGGGGTAGCGCGCTCTAATTTCATCAGAGGCTTCATCGGATGCGGTGGTGTAACTGCGCAACCAAGATTGTAAGTCGCGTTCTATCGAATCGGCATTTTCAAAAGAGCCCACCCGATCACGCCCCATCACTTTTAAATAATGAGCAAAACGTGAAACACACATAACGTATTGCAGCATTGACGATAAACGCGCATTCACCGTTACCGACAAGCTGTCGTAATGTTTCGGTAAATTTACTGAGGCATTGCTATACAACACCAAATGTTCGGTATGCGGCACCGTAGAGACCGGAATAAAACCACTGTCAGATAACTGTTTTTCTAAACGGTCGCCGACTTGTAAATTTACCGAGGGTTTGGCTGAGCGAATATGCCGAGACAACTTAAAACGCGAACTCGGCAAATCAAACAGCAAACCATGTTTGTATTGGCCTGGTTGCAAGCCACGTATTTGGCTAAACCAACCGGATTCTTTAAACGCGCGCAAAGCGACAGTGGCAACGCCATAAGCTGCATTGCCCCACAAGTAATCACCTTCGGCATCGTTTACTTGCTCTACAAACATGAAACCTTCTTGGCGGCGACCATCTTGCTGGTAAGGTTCGCGCATTAAAATATTGGGTGCGGTAATGCCCAAAAAGCGTGAGTCTTCTTGGCTGCGTAATTTGCGCCAGTTAAGGTATTCAGCTTGAGAAAACTGCGCACTGATATCGCTGACCGACGCCAATTCACTAAAGAAATCCACCCCAAACATTGAGGGTGCAGCCCCCGTGACAAAAGGTGCAAAAGCTGCCGCAGCAGCATGACTAATCGCACGGAGCGCTTCAATGTCATTGGTGGGCATGCCCGGCTTGGCTTTATGGCTGATGGCATAATCACCCACGATCATGCCGAAAGGCTCACCTCCCGGCATATTGAATTCATTGGTATAGATAAGTTTGAACAGTTCACTTTGGTCAAACTCAATCGCGCGCGATACGTCTCTACAGAGCTCACGCCAGTTAATGCTGATCAGCTTAACCTTGGTCACTAAGCTATGATCTTGAGTGCCCGCATTGTCGGTGAGGTACTTAACCCCGCGCCAACTTGCTTCTAATTGCTGAAAGCGATCATGATGAATAATTGCGTTAACTTGGTCGTTTAAGCGTTCATCAATATCGCGAATGGCGCGCAGCAATATCGGTCTTAAGGTTTCTGCTGTCCAAGCGGTGTTGTATTGCTGGTTATCACGTTCTAACCATATACGTAGTGCTAAGTAGGCGTCTTCTGCCGCTAGAAACTTATCTACCACTTGGCTCTGGGCACACCAATCCACATCAACATGTTGAGTATCAGTCTCAACTTGATGCAGGCTTTGGCTGTCCACAAAACTCAGTGGTGGTAAAGTTTGAGTCATCGTCATAAGAAATTAGCGGGCCTTGCGACCCGCCATCTATTTAGCCACCAATTTCTGGAATTTTTGCAACTAAGCGCAATGAAGTGGTTAGCTCTTCCATTTGTAACCATGGGCGTAACCACGCAACCGCGTTGTACGAACCAGGGGCACCAGGAATTTCTTTCACTTGCACTTTTGCATCAGCCAGTGGGTACTTAGCACGGATCTCTTGGCCACCACCCTCAGAAGCATTAACAAAGGTTAAGATCCAACGGTTTAACCAAGTCTCTACGTCTTCAGCTTCCATAAAGCTACCAATCTTGTCGCGCGCCATTACTTTTAGGTAATGAGCAAAACGAGAAGTAGCCATCATATAAGGTAGGCGAGACGAGATGGCTGCGTTAGCCGTTGCATCTGGGTTGTCATACTTCTTAGGTTTCTGACAAGTTTGCGAACCAAAGAACACTGCGTAGTCAGTATTTTTGTAGTGACAAAGCGGCAAGAAGCCTAGTTTGCTTAGTTCAGCTTCGCGACGATCGGTAATACCAATTTCGGTAGGACACTTAAGATCTGGGTCACCATCATCAGACACAAACAAGTGCGATGGCAAGTTTTCAACTTTACCGCCACCTTCTGCCCCACGAATTGCCGTACAGAAACCGTATTTAGCAAAGGCTTCTGTCATACGCACACCTAGTACGTAAGAAGCATTCATCCAACAGTATTCGTCATGCTCAGTGGTTTTAGACATGCCAGTTTTAGGATCAACTTGGAATTCTTCGTAGTTGAACTCTTCAATTGGCGTGGTTGATTCACCATAAGGTAAACGCGCCAATACACGAGGCATTGCTAAGGTAACAAAACGTGAATCTTCACTTTCACGGAACGAACGCCATTTAGTGTACTCAAGAGATTCAAACACTTTCTCTAAGTCACGCGGCTTGGTTAGCTCTGTCCAGTTATCAAAACCAAACAATGCTGGTGAAGACGCAGATAAGAACGGTGCAAAACCAGCAGCAGCTACATTAGACATTAAGCTTAGTGACTCAATATCTTCTGGGTGATTAGTAAATTCGTAATCACCTACCAATGCGCCGTAAGGTTCGCCACCAGGGGTGCCAAACTCAGACTCATAAACCTTTTTAAAGATTTGGCTCTGGTCAAACTCAACCGCTTTACTTAAGTCTTTGTGCAATTCTTTCTTGCTCATGCTTAGTACGCGAATTTTAAGCGTTTGGCTGGTTTCTGAATTCATTACCAAGTAGTTAAGCCCACGCCAAGAACCTTCCAATTTTTGGAAGCTTTCATGGTGCATAACTTCAGCTAGCTGTGTAGAAATCAGTTCATCGATACCGGCAATAGCTTCTCTAAAAGTCACCGTAAGGTTTTTATTCCAGCTTACAGTTCCTTTAAGTGCTTCATCGGCTAGCGTGCGGATCAGCTCTGCTGAACGCGAGCTATCCGTTTGCTTAGTTGCGCCGATAGCTTGCTCCAAGATTGAACTTTGGGCTTCCTCAACACTTGGGTCTAGGGCAGTTTGGCTTTCTACGCTCATTCTGTGCCCTCCGCACTAGGCTCTTTATCTAACTCGCCTTTTAGCTTCTGCAGAGAATCAGTATTGTTTAATACTTCTTCCAAGATGTTCTCTAGGTCTTCCGAGCGGTCAACCTTAGTCATCAAGTCGCGTAACTTGTTACGGGTATCCATTAACTTACGTAATGGTTCAACTTGGTTTACTACCGCAGCAGGGTCGAAATCTTTCATCGAGCTAAATTCAAGCGACACTGACATTTGTGAGTCATCATCGGCTAGCTTGTTATCAACACGAAACTCAAGCTTTGGATTCATGCGCTTAAGCACATCATCAAAGTTGTCACGGTCGATTTGAATAAAACGACGATCTTTTAATGGTTTTAGTGCAGCGGTGTTATCGCCTGCAAAATCACCCATTACGCCTACTACAAAAGGCAATTCCTTTTTAACTGCAGCACCTTCAGTTTCTACATCATAAGTGATGTGAACTCTCGGTTTGCGTACCCGAGACAACTTGCCGTGGATACTGTCCATATCAATCTCCTTGTTATTGATTAACACGTAGAGCGCTAAGCACCACGTTAGTCCTGTGATTCCGATGAAATACCAGTTAATCGGAAGTAACCCGTACGAGCATCGTTGTCGGAAATCAACTCTTGCAATAGATCTGGCAAGTTCATTCCACTCCAACGCACCACCTGTTCAATGGCATAAGCCATTGGCGAGTGAGGCTCGGTTTCTTTAAAAAATTCGGCAATTTTGCCTAGTTGCTGAATCGCGTCTGCACGATTCCTTAATTGATTACTTGGCCCGGCAACCACTTCCGCGTCGCTTGGCTGTTCATCAGATTCTTCTAATATTTCTTCGATAGATGCCTGCGCTTCTGCAGCCGACAATTTGTCTGCCGCTAAATAACGCACTGCTTCTATACAATCGGTTAAACGCTTTACAATATGTGAGCTAGGTTGGGGTTCGCCAACCGCTTCATCCATAGCGGCTGATAGCTTTCTGTAAGCTTCGCTGGCCAGTTCAATGTCTTGCAGCAATTCAACAAAAAACGCACCCGAAGTGGCTTTTACCGTATTAGTAATATCTTCTAAGCGCACCGCACCGGAGTTATGACGTTGAGTTCGCTTCTTCTCTTCTAAGCGCTCCACTTCACTGGCTTGCTCAAATTCCCATAAAGAGTAGGGCTGTACATCAATTAAATCGGTCAGCGGTACACAGGCGATGGGCATTAATAAAGTGCCTTCACCGTCGTAGCCATTTAGCCCCACAAGTGGAGCCACTCGGGTCACAACACCGTCTTCGTCGGGGCTTGGATATAAATTGTCCCAGTGGTTTTCAATCAATGTTCTAGCTATATCAAAGCCTTGGCGCAGGCCTTTAAAACCTTTACGGCGCACTAGGCCTTCGATAAGCCAAGCCGCCAGCTCTAGATCTTTGCAGTTTTCTACTAATACCTCAGGAACTTGATTAACGATCGGGTCCCATTCGTTAGCAAAGCTCAGTAGCGGTTCGTTATCCACCAACGCATTACGCTCGGCAGCACGCGCAGTGTTGCGCACATCTTTAAGCGTGAAATAAGTAGACATAGGCGAAGCATCTAAACGCGGATCTTCGCCACAAGGTTGTTCATCTGAAAGCGGCTGAGCCAGTTGTTCAAAATCGATATCGGTCAATTCTAGAAACATGCTGTTAAGTCCTTACCGCTGCGCGACGATTAAAAAATACCGGCACCGTGTCGTCACAGTGTTCGTCTTCGGTATCTGCGTCACTTTGGCTTACTTTTACCAATACACAGGTCACGTTATCGCTAGCGCCTTTCACTAAAGCTGAATGCATCAGCGCTAAACCAATATCAGAGACACTTTTTGCCTGCATGCACATTGCTAAATCGCTATCGTTCAGCTCTTTAGTCAGTCCGTCGGAACACAATAAAAACTGGTCACCCGGTAGCAACTGCCCTGAGTTTTGGTCAACAGTCAGTTCATCACTCACACCAATGGCGCGGGTAATCACGTTAGACAGGGGATGGTCTTCCGCTTCTGATTCGGCAATTAAGCCTTGCTCTACCATGTCCATCACTTGGCTATGGTCACGGGTTTTACGCTGTAAATGGTTGTGACGCATGAGGTAAATACGGCTATCGCCCACCCATAAGCAGTGATAAAAACCATCGCGTACATGCAGTAACACGGCAGTGCTACCAGCGGTTTTTCCATCTAAGTTTTGCTGCGAATAATTTATAATTTGTTGGTTGGCTTGTAGAAATGCTTTGCGTAAGCAGTCAATGCTTAAGCTCGCCGCAGGGGTTTGCTCTACGCACTGCTTCACCGCATCAATCACCATTTGGCTGGCAACATCACCTGCTGCATGACCGCCCATACCGTCGGCGACGACCCAAACACCTTCTTCTCGCATGTCCAGCACAGCATCTTCGTTATAAGGTCTTACCTTGCCCGGATGGGTTTGGGCAAAACTCACAAAAAAACCATCCATTAAGCTTGAACTAGCTACCATCCCCATTGCTCCCATTGGCCATCTAACATGGCTGAAAATTGACTGACAAGAGGTAAGCTTTCGGTCACCAAACTACATTCTGGAACAAACTCTGAACCGGCTGTCCACCATATGCAGTAACGCTCTAAGCGCTTGCGTAATTGCTGATGTAATAGGTGCTCGGGGTTAATAAACTGCTCGCTCTCCAACACTAACTGCTGGCTTTGCTTAGCATGATTAACTAAACGATTAGCGGGTTTGATAGCATCTAACCAATCAACGTCTGCCACACTTTCTGCCCAGCGAACTACGTCAGTATCATCGTCTAATAGCTTCAGTACTTTTTGTTCACTTAGTTCACTCCACTCACGTTGCTGCCAAGCGTTCACTGGCGGTTGGCTAATAGGTTTAGCCATGGTGAAGTAAAAATGCCGGCCCACTTGATCTACGCTTGGCATCAACGTGCCAGCCATGGCCGACTCGCCACATACACCTGGCGATAGAGCAAAATGCCAAATCGGGCTGGTGAGGTAACGGTCTAACCATTGTTCACCTAACTGCTCTCGGCTCACTGCGATAACAGCTTGTAGCCACTCGCTCCAGCCAGCGACAAAATCGCTAGGTAGATGACTCTGAATAAAGTCCCCGCGAGCCGGGACCTTACCAAAGTAACCAAATCCGTTTATAGCGTTACTGGGCATGAGAACCTCGCTAAATCTCTAGACCAGAATGGGTGCATCGCAGTAGTTGGTATCAACTCTAATTGCACTTTATTACCTTTAAATTCAATGTCTAAAACGTTGTCTTTACGGCTTTCTGGACGCTGCATAGCTAAACCATCTAGCATTCTGAACAAGCCCCAATGACCTGGGTAAGTTTCAGAAATAGAGTGGCCAGATTTAGGTGGTACAAAGGCTAAGCGAGTACTACGGCTTGAGTCAGTTGGCCAAATAAAGTGCGAGGTTCGCTGCGGGCCATGGCGATACACCAATTCTTGCTCGCCTAACTCAACCCGGAAGTTATTAATGTGGCCATCTAAGTAAAGTGGCTTCAAGCCAAACTCAACCCTTGGTGTTTGCGAGCCAGGCTCAAAAAATACGTCGCGAATACGGCGTGCTTGTTGGAATACTTTTAGTGACGCAGGGTCTATGCCTACCGAACGCTCCAGTTTCCAATTACGCTTACTGGTATCAACCGATGATTTTAAGTAGCGCTCAAAGAAGGTATCCATGGTGCCGCCGTAGCCAAAGAAGCGACCAAAGTCTTTTAGACGAACCTCTTCACCCGCTTTACTATTAAATGGGTATTTGCCACGAATCGCTGCGCGGTATTCTTTGTAAACACTGTCCTTCCAAATTGCGTTTACATGCACTTGCGCACCACGTTTAGCCAGTGATGAAGTTTGGCTAGATAGCTCACCCATCATATTCGAGAACGGCGCGGGTAAGTCTTTACGCGAACGACGCAGCGCACTAGTCACCGCCGACTGGCTGTTGTCATCCATTAAGCTGGTATAAGCGCGCTTGTTATTTGATTCTGACAGTACGTCTAAGTAATCACGTAGCTGTAGCATCGAAACGTGCATGCCTTCCAGATCAGCTTCATTAATGCTCAACAAGTCTTCAAATTCGGCTTCTACTTCAGAGCCAGGCAACGAAATTTTGGCCTTAGACATATCGTTAGGTAAGAAACGATTTAAGCGTGCCTTTTGACTCTTTAAGGCTACGTCAGTAACGTTTCCGGCAACTTCACCAGCCATTTTTGCGTTATCGCTCACTGCGATATCGGTTAAGCGAAGCTCTTTTTGTACTGCCATAATGAAGCTTTGCAAAGGACGCTCTGAGCCAGTTAAGTTTTTGGCCAGTTCTGCGCCTTCTTTAGCCGACGAGTATGGGCGCAACTGAACGTCATCTAACAATTGCTCCCAAACATAAACATAATCCCGGAAGTAACGTTCACTCACCGCTTTAACGACTTCATCGCGAGTCGCTTCATCAATCGACAAGCTGTCGCCGTATACCCAACTGTCTTCCATTAGGCGTTTAACGATGCGGTTGTTTTCAATGCGGAATAAGCCGTGGAAGCCACTGTAGGTGTATAAGCCAGGAATACCTTCGTGCAGGGGCTCGCCACTGTTTCGAATAAATACTTGGCGACCTTGGCGGCCAAATACATCACTCAATCTAAAGTCGGCTACGTGGCTAGACAAAAACTCAATGCGTAATCGTTGATAAGCCCGCTCGGCCAAAGGCATACGCGTTAATACGCTACGCGCTTGGGCAATTGCGTTTTGATTTACCGGAATAATGTTCACGCCATCAGCAAACAAGTTGCGGGTATGAGCCATTAAGTCTTGGCGAAGCCCAGTATTAATTTCACCAGGCAAGTGACGCTCGTAGTAGATTTCAAACCAGCTATAGATTTGCTCAATTTCACGATGTTCGGCATCGTAAATCATCAAATAAGTTTTAAGCGATTCGTATAAATACTCGAGGTATTCCTCATTTTCGGCCAACTCGGTGGTTAAGGCATCGGTTAAGTAAGAAGCAAAGAAACCTTGCAAGGCACGTTGATAAGCCATTTGCGCAGGCTGACCAATTTTTTCACCTTGGTATAAGCCCATGCGGTGAACGTCTTGGTCGATGAGTTTTTCACTAAAACCTGCCGGTAAATCGCGTAAAGCATTAAGCGCTTGTACCAAGGTAATCACGTCGGTATCAGTACTTAGGCCGGGTTTTACAATGTCTTTGTATTGGCTAACAGCTGTTTCACTGTGATCTACTAATTGTTTGTTCCAGCTATAACTGTTGTACCAAAGAACGCTACAAGTCAGCAGAGTAAAAGCACAACCGCCCGCCACAATGCGACGGGTCCACATTGAATGTTTCTGGTGATGGCGATTAACCGAACCAACAAACTTCTCTGGGAAAATCACGTCTTCAAGAAGGCGTTTAATAAAGTAACCTTTGGTCTCACCACCCTGTTGCTTCAAAGGCACTTGGCCTAAGCCCAAGCCATTAGACGTTTCAGCCATCACTCGGTCAATCGGCTTACCTTCTTGGGTGGCACTGGCAATGTATAAACCACGCAGCATTGGCGCTTCTTCAAAGGCATTTGGTGAGAAAATCTCTTTTAAGAAATCATCGATGCTTGATTGCAATAAATGCATTTGCTTAGGAAATTCGTACATCAAGGTACGTTTATCAATGTCGCGCTCTTGCTGCAGGCGAACATTTAAGCGGGTTTGAATACGCTTAAGTAAGCCGTGGAATTCACGGTTGAACAAACCCACTACACCGGTATCTTGGTTTTCAGCAATAAGTGGGAACGTAATACCCCAAATTTGCTCTCGCTCATTGGCGTTTAAGTCAGCAAAGAATTCGCTAAAACCAGCAATTAAGTCAGCCTTAGTTAGTACCACGTAAACCGGGAACTGCATGCCTAACTGATTTTTAAGCTCTTGAATACGCTGTTTAATAGCACGCGCATGCAAGTTACGCTCGGTGCGAGTTTGTTGTAACAGGCTCGCCAAACTTACTGTAACAATGGCACCGTTAATCGGCCGCTTAGTACGATATTTTTTAAGTAGCCCCAAAAAGCCCAACCAAGCACGGGAATCTTTAGCACTGTTACTGTCTTGCGTGGTGTAGCGCCCCGCGGTATCAATCAATACTGCTTTGTTGGTGAACCACCAATCACAATGGCGAGTACCACCTACCCCAGCTAAGGGATCGTCACCTAGCTTGTCTTTAAGCGGAAATTCTAAGCCTGAATTTTGTAGTGCGGTGGTTTTACCGGTACCAGGAGGGCCAATCATGATGTACCAAGGCAATTGATAAACGCCTTGGCCTTTGGCTAAACTCGAATTTTTTAATACATCTAACGCCGTTACCACTCGCTCACGCAAAGTTTCTACTTCACGGCGGCTTTCTTCATCATCACCATGCTCGTCTTCGCCATCGAGTAAAGACTGAACCGCTTGTTGGTTTTGCTTAGTGCTTTGTATGTGCTGCCAAAACTGATAAATAATACAGATTAAGGCCAAGGTAATAATAGTGAACCAACGCGCAGCAGCACTACCTAAAGGCTCTGAACCAGCAATCGCGATTAACGGGCCACCAAACCAGATGAGAAAGGCTACGGCAAGAAACCCTAGTAAGGTAATTGCCCATTTAGACTTCAACATTTGAATTAAGCGTTGAAAAAACAAACTGTTAAACATTTTTCAATCCTTTAGCCTTGCTTAGTAAAGCAAATCAATCTCTACACGACGATTCAAAGCACGTTCCGATTCAGTGTTATTGCTAGCACGTGGGTCAGAATCTCCTCGGCCTTCTGGCCATAACCTGCCTTGTAACAAAGTACCTATCGACATGGTGTTGGCGACTGAAGTCGCGCGCGCCAGTGACAAGTGCCAGTTAGAGGGATAACGGCTAGTAAAAATAGGTTGGTTGTCGGTGTGGCCGGTAATAAGAACTCGCCCGGTCGTAGACTCCAAGGCCCGAGACAGCTTTTGCAGTACTGGCACAATTGATGATTTAACTTCGGCGCTGCCTGCACTAAATAACTCGCTAGAATTAATAGTGATTCGAACACGATCACTCAATGGAGCAATTTCGAGTAATTGGCGATCTACCTCTGTTTGCAGGCGTTGCTGCAGCATAAGAATTTGTTGGTCGTCTACCGCAACGGTTGTTGTTGACGTGCTTTCCCATCGAGCTAAGGTATTAATTTGGTTAAACACCTGATTTGAATAGCTATTAATGAAATAGCTGCAGCTCATATAAATTGATAACAACACCACACCAAAAATTGCCGCTATCACCCACAGTGGTAAACCACCGTTGGCTTCATTACCAATACTCACACTCGCTTGGCTTTGTGGAGACAAATCTATATCGGCTTCGCCATGGATAGACTGCAAACGGTCAAATGCTTGCTGGCGGTACTCTTCTAGCTTCTCTTGGCCGCGTTCTTCTAAACGCATTTTGCCAACAAACCCTAGCGACAAACTTAGATATTGCAGCTCTAACAATTGGGTTTTAGCGTGCGGAGAAATCAAGTTTTCATCTAACAAGGTGAAGAAATGCTCGCCACCTGAGGTTTGCGAATGAAAAGTAGATAATAAGCTGTCACTCGCCCAAACAGATTGGCCACCCCAGTTGGTATTTAGTACGGTTTCATCAATGAAACAGCACACACAATAACGGGCAGCATCGATAATCTCGGGGCTTATTTGTTGATGCCTAAGGTTAGCTTCGTAATCACGAATCTTGTCGATACATACTTGGCGTAATGACGCGATATCGCCATGTTTAGAAGTGCAGCGAATCTGGCCTACCATTGACAATAGCGCGCTGGCCTCGTCAATCAGAGGGTTATCACCAAACTTTGGTAGTTGTACACCTCGCTCTTTATTTTTAGAGGGGGTGATAACCACGGTACACTCTGCTTCAGCAGCATTTGCGGCAATTTTACCAAGGTCGCTCACTGGCTTATTACCACCGCGGCTTCCTGGTCGAGGCTTCATCACTGTAGCTTCAGACATCTATATTCATCCTTGGAACGTTGATTACTGGCTAATCGCCCAAATTTGCATTTCAAGCTCGGGGTAATTCCCCGAAAGGTGGATGGCGACACCACCACTGGCACTAAGGCGCGACCAGTAATCGTTGCTTTTATCCAATTTGAAATAGTGAAAACCAGCGTGGTATGGGATTTGGCGCGGCGCTACGGGCAAACCAATCGCAGAAATGCCGGGGAGCTGGTTATTAACCAAGTCACGAATGTGCTCAACAGGGCCAATTTTCACCTGTGATGGGAAGCGTTTACGCAACTCGTCTGGGCTAATGTTGGCGTTAACCGCGAGTACAAACTCAGCTCGCTCTAGCAAGCCTTTATCTTGTACCTGCGCGATACGGATCCCGTAGTTGGTTTCATCTAAGGCAATTTGTACCGCTGTTTGTTCTAGCACCATGCTCATGAATTGGTTCAATACCACCATCACGTCACCGAATACGCGGGTTAGCTCATCATGTTGATAGCCAGGCAATTGCGGGGCGCGTTTTTCTTTACTAGAGAACGTCGCCAACTCACCAGCAAGACCTGCGAGCTCTTGATATAAGCGCTCCGGATGCAAACCGTTGGTCGCCAATATATGGGCAAGTACCGCGTCGTAACGGTTGAGCAACTGCAGCATTAAAAAATCTGCGATTGAGCTGGCACTGCCTTGGCCTGCGCCAATACGAGCAGCCAAGGCTTCGGCGCGTTGGCGCAACATACCGTGAACTTCTGTTAACTGTTGTTTTAGTACCGGGTTAGCTTGGGCGTTTAATGACGCGGGAATAAACTTTTCGTCGAGGCTAACTTGACCTTCTTCCGACACTTCGATGATTTTGGCTATCGCCAATGTGTCGTAACCCGATAAGTTGTCACTTTCCAGCTTCAGTTCAAAACCCGCTTGGGCTAATTGCAATACTTCAACTGCATCATTGCCAATGTTGGTATCAACCACTTCGTGATCAACAAAGCGATAGCGAGTAACACTGCGCCCTTGGGCTGATACATTCAAACCGTTCGACTTTTCAGTAGGAAGAGCAATAAACACCAATTGGTCTCTTATGCTGCTATCTAAAGAAAGAGGCTCTGGAATAGGGTCTCGAGTAGGGCTAATAATTGCCGCGCCGTCTTGTAAACAAGCCTTAAGAGTAGATAAACCAAACTTGCCATTACTTAATAGAGCACGGTCAAAATTGAGTTCGCTCACACCCCAGTAATAACTCGATTGCTGTAATAGATTTTGCTGCAACTGAAAATTCAAACTGCGTTCTTGCTGCTGAAAGTGTTGCGGACGCAAAAACATCCCCTCGCTCCAGGCGACACGACAAAAGTCACTCATGTTTTAATCCCGTGATACTGCTTTATGGATTGCCAACAAATACGGCGAGTTCACCAACATGAACATCGAAGGTTTTGTAGTTGGTAGGGTCAATAGTTACTACTTCACGCCAGCTGGCGGTATCAATATCTCGATAAGCAACTAATACACCGGCATAACGAACACCCGGAGATAACGACAGTTTGTATTCAAACTGGCTACCTGGTTCAAATTCGAACTCGGTGCGATTGATTAGGTCAGGACCAAGCACTTGCGATGCATCGTCGTACAAAGCAAAGAAATCTTGGCTGTCGAATAAGGTGCGAGACGATAATTCAAAGACTTTCACTACGACCGGCGAAGCACGCCCAGTAATGTCTGGATTAACCCCTTCGTCGACATGAAATTGTAGTTTTGAATATGGTTCTACTACGTAATTGGCTACGGTACAGCCAAACATTGAAACACTTAGTAATACACTAAGTACTAACTTCCCTATGTTGCTCATCGTTATCCCTTTTGCTCTATGCTTTTTAAGCTTGATTCATAAGCCTTGGCAAAGTCTTCCATGTAGAAAGCGTTGCTGTTTCGGCTAAACTCATTTTCCAAATCACTGTAAATTGAACAGTAACGGTTCCAACTCTTATGCTTTTCAATTGCCGAATACACTTTGGCAATTCCTTTAGCGTGTTGATCTTTGGATTCTATCGATTTAGGGTCGAGCAGTTGCATCACTCCAGCAACCGCACCTTCAATCCCCGATAACAGGGCGTATTCATGGCGCTCTAAATCAATAAACGCTTCTTTAACCGCTCGCTCTGGAGGCAGAAAACCAGCAGTTTTGCGTTGTAATAAGTTATGAATGGCATCTTCGGCATTAGTAGAAAACTTAAGCGGGTTGTTTTCATTCCTTCTGAAAGTCGTTTGATTGATTCGACTGTTTTCTTTAAAGGCAGCACGGTTATGCAAGGTATTCATGATGCCATCCAAAGAGTCGCGAGTAATCACGCCTAGTTGGTGCCACCAGCGTACCGGATTATCTTGAGAAACAAGCTCAGCAGATATTCCCATGCCTTCTAAAAAAGCAGTGAGATGGGCGTGTTCATCAGCAACTGTTGCCGTTGGTTTAGCCTGATTTTGCTGAGTTGGCGCACTAACTGCTGGCGCCACGTGATTTGAATGCTGAGTAGTATTTTGCGGGGTTGCGTAGGCAAGCCCTTCATCAACTCGAGGCGCAACGGGTTCTTGAGCAACAGGAACATGAGGTACTGCTGGGGACGGTGTAGGATCACTCACTACCGCTGCTGTAGGCGCTGGTTGTTCTACAGACTGACTGTTTTGGGGCGCCGCAGGGCTAGAGAATAGGGCATTCCAATCTTCTGGAATGCTAGATTGCTCGTCATCGGTTAAGTTTTTTGGCAGTGCAAACGCATCATCTAGATTGGCATTTAACCTAGAGTCTAAGCTGGTTGCCGCAACTGCTACAGGCTCTGGTTCAGCCAATACACCAAAGTCTTCTGCCACCGGTTGAATGGGTGCAGAGCTAAGCGCTGCAGGAGCCACAACACTAGCAGGCTGAGCCTGTGCGGAGATAGCCACTTCAATCTCGTAGTCACCAATAGCTAACACATCACCATCGTTTAACTGATAAGGCGTATCTTTAGCTAATGGCTCAACCGAGCGGTTTACAAATACGCCGTTGGTAGACGTATCGTAAAGCCAAAACTGACCACTATTCGATTCAATTCGAGCATGGCGACTTGAGATAACACGCTCGGGGTCTAGCAGACACCATGAGCATTGGCTAGCTCGGCCAATAGTAATTACAGACTCCCCTGAATCAGTAGAAAGAAATTTCTTTTCTTCCACGCCAGAGGTAAACCTGTGATAACTCATCACAGACAAACACAAATTCATTTTCTTCCCGTCCCTTAGAAGTACTTTTTTACCTCAGGCTGAACCCATCACCCTAAAGATACTAATGATTTATATATCACCAGAAAAAGAAGCGGTATTATTACACTTAATAAATAAACCAATCAATATCAAAATAAATAATTTTAATAATAAAATTATTTTTCCCTACCTTTGATTTTTGACGATATTATTGTTAGCATCCGAACCTTTGTTTTACTGGGCTAAAAGCTAAAAACCATGTAAAGCAGTGACTAAAAAACAGTCAAAAAAGTAAAGCGAACGGATTTCACAATAATTTTCTTATGTTTCTTAGAAATACTTTTAATTTTCTTCTATTAAAGAGACTTTAATTCGAGAAATTAAAGACTAGAAAAACCGAAAATAGTATTCTTACTATTAATATATTTGTCACACATTAATGATAAAATGTGTTTTAGCCTGATAGGGTAGTTTCCATGGATGACGTTAATAAAGACCAAACCGCCACACCGAAAAAAAAGCTGAACAAGCAGCTAATTCTTCAGGTTCTAATGACAAAACCGTAGTAAGTAATACAGAAACGGTAACCCCAAAAAAAAGCAAAGCGCACACTCCTAACGATCAAATGCTCAATCGCGTCATCAAAAAGCGCTATCAAATTGAAGGGTTGGTTGGCCACGGTGGAATGTGCGATGTGTACCGCGCCAAAGACTTATTGCTAGAAGCCGCTGGTGATAGCCAGCCTTATGTGGCGATTAAGCTGTTACAAAAAGAATTTCATGATCAGCCAGATGCTGCACGTATTTTGATTCGAGAAGCTCGGAAAACGCAGCGTTTAAGCCATCCTAATATCATTCGCGTGTACGACTTTGGCGTAGACCAAGAAGACTACTACTTGGTAATGGAGTGGTTAGATGGGCAAACCTTAGATGAAGTGATAAAGAGTCATCGACCTAATGGTTTGTCTTATAAAAGCAGCTTGGCTCTACTTCAGCAGCTGACTTCTGCACTCAGTTATGCCCACGAAAATGGCGTAGTACACGCCGACTTGAAACCAGGCAACATCATGCTATCGCGAGATGGCACCATCAAAATCTTTGATTTTGGTGTATCACGCGCACTTAACTTAAATGCCGATCAGTATGCTGCAGACAAGCCTGAAGAAACATCACCTGTGAGTGGCTTTACACCGACTTATGCTTCACCAGAGTTGCTGGATGGCGCTGCGCCGAGCATCGCCGACGATGTATTTGCCTTTAGCTGTATCGCTTACGAGTTGCTATCTAGCAAGCACCCATTTAATCGCAAAACAGCAAACCAGGCAGCGAAAGAAAAGATTATTCCAGCTAAACCAAAACATGCTCCTTTAATTCGTTGGGCTAGTTTGAAAAAAGGCTTAAAGTTCGAGTTAAATCAACGCACAACAGATCTTTCCAAGCTGGAAAAAGGCCTAACCAATAGTTACTTTAAGCCTACTTTTGCAGTTGCATGCGGGATAGCATTAATTGGCTCTGTAGCTTATGGCTACCAACAAACCGAGCTGCAATTTAACCAAAGCCAACAAGCCCTAGAAACCTTGCAGCGAGTAGAGCTGGCTAACCAAGAGTTGGTGGCCTTAACACCTCAGCAATTTTTGCCTATTCTCAGCACTATTCCTGCAAAACAACATGTGCCTAAACAAGCGATGCTTCGTGATAAGCAACGTTTAGTGATTGATTATTATGAGAAAAAAATCGACGATTTGTTAAATAATCGAGACAGCGCTTACCCCGATTACTACGCGATTCAGTCTTTACTTCAAGAAGTGAATCGAATTTATCCTGATTCCTATAGCTTGGCTTTAATCGCTGAAGACGTAAACCAAGGCTGGATGGGAACCGTTGAAGCACTGAGCCAACGTTTAGACACTAACCTAGAGCAAGGTAGATACCAGCATAGCGAAGATGGCGACGATATTTACCTTATCTATCAAGATTTGTTGCAAGTAAGAACTGACTATCAGTTTGCGCCCAATGAAAAATCAGAAAAAATGTTCACTCAGCTTTTCGACAAAGCCGCAGACGACTTAGATGTAGTTGCTCTTGCCGATATGATCTCAGCGGGTGAGACCTTTTTTGCCAATAGCGAACAACAGCAAGCGCGCATTGCTCGTGCAGCAGAGTTGAAGTCATCAATTAGTGCCATGGCAGAGTACAAGCAAGCCATAGCCAATGAACAAGAAGCTGATTTTCCTTATCAAGCCGCTGAAGTGTTTTACCAAAATCACTTCGCACAAATGCAAGAACGCATCGATGGTTTAACCCGTGTGAAAACGCTAGATAAAATGGCGCGAGAAGTAGATGTAATGGCCAAAGAGTTGCCTAACGACTTCTCACACCTAGTCGAAACACGCCAATCCATGGCTAACAAGTATCTACGTTTTTCAGATTACTTATTGAAAAAACGCCGCACTAAAGAAGCCAGTGCCGTAATGAAAAAAGCGCAAGATTTAATGACCAAAGTGCAAGATGCTCGCGTTGCCGATAACGCTTAAACGGCTTCGCCTGCACTTATAATTACCCTTAGGTAATGACAGTTTAGTGTGATTCAAAGCAGGTAGGCCGAGTCATCGGTCTACCTGCTTTAACTAAAAGCTCACTGGTTACGCTCTGCAGGTATATTCGGTGCTAAACCGTCAAAAACTCAATAGGCTGATAATGTTATTCCTCCACTGCTTAGCCATTTTCAAAGAACTGCGCCTGTAATCCTGTTTACTCGAAAGCCAGCCTCATTATTGCCAATAAGCCTTAAGTAAAATGGCTAAACCAACACTCGCCAAGAACTAAACCTCTGCCACCCAAAAATGCCTTCAATCCAGGCTGTTTAAACAATCTACAAAAACGCGAGTAGGTTCACAGCAAACTCGTCTTAAATTATATAATAATACAAATATAACGGGATTTATCGACGACTCAAAAGGATTACCTATGCGCTTACAAAAAACAATCGCTCTTGGTGCTGGCATTCTGGGCACTTGTATTGCCCTATCCGCTCACGCTTATGTTCAAGATCCGCAGCTCACCAACTACCGCGCCGACAAAGGTAAAAGTGCAGTATGGCTAAGCCACGAAGATTCAAGTAACGGTTTAGGCGATGTGGGCAGCTCAAAAGATAGCGCTTTTGAAGGAGAAGGTTCATCTCGTTTTCGCTTTAAGCGCGATGTCAGTAACCATAATTTTTCAGCAATGCCTGGTTTAAGTCAGCTGGTGCGTGATTTACCAGCCAATACAGACATGGTGTTCTCTCTATTCTATTGCGATAAAAAAGGTAATAGCTCACCAACGCAATTATATTTTGGTGTTCGAGAAGTTGGCGATGCATCGCTCACTGGCAATATGCTAGCCGAAACTCGCGCGCACGTGCGTGATCTAGCCAACGCGCCACAAGGAGAAAACAAGAAGTGTTTCCGCCAAGTCAGTATCGACTTCAATACTGGCGATAATAACCAAGTGGAAATATTTAGCCTTTTAGAAGTAGACACCAGCACGACACCTAGCTTAGATAAAGAGCTGGAAGTACGCGTAGATGCCTTTTCTATCAGCAGAAAATAGCAACACATTACGCCATTAGTCACTCACGGCTAGCGCAAAGCTAGCCGCGTTTTAATTCCACAAAGTCCTACCCTCGGCTCTTCAATAAGCCCCCTAAGTAGCAGTATTCTTAGCAATGACAGCCAATTTTAAGCGGAATACAGTCTTGCTCATCCATGATGAGTATTTTGCCCCTGCTAAAATGCCAATGACGAATTTGTCTTCAAAAACACCCTAAGAAAAATGGTAATTACTGCTACATGAGCAGTATTTATATTGCTTAATGTTTAAGCTAGCCCCCGTTTTTACTTATAAACATAAGCTAGAGCGGGGCTTTTCATAACCAGCATGTAATAATGTTTAATACATCAAATAGCCGCCAGTCATTTCATAGCCACCAGCTTAGAGAGCGCCTAGTGAAAAAAATAGCCGTATTCGCCGATGTTCAAAACATCTATTACACCTGCCGCGAGGCCTACGCTAAACAGTTTAATTACCGCAAACTTTGGCAGCAATTAAAAGAGCAAGGCGACATTGTTGCAGCTTATGCTTACGCAATTGATCGCGGTGATAACCAGCAGCTAAAATTTCAAGACGCACTTAAACACATTGGTTTCAAAGTAAAACTTAAGCCCTTTATTCAACGCAGCGACGGCTCAGCTAAGGGCGACTGGGATGTTGGCATTACCATCGACGTATTAGAAGCGGCACGCGACGTAGACATGGTAGTCTTGCTCTCTGGCGATGGTGACTTTGCCATTTTGCTGGATAAAATCACTCAGGAGTATTCAGTTGAGGCTTTGGTCTATGGGGTACCTAGCCTTACCGCCCATGCCTTAGTTAACTCGGCCAGTGTTTTTCAAGCTATAGAGCAGCCTTTATTACAATAAACTACCTACATTAGCCCCCAGCAAAATGCCGCCTAGTTTTGCTGTTCGGCCCTTCTAAAACACCTCAAGTGACATATATTTTTACAAGACAAGCTCAGTAAAGTGAAAAACTTGCTATTTTTTACACAATTGTGCCGTGTTTTCAGCTATCATCGCGCCCCCGAAAGCAATTGCTGCTGCGGTTATACCTTTATTTTTCCCTCGAAGAGGACGCCATTGTGAGCCAAACTGATTTTTCTACTCTTGCCCTACACCCTGATTTATTAGCAAATCTGGAAACTCTGGGTTATAGCTCCATGACGCCAATTCAAGCGCAAAGTCTGCCAGAAATTCTGGCAGGTAAAGATGTTATCGCTCAAGGCAAAACGGGTTCAGGTAAAACCGCCGCTTTTGGTTTAGGTTTGCTTAATGCCCTAGAAGTTAAACGCTTTCGCATTCAAACATTAGTATTGTGCCCAACCCGTGAACTAGCCGACCAAGTAGCTAAAGAGATCCGTAAGCTGGCGCGTAGCATTCATAACATTAAGGTGCTAACCCTATGTGGAGGCATGCCTTTTGGCCCGCAAATTGGGTCGTTAGAACATGGAGCCCACATTGTTGTTGGCACACCGGGTCGTGTAGAAGAACACTTAAACAAAGGCACGCTGAAGTTAGATAACATTAAGAACCTGATTCTTGATGAAGCAGATCGCATGTTGGAAATGGGCTTTCAATCGGCCATTGATGCCATTATTGAATTAGCACCGAGTGATCGGCAAACCTTATTGTTTAGCGCCACCTTCCCAGCTCAAATTGAGAGTATTTCTCAGCATATAATGCGCGAACCAGTGCGTATAGAAGTGGCTAGCACTCACGATGACTCGTCTATTACACAGCACTTTTATAAAGTAGATGACAACGAGCAACGTATGTTAGCGCTACGCTTGCTGTTACTACAGCATCGCCCTCAATCTAGCGTGGTATTTTGCAATACCAAACGCGAAGCGCAAGAAGTTGCCGATGAATTACGCCTACTCGGCTTTAGCGCTGTAGCCTTACATGGTGATTTAGAACAGCGTGATCGCGACCAAACCTTAGTGCAGTTTGCCAATAACAGTGCCGCCATTTTGGTAGCAACCGATGTCGCAGCTCGAGGCTTAGATATTGACTCGCTTGATGCTGTGATTAACTACCACATTGCACGCGATGTAGAAGTGCATGTGCACCGCATTGGTCGTACCGGGCGTGCTGGCAGCAAAGGCTTGGCTTTTTCATTCTTTAGCGATAAAGAGCATTACAAAGTCGCCTTACTGGAAGACTACTTAAGCCGCCCCATTGAAGACGAAGAACTTCCAGATATGTCTTTACTAAACAAGAAACCAGCAGGTGCGTTAATGGCTACCCTGCAAATTGACGGCGGTAAGAAACAAAAAGTAAGAGCCGGCGATATTCTGGGTGCGTTAACGGGCGAAAATGGTATTAGCGGCGCACAAGTTGGCAAAATTAACCTGTTTGATAACCGCGCTTATGTAGCAGTGGAGCGCGAAGTACTTAAGCAAGCACGTAAGAAGCTAGAGCACGGAAAAATGAAAGGCCGCTCGTTTAGAGTTAGACACCTAACTTGCTAAGTTAAGCAAACTAACACTCCGCCAGTGATCACTGGCGGACCTAGTAGGTATTGTAATTAAAGACCAAACTCCCACCTTTTAGCACGCTGCCATAATTAAATAGCAAACCAATACTTACATTATCTAACCAGCCCTCACCATATGCACCAGTGCCCATTAACAAATCAAAACCAAATTCATAGTAATGCGGTGTTTGAAAAGCCTCGTTAGTATTGCCAGTTAAATCAACCCGTGAAGCCGATAACTGCCCAGCAAATGAGATATCTAAAGCGCGACCAATAGGGTGAGCGTAATACAGGGTATTACGCCAAGAACTTGCACCAATATTGACTTTATGAGGCTCAATCTCAGACCCAAAGCTCTCCCCATACATGTAAGAAAAGCGCGAGCGATACTTAAGTTTGTGCTTACTCCAGCGCTTTTGATATTGCATCGCTAAGCTAGGGTGTAACATCCAAGCATTGAGCGAAAAATTGGTAAGTACTCCATCAAACACAGGTTGAAATATTTGGCTAATGGAATTGTTGTAAATATATTCTTGCTCTAAACGCCGAATACTTGTGCCTAATTCAGCACTAAAACGCCAATTTTTTATGCCATCCCAATGGGAGCCGCCGGCTAAAAATGCTGAGTATACTTTAAGTTTTTCATGATCTCGGGTGGGGTCTAACTCTTCGTAAAGCGTGATATCGTGAAATCGCTGGGTATAACCCAAACGGCCTGTGGCATAACTCTCCCATGCATGGCCATGCCAAGGAAGTGACAAGGTTAATGGTATGGTAATGGTTTTCAACTCATTTTTGAGACGATTGGCATCATCGCCACCAAGGTTATCATCGTCGATGGGAATAAAGCCCGAAGGGTCAAAATTAACAAAGCCAATGGTTACCGTTTCGCGATCATGAATCACCGCATCGGCGGCAAAAGTCCCCGCTAAATTTCGCTGTATAATTGGTAAGACCTCACCTTCAAAATGTCCCTCTGCCAAAGCAGCATTAGCAGTGTTCCTAAGCAATGAGTATATCAAAACAACCAAGATACAACGTGAAGTTAATGATAGATTCATCCTTGAATATACCCTTCTTATCTACAAGCCTTTTAAACCTGAGGTATCTATATCTTTTAATGCTTGGTGCGCAATATCATCTTGACGTTGTTGCTCAAGTTTTTGCTGTTCAATAGCTATACGTGTTTGTCGCTGCAAGGCCTCTTCTTGAGATTCACACTGACGAAAGCCATCAGACCACCCTTGCGCATATTGCTTTTGCTGCTCAAAACGATTGATGTCTTTTTTGAACTGGTCAAACAAACTTCCTCCTGCTTGATGTCCGCTATGGCAGCCATCTTCAAAGCCATCGGCGTAATCAACCGGATAGCCTTGTTCTTGCATCTGTTGCGACTGACTTGCACAAGCAAATAGTGCGGTAGATATTGCCATTATCATGGTTAATTTGAGTATGTTCAAAACGTCTCCTTAGAAATGGATTTATTTTAGTTAAGTATAAGTACCATTTAATCGTTAGATTTACCAAAGAGCTAGGTGCTACCTCTTAAAAGTAGCACCTAGTCATTTAATATAACTTTATCCAGATGGTAACGCAGCGCTATAGCTATACATATTCTTAGCTCAGCCAAAGGCCAGGTTTGATTGATAGGCAGTAAAATAGCGCGCTGTTTCTGATAACGAAACAAATTTGGGAACAAGGTTTTATACACCTCAACCAACTTTGTTTTACAATTTACGTATAAGCCTAAGTAGCCTGGCTGCTTAGCTTGCCAAGCTATTCGCAAGGTAGTGCCCGACTTTGTTTGTTCGGTGAGGTAGGCTAGCTCGCCCCACTTTAGGGTTTCGTGTAGCTCACCTACGCCCTCAGTTGTTTCGGCCACCGCTAAAATTTCTGCTCTTAATAACAACACTTGTTGCTGAATAGCAGCAGGATACTCTGAGATAGCAGCCTGCAGCTCTGGCTTTAATTGCCGCATCATTACCAAGCCTTTGCCGATACTAATGCGCGCTGAAACAGCGGCCAAGAAACAAGGTGCTGCTGATAACGCCCAGCGGCTCCTTCAAACTCGATCCCATAATTAGTTAAACGCTGGGCCATTACCGCATAGTAAGCATCAAGCGCCCCTGCTTTGTTAAAGGCGAAACAACCATCAAATTGTTGCCAAATAGCACTTAGGCGCTGTAATTCAGTCTCAATCTTAGGAGCTAGGCTCGGTGGTAAGCCTTTTTCAAACTGAAAGGGCAAATACTGGCGAATAGCCAAAAATCCCGCATGCAATTCCGCCATATAGCTACGCGCTTGAGCACGCAATCTCGCTTCATTGGGGTAGAGCTGGCCATTAGCTTGCTCGTTAGCAAACTCGATAATCGCTAAGGAATCATGAATGACAATATCTTCACACCTTAGCACTGGCACCAGCAAGCTAGGAGATAAGCTAGCTAACTGTTGTTGGTAACCCGCCTGGCCTAGAGGGACAGCAGTAAGCGAAAATTCCAGTTCTGCTAACTGCATACAAAGATAGGTACGCAATGACCAAGTGGAATCACGCCCAACAACCAAGGTTAAATTCTGCTCCATATCAGCTCCCCTGCAACGTGGCTTTTAAACCTTTCTGACGACTGTATATAGTGAGTAAAATCCCCCCTAATACCAAACCCGCCGAGAGTATAAAGTTTAACCCAAGTGGCTCGCTAGCAAACAACCAACCGCCTGCCGCCGCAATTAAGGGTACCAATAACTGTAACACCGCCGCTTGGCTGGCCGACAAACTCCCCAACGCGATATACCAAACCCAGTACCCCAATCCAGAAGCCAGAGCTCCCGAACTCAACGCTAGCAACACGCCATATACAGTCATGTTAGCTTGCATCGCTATCCAAGGTAGTAAAACCACTAAAAATGGTAAGCTGCGCCAAAAGTTAAAACAGGTATCTCGGCTAGGGCTTAATGAACCTCGCCCATTTAAGGTATACACCCCCCACGCACAACCTGCCACTAGCATTAAAACAAAGCCGACCAATGATACCGATGCCTGTTCGCTTGGCGCTAATAAAACGACCAAACCGGCAAACGCGAAGGCAATACCAAGGCCTTCGCCCCAAAATAATCTGACACCTTTAACTATCGAAATACCCACCATGCTTAGTTGCACCGCCGCAAATAATATTAATGCGCCAATACCAGTATCCAAATAAAGATAGGCAAATGAAAAACAAGCTGCATAACTAAACAGCATTACGCCCGACCACCAACTTCCCTTGCTTTGCTTTGCGCCAGAAGCAGGTTTTATCGCCAACAACAGCACCAAAGTAATAGCACCCGCCAACAAACGCACCGCGGTAAAGCTGGCAGCATCAATTTGTTGGTCCCCCAAAGCCAAGCGGCACAGTACTGAATTACCCGCAAAAGCAATCAGCGCAATAAGAGTGGTCAAGTATGAGCGCATAGGTTGGGAGTTACTCAAGCTCAGACCACACTGCAAATTCGTTACCACTAGGTTCGCAAAAATGAAAGCGTCGCCCACCGGGGAAACTAAAAATTGCTTTAACTACCTTCCCGCCAGCTCGCTCTACTTTAGAAAGAGTCTGCTCTAAGTCTTGGCTATAAAACACCAGTAAGGCAGCACCGTTTTCGGTTGACGACTTTAACGGCGCTTGAAAAAAACCACCGTCTAAACCCTGCCCAGAAAACGCGGTATATTGCTCACCAAAATCTTCAAACTGCCAAGCAAAAACGGAGCTGAAAAACCGCTTAGTGGCGATGAGATCGCTGCTGGGGAACTCTACGTAGTTCAGCTTTTCGTGCTGATTCATTATTTCACTCCTTGAAAGCTAATTGGGTTAGCACTTACATAAACAAAGTGCCTTGCATATAGGTTGTAGCATGCCCAGCAACAGTGACACTTTGCGCATTTAACTTGCAATGCAATACGCCACCACGGTTCGAAGCTTGGTAAGCCACCATTTTCTTTTTATCTAAACGCGCCGCCCAAAATGGTGTAAGTCCAATATAAATAGACCCAGTAACTGGATCTTCATATCCGCCATTGGCAGGCCAAAAGTAACGCAATACAAAATCGTAATCACGACCTTTAGCGGTAACAACCACATCATAAGGACCAAGGGTTTTAATTAACACTTCATCAATAACTATCGATTCAACCTACGCTTGCTGATCATAGACCAGGAAATAAGCCTGTTGATTTCGCAAAACCTCACTCGGTTATATCGATACTCCATTTAATAGAGCATCTGGAATCTCTTGTATTGGCTGAGGTAGGTGAATGGGAAAATCCATAGCAATTAAATGGTTTTCCGCACGGCGTACGCTTAGCTCTCCCACTTTAGAAGTCGCAAATCTTAGTTCTAAGGCCTCAGTATTGTTTTCAAAGAGAACGCGTGCAACTGCCAGCCTGGCTTGTCCACAAAAATCAATTTCACAAATAGGCGAGAACCAGCGGATAAAATAATAGTTGGTCGCGAGAGGTACTAAGAACGCGGTTTCAGACAAGTTGTTTTCTATTGCTATCGCCTGCATTAACGCGTCTTCCAGCCAACGTTCAAGAATGATCACCGCTGTCGGATTACCTTTAAATAAGTCTTGGCTAAAGCTATCCACTTGATGGATCTTCAAGTTCATTGTGTTCCTTGTCATTAGACTAATTGCCTATTGTCAACTGGGGTAGAGATATGAGCTCGTCAACTTTACAAGACGCACTCCTCTGAACAGTGAGCGAAAGATCACACATACACCTTTACATTAATCCAATATACGTTACACTTCGCTCGCTGGTAAAGGTTACAGCGGATATTTATGCCCCATACAAATGCGTTGATTTCTTAGATTTCATACCTGTTTGTTCGTAAGTAATTTCTGCATCTTTCGGCACCCTTTAACTTACCCGTTTTTGGTGTAAGTTTTATTTATTATATTTTGGAGATTACTCATGGCTACAGGTCGCGTAAAATGGTTTGACGAGCAAAAAGGTTTTGGTTTCATCGAGCGTCCAGATGGTAAAGATGTATTCGTACATTTCCGCGCTATCAAAAGCGACGGTTACAAAACTTTAGCTGAAGGCCAAGAAGTACAGTTTGAAGTAGAAGAAGGTCCTAAGGGTCCTCAAGCTGCTAACGTAACTGTTGCTTAAGCTGCTCTTTAAGGCATAGTATCCAATTAGTCTTTGATTAGTTAGACACTAGCTTTAAGCTAAAAAAACGGCCTGCTTGGCCGTTTTTTATTGCCTGTAGAAAAGTAAACATAGCGATCAATCCGCTAAAGCAAACTGCGAAGCTGCGGAAACATGAATAGCGGTAGTATCGTAAAGCCTAATAGCGGTATGTGATTGCTGCACCAACAAGCCAATCTCAGTACATCCTAAAATAATAGCCTCTGCCCCTGCGGCTTTAAGCTTTTCCATTTCTTGCAAATAAACATCTCTAGAGCTGTTTAACACCTTCCCCTGACATAACTCTTGATAAATAATGTTATGTACTAACGCCATACCAACATCGTCGGGAACTAACACTTCTAAACCACGCTGTTGCAAGCGACCTTTGTAAAAATCCTGCTGCATAGTGAACTGAGTGCCTAATAAACCCACTCGCTTAACACCGTCTTTAAGCAACTCGCTCGCAGTAGCATCAGCTATGTGCAGCAGAGGAATACTCAAAGCTTGCTCTACATCTTCTGCTACTTTGTGCATTGTATTGGTAGCAATTAGCAGAAAATCTGCGCCTGAGGCTTGAACCGACAAACCAGCAGCGAGCATTTTTTCAGCTAAAGCCTGCCAATCCCCCTGATGTTGCAAGCGTTCTATTTCAGCAAAATCGACACTGACTAGGTTTATTTTGGCTGAATGTAAGCCGCCTTTTGCATGCTTAACGGCAAGATTCAGTTGCTGGTAGTACATTAGGCTCGATTCCCAGCTCATGCCGCCTATAATGCCAATTGTTTTCATCATAACCTCAATGCTCACCCAGCTACCATTTGGTAGGCTTTTCTATTTCATATAGATCGTCTGCAATGTTATCGATACGCTTTTGCATTACTACTTGTGCATCTTGCAAGCCTTGGTTGTAATAAAATGCGCCAATTTCTTCAGAGAAAAAATCCAATAGAAACTCTGCATCGAACTGACCAATTTCAACATCTAACTGTTGCTCACAATAACTTTGGACTTTACTCACTAATGCGCGTTTTTGATCAACTGAAAACTCAATAGCAGACATGGTTAACATTCCTCTAGAACTCGTTGTTCCAATTCATCTATTTGTTGCTCGGTTTTAATTTGCTGCTGCCAATAACCCACATTGACCCATTCGCCGAATTTTCGCCCTACCTTTTCAAACTCAGCCACCTTATGAAAACCCAAGCGCTCGTGAATAGCCACGCTAGCAGGGTTAGGTAAAGCAATACCCGCGATAACAGTAGCAATAGGATAATCCTGAAGGCGGTTTAACAAAGCTTGGTACAGCTGAGTACCAACTCCTTTGCCAGCAGTGCTATGCGCGACATAAATGGAGCTTTCAACGGAAAAGCGATAGGCACTGCGTCCTTTCCAAGGGCTCACATAGGCATAACCCAATATCTCACCTTTCTGCTCGTACACCAACCACAGCAGCTCTTTTTGCAGAGTTACAACCCGCGAAGCGATATCACTAGGCTCAACTTGCCGTTCTTCAAAGGTGGCACGACTGTTTTCAATAAAATAATTGTAAATACTGCAAATTTGCGGGCAATCACTTAACAGTGCATCTCTGATCATGGTTATCCTTTTCCTATCGAATACCGCTCTGTATTCACCAAACAACTTGCTCGACTATCAGCGACTTAAAAACAAAGCCAACTTGATACAGACGAAAGAAAAAAATTTGATGACTATCCTTCCACAAGAATATGCTTCAATGTTGAAACTAAGCGGGGCTATAAGCACTCTAAAACAGAACTAAACTACACCCACAATAAAACATTTTCCCAAGATTAGAAGGGGAATGTTTATACCGCTTAACCTGCTAGAAGCACGACATCTTGTGTGGCCGTTGCTCGCCGTAAACTCCACCAACACCGAATGATAAAAAGTAGCTGTGCCCAACTTAGTGACTTAAACCCTTCGTTCTCTTAACGAGAGTGCGCCGTCAGCATCGAAAGTAGAGGAGAGGTCAGCAAATAATCGACGTGACCACCGGATTGGCAGCGCTTAACCTTAAGCGAATTCTATACTTGAGCTCTACACATCCAACTAGCGTTATTACCCTCAAACGACATTACTCAAATGTGTAAACAAAAGTTGCTTCTAAAGCGTTAGCACTAACACACATTTGCTAGTTTTTCGATCATAAGTATTGTAGGACAAATTAGACCAAAGTATAGTGCAAAAAAAACGGACAGATAGGTTAATAAGTAAACGAATTATAGAGCTATTTATCAAGGAACTTTCGTGAAAACATTAGCAATACTATTAGGGACACTTAGCACTCTGTCCTTCTCCTGCTGGGGCTTTAATAGCCACATAGTAGAGTCCACGCCATCTGAATTCATTAATTCAAACGCGCAAATTAACTACCACTATTACAACACCAGTCTAGGTGATCGCCCGGCGCGTATAAAAGGTCTGGTGGGGATTATTGATGGTTACGCAATTTTAAAGCTTAGCTGCGCGAATAATGGCGCGGTATCGGTAAAACACAATGTGATTAAAGCACCTGAACAGCACGTATCCATTGACCACAAACAACTGAAAACTAAGCTTAGCCAATTCAATTATAGCCTTAGCTCTCAAGAACAAATTACCCAACTAAAACAAGGTAGATACTTGCAGTTTTCTCAGCAACCTACACTAACAGCAAATTTGAAGTTAAAAACCACATCAGTATCTTTACAAGGCTTTACAGCTACTTACGAGCGGATGAAGCAACTTTGCGCACAAAGCGCTGGCCTAGCAATGCGTTAAGCCAAATAGGCAACAGCTTGTACCTTGTTGTTATTGAAAAGTACTGCTTAACTTAGTTGCTTGGTAAAATGATGGCTTCTAATATCAAAGCCATGACGTAGATAAAATCGGTGAGCAGCAAAGCGTTGTACCCCAGATCCCAAATGAAACTGCTCACACTGTTGTTGCTTGGCATAGTCTTCTAGCCAATGCAGCAACTGCTTTCCAACACCTTTCGAGCGGCAATTTGGCAGTGTCACTAAGTCATCCAAATAAAGGTGTTTGCCCCAAGATAGCTTCCAAGCAATCACAAAACCGGCGACTGCAACAATTTGCTGCTGGTCACTTAAGTAACTCAACTGATAACCCTGCTGCTGCTGCAACTTAATTTGTTCAATCAATGTAGCTTTGGTGAAGCTTGGGCGAAGCACCAGCATAACATCTGCCACTTGCCCTAATTCAGTATCAGATTGCAGTAAGCTCACTTGCATTCTATAGGCTCTCTAAAGGATTAACCATGCTACCTATAGCAGCACAACGTTGAGTATGGATGCTTGAATTTAAGACTAAGGTATTTAGCTAAGCCCTATAAAAACGGCTTACAAGGAAGGGATAAACTCAAGTCTTGCTAAACGATTTTAGCAAGACTTGTTGACACATTTATTTCGAAACAAGCGCTTCTTTATTAGAATCAGCGTCTACTTCCGACTCTTCAGGCTCGGCAAATACTTCGGCCACCGACTTGCGAGTTAACTCACCTTTGAGGTTGCCGTCATCATCTACTACAGGCAATGAGAAATCACTTTCTAAACTGTCGGTTATAACACTCTCAATGGCCGCGTCTGGTGAAATAGTCGGCACGTCTTGATACTCACACGTTTCGAATTGCTCATCAGCATTTGATTTCGATGCTTGCTCAAGCGAATCTTGCGTCACAATGCCTTGGTAACCATCCTCGGTAACATGATAAGCGTAGTCGCCTTTGATTTTTTTCATTTGCTGCAATGCTTCGCCAATAGTATCAGCCGTAATTCGCCGCGCAGGAGGCCGCATTACCGTTTCTACAGTAAGCGCCCGAGCTCGGTTTACGTCTTTTACAAAAGCTTCAACGTAATCGGTAGCGGGATTTAACAGAATATCGTCTGGCGTGCCCTGCTGTACCACCTCACCATCTTTCAAAATAGCAATCTTGTCGCCAATGCGCAGTGCTTCATCTAAATCGTGAGTAATAAAGATAATAGTTTTGTGCAGGGTTTCTTGGAGTTCAATCAGCTGATCTTGCATTTCACTTCGAATCAGCGGATCAAGGGCTGAGAAGGCTTCATCCATTAGCAAAATTTCTGCATCGGTGCTTAAGGCACGTGCTAAACCTACACGCTGCTGCTGACCACCTGAAAGTTGCGAAGGATATTGCTGCTCATACCCGTTTAAGCCCACGGTATCTAACCACTCTTGGGCTTTTGCTAAACGCTGCTCTTTAGGCACGCCCTGCACGGTTAAACCATAAGCGACATTTTCAATCACACTACGATGTGGCATCAAACCAAAACGTTGGAATACCATCGACATTTTATGACGGCGGAAATCTTGCAGCTCTTTACTGCTCAGCTTCATTACGTCAGTGCCCTCAATGCTAATCACCCCTTCGGTAGGGTCAATCAGACGGTTGAAGTGACGGATCAAGGTCGATTTACCAGAACCAGACAACCCCATTATTACGTAAATTTCGCCTTGCTGTATCTCTAAGTTAATGTCTTTAAGACCCAAAGTGTGACCAGTTTCCGCCAGAATTTTATCTTTAGGTTCTCCGGCCTTTACTCGCGGCATCACCTGCTTCGGATTTTCACCAAACAGCTTGTATAAGCCCTGAATTTTAATTAGCGGCTCAGTCATGCTTAAATCCTTGAAGATGTGCTTGGGTGCGCTTAGCGTAGGCTTGTGAGACACGGTCAAATATAATCGCCAGCGCTACAATCGCTAATCCGTTGAGTAAACCCAAGGTAAAGTACTGATTGGTAATTGATTTTAATACAGGTTGGCCTAAACCCTTCACCCCAATCATTGAGGCAATCACCACCATCGATAAAGCCATCATAATGGTTTGGTTGATTCCCGCCATAATGGTGGGCATCGCCAAGGGGATCTGCACCCCAAACAAACGTTGCGTGGTACTCGCACCGTAGGCTGTAGCGGCTTCTAACACCTCTTTATCCACCAAACGAATGCCTAAATTAGTTAAACGAATTACCGGAGGAATACCGTAAATAACCACCGCGATCACCCCAGGAATTTTACCAATGCCCAGCAGCATCACTACCGGAATCAGGTATACAAAAGCTGGCAGCGTCTGCATAACATCTAGCATAGGGGTAATAATTGCTTGGGTTCGATTAGAACGGGCCATCACAATGCCAATAGGAATACCTAAGGCAATGGCCAGCATAGTACACACGGTAATGATGCTCATGGTTCGCATCATGTCTTCCCACATGCCGAAGTAACCCACCAGTAGCAGTGATACTACGGAGCCAATAACGAGCTTCCAAGAACGACTCGCGGCATAAACCAAACCTGCACACACAATCAATACTAACCACCACGGAGTGGTAATAAGCAATTTTTCAAACCAAACTAAAAACTGTAAAAGGGGCTCAAAAAATGATTCGATGGCTTCGCCATACTCTCGGGAAAAATTACGATATGCACCATCTAAAGACTTACGAATAACGGTGAGATCGGCTCGACTCATTTGTGGAAAACGTTCCAACCATGACGAATCCGCCATAAATAACTACCTCTATTAAAAACGCGAAAGGCCAACCCGAGGTTGGCCTTTTTGTTACTTAAACTACATACTGGCTAAAGCTTTACTGACCTTGGCGGCAACTTCATCTGATACCCAAGCTTTCCAGCTTTCTGGGTTTTCAGTTAAGTAGTGATACATTGCTGCATCGCCATCCGCTTGGCTTTCTTCCATCCACGCTAATAAACTATTCATTTCAGCATTAGTGAATGAACGCTTAGTAATGTAGTCATAAGCAGCCGGCGCCTTAGTGGCAAACTCTTCCGTCGTTACAGAGTGAACTGGCGAAGGTGGGTACATGGTTACTTTAGGGTTTTCACAATCTTCTTGAGTGGTACAGTTCAAGAATTCTTGCTCGTCAATACCGTTTCCAGTATCCACTTTAACCATTTCGTATTTACCTAGCACAGCAGTAGGTGCCCAGTAATAACCAAACCAGCCTTGTTCGCGGGTGTAGGCTTTAGCAATTGAACCTGAAAGGCCCGCACTCGAACCTGGATCAATCAGTTCAAAACCTGACTTCTCTAGTTCTAAAGCATCAAATAAATTACTTGCAGAAATTTGACAGTTCCAACCCGCTGGGCAGCCGTAAAAGCCAGATAGCTCTTTACTTTCAGGGTGAACAAATAATTTAGCGTGTTTCTTAACGCCTTCGATAGTGGCAATTTCAGGGTACTTTTCAACTAAGTACTTAGGTACCCAAAAGCCTTCTTCACCGCCGTCAGACAATGACTTACCCGCAAAGCGAATACGCTTTTCTGCTACGCCGCGATCTAATACTTCTTTAGCAGAGTTACTCCATAACTCAGGAGCAATATCAGGTTCGCCTTTTTCCATCATAGAAACGGTGGTTGGCATGGTGTCGCCTGGTACAAGTTCGGCATCACAACCGTAACCATGTTCCAGAATAAATTTATCTACGTTGGCAATAACGGTTGCAGAACTCCAGTTCATGTCTGCAATGGTAACACTGCCACAGCTGTCTTCAGCTTGAGCAAATCCGCTCACTAAAAGCAGTGCTGCATATCTTAACTTCATATCCCTATCCTTCCCTGTGTGCTTTCTTAGCGTTAAGAATCATACACTTCAAATAATTAGAGTTCAAACTAACTAATGTGTATACCCTCTGGTTTGAGTATGGGATATACTCCGAAAAACCCCAAAAAAGCATTTAAATAGTTATGCAAAAATCTGCTTACTGGCAAGACGTGTTGATTTCCTTACGGAAAATTATCCGCGCTACCGACCTACAATCCAAACGCATTGTAAAAGCCTGTGGCTTAACCATTCCGCAAGTGATGGTATTACGGGCAATTGAAGAAATGGGCACCGTTAATGTTAAACGCCTCTCCGACCAAGTCTCATTGAGTCAAGCCACAGTAACCACTATTCTTAATCGACTGGAGGAGCGGCAGCTGATTGAGCGAGTACGCTGTGCCACTGACCGACGCATTGTAAACCCACGCCTTACCAGCCGCGGCCACGATATTCTTACTACTGTGCCGCCATTACTGCACGAAGAATTTATTCAGCGCTTTGAGAGCCTAGAAGATTGGGAGAAGACCCAAATACTCTCGTCTATGCAACATATTGCTTCAATGATGGATGCAGAAGCGATTGATGCAGCCCCATTATTAGACATTGAAGCGCCGGTAAAAGATCTACAACGCTAAGAAAATTACTTTCAACTCAAACTAATTCAGGATTTAGTCAGTTATTTTTGATAAGGCTAGGATATGGGTATCAACCCCATCTAAGCTTTGCTGGTTTTTCTTCGCCCAATATTGCTCAATACCTTTCTCACCTTGCTTATCTGCCCACTGACTTAGTTCTTCTCTAGGCGCTACATAGTCGTAAAATGGCACCGACATTCCGCACGAGCTCTGCACCATATCAATATCCAACAAGTAGAGTTGCCGGGCGCCATTTAGGTTAGAGAATAATTGACTATAACTTTGCCAACATTCATCTCCTCGATGAATCGCTGTCGCCTGTCCGTATAAACGCAAGATAACGGGTTTGCCTTCAAAGGCACAAAACATAATCGTCATGCGTGGATCTTGGCTCACATGAGCGGCAGTTTCATTGCCACTGCCGGTATAGTTTAGCCACACCACTTGGTGTTTGTTTAGCACTCGAAACGAGTCCATACCTTTTGGCGACAGGTTCACTTTTCCGCTTGGCGCTGCTGTTGCCACAAAAAACATCTGTTGTTGTTCGATGAATTCGACGTGAGGGGGGATCATCGCACTAAACTGTTTACCCATTAGTTGTCATCCTAGAAAACCTAAACGCAAGTGGTTTAGTTTATCAACAAGTGATGACAGTTCAGTGATCTATCAACGCTTTAACCCAATAAGCACCTTGATAAACAAGCTAAAATGACGGGGGAACGTCCAGCGCTTATAGCCTTATTTATGTTTGGCGAGAATAGAATCTAAATGGCTAGCAAAGGCTTTTCGGTCGGCTTGGCTAAGCGCAGCTGGCCCGCCAGTATGCACGCCGCTGGAGCGCATGGTGTCCATAAAATCACGCATGTTAAGTCGCGATTTAATATTGCTTTTCGTATACAGCTCACCGCGGGGACTAAGTGCTTGGCCTTGTTTCGTAATCACCTCATCGGCCAATGGAATGTCTGAAGTAATCACTAAATCACCTTCGCTCACTCGTGCCACAATTTCGTTATCGGCTACATCAAAACCAGCACTCACCTGTAAGCTAGAAATAACTTTTGAAGGCGGCGTCTTTATGTATTGATTCGCCACCAAGATAAGAGGAATTTGGGTGCGCTCGGCAGCACGAAATAGTATCTCTTTAATCACCACCGGACAGGCGTCGGCATCTACCCAAATCTTCATTTATAATTACTCTTCAACAATCGTGCGGCTACTATGCCAAATTAATGATTGATTACAAGATCGCTCGCATGTCGATATTATAAATCTCGGTATGAAAGCCACCGTATTCATCAAAACCACAAGCCTTATAAAAATGTCGCGCGCGATGGTTGCTTTCTTGAGTCCCGCCCATTAACACTAAGCTTCGCGCACCTTGCTGCTTAACATGTCGCATCAAAGGTTTAATGGCTGCAGAAGCTAAACCTGCATTTTGATATGCATCGGCTATACACGGCGCAAAAATTACGTCTAATTCAGCCTGTAAGCTTACGCCTTGGCGACTGTAACGCTCAGCTTCCTCTGACGATATGTGACGCTCAACAATAAAGTAACCCGCAACCAGGTCTTTATCCATAATCACCCAGCGTTCTGCGCTATCAGTGCTAATGGCTTCACATAAGTGTTTAGCTTGCTGCTGAGTTAATGGATGCGGCCCAAAGCGGCAAGTGGTTGCGGGGCTTAAACCTTGGAAAAAAGCACCTAAAGCTTCAGCGTCACCCCGCTCTATTAAACGCAAAATAAAAGTACGATCGTGCTTAGCTTCAATCGATATCACTGCCATTTTCCTTCTATTTGGGCGCGAGGCTATGCACAAAATTAAGGCAGTAGTCTAACCATTTTTCGCGCTGTTCTGCAGTGAGCAAACCCTCAGCAGACACATAAATCATGCCCTTCATCGGTTTACCGGTAAAAGTCATCTCTGAGGCATGTGCAAGCTTTAAGCAGCTAAGATATTGGTTCGGCCCAACTCGTGCCATCAACCTATCGCCGTTAATACCACAGGCCATGTGCCCTGCTACCATAAAACACAAACCGCCAAACATCTTTCGTTCGCTAATCTCCACCTTGTCATTTAGCTGCAGTCGAATCTTGTTGGCCAAGTCTGAATCAAAAGCCATTACTCAGCCACCTCAAATATCGAATCAATCACCAGCGGTAAGTTTGCTCTGAGTGATACCGCAGCAAATACCGAGCGCGCATGCAGACCTCGCTCACCAAATACTTCTACCATTAACGCTGAACAACCATCGAGCACTTCTGGGTGTTGCTCGAATTGCTCGGTAGCATTTAGAAAACCCTGTAGCTTCACCACTCTACTCACCTTGTCTAAGGAACCTAGGTGCTGCTGTACTGCGGCCAAAATGTCTAAACCCGCTACACGAGCAAAATCAGCCCCCTGCTGGCAGCTAAATTCGCGGCCTAGCTTTCCTTTTGGAATGTTTGCTAATCCAGCAACCGGCCCCTTGCCCGATACATAAAGCAAGTTACCGGTTTGCACGCAATTACTGTAGCTTGCTGCAGGTCCTGTAGGTGTGGGCAAAGTAATTCCTAGCTCAACCAATCGCTCGGCTATACTCATATTGGTTCCTTATATGCTGGTACAAGAGCAAGTAATAGTGTCTTTCAGACTAGCATGATTACCGTTTATTCGACGTAATCTAGGCCACTGGCATTAATTAACTAAAAAACTCGCGAATTAAATGCCAAGATTAAGCCAGAAGCCTAGCCCAAGCATGGTACTCACTAGCAACTTACTGTAAGCTGCACGCCCGCCACAAGTGCGGCCATGCATACCTAATTACCACAAGAGAATATTCTATGAGCTTTGACTCCCTGGGTTTATCTAAACCCCTTTTAGAAGCGGTAGCCGCTCAAGGTTACGACACACCTTCGCCAATTCAAGCCAAAGCTATTCCTGTGATTCTTGAAGGTAAAGACATTATGGCTGCCGCACAAACTGGCACCGGTAAAACAGCGGGCTTTACCCTGCCCCTGCTTGAACTTCTGAGCAAAGGCCCTAAAGTACGTAACAACCAAGTTCGCGCCTTGGTATTAACCCCAACCCGCGAGCTAGCAGCACAAGTGGGCGAAAGTGTTAGCACTTACGGTAAAAACCTGCCATTAAGTTCAACCGTAGTATTTGGCGGGGTAAAAATTAATCCGCAAATGCAAAAGCTGCGTCGCGGTGCCGATGTATTGGTAGCAACACCCGGTCGTTTATTAGATTTGTACAATCAAAACGCGTTTCGTTTTCAGCAACTTGAAGTGATTGTTTTTGATGAAGCAGACCGCATGCTAGACATGGGTTTTATTCACGACATTAAAAAGATTTTGGCTCTATTGCCTAAAAAACGCCAAACCTTGATGTTCTCAGCCACCTTCTCTAACGAAATTCGCACCTTAGCCAAGAGCCTTGTGAGTAATCCTGTAGAGGTATCAGTTACGCCGCCTAACGCTGCAGCACCAACTGTAGAGCAGTGGATTGTACCGGTAGATAAGTCGAAGAAATCGGCCTTACTAACTCGCTTGATTCACGACAATAAATGGCAACAAGTACTGGTATTTAGCCGAACCAAACATGGTGCTAATCGCTTGGCTAAGCATTTAGACCATAGCCAAATTACCGCGGCAGCCATTCATGGAAATAAAAGCCAAGGCGCACGAACTCGCGCATTGGCAGACTTTAAAAGCGGTGACGTAAGAGTATTAGTGGCTACCGACATTGCCGCTCGCGGTTTAGATATTGATCAACTGCCACAAGTCGTGAACTTTGACCTACCCAACGTAGCTGAAGATTATGTACACCGTATTGGGCGTACTGGTCGCGCTGGCTCAACAGGCCAAGCAATATCTTTAGTGTGTGCCGATGAAATTGCTGATTTGAGCGGCGTAGAACATTTAACGGGCAAACTGTTAGAGCGTAAGGTAATGGAAGGGTTTGAGCCATCAACCGCCTTACCACCTACCACCTTAAGCGGTAAGCCCATTAAACCGAAAAAGCCGAAGAAGCCTAAGCAACACCGCAATGATCATCGCGATGGTCAGCGTTCGAGTGAAAATTCTCGGGGTAATAAGCCGGTTGGTAAAAATCGCCGCCACGCTGGCGGCGGTACTACAAAAACCAGTTCTAGGTTTGCTAAGCCTAAACCGGCTAATTCTGGTAACAGATAAATAAAAAGCCCGACGACATGTCGGGCTTTTTTTAAAATTCTGACTAATAATACTCAGGCAGTTAACTGCTTAAACGGCACTCACGCTTAGTGAGCGCATCACATACGCCTCGTCTATGCGCCTGCATTATTATCAATGCTTAACCTAAAAATTCTCTACGAACAGATTTGCTAGTCTTAAACAACCCACCGTAAGCCGACGTTTGGGTGCTTGAACTGGCATCCATTACCCCGCGCGCTTTTACACAGAAGTGGGTCGCATCCATAGTAATGGCCACATCATCGGTACCTAGTAGGCTTTGCAAAGCAACCAGTATTTGCTGAGTTAGCCGTTCTTGTACCTGAGGCCGCTGGGCAAAAAAGCGCACAATACGGTTAATTTTAGATAACCCGATTATGTTGTCTTTAGGGATATAAGCCACTTTGGCTAAACCATCAATGGTGACAAAATGGTGTTCACAAGTACTCGTGAAAGCAATATCTGAGATCTTCACCATCTCTTCTACCGCCATTTTATTTTCAATGATGCTGATTTTTGGAAAACGCGAATAATCCAAACCAGAGAACACTTCATCAACAAACATCTTGGCAATACGATGCGGAGTTTCAGCTAGGCTATCATCTTTTAAATCCAAGCCTAAGGTTGCCACTACGTCAGTCAAAGAGGCCTTAATTTTTAAGTACTTTTGCTCGTTGGTTAATTGATTTTCCAGCAAAGGTGTTTCAATACCTTTATCAATTAATGCTTGGCGTACTTGAATTGCCTCTGGTGACAAGCAAGCGTCTTTTCTAAATTGTTTTTCAGCTAACGCTACTTTCATAATCACTTCCTTTAGATTGTCTTTCTTTTCTCACCCACTGCGGTTTACGTAACAACACTACTAACCCTAGACCAGATGGCGCCCGCCGTCTAAGCCGATAGTGCGTCCAGTGAGGTATTGGCTGCTCATTATATAGTTAACCGCTTTTACCGCTTCAGCCGCACCTGGCTCAACAGCCATTAGCGATTTAGCGAGCGCTTTAGTTTTGTATTCTGGTTTGTCGCCTTGGTTAAACATCAACAGCGAAGGCGCAATACTATTCACTTTTACCCTTGGTGCAAGCCGTGCCGCAAAAGAATGCGTTAAATTAGCCAGGCCAGCTTTACTGGCCGCGTAAGCAATGTGTTTACTACTGCCTTTTTCTACAACGTAATCAGTCATATGAATAATATCGGACAGCTGATTATGGGTTTGGTTTTTCAGTAACTCTTCAAAAGCCAAATTAAGTTGATAAGGGGCGCTAACATGCACGCTCCACATTATTCGCATCAACTCATGCTCATTATCCAAAGCGCCATTTTTAAGCCACTGTGAGGCATTGTGAATCACTGCACGCAATGCTTGGTAATGCTGCAGTACGTAGGCAATAAACGCGCTAATTCCAGCCTCATCAGCAAAATCAGCCTGAATACAATCCGCCCCTTTATCTCGTAGGGCGAGCACTGCCGGTTTGTCGCGACGATAGGTCACTAACACCGAGTAACCCTGATCCAACAGATTCTCAGCAATGGCCAAGCCTAAACGCTGAGTGCCACCGGTGATAAGCACCGGAGCCGATGGAACAGTTATCGCATTCAATGGCTTATTCACTGTCACGCGAGCCTGATAAAGTTACCGATACTGAATCGGCAAACCGCAAGGCGTGAGGTTTGTCTACGGTAATGCTGGCGCTAATCACCCTTGGTTCATCCATGGCTAACGAGAGCAAGTCGGCGCAGAGTTTCTCTAACAAGCGAAAATGACCTTGTTCTACATGGGCAATCATCGCCTTGGTAATCACTTTATAATTAAGCGCCAAATCTTCGCTGTCGGCTTCACACGCTTTGGTGGCTTGATAGCGAATCTCGGCATTAATCACTACATCTTGCTGCTTACTTAACTCTTCTTGGTTAAAACCTATGTAGGTACGCAAACGTAAATTAGTAATAGTAATTAACGCTGGGCCTAAACTAAAACTGCTGGTCAGTGGTGCAAGATTAGATACCTTACTCATTTAACTCTCTCTTTAATTCATGTTGCTTACTACATACCTAGCGCATTTAAGTAGGCATTAACAAGTTAGTTGCTCTTTTAAGTTAACTTTTGTGCACTCGGCAGTTTTAGCCAAGCACCTGCTTTTGAATCACTAAACTAACGGAGCCTACTTTAAAACCGAACTTTTTCATTACTGACTCGTTAACAATAGTGGCTGGGTTAACCAGATACATTTTGTCTTCCACCACCACGTCCATCGGGCTTCCCTTATAGTCAAGCGTAAGTACGTAGTCCATAAACAAGGCATTACCGGCCAAACGCATGGTTGCGGCTTGGCTTACATCATTTGCGCTGGCTAAAAAACTGCCGTCGGACTGGCGAACTAAGGTCCAAATGCGCTGTTGCTTTTCACCGTCGTCAAAAACAAAATGCTCGTCTAGGGTGCCTACGCCTTGTTCATCCCAACTGGCATCAATCACCACATTAAAGTAACGAATCAATTCCCCTGAGCGGTTTTTCACAATGCCGTGAGCAGTAAGCTTTCCGCTAAAGAAGTCTTCGATGACTAGTTTGGGTTGATTGGCCGCATGACTTGCAACATCAGCACTGGAGCAACCTGCCAGCCCAGCTAACAATCCAAGTAACAAGAGATAGCGTTGATAAACGCTAGATGCAATTTGCATAGGGTTTTCGCCAAACAGGAACAATACAAATAAAACGAGGGAAGCAGGGAAAAAGATCTATCAACTTGAAATAATTGTTAGTTCCAGTCGCGAGGAGCCAGTTCTGTACACTTAACGCAGTTAAGCGTTTGACCAATCATTGATGAGCGGCCTTTATAGTCCATTACCCATGGGCGGTTTTGCCAAGGCGGTTGATGCCGTACATGCTGATAATGCCCACAAGCTAGTCGAGCCACCCAATGCCGCTCATCGTCTAGTTCAAAACCCACTATCACTTGCTTCATCACTGTCCTTAGCGGCTAAACATGTCACGTAATACCATGTGAGTGCGCACCATTACCATTTTCTCCATTTGTTCTAATTGCAAACGGATTTCTTCAAGCCGCGCCATGCTTGCCACTTCAATATACAGCAGCATGTCTACGTCACCTGAAATAGCTTGGCAACGCTTTACTTCGGGAATACCTCGCATAATCTCGGCATAAGCTTCACAATTATGTTCTTTATATCGTAGCTCTAAATGCGCAGCGATAGGTGCGGCTTGTTGGGCATGACCTAAACGGGCGTGGTAGCCACTTATTACACCTTGTTTCTCTAGATTGCTTATTCGCTCTGCGGTGGCCGAGCGAGACAGATTAACCTCTCTGGCAATTTGACTCACCGGTGTTCGTGCATTGTCGACCAACATGGCGACAATTTTTTGATCAAACTTATCCAAGCATTACTTCCCTATATCTACCCATTCTGGCTTAACCAGACATGTTGGCTGGTGTGGCTAATATGGCTCGGGCGTGAACCAAGCAAGCTCTTGATGCAACTCGGTAACGCTGCCTACCACAATTAGCGATGGGCTGATGGCTTGCTCGGCCAGTATCGCTAGCTCTGCCAATTTGCCGGTAAGCACCCGTTGTTGTGGGGTTGCGCCGCGCTCAATAATGGCGCAAGGAGTAGCGTCGTCTAGGCCATTGTTCACCAAATTGGCTTGGATTTGTGGGCACTGTTTCAAGCCCATGTAAAACACCAAGGTATGGTTTGAATGGGCCAACGACGGCCAATCAATATCTTCACCATGTTGTTTTAAATGACCGGTAATAAACTGCACACTCTGCGCATGGTCGCGATGGGTTAGCGGAATGCCAGCATATGCAGTACACCCTACCGCAGCAGTAATGCCAGGCACTACTTCAAAAGGCAGATTTTCTGCGGCTAACGATTGCAGTTCTTCACCACCACGGCCAAAAATAAACGGGTCTCCACCTTTTAGGCGCACCACATGTTTACCTAGCTTGGCTTGGTCTACCAGTATTTGATTGATATCGGGTTGCGGTACAAAATGGTGGTCAAGCTGCTTACCTACGTACACCATCTCGGCCGTTGGCGAGGCTAAATCGAGGATCTCTTGCGATACCAAGCGGTCATACACAATCACGTCTGCGGTGCGGATCCGCTTAACCGCTTTTACCGTTAATAAGTCTGGATCACCCGGACCAGCTCCCACCAATGAAACAAAACCCAAGTCGCCATTTGGGGCAGAGGGAGATAAAGACATTTGCAGCATCCTTTTAAAATCTATTACTAACAGTTTAGCGGGCTAACGCCGATGGCGTAGAGTACCAGCTCTGTGGCTTGCTGCCTATATTAGCCTTGGCCTTGGTGTGGGTAAGTTAATATTCTTTAGAAACAAAAAAGCCCCTAAGCACAAAGGCTAGGGGCTTCTATTTCTTCAGCAAAATGCGCTGCTTAATGCTTAAGCGGCATTGCGTTGTGGCAAGGTTTTACCATGAGTCACATAAATGCTCATACCTGTCACCAATAAACCGCCCACAATGTTACCTAAAATAACCGGGATAAGGTTCCAGCCTAACCAGTCAGCAATAGTAAACTCGGCGCCTAACATCATGCCTAATGGGAATAGGTACATGTTTACGACGGCGTGTTCAAATACCAAACCGAAGAAGATGAAGATGGGGAACCACATGGCTAATACTTTGCCGCCAACGGTTTTAGAAGTCATTGCACCAACCACGCCTAAACACACCATCCAGTTACACAAAATGCCTTTAACAAACACCGTAATCCAGCCGTTTAAGCCGTGCTCAGCAAAACCTAAAGTACGCGCGGTAGAAGCTTTGATAAACGCTTGGCCTACAGCACCCGGTTCAACACTAAAGTTCATGGTAAAGGTTAAGGCCACCAAAAACGCCACTGCCACAGAACCAATTAAGTTACCTAAGCCTACTAAGCCCCAGTTACGTAATACACCCGCTTTAGTCACACCAGGACGTTTTTCTAATAACGGCAATGGTGCAAGTGCAAATACACCGGTCATTAAATCAAAACCCATCAGGTTTAAAATACAAAAACCCACTGGGAATACCAATGCACCCACTAGCGGAATACCAGTTTGCACGGCTGCGGTAATCGCTACTGCTACCGCAATCGCTAAAATAGCACCAGCCATAATGCCGCGAACAATGGTATCGCGGGTCGACATAAACACTTTGCTTTCACCGGCATCGATCATGGTTTGAACGAATTCAGCGGGTTTTACGTAAGACATATTAGTCCTTAATGTTAAAGTTAAATCGAAATTCTTTAGGCGCTTACGGCTACCTTGCCGGCGCTAACTTTTACTGGGTAGCTAGCAACAGATACTGTTGGGTTTTCTAGGCATTCACCGCTGGTTAAATTGAAGCGTTGTTTTTTAAGTGGGCTAGCAACCCAAAGTTGACCTTGATGCTCAACAATCAATCCGCGTGATAACACGTTAGATTGAGCAAAAGGGTCCATGTTATTGATCGCAAATACTTGCTCGTCATCACGTGGGCGGAACAAAGCTACTTGAGCCCCGTTCACTAATGCGCAAATACCGGTGCCTGGGGTGATGTCGTGTAATTTACAAACTGTTTCAAAGCTCATGATTATGCCTCCAACTCAACGTGTAGAATGTCGCCTTTAGCGCCTGGATTTTTTTCTGAGAACGTCGCTGGGCGATGCTGTTCACGCTCGTCCACAAACACCACGTTGTTGTCACGTTGGTCACTGTTAATAAAGTGAGCAAAGCGTTTTAGCTGTACTTCGTCGTTAATGGTATCGGTCCATTCACAACTAAAGTTTTCAATTAACTTGGTCACGTCGGCTTCGAGCTGTTGGTTAATGCCCAACTTATCGTTAACGATCACTTCACGCAGGTAATCTACGCCGCCTTCTAGGTTTTCTAACCACACTGAAGTACGTTGTAGTTTGTCGGCAGTACGGATGTAAAACATCATGAAACGGTCGACATATTTAAGCAGCGTAGCTTGATCTAGATCGGCCGCTAATAAGTCGCCGTGGCGAGGTTTCATGCCACCATTACCGCCTACATACATGTTCCAACCCGCGTCGGTAGCAATAATGCCTAAGTCTTTACCTTGTGCTTCAGCACACTCACGGGTACAGCCCGATACACCAAACTTCATTTTGTGCGGGGTACGAATGCCTTTGTAGCGATTCTCTAGCATGACCCCTAGGCCAACACTATCTTGCACACCAAAGCGACACCAGGTGCTACCCACACAGGTTTTAGCCATGCGCAGCGCTTTACCGTAGGCTTGGCCTGTTTCGTAACCCGCTTCTATTAGCTTACGCCAAATAGTAGGAAGGTCGTCTTTTTGCGCGCCAAATAAACCAATACGCTGCGCGCCAGTAACCTTGGTGTATAGCTTGTATTCTTCGGCCACTTCAGCCAATACACCAAGGGCTTTCGGCGTTACTTCGCCGCCCGGCATACGCGGAATCACCGAGTAAGTGCCGTCTTTTTGCATGTTGCCAAGGAAGTTGTCGTTAGTGTCTTGTAAGCTCACCAATTGCGGTGCTAATACATGATCGCCCCAGCAAGAAGCCATAATTGAGCCAACTGCAGGCTTACATACTTCACAACCATAACCTTTGCCGTGCTTAGTGAGCACTTGGTCGAAGCTTTTCAGGCCTTCAATACGAATCAGGTGGAATAACTCTTGGCGTGAATATTCGAAGTGCTCACATAAGTGGTTGTTTACTTCTACGCCCGCTTTAGCCAGCTCTGCATTAAGCACTTGGCCAATCAGTGGCAAACAACCGCCACAACCAGTACCTGCATTGGTAGAGGCTTTAATTTCGGCCATAGTGGTTTGACCGTCAGCCACTGCTGCAGCGATCTTACCCTTGGTAACATCAAAACAAGAACAAATCACCGCTGAGTCAGGCAAAGAGTCTGCACCCATTGCTGGCTTCTCTGCGCCTGCATGAGCAGGTAAAATTAAGGTGTCAGGATGTTCCGGTAAGTCGATATCGTTAAGCTTAAGTTGCAATAAGTTACCGTAGTCAGCGGTATCACCAACCAAAACCGCACCTAGCAGTTTTTTGCCGTCTTCAGACACGATTAAGCGCTTGTATACGCCCTCTTCATCGTTTTGGTACACAAAGCTCTTACAATTTGGTGTGCGGCCGTTGGCATCGCCAATGCTGCCTACCTTTACGCCGAGTAACTTAAGCTTGGCACTCATGTCAGCGCCTTCAAAGGCGTTGTTATTGCCCAATAAATGATCAACGGCCACTTGCGCCATTTTGTAACCAGGTGCGACTAAGCCAAAAAAGCTCTCATTCCAAGACGCACATTCGCCAATCGCGTAAATGTGTTCGTCTGACGTTAAACACTGGTCATTAATTGCAATACCGCCACGAGGCGCAATGCTTAATTCAGATTGACGCGCCAACTTATCTTGTGGGCGAATACCGGTAGAAAATACAATGAAGTCGACTTCTAATTTGCTGTCGTCGGCAAACTGCATGGTGTTACGAGCTTGCTCGCCTTGCGCTTGGATTTCTAAGGTGTTTTTGCTGGTATGCACTTGCACACCCATGCGCTCAATTTTGTTGCGCAGCAATAAGCCGCCTTGCTGGTCTAATTGCTCGGCCATCAGTACTGGAGCAAATTCAATCACGTGGGTTTCTACGCCCAGTGCTTTAAGTGCACCCGCAGCTTCTAGCCCTAGTAAACCGCCGCCGACTACTGCGCCGCTTTTGCTCTTTTTAGCGCTACCTTCAATGGCTTTTAAATCTTCAATGGTGCGGTAAACAAAACAATCTTTATTTTCGCTGCCCTTAATAGGCGGTACCCAAGGGTAAGAGCCTGTTGCCATTACTAGCTTGTCGTAATTGATTTCACGACCAGTGCTTGAGTAAACCACTTTTTGCTCACGGTTAATGTTGATAGCGCGCTCGCCTAACAACACCTCAATACCGTGTTTCTCGTAAAAGCCATGCTTCACTAAAGACAATTCTTCAGCGGTGTGGTGAGAAAAGTATGAAGACAAATGAACGCGGTCGTAAGCTACTCGCGGCTCTTCACAGAAAACGGTTACGTCTAATTGGCTCAGATCAGCTTTATCAACCAAATCTTCCAAATAACGGTGACCCACCATGCCATTGCCAATTACAACTAGCTTCAACTTGCTCATAGAATTCCTAGGGACAAAATAAGATTAATGCGCGGATAATAGGATGTAACAAAAATAAAAGAATGATGTAGATCAATAACAACTTTAAACTACCCTAAAGAGGTATATTGGTCATTTATACTGCAAATTCTGAAATATTCTTACATTTGAGTAATAAAAACACACTAAAAGACACGTATTTCGCCTAACGTGATTTTGTAAACAGATGAAATTATTTTTCACATACCTACTCAAAATAGGTAGTTGGTGTGAATATTGAGCACTGAGTTTACACACTCAACTACAGTTAAATCAGGTGAGCGTTAACAAACAGAGCAGGTAATGATAAATAAGTTAAGCAAATGTTATCGCAGAAAATTTAGACTACTTGCAGGTATTGCTTGGCTAGTTTCTCACTCGGTAATTGCCGCAGAAAATATCAATTTAACCAGTGGCGAGTGGCCTCCTTATTTATCAGCTAAATTAAGCAAAGGAGGTATTGCTGCGCAAATTGTCAGCGAGGCTTTTGCCCTTAATAACATCAATACTTACTATGGTTATTATCCTTGGAAGCGCTCTTATGAGTATGCTCGTCGCGGATTTGGTGCCGCTAACGCTAAATGGCACGGCAGCCTTGCATGGGTCAAAACCTCGCAACGCGAGCAACACTTTTGGTTTAGCGATCCCATTGTTAGTGATAAAGAGGTTTTATTCTTCTTAAAATCTAGGCCGATTCACTGGCATAAAATAGAAGATTTAAAAGGAGTCACTATTGGTGGAACCATGTTTTCTGTCTATCCCTCGCTTGAGAAAGCCGCCAAAAACCAGCTTATAGTGTTAGAAAAAGTAGGCGATTATCAGCGTCTATTCGAACGACTGCTGCACAAACGGATAGATGCGGTTGCTCTCACCAAGCATGTCGCGCTGAATTATATCAACTATCACCTCAGTAACAGCGATGCTCAGCAAATTAGCTATTCAGAAACCTTGCTCGAACAACGTAAGTTTCGTTTGATGTTATCTAAGCAATATCCAAACAATCAACGATATCTGAAACAGTTTAATCAAGGATTACAAACGCTAAAATCTAGTGGGAGATATTCCGAAATAGTCGACCAATTTACCCCCCGTTTATTGTCACCGTTAAATTAACGGCAATAGGCGACTAATTCACGTGAATTTCCGCTAAGTTCACAGCTTTCAAAGAAAACATTTAGGACTATGATTGAGTTTTCCACCCTCTAGCAGTTGTTACCTATGAGTCGTTTACATCAACAATTAGGCATTAGCCAAGGCGTTGCCTTGCTTGCCACTTCTCTTCTCGGCACGGGCATATTTGTGGTGCCCGCCATTGCCGCCAGCATTGCTGAGCGCAGTTCACTATTAGCCTGGGCCATTCTCATCGCTTTGGTACTGCCTATCGCCTTTACCTTTGCCGCCTTAGGCAAGCGCTATCCACACGCAGGTGGTGCCGCTCACTTTGTGGGAAAAGCCTTGGGGCCGCGCGCCGAAAAACTCACTGCCTTTTTGTTTCTGTCGGTACTGCCAGTAGGTTTACCGGCCGCGTTAGTGATGGCCACGGGGTTTTGGCAGGCGGTATTCGAGCTAAGCCCAATCATGTCTCTGGGTATTCAACTCTTTACCTTGCTATGTATGCTGTTGCTGGGTTTGGGTGGCGCTAAACTGTCGGGCAATGTGCAAGCCATTATCGCCTTGGCCATTGTTACTTTAGTGGCGGCATTATGGTGGCAAGCCGATATAGTGAGCAGCGATTACCAATTGCCCAGTGACCTAGGCAGCCCCAATATTGTGCCTGCGCTGGCGGTGATGTTTTGGTGTTTTGTTGGCATTGAAGCTTTCGCTCACATGGGAGAAGAATTTCGCCGCCCTGAGCGTGACTTCCCCATCGCTTTATTGCTTGGCGTTTTTGTAGCTGGCGCCGTGTATTGGGCAGCGTCGGTAGTGGTTCTAAAGTTTGGTGCTTACGGAACTCAGCATGCTAATACTCAGTCACTGCCGCATGTAGTGGCTTTGCTGTTTGGCCCTCATGCAAAGTGGCTAGCCGCCATAGTTGGCTATTTAGCCTGCTTTGCTAGCATGAACATTTATATTCAAGGTTTTGCTAGGCTGCTTTGGAGCATGGCTGACGAAGGTCACTTACCCCAGCAACTGGCACATTTATCGACAAAAAAAGTCCCCACCCGAGCACTAATTACTATTGTTAGTGCCTGTGTTGTTAGCTGCGTTGTAGCGTGGTTATTTAAACTGCCTTTAGATGAGCTGATTCGCTACGCCAATGGCAATTTCATTGTGGTATACCTGTTAAGCATGATCGCTGGTGCCGTATTGCTTAAGGGCGTATTTAGAATACTGGCTGTCATTGGCGCTGCCTTATGCTGTTTGCTACTGCTTGCGCTGGGCCAACAAAGTATCTACGTATTGCTGCTATCAGTACTATTTTTGCTAATTCAGCCTTTGTTTATGCAAATAAAGAAACAATGGAAAGTGTCTAAACTACCCAAGAGTTGATAGCTTTATGCGCCGTTGCTTCATAAGCAATCACTAACCAAAATGTATCAAGCACCACTTTGTCGTGGTGCTTTTTAAACGTTAAGCTTCACTTGCAGCCTTTTTACTATTGCCGTAGGCTAAAAGTTCATCAATTAGGAAATGACATGACCCAAGTTTTCATCACCGCCCAGTTCAGCAGTTTGCTCTCATTAAATGCGAACACTACTGCGGTTAAACTGTGGCTGCTGCTTACTACAAGCAGTGGTGAAGATTAGTTATACATTTTCACTGGCTGCGAAGCGCAGCCAGCCCCTTTGCCCTTCGTAGCCTACTTTTTTATCCATAATAAGGCTCGTAAGGACATGAATAATCACAAACCGATATACCGTCAAATCGCCAGTCGCTTTTCTGCCAACACTATTGGCCTAGTACTAGCGCTGGTTGCTACCGCGCTGTTCTCCCTCAAAGCAATTTGGATCAAGCTTGCCTATCAACACGATATCGATCCAGTGAGCTTAATGACTTTGCGTATGGCGTTTAGCTTACCCATTTACTTGGCGCTAGCAGGTTTTTGGTGGAAACAGGGGCGCTTTACCAATAAACCGATTGCCGGTTTTGCCCTAAGAGCATCTATTGTAGGTATTGCGGGTTATTACCTTGCCAGCTTTTTGGATTTAAGCGGTTTGCAGTATATATCAGCCCCTTTGGAGCGGGTGGTATTGTACGCTTATCCTAGCTTCACTATTTTATTGGCTTGGTTGGTCTATCGGCAAAAACCACAAGCGATATTTGTTATCGCACTACCGCTAAGCTGGGTGGGTGTGGCGTTAATGATGTGGCATGAAGCAAGCGCAACCCAGTTAAACAACAACGTGGCTCTAGGCACTAGTTTAGTGGTGGCGAGTGCGCTTAGCTTTGCCGTGTACCTGGTATTTAGTAAAGCCATAGTCAGTAAAATAGGCAGCCAAGCATTTACGTGTATTGCAATGATAGCGGCAAGTTTGGCCATTTTTGTCCATTATTTCCTGCAAAGTAGCAGTATTTCCCTAAGTGCTTATCCATCTCAAGTATATTGGTACGCACTAAATATGGCGATATTCTCTACGGTGATACCGTCCTTTTTATTTAGCGAAGCAATTCACCGTATTGGCGCCCAGCGTACCTCTATCTCCGGCAGCGCTGGGCCGGTATTTACGCTACTCATGGCAGTGTGGATTTTAGACGAGCAGGTAAACATCTTTCAGCTAATAGGTATTGCCCTAGTGGTGGCTGCGGTAGCCTTGCTCAATAGAAAATAACCGCTAACCGCGCGGTAGCTTGCTCGGTCGATGTTCAGCCAGTTACACTAGGCTAAACATCGACTTTTAATGACTCATGAACACGCTTAAATATCTCGGCGGCTATCCCGACACGCTACATTCGCAAATACAAAACTTGATTGAGCAGCAAAAATTGGGTGACTTTTTGTTAGCTAAATACCCCACCATCCACAACATTCATAACGACCAGGCGCTAAGGGAATATGCTACTGAACTAAAAAACCGCTATATGCGAAAATCAGCCCCATTAAGCAAAGTTATTTACGACAAGAAAATTCACGTCGTGAAACACGCCTTGGGTTTACATAGTTATGTTTCACGTGTTCAAGGCAGCAAACTAAAAAGTAAAAATGAGATCCGAGTTAGCAGCCTGTTTCAAAAGGTGCCAGAACCGTTTTTGAAGATGATTGTGGTACATGAATTGGCGCATCTAAAAGAAAAAGAGCATGACAAAGCATTTTACCAACTCTGTCAGCATATGCTGCCTGATTATCATCAATTAGAATTTGATACGCGGGTGTATTTAACCCAGCTAGAATTGGTTGGGCCAATTTACTAACCCAACCAGATCGCCAATTAAGCGAATGCGCCATTACCCTTAGGGTTTGCGCCGTAGTTATTGTCGTCGTGGCTATCTGAGGCCAAGAACACAATCAACACAATAAGGCCGATAATCGGTATTAAAGCAATTAGCTGCCACCAACCACTACGCCCCGTGTCATGTAAACGTCTTGCGGCAATGCTGATGCAAGGAATCAACATTCCTAGTGAGAAGATAAGTGACAATAACTGCATGCCAATAGCAGCATCAATAACACTTAAGATGATGCTAATTACCATGTAAATCAGGCTAAACATCCAATATTCTTTTCTGCGAGCTCGCCCTGAAAATTCGGCATATTTCTTCAACGCGCTAATAAAGTATTCCATCATAATCCTTTTCAATGAGTCATATAAATTCAAACTGGTATGACTAACACCAGCTAAAAAACACGCTAACCCATTGTTAAAAAACAAACTATGATGCAAATCAGTGATCAATTAATAAAGGCGAAGGTAAGTAGAAGCGAAAGCAATCAGGCCACTTAGTACCTATTTGATAGTGGCAAATTCAATGCTTATGGCATCACCTCTTTATACAGTTATAAAGGCTATAAATGATTGAATATATTCGCTTAGCCAAAATGAATAACAGGCCTAATCACTAAGTTTTACATCAATTTGGGGAACGCTTCCCAAGTTAGTTATGGCAGGCACCTAGCGATGCAGAAAAACTCGATGCTATCGTCAATATTTCAATTACTTAAGCCACCATTTATGAGTTACTCGTGGTTTTAAGTTACCTGCTATGCTTTAACAGAAAATGCTTAGCTAAATAACTTGAATCGCAACAGCGAACCCAATAGAGTAATTGCTCTATATTGTTAAGGATGATACTTAGTGATTACTCGATTTAAGAGCCCTAAACTCTTTTCGGTAGGTTTAGTCGGATTATTCTGTGCGCTAGTGAGCAGCACTAGTTTCGCAATGAGCTTTGAACAAGCATGGCTAGAAGTACTAGAAAAGAACGAAAGCCTCGCCGCGAATAAAGCCAACGTAGCTCGTTCCGAGGCAATGCGTGATGCCGCCAAAGATTTGTATTTTCCCAAGGTGGACTTAACCGGTAACTATACCCGTTTAGAAAAACCGGTCTCTCTTGATCTAAAAGACTTAGAACCACTCGCGTCTTTAGATTTAAGCGGGCTAGACCCAGCATTAGGGCAAATTCTAGCGCCTTTATTAAACTTACCCACGGTAACAAACTTCACTGAACAAGATATAACTACTAGCTCTATTCGCGCCATTTGGCCTTTATATACCGGTGGTCGCCGTGGGGCAGCAATTGATATTGCTCGCGAGCAAAATATTGAAGCAGGCAAAGTGCTGGCCATGCAACAACAAGCCAAGTTTGAAGACTTAGCTAAAGTGTACTTTGGTGTAGTGTTAGCCGCCCAAGTAGCAGAAACCTACAAAGATGTAGAAGACGGCCTAAAGAAACACCAGCGAAACGCATTAAAACTAGAGCAGCAAGGGCAAATTGCTTATGTTGAGCGGCTGCAAGCCGACGCTTCATTTGATAAAGCGAAAGTCGATACCAAAAAAGCGCTACGCAACTACGAAATAGCCCAACTGGCCTTAAATGAGTTAGTGCATAGCCAGCATGCAGTGCAACCCAGCACAAGCTTATTCACCGAAGAACAGATCCCCGAATTAGAAAGCTTTATGAGCCATACGCTTAATAGTTATCCGGGTTTGGCCATTCTCGACAGTAAATCAGAACAAGCCAAGAAAATGGTCACCATTGCCAAAGGCAGTTATATGCCAGAGGTTTATATGTTTGGTAACTACGATATTTATAAAGGTGATAGCTTAGCCGCTAAATACGCGCCCGACTGGATGGTAGGAGTTGGTGTATCGGTACCGATTATTGATAACTCTGGACGCTCGGGCAAAGTGCTAGCTGCCAACAGTACCTTAGTGCAAATTGGCTATATTCGGGCTCAAGCCGAACGTGATTTAGGCTTGTTAGTGGAGAAAACCTACCGCGAAGCGGAGCAAGCTTTAGAAGAATATCAAGGCTTGGAATCTACTTTGGCACTGTCGAAAGAAAACTTACGGATCCGCTTAAAAGCCTTTAGCCAAGGTTTGGCTACTTCGCTAGATGTAGTCGACGCCGAGATGTACCAGGCTAGCGTAAAAACGCAGCGCCAGTCGGCTGCTTATCACCATGTTATCGCCTTAGCAAAGCTCACTGCACTCAGTGGTGAAATGGCGCAGTTTTCACAATATTACCGATTTAACTAGGGTTTACTTATTATGCGCAAGCTTTCAGCTGTTTTACCCATTGTTCCGCTTCTGGCTATTATTGCTTGGGTGGCATACTCATTTTGGCAAGCCTATCAACCTAAACCGCAGATTTTGCAGGGCCAAATCGAGGCGCAGCAATACAATATTTCCTCTAAAGTGGCCGGCCGTATTGATCAAGTATTGGTAAGGAAAGGCGACCAAGTTGAACCGGGTCAGCTGATATTTTCTATTACTAGTCCAGAATTAGACGCAAAATTGGAACAAGCAAAAGCCGGACAAGAAGCTGCGTCAGCCATCGCAGAGCAAGCCGAAAACGGCGCACGCAGCCAAGAAATATCAGCCGCTAAAGATCAATGGCAAAAGGCACTAGCAGCCTCTAAATTGGCAGAAAAAACCTACCAGCGAGTAGATAACCTATTTGAAGACGGCGTAGTGTCTGAGCAAAAGCGTGATGAAGCCTATACCCAATGGCAAGCCTCTCGTTATACCGAGAACGCCGCCTCACAAATGTACCAATTGGCGAAAGAAGGCGCCCGTGACGAAACCAAACGCGCAGCGTTAGAGCAAGCACGCGCAGCCGCTGGAGTGGTTGCAGAGGTAGAAGCCTTTTCTAGCGATACCTTGGTAAAAAGCTGGCATTCCGGCGAAGTGAGCCAGTTGCTATTACAGACCGGTGAACTGGCTCCTACCGGATTCCCAGTGGTATCGATTATAGATATGCAAGACGCTTGGTTAGTACTGCATGTGCGAGAAGACCAACTCAGCCAGTTTCAAACTGGCGAGCAATTTGTAGCGAAGTTACCCGCGTTAGACAACCAAGAATTTAAATTTGAAGTGTCTCACGTAGCGGTAATGGGAGACTTTGCCACGTGGCGAGCCACCGACAGCCGTACGGGTTTTGATTTGCGAACCTTTGAGATTGAAGCAAGACCGTTACAGCAAATTGAGCAGTTGCGGGTAGGCATGAGTGCCATTGTGGCGCTTGAGCAGTAAGCCATGCCACATACCGATGATTCAAGCCTTAGCCTAAGGCAGTTAGTTGTCCAGCAATGGGCATTGCTGCGAGATAACCGTTGGTTAATGGCCATGCTAACTTGGCTGCCTTTACTGGCTTTTGTTGGTGTGTGGTGGGTATTTTCCTCAGGGTTAACCCGAGATTTAGATATTGCGGTGGTGGATCACGACCACAGCCAGCTATCGCGTAGTTTAATTCGTCATTACGATGCCAGCCCCACCTTAAAAGTCGTCAGTGTAAGCGGCGAACCGGAAGCGCGTTCATTGCTACGAACTGGCGAAGTATCTGCTTTAGTCATTATTCCCAGAGATTTAGAGAAGCACACCAAGCTTGCCCATGCCCCAACGGTAGCGGCGTATTACAACAGCCAATTTATGGTACTGGGTAAACAAATCAACTCTGCGTTGCGCCAAAGCCACGGTACGTTTAGTGCCAAAGTTGAAGTGGCGCGGGCACTCAGCCACGGCAATACTCAAATACTACAAGCGCTAGGCTCAGCCTTACCCATACGTAACCAGATTAGTGCTTTGTATAATGGTAATAGCAATTATGCCCAGTTTATTGTGTCGGCTGCACTGCCTGCCTTTTGGCAAATTTTGATCATGGCAGTAATGATTTTAGTCTTAGGGGCGGAACTGCGTGACCATAGCTACAAAGCCTGGTTAGCCAAACAAGCTTGGCAAAAAATCACTGTAAAGTTACTGTTTTTTGGCAGCCTACTGTGGTTGCAAGGGGTCTTGTTATGCACCTTAATGTTCCACGGTTTTGATTGGCCAATGCGCGGTTCATGGAGTGTATTATTGCTCGCGCTACTGCTATGTGTGATCGCTTCCCAAGCAATAGCGTTAATCTTTATGCTGTTGTTTCAAGATGTTGCCCGAGCATTGAGTTTTGCTGGCGCGCTTACAGCACCAAGCTTCGCGTTTATGGGAGTGACTTTTCCGATTAGCGACATGCCTTGGTTTGCCCAGTTTTGGCGACAACTTATCCCTATTACCCATTACATTGAAACCCAAGTATCGCAAGCCAACTATGGTGCAAGTGCCCTGCAATCTTTACCTTCTTTACAGGCTTTGTTGCTATTTAGCGTCGCGTTTATTAGTGCCGCTTGGCTGATTCGAATTCGCTTTACGCAACCAGGCGCTCAGGAGCTACGGTCATGAGTTGGTGGGTATTACTGCGTTTAGAACTGCGTCGAATTTTGGCCAATCGAGCCTTGTTGTTAACAGTATTTGGAGGCTTGCTGCTCTATGCGTTTTTGTATCCGCAGCCCTATATAAAACAAACCCCCTTGCAGCAACCGATCACTGTTATTAATGCCGATGGTAGCCAATTAAGCCGCCAGCTCATCCGTATGGTAAACGCCAGCCCTCTGCTAGAAGTCACCAGCCAAGTCGCCAGTATTGAGCAAGCTCAACAGCTATTGGTTGAACGCAAAGTAGGAGGCTTGCTAGTGATCCCAGAGAACTTCTATCGCGATGTTCTAATGGGTCGCTCACCCACTCTCTCTTATGCCGGTGATGCCTCTTACTTCTTAGTGTATGGCACTATTGTGCAAGGCTTGGCAGAAACGTCGGCCACCTTGGCAGCCCAGGTTAAAGTCGCCAAAATGGTGGTAGATGGCGTGCCTATCTCTCTTGCTAGCCAACTGCATTCACCCGTACAGCTCAGCACCAACGCAGCCTTTAATGCTCATCAAGGTTACTTGGATTACGTTATTCCTGCGGTGTTTATTGTAATACTGCATCAAACCTTGTTGATTGCCATGGGCTTACACGCCAGCCCGACCAAGCCAGCAATAAAACCCAATTTAGTTCGCTTTTTTCCGGCGTGGAAAATAGTCGTGGTTCGCAGCATATTGTTTGTGGCGATTTACTGGCTAATGAGCAGCTTTTACATTGGCGTGGTATTGGATTATTACGGCGTACATCACTGGGCAAATGTGGCCGATATTTACAAACTATTGTTGCCATTTTTGCTAGCCGCTAGCGGTTTAGCCATGTGCATCGCCAGCTTGCTGCCTAAACGAGATTACGCCACTATTGTTGGCTTAATGACTTCGCTTCCCATTGTGTTTGCCTGCGGCTTTATTTGGCCTTTGAGCTCCATTCCTATGCCTATCAATATTATTGCGGATTTAATTCCGGCCAAACCGATGGTATTGGGCATGCTAAAAATGAATCAGATGGGAGCAAGCTTTAGCGAGATTCAACATCACTTCACTCACCTATGGTCATTGGCAGGCTGTTACTTTGCTTTGGCTGTCGCGATGGTTTATTGGCAATCGACGTCACCCCCTAAGGTAGATGCTGCCAAATCAGCATTGCCTTCTTCACTCTCAGAGTGAAAACGGCATGGAATAAGTCGGTATTTGAACTGAGCTGAAAATAAGACAATTCAAGAGCTTATACTTCTAGCGTAAATAGAACCTAGCAATACGCGGGCAGATCACAAAGAACATACACAAAAGCAACAAATCATCAATGTTCGTCACAGATCCATTTGCTCACTCTGTAAACAATTGTGGCCAAAGTTTATCGTTTACTGGTAGAGCAATTAGCTCGCACCTTGCAGTTTGGCATTTTGCCGGCTGTGCGTGCGATTAGGCTGTCAGCCTAACGCATCAGTGACTAACATTGGATGGTGGGAATACTATGGAACAGTTTTATTTTACTTATTACGTAAACCTTTTTGCTAGAAAAGCGAATAAGCTTAACAAGAGAAAGGTACATTCTTAGATTGCTCTCAGTCTAAAGTAAAAAGCCAGTCTCTTTAGAGTACTGGCTTTTTTTAGGCCTTTAATTTTAATTACTCACCAAAATTCACCAGCACGGTTAACCCAGGCTGATTACTTTGCAGCTTCACCTCTCCTTCGTGTAAACGAATAATCGCCCGCACTAAGGGTAAACCCAAGCCATAACCAGGGCTGTTTCTGCTGCTTTCTAAACGGTATAAACGCTGAAATACTTTGTCGGTTTCAGACTCAGGAATGCCGGGACCATTGTCGCTAAGCGAAAAACCCGTAGCGTTAACTGTGAGTTTAATTTGGCTTTGCTCCCCAGCATATTTACTGGCATTTTCTAGCAAGTTGTAAATAGCACGAAATAGCAAGGTCGCATCACCTTGCAATTTACACGCTTGCTTAATCTCTACATTAAGCACTTGATTGCGCTGTTGAGCTAGCGGCTGAATCAGCTCAATGGCGTCTTCAGCAATATTGGCTAAGTCTAACGGCTTAAAATTAGCTTTTTGCTGCTGTTGCTCCAAGCGAGTGAGCTCTAACATGGCAGTAAATGTAGCTAATATGCCGTCTAGTTCGGCTAACATGCTGCTAAGTTGCTCGCTAGTTACATGCTGCTTTTCGGCATCTAGTAGCGCTTGCTCCAAACGTAATCTTAACCGCCCTAAAGGAGTACGTAGATCGTGAGCAATGGCATCAGTGACTCCAGTAATGGCATCAAAGGAGTGTTCGACTTGCAGCAACATTTTGTTGATATGAGTTGCCATGTGATCAAACTCATCATTGCGTTTGCTTAATGGCACTCGCGCACTCAATTCGCCCGCTTCAACCTTAAGCGCAATCTCGTTGATGCTATTCACTCGGCGCAATACTTGAGCAGAAAAGAACCAACCAGTAATAAGCCCCAAAGCTAAGGCAAGCGCTAAGGCCGCAACGCTGGCTTGAGTAAATTGCTCACGTAAATCAAACAGGGCTTCGTCATCGGTAGCCACCAGCAAGCGGCCATTGTCGAGGCTTTGTACACAACCGGAAAATAGCCGAATTTCATTGTAATTATAAACAGGAAAGCGCGCTATTTGCGGACAGGCAGTCACTCGCTTAGGAATAGTAGCCAAGCGACCATAGGTGGTGTGGTTATCGCTGTAGGCCATAATAAACTGGCGCGATTGTTCGGCTTGTTGCTCAAACTGACGAATAAAATCAGCTTGGCTAAGTTCTTCGGCCAATACTTGTTGCTGTTGTTGCAATTGATTGAGCTGCAGAGTTTGGCTGCGGCCGAGCTGACCAACGCTGAGTTGGTAAAGTACCCACAGCAATATGCCAACCACCAGCATGAGCAGCCCCGTATAGAGCCGAGTTAAGCGCCAAACTGAGCTCGCTTGGTGGTTATTTCGCCACCATCCGGTAACCCACGCCACGTACGGTTTCAAGTAGTGGGTTATGGCCATCAAGTTCTACCTTTTTTCTTAAGCGCGCAACATGCACATCAATAACATTGGTTTGTGGATCAAAATCATAATCCCATACCGCCTCAAACAATAAGGTGCGGGTAACCACTTGGCCAGCGTGTTCCATTAAATAACGCAACAACTTAAATTCTTTAGGTTGCAGTACAATCTCTTGCTGGCCACGCCAAACCTGTCTAGCCAATAAATCCATGCTGAGATCGGCCACCTGCAATTTGTTAGATTGCGGCTCTGCTTGGCCACGCTGCCGCTGTAAGAGAATCTCTATTCTCACCAGTAACTCAGCCAAAGCAAAGGGTTTAACTAAGTAGTCGTCTCCACCTTCTCGTAAACCTTTGACCCGTTCATCTACACTGTCTAAAGCACTCAAGATCAGCACTGGCAAGGTTTTGTTAGCATTGCGTAGCGTAGACAATACCGTTAAACCATCAAGCTTAGGTAGCATTCTGTCTAGTACCAGTAGCTGGTAGTTGTGCTCTAAAGCGAGAAACAACCCATCTTGGCCATCACTCGCCACATCTACCTGATAGCCTTGCTCAGTTAAGGCTCGCTGCAAAAACTGCTGAGTCGTTAAGTCATCTTCTATAACTAATATTCGCACTCGATTTGGCCTATAGCTAGATAAAAACAAGGTTGGCACTTGGCCAACCGTAGCATTAAGAACTTAGTGCTTAAGCACTGGAATGGTCTCGCCAGTAACAACGTCTACTATCACGCGTTGTTTACCCTGTTGACCTAATAATTTGAACTTGTAAAAGGTAATGCCTTTTTCGTTTTCTAGTTCAAACTCCAATACTTGCGCTTGGTACTTATCATTTAACATGGCAATGGTTTGTTGCAGTGAAAGTTCTGACTCCGCTACTTGCTCCAAGGCCAAACGCTCATCATCGTCTATTTTACTCACACCTAATATGGTCAGTTTACTGCTTTCATTTTTAAGCATTTCGCCATCACTAAGGCTTAGCTTAAGTTTGTGTTGTTGTTCTTGCGCTAAGTTAATCACGTCCACTTCGTAAACCGCTTGGCCTTTATAGTCGTCCAGCTCAAGCTCGGTGATATGGCCTGGGTAAGTGGTGTTAACCTTTTCAATGGCTTGCTCTAAGCTAAAGCCCGCTTTTTTAAGCGCTAGCGCTGATAAGGCATCATCGTCGGCAATCGCTGCGGTTGAGGTTAACGCTACGGCAGCAGCAACACATAATTTTTTCGAGAATTTAATTGGCAGTTTCATTCGGTAATCCTATTTGCTTAATTGACGCTAAGCAGTTTATAAAACCGCGCCTTACCACAAGGTGGCTGCAACATTACATTTTGTTCATCTTAATTAAAACAAGCGAATAACATTAGAACAATGATGAGTAAGCGCCTAATGCACTTATTCAACCACAAGCTGATGAGAAGATAAATAATCAATGGAAGCAACACTTGTGCTAGGTTGCCAATTAGTTTTTAACCAACGGTTCGGCTGTTAGCTTACGCAGCACAGCGGCTAAACTATCGGCAATGCCTCGATGTTTATCGTGTAAATAATGATACACCGGAATAGCATCTAAGCTGGGTGACAGCATTTTTATTTGTTTGTGCCAATATTTTTTAACCACATACTCGCCAATCGATTGTGGCAGAATAACTACGTCAACCCGCCCTCTGCCTAACATGGTGAGAGCCTGATGAGCATCACTAAAGAAGACTGTGCTGGCGTGATTTTCTAGTTTAACTTCTAAGAACAGATGACCACGAACCCCAGCGACCTGATAACCCTGCAAATCTTCCCATTGTGAAATATCTATCTCTTCGCGTTTCACAAACGCCGCAATATTAATGTAAGCCAATGGCACGGGAATCATTAAGTGATGAGGTAAATAACTGGCGACATACTCGGTTCGAGCTAACTCGGCATCAATGCCAAAATTGTTCTTAGCTTGATACAAAGAACGCTTGGCTGGCATAGGAATTATCTCTACCTGATAACCCAGTTCGGCGTAAGCGTTGCTCACTAACTCGCTCACGTTGGGAAGAGCCGCTATGGTTTCTACTGTTGAAATACGAAGGCTTGGCCCCGCATGAAGCTTAACGCTTATTAACATCAGCATTACCAGTACAATCATTTTCATGCTATTTCCTTAGTCCCTAAAGGAGAGCAATAACTGACAATATACTTTTTAGTGTAGTTGATGTTGCGATGTTTCAAACCTTCAAATTAACTCATTTGAAGGTTTGCAGGCCTCACTTAAGCTTCAATATCTACGCTTCAATCATTTAACCTTTCGGTAAGCATTTGAATTAATGGCTGATTCGATTTATCGGTTTGCGGAAGACTGCCAAAGCCAAAATATAAACCAAAAGGATCTTCGTGATAGGTATGCAAATTAAAATGGGTTTGATAACTGTCAGCTACATCTAATACATCACTCACCCACTGTAAGCCGCCCGCTTGGTCTTTAAAACACGCAGCGATACAGCCAAACTCACCTAAATATAAAGGCACTTTTTGTTCCATTCCCCATTGCTCGATAGGTCGTATTATTTCGGCTATCAGGGCTTTATCCCAAGGTAAAATAGCGTTAACACCGGTTTGGAAGTCTAAGCGCGCTTGCACATGAGCCGCGCTCCCTGCATTACTGGTTTTGGCCCAGGCGGAGATTTGGTAATAATGGCCTAGGGTTGGCACAATAAACTGCTGGGAACTGCCGCTGTTAGCATCACCACTGGTATTGCTAATCTGAATGGCATCTTCGCCTTCTAAAATGCGCGACCTCGAAGCGCCTTTATTTTTAGCTGCCCAAAAGTACCAGTTTGAATGTTGGCTTAAATCCACCTCAATGTGCCGCAGTACTTGCTCACCATCAGCGGCGTATTCAGTAATGGTTACCTGTTTAAACCAAGTATCTCCTGCATTGTTAGCAGAGACTAAAGCTGGATACATTAACTCTACTTTGGGGTCTGTAAGTGCAAACTTGTGCCCCTGCAAATACTGCCAATCTGCATTGTGCTCGCTCAATCTAGGATTATTGAAATAGGCGTCGTACCAGTGCGGCGAACCGATAACTTTAACGCGCTCAGGATCAGGATATTGGGCTGGTGCTTGAAATTGGCTCAACCAAGAAGCTTGCTGATGGGTGTAATCAATCGGCTCATAAAAGTGATACTGATAAACAATATTGGGGTCGTCTAGCTTAAAGAAGTTTTGTTGCTGATCGATCTGCCATTTGCCTTGCACCGCTAATAAGCGTTCTACAAACACAATATGCTCGGGATTTACTTGGCGAATCGCCGCAAGCGCTGTAGTGGCCAAATCCACCCATTGTTGTTTACTGCGGCTAGTAATGGGTTCATTCAATAAATCTAGGCCAGCAATATTAGGATGGCCTCGATAACGTTTGGCAATGGCTTGCCACAAACTCACCAGCCGTTGTTGGTTTTCTGCTTGCTCCCATAAGGCATCACCGCCACCTAAAGACTGAAAGCCACCCTGCGGTACATGCATATTTAGCACTAAATAGATGCCGTGTTTTTCAGCCCACTCTAGGTTTTGATCTAACCAATCCCAACCCGCTTGATGATATTGATAAGGTGCAGAGTCACTTTCAAAGGTTTGGTAGTTTAGGTAAAAGCGAATGCTGTTAAAACCCATTGCCTTAACGCGTTCAAAGTCTTGTTCGTTATGATGTTTGTTAGGAATATGGGTATTCGCCCATACCTCGTTGCCAAAAGCGACGCCCTTTAAACGCACTTTTTCACCTTTACCGTTAACGATAAAGCGCCCCTCAACCTGTAAGCGTAATTGCGGGTCGTAATCGGCCAGTGGGCGGTAAACGCTCACATTTTGCAGCGCTTGTTGTTGAGTAACAGAACTAGAACTACACGCCCAAAGGCTAATCAGTATGGAGAGAATAAACACTCCGTGAAAACAACGCATTACGAGTCCTTAGTGCAAAAGTTTAAGTCTGTAACCAAAACTATACCTAGCCCGCTATGATAAAAACCCAAGCCAGTTCACTGAACAAAATCTTGGCGATATTTCGTAATTAAAAACCGGTTTTTTGCAAAGCTGTGAACACAATAATAACGAGGGAATATATGCAGATTGAGGCTAAATCACCATAAAGCCCCAAGCTAAGGGATTGCAAGGCGTTACCCACTGAGTCTTTTCGTTAGCAAATGATAAAACCAGCCGCACAGTAGATTCTTCAGTTTTAACAATCACTTCCTAAGCCTATATAGAGTCACTAACGTCCGAAAAATTTAAAATGGGAAAGCATCTCTATTGTGTGGTGTGATTCAATTTTAATTGTTACATTATCACACTGTTTTATTTTCACATTGCTCATGTTTTGCGCTATTTCCATTCTCTTCAATTAAATAAGCTGCTATTGCTGGCCATGCTCTCACTCCCTTTAGGGCTGAGTACCGTGTCGCTTATGCATTCAATGGAAATGGAACATGAGGCTCACGAGCATCATCAATGTGAAATGTATGAAGCAATTAACAATGCCGTGAACGCAGCGGCAACACTGGAGTATCGTTCAGATAAAGCCCAGTGTTATCAGACGTTTGAACCACAAGCCATAGCATTCATCTCAAAAGAACTTCCTCGTACTCGGTCTCCTCCTAGCGTTACTTAAGCTTCAAATACAATTTTTCTATCCCATTTTTATAACGCTAATTAACATCGTTAGGATTTGTTATGACCGAATTATCGTATGCTTCTATCAATAAAAAGAAGAAGCTTAAACGTGGCATTTTAGTTGCCACGGTTATCGCAGTGGGTGCAGTTATCGCATTTACCGCTACCCAAAAATCATCAGACCAAACTGTTCCAACTAAAGCCAATACCCTCTCCATCAGCGGACCTTGGGAAATATCCAGCTTAGATCCGTCTAAGCAAGGCTACATTTTGACGCGGATGCAAGTGATTGAAACCTTGCTAAACATAAATAGCAAAGGGCTTATCACCGCTGGTTTAGCGACCGAGTGGCGCAGTAGTGAAGACGGCCTAACATGGCATTTGAGCCTGCGTAAAGGTGTAACTTTTCATGATGGTCTGCCAATGGATGCTGACTCAGTAGTACAAAGCCTAGAGTTTGCACAGAGTAAACACGGCACCTTAAATAAGGCCGAAGTGGTAAGTATAAAAGCGCTAAACAGTGATCAAATTAGCATTGAGTTAGCTAAGCCTTATGCTGCGTTTGCTTCACTGCTAACCAACTATTCCAATGCAATTTTATCTCCCGCGTCTTACAAACAAGATGGTGCAGTTGAGACACTCTTTGGCTCAGGGCCTTACCAAATGAGTAGCTTTGCACCGCCACATAAGCTAACAGTGAAGAAATTTGACAACTACTGGGGACAAAAACCAAGCATTGAGTTTGCGACCTATTTGACCGGACATAGGGCTGAAAGCCGGATTCTCCAAGCTAAATCAGGTGAGGCAGATATCGTATTCACCCTCGAACCATCAATGCTGGGGCAATTGGATGGCTCAAATGAAGTGCAGCTTTATAGCCATTTGGTGCCGCGTACCATGTTCATTAAATTAAATGCTGCGCATCCAATCTTGGATGACATACAAGTACGTAAAGCCTTAAGTATGGGACTAAACCGCGCAGCCATTGCGACTAACGTGCTTGGCTCTGAAGGCTCGGAAACCTCGCAATTGATGCCCAGTTCAATGTCACAGTGGTTTGTTGAAGGTATCGAAACCAATGGCTACAACCTAGCGCAAGCACGAGACATTTTGGCTGACCTAGGTTGGCAACAGGGTGACTCTGGCATGCTTGAGCGTGATGGCACCCCATTTAAATTAACCATGATTACTTACGCTGATCGCCCCGAGCTAACCACTGTTGCTACCGCAATTCAGGCCCAGTGGGCTAAATTGGGGGTAGAGCTTAAGGTGGATATTACTAACTCAAGTATGATTCCTGCAGGCCATAAAGACGGCTCGTTAGAAATGGCATTAATCGCCCGTAACTTTGGTTTTAGTGGTGACCCTCTTCCTATTATGAGTACTGATTTCGCCCATGGTGGCGGTGATTGGGGAACCATGAATTGGAATAATGCTGAGGTGGATAGCGCCATAACGGAATTAGTGAGCTCGCAAGATCCTGAGCGTTCTTTAGAGCTCAGCCAACAGGTTGCCGCCACAATTTATAACGAGTATCCGGTATTGCCAATATCCAGTTATAGCCAACACACATCGGTTAATAAGCGTGTTAAAAACTTCCAATTCGACCCGTTTGAGCGCGATTACTTCATTAACCAGATGGAGATTAAATAATGATATGGGAGCTTCTTCGGAAGCGCCTTTACCAATTAGTGTTGGTGGCGTGGGGAGTAGGCACACTAACCTTTGTGTTAATGCGCAGCCTACCGGGCGATATGGCTTACCGCATTGCGGCAAGCCGCTACGGTCAAGACAATGTCGATTCGGCTGCCGCTGAATTAGTCCGACAAGAACTCAACTTAGACCAAGGTTGGCTCTCAAGTTATGTGAATTGGTTGTTCGAGTTATTACAGTTTAACTTAGGGAACTCTCTGGTGAGCGGTTTGCCGGTGAGTGAAACCGTACTACATCAGCTCGGTCACTCGCTGCTGTTAGCTGGCTTTGGCATAGCATTATCAATTTGTATTGCACTGCCCCTTGGTACTTGGTCAGCCAAAAAGGGAGGGCTGATAAATTCAATAATGGTGTGGTTTTCCACTTGCACCCGAGCCATGCCTGTTTTTGTTCTCGGCTTAATTTTAATCCTGCTTTTTGCCTTGGAATGGCCACTGTTTCCGGTGGCGGGTTTTGGCACTTGGCAACACTTGGTGCTTCCAAGCATTACCCTTGCCATTAGCTTAGCTGCGGTGTCTAACCGGGTGGTGCATGGCAGTGTTCGAAGAGTATTACGCTCGCCCTTTTACCAGTTTTCTCGGGTTAAAGGTTTAAGTGAGCGACAAACCTTCTTCCGTCATGGCATGCGCAATATGGCGGTGCCCATCGTTGCCTTTATTGGGATTCAATTGGTCAGTGTTATCGAAGGTATTGTGATGATTGAATCACTGTTCTCATGGCCAGGTGTAGGGCATGGTTTAGCCCATGCAATCTTTGCTCGTGATATTCCAGTTATTCAAGGCTGTGCTTTAACCATGGGTGTTCTGTTTGTGGTGCTGAATGGCATTATCGATCTGCTGTGTTATTGGATTGACCCTAGAGGGGAGCAAGAACAATGATTAAGTCATTAAGCTTGAACCAAAAATTAGGGCTAACGCTTTTACTGGGGTTATTTGCTTTTGCTGTGCTGGTGGGTGGTTTCTCGCCCTATACCATCGATGAGCAAAATCTCTCTATTCGCCTTATAACGCCTAACAGCGACCACTGGTTTGGCACAGACCATTTTGGTCGCGACATGATGACAAGGCTAGCCAGCGCCATTGTATTGTCATTTAGTTTAGGCGTGTTCTGCGTACTCACCTCATCTATTCTAGGGGTGACTCTAGGTGTATGCTCCGCATGGGCTGGCGGCCGCGTAGAACAAAGCTTAGATGTACTGGTAAACATACTGTTGGCCTTACCTGGCTTGGTATTAGTGTTATTGCTATCAGCGATTGCTCCAGGGTCATTTGTGGTTCTGTATTTTGCGATTTCCTTAGTGCAATGGGTAGAGTATTACCGCGTCACTCGCGCAATAACCCGTACCTTAATGGACAGCCCTGAGCGCCAAGTATCAGTAATGATGGGCTTTGGGAAATGGTATCAATTCAAACGCCATATATGGCCAGCCATCTCTTCCTCAGTATTCACCATGGCAGCCTTTGGTGGTGCCAATGCCATCTTAATGATGGCTTCGTTAGGCTTTGTTGCTGTAGGTATTCAACCACCATTGGCCGAGTTAGGTTTGATGAGTGTTGAGCTATTCCCATTTTATGTTGAAGCGCCTTGGGTATTAATGCAGCCGCTTATTGTGGTGGCATTGCTAGTACTAGGCTTTCATTTGTTAGCAGGAGCGAGTCGTGAATCTCTTAATTCAACTCACTGATCTATCGATCAATGCAAAAGAGCTTGAGCTCCTTCAGCCGCTTTCACTGAGTCTTTACCAAGATAAACCTTTAACTATTCTTGGCCAAACGGGATCAGGCAAGAGTTTGTTGGCACAGGCGATTATTGGCCTACTCCCCAGCGAGTTAAGCCAACAGGGTCAAGTGGAAGTATTTGGTAAATTACACGACCGCGGCTCTTTAGTTAGCTTATGGGGTAAAGAGGTGATTATGTTGCCGCAAGAGCCATGGCGAGCGCTAGACCCCTTGATGCCAGCTTACCAACAAGTGTTAGAGGTCTATGAGTGTTTACATGGTTTAGCTCATGAGCAGGCGTTTAACCAAGCGATGGATGATTTAGATAAAGTCGAACTGAAATCAAGCGCCTCGAAAAGGCCGGGCCAATTATCTGGAGGCATGGCGCAACGCTTAGCGGTAACAGCCGCAACTGCAGGTGGTGCTAAGCTGATTTTAGCTGATGAGCCAACTAAAGGTTTGGACGTAAGTCGCCGTAATGACATAGTTCAATTACTGTTGCAAAGCGCTCAAGGTGGCGGTTTGCTCACCATTACTCATGATATTGAGGTGGCAAGGCAAATCGGTGGCGACATCATAGTGATGAAAGAAGGTGTTGTAGTTGAGCAAAGCAGTGCAGAACAAGTGCTGAATCAACCCGAGCATTCTTACACACAATCACTTATCGGTGCTGACCCTCAGCATTGGGATCAACGTACTAAGGGCTTGATAGATAAAAAGCCGGTGCTAAGTGCGACAAGCCTGGCGATTGGGCGTAACGGACAAGCACTGTCTGCAGGCATTGATTTTACCATTCATGCAGGCGAAGTGGTGGGTGTGGTTGGAGATAGTGGCAGTGGTAAAAGTACACTGGGTGACACCCTGTTAAATTTACTGCCGCCGATTAGTGGCAAAGTAAACAAGCAAGTATCAAATACCAAGCACTATCAATGGCTAAAGCTATTTCAAGATCCACCAGCGGCCTTTACTTCAAGCGTAAGCCTTGGCGTATTGTTAGAAGATGTCATTAATTTGCATCAGATCGATAGAGCGCGAATTGCACCGTTGATGAACAAGCTGAAACTAGCACCAGAATTGCTAGCACGCAGAAGTACCGAGGTCTCTGGCGGAGAGTTGCAACGCTTTGCTATATTACGGGCTCTGCTACTCGACCCAATATTTTTGTTTGCCGATGAACCAACATCACGACTCGACCCTATCATCGCAAAAGAAGTCACAGACTTGCTGGTAGACCTCGCTAAAGAACAGGGTTGTGCCTTGCTTCTGGTGAGTCATGACCCACACATGATAGAGAAGCGCTGCGATACGGTGGTGCAATTGAAGTAAACAATAATAGAAGGTCAATACTCCCTAATGACCTTCTTTTAAGTTTATCAATCTGATCGAATACCTAAATCAAATTAGTTCGAGCAAGCAGGAAATTGAGCCGGCAAAAATAAAGCCGACTTATTAGTCGGCTTTATTAATCGAAAGTGTAAACATTAGGCTTTTTCTAAAGCTTGGCTTACATCGTTAATAATATCGCCGATGTTTTCGATACCCACCGAAATGCGCACTAAATCTGAGCTAACACCTGCTTTCGCCAGCTCTTCTTCATTTAGTTGGCGGTGAGTCGTTGAAGCTGGGTGGCAAGCTAATGACTTGGCGTCGCCTATGTTCACCAAACGTAAAATCATTTGTAGGGCATCAATAAATCTACCGCCGGCTTCTTTACCGCCTTTAATACCAAAGCTCAAAATGCCAGAGGCTTTACCACCAGCGATTTTTTGGCAAACTTCATTATAAGGGCTAGTAGGCAGAGCAGCGTAGTTTACCCATTCCACTTTTGGATGTTGCTTTAAGTACGCCGCTAAGCTTTCGGCATTTTCACAATGGCGCTCCATGCGTAAACCCAGAGTTTCTAAACCTTGGAGAATTTGAAAAGCATTCATAGGGGAAATAGCCGCTCCCGTATTACGCAGCGGCACCACCCGACAACGCCCAATATATGCGGCAGGGCCAAGCGCTTCGGTGTACACCACACCATGGTAAGACGGATCAGGCTCATTCAAAATCTTAAAGCGCTCTTTATTGGCAACCCAATCAAACTTACCTGAGTCCACAATAATGCCGCCAATTGAAGTGCCGTGGCCACCAATGTATTTAGTCAGCGAGTGGATAACAATATCGGCACCTAGCTCGATAGGGCGGCACAAAAATGGTGTAGCAACAGTGTTGTCTACCATAAGTGGAACGCCATGCTTTTTGGCAATTTCCGCTAGTTTAATCAAGTCAACAACATTACCTGCTGGGTTACCGATAGATTCACAGAAAATGGCGCGAGTATTTTCATCAATCGCGGCTTCAAAACCCGCATAATCATCAGCCGACACCATGCGAACATCAATGCCCTGTTTAGGGAAGGTATGGGCAAATAGGTTATAGGTGCCACCGTACACTTGGCTGGTGCTAACGATATTCGTACCTACTTCACAGATACATTGAATGGCATACGTAATTGCTGCCATGCCAGAGGCCAAGGCTAAGCCGGCAATGCCACCTTCCATTGCTGCAACTCTTTGCTCCAGCACATCGGTGGTAGGGTTCATAATTCGCGTATAAATATTGCCAGGTACCTTCAAATCGAAGAGATCTGCGCCGTGCTGAGTATCGTCAAAGGTATAAGACGTGGTTTGGTAAATCGGCACTGCCGCAGCTTTGGTGGTGGCTTCTGATTCATAGCCGTGGTGAAGTGCTAAAGACTCTAATTTCATTGCTGTTCTCGCTACTTAAAGGAATAAAACAACCCTGTCTGCCGCCAAACTAAGCCAGCGGCAATTCCATTTATTGCAGCGAACCGCAATAAACCCGAGGATCACGCTAAAGTGTTGATAAGTATTAGCCTAATTTGCAGCAAATAGAATAGCGAAGCAATCTAGAATGTGAACAATCGCTAAGCTTGGCGTGTAATCACCACTAAACAATGCCCATGTTATGCCAGCGGTAAGTTTTCCAACGCCAGTGATTGATCAGCCCGCGTACCACTTCATCTAAGGCAAAACATGCCCATGCGCCAATAATGCCCAACTGCCAAGATATAGAACACAGGTAAATAATCGGCACAATACCCCAAATAAAAGCAACCCCTACGGTCGCCGCAAAGCGCCCATCGCCGACCGCTTTTAGGCCCATGCCAGCCACAATATTAATCGCTCTAAATGGCTCCATAACAATACAAATAATCAGTAACCATTTGGCATAAAAAGCCACTTGAGGATCATCACTAAAAAGACCAATAAGAGGTTGGTAAAACCAGGCAAATACACACATGTTCACAAAGGCGAATAATATCGCCAAGCTTACACAACGATTGTATGTAGCATCCACTTGTTGCAGTTTTCGCGCGCCCATTTGATGCGCCATCATAATTTGCCCTGCCGCTGCTAACGACCAACTCACTGCCATTGAAATAAACAAAAAGCGCAGCACAAAGGTATAAGACGACACAGCCAATACCCCAAGTGTGGCCAAAATACCTGCGACTACAATTTGCTGCAGAGTATAGTTGGCGGGCTCTGCGGCAGAGGGAATAGAAATTTTCATTAAGGGTTTAAAAACGGCGCGCATTCGTGGAATAATTGCGCGGTTAAATTCAAAGCTCACTTGCGCCTTAACATGCACAATCACCATCACCACTAAACAGGCAAACAGGTAAGACAACACCGTGCCTAAGGCGATGCCTTTTAAACCCATGGGTTCGATACCAAACCAGCCAAAAAAGAAAGTAGCATTTAGAAAAACATTCACCACGTTCGTCAGTAGTGACGCCAACATATTCCAATTGGTCATGGCTTTTGCGGCCAAAATAGAGCCATAAGCACAGCGCAAACCAAAGAAACCAAAAGTAAACGCCATTATGGCCAAGTAATCTTCAGCATACAGCTGCATTGCCGCAGGGAAGTTAAGCCACACGCCAATATTGTTATAGTTGAGATAGGTAAAAATACTAAAGGCGATACCAGCCAAACCCAGCAACAAAACGTTGGTCATAAATACCGGTATCACTTTGTCGAACTGCTTAGCCCCATAATACTGCGATGCAGCGGCAGTGCCGCCGGTAGAAAGCATCGGCAAAACAAAGAAGCCAATCCATAAGTAGGGCATTAGCAAGCCAGCAGTGGCGGCAGCGTCTTCCCCTAGTAAACTCAGGAAATAAATATCAACCATGACCACAAAGCCACTGGTTAACTGCTCAACCAAAATGGGCCACGCCAAATTAAATAATTTGAGTTCTTTTACCGCGCCTTGAGGCATGAGCATTGTCCATGGTTGAGTAAGGCATTAGTGTAACCAGCCTAATCGTTATACCGATTACTTATTTCGAGTTATTACAGACCTTTTATAAAACTTGTTGTCACTCGCAAGCTAAATGAGCGACTAATGACAGTTATTTCATCAACTTGGCAAACAAGCGATCGCAGCCTTGTTTTAATGCCTGCAGTTCTTCTAACGGCATATCGGCTTGGCACAACATGGCTTGAGGAACACTCTCAGCCTGTTGCTGTAAACTCACACCTTGCTCACTTAAGCTAATCACTCGTACTCGCTCATCATGTTCACTTCTTGCGCGAATCACCAAACCTTTTGCTTCTAGTCTTTTTAGCAAAGGAGTCAAGGTACCAGAGTCTAAATGCACTTTTTCCCCCAAGCTTTTCACACTGACACTGTCGTGCTCCCACAGCACCATCATCACAATATACTGCAAGTAGGTAAGATCGAGTTTATCTAACAACGGGCGATAGGCACGGCCCATGGCATTTGACGCGCTGTATAAAGAAAAACATAGTTGCTTGTCTAAGCTGAGGTTCACCACCTGGTCAGATTGCTCACTTAACTTGCTCATGGTAAAACCTTCATAAAATAAATTGTGCACAATATACTTGCATTTCATCTCACCCTCAACTAAAGTTGCAAACAATTAAATAGCGCACAACTTAAATTAAAGGGACACGATATGACAACCTTATACACTACTTCAGCTACAGCACTAGCCGGTCGTAATGGCCAAGTAAGCACCGACGACAAAAAACTAGACCTAGCACTTAGCTACCCAAAAGAAATGGGCGGCAGCGGCGAAGCCACTAACCCAGAGCAACTATTTGCAGCAGGTTATGCCGCGTGTTTCTCTAATGCTATTTTACACGTAGCCAAAGAAGGTAAAGTGGCGATTAAATCTGCCCCAACCACTGCTACTGTGGGCATTGGCTCAAATGACAATGGCGGTTTTGCACTAACAGTCGCGCTGGCAGTAGAGCTAGAACTAGAGCAAGCAGCGGCAGTAGAGTTGGTTAAGGTTGCTCATCAGGTTTGCCCATACTCAAACGCTACTCGCGGTAATATAGACGTACAGCTTAGTGTGAACGGCGAAGCGCTTTAAACTCCCTTGAAATACCAAAAACCAAGCCTAGGCTTGGTTTTTTATTTTGCTTCATCGCTCAACAGTTCATCGCGCTGACGCTGGTAGTCTTCAAAGCTCACATCCGCTTGATCCATACAGCCTAAATAATCTTGATGATTAGTGTGTTTGTCACACTGCTGTCGTTGGTTTCCTTGCATGGCATTATAAGCCTGCTGCTGACTACAGCCGCTTAACGTTACCAGCAAAATACCCATAATGATTTTCATGCTTCCCCCTCGCATCGTTGCCATTAGCATGAACTATTTAAAAACAAGCGCGAGGATCTTTCATTATGATAATTGTCAGCACTATCTCGCTAGCTTTACAGTATGTGGGAATGGCTACAGGGATTTTTGCATACTAAAGTTAAGCAAAGTTTGCCCTACTCGCTGTACCTTGTTGGTTTTAATCACGCTAAAGCCTTGTTTAACAAAGAACCCCCTAGCCACTTTAGACGCATCAACAAACAAGTATTCCCTTTGCTGCTGGCGAGCAATCGCTTCAATATACTGAAGCATTTGTAGAGCAATACCCTTAGCTTGGTATTTTGGCAAAACATAGCAGCAATCAATATTGCAGCCCTCTAGCTCAATAAAGCCCACTACCGTTTCAGCTTGCAAGGCTACAAAGCAGCGTTCAGCTTTTAAGCGTTGCTGCCAATATGAGTAATCTACGGGTGTTGCTGCCCATGCTTGTTTTTGTTCCGCGCTATAATGCTCATTAGCAATGGCATGCACCGCTTGAGTAAAAACATCGGCGACTTGTTTAGCAAACCTAGTGGAATAAGGCTCGATGGTGATATTCATTTAAACAAAACTCGACACAAACTCACTTATCGTTTGTCGCATTGGCGCAGCCGACGGCGTAAGCAAGTACGCTAAAGCCGCACAATTAAGCAAAACGGTAGCGTAGTAAACCCAACGAAATTGCTGTTTCTGAGTTTTATGTCGTAAGTACTGCTGAGCAAGCATAGCGCCCGGCCAACCACCGAGTAAGGCAAATACATGTAGCTTGGCTTCTTGCACTCGCCAACGACCCGCTTGAGCAGCGCTTTTATCTAGAGCATACAAAGCAAAACAGACTAAGCTCATCACTAAATAGGCCAACGCAATTGCCAATGGCAAGTTTGCCAACATCACTAAGGCCGTTAGTAGACCGGCAAATACTGCGACTTTTATACTCGCGCCAAATCCAGCCTTGTTGGTCTTAGTAACAAATGCCGGTTTTTCGCCCACCAATTTAAGTTGCTTGGCGCAGGGCCTACCTTGTTTATCGGCAGATAAGCGGTACGTAAACCAATGGCCGATTAAGCGCTCGGGGTTAATGCTTCGATCATCAAAACTGCTGGCATGTACAAACAAATTTTTCTCAGCGCTTTTATCACTGAGTTTTAAAAAACCAAAACCTTTGGCGTCATTCCATGAGACTAACTTCGCTTTAGTCATTCGCTTGCATCACCCTTTGCTACTAACTCGGCATGTTCTTTTATTTGCTTAGCCATGCTTGGCTTAATCTTAGCCAATCCTTTAGCGACACCCAGTTGATTTTCTGCACTGTGGTTTTGACTAAGTTTAAATTGAGCTTGCAGCTTATCAATGCTTATTTCAAAGCCAATAATGGCTTTATTAAGCTGAGCAATAAAGTTGTCTGGAGCGTCACTTACTTGCCAAGGCTTAGTTTGGTTTTGCTCGTTCTCTAGAGTCAATCGCTGCAGCAAATCCAGCGTCCAGGCGGCATCATTTTTAGCCTTAATAACGCCATTAATATGCACTGCTTGATAATTCCAAGTTGGCACTACCTTGGGGTTAGCCTGCTTAGAGGGATAATAGTTTGGCGACACGTAAGCATCTTCCCCCTGAAACACCACTAATGCAGATAAGCATGACTGCAAACGCTTAGCTAAGGGATTAGCTCGCGCGATATGACCTTGTAAACACCAGTCATCTTGAGCATTTTTAGCCAGTAGTAAGGGCACATGATCGGCCACTAGGCCTGCATCACTTTGAGTGGTGATAGTGGCAAGTGGATAACTGGAGATCAGTTGAGAAATAGTTGTCCAGTCGTCTTGTTTAAAATGCTTGGGTATATGCACGTGCTATCGCTCCCTGTTAGTTGCTTGAATACTCTCACAATTAGGGAACCTAGCACTAGTGATGATTAAGTTATTGTTCAGGCACTTTTTAACCAGTGTTAAGGCACGTAAAACTCGATGTCTTTGTTTAAGCTCATTGCATACCCAGCGCTGGCAATACCTTCTACGTCGGTGGCTTTTACTTGCATTTCACCACTTATCCAAATCACTTCCCAAGGTTCAACCATATCGATTCCAGCAGGATGGCGAACATGAATAATTTGATTGGGTGGCGGTGGGGGTAAGTGCAAACAAGCACCAAAAAATGGTACTAAAAAGAACTCAGTAATTTTGTCACCATCGCTTTCTAATGGCACGACAAAACCAGGCATACGCATATCTTGGCCGTTTAAGGCTTGCACTAAACCGCCAGACTTTATTTGCGGCGCGCGCTCATCAAGTTGAATTTGATGATTAATAGGATTTTGGTTTGGCTGATCTCTTTCTAGCTCTGGCACCAGCGATAACCAAGGATTTGGAGTCGCCAATACTATTGGGCTAATTAAGCCAGCAAAAACAAAACATAATATTCGTAACATAGTTCACCTGAAGTCCTCTGAACTATACCAAGGCACAGTTCAGAGGTAATAGCTTATTTACTCAGCGTCTAAAGCGCCGCGCATTACATTGTAAATCGCAGTGTTGTCTACCGAACGGCCAACAAAGGCATGTGAATTTAAGCCCCAAGAAGCGATAGGTACATCAACGTTAGTGTGGCTTCCCCACTTCCAACTGACTTCTGGTACTACACCTACACCGTTAGTTTTCTCAAGCTTCAAACCACCCGTTTCGTGATCGGCAGTAACAATGACCATTGAGTCACTGCGTAAATCAGCCCAGTTAGCGACTTCTTCAACCGTGGTATCAAAGGCAATGGTTTCATGAATCAAACGCTCTTCATCGTTAAGGTGACCTGCAAAATCAATTTGCGAACCTTCTACCATTAAGACAAAGCCATTAGGGTTTTTAGACAGAATGTCTATGGCTACTTGAGTCATTTCATTCAGCTGGGGAATGTCTTGCTCTTCGTAACTTTTCTGATCGCCAAGCGGTAATACATAAGGGATTTCGTCTTCACCAAAAATGCCGGCAAACAAAATTTCTGCATCAGGGTCTGTTGCAGGTAACGCCGCTACCGCCGGGATCATGTCAGTTTTGTTTTTAACGATGGTGTAACCACCTAGCGCAGCCTGTTGGCTAATCACGTCTACGTCATCAACTTGCTTACTGCCACATAAGGCAACGTTTGGTTTTACGTCGCCAAACATACTTTGTGACAAGGTAACAAAGTCATTTCGGTTCGGACCGTGTGAAGCAAAAGCTGCAGGTGTAGCATGCACACAGTGCGACGTAGCAACAATACCTACTGATTTACCCTGTTTTTGAGCATATTCCAAAATGGTTTCTAAATCAGAACCATCACCCGGACGCGCTTGAGCAATGGTGCCAGAGATAGCTTTACGGCCTGTCGAAATAGCGGTTGCCGCGGCGGCTGAGTCGGTATAGTAATTCATGCCTAGCTCGGCAAGATTCTCGTAACCTAGAGTATCAGCGCTGGCGGTTTTAATATCACCACGATGCTTGCCAGATTCTAGGAATAAGGACTCGCCTTGATAAGCACGGGTAATATCAATTTGCCCATAGCCCATACCATCGCCAATCATCATTACAATGTTGTTCGCAGATACTAGATCGATAACATCTATGTCTTGGCTATCGCTAGCTTGGCCTTTGTTAATGCTAAGGTTTACTTGATAACGACCTAGAGAATCGGCGGTAGCTAACTGACGAATACCCTCAATGGTTTGAGTCTCGTCGTTGGCTAAACCAACTGTAATATCACCTTCCGTTTCCCACGTATAACTTTGAGCAAAAGTACTGCCATCGGCAGTAACACTGGTGGCTAAATCAGGTACGGTGATGGTGTCATGACCCACTACCGCGCGCATTTTAGACAAGGTTAGTGGCACTGCTTGCTGGCCATCGCCCAAGGTTGATAAAGAGAATACATAAGTACCCGCTTCAACCTGCGCAGACATTTTTCCGCCAGGGTAAGTCGTTAATGATGACTCACCTTCGCTTAGGCTAATTGGTTGGTTATCTAAAGAACCGTAAACCAAGGGTTTATCTATACCTTGATGTAGGTTAAAGCTGATGGTGCCAGCTTCAGCAAATTTTACCTGTAATTGGTAGTTACCGGCACCCGCGTAGCTAAACTCGCTGCTGTCATTAGCAGTCCAATCGTTAAAGGTACCCACTAAGTACATCGCTTGGCTTAAGTTATCTACGTCGGTATCGGTGATGTTTTCAATTAATAAGGTGGGGTTGTTAATCGTGGCCGACGAATCTAAGGTAAAGCGATACACTTGGTCTTCATCGCTGGAAACTGTGATATCCATATTTTGGTTACCAAAGTCGTCATACTTGCGTTGCAGCTCCATCGGAATATCAAACACCACTTCGGCATCAGCGTCTTCACCAATGGCTAAATCACGCTCAGCGCTCCAGCTTGGATCAGAGATTTTAAATGAGTACTCACCAGGCTGCATGCTGAATAAAGCAATGTATTCGCCTTCTCCCTGGTAATGCAATTGTGCTTCTGGGCGCGATGACCAGCTATTCATAGAACCTTTAATGTACAAACGGCAATCTTTGTTGGCGTCTTCAGCGATCTCTTCTTCGCTACACTTGTATGGCCCTAAATCGATGCTGTCTGCGATTGGCGGATCAACATACACATACTCAGTATCACTATTACAACCTACTACAACAGATGTAATAGCGATACCAGCTACAACTTTTATAACTTTCCCAACTTGCATTTTACTTCCTTAATAAATAATTATTTTATGTTTTATACTTATTTATATATCTATGAATTTAATCACGATAAAAACATAGCACGGTAAACTACTCGCTTATTATGACTAAAATATTAAAATGTGAAGCGATACAAGGAACAACTCGCAGAAACCGATAAAAACTAAATATATAAAAAACAATAACTTAATATTAAATCCGTAGACAACAAGACCCGTCACGTTAAAAGTGCGTAACTATCCAAAAAATACATGTTTAATAGGATTTATTTAAAGGGGAGTGATTTATTTAGACAATTAATTCATGAAAGGCTTATTAAAAAAGAATGAAAACGATTTCAACGCGGTTTCACAAATAAATAAAGTGGGTGAGTTGATTTAAAATTAAAAAATTATCAAGAAAGGAATATAAACACTATGCCAAGAACCGCTATGAAAATGATAATTAGTTAGCTTAACGCTTAGCTGAAATTACACCTTAAAATTGGCAATACTGGCTTGTATCAATCCACTTAATTGACCCACTTTTTCAGCCTGTTGAGCTGTGTGCTCAGTACCTTCTAAACTGCGTTGCGCAGCCGATTCAATGTCTTGCATCTCATTCACTACTGTTTCCGAAGTATTTAACTGTGCGTCACAAGCAGCCGTTACATCATCCAACAAGTTAGTAATATCGCTAACTAACTGGTGAGTCGTTGCTACAGATTGCTGCATTTCCGACATCAGTTCAAAACTAGCGCTAGCTTGGCTGCGCCCTTGGCGCATTTGCCCTTCGGTTTTTTCTGCACCTTTGACTAATTCTCCCATCATTTGCTCAATTTGATCGGTAGAACCACGGGTTTGCTTGGCTAAGTTCCTTACCTCATCAGCCACTACCGCAAAGCCGCGACCATGCTCTCCCGCTCGCGCCGATTCAATGGCGGCATTTAAGGCAAGCAAATTGGTTTGCTCTGCAATGCCGTTAATCACTTCTAAGATCTTACTGGCATCTTTACTATTTTGCGCCAGCTCTCGCATATCTTCAGACGCGCTATCCACCTGCCCCACTAGCTGCTTTATTTCAGAGGTGGCTGATTGAGTTAGCTGATTGCCTTGTTCGGAGGCCTCATCAATCGCAATGGCAGAGGTATCGGCACTGCGTACATGATCAGCCACTTCGCTAAAACCTTGCGATAACTGACCAATATGGTGGCTAACTTCGCCAACCACTTGCTGCTGTTGGCCCATTTGGTCTTTAGATTGCCGAGCTAAATCATTTAGCTGTCCTGCCGCCAAATTAAGCTCCACCACGTTCGTATTGATAGTGGTTACGGTAGTTTGCAGTAATGCAATAAACTGGTTAAAGGCTTCGGCTAACTGCGCTAACTCATCCTTGCCTTTTACTTTAAGCCGCTGAGTTAAATCACCATCTCCTTGAGCAATAGCTTGCATCGCTTCAACCATGGTCACAATAGGTTGGCGAATCAAACGGGTTATTATCCAGCCCATGAGTAGCGATATCACCACAATAGACAAACCAAAGGCCATATTAGTCCAGGCGGTTTGTTGCAATTGTTGGCTAATGGCTCGGCTAGAATCGCTGAGCACTTGCCATTGATGTTGCTGGCTGTCACTCGCACCCTGCACCACTTGCTCAGCGGCAGGGTTTAATAGGTCTTCCATTAGCAATTGACGCTCTTGCAGTAACTCAAATAACCGAGAGGCCGAGTTAGCCAGCTCGGCAACGTCTTTTGCCACCAGTTCAATCCAAGCTTTATGGTGCTCACGGTTGAGCCCTTTTTGTAAATCTAACAAGGCATTTTCTGCACCAAATAGCTCTAAATAGAATTGGTCTTTACTGCGATCATCTTGGCGGTTTAAATGGCTCATTAAAGCAATGGCAGCAGCTTGAATATGATTCGCTAAATTAACGGTTAGTCCCGGTAAACGGCCAGAGTTCAGAGGATCTAAAGTGGCATGAATATCAGCACTATTAGCCAGCGCATGTGGCACTAACTGGCGTAACACAGTATTTTCAAGTCGGCTCACTTCAGCCAATAAAGGAACCAATTCTTCGGCAAAATGTTGGTCTAGCAACTGGGAGTTACTGGTAATCTGTTCGGCGTTATCAAAACCTGTAAGGTGAGGACTACCTCCTAGTTGCTCCGCCTGTTGCGATAACTGTTGGTAGCGTTGTAATAACTGAGGGTCTTCGCTTTGGCTAAAGCGTGATTGCACCACTAAACGCTGTAAAGCATTTACCGACAACTCACCCGCTAAACGGGCTCGTGGCTCAACTTTTTGCGAAAACTCAACGGTTTGTTGCTCAACATTTTTTAGCGCTAACATGCTGCTCCACAGCATAATGCCGAGCAGCACTACAATACCAATAGGAATAAGGGCGATTTTCTGGCTAAGGCTCAATTTGTCCATCATAAGGCTGGCGCTCCTACCATCTGTAACAAACCACTACGTAGTTGTACCAAATGTGCGTATAACAAATTCGCATTGCTAAGGTCAGCCATTGGTTCTGCAGGACTGTCTTGTTCAATTTGTAAGATGGTTTTAGCTCGATGTAACTCGGCACGTAAATTAACGGTGCTATCCACCACTTGGTAGAGGCTAGATTCCCCAGTAGGTAAACGTCCTGGCTTGCTCGGTTCTATCGCCAATTGGCGGAATAAACGTTCTAATAAATACAAACACTGAAAAGCCACTATATTAGCGTCCGTTAACTCGCGGTTTTGAAAATTGTTTAGCGATGCGAAGTTCAGTGGTAAGCCTTTTAACTGGCTTATCTGTTGTAAATCGCCCTTAATGATCGAAAGGTTCTTGGCTAACGCGGTGCTCCCTTCTCGATCAACTAAATCAACAAATAAGGCCTCAATAATCACCAATTGCTGGTAAACATCATTCACTGATTTCCCTAAGGGACGTTCTACGTCTGCGGGCTTAGTCGCCGCTACTTTAGTCGCCACAGCATCAAGTTGTTGCTCTAGCAACTCCAGATAAGGCATAACGCTACGTGGCCGAATGACACGATAAACCACGTTTTTATTAGCACTAACAGGCACGCCATGCTTGCTTTGCAGCTTGACAGCAAACTCACTTAGCTGCTGGCTCTTAAATACCAAATGGATAGCCAGCTTATCGGCAAAAATTTGCGGTTCGGTACTGAGTGCTGGAAGCTTTTGCTGTTCACGAATCGCCACCAGCTGTTGAGTAATAACTTGGGTTTTCTGATAAAGATGGTTGTTGTTTACAATCGCCGCCACGCTAACAGGGTTAAACACCAGCAAACAGCCAATGGCAAAACCGTATCGTTGAAGAAATAACACTAATTTAATCAAAGTAGAATCTCGTCCTTGAGGCGGCTTATTAAAGCCGTTTTGAAGCCTATTCGGGTTTATTTCCAGACTTATCTTTCAAGCATAGGAACCTTTTAAGCATATAGCCAAGCAAGAACTACACCCAAGGTGTGAACAATAAGACAAAACTCAAGGAAACATCAAAAAAGTGACAAGGTGATTACAGTTGGAATAATTGTTTGGCGTTTTGCTGCACTTGTTGTTGTAGCTCAAACACATCTTGCTGGCGTAAATCGGCTACCCGCTGGTAAATATGCCCTAAATAACAAGGCTCGTTACGGCGGCTTTTAGGTTTGGGTTTAAGATCTCGTGGCAGCAGGTAAGGCGCGTCGGTTTCTAGCAATAAACGATTGTCGGGAATTTCAGTGACGCGTTGCTGTAAGTCTTGACCACGACGTTCGTCGCACACCCAACCGGTGATGCCGATATAAATATCTAAATCAAGGCAAGCTTTAAGCGCCGCTTTGTCGCTAGTAAAGCAATGCAACACTGCACCAGGCAGCTTATCGCGCCAAGGAGCAAGGATATCGATAAAGCGCTGATGGGCGTCTCGCTCATGCATTACCACCGGCATGTGTAACTCTGCCGCTAAGGCGAGCTGTGCTTCAAATATCGCTTCTTGCTGAGGACGAGGTGAAAAATCACGGTTAAAGTCGAGACCACACTCTCCCACAGCCACCACCTGCGATTGCGCCAATAAGGATTTTAACTCAACCAGCTGTTCTACACTTACCGATTTAGCATCGTGTGGATGCACTCCCGCAGTGGCGTAACACAGATTTGGCCATTGCAGTGCCAACTCACTGACTGCTTGGCTTTCTTGCATGTCAGAGGCAAGCAATAACATGCCATTAATGCCCGATTGTTGGGCACGCTCAACCACCTCGGTGCGGTCTTTATCAAACTGCGAACTGGTAAGATTAAGCGCGATATCAAACATAAGGCTTAGGCTTGCGCTTCTTCATCATCATTCTTGCGTACATAAAAACGCGCAAAGAATAAACCGACTTCAAACAGCAGCCACATTGGCAAGGCTAATAAGGTTTGAGAAATCACATCTGGCGGGGTTAACAACATACCCACCACAAAGGCCCCTACAATCACATAAGGACGCTTGCTACGCAGCTTTTCAGGAGTAGTAGCACCCGACCAACACAGCAGCATAGTGGCAATGGGGATTTCAAAGGCTAAACCAAAGGCAAAAAACAGCTTCAGTACAAAATCGAGGTAATTAGAAATATCGGTGGCAATGGTTACGCCTTCTGGCGCTACTGCGGTAAAAAACGCAAAAGCCAGCGGGAATACCACAAAGTAGGCGAAAGCCACTCCGGCATAAAACAATAAACCAGAGCCAAATACCAAAGGAATGAGTAGCTTACGCTCGTGTTGATACAAACCCGGCGCGATAAAGCCCCAAGCTTGCGCCAATAAATAAGGCATCGCTATAAACGCCGACGCCACTAAAGTGAGCTTAATAGGCGTGAAAAACGGCGCGGCTACGTCGGTAGCAATCATACTGGCGTTATCGGGCAACACCGCTAACAAGGGATCGGCCACTAGCGAATAAATATCGTTAGCAAAATAGACCAGGCCAAGAAATACAATTAAACAGGCCAATACGCCACGCAGCAAACGATTGCGTAACTCAACTAAATGCTCAATTAGGGGTTGCGCAGGGGCATCACTCATAGCTTATTTTTTATCTTCTTGGTTGGCTTCAGGTTGTGAATCCGCAGGCATCTCCACGGTGTCGGCTTGATGCTGACTATTTGCCGGATCAGCCTTTTCAACATCAGGCTTATCGGATGTGGTCTTTTGATATGGGCGAGTGACAGACTCGGCGCGTGCCTTTAAGGTTTCAAAAGACTCACTCAAATCACCATTCAGTGATTCTAAGCCTTGTTGCTCGGCTTTTTTCAAGTTCTGATGCAGCTCATCCAGCTCAAGCTCTTGCTTTAGCTCGGTAGTCACAGACGATACCGACTGCTTCACTTTATTAACCACTGCCAATACACTACGAATAGCACCCGGCAAACGCTCTGGGCCAAGAATAACCAAGCCCATAATCGAGATTAAAATTAACTCCCAAAAGCCAATATCAAACATGCTTAACCTTGCTGCTGGTCTTTGCTTTTAGTGGTTTCTTCAGTTTGCTCTTTGTTTTGAGCGAGCTGTTCTGGCGTAGATTTTTCTGCAGACTTGGCATCATCGTCGTTCATGGCATTTTTAAAGCCTTTCACCGCTGAGCCTAAATCGCCACCCATGTTACGTAGTTTTTTGGTGCCAAATAACAACACCACAATGACCGCTACGATCAACAGTTGCCAAATACTAATTCCACCCATCTGTTTTTCCTTTTACATTCTTGTTTGGCCACAATGGCCATAGTTCTATTTTAGTTGTCGCCAGCTAATTAACCCAGTTAAACCACTACATACCGCTAAGGCTGCAGCAACCATGGGTAGGCTTGAGTAAATGACCGCTGCCGAAATTAAACTAGAAGCGGATACCAAAGCCAAAATTAAGCTACGCTGACGTTGCTTTTGTTGCTGCAAATACTGTGCAGTAAACTGTTGAAACTTAAGCTGCTGTTGCTTGGCCAATTGCAGGTTATCATAAACCAACTCTGGCAAATGCGGCAGCGTTTCTAACCAATAGGGTGCCTTTTCTTTAAACGCAGTAAACACTGCTTCTGGCCCCACTTGTTTGCGCATCCAGCGCTCTAAAAATGGTTTCGCTGTGGCCCACAAATCTAACTCTGGGTAGAGCTGTCGTCCTAAACCTTCTATATACAGCAAGGTTTTTTGTAACAATACTAATTGCGGCTGCACTTCCATGTTAAAACGTCGCGCAGTATTAAACAGGTTTAACAATACATGGCCAAAAGATATTTCTGATAAAGGCTTAGCAAATATTGGCTCGCACACCGTGCGAATCGCTGCTTCAAACTCTTCTACCTTGGTATCTGAAGGCACCCAACCGCTATCTACATGCAGTTGCGCCACTTTGTGGTAGTCACGATTAAAAAAGGCCAAAAAGTTTTCCGCTAAATAGCGTTGGTCTTCTTTGTTTAGCGTTCCTACAATGCCGCAATCAATACCTATGTATTGCGGATCTTCTGGGTGCTCACGCGAGACAAAAATATTACCCGGGTGCATATCTGCATGAAAGAAACTGTCGCGAAATACCTGAGTAAAAAACACTTCTACGCCACGTTCTGCCAACAATTTCATGTTGGTATTTTGCGCTTCTAACTCGTCGATATTGGCCACCGGAATACCGTAAATACGCTCCATCACCAACAAGGTTTTACGACAATGCTCACTATACACTTCAGGAACATACAGCTCTTTTGCGTCAGTAAAGTTACGGCGCAGTTGAATTGCATTCGATGCTTCGCGAGCGAGGTCTAATTCATCAACAATAGTTTTGCGATATTCTTCAACCACTTCTTTAGGGCGCAAGCGGCGACCGTCAGCGAAAAACAGCGCAAAAAACCCTGCAACGCGCTGCATTAGCGCGATATCAGACAAAATAGTGCGCTCAATGCCAGGGCGAATAACTTTAAGCACCACCTCTTGGCCATTTTCTTTTAAGCGAGCGGTATGCACCTGGGCGATAGACGCAGACGCCAAGGGCTGCATATCAAAATCATCAAACAGGTTTTCAATTGGCTGTTCTAAGGCCAACTCGATTTGTTGTTTCGCTAATTCACCAGAAAACGGCGACACTTGGTCTTGCAGTAAAGCGAGTTCGTCGGCAATGTCTGGCGGTAACAAATCGCGGCGGGTAGACATCATTTGGCCAAATTTAATAAATACTGGCCCGAGTTCTTCCATCGCCATTCGAATACGCGCGCCAGGAGCGCTATTTTTATGCTGGTTACGCCACCAAAATACTAGGCTGCGTAAAAAACGTAGCGGCCACGGCCAAAAACGTTTGGGTAACAACTGGTCGATCCCATACCGACATAAAGTACGATTGATTTGTCTAAAACGAGCGAACTCTTTGGGGGTCATTCACTCAATTCCTGTATTCTCACGGCCAAGTTGTCTAGGTCTTTGGCAAGTGTCTGTACTTGCTGCTGCCAAGTTTGGTATTCCAATTGCCCCACTAGCAACTTCCACTCTTCGCTAGCCAATTCGGTAAATTTTTCAGGGGTTTTGCTAAATAGACTTTTTAAAGCTTCGGCGACCATACGGCCTTTAGAGACTATTTGGTAAGCTGCAACATCACCCACTCGTAGGGATAATTTTTCTTCAAAATCTGGATCTAGCTGCAAGAACAAATCGGCAAACTGCTGAGCAAGTTTAATATCGCCTTCTAGCTGCAACTTGTCTTGCTTAATTAAACTAGGAATTTTATCTGCCTGTTTAAGCTCAGCTAAGGTGAACAAAGACAAATTCAAACTGCAATCTGCTTGGCCTTCAAACTGATTCAGCACATCTAACTGTTGCTCGCTAATCACAAAGTAAAAACACGGCAGAGGTTGGATTTTAATAGCCAACACTTTACCAGCCAGTTGGCTGCGGCGAGCTTGGCTGGTGTCATCTAAGGCTAATACTTGATTACTCAGCGCTTCTACACCAGCGGAGATCAATGAGGAAAAGGGCATAGCGGCCTCTTAAAACTTGTAACCGCGATGCAGAGCGACCACACCACCAGTTAAATTGTAGTAATCAACGCCTTCAAAACCAGCTTGTTGCATCATGCCTTTTAAAGTTTCTTGATCTGGATGCATACGAATAGATTCAGCCAAATATTGATAGCTCTCAGCATCATTGGCGATCAGTTGACCCATTTTAGGCAATAAGTGAAATGAGTAAGCATCGTACACTTTGCTTACGGCCTCTATCTCTGGCTTAGAAAACTCCAAGACCAGCAAACGACCACCCGGCTTAAGCACGCGATACATAGAACGCAGAGCGGCATCTTTATCGGTTACGTTGCGTAAGCCAAAACTAATGGTTATCACATCGAAGGTATTATCAGGAAAGGGCAGCGCTTCAGCATTGGCTTGAACATAACGCACATTGCCTACAATGCCTTTGTCACGCAGTTTACTGCGACCCATTTTAAGCATTGAGTCGTTAATGTCGGCCAATACCACTTCGCCAGTATTTCCCACAATACGAGAAAACTTAGCGGTTAAGTCACCAGTACCACCGGCTAAATCCAACACCTTTTGGCCAGGGCGCACGCCACTGCAATCAATGGTGAATCGTTTCCACAAGCGATGAACCCCACCCGACATAAGATCGTTCATTACGTCATATTTAGCCGCTACCGAATGAAAAACATCGGCCACTAAGCCAACCTTTTCCTCGCGGTTTACTGTTTTATAACCAAAGTGGGTAGTGTCTTGCTCAACGCTCATATTTGTTTCCTACTAATGCGGTCTGCGGCTAGTGTACTGTAGCTGAGCTCATGCTCCAACTCTTGCGCTACATCCTCTCAACATTTTTACGGAAAGCGCGAAGCCTGCAAAAAATCAATGCTAGCTTGAACAAGCTAACCGAACACTTTTAGCTTCATTACAACACAGGTGTTTTATGTATAAACATCGCCGTCGAATTCAACTAAAAAGCGCCCCGTAGGGCGCTTGGTTTACGTTTTTATTTTCACCGGTTGCTGTCGTGTGCGCCAAGCTTTGTGGCTAGTTTGCTGCTTCACCTCTTTAGCTACTGTAGCGGGTTCCGCTTGCTTAAGTTTGGCTCTAAATCGACCATCGGGATCGGCACCAATATCTTTAGCGATGTGGGCATTTATACCCTCTACTCGCCAGCTTTGTTGGCGTTGTTGTTTAAGCCATTGCTGGGTTTCAAGATGCTGTTGATAACGCAGTAATAATTCTACGGTAAAAGTTAATAAGCGAATTTTAAGTGACATCATGTCTCGTTCTCCTTGATAGAGAGCGAAGTGATGCAGTATAGAGAGAATGGTCTAGCTATTTCCTTACTGCGACACTTCGCAGCTCGGATAAAATTGAATGGGTCTCAATCTTAGTTTGCTGCTGGCCCTTTGGTTCGGCTGCCATGTTTATTATTTCGCATGGCAAGCGAGGCTGCGGGCACAAGTCGGGTTAAACGGTATGCTGAACATAAACAATGTTTCATGGTTCCCTCGACTTAAGCAGTAATTGATTGAATACATAACATAACGTGAGCCTGCTTAAATAACAAGCAAGCAACGTAACTAAATTGAGGCTTTTTTGTAAGCGTTGGTAGCCCTAGCGTATTAGCTCTAAATATCTGATTATTTTAGGCAAATATACTAATGACTTATTCACTTCAAACGCTGACACACTAGTATTTGCAGTTAGCCTCAATTACGCGTTTAATAAACGACAGTTTAGGCAATACACACTAAGTGAACCTGACATCCCGTTTCAATGAGTAGATCTGAGGTTTGAATGCATCCAGCAAGCCATGGTTATTATGAATTACACTTTCACCAAGATTTCCTGTTGGCTCAGCTTTACGATAGTTGGAACGTCACCACCACCAATGAATATCGCAAAGATATAAAACACACGGTGGGTCAGCTAGAACAACAACCTTGGGCAGCCATTTTTGATATCCGCGATTGGCAGTTTCTCACCCCAGAAAGTATCCCTGTGATGCAAAAGCAAATTGGCTGGTGTTTACAAAACCAGTTGTGCCACTGTATTTACTTAGCTCCAGATTCTGGAATTTTGGAGTATTTAAAACAGCAAGCTCACGCTCAAGTAACTGAACACAATTGCAAATTTGTTCAAGTGGCCACGGTAGAAGAATGCCTAACAACCTTGGAAAACTGGCAGGTGAACGTACCCAAGCCAATCTCTGCGCTATTACAACAAACCTGAATCACCGCCAGCTATAACTACATTGTCGACAATAACTAGAACCACTCATCCATTGTCGACAAAATGCCTTCTTTAAACGCAAACTTTGCTACTTAAACTAAAGTATAAGCACATATTGTCGACAATTATTTGATCGGCCCGCAACAATCGATCTACACTGAGCAACATTCAAACAACCTGAATGTAACCTTAATATGTCACAACGTAGTCCCGCTAAATCGCTCAGCGAAAATCAAAACCTGTTATCACAAAACCTCAGTGATACCTTAATTGAAGCCATAGTGAGCGGCCAAATTGCTCAGGGCGAAAAGATCTCCGAGCCAGAATTAGCCCGTCATTACGGGGTGAGTCGCGGCCCTCTTCGTGAAGCAATACTTAAACTACAAGGCATGGGCTTAGTTGAAAGAGTACCTCACGTTGGCGCTCGCGTAGTACAGCTTAACCAACAACAACTGTTAGACATTTACTCAGTGCGTGAAGCCTTAGAGGGCATGGCTTGTCGCTTAGCCGCCGAGCAATTGTCGACAATTCAGCTTGATGAATTAAAAAAGCTACTAGAACACCACCAAAGCTACCTACAGCAACACCAAGGCAAAGCCTACTTTGAACAGCAAGGTGACTTCGATTTTCACTACCTCATTATTAAGGGCAGCGCTAACCAACGCCTAGTGAACCTGCTGTGTGATGAGCTTTACCACTTGTTGCGCATGTATCGCTACCAAGCGGCTAAACAAGTTTCTCGTCCAGAGCGAGCCTTAAAAGAACATTGGGCCATTTGGCAGGCACTGGCTGATCGCGACGGCGAACTGGCCGAAATGTTAATGCGTCGCCATATAGCGCGCGCCCGCAAAGCCATAGAACAACAACACCAAACTAATCTGACCGACCAAAGCTTAGAAGCTCAAACTTCAGCAACTTACATTCAAGGAGTGAACGAATGAACAGCTCAAAACTCTCACCAGGAGCGCGTTTTCGCCAAGCGGTAGCCGAACAGAACCCGCTACAGATTGTAGGCACTATTAATCCCTACTGCGCCATGATGGCCCAACGCGAAGGCCACCAAGCTATTTACCTTTCTGGCGGAGGCATCGCCAATGCGTCTTATGGTTTGCCTGACTTGGGCATCACCACCATGAACGATGTACTAGAAGATGTTCGCCGGATTACCGCAGCTTGCGACTTACCTCTACTGGTAGATATAGATGTGGGTTTTGGTGGCGCATTTAACATTGCCCGTACCGTAAAAGAAATGATCCGCTCCGATGCTGCCGCCGTGCATATGGAAGACCAAGTGGCACAAAAACGTTGTGGCCACCGCCCCAACAAAGCCATTGTCTCTAGCCAAGAAATGGTAGACCGCATTAAAGCCGCTGTTGATGCTCGGGTAGATCCAGATTTTGTCGTTATGGCTCGCACCGATGCCCTGCAAATAGAGGGAATGGGCGGCGCTATCGAGCGCGCTTGCCAATATGTTGAAGCCGGCGCCGACATGATTTTCCCTGAAGCTATGCTCACGCTTGAGCAATACCAACAATTCGCCGACGCGGTAAAAGTGCCAATTTTGGCCAACATTACTGAGTTTGGCCAAACCCCATTGTTTAGCGGCGAAGAGTTAGCGGGCGTTGGTGTAGACATGGTGCTGTATCCGCTATCAGCCTTTCGTGCCATGAATCAAGCCGCTGTAAATGTTTATCGCAGCTTACGCAGTAACGGCCACCAGCGAGATGTGGTAGATAGCATGCAAACCCGAGCTGAGCTCTACGACTACTTGGGCTATCACGACTACGAACAAAAACTCGACCAGCTATTTAAACAAGAATAATACCAATCGGGATAGATGAACAGATATCTATCCCGATTGGTATACACACCACTACGTGAAAGGGCTTAGCCAGCTAAACAAAGATTCAGCCGCTAAGCCCACCATTTAACAAGCCAAACAATGCGGCACAGCAGATGCCACGCTTGTTAACACCAAGGAATGAAGGAGAACATTATGGTACAGAAAGCTTTAGGAGGCGCAGGCTTACGAGGCCAAAGCGCAGGCGAAACCAAATTATGCACCGTAGGTCAAAGTGGCTCAGGCCTAACCTACTGCGGCTACGATATTAGCGAACTCGCCGACCAAGCTACCTTTGAAGAAGTAGCCTACCTACTATGCAATGGTGAATTACCCAATCGCGAGCAACTGGCGGCCTATCACGATACGCTGCATAACCTGCGTGAACTGCCCGATGCACTAAAAGCAGTATTAGAGCTGATCCCCGCGAATGCTCACCCAATGGACGTGATGCGCACTGGTGTTTCGATGCTAGGAAACCTAGAAACCGAAGCCAACTTTGCCGAGCAGCAACAGCATACCGATCGCCTGCTTGCGACCTTGCCGGGCATTATTTGTTATTGGTATCGCTTTAGTCATGACGGTGTGCGCATTTCAACCCAAAGTTCAGCTAAATCTGTTGCCGGTCACTTCCTCGAATTATTGCATGATAAACCTGCCGATCCACTTCATGAACAAGTCATGCAATGTTCATTGATTCTCTATGCCGAGCATGAGTTTAATGCTTCGACCTTTACCGGCCGAGTCATTGCTTCCACCCTATCAGATATTCATTCCGCCGTTTCTGGTGCCATTGGCGCACTGCGTGGCCCTTTGCATGGCGGCGCCAACGAAGCTGCTATGGCGATGATTGAAAACTGGACCAGCCCAGAGCAAGCTGAAAACGAAATAATGGGAATGCTAGCGCGCAAAGATAAAATTATGGGCTTTGGCCATGCTATTTATCGCACCAGCGACCCACGTAATGCCTTAATTAAGGCTTGGTCTAAAAAGCTAAGCGACGCTAACGGCGACCAGCACCTCTACGCAGTATCAGAGCGAGTAGAAGCAGTAATGTGGCGAGAAAAAGAGTTGTTTTGTAACGCCGATTTCTTCCATGCCAGCGCCTATCATTTCATGAACATCCCTACTCCACTGTTCACCCCAATTTTTGTTTGTTCGCGGGTGAGTGGCTGGGCCGCTCACATCATGGAGCAACGCGCCAATAACCGCATTATTCGACCGAGCGCCGACTATACCGGCAGCGAACCGCGCAGTTACTTGCCAATAGAGCAACGCGGCTAGCTTTTTTTAGTGGAGCGAATGCTCCACTACCCTCTCCTTTTGCTGTGGAAACGTTTATGAATACCAATTATCGCTTACCCCTAGCAGGCAGCAACTTAGATTACTTTGATACTCGCGCCGCGGTTGAAGCCATTCAACCTGGTGCTTATGCCGGTTTGCCTTATACCTCGCGAGTATTAGCTGAAAACCTGGTGCGCCGCTGCCCTGCCGACCAGCTAAACGCAGCGCTTAGCCAAATTATTCTGCGCAAGCGAGACCTAGATTTCCCCTGGTACCCCGCTCGTGTGGTGTGCCACGACATACTTGGCCAAACCGCCTTGGTTGATTTAGCCGGTCTGCGCGATGCCATTGCCGATAAAGGCGGAGACCCCGCCAAGGTAAATCCGGTAGTGCCTACTCAGCTGATTGTTGATCATTCTTTAGCCGTTGAGCATGCCGGTTTTGAAACTGATGCCTTTGAAAAAAACCGCGCCATTGAAGACCGACGCAACGAAGACCGCTTTCACTTTATTAATTGGTGCAAAACTGCCTTTGAGAACGTCGATGTAATACCGCCGGGCAATGGCATCATGCATCAAATAAACTTAGAGAAAATGTCGCCAGTGATTCAAGCGCGCGATGGTGTGGCTTTTCCCGATACGCTGGTAGGAACGGACAGCCATACTCCGCACGTAGATGCTTTAGGCGTTATTGCCATTGGCGTAGGCGGTTTAGAAGCCGAGAACGTAATGCTAGGTCGCGCCTCTTATATGCGCCTTCCCGACATTATTGGAATCGAGTTAACTGGCCAGCGCCAAGCAGGCATTACTGCCACCGATATCGTGTTAGCCATCACCGAATTTCTGCGCGAACAACGCGTGGTGTCTAGCTACTTAGAGTTCTATGGTGAGGGTGCAGCTCAGCTTACTTTGGGCGACCGAGCCACCATCTCCAACATGACGCCAGAATTTGGCGCCACAGCGGCCATGTTCTACATCGACGATAACACCATTGATTACCTCAAGCTTACGGGTCGCGAAGCAGAACAAGTGGCCTTGGTAGAGAACTACGCCAAAACCACCGGCTTATGGGCCGATGATCTACAAGAAGTCGAATATGAGCGGGTATTACAGTTTGACTTATCTAGCGTTGGCCGCAACATTGCGGGGCCATCAAACCCACATCGCCGCGTAGCCACTAAAGATTTAGCCAGCCAAGGCATCGCTGCTCCAGTTCCTAAACAAGAAGGCTTGATGCCAGATGGCGCTTGTATCATTGCTGCTATTACTAGCTGTACCAATACTTCTAACCCTCGCAATGTAATTGCAGCAGGTTTAATTGCTCGCAACGCTAACAAGCTAGGTTTAAACCGCAAGCCATGGGTTAAAACCTCGCTGGCTCCAGGTTCTAAAGCGGTACAACTCTACTTGGAAGAAGCCAATTTACTGCCTGAATTAGAGCAACTTGGTTTTGGCATTGTCGGTTTTGCCTGCACCACCTGTAACGGTATGAGCGGCGCCTTAGACCCTAAGATTCAGCAAGAAGTGATAGACCGAGATTTATATGCCACCGCAGTGTTGTCGGGTAACCGTAACTTTGATGGGCGCATTCATCCTTATGCCAAGCAAGCATTTCTAGCCTCCCCACCGCTAGTGGTAGCTTACGCGATTGCCGGCACCATGCGCTTCGATATTGAAAAAGACGCGTTAGGCCATGATACCCAAGGTAACCCCATTACTCTAAAAGACATATGGCCAAGCGATGAAGAAATAGATGCGGTAGTGAACCAAAGCGTGAAACCCGAGCATTTTCGTAAAGTGTATCAACCCATGTTCGATATTAAGGTAGATTACGGCAATAGTGCCTCACCACTTTATGAGTGGCGCCCGCAAAGCACATATATTCGTCGCCCGCCATACTGGGAAGGAGCTTTAGCAGGTGAGAGAACCTTGCGCGGTATGCGACCTTTAGCCGTGCTGGGTGACAACATCACTACCGATCACTTATCACCGTCTAACGCTATTATGCTCGACAGCGCCGCTGGTGCTTACTTGGACAAAATGGGCCTACCAGAAGTTGATTTCAACTCTTACGCGACCCATCGCGGCGACCACCTTACCGCACAACGCGCAACCTTCGCTAACCCCAAACTGTTTAACGAAATGGTTAAAGAAAGTGGCGAAGTGAAACAAGGCTCACTCGCCAGAGTAGAACCTGAAGGCGAAGTAATGCGTATGTGGGAGGCCATTGAAACCTATATGGATCGTAAACAGCCATTAATTATTGTGGCTGGCGCAGACTATGGCCAAGGTTCGTCGCGAGATTGGGCAGCCAAAGGCGTGCGTTTAGCTGGCGTAGAGGTGATTGTAGCCGAAGGCTTTGAGCGTATTCACCGCACTAACTTAGTAGGCATGGGCGTATTACCCCTAGAGTTTACCAAGGGTAACAACCGCCATAGCTACCGCATAGATGGCAGCGAAACTTACGATGTAATTGGTACCCCCGCGCCCGGCGAGTTGCTTACCTTAGTAATAACCCGTGCCAGCGGCGAGCGTATCGATTTACCCGTAGTGTGCCGCTTAGATACCGCTGAAGAAGTCTCGGTGTATCAAGCGGGCGGCGTATTACAACGCTTCGCTCAAGACTTTCTCGAAAGTGAAAGCCAGCATTAGGAGGCAACGATGAGCACAGTAAAACAAGTTCGCATTCCTGCTACCTATATGCGTGGCGGCACCAGCAAAGGGGTATTTTTCAAGCTTAGTGACTTACCAGACGTAGCTCAACAAGCAGGTGAAGCTAGAGATAAATTGCTACTACGAGTGATTGGCAGCCCTGATCCCTACGCCAAACAGATTGATGGTATGGGCGGCGCAACGTCTAGCACCAGTAAAACGGTAATAGTGTCGAAAAGCCAGCAAACCAATCACCATGTTGATTACCTGTTTGGCCAAGTATCAATTGATAAAGCCTTTGTTGATTGGAGTGGAAATTGCGGCAACCTTACCGCCGCAGTGGGCGCGTTTGCCATAAACAGCGGATTAGTTGACCCAGCTTTAATTCCCCAAGATGGCTTTGCCTGTATAAGGATATGGCAAGCCAACATTCAAAAAACCATTATCGCCCATGTGCCGATTAATGATGGGGAAGTGCAAGAATGTGGTGATTTTGAACTAGATGGCGTGACCTTTCCCGCCGCCGAAGTACAAATAGAATTTGTTGACCCAGCAGATAGCGACGGTGCCTTGTTTCCTACGGGTAACTTAGTTGATCAACTGGAAGTGCCAGACATCGGTACGTTACAAGCCACCATGATCAACGCCGGCATCCCCACTATCTTTTTACAAGCCGAGCAATTGGGCTACTCGGGCACTGAATTACAAGACGACATCAACAACGACCCAAAAGCTCTCGCGATGTTTGAAAAAATCCGCGCTTACGGCGCGCTAAAAATGGGCTTAATTAGTCATATTGATCAAGCAGCTCAGCGCCAACATACCCCCAAAGTGGCCTTTGTGGCTAAGCCTCAAGACTACCTAAGCGCGAGCGGCAAGCAGATAAAAACCGCCGATAACGACTTGTGCGTACGCGCCTTATCCATGGGCAAGCTACACCACGCCATGATGGGCACTGCCGCAGTGGCGATAGGCACTGCAGCCGCCATTCCCGGCACCTTGGTTAACTTAGCCGCTGGCGGAGGAGAACGAGAAGCAGTGAGCTTCGGCCATCCCTCTGGCAGCTTAAAAGTAGGCGCTCAAGCACAGCAAGACAATCAACAATGGCAGGTGACCAAAGTGAGCATGAGTCGCAGCGCCAGAATACTAATGGAAGGGTGGATTCGGGTACCCAGTGATAGCTTTTAAGCTACCACTGGTATCAAAAATCGGAACCTAAATACATTCTCCCTACCAAGTGGTTATAGCTTAGGGACGAGGAGCACATTATGAGTTATCAGCAACAAGCAGATTTCGCCAAGCAGCAACCAGAACAGTTTTGGCTAGAACAAGCTCAACAATTAGCTTGGTTTAAACAGCCCGACAAAGCGCTAAGCCAAGACGAACATGGCAACTATCGCTGGTTTAAAGGCGGCAGCATGAACACAGCCTACTTAGCTTTAGATTATCATTGTGAAAATGGCCGCGGCGAGCAAACCGCGCTTATTTACGACTCACCTGTCGCGGAGCTACAGCAAAAATTTACCTACAGCCAACTACGTGACGAAGTGGCCACCACGGCCGGTATGTTAGCCGAGCACGGAGTGAATAAAGGTGATCGGGTGGTGCTGTACATGCCAATGATCCCACAAGCGGCGATTGCTATGTTGGCCTGCGCGCGCTTAGGGGCAATTCATTCGGTAGTATTTGGCGGTTTTGCCGCGCAAGAACTGGCCGTGCGAATAGACGATGCGCAGCCAAAAGTTGTTCTTACCGCCAGTTGCGGCCTTGAGGGCGCCAAAGTCATTAACTACATGCCCATGGTGAGTTTAGCCTTAGAGCAAAGCCAACAAATGGATACCCCCGTGCTAGTGTGGCAACGCCCGCAGCAAGCCGTTGAATTTAATGCTCAATACCAAGACTGGCAAAGCCAACAACAGCAAGCTAAACCCGCTGAATGTGTACCTGTGGACGCCACCGATCCCTTGTACATCCTGTATACCTCTGGCACCACCGGCAAACCTAAAGGTGTAGTGCGCGATAACGGCGGCCATGCCGTTGCCATGAACTACTCGATGCAATCCGTGTACAACGTACAACCCGACGACGTATTTTGGGCGGCTTCCGACGTGGGTTGGGTGGTAGGCCACTCCTACATCGTATACGCCCCATTAATTTATGGTTGCACCACCATTTTGTATGAGGGTAAACCGGTACGCACCCCAGATGCTGGCGCGTTTTGGCGAGTCGCTAGCGAGCATAAAGTAAAAGTACTGTTTGCCGCGCCCACCGCCTTTAGAGCGATTAAGAAAGAAGACCCCGAAGGCGCTTTGGTAAAAGACTACGACCTTAGCCAGCTGCGCGATATTTTCATGGCTGGTGAACGCCTCGATCCTCCCACGCTAGAATGGACCATCGCCAAAACCGACAAACCAGTGACCGACCACTGGTGGCAAACCGAAACTGGTTGGGCCATTGCAGGCAACCCACTGGGTTTAGAACGCATGCCCGTTAAAGCCGGCAGCGCAACCAAAGCATTGCCCGGCTACCAAGTAAGCATACTGGATGAAATGGGTGAACCCAGCGCCCCCATGGCGCAAGGCTTTATTGCCATCAAACTCCCGCTGCCCCCAGGTTGTTTGCCTACCGTTTGGGGAGACCAAGCTCGATTTGAATCAGCCTACCTAAAACAGTTTCCTGGTTACTATGTGTCTGGAGATGGCGGCTATATCGACGAAGATGACTACTTATTTGTTATGGGTCGCATCGACGATGTGATTAACGTCGCTGGTCATCGCCTATCTACTGGCGAAATGGAAGAAGTAGTTGGTGCTCACCCAGCAGTGGCAGAATGCGCCGTTATTGGTAGCCACGACGACTTAAAAGGCCAAGTCCCTTTTGGTTTAGTGGTTCTCAAAGACGGTGTGCAACAAAGCGACCAAGAAGTATCCAAAGAGTTGATTCAAAAAGTACGTAATGAAATTGGCCCTTTAGCCTGCTTTAAACAAGCCATTATTGTGCAGCGCTTACCTAAAACTCGCTCCGGAAAAATACTGCGCCGCACCCTGCGCCAACTTGCCGACGGAGAGGAATACGCGATCCCTTCCACCATCGACGACCCAGCCAGCTTAGGCGAAATTGAAGAGCTAATGCGCCAAGGTAGGATGATGATTTAGCCAATAACATCAACGGATATCATTGATGAGCTTTAAACTCATTTCTAAAATGAAGTGAGTTTGAGCTTGCTCTTGTACGAAGGTGTTTTGGATTAACGTAAATTTGGAAAAACCTGAACTGACGCTCCGTAACCAAATGAGCGTTTGCAACTCCAAGTTGCTATGTTGGCGATTTATGTTTCATGGCTTGTTATTTATGTTTACTAAAAAAGTCCTTGAAAACATGCAGGACAGTTTTCAAATTGTAATTTCCACCATATTTTTTGAATCGACTGCTTACATACCCACCAATGGTCAAACTAAGTAGGGATAGAGCTGCAGCGACAATAAGAGAATATACAGAAACGACCAGCCAAAACTTAAATGGATTGGCTCTTATTGTCGGATTGATTCCTCTAGCAGCGATCTCTCCGTATACGCTAGCGCCGTATAACTGATACAAGATAAATCCGCTACAAAGAAATATTGCCAAAAATTTAGTTATTCTATTTAGTTTCTTCATTCAACTAAAACTATCCAAGCCGCCAAGTGCCTGAAGATCAATGACCTTGTTATATGCCACTTTGCTGAAACTCATAACCACTCGCTTTTATAAAAATGCTGTCACCGCTTTGCATTTTTATATGGTATTCATCATCAACCGCCTTTGCCTCAAGTATAGAATTAGAAGGCCCCCACTCATTTTCCCTAGAGCACCGGAAGTCAGTAACGACTCGAAACAATAAATGATACGGTAATGCTGGTTCTGACACCTCGATAAATGCTTGAAAATCTAATCTGACCAAAGCATTGTCCCAATCTATTTCTATCCGATCTAGCAAAGCATCATGTAGTGGTAGTTTCTCAAAGTTCAATCTTCACTCCCTAAAAATAACGGATGAAAGAGGACTTTCTTTGACTTATCACAGCCAAGTTATTTCTCAGCCCTTTTCTTTAAAAAATAGGCAAATACCAACAGGCCAACAAAGGTTAGGGTAAGAGAAATAGCTATAACATTGGCCAATATCGAATTTTCAAACTGTCTAAGCACTCCACCTTCATTTAGACCTACGGCAATAAGAAACAAGATAAACGCTATCAACGCCACCGTATTTGCTCGCGCTCTTTTTATGCGTTGATAGATAGTTTTTCCATATAACTGACTAAGGCCATTACCAATCAACAGGCTAGCAACAAGGAGTCCGTGTAACACAGAAGCGAGCTGACTATCTAATCGAATACCTTCCGAACCAAAGAGCCCATTTAACTCCAAATAATTACGGATCATCCCTGCCAGTACAAGCAAGCCAGCTACTACTCCGACACCAGAAAGAACCAACTGTTGTCTATCTTCATTTTTTAACGCAAAAACCGGCGCGGGCCTAGACTGCCGCGTCCCAGTTAAAGGCTGGATTGAATGGCGAATATCGTCGTAAAGCTTTTCAGGCAATTTATAGAGTTTAAGCTGATAGCGAGCTTGATCATTAGTTACTAAATGGAGCATCTGCTGCTCTAAACTCACTTTATCTAGCTTATACAAATCTATGTACGCAGTGACCATGCCAAATCGAGATATAGTTAGATAGGAATCAATAAACACTACTTTGTAACTGCATTTCACCACCACGAAGATCACAACGAGAAACAAAATAAAGTAGTTATCGTCTAAACGATGGTTTCCAGTAATAAAACCGGTTAACAGATTAAAGACAAGCCATACACAAAAGCCCGTTAGTGTCGTTTTTAAGCAGTATATTTTTGAGCTGGAGTGAGTCCAATCACCGTCCATCTATCATCCCTGTAAAAAAGCAGCCCTTAGGCTGCTTTATAAATCCACCGCTCACCACAAAAACTTACTTGTCTGCACGACTCATAAATTTCTTCTCGGTGGTGCTGATCTTAATCTTCTCACCACTGGCAATGTATTCAGGTACTTGTACCGACAAGCCAGTGCTTAAAATAGCGGGCTTAGTGCGGGCACTGGCCGAGGCACCTTTAATCGATGGGTCAGTCTCTACAATCACTAATTCAACGCTGGCTGGTAGCTCTACTGCCACTGGTGCGCCGTCTACAGTAACCACTTGGATACCAGCGGTATCTTCGGTGATAAATGGCACTTCTTCTGCAATGGTTTCTTTGTTTAGATTAAACGGCGTGTAGTCTTCGTTATCCATAAACACGTATTCATCACCGTCGATGTAAGAGAACATCACTTGATGGCGGCTTACGTCTGCCAAGGTAATCATTTCGTCTGCTTTAAAGCTCTCATCTGCTTTAGCGCCTGTGGCTACATCGTATAAACGCATGCGGTATAAACTGGCACCGGCTCGGCCACTTGGCGTGAGCTTAGCGATGTCTTTTACAAAGTAAACTTTATCGTTATGTTCAATAGCGGCATTCTTTTTTATTTCACTGGCCTTTGGCATGGCTTGAGGTCCTTAAATAATTCGTGCAATGAAAATATCATGTACAGAATTTTAGGCAACCGTTAGCGCATTTAGACGCTGCAGATTAGTAAGCTTTATGTTATTAATCCCGCAGAAAACGAATAAAATACCGATAGTTAGCTCAATATTAGAACTTTAACTTGCTTAGTTTTACCGCTTTCTGTAAAAAGCTGGGTTACTTACTTAGGGATGATGATAGCTGACAGGAAAGTTAGCCTTGTTGCTGTATTAGGAGTTGGAATGTTATCCCCGCGTATTGTTGCCGTTGCGCTGTTATTTGGTTTGTTATTGGCCTGTTCTGTTGAAGATGAACAGCCACGTAGTCAAATTGCTGTTACCTTTTATCCCCCTGCTGTTTCCTTCCCTGGCTCTGCCGGTGATACCGAAACTATTACTCAAATACGCCATTTTAGAGCAGACGGTAGTTCCCCCTCTCAAAGTATTACCATTAACCAACGCCGTGACGGTGAACAGCCCCGAATTAATGGTGAAGACGCTAGCCAAAACGCGACCTTCTTAATCGATTTTATGAGTAGCACAACCCTAGATGTTTACTCTGAAGGTGGAGAGTTTCTATACAACGTAGATATCTTTTCAGATATGACGCAAAAACACTTATGCCTGCCGAGCATTCATTTGAGCAAGTTTGAAATATTGGTCGATTCACCAGTAAAAATTGCCGAAACCAAAAAAGAAGCACATGAATTTATTTTGGCCTGCCGCACGGCAAATGAAGGCATAGAAGAAAAAGCTGAGTAAATAGCTCAGCCTTTCTATCTTATGTTTTAAGCGCCGAGCAGCTCGCTGCTTTGGCGCTTTAAGTTTTGATAAGTATCTGAATCCTGTTCGTCTGCCTGACAAATACTTAGCATGTCTTCGATAAAGAACGCTAACGCTCGCTGCTCTACTCGCATGAGTTTGGCTTGTACTTCCTGCGGTAAGTACTCGTAATGCGACGCCGCGCCAAAGTCACCCAATACAATGTTATGCGCGCTGTCTACCAACACATTGTGTGCGTATAAATCGCCATGACACATATGATGGTCGGCTAGGTGGGCTACTAAACTTTCCATTTGTTTCACAATGCCGCAGATTGCTTCAATGCTTAATTGCTGTTCTGGCAAAAAGGTATCGCGAGTACAAGTGGCTAAACTTGGCGGCTGGCCAAGGTTGGTGAAATGCTCTGGGATTAACGCCATAACTACTGCTGAACAATTAGCTTGTTGGATTTGACCGATAAAGTTAACCAATGCTGGATGCTGATCCACATGTAAGCAAGCATCTAGCTCGTCACTGGGGTAGCCGTCGCTGGTCACTTCGCTCTTAAATACCTTAATCGCCACGCTCGCAGGTAAGTTAGTGCTAACATTTGGATAAGCTAAAGAGATCACTCCAGAAGCTCCCTGGCCAAGCACTTTATCCATTTCAAAGTCCGTTAATTGGTACTTAGGCAAACTGGAACCATGATCAAAGGCTTGGCAAAACGGATTGCCCGCAAACGCCAACCACGCTAACCGTGGTAGCTCTAATAACTGAGTAGGAAAGTGTAGTAATTGGTTAGCCGAAATACGCAGCAATTCTAACTTGGTGCATTGGCTCATCGATTGCGGCAAAGCGCGTAGCTTGTTCCCCGCTAAGGCACATTTTTGTAGCAATGCAGCCTCGCCTAACTGTTCAGGCAACACCTCAATCTGATTATTGGTAAGAATCAACCAGCGCAAATTTTTAGGTAATGCGGCAGCCGGTACTTCGCGAATAAGGTTTGATTTAAAACCTACCATTTCTAACTTTGCGCAACGCCCGAGTACTTCCGGCAGCACCTCAAAACGATTATTTGAAGCAAACACGATGCGCAGGTTTGGTAACTGCTCTAGGGTGTCCGGTAAGCTACTTAGCTGATTATCGCTAACATCAAGCACTTCTACTTGTGGACAAAACTGGACGAAATTTTCCGGTAAGTACAGCAAGTTGTCTTTGATATGAATACGCGTTTGCTGGCGTAATTCACCAGAAAGAAGTTGTTCGAGAGTATGCATGCTTAAACGGACGAGTAGAAAAAGATGCGACATAATAACGTGTTGTTTATGGCTTTTCTTCATGTTTTAACGGGCTTAGCATCACTCAAAGCCTTTTCAGTACTAAGCACGAACATTTACTATCAATGAAACATAAAAAACCACTTTAAAAATAAATGTCGGTATAATTGATGTTCAAAATCAGTTTATGCAGTACAATGCGCTACCATCAAAAGCACTGATAACACTATTCATAACAGGAAAATTGATGGACGCAACACAACCGCTTTATAAAAACATTGGCGTGCAAGTCATCGTCGCGATGATCATAGGTACTATCGTTGGTGCCATCATGGGCGAACAAGCCGCCATATTTGCCCCGCTAGGTGCAATCTTCATCCACCTGATCAAAATGCTAGTTATTCCATTGATTGGCGTATCGATTATTGCCGGTGCGGCAAACCTAGGTAATAGCCCAGCAGCTGGTAAAATTGGTATTTCTACCTTTGGCTTCTTTATGGCGACTTCAGCAGTAGCGGTATTACTCGCCTTAGTCATGGGCTCTATTTTCCAGCCGGGTACCGGTTTAGATTTAAGCCAAGCCAGCGATATGTTCTCTAATGAATATGCCGACCAAGGCGGCGTACCAGGTGTAATGGAAACCATTATTGGCATGATTCCAGAAAACATCTTTGCCTCATTAATGGACGCTAACATCCTACAAATCATGGTGTTTTGTTTATTCTTTGGTATTGCTTTATCTAAGCAACCTAGTGACAAAACCGCACCAATAATGGGTGGCCTAGACACCATCATTCGTGCCTTTATTTGGATGATTAACATTGTAATGTTAATTGCACCGCTGGGTGTATTTGGCCTAATGGCTGAATCGGTAGGTACCTTCGGCTTTGCTATGTTGGGCTTAGTAGCGAAGTTATTTGGCGTATATGTTGCGGCCATTCTTATCTATGGCTTCATCTTTTACCCACTGACCATCAAGCTATTCTCAAAAATGCCGGTGCGTGAATTTATGAGCGCCATGAAAAAGCCACAGGCAGTAGCACTGTCTACCTCATCGTCTATGGCAACACTACCAGTCACCATGGAAGTTGTAGAAGAAGAGCTCAAAATCTCTAAAGCAACGGCCTCGTTTGTGCTGCCTTTAGGTGCCACCATTAACATGAGCGGAAACGCGATTTACTATGGTTTAGTGGCGGTATTTTTTGCCCAAATGTTCCAAGTAGATTTAGGTATTGCAGCCTATGCAGCGATTATTTTCACTGCAACTTTGGGCGCTATTGGACAAGCTGGCGTACCAGGTCCTTCATTTTTGGTGGTAGCGGTATTGCTAGCAGCAGGCATTCCTATTGAAGGTCTACCTCTGCTATTTGCTTTAGACCGTATTTTCGACATGATTCGGACCGCACTGAATATCACTGGCGATGCAGCCTGTGCAGTCATTGTGGATCGTTTTAACGAAAAGCACGTTTAAGCGCGAAACGACTCGGGGCGCAGATGATGGCGCTCCAGTAGTTTGTAAAACTCGGTGCGATTTCGCATCGCTAAGCGCGCTGCCTGGCTCACATTACCTTGAGTTAGGCGCAACAAGCGCGCTAAATAGCCTCGCTCAAATTCATCTCTGGCTTGCGAAAAGCTCACTAGTTCGGCTTTTTCACGCAGGGCTTGTTGTACCAATTGCTGCGGAATTAACGGCCCAGTAGACAGCGCATTGGTCTGCTCTACCACATTCATTAACTGCCTCACGTTACCTGGCCAGCGCGCCGCCACTAAGCTCGCCATCGCTTCTGGTGAGTAAGTTTTAATCGTCATTTCTTGGCGCTCAGCTATTTGTTGGCTGAAGTGATGCACTAACAAAGGGATGTCTTCTCTGCGCTTCACTAATGGCGGCAAACCCAGCTCAACCACGTTCAGGCGATAATACAAATCTTCGCGAAACTCTTGTTGCTGCACCGCTTGGTATAAGTCTTGGTGAGTAGCCGACACAATCCGCACATCCACCGGGATATTTTTGGTTGAGCCCACCGGGCGAACTTCACGCTCTTGCAAGGCTCGCAATAACTTAACTTGCACGCTTAGCGGGGTATCGGCAATTTCATCAAGGAATAAGGTGCCACCTTCAGCCGCCTGAAATAAGCCCTGATGCGCATGCGCGGCACCACTAAATGCCCCTTTGGCGTGACCAAATAGCTCTGACTCAAACAAACCTTCAGGGATAGCAGCACAGTTTACTGCCACAAATGGGCCCGAGTTACGCATACTTGCTTGGTGAATAGCCTTAGCTAGCAACTCTTTACCCGAGCCGCTTTCACCTTGAATCATGATATTTACATCGCTCGGTGCCACTTGCTGAATTTGTTTAATCAGCACTTCCATCACTGGGCTACGGCTAATAATGTCGCTTCGCCAAGCGGCTTTATCACTGCTGCTATTGTCTTCCGAAACACTAGGCTGCAAACGCAGTGCATCAGCGACTTTAGCCAGCAGCTCTTGGCTATCAAAAGGTTTCGTTAAATAACCAAATACACCCTGTTGGGTGGCCGCAATGGCATCAGGAATATTGCCATGAGCGGTTAATAGCATGACTGGCAGACTAGGATAAAGCTGCTTGATGGCGTTAAACAAAGCCAAGCCATCCATGCCATCCATGCGCACGTCACTAATCACCAGTTGGGCTGGATAACTCTCTAATTCTGCTAAGGCTGCTTTGGCACTAGCCACTGCATGTACTTGATAACCTGCAGATTGCAGACGTAAGCTAATAAGGCGTAATAGGCTGGGATCATCGTCCACAACCAAAATATTGCCACCTTGGTGATTAATTTCGTTCATTTAATTGCTGCTCAATTCTGGTGAGTTCTTCCAACTGCATCTTTAATGCCGCAATTTGCTGCTGCAATAATATTTGTTGTTGCTCTTGGTTAGAGCCTAAATCTTCGTATTTATGCTGCCAACGCAAACCGTCTAAAATCTGGTCATTTAGTGCCACTATCATGCCGTGTTTCGCATAAGGATTGTTGGTAATAACCGCGCGATTAAAGGCCGCATGGGCGCGATGTGGATTTTTAACCGGCGACTTTTTATAGGCGTAAAGTAATCCTAGTTTTATACCGTTATTACCCAATTCAGGATCTAAGTTCAGCAGCTCTAACTCATTAAAGATTTGGTCTTCGCTTAGCTCGTTTAAGCGCAAATAATAAGCGGCAGGGTCAAATTCACCCACCTTAATGGCTAGGGCGTCGTTAACTGGCACCACCTCACTATTAGGCTGTAACAGTTGGCAGCCAGACAAAGCTAAACAAAGCATCCAGCCTATATACATCTTAACTTTCATCTAATTCGCTTCCTTGTAATCCCTCTACAACAAATCGGCTGCCTTTATCTAATCGCTGATAGTTTAAGTTAGCATGTTGTCGTTCAACTAATTCTTTCGCAATAGTCAGCCCTAAGCCGCTGCCTTTAAGCCGTGGGTCTTTGGCAGACTTACCTTGCACAAAGGGCTGAAAAATTCGCTGTTGTAGCTCTTCATCAATGCCCTCGCCTTGGTCATCAATGTATACGCTCACCCCACTCACCGTAGAAAATGCACCAAGTTTAATTAACCCACCTTCTGGCGAAAACTTAATCGCATTGGATAACAAATTATCAATAATTACCCGCAGTTGCTCTTGATTGGCTAATACCGCGGCTTGACTAAGCTCTAATTTAACCTGTAGTTGGCGGCTAGATAAGCTCAAACGATGCGTCGCCAGCACTTTTTCCATAAGCGGTTTTAAATCCACCGGATGATGAACTTGCTCACCAGGTGTATCGAGCAGTAAGTTAAAGTCGAGCAAGGCTTCAATCAGTTGTTGCAGGCGTAAACTGCTTTCTCGAAGAATTTCGGTTATCTCTTGCTGTTGAGGATTTAGTGGCCCGGCACTGTTATCGTAAAGTAACTCGTTCCCCTCACGAATAGCCGCTAACGGCGTTTTAAGCTCATGCGAAATATGCCGAATAAAAGCAGTCTTTTGCTGCTCTAAGCTCAATAAACGCAAGCGCATATCGTCTAGCGCATCGGCAATTGCCATGACCTCGGTAGCGCCACTCACCTTAATCGCTTGATCAAACTCACCCGACTTAAGCCGAGCTATTTGCGGCCTTAGTTGCTGCAACGGCCGAGTAATTACTAGCACCAACAATACTGCAGCGGCTAAGGCAAACGGCAAACTAATCATGCTAAGCAACAAGCGCTGCTGAGCTTGCTGAGTATTGTTTTGTAAATCCATGGCCAGTTCATTAATCAACGTTTGGCTGCGCAGGTCAAAGTTACGGCTCAGCTCAGTAAAGCGCGAAAATTGCTGATTAAGCGCAATTTTTTGTAAGGGCTGAGGGCGCTCCATTAACTCCTGTAAGGACTGCAATTGCTGCTGTAATTCGGCAACAATGGTCAATAAATCAGGATCTTCGGTGTTTTCTCGTTGTTCAATTAAGGCGCGAGATACTCGCTGCCATTGGCGGCGATAAAGCTTGAGTAGGTTTTGGTCGGCCACCACCCGAAACTGCCTAGCACTGCGTTCTAAATCCAGTAAAGACTCATCAATGCGTTTACTGCCAGAGACCACTTTTGCCGCCAAAAATGCGGTATGCTGCCCCTGCATAGACACTTGCTGCAAGTAATAAGAAGCCAATGATAGGCTGAGTAATAAAGGCAAACCTAAGGTTGCCAAAGCCCAAAAGCTCAGTCGCCTAATTGACACTAGCGCGCGAAAATTAATCAAACACCTATCCCTAGCATGGTTCTTAATAAAACAGCCGCCTATAATGCCAGAGATGGACAAAAATCCCACTGTCGCCAATTAGAGACAGATCGCCTAGCTCACACAAAAAGTCACTAAATCCTTGTTTTTATGTGACACCGTAAACATTTATTGCTAGCAACCAGCAAATAAAATACGTTTTTTTAGCCGCCTGTCGCCGATTAGCGACAAACAAATACCTTTTGTCTTACTAAGATATTGATCTTTAAAGCCTTAAATATCTGGCTCAGTTTGTGCTGTAAGGCACTAAGCCTTGATAGCGAGCGATTTCCCCTATCTCGCAACGGCATTCATTTAAGGAAGTAAAAATGGAACAGTTTGATCAACGTTGTATACGAGTCGGCGATTGGATATTTGAAATAAAAATGGTGCGTGCTATTCGTGTTAGTGAGTACGGTCAACCCTACGACGCCTGCGCCAATATCAATTTTAATGGCACTCAAGCCTACATCGACAGTCAGCTTACCCGTGTAGACAATGCCTTTAGCGGCAAAGATTTTGCTGCCTTTGTAGAATTTTGCCAAGACATGGGCATTACCGACGCCACCTACGACCGCTATTCACAGGGTAAGCGCCGCAGCCGCAATATTACGATTGGTGAAGACCAGCGACAATCACCCAAAGTGGTCAACTTTCCGGCAAACAATATCTAATTATATTGAGTGGTATTTTGCTCAAACAGTGGTCGAAAAGCGCTCAATTTAGTTTGATAAGCGCTAGTGTTAAGGGCCTGCCGATGGTAATCTCAAAGATTGGACAGACAAATTTGTTTAGTCTAAAAGCAAACACAAAAGATCATAAAATAAAGGATATAAACGGACCATGAAAGTAGGTTTGGTTGGTTGGCGCGGCATGGTGGGTTCCGTGTTAATGCAGCGTATGCGCGAAGAGAGCGATTTTGCCCACATAGCTCCGGTTTTTTTTAGTACATCTCAAGTAGGTATTGCTGGCCCAGATGTGGGCACCGGCGAAACCACCTTGCAAGATGCCTTCGATATCGACAGCCTAAAAGCCATGGATACCATTATCACCTGTCAAGGTGGTGATTATACCAAAGACGTTTACCCTAAATTGCGCGAAAGCGGTTGGGATGGTTACTGGATTGATGCGGCCTCGGCGCTGCGTATGGAAGATGACGCAGTCATTGTTTTAGATCCCGTTAACCGTGACGTGATTGACAAAGCCTTAAGCAATGGTGTGAAAACCTACGTAGGTGGTAACTGTACCGTTTCGTTACTGCTAATGGCGATTGGCGGCTTGTTCGAGAAAGACTTAATCGAATGGGTAAGCCCAATGACTTATCAAGCGGCTTCTGGTGCTGGTGCGCGCAATATGCGTGAGCTCATCAGCCAAATGGGCGACATTCGTGACGATGTAGCCACAGAACTTGCTGACCCAGCTTCTGCTATTCTCGACATTGATCGCAAAGTAGCCAACAAAATGCGCAGTGACGATTTCCCTACCGATCAATTCGGTGTGCCACTGGCGGGTAGCTTAATTCCTTGGATTGATGTGCCTCTGGCTAGCGGCCAAAGCAAGGAAGAATGGAAAGCTCAAGTTGAAGCCAACAAAATTTTGGGTACAAGTGATAGCCAAACACCTATCGACGGTATTTGTGTACGTATTGGCGCCATGCGTTGTCATAGCCAAGCGCTTACCATTAAGCTGAAGAAAGACATTCCAGTGGCTGAAATTGAAGAAATTTTAGCCGCTCACAATGATTGGGTAAAAGTGATTCCGAATGACCGTGAGTTATCGGCACAAGAACTTACTCCAACCAAAGTAACCGGTACCTTAAGTGTGCCTGTAGGCCGCATCCGCAAACTAACAATGGGCCCAGAATATATCTCCGCATTCACTGTTGGTGACCAATTACTTTGGGGAGCTGCAGAGCCACTTCGTCGCATGCTACGAATTTTAATCGGTAAGTAATTACTGGCATTCGACATTGCATACGCCCAGCCTCAAACGCTGGGCTTTTTTATGCCGTCTATTTAGTCTCCCTGCAGCATTCGCTGTCTCTAAACGCTCTGCACAACATTCATTACAATGGCTGAGTTAAAATTAAGCGGTAAATTGTTTTCATAGCTGAGTAAAATTTACTAAGCTGTTGATAAGATAAAAATCCTCTGTTTACTTATTTTTGAAATTGTAGGAAGCGTAATGAAAAAAACCTTAATTGTAGCCAGCGCCTTCACCCTATTGAGCGCTTGTTCTAGCTCTGCTCCTGAGCAAAACCAAGGCGTAATGATTACCGAAAGTTCTACCGATGTAGTGGATTGCAATATTCTCGGAGTTTTTAACGTTGATCCACAAAGTTTAGAAAGCGATAACGGCAAACAAGAGCTAAGCCAACGCGTTCTTGATTTAAAAGGCAACGCTGTACAGTTGATTCCGTTAAGTACTGCTGAGCCAGAGTTAGTTAGCGCACATGTATATCAATGCCCAGAGGCTTCTTAAGCCGCCTCTAACTCGGATATATAAATATTTGATTAAGTAATGTTGTTTGCATGATCCAATACTGGAAACGCAAGGTAGCAGTAAACAACCCAGTATCGATGGAGCTCTTATGAGCGAGAAAATTTTAAAGAAAGCCACGCTAAATTTAAAAAAAGCAGTGCCTTTGATGATGAAACATCAAATTCCGGCCACACCCAGCAACTATGCCTTGTGGTATTTGTACGTTGATGATCAAAACCCAGAGCTTAACGCCGCGATCGACGAAATAATCAGTGAGTACGACACGGTACCCACCACCAGCAGCCAAGTCTTATATCAAAATCATATCGCCAGCCAAGACGAGCTAGATATGAAAAGTATGCGCCAAAGCCTAGAAGCTATGGCAACCGAGTTGTCGCAAACCATGCAAGACACAGGTTCCGATGCCAATGCCTTTCAATCAAGCATTGATAAAAGCTTTGCTAAGCTAAACCGCATTGAAGAAGACGGCATTCCGCTTGAACAAGTGCTTGGTCTAGTGCGCAACCTTATTGATGACGCCACCAACATTCGCCAAAGTACCGACTTTTTCAACTCTCAATTAGGTAAAGCTCAAGCTGAAATTGAGAACCTTAAAACTCAGTTAAAAGAAACAGAAAAAGAAGCCTTATACGATGCACTAACTGGCGTACTAAACCGTCGAGCCTTCGATGCCGACTTTAAAGATGTGATTGAATCCAGTCCGGAAGGTCTATGTATTATTATGACCGATATTGATCACTTTAAAGCCTTTAACGACAACTATGGCCACGTATTGGGTGATCAAGTGCTTAAGATTGTTGCAAAGCGAATCACCGAAGCCTGCCGAGAGGGAGCTAAAGCTTATCGCATTGGCGGTGAAGAATTTGCCATTATCTGCGCCAAATCGAACCTGCGTTCTGCCCGGCATTTAGCAGAATCAATACGCAGAGCAATAGAGAAGTTAAGCCTTAAAGATAGGCGTTCTAATCAGCGAATCGACAATATTACCTGCTCTTTTGGCGTGGCAGAGTACAACGTTGTGAGTAAATCAAAGGCTATTGTAGATGCCGCAGATACTCAGCTCTACGAAGCCAAACGCTTAGGCCGTAACCGTGTAATGCCAATTGTAAGTTAATGATTAGCCGAGCGACTTAACAGTGAGCTCGGCTATGCTTTGCCATTTACAATACAATTTAATAACAATTCTCCTAGCTAAATCACAGCAAAATCACTAACACTTGATACATTGAATAGCATAACTAGAAAAATCGTTAATATTCATGAAAAAACGTATTGCCATCATATTGCCTACGCTGTCGCAAACTATCGATCAACAAGTGATTCGAGGCATTCAGGCAAGTTTAGATCCCCAGCACTATAGTTGTTTATTCATGCCCATTGGTTATTTACCGGTGGCAGAGCAGTTTTCCGATAACGACTTGTGGCTTATCAAACAAATTCCTAGCCTAGCGATAGATGGCGTGATTCTTTATGGCGGCGGCGTAGGTTACAAAACCTCAGCCGAGATAATGCAAACCTTACTCGCGGCTTTGGGGCCCCTTCCGATCATCAATATAGGCTCTGTATTAGACAATATTCCCTCAGTATTAGTTGATAACTACAGTGGTATGTATCAACTAACCCAACACGTACTAGAACGAGGCTGTAAAGACATTGTTTATCTTGATGGACCCAAGGTTAATTTTGATTCACAACAACGCTTCAATGCCTTTAAAGACGCCTTAACCGAACATGGATTAAACCTGCCCGAGCAACAGCACTTGGTAGGCGATATGACGCCAGTTTGCGCTGCTGCTTTGTGCAAGCAATGGCTACAACAACACAAGCGTATTCCCGATGCGATTATGTGTGTAAACGACCTGAGCGCCAAAGGCGTAATTGAAGAATTGGATAGACAACAAGTTGCCATTCCAGAACAAATTTTGGTGACCGGATTTGATGACTTTGAATATGCTGATGCCATTCGCCCCAGCTTAAGCACCGCTATTTACCCGGCGCAACGAGCAGGGGCTTTAGCCTCCCAGCTCATCTCAGACCGCCTTCAGGGCACCCAATTAGAACCGCAGTATCAACTAGAAACCATGGCAAGGTTTCGTGCGAGTACTGGCACCCCAGTTAAAGATTCGGCCTTACACAGCAACGATGAGCAACGCCGGCTGTTAATCCAACAGCGAGACAGCAATGCGCAACGCTTAGCGGTAACGCGCTTATTACACCAACGACAAGGGCTAGATAACATTCTTAGCGCGGCACAAGACACGCTTAACGAATTAGGCATTCCCGAAGTATATATATACCAACACCAGCGCTCCGAGCAGGGTAAAAGCCTAAACTATTTAGCCCATAGCCTACATCCACACCATTTGAACATTGAAGAATCACACCAAACCCTACCTGCCGCTTTTAACCAGGCGATAAGCCCAGACGTACACCGTGGTTTATGGGTTATTAGTGAACTAAAAAACGACCAACAGAGCTTTGGGTATTTGGTGGCACTCACTGAAGAGGTGCATGCCGAGTTTATAGAATTTATGGCGCCGCAAATCGCCGATATTATCGATCATCAGCGCTTACTGGATGATACAAAGCAATACCAAGAGCAGGTCGAACTCAGCGAGAAAATGGCAGCCCTAGGTAGTTTAGTTAGCGGCGTAGCACATGAAATTAACACCCCGCTGGGTAATAGCTTATTGGCCGCTAGCCACCTTAAGGAGCAAATTGCTCAACTGGCTCAACTGATGGCCAACCAAAAGCTCACCAAATCAAATTTTGAGAAGTTTATAGAGGATGCCGGCAATACCAGCGAAATCATCATCAGTAGCGCCCAACGCGCCGCCGAGCTAATAACCAGCTTTAAACAAGTCGCCGTAGACCAAAGCTACGAAGAACAACGTAATATCAACTTAGCCGATTATATTGAAAAAGTGCTGCGTAGCTTGCAGCATCAATTGAAAGGGACTCCCGTTGAGCTACACACTGATTTAGACAGAAATATCGTCTTGTTTACCTACCCCGGCGCCATCGCCCAAGTGATGACCAATTTATTTGCTAACGCCTTACTGCATGGCTTTGAGTCTGGACGTCGTAAAGGGGCGATTCTCATCAGCCTTAAAAAACTAAGTAACGGCGCACAGCTTTGTATTAAAGACGACGGTAAAGGGGCTAGCCAGGAAACTTTAAGCCACATTTTTGAACCCTTTTACACCACCGCCCGAAGTGATGGAGGCTGCGGTTTAGGCATGCACATTGTGTATAACCTCATCACTCAAAAACTACAGTGGCAACTGCAGATAGAAACGCAAATTGAACAAGGTTTTAGTTTCAACATTACTATTCCGCAACCAGCACTAAACCAGGCTGCGGAGCTGCATTAAACACCAAGTAATAACAATGCGATGTCGGTGGAAGTTGGTTTTTGCGTGTCGATAATCGTCGATTATGCTTACCCATTTAGCTAACGGTAGATCGGTAAAATTATTCATAACCGCTCTTTTATCTTGTTAATCACCCAACTATTTTGGCGCTGGATCCATTCGCGGCCGTGAAACTTTAATGAATATTCTGTACTCGTAAATTGCTTTTTCTCACCCCACCTATTCAGCAAATTTGATAGAATAAGTTCGCGGCAATGTTGCCAAGGTAATACAACGAATTATTAATGACTCTTAGCCAGAAAAAGCGCGCTCAAATTATTGATGCTGCAATTAGCGAATTTAAAGCAGCCGGTTATGCTGCCACCAGCATGGATCGCGTGGCTCAAGTCGCCCAAGTGAGCAAGCGTACGGTGTACAATCACTTTCCCAGTAAACAAGCACTGTTTGTGGGTATAGTGAGCGTAATGCTAGAGCTCATTTCTGCGGCAACTAAAATGGAATTCTCTAGTCAGCGAAGCTTAAGCGAACAGCTGAGAGAACTCGCCAATAAAGAACTGGCCTTATTTGCCGACCAAGAGTTTATTGCCTTAGCACGTTTAGTAATTGCAGAAGCGATTCATATGCCCGAGCAAATGGTGGCCACCATGCAGCAAATGTCGACTTTAGAAAACAGTATTAACAACTGGTTTGAAAGCGCGGCAAAAGAGGGTTTATTAAGCACCGACAATCCTTCACTGGCATGTACTCAGTTTATGTCATTGATTAAAGGACAGTGCTTTTGGCCGCAAATTATTAGTCGCTCACTGATGCCGTCACCCGAGCAAATTGAAGAAATTGTCGATAGCGCTATTACGATGTTTTTAAGCCATTATCAGGCAAAAGCTGCCCACTAAAATGGCCAATATTCACCCTTTTATTACCCGCCAAGGTTGGCTCTAGATGCTTAAAGTTATTGGCTTAATTGCCTTATTGATGATCGGAACCCTTGTGGGCTTAGTCATGTTCCCGCCGCCAAGCAGTCAGTTTCAAGACAGTCCATTGGCCAGCAAAACACTAACACCAAAGCCTCAAGCGCAAATTGATGGTATCGCCAATGCTGCTAGTCTTTTGTGGCTACCGAATCAACAACGTTGGCTGGTTGGCACACTGGCCCCGCAAACTGTTTTGGTGAATGGCTCAGCACAACTCGCTTATCTTAATCAGCAATTAACCAGCGCAGAATTAGAGCCGCTGCCCGCCAGCGGCGATATCGCCGATCTAGCCTTGCTTGATGAACACTTAATTGGTATTTCTGGTGATGGCCGCTTACTCTATTTTGAAGCTCACCAGCAACGCTGGAAGTTTGTTGATAAACGTAAATGGCTACGCGGAGGTTTGCACCATAAAACCGCGGGTTTAGTATGGGATCCCAAGGCCGCGCTATTTTATACCTGTGAACGCGAAGGCTTAAAACGTTGCTACCGCGCAGATCGTGATGGCCAGCAGCAAGACGAATTTGATTTACAGATTACAGAGCAACAGCAAGCTAGTTTGGCTCAATATCAAATAGGCAGCATGACCTGGCACCAAGGCCAGTGGTACGCCTTGAGTTCTCGCTATAGCAGTTTATTGCAGATAGAGCCTGAATCTGGGCAAGTACTTAATGTGATTGCATTAGCCCAAGAGGATACCGCTCAAGCTATTGCCAGCGACGGTGACAAACTTTGGTTACTCTCGGTAATACGCCAGCAACCTGAGACCATTAAATTGGCTACCATTCCTTTACCTTAAAGCGACTAGGAGCAAGTATGTTAAACGTTGGTATTATTGGATTTGGTTTATCTGGACGGGTATTTCATGCCCCGTTAATTACCGCCTGCGAACAACTTTCATTATTTGCCATTGCTAGTTCAAGAAAACAAGAAATTGCCAACAGTTACCCACACGCGCAGTGCTTAAGCCCAGATGAGGTATTGGCTCATCCTGAGATTGATGTAGTGGTCATTGCTAGCCCAAACGCACTGCACGCTCAACAAGCCAAGCAAGCAATGAAAGCCGGCAAACATGTGATTGTAGAAAAGCCCTTAGCCGTTGATAGCGAACAGTGTTTGCAGCTGCAACAAGTTGCCGACGAAACAGGTAAATGCCTAAGTGTGTTCCACAACCGCCGTTGGGATAGCGATTTTCTAACCATTCAACAGCTCATCGCTAATCAAAGCTTAGGCAGCATTCATAGCTATGCGGCACACTTTCATCGCTACCGCCCAGTGGTAAAGCAGCGCTGGAAAGAATTAGACCCGCAAGGTGGCGGGGTACTATATGATTTAGGTGCTCACCTTATTGACCAAAGCTTGTGCTTATTTGGAAAACCGGAAAAGCTTTGGGCACACATCGCCACTCAGCGAGATGGCGCGGTAACTCCAGATTTTTTTGATTTACACCTCATCTATTCCGACAAAAAAGTACAGCTTAGTTGTAACTCTTTAATAGTAGAACCAGGGCCACGCTTTCAACTGCATGGCAGCAAAGGCTCTTATGCAAAATGGGGCATGGATCCACAAGAGCAACAGTTGGCAGCAGGTTTGTCGGCCAAGGCACGTATTTTGGGCCAAGACGCCAATCGCAGTGAAATTCATTTAGCGGGTCAAGCTATTGTTCATAAGCCTTTAATAAAAGGTAATTATTTGGCTTTTTATGATAACTTTGTAGCAGCAGTGACTAAGGGTGAAACCTTGGCAGTAAACGCTCATCAAGCCAGTGAAGTAATAGCGTTAATTGAGCTCGCCACACTTAGCCACCAGCAACAAACGATATGTTCAGTTAACTAAACACTGAACAGCATTTATCAATATTGCCCACTTTGCTCCTTCAAAGCGGGAATAAGAGGTGGCAAAGTGATCACAGCTATAGCTTGTTTACTTATCTTTGTTGGTGCGTTGGTGCAATACACCATTGGCTTTGGTTTAGCGGTCATTGCCGCTCCTCTGTTATTTTTACTCTCACCTATTTATGTACCAGGTCCCGTGGTCATTGTAGCGTTGGTTGTATCTACCCTAAGTGCTTTTGAACATCGAGCCAGTATCTCTTTTAAAGGCTTAACTGCCGCCATATTAGGTCGAATTCCTGGCTCTATTGCTGGCGGCGCGCTGCTGTTATGGGCTGACCTTAGTAAGCTGTCTTTTTGGCTAGGCTTATCGGTACTGATTGCCGTAGCGATTAGTTTGTTCCCCATACGTTTAACCCCAAGCCCAAAGCGTTTGGCTTTAGCGGGATTTATGTCTGGATTTATGGGTACTAGTAGCTCGATTGGTGGGCCGCCAATGGCACTACTTTTACAGCATCAACAAGCCAGTTATTTGCGGGCAAACTTATCGGCGTTTTTTGTCACTAGCTGCATAATGTCTTTGATAGTGCAGCTATCTATTGGCTTTATGTCGCTAGAGCATTTCCAAGCAAGCTTACCGCTAATCCCCGCTGCGCTATGCGGAGCATGGGTGGGTCGCCGTTATGGCAAACGACTACCACAACACTGGATGCGGGCTTTTTCTTTAAGCTTATGTGCCATATCTGGCGGTAGCGCAATGCTTAGCTACTTTTTATTGGCCTAAATCTCAAAATTATTATTAACCAATACATTTGTCATACAAATATTGTATAATCGCTCATTATAATCAAACAATTACCTGTATTAGCTGACAAACGCCCTATTCTTAGTTACCACCAGTAACTCAAATATTCTTGTGCGGCTAGGTAAGGAATAGCGTGCCTTCTCAAACATACCTTAGAAAAAACATTGCCTTAGCCTGGCCATTAGCGCTAAACGGCTTGTTGATGCAGTCTATGTTAATGGTGGATACCCTGCTGGTATCCCCTCTTGGTGAAATCCCTTTGGCAGCAATGGGGATAGCCGCAACACTGGTAGCGTTTATTTTGGGTATTCAAATGGCCTTAGCCAATGGCTCGCAGCTAGTGCTTAGCCGCGCAGTGGGCTCGGGCAATAGCGCGTCTGTCGCAAAAGGCTTTTGGGCTGGGCTTATTATCAACTTCACTGTTGCCTTAGTCTTTTGGTTGATTTTGTCCTTTGGTAACCAGCCTATTATGGCAGTACTTACCGATGATGGTTTACTGCAGCAGCAAATCATCAGCTACTTATCTTACTCTAAATACCTAGTGCTTTTTACCGCGATGACTCAGGTGATAATTGCCCTGCTAAATAGCCAAGGTAAAAGCAAAATACCGCTCAAAGGCTACTTGATAGAGATGCCAATCAACGCGGTGTTGTCGTACTTTTTAATCTATGGTTTTTCCAATACCCATGGCATGGGACTAGAGGGCGCTGCCTTAGGTAGCTTGGTGGCCATAGTGATTAGAATGAGCTATTTAACGATTTGCGTTAAGGCCGATCCCAGCCTCGATCTAAGGTTTACTCAAAACCTTAAGTCTCTGCTTAACAGCCTTCGTTCACATGCTAATGAAATATTCCCGGTTGCCGCCAACGTCACCATTCTGCAAATTGGCATCAGCATTTACCAACTGCTCTACTCACAGCTTAATATTAACGCTTATGTGGCTATTACCTTAGTCACGCCATGGCTAAGAGCTGGCACCCAGTTTATCGCCGCCTGGGCACATTCTTCAGCAATTAGTATTAGCCAAGCCATTGGTTCTAAAAACCTGAATAACCTGGGAAAGAACGTAGATAAAAGCATAGATGTATCCGTAGGCATTTCGGTGCTATGCGCCATAGCTTTTGCTGGCTTAAGCTTTATATTACCTAACATTTACCCAGACTTAGATGCTGAAACTTACCAAGCCTTAAGCCTTATTGCCCCACTATATATCTTCTTACCGACAGTTCGTGGTTACAATACTGTGCACGGTCACGCACTAAGAGCCTTAGGTAAAACCACCTCAGTATTCAAAATTAACTTCATCGGGCAATGGCTTATCGCTATACCATTATGTGCCGTGTTAATTTTGCATTATGAAGTGTCGATATTCTGGGCCTTTGCGATTCAACCTTTTGAAGAAATCGTTAAAGCGCTACCGTTTAGGCTACTCGCTAGAAAGTCTTTGAAAGAGTTTGATCATCAAAAAGCTGAGAAGCTGATGTATGACTAAGGTGTAGTCGCGTTTCCTCGATCTTACGCATACATTGGAAAACCCCGACAAGAGCGTACAGTCAACCCATAGGGTGGCGTAACTCACAATTGGACAAAACAATTGGATAAATGCGATAGGTCGCACAGAGAAGCGAGTTAAGACAGCAAGGTAGTTAGGAATCTACAACATTGCCTAATCTACGCTTAAACATAAGTAACAACTCACGTTTTTACTTAACGCCCCATGCAAAACTGTCATAAGGTGTATATAACTTACCTCTGGCTATTATTGGATTTACAAAAGCAGGTGCCATATCTGCTAAATCAATAAATTTTAGTGCTAACCTACCATGTGGAACATCAAATTTTAGCTATGAGTAATAAGTTCTCAAGTTTTGCAATTGATAGTGTTGGAATAAGTATCTGGGGTACAGTGTTCATCGCTATTTATACTCAGTACTTTGAAAGTATCATTGGACCGTCATTTTTCATGGCTTATTTAGGGTATATAGCGCATTTTTTATTGTATGTTTTTCTAGCGCATATTTTCGTTTACACGCTGTTATTTGCATTATCTAGACGACACTGGGGAAACAAAATCTTATTACTTCTGACTGCAATTGTGTTACCTGTTGGCTCAGGTTTTTTCATGTATTTTTTATCTTCAAAAGAAAGAACCGAAAAGGCATCTGACTCTTTTTGACAATTTAAGCTCAAGCCTCTGCTTACAAAGAGAAGGGAACACATAAGGGGGTAAAAATTTGTTAGTGATATTAGTCAGCAACAAGACGGAAATGCTCCGATTGGGTAATCTTTCACCATAGAATGGGACTAGGCCTACCACAATTAGATACCTGCTTTTCTACATGGTTGTCATTTCTGACTCAAGTATTTCCGAAGAGAGAATACACAGAGCCAAAACTTCATCAATTACTGCCTCATCGTAATCGAGTTGAACACACGAACTATCAGATGTCAGCTCGCCAACGACTACATTATTTCGAAATAACTTTTTCTTATGAAACTCAAACCCTATATCTAGTGTAATGTCCCCTAGGAACTCCCACCTTTTTCGCTTACTCTTGATTCGCATACTACCGAAATCTATATATCTATAACACACTCTGGCTACAACATCGCCTTTACTAATCACTAGAATGGACGCGCGGCTCTCTAGTGACCAAAATACTTCCAGCTCAGAGTTCTGAATACCATCTATAATCAGCTGTCGCTTATAGCGTTTCTCGCTAGTAAACAACGTTCTAAACCAATCTAACCCAGAGGATGGCTTGAGAGTTTTGAGGTCTTGCTTGAACTGCCTTTGCGGCCAACATTTAATAATGACTCTGTTCTTTATCATCCGAAGCCTAACGCTGTTTTAAGCTGCGATTTACGGTTATCTATAATCGCGAAGCGATGGGAAATTGTCTGCTCGAAAATTCTTGTGTACGCCCTGCAAGGGCTTGAACTAATGAAGTGAAAGTCCTCTGTAGGAAGGTCACCATCTAATAACATTTTGATTATTAAACGCTAACTTCTAGTGTATGGCAAGAGCATTACCGTGAGGAAATGTCTGAAGGAAGCAGCTAGCAGATCTGCGAGCTGAACAAGAGCATCATATTAGGCGTAGGCTGGAGACGAGTTGGCTCAAGCTAACGAAGCCAAGTGATCTAACAGCCACCTTAAATGAAGCAACAGTGTGAGAGTTTTGCACAGAAAGAGAAAAACGAAGGGTGAATAGGTTTACCGTTAGGGCTGTTCTAACAAACTTTGGGGCAAAACCAATTTAGCGCAAGCTGTCAGATCTAATCATATCAAGGAATTGAAACTGACAAGTCGCATTCAAACTAACCCAACAAATTAGCCTTGATAAAGGTCGTCCTCTACCTTATAGACCGGCAAATCAAACTTGTACTGGCTGCCGGCCATTATCAATACACCTTGGTAGCGGCTATCACCAGTAGACGAAAACTCGAATTGGTAGAAGCGACACCAGCGCCAGTAACCTGCCATTTTTTGCGGTTTCTCTTGGGTAAAGTTAACTTCAAGTAACTGTAGATCTAAGGTTTGGCACTTTTGCTTAATTAGATGCTGAGCACGTTCTGCGTCTTTTCGGCGTCGCCAAAAGAACATCACAATAAACGTAAAAATGAAGATCGCCAGTAAATCCATAGCACCAACTTAAGTAATGAGTATCTTCAAGATATTGGGTCACACGCGCTAATAACAAGTAAGCGTTTTACATCAAGTATTATTCGCCACTAATGGTCGCGATTAACTGACGGTTACCACCATCATTGCGGTGTTCGCCTAAATAAATCCCCTGCCAAATCCCTAAGGCAAACTCCCCTCGATTCACAGGTAGGGTGATTTGGCTGCCAAGTAAACTGCTTTTGATATGTGCAGGCATGTCGTCGGCACCCTCATAGGTATGCTGAAAATAAGGCGCGTTTTCGGGAATCATTTTATTGAGATGGGCTTCTAAATCGGCGCGAACAGTGGGGTCGGCGTTTTCATTCAAGCTTAAGCTGGCACTGGTATGCTGTAACAAAAGGTGGCATAAGCCCACTTTGAAGTCTTGTAACTCCGGTAACTGTAAAATCAACTCTTCGGTAATTAAATGAAAGCCGCGTGGTCGCGCTTTCAATCTAACCAAACGTTGTAACCACATGAAGCAACACCTATTTTAAGCTTTATTAAAGACTAGCAGTGGCGCGCTAGCTTTGTAAATGCTGGCTCAGCGATAAAGCTATCTATGCAGTGATTTAGCCAATAATTCAGCGTTTCGTAGTGCCATGGCATAAATACTCAGTTGCGGGTTAGCCCCTAAACTGGTGGGAAATACCGACCCATCAATCACACTTAAGCCACTTAGCCAGCGATAATTTCCAGCTTCATCAACCACTGAGTTTTGCTCGTCTCCTCCCATGGCGCAACCTCCCATGACATGAGCAGAAGCCAAGCGTGTCGCTAAAGCCTGCATGGGCAACTGCTTGATGAGCTTTTTAGCCTCAGCCCAAGAGCTCACCAATTGGCTTTGCTCATGTAAGGGGTAAACCTTTTTTGCACCTGCCGCAAACTGCAGCTCAGCCATGCTTAATAAGGCACGGCGTGCGCCCTGCCACAAATAGTCACTAATCGAGTAATCTAGCACCGGGCTGCCGTCGTCACGCAGCTGAACTTGACCACCAACACTATCGTCATGGAAACCGTCACGTAATAAAGCAATGGTCACTTGTAGGTGATTAATCTGCTGCATCATCTCACTATGAAATTGGCCAAAGCCAGTTGTTTTGGTTGCCAATAAAATAGGGTGTACCGGTGGCACTTCGAGTTTATAACCACACGCGCCTTCGCTGCCGTTTTGCCAAACAAAGTGGTCGGAATATACCGATTGCGGCGCGCCTTGATGGCTCGCCACTACATGCTCAAACAATGCACCACTCATTACACTCGGGTGAAGAAAGGTTCGCTTGCCCACTCGTTGATAAGGGTCTGGCACTTTTGAGCGCAGTAATATAGCTGGTGAGCCAATTGCTCCTGCAGCCAACACCACATGCTTAGCCTTAACAGTAAATACCCGCTTAGTGGTTCTTTGGTTCTTGGTTAAAGCGATAAGCTGCGCACCCACCACTTGGTCATTTTCAATGGTTAGTTGCTGAACCCTAAACCGGCTTAACAAGCTTGCACCAGCATTTAAGGCCGCTGGGATTGTTGTAACTAACATGGATTGCTTGGCGTTGGTTGGGCAGCCCATCCCGCAATAGCCCAGATCCCAGCACTGTTTTACATTGCGTGGAATGGCTTGATATGACCAGCCCAAGGCATCGCAACCTTTAGCCAGTAAGCTGTTGTTTTGGTTACGTGTTAACCAAGGTTGTATGCCCAACATTTGTTCAGCTTGTTGGAAATAAGGCGCCAGTGATACAGCGTTAATGTGGGTAAAGCCCCAACGTTGCTGCCAATGACTGAGGGTATGCTCTGGGGTACGGAGTGAGGTTGTCCAATTTACCGTGGTAGATCCCCCAACACAGCGCCCCTGAAAAATCCCTATCGCTTTATCTTTGGTTTTTCGAGCTGCCGACTCTTGATAAAGGTCGGGGTAGGCTTGGCGCTCCTGCATCTTAAAGTCTTGGCTACTTTTCAGTGGGCCTTCTTCAACAATCAGCACCTTCAAGCCAGCTTGAGTTAATACTTGAGCAGTAATTCCACCACCCGCGCCGCTGCCAACTATCAATACATCGCACTCTATGCTTTTATCTTGTTGCTGTTCGGCACCATCAATATGTTGCCAACCCGCCGCTAAGCCTTCAGCAATAATATCCTTAATCATTAAGCAGTCCTTTTGCTTGAGCGGGTAATTGGTAGTTAAGTTGATCCCAAGACACCGGATCACCATACCAAGCAGCCATAATCAGTTCGTGCAGGCCTTGATAAGCTTGGCGAAGTAACTGCAAATAATGCTGCTGCCATTGCTGCAATATCTGTAATTTTTGTTGCAAGGTGAGCTGGCTAAGCTGACTTGCACCAGCGCTTAATAATAACCAACCGCCTCGTGACTGAAGCAGATCGAGTAGCTGCCTTAACTCAGCCTGAGTATGCGGTTCCAACACTGCAAAAGCATGATCGATGTTAGCAAGAACTCGCTGTAAAGCTGGTTTGTCATCTGCCGCGACGCCACCCTCTAAAAAAGCCGGAATAAGCGCCCAGAAAATTTGCTGATGTTGAGCAGACAAACGCAAACCAGCTTGGGGTGTAAACTGCAGAGGATAATGGGAGAATAGCCAAGACCCTCCACCCACCGCTGCTGCGGTAACAGTGCCATATTGCAACAATTTACGTCTTGTTAGCTTCACCTTGGCTCCTTGCCCTACTTGAAATGTCGACACAAGCAATTAAAATACCCATAGTAACTTATATAGCGTAGCTTAATGAATATGCAAGTTTCCAATGGTAACTTAATCAAATAGTGACCGACTGATCGCAAGATTGAGTCGAAAACCCACTTATTCATACAACAAGTTTAGAAGCTCAAGCGCAGTATGCATTAGCAAAGGCAAGACTTGTAAGCGATCACTCATATGATTAATGGCTTTTCTGGCCATTACTGGCTAAGGTAAAACTATCAATAGTTTAATGAAAAAAACCGTGGATACAGCAATAAAAAAGCGCGCGATTAGCCCTGAACAAAAACAACTTCGTCGGCAGCAAATTTTACACGCCGCTAAGCAAGCCTTGACCGAACACGGCTATGAGAGTGTGGTATTAAGCCAGCTGGCCAATGACCTGGAATTATCTAAACCCGCGCTATATCGCTACTTCGCCAACAAAGAAAGCTTATTTATGGCGTTGTACTTGGAAGAGGCCAACCACCTACTGATAGATATTGAGCGCCTGTCTAAACAAAGCTTAAAGCCAAGAGTATTAGCCGAAACCATCGCAGCTCAACCCACCTTTTGTTACTTGTCGGCTATTTTGCACACGGTCTTAGAGAAGCAAGAAAACATAGAACAAGCGATTAGTTTCAAACGTGATTTAAAAGCAATGGCAGAACAGCTGTGTGCCTTGTTTATGCATTGGTCGCCACAAGCTAACCAACAACAAGCTATTACTAAGGTTATGTTTCTTTACCAAAGTGTGATTGGTTGCTGGCATACCAGCCACCCTTCAGCCACCATGCAACAGGTTATGCAAAATGACGAGTTTGCCATTTTACGCGTAGACTTTGTGGATAGCCTGAGCTTGTTATTGGTAAAGTTACTCGCAGATTAAACCAACAAGGTAGCCAATTACTTTTTCAAGTCGCTACCCGTCGGCAGCCTCTGCTAGATAGGATCATCCAAAGATATCTCTGCATGCTGGCTGTTAAAGTACATTTAGCGATCTAGTGGGCTAGCCGCCGTTTCAACAAGCCAATCAACCACTGCCCGCAAACCTTGTTCGCGACTGCGTGCTTGTTTAAAACACAGGTAAAAATCGTAGCCGGTATAAACCGACGATACTGGCAGATCGACCAATTTACCTTCGCGAATATCTTTCTCCACCATAAAGTCGCTGACCAGTGCAATCCCTTGACCGGTTTCTGCCGCCTCTAACGCTAATACTTGATGACTAAAACTATGAAAGCCTTGGTTGACCGGCAAAGCAATACCAAGCCCTTTCGACCATACTGCCCAATCACCTCCGGGCTGCTTAGCATCTTCGTCTAAGTCGCAAGAAAGCAGCGGAAAGTTGAGTAAATCTTGTCGCCAATTTTGATGATCGATTTCTTGGTAAAGACTTGGTGAACACACCGCCACTAAGCGCTCTTTGTGCAGCAGTCGGCTCACATAACCAGGAGCAGTGGCCGTAAAACAAATAAACAAGTCACCGGTTTTGCTGGAAAGCAGCGGTTCTTCGGTGACCATTTGTAGGCGTAAATCAATATCGGGATGTCGCGCTCTAAAACTAGGCAACAAAGGCACTAAACGCTTAAGCGCAAACGAACTATAAGAGGTAAGTCGCAGCTGATCGATACCCTCGCCTTTAACTTGTCGAGTAAGATGACTGAGCTCATTAAGAATACGCTCTACTTCTACAAAGTACCCGCGCCCGGTATCGCTCAACTGCAGTTGTCGGCCAACTTTTTCGAACAACGGTTCTGCTAAGTAATCTTCAAGTAAGCGCAAGCGGTGGCTCACTGCACTCTGGCTAATCCCTAGTTCGCTGCCAGCTTTAGCCACACTTTGGTTACGAGCAACAGCTTCAAAAGCGACTAAGGCGTTTAATGGTGGAAGTGTGCGCATAAAAATACATTCATTTTTTTCATGTATTTTAAATTATTATCATTTTTTTAATGTTTCACAAGTCTCTACACTGCCTTTACTATTCAACACTAGCTGCAGCATAGGGGGCAAGCATGCGAAACAACTACACTCTTGTCGCCATTGTTATTTTGGTGGTGGCCAACCAGATTGCGGTGCTATCCGATGCATTAATGAAAATAGCCGGCGAACAAGCCTCGGTATTCGAGATATTGTTGTACCGCCAACTTTGTACCTTAATGCTGTTGTTACCGCTGTTTTTATTCACGAAGAATAAACTACCTCAAAAGCCGCTGATCCACGTGGTGCGAGGACATTTATGGTTAGCGGGATCTGGCTGCATGGTTGTAGCATTAATGACCTTGCCGCTAGCCACTGCTAACGCATTGTTTTACGCCGCACCAATTATGATGTTACCGCTAGGCATGTGGCTGCATAAAAGCACCGTTAACCGCACTCAAGTGGTAGCTGCTACTATCGGTTTTATTGGGGTTCTAGTTATTATTAGGCCTACAGAGTTTAATTGGGGCGCAGCGGCGGCTCTTGGCACCGCCTTAACACTGGCCTTGAGTAACTTAACCGTGAAATACATTCCTAAGCAGGAATCGGTTGTCACCAGTTTATTTTGGACCAACGTAATGGTAGTACCTGCCACCTTGCTGTTGGCGTGGCCAGAATTACATGGCATTAACTGGTCGTTGGTTACTCTTGCTGGGGGCAGTAGTTTGTTTATTCTGTTTTTGCATGCTGGCTCTGTTGTGGCTTATCGAACCGCCGATGCCAATACTATTGCCAGCGCCGAGTACACCGGCTTAATAGGCGCAGCAGTGGTTGGTTGGGTCAGCTTTAATGAAATGCCTGATGCGCTCACTTGGTTAGGCGCAGCAATGATTGTTTTACCATTAGTGTTAATCGGTAAACGCAGCTTACGTAAACCCAAAAGCAAAGATACCACCGCACCAGTTATAGATAACTAGGCCGAATAGCGAGAGAATGAGCGCTCTCGCTAAACTGAAGTATTTACTGTCAACTTTAGTAGACAGCAAGCTTAGTTTGTTCGCTCAATATGCTAAGCCTTTCCAATACAATCCTTTATTAAATCAGCATAATGCACTGTCAAAGTTTGTTGTATTGAGATTTTCCCCGATGCTGTTCGTTTGTTCCATTTACATAAGCTTCCCTTGCTAAAGGTCGCTCTCGCCGTTGTCAGCTTGGTCTTAGCCAGCCTACCTTGGCAACTTCAGGCCAACCAAACTGAACAATTAACGTTTGCTGCAGACCGCTGGTGCCCATTTAACTGTAAACCCAATAGTCGGCGGCCTGGTTATGCGATAGAAATCATTCAGCGCGCTTATAGCCCTAAATATCAGGTTAACTTTCGCGAAATGCCATGGACACGAGCATTAAGGCATAGTGAGAAAGGGGTTTATCAAGGTGTGGTTGGCGCCGTAAATGGTGAAGCCGAGGGTTTTATTTACCCTAGTGAAGCCATTGGCCGCGCGACCCAAGTATTGGTAATGCGCAATGATAGCACCTGGCAATATCAAGGTATTGAGTCCTTGGAAGAACTACGTATTGCTGTCATTGCTAATTATGATTATGGTCCCGCTATCGATAGCTACGTATCAGCGAAGCAGCACAAACGAAACATCATCACCGTACGCAGTGATCAACCCTTAGTAAAGATGCATAAGCTATTACAAGAAGGGCGAATTGATGGGTACATCGAAGACAAAAGCGTGGCAAGTTATTACAGCCATCAGCAAGGAGATAACCAAAAGATTCGCTTTGCTAAAGAGTTTGAATCAAGTTTGGTATACATCGCTTTTTCACCCAGTAATCCACAAAGTAGAGCCTTGTCCTCTCAGCTCAGTGAGGCAATTGTTGGGATGCGCGAAACTGGAGAACTGGAAAAAATATTGGCACGTTACGGCTTAGAAGATTGGCAAAATAGTCCCGATTAAGGCCCGTTTACAAAAGGTTTTGCCAATCTAACTTACCCGCGACCAGCAACTCTTTTTTCGACTTTGAGAGTTGTTTAATAGCATATTCTAAGCGCATTGCTTGCTGCTTAGACGCCATGAGCTGTTGAAATGCCAAAATCAATGGACCTTTACCACGCAGCGCTTTTGCGCCTTTTAATCCACCTTGCTGGTGCTCGCTAAAGCGGCGCTCTACATCTGTGGTAACTCCGGTGTAAAGATGCTGGTTTTTGGTACGAATGATATACAAAAACCACGGTTTTACCGCGGGAGTTGATGAGGTTAGCGAAAGCTCTGGCAAATCGTGGCTACTTAATCAAAGTTATTCAGTGATATGCAGTGTAACTAGCAGAACCTTAGGTTCAAGTTAAAACGGTAACAAGAATAGACTTTAGCTACAACTTTAGTCTTATTGTAAAACTTCTTTTACAGCTAGGTTCTCCTTGGAATTTTAGGCCTTATTAAAGTTAAATCAGCAACATAACAGTGGTCCATCATCTAAGCGCAAAATTAACCATTGATTTGAGTATTGGTTGGCCTAAGCTGAGTGCGTCAATGATAAAAACAACAACTAGTTCAAGCTAGAATGAAGTAGCAATAAGCACTTACCAACCGGCTGTCAACGAATATCCAGAGATGTTCAAGCCAACAAATAGTGACTCTATTGCTCAGTAGTTTTAAACGATAAATAGAGAGTGGTAGATCATGGTATTACACGATCTTAAAGAGAGACGTTTGCTTACTGTTAATGCTAAGCAGTTTTGCAATGTAGATAGTTACCAAGCCAATAAAACTTACGCGACTCGCCAAGTCAGTAACGTTGTACCCTTTCCCCTATCGGCGAAGAAAAACAACAAACTCGCAGTGAAAGAAGTCTTTAGTTTAAATACGCAACAACAACAAGAACTGCATCAGCTAAAGCAACTCACTGGCCTGTCTAGTGATTACTTAGAGCACAAGTTAAGCTTACACCTAGGCGAACAAAAGCAGTAACAGCTAGTCGCCCAACCAAAGGTGTTGAGCTAGAGGTACCTTATTATTGCGAAAAATAATGCCTTCGTCTTCTAAACGTTGCCGCTGCGTTTGGTACTGAGGAGAACCCTCAGGAAATGAAATCATGCCCTTGGCATTTATTACTCGATGCCACGGCAGACTTGAGCCTTCTGGTAAGGTTTTAAGGCAGCGCCCTACCGCTCTAGCCATTCTTGGGTAACCGGCCATTTCGGCTATACCACCATAAGTGGCGACTCGTCCCTCGGGAATATGACCGATCACCAGCCAAAACTTGGCAAGGTACTGCTGCTTCTCATCCATTAACGACTTAGCTTTGCATCCATACTTCGGTTGCCCAATCCCAAATGGTATCCCATTCAGGAACTAAATCCTCTTGACCCTGCCAGTAACCTATTTCACCTTCTTGACTAATAAAGTAAAAGTTATCACCGTTCTGGCAAATAGGAATGAACTCACGAGGCAAACCCAAATTCCAAGCGGTGGCGGCAACTTCCGGTAAGTAAGTATGTAAATACGGGTCACTAATGGTCACCGGCTCTAAACTTCCAATAGCAACATTACTTACGGTAAGTTGAAAAGCACGTAAGTCACCAGGCATCGGGATTAGAATGAGTTCTTCTACTTCAACTAATTGAGCTTCTGTAGGAAGATCGCTTGGGTAAGCACCCGATTGGTCTGCATCCCTTATTTCATCTATTAGTTCTTGCATGCTTGTCTCTCCGAGGTATTGGCATACAATGCCCGTTGCTTAAAATTTTGCACAGCTTACAGAGAAGATTCTCATTCAGCAAAGGAAACTCGATGCTTGATAATGCTATTACTGTAGAACCACAACAACCGGCGCGCCACTGTGTAATTTGGTTGCACGGATTAGGCGCGGGGCCAGAAGACTTTGTTCCTTTGGCAAAACAACTCAAACTGCCTGCCGATGCCGCGGTACGTTTTATCTTTCCGGCAGCACCGACTCGATCGGTGACAGTAAATGCCGGTTATTTCATGCCCGCCTGGTACGATATTTTAGCCTTTTCTCCCGAAAGACAGATTAACCATTCCCACCTAGATGAGGTAAGCGAACAGATTGAGCAAGTCATTCAGCAACAAGTTACTTTGGGTATTGCTAGCGAGAAAATCTTTATTGCTGGCTTCTCCCAAGGCGGTGCCGTTGCCTATCAGTGCGCCTTAAATTACCCAAATAGCTTGGGTGGCTTGTTATGCATGTCTACTTACTTATTAGCAGAAAGCCTGCCCACAACAGCGTTGCAAACTAACACTCCAGTGTTAATTCAACATGGTCGCCAAGATGACGTAGTGGCATTAAACCTCGGCCAACGAGCCTTTAACCAGTTGCAAGCTCAACACTATCAAGTGGAATTTCAGCAGTTTGATATGGCTCATAGTGTATCGCCCAGCCAAGTGAAAGCGATTAGCGCCTGGTTAAGTCACCTAATACGCTAGCATTTGCCCTTACTGAACTCCGTGAGCTTGATTCAAGCAATCGATAAAACAGGCTAGAATTCGAGAAGGCTTTGGTGAATGACGCGTTACTGCTAAAAATGGGCAGTGATAAGCAAAGTCTTCACCCCCTAATGCTCTTATCAAGCCTTGTTCCACAAAGCTTCTAGCGTAATGCTCGGGCAAATAAGCCAAATAGGCGCCCGACAATAGCAAAGTAGCAATCGCTTCTTGATCGTAGGCAGTCGCTTGGCGGCTAAAACCTTTACGCTGCGAAGTATCCATATTGGGAGAGTGATGGCCAAGACCCGCATATTTTTGAGCCACTATTTCTTGCGCGCTAATGGTTATATCACTGCGCTTAAATAGAGGATGGTGATAGCCACAATACAGCGCCATTTTCTCATCAAACAAGTATTGGTAGTTAAGGCTACTAGATTGTCGCTGACCCGGCACAATTCCCAGCTGATAGCGCCCCTCGATGACTCCACTTTCAATCACTGAAAGAGTTTCTACGTATAAATCTAAGCTAACCTTGGGCGCACGTTGGTCAAACAACTGCAGTGCTTCTGAGATCTTAGCCTGCTGGTTGGTAACGGTTTTATCGAACAGGGCAATGGCCAGCTTGCCCGTCATGTCTTTATGCAAGCTTTGTACATCGGCACGAAACTCATCTAACGCGCCCATTAAGCGTAAGCTAGATTGGTAAACATGCTGCCCTTCAGGGCTGAGCACAAAACCAGCTCGCCCACGCTGGCATAAGGTTACCCCGAGTCGAATCTCTAGGTCTTTCACATGCCGACTAATGGTAGAGCGACCAATATTCAGTTCTACTTCAGCCGCTGAAATGCCGCCGCAATCGGCCACCACTCTAAATACTTTGAGCAAACGTAAATCAATATCGCTTAACTGGCCGAGTATCTTCTGCATTTTGTTTCACCTTTATGAAACTTTAGTTTGAAAGATACACATTTATGAAACGCAACGCGAGTTTTAAGCTAAACCAACAAATGAAGCTTGCTTGGGGATGCAAATGGCAACACTAGAACAAATGGGCATTACGCAAAATCAGCTCGATAGTCATTGGATGGCCTATTCTGGTAATCGCCAGTTCAAACAAGACCCACGCATCATCAAACAAGCCAAAGGCAATTACTACTATGATGCCGATGGCCGCAAAATTTTTGATGGTCTGTCTGGTTTATGGACCTGTGGCTTGGGGCATGGCCGCCAAGAGATTACCGAGGCAATAACTAAACAAGCCGGCCTACTAGATTATTCGCCAGCGTTCCAGTTTGGTCATCCAGCGTCATTCCAACTGGCTGAAAAAATCACTGAGTTTATGCCAGCAGGGCTAAATAGAGTGTTTTTTACTGGTTCGGGTTCAGAATCAGCAGATACCTCACTCAAAATTGCTCGCGCTTACTGGCGAAAGAAGGGTTTAGCCAGTAAAACCAAATTAATTGGCCGCGGTAAGGGTTACCACGGGGTGAACTTTGGCGGTATTTCAGTAGGTGGTATAGGGCCCAATCGCGCTATTTTTGGCGCGGGGGTCGATGCCGCTCATATGCGCCATACCGTATTGCCAGAAAATGCCTTTACCAAAGGTCAGCCAGAGAAAGGCGCCGAACTGGCTAATGACCTATTGGATCTAATTGCAGTTCACGATGCCTCTAACATTGCCGCCGTCATTGTAGAACCCATGGCTGGCAGCGCTGGAGTTATTCCTCCTCCGCTCGGCTATTTAACGCGTTTGCGTGAGATCTGCGACCAACACCAAATACTGCTTATTTTTGATGAAGTGATATGCGCCTTTGGTCGCTTAGGCTACAAAACCGGTGCCGAAGCGTGCGACGTAACACCCGACATCATCAACATGGCTAAACAGCTGACAAATGGCGTTATTCCCATGGGTGCCGTAGCCTGTAAGCAGGAAATTTACGATACCTTTATGGCAGAAGGTGGCCCGGACTATATGTTGGAATTGCCACATGGATATACCTATTCAGCTCACCCCATTGCGTGTGCAGCAGCCTTGACCACTCTAAATTTATTAGAGAAAGAACATACGATTGAGCGGGCGCGAGAAATGTCTCCATTACTAGAGCGAGCAGCCCATCAGTTAGCTGGCTTAGAGTTAGTCAGTGATATTCGTAATATGGGTTTGGCAGTAGGGTTAAATCTTGAACACGCACCAGGGGAGCCAGCGCTAAACCCTTATTTAGTCGCACAAGCGATGTGGCAGCAAGGTTTCTACGTACGCTATGGTGCAGACACTCTACAAATTGCGCCTCCGTTTACGGTTACCGCAAACGAAATTGACAGCCTATTTAATGCATTAGGCGACACGATTCAGCACTTATCAGGCCACGCCTAAGCTTTTAAGGAAAAGGAACATAACATGTCTATCATTGGTCACTTAATTAACGGCGAGACACAAACCGAACACAACCGTTTACAAGATGTATTCAATCCCTCAACCGGTAAAGTTGCTAACCAAGTGGCATTAGCGCCTAAGGCTACTGTAGAACAAGCCATATCGGCTGCTCAAGCCGCTTTTTCTGCCTGGCGAAATACACCTGTCGCTAAACGTGCTCAAATCATGTTTCGCTATAAAAGCTTGCTGGAAGAAAATTCCGAACAAATTTGTGAATTAGTAGGCCAGCAGCATGGCAAGATAGTACACGATGCCATGGGCGAGTTGACTCGCGGTATCGAAAATGTTGAATATGCTTGTTATGCACCTGAGTTACTGAAAGGCGAACACAGTAAAAACGTGGGAGCAGGCATTGATTCATGGAGTGAATTTCAATCGCTGGGTGTTGTCGCAGGTATTACTCCTTTTAACTTCCCAGTAATGGTGCCGATGTGGATGTTTCCAATGGCGATTATGTGTGGAAATACCTTTGTACTAAAACCATCGGAACGAGATCCGTCAGCCACCTTGTTGATTGCTGAACTATTACATGAGGCAGGTTTGCCCAATGGCGTATTCAACGTAGTAAATGGCGATAAAGAAGCGGTAGACACCCTACTTAGTGATTCTCGAGTCGCTGCGGTAAGCTTTGTTGGATCAACCCCAATTGCCGAATACATTTATGCCACAGCAACCGCCAACGGTAAGCGCTGCCAAGCATTAGGTGGCGCAAAAAACCACGCGATAATTATGCCAGATGCCGATTTGGACAACGCCGTTAACTCACTGCTTGGTGCTGCTTTTGGTTCGTCTGGCGAACGCTGCATGGCATTATCGGTAGCCGTTACAGTAGGCGATGATACAGCCGACAAACTGATTGCGGGTTTAAGTGATGCCATGCAAAGCCTAAAAGTGGGCGCTTATTCGAATAAAGAAAATGATTTTGGACCACTGATTACCGCGGAGCAACGCGACAAAGTTGCTATGTACATTAGCAGCGCAGAGGCAGACGGCGCCAAAGTGGTGGTTGATGGCCGAAACCCTCAGGTGGCGGGCTATCCCGAGGGTTTTTATGTTGGCGGTACCTTAATCGACCACGTAACCAGTAACATGAAAGCCTACCAAGAGGAGATTTTTGGGCCGGTATTATGTGTGGTCCGCGTAGACAGTATGGAACAAGGGATGCAGCTCATTAATCAGCATCAATTTGGCAATGGCACCTGTTTATATACTCGTGATGGCGAAGCCGCACGTTACTTTTCAGACAACATTCAAGTAGGCATGGTAGGGATTAATGTTCCTTTACCTGTACCAGTGTCTTCTCACAGCTTTGGCGGCTGGAAGCGTTCGTTGTTTGGTGATTTACATGCCTATGGACCAGATGCCGTGCGTTTTTATACAAAACGTAAAACCATTACCCAGCGCTGGCCTTCATCTTCGGTGAGGGAAGGCGTTAATTTTTCTTTCCCTAGCTAGCAGAAACTAAAACACTGCGCCTGTGGTTTAAGCTTTAGCTAACTATATGCATTAAAAATGCCCAGCTTCAGCTGGGCATTTTTTAAACTTGATGCTACAAAATTTGTTTTAGTAAACGGTCAGCGCGCACTCGAGAGATACGCTTTAACAAACGCTTCACTGGTAGTGGGTATTGATTGAGTTGTTCGAGATCTGACGGCTTATGCACCAAGCTGGTATGGCACAGAATATTATTAAGTTCTTCATCTCTCTTAGCGTGTAGCAAACCGTTGGGGTCATCTAGCAACAAGCCGTTTTCCAAATCGAGGTTCCAAGCTCTTGGGTTCAAATTATTCCCGGTCAGTAAGGTAAACCGCTCATCAACCCAAATCCCCTTCACATGAAAGCTATTTTTCTCATGCGACCAAACATTAATACTTAGCAAGCCGTTATTGATATAACGCTGCTGACGCTTTACAAACTTGTTTAAATTACATTCATACAAGTAAGGCAAAGCATGAATGACTTTAAAGCTTTGCTCAGGATCGCTATAAAAATCACTGGCCGTTTTATCGCCAACAATGAGCTTAACCTTTACCCCACGCTTAAGCGCTTTAGTTATTTCTCTAGACAAAGAGCTAGGGGGATTAAAATAAGGGGTACATATTGTGAGTTGGTGTTGTGCACTCACCACCAACTGGCGAATGGTTTTGTTTAACAGGTTTTGGCGACGCCCCAAACCAAGTAAAGGAGTCACTCCTACTTGGCTCTCGCTGAGGTCCTGCGGATAATAGTTGTATTGTTCGCGTTGCAAAGTGACTCGCAAGCGCCGTATTGCAGGTTTAAGCATTCGGGTGCTTAACGGTGTCGCTGTAGACAGACTAGAAACTGCGTCACAATCTATGAGAAATTGATCGACATAATTTACCATTGCGTTAGCTAAACGTTGATTACCTAACAACTGGTAACGATCGGAACGATAGCGCTGCTGTTGCTCAAGATAAATATCGTTGATGCTGGCGCCGCTATAAATCACAGTGTCGTCAACAATACTGCCTTTGAGATGAAGAACCCCAAATAACTCTCTATGGCTAACAGGTACGCCAAGCAGTCTCACAGAGCCTGGAAACCTTGCTTCATACTCGCGATACATCGCTGCATTGCCTTGAGCATCTTGTTGCCCAATTAAACCGCGCTGTGCTCTATGCCAATCAACTAATACCACTATTTCCAAGTCAGGGCGTTGGCGTTTGGCTGCATAGAGAGCATCCATAACAGAACGGCCAGCTTCATCGTCTTCTAGATAAAGCGCCACAATATAGATTCGTGAATCAGCTTGAGCAATTAGCTCTAGTAGTTTTAATCGATATGCTTTAGCGCTCAATAACACCTCATACCGCTCAGGATCTTGAGCTATTTTAGGCAGAGACAGTAAAGAGGCATTACGAGAAAAGCGTGGGGTCATTATTATAAATTCTTGGTTGGTCGCTCTATGCTAAGTTCATTGTAACAAAGGATTTGCAAGGTCACTAAGAAAGCCATCAACAAAGCGTAAAAGTGTCGTCAGTAACGCACTCCTAGGCGCTTAGCATCCAAACTTTCGCATAACGCACCAGTTTATTTGTTGGTTAGTAGTGGTTAGGACAAGTTGTCAATTTAGCAATTACACCCCGCTTCTAAATCATTTCACTTTCATTCAGGCAATAAAAAACCCCAAAGTCTGACGACTTTGGGGTTAGTTAATTGAGAGCCTAGCGGTGACCTACTTTCACATGGGGAAACCCCACACTATCATCGGCGCAGTTGCGTTTCACTTCTGAGTTCGGCATGGGTTCAGGTGGGTCCACAACGCTATTGCCACTAGGCAAAAACGGGTTCATCTAAACAAAGGCACAGGCCTAAATCACTGCTTAGATAAAAAAGCCCGCTCATTGAGCGGGCTTAGTATTTGGAGCCTGGCAGTGACCTACTTTCACATGGGGAAACCCCACACTATCATCGGCGCAGTTGCGTTTCACTTCTGAGTTCGGCATGGGTTCAGGTGGGTCCACAACGCTATTGCCACCAGGCAAAAACTTGTTGTCTTTAACATTCGAAAAAGCTGAAACATCCCACGAGTCTAACAAGCACTCTTGGTTTCTAAATAAGATAATCTTCATCAAACATACACACCACTTAGGTGTTGTATGGTTAAGCCTCACGGGTAATTAGTACAAGTTAGCTCAATGCCTCACAGCACTTACACACCTTGCCTATCAACGTTGTAGTCTCCAACGGCCCTTCAGGGGACTTAAAGTCCCAGTGAGAATTAATCTCAAGGCCTGCTTCCCGCTTAGATGCTTTCAGCGGTTATCAGTTCCGAACGTAGCTACTGGGCAATGCTATTGGCATAACAACCCAAACACCAGCGGTTCGTCCACTCCGGTCCTCTCGTACTAGGAGCAGCTCCCTTCAATTCTCAAACGCCCACGGCAGATAGGGACCGAACTGTCTCACGACGTTCTAAACCCAGCTCGCGTACCACTTTAAATGGCGAACAGCCATACCCTTGGGACCGACTTCAGCCCCAGGATGTGATGAGCCGACATCGAGGTGCCAAACACCGCCGTCGATATGAACTCTTGGGCGGTATCAGCCTGTTATCCCCGGAGTACCTTTTATCCGTTGAGCGATGGCCCTTCCATACAGAACCACCGGATCACTATGACCTACTTTCGTACCTGCTCGACGTGTCTGTCTCGCAGTTAAGCTGGCTTATGCCATTGCACTAACCGTACGATGTCCGACCGTACTTAGCCAACCTTCGTGCTCCTCCGTTACTCTTTGGGAGGAGACCGCCCCAGTCAAACTACCCACCAGACACTGTCCGCAATCCCGATAAGGGACCAACGTTAGAACATCAACACTACAAGGGTGGTATTTCAAGGTCGGCTCCACATCATCTAGCGACAACGCTTCAAAGCCTCCCACCTATCCTACACATGTAGGGTCAATGTTCAGTGTCAAGCTGTAGTAAAGGTTCACGGGGTCTTTCCGTCTAGCCGCGGGTACACCGCATCTTCACGGCAATTTCAATTTCACTGAGTCTCGGGTGGAGACAGCTTGGCCATCATTACGCCATTCGTGCAGGTCGGAACTTACCCGACAAGGAATTTCGCTACCTTAGGACCGTTATAGTTACGGCCGCCGTTTACCGGGGCTTCGATCAATAGCTTCGTCCAAAGACTAACCACATCAATTAACCTTCCGGCACCGGGCAGGCGTCACACCGTATACGTCATCTTTCGATTTAGCACAGTGCTGTGTTTTTAATAAACAGTTGCAGCCAACTGGTATCTGCGACTCTCAGCAGCTTAGGGAGTAAATCCCATCACCATCAAGAGCGTACCTTCTCCCGAAGTTACGGTACCATTTTGCCTAGTTCCTTCACCCGAGTTCTCTCAAGCGCCTTGGTATTCTCTACCCAACCACCTGTGTCGGTTTGGGGTACGGTTTCGTATAATCTGAAGCTTAGAGACTTTTCCTGGAAGCAGGGCATCAACCACTTCATGTCCGTAGACACTCGTCATCAATTCTCAGCCTTAGACACCCGGATTTTCCTAAGTGTCCAGCCTACAACCTTAAACATGGATAACCATCACCATGCTGGCCTAGCCTTCTCCGTCCTCCCATCGCAATTATACGAAGTACAGGAATATTAACCTGTTTCCCATCGACTACACTTTTCAGTCTCGCCTTAGGGGCCGACTCACCCTGCTCTGATTAACATTGAACAGGAAACCTTGGTCTTTCGGCGAGGGGGCTTTTCACCCCCTTTATCGTTACTCATGTCAACATTCGCACTTCTGATACCTCCAGCAAGCCTTACGACTCACCTTCAACGGCTTACAGAACGCTCCTCTACCATGCTTGAACAAGTCAAGCATCCGTAGCTTCGGTGCATAGCTTAGCCCCGTTACATCTTCCGCGCAGGCCGACTCGACCAGTGAGCTATTACGCTTTCTTTAAATGATGGCTGCTTCTAAGCCAACATCCTGGCTGTCTAAGCCTTCCCACATCGTTTCCCACTTAGCTATGACTTTGGGACCTTAGCTGACGGTCTGGGTTGTTTCCCTTTCCACGACGGACGTTAGCACCCGCCGTGTGTCTCCCGGATAGTACTTAGTGGTATTCGGAGTTTGCAAAGGGTTGGTAAGTCGGGATGACCCCCTAGCCTTAACAGTGCTCTACCCCCACTAGTATTCGTCCGAGGCGCTACCTAAATAGCTTTCGAGGAGAACCAGCTATCTCCCGGTTTGATTGGCCTTTCACCCCCAGCCACAAGTCATCCGCTAATTTTTCAACATTAGTCGGTTCGGTCCTCCAATTGGTGTTACCCAATCTTCAACCTGCCCATGGCTAGATCACCGGGTTTCGGGTCTAATCCCAGCAACTATGCGCGCAGTTAACACTCGGTTTCCCTACGGCTCCGCTATTCGCTTAACCTTGCTACTGAAATTAAGTCGTTGACCCATTATACAAAAGGTACGCAGTCACCCCACGAAGGGGCTCCCACTGCTTGTACGTATACGGTTTCAGGTTCTATTTCACTCCCCTCACAGGGGTTCTTTTCGCCTTTCCCTCACGGTACTGGTTCACTATCGGTCAGTCAGGAGTATTTAGCCTTGGAGGATGGTCCCCCCATATTCAGACAACATATCACGTGTGCCGTCCTACTCGATTTCACTTAAAGTAGATTTTCATGTACGGGGCTATCACCCTGTATCGCTGTCCTTTCCAGAACATTCCACTAATCACATAAAAGCTTAAGGGCTAATCCGGGTTCGCTCGCCGCTACTACCAGAATCTCGGTTGATTTCTTTTCCTCCGGGTACTTAGATGTTTCAGTTCCCCGGGTTCGCCTCGCAACGCTATGTATTCACGTTGCGATACTGCATAAAATGCAGTGGGTTTCCCCATTCGGAAATCCATGTCTATAACGTCTTTTATCGACTTAACATGGCTTATCGCAGATTAACACGTCCTTCATCGCCTCTGACTGCCAAGGCATCCACCGTATACGCTTAGTCACTTAACCATACAACACCTAAATGTTGTCGCTTAACTAACTTGAATGGTCAGGCTGTATAAATCCTGCCATTCGAGTACGATCACCTTATTTTTTTGAATACCAAAAACACTTGTTATTTAACTCGTATTTTTGAGATATTTTTTATCAGCTTTTCCAAATTGTTAAAGAGCATTGGTTCATCAAAAAAACCAAAGCTAAATGGCCAAGTATCGGCGACTTATCTTTGGTTTTTAGGTAAGAAATGGTGGAGCTATGCGGGATCGAACCGCAGACCTCCTGCGTGCAAGGCAGGCGCTCTCCCAGCTGAGCTATAGCCCCATTTTCTTACTAACCGTTGGACCCTTGGTAGGTCTGGGCAGACTTGAACTGCCGACCTCACCCTTATCAGGGGTGCGCTCTAACCAGCTGAGCTACAGACCTAAACAGGTTCCAACGTTCTCTATACTTTCTATCAAGCAATCTGTGTGAACACGTCACAGGGACATCAGCATCATAATAAGGAGGTGATCCAGCCCCAGGTTCCCCTAGGGCTACCTTGTTACGACTTCACCCCAGTCATGAACCACAAAGTGGTGAGCGTCCTCCCGAAGGTTAAACTACCCACTTCTTTTGCAGCCCACTCCCATGGTGTGACGGGCGGTGTGTACAAGGCCCGGGAACGTATTCACCGTAGCATTCTGATCTACGATTACTAGCGATTCCGACTTCACGGAGTCGAGTTGCAGACTCCGATCCGGACTACGACATGCTTTTTGGGGTCCGCTTACTCTCGCGAGTTCGCATCCCTCTGTACATGCCATTGTAGCACGTGTGTAGCCCTGCCCGTAAGGGCCATGATGACTTGACGTCGTCCCCACCTTCCTCCGGTTTATCACCGGCAGTCTCCCTAGAGTTCCCACCATTACGTGCTGGCAAATAAGGATAGGGGTTGCGCTCGTTGCGGGACTTAACCCAACATCTCACGACACGAGCTGACGACAGCCATGCAGCACCTGTATCTAAGTTCCCGAAGGCACCAAACTATCTCTAGTAAGTTCTTAGTATGTCAAGGGCAGGTAAGGTTCTTCGCGTTGCATCGAATTAAACCACATGCTCCACCGCTTGTGCGGGCCCCCGTCAATTCATTTGAGTTTTAACCTTGCGGCCGTACTCCCCAGGCGGTCTACTTAATGCGTTAGCTGCGTTACCCACGAGTTAAACTCACAGACAACTAGTAGACATCGTTTACGGCGTGGACTACCAGGGTATCTAATCCTGTTTGCTCCCCACGCTTTCGTACATGAGCGTCAGTTTTTGTCCAGGTGGCCGCCTTCGCCACTGGTATTCCTTCAGATCTCTACGCATTTCACCGCTACACCTGAAATTCTACCACCCTCTACAAAACTCTAGCTTTCCAGTTCCAAATGCCATTCCCAGGTTGAGCCCGGGGATTTCACATCTGGCTTAAAAAGCCGCCTGCGTACGCTTTACGCCCAGTAATTCCGATTAACGCTCGGACCCTCCGTATTACCGCGGCTGCTGGCACGGAGTTAGCCGGTCCTTCTTCTGTCGCTAACGTCAAAGATAGCAAGTATTAATTACTACCCCTTCCTCACGACTGAAAGTGCTTTACAACCCGAAGGCCTTCTTCACACACGCGGCATGGCTGCATCAGGCTTTCGCCCATTGTGCAATATTCCCCACTGCTGCCTCCCGTAGGAGTCTGGGCCGTGTCTCAGTCCCAGTGTGGCTGATCATCCTCTCAAACCAGCTAGGGATCGTCGCCTTGGTAAGCCATTACCTTACCAACTAGCTAATCCCACTTGGGCTAATCTCTACGCGAAAGGTGCCGAAGCATCCCCTCCTTTGGTCCGAAGACATTATGCGGTATTAGCAGTCGTTTCCAACTGTTGTCCCCCACGTAAAGGCATATTCCCAAGCATTACTCACCCGTCCGCCGCTCGTCATCTTCTAGCAAGCTAGAAATGTTACCGCTCGACTTGCATGTGTTAAGCCTGCCGCCAGCGTTCAATCTGAGCCATGATCAAACTCTTCAATCAAAGTTTTTTCGCTCAAAGTAAAAACTGAAAATTATTACTGTTAAAACAGTGCAAGCATCCAGTTCACTTAAGCTAATTTTTTCGCTTAATGCCCTGTGAGTGCTCACACAGATTGCTTGATAAATTGTTAAAGAGCGTTGCTTCGTTGCCGAAGCGAGGTGCGCATTCTACGCTTTCCTCTGTGGCTGTCAACCGCTTTTTAATATTAATTAAGAAGAAGTTTTTGCGCCGTTAATAAAGCCTCAGGCCTTACCAACCCTGACATCGTTTCTACATCGCTTTGCAGCGCCGCTTGCCGTGTCAGTGGAGTCGCATTATAGGGATCCGCGCTGGCGGCGCAAGCGTTTTTTGAAGAAAATTGAAGTTTTTTGTTTAAGTGTTCAAAGCTTGTGCAAGAACACTTAAAAAACGCTCGGATTGTTGTTTATTCATGCAGATTTGCGAACTCTGTAGCGAATTCATCAACTTTGTTCCAATCGGTTAATTCGATATCTTGGCTTTTATCTGTGCTTCCGCCGGTCATCTTCATAATCAGTTGAATTAATAATGCTTGCCACCATGTGTATCGAGAATACAGCAAGGCGCCGGCAAACACTGCTTGAAGTTTAGGGGTCCAGGCTGCGGTTTGATTTAGCTTCTTCATATATACACTGGTTTCAGGGGTACTCTTCTCTGGCTTGCGTGCAGTTAAACATACCCCAAAAAATGCTACGGGCAGTTTGGCGAGCTGTTGTTGGTACTCAGAAAGCAATGCAAACAATTGCGGCCTAAATTTTCCGTAACGAATAGACGCACCAATAAGTACTTTATCGTAGCCTTCTAATTGAAGGGTTTGCTTACCCTCTTCTATATTGAAGTAATCTGCGCTCTCGATAGTGTCAGCTTGTTTAGCAACAATGTGTTTAGCTATCTTTAAGGTTTGCCCTTCACAGCTTGAATACAGTACCAGTAGTTTCATGATTAACTTTTCCAAAAGGCAGGTGTAAACAACACCAATAAGGTAAATACTTCTAAACGTCCAAATAGCATTGCAGTAAGCAACACCCATTTACTTGCGTCGGTAATGTCTGAGTAATGCACCGCCACTTGGCCCAGCCCTGGCCCCAAGTTATTTAAACAAGCGACCACGGCTGAAAATGCCGACAGTTCGTCCATCCCCGCCGCAATAAGCCCTAACATACAAATAACAAACACTAAGGTATAAGCAGAGAAAAAGCCCCAAACTGCTTCGAGCACGCGGTCTGGCAATGCTTTGTTGGCCAGCTTAATTTGAAATACCGCTCGCGGATGGACTAAGCGTTTTAACTCGCGCATCCCCTGCAGGCTTAACAAGAATACTCGAATAACCTTTAAGCCCCCTCCGGTTGACCCTGCACAGCCGCCAATAAAACTGGAAAATACCAGTAGTACAGGCAAGAACAGCGGCCACTCTGAGAAACTGGTTGTTGTAAAACCAGCAGTAGTAGAAATGGAGACAGACTGAATAAAGGCTTGGTCTAAGGCCACAGTAGGCGAACTATAAACTTGCTGAGCAAGCAAAATAGCCACACAAATCAGGGTTAGACTCATTTGTATAAAGAAGAAAGCACGACACTCGGGATCAAGAAAATAGTACTTAAAGGTAATGGCTCGGCCATTAATGGCAGCAAAGTGTAAGGAGAAGTTAATCCCAGAGATAATAAGAAATACTGCACAAATGGTATTGATTAATGAGCTATCGAAATGGCCAAGGCTGGCGTCGTAAGTGGAGAAGCCACCAATAGCGATGGTAGAGAAGGCATGGCATATCGCATCGAACAAAGACATTCCCGCTAGCCAAAACGCCACCGAACAACTAATGGTGAGAAACAGATAGATGTACCACAGCACTTTAGCGGTTTCGGCAATTCGCGGGGTCATCTTCTTATCTTTTACTGGCCCAGGGATCTCGGCGCGATACAGCTGCATACCGCCAACACCTAGAATGGGCAGTACCGCAACCGCAAGAACAATGATTCCCATCCCCCCTAACCACTGCAGCATTTGCCGATAAAACAATATGCCTTTGGGCAGTTCTTCTATGCCTACAATAACCGTTGCACCGGTCGTCGTAAGCCCAGAGAAGGATTCAAAGAAGGAGTCGGTAATCGACATATTGGGGTTTTCGGTAAGAATAAACGGCAACGCTCCTACACTGCCTAGTACTGTCCAGAACAGCACCACAATTAAAAAACCCTCTTTGGCTTTTAATTCAGTTTTTTGATGACGTTGGGGGAACCACAACAGAAAACCGGCACTAACACACAGTGCAAATGCCGCCATAAAGGCTTTACCCGCACCATCTTTATAAACAGCCGCCACCAAGGCTGGAACAATCATAGCGAGACTAAATAGCATTACTAGAAGCCCAACGATCCTAATAATCGCTCTGATTTGCATCCGTGTCGTTTCTCTGTCTAAATAAAGTTTATGCTGTATATCTTGAAGTAAAGCGCCACACAAGACAACTTAAGACAACAGCTTACTCACGCTAATTTGCCCACTTGAGACATTAATGAGTTGCTGTCTAAAGGACTCATATTCGCTTAAGGGGAGGCTTACCTGCATTTGCGCAGAATCTGAAAACTGAGTATCCAGTTTGCTGGCTTGAAAGCGGCTAAGCAGCATTTCAACTTGGGTAGTAAAGGCATAGTCAAAGGTTAACCAACACTGACCGCTAGCCACAACCGTTTCGGTATTGACTAGTTTTAACGCCTGTTGAACGCCGCCACCATAAGCTTTAACCAAACCACCAGTACCCAACTTTATTCCGCCAGAATAGCGTACTACCACTGCCAGTATTTGTCCTAAGCCACTCCCCTGTAATTGAGCCAGCATAGGCTTACCAGCAGTGCCCGAGGGTTCGCCATCATCACTAAAGCCTAAACATTGGCTGTCGTTTGGATGACCTGCCACAAAAGCCCAACAGTGATGACGAGCTTGAGGGTGTACTTGTTTTATTTCTGCCAGCTGCTGTTGAGCCATTTGCCGATTAGCCACCGGAATAAGGTAGCTAATAAAACGACTACGTTTAATAGTTTCTTCAGTGCTAACTTGCTCAATAGGTCGTAAATAGTCGCTAGTGTGTGCTATTTCCAATTCTGCTCTCGGGTTAAGTTGTTGCAAGCTTGCGCGGTAACCACCACATTGTCCTCAATGCGAATGCCGCCAAAGCGACGCATTTCATCAACCCGTGACCAATTAATCAAGCGGGTATGCTCAGATTCAGCCAGTTCACTCAACAAACTTTCAATAAAGTACAAACCAGGTTCAATAGTTAATACATGACGCGGCTCGATGATGCGAGTACAGCGCAAAAATGGATCGTGGCTAGGAGCAGCTTGAACCTCACCATCTTCATTTAGCATAAAACCACCTACATCGTGCACCTGCAAACCCAAGTGATGTCCTAAACCATGCGGGAAAAAGCATCGAGTAATGCCTTTCTCAACCGCCGCTGCTGCGCTGCAATAAACAAACTCAAAGTCCACCAGCAACTTTGCTAGCTGACGATGGGCTTTTAGGTGTAAGTCGGTATAAGGGTGACCAGGTTTTAAATCAGCAATTAGGGCTAACTGCAATTTGTCCATCTCGGCCACCAGTTCAGCAAACAAGCCTTTTCGATAAGCGTAAGTACGGGTGATGTCTGCCGCGTAGCCACGATATTCTGCACCCGCATCAATCAATAACGAGTAGTGTTGTTGTTCTGCCAGTTTCTTTGCACTTAGGGCTGTGTAGTGAAGAGTGGCTGCGTTTTCATTTAGGGCAATAATGTTAGAGTGCGGTAGTGAGTGCTCACTTTTCCCTAAGCTAGACAAATACGCCAAGTTAATTTCAAACTCAGAAGCACCAGCAAAGAACAAGTCCTTGGCGACTAAATGTGCTTTTACCGCTCTGCGGTTCGCTTCGCCAATGCACTCTATTTCGTAATCGGTTTTATAGGCACGGTAGTAATGCAAATAGCTCAGTGTTGATTCGGGATTACGCTCACCAATAGCTAAGGCTTCTGCTAACTCCGGATGCTCGCCAATATAGGCGCAACGATTTCTATTACTGGGCAGGAACGGTTCTATGTCTTGCGGGTTTGCCATCAACTTAATATTAAAGCTGTCTACCCAAAAGCCTTCAGGATCCCCCGCGGCTTTATGCCAATAGTCACTCGGTTGGTGATAAATAAGCGTGGGTTTAGTGTGACCATCAACCACTAGCCAACAATGTGGATGAGCGGTTAGTGGCAACCAATGTTTGAAATGCGGATTTGTTTTGAAAGGGTAATGCTGGTCATCAAGAAAGGTTCTAAGCGGATAACCCGAGTGAATAATCAGCGCCTCTAGATTCTCTCGCTCTAATACATCAGCCACCCGATGCTGTAGTTGCTCGATATGCTGAGTAAACAGTTGATGAATAGTTGGCATAGCACCCTCTCTACGACTATTAATTAGCTATTTAGTTATAGCGCATTTAATAAACAGATTGTTGGATCTAGAGCAGTTAATTGATGATTTCTTGCCGGAAACAAGTTGCAGTGACCCATTCGTTTTGTGCGGCTTCCGACAAAAAATTAAACAAGTGTTTTAAATGATCGTTATATTTGTTTTAATGTTTGAGTAACAAACTGATTACAAAATTAATCTCTAACCCCTACACAAAACTGGTGCAATGTACGCCAGCTACAAGGAGAGCAGAATGATATATCAAGGCGAGAACCTCAGTGTTCGCTATATTGCCGACGGTATCGCTGAACTAACATTCGATGCCAAGCAAGGAAGTGTAAATAAGCTAGACAAAAGCACTTTAGTCTCACTGGATGAGGCCATTACTGCATTGCAGCAGCAATCAGCTTTACAAGGTTTGTTAGTAAGTTCAGCCAAAGATGCCTTCATTGTTGGTGCTGACATCACCGAGTTTTTGGGCCTATTCGCCCTACCAGAGCAAGAGTTAGCCGCATGGCTAACCAAAGCGAATGACATCTTCAATGCCCTAGAAGATTTAGCCGTTCCAACTATTTCTGCGATTAATGGTTACGCCCTAGGTGGCGGTTGCGAATTTATACTGTCTACCGACTTACGTGTAGGCGAGCCGGGTGCGCGTATAGGCCTACCAGAAACCCAATTAGGTATTATGCCTGGTTTTGGCGGCACAGTGCGGTTACCACGAGTCATTGGCGCCGACAATGCGATGGAGTGGATTACCACCGGTAAAAACTATAAGGCCGCAGCTGCTCAAAAATTTGGCATGTTAGACGCCGTAGTCCCAGCAGAGAAATTGCGTGATGCCGCCTTAACTATGTTGCAAGACGCCATTAGCGAAAAAATCGACTGGCAGAGTCGTCGCCAAGCTAAGTTATCGCCACTAGCTTTAAACCAAATAGAAGCCACTATGAGCTTTAACTGTGCCAAAGGCATGGTGATAGCTAAAGCAGGCCCTCACTACCCCGCGCCGATCACCGCGGTTAAAACCATGGAAAAAGCCGCCCGTTGTGGCCGCACCGAGGCACTTGCCTTAGAAAGCAAATACTTCATCGGTTTGGCTCAATCTGAGGTAGCCCAAGCCTTAGTCGGTATCTTCTTAAACGACCAACAACTTAAAGGCCTTGCTAAAAAAGCCTCGAAGAATGCCCAAAACATTAATCAAGCGGCTGTATTAGGCGCAGGTATAATGGGTGGCGGCATTGCTTATCAAAGCGCTAGCCGCGGCGTACCGGCAGTAATGAAAGACATTAACCAAGCGGCATTAGAGCTTGGCATGAATGAAGCCAGCAAGTTACTGAATAAGCAACTTGAGCGTGGCCGCATTGATGGCTTGAAGATGGGTAAAATTCTATCGGCCATTAACCCAAGCCTTAATTACGAAGCCATTGCTAACTGCGATATCGTAGTAGAAGCAGTAGTAGAGAATCCAAAAATTAAAGCGGCTGTACTACAAGAAGTAGAACAAAAAGTATCTGAAGACACCATTGTGGCGTCTAATACTTCTACTATCCCTATCTCGCTACTGGCGAAAAACTTAAGCCGCCCAGAAAAATTCTGTGGTATGCACTTCTTCAACCCAGTGCATCGTATGCCGTTGGTTGAAGTGATTCGCGGTGAGAAGACCTCACAGGAAACCATAGACAGCGTAGTCGCCTACGCCGCTAAAATGGGTAAAACCCCGGTAGTGGTTAACGACTGCCCGGGCTTCTTTGTTAACCGCGTATTGTTCCCTTACTTCTTTGGCTTTACTCGCTTACTCCAAGACGGTGCTGACTTTGTAAAAGTAGACAAAATCATGGAGAAGCAATTCGGTTGGCCAATGGGCCCAGCTTACTTACTTGATGTCGTCGGCATTGATACCGGCCACCACGCCGGCGCGGTAATGGCAAATGGCTTCCCAGAGCGCATGAGCAAAGACGGCGAAGATGCCATTGATGTGATGTACCAAGCTGAACGTTTTGGCCAGAAAAATGGCTTGGGCTTTTATGCCTACACCAAAGATCGTCGAGGCAAACCCAAGAAAGATGCCGATCCAGCCAGCTACGACTTACTCAAGCAAATTTGCAACGAACGTTACGAATACAGCAGCGAGCAGATTATTGCTCGAATGATGATTCCAATGATTAACGAAGTAGTACGTTGTTTAGAAGAAGGCATTATTCAAAGCCCTGCCGAAGCCGATATGGCGCTAGTGTACGGCTTAGGATTCCCTCCTTTCCGTGGCGGCGTGTTCCGCTACTTAGACACCATGGGTCTTGACAAGTACGTAGCCTTAGCAGATCAATACGCCGATTTAGGTCCACTTTATCAAGTGACTGACGGTTTGCGCGCTAAAGCAGCGGCAGGTGAAACTTACTATGGCAAACAAGGCTAATGGAGGAACATAAAATGAAAGAAGTAGTGATTGTTGATTGTATTCGAACTCCTATGGGCCGCTCAAAAAATGGCTGTTTTAGAAATGTTCGCGCCGAAGATTTGTCTGCCCAGCTGATGAAAGGCTTGGTAGAGCGTAATCCTAAGCTAGACCCAAATGACATTGAAGATGTGTACTGGGGTTGTGTACAACAAACCCTAGAACAAGGTTTCAACGTAGCGCGTAATGCGGCGCTGTTGGCGGGTTTACCTCATTCAACGGGTGCTGTTACCGTAAACCGTTTATGTGGTTCGTCAATGCAAGCTTTGCATGACGCCGCTCGCGCAATTATGGCCGACCAAGGTGATGTATTTATTGTTGGTGGTGTTGAGCACATGGGTCACGTACCAATGAACCATGGCGTAGACTTTCACCCGGGTATGGCTAAATCGGTAGCCAAAGCTGCCGGTATGATGGGTTTAACCGCCGAATTGCTTTCACAAATGCACGGCATTAGCCGAGAAGCCATGGATGAGTTTGGTGCGCGTTCACACCGCTTAGCACATCAGGCAACCCTAGAAGGTCGATTCACCAACGAAATCTTCCCTATTGAAGGTCACGATGCAGACGGCACTTTAAAGTTAATTGAAACTGACGAAGTAATTCGCCCTGAAACCACAGCTGAAGGTTTGTCGCAATTACGCCCAGTATTTGACCCCGCCAACGGTAAAGTGACCGCTGGTACGTCTTCGGCTTTATCAGATGGTGCTTCAGCCATGTTGGTGATGTCGGCAGACAAAGCCGCCGAGCTGGGTTTAACCGTTCGCGCCAAAGTACGCTCAATGGCAATTGCTGGTTGCGATCCTTCTATCATGGGTTATGGCCCTGTACCTGCTACACAAAAAGCGCTTAAACGTGCTGGTTTAAAGGTAGAAGACATTGACCTATTTGAACTTAATGAAGCCTTTGCCGCGCAATCATTACCTTGCGTGAAAGATTTAGGGTTATTGGACCAAGTGGAAGACAAGGTTAACTTAAACGGTGGCGCTATCGCGTTAGGCCACCCACTAGGTTGTTCGGGCACCCGAATCTCCACCACCCTTATCAATCTAATGGAAGCCAAAGACGCCAAGCTAGGTGTGGCCACCATGTGTATTGGTTTAGGCCAAGGTATTGCCACGGTATTTGAACGACCATAAGCAAACTTAAACTCAAAAATGGGAGCATTGAGCTCCCATTTTTTTTACTCACGCTCCGCAGGCATTTTTCCTAAGCCGGTTGTTTGTTATCCTTAACGCCACTTACTTCGCAAAAAATAGTACAGAGGCCCATGGTTTTAGCTAAACAGTTATTGGTTGTTGATGATGACTTAGAAATTCGTAGCTTACTTGAACAGTATTTAAGTAAGTCAGGTTTTGATGTGATTAGCGCCAATGACGGTGAAGAAATGGCCAAATTGCTTGAAACCAATGACCCAGAACTGATCATTCTCGACATCATGCTACCGGGAGATGATGGTTTCACTCTGTGTCAAAAAATTCGCCGCACTTCAAACGTGCCAATCATCATGCTAACCGCTAACTCTGACGAAATGGATCGCATTGTGGGTTTAGAGCTGGGTGCCGACGATTATATTGGCAAACCATTTAATCCGCGTGAACTACTGGCTCGAATCAAAGCCTTGTTACGACGCTCGCAAGTTACCGCCAATGCCCAGCAAAACACCCGCTACATTCGCTTTGGTCAATGGCGTTTAGACAGTCAAACACAACAGCTTGAGCATGAAGATGGCGACAAGCTTGAGTTATCGAGCAGTGATTACCGCTTGTTACAGCTGTTTTTGCAACACCCTAACGAAACCCTAGACAGAGACACCATTAGCGATGCGACTCGCGGTCGCGAAAGCCTGCCTATGGAGCGCGGTATAGATGTACAAATTAGTCGTTTGCGCCAGCGCCTCAAAGATGACGGCAGCCAAACTCGCCTAATTCGCACCATACGTGGCGTAGGTTATATGATGGTGACGCAAGTCAGCCATGAAGTTTAAGGCCTTTATTGAACGAATAAAGCCTAACTCGCTATTAGCGAGGATGCTGCTGTTACTGTTACTGGCCATTGGCTTAGCGCAAGGTGCCAGCAGCTTTATTTGGTTTTATCAGCTGCGGCAATCAGAATCTGATGGCTTGCGCTCTACCTCGCAAAACTTGGCCTTGAGCCTAGCCTCTACGGTTACCTTTTTTGAATCGTTACCTTCTGAGTATCGGCACATCGTGTTGAATCAGCTTCGTAAAATGGGCGGTACTCGTTTCTTTGTCTCCTTGAACAAAGATTACATTAACATTGAATCTATTCCCGACAGCCACCGCAAAAACATTGTGATTCAAACGGTTGGCGAAGTATTACATCGTGAGCTAAGTCGCAGCCCAATGATTGATGTTGATTTTTCCATGCCCGACAAGCTGCATGTTCTTAAAAATGACATTTTGCTTAAAGATTTACCCTCTTCTTGGGCCTCACATACACTGCAAATTGAACCGCTAAATCCGCCAATCTTGGTTACTCAAATCGAACTAGAGAGTGGCGAATGGATTTACTTGGCCGCACTTTTACCCGCTCCCTATATGACGCTGCAGGACAATTTACTGCCGCAAGATCGAGTGATGTTTATCGCTCTAATGACGTTCTTCTTGCTGCTGTTTACTTTTGTATTAGTGCGTAGACAAACTCGACCACTGCGGCGTTTAGCTAAAGCGGCTTCTAGGCTGACTATCGACTTATTCCAGCCGCCACTAACAGAAGAAGGCAGCGACGAAATCCGTAAGGCCACCCGTGCCTTTAATACCATGCAGGGTAAATTGAAACGGTATATAGAAGATCGGGAATTGCTGTTCCGCTCTATCTCACACGATTTAAAGACCCCGATTACTCGTTTGCGCTTACGCGCAGAGTTATTAGACGACGATACCGTCATTGATGCCTTTAACCGTGATTTAGATGAACTGGAAATCATGGCCAAAGGCGCACTACAAACGGTAAAAGATACCGATATTCACGAAAACTTAAGTGATATAAACATAATGACCCACCTCAAACACTGCATAGAACCCTTCTCGGGTAAGGTGATTGTGTTTGGTGAGGCTCTTGAACCTTACCGCGGTAAGCCCTTGGCGATTAAGCGCTGTATTAGCAACCTGGTTGAAAATGGCATTAAGTACGGCAACGACATTGAGATTTACTTACTCGATGACGATGTAGAACTGTGTTTACTGTTTGTAGACCACGGCCCTGGTATTCCAGAGGAACGGATTAAAGAGGTATTTAACCCTTATGTTCGTATCAGCAAAGATGATTCAGGCTCGGGTTTGGGCTTAGGTATTGCCCGCAATATTGCCCACGCTCATGGTGGTGATATTACTCTGCAAAACCTGCCTCAAGGAGGTTTAGAAGTAAAACTCCAACTGCCTCACATAAAATAACCAATTTGTAACAACTTAGTTACAAAAGGTTACTTTGTTATCAAGCTGTTTCATCTAGTCTATTAATTAGCCAATCGCCTGCTGTAAAGATTGGTGAATAAGGAATGGAATTCACAAAAAAATAACAAAGGCATCAATATGCGTAAATTTGCAACTCTAGCCTCTACCCTGGCACTTACTAGCGCGATTAACCTGGCATACGCAGGTGAAGTAGAAGTTTTACACTGGTGGACTTCAGGTGGTGAAGCCAAATCGGTAGGCGTACTCAAAGAAATGCTAGAAGCTCAAGGTCATTCGTGGAAAGACTTTGCAGTAGCAGGCGGCGGCGGTGAAAGTGCTATGACGGTATTAAAAACCCGCGCTATTTCAGGTAACCCCCCAGCGGCAGCGCAAATTAAAGGTCATGATATTCAAGAATGGGCTGATCTTGGCTTCCTAAGCAACTTGAACGACGTGGCTAAAGCAGAAAAATGGGATGAGGTTGTTCCAGCAGTTGTCACGAATGTAATGAAGTTTAATGGTGATTATGTAGCAGTACCGGTAAACGTTCACCGAGTAAACTGGTTATGGGCAAACCCAGCCGTATTTGAAAAAGCCGGCGCTAAGATCCCTACCACCATGGATGAATTTTTTGTCTCAGCTGAGAAGCTAAAAGCTGCAGGCATTATTCCGCTAGCTCACGGTGGCCAAGCTTGGCAAGACGCCACAGTATTTGAAGCAATAGCCTTAGATATACTGGGCTCAGAAGACTACAACAAAGCGTTTGTAATGCATGATGATGCGGTACTTAGTGGCGACAAAATGGTGGAAGTTTTCACCGTATTCAAAAAAATGCGTAACTACATCGACAGTGACTCTCCTGGTCGCGATTGGAACATTGCCACCAGCATGGTGATAAATGGCCAAGCAGGCATGCAAATTATGGGTGACTGGGCGAAAGGCGAATTTATTGCTGCAGGCAAAGTACCCGGTAAAGATTTTGTTTGTTTACCAGCACCAGGTACCGATGGACAGTTCACCTTTAACATCGATAGCTTTGCCATGTTTGAGCTAAGTAATGCCGATAATGTGACTGCCCAAAAGAGTTTGGCGAAAACTATTTTAACCCCTGAATTCCAAGAGGTCTTCAACTTAAACAAAGGCTCGATTCCAGTACGTACCGATATGGATATGAGCAAATTTGATAGCTGTGCCTTGGATTCAATGGCTACCTTCAAGGCCAGTAATGCCTCGGGTGACTTGGTGCCAAGTATGGCCCACGGCCTAGCCACCACGGGTTATGTACAAGGCGCTATTTATGACGTAGTAACGAATTTCTTTAACGACCCTGATGGTGACCCAAAAGAAACCGTGACTAAATTAGCGCGTGTTGTTAAAGCCGCTAAGTAAACCTACCCACTTATCTAAATAAGTATCATGCTCCGGCCAGCCGGTCGGAGCTTGCACCTGCTATTACCTTGTTAGTTTGAACATGGCGTTCGAACGAGGCTGTACTATGTTTAATACCTTGCAAAAATGGTTGCCCAAAATCATCTTGTCACCTTCGATTTTTTTGGTGACGGTATGTATTTATGGCTACGTAGCTTGGACTGGCTACCTGTCTCTAACCCACTCACGTTTTTTACCTAATTTTAAGTGGGCTGGCTTATTGCAATACAACAAACTGATGGAGAATGATCGCTGGGTTACCTCCTGCATCAACCTGCTGATTTTTGGCGTACTGTTCATTATCATTTCAATAATTTTAGGCACCTTACTGGCTATTTTGTTAGACCAAAACATTCGCCAAGAAGGAGCTATTCGAACTATCTATCTCTACCCTATGGCCTTGTCGTTCATTGTCACGGGCACGGCTTGGAAGTGGATCCTAAACCCAGGGCTGGGCTTAGAGAAAATGATGCATGATTGGGGCTGGACCAGCTTTGAATTTAATTGGCTGGTGAGCAATGACATGTCGGTGTATACCCTAGTTATTGCTGCCGTGTGGCAATCTTCTGGCTTTGTTATGGCGATGTTTTTGGCGGGCCTACGCGGCATTGACTCAAGTATTGTTAAAGCAGCTCAGATCGACGGCGCCAGCATGCCCACTATTTACTGGAAAATCATCCTGCCTTGTTTACGTCCGGTCTTTTTTAGTGCGGTAATTATTACCTCGCACATCGCGATTAAGAGTTTTGATTTAGTGACCGCACTCACCTCCGGAGGGCCAGGTTACTCGTCAGACTTACCAGCACTGTTTATGTATACCCACGCCTTTACTCGCGGGCAAATGGGCTTAGGGGCCGCCAGTGCGATGATGATGCTAGCCGGTGTACTCGCCATTTTAGTGCCGTATTTGTACTCAGAACTGCGTAACCGGGAGCAATAATCATGACTAAATTTTCACCGGGTCGCATCTTCATCTATTCAATATTAGTTCTATTTTGCGCTATCTATTTGATGCCGCTATTAGTAATGCTGCTTACCTCGTTTAAATCTTTGCCGGATATTCGCGGTGGCAACTTACTATCTCTACCTGAAGTATGGGTATTTGACGCGTGGTTTAAAGCCTGGGGTACAGCCTGTACTGGGGTCACCTGTGAGGGAGTAAAAGGTTATTTCTGGAACTCTTTTAAAATGGCAGTTCCTGCGGTTTTCATTTCAACCTTAATTGGGGCACTAAACGGCTACGTTATTGCGCATTGGCGCTTTAAAGGCTCAAACCTATTCTTTGCCTTAATGCTATTTGGCTGTTTTATTCCTTTTCAGGTAATTTTGCTGCCCATGGCCGCCACCTTAGGTAAGTTTGGCTTGGCTAATACCACCACTGGCTTAGTGTTTGTGCATGTTGTCTACGGTTTGGTATTTACTACTCTATTCTTCCGTAATTTTTATGTGTCGGTTCCCGGGGAGTTAGTAAAAGCCGCTAAATTAGATGGCGCAGGCTTCTTCACTATTTTCTTCAAAATTATGCTGCCTATTTCTAAGCCCATCATCATGGTGTGCATCATTTGGCAGTTCACACAAATTTGGAACGACTTCTTGTTTGGAGTGGTGTATTCGGGCTCCGATTCACAACCCATTACGGTCGCGTTAAACAACCTAGTAAATACCAGCACCGGAGTGAAGGAATACAACGTGGATATGGCCGCTGCCATTATTGCTGCGCTACCCACTCTGTTTGTCTACGTAGTAGCTGGAAAGTATTTTGTGCGCGGGTTAACCGCTGGCTCAGTAAAAGGATAAGAAACAATGGCGACCTTAGATATAAAACAACTCTACAAACGCTATGGTAAAAGTGCCCCTAATACCCTGGAAGATATTAATATCTCGATTAATGCTGGCGAGTTTTTAATTTTAGTTGGTCCCTCTGGCTGTGGTAAATCTACACTCATGAATATGATTGCCGGCCTAGAAGAAATAACTAGCGGCGACATTTGCATTGACGGAAAAGTGGTTAACGATGTTGACCCCAAAGATCGCGACATCGCCATGGTGTTTCAATCATATGCGCTTTATCCGAACATGACGGTACGTGGGAATATTGAGTTTGCCCTAAAAATTCAAAAAATGGATAAGGATGCCCGCGAGACTGAAATAACTCGAGTCGCGCAGTTACTGCAAATTGAGCACCTGTTAGACCGCAAGCCTTCACAGCTCTCTGGTGGTCAGCAACAGAGAGTATCAATGGGACGCGCCCTAGCCCGCCAACCCAAAATCTATTTGTTTGACGAACCCTTAAGTAACTTAGATGCCAAACTGCGCGTAGAGATGCGCCACGAGATTAAAAAGCTACACCAACGTTTAGGCACCACCATTGTATATGTGACCCACGACCAAATTGAAGCAATGACCCTAGCCGATAGAATTGCCGTGATGAAAGACGGTCAGCTCTTGCAACTAGGTAGCCCCTCGGAGATTTATAACGATCCTGCTGATATGTTTGTCGCTGGTTTTATGGGGTCACCCGCAATGAACTTTTTGCACTGCAGTGTTGAGCAAAGCGAACATGGCTTGATGGGCTCATTGGTATGTGACCAACAACAGCAACATCAAATTCCGCTGCCAGAGCACCTAGGAAAATATGCGGGTAAATCATTAGTGGTGGGCATAAGGCCAGAACAAATAACCCATGTGAATCCTTACAAAAAAGACAAACCCTTAGTCACCACCCTTAACTTGAAGCTCGGTGTATTAGAACCTACCGGCCCCGACACCATTGCCTTGGTAACCTTGAATGGCAAAGAAATTAGTTGCCGACTCGACCCCGATAAACCAGCAACAATGGGAGAAAACCTAAATTTAATGTTTGATCTGTCTAGCGCAGTGTATTTCGACCCGAATAACGAACAGCGCATTCGCTAAGTATTTGTTGCACCACTCCCTTTAGTTATCCCTGCAATAAAGAGGTTTCGGCCTCTTTTCTTTTATCTGAACATCACTCTCTACAAGTTAAGCTGTCAATCGTCAATGCTGACAGCTGCCACTTTTCAACCAGCTGTTATACAATGACAAAGTAGCAAAAAGAGACCACGTTTGATGAGCAATAACACAGAATTTAGCCAAGCCGATCACCAACTAAATGCTTTGGGCCTGCGCTGTCCAGAACCGGTGATGATGGTGCGCAAAGCCATTCGTAACATAAATATCGGCGAAACCTTGCTGGTGCAAGCCGACGATCCGTCCACCACTCGTGACATGGTAAGCTTTTGTGAGTTTATGGATCACACCTTAGTGGCCAAAAAAACTGACCAAACTCCCTTTCAATATTTGATCAAGAAAGGTAGTTAGCCGAGTTTGTTTCAAAAAAGTCTAATTTATCAGCGATTCCCGATACAACAGCACTAGGGTCTGCCTGCGTGCTAGGGTATACTCCGTCAGTTATAAAACCGATTATTTTTCATACGCGCGACACTAAAATCATGCATAAATACGATATTAAAACCTTTCAAGGCCTTATTTTGGCCCTGCAAGACTACTGGGCTCGTCAGGGCTGTGTTCTTGTTCAACCTTTAGACATGGAAGTAGGTGCAGGCACCTTTCATCCGCAAACATTTTTGCGCTCTATCGGTCCAGAACCGATGTCGAGTGCTTATGTACAACCATGTCGTCGTCCAACCGATGGCCGTTATGGTGAAAACCCTAACCGCTTGCAGCATTACTACCAATTTCAAGTAGTGATGAAGCCTTCTCCAGATAACATTCAAGAGTTATACCTAGGTTCATTAGTCGAACTAGGCATTAATCCTGAAGTTCACGATATCCGCTTCGTAGAAGATAACTGGGAATCGCCAACTTTAGGTGCTTGGGGCCTTGGCTGGGAAATTTGGTTGAATGGTATGGAAATTACTCAGTTCACTTATTTCCAACAAGTGGGTGGCTTAGAGTGCTCACCAGTAACGGGTGAAATCACCTACGGTTTAGAGCGCTTAGCGATGTACATTCAAGGCGTAGACAGTATCTACGACCTAGTGTGGACCGACGGGCCAATGGGTAAAGTGACCTATGGCGATGTGTTCCACCAGAACGAGGTCGAGCAATCAACCTACAATTTTGAACACGCCGACACTACAGCACTATTTGCACAATTCGATCAGTGCGAAAAAGACAGCCAAAAATTAGTTGAAGCAGGTTTACCTTTGCCCGCTTACGAACAAGTAATGAAAGCCTCACACGCCTTCAACCTACTTGATGCTCGTCATGCTATCTCGGTCACCGAACGCCAACGCTACATTTTGCGCGTTAGAGCGTTATCAAAAGCCGTAGCGGAAACCTATTACAGTGCACGAGAAGCGCTTGGTTTCCCTTTATGCAAAGACAAGAAGTAACGGAGGCAGCATGAGTAACGAGAACCTATTAGTAGAAATCGGCACCGAAGAGTTGCCACCAAAAGCCTTACGTGGCTTGGCTGAGTCTTTTAAAAGCAATGTACAACAAAGCTTAGAAAAAGCCGGTTTTGAGTTTGATAGTATTGAATGGTTTGCTGCGCCTCGTCGCCTAGCGCTTTCTGTTCAAGCTTTGAATGAAAAAACACCCGATAAAGTCGTAGAAAAACGCGGTCCAGCCATTAGCAGCGCATTTGATGCTAACGGCAATGCCACTAAAGCAGCCGAAGGTTGGGCACGCTCAAATGGCATTACCGTTGAACAAGCCGAACGACTAAAAACCGACAAAGGCGAATGGCTACTGCATAAGGCTGAAATTAACGGCCAAACTATTTATCAATTGTTCCCTGATATTGTTGCAGATGCCTTAACAAAACTGCCTATCCCTAAACCAATGCGTTGGGGAGCGAAATCAATTCAATTCATTCGCCCTGTACATACTATTACGATGTTGTACGGTGAAAAATTAGTTCAAGGCAATATTCTTGGTATCGAATCGGCTCGCACTGTGCGCGGCCACCGCTTTATGGGCGATGCTGAATTTGAACTAAACCATGCCAATGATTATGTTCAACAATTAGACCGTCGCGGTAAAGTGATAGTGAACTACGAACAGCGTAAAGCGATTATTCGTGAACAAATCGAAGCTGAAGCTGCCCGCGAAGGTGGTGTAGTAGAAATGGATGAAGCACTACTTGAAGAAGTATGTTCATTGGTTGAGTGGCCAGTGGCTATGGTAGGTAGTTTTGAGGACAAGTTCTTAGACGTGCCTGCTGAAGCACTGATCTACACAATGAAAGATAACCAGAAATACTTCCCAATTTTAGATACCAAAGGTAACTTACTACCGCGCTTTATCTTCGTATCTAATATTGTCAGCAAAGATCCTCAACAAGTAATTGTTGGTAACGAAAAAGTGGTTCGCCCTCGCCTAGCCGATGCCGAATTTTTCTTTAATACCGACAAAAAGTCACGTTTAGACAGCCGTTTAGATAAGCTTGCTAACGTGGTATTCCAACAAAAACTCGGTAGCTTATTAGATAAAGCTAACCGCGTTTCTGAATTAGCAGCACAAATTGCAGGTGAGATTGGTGGCAATAGCCAGCACGCTCAACGTGCAGGTTTGTTATCAAAAGCTGATCTAAACAGCGAAATGGTGCTTGAATTCCCAGATATTCAAGGCGTTATGGGCATGTATTACGCCAAGTTCGACGGCGAGCATGAAGATGTCGCTAATGCCTTAAATCAGCAATACTGGCCGCGCTTCTCAGGCGACAAACTGCCTGAGTCCAAGGTAGCATCAGCAGTCGCGATTGCCGACAAGCTAGATACCTTGGTGGGTATTTTTGCCATTGGCCAATTACCAAAAGGCGATAAAGACCCATTTGCGTTGCGCCGGGCAAGCTTAGGTATAATTCGTATCATTCAAGACAAAGGTTTTGAATTAGATTTAGATACGTTAATTAATAGTGCACTGCTGTTATTGCCGCTTGAACTTAGCCAAGAACAGCAAGCCAAGGTTCATACTCAGCTTATCGAGTTTATTTATGCTCGCCTGCGCGCGATGTACCTTGAGCAAGGTATTGATGCCAGCGTGATTACTGCCGTATTGGAACGTAAACCAACTAAGTTGGCAGACATTGAGCAACGCATTAAGGCGGTAAGCCACTTCCGTTCTTTAGAACAAGCCCAAGCATTAGCGGCAGCCAACAAACGAGTGTCTAACATTCTGGCGAAAAACCCAGACTTTGTTAAACCACAAGTTGACGCTAGTTTGCTTCAAGAGCCGCAAGAACAAGCCTTAGCATCAGCAGTTGATTCAATGGCTGTTACGCTAAAACCTTTGCTTGAAAAAGGCGATTATCAACAAGCACTAATCGAGCTTGCTAACTTACGCGATGTTGTAGATAACTTTTTCGATAACGTGATGGTAATGAGTGAAGATGACGGACTAAAAATTAACCGTTTAAGCCTGCTAAATTCACTTCGTCAGCTATTTTTAGAAATTGCAGACATCTCAGTGATTCAGTAGCTTCACAGCTAATTGGTGTAATAAAAAAGCCATCTTCTAAACAAGGAGATGGCTTTTTTTGATCTAGTTAACCCTTTTAATAAAATTAGCTAAATCTTGAAATCCTTTTCAGCATAGTAGTGTGAGCTTGGCACGTTTTTTCTGGGCTAGCTTCGATATAAATAGGCTCGAGTTCAGCTCATTACGTAATGTTTGTCTGCAAAGACAAAGGAAAGCTATAAAAATATAAAGGAATTGGAAATGCTTAAGAATTTAATGAAAGCAGGTGTGCTAGCACTAATCACCATAGTAGCAGCTGGTTGTGCTTCTAGCGGCGGCGGCAGTAAATTAACTCGTGACGTATATCTACGTGGCGTATTCACTTGGTGGGATGCGGCTCCAGAATACAAATTGATGCCTGTAGAAGGTAAGAAAAACGTATGGTCAGCTACTTCATCTGTTGATGAGCCTTTAATTGCTGATGGCCAACCGTACGAGTGGAAATTTGGTGATGCTGCATGGCAGTGTGGTACTAACTTTGGTTTCCTAGCTGGTGAAGCTGAAATTAAAATTGGTGACCGTCGCCAGTTAAACAAATGTTCAGCATTTGATAACTTCAAATTCACTCCAGAAGTTGATGGCGTATACCGCTTCTACTTAGACTGGTCAGAAGAGATTCCTGTAACTTACGTAGAAAAAGTTGAAATGTAAGCCTTAGCTTTTCTATTCAAAGCCCCCTATGAGGGGGCTTTTTTGTTTCTGTCGGTCACTAACAAAAACTATATGGATGTAAAAAAATGCAGCAATTCATTAAACCCGCTCTGCTCGGCTGTTTAGTCAGTATGGCTATAGCCGGTTGCTCTTCGCCTCAAACAGGCAATAGCACCAGCGCAGCCAGTAGTTCAAGCGAAGCATTAAGCCAAAGCGCGCAATGTCTACAATGGGATGGTCAGCCCGTATCTGTGGATGTAAGCAGCAGCTTTGAAGAAGGTACAGCCGTAAGAGACTTTTACAGCGGCCAAATGAGCACTGTATATCAAGGTAAAGTCACCTTTACTCCCGCACCAGAAAGTGGAGGTTTACTGTTACTCGAGTCAGTCACTAAAAAAGCGGATGAATTTAGTTGGGATAGCGCATCTGTTTATTTTGTGATGACCGATCGCTTCTACAATGGTAACCCTGACAACGACAATAGCTACGGCCGCAGTAATGACGGCAAAAATGAAATTGGTACTTTCCATGGTGGTGACATCGCGGGCTTAAGTAAAAAGCTCGATTACATTGAAGACTTAGGCATCAATGCCATTTGGATTACCGCTCCTTACGAACAGATTCGCGGCTGGGTTGGCGGTGGTATGCGTGGCGACTTTAAGCATTATGGGTACCACGGCTACTATGTACAAGACTACACAGTAATGGACCAAAACATGGGTACCGCTGAAGAGTTTAAGCAGTTTGTTGATGATGCTCATGCTCGTGGCATACGCGTGGTAATGGACATTGTAATGAATCACACCGGCTACGCGACCTTAGGCGATATGCAAGAGTTCGGTTTTGGTGCGACTCAAGAATATGATGTCCCCATTGAAACCTACTTAGGTGAGAAGTGGACTAACTGGGCTCCAGGTAAAGGCGAAACTTGGCACAGCTTTAACGACTACATTGATTACGGTGCGAGAACAGAATGGGTTAAGTGGTGGGGACCAGAGTGGGTTCGTACTGATATTTCAGGCTACCCAAATCCAGGCCCAAGTGATTTAGAAATGTCTTTGGCTTACTTGCCAGATTTCAAAACTGAATCAGACAATGTAGTAAGCCTACCTCCTTTCTACAAAAACAAGCCCGATACAAAAGCAGTAGAAATTCCTGGTGCAACAGTTCGTGATTACCTAGTTACATGGTTGTCTGATTGGGTACGTGAGTACGGTATCGATGGCTTTCGAGCTGATACCGTGAAACACGTAGAACCAGAAGCGTGGATGGAACTAAAACTGGCTTCAAGCAAAGCCTTTAGCGAGTGGAAACAAAACAATCCCGATAAAGTACTAGATGACAGTGACTTTTGGATGACTGGTGAGTTCTGGGGGCAAGGCCTTAATAATTCAAAGCTATTCAATAGCGGCTTTGATTCACTCATCGATTTTACTTACCAAACAGATTTAGCTAAGCAAGGCATGAACTGCTTCACTAACATGCAAGACGGCTATCAGCGTTACGCAGACGTACTTGGTAAGCGAGATGGCAAAGTATTGAGTTACGTCTCATCTCACGATACAAAACTTGCCTATGGCAGCATCAGCAAAGATCTAGAGCAACAAAAACAATTGGGCTCTGCTTTCTTACTCATGCCAACAGCCATTCAAGTATACTACGGTGATGAAACTGCTCGCGAGAAAGGACCACGCAGCTCAGATAAACATCAAGCGACCCGTTCAGATATGAATTGGGAGCAATTGAATGATGAGCAACGTTTAACCGTCCACAATCACTGGCAAAAATTGCTTCAATTCCGTAAGCGTCACCAAGCCATTGGCGCAGGGGAGCATAAACAGTTGAATACCACTCCTTACGTATTTGAACGACGCAAAGGTGATGATGCAGTAGTGGTAGTTTATGTAGGACAAGCAGCTAACTAAAGCGATACTCACAACATATATTTAAGCGGCTTAGGCCGCTTTTTTTATATCTATTTCCTCTTTGATTAACTAATCAACCTAGAACAACTGGGCTAATTGCCATTAGAAAGCAATCTTTGTTATGGTGACGCCTATATAGAAAAAGGTGTGTTATGACATATTCAGATTTTGGCAATAAATTCACTCGCCATGCAGGCATCACTCAGCTTATGGATGACCTTGATGAAGGTATTCGGGCGGGCGATGAGATGATCATGCTTGGCGGTGGCAATCCAGCTCAAATACCAGAAATGACCGAAATTTTTGAGCAGCATCTTCGTAGCGGCTTAGATAACAAGAGCTTGCTCAACGCGCTATGTAATTACGACGCCCCTCAAGGAAATAAGGTATTTATTTCTAATTTGGCTGAATTTCTAAGCAATGAATTCCACTGGGATATAAAAAGTGAGAACATTGCCTTAACGAATGGTAGCCAAAGCGCATTTTTTTACCTTTTCAATCTATTTGCTGGAAAGGGTAAAAACAGCAAGAAGGTCCTGTTTCCCTTAGCACCTGAATATATTGGCTACGAAGACAGCGGCATAGACGAAGACCTATTTATTGGCAACAAACCCAACATTGAATATTTGGATAAGCGACAGTTTAAGTACCACGTTGATTTTGACCACCTACATCTAGATCAAAGCATTGGGCTAGTCTGTGTTTCTCGGCCAACCAACCCTACTGGCAATGTCATTACCGATGATGAAATTAGCAAACTATCGGTACTAGCCAAGCAACATGGCGTGCCACTGCTTATCGACAATGCTTATGGCCTGCCCTTCCCTAACTTGGTGTTTACCGACGAAGCTACGCCATTTTGGGATGACAATACGATTTTATGTTTGAGCTTATCGAAGCTTGGATTACCAGGCACCCGCTGCGGTGTTGTAATAGCCAAGCCAGAAACTATTAAGGCGGTGAGTAATTTATCTGGGATTATTAATTTGTCTCCCGGTGGTGTTGGCCCTGCATTAGCGAATGAGATGCTTAAAGACAATAGCCTACTAGATGCCAGCAACAACATTATTCGCCCTTTTTATCAGCGTAAATCTCAGCAGGCAATAAATTGGTTACAAGCGGCAATACCCTCAACCAAATTCAGGATTCATAAATCAGAAGGTGCTATGTTTTTATGGTTATGGTTCGAAGGTTTAGCCATCAGCGATAAAGAGCTGTACCAAGCACTTAAACAGAAAGGTCTATTGATTGTACCTGGTAGTTATTTCTTCCCTGGTGTGAGTAATAGCTGGCGACATACTCAAGAATGTATTCGACTTAATTTCGCCCAAAGTGAAGCCAACGTAAAACAAGGCATTGAAATACTCGCCTCAGTCGTTAATCCTCTACTCGAGGATTAAACACTAAAAAAGGGCCTTGTGGCCCTTTTCATTCTTTATCTTTATTACTTCATCTTTAAGCTGTTTTAGCTTCCAAAGTTTCTACCGAATTTATTTTTCCATTAATTGGAATTTGCTTAGGCTTAAGCGCTTCAGGAATCTCGCGCTCAAGTTCAATAAACAGTAACCCGTTTTCAAGATTTGCAGCTTTCACTTTAACGTGGTCAGCGATTTGATATTTTCGCTCAAAGCCGCGTTCAGCTATACCTTGGTGTAAGAACTTAGTTTCTGTATTGTTGGCTTTTTTCTGCTTAGTTCCAGTAACAATCAATGCATTTTCTCGAGCAACGATTGATAACTCATCTTCAGCAAAACCTGCAACAGCTAAAGTAATTCGATAATGGTTTTCGTCTACCGCTTCAATATTATAAGGCGGGTAACCATTGTTTTGAGATTGGGCGCTTTGGTTAGAAGCCGCTTCAATAAAACTAGCTAAGCGATCAAAACCAATAGCGGTGCGATAAAGAGGTGAAAAGTCATATTGATTACGCATGTATATTATCCTCATAGAGCAATAAATTGTATTGGACCAGCACTATTGCTGCGTCCCTTTCTAAACAGCACCCACCATGTGGCATCCTGTTATTACTATATATGGGGGGTAAGTTTTACTCTTTCAAGTACAAAAAAGGCAATATTTTCATATTGCCTTTTTTAGTCTTAACCTTTAACGCTATCGATTACACGTCAAGGTTTTCCACGTTCAACGCGTTAGCTTCAATGAAGTTACGGCGAGGTTCAACATGGTCACCCATCAAAGTAGTAAATAATTGATCACAAGCAATCGCATCTTCAACCGTTACTTGCAACATACGGCGAGTTTCAGGGTCCATTGTAGTTTCCCACAATTGGTCTGGGTTCATTTCACCTAGCCCTTTATAACGTTGTATATATAGACCACGGCGTGACTCAGCCATTAACCAATTAAGCGCTTCTTCAAAGTTCTTAACTGGCTTGGTTTTTTCACCACGCTTAATGTAAGCACCTTCTTCGATCAAACCATTTAACTTGCCATGTAAACTACAAATATCTTGGTAGTCATTTGAAGCAAAGAACTCCGGCTCAAACTTAAATTGTACGTCAACACCATGTTGGCGAAGCGTAACTACTGGATAGTAGATATCACGTTCTTCGTGTTTTTCTACTTCAATCGAGTAGTAGTTACCACTTGGCAATTCAGCATTAATTGGTGCAATGAGTTCTTCCGACCACTGCTCTAACACTTCATTGTCTTTTAGTTCTTCAACGCTAATAGGACGCTGATATACCATTTGGCTAAGCAGAGCAATTGGGTAGCGACGAGACAAACGCTCGTTGTTTTTCCATACTCGACGGTACTGGGTTACTAAACCTTCCAACTGTTCGCCACCAATAGCAGGCGCTTCAGGGTTCACATACAACCCTGAATTATCCAAGGCTAAAGTTGTTAAGTATTCTGTTAGTGATTCTTCATCCTTAACATAGCGCTCTTGTTTACCTTTCTTCACCTTATATAAAGGAGGCTGAGCAATATAAATGTAACCACGCTCAATAATTTCAGGCATTTGACGGTAGAAGAAAGTTAGTAGCAAGGTGCGGATGTGCGAGCCATCCACATCCGCATCGGTCATGATGATGATGTTGTGGTAACGCGTTTTATCCGGGTTATATTCATCTCTACCAATGCCACAACCCATTGCGGTAATAAGAGTAGCTACCTCTTGAGAAGAAAGCATCTTATCAAAGCGGGCTTTTTCTACGTTTAAAATTTTACCTTTTAGCGGAAGAATAGCTTGGTTCTTACGGTTACGCGCTTGCTTAGCACTACCTCCCGCAGAATCACCCTCCACTATGTATAGTTCAGAAAGAGCAGGATCTTTCTCTTGGCAGTCGGCCAGTTTTCCTGGTAAACCAGCCAAATCTAGCGCACCTTTACGACGAGTCATATCTCGTGCTTTACGAGCAGCTTCTCGTGCGCGAGCAGCATCCAAAATTTTCTGAGTGATAATTTTGGCTTCTTGAGGGTTCTCTAACAAGTATTCACTTAGTTTCTCACCCATGGTCTGTTCAACCGCAGACTTAACTTCTGAAGAAACTAGCTTATCTTTAGTTTGGCTTGAGAACTTAGGATCAGGTACTTTAACCGAAACAACCGCAGTTAAACCTTCGCGAGCGTCATCACCGGTCGCGTTATTCTTGTCTTTCTTGTTAACGCCTTCCTTCTCCATATAGCTATTTAGAGTACGAGTTAACGCAGCTCTAAATCCAGCTAAGTGGGTACCACCATCTTTTTGCGGAATGTTATTGGTAAAACAATAAACGTTTTCCTGGAATCCATCATTCCACTGCATCGCTAATTCAACAGCAATGCCATCTTCACGCTGGAAGTTAAAGCTAAATGCTTTAGGGTGAATCGGCGTTTTGTTGGTATTTAGGTAAGATACAAACGCTTCAATACCACCTTCATAACAGAAGTGATCTTGCTTATCATCACGCTCATCTTTAAGGATGATCGATACACCCGAGTTCAAAAATGATAATTCACGTAAGCGCTTAGCAAGAATATCGTAGTGGAATTTAGTATCAGAGAAAATCTCTTCACTTGGCCAAAAACGTAATTCAGTACCTGTTTTGTCGGTATCGCCTACTACAGCTAAAGGTGCATCCGGTTCACCTAAAGTGTAAAACTGTTCGTAAACATGTCCTTGGCGCTTAACTGTAAGTTGTAACTTAATAGATAACGCGTTTACTACAGAAACACCAACACCGTGCAAACCACCCGATACTTTATAAGAATTATCATCGAATTTACCACCAGCGTGAAGTACCGTCATAATTACTTCAGCTGCAGATACCCCCTCTTCTGGGTGAATATCAACAGGGATACCACGACCATCATCAGATACAGATACCGAACCATCGCTATGAATGGTAACAACCACATCTGTACAGTGACCAGCCAATGCTTCATCGATAGAGTTATCTACAACTTCGAAGACCATGTGATGTAAACCTGAGCCATCATCGGTGTCGCCAATATACATCCCAGGACGTTTTCTTACTGCATCAAGGCCCTTTAGTACCTTAATACTCGATGAGCCATATTCATTTTCAGCCATGTTTTACTCTCGTTTTATAGTCGCTGATAACACCATGTTCCACGTGAAACATTGTGCATCCTTCTAAATCAAATCCATCTAGCATTTGTTCCTCAATTGCAGAAACAAAAACTTGAGACCCATGTCGTTGTAAGCACGTTGCCAACAACTGTCGTTTAGACATATCTAGTTCGGCAGCAAAATCATCGATAAGGTATACAGTTTTCTTACCACTAGTTTGTTGAGCATGTTGCCCTTGCGCCAATATTAGTGCGCACACAAATAGCTTTAACTGCCCTCTCGAGATTAAATCAACCGCATTGATGCCATTAAACTTAAACTTTAAATCTGCTTTGTGAGGCCCATATTGGGTATAACCCAACATTCTATCCCTCTCAAAACTGCTTTTTAGCAAATCAGCTAAATCGCTTTGTTCGTCCCATCCTTGATAAAAGGCTAACTCAAATTTGTATTCAGGAAGAAACTCTTCAACCAAATCAAATAGAGTCGACTTAATACTCGTAACATACTCCAGCCGTTGCTTACTAACTACTAGAGCCAGTTCCACAAGCTGCTTATCCCAGTAAACTAAGTCTTGGTACTGACGCGTTTGCTTTAACAGTGCGTTACGCTGTTTCAATATTCGTTTATAGTTCTGCCAAGCACCGTGAAACTGATGTTCCACGTGAAACACTCCCCAATCCAAATAGGCTCTTCGATGTTTAGGACTACCATCTACTAAGCCGTATCCTTCGGGGTGAAGAATCTGTATAGGCAACAAAGAGGCGAGAACCGCTTGGCTACGTACCGTTTCTTTGTTAATTCTTAAGGCTGTGTCTCCACCTTTAAATTTTTGCAAACCAATTTTGTGTTCCTCCAACTGAGCAAACACTACAAAACTGTCTTGCTGGTAACTAATCACCTTACTGGCTCTATTACTACGAAAAGACCGACCAAAGCCCAAATAATAAATAGCTTCTAGTACACTGGTCTTTCCACTGCCATTTTTTCCCAATACCACATTAAGCTGTGGATTGAGGTTAAGGCTGGCACTTTCTATATTTCTAAAATGTTGTAAGCCTAAGCTTTGTATCTGCATCTAAACAGTTCTACAAACGCATTGGCATAACAACATACATTGCTTTGCCTGTTTGCTCTGCGTCTTCAATTAGCGCACTGCTATTGCTGTTACTCATGTTAATACGAATTTGCTCGCACTTAAGCGCATTAAGCACGTCGAGTACATAAACAACATTGAAGCCAATCTCTAAGTCTTCGGCGTTGTAATCAACATCCAAGATCTCTTCGGCCTCTTCTTGTTCAGGGTTGTTAGCAGTAATATTTAAGGTGCCTGACTCTAGTTGAAGTCGCACACCTCTAAATTTTTCATTAGACAAAATAGCCGCTCGTGAAAATGCTTGTTTAAGCTCATCACGACCCGAGATCAAGGCCTTATCGCTATTTGCTGGAAGCACGCGGCGATAGTCAGGAAAGCGACCATCGACTAATTTGCTGGTAAACGTGAAACCTTGAACACTTGCCCTGATGTTATTACTGCCAATTTGCAGTTCAACCAATTGGTCTTCGTGTTCCAACATCCGCGCCAACTCAATTACGCCCTTTCGTGGCACAATCACTTGTTGCGGCTGTAAAGGCTGATCAAAAGTTTGCTCTGCTAAGGCCAATCGGTGGCCGTCGGTAGCAATGGTTTTTAAGCCTTTATCGTCGGTTTCAAACAACATACCGTTTAAGTAATAACGAACATCTTGGCTCGCCATAGAAAACTGTGTGCTATCAATCAGGTTCTTTAACTGACCCTGAGTAAGTTGAATAACTTGCTGACTTTGCCAATCTTCAATATTGGGAAAATCAGTGGCAGGTAATGTAGCCAGAGAAAAACGGCTGCGGCCAGATTTAAGCACTAAACGGTTGTCATCAGCCTTACAGCTAATTTCACAACCATCAGGCAAGCCTCGGCAAATATCAACAAACTTTTTAGCCGGTACGGTTACACGCCCTTCATTTACTGCGCTCTCTAAAGGAAGCGTAGCGATAAGCTCTACTTCCATATCGGTGCCAGTGATAGACAATTGCTGATTGCTAATATCTAGCAATACATTACCTAAAATAGGAATAGTTGGGCGCCCACCGAGTGCGGCACTTACCTGCTGTAAAGGTTTAAGCAGTTGTTCCCGATTAATACTAAATTGCATACTTAATAACGCCTCTCCGATTATGACGATAATGTACGAATTAAATTCTGGTAATCTTCTTTGATGTCGTGACTTTCTTCTTTTAACTGAGCAATTTTACGACACGCATGTAATACCGTAGTGTGGTCTCGCCCGCCAAAAGCATCACCAATTTCTGGCAAGCTATGGTTAGTTAGCTCTTTGGCCAAGGCCATGGCTAACTGGCGTGGACGAGCCACAGAGCGAGAACGACGCTTAGATAGCAGATCTGCCACTTTAATCTTGTAGTACTCTGCGACAGTTTTTTGAATATTGTCGATGGTGACTAGCTTCTCTTGCAGCGCCAGTAAATCGCGCAAAGCTTCACGAACGAAATCAATAGTAATAGCGCGCCCAGTGAAATTAGCGTTAGCAATCACCCGGTTCAACGCCCCTTCTAGTTCACGTACGTTAGAACGTAAGCGTTTGGCAATGAAGAAAGCAACTTCGTCAGGCAGGCGAATATTATTTTCGTTAGCCTTAGTCATTAGAATAGCCACCCGCGTTTCTAACTCAGGCGGTTCAATAGCAACAGTTAAGCCCCAGCCAAAACGACTTTTTAAACGGTCTTCAACGCCGTCGATTTCTTTAGGGTAGCGATCACTGGTAAGGATGATTTGCTGATTACCTTCTAACAGTGCGTTAAAGGTATGAAAGAACTCTTCTTGTGAGCGTTCTTTATTAGCAAAAAACTGAATGTCATCAATGAGCAAGGCATCTACACTGCGGTAGTAGCGTTTAAAATCTTCTATCGCATTGTTTTGTAATGCTTTTACCATATCCTGAACAAAACGTTCAGAGTGCATATACACAACTTTTGCGTTCTTTTTATTAGCAATAATGCCGTTACCCACAGCATGCAATAAGTGAGTTTTACCTAAGCCGGTACCGCCATATAGGAATAGTGGGTTATACGCCCCACCAGGGTTATTAGCAACTTGCGTAGCTGCCGCCCTAGCCAACTGGTTTGATTTACCTTCAACAAAATTATCAAACTGGTAGGTGGCATTAATGTTGTTGCGGTGATTAGCTTCTAAAGCTGACTTAACAGCGGGTTCCTTATCCCAACTTTTACCTGAGTCATTGTTATTGACGTAAACATTTCTCACACCTGTTGGAGCAGGCTCGCTTTTAACTGTAGCGGTTCTGGTTACGCTTGCAGGCTTACTGCCTACCTCAAAACGCAAACTAGGCTTATCACTTCCACAAAACTCTTCGAGCAAGGCGTTCACACGAATCAGGTATTTGTCTTTTACCCAATCGAGTACAAAACGATTTGGTGCATACAACACCAATAGCTCTGCATCTTGTTCTACTTGAAGTGGTCGGATCCACATACTAAATTCTGTTGCCGGCAATTCATCTTGTAAACGTACTAAGATTTGTTGCCAAAGAGACCCACTCACTCGCGACTCCGCGTTATCACCAAAAAGACCGTCTATTTTATAACGGAAGCCGCTTAAACTCTAGGTTTCTTATGAATTATTCACAAGCAGATAACAAATATGTGAATAACATTCTGGTCACCACATAACAGCTTGGTTATTTGATATAACAACAGCGTATTTGTGCAAATATCATCTATGAACTAGAATTTTTTGCCATACACTACTCGCTGAATAGAAGAATCGAAATGAAACTACTAAATAAATCACGATTACTAATGGCTTTACTGCTGGTTAGCCTAAGTCCTTGGTCAGCATTTGCTCAAGATACCGTCAAAGTGGGTATGTCTGGTCGTTACTTCCCCTTCACTTTTGTTCAGCAAGACAAGCTACAAGGTTTTGAAGTTGATGTATGGGATGAAATAGCTAAACGTAACGACTGGAAGGTTGAGTACGTTACCGCAAACTTCTCTGGCCTATTTGGCATGTTAGAAACAGGTAGAGTAGATACTATTTCTAACCAAATCACTATTACTGATGAGCGTAAAGCCAAATACTTGTTCTCACATCCTTATGTTGTAGACGGTGCGCAAATTGTTGTGCGTAAAGGTAACGACGAGATAAAGGACATTAACGATCTTAAAGGCAAAAAAGTAGCAGTTAACCTAGGTTCAAACTTTGAGCAGCTATTAAGAAAACACGACAGCGATAAGCAAATAAATATTGCTACCTACGACACCGGCATTGAGCAAGACGTTGCCTTGGGTCGCTCAGACGCTTTTGTTATGGACCGAGTATCATCTTTAGCCTTGATTAAAAAATCTGGTCTACCCTTAGCGCTAGCAGGCCAGCCATTCGAAACCATTGAAAACGCGATGCCTTTCAAAAACAACGAAGCAGGCCAAGCCTTACAAGCAAAAGTAAATGCTAGCTTAGAAGCAATGCAGCAAGATGGTAGCTTAAGCACAATATCTGAAAAATGGTTTGACGGGGACATCACCAAATAATGTCAACTTTTGACTTTAACTACATGATGGAATTGTTCCCAATACTGTTTAAGTATTTGGGAACAACCATGGAAATGGCTGCTATTGCAGCCGTTTTTGCGTTAATACTGGCCTTAATCTTAGCCCTATTTAGGGTATTTAAGCTGCCAGTGCTCAACCAATTTGCAGTGGTGTTTATCTCGTTTTTCCGTGGTACTCCATTGTTAGTCCAACTATTTATTTTGTATTACGGTTTACCACAAGTATTCCCAATACTGATTGGCTTAGACGCCTTTAGCGCATCGGTCATAGGTTTAAGCCTGCATTTCTCGGCATATAAAGCAGAGAGCATTAGAGCAGCAATAAACTCTATTGATAAAAGCCAGTGGGATGCTAGCTATGCGTTTGGCATGACCCGCCTGCAAGCGCTGCGCAGAGTAATTTTACCGCAAGCATTACGTACCGCGTTGCCGTCTTTAATGAACTACCTGATTGATATGATTAAGAGCACCTCTTTAGCATTCACCTTAGGGGTTGCCGAGATCATGGCCAAAGCGCAAATGGAAGCTTCAAGTAGCTTTAAGTTCTTTGAATCATTTTTAGCTGTTGCACTTATTTATTGGGCCGTAGTGGCCGTGTTTACCCAGCTACAAAACGTAGCAGAAAAACGATTATCCAAGGCTTATTAGCATGATTAAAGTATCCAACCTTAGTAAAGCCTTTGATGGTCAAACAGTGCTTAACAGCATCGATTTAGAGGTTAAAGAGGGCGAAGTTGTTGCTATCATCGGGCCTTCTGGAACGGGTAAATCTACTTTTTTGCGCTGCATTAACTACCTTGAGCAACCAGACTCAGGGACCATTAGTGTCGACAATTTGAATGTTGAGGCAAAGCATCATCAACAACAGGATGTATTGGCATTACGCAGGAAGTTGTCTTTTGTTTTTCAAAACTACTCCTTGTTTGCCAATCTAAATGCTGAGCAGAATATCGCCGAAGCGTTAATTACTGTGTGGAAACAACCGAAAGCGGAAGCACTGAATACCGCCAGAGAGATCTTAAGCGACATTGGTTTAGCGGATAAAGCCAAACATTACCCTAGCCAACTTTCGGGTGGTCAACAGCAACGGGTAGGTATTGGTCGAGCAATGGCCACCCATAGCAAAGCCATTTTGTTTGATGAGCCCACCTCGGCACTAGATCCTGAATGGGTGGGCGAAGTGCTGGCCCTGATAAAGAAACTGGCCCAGCGAAAGCAAACTTTAATTATTGTCACCCATGAAATGGCCTTTGCAAGAGAAGTGGCGGATCGAGTGGTATTTATGAGTGATGGGACAATAGTAGAGCAAGGTAGCCCAGAGCAACTATTTAACAGCCCAAAAGATCCCAGAACTCAACAGTTTATCTCTCGAATTGTAAAGCGCGGCGAAGTCTAATTAAATAGATCTGTTGCACCTATATATAGGAGCACTATAATGCCGCCCAAGATCCAAAGGATCTTTTGAAAAAGAGTATTTAAGATTAAGCGATATTTCGTTTGACTTAGAAGTGGCGAATGATTAGAATTTCGCCTCTTTTTTACCCGGTGCGCCTACCATTTTGGTTAATTGCACCGACTGTACAGTAAAAAACTAGCTAGCAAGAGTAATAAATATGAAACGTACTTTTCAACCAAGCGTATTAAAGCGTAAGCGTAGCCACGGTTTCCGCGCTCGCATGGCAACTAAAAACGGCCGCCAAGTTTTGGCACGTCGTCGCGCTAAAGGTCGCGCAAGTTTGTCTGCATAATTAAGTGCAAAGACAAACTTTTGGCAGGGAGTTACGTTTGTTAACTCCCATGCATTTTAAACACGTATTCTCCAACCCCGTTCGTGTGGGTACTCCTCAACTCACCATCCTTGCAAAAACCAATACTCTCTCTCATCCTCGTTTGGGTTTAGCTGTTTCCAAAAAAAGTATTAAACTCGCTGTAGGTCGTAATCGTATTAAGCGTTTAGCAAGAGAAAGCTTTCGTCTACATCAGCATCAATTACCTGCAGTAGACATTGTGGTTATTTCCAAGAACGGTATTTCAGATTTAAGTAATCAAGAATTGATGAAGCTTCTGGAGAAATCATGGCGAAGACTAACGCGCCGTTGCGAATAATCGCAATTATGCCGATAAAGGCTTATCAATATGTGATAAGTCCACTACTTGGCCCGCGCTGCCGATTTACGCCATCGTGTTCAGACTATGCGATTGAAGCAATTAATTTGCACGGTGTGATAAAAGGTTGTTGGTTAGCAAGCCAACGTCTATTAAAATGCCATCCTCTACATCCTGGCGGACACGATCCGGTTCCAGGTTCCGAAAAAACAAATAGTGATTAACTAATATTATGGAATCTCAACGCAATTTACTGATAATTGGGTTGCTGTTTGTAAGTTTTCTTATATATCAGCAATGGCAAAAAGACTACGGCCCACAGCCTGTAGTAGCAACTGCCACCAATACTGTTAACGCAACTGGTGCGAATGCAAATAGTGATGTGCCAGCCAGTGCATTATCTCACGACGATTCAGACTTAACTCAAGCCACTTCGGCGGGTCAGTTAATCACTGTAACGACAGACGTATTAAAACTTAAAATTAGCGCTCAAGGCGGTGATGTAGTAAGTGCTGAGCTATTGGCTTACCCAATAGAAGAAGACTCTGCAGACCCGTTTGTGCTACTTGAAGAAAACCCGAATTTTACCTACATCGCCCAAAGTGGTTTGATTGGTCGTGATGGCCCAGACGCTAACGCCAATGGTCGCCCTGTTTATCAAGTAAGCAGCGACAGTTTTGAAATGACCGATGGCAGCGATGAATTGGTAGTAGCCTTTACTTACCAAGACGAAAACGGCAGTAGCTTTACTAAAAGCTTTACCCTTACCCGCGGTAGCTACGACGTTAAAGTAGATTTTGATGTGACCAACAATGGTGACAACGCTTTAAGTCTGCAACTTTACAGCCAAATTAAGCAAACTGAAAAAGAGCATAGCTCTAGTATGGTAATGCCTGTTTACCGCGGTGGCGCATACTCAAGTGAGTCTACGCGCTACTCTAAGTACAGCATCAAAGACATCAAAAAATCTGACCTAAGTGAAACCACTACAGGTGGTTGGGTTGCCATGATGCAGCATTACTTTGTAACGGCTTGGCTACCAAATGCTGGCGACACCAATCAACTGTACTCTAACAGCAACAATGGTTTTGTGTTCATGGGTTATAAAGCTCCTGTACAAACCGTTGCGCCTAGCCAAAGTGCTAAGTTAAGCAGTGCATTGTGGGTGGGTCCTAAGCTTCAAGAACAAATGGCTGAATCAGCTAAGCACCTAGATCTTACTGTAGATTACGGTTGGTTATGGTTTATTGCTCAACCGCTATCTAAGCTGCTTAAGTTCTTCCATAGCTTTGTAGGCAACTGGGGTGTAGCTATTATCCTGATTACCTTCACCGTTAAAGGTTTGTTGTACCCGCTAACTAAAGCGCAATACACCTCAATGGCGAAAATGCGTTTGCTACAGCCAAAAATGGCAGCACTACGTGAGAAGTATGGTGACGACCGTCAGAAAATGTCGCAAGGCATGATGGAACTCTACAAGAAAGAAAAGGTTAACCCCTTAGGTGGCTGTTTCCCTATCTTGCTGCAAATGCCTATCTTCATTGCATTGTATTGGTCATTAATGGAAAGCGTAGAACTGCGTCATGCACCGTTCTTTGGTTGGATTACCGATTTATCGGTTCAAGACCCGTTTTACATCTTACCAGTGCTAATGGGTGTGAGCATGTTCTTCATTCAGAAGATGTCTCCAACTACGGTTGCTGACCCAATGCAGGCTAAAATTATGCAATTTATGCCTGTTATCTTTACCGTATTCTTCTTATGGTTCCCAGCTGGTCTAGTACTTTACTGGCTAATGAGTAACGTGGTAACGCTGATTCAGCAAACCATTATTTACCGTAACCTAGAGAAAAACGGCCTGCATAAACGCTAGGCACAAAGTTTAGCTACAATGCTAAAATGCCATTCAGTGAAAACTGAGTGGCATTTTTTTTGACGCATAATTTCAGAGAGAGTCAGCATGAATTCAAATGATACGATTGTGGCCCAAGCCACAGCACCTGGTCGTGGCGGCGTAGGTATTATTCGTGTATCCGGTCCCTTATCACAACAAGTGGCAGAAAAATTATTGGGTAAATGCCCTGCTCCTCGTTATGCCGACTACCTAGCGTTTAAAAACCTACAAGGCGATACCTTAGACCAAGGCATAGCTTTGTATTTTAAAGGGCCGAACTCCTTCACCGGCGAAGATGTATTAGAACTACAAGGCCACGGCGGTCCAGTAGTGATTGATATGCTAATCCGAGAAATAAGCCAGATAGACGGATTGCGAATGGCACGCCCAGGTGAGTTTAGTGAGCGTGCTTTTCTCAACGATAAGCTCGATTTAGCCCAAGCAGAAGCCATTGCAGACCTTATTGAAGCTACCAGTGAGCAAGCTGCTAAAAGTGCCTTACAATCGCTACAGGGTGAATTTTCTAACAAGATTCACAGCTTGGTAGAAAACGTTACTCGCTTACGTATTTATGTAGAAGCTGCCATCGATTTCCCAGAAGAAGAAATCGACTTTTTAAGTGACGGTAAAGTTCAAACCGACTTACACGCGATTATCAATGAGCTAAGTACTGTTCAAGCGCAAGCACGCCAAGGTTCGCTATTACGAGAAGGCATGCGTGTGGTTATTGCGGGTAGGCCAAATGCGGGTAAATCAAGCTTACTGAATGCGTTAGCGGGCAAACAAGCCGCCATTGTTACCGACATAGCCGGCACGACTCGTGATGTATTGCGCGAGCATATCCATATTGATGGCATGCCCTTACACATCATCGATACCGCCGGTTTGCGAGAAGATGCCGATGTAGTAGAGCAAATAGGTATAGAGCGCGCCTGGGAAGAAATCAATAATGCTGATCGGGTGTTGTTTATGGTGGATGGCACCACCACTGAAGAATTAGACCCCGTAAAAATTTGGCCTGAATTTGTGGCGAAGCTACCCACCAATATGGGCATGACGGTAGTGCGAAACAAAGCCGATGTTACCGGCGAAAGCTTAGACGTAGTAATGGATCACGGACACCCTGTTTATAAGATTTCAGCTAAAACCGAGCTAGGCTTAGCAGAGCTAAAAGACCACCTAAAACAATGCATGGGTTTTCAAGGCAATATGGAAGGGGGTTTTATGGCGCGTCGTCGCCACCTTAACGCCATCGAACTTGCAGCAGAACATTTAGACAATGGCAAAACCCAACTAGAAGTTTATCAAGCAGGTGAACTGTTGGCCGAAGAACTGCGCTTGGTACAACAACACTTAAGCGAAATTACCGGTGAGTTCAGCTCCGACGATTTACTCAGCCGCATTTTCACCAGTTTCTGTATCGGAAAGTAAAGTGGGCAAATAAGGGAAATTCACGGCAAACAACGACAACTAAGCTACTGATTTTATTAGATCTCACTGTTCGTTAGTTTTCATTGTTTTCCGTTATTTTCTAATTATGGTCCCCAATTGGTCCCCATGACACGATGAAACCGTGATTTGGGGACCAATTGGGGACTAAAATGAAAATTTCTATTGAAAAACGTACACTTAGAGCAAACAAAACAAGAGCTTTACGACTTATTTATGATTACGGTTATATCTCTGACTTAAAGGGTAAAAATCGGCGAAAAAAAACCTATGAAACGCTCGATTTGTTTGTTTATGACCAACCAAAAACATCTCAACAACGCCAGCATAACAAAGAACATCTGCTTCTCGCTGAAATCATCAAGGGCAAACGACTGGTTGAATGGCAATCTCAAAAGCATGGTTTTGAAGATAGAACAAAACGAGAAGCTAGTTTTATCGACTACTTTCAGCAGCAAGTTGATATCAAAGACCAAACCACCTCAAAATCCAATTATTCGATCTGGATATCTGCTCAAAAGCACCTGCTTTTTTATTGTGAAAAACATGATCTTAGCTTTGATGAACTAGATAAAGACTGGTTAGACGGTTTTAAGTATTACCTGACAAATAAAGCAAAAACCAAGAGTGATACATCGTTATCTCGCAATACGCAAAGCGCCTATTTCAATAAAATTCGGGCGGCGATCAACGAAGCACATCGAGAAGGAATCATCCGTGATAATCCTTTACCCCAAGTTAGCAGTATCAAAGCCAAAACAACTCAGCGCGTTTATCTGACATTAGATGAGGTCAATTCTCTAGCTCAAACGGATTGTCGCTACCCGATTCTCAAACGCGCATTTTTGTTTTCTTGTTTAACGGGTATGCGATGGTGCGACATACAAAAAATCACCTGGTCAGAAATTGAATCATTTCAAGGCCATAAGCGAATAATTTTCAACCAAAGTAAGCTGTCTCACGGCGATGCTAAGAGTCTACAGTATCTTGACCTACCCAAATCTGCCGAACAACTACTGGGGAAACCCAAGGCGTTTAATGAGCGTGTTTTTAAAAGTCTACGTTACTCGTCTTACACAAATACTGAATTACTAAGATGGTGTCTAGCGGCTGGTATAAGCAAGCATGTTACCTTTCATTCCGGCCGCCACAGTTTTGCAGTGATTCAACTTTCGCGAGGTATAGACATCTATTCAGTATCTCGGCTGCTTGGCCATAGTGAGCTTAAAACGACCGAAATTTACGCTGACATAATTGAGCAAAAACGCATGGATGCTATGCTCAGTTTTCCAGATATCAAAATAGTTTCAAAAATTAGCTGAAAACCGAAAAATGCGCGGGCGAATTTACCCTTTAGCTATTACTAGAAATAATCCGGTAATAGCTAAAGATGAAAAACAACGATGCTGCACTTATCAAATCGATTTTAGAGCAGATAGCCAAAATACAAGATTCTATTTCTGATATTAAGCGTAGAACCCAGGTGGCAGACTTAATTAATAAGCCAATCTTGGACATTAACGAGTGCGGTGTCCTGCTTTCAATGACATCAGCACAAATATATAAGCTAACATCTAATCAGAAAATCCCTCACTCAAAGATAGGTAAACACCTAAGATTTGACCGTGATGAAATTATTGTGTGGGTAAAAGAAAATCGTATAGCAACTCAACGCGAAATAGAGCAAAGAGCATCGAACCATATGAATAAAAATGTAAAAACACCGCATTAAAATTAGACCGGTGTAAGAAAACACCTGTTGACACCCCCAAAAAACACCCCCTTTTTTGAGGGGTTATCAACACTCAAAAACAAAAAATAACTCATTTAATACAATAACTTAAAAACAAAATACTCAATTCAGTTCCTATTAGAACTGGCTCAGATAAAAACGCATAAGCACCTAAAAACAAAAGAATGTGTTAAACCTCAACTTAAAGCTCAAACCAACAAAAAAAATAGCTCAAATATTCTTTAATTGGAAAAAGTACTTTTTAGCTAAATAAGCCCCAAATTTACCCTAAAGCATTACAGTTAATGTAATGAGATCACGATATGAGACAGCCAAAAGCTTATCCACTAAAAGACATAGCAGAACTACCCAGCATAGAACCGTCTGTAAGTAACCTAGTAAATCAATTCCAGATTCCACCTACACTTTTCAAAACCTATAACGCGACACCAATTCAATTAGAAATAGCAAATGACTGCATTATTTCTGGGCACATAGCCTTAGCCATTGCAAAAAAACAGAACCTCCAAGAGGCAATATGTAACGATCTATCGAGTAAACCAATACCTTTCCTACTCAAACGTAGCTGGCAGATGCTGACGAATGAATCCTTAATATACAGCGGAACAAGCTTACATCTATTGAGTTTTGTCTTAAAACAAAATGCTGAATGGCTCTTAGAGCGAGGATTTATTCAACCGAATGGCAAATTGATAACCGCTACCTTCATCAGTGACTTTTTAGAAATACCAAACTCTACGTTACAAAGCCAAATATCAGCATTCGACAAAAAATTTTTGAGAAACGAGCCAATTTCAAAAAGGAATTAACCTAACTAAGAAGACACAATAAACTCGGAGAAAGAGATGTCTTCTACTATCCATAGAAAAAATCGAGTTGCCAGCGGTAAGGCCACTCGTCAAATATTACCCAAGGATACCATACATAAAGCGATTTCTAGACTATATGGTTCTGCGCACCGACCTTATGAAAGCCTCTTATTAAGCTCAGCATTAACAGGTATTTCAGCAAGATGTTTATTCAACGCCATTACAATGTTGAAGCCAAGTGAAAGCGATGAAAACCAAGTACTAAGCTTCGTAGCTTATATAAGTAATTCCTGTCCATCCATCAATATCAACATCAATCTGCCTTTTGGCAAGCGCAGCGTGCAAATAACACTACCAGAGGCTTTAGCTGAGGGGTGGTTAGCGCTCATTAACCTGAAAGAAGTTTACAGCTCAGCATCATTAACCCGTTTATGCAACCTGCTCGAAAAAGGACTCACTCCGACCCGATTGCAACGACTAATGCTCGAACAAATGAGCCCTATACATCGAGAGCACGTTGATATCCTCACAGTATCGAATAATCGGGCCACCTGGACGTTGTATTACCGAGCAATACTGCTGGGCGATATTCAAATTTACAGTTATACATTCCAACAGCGCCTGCTCCGCGCGAGTGACATTTACCCTACTTGGAAAAAGCCTCAAGAAGCGCAAGGTTTTACAACACCGCCAGTCGATACCCAAATGCTTCATTCAGTATTAGCCAAGTTAAAGGCTGTAATAAGCGTGCCTTTTCAGAGTATGAATGATGAACTCATTTTTCTAAATAGCCTTGCGGCGTTCACATCCCTATCGATAGAAATTGGTCTAGGCTGCAGACCTTCTCAATGTCAAAGGTGGTACCTACCACCACTTATACAAAATAGCGTACAGGTTCAAGACAAAGGGCCTTCCTCAAAGCGCCTACTGCCACTACCAAAACGTTTACAATCCCTTATTGCCTGGTATTACGAAAAACTAGAAGACTGGCTAACTGCACCACCTTACAAAGCCAAGCCAGTTTTTGATTATATTAACGACGTTTATCATGGCCAGCGTCCGGCTTTTTTCTACATTGAGTGCCACTCAAATAGCCCTAGTGTCACTCCGATGACAGCCAATATTAGAAAAGAGTTATTAGGCTCGATTGGCATAACGGAAATAGCATCGATGCCATTAAACGCTGGACGACGTCACTTACAACAGCACTTGAGAAACGAATTTTCTTATCTGCTTGCAGATAGATGGTTTGGTTACGACACGCTAGCAAACGCTTCTCCTGCGGGAGTTTCAGGAAATCTTACAACTATTGCTAACTGGATAGATGAGCAAGATTTTTGGGGGGTGGAGTTATGAAAACTATCATCGATAGCTTTGTGTCATTCATCGAAAATGAAAATAAAAAAGCTTGGGAAGAGGAAGATTGGGCCGATAACATCGCCTGTGCATTGCTATTGCAGCAAGGCGAATTTACCCATCAGCGTTTAGCAGCCATCATCCCTCGCCTCCGACATTTGGTTCGTTATGACTCACAAATCTGGCTAGAGTTAAATACCGCTACTAACAATACATGCAGCGGCAATGTTCGAGACGAAAAAGGCGTGGCTCGATTGGAGTCGCGCTTCTATCCCGTCGGTGTTACAGCAGGCCTCATTTGCAATTACCTATCAAAGCTAAACTCACAGCTGCAATGGGATAAAGATAATAGTTGGCAGCGGATAAGGCGAAAATTGGTACCACTAGGCCTTCCAACAACGACAACAGAAAGGCTTTTTTACAAACAGCTCTGCGAGCATTATACGTTTAACTACTACGGACAATTATCTGCTACTCAAATAGAACAACTGTTTCAGCCGCTGCAGAGCGCCCCACTAACACACACCAACGCCCGGTGGCTGCAACAAAATACCATTTCGATGACTCAGATTGAGGCTCCCACTCAACACCGCTCTGCCGTGTCCGGGAAATTATTATCACAAGCGTCTCCTAAAAAAGGCGATACGCAAGGGCTTGTTGAGCTCACTTTAATCCGCCAACTGCGAGCTGAGCATATTGGTAAACACGACGGTGTAGTCGCAGCATGTGAGTATTTGATAAATAGACAGCACAAAAAGCTCAGCAGCTTTGCTACTGATAGAAGCCACCTCAAAGAGCTTTTACATGATGATTTCATTGATTTCTCATCAACCAACATTGAGGAAAAAGTGAGACGTTTATCCAAACGGCTATCTGAACAAAAGAAAATAAGTAGCGTTCGGACACTGTTTTTATGCAAGCGCGCTATAGAAGACTTTACCGAACAATCGATTGATGGCGTAACAAACCAGCATTTAGGCAATATCATAAATGCTGGATACATCAATCAGATACAATGGACACACCTTTTCGGAGTTCTCACCAAAGCACAGTCTTCGCCAATGGCCGCACTTCAAACGGGTGTATTTATTATCATCATGAATCGACTGGGCCTGCGAACCCAAGAAGCGGTGAATTTACGTATCAAAGATGTCGCCCATCATGATGAACTAGGTATTCAGGTGAGAGCAAGCTTTGACCACTCATTGAAAACGCAACAAGCAACTAGGGAGCTTCCCACAGTTTTAATTCCTGAAGCTGAGCGCTTATGGATAAATGCCCTGATTAATCTTCGTGTCGCGCAATATGGCGCCGACTCACAGCAACCACTCTTCGATATCCCACTGGATAGCGTGATTGATGACGCTGGTGCGCAGTTGCGTGCGCTAACAAGCAATGAACACTGCAGCTGCTACACATTTAGGCACTGTGCATTTTCTCGATTAGCCCTAATTCTATTTGCATCGAATACGCTAATAAAACGCTATGCAGGCATGGTTGCTGAAGAAATAAAAGCAATTCGTTTGGCGCTGACGGGCTCAGAAGATGCAAATGCAACTAACGCACAACAGGTGTTTAATCGGCTCGCAGGCCACACTGACTATCAAGTTGGCCTACACCATTATCGTCATTTTGAGCACGAACAAACGACAGAAAGCCTTGTTAACATCCAACCACTTGTCGATATAGCAAAAATTACCGACTGCAGTTCGATTAGCATAGGAAAAATGATTGGGGCCCATAAACGTACGCACCCTTCAGCAACTCCGCAGGAAATCCAGCATGGTGTGACAAGCCGATTACTCAGCGCATTTACTCTGCATATAAAACAAAGTGGCCGGCCTAAGAAAATAAATAGAATCTCTCGTCCGCCCCAGATAACGCTGACTTTAGCGCTGCTGCATCAAAGCTATAGCACGAAAGCGATTCACAGTTTATGTACGAAGCTTCAAATAGCGCGACTTAAGAGTGCTCATGAGAATTTAACAGCGCTAATGACGAGAAAAGGAAAGCCTCTCTTTACACTTAACCACAGCGGCACATTGAGGCCTTTGGCACATAGATATGATAAGGAAATAGCTGCCAGGATTTTTAATCATGTTTGGGCTAACCAAGTCTTTGGAGCACTGAAGCTATTTATTGAAATTAGTTTACCTCACAGTGATGTATTACTCTCTCCCCTGTCTGTTAAGACTATAATGCAAAGACTATCTACTCTGCTCCCCAGAGGCATAAATATTGGGCTTAGGTTTAGTAGGCATAGTGGTGGGCAGCCACTTAAAAATTGGCCGAAGAAATATCAAACACTCGGCTTAGCGTCGGATACAATGCGCGATGAGAATACTCGACTTGGGTGTTCAATATGCATTGTTGAAAATTCTCGCTGTTGTAACCGAGTAAAGGAACACTTGCTATTTTTTGGTTATCTATTTTTGGCAAGTACAAATATCATACCGCTGGAAGTTAACTTTAAAACTAACGAACGGGCAACAAGGTCGAAGCCCGTTAAAGCTTAGTAAGTAATTCTAGTTATGCCTCATAACAGCGGGATGTCTGCTGATCTCGATATCCCGCTTCTCGTTAAGTAATATAACTAATAACTTTAATGTCTCCTCATTAGCATCAAGAGACTGAATATACTTGGCAGGCAACCTGAAAACAGTTAATGGCTCTAACATCGAAGCAGCCGCTGCAGCGACTTCATCTTCACCGTCAATCCAAGCGCTGGTTAAGGTCATTTCTAAATTACTAAACATTCGTATCTCCTAGTTTGAAATGCTTAAGAATTAGACCTTATATGTAATTTCTGACAATTTTTTAAAGTAAGCGACCATGAAGTACCTATAAACAGTTTATGCATAGCCACATACACTCGTAAGCGTAACAATTTGAAATGATGACAATATAGCTAATGAAGGCGTACTGAAATTTTTGCTGTAGCACTCTTCTGGACAAAAGCGTGTTACGTTATTAGCTCAAATATCGGTGGTTCGGATTAGATTCAGTACGGTTAGATCGGAGTTAACGCCGCATTCAGGTGCGCCGTAGGCGTCACCTGGAATGCCTTGTTGAACGAAGCCGCTCTGCGCAGAGTGCATAGCACCAGATATCTCATACTCAATGTTACACGGCCAATCGGTCGTGATTAACCGGAGTATGCAGCATGAACCCTAGCCAACAACATCGTTATAATGCTTTATATAAACAACACCTTACCAATTTAACCTTACAAGGGAAACGCCCCGCTACCATTGATGCGTATTCACGTGCGGTACGTCGTATTTCGGCCCACTTTGACCGCTGCCCTGATACCTTAAGCACCGCTGATTTAAAGGCCTATTTTGCTCAGCTCATCAGTTCTCATTCTTGGAGCACCGTGAAGCTAGACCGCAATGGCTTGCAGTTCTTTTATCGCTACACCCTTGATAAACAATGGCAGTGGCTAAACATTGTAAAGCCCCCTCAAGTGAAACGCTTACCCGATATCTTAAGCCCTGCGCAAGTAGGCTTAGTGATTAGCATGACTCAGCAACCCCGCTATCAAGTCTTCTTCTTGGTGTTGTATTCCATGGGGCTACGTTTGAGCGAGGGATTACAGTTAAGCATTCATGATATTGACAGTCAGGCCATGCACATCCATGTGCGTGATGCCAAAGGCGGTAAAGACCGTTTAGTGCCCATGCCACATCGTACTCTTAAGGCTTTGCGAGTTCATTGGCAAAGCCATCGGCATGCTCGGCTGCTGTTTCCACGCCAAGGCAAGCAGGTAAAAGTGCCTATGGATAAAGGTGGCATACAAAAAGCCTTGAAGCGGGTATTGCGCGATTGCGGTATTCATAAACCCATTAGTCCTCACTCGCTGCGCCATTGTTATGCCACCCATCTGCTTGAACAAGGCTTGGATTTACGCTCCTTACAACACTTACTGGGACACGCCAGTTTAAACACCACTGCGCGTTATACCCAGTTGACCCAAGTGAAGCAATTAGATGCGGCAAGGGCGGTGAATAGACTCACCGATGCTCTTACCTTAATGTGGGCATAACCATGAGCACCTTCATTGATTTACTTCATCAGCATGGGGCTGAGCTTGCGCCTTATTTAAATGCCGATGCTAAACGGGCAATGTATGCCATGCTGCGCTGTAAAACTGAGCAACAAGGTCAGAGCCATTGGCAGTGTGAGCATTGCCCTCATCATGACCAATTGACGCTTTCTTGCGGCCACAGGCATTGCCCACAGTGCCAACATCATTGCACCACGGGCTGGTTAACTCGCCAACAACAAAAACTGCTGCCTGTTGCTTACTTTATGGTGACCTTTACCCTGCCTTATGAATTAAGAGCGTTAGCCCGCGTGCAGCCTAAAGCCTTATACCAAATTATGTTCAAGGTGGCATCAAGCCTGTTAAAGGACTTTGCCAAACGCCAGAACAAGGGCGAATTAGGCTTTACCGCGGTACTGCATACCCATAGCCGCCAGCGTAATCTGCACCCTCATTTACATGTATTGGTGGCCGGCGGGCGCTATCACAGCGCTAAGCAGCAGTGGCATCACACCAACAAGCAGTACTTGTTTAACGCCTTTGCACTGGCCAAGGTATGGCGAGGGAGAATGCTGGATGCGATTAACCACCACAAGGCGTTGTCTCTGCCCAAGGCGATACCCGCTAAGTGGGTGGTAGATTGTCGCAATGTAGGTTTTGGGCTGCCCGCGCTTAAATACCTCTCGCGATACTTGTATCGCGGTGTATTACCCGATAACGACATCATCAGTACCGCTAATGGCCAAGTGAGCTTTAGGTATCAAGATAGCCAAAGCCACACAACCAAAATCCGCACCCTGCCTACCTTGCAATTCTTAAGGCTTATCTTGCAGCATGAATTACCCAAAGGATTACAGCGGGTGAGAGATTATGGTTTTTTACGGGGTAACGCCAAACACGTATTGCGGCGCATTCAGTTACTACTGCGAGTGCCACAACGCCTTAACCTCACCACGCTCCAAACCGACAACAACAGCACAACACGGCCATGCCCTTGCTGCCAACACCCCATGCACTGCACAGGCGTAAGTCGAACGAGCTAGCCGAAAGGCGAACAGTATAAGGATAATGGCAGGGCTTAACATGAGGATGAAAACACACAAAAAATAACAGCTTAGCACCACGTATGACAGGTAAAGGCTTAACACCATTCATCCTGTCTTAGCCAAACTCGCCTTGTAAAAAGTAACAAGGCCTTGGCCCCGCCAACATCAACACCGTTATTTACTATAGAAAGGAGCATCGGGCTTGTTCAACACCCGAATAAGGTGTCGGCTGCGCGACACCTATTCTTATTTGTTAGGCATATTTACATTTAGCTATTTATTTCTTGCACCAATGATCGAACCCACCTTTACTCTCCCAAAAAGCACTATCCCCTTCATCAAAGTACGAACTGTATCCACGTAAAGGGTCTTTACGATATTCTTCTTCTTCGACTTCCTTCATTAACCTCTTTGAAGCTAATATATAAATGTATTCAAGCTTTAAATTAGAATTGAGGCATGGTTTTATTTCCGCCAAGTCAAAACCAATAGCAATTAATAGATCGATTATATTTCGCTCTTTGGGTTCAACTTTAAGTTTATGAAGACGGATTGTGACTTGTGCTTCGGTCATTAGGGCAATATCAAGTATCTCGCTTCCACTTAACCAATTGTCTTTTTCGGGCTCCGCTGCTGTAGAACTCAAATCAGTATTTTCGTCTCCACCCAACCAACTTAAATCTGAATCTGAATAATTCGTAGTATTTATTAGTAGTGAGCTAAATTTTTTCACCACAGGCGAAGCTGTGAGTTCATTTTGCACAAGATTCACCTTACGACGCTTCTTGACTATTATTACTGGCTTTTTGTTCAAAAGAATTACCTAGAGCTAATGTGATGTCATTTGTTCTACATACTAGTGACATAAAATTAAATAATAAAGAACTCTGATTGTTAAAAAATTTAGAGTCATAAAACAACTAGTTGAGTTTACTTATGCCTAACGCCCAATTAAGGTGCGACAATGCTAGAACACCAAACTCAACCACTGCGCCGTAAACACAAGATTCAAATCTGAGTGAAATCGCCACGCGTTGGGAGTCACTCTTAAATTGTTTGTTATGGCGCGCTTACTAGAAAATAAATCTTATTATTGATGAGGCGATTGAGTTTTCAGGGAATAAACAAATTAATATTGAGGTAAAACAAACAACTGAAGGAATAATCAATTCAAAAAGTAAAATTTCAAAATGCTTGAATTTCGTTGAGTTTAAAAGACTTTTTTGATTTATTTTAAGGACTGCATTGTAGTTGGATTTTGGAAATTCTTGATTGAAATCCTTTGTTTTCTCTTTAAATTCGTTCAACTCAGATAAACTTGCATCTACACTATTAACGAGAGCACAAAATTGATCTCTTGCATTATGAACCCGGCTCACAATGTGCGGTAAGTCGGCACAATTAAAACTATATAAGTCATTTATTTGCTCAATTGTGACTTTATCTATATTACTCTGACTTTGAAGTAAATTAGTTAATTTCAACTGATCCGCGGCTGTATTTTCACTAACTTTACATGCGGATTCTATGGGAGACAGCAAAACCTCCTGATTGGAAATAGTTTGATCTAATTTCCTTATTACGTCATCAAAGCAATCTTTTAAAGCAATTTTTTCAGCCGCTTTATTTTTGAATTCGACTAACTCTCTTTCTAGAGATGCTATGTCCTCATCTTCTTTAAATTCATCAACTTTCCAGTTTTTGTTAAAAACTGCAAATGCAATTTTCACCGACAATAAAAGCCTTATCAGCAAGTAAGACTGAAATAAAGCCAACATCATTAACAGATCTTTATAACCAATTGTAATCTCGTTAACCGAGCTAGTTGCAGAAGAAAACAATGCTTTGGGAGCGCTTACTGTTAATTGATGAAAATACGAAAAAAGAATTATAGATGCAAAAATAAAAATTGATTTCCTAATTTTACTTGGTTCAGAGTCATCTAAAAGTGTTGTTAACATCCTAATACCCCATAATTTAATGATGTTTGGAAAAAGAGCCATAACGCCGCATTAAGCGGACAAAAATAGTGGGTTAAAATGTGTAGCGAAGCGAAACGTAACCCACTGTTTTTGTTCCGTTTAAATGCCTTGTTATATTTGCGTAAACTCAAGACTGTAGTAATCGTTATTTCTAACAGCTTTCCAAATATCTAAGTATCCGACTGAACTTGCAAATGCACCTTGAACAGTTGCTTTATTAAATGAACTGTTTAAACCAAGTAAGCAATTGTTAATACAACTTGGATTTAATTTCATTAAATAGATGCTTTTAGGATTATGACTTAATTTAGCTAATTGCATTGCGACTGAAACACGTATGACATCATCATCTATCTCGTACAAATTTATTATGCAACTACTGTCAACTGAGTTTATGGATGAGTAACTAGATGAAATAATTCTTTCTCTTATTGCGTCATTTTCAATATGTTGAACGTTTTCGATTACTACCCTATCAGCTTGCTCAAGCCTCAGAACAACTCTATGTTCTTGCTCATATATCCATTCATCGCTTTTTTGCATAAATACTTCATATAAGATTCGATCTGCGCCTTCAGCATCTATATTCGAGTAGTCATAATCAAATTTATCATTTCTATAACGAAGTCCCTTTCTATAGGATACTGGTTTAGGTATGCCATCAAACGGGCTGTAATTTTCGCCCCATGAAGTATTTATAAGAGTGTCCGCCCTGAATAGTTTTTGAAAAATAGAATCCATTCTGGAGAAGTGAGAAATTCCAGCAACAACACCTTTATGCTCGTTAGCATAATGAGCCCACATCAATAAGTTCTCTTTATTTTCAGAAAGACTAATAACACCAATATTGTGCTTTCTCATTTCGATATACTGTGAAAATGTAATATCCCCAAACTCAGGATCTTGCGCCATTGAATAATCAAAATGTGAACTTAGCTCATCTAGACTTTCACTGCAAAATGATGCCTCGAACGGATCATTTAGAGCAACTGGTTGAGATAAACGAATAAACCCTTCATCAAACAAATTTCTTGGTTCAGGTAAATATTTAAAAAGTTGCTTCAAAGCGACTCCCATTACTCACACGGTATAATATCAATCTTGTAGGGCTTATTATCTTCAGGTGGATTATATTTAAGGTAGCAATTTACAAAAGGTGCTTTTGCATCACGAAAGGCGATTATTGCCGATGTACTTGGCCATATGTAAAAATCTGATTCAGGTTCAACTCTGCTATTTCCAACGCCATCAACTAGTGTAATCAACGTATTGGTATTGTTAGCCGGATATCCATTTATAAACATACAAAATTGACACCAATCGTCTATCGCCGGATTCAATGGCAGTACATATCCTTTCTCTAAACCCGCAATCGCTAATTTTCCGTATGCCATTGCAAATGAACCTTCCATTGCACTTTTAACTCCCTCAAGTGCAGCATTTTTTGCATCACCTTGAAGGGTAATAAAACGCGGTGCGGCGGTAACAGCTAGAATTCCAAGTATCACTATTACAACGACTAATTCTATTATTGTAAAACCTTTACTCTTCATTCCTATGCCTTTGATAATATTCAAGATAAACACGCCATCAAACCAAGGCATACCATACTAATTAAGACTTTAAGCCTCAGACCAAACTACTGCAGAATATCGCCAGAGTCTCTTCACGAAGCTACAGTTAACAAGCGCACCTTAAAGTGCATCGCACCTTAAGATGGTGATTTTACGTTCGCTAACTAATTTTAGTCAAGTAGATTTAGTAGAAGAAATCTTAAATTGAAGAATAAGGAGTGGATGAACGCCCTATGATTTGAACTACGACAGAGTGTAGGTCGCGTACCCGATACACTTTAATACGCTGTCTTCAACCTCTTGCCTAGGGCCATGTAACTTATTTATCAATCCATCAATCCCCTTACGAGGTGGGATAATAGGCCCGCACGCTTTAACTGCTGCTTTAAATTCATGGTCACACCTTAACGCCGTCTTCCACGAATCATAAAAAGCATCTGTTGAACTAAAATCCAGTGGTGCGGTCAGCATTTTTGAAAATATAGGTTCAAGAACGTTGACTAAATCTTCTTTTTTTTTGAAGTGACAATTAATCCCAGAGCGAGTAATCCCGACAGCCTTAGCAAGTACACCTAATGTAACGTGTTCAAACCCTTTATCTATGGTGATGTGATAAGCGGCATCGATTATTTTTTGACGGGTAACTGCCGCTTCAGCTTGAGTAGACTTGGCCATCATTAGACACTAATAAAAAAAGGACGTTTATGCTACATCAAAGAAACAAAGGGGTGAAGTACTAACGGTTTGGTAACCCAGATTGTGTTCAGGACCCTGCAACCAATAAACCTAAACATGAGCCTATTACAATTAACCGTAAAAAAGGATGACACCCTTTTTTGATTACAATAATATGTGCTGAAATATAACAAGCCTCTAGATGATCGTAGACAGAATATCTAAACCTAAAATCTTTAACCCGTTGATAGAAGCAACATTATGGTTATGGCAAACTGATTCCAATAATTTAGGACTAAACCGGTGAAAATTAGCCCCAAACACCCATTTATCTACATAACACCATTACTACTCGTAACCATTGCACTATGTATCAAGGATGCAACAGCATCTAACGTTGATACGTGTGGTGTGGTATCTCAAATAGTACTTTCTAAGAAAGCTCTTTTCGTTAACCTTGATGGTCACTATCCAAACCATAGACTAACAGCAGTCTCTTTCCGGTTCATGCCTAGTGATGCTAAACGCCTCGATAAATACGTGAACACTCGTGTATGTATCAGTGGCCATGTGTCTTACTACAAAGGCAAACCCAGCATCGCATTAAATAGTTACGACCAAATTCAATATCCTCAATAATTAATCCCTGAACTAGAAGAAAATAAATAGTGAAACAATTACTAACCAGCACAGCACTAATTACATCAATAGCGCTATCCGGTTGTGCGATGACTAAACCTGTGATGACTACCGAAGCAGCCAATGACATAGGTAGAATGCACGCATTAGGAACAAACTGCCTTAATAGCAATAAAATAGATGGAAAAACCGCTGCTGCACTAAGAGATGCAGCTAACTATGCAGTAAGCACTTGGTCTGAACCGAAAGTAGCAACCATCAGCTCTGTGTATGAAGCGCGTAAGAATGACTACGTAACAGAATTACAATGCTCTTACATATATTCGTTTATTAGTCGAATGAACCAACACAAACAACAAGTTGCTTCTCAATCTCAAGCGAATACTCAAGCATGGAAAGATTTAAACGACCAGTTACAGCGCAATAAACCGGTTTATTGCACATCAAACACTACCGGCACACTAACAACTACCAACTGTTACTAATCAGTGAGACTGCAAGCAGCTTTGTTGAAATCAATTTGATGTAGAAACGGCATAAACCAGATAAAACGGTGTCGCTCTGCATTTTGTTATCCGAAGGGGAGAAACTGCTTCTAGCTTGTAACGAGGTTCTGGACAAAAATGAGTTTGCGGGGTCCGCTGCTTTGCCTGATTGCCTGATTATTCATATAATTCGTTCCAACGCGCAGTAGACCAAGACATATAATCCATAACGTGTTCACCAATATCATTAAACCCAAAGTCTCGCGCACCAAGCGTGTAATAGCCTGTTTGCACCATGGAATAATACACATCTGACAACGGTGTGTAGCTTGCACGAATACCAAACACAAAATTACCATTTAGGTACTCATCAGGCACATCATACTTTTCTTTGAACTCGGGCATATCTTCTGCTTGAACTGGTTCAAAACGCAACTCGCAGCCAACGTTCTGGTGCTTTAAATCCGTTTCCGATAATCTAAGAATCGTTAAATCGAAATGAAATTTATCTGGTTCTGAGTGTTTGCAAAACGACTGTTCGACGGTGTCTAGCTTATTCTTAATTCTATATGCTAAAACCATTGCTGTAGGCGGACTAAATGATTCTTGATTTGCAAAGCTATCGACTTCGTTCATTAAGATACGAATTTTTTTCGTATCGCTAGCAATTTTTTTTAAGTCTGTTGAAGTCATATTAGTTTTGACTTCAATTGTTTGTACAACAGAGTGAAGCATTGCCAATACTGAACCATCAATATTTTCTGCTAATAATGGATACCTTGAGTCAAGAACCATTACATCAATTTGTGGAGAAATATTGCCCTTAGGAGTCAAGAAATGACCAGACACTGCTTTGAAGGTTGGAGGTAAATAACGGTTTAGAAAGTCCACCAAAGGTAGTTCGCCATTTCTGCCTATAGTCTGAGAATTTGAAGAAGATGAAAGGGCCCGATCTACCGCTAGTAATATAGACTTTTCTTCCTGTTCAATTACAGGGTTTCTCGTTCCATGTTCGCGCCTATATTTCAAAGTATGAGTCCTTTATCCTTAGAAGAGCTAACGCCAACAGCAAGCGCGCCGCTTTTGGGCGTCACCTTGGCTGTTTTTGTGTACGCCATGGGCATGAACTAGAAAGGTGAAAGTCCTCTGTAGAAAGGTCACCGTTTAATAACTCTTTGATTATTTAACGCTAACTACTAGCGAATGGCAAGGGCATTACCGCGAGAGAATATCTAAAGGAAGACGGACGCAAATCTGCGAGCTGATGAACAAAAACATCATATGGGGCGTAGGCTGGAGGCGAGCTGGCACAAGACAACGAAGCCACGTGATCTAACGGCTACCGTAAATGATGCAGCAGTGCAGAGACAGTGCATGTTCTTATCTGGGGAGATCTGCTTAACACGCGGTCGTTTAACTCACTAGCTTGGCCGCTAGCTCAACAGGACCGGCACTTAAGCCTCATCAACCTAAGTGAGCGAACATGATGAACAACGATAGCGCTTTAGGGGGTAACTTTTAAGGTAATTAAGTAGAAGTCAGCAGAAGCCCAGCGCCCATAGTAATGGTTGGGGCATGGTGAAGGCCTGAACCTGAAAATCAATGAGGATCCTGTGCAGCCCATTGTCTCCGTATCCGACCGGACTTAGGAGCCATGGCGCAAAAACAGACGCCATCATTGGAATGCAAAGGAGCTAATCGGCCGTTGTATTTTAACCATTCTCAGGAAACGCCCTGCGCGGAGCCGCATGCAGGGTGTTGTGGGGGCTGGAAGCTAGATACCTCCGGCGACCCGATTAGCTTACTATTTTAGAAGCTACTCCTTTTTTTGTGTAATTTTTCCTTAGCTTGCTCTTCAATTTCTAACTCTTCAACCCGTTTAGAAACCTTTTGTTGAAATCGCTTTTCTTTGCTTCCTTGACGCTGCTTTTGTGCATAAGCAAAAAATCGACTAAACATTGTTTTTCCATGAAACTTTTTAACAAAAACTAGTACGAACATGCACAAACCTAAAAACCAACCACCATATAGTTTGATATCAGATACAAGTAGTTCACGCTCTAAATTTTGGTACGCTGTATAACATTCATTAATTTCATAACTATGCTGTTCCACTAATTCCGGTAGCTCTGTGAGATCCAGTTGGACTTGTTTTCCTGATTTAATATCTCGAACAACAATCACTTTTTGTTCAAGAATATCTTTAACTTGACCACCACCAATTCTTGAATAGTTGTAACCAAAAACATCTGGAGACTTTACGCCGTCAGCATAGAAAAATTCGACATCATGCCCAGAAAGAGTCAAATAAGGTAGTTTAGGGCTTGAACCATAATAATCGTGCATATCCTTACCTGAGTATCCACAATCAAAACTTAGAGTTATCCAATATTTGTAATCTTTTGGTACTGGTGATTCATATTTTTTAGAGAAACTTAGCTTTCCAAAGAAGCCATATTCAGACCTATACTCCCAGCTCGACTCAGCCATTGAAAATGGCAAATAAAATAAGCTGATGGCAGATATCAACAGCTGACCCAATAATTTTTTCATTGATTGATTTCCTTTATGTATACTTTGCAAGCTAACAGATAATTAAAAGTAGTTTTGAGGGAGCTGTAACACATAATGGGGCAAAAACTTGTTAGCCCTGCACGGTAACTACTTCCTATACAGAAAACAATGGTTCAACTTGGTAAGAGTCGTTGCTATATCAACTCAGTTTATATGATGTGAAGTAATAGTACCCTTACTCAGTAATACCATGTGATTAGCTAATTGCTCCAAATCATCTAAAGAGCCTGTAGAGATAATACTTAACGGCGTGTTGCCGAAATAAGAGCCATTTATATTCACCATCTTCATGAAGCCATAAAAATTCTTACGTTCACTAAAGATAGTTCTGAGGGCTGAATGAATACTCAACACATAACTCATTCTAAGTAGTAGCTTTGACTCGAAGTGAAGGGCATGATGGTTATGACAGTCAGCTATATCGATGTTTAAAATTGCGAAATTTTGTGCTTGATTACACCCCCCATAGATCTAATATTTTAAGAACCGTCATCAATCCACTTTGAGCCATTTCACGAGTGATGTTACTCATAATCTTAACCTCAAATTTTAATCCATAACGGATTAAAAGGGGTTTTCAAATGATTCGCTAACTCTAAGCCTAACAATTACAGCAACGAATATAATACAGAACTAAAAACCCCTTGTTATCTCATCAAATGACTTACCGATATATCGTTAAATAGATTAGTAATGGCTTTAGCAAATAATTCAGCCAAATGAAGGGGTGTCCAGTATTGGAGCCCTAATTGGGATCCCAATTAGGGTATTCCTAGGAAGTAAACCAGAAAGGTAATATATCTATTATCTCCCTCATAAACTTGAACCAATAGACCTAATTAGTAACACTAAAAAATGAATCAATGCTTTATTCATTAGTTTGCTTTAAAGCTCGCTGTACGCTAGATAAGCTAATACTTAGCTCCTTAGCGATCTTTCTGTAGCTTAAACCTGCGAGCCTCAACTCCACTACAGCGTCTTTATTAATTGTACTTTTTCGCCCTTTGTATACACCGCGTTTTTTGGCCAACGCGATGCCCTCTGCTTGCCGCTCTCTAATCATCGCACGTTCAAACTGATAAATAGCGCCTAATAGGGTGAGTAGAAGTTGGTTCATAGGGCTGGAACTATCAGCGGTAAAGACTAAATTTTCCCTGTGGAAATGTAGTGATACCCCTTTAGATAGGAATAGCTCGCCGAGGGAGAGCAAATGCCCAGTATTTCTCGCTAAACGAGAAATGTCGTGAACGTGAACAACGTCCCCAGTTCGAATGTGCGCCAGCAAACTATCTAAACCAGGCCGCTGTTTAACAGAGCCAGAAATATTGTCCTCAAAAACAATATCCAGCTGTAACCCATGCAACTGCCTTAAGGTTGACTGCTCTGCAGTGCTTACTCGTGTATATCCAATATTCTGGCCTAACATACCCTCTCCTGTATTCAATTAACTCTAGAATGAATGAAACGTTTGTATTCAAAACGTTATATCCACCCTATTGAATACGAAAGTAGACATCTGACAAATGTGGTCACTTGGGTATACTCAAAATATAGTGTTAATGCTAAAAATCGGGATGACAGAAGAAAAGTAGACAAATTTGATCAATTGTTCACTGATAATATAGAGCTTAATTTTTATGCCATGGTTTGAACCCTATGCCAATTAAGTAACTTAGACCTGCTGTTATAAAAGCTGGAATACCCAAGGCCATTAAAACCATAACTGGGTATGCCCACCAGAACACATCGTCGTGACGGATATTAACAAACCCGGCCACAAGAAAACCGATTGAGGTTAGGTAGCCAATAGCACTAAGTACATTGATAAGACGTTTAACAAAACTATTCATACTTATCTCTTTCTACTACGAACATCTCTTCAATTTGTTTGATCATCTTGTTGTGAGACTTAACGATACTGTTGTGTATTGTTCCTGTGATGATTAGAAGTATTGCGCATGCGGCTGATACTCCGGAAAATGCGAACCAATCTACATGATGCAGTTTTAGGCCTGCAAATAGGAATACTAAGCTTAAGTAAAGTAGGCTATAGCCTATGTTTAATCTAGTTGAGTTTTTCATAGTGGGGATCTCTTGCTTAAAAAGGTCTCCGTAGAGGCCATGATTAGTTATTATTGGCTAGCTGCTTTGAATGCTTTGCCTGCATCCGAGATTGCTTGGTCTACTTCTTTACATGAACCAGTTACCCTAGCAGAACGTTCTTTTAGCAATGAATCGCTAGCATCTTTATCACCGTTCAGTTCAGCCGATACAATAGGGGCCATCATAGCCATTCCCATAGCCATACCTAAATCGGCCATTGAATCGACTTCACAGTTATTCTTAAGATAAACGTAATTAGCCATATAACTCATTGCCGCTTCCCCTTTCGGTGATAACTTGGTTTCACCACAACCCGTTAGAACAAGAGTTGTTGTAAATGCTGCGAAAGTTAATACATTTTTCATGTGTGCGGTTTCCATTTAGGTTGATTGGCCTCAAACGAGACCGTAGTTATAGAGTTAAATTTGTTATGAATGTTATTACTGGTTCAGCATCAAAACCGCATACAAGCAGCAAGGTTGCCAACAAGTTGTACTTCATTTGTTCCCCGCTATTGGATGCCTAACATCTATAGACTCATATACATAAAAAGGTTGTGGTTACTTGGCACTTCAAGCAATTAGTAGTGTTTAATTATCTGGTGGGTTGATCATTCAGAGCCGCAGTGTCTTTACTACTGGGTTATAGCTAACCAATGCGCCTTGGTTTTCGTCCCTGATTTTTTTCTGTTTTGAATCAGGGGTTGCTTTGGCATCGCTAATACATAGGCCTAGCGTTAATAGAGTTACTATTACGAAGTAAGCTATGACATATTTAGTAATTGCTAACATGTGTTGTTTTCTCTCTGGTTTATTGCCGCCCCCACTATTGAGTGGCTATTACGCTTTACTTAGCGCCATACACTTCAGGTCTTTAATTAGTAGCAACGTTGTAAACAATCGTTTGGGTTTATGTGGGTAAAAAACCTTTGATAATGGTGGTGTGAACGTGGCTAGAAGTAGTGGCAGGGATCAGTTTTGGATTGGCTGAAAATGCTTTAACCGGCATAAATGCTGCTACCAGCAAAATAACGATAATTGTTATTTGAAGTATTCTAAGTGCTTTCATTTTTATGTCGCCCTGGTTATTTGAGGCTAACTATTTAGTTAGATGGTTAGTTAGCCATTCGAAGAGTTAGTTATTAAGATTTAGGGCGGGTAAACAATACAAATAAGCCTAAAATGATGTCACCTATAACCCAAATGCCTGATATAAGCATTGCCCCGATACCCGTACCAATAGCTGCCCCTGCTGCCTCGGCACCTTCTAAACTATCCATAGTAGTGGTTGCAGCGTCCATACCTGCAAACATCCACCAAGCCATAAATATGTTAAATAAGATGAACGACCACTTGATTAGCTTGCCGAAGATAGAGCGTTTAGGCTTATTGATTAATGAGCCACAGCCAACACATTTATGAGATGTTGAAGCTATTTCTTTTGAACAAGTTGGGCAGTTTATTAAAGTAGTTTTAGACATTGTGTTCTTCTTGGTTAGATAGGTTTAACTATTTAGTGATTGTTGCGAAATGTGTGTAACCATGAGTAGTGAGGGCATCAGCTCCAACTGAGCCAGTTCTTATGTAGAACGAGCCTTTAGGTTTAATTGTGTAGCCTGCTTCTTGATACGGCGTGAAGCTTTTTCCTGTATAGATATAGACACCTTTCGAACTTGCTTCTACTAATTCAGTTGTATCGTTTACTAGCTTTACGTTAAAGGTTGGTTCAACTGAATCAAGTTCACCTGTGCGGGCTTTCAAGCGTTGTTTGAGCTTATCAGATACCATAAGCAACACTTTACCGTCGGCTAAACCTAACCCTAATTCACGTTTATTCTTTGAACTATTCATGCCCCCTTGTTTCGTGATCAATTGGGTTTCGATGTTATATGTAACAATTGAATCGAATGCGTACTTGCTAGTTGCTTTGCATGATACAAACTCATGCTCACGGGCAAACAAGTTCCACATCATTCCATTGGCTTTACTCAATGAATCGGACTCGGCACCTGTTTCGCGGTCTTTACATGAACCATCGATGGTAATTTTTGCTTGAGAAGTAATGACCGTATCGTTTAACTCTAAGTTGCTAACTTGGCTAATGTTTACAGGCACGATAACCTCGGCATCGCAGCCAACTAGGACAATAACTAACGCTGATAAGGCGAGCAATTTATTCATATTTTCTCTCTGGTCGGTTTTCCCTCTTTCGAGGGTTTAGGGTTTGCTATTTGCTAACAGCTTTAAATGCTTTACCAGCGTCTTTAATAGCTTGCCTAACGTCACCACATGAACCCGTGATTCAGGCTTGTCTCTTGGTTAAGAATTCTTCATTTCCTTCTTTATCTTGGCCTAGTTCGGCTAACAGCACTGGGCTTACCATTACTACGCCCATAGCCATACCTAAATCTTCCATGCTATCTATTTCACAATTGTCCTTTAGATAGTTGTAGTTAGTTAAATAGTTAACAGCAGCTTCACCTTCGGCTGATAATGTAGGCTCACCACAACCGGTTAGTATTAGAGCGAAAGATAGCGCTGTAATAGCTAATATGTTTTTCATTTTGATACTTCTCTATGGATTAAACAGCGCCCAGTTCAAGAGCGACTTGCTTTGCTTGTTTCCAACAATCTTACTGCTGAAACTTAGTTGCAAACTTTGCAACAAAACTACGACACCCCCACAAAAAAGGACGGCATCCTTTTTATATTGTGTTGTATGAAAATGGTTGTCAAGAAAAATAACTTTAAGCATCGAAACTTAAATTAGGAGCTACCAATATGAGTGTTAACCATTAGCAAATACTTAAGTACTCAAGCTGATGATTCAACCGAAACCAAGTTTGAGAAAGTTTGGTTTCGGTTAATTAGTATGGGAGTTATTCGAATGTTTTTAAGGAAGCGGTGGGAACTTTGCGCGCTTTTTTAACTGTTTATAACGGAAAATCCAACGCACATATACACACACCGCTTAACATCTTCCGGGTGCCCATTGATGGTATCGAATAAACCTTTTACACCGTCTAACTTTGGGATGATTGGTCCCACAGACAATATAGCCGCTTTAAATTGTGCGTTTGTATTGAACGAATCCACCCAAGAATTATAAAAGTCGGTGGTGGAGTCAAAATTAAGAGGCTCTTTAATCATTTGAATGTAAATCGGCGCTAGCTGTGCTGCTATGTCAGATTTTCTCTTAAAATGGGCATTAATCCCAGACTTAGAAATGCCCGCCGTTTCAGCTATATGTACAAATGTAGCTTTATCAAACCCTTCACTCATGGTTATTTTTAAGGCTGCATCAATAATCTTAGCTCTGGTTCGTTCCGATTTTATACTCATTAAATTGGCCGGCATTTTGTTGTAACTCTTTGTCACTATGTTTTTCAATAGTAGCACTAGCAATATTTACTTTACTAGACCGGCAAGACTTTTGACCTATACGATTCTTTTGAATTGATGATCATAAAATTAAAACAACCTTTGTGTAAAAGTTAGTCAAAAATCTGTTGACCCAGCAGCAGCATCACTCTATTATCCACCAAAAAAGGATGGCATCCTTTTTTGGTGGGTAATAGAAAACTAGTGACTAACTCACTTCTTGCCCTATTTGCATAACCAAAAACTCACCTTGCTAAGAAACCTCAAAGGGGTCTTACATTTCTCACTCAATAATGGCCACAGTGATTGGTCTATATGGAAAAAAGAATGAAAAAATTTATTGTTTTGTTGGCCTTAATGACTCCTATGTTGGTTAACGCCAGTGAGCAAAAAGACGCAGGAAAAACCTTTGCGCAAATAACCGCCTGCCATTTAGCTGGTGAGATAGATAAATCAGATAAAGATGCAGCAAACTTTAAAGTGATAGCTAGGTACAAAATTGCTAGCCGTAACCATTGGTGGAAAAAAGACATGAAAAGAGCACAAGAGAAGGAGTTCAGACGCTTAGACAATACCAACAAATTAGAACTCGCAATTATGTGCGGCATCATCGAAAACAAGTGGTTATAGAACAGTTATCTATTTTAAAGGGGATTAAAATGTTTCATAGCGCGGGTTTTCGACTAATAACGGTAACTGTTTTTATAGCGGGTATGCTTGCTTGTAATGGTGAGGACTCTATGCGTCCACTAAATGAAGATGTTCGTCCCGTAAAAATAATGAAAATTTCTGTTGCTGGCGACAAGGAAGTATCTATATTTCCAGCAATCATTAATGATAATCGCCTTGTTGATTTAAGCTTTACATCAGGCGGTAAAGTTATTTCGCTTCCGGTAAAAAATGCACAATTCGTGAAAAAAGGAGAGGTGATTGCAAGCCTTGACCAACGCGAACTGAAAAATAGCCTAAACAAATCTAAAGCTCAATTTAGAAGTGCCGAAATTGAGTACAATAGAGCGCGGCAATTATCTAAAAAAAATGCTATTTCCCAAAGCGCTTTGCAAGAACGTTTAACTGAACGCGACGTAAAGCGATCCCAATTAGACAGTGCCCTACAAGCTATAAATGATTCTGTTTTAACCGCGCCATTTGATGGCGTTATTGCTAAAAAAATGGTCGATAATGGGCAAACCGTATCAAGCGCTCAGGCTATAGTGAAGTTTATTGGCGGCGATACTCAAGAAGCATCTATCGACATGCCAGCAAACTATTTAGCGGAATTATACCAAAGCACAAATAAGCAAAATAATACCAACACTTTTATTGTTCTTGATATTGCCCCAGAGAGAAAAATTGCCGCTTATTATCGAGAAGCCACCTTATTGGCAGATAGCGCAACACAAACTTATAACATTACTTTTGAGTTTTCAGCTCCTAGCAACTTGTTAGTTCTTCCAGGAATGAATGCAACCATCGAAATACACACGTTGGCAGACCATTCGGAAAATCACCCCCTAATACCATTAAGCGCAATAACAAGTGATGGCAGTGATGCTTACGTTTGGGTAGTAAATAGTGAAAACATGACGGTTACGAAACGGAAAATACACATAGCAGAAGGTGTTGGTGAAATGCTCGCTGCTACATCAGGAATAGCAAAAGATGAACTAATAGTCAGTGCGGGAGCGACCTACTTATACGAAGGGATGAAGGTAAGAAAATGGAAATAATCTTATTGAGTCATTTTGTAAAAGTTATCCGTGAGCAGGCGAGAACTAATGAATATTGCTGAATTTACAATAAAAAATACAGTGTTGAGCGTTATTGTTATGTTGTTAACAATAGTTGGTGGATGGCATGCCTATCAAAACATGGCGAGGTTCGAAGACCCTGAATTTACGATTAGACAAGCTGTTATTGTTACTAGCTATCCTGGCGCAAGCCCTCATGAAGTCGCGCTGGAAATTACCGAACCTTTAGAAAAAGCCATTCAACAGTTAGCCGAAGTAAAGACTATTGAATCTGTTTCAACCTATGGAAAGTCTGAAATAAACGTAGAAGTAAGATATGACGCGTCAAAAACTCGAAGTGATTTACAGTTAGTTTGGAACAAACTGCGTAATAAAATCAGTGATATTTCGTCAGCTTTACCAACAGGCGCCGGTAAACCTTATGTGGCAGATGACTTTGGTGACGTATTTGGTCTGCTCTATTTTGTAACGGGCGACGGTTATTCAAACGCAGAGTTAAAAAAATACGCAAAAACCTTACAGAGTTCATTGCTACAAGTAGACGGTGTTGCTCGAGTTACCCTTGACGGGTTACAAAAAGAAGCCATTTATGTCGAGATATCGAATCAAGATGCTAAAAGGTTAGGCTTAGCTATTTCTAATGTTGTTAGCCTACTGTCTCAACAAAACGCAGTGGTTTCGTCGGGTAACGTTAAAGTTGGTAATAAGCGCTTAGTTATAGACCCAACCAATGTTGTTGACTCGGTTGAGTCGATTCAAAACCTCCTTATAAGCACCGACGCAGACGGTAAACTTATTTATCTCAAAGACATCGCGCGAGTGTGGCGCGGTTATAGCGAACCAGAAGAAAAAGAATATCTATATAACGGTAAACCTGCTGTGGCTATTGGTATTTCAGGCCTACTAGGCAGCAACATCGTAAAAATTGGTTCAGATATTGATTCCAAGATAGCAGAAACCAAAAACCTAAGACCACTAGGAATTGAATTACATGAGTTTTATCACCAAGGTAAAATTGTCGATTCGTCAGTTGAAAACTTTGTAGTGAATGTGATTGCGGCACTGGTGATAGTGATTGTAACCCTGCTTATTTTTATGGGCTTTAAGTCAGCCATTGTTATTGGCGCGATTTTGCTTTTGACTATTTTTGCCACACTTGCAACGATGAATTTTGTTGATATTCCTATGCATCGCATTTCATTAGGTGCGCTCATTATTGCCTTAGGAATGATGGTAGACAATGCGATTGTTGTCACCGAAGGGATATTGGTAGGTATTTTAAATGGTACTAAAAAATTAGCCATTGCCAAACAAATTGTTAAACGCTCAGTTTGGCCTTTGTTGGGAGGAACACTAGTAGGAATTATAGCTTTTGCTCCCATTGGATTCGCCCCTGGTTCAACAGCAGAATATACCGGTCACCTGTTCTGGGTAATCCTTATTTCTTTAATGTATAGCTGGTTATTTGCTATTACCTTAACGCCGCTATTCTGCTTCTGGTTGTTCAAAGAATCTTTGGGTGACAATCTTAGCCAACAAACAGATAGCCGCTTCTCTACATTATACAAAAAACTACTTTACGCCACTCTCCAGCAACGCTTTATTGTTGTAGTGGGAGTTGTTGCGCTGTTTTGTGCCTCTGTATGGGGATTCCAATTTGTTAAACCGGGCTTTTTCCCTGCTTCTACGACGCCTATGTTTGTTGTTGATTACTGGCTTCCACAAGGAACCGATATTACTAAAACAAAGAAAGATATAGAAAGCCTAGGGAAGCATATTCAGTCTTTAGAAGGAGTTAAAACTGTGCAAGCGTCGATTGGTGGAGGCGTACCGCGTTTCATGCTTGTATATGCCCCAGAGTCACAAAACTCTGCTTACGGCCAATTATTAATACGCACCCAAGATGACAAAGTTATCGATGGGTTACTTGTCGAGATTCAACGCTATATTGATAACGCCTACCCTGATGCCCAAGGTAAAACATGGAAGTTTGTATTAGGACCAGGTGGAGGTTCACGCATAGAGGCAAAATTTAGTGGCCCTGATCCTAAAGTATTGCACCACCTTGCTGACCAAGCCAAAGCAATAATGGCCGAAGATGGTAAAGCCTTATCTATTAAAGATGATTGGCGGCAAGCTATTAGCGTAATCGAGCCTATTTACGCAATTCAAGCAGCCCAAAGAGTAGGTGTATCTAGAGAAGACTTAGCCTCAGCGCTAGAGACTAACTTCTCAGGAATGAGAATAGGTACCTACCGCGATAACGATGAGCTGATCCCAATTATTGCCAAAGCACCGAAAGCTGAGAGCAACAGCGTTACCGATATCAAAAACTTACAAGTTATTAGTTCTATCACCGGAGCCAGCGTACCTATTGGTCAAATAACTAACGGGTATAGAACGGTTTGGCGTGATGGTTTAGTAAGGCGAGTTGACCGCCAATGGGAAATTAAGGCGCAGTCAGATCCTGTTCCCGGTGAGCTTACAACCGATCTATTCAATCGCATAAAACCAAAAATTGAAGCGATTGACCTCCCAGAAGGTTACGCCTTGAAATGGGGTGGAGAGTATGGAGATTCTAAAGAATCTAATGACAATTTGGCATCAACCATTCCATTAGGTCTTATTGCGATGGTGATTACTGTTTTTGTGTTGTTTGGCTCGGTGAGGCAACCAATAGTTATTTGGCTGGTAGTACCTTTGGCCTTGATCGGAGTGTCTACAGGCTTGTTAGCCACAGGAACACCAATGGAGTTTATGGCTATTTTGGGCCTTCTGTCGTTGTCTGGCTTACTAATTAAAAATGCCATTGTGTTGGTTGACCAAATTGATTTAGAAATTATTGAAGGGAAACCAAGGCACGATGCTGTTGTTGACGCAGCGGCCAGCCGAGTTAGACCCGTAATGATGGGAGCATTAACCACAGTGCTAGGGGTTATTCCTTTATTCTTTGACGCATTCTTTAAATCGATGTCAGTTGTATTGGTATTCGGGCTTACTTTCGCGACCTTACTCACCTTAATTATAGTGCCTGTACTTTATGCAATTTTCTTCAACATAAAAGCTACTGAAAGCACAAAAAATCTTAATTTACCCCTCTAAAAAAGAGTCACTAAAACATCCATTCAGGCATCAAACCAGCCTGAATGGATCACAGTATCTAAGGATAAATAATGAGTCTATTTAAACTCATAATACACTGTTCCATATTAACCCTATTGGTAAGTTGCGGTGGCAGCACTGACAACGATAACCCAGTTAAAGCCTTTAAAGGAAGAGCGATTGATGGCTATATCATCGGCGCTACTGTTTTCCTAGATCTAAACTTCAACAGTTTACATGATGCAGGTGAACCCAGTGTTGTGACGCAAGAAGAGGGAGAGTTTGAGCTAGTTATTCCGTCACGTTATAGCCAATGTGCTCAGTACGTGCCTATAGTCGTAGATGTGCCTGTGGGTGCGATAGATACCGATTTTATTAATACACCTATAGAAAATGCTTATTCGATGGTTTTCCCACCTCAATTTGCATTAATGACAGATCAAGATTTGTTGAATTTGACGCCGTTAACCTCCGTTGTTTGGAAGCAAGTTGAGCAAGAACTTCGCGTTTATCAATCAGGAAATTTATCTTGTCAGTCTATTATTGCCGGACAAGAACTTCGAGAAGATATAGCACATAGATTGCGAGAGCAAGAATGGCGAATTGCTAATCGATACAACATTACTGTTAGCGAATTGTACGCTGACTATATCCACTCCGGAGATGATTCACTCCATCAGCTTGCACAAAAACTGGTACCCGGATTGCAAAAGTCATATGAAGAAACCAAGCAATTACTAGATCAGCATCCAAACGCAGATTTTGCTTGGGTTGAATATTTCTTAGGGCGGCTAGCAAATAAGGATTCACTATATGACGATTGGTACCGTTATGAATTTGTTCAAACATCTAATGGTAACTTCGATTCTGAGACTTTTGTTATGTCTGATGACCTCAGTACTAAGGTGAGTCTATTCGATAAAAGTTCGATGAAAACGGTTCAGCGTAGTGGTATGAACATAGAGAAAACTGTCAACTTAGTCTATGCAGAGTTTGGCTACGGATGCTCGGTGAGTGAATGGCTAGAAACAACCTTACAGCAGTCATCAGGCGTTAGAAACTCAGTTTATTATGACGTCACCGATTGGACAGAATGTGAATCTCAAATGATCGCCGGTAGTGAGGTAATGCAATCTTTAATCACAAAAAACTATAGCGGCTCTGAGCTATCTAGCTCTACTGAACACGTTTACCATACCGACAACAATAGTGGGTTTAGCCATCTAATTGGAGTAACAGATTCAGTGACTCAAGAAGACTTAACCCCGATTAGAGAGGTAGTAGACACCGATTTTTACAGTGATGAATCTCATGGCGCTGACTATTGGTCGAGAACGAAAAATGACTTCAGTGAAAACGTCAGTAAGCCCGCTCAAGTTATGACTAGCCATAATAGCGATGGTAAGTGGGAAAAATATACTAATTATCGTGATGGTACCCATAAATTAGAATGCGGTGATTCAGAAACTTCAATGTCAGAAAGCCAATGCACTAATTTTAAATAGACTATATTCTATTAGGAAAGTGCACTTGGGTTGAGAACACATTTATCAATTTGGTCCCCAATCGGTCCCCCAAGTGTGCAACCACACCTGTGTTTATGGGCATCTTCACTTTCTGTATCGGAAAGTAAAGTGGGTAAATAAGGGAAATTAACGGCAAACAACGACAACTAACTTACTGATTTTATTAGATATCACTGTTCGTTAGTTTTCATTGTTTTCTAATTATGGTCCCCAATTGGGGACTAAAATGAAAATTTCTATTGAAAAACGTACACTTAGAGTAAACAAAAACATCTCAAAAATGCCAGCATAACAAAGAACATCTGCTTCTCGCTGAAACCATCAAGGGCAAACGACTGGTTGAATGGCAATCTCAAAAGCATGGTTTTGAAGATAGAACAAAACAAGAAGCCAGTTTTATCGACTACTTTCAGCAGCAAGTTGATATCCAAGACCAAACCACCTCAAAATCCAATTATTCGATCTGGATATCTGCTCAAAAGCACCTGCTTGTTTATTGTGGAAAACATGATCTTAACTTTGAAGAACTGGACAAAGACTGGTTAGACGGTTTTAAGTATACCAATCTGAACCACGGGGAAAGCAAGGAATACGATTACTGGGCTAAAACTAAGCACCTCAGCATCCATAAAATGCCCAGCCATAACCAAGAAGAACGTCGCCAATTTAGCCTCCTTTAAAAACTTTTTTACAAAAAATTTAAATTAGTCCTTAACAAATAAAAATCTCGCTTGATAACTCTTTTAGAAACAGTTTTTGTCACTCGCGACTGGCGTAGCGATTGACGACAGGATATTGACAGGGATTTCAGCATGACAGCATTGATGTTTGGTCGCGATTTAGGTTTGGCCGACTCTTCTTTAAATCACTTATCTAGCCACTTTAGTTCTGGTAACGCATCACTCAGGCAAGGCGGCCTAGGCAATTATGTCAATGCAAGCACAGGTAACTTAGTCCTCACCGACCATGATGAAATTTTGGTTGGTCGCGGCTTAGATATCATTGCTGAAAGAACCTACAACAGCCAAGGCGCGTGGAATGATTCAGACGCCAACGGGTGGCGCTTTGGTTTCGAACGCCAACTTAGCTCCATTTCCAGCAACAGCATCACTTTACGCCGAGGTGACTCAAGCACAGCAAGCTATTCCCTTAGTGGCAGTGTGTTTAAAAATACCAACGGTGAAGATGAAGTCGGTCAAATCACCAAATCGGGTAGCAACTACGTTTATACCAATCTAAAAACTGGCGCTAAAGATACATACAATAGCGTCGGTTATTTGATTTCATCCGCTGATGCCGATGGAAACACTAGAACTTATACCTATAGCGGTACCAAGCTAACGAGTATTACGTTTGGCAATGGCGAACGCATGGCGTTTGAATACAACGGCCCATCAGGCAAAATGTCTCGCTTAACTACCTATGCTAACGGTAGCTGGACAAGCCAAGTCGATTACAGCTACGACAGTGCACAGCGCTTAACCAAAGTAAAAACCGCACTAACCGGAGACAGTTTCACCACCAACTATCTTTATGATGGTTCTAGCACTCGCATTAGAGAAGTAAACCAAAGTGATGGCAGCAAGGTCAGCTTTACTTACACGGGCAGCAAAATTGCCACTGTCACCGATGGTACCGGCCACAAATTAACTTATAGCTATGGTAGTGGTTACACCAACATCAAAGATGGCTTTAATCGCACCTGGACATACTACTTTGATGCAGCCAACGATAATCGACTAACCCGCACCCTCACCCCTAGCACCAGCAGTTTGAACGTTTCAGCTCGTCGTCTAGATACGCGCTTCTACTACGACAGCAAAGATCATTTAACTCGGGTGCACAATGCCAGTGCGGGTTACGACGTTGCCAAATATACCTATGACAGCGCAGGTAATCGAACCAGCGCCATTGACGGGGAAGGAAATAAAACTGAATGGCGTTATAGCGGTAAACTGCTGCTTAGTGAAACGGTTTACCTAAATAAAACGACCACTCCAAGCACCACTCGTTATGTTTACGACAGCGAAAAGCATCTGCGTTTTGTAATAGATGCCGAAGGGCGCGTGACCTCACACCATTACAATACTGTAGGTACAAAACACGCCACCATCCAATACCAACAGGCAAAGTACAATGTTACTTCACTACCAGTAAGTACTCAGTTAAGCCTTAGTCAAATGGAAAGCTGGCGAGGCGCCCAAAATAAAACACTTACCAGTAGAACAGATTATTACTACGATGGGCGCGATCAACTTACAGAGACCCGCTCTTACGCCACTACCACAACCAGTGGTGCTGGTACCTTCAACAGCGCAGCCATTCGCACCAAATTTGTATACGACCAACATGGGCAACTACTGCAATCTATCGCGGTTCGAAATGGTGTAAACACAATATCGAGCTATGCCTACGATGGAGAGGGTCGCGTAACCAAAGTGACCAATGGCAATAATTACTCAAGTTCAACGGTTTATAGCGGTAACACCGTTAAGGTCACTAACGCCGAGGGCAAAATCACTACCTCGGTATTTGATGCCGCAGGTAAGCTAAGCAGTATTGATACTTCATACGGTAGTACTCACCGTATAGCGCGCACTTACTACAATGCTAACGGCCAAGTGGCCATGACGCAGTCGCCCACTGGCCAACGCACCTTCTATTTTTATGATGAGTCAGGGCGACAAAACGCCATCGTCGGCCATGATGGCTTAGTGACGGAAACGCTTTATAACACCACAGGGCAAGTTGCTAGCACCAAAGCGTACTGGAATCACACTAGCACAGCCAGCTGGTTTAACGGTACCACCGTTACTAAAACTCACATCAGCCAATTTAAGCCAGCTGCAAATAGTGCTAAAGATAGAGTAAACGTATTTACCTACGACAAGGCAGGCAACCAACTAACTAGCACAGATGGTGAAGGCAAAGTAAGTACCTCTTACTACAACAGTGCCGGTCAGGTAATAAAAACCACAATGGGCTCACGCACCCAGCGCTTCTTTTACGATCTAACTGGCAAGCAAATCGCCCACTTAGATGCTGCCGGCTATTTAAGCGAAAGCAAGTACAATGCCCAAGGTTTGTTAGTTGAAAGCATTGCATACAAAAATGCCACCAATAGCAGTTACCGAGCCTCTGGCTCACTTAGCCAGCTAAGACCAAGCGCTCACCAAGACGACCGCCACAGCTTTAACTACTACGACGGTACTAATCGCCTAAAGGCCTCGGTGAATGCAGAAGGCGGGCTGAGTGAGATTGTCTATGACGAGTACTCTAATCGCCAATACAACTATCAATATAAAAGTGCCATTACGGCCAACATCAGCGCAACTACCACTATAGCCAGCCTACAAAGCTATGCCGGTGGTACATCAAATAGAATAAGCACTCGCACAGACTACGGCAAAACGGGTGAGATCAAAACCACCGTAAGCCCAGTTGGCGTGAGTACCACTTTCAGCTATAACAAAGTGGGTCAACTGCTTAGCCAAAGCAATGGCAGCACCAGTGTCGTTAACGCTTACAACAAATTTGGCGAACTCACTAAAACAACTCAAGGTTCCCAGTCAACCACTTATGTTTACGATGGTGCGGGTAGAAAAACCCAAGCGATTAATGGGCGTAATCATAAAACCTTATTTTTCTACGATACATTAGGGCGACTAACACACAGCGTCAATCCTCTTGGTGAAGTGTCAGAAACCACCTATGACAACTTTGGACAAGTTAGCGAGACTAGGCAATTTGCCAAAAGAATTAGCCTTTCCGGCTTGTCTGGTGGTGCAATAAACAGCACATTAACATCTCGCTTAAACGCAGCTCGCGATCATGGTTTAGATGCCCGCTCATACAGCATTACTTATGACCGCCGCGGACTAAAAACTCGCGAATTTAACGCTAAAGGCCTGTTGACTGACTACACATATAATGATTTTGGCGAAATTCAGCGTACCGATATGTGGAAAACAACTGGCGGGCTACGCAATATTGCTGATTACACCTACACCGCTCGCGGTGAAGTTAACACAGTTGTTAATTACGGCAATACTTCCGCCATTTCAGCAGATGATACTTTAACCAAATATCACTATGACGCCTTTGGTAATCAAGTAGGCGTAACCGTTGGTAAACGCAGTGGTGCCAGTTCCTCAGATAGAACAACAGTAACGCTTTTTGATGAGTTAGGCCGCGCACGCTTCAGCAAAGACACCTTAGGCTATGTACAAGAATCAGTGTTTAACGCGCTTGGTCAAGTTACTAAAACCATTCAATACGCTAAAAAGTTCACTGGCACGTGGAGTACTGAAAGCGGTGTGGCCAGTTGGTTGGGTGCAAATGCAAAAACCGGCAATCGAATCACCCAATACACCTACGATAACGCAGGCCGTCTAACTTCCACTACCGACGCGCTCGGTAAAAAAGAATCGTACACCTACGATGTAAATGGTAATAAAACCTCGTTCACCAATAAGAACAATAAAACGTGGCATTACTATTATGACAGTAGCAATCGCTTAACTCGCGAACTGGCTCCCAGCATCCACTACGCCATTAGCAATAGCAGCAGCAATACTACTTATGCCACCACCCGTCCAGATACTAGGTTCTACTATGACAATAACGGCAACCTAACCAAGCGCATAGAAGGTTACGGCACGGCCGACCAACGAGTCACCGAGTATCAATACGATGCAGCAAATCGCCAAACCAAAATTTTACAGCCAGGATACTTTAGCGCCAGTGATGGTAAAGTGCACTTCACCAGTGGCACTGGCAGAGTGCGCCTCAGCAAAACCATCACCTACAATGCGCTTGGTTTAGCCGTTGCTCAAAAAGATGAAATGGGAGTTAACACTTACAAGGTATACGACAAACTAGGTCGCGTGCGTTATGAAATTGACGAAGATGCCTATGTTACCGAGTATAAATACGGAGAAAGCAGCGCCAGTGAGTCAACCGTTCAGGTTATACGCTACAACAACAAATTTAACCTATCAGGCATTGGAGATGGCTACGCCATTTCAGAAAGTTTAGCTGCGAGCCGAATTAGCACTAATAGCAATGACCGCCGCTTAACCCGCTACTTCGACCGCCAAGGCCGGGTATTTAAAGTCAAAGGTGACGTCATCTCCATTTACGACTCTGGCGTAGGAGTTAAGAGCGTTGCTCCAGAAACTCAATTTACCTACAACGTATTTGGCGAAGTAATAAAAGAACGTACCCGTGTAGACTACGACGCATGGGCAGATAAACATTTCTATTACAATAACGATGGTCAAAAACGCGCCGAAACCGACGCCCTAGGTTACCTAACAGAGTACTTTTATAACGAATTTGGCCAAATGCGCCAAAAAAATGAGTATGCGCAGACGGCTACTTCAATTTCCACTTCCGGCTACAACAAGAGAACAGGTGGAACAGCAAGTATTGGCTACGACAGATATACCAGCTATACCTATGACGCACTAGGCAGAAAAACCCAAGAGAACCGCTGGGATGCAAATAGTGCCAGCAGCCATAACTTCTACACGGATGGAAACCTAGGTGGCGCTACCGGCACCCTCATTACCAAAACTAGCTACGATGCAGTCGGCAACATTACAGCTGAGTTCAATGCTGCGAACGGAATGACTAATTATAGTTACGACGCGCTTGGGCGAAAAACCGTTAAAGCAGGAGTAGATCACCTAACAGCGAGTGGTAACACTGGATTTAATACTCCCTCAGCGCATGGTCGCCACATTAGTAATTTTACTTACACCATTCATGGCGATATTGTTCGCCAACTTGATAAAGACGCATCAGGCAAAACAGGAGATGTTGAAACATACTATAAACTCGATGCCCGTGGCCAACAAATAGTCACCACCAACGGCGATGACATTTCAACCTACATTAAATACGACCAAAAAGGCAACGTTAAGTCTGAAAGGCTTGCTATTGATAACAACTATACTTATTGGTACGGCGATACCCAAAACGACTACACCATCACCAAAACTTATAACTATGACAAACGCGGCAACCAAATCTATACAGCGGTGAATGGCCGCGGTGATAGCGCTCGTTATAATGCTTTTGGGGAAATTAGCTCTTCTGGTAAAAACACCAGCCTCAACTATAACTATAGTTACAATAAAGCCGGTCAAATGATTGGTAAACGAGAGAGCAATGGCGATACCAGTGCTATGCTCTACGATTTGTCAGGCAAAGTAACCAAACAAGTTTTAGTCGGCAGTACTGCAACGGCTCAAGATGACTACAGCACCTATAATATTTACGACAAGCTAGGCCGTTTAACCGAACAGCGCTTACCACAATTTAGAAACAATACTCAGTCGGCGTTTCAAACCCCCATTACCAAGCAGCAATTTGATCGCTGGGGCAATGTGATTAAGAGTACCAATGCGCTTGGTGGAGTTACAGAGCAACGCTTCAATCTAAATAACCAAGTAGTTTGGGAAAAACTCCCCGCGGTCTCTGTTTATGGTAAAGCCAATCCATATAGTGCGGAGCAAGAATATCGCTACGACAAGCTAGGCAACCAAGTCCGCTTAACCAACGCCCTAGGAAAAGTAAGAACCTGGTCCTACGACAGTGCAGGACTATTGTCTTGGGAGCGTAACGAAATAGGCGCTATCACCTATTACAAATACGATGCCTACGGCAATAAAACCTACACCAAAAATGCCTTGGGTCAATACAGCCGTACCGAATACAACAAGCGCGGCCTTGTCACCCGTGAAGGTCTAATTAGTAGCTCGGGGAGTTATTACAGCTACGGCTTAACTCGCACCTATGCTTATGATCAAGCAGGTAGAAGAGTTAAAGACATTACCGGTACCAGCGAAAACAGCAGCAATACCGTTTACACCAAATACGATGCCAGTGGTAATGTAATTGCCACCCGCAACCTAGAGCGTGTAGTCACCAAATACTACTACGACTCGTTAAATAGAAAGTACAAACAAACCAATGCTGATGGCCGCTACCAATACTGGTGGTTTGATACCTACGGCAATGTTACCAAACGCCGCGACTTAGCCGGGCGAACCACAACACTAAGTTTAAACGGCCACAAACAGGTTTACCGCGAAACTAACGGCAACAACATTAAAGCCTATAGCTACTACGAAAACGGCAACCTAAAAACCATCTCTCGTACCGGCACCGATGGCTGGGACGACGTCGCCAATTTGCTAGGCAGAGCTAAAACCACGCAATGGAGTGCCACATTCACCTCTGTTAGCGGCTTGCTGCAAAATGAGTCAAGCACCTATACCTACGACAAAATGGGTAACCGCCTTAGCGAAAAACACAGCTCTTACCGCAAATATACCCGTAATTACTCTTACTTAGAGAGGCATCAATACGGCGGCAATATGGTGAGTGTTCCCGGCTCAGAAACGCTGGTATTTAGCTTTAATCGAACCACTACCAATAGTTACAATACTAGAGGTCAGCTGGTGAAAGTAACATCGCCACAACAAACCTATACCCCTAAAATCATGGACGGTTCTAGCGCCAGCTATGGCAGTGCCTACGTGCCACCCAGCATCACCAACACCTCTGGACTTAAAAGCTTAAGTTATGAATACGACGCCATGGGCAATCGACGCCATGTGAAAGCGGAAGTATACAAAACCTCGAGCAACGCCAGCCTAGAGACTAAAGATTACTACTACACCTATGATGCCGCTAACCGCATCATCATGGCCAATGCCACCTCGACAGGCGGCTACAAAAATGGTACGCGTCGTTTTACTTACGACAAGTTAGACCGCCGTACACAAGAGGTGTATCGCCATGATAATAAGTATGACCACGAGCATTACAAATACTTGTATAACTCAAGTAAGCTTCAATATACCTACTACAAGAAAAATCATAGTAGCTCCACGTATAGTGGAACGCCGCCAAAGCAAACGTACCGCAATTACGACAGCCTAGGCAGATTGTCTAACGAATACACTTATGCGACCAAGAATGGCGAAGGTAATAGCCACGCAAAAACAGGCACAACTATTGGCAGAACCGCCTATAGCTGGGGCAACGGTTCGCAATTAAAACGACAAACTAACTACAATTTACGAGACTTACACGTAAACGAAACCCGCGGAGGTGGCTATGGCAGCAATACCTACGTGGTAAAAGTATTTAGTAAAACCGCACTGCGCGTCGCGTCGTACGTAGATTACGCAGGTAAATACAATAGCGCTGGTAATGTAACGGGTTATAGCGTCAAGGTTTACCGTCAAGACAATAAACTGCTCACTACCGATTCAGATGCGCTGAGCTACTCAGAAACCCACAAAAAAACCTATAACTATTTTGAAGGCTACCAGCAAGCCAGCTCCACTATGACCACTTCGCGTGACCAGTGGACACCTAATAATGTCACAAATTACTACGACCGCTTTGGTGAGCTGTTGTATGTGCGCGGCTCTAATACCCGCTCCAAAGGTCACGACCGCATGCTGATTAACAATCGTGACGGGCAAGTACTATTCCGCCGTGACGGCACCAAAATGCAAGACTACTACTACGCCAATGGCAACGTACTCGGCGACACAGGGTCTTTGTCTGACAGTAACTTTGAGAGCAACTATGTTGAAGCCTCTAAAATGCAACAGGCGGCACCCGGTACTTACACAGTTAATAATGGCGACACGCTAAAAGGCATTGCCCAAAAACTATGGGGCGATGGCTCACTGTGGTACATGATTGCCGATGCTAACGCTATTGAGCCAACGGCTAGCTTAAAGCAAGGTATGAGCCTGACTATTCCTACGGTGAATAGCAACGTACACAATACCAGCGACACCTTTAAGCCTTATAACCCTAGCGATGTCGTAGGCAAAACCGATGCCGAAGCGGTAGCACCACCGCCTAGTGATACCGGCTGTGCACAAATGATTGTGGCTATTGTGACTGTTGTCGTTGCAGTGGTTGTAGCAGTGTACTTCCCTATTGCCGGAGGCTTAGCAGGCAAAATAGCTACCGGAGCAATGGCCGCGGCAGCGGGTAACGCAGCAGGCCAAGCTGTTGGCATGGCTCTAGGCATACAAGATGGTTTTGATGTTGGCGCCATGTTTAAAGCAGGAGCGCGAGGCGCATTAGCTGCAGGAGTTGGTGCAATAGCTAGTGAAGCGGCCAGCCTTGCCGGCGAAGCAGGCAAAATTGGTCATATAGCCACTAAAGCCGCCGTTCAAACTGCGGGTAACTATCTCACCAACAAAATCCTCGACGACGGCAGCTTTAGCTGGAAAGGCATGGCGGCAGGTGTGGCAGGCTCTATTGCGGGGCAGTATGGAGGTAAAGCCGCCTTTGGCGATGCGACACTTGAAGGCAGCTACATGGCCAGAGATATGGCCTCATCCTTTGCAGGCGGCGCAGCTGAAAACGTGGCAAGGCAGTGGATGGACATAGGCGGTAAACGCGAATGGTCGAGCATTGCCATTGATGCCTTTGGTAATATGATTGGTAATAGTGTCGCGGGCGGGTATAGCAAGGCGGCTTATGCTGCACAAAATGCTCAAGCTGAAGCAACTAGGCAAATGCAGAGAAGTGCCAGAATCAGTGACGCTTACGCTAACGGCCTAAGGGATCAAGCAACAGCGAGAGTGGGTCTAAATCCAGCGGATATGATGTGGGCAAATATTGGCGGCATGACGACTGAAGGCATGACTATGAATGAACTTAATGTCGCCATGGGTTATAGAAATCGCTCAAAAGACGAAGTCTATAGCTTAGAAAATAACAAAACATTAACCAACTCCAACAAACAAGCTCATTTAACAGCACTAAATCGCTCACTTGGAGAATACGACTTCTTTAGTGAAACGGTACCCAATTCGCGATTCACTACTTCCAATCAGCAAGCATCGTTTAACCTATTTGATAAAGCTGTTGGTGCACTAGGAGACGTAGCGCATCTAGCGGCTTCTGGAGTTGCGGGCCTGGTTACTTTGGCATTAACAGAAGGGGACTTAGATGCCGCAGTTTACGTCATTGACCATTACGGAGAAGGGGTTGACGGGCTAACCTTTGCGCTAGGCAATACTAATAGTGCAAGCGCTGGTGGTACAGGCGCAGTTGCTTTTGGGGGGTATATTTCAATTGATTTCGATTCGTGGGATATTAGTTATGGTGGCTATGGCAGCGCCGAAGTGGGTTCCGAGTTTATGATACCCATCCCAGGAGCTAGCACAGGAATGGAATTTAGTTTTTTCCCTACAAATCAATACGATTTGGCACTAAGTGGTGATTATACAATTATGGGGGGAGAAATAGACTTGGGAGTTCAATCTCTCGATACTGGCATTGTAAGAGCTGATAACGGTAATATTTGGGGAACACAAACCTCTTTTACTTGGGATAAAGGTGTAAACGCCCTTCTTCCAGGCGGTGGTTTATATTACAAGGCGGGTACAGGCACTATCATAGAAGGCGGGCTGGACAAATGATTAAATCGGTACGAACTAGCCTAAGGATAATAATTCCTGTGGTAGGCTTTATCTTTTGGTCGTACATCATGTTCTTTGGCAGGATCTCAGACGGAAAGAAACTAGAGAGCCATCTTGCGAGTTTTTCACCAAATACTAGCTATCGACTAGTTTCCGGTAAAGGTAGTGTAGCCATATCCTCAGGGAAACTTGACAACTTTTACATTTGCCTAAAAAAATACCGGTCGCCTTTATCTAAATCAAGTAAAAAAGGAACTATTAAAAATTATAAGTTGTGGCTTAACAAATTCACATACATATGGCTATCTTCAGTAAACGGTGAGGCGAGTTTATTTAAAATGTATATCAAGCTAGATAATGAAGATAATTTCACAAGCTCTGAAGTCTATGCCATCAATTGCCGATTAAGCTTATTGGGAGCTGTAACGGTCAAATAAACTTGGAGACTTCTTTGGCACTTTTTCTCAGGAAAAGAAGGAAAAAGAAGGAAAAAAAGAAGGAAAGGACACCCAAGTCTTTTTGACAATCCCAAACTGCACTTCTAGGCTTTAAGTACACTCCAAGCCCTAGAGGTGCTGTTATGACCAGAGCTCGCCAGCAGCAAATTTGTTTAGACAGTACGCCCTACTACCACTGCATTTGCCGCTGCGTTCGTAGAGCATTTTTGTGTGGCGAAGACCGAGCAAGTGGTGCTAACTTTAACCACCGCAAACAATGGATAGTTGATAAGTTCACTCAACTCGCCGAGGTGTTTTCTATTGATGTAGCGGCTTATGCGGTGATGAGTAACCACTATCATTTAGTATTGCGGGTTAACCAGCAGCAAGCCCAACAATGGAGCTATAGCCAGATAAACACCCGTTGGAAGCAATTGTTTAACGGGCACAATGCGGTTGAGCAATACCTTAATGACCCACACGCTAAAGACGAACAATACCCTAAAGCGATTGAGCGGCTAGAGCAATGGCGCGAACGCCTATTTGATATTAGTTGGTTTATGCGCTGCCTAAATGAGCACATTGCTCGCCAAGCCAATGAGGAAGACCAGTGCAAAGGGCGTTTTTGGGAGGGGCGTTTTAAGTCTCAAGCCTTGCTTGATGAAGCAGCGGTATTGGCTTGCATGGCTTACGTGGATTTAAATCCAGTAAGAGCCAAAATAGCAGATACCCCAGAAGACTCTGATTTTACCAGTATTCAACGTCGCATACTGGCCTTAAAAGCCGCTAAATCCACGCACGATTTGCAGCCAAGTGAGGTGTTAGCATTTACCGGATATATAGCCCATGGCAAACCTAGCCCAGGTTTACCCTTTAACCTTTATGAATACATAGAACTGGTTGATTGGACAGGCCGCTGCGTGCGTGCCGATAAACGCGGCGCAATTCCTGCGCATGTTCAGCCCATTATGGATAGATTAAGTATTCACCGAGAAGATTGGCTAAAAATAATAAAGTCTTTTGATAAGCACTTTATAAGCGCTGCTGGTTCGAATGAGCATTTACAGCAACATGCTAAACAAACCGGAAGAAGTTGGTGTGCCACTCGTGGTCGATTACAACTATGTGAGAAAGTGGATAAGCCAGCAACACTATATTAAATCTACAAAAAAGCTCAAGAGCTAGCTTGAGCTTTCCTAAGCAATATTAACCGCTGAACTCTAAGGAGCAATGAAATTCAATTCATTGAGATACAGAGTTTCAGCTTCATAAACTCCCAAATTAATTCGAGAATTATCCAGCTTTTCTAGCGTTAGCATTTCCCCTCCGCCTGTCCGCATTTCCTCATATTCTCCCCACTCTCCGCTACCGTTTAGAGCTCTATAAAGGTGATTCTCTACGTTAAGAACTAAGGAAATACTAGAGGACGCTTCTCCATTATCAATAAATCTATATGTTCCTGATTTTATTGATTCTGTCTTGTGAATATCAGTGCCTGCATTAATACAATAAAGGCTATCGTAGGTTGTAGTGCGTAAAGTTAATAACTCTTCTGCGACCGTTAATTCATAAATAGAGGTACTCGAAAGATCAGGATTACATGTGTAACTTTGATTTCCCCAAGTGCCGTAATATTGATCTAAACCATAGGCAGCATTAAGGTTACGCCAAGGGCTTTCTTGATCAATGCTAATATTCACTGGTAACTCGCTAGCATTCCCAGCATCATCTAAGTACTTATTAAAGCTAATAAAAGATAACTCAAGTGGCTGAGTTGCTGATTCACTTCGATCGACTAACTTAACAATACCAATAGAAGGGCTAAACCACAGCTCTTGTTCGAGGTGTATCTGCTCACTAACAGTGACTCCCAAGTCATCGACATCTACAGACACATTAAGCGCCAACCAGTAACTAATATGTAGCGCTTCATAATTACCCGAGGCGGTGACAACCGTATCAATTCCGTGATATTCCCACTCTTGCAAGTAGTCGCCATAAGTTGCCCCAATACTTGGGCTAATAGTAACTCCCAAGTCTTTGTATCCAAGATCTGGGCGTTTTCCTTCTGGCGCAAATTCGGGTAACAAAAGCATTGGATTATCGGAAAGGTTGAAATTAAGTTTGTAATTTTTTCCATCAATAACAAGCTGTTCAACCTGAAGGCTCTCAATAAACAACTCTCCTTGTGAGTGGTTAAAGGATTGCTTAAAGCCACTGTGCTCCCAATTTAACGTAAAGCGCTCTGTATTATTTGAAGATGAAGCAACGCTGGAGCTGGAAAGCTGGTGAATTTGGCCAGTATTCACATCGGAGTAGCGCCAAACCGCTCCAATTTGAGCAGGTAGGTATTGACTAGAAAGAATTGTAGATTCTTCAACATCTGAGTTGCCACCACCACCGTCACTACCTCCCCCACCACAAGCAGCTAAACTTAATACAGAGACAACAGATAACAACTTCCAAAACTTCATTTCTTAACTTCCTTGTATTTTAAGTTCTATATTTAATTTAATAAAAACAACATTTTACATAAAGTAAGAGACTTACTAGGAAATTAATTATCAATAGTTGATCTGACACATAACAATATTTAACTTAAGGTAGTTTTATATCGGCAAGGCGCTTGCTATAAACGTGAAATTGAAAGCCATAAAAACAGCGCGATGTACCTAGTCTTCGCGACGCTGCTCCCCTCATGCCTTGATATCCACAAGTTGTGAAACTCTTTAGTGCTCGTAGAATAAGTAAACGCAATACTAGTTGGATGGCCCTGCACATGAGTGAAGAAAGAGCTTAAGGGCGTTAGCTCTCTAAGGGTTGTTTCCTCTTGTATTCCAAAATACGGCTTACAAGCTGAGATCTAATTTTATGGAAGCCTTTACTCATCCAAACGGCTACCCCAGGAGCATTAGAGCTAGGGCAGTCTTGAATAGCCCCCACATCATGGCATAGTGGCTTATTACCCCCAGAATAGCTCATCAAGATATCATCCGTAGGACCAATTTCGCTCCAGCTGTTAAAGCCAAGATTCTTAGCGAATACTTGTGCTTGCTCTGCATAATAAGGGCTAAACATATAAACACGATTAAGTATATCTAACTCGGTGTTTTGGCCATATAGACCACCAGCTAATACCAACTGCTTATATTTTGTTACCACTTTCTGCCCCCAAACCCCATGCATTCTATTTGGCTGTTCTGTAAACTTAGCCTGCAAGAGCCCTATTTGCTCTGCACTTAGAAAGAGATCGTCGTCTAGGCACAGTACAGCTTTTCCCCTCAAGCTTGCAGCAATGCTAAAGCGATAACTCGCGCCTCGGTTTATGCCATCGCCCATGTATACAACTTCTGAGGGTAACTGATAGTCTATTTGTTTGGCTAAACCAAATTTCGAATTATCAATAAGGATCAACTGCTCTAGGTTTTTAACCTTTAGGCACTCATTAATAATGTTTGGAATATTTTGCGGACGTTTATAGTTTGTTAGCAATATGCAGAGAGGCTGGTCCAACTAAGTTTCCCCTTACTTGTGAATATACTCTACACATTACACGCCCAAGAAAGCGCTTTCAAGAAATTATGAAAAGCTTATAATAAAAACTGATTTGTAGGCTTTGTAGTTAATTTATATGAACTTTTCAATTGTAATCATTATCAAAGATGACCCAGTATTGTTGAACTTGGCACTAGCTTCTTACGCCAAGCTTAATTACTCAAAGGGTGAGTTTGAGCTTATAGTTATTGACGATGGGAGTTCCCAACCGCTCAATAAATTATCTGACTTTCCAAGCAATATAAAAATCAACTACCTTTACCTACCTAGAAACAAACAATCCTCTAGGGCCAGGGCAAGGAACAAAGGTGCTGCACTTGCAAAGTATTCTTATTTGGTTTTTGTAGATGGTGACCACTTTGTAGAACCAACACTACTGTCGAAATACTGCCAGTACTTCAAGTGTAAACCCAAAAGACGGTTAGTTTTGGGCACAAGAAATGAGATACCGCCACATTATTTAGGCTTAGTGCTAAACCAATACAATAAAACGGGGTTGGCTGCCATTACAAACAAGGTTAAATGGCATAAAGACATTCGTTTAAGTTTGGAGCAACGCTTTAACCGCCCCATAAATACCCTAGCAGGAAAGTGGCACCTTTTTTGGAGTTGTAACTTCTGTATAGAAAAAGAGCTATTTTTGAATACTCTCTTCGATGAAAAATTTTTGGGTTGGGGATTAGAAGACGTTGAGCTGGGCTATAGGTTGACCAACGAAGCAGTTGAGTTTGAAATGCTTAATAATGCTGTTTGGCATTTAAGTTCTGCAGAGCAGTTAAACAAAGACAAGTACCACCAATGGCTAGAAAATATTCAATACTTTTACTCGAAGCATAACGATATAAGAATATTAGAACAACAAAGCTTTTCTGATGTGTTCTTCTATGAAGCTGGCCTATGTGAAAAAGCTCCACTTGACTGGCTTAGCATTTTTGAAATATTTGAACATAAAATGGTTTTTCATAGTCAGCAGAAAGATATAGCAAGCACTTAGGATATAGCACCTGCACGTTAACTAACAATATTGTGATTAAAACTTATATTCTATTTCCTAAGCCTAAAGCAATAATGCTATTCTAAGGTGTGTATACCTTAGTCGGTTTCATTCACTTAACACGACAATTTCACCTCTACTTTAGCGGAACAAGGATTTTCTAAATGACGTCGAACTTCTCTACTAACGAGCTTTTTCACTTAGCGATTGATGCGGCAAACAATCAGCGAAATGACAAAGCGCTGAGCTATTTAAAAGAGTTAGTAGAAAGGAGTCCCGAACATCATCAAGGGAAATTTTTGTTGGCGTCAACTTACGCTAGTTTAGGTATGTTTAACGAAGCTATAGTAGGCTTTAAAGACTGTTTAAGAACTGAACCTGATTTTTCTCTAGCTCGATTTCAGTTAGCACTATCTCTACTAGCAACAGGTCAAACAGAAGATGGCGCTGTTGAGCTAAAAGAGTTAGCTACTGCTACTCCAGAGTACTTGATTCACTTTGCTAAAGGTATTTTATTCTCACTAGAGAATAAAAAAAATGAAGCGATCGAACAACTTAAACTGGGTATTAGTATTAATAATGAGAACCCTTCACTTAACGGAGATATGGAAGGTGTAATTGAAGCATTGGAAACAATGCCAAGTATTGCTAACAATAGTACCGAAAACACAAAGCCAGCAGCGGAGTTAGAAAGTAATATCGATGACTTATCTACTCATTCGTTTTTACTTGGCGCATATAAGCAGTAACAGCTATGACTAAGATAGTTCGCTCTATTGCGCCAACTAGTATACAGCGCTTAGGACAAAACTCTCAAAGTAGAACAAAAAAGAAAGAGGCTGTTAGTGAACGCTTGCAGAAAAAGCCGACACCTATAGACTTTTCTGCACTTAAAAAACTCTATAACGATAATCCACAAGAAGCTATTTTTAAGTTGAACCAAAATATTATTAGTAAGCATCCTTTGGCAGAAAAGCTGACTGAAAATGATATTAATAAACTAAGTAGTAAAATCTCAAGCCTGCTAGCTTCGGATGAAGACATGCAACTTTTATTGGAACAGATTCTAAACTCTAATAGATAGAATCTGTTCTCTTGCATAGATAATTATGACGCTAAACTTATTGTTGATAATAATCGATTGGCCATATCTACATGGTTATCTTCAGGATCTATATTTTCAATAATATAGTTAAGCTTTTCTATTGCACCATCTTCGTCTTTCTCTTCTAGGTAATAGAGAGCTTGATTGTATAAAACCGGCGGGAAATCAGGTGCTTTCTCTAGTACTTCATCCCAGATTTGTAGTGCTTTTTCGTTCTCTCCCATCTCTCTATACACAGCTCCTAGATGAAACTTTTCTGGCACTACTTCGGGCCTATGTATTAGGTACTCATCGAACGCAATTATTGCTTTTTCGAACAGTTCTAAAGCGGCATATACCCTTCCAAGTAAAGCATAAACTCCTACTGGAATTTCCGGCTCATCTAATATTGACTTTAGCTTCATAAGTGCGCCTTCATAATCTTCACGCTCAATAGCTATACGAGACAACGCAAGTAGCTCATCTGATTCCAATAATTTTTTCTCATTTAACATATTAAATCTCCGTTTTAACTTTAATCCTAATTAGCCAATAATATTGATAAGGCTTTAGTGACTTGGGTAATGGTTTTTCTTTGGGGTCATCATCTAAAACATCTCTCCAATTATTCGCCGCTAACTCTTTTGCACTATCTAAAGTGGCGATAACCTGAGGTAATGGGGAGAAGTTACCTAAGAAGAGAAATTCACATTCGCTATCTTCCCTGGTAAAGGCAAAAACTTGTCGCGAGTCAGTTAATGCTGGTTTAAATATATGACCAGACAAAACTGGCAATTTTTTTCTGGATAAACACAACTGCGTTAAGCTGGAACGCACTTTAGATTCTGGACTATTTGGCCGCGCTAAAGCATTTTTTAGTGCGAACCAGTTCCGCTTTGGTCTGTGGATCCAACGCGAATCATAGGCAAGGTCTTGATCGTTGACATAACTATAATCATTAAGTTCAGCGACTTCGTCGCCCATGTAGATAATGGGTAAACCACCTATAGACAAGACAACAGCGTGCATCAATAGAATACGAGCTACACTTTTTTCTATCCCCAATTGGTCAGAGTTATCTAAGGCTTTTTCTAGGCCAGCTAAAGATGCTGTTGAGCCTACTATACGCGCTCTTTGAAATAGTTTTCCTCTGGCGAAAGTGCTATCTGTGGGGTTGATGTAGAAAGACAGTATTTTGTCGTAAAAATGATTGATTTTTAGGCTAGGTGTTTGTTCAAGTAAAGAATTATTGCTAAACACCCAGTGTACATCGTCATGGCAATTGACATAGCTTATCCAGTTACAATTTTTTGGCAAAGCACTCCAACGCGATAACTGATGCCTCATAACCGAGCAGTCGGCACTCATAATTGAATACCATAACGAGGCTGTTAGTACGGGTCGATAAGCGTAGCTGGTTCGGTCATCTTGTATATAGTCTTCTACTTTATCGGGAGACACTATGGCTTCTGATACAAGTTTGACTGTTGGAGATAGCATTGAAGCAAACGCTTGATATGCTTCAACTAACAAGTGACATTCTGGCCGGTTCTTACAACCGGTATTTTTCTCTTTCCAAATGTGCGGAATAGCATCAAGCCTGAGAACATCGACCCCCATATTAACCAATGACAACAGCTTTTCTAACATAGCCAAAAAAACATTAGGGTTACTGTAGTTTAGGTCCCATTGATACTGATTAAAGGTTGTCCAAATATAGCAGTTCAGCTCTTTATTAAAGCTAATGTCACGCCCTTGTTCTGGGAATGTGTCCTCTACTCCATTCAGCCACTGTATGGCCTCTTGCTCAGACTCAAAAAGCCAATAATAGTTCTTGTAGTCTTCTTCTCCCGCTATCGCCTTTTGAGCCCATTCATGTGACATAGCAGTATGATTAAGCACGAAATCTAAACACAATCCGATATCATATTTTTTTAATAGAGAAACAAACTCATTAAACTGGCTATTACCACCTAAGTGAGCTGCAATTTGCTCATAGTCTTTAATTGCAAATCCACCATCATTCTTACCTGGGTGTGCTTCAAAAGGAGGCAACAAGTAGAGATAGTTTATTCCCATGTCACGTAAATAACTTAAGCGTGCTTTTAAGCCCGAAAAGTTGCCAGCAAATTTGTCTACATACAAACAAGCACCGACTCGTGAACTGGCCGAAAGCCAATCGTGTTCGGCACCACGTTGGTTGTCAACATCGCGGAAAAAAGGTGATCGAGTTTCCGTTGCTTGAACTACTAGCTTGAAAGCCGATTCAATAATTTGATGTGCTAAGCCTTCTTTAGGATAAACCGTACTTAGGGCGTATTCTAAACGGCCAATGTGTTCAACTAATTGACTAATTAATGGTTCAGTAAGATTGGCACTTAGATTTTGTTGCTCACAGTAGCCTTGTAATTTGTCTATTAGCTTATTTCTAGAAGCTATAGAACTAGCGACTAGTTGATGTTGGCTTTTTACCTGATTTTCCAACGACTCTATGCTATCAACCAAACCTGCCTGCTGAAGTGAAGCTATAATGGCGAGATCTTCTAGCGAAAAATTAGATGTGTAGAATTCCTTTAGCTTCACACCTTGGGCTGCTACATCTCTTGATTGGGTATGTAGCTTACTAATAAACAATCCATCTCGCGGGCTACCGCGCCATTGATTAGAGAATAGCCCTAAACGCTGATATTTTTTTTCAAAAGAATCATAAGTGGGACAAGGAAAATGCAAGACCTTAGCCTGATCTTGCTCCCAGAGGAAGGGGGGTGTTTTGGTTTTGAAACTGTGAACATCTATAACTTCTATACCCTGGTCTAAATGAATTGCAGATTTACCATTTTGGTAGTAGTGAAAATAATGCTCTGGTTTGATACCCAGCGACTTAAGTAGATCTCTTTGTGCTTGGGAAAAGACCCATTTGTTTTGTTTAAAGAAGTTCCGCTTAAATAGCTTGGAACTAGGTAAAATACGAGTCGTATTTTTTGAATCAATAAGTGCTTCTGCATTAGCGTAAAGGATGTTTTTTTTCCCACTTTTAGCAACTTCTTTAAAGTGTGCTTTAGCATCATATGTAGGAACATAGAACAATTCGTCAATATCGATATGTAAAAGCCATGAGACTTTATCTTTAGATGCCTTTTTTAAAGCAAACCGTAAATTAGCCTCTTGCCTTATCATTGCCTCTTGATCGTATAAACCTGCCTCCAATATAGAGCTAGGTTTTAAGCTTTGCTTACATTGTTCTCTCCAGCTAGCATCACATTTAGTTGCAACTACCTGAGGATAACGGACTGCAATTTCGATTGAACTATCCAAAGGGTCATCAAAGAAAAGATATAAACGGTCGAAACCAATAGACAGATGGTATCGGATAAAAAAATCTAGCTGTTCTTCCGCGTCAACTAAGGTACATGCAATTGCCAGCATACTATTTATAGCTTCCTTTCAATTAGCAATCGTAACATTTGTTAATTTCCATTTTCTTTCGCACAACTCGTAAAGCCTCAACATGCAACTGAGATACTCGTGCGCGGCTTAGATTAAGCACTGAAGCAATATTTGCAAACGGCAATTGATGAAAATAATGCAAAGTCATTACTTGTTTTTGTAGATAGGGTAGTTGTATGAGTAACGGTTTAAGTAAGCCCAAAACTTGAGTATTCTCGTAGTTTTGGTAAGGCTCTAAATTTTGCTCTTCAGAAAAAAGATGTTCTACTTTGTCCTCTATCAAGTTGGCAATGGACAGCTCGATAACCAATGAAGAATAGGCCTCGATTGTGGTCTCTGCGCTTTCTTTTAAGCTACTCAAACGCTCTTTTTCTCTGCGCCTAATATTGTGACTGAGACTACCCACCTCTGAGTATTTATAAATGTTATTAAGAATCGTACCCTTTACGCGTAAGTAAGCGAAGCTGGTAAATTTTACAGGCTGCTTGCGATCGAATCGCTCGGCTGACTCTATTAACCCTACTGTTGCATATTGCACATAATCCTCAAGCTCAACACCTGAAGCATAGTATTTAATGTACAAACTCTTCGCGACACCTCTTGTCCACGAAGAGTACAAGTTTACAACTTCTGTTAACTTAGCGTTTTCGTTCATTTTGGTAGCCGGGTCTTCAATTAGCGAAACTCAATAAAAGAGAGTGCGTGAGCAAATTCCAACCATCAGCTAATACGAAGACCAAAATTTTTAAGGGCATTGAAATGGTCATGGGTGGCACCATAATCATCCCCAATCCCATTAATACACTTGCAACAATTAGGTCGATGAGCACAAACGGGATGAAAATAAGAAAGCCCATCTGAAAAGCTACTTTAATTTCACTTAGCATGAAGGCGGGGACTAAGTGTAAATAAGACAAATCATCCATACTCTGAGGAGGAGGCGTGTTCGTAGCTTCGAGTAATGACAGATAGGCATTTTCTTCAGTATTAACAACCATAAATTTCTTAAATTGCTCAGCTCCTATGTCTACAGACGACTTGAAACTTTGCTCTTGGTTTAAGTAAGGATTTATCGCTAAGTTATTTACTTCTTCAATAACTGGGGACATAGAAAAAAAAGTAAGGAAGAGAGACAGTAAAACAATAACTGAATTTGGCGGGGAGGACTGCAAGCCCAATGCCATGCGCAACATACTTAAAACAATAATTATTCGTGTAAAAGAGGTGGCAGCTATCATTGCCGCAGGGATAAACGATAATGCAGTAACCATAACTAGGTACTTAACCGGAGCCTGCCAATCGTCCTCTAACAATGAGAATGTACTTTCAGGTAGTGACGGTATGCCCCCAGGAACGGCGGCTTGTGCAATAAATGGCATCCCCATAAAGCACACTAAGCAACTCTTGAACAACAACCTTTTTCTATTATTCATTGTGGATATTCGCATCATGCTCTCGGTTTTTGACTGACGCCAATACCTCGATATTCTTACTCGACTCTGCTATTGGCCATTGGGTTTGACCATCACTAACAATATATATACTTGTACTATCAGAGAGTTTAATTCGTTCCACTAGGTGCCACTTATCTTGACTAGTAGCAGGAGACTTCTTGATGAACATTCTATTTCTATTTGATAAATAAAAGGCTATGACGCACACCACTAATAAAACAACAACAATACTTAGCATTGTTGAAAAGTCAGTAGTTGGGGCGGATTTAAATGCTAAGTCTGAACTTACGATTTGCGTATTTATCAGCTCTTTTTCATCACTCTGCAACATTGGTAACTTCTACGCCATAGTTATCACCGCAGGCGACTAAAACACCTTCTCCGATAACCTTGTTGTTCAGTAAGAGTTCCACAGGTTGGTTAAGGTGGTTACTTAGCTCTACGATACTTCCTTTATTTAAAGAAAATAACTCCGCAACTGTCATTAAAGCCTGACCGACTCTAATTTCTATTTCAACCTCGACCTCTTTAATAGCCTCTGTTCGCCAAGTTACGTCGTTAGTAACTATCTCTTCACCTACTTCTTCTATGGCTAAATCAGATACAATTACTTCTTCCATTTCAACGGTCCTCATTATTAATCTGTAAAACTAAGTTTTTTTCCCGCTTTGCTAAAAAACCTGCTTTAAATGCTTTGTTGTTAACTCGTAACTCCAAAGCGTTGCCCACCTTAGCATCGGTGATCAGCAAATTGCCTTTTTGCAAATTGACTATTTGATCATATTTTACTTTGCTAGTCGGTAGGTATATTTCAGTTGTAACCTTAGATTTCTCGATACTAGAACTTAAGCTACTGAGTTGAGAAGAACTTGGGTTTTCAACTTTAGTCAATGCGCCGTCAGCTACGATTTCTATTGGCCCAAGCGTAAAAACATATCCCCCGGCATTTATTAATCCGAACTGCAAAGAAGGCTTGTTAGTCTCAACCAAATGTTGCTTTGAGTTACCACCTAAATGCGCAGAAAAAGACAATAGAAGTTCTTCTATTGCATGAAAAACCAAAGTTTTAGTTATATTTTTTTCTAAAAGCACTCGGGCAGCTTTATCATCAACGCCGAAAATAAGCTCGACCAAACTTACTAATGTTTGTTCATCGTGTGGGACAAATAAGTGGCCTTTGTTAGCACTGACACTGAACCAACTTTTTTGAGTTGGTGGTGACAGTAATAAATCGGCTTCGAGTGCTAAGTGCTCGGAATTTGTAGACACCCAGTTAATCTTCCACTGTTCAACAAGGGGCTGAAAAGCTTCCATTAATACTTGCAAACCTGAACGATTTGAAAATCTAATTGGTTTCATAAGATTTACTTCATCGCCCTGAATTATATAGAGTTTCTATCATTTCATTTGCGATATTCATGACATGAGAGCTAGCCTGATAGCCCCTTTGAACTATCATCATATCGGCAAACTCTTCTGCCAACTCAACGTTAGCAAGCTCAATACTTTCGCCAATAATTTCGCCAAACTCGCCAGAATCGGCTCGACCAAGAATGACATCTCCGTCGTTCATTGCAGAAAACAATACTCCGCTTTCTTGCTTCAACATACTAACGTTGTTGACATTAGCTAACGCAACTTGGCCAGCTATTACATCATCACCATTTGAGTACGTTAATTTTAAACTACCTGTTTTATCAAAGCTTACTCGCGTCAATCCTGCTAAGGCATGCCCATCCTCTGCTGACGCCGACATATCAGAATACTCTCCAGCGGCATAACCACTTGTATTAGAAAAATCTAAAGTTACGGTTGATTTATCAGCGTCGGGATTTGCTGAATCTTGGGGGACTTCTATTTCTATTTGGCTAAATGCATCGACTATTTTTCCATCGGCGGAATACCGGACTTCTCCAGTAGAAACGACATTGTCATTAGCATCTTTGACTTTAACGGTCCAACCAACCTCACCAGTTGGTACTTCAATATCTTCGCCATCTGCATCTTGTTCAGTTTTATATATTGCGTGTCTATCTGCGAACTCAAACTTGTAATTTAAGTTTTCTCCTATTCGACTAAAAACGAATACATTTTCTACTGAGTGCGCGTCGCCGTCTGCTGAAATATTTCCTTCAAACATAACGTTAGACGTTGCTTCAGGTGGCAAGAACTTGTTATCGGTAATATTGATGTTTTGTAAATTGCCGTTCTTATCAATACCAGCTACTGCATAACCTGTTGCCTTATCTACCAGTAAATTATTTTCATCAATGGTAAATTGTCCAGCGCGAGTTAGGTAACTGTTTGCCCCATCTTGAAGAACAAAGAAACCTGCACCATCTATAGCTAAGTCGGTATAATTACCAGTACTTCTTATGTCGCCTTGTTTTTCCCTTAAAAACTCGTTACTTAAAGTAGTGCCATTATCCCCGGTAACACTTTGGTAGAAAGAGTCTTTAGCTTTAAAACCTGGGGTATTCATATTTGAAACGTTATTGGATAACTGATTTAGTCCTTTCGAAAAACTAACTAATCCAGATAGTCCGCTATAAAATGCTTGTAACATACTGATCTCCTTTTACTGATCTGTGACAACCGTTATGTCAGAGATAGAAATTCCTTTTAAGTACTCGCTGCTTCCAGTGTCGATCGTCAAACTAGGGCCGTTTGCTGTATATTCAACAGCCTTAACAATTCCTGGTTGATTTGCTGTTCCACTGCGGATTTCAACAGGTTTTCCGATTAAACTAGTTGCTTGCTCAACAGTTCCAAATGCCAATAAACTATCCAGCTTTTCATTCATCATCCTTGTTTGTTCTACTGCAGTAAACTGAGCCATTTGAGCCAGAAATTCAGCGTTATCTACGGGTTCCAAGGGATCTTGAAAGTTCAACTGCGCCATAAAAAGCTTAATAAAATCCTCTTGAGATAAGGTTGTATTATCCAAGGAACTTGCCTGCTGGGCACCTAAATTAGCGCCAATAGCTTCTACATTCACGATGACCTCCCTTTACCAATTGTTGGGTGGCTCACTCCATTTAGTACATAGCCAGTATGAGGTTTAAGACTACTTCTAATTTCGTGATACCACTCATTCATCTGTTCTTGATCAATACGATAATCTCGCAACACTACTTTGACATTTCCATCGACTAACCTGATATAAGTTAATTTCTTAAAAGATATAGAGTTAAAAGATTGTAATGTTGGACTATTCGCCATTTGATAAGAGCTAAGTTGCTTTGATGTCTTCTGAGCAGGTTTAGAAAAGTGGCTGAAAGCTCTGAGGCCAATATCATCAGAAACACTTTTTAGGCGTTTAGTGCTGCTAACATTTTTGAAGCTAACAGCTTGGTTAACTTTATAGTTAGCCGATAGAGCAACTTGTAAATAGCTAACTGTATTACTATTTTCTGTAAATAACTGAGCATTAGAAGCTATTGTACTTATATGCTCTAAGCTTCCTGTAGCGACAAGAGTATAAGGGTATAATTCAGCAAACTTATTATCTTCCAAAGAGTTATTAGTCGATATACGTTCTGTTTGAAAGTGACCAAAACTAAAACTAAAGTTATGCCCTCGAGACTCAAACCATTCTTGATATTCACCCTCGTTAGATAAATGTCCATTTTGGGAAGAGTTCAACATCAATAGTTCTGCGCTACTTTCTAAATGCACTTTAGTTGAACTAGACAGCACTTTTGATTCTTTCTTACCATCAACTAATTGATAAAAATCACGTTCAGACGCATTCTTTTTATTAAGCTTGGACTGGTACTTTGCAAAGTTTTCACTCGAAGTGACCGCAACCTCTAACATACTACACTACCTTTTCTAGCATATTGTAATAACCATGGTTCCAAATGCTTTTCATCAATAATCAAAGCATTTTTATTGAACAAAGTGTACAACAAAGTTTTAATACGATTGATTTTCTTGTGAATAAAAGAAAGCTCATCAATGATCAACAACTCTTTATCTAAGGCTGCATTTTCCATATTGACCAATCGTTCTTTTTCATATTCAATCTCATCTATTATTTCAAATATCTCTTGCCTTCTATAATAACTTTCTTTATGAGTATCTATACAGCATTTGTATAAGTCATTGATGCGATTATCGCAGGACTTAATATCTTTTTGTAACTTGGACATCTCTACAGCTAGTAGGCTCATACTTTGTTTTAGTTTGGTTAACATAGCTAAGCTAGCCTTCAAAGACCGAGAGTAAAGAATAATCATTCGCTCAACTTCACTCTTGTCAACCTGCATCATTCAATATCCCTTGGAGGTCTGAATAAAGACGCTGTAAACTCTTATTTTCGTTTTTTTTACTTAGCAAATAAGATTCTATAAGTTTGCCTTTTTTATAAGCTAAGTCTAAATCTGCATTTTCATTCGATTTATAGGCACCAATTTCTATCATTTCTTCGACATCCTTTTTATCGGACAAATGTGTTCTAAGTTGATTTACAACACTCTGCTCCTCTATAGAAGAAACTCTATGCCACAATCTACTGTTACTCATTAAGACATCTACTGCTGGATATAGACCTTTGGACGCCATTTTTCTTGATAACACAATGTGACCATCGAGAATCCCCCTCATCGCGTCAGCAATGGGTTCTGAAAGGTCATCACCTTCGACAAGCACTGAAAACAAAGCTGTAATCGAGCCTTTTCCTTTAAAGTTTCCCGTTCTCTCAACTACTTCCGGGAGCATGCTAAATACCGATGGGGTGTAACCTTTTGACGTTGGGGGTTCTCCTGCAGCTAAACCTATTTCGCGCTGTGCCATCGCGAATCTAGTTATTGAATCAAGTGTCAGCAAAACATTTTTATTTTGCTCACAAAAGTATTCTGCTATTGCCAATGCTGTAAATACTGCACACCGCCTGACCAATGGTGGCTCATCGGAGGTAGCCACAATAACTACTGACCTACTTAAACCTTCTTGACCCAAATTATCTTCGATGAAGTCTGCGACTTCTCTTCCTCGTTCGCCAATTAAAGCCACTACGTTTATCTGACCAGGGTCTGCATTCGCACACTGCCCTAATAAAGTGCTTTTACCTACACCACTTCCTGCAAATACTCCGATTCTCTGCCCTCTTCCGATAGGTAGCATAGTGTCGATAATTGGAACGCTTGTACTGACTCTATAATCCACTCGTTCTCGACTGAGTGGGTTATGTCTTTTGTCCCTTCTAAGAGGAGCTAATGAGGTGCATTTAAGTGCACCTAAATCATCAATTGGATTAACAAAAGCATCTATGGTTCGACCCAACAACTCATGCCCTACTTTAACCATAGATTTAACACCCAGACCGATCACACGACTGTTTAGTGTTATTCCTTCCCCTTTCCCAATTGGCATAAGCAGGGTTTTGTTCTCAATAAACCCAATTACTTCAGCTAGAATAGTTTGATGATGATCTTCACTAAATATTTCACAGCGCTCACCTACGAAAACATCTAGCCCAGAAGCCTCTGCCATCAAGCCACTGTAGCGAGTAATTCGGCCTGAAGCTTTGCCAAACTGCGTTGACTTAATACTTTTAAGCAGTGAGTTAAACATTAAAGCTTTCTTCTGAAGATTGAATGAGTAACTGTTGAAACTGCTGTAGCTTAGTAGACAGCCTAAGGTCTAACTCTCCATCTGCCGATGTTATAGTTACTCCACCGATTTCTTGGTGCTGACTACTAACCATAGCCAAATGAGGGTTGCTATCAATTAAAGAAGAGTATTGAGATTTTATGATATGCAAGTCTTCGGAATGAAATGCTAACGTAACTTTATTGTTCAAAGTGAGGTTTTCTAGAATACTATTAATAAGAAATTCAACTCTGTTATCGCTTTGCAGGTAATCTTCACAGACAATACGACCTACGGCTTCAAACACAACCTCTAACAATTCACTTTTGGCTTTAAGGTATAAGTCGCCTTTGGCTTTAGTTAGAGCGTTAGTAGCATCGCTTAGCAATTGCTCTGTTTTAATTAACTTATTTTTTTGTTCGCTTATGGCCGCTACCAAATTATCGTTTGATTTCTTATTATCCTTCTTACACTGTTGATACCCTTTCTCATATGCGTCTTCTAGCTGTTGGCGATAATAACTATCCATTTCTTGCCTAACTTTTAGAGTAATAGCAGAGTGCAAATCCTCATTGCTTTGCTTCTTAGCTGTTTCTGACGTTAAGGTGGATTCCGATTTAGCTGGAACAGGTAAAGCTTGCTTTCTCTTTATTTTATTCGTATCTAATAAAACTGAGGCCATAACTAAAGCTCCTTACTCAAGTGTTCAGAAGCTAAACACAGAATTTTTTCTTGTACATAGGTAGTTGTATTAGAAACATTTCCATCAATTAGAGTATCTAACCAGTTCCAGCAGTACTTAGCCTTAAGTTCTCTTTTGACACTATCAGGAAAAAACTCATTAAGTAATTGGGCGTCCTCTGCACTTAAGTAAGAGAGCTCGTCGCTGAGCACAGCCAAGTTACTCCTATTAATAAATGCTAACTCACATTCTTTTGCGTAGTGAAGTTCGATCTCTGATGTAAGAGCATTTAGATCCTCAGGAGCTTTTAAAATAAAATTATCGACGTAACCTTTCAATTCAATAGCTACGTCATTTGGTAACCTTTTTAGGATCCACTTTAAATCACGCTTATTTAATACCGCTAATCTGCTCGCTATAACTTTTAAGGGCGAAGTCATTGTGAACCCTTAACTTTATTGTTTTCCAACGCAATCCAATCTGATACTTCTTTAAGTAGTTTTTGCTTTTCATCTAAATCAAGTAGCTTGACTTTTTTCTTTAAATGGAACCGGGTTAATTGAAATACAACAACCGAAATACAAGCTGAAATAAAGAGGAAAAAAGCTATAAAATCAATACTTAGGTATTGGCTATACTTATTAACGACTTCTCCCGAAGGGGTACTCTCGTTAGAGCTAGTTATCTTAATAGCTGGAGAAGGTTTTTCTTCCACTAGTGGAGTAGCTTTGCTCTCTATAATAGAAGGCTGATGTCTAGGAATCGCTTTAACGGTGACCACATCACCTCTTTCAACTTGAATACCGGATGCAGAAGCGACCAACAGCCGAATAGATTCGAGGTCACTTTCATCAACGTCACCTATAACTAAGACAGCGATAGACAGACGAACTAATTTTCCTGTTGCAGTTTCTGTTTCAATGAGTTCGTTACCATAGGTATACTCTTCTTCAAGAGTCTTTCCTTTTGATTGACTAATTTTTTTCTCAGAAGATTCATCTGTTTTTTCATATCGACGGCTAAGAAATCCACTCCCACCACTCTGCGAATTACTTAGGCCTCGCTTTGTAGAGCGAACCTTATCGAAATCTAACTGGGTATGTACACCAACCTGAAAATTATCCTCTCCCAACACTGGTGAAAGGATATTTACAATTTTACCAGTAAAATACTCTTCAAACTCTTTCTGATAATGCAACCGGCTACCATCTTCTTCCATTTGCTGCAAAAGGTTATCATTACCGGCGAGGATATCTCCATTTCCATTTAGTAAAGTTATATTGTCAACTTGCAAACCTACTACTGATGAAGACACTAGATTTTTGATACCCACAACTTGTTTCTTACTGAGTACTTTATTTTCTTTAGTAATCACCGTAATAGAAGCTTTAACCGGTTCTTCTTCTTTTTGAAAAGACCTTTTCTCAGGAATAGATAAGTGTACTCTAGCCTGCTTAACATTATTGCTGCTTGAGATCGTTCTAGCCAACTCACCTTCTACTGCTCGCTGGTAATTCACTTTTTGGGCAAACTCAGTTAAACCAAAATCAGCATCATCAAATATTTCAAACCCCACAGGCTCCGTTATAGATACCCCCTCTCCAGCAAGATTAATACGGGTTTCTTGTACCACATTTTCGTTGACACTGATTGCGGTCCCATTCTCACTTAGCTGAAAAGGTATATTCAATTCCTTTAACTGTTTGGTTATTTTTGAAGCTTCACTTTGCTCTACTCCTGAGTAGAGCAAACTATAATTTGGTCGATATATAAACCACACACCAAGCATTGAAAAAATAAGAACAAATATCAATCCAATAACTAGTGGTTTTTTTAAGTAACTAAAAACTATATCTCTATTGCTTGCACTCACTATAACTGCATCCTTAATAACTCTTGCAGACCTTCAACCATTTTATTCCGCACAGTAACAGCAAGCTGCATTGTCATATTGGCTTCTTCAACTGCTAACATCACATCCTGGATATCAGCAGTACCTAATGCGTAATCGGATGTTAGCGTATCAGCCTTACTTAACGAACTATTCAGGTTCTCTACACCATGAACGATTAAGCTATCAAATGTTGTTTCTGCAATTTTATTATCAAGCTTATCTGATTGCTGAAGAAGACTAGTGGCTTTGCCTTCATCTAAAAAACTAATAGATTCGACCAACATCTTACTTGCCTCCTAGTTCCATAATTTTGCTTCCCATAGAGCCTGCAGCGTTATATACACGTAAGTTGGCTTCGTAAGCTCTATTCGCACTAACAACATCGATTAGCTGTTGAGTAGTATCGATATCCGGCCTCCAAGTCATTCCTGAGCTATCAGCATTTGGATCATTAGGTGAGTAACTAGACTTTAGTGGTATGTTATCCGAGGTTATTTTTATACTTGGATAGTTTTTATCACTTGAAGCTGTACTCGTCGCACGCATCCAATCTACTTTAGGCACATCCACTCGAAATAAAGGCAAGGAATCTCCTGCTTTCACGAGTTTATTAGCGTTAGCGATGTTCATACCGGCGGCTTCAATAATCATTCGTTGTTGCAACATTCCAAACGCTGCGATTGACTTAATATCTCCGATACTCATTTATTGACCCTTTATGCCAAGTTTCACTAATCCAATTTTCCTATTTAACAGCTCAACCAACTTATTATATTTTGACGATGCTCGATCAGAATTGATGATCTCTTGGTCAAGTACAACAGCATGATTACTTTCTGGATGTTGAGCGTCCGCTATCTGTTGAATACGAAAGTGTTGGTATTGCTCTACTGTTTTATGTAAATCAGCTGCATTATCTTGACGCAACATCACTTCCATGACCGAATCAAAGCTTGCCGTTTTGGCTTTAAAGTTGGCATTATTCGCATTAGCAACGTTAATCGCTGATACTTGTTGTTTGTATGATTCCATATTCATACTAAAGACCAACAGTTTGCTGGTTACATCGTCTATCATTCTAAAACTTCCTTATTGAACGACTAACTCTCCGTGCAAAGCTCCTGCACGATTAATCGATTGCAATATCGTTATGATGTCTCTGGTCGACAATTTCATATCGTTAAGAGCACTGATTAAGTCAGAAACTGTTGCACCTTGATCTAGAGTTACACCTCCGTTTCCTGCTTCCTCAACTTTGATATCTGTATCAGGCACAACCACCGTTCTTGCATTGCTATTAGAATCTTCGCCAGGTAAGCCCCACCGGTCATAACGAAGAACAGAGTTAGGTTGTGATACCAAATAGTCTGTTTGAATACGAATTTTCAAGTCACCGTGTGTGATAGTTACATTATCTATTTTGACGGTTCCTCCGGCAACTATGGTTCCGGTCCGTTCATTAATAACTATTCGAGCAGCGGTTTCTGGAATAATGCTCAGCTCCTGAACTTCACCTATTTTCCGGAAAGCTAGGTTCCTAGGAGCTTGACCTAAATCAACTCTAACCCTTCCAGCATGAAGAGTTTCAGCATGCAAACTTGAGTCTTTGCTATTTATCGCGTCAACAATTTTGCTAGCAGTATGAAAATTCGGTTCTTTTAGCAATAAAGTGAAACTACCATCACTAGAAATAACCTGATCATCGGTGGCATATTCAACTACAGCCCCTTTAGGAACAACCCCAGCCGTTGGATGATTTTTTTGGACCTTATTCCCATTAGAATCAAAGGTATACCCCCCTACTGAAACAGACCCTTGAGCTATTGCTACAACTCGTCCATTTACCGCTTTTAAAGGCATTAATAATAATGTGCCACCAACAAGGCTCCGAGAATCCCCAATAGAAGAAACATTGACATCAATTCTATTGCCCTTTTCAGAAAACGCGGGGATTGTTGCGGTCACCATAACCGCGGCGACGTTTCGGCTACTTAAATCCTTAGGTGATACTGACACACCAAATTTTTGTAATGCATTAGCCACTGACTGAAGTGTTGCCTGGCTTCTTCTACTATCACCAGTTCCACTTAATCCAATAACAATTCCGTATCCAGCGAGCACGTTGTCTCTCACGCCTTCAACTCTGGCTAGCGACCCAATTTTTATTCCACTGAATGCGTCAACAGGTAAGGCAAAACTAAGGAAAAGCCAAAAAAATACAATTCCACAAAATTTACAACTTTTCATCACAAACCAAACCAACCAAATATTCTTGAGATTATTCCTGGCGTCTGGCCATCATTTACAACACCGTTACCGTTAAACTCAATACGAGAGTTTGTTAATCGGCTAGACAACACAGTATTGTCATCTCGAACATCAATTGGTCTAACAACACCACTTAAACCTATACGCTGCTCTTCACCATTAATGAGTAAAACTTGTTCACCTGAAATATTTAACATGCCAAACTCATCCACACTGTTCACTCGAACAGATATTTGGCCCTTGAAATACCCTTCTCTGCGAGTATTAGCATCATCAATGCTATCTCTTCCGTAGCCTAAACCCGCAGATTCTTTAGTTTGTGTGGTGTAAATCGACGCGTCGATGTCAACCTTAGTTTCGGATCCCGAGCCTGCTCTGCTTTTAGCTTCTGTACTTTCCACAATAAGAACCGTTAGAGTATCTCCAACTTGATGCGCCCTATTGTCAGAGACCAATGAAGAAAAACCACCTTGACCGAAAAAGTCTTCTGCTAAAACGTTTCCGCTAGCAGAGAAAAATAACAATACTAATGCTACTTTAATGCTCATCTATTAGTACTCTCCCTTGTAAACTAACTGTCGCCGGTAAGTTAACCCCTAAAGACTTTATTGAAACAGTAATCTTGTGCCCTGCATCACCTGCATTGCCTGCTATAGCAATTGAATCTATTTTCACGCCATTCTTCATATATGTTGCAATAACTCTATCTCCAGCTTCGACTAGGCTAGGTTCCTTGACTAAGTCATTATTAATAAGTTCTCCACGCATTATGTCATTTAGGGCAAATACTCCTCGTAATTTCCCATCTTCAGCATAAAAGTAGTTATCGTTAACAAATCTAGCCTTCTCGTACTTTCTTATTAAACATTCTTCCTTAAGTACTTGTCCCTTAGGAATGGGACATGCCGCCACAAGCACCGGAATAAATACACTTAGTCCATACCTAACTCGGACTAAACGCTGTTTTTCTATAGAATCAAAAATCAAATCACCTACAACCACTGAAGAGTTGGAACTCCTCTCATCTAAATTGAAATGAGTTTTTGTAGATACACCATTAATAAATACAGGTTGATTTCCAGGAAACCATTTGAAAAATGCCTCCTTTCCAAAACTGTTAATAACCCACTGTTGCGTTTTATCATTCATGATGCTTTGTACAACTTCAGGTTCCAAAACCTCAACAACATTGATTTTTGCCTGTTTAGCGCCTCTCCAATTAACTGAAATAGCATCAACCAAAACGGTTTTAACAAGGTTTAGCACTTCATCGCTTGTTACACTTCCTTTCCACTGAGGTATGAGAATATTGCTAATTTTATTGTGTAGAGAGTTATCGCTACTACGAACATGTAATACATCAGATAACCGAGCATTCTCTTCTATGCTAAGTTCAGGCCTTTTAAACGAAAGCGCTACAGTTGTTGCATTCGAATTAAAAATCACAAATAAAAGAAAGAAAATGCAATAGCGCACTGCTTACCCTCTTGCCAAATTATTTGCTGTTTCCATTAACTGATCTGCTGCTTGTACAACTCTCGCATTTAACTGATATGCTCTTTGCGCAAGAACTAGATTCACCATTTCAGCAACCATAGACACGTTAGAGACCTCTAAAAAACCCTGCTTAACTTCACCAAACCCCTCTTCACCCGGTTTTCCATAGTATGCTGAACCGCTGGATTCATTCGCTGCATATAAACCACTTCCAAGTGATTCGAGTTTGGTGACACTGGTAAATCTAGACAGTTCTAACTCGCCAAGAAATGCTAAATCCGTTTGCTCTGGAAGCTGAGCATAAACCTCTCCATTACTGCTAATTTTTAAAGATTTAGCTTCCAGTGGAACAGATATATTGGAACTTAAAACGTGACCACTTTGACTAGACAAGTTTCTATCGGCATTAACTGTAAGTTGGCCAACTCGTGTATAAGCATGCGACCCATTGTCTAACACCAACTCTAAGAAACCTTGACCAGAAATAGCGATATCTAATTCTGAGTCTGTTGCACGAAGATCACCATTTTCAAAAACAGAATTAATCTCATTTACTGATGCGCCATTTCCGCGATATGATCCCTCATTAGCCTTAGCATTTTGCGCACTTGAATCTCCAGAAACTACCTGAGAAAAACTCACCGAATCTCGTTTGTAACCAATGGTATTAACATTGGCGATATTATTAGATATTACATCGACATACGTTTGTTGGGTTTGAATACCCGAACCTGCTATATACAAAGCATCAATCATTTTATGTCCCTATTTAGATTTTCCAATTTGGTTTATGCCGTTTTTCATTAAGCCGTCATATAAAAGAAAATAACGTTGCATTAAACTAAAGTGCTTTTGGGCAGCCATTAGTTGAACCATTTCCCCTGCAACATCTACATTTGACGATTCCAAAGCACCTTGATACACAACATATCCGTCTTTTACCTCTCGAGAAGAAGCTGAGCTGTAGTTTCCTGCTGTAGCTAGTAACATCGAATCGTTAGGTTGTTTAATCAATAGGCGATCAACTTCTCTATCTCCTACCCAAATAACTCCTTTGGAATCGATAGAGAAAGAGTCTATTCCAACATTTATTGGCCCACTTCTGCCTTGTACTAGAAATTTACCGTTCGAAGTAACAAGTTGCCCAGATTCATTCACAGAGAAGGAACCATTTCTGGAAAGCAATTGCTGTCCGTTATTATCAACAACAAAAAAGCCCGTTCCTTGCAAAGCTAAATCTAACTTACGGTTTGTTCGTAGTAGCCGACCATCAGAGTTATTAATAAGGTCGGAATGAACGTCACCTTTACTTGAAAGAGTTTGAGCTTTAAAGCCAACGCTACTAACGTTGGAAACATTGTTACCTATGGTATTAATGCGAAGTGTATCTTCAGCCATCGCCGTGGAAACAATAGAAATTGGATCGGTCATTTAGTTCTCCAGCTTAATAGGTTGAATCGCTGCAGATACAACATCAAAGGAATTAACATTCATAGAGTTTGGAATTTCCGACATAGCAATCACCGCTAGCTTTGGTAGTATTCTTTCTGTTAGTTGCTTTAAACGTCGTCTTATAATTGGAGAACAAATCAATACAGGCATTTGATTATGCGACATCATTTTTTGAGCGCCACGAGAAATCGAATTTAACAGTTTCTCGGTACTAGTTGGGTCAATTGAAAATGAAGCCATTCGCTCAGGTGGATTTAAGGAAGATATTAGTGTTCTTTCTAAAACTGGGTCTAAGGTAAGTACGTCTAATACTCCACTAGATCCAACCAAAGGCTGACATATAAAGGCTCCAAGCCTACTTCTTACATCTTCTACAAGCTTTTCTGGAGACTGAGTTCTTTTTCCAGTATCTGCTAACACTTCCAATATCAGCTGTATATTACGTATAGATACTCCTTCCTTTAGTAGCATCCTTAAAACGTTTTGGATCTCGGTGATAGTTAACACAGCAGGTACAATCTCTTCTAACAATGTTTCGCATTGAGATTTATTCCTAGCAATAATGTTATCAACTTCACTTCTAGTTAATAATTCATGTGAATTTGAACGTATTAGTTCACTTAAATGAGTGACCACCATAGTCTGCCAATCAACCAAGGTATAATTAGCGGCTTGAGCTGTTTTCTGCCCCGCTTCTGAAACCCAGATTGCTGGTAGCCCATAAGTGGGTTCAACAGTCTTTTCACCATCTAGCTCCACTTTTGTTTGCGCTCCAGCTATAGCCAACTGGTGGTTAAGCTTTACATGGCTTGAACCCAATTTAGCCCCATAAATAAAAATACCGTAAGAACTCTGATCTATTTCGGTGTCATCGATTAACACTTTTATTGAAGGGATAACAAATCCTGACTCTAAGGCGTACTGCTTTCGCATGTTTTGGACTCGCTCAAATATAGATTCCCTTATTTCTTCGAGTGCATTCTGTAAACCGGAACCCAATCTAAGTTCAATGGGGTGTAACTCTATATTCTGGTATAAATCTTCTTTCCCACCTACAGTCTCTTTTTTAGACGAATCAGGATTTGGTATGCTATCTGAAGCGGAATCAGCTGCTTTATAGGCATATACAAGCAAACAAATAACCCCGACAATAACCGCAGCCAATGCAAGTTTAGGTAATCCGGGAAGGAACATTAAGAAGGTTAGAACAAAAATCAATATAACTAATATAATAGGATGAGAAGTAATTTGGCTGATAACTTCTGAGCCCAATTTAGAGTCGGTGGCAGCTCGAGTTATTAAAATGCCAGTCGCTGTCGCTATGATCAATGAAGGTATTTGAGTAACAATACCATCCCCGACGGTTAATAAAGTATAAGTTTGAAGAGCTTGACTCCAGCTCATTCCATGATGCCCGACGCCCATCATTAAGCCAGCAATAATATCGATAAAAATAATTATAATCCCGGCAATTGCGTCACCTTTAACAAACTTAGTAGCACCATCCATTGCACCGTAAAAATTTGCTTCCTGTTGGATTTCTTCACGTTTTATCTTAGCTTCAGATTCATCTATTACACCAATATTCAAATCGGCATCGATGCTCATTTGCTTGCCTGGCATACTGTCCAGAGTAAACCTTGCAGCAACTTCAGCAACGCGCTGAGCACCGTTCGTGACAACGACATATTGAACAACAATTAAAATAATAAAAACAACTACACCGACGACATAGTTTCCGCCGACAACGTAATGCCCAACAGCATCGATTACTTTACCCGCTCCAGCATCATCTAATATCAACCGAGTCGCTGAAATATTGAGCGCTAAGCGGAACAATGTAGTTATCAACAAAATAGATGGAAAAGTAGAAAAACTCAGCGGCTTTTCAGCATAAAAGGTTAATAGTAGAACCAAAAGAGCAGTGCTTAGGTTACAAATTAGAAAAAAATCTAAAGCTACTGGTGGAAGAGGAATAAACAAAACAGCAAGAATTCCAACAGTTCCTACCACAAAAAGAAAATCACTTTTCTTTCCAAATAATCCTTTTTTCACATCACAGCCCTTTTGCCTGCCAGATAGCTCGGTACTCTGATGCTACGCCATCAAAACATCTTGCTGAAATGAAATCACCAGATTGGCAATCCTTATATAGTAAACGCGCTAGAGGAGGGTTCCGCTTTACTAAAACAGAGAACTTACTTGCTCGCCTTCTAATTAGAAAAGCTAAAACCCCCTTACCACAAATCAACACTTTAGGAGCCACCATAGATTCCGGCTCATAATGCAACGCTACTGCGTAGTGAGTAGGATTAGTAACCACTAAATCAGCATTTTTTACGCTTGCTAAAGAAGTGATTTTCTTTATCATTTCTTGTTGATGCTTCCGTCTTTTGTTTTTTATTTCTGGGTCGCCATCTCGCTTTTTATGTTCATCTCGTATCTCTCTATGTGACATTTTCATGTCCTTAATAAAGCTCCAGCGAACAAAAGCTAGATCAATCAATGAGAATACGAAAAGGCCGCCACCAATCACCAACCCCATGACAAATATAAGCTCAAAAAACTCCGTGGATACGTTAGAGGGATCTAAGTACCTCATCGAAAAAATATTTCTTAAAAAATCAGAAGCTAGCCAGTACCCAGCCAACCCAACATACAAAAACTTTAATAAAACTTTCACAGATTCGAACAAAATTTTAATTGAAAATATTTTTTTGAGATTGCTTATAGGATTTAGTCTTTTGAAATCAATTTTGATAGGCTCTGTCGACCATAGAAAACCTATTTGATAAATGGTTATCACTATTGAAAAAATAAGAGAAATAAAAAGAACAGGAAGTACCACTGAGTATTCCTTCAACAAATAACTCCACACCCATGTGACCAAAACTTCATTGTTTGATGTACCCAGTTCCCCTATTGAGCGCATTGATAGTGAGAATGCTAATGACACAGAGCCCACAAACCAATCCGATACGGCATAACTCAACACCAAAAATAGAAGTAAACTTACGACTCCGGTGAACTCTGTACTTTTTGCTACCTGCCCTTTTTTCTTTGCCTCTTCTAGCTTATAGGGGGTAGGTTTTTCACTTTTATTTTGTTCGTCTTGAGACATTTATAATCCCTCTACAAACTTGGTAACTTGATGGGATATATCAATTAAGCCAGGCCCAGAGGTACGAACTGCAGCAGCAACAAAAAATAAACCACACAAAATTTTCAATGGCAATGTGACGAAATAGACATTCATCTGAGGCATGGTTTTAGATATCATTCCAATCGCTACATCCACTAAAAACAAAGCCACAAATACAGGTAAGAAAATCATAAATGCCGATATAAAAGTGATAGCCATAAAACCAATGAACTTATTAGGATCTAAATATATTTCGGCTCCACCTAAAGGAACTATCTTAAAGCTAAGAATGATCATTTTAATCAGGTCTATATGAATATCTAAAGTAACAAATAGTGTAATAGACGTAGTAACCAAAACACTGGATAACAGCGTTCCAGATTGCCCAGAAAAAGGGTTAAACATACTGGCGGCAGATAAGCCGACATGAACATCTAATGTTTTACCCACCATATCTATTGCACCGTACACAATTGCCAAACCAAATATAAATACACACCCTATAGCTAACTCAAAAAAAACACTGATGAGGATGTTGTCAATAAATATATGGCTATTATCTGCAGACAGCGCATACAGTGCTGAAAGTACAACCAGAAAAACAATTCTAATAGTTTTGGGGACTCGCGAGAAAGGGGGAACCCCACCACTAATAACTAGGGGAGTTAAACGCGCCGCTGATAATACGATGGATTCATAAGCAGTCATCAAGAATAAAAACTCATAAGTTGACGATTTTTTCAATATGGTCTGTTGTAAACTGGACCAAAGAAAGAATCATCCAGCGACCAATAAGTAGCAAAGTAAGGCCTGCTGCGAGTAACTTTGGTACAAAAGTTAATGTCATTTCCTGAATCTGAGTAGCAACCTGGAACAAACTAACGATCAAACCCACAACTAAGCAAACACCAAGAATAGGCATAGAAATAGCCGCTGCTTTAAGCAACATTTGTGAAAGAATGATTACCGCGGAGTCGCTAGTCATTTATATAACCAGCTCGTTTATCATTTATTGTATTTAATAAAGATTTTATAGATTGATTATAGTGTGGAAGACTGGAGTTTAGGATTATCTCAATTAGGTCATCTGCTTTCTTTTCATGACCTTCTTTTCGTAGAATTATTGCTTTACAGAATAGACCAGAAAAACTTTGTTTATCTATTCCTAAAGCCCTAGCTAAATATTCCTTTGAACCAGATAAATCTCCAGAGATAGCGCTTAGAACAGCCAATCCACCATGAGACTCTGCAAAATTTCGATCTAATTCTAGTGCTGAAAAAAAACATTGCCTGCTATCTTGTAGCTGATCCAATAACATGTATGACCAAGCTAGGCCGTGCCAGGTTCCAATATGATTAGGCATAGTTTTAATGGCTTGCTTAAAAGAAATCAATGCTTTCTCAGGAGCATTGTCATTTAATTGTAATTGCCCTTTAAGAGTCAATGCTCTACCTAATCTAGGAGACTTATCTAGAACCTGTTTAACATGACTGTTAGCTAAACTAAAGTTTAAGTCAATTAGCTCGACAGTAGCTAATACTAATAAAGAGTCGAGTTGGTTTTTATCTATTGAAAGGGCTAACTGTGCACATTCTTTAGCTTCTGAGTTTCTGCCTAAATCCACATAGAGTAAACCAAGTTGACCTAAGGCTTCAGGGTGACTTGGCGAGCTAGATAAAAAAGAATTAAGCGTATCTTCTGATTCTTCAAAAGAACCTAAAAAATGCTGTGATTTAGCTTTTGATAAAAGTAGTTCTGGAGATTCCTTGATTACTTCGCGATTACTTTCCAACAGCTCGATAATCTCTCGATACTGACCCAACCGCATTGCCGCATAGCAATAGTTATGGAACATCCAGCTTTTGGGTTCCGTACCAAATATATAGCTATCTAACCAGGTCACCACATGTTGATACTCTGAACAAGCAAGCGCAGAGTAAACAGTCCAATAAAGGCAGTTTTCATCCGCCTCTAAATTTTTCATGGTATCAAAGGACAAATCCCACGCGAATTTTATATCACCAGACTTTATAGACAGCTCAATAACTTCCGCAATCAAGCGTATATTAGTAGGGTCAAAATTTAGGTATTTTTTTCGCTCAATTAGCTTTTTACTGATATCCATATCAATCCGGTAGTTTATAATTACTGAAAAGTCAAATATTCAGTAAGACCGCTAGAGTACAGCCTGTTATTGAGCAGATCAATAATGAAATATTACTATTTATTGCTACACTCCAAATTGATAACTCATCCATGACTCAGATCACAAGCTTACAAATACCATAACCAAATACCCCAAATGTAGGATGGTAAAATCATGGATTGTTTTTAGCCTAATGTATTACAACAAAACCGTCCGATTGAGGATTTAACTGATAGGTCATCTATACGAACACTTTTTTGTAGAAACAAGTTGTGATACTGAAGAGGATATTCCGAACGCCATGTCCCATGACATGTAACAACTTGTGCTTCCGTTAGCCTATAGTGCACAATTGAGGTATTGGTGTTCCCTCAAAAGCTCAAAGTCGATACATTTTGTCGTCAGCCAGAACGATGATTAGCGCTTTAGACTAACTTTACCTTCTTGTTATCATCTTCTACAAACATTTACCGAGCATATTTGTGTGACATTTAATATCAGCGCTAAACATTAACTATTCAGATGTATCTCACAAGCCGTAAACCAAGACCTTTGTGTCGCATAAGATTTACAAATGACATGGGGTGAACACACGACTATATTCTATTAGGAAAGTACACTTGGGTTGAGAACACATTTATCAATTTGCTCCCCAATCGGTCCCCCAAGTGTGCAACCTCACCTGTGTTTATGGGCGTCTTCACTTTCTGTATCGGAAAATAGCTTAATAAGTAAGTGTTCACTATTACCAAGCTACCCTTAAAATATAGATAAACACCAACAAAACCTGATAAACAGCAAGTAAACATAAAGCCATTATCAGGTTTTCGATTAACAGATAAACCCACTCTCAAACTAAGCTAAATCTGCCTCACAGTTTCATCACTCTCCATCAATTATCGCTAAAAATATTGACTTAAATCAATTTTCAATTAAAGTTTCACTGTTTTCTGAAAGTTCAATAAAAGGAATTTATCGCGTGCAATTATCAGAGAAGAGCCAAGCCTTTGTTCTCCACTTTGGAGAAATGGGCAGCCGTTGGGGATTCAATCGTACCGTAGGCCAAATACTGGCTTTGTTGGTGATTAACCAGCACCCTTTGCACGCCGAACAAATTATGCAACAACTTGGCATTAGCCGCGGCAACGTGAGCATGGGATTAAAAGAACTGCAGTCTTGGCGTTTAGTTAAACTTAGTCATCAAGCAGGTCAACGTCGTGAATTTTTTACTGCCGCCGGTTCTATTTGGGAAATGGCCAGAACCGTATTTGAAGAGCGCAGTAAACGCGAAGTGGATCCAACCCTTTCCTTATTACGTTCTAATTTATTAGAAACGCCAGAAAACGAAGCAGACCAGTTTACCCAGCAAAAGATGGAAGAGATCCACGACCTGCTCGAGTTAATCACCCAATGGTCATATGCACTCAATACCATGAACCCAGACAAACTGCAGAGTTTGATGAAGATGGGCTCTGGTATTAGCAGAATTTTGGAATTAAAAGACAAAATCGTTGGTAACAAAGGATCTGCCGCCAGCTAATGAGATTATCAACCTTAACGAGGCTAAACCATGCTTGATGCCCTAATGCTCTCAAGGATACAGTTTGCTGCAAATATCAGCTTTCACATCCTGTTTCCCACCATCACCATTGCGATGTGTTGGTTCCTAGTTTTTTTTAAAGTACGCCATGATATGACCGGCAATCCGGTATGGATGCGCGCTTATCGCTTTTGGGTAAAAGTCTTTGCGCTCTCTTTTGCGATTGGAGTCGTAAGCGGTATTACTATGTCATTCCAGTTTGGTACTAACTGGCCTGGCTACATGGAAACTGTGGGTAACATTGCTGGCCCATTGCTAGGTTACGAAGTACTCACCGCCTTTTTCTTGGAAGCCACCTTCTTGGGCATTATGTTATTCGGCATAAAGCGGGTGCCCAATAAGGTACATACCTTAGCGACTGTTTTAGTAGCGGTAGGCACGAGTTTATCGGCCTTCTGGATCCTAGCGCTAGATTCGTGGATGCAAACACCAACCGGTTTTGAAATGCGCGATGGCGTAGCATTTCCAACAGACTGGGTCGCCATTGTATTTAACCCTTCATTTCCTTACCGCTTAACTCATATGTTAATTGCATCTGGCTTAACGGCATCGTTCTTTATTGCGGGCATTTCTGCTTATCGCATATTGAAAGGTGATATAAAAAAAGCCCCTCGTCTAACCCTAAAAATCAGTTTGCTGGTGGCCGCTGTATTAGCGCCAACTCAAGCTTTAGTCGGTGATTTTCATGGCTTGAATACGCTTGAGCATCAGCCAGCAAAAATAGCGGCCATTGAAGGTATTTGGCATACCGAGAAAGGCGCGCCCTTATTGTTGTTTGCATTGCCAGACGAAGAAACCAAAACCAATAAGTACGCGATTGGTATTCCTAAACTGGCCAGCCTAATTTTAACCCACGAACTAGACGGTGAGTTAAAAGGCCTTAACGAATTTGAAAACGAACATCCGCCAGTAGCTCCGGTATTTTGGAGTTTCCGAGTCATGGTTGGCTTAGGTTTACTAATGTTGGCACTAAGCTGGTTTGGTTCTTACCACATGGTTAGAAAAGGCAAAATGCCTAACTGGATGCTCAAAGTACTAGTGGCCACTACGTTCTCTGGTTGGGTTGCTACGCTAGCTGGTTGGTATGTGACCGAAATAGGCCGTCAGCCCTGGTTAGTCACCGGTGTTTTGCGTACCGAAGATGCGGTAACAACATTGCCTGCTTCAAACGTTGCCTTTTCATTGGCGCTGTATTTAATCGTTTATACCTTCTTGCTGATTGCCTACATTCACACGGTATTCTTAATGGCACGAAAAGCGATTAAAGAAGAAGAGTTTGAAACCAATGAACCCCAACCAGACGGTAACTTAACTAATATTAATAATCCGCAAGACACTACTGAAGGGAGTGCCAAAGCATGATGGACGCTTACTGGTTACCGGTAATTTTCATCGGTTTAATGGGCCTGTCGGTTCTGATTTACGCAATACTCGACGGTTACGATTTAGGGGTAGGTATTTTACTGCCTATGGGCGAAGCTGATGAAGCGCAGCGCGATACCATGATTGCGTCAATTGGCCCATTTTGGGATGCCAACGAAACATGGCTAGTACTGGCCGTTGGTATCATGCTCATTGCCTTCCCGGCTGCCCATAGCATTGTGCTTTACCACCTGTATATTCCGGTGGCGATTATGCTGATCGGACTTATTATGCGTGGCGTAGCCTTCGACTTTAGAGCTAAAGCAGCGGTAGACCATAAGTTAGCCTGGGATCGTACTTTCAAAGCAGGTTCTATTCTCACTACATTAGCTCAAGGCTACATGCTAGGTTTATATGTAATGGGCTTTGAAGGAGGCGTAACCACTCACTTATTTGGCTTATTGAGTGGCTTAGGTGTTACTGCGGCCTATAGCTATATTGGCGCGGCATGGTTGGTAATGAAAACCGAACACCAACTGCAACAGCGTGCTGTTACTTGGGCAAAACTTACTGGCCGCTTTTGTTTAGTTGGCGTGATTGCCGTATCAATAGTAAACCCACTGGTTAACCCTGGTGTATTTGATCGCTGGTTTGATTTTCCACTGGTGATGTTTGTATTGCTGATCCCAGCCTTATGTTTCACCGCATTTTTGTTTAATGACTTTTTATTGGGTCGTTTACCCAAATCAGACGATCGTCATTGCTGGGTACCATTTTGCCTAGTGATGCTTATTTTCTTACTGTGTTTTAGCGCACTGGGATTCAGCTTCTTCCCCGATGTTGTGCCGGGCCAAATGGACGTATGGGAAGCAGCATCGGCACCGGAGTCTTTATCGGTGATTTTGATTGGAGTACTAATTGTAGTGCCAGTGATTCTGGCTTATACCGCTTTTTCATATTGGGTATTTAGAGGTAAGGCGACCTCTCTCAACTACCACTAAGTTGCTAACACAAACCAAAAGAGCGCCTATTGGCGCTCTTTTTTTATCAGGATAAATCTTAAAACTTCATGCTTACGCCAAGTTTGATTTGGCTATCATCTTTAATAGGAGAACTATCGTAGCCGGTACCATCGAAGTTTTTCTGCGTGTATTGAACATAAGGCTGATAACTGCCTAAGTTAGTAAGAAACACTTTGGTTTCTAGTTCATTCACCTTCAGGTTATTGTTTTTGTGTTCAGCGTTTGCATCTTTATTGATGTAGTTAAAAGATACACCAACGATATCACCAGCCCAACCTGCGGTTAAATCGGTACGGTTTGTTTTCACATCACCAAGTTCGGTCTTACTAAAACCGTTGTTTTGCGTATCCTCATAACGGTAACGGGCAGCGACAAAAATACCGTTATCGAAGTTGTAACCGCCTTTAAGGGCAAGCTTACCAGTGTTTGCATCATTGGCTACATTACGGGTGTACTCAGCACGCGGTTGCACATAAGCATTACCAAACTTGTAGGTGTAATCAGCAGCAAAGGTGGCTTCATGTAAACCAGACTCGTGCTGGTTTTCACCATAAGGGCGACCACCTAAACGACTTTTTGCTTCAACATCAAAACCAAACTGACCATAATCAGTATCAAACTCATAACCACCTTTTAGAATACCCAGGTGCGGACCGTTTCGATTAATCTCGGCAGCAACTTCACCACGAATAGCGTCTGCGGCAGCAAACTGACTAAAAGCAGCAAGAGAAAGTGTTGAAGCAACTATAATTTTTTTCATTTTGGAACCTTTCAGTAGATTTTTACTAAAACATCCATGCATCGCTGAGTATCAGTAACATACTCACAAATATATCCATCGGCGCTATGATGATGAGATTGGGCATCCTGAACAAATCAGACTGTGTTAGCTTTTATTAACAGAGAGATCGACAACATGAACCTGCAAGCCATTGAAGCATTTGTACTGAGTCATCAGCTGGGCAGTATTTCTGCCGCAGCTAAACATATGCAAAAGAACCGCGCCCAGTTAAGCCAATGGATCAGTAATCTAGAAATAGATTGGAACGTTGAATTGTTTACCCGCAGCGGCCATAAACCAGTGCTCAGTGAACAGGGTTTAAAAATGCTGCCTTTGTGTGAGCAAATGCTTAAAGCGCAAAACCATCTTAGCCAGCAAGTAGAACAGATAGCACAGCAAGGGTGTTTTAGATTAAACCTAGGGGTAAGTAGTTTTTTACAAGACAGTACCGTGGCTAAAATACTAAGTCGATTTAATCACGCTTATCCAAATGTTGATTTAAAAATCTTTCAGCGTCGCGACGAACTGCTACTTAATTGGCAGGGCCCTAAACTCGATTTAGCCATTTGTTTTTACCGAGATGCCTTTCCCAATGATTACACCATAGAACCACTTTGCGAAATGCCGCTAGTGGCGGTGTGTTCTGCAACTCATCCACTAACAAAAGAAAAGTCACCTAATCTGCAACAAGTACTAAGTTACACTTGGGTAACCATTCTCGCTTCATCTAATACCCAAGTGTGGGATCCAGACAGTATTCAACGACAAATTGAAGTAGAGCAACACTCACTCGCAATAGAACTATGCCGTCAGGGAGTAGGCGTATTTGTAGGCCAACAGCAGCAGCTCATTCCCTATATTAAATCTGGCGAGCTTAAAGTGATTGCGCATAACGACGCCATTGCCAATGAACAGTTGGGATTAGTTTACAGCAAACACGCGAGTCCAAATCCAACACTTCAGGCTTTAATCAAAGTGTGTAAAGCAGAGTTCAACAACGAGTCCTCGGCTTAAGTCGCTAGTTTGTGAACAAGTATTTATTCACACCTTAAAAAAGGGATCACTATTATCTTTGCTGGATTAGATTCAACATTGGAATAGTTCCACGTGAAACTATCAACAACTAGATCACAGCTAACACGCAGCTAGTTAATTCAGTCATGATCACGTTACAATGGTTAAAACCTCTGCTGTTAACAGGATCGTAAGTGGATATAGAGATTATTGTAGGTTCAACCTTAGGTTCGGCTGAATACGTAGCCGATGAGCTAGAAGCGCTACTAAAAGATGACCATCAGGTAAAAATTCATCTAAATGCTGAGTTTTCAGAGTTAAATCCAAGTGCTTTTTGGCTAATTTGCAGCTCAACGCATGGTGCAGGTGATGTACCAGACAATTTGCAGCCTTTTTTTCAACACTTACTTGAACAACAACCCGATCTTTCAACGGTGTCTTACAGTGTTGTAGCAATAGGGAGTAGTAGCTACGATACTTTTTGTGGTGCAGGCAAAGATCTTGACCAACAAATGGAAAAACTAGGCGCTAAATCCTTAAAACCACGCTTAGAAATAGACGTAGACCTCGAACCTGTCCCCGAAGAACCAGCAGCTTTATGGTTAAAAAGCTGGAAAAATGAACTTATTTAAACCTAAACTCTGTGGATAAGCATAGGGATTAGCTATTAATTTACTATAGTTATTCCTATGGATAACCTTTACCCACTATTCATCTGTGGGTAAGTACTAATTTAGATCCCAGCTTGTCCCCCGTTTAGATCGCTATCCGTCAACATGATCTGATCTAATCTAAGTTAATGATCTAAAAGTTAAAAAATGACTTATCTACAGATCAGGCCGATCCTAATAGTAGATCTAATAAAAGATCTTTAAAAAAAGATCTTATATATATTAAGAGATCTACCCTTGATCTAATTCTGATCTAAGCATTCCCTTATCGTCACTTAACCAGTAAAATATCGCACCCTTTTGGGATCTGCTTGGTTTGAGGTAATAACACATGTTCTATAAACAACAATACGACGTCATTGTGATCGGTGGTGGTCATGCCGGTACAGAAGCTGCAGCGGCAGCTGCGCGTATGGGACAAAATACCTTATTGCTTACTCATAACATTGAGACCTTAGGTCAGATGTCATGTAACCCAGCCATTGGTGGCATTGGTAAAGGCCATTTAGTCAAAGAAATTGACGCCTTAGGCGGCTTGATGGCCCAGGCTGCAGATTTAGCTGGGATCCAATTTAGAACCTTAAATTCGTCAAAAGGCCCAGCAGTTAGAGCCACCCGCGCACAAGCAGATCGCGTATTGTATCGAGCAGCTATTCGCGAACGTTTAGAAAACCAAGCTAACTTAACTATCTTTCAGCAGTCCTGTGACGATTTGATCGTAGAAAACGACCAAGTGGTAGGGGTAGTGACTCAAATGGGCTTACAGTTGCGCGCACGCAGCGTAGTACTCACTGTAGGGACCTTTCTAGGTGGTATGATCCACATTGGTTTAAATAATCATGCTGGTGGCCGAGCAGGCGATCCACCGTCGATCGCTTTAGCGCAACGTTTACGCGAATTGCCATTGCGTGTTGATCGCTTAAAAACCGGTACACCTCCACGTATTGATGCCCGTAGTATCGATTTTAGCCAAATGCAGCCTCAACCAGGTGATACCCCAACACCAGTATTTTCGTTTATTGGTAAACAAAGTGATCACCCACAGCAGATCCCTTGTTACATCACTCATACTAACGAATCTACTCATAATATTATTCGTGGTGGTTTAGACCGAAGCCCAATGTTTACTGGGGTAATCGAAGGTATTGGGCCACGTTATTGTCCGTCTATCGAAGACAAAGTTACTCGATTTGCAGACAAGAATTCTCATCAAATCTTCATTGAACCTGAGGGCTTAACCACTCACGAAGTTTACCCAAATGGCATCTCAACCAGCTTGCCGTTTGATGTGCAAGTTGAGTTAGTACACTCGATGAAAGGGCTAGAAAATGCCCATATCACGCGTCCAGGCTACGCCATTGAATACGACTTTTTCGATCCTCGAGATTTAAAACAAAGTTTAGAAAACAAATACTTAAAAGGTTTGTTCTTTGCTGGGCAAATTAACGGAACCACTGGTTACGAAGAAGCCGGAGCTCAAGGCTTAATTGCTGGTGCAAATGCAGCATTGTTTGCTCAAGGTAAAGATTCATGGGCGCCACGTCGCGATCAAGCCTACATGGGGGTATTGATTGATGATCTCGCCACATTAGGCACCAAAGAACCTTACCGAATGTTCACTAGCCGTGCTGAATACCGCTTGTTATTGCGCGAAGATAACGCCGATGTACGTTTGACTGAACAAGGCCGCGAACTAGGTTTAGTTGACGAGCATCGCTGGCAATTATTTAACACCAAAATGGAAGTGGTTGAGCAAGAACGGCAGCGTTTAAAAGACACGTGGGTACACACTAATTCGACTCAATTGGATCAACTTAATCCAATGTTGAAAAATCCGATCAATCGCGAGCATTCTTTAGAAGAATTGATCCGCAGACCAGAGTTAACTTATCAACAACTTATGCGTATTGATGGTTTTGGACCTGGAGTCGATTTACCCGCAGCAGCGGAACAAGTAGAAATTCAAATTAAGTACGACGGTTACATTAAGCGTCAACTCGAAGAAATTAAGAAAACCCAAAAACACGAAAACACCCTACTGCCTATCGATCTGGATTTTTCTAAGATCAGTGGTTTATCAAACGAAGTGGTGGCTAAGCTAACTAATTCTCGCCCAGAGACCATTGGTAAAGCCGCGCGTATTTCAGGTGTTACTCCAGCGGCCGTATCGCTATTATTAGTTTATTTGAAGAAACACGACTTAGCGCGCAAGTCGGCTTAGGATGATCGGGTGTTAAAATCTCGCTTACAGGGTTTATTAGCCCAAACGAACTTACAGCTCACCGAGCTGCAAATATCTCAACTGGTCACTTTGGTTGAGCAGCTCGATAAATGGAACAAAGCGTATAATCTTACGTCGGTAAGAGATCCTATGGAGATGATGGTAAAACACATTCTCGATAGTTTAGTGGTGAGCCCTCACTTACAAGGTGAGCGTTTTATTGATGTGGGAACGGGGCCTGGTTTACCCGGTTTGCCTTTAGCCATTATTAATCCTGATAAACAGTTTGTATTGCTCGACAGTTTAGGTAAACGCATTACTTTTATTCGCCAAGTAAGCCACTTGCTTAAACTAGAAAACGTGACTGCAGTGCAATGTCGAGTAGAAGATTACCAACAAAACCTCGAATTTGATGGCGTAATAAGCAGAGCTTTCGCTTCTTTGCAGGATATGCTGAGTTGGTGTTCTCACCTACCGGCAAATAGTGGTAAATTCTATGCCTTAAAAGGCTTAGTGCCTGAACAAGAACTAGAAAACCTGCCTGAAGGGCTAAACTTACACAGTATTGAGAGTTTATCGGTTCCCGAACTTGAAGGTCAGCGACATCTAGTTATTATTGATAAAAATAACCCTTAGGCGAAAATATTGTGGGTAGAGTAATTGCGGTAGCCAACCAGAAAGGTGGCGTAGGAAAAACAACAACCAGCGTAAATTTAGCGGCGTCAATGGCGGCCACTAAACGCAAAGTCTTGTTAATTGACCTAGACCCACAAGGGAATGCCACCATGGGCAGTGGTGTAGATAAATACGAAGTACCAAAAACAGCCTACGAATTGTTGATTGATGAAGAACCTATCGATCAAGTGACCGTTAAAGATACCAGCGGCTTTTTTGATTTAGTGGCAGCCAACTCTGATGTGACGGCTGCTGAAATAAAATTAATGGAGTTCTTTGCTCGCGAAGTGCGACTGCGCAATGCACTAGCACCTGTACGTGACTATTACGACTACATTTTCATTGATTGTCCGCCCTCGCTAAACATGCTTACTGTGAATGCAATGGCCGCAGCAGACAGTGTGCTGGTGCCAATGCAATGTGAATACTATGCTTTAGAGGGTTTAACGGCTTTGGTAGATACCATTAGTAAGTTAGCCTCGGTAGTAAACCCAGATCTACAAGTTGAAGGGATTCTGCGAACTATGTTTGATCCTCGCAATCGTTTGTCCTCAGATGTGAGTGATCAACTTAAACAGCACTTTGGTAAGAAAGTTTACCGTACTGTGATCCCAAGAAATGTACGTTTGGCCGAAGCGCCTAGCTTTGGTAAACCAGCCATGTATTATGATAAAACATCAAATGGTTCTAAGGCTTACCTCGCTTTAGCCGGTGAAATTATTCGCCGACACGAAGAAGAAACCGAAGCAGTGGTTGTCGATTAATGAATACGGATAAAGACATGTCAGCGAGAAAACGTGGATTAGGCAAAGGTTTAGACTTATTACTGAGTACCAGTAGTAACGCTCGTCAACGCCAAGTTGAAGAAGATACAAAAGCCGATTCTAATCAACAAACCGTTGATCAAAACCGCGGAGATTTACGCAAATTACCCATTGAATGGCTACGTCCTGGAAAATACCAGCCGCGTAAAGACATGTCGGCAGAAGCCCTTGAAGAACTTGCCCATTCGATTGAAGCACAAGGTGTTATTCAACCTATTGTGGTTCGAGAGTTGGGTGAAAACCAGTTTGAAATTATTGCCGGAGAGCGCCGCTGGCGTGCTTCACAGCAAATTCACCTGCATGAAGTGCCTTGTTTAATTAAGAACGTTAGTGATGAAAACGCAGTGGCCATTGCGCTGATTGAAAACATTCAACGTGAAGACCTTAACGCCATGGAAGAAGCGGTGGCGCTAGATCGCTTAATGACCGAGTTTGAGTTAACCCACCAACAAGTGGCTGAAGCAGTGGGGAAATCACGTACAACCGTGACTAACTTATTGCGCTTAAATAGCTTAGACGAAGACGTAAAAATCTTACTGGAGCATGGCGACATTGAAATGGGTCATGCTCGTGCATTGCTGGCGTTGAGTGGCGAAACTCAAGCTGAAACGGCTCGAAATGTGGCAGCCAAAGGTTTAACGGTGCGCGATACTGAAAAGTTAGTTAAGACTGTTTTGAACCCTAAAGCACCTAAACCCGAAGCTAAAGTTGATCCAGACATTAATAGACTAGAGCAAAGAATAAGCGAACGGTTAGGGGCTGGCGTTAAAATCCAACAAAATAAGAAAGGCCAAGGAAAACTGGTTATTGATTATGCTAATTTGGATGAGTTAGATGCTATTTTGGCGCTCTTCATCGATTCTGATGAAACACTTTAGTTTTTATAAACTATCTTCGCCTACATTTCCTTGATCTCACTTACCTTCTTTTCACCTTAAAATGACCAAAACCACTGGTTTGTAACACAAAATTTAACAATAAACGCTATTTGTTTATATAGCCTGTTACAAATTAGTGTCTTGGACACCGCTACTGATTGCAAAACCACACTTTCAACGTATAATCATTAGGCTTTTTCGCAAGCCCTTTTTACCTATTTTTAGGTAATGGGTTAAATGTAAAAACTAGTAGAGGTCGAGAATGTCTGGGTCTTTAACAACAGAAGTTCGCCTTAAGGCGCTATATTTTGTTATTTTTCAGACAGGGTTTGTCGCACTGCTAACACTTAAAAGTGGTTTCTTTTTTGATAAAGACGTTGCTGTTTCTGTGTTAATCGGAGGTTTGATCTTCTTACTACCGAATGCGTTGTTTACGTTGATGGCATTTATGTTTGTCGGCGCTAGACATCAAAAATACGTAGTATTAAGTTTTTATCTCGGGGAAGTCGTAAAACTTTCTCTTACAGCCATAATGTTCATACTGGTATTTGCCTTGCTAAATGTAGAGCCTTTGGCCCTATTGCTTGGTTTTATACTTAGTACGTTAACGCAATGGACTGCCTCTATTTTTCTTAGTAACAAAAATAGGATGATAAATGGCTGCTGAAGGTAACGTTTCAGGCTATATCCAGCACCACCTGACAAACGCTCAAATGTGTATGGCCGATGGCGGTCTGGCATTTAATTACGCTTGTAAGGATGCAGGGTTCTGGACCTGGCACATTGATTCACTCCTGTTTTCAGTTGGCTTGGGTGCCTTGTTCTTATTTCTTTTTTATAAGGCTGGGCAAAAAGCAACAACTGGCGTACCTGGCAAGTTTCAATGTTTTGTTGAAATGATGGTTGAGTTTGTTGATGGGGCGGTACGAGATGCCTTCCATCGCACTGACCGTGTTATTGCGCCAATTGGCTTAACCATCTTTGTGTGGATTTTCCTCATGAACTTGATGGATTTAGTCCCTGTTGACTTTATACCCCACGTCGCCGGACTGATGGGCGCTGAGTACTTTAAAATTGTACCTACCACTGATTTAAACATTACATTAGGCATGTCTATTGCTGTGTTTGGTTTAATCATTTTTTACAGTATTAAAGTGAAGGGTGTTAAAGGGTTTACTAAAGAGCTTACGCTTCAACCTTTTAATCACTGGGCTTTTATTCCTTTTAACTTCTTATTGGAAACGGTCACTTTATTGGCCAAGCCATTTTCGCTCGCTTTGCGTTTGTTCGGTAACCTGTATGCAGGTGAATTGATCTTTATTCTTATTGCCGCACTTGTTCCTTTATGGGCTCAATGGACACTTTCTGTTCCATGGGCAATTTTCCATATTTTGGTCATTGTGCTTCAGGCGTTTATTTTCATGATGCTAACGATAGTTTATCTAGCCTTAGCCCATGAAGATCACTAATTAAGTTTAATAAAAACTGTTTTAACCTAATAAATACTTTTGGAGAAATTCATGGAAACTGTTGTTGGTTTTACTATTATCGCTGTTGCAATCATGCTGAGCATGGCCGCTCTTGGTACTGCTATCGGTTTTGCACTTTTAGGCGGTAAATTATTAGAAGCATCAGCCCGTCAACCTGAGCTAGCCCCTGCACTACAAACTAAAATGTTTATTATTGCTGGTCTACTAGATGCGATCTCAATGATTGCTGTGGGTATCGCGTTATTCTTCGTATTCGCTAACCCGTTTGTTGCCTTGTTAGGTTAATCCTTCGATTCCTAACAAATAGGGAGGTGTCGTTGTGAATATCAATGCAACCATGTTTGGACAAGCAATTTCGTTCGCGATCTTCTGTTGGTTCTGCGTTAAATACGTATGGCCACCATTAATCGACGCGATTGAAGCTCGTCAAAAGAAAATTGCGGATGGTTTAGCTGACGCTGAACGTGCCGGTAAAGATCTTCAATTAGCTCAAGCGAAAGCGTCTGAGCAAATGAAAGATGCTAAATCGGAAGCTGCTGTGATTGTTGAGCAAGCTAATAAGCGCAAAATTCAAATCATCGACGAAGCAAAAGAGTTGGCTAACCTAGAGCGTGAGAAAATTCTTGCTCAAGGTAATGCTGAAGTTGAAGCAGAACGTAATCGTGCTCGCGAAGAGTTACGTGCACAAGTTGCTGCTTTAGCCATCGCTGGCGCTGAGAAAATTCTTGAGCGTTCAATCGACAAAGAAGCCAACAAGCATATTGTTGATAAGCTAGTCGCTGAGCTGAAATAAGGGATAAAAGGTAGAGCTTATGGCTGATTTAACCACCATTGCTCGTCCCTACGCTAAAGCTGCGTTTGATTTTGCCGTTGAGCACAAAGCCTTAGATGAGTGGACTGAAATGTTAGCGTTTGTTGCCGAAGTGGCAGCCAACGAGCATGTTTCTGTGCAACTGAAAAAGGAATCTGCAGGTACTTTGGTTAATTTATTTACCACTGTATGTGCTGAGCAGCTTAACGAGTATGGCCTTAACTTAATTAAGTTAATGGCTGAAAATGCACGTTTAGACGCGTTGCCTGCTGTGTTAGCACTGTTTTTGGAGTACAAAGCCGAATTGGCTAAAGAGATAACAGCTGATGTTATTTCTGCTACAGAACTAGATGCCGCGCAGCAAGCGCAAATTAGTGCTTCCTTGGAACAGCGTTTATCACGCAAAGTGAAGCTTAACTGTAGTGTTGATGCCTCGCTAATGGCCGGAGTGATTGTTCACGCTGGCGATTTAGTGATTGATAGCTCTGTAAAAGGGCAATTGGCAAAACTATCCGACGCACTGCAAGCGTAATTGGGGAATAGAGTATGCAACTGAATTCCACTGAAATAAGTGAACTGATCAAGCAAAGAATTGAACAGTTCGAAGTTGTCAGTGAAGCTCGTAACGAAGGTACTATCGTTTCTGTAAGTGATGGTATTATTCGTATTAATGGTCTTGCCGATGTAATGCAAGGCGAGATGATTGAGCTTCCTGGTAGCCGTTATGCTATCGCATTAAACCTAGAGCGTGACTCTGTTGGTGCTGTAGTAATGGGTCCTTATGCTGATTTAGCAGAGGGCGATAAAGTTAAAAGTTCTGGTCGTATTTTGGAAGTTCCAGTAGGTCGTGGCCTGCTAGGACGTGTTCTTAATACACTGGGTGAGCCAATTGATGGTAAAGGCGCAGTAGACAACGATGGTTTCTCACCAATCGAAGTGATTGCACCTGGCGTAATGGAACGTAAATCGGTAGACAAACCTGTGCAAACAGGGATTAAAGCGATTGACTCTATGATTCCAATCGGCCGTGGTCAACGTGAGTTGATTATTGGTGACCGTCAGATCGGTAAAACAGCTATCGCTGTAGATACCATCATTAACCAGAAAAGCTCTGGCATTAAGTGTGTGTACGTTGCTATTGGCCAAAAAGCTTCAACTATCGCGAACGTTGTTCGTAAGTTAGAAGAATATGGCGCAATGGAATACACCACGATTGTTGCAGCATCTGCTTCTGATTCAGCCGCATTACAATACCTAGCGCCTTACGCGGGTTGTACTATGGGTGAATACTTCCGTGATCGCGGTGAAGACGCGTTAATCATCTATGATGATTTATCTAAGCAAGCTGTTGCTTATCGTCAAATTTCATTGCTACTACGTCGACCTCCTGGTCGTGAAGCTTACCCTGGTGATGTTTTCTACCTTCACTCTCGTCTATTAGAGCGTGCGTCTCAAGTTAACGAGAAATACGTAGAAGAGTTCACTAAAGGTGAAGTTAAAGGCAAATCAGGTTCATTAACGGCATTGCCGATTATTGAAACTCAAGCCGGTGACGTATCTGCATTCGTACCTACCAACGTAATTTCGATTACCGATGGTCAAATCTTCCTAACAGGCCAGTTGTTTAACTCTGGTACTCGTCCGGCGGTTGACCCAGGTATTTCGGTATCTCGTGTTGGTGGTGCTGCACAAACTAAGATTATTAAGAAACTGTCTGGTGGTATTCGTACCGCACTGGCGCAATACCGCGAATTAGCGGCATTTGCTCAGTTTGCATCTGACTTAGATGATGCAACCCGTAAGCAGTTAGACCATGGCCAAAAAGTAACAGAGCTAATGAAGCAGAAGCAATTCAGCCCATTATCTGTAGCTGAACAGGCGCTAGGTTTATACGCAGCGGAAAAAGGTTTCTTAATGGATATCGAAATTAACAAGATTGTTGATTTTGAAACCGCGTTGCTAGCTTACGCTAACAACGAGCATGCTGATCTATTGGCGTCTATTAACGAAAAAGGCGATTACAACGACGAGATTGAAGCTTCGATTAAAGGCTTGTTAGAAAGCTTTAAATCTACGCAATCTTGGTAATCAACCCTGACGAATAGGAGCGAATAGATATGGCCGGCGCTAAAGAAATTAAAGGTAAGATTGGTAGTGTTAAAAACACTCAAAAAATTACCAAAGCGATGGAGATGGTTGCAGCGAGTAAAATGCGTCGTTCTCAGGACAGCATGGAAAGCAGCCGCCCCTACGCAGTAGCTATGCGCAAAGTAATTGGTCATATCGCGCTTGGTAAACTCGAATATAAGCATCCGTATGCTGTAGAACGAGAAGCTAAGCGTGTTGGTTACATCGTGGTGTCTACTGACCGCGGTCTGTGTGGCGGCTTAAACATTAACTTGTTTAAGAAAGTTGTTACAGACATGCAGCAGTGGAAAGATAAAGGTGTAGAAGCTGATTTAGCCGTTATTGGCGGAAAAGCAACCGCATTTTTTAATAACCACGGTGGCAATGTGGTAGCTCAAAACTCAGGCTTGGGTGATAACCCAACCGTTGAAGAGCTAATCGGTACCGTAAAAGTGATGCTTGAAGCCTACGATGAAGGCAAATTGGATCGCATTTATGTGGTGTATAACCATTTTGTTAACACCATGGTACAAGAACCAACAATGGACCAATTATTGCCGCTGCCTAAAGCAGATGACCCAGAAATTGCGTCTCGCAGTTGGGATTATTTATACGAACCTAGTGCCGAAGAAATACTCGACGGTTTATTGGTACGTTATATCGAATCTCAAGTTTATCAAGGTGTGGTAGAAAACCTCGCTTGTGAACAAGCTGCACGAATGGTTGCAATGAAAGCGGCAACCGACAATGCGGGTAATTTAATTGACGATCTTCAGTTGATTTACAACAAAGAACGTCAAGCAGCAATTACTCAAGAATTGAGCGAAATTTCTGCGGGAGCTGCAGCCGTTTAAGGCGAGGCATTAAGCAAAAATATTTAGAGGAATCAACATGAGTAACGGTAACATCGTCCAAGTAATTGGCGCTGTTGTGGACGTTGAATTTCCACATGACAGTGTACCGAAGGTATACAATGCTCTAGAAGTTCAAGGCGAAGATCTCGTACTTGAAGTTCAACAGCAGATTGGTGGTGGCGTAGTTCGTTGTATCTGTATGGGTGCATCGGAAGGTATTCGTCGCGGCCTAGAAGTGGTTGATACTGGTGACGCGATTAAAGTACCTGTGGGTGAAGCCACCCTAGGTCGCATTATGAACGTACTAGGTCATACAATTGACCACAAAGGTGAAATTGAGACTGAAGAGCGCTACAAAATTCACCGTGCTGCTCCTTCTTACGAAGAGCAAGCTACGTCTAACGAGTTGTTAGAAACGGGCGTTAAAGTTATCGACTTGATTTGTCCATTCGCTAAGGGTGGTAAAATTGGTCTGTTTGGTGGTGCCGGTGTAGGTAAAACCGTAAACATGATGGAGTTAATCAACAACATCGCTAAAGCACACTCAGGTTTATCTGTGTTTGCTGGTGTTGGTGAGCGTACTCGTGAAGGTAACGATTTCTACTACGAGATGGAAGAAGCCGGGGTACTAGATAAAGTAGCCATGGTTTACGGTCAGATGAACGAGCCACCAGGAAACCGTTTACGCGTAGCGTTAACTGGTTTGACTATGGCTGAGAAGTTCCGTGACGAAGGTAAAGACGTATTGTTGTTCATCGACAACATCTACCGTTATACCTTAGCCGGAACCGAAGTATCTGCACTGTTAGGTCGTATGCCATCAGCGGTAGGTTATCAGCCAACACTGGCTGAAGAAATGGGTGTTCTTCAAGAACGTATTACATCTACTAAGACTGGTTCGATTACTTCGATCCAAGCGGTATATGTACCTGCGGATGACTTGACTGATCCATCTCCAGCAACCACCTTCGCTCACTTAGACGCAACCGTTACTCTAAACCGTAACATTGCTGCTATGGGCTTATACCCTGCCATTGACCCATTGGATTCAAACTCTCGTCAGTTAGATCCACTAGTGGTTGGTCAAGAGCACTACGACATTGCTCGTGGTGTTCAAGGTGTACTACAACGCTATAAAGAATTGAAAGATATTATTGCGATTCTAGGTATGGATGAATTGTCTGAAGAAGACAAACAAACCGTAGCTCGTGCGCGTAAGATTGAGAAATTCTTAACTCAAGATTATCACGTAGCCGAAGTTTTCACTGGTAACCCAGGTAAACTTATTCCGCTTAAAGATACTATCCGTAGCTTTAAAGGCCTATTGGCTGGCGATTACGACGATATTCCAGAGCAAGCGTTCTTGTATGCAGGCGATATTGATGACGTGCTTGAGCGCGCCAAAAATATGTAAGCTTCGCCAATTGGCGTAACAGGAGGCTGAAATGGCAGCGATGACAGTTCACTTGGACGTGGTTAGCGCCGAAGAGAAGATTTTCTCGGGTCGCGTTGAACATCTACGAGTAACCGGTGAAGAGGGTGAGTTAGGAGTATTGCATGGTCATGCTCCACTACTAACCCCAATTAAGCCTGGTATGGTTCGCATGGTAAAACAGCACGGTCACGAAGAGGTTATTTACATCTCGGGTGGTTTCTTGGAAGTACAACCAGGAAATGTAACCGTACTAGCTGATACAGCGATTCGAGGCAACGAGCTCGATAAAGCCAAAGCCCAGCAAGCTAAACAAGCAGCTGAGGAAAGCATTAGCAATCCAAACAGCGATGTGGATTTTGCGAGAGCTCAAGTTGAATTAGCCAAAGCGATGGCTCAACTTCAGGTTATCGAAATCCTCGGAAAAAACATCCGATAGGTTTAGTTTGATAATAAAAAGGCGCTCTCAGAGCGCCTTTTTTGTCTGTGTAAAATGATGTTAACATCAACGAAAGATCGCAATTTACCCGCTACTATAGGTTTTAATACAGACCGCTAGTTAACAGTGTTAATTAGTACATTTATAATAGTTGGCTGACAGAGCGAGAGCTTTGCGACCAAAAGGCAAAGGATGGTTATGGCAACAATTGCGCCATTAAATCAGGCTAATAAAGCGTTATTGTCGGAGCGTATTCAAGGCCTTATTAAGGCCCTTTCGGCGGGCATTTACGAGCGTGAAGAAAGCTTTAAATTATGTTTATTAGCGGCCTTAGCGGGCGAGAGTGTATTCCTATTGGGTCCGCCAGGCATTGCCAAAAGCATGATTGCCAAACGTTTAGTTAAAGCGTTTGAAAGCCAAAGCTTTTTTGATTACTTAATGACTCGCTTCTCTACGCCAGAAGAAGTGTTTGGCCCCTTATCGATTCAAGAGCTCAAAGATAACGGCAAGTATGTGCGTTTAACTGAAGGTTACTTGCCCACTGCACATATCGTATTTCTCGATGAAATTTGGAAAGCCGGACCTGCAATTCTTAATACCCTACTTACCGTAGTTAACGAGCGTACCTTTAGAAATAGCTATGAAAACCTACCGGTACCGATGCGCTTACTTATCTCTGCGTCTAACGAATTACCCGAAGAAGACAGCGGCTTAGAAGCACTTTATGACCGTATGTTACTGCGGGTATTTGTAAACCGCATTCAGCACAAAGATAACTTTAAAGCGCTACTGTTAGACAACCAAACTCTGCAGGATATTCCTGAACACTTAGTGATTAAGGATTCTGAGTATCAAGCTTGGCAAAATCAACTTGGCCAAGTAAGCATGAGCGATAGCGTTTTTGAAAAAATGTACCTGATTAAAGGCCTGATTGAACAAGGCTCACCAGTTGCAGGCGATGCCACCATTATTAGCGATTTGTATGTATCGGACAGGCGCTGGAAAAAGTCGGTTCACTTACTGCAAACCAGTGCGTTTTTTAATGGTCGTTCAGAAATCAATCCATTGGATCTCATCCTGCTACAAGACTGTCTATGGCATAACTTAGAAGATCGGCAATTTGTACAGACCCGTATCAGTGATTATGCGGTTAATCATGCCTTTGACCAGCTTAAGCTTAAAGAGCTTGCAGAGGGCGCAGAGCGCCACTATAACGCTACGGTAGACGATATTTGTGAGCAACTGCGTGTGCAGTTCACCCATGACTCCGGTTTGCGTAAAGACCAATACAAGTTTGATTTTAGCGATGCTAAACGTTACGCCAACAAACATGGCGGTGAATTGTTTAAGTTAGTGGTTCTGCAAAGCAACCTAGCGGTGAGTGAAAAAGATAAAGGTGAAACCCGTTGGGTATACGTTGATGCAGCAGAGTTTACTAAGAAAATAAAAAGCGGCAGTTGTGAAATGCTGGGTCGAATTAACCAAGGTTCTGAATTATGTCGACTACAATTTGAAATTGATATCAACCACCAGCTGGTGATTAAAGATATTGCCAACAGACCGTTGTTACTCGGTTTAGCTAAACAGCAAGCTTTAGCAGAAGAGCTGGTTAAAGGTTGGCAGCAGCAAATTGACGCGGTATTGGCTACCATCAAACAAGCGGAATTTGAATTGAAGCGTTGTCGTGGTCAATTTCACGGGGCTTTACCGCATAATTTCATTGCTAACCAACTCCCAGAAGCGATTGAAATAAGCTTAATGGAAGTGGATCAAATGGTGAATGCAGTGAGTGAGTTATTGGACAAGCAGGCTTACAGAATGCGTAATATAAACGAGTTTTTTGAATAATCTATGCTAGATAGCCTGCAATTTGGGGTTATGTTGGCCGAATCGGGGCTGCTTGACGAAGCGGTGCGTGAAGTGATGATGCGCCCGCAGCTAATGATGATTGCAGAATCTAGCCCCGGTATTCAAAGCGCAATGAAAAGCCAAGTGAGCAAATGGAAAAACCAAATTCGCGCTCAACTTGGTCAAGTAACTATTGAAGAAAAGTTCGCCGAAGAGATCGCGCTCTATCAATTGTCTATTGAATTAGACAGTACTGAATTTGTAAAACGGCTGGACGATATTCTTATACAACTCAGCGTTTGTTCGGCTTTCTTTGGTAAAGCCAGCGAATTAGCCGCCCACCCTCATCATCGTTACAGCCCTATGTTTCAGAGTTATTTTTGCAACCAATGGTTTGAAAGCATTGCCGCTGAGCTTAAACAAGCCCAAAGTGATGAAGTGAAACAACACAAACAAGCCTTGTTAACTGATCTCTATCAGCGAGTTGATACCTTAAACGCGATGCCTGAAATGACCGAATCTGGCGACGCTAATAAACTTGGCCGCTTGTGGGATATGGCTGCCGCTAAACTCAGTAAAACTGAAGTTAACCTGCTACAGCAATTTGCCGCTTTTTTAAAAGGGCAAAAGGGTTTGCAAAAAATAGCTGAGCAGCTGGGAAGAATGGCTGACCAAGTAAGTGACCCTAATAGTTCCAAAGCTCCAGTGGAAGAACTTGAGCTGGTTGAAGAACAGTTAGATCAAGTGACCGACGATATTGTGGGTATTCATGAAGGGAATGATTTATCCAAATTACTGCCCAATGAAACTATGTTTTTGGCCTACCCTGAGCTCGAAGTGATTTTCTATAAGCACTTAGTCGATAATCAATTAATGAATTACCATATGCAGGGTAAGCAGCGTAAGTTACGCAAAGTAAAAACCCACAAAAAAGCTGCTGAACAAGCCATGTTAGATAAAGGCCCGTTTATTTTAGCCATTGATAGCTCGGGATCTATGGAAGGTTTCCCTGAGAAATGCGCTAAAGCTCTGGCCTATGGTTTGATGCAGATAGCTTTGGCGGAAGAGCGCGATTGCTATGTAGTGATGTTTTCTACCGAACTCATTACCTACGAACTCACTAAAAAAGATGGTCTGCGAGAAGTCCTCAATTTCTTGTCTTATAGTTTTCATGGCGGCACAGATATGCCGTCTGCGCTTGAACGAGCCATCGAACAGATGCTCGATGACAAATATAAAAATGCTGATTTAGTGGTGCTATCAGATTTTATTGCTCCCGCGCCACCAGCAGCCTTAACGCAAAAAATCGAGCAGCTAAAAGCAGAGAAAAACCGTTTTCATGCCTTAAACTTATCTAGCTACGGTAATCCAGAGCTAATGCAAATTTTCGATCATTTGTGGGACTACACTCGCTCACCCATTCAGCGCTTGTTTAAACGCTAATTCCAAAGCGAATCAGTTTCGCTTACACTTGTTGGGTTATCGAATCAGATTGGTTAATTGGGAAAAATTAGCCGTAAAAAAGGAAACAAAATGAATTTTAGTGTCGTGATTTTGGCTGCGGGTAAAGGAACAAGGATGCGTTCAACATTACCTAAGGTTCTGCACAAATTAGCAGACAAACCAATGGTGCAACATGTTATCGATACCGCTAAAAAACTGAAACCAGATGCCATTCACCTTATCTACGGCCATGGCGGCGATTTAATTCAACAGCAAATCCAAGACCCAAGTTTAAACTGGGTAGAACAAGCTGAGCAACTAGGTACGGGCCATGCGATGCAACAAGCTGCCCCTCACTTCGCTGCTAATCAGCCGGTTGTGATGTTATATGGCGATACGCCACTAATTAGCGAGCAAACTATTCAACGTTTGATCGAAGCTTTGCCTAACAATGGTATTGGCTTGCTAACAGTTGACCAAGCTGATCCTACTGGTTATGGACGTATTGTGCGTGAAAACGGCAGCGTAGCAGCGATTGTAGAGCATAAAGATGCCACTCCAGAGCAACTGGCTATTACCGAAGTAAATACCGGTGTGCTAGTGGCAAACAGCAATGACTTTACCCGTTGGTTAGCTCAGTTAAGTAACGATAATGCTCAGGGTGAATATTACGTTACCGACATTATTGAAATGGCGACGAAAGAAGGCAACGTGGTACAAGCGGTTCAACCAGACTCTATTGTTGAAGTTCAAGGGGTAAATGACAGGGTTCAACTTAATGGTTTAGAGCGCGCTTACCAGAAAGGGCAAGCGGAGCAATTATTGCGAGATGGCGTGAGCCTAGCCGATGCTAATCGTTTTGACTTACGTGGCGAGTTAAGTATTGGCAACGATTGTTTCATCGACATCAACGTTATTATTAAAGGTAAAGTTACCATTGGTAACAATGTAACTATCGAAGCGAATGCCATTTTAATCGACTGTGAGATTGGCGATAACGTAACCATTAAAGCCAACAGCATTATTGAGCAAGCGAGCTTAGCGGCTGATGCTTCAGCGGGTCCATTTGCTCGCTTACGCCCTGGCGCTAAATTAGAGCAAGATGCTCATGTGGGTAACTTCGTAGAAATGAAGAAATCAACATTAGGCAAAGGCTCTAAAGCTGGGCACTTAACTTACCTAGGTGATACTACGGTGGGTGCAAAAGTGAATATTGGTGCCGGCACGATTACCTGTAACTATGATGGTGTAAACAAGTTTCAAACCATTATTGAAGATGGCGTATTCATTGGCAGTGATACTCAGTTAGTAGCGCCAGTTACCGTGGGTAAGAACGCAACGGTAGGGGCTGGGTCTACTATTACCAGCAATGTAGAGCCAGAAACCTTAGCTATTTCTCGTACCAAACAGCGTAATATTAGCGGTTGGCAACGACCAGTTAAAAAGTCTTAACTAATTAATACTCTGTTAAAAAAGCGACCTAAGGTCGCTTTTTTTGTTTTAGGGACCGTTTTATAAAAAATTGAATCTTTTGAAGCTGTAACTAGCGCACATAAATCCTTACTTTTATTAGGTATAACTAGGCTTTTGTCTGTAGGGATAGACCATGAACAAACAGTTTGAGCACACGCTACCAAATAGCGAAGGTTACTTTGGTGAGTATGGTGGCAGTTTTATTCCACCAGAGTTACAAGCGGTGATGAACGATATTAATCAGGCGTACCAAGAGATTCGTCAAGATCCTGAGTTTGTAGCTGAATTAACCCGTTTGTATCAAGATTATGTTGGCCGCCCTAGCCCTATTTTCCATGCTCAACACCTTTCTCAAACCTATGGTTGTGACATTTATCTTAAACGAGAAGATCTAAACCATACTGGAGCTCATAAAATTAACCATTGCTTGGGCGAAGTACTGCTCGCTAAGAAAATGGGAAAAACTAAAGTCATTGCTGAAACTGGAGCTGGCCAACATGGTGTAGCGTTGGCTACGGCGGCTGCGCTATTAGGCTTAGAGTGTGATATTCACATGGGGGAAGTGGATATTGCAAAAGAGCACCCTAATGTGGTGAGAATGCGTATCCTCGGCGCTAATGTCATTCCTGCAACTCATGGCCGAAAAACCCTTAAAGAAGCGGTAGATAGTGCTTTCCAGGCTTATATGGCTGATCCGCATACTCAGTTATATGCTATAGGCTCGGTGGTTGGTCCTCACCCATTCCCAATGATGGTTCGCGATTTTCAATCGATTATTGGTATTGAAGCGCGTCAGCAGTTTCAAGATATGAAAGGCCAACTGCCAGACCACTTGGTGGCTTGTGTAGGCGGCGGTTCAAATGCTATGGGCTTGTTCAGCGCCTTTTTAGAAGACAGTAACGTGGCCATGCATGGTTGTGAACCCGCAGGCCGAAGCTTAGATGAAGTGGGCGAGCATGCTGCCACCCTAACTAAAGGTGAACCAGGCACAATGCATGGATTTCACTCCTATATGCTAAAAGATGAACAGGGTGAACCAGAGAAAGTTTACTCGGTAGCCAGCGGTTTAGATTATCCAGCCGTAGGCCCACAACATGCTTACCTGAAAGACCTCGGCCGCGTGCAATATGGGGTGGTAAGCGACAAAGAAGCGATAGATGCTTTTTTTGAGTTGTCACGACTAGAAGGCATTATTCCAGCTATTGAATCGGCCCATGCGGTTGCTCATGCGATTAACCTCGCCAAGCAAGGTGCTAAAGGAACAATTTTGATTAACTTGTCAGGCAGGGGCGATAAAGATATCGACTTTGTAGTAGAGAACTACGGTAAGCAATACGGTATTGCGTCACTGATATAAATAGTTTGGCCACAAACTAAAGGTTTGTGGCCAGATTTTTAGAACTTATAAGCCACGTTAAACATAGGGCCTTGGTATTTGTACTTAAGAGAGGTTTCGTCCCAATCTGCACCTACTTGGTAATAGTTATAACCTATCTCAGCATCCCAGTTTGGCGAAATGGCGTAAGATATCGTAGCGTTGAGGTCTGTTAGGTATCCACTAACATTATCAAGGCTTATGTAAAATACCTCTGAATGGGCTGCAATTGTCCAATCATCAGCAAATTCATAACTTGCCCAAAATCCTATATCCGGTAAAGGAGCGGTTATTGATTCATCTACTACCTCGCCACTTGTGCTGGTACTCTCACAAATCAATTCGCCGTTTTTTTCAACACACCCCGCTATTTCTCCGCTAAAACCCATTTCTATGAACATTACGTGTAAGCCCAGTGAGCCGCCTATCTCCACGCGTTCGGTTTTATAAAAAGAATAGCCATAGCCCGCACGCAGTACATCTATATCCATTCGAGTATTTATACTTGCTCCTGCTGCAATGCCATATTCTGGAAAATTTGGAAGCGATTCTATAGCTCCTACAGCTTTGGTTTGCGCAGAGCGATGTAGCCTTCTCCAGTCAGCAAAAACATGGTGGCGGTCGTTAAACTGGTAACCTATTTGGGCAAATGGAAGGAATTGTTCTTCTTCTAGATTGAAAGTATCTTCAAAATCAAGAGTTAAATCTCTATCTAATAGTGTCTTTGTGGTCATAGAAGAATCGGTTTGAGCCCAAAAACCACCGGCTTTTATCACCCATTCACCAGCATTCACGGGGGCGTTAATCATTGTTGTTAACGCGGCGAGGCAAAGCCACTGCTTGGTTTTCATATACTGTCCTTGTAACGAGCTTGAAATAGCTTCTCATTAGGCTACTTCTACCTTAGTCACTATCAATGTGAGCTATTTGTTAGTATAAGCGCTTAAATCTGATAGTAAAATACTAACAAGTCTCTATTATTAGCTTACAGTTGTACTTTGTTTGAGTGTTTTAATTAACACTGTGGTTTGGCTTTGAAGCTAATAGATTTGCTGGAGAAGAAGATGTTAAAGGAACTAATGCGCTATTGGAGTGCGATTGTCTTGGGTGTTGCACTGCTCGCATCCCCAGTACATACGGTTTACGCTCAAGAATCAGGGAGCGATCAAGCTTCTCTACTACTGGATAAGTATCAGCGCCAGCAAGAGCGGATTGAACGTATTAGAGCCAATCAAGATACCGTCTCTACCATTGAACAAGCCGCTATTTCACATCGCTTGTTAGAACGACACTTGCATGCTTTTGAAACCATAAATCAATTATCTCAATATTTGATCGAGCAAAATGCGCTAGGGCTAGCGGATAAGCAAGTGTTGGCTGAAGTTGAGCAAATCATTAATCAAAACAATCAAGATTTGGTTAGCGGTATTGAGAAGCAACAAAAGCAATTTAACGAAGACTATGCCAAAGAAGAAGCAGATAGCATTAAAGCGTTTCAGCTTTATATAGAACACCTATCAAGTGCTGATTTAATTTATTCCGCCATGGTTCAGCAAATTATTAACCAGCAAGCGCTAGGCTTTGATGTTGCCAGCGAGAAGCAATATACCGTTGACCACCTATACACGCGTGCAGAGTCGTTCTCAGGCATGGTGGGCTTAGTGGGTAAAAAGCGCGAAGAGTTAGGCAAGCTAATTAAAATTACCCCTGAAGACCAAAGTTTAAAAGACCAATTAGCGGTGGTTACCGAGCAGCTCGCTGTTGCTGGGGTTAGTTTTAAACTTACTGTAGATTTACTCACTCAGTTGGGTTTTGATGCTTCGTTCTATCAGCAAACCTTACTTAAGCTAGGCGGGCAAATCACTACTGACGTATTGGATGTGAATATTCTTGGTGGCATTGCTAAACGTTGGGTTGACCGCTTAACTGAGTATTTTGTAGAGCATGGTGGTGAGTGGATCTTTAAACTCATTTTGCTGGTGGCTATTTACTATTTGTTCCGTTCGTTATCGCGCTTAGTGCGTAAGTTAATGACCAAGAGTTTAGATTCATCAAAGCTGAACTTATCATCTTTAATGAAAGACATGATCATTTCGTCAGTAGCGCGGATTGTGATTATTATAGGTATCTTGTTCGCGCTAGCCCAGGTGGGCATCTCGCTGGCTCCTATCTTGGCGGGTTTAGGTGTGGCCGGTTTCATTATCGGTTTTGCTTTGCAAGATACTCTTGGTAACTTTGCCGCTGGATTGATGATTTTAATCTATCGCCCTTACGATGTAGGTGACATGGTTGAAGTCGGTGGTGGTGTATTTGGTAAGGTAAAAAGCATGAACCTTGTTTCTACCACCATTTTAACCATTGATAACCAAACCTTAGTAATACCTAACAGTAAAATTTGGGGGGACGTGATTAAAAACGTGACGGCTCAAAAGTTACGCCGTGTAGATTTAGTTTTTGGTATTGGTTACTCCGACGATATTGAAAAAACAGAAGCGGTACTTAAAGAGCTGTTAGATAAACACCCAATGGTGCTACCAGAGCCAGAACCAATGGTGAAGTTACACGTACTTAACGAATCATCGGTAGATTTTATTGTGCGCCCTTGGGTTAAAACCGACGATTACTGGGATGTGTACTGGGATATTACTCGAGAAGTTAAAATGCGCTTCGACAACGATGGTATTTCTATTCCATTCCCGCAGCGCGATGTGCATTTTTACCCTGCCACCGCAGAGGCTGCTCAAATCGAAAAATAGTACTTATCGTTCCTTTTTAAGGGATTAGACGAGGGGCTTGGTGATTGTTACCAAGCCCTTTTGTTTTGGTCTGCTATCTTGCTGCGTGAATAGCTGGAAAATTTGGCTAAAATAAGTAAAATAGCGCTTCATTTTTGAGCAGAGGTTATAGCCGTTTCGTGAGTCGTCAACGTGCCCTAGAAAAAATTGCCAAGTGTTTAGAATTGGGTAACTCCTCAAATGTACATGAGGCCGCCCAAGCTATTCGTATGGCCCACCGTTTAATGCTTAAACACGGTTTAGATCAAGCCGATATTGAGCTGATTCAAATGGGCAAAACCTCTACCCAAACCTTACTGCCTGCCAATGTTGGTGAAAACATCCTGCGTATTATTCGCGGTATTAATGGCCGCTTTGGTGTTGAAGCGGTATTAATTAATCACAAAGGCTTAAAACGCGCTGAGTTTGTAGGTTTAGCTGAACGCGCAGTATTTGCCGCTTTTGCTTTTGATATCGTTTACCGAGAAATGAACCAGCAAGTAGGGTCGTTCCGTAATAGTTTTGCTGGTTCGGGTACCGACAACGTAACACTTGCTCGCAGAGTTGCCTCGTTTACTGCCGGATGGTTAGAAGGTGCGCTAGAAAAACTGCCTGACTTAGTTACCGATGGCCGCAACGAGCATATGGATGACTACTTAGATGAAATGTTTGAGAAGTTAGATCGCGAAACCTTTAAAGCTAAAATTAAAGCTTCAATGGGCCAGTTAACTCCTGATTTTCAAACCGGTATAAAGAAAGGTCGTAAGTTGTCGGTTAATCGCCCGGTTGAAGGTGCACGCGGACCCACTTTGCTACGTCAGCATTAACTTGCCCGGTGAGTCCGAGCAAGTTAAGCCAATACCTTTAGCTTACTTTCAGAATTTTACTGGTGTTGGTATGGCCGGTTTGATCAAACACATCACCGTGAGTCAGTATGACTAAATCCCCTTTATTTAAATAACCCTGCTCTTTTAGCAAAGCTATCGCGGTGTGTGAAACCGAAATAATATCTTCGCTGCTTTCATCAAAATGAATTGGGTAAACCCCGCGATAAAGCGCACAGCGGCTGAGCGTTTTGGCATGGCGTGATAAAGAGAAAATCGGTAAACCACTACTTAAACGCGACATCAGTAGCGGTGTGCTGCCAGATTCAGTTAAGGCGATAATCGCTTTCATGCCCTTCATGTGGTTAGCAGCAAACATGGTGCTCATGGCTACTGTTTCAGAAATGCTTTCAAACACCTCGTTAATTCGGTATTTAGAAACGTTTATGCTGCGTTGCTTTTCTGCGCCTAAACATACGGTTGCCATGGCTTGTACGGTTTCAATAGGGTATTCGCCAGCGGCCGTTTCACCTGAAAGCATTACCGCGTCGGTACCGTCGAGTACCGCGTTGGCCACATCCATGACTTCAGCGCGGGTTGGCATGGGTGCGCTAATCATCGATTCCATCATTTGCGTGGCGGTAATCACTGCTCGATTATATTTGCGGGTTAAACGAATTAAGGTTTTTTGAACGCCAACGAGCTCTGCATCACCAATCTCAACACCTAAATCGCCACGCGCTACCATTACTGCGTCTGAGGCTTTAATAATGTCGATCATTGCTTCTTCTGTTGCAACGGTTTCTGCGCGCTCTACTTTGGCTACGAGCTTTGTGGCCAAGCCAGCTTGTTGAGTAAGACGTCTTGCATAGTGCATGTCTTCGCCACTATTGGGGAAGGAAACGGCTAAGTAATCAACTTCAATTTTTGCAGCGGTTAGAATATCGGCTTTGTCTTTGTCGGTAAGTGCCGCAGCAGATAAGCCTCCACCCAGTTTGTTAATGCCTTTGTTGTTAGACAAAATGCCACCAATGGTTACTTCAGTAGTTACCTGACTATTTTGTACACCTGTTACTTTTAGTTGGATACGACCATCATCAAGTAACAAGGTATCACCGGGCTCTACGTCGTTTGGTAGATGTTTGTAATCTAGGCCAACTTGCTTTTCATCACCCAGGCCTTTGCCTAGCTCACTGTCTAATACAAACTGGTCACCTAAGTTAAGGTTTACTTTGCCATCTTTAAAGGTAGATACCCGAATTTTTGGACCTTGTAGGTCACCCAATATAGCCACATGAACTTTATGTTTAGCCGCTATTTCGCGAACTTGTTTGGCGCGGGCTAAATGGTCTTCAGCGGTGCCGTGGGAAAAGTTTAGCCGCACCATGTTTGCGCCATTTAAAATTAACTGCTCAAGTACATCGTCTTTGTCGGTGGCGGGGCCTAAGGTGGTGACAATTTTAGTGCGTCTTAACATGTTGCTTATCCTTAAAAAGAGTGAGATGTCTGTTTAAATCCGCTGTTACTGTTTTAATTATATGTAAATCGGCTTGTCTCTTGGTTTTTTTTTATCTCTCAAGTACATTGCCCTTTAGGGATATTATTCGTGTGGGGAAGAAGATGAAACAAGCAATCTTGGCAGAAATGAAAGTACTGCCAGAAATCGATCCAGAATACGAAGTGAAACGCCGAATCGAGTTTATTAAAGAGCGTTTACAACAAGCAAAAGTAAAAACCTTAATACTCGGGATCAGTGGTGGTGTAGATTCAACTACCACAGGACGTTTGGCTCAACTAGCGGTTGAACAGTTAAATAAAGACACTAATAGCCAAGATTATCGCTTTATCGCTATGCGTTTGCCTTTTGGTGAGCAAAAAGACGAAGCCGATGCGCAGCTTGCTTTAAGCTTTATCAAACCTTCTCACATTGTTACTACCAACATTAAAGCCGGCACCGAGGGTTTACACCAAAGTGCCAGTGAAAGCTTACTCGCTGCAGGTTTAACGATGCCAAACCAAGCAGCGGTAGATTTTGCCAAGGGCAATGTAAAAGCCAGAATGCGAATGGTGGCACAGTACGAAATTGCCGGTCTTACGGGTGGCTTGGTGATTGGTACCGATCATTCGGCAGAGAATCTTACCGGTTTTTATACAAAACATGGTGACGGAGCCTGTGATATTGCGCCTATCTTTGGTTTGAATAAACGCCAAGTTCGTCAGGTGGCGGCTTACTTAGGGGCACCAGAGCCGCTGATTGGCAAAGCGCCCACTGCAGATTTAGAAGAAGACCGCCCACAATTGCCAGACGAAGTGGCGCTAGGTGTAACATACGATCAAATTGATGACTTTTTAGAAGGTAGAGCGGTAGAGGCTGAAGTAGAACAGAAGCTGATCGCCATTTATCAGCGTACGCAGCATAAACGCCAAGCGATACCTACCATTTACGATTAAGCCCATCGCCATAGGGTATAAGCCGAGCTTGCCAGGGTTCGGCTTTGTTTGATCTGCATCCTATATTGTTAGCATGACTTGTTGTCTAATTGCAGCCGAATTTTTTGAGGAATCCATTTTGGGCAACACCATCCTATTTAGTCTCGACCTTTTTGGCACTGCAGTATTTGCTATCTCTGGGGTACTCGTTGCTAGCCGCAGAAAAATGGATTTATTTGGTGCTTTAGTTTTAGCCTGCGTTACCGCCATTGGCGGAGGCACCATTCGGGATATGGCGTTAGGTGCCAGCCCAGTATTTTGGGTTGAAAATGGCTTGTACCTTTGGGTTATTCTCATTGCCAGCTTAAGCTCGGTATTATTACTCAATAACTTTCCAACACCGCCTCGTTGGTTACTACCAGTGGCCGATGCTATTGGAATGGCGGTATTCATGGCGATTGGTGCAGAAAAAGCCCTGCAATATGGCGCGCCAATGATTGTGGCGGTTACCATGGGGGTTATTACTGCTTGTGGTGGAGGAATGATCCGTGACGTGCTGGCTAATCAAGTTCCCTTAGTATTACAAAGAGAAGTGTACGCCACTGCTTGTATTGTTGGCGGTTTGGTCTGGGTGGCGGCATTATTTTTAGAGTTTTCCGCCACACTTGCCACCAGCGCCTGCATTTTTACCGCGCTTATCATTCGTTTAGTGGCTATTCGTTATCATTTATCGCTGCCTAAGCTTGCCAAAAACCGTCAGTAATTACTTATTAACTACAAGCTGTGTGCGATATCTCTCACAAGCTTGTGCGTTAACAGCAGCAAAGCTTACAAAGTTTGAAAACAATTAATTATAAAAAACAATGGTTTAGTGTTTTTGTCAGTTCTTGTAAGTAAAAAAGTGAAAGTTTTTTTGTTTATCGGCTTTTTCTAAAAATTAGTTTCCGTATAGTTGTTTGTGCACGGAGGCACTGACGTTTATCAGGAAGAGAAACGTAGCAGGAGCTAAAAAGGACAACTACAGGATGTAGTAAAGGGACACCTCCTAGGAAGGAGACGTGCAACTGGTATGGAAGACCGGTTATGCCATAGAAGGCTAAAGGACAGCTCAAAGGATTTGAGAAAAGGATAACTACAGGACGTAGTAACACAGTCAAAAAGGATTGCAGGGAGCAACTACCCGTTCACGGATTTGAGCGATATGACTACTAGGGGCGACACGTAAGTGTCGCCCCGACCTTTTTCTAAGACCCAGCCAAGTGCTGGGTTTTTTGTTTGTGCTGTTAGTTATTATTTTGTACCTCTTTAGATCTGCTTAATCTTGTCAAGTGGATTATTAAACTGCATTTTTGTCTATTTGGTGGTTTTAATCACTTATTAGTTTGTTTCTGTTAGATACTTGTCTGGTGATCCTCCTTTAGCTGTGTGAGAGATCGACCATTCTATTATCGGGATAAATCCTTTTGTTTGTCAGCAAGTAATCTAGCTTGTATTTATATTTCAAATACTTAGCTTTTTTTACCCCTTAAGTAATAGTTTTGTTTGGTGTTTTTTATTTTGGGGTGGCTAGGCTTTTATAGTGACTACGGTAAAGTACTAACCATCAGGAAGAGCAAGGATTCAGGAAGAATTAGGCAGGACGCCAAGGTATATAGGACGCAAGGCTCAGGATGAGCGGCTTATCAAGGTAGATGAGTTTAGGATGTCAGCACAGGAGTGCTAGAGGGCGAAATACCAACAGCTTCAGGATGAAGTATCAGGACACCTCCAGGACGGAGCGAGCAAGCGTTTAGGATGAATGCTTATGCCATAGAAGGCTAAAGGAAAGCCCAAAGGAATTGGGAAGAGGAAACGCTAAGGATTAGTGTAAAAAAGTCAAAAAGGATTGCAGGGAGCAATTAACGTTCAGGGAAATAGAGCGATATGACTACTTTAAAGGCGATACTTCGGTATCGCCTTTTTCTTTGCTTAAGGCTAAATATTTCACTTCCCCTCTACTGCTTTCCTAGGCCATTTATTGTTCAAATAGTTTTTTAGTTGGTTTGCATAGGTGCTGGTAACTTTTTATCTTTTATAAGCCAGTATCAGCTTTACTTTATTCGCTAGCCTTGGTGTGAGAGATCTGCCCGACCTAAGCTCAGAAATATCACTGTCTTTACTTTCGATATTTAAAATATTTTTTATTTTTCAGTCACTTGGTGTTTTATGGGCTTTTCTTGAACGAGAAAAAGTAAAAATAAACTTTGGGGCTACTGGGATTCGTCAGTCAAAGCGGTAAAGTACTAACCATCAGGACGAGCCAAGGCTTAGGAAGAGTCAGGGCAAGATGCCAAGGTACAAAGGAAGCAAGGCTCAGGATGAGCAGACTTATCAAGGTAGATGAGTTAAGGATGTCAGCACAGGCGTGCTAGAAAGCAAAGTACCAAACAGCTTCAGGATGAAGTAAAGGACACCTCCAGGATGGAGAGAGCAAGCGTTTAGGATGAATGCTTATGCCATAGACGGCTAAAGGATAGCCCAAAGGAATTGGGAAGAGGAAACACTAAGGATTGGTGTGAAAAAGTCAAAAAGGATTGCAGGGAGCAATTACCCGTTCACGGATTTGAGCGATATGACTACTAAAAAAGGGCGATACTTCGGTATCGCCCTTTTTTTATTGCTTAGTGCCCCACCAATTTGCTTGCTTCATTAAATAGCTAAGCACCAGTAAACTGCTTAAACCCGCTAGGGTATGGGCAATAATAATTGCCAAGAAAATCAATTTACTGCTTCCCATTAGCGCACCTAAGTAGATAGCCGGTAACATAAAACCAAATAAGCGAATTAAGTTAATGGCCATCGCCAGCAAGGGTTTAGCCAGCGCATTAAGAGTTTGTGCCAATAACAAAGGTACTGCCATCATGCCGTAACAAAATGGCACCAGTTGCAAATAGTATTGGCTCAGCTCTGCCACCTCTGCATCATGGTTTAAGCTTTGGCTAATAACTGGGGCCAGTAAGTACATTAGTACTGCCAGTAGTAGCTGCCAAACAACCGCCAAGCGAATAGCATGATGCACAATATATTGTGCACGCGCCGCTTGGCCTGCGCCTACATTTTGCCCCACTAACATAGGGATCACTGAATTGATGGCCATTACTCCAATAAACAATAAGGCCTCAACCCTAGTTGCAAAACCATAAGCCGCCACTGTCGCGGTGCCTGCACTGGCCAGTATTACTAAAGTAACGGTAGTTGCTATTGGTGTGAGTAGTTGTGAAAACACTGCGGGTAGCGCAATGCTTAACAGCTTTTGCCAAGAACTAAGCAATTGTTGCCACGAGCATAATTCAAAGCGCAGTAATTTAAGTTTAAATTTTAGTAAGTAAAACGCCACTAAGAAGGTCAGTGCCCAAGCAATTGCCGTGGCTAGCGCTGCGCCTTGCACGCCCATTGCGGGAATCGGCCTCCAACCAAAAATTAGAATGGGATCGAGTACGCCATTCACAATGCCCGCTACCAACATCACCATACTGGGGGTTTTGCTGTCACCACTGGCGCGAATAGCGGCATTTCCCACCATGGGAACCACCAGCAAGGGCACCGACAAGTACCAAATCTGCATATATTGCTCGATATAAGGCATTACCGGTAATTCAGCGCCCAAATTACTAAAAAGGGGAAATATGCTTACATAGCCTAAGCTGGCGATGAGTATTATTAGCAATAAACTGAGTAGTAATCCGTGGCTGGTTAAGCGAGCAGCTTGCTGTTGCTGCTGAGCACCCAATAGCCTGCCAACGTGAGACGACAAGCCAATGCCTAAACCCATGGCAATACTGGTTATCGCAAAGGTAATAGGAAAGGTGAAAGACACACCCGCGAGTTGATCGGTGCCTAACATAGCCACAAAAAAGGTATCAACAAGGTTAAAGAAAATGATCGCAAAAATGCCCACAAAACTGGGGCTGGCTTTTTTAATGATAAGAGGCGTGATGGGGGCATCAAGCAATTGTTGGCGTTGTTGTTCCATTAACATCAGGCTTTAAGGTCTTGCGCTCAGTATACTTGGCTAGCTGCTTTAGCGAAAGAATCCAGCTTTAGCATGAAAAACTACCATTAACTGTTCATTTTTTAATCGCTATTGTTGTTTTTAAGAGCGGAAAACGGTAAATTGCGCCTTCCTAAATTGCGAGAGAAGTTATGTCTCAGTTTGACAGTATTCGCCCTTACCAAGATTCTGAAGTAAAAAGCACGCTTAAACGTCTAATTAATGACCCTGAATTTACCTCTACACTGATTAAGTTTCGCTTTCCACGCGCCCGTGGAGCCTTTTTAGCGCTAACTTCATTTGCCTTGCGCCAAGTGCTTAAGTTTAAAGTAAGAAATGTGACCAAAGTTTACGACTTCCAGGTAATGGTAGAGCGTTACATGGCTCACATGGTGAAAACAACTACCTCGCAATTAAGCTCTAGCGGTTTAGACCACCTCGATTTAAGCAAACCGCATTTGTTTATTTCTAACCACCGCGACATTGCTTTAGATCCCGCCTTTGTAAACTACATTTTGCATAACAACGGCCAAGACACCGTGCAAATTGCGATTGGTGACAATCTGCTAACCAAACCTTGGGTGGCGGATATGATGCGTTTAAACCGTAGCTTTATTGTTAAACGTTCGGCCAGTGCTAAACGAGAGAAATTGGCGAACCTAAAAGAGTTATCTGCATACATTCAACATACTTTGAATAAAACTGGTGACCACATTTGGATTGCTCAGCGTGAAGGCCGCGCTAAAGACGGTTTAGATATTACCAACTCGGCACTTATTTCTATGCTAGCGCTGAATAAACCTAAAGAGCAAAGCTTTGCTGAATACATTAGCCAGTTAAACATTGTGCCTGTGTCTATTTCCTATGAGTTTGACCCTTGCGACTTAGCCAAAGCCAATGAATTGGTAGAGCAAAATGAGCATGGCGAATATCAAAAACAAGAGCATGAAGACATTTACAGTATTTCGCGAGGCATTGTGGGTCAAAAAGGCCAGGTACATGTGCACTTTGCTGAGCCGCTAAGTGGTGAATATGAGTCAGCCAAAGAAGTGGCCGAAGCCTTAGATAAAGCGATTATTGGTAATTACCAATTGATGCCTACCAACTGGATAGCCCTGGGTGATGCGATTCCTGAAGGTATTCCTGCTAACGAATTGGCTAACGCTAAGCGCTATTTTGAGGCGAAGTCTCGCGATGTTAGTGCAGAGGTTCGATCTCAGTTGTACGCAATGTACGCAAATCCGATCAAAGCTAGACAGCAACTATCTGAATAATAAGGTTTTTAAAACTTTAATGTTGCCTTGGCACTGTAGCTGCATACCCCTTAATAGGTATCAAATTTAAGGGGTAAACCATGTTCAGAACCAAAACCAGCCAAACCATTGCTAATGTCGTTGCCGATCAAGATAAACTTGAGCAATTGCTTTCTTTAATGCTGCCTGATGAGTTGAGTGAGCTAGACCAAATGGGGTCGCAACATTGCCGCAGAAAGCGACAAGCTAGCGGACGTTCGCACTCAATTTCGGCCAAACTTTAGTCATTAAGCCTTAATATATTTACTGTGTAATCGTCTGATACTGATAGACTATATTCAAAGAGCCAACGAATAGGTTCTCCATCTCAGTTATTCAGCATAAAATAAGACAGCACAGTATATGACCTTAAAAACTCAAGCGGGTGTGTCATTTCCACTCGGCGCGACTTACCAAGGTAAGGGCGTAAATTTTAGTATTTTCTCTAAAAGTGCTACGGGAGTAAGGCTTTTTTTATTTAAAGAAGTGAACTCTCGTAAACCTTTTGCCGAAATCTCTTTAGATGCAAACTTAAATCGTACAGATCACTATTGGCATATCTTTGTCGAAGATCTAGAAGTAGGCACCTTATACGGTTATCAAATAGACGGCCCTTGGGAGCCAGAGCGCGGTTTGCGTTTTGACCCAAGTAAAGTCCTGCTCGACCCCTACGCTAAAATTACTCATTTCCCCGATAACTACCTACGCCAAGTGGCTGCACGCCATGGTCACGTTAATACCAACCAGTGTATTAAAGGCGCAGTGGTAGATTCGCGTGGCTTTGACTGGCAAGGCACGCATCCTATTAAGCGCTCGCTGCAAGATACGGTGATTTACGAATTGCACGTAGCGGGTTTTACTAAGCATCCATCTTCGGGGGTGCCAGAGCATAAACGGGGTACTTATGCCGGGGTAATTGAAAAAATCCCTTATCTTAAAGAGCTTGGAGTTACCGCCATTGAACTGATGCCAGTGCAGCAGTTTGATTTACAAGATGCACCACTAGGAAAGAATAACTATTGGGGCTACAGCCCAATTAACTTCTTCTCGCCGCATAACGCTTACAGCTCAGATAAAAGTGTTTGTGGCGCCTTTAACGAATTTAGAACCATGGTGCGTGAGCTACATAAAGCCGGCATTGAGGTGATTTTGGATGTGGTATTTAACCACACCGCAGAAGGTGGCCACGACGGACCTACCTTAAGCATGAAGGGTTTGCAAAACGACACCTACTACATGCTAGAGAATGAGAAACGTTGGTATAGCAATTATTCTGGCTGCGGCAATACTTGTAATGCTAACCACTCAGTAATGCGCCGGATGATTCGAGACGCACTGCGTTTTTGGGTTAACGAAATGCATGTAGACGGCTTCCGTTTCGATTTAGCCTCGGTACTGGCGCGTGACTCTAAAGGTCATGTAATGAAAGAGCCGCCATTGCTATGGTCAATCGATTCAGATCCTTCGCTCGCCGGCACTAAAATTATTGCCGAAGCGTGGGATGCCGCAGGTCTGTATCAAGTCGGTGAGTTTGTTGGCGACCGTTGGAACGAGTGGAATGGTAAATTCCGAGACGACGTACGTTCGTTCTTCCGCAGTGACTCCGGCGTAGTGGGTAAATTTGCTTCGCGTTTATTAGGCAGCCCAGACATTTACTACAAAGATAACCACTCGCCACAGCGCTCAGTTAACTTGGTGACCGCTCACGATGGTTTCACCCTCAATGATTTAGTCAGCTACAACGATAAACACAATCTTGAAAATGGCGAAAACAATCGTGATGGTGACAACCACAACATTAGTTATAACTATGGTGTAGAAGGGCCAACCTTAAACCCTAAAGTGAATGACTTGCGCGAACAGCAAATGAAGAACTTCTTTGTTACCTTGCTGCTGTCGCTAGGTACACCAATGATTACCATGGGCGACGAAGTTAAGCGTACTCAAGGTGGTAATAACAATGCCTATTGCCAAGATAACGAAACCTCATGGTTTGATTGGACCCTAGTGGACAAAAATCCAGAGCTACTGCGTTTTGTGCAAGAGCTGATTAAGCTGCGCCGTTACGACGATGTGCTGGAAGAGAAAATTCACTTAAGCCTGTCAGATGTGATTCACGATGCCAATATTGAGTGGCATGGGGTAAAACAAGGTCAACCAGATTGGTCTGAGAATAGTCACTCTGTTGCCATGACCATGTTAGACCCATATAGCAAAGATCGCATGTATATGGTGTTTAACTCCTACTGGGAAGAGTTAGAGTTTGAAGTTCCAAGCATTGAAGGGCATTGGTTTATGCTGGTAAATACTTCCGCAAAATCGCCAGAAGATGTGTATGACTTTAAAACGGCACCTATGCTCGAAACCGGTTCGGTTAAAGTCGCGGCGCGCTCGGTAATGATATTTGTGGCTAACCCGCAAATAGAAAAACGTATTGAGGATGTCTGCTAAGCAGCTTTATCTGTAATAAGGGCTGGGCAATGCTTAGCCCAAGATGGGTGGGAAGCGTGTGAATAGCTAAACACGCTACCCAACATCAACACCAATAATAAAACCCGCACACCAATCGATAAAAACGCCATGTTCTGTTCCTCTTTGCCTCCGTCCTTGTGAATGTTTGTTTATTTGCTATCAAATGATTTGAGAGCAGTATTAACGGAAAGTTTCACTTTTTTAATAGCTTACGGATATTTGTTTGATAAAAGTGACTCAGGTTGGATTTTTATGCTGAGATAACAAATTCTTGTTGTATTCGTAATTAGTCAGTTTTTGTTACTTGTTCATATTCATAATATCGGCCTGAATTCAGCGCATTGCTGGGTTAACTTACGCCACTTAACCATGGAACTAGCAAGGTTGTTAGGTTCATCGAAGTGAGCGGCACTACTGATGTGAATGAGAACGAATATTTGCTCACTGTTATCGCAGTGAATAGTTAAGTGATAAGCAAACGGAACAATATTACTGTGAATACTCAGAAACTAAATAAAGCGCTCTATCAAAGGACCATGCTGCTGCGAACGATACTAGCATCGGTTACCTTATTGCTGATGGTAAGTTGCACCATGGAAGTCAATGCAGGCAATATCGCACGAGTAAAAACAAGCGATTTAAAACAAGCCTAATTGAGCGCTGGTGATTTGCTCAAAATCTAAGTTAATAAAAGGCAAAATTCCATCGGCAATTGGCTGCAATTGTTTATCTAAGTAGTGCTGATAATCAATTTGGTTAATACGGTTAGTAATGGGTTCGGGGCCATTTATGGTCATCCAATAAGCAATGCTACCCTTGTTTTGATATTGCAGTGCTTTGCCTAAGGCTTTGTTATGTTCATCGGCTAGGCGCGCTGCTCGTACTTGAGGCGGTACATTTTTTACATATTCGGCTAGCTTGCGGCGTAGTCGTTTTCGGTAAATGAGCTGCTGATCGAAATCTCCCGCCATTAGCTGTTCCACAGTATCTAATACAAACTGTCGCGGATCTTGGTCTGCAAACAAACGCTCTAACAGGCCCGTTTGAAATATCTTAGCCATTTCGGTCCAATCAGAACGCACCGTTTCTAGGCCTTTAATTACCATTTGGTTTTGCGAAGTTAAACCGGCGTAGCGTTTCTTGCTACCAGTTTCCGAGCCACGAATGGTGGGCATTAAGAATCGCGAAAAATGGGTTTCAAACTCAATTTCCAAATGGCTGTCTAGTTGCATCTCATTGGCCAATTTTTGCTGCCAATATTGATTTATGCCCTCCGCCAGTTGCTGGCCAATCTGTTTGGCTTGCTCTGGATTCACCTCTTGGTTTAGCCACACAAAGGTAGAATCGGTATCGCCGTAAATTACTTCATGACCTTGCTTGACGATCCAATCTGCGGTTTCTTGCATCAGCTGGTGGCCGCGCATGGTAATTGAGCTGGCTAAGCGCGGATCGTGAAAACGGCAACCGGTCGATCCCAGCACTCCATAAAAACTGTTCATTAAAATTTTAATCGCTTGCGAGCGGGCACTGTCTTTATCGGCTTTGGCTTGATCGCGCTGTAACCACAGCTGATTAATAATATCTGGTAAGAAGTGTTTGTCACGGCTAAATAATCCCCCTCTAAAGCCCTCAACGGCCTTCTCTGGCTCAGCTAGGCCTTCAATAAGCCCTAATGGGTCAATTTTAAAAGTACGAATGATAGAGGGATACAGGCTCTTAAAATCCAATACCAACACATTTTTGTATAAACCCGGTTTAGAGTTCATTACATAGCCGCCGGGGCTATCGGCCACAAAGTCGCGGGTTAAATTAGGCGCGACATAACCGGCGCGGTGCAGCTTCGGCAAATACACATTGGTAAAGGCGGCCACCGAGCCACCGCTTCGGTCTAACATCAAGCCGGTGAGCTGGCTGCGCAAACACAAATATTCCAAAATCTGGGTGTGTTTAAAAATATCTAATACCAGTTTGCAGTCTTCGAGGTTGTAAGCTGCTAATTGCGGCTTGTTATGGGCGAAGTTGTGGTTAATTTCGGCCATACGGTCGTGTACTTCATCCACTAACTTGCCACGATTTAATAGCTGCCGAGCAACATTCTCTAGGCTAAAACTATCAAATTGGTAAGTAGCCGACTTTAGTGAATCGATACCGTCCACCACCACGCGCCCAGGAATACTAATAAAGCCAGTATGTTCATTATCGCTGCGCTCGCGCCAACGGGCTGCCCCTTGCTCACGGCCAATCGCCAGTTTTAAGCCATGTAAGGCAGCGCGTTTTACCAGCAATCTAAAATCAAAATTGATGACATTCCAACCAATTATGATGTCCGGGTCAATGCTTTGAAATTCAAGTTCTAGCTGCTTTAGCAGAGCATATTCGTTGGCTAGCCAAGTGATGGGCATATCGGCGGCTTGCTCGGGGCCGATCATCAATACTCGTTGGTAGTTATCGCTGTATAAACCAATCGAATATAGCTGGCCTTTTTCGCTGCATTCTATGTCTAGCGATAATACTGACAGCGTAGGCGTATATTGGACAGTTTTGATTTTGGCCTGTTGCACTGCCGGATATTGCGGATTAGTGCTTTGCTCGCCAGCAAAGGCCATACTGCCATAGCAAAAACGCTCGGTAAGAAAGCGCTCATGCAGTTTTATGTCGCTTTCAAAACAGTGTAAACCGGCCTGTCTAAGTTGCTGGGCTGCGTTGTAGTGCTCGTCTATGCTGGCGAAGTAACAGGCGCTGATGGCTTGATGCTGAAAGGTGTTTAGCTCAAGCTGCTGATGTTTCGCCAGTGCATTCCCTAGCACGTCTTGTACTTGTGGTAGTTCTGCGCTTAATACAAAAAATACCGGCTGCTGGTTATTTACCTCTAGGCGGATTGGCCCATTGTCGCTGGCCAGCCACAATTGAATACAGGCTCGGCCTTGACGATCGTAACTATTGGCGGTGAGTAAAAAACCTTGTCCTTGCCGCTGCTGGCGCGTCACTACTAAGCACTCTTTGGCTGCTATTTCTGCTGGGCAACTTAGCATAAACGCTAGCTGCTTAGCCAATTTAAGCGCTGGCTTATTACTTTCTTTGCTCTGATATTTGTGAATAGTGGTTTATGTTGCCAGCCTAATAGACAAGCCCTCATTTTGCTTGCACAGTGGTTAAATACATCGAGCTGGCTGGAGCAACAAGTGACAACACAATTTGAACGGATGATCGCAGGGTTAAGCTTTAATCGTTGGGACAAAGACTTAGCAGATCGCCGCCTCGCCACGCGGCTTATTACCCATCGCTTTAACCAAACTGCACCAGATGAAGCCGAATTGCGCGAAACCTTGGTGCGTGAGCTATTTGTTGAAGTAGGTAAAAACATCGAGGTATGCCCACCACTCACAGTGGATTATGGCGATACGGTGTTTATTGGCGACGATGTATTTATTAATACCAACTTCACCTTGGTAAATTCCGGCAAAATTACTATTGGTGATCGGGTGATGATTGCGCCCAATGTCAGTTTGTTCTCGATTAATCACGCTTTAGACCCAGAGCTACGCAAAACCTACATTAATCAACAAGGCGAGCGAGAGGTGATCGACTACCCAGCGCCAATCACCATTGGTGACGATGTATGGATCGGCGGTCATGCAGTGATACTAGCTGGGGTAACAGTTGGCAATGGCTCAGTCATCGCTGCTGGCGCGGTAGTGACTAAAGATGTGCCTTCGAGCGTATTGGTGGGAGGCAATCCGGCTAAGGTGATTCGCGAGATACAAGCGGGTGAGACGGTGCGCCAAGCAAGAGCTTAATTACAGGAGAGATTTGAGCAAAATAAAGTAATTCTGTCCCTTTTATCCCCAGCAATTGTGTATGACATAAGATACAGTGGCAGAATAAAACGCTAATGAATGAGTTAATTAAGGGCTAACAACTGAATGTTTAGTGCTATAATTATGCCCCTCAAAAGGGCTGGTATTAGATAATTACTTTGATCTCGGTGTTTGCATATGCTGACGTCACAGTCTATATTGGTACCATAAAGGCGCAGAAATGACCCAAGCGCATTCTATTTTTGTATACGGAACGAGTTTCAATAAAAACGGAATTTAGGATTAGATATTATGTATAGAGAAGAAGATTGGGGCTTTTAAGCCATAACGCCTAATGAATTTTTTTAAAAAGAGAGCATTATATGCTCTCTTTTTTTGTTTTTATCAATAACAGGTTAGCTCTCTATGGATAAACCACAGAGTTATTTTTGGATATTAGTTGTATTTAGCTCGGTCTTGTTAGCTGGTTTTTGTATATCTAGATATCTAGGGAGTAGTTTTTACTCTGCCGGTGCCATCATAACATCGGCAACAATTGCACTAACTGCAGCAATGATTGGAGTTAAGTATCAACGCCAAACTGCAAGGGAGAGTAACACTCTTAGTTTTCAAGACTCTCTCGCCTCTGACTCAAAATATTCAGATTCATTAAATTTAGTTAAAAAGGCAATTCGAGAGCGAGGCAAATTGAAAATAGAACACTATGCTGATGACACTTACAAAGCTTACGGACATAAACAGTCCGATGAAGTATCTGCGGCTATTCGATATGTGTTAAATAAATGGGAAAGAGCGGCGCTAGCTATGCAGCATCGTATTTTCGATGAAGAGTTTTTATACAAAGCCCATAAATCTATGATTCTTGATCTCGGTATCTATTTCCGCATGTATATTAGCAAACTCCAACAAAGCAATGCGTCTTATTACTGTAACTTCAATTGGTTAGTTCTAAAGTGGTCAATTAGACGAGATAGCTATCAAGAAAACGAGACTAAAAAGAAGTTGATTATAGTTTGGAAAGAACTAGACAAAATACAGCATGGTAAAATTCATGCAAAAGACAAATAAAACAAGATCTATGCCATTCGTATTGAGCAGAAAAAAAAGCTGGCCTAGGCCAGCTTTTTGCATTTAACGCGTTACATAAAGCGGAGGGTTATTTCCAGGCTTTAAAGGCGTTAATTAAACCATTGGTTGAGCTGTCGTGGCTATCTACTGATTCGCCGTCTTTTAGCTCTGGTAAAATTTGGTTAGCTAGCTGCTTACCTAATTCTACGCCCCATTGGTCGAAGCTGAAAATGTTCCAGATTATGCCTTGTACAAAGATTTTGTGTTCGTACATTGCTACCATGGCACCTAAAGAGTACGGGGTAATTTTCTTAACCAAGATTGAGTTGGTTGGTTTGTTACCGGTGAATACTTTAAACGGTGCTAGCTCAGCTACTTCGGCGGCTGATTTACCGGCTGCTACTAACTCTGCTTCTACGGTTTCGCGCGACTTACCAAAAGCTAAGGCTTCAGTTTGGGCGAAGAAGTTAGACATTAGCTTCGAGTGGTGATCAGACAAGGGGTTGTAGGTTTGCGCTGGTGCAATAAAGTCACAAGGGATCAGTTTAGTACCTTGGTGAATTAGCTGGTAGAACGCGTGCTGGCCGTTGGTACCCGGTTCGCCCCAAATAATTGGGCCAGTTTGGTAGTCTACAGGGTTGCCGTTGCGGTCTACATTTTTACCGTTAGACTCCATGTCGCCTTGCTGGAAGTAAGCAGCAAAACGGTGCATGTATTGGTCGTAAGGTAAAATAGATACGCTTTCTGCACCGTAGAAGTTGTTGTACCAAATACCTAGCAAAGCCAAGATAACCGGCAAGTTTTGCTCTAATTCGGTTTCTGCAAAGTGTTTGTCCATGGCGTGTGCGCCATCTAACAACTCGATGAAGTTATCGAAACCAACCGTTAGCGCTACTGAAAGGCCAATTGCCGACCAAGAAGAGTAACGACCGCCTACCCAATCCCAAAATTCAAACATGTTGTCGGTATCAATACCAAACTCTGCTACGGCTTTACCGTTGGTAGATAGCGCGGCGAAGTGCTTCGCTACATGTGCTTCGTCGCTGGCGGCTGCTAAGAACCAATCACGTGCGCTGTGTGCGTTAGTCATGGTTTCTTGGGTAGTAAAGGTTTTAGAGGCTACCAAGAACAATGTGGTTTCTGGGTCTACTTGCTTAAGTGTTTCAGCAATGTGAGTGCCGTCTACGTTTGATACAAAGTGCGTAGTAATGTGCTCTAGTTTGTAGGCACCTAGCGCTTCGGTAATCATTACTGGGCCAAGATCAGAACCACCAATACCAATGTTTACAATGCTGATAATTGATTTACCGGTGTAACCTTTCCACTCGCCAGAGTGAATTTTTGCGCAGAAGCCTTTCATCTTCTCTAGCACTGCGTTTACACCCGGCATTACGTCTTCGCCGTCTACCATTACTGGGGTATTGCTGCGGTTACGTAGTGCGGTGTGCAATACGGCGCGACCTTCAGTTTGGTTGATTTTCTCGCCCGAGAACATGGCTTTAATTGCGCTGTCTAGCTTGGTTTCTTTGGCTAGGGCAAGCAATTGTTGCATGGTGTCTTCGGTGATGAAGTTTTTTGAGTAATCTAGCAAGATTTGCTCGTTAAACGATACAGAGAAACGGTTGAAGCGGTCTGAATCAGCGGCGAATAGCTCGCTAAGTTGAACCTCTTTTTGTGTTTCGAAATGTGCTTGTAACGCTTTCCAAGCCTGTGTAGTAGTTGGATTAATGTTGTCCAGCATTGACCTTGTTCCTTAGATGCTTTACCTAGTTGACCGAGTTGCAAGATTATTGACCAATATACTTGCGGGTAGCACTTTACCCTTTCTGGGAAAAAGGACGCAAGCAATCAGATCAATATTGTTATCAAGCCTGCGATTTATTTTAGCTAAGTTTGATGGATTTGTGGTGAATGTGCCTAACTACAACAATTTTTGGCAGGCAACGGCTGGCTGATTAAGTTGCTTTGTGGAGATTTAACAATGCCTATATGTAAGAAGCTACCCTAAATTCGCTGCTTTAACTTGCAGAACTAAAGATGTGAGACTGAGTTTTTGAGGGCTATTCCCTTTTAGTTGTTTGTTGTGGGGCTTGCGCTATTTCTTCTGATAAAAAAGACATTTACGGAACAACCAGCAAGCCAAGCCTTAAAGTCATTACTAACTGAAATCACCATCAAAATTTTGTGATCTCGCCTTGTGTTTTAAGCTGATGTGAGCGAGGGTTTTTCTGTTCTCGTTGTTCTAGTTATTGCTACAATGCACACAAATTATTCGCCACTCCTTGTAAGGGTTCTGTTTTTGCGCAATGTGCAGCTACAAGTAAACACTGAAAACGCTCGCTATTTGCTCAACAATGGGCGGCTGGTGGCAATAATGACCGCAGTGTATAGCCTGATTTGGTGGGGCTTGTTTACGCCGCATTATCAGTCTAATTCTCATATGTTGTGGTTAGTGTTTATGCTGGTACTGTCGGCGGCATTTTACTTTTTTGCCCGTTATCAAACAGACTTTTCCTCTGATGCTCAACCGTCTTCCCAGTTAACCCGCTACTTTAGCCTCGCTACCAGTAGCGGAGTATTGTGGGGAGTGGGCATTTTATTGTTTATGCCAGAGTTGGCAGGTGCGGAACGGCTATTATTAGTAGTGCTGGTGGGCGCCCTATTATCTTTAGTGGTGGTGCCAAATTTACTGAGTATTCGTAGCTTTAATGGTTTTAGCATCCCCATTTTATTGGCCTTGCTAGTGAGTGTGGTTGGCGGCGAAAAAACTGAACTGGTGGCCTTTTTAGTGCTGTTGGTGTGCTGGGCGCAGCTCAACATTGTATTGCGCCGCGCTGAAACCTTAGTTAAAGACAACTTTTCCGAAGGGGCGCTTAACCGCGTTAAAGCCTTAGAGCTGGAAGACAGCCACGCTATTATGCGCCGCCAAAGTGAGCGCGATTCGTTAACCGGTTTGTATAATCGTGCGGTGTTTGAGCAAACCTTATCGTTGCACTGGCGTTTGAGTAGCCGAGCCAATACTTCTTTGAGTTTATTGCTGATCGATGTTGATTTCTTTAAGCCTTATAACGATCATTACGGGCACGTTGCTGGCGACCAATGCTTAACTATGGTGGCCAACTTGTTCACCGAAGCGCTGCAGCGTGAAGATGACATAGTGGCGCGTTATGGTGGCGAAGAATTTGTAATGGTATTGCCCAACACCGATACCAAAGGTGCATTGCAAGTTGCCGCAAGAGTAAGAACACTATTGGCCGAGGCGCAGCTACGCCACGAATATTCGGCCGCAGCCAGCTATGTTACCGTGAGTATTGGTGTGTCGTGCTTAATTCCGGTAGCCCAGCAAAGTACCAAAGAGATCGTAGACAAGGCCGACAAGGCCCTATATAGAGCCAAGCAGCTAGGCAGAAACCAAGCTGTAGTGGCCGCCCGTGGAGAAGTATAATGAGTATGCAGTTACATCGTATTGAAGAATTAATCGATTTACTCACGCCGGTTTGGAAACAACAACCGGAGTTAAACTTAGTGGAAATTATCACTCAAATCGCCGACCAAGCAGGTTTTGACAAACCAATGAGTGAACTTACCGACGACGTGCTGATTTACCAATTAAAAATGCTAACCATTGGTAAAGAGGACATGATTCCTGGCATCGCTAAAGATTGTGAAGATGATTTTAAAACTGCTTTACTTAAAGCACGCGGCGTAAAAGTGTAATGTCTTAAGCGGCAATTGTTTCTCAATTGCCCGTTTTTGCTTAAGCAAAGGCATCAGTTCCACCAGTGCCTCCCTCAAAAGGATTGAGTGATGAGTGAACGAATTCCTGTAAAAGATGTGAGCCCAAAACCCAAAGCCGCTAAAAAGCGCGCGCCGGTTGATCGATATAATCCCCAAGAACAAATTTATGTGCGCGAGCAAAAAGGCGTATTTCAGCGTTTGCGTAAATACATGGGCTGGGTGTTTATCGCCGCCTTTGTGATTGTACCGTTTATTCCTTACGGGGATCGCCAAGCTATTTTGTTGGATATGGGTGCGCGCCAATATCACTTCTTTAGCTTAACCTTGTGGCCGCAAGACTTACTCTTGTTGGCGTGGTTTTTCATTATTGCCGCCTTTGCCTTGTTTTTTATTACCACCTTTTTAGGCCGTGTGTGGTGTGGTTATTTGTGCCCACAAACGGTGTGGACCTTTATTTTTATTTGGTTTGAAGAAAAAATAGAGGGGAGTGCCAACAAACGGAAGCGACTCGATCAGTCCAGTTGGAACTTCAATAAAATATGGCGAAAAACCGCCAAACATACCGCGTGGATAGGTGTGTCGGTATTTACCGCCTTGTCGTTTGCTGCCTACTTTGTGCCTGTTACTGAGTTGTGGAGGGATTTCTTCACGCTTAATGCCAGCAGTGCCGTTAACTTCTCAGTGATTTTTTTCACCGTGGCTACATACGCAAATGCCGGTTGGATGCGTACTATTGTGTGTACTCACATGTGCCCCTATGCGCGCTTCCAGTCTGCGATGTTTGATAAAGACACCTTTATTGTGGCTTACGACACCGAGCGCGGAGAGAGCCGCGGCCCGCGTAAGCGAAGTGCCGACCCTAAAGCCTTGGGTTTAGGTGACTGTGTTGATTGTGATTTGTGTGTGCAGGTGTGCCCTGCGGGTATCGATATTCGCGAAGGTTTGCAGTACGAGTGTATTAACTGTGGTGCTTGTATTGATGCTTGTGACCAAACCATGGAGAAGATGAATTATCCAAAAGGGCTGATTCGTTATACCACCGAGCATAATTTGGCTGGGCAAAAAACTGATATTTTGCGACCCAAGCTGATTGGTTACGGTGTTGTACTCACCCTAATGTTAGTGGCCTTCGTCTTTACCCTGTTTAGTGTTAAACCAATGCAGTTAGATGTATTGCGTGACCGGGGCGCTTTGTATACCGAAAACTCCGAAGGCTTAGTGGAAAACTCTTACACCCTGAAAGTGATTAACAAATCTTCTAATGCTCGTGAATTTCATTTAAATGTGCGTGGTTTTGAAGAGGTAGAGTGGATTGGCCAGCAAATTGTTACGGTGCCAGGTGGTGAGGTGTTTAGTGTGCCTATTACCCTAGCCAGTGACCCTTACCTGTTTAAACGCTCGATTGTTGATATTGAGTTTGTACTAGAAAGCGGTGACGACCAGTTTATTCAAGCTAGCCGCTTTATTAGTGGTGGCTAAGCAGTATGCGATTGGTATTGGCTTGTTTTGCCACCTTGCTGGTGCTGCCTTATCTATTGGCAGCATGTGGCTCGGTGGTACGAAAACGTCAATTGGGGCGGGTTGATAATCTTAATCCGCGCCAACAAGCCTCCCAGTTAAACAGTTTTGGTCAACGGATTTATGCCGCCCAGCAAAATGCCTGGGAGGCTATTATCCTCTTTGCCGGTAGCTTACTGATTGCCCAACTCGCTGGCCTCGATTTTCAGCTTATTCAAATCCCCGCGTTGTTGTTTCTAGCCACTCGCTTAGTGCATCCGGTGGTATATGTTTACGGCTTAGCCACATTACGCTCGCTAGTGATGGCGGTAGCGTGGGCAAGTTGTATTTACATCGTGGTTCAAGCATTTAGCCAGCTAAGCGCTTAGTCGCTGACAACCCCTTTTACTGCTACACTGCGCCGATAATCTCTTGTTGAAGTCATGCCATGAGCGCCTTTCTATTTGCTGAACTGCATCCCGATTTAATCCTCGATGCTATTGAATCTCAGGGGATCTTCCCCAGCAGCGGTTTACTTGCCTTAAACTCTTACGAAAACCGGGTTTATCAGTTTAAAGCGGAAGATGATCTGCGTTATGTGGTGAAGTTTTACCGCCCGGAACGCTGGAGCAAAGCGCAAATTATTGAAGAGCACCAATTTAGCTTATCAATGGCTGAAGTGGATGTGCCCATTGTTGCACCGCTGGTGGTTGATGGCCGCACCTTGTTTGAATACCAAGGGTGGTTATTTACTATTTTCCCTAGTGTTGGTGGGCGCGGCTTTGAGGTAGATAATCTTGACCAAATTGAGCGAGTTGGCCAATACCTAGGGCGGATGCACCAAAAGGTAGGTACAACTTTATTTGAGCACCGTTTATCAATTAATACCGAAGAAATGCTCGACCAACCGCTAGAGTTTTTGCGGGATTGGCTGCCTGAAGGTTTAACCCTGCCGTTTTTTACCATTGCCGAGCAAGTGGCCGAGGCCGCCAAAGCAGCTTACCAACCTAAATCGATTATTCGCCTGCATGGTGACTGCCACCCCAGCAATATTTTGTGGCGAGATGGCCCGATGCTAGTGGATTTGGATGACGCCCGTAATGGCCCAGCGGTTCAAGATTTATGGATGATGCTAGCAGGTGATGATAACGAGCGCCGTTTACAGCTAGAAGTTTTGCTAGAGGGCTACGAAGCTTTTTGTGAGTTTGATATGAGCCAGTTAAGCCTTATTGAACCGCTGCGCGCTATGCGCATGATTCACTATATGGGCTGGTTGGCGCGTCGCTGGCAAGATGCCGCTTTTCAGCGCGCATTTCCTTGGTTTAACTCGCAACGTTACTGGGAAGACCAGATACTGGCACTTAAAGAGCAGTTATCCGCTTTGCAGCTACCGCCTTTATCTTTAACACCCGCTTACTAGGAGCGCTTATGAGTGTTGAAATTGAAAGAAAGTTTCTGGTAAATAGTGATGATTTTATTGCTCAAGCCAGCTCACATACTCGCATTGTACAAGCTTACTTAAGTAGCAATAAACAGCGTACCGTGCGGGTACGTATTCGCGGCCAGCAAGGTTTTCTCACTATAAAAGGTGCCAGCAATGAATCGGGTTTAAGTCGTTACGAGTGGGAAAAAGAGATTCCACTGGCTGAAGCCGAGCAACTGTTAACGCTGTGCGAGCCGGGCGCCATTGATAAGGTGCGCTACTTAGTCACCGTGGCTCAGCACATTTTTGAAGTGGATGTATTTGCTGACGATAACCACGGTTTAGTGGTAGCTGAAGTAGAGCTCGGGAGTGAGCAAGAATGCTTTGAAAAGCCCAGTTGGCTTGGCCAAGAGGTGACAGGACAAACTCAATACTACAACTCTCAATTAAGCCAAAACCCTTTCAAAAATTGGCCTTAAACAGAGTGTTTGTTCACATTACTCTCGCATATTTTCGAATTGTGCTGGCATCCTGCCGCTAGCCGTATAGGATTGATATAAAAGGTGAATAACTTGTAACGAGGTTGTGAATGACAAATTTTGTCACCCCCGTTGATGCAATGATGCATTGGCAAAAGCAGGATCCACAGCGCGTCTACCTCCGTCAGCCTATTGATGGCGTATATCATGAGAAAACGTGGGCTATGGTGGCCCGAGAAGCTGGGCAAATTGCTCAAGGCCTTGTTTCTGAAGGCTTAGAGCCCGGTGACAAGGTCGCCATTCTGGCTAAAAATAGTGCTGAGTGGTTTATTGCTGATCTGGCAATTATCATGGCTGGCTGCATCAGTATCCCTATTTATTCTACCGCCAGTGTCGATACCATTTCCTTTGTACTTAAACACAGTGAAGCAAAATTGCTGTTTGTGGGTAAGTTAGATGAGTGGGGTAAACAAGCCTCTGCAGTGCCGATTGGTTTAAAAACCGTGGCGATGCCTTACCCCACCATGCCTTGCCATATTCAGTGGCAAGATTGGTTAAATGATCTGCCAGTGATAGAAAAAAATCACCTGTGGGATAAAGATGACATTATGACCATCATCTACACCTCGGGCAGTACGGGTGACCCCAAAGGCGCTGAAATCAGCTTTGCTGCTTACCGTTTCGCCAGTGAACAACTGATTGAGGTATTAGAAGCCTCTAGCGAAGACCGAGTGATGTCTTACCTGCCTTTGGCGCATATTACTGAACGTGTGTACATTCAAGGCACTAGTCTCTTTAACGGCCAGTTTAGCGTGTCTTTTGTAGAGTCTTTAGACACCTTCCCTGATAATTTGCGCAGTGTGCAACCTACTTTGTTTATTTCGGTGCCGCGCTTGTGGGCTCGCTTTCAGCAAGGGGTATTTGAAAAACTGCCACCCAAAAAACTTAAGCTACTACTGGCTATTCCTTTGGTATCAGGCTTGATTAAACGCAAAATTAAAAAAGCCTTGGGGTTAAACAAGGCGCGGATTTTAGGCTGTGGCAGTGCCCCAGTAGCGCCTTCGTTGCTGCGTTGGTATCAGTCGATTGGTTTGAATATTTCTGAAGCTTGGGGGATGACAGAGAACCTGGCTTACGGCACGCTTAATGTACCGTTCCGCAGCGATAAAATAGGCACCATTGGCAAAGCTGGGCCGGGCGTAGAGATTAAAATCTCTGAGCAGGGAGAGATCCTCGCCAGAGGCAATGGCATGATGCAGGGGTATTATAAACACGCCGATCTTACCGAAGAATCAATTGTGGATGGCTGGCTGCATACCGGTGACAAAGGCACGCTAGATGACGATGGCTATGTAAAAATTATTGGTCGTTTAAAAGAAAGTTTTAAAACTGCGAAAGGAAAATACGTTGCCCCTGTTCCTATTGAACAGAGCGTGTCGGAAAATTCCATGGTGGAACAAGTGTGCGTGGTGGGTAGCGCAATGACTCAACCTTGTGCTCTAGTGGTGTTAGCTGCAGAAATGAAGCAGCACTCACAGGCACAAATTGAAGCTAGCCTTAACCGAACCTTAAATAAGGTCAACGAACACCTCGAAAGCCATGCTAAGCTGTCGCACGTTATGGTGGTGGAAGAAGATTGGAATGTCGATAACGCCTTGCTCACTCCCACCTTAAAAATTAGACGTAGCCAAATTGAACAGCATTATGCTGAACTTATTCATCGTGAATCAGATACCAAAGTAATGTTTGAAATGGGATCTTGGAATACGTAAATTAGTGTCAAGGCTATAGTCTGCGATTGACCGAGCGAATGCTTATCATTATGCTCGGTTTTTTATGAATTCACTGGAAGGAAATACAGGGTGATGAAAAAGTTACTGATTGGTTTAATGGCAATGCTCGCATTACCAATGGCAATGGCGGCTGATTTTAAAGAAGGCACGCATTACGACGTAATTAAACAAACGGCTACTGCTAAACCAGAAGTTATCGAGTTTTTCTCGTACTACTGTCCACACTGTTTTAAATTTGAGCCAGTGGCTGAGAGCATTAAAAAATCTTTGCCTGAAGGCGTCGCTTTCAAAAAGAATCACGTAAGCTTTATTGGTGGTTCAATGGGTGAAGAAATGGTTCGTGCTTTTGCTGCAGCTGAAATGCTAGAAGTAGAGCCAGCGATTAGCCATGCGATCTTCGATTCAATTCATAACAAACGCCAAAACTTTACCAGTCGCGACGACTTGCGCAGTATCTTTGTTGCTAACGGCGTAGACGGCAAGAAGTTTGATAGTGCAGCGAGTAGCTTTGTGGTGAACGGCATGGTTTCGCAAATGGAAAAGAACACCATTAACTATAAAATTCGCGGCGTGCCTGCATTAGTTGTTAACGGTAAGTACCAAGTAAATACCGGTTCAGTTAAATCAATTGAAGAGTTAAATGAATTAGTTAGCTATTTGGCTAACCTTAAAGGTTAAGTTTACTTGATATAGCTAATAAGGCAGCCTTATGTGGCTGCTTTTTTTATGGGTGTTATAAACCTAAATCTACCTGATACTGCTGTTCATATTTACTTAATACTTGCCCTATTTGGCCGCTCTTTTGTAGTTGATTCAGGCTTTTTTGCAGCTTGTCTAATACCCCTAAGTCACTGTTTTTGTTGCACGCTATGGCCCGCAATGCGCTATAAAAATGGTACTTTTTAGGTGAGATATCTAAATCAAACTGTTGGGCAATATAGGCCGCAGACAATATGTCGCTGGCCCAAGCACCGGTGCGGTGGCGGGTAAGTTTTTTGGCGCTGTTTAAGTTGGTTTTAGCCAAATCAACCGTGATTGAAAAGCTAGTGAGGTATTCACCTACACCGCTGCCAGAGTAGCTGCCGATGCGTAGCTTAGTTAAATCATCAAGACTGGCTAAGTGTTTAGCATGCAACTTACGCTGGTAAATAGCGTAACGACTAATAAACATTGGGCTTATCCAAATAAAAGAACTCTCCCTAGATTGCGTTCGTTCAATAGCAAATACACATTGGTTTGCAGAATCTAAGGCTACTGCGTAAGCGCGTTTAAGCGGCAGTAAGTGCAGCTCTATGTTTAGTTGGCTATGTTGTCTTAGTAGTTTAAGAATATCGATGCTGATGCCTGTGACGCCTTCATCACCTTGAGAGACATAAGGTGGATCGATATAAGTATTAAATACTAAATCGCTGGCTCTAAGCATTTGACTGGAGAGCAATAGGCTGGTTACCAACAACTTAACTAGGGTTGCCATTGTTTAATCAACTCCGAGTAAGCGAGGGTTTTGCCAGGCGGTTTTTCATTTTCCAGTTTGGGTTTTGGTGAGCCCGGGTGGGCTAGCCATAAGGCTTCGTCTTGGCTTGAGATTAGCTTAGGGCTGCAAGCGCCTCTGGTTTCATGGCCTATTTTAGCGAGCGCCGCATCCATGCTTTTGGCTAACTCTTGCATGATTTTACTTACATCTTCCTTCTGGTCACTGGCGCGCCCTATGTATTGCCACCATAAAGCCGATAATGCGGGGTAATTGGGGACATTAAGCCCAGTTGGGGTCCATTCGTTACGCGCGTTACTTTGATAAAACTCAACTAAGCCCCCTAATTCCTCAGAGCGCTGGGTAAACTCGGGAGACATAATATCGCTTTCACGAATAGGGGTTAGCCCTACCATGGTTTTACGTAAAGATACCGTTTTGGCCACGTTGAACTGGGCGTATAACCACGCTGCTTGCTGGCGTTTTAGCGGAGTAGATTTGAGTAAGGTCCATGCGCCTACGTCTTGGTAGCCTGATTTCATGCCCGGCTGCCAGTAAGCGCCGCGTGGTGAAGGTGCCACTCTCCATAAGGGTTTGCCATTGTCGTCGGTAATGGATAAGTCTGGGTGACTTAAATCGGCAGTAAAGGCGGTATACCAAAAAATCTGTTGGGCAATATGGCCTTTAGCGATTTCTGCACCGGCTTCACTAAAGGTCATTTTTTGTGCTTCTGGTGGGGCATAGCGCACTAGCCAATCTACGTATTTTTGTATTGCGTAAATGGCTGCTGGCGAATCCAGTGCGCCACCGCGTTTAACGCTGGCTCCTACTGGGCGGCACCCATGACGGCGAATTCCCCATTCATCAACAGGAAGGCCGTTAGGCAAGCCTACATCGCCCATACCCGCCATAGATAACCAAGCATCAGAAATGCGCCAGCCTAATGAAGGGTCGCGTTTACCGTAGTCCATATGGCCATACACTTTATGCCCGTCAATCTGTTTTACGTGCTTGCTAAAAAACTCTGCGATGTCTTCATAAGCCGACCAATTCACTGGTACCTCAAGCGGGTAGCCATAAATGGCTTTAAACTGTTGCTGCAGTTCTGGGCGAGCGAACCAATCTTGGCGATACCAATATAGATTGGCAAATTGCTGGTCAGGTAGCTGCAGTATTTCGTTATAAGGGCTAGTGGTAAAAGCCAAACCAATAAAGTCATTCACATCTAGGCTGGGCAGGGTGACTTGCTTACCTTGTTCACGCATAAATTCACTTAAGCTGAGAACTTTGTTTGAGCGAAAATGACCACCAATTAAATCACTATCGCTGACATATATATCGTAATAGTTAATGCCTAAATCCATTTGGCTTTGCAGCTTTTTTACCACATCGTCTTCGCTGCTAAGTTCGTGAATCACTTTAATGCCAGTGAGTTGGTAAAACAGTGGGGCAATGACGGTGGCTTCATACAAGTGAGTATTGATACGCTCGGAGATGGCGCGAATAGTTATGCCTTGAAAGGGTTTGGCGGCTTGTTTAAACCAAGCAAGCTCTTCAATTTGTTGTTGTTGGCTGAGGCTGGATGGACGAAACTCTTTAAGCCAAGGGCTATAATCTTCAGCCCAGCTAGCATTAATAAAGCAGCACAAGAACAACAAGATGATACGCAAGTTGTCTCTCCCTAACAGTTCACTCCTATAAAAATAGCAGTAAAATCAGGCTGTCATGGCTGCAAATTGGTCGGAGTTAGTTTTTTAGTACGGATTGTAGATACTGATCCTTGTTTTGCCATGTGTCATCTAACCACAGTTTAAACTGGCGTTTGAAATGTTTGTCTTGCAGGTAGTCGCCCCGTAATTCGTTGCCAATGCTAATGGTGTCTATTTTTACCACCACTTTATCTAGCCGGCCTGCCAGCAAAGCCTTAAAGGGCGGGTGTTGCTCGGTAGTGCCTGGATAGGCCAAAGTAACATCAATAATCTGGTCAAATTGTTCGCCTAAAGCCGAAAGCGTGTAAGCAATGCCCAATGCTTTGGGAGGTAATAGATGCTGATAAGTACTGTGATTTTGTTGTTTGCCTTGAGTAAATCGCGTGCCCTCGACAAAGTTAATCACAGTGGTGGGACTGTTTTTAAACTTTTCACAAGAACGTTGAGTAGAGGCTAAGTCCTTACCGCGCTTTTCTGGGTGCTTAAGCAAGTACTGGCGTGAGTAGCGGCGCATAAATGGCATATCTAGCGCCCAACAAGCCAAGCCCACAAAGGGTACGTATAAAAGTTGCTGTTTTAAGAAGAACTTAGGCATGGGAATACGCGAACCAAAAAGCATGCATAACAACACGATGTCGGCCCAGCTTTGATGGTTGCATATCATCAAATACCAGCTGTTTTTGTTCAGTTGGCTGTTATCTTCAATAACAAACTCTGTGTTGTTTACTAGCCGAAAAATTCCACGATTTATTTCACTCCAACACCACATTAGTTGGTTGGTGACTTTTCCTATCAATGGGTATAGCGGCTTAGGCAGTAGCAGTTTGATAAGGCTACAAACAATAATCAATGAGCCCACTAAGGCGGTATTGATGATGGCTAAACTTGCTGAAAGCAATGTTAAAAAAGGTGTAGGCAAAAAACGTAACATAGTGATCGATATAGCTCTATAGATAGCCTAGGGTCGGTAGTTATTGAGATTTAAATCAGCTTAAATTATGGTTGGCGCCATTCTAGCATTTTTTTTGATAAGCGAAACGCAGACCACTGTATAGTAACTGTCATTGAACGCTGTTTAGTTTCACCATTAGGATTGCCACATGAGTGAGTTTGTTTTACACCCCCAACTGCAAAAAGACGGTATTTGGCTCGGCGATTTTGAATTGTCTCGAGTATTACTGATTAACGATAGTCAATTCCCATGGTTGGTTTTAGTGCCTATGCAAGATGATATTGGTGATATATATCAATTAGATAGTTGCCAACAGGCACAGTTTTGGCGAGAATCTAAACGCTTGAGTGAAGCGCTCATCAAGCTTTATAAGGGAGATAAGCTTAATTTGGCTGCTTTAGGTAATATGGTGCCACAACTGCATGTTCATCACGTAGTTCGTTATCATAACGACCCTCTTTGGCCGCAGCCTATATGGGGAAAACTACCCGCTAAGCCTTATAGTGAGCAAGAAAAAGCCCAGCAAGTGGCTCAATTACACCATGCTTTAGCGCCACTTTGGCAGTTAAAAGCTGAATAGCACACTTTAGTGCACTAAATAAGAACAGTTAGGGAGAACTATGAACGGTTTTTGGAAAGGGTTATTCATCATCATTTTGGTGATGTTAACGGTAAGGTGCGACACCAATAGCTCTTTATACAAAGCTGAAGAGAACGGCATCCGTTTAGAAGCGCCACGATTCTTAGTTACGCCATTTATCTGGGTAGACAAACAAGTCGGTGAACCGATTATATGGGGCTACAACTCGCCGTTTGCCGATGATTACGAGTTTAAATATGCTAAGGCTAGAGAAGACGACGCTCCTCCAGCAGAATAGTTAATTTAGCTAAAACGGAGGTTTTTGAGGTGTAAACTCAGAGCCTCTGCAACACCACTTAAGTGACTATGCACCTGTTGGCTTTGCTGCGCCGCTCCCGCGTTCGCTTCGCTACCGTCGCGCAATACAACAATATTTTGTGCTATTTCATCGGTGGCTTGGCGCTGTTGTTCGGTTGCCACTGCATTGTGTTGGTTACGTTGCTCTAACCCAGACACCATTTGCTCAATTTGTTCAATTTGCTGAATATTTTTCTGAGCTTGCTCGGCCTGCTCAGCTAAGCCATTAGTGGTGCCAACAATCTCTGTTTCGACCGTTTCCGATACTTGCTGCAACTGCCCAATGGTGTGCATGATTTCTTCGGTTGACTGCTGAGTACGTGAGGCTAAGTTACGCACCTCATCAGCTACTACCGCAAAACCTCGCCCCTGTTCACCTGCTCGAGCGGCCTCAATAGCGGCATTTAGCGCTAACAAATTGGTTTGTTCAGAAATAGCATTAATCACATCAATCACAGAGCCGATGTTTTGGCTGCACTCACGTAACTCTTCTACTGCAGGTTTGGCTGAGGCCATTTGCTGCGACAGTTGGTTAAGTTGCTGCACGGTGTTGAGTTGTTGTTTTAAGCTTGTTTGAGCAAGCTCTACAGTTTGCTTGGATACTTGAGCCGTCTCGGCACTATTACTGGCCACTTCTTCAACCGAGCTGTTCATTTCAGTCATGGCGGACGCAATTTGGTCGATTTCGCCAAATTGGGTTTGAGTATTTTGGCGAGTGGTATGAGTGGCTGAGGCTAGCTCAGTATTGGCATCCAGCAAGTTGTCGCTTGAGGCTTTTACGTCCTGCAGTAAACCTTGGGTTTGTTGGCGTAGGCTTTCTAGTTTTACACCAATCTCTGATAACTCGTTATTGCCTTCAATGTGAATGGAATGGTTATAGTTACCCGCTGCTAGGTGGTCAATGGCGCTGGATAATTGGGTCATTTGTCGCTTTAGACTGCGGCTGATTAATACACCCACTATGCCAAATAGGCCAAAAGCACACACAAGGCGTAGTAAGGTGAATAAGTACACACTATTGAGTTCGTCTTCGATTCGGTCAATGTATACGCCGGTGCCAATGATCCAGTTCCAATCATTAACTTGTTTTACATAAGACAGCTTAGCGTGCATCACTTGCGTTTGCGGGTGTAAAAAGTTGTATTCAACTGCGCCTTCGCCACTTCTTCTCACTGTATCGCGCATCGCTTGCCAGTGAGCTAAACCCTTGGCATCACGCACTTGGCTCATATCTCGGCCAATGCTGGCAGGGCGAATTGGGTGCATTAATAGTTTCAGGTCTAAGTCATTCACCCAAAAGTATTCATTGCCTTGGTAACGCAGTTTTGCCAGCGCCGCCAACGCTTGCCGTTGGGCTTCTTCGCGTCCCAGGGTGTTTTGCTGCTGTTGGTAGTGTGATACTAGGCTGGTGGCTAAATCTAAGTTGGTGCTAAGTTGAGTTTCGTAGCTTTGGTAGAGTGTTTGCTTAAGTGTTTGGGTATTGGTCCAAGATTGTATACACACTACCAGTAGCACTAGCGCTGAACTAAGTAGAAATAGATGGGGGATTTTTATTTTACTGAACATAGTTTCACTTCTCGATTTAAGTGCAACTATGTTCAGATAAGGTTGATGTTTTGGGCTTAATTTAGATCAATTTACTAACAAGTTTAAAATCAAATTAAAGTAATAACTCTAATTTGTATCATTTACTCATCATCTAAGTGATCCCACGCCTCTTTACTCATTTGCATTTTGGCCCACCAAGCATCATTAGCGACAATTTGGCCTTCATCATCAATTTGCGGAATCGGCAACCCTTTGCGTCGGCAAGCTTCTGCAAAAATCGGGTGACCGCCTTCAAACATAATTCGGTTTTGCTCTTCTGCGGGCACTGAACTTGGGCCTTGATACATTTGGGCATTTTCGCGTTGGCGCTGTGCTTCATACAAAATGAGGGCGCTGGCTACCGATACATTTAGGGACTGAACCATGCCCACCATTGGCACAATAATATCTTGGTCTGCCAAGCTTAAGGCTTTATCAGAAATGCCGTATTTCTCTTGCCCCATTAAAATGGCGGTAGGCTTGGTATAGTCTATTTCGCGAAAATCCACGGCGCTTTCAGACAAGTTAGTGGCAAGAATTTGCATGCCACTGTTACGCATTTGAGCCACCGCATCGTCAATGTTTTCGTGGTTATGTACGTTAACCCAGTTTTGGCTACCAGTGGCAGTGCCTCGGCGTAATTCGTCTTGGTAGTTTTCCCATACAGCATGCACGTGGTCTACGCCAACAGCGTCACAGGTACGCACAATCGCCGATAGGTTGTGGGGTTTATGCACATTCTCCATACAGATGGTTAAATCGGTTTGGCGGGCATCTAACATTGCGCGAATGCGTTGATAGCGTTCTGGTGTCATGGTGTTCTCGTTACTTGTTTCTTAAGCGCACTACGCGTAATACCTCAGGCATTACCCTAATTTTACGCATGATATCGGCAAGATGAATTCGGCTATGCGTGGTTACCAGTAAGTCAACGGTATAAACCCGCCCCTCTTTTTCTTCGGTAACGATGTTTACAATGTTGGCGCCGGTGGAGGCCACTACATTGGTTAAACTGGCCAAAATACCTTGGTGGTTAACCATGTCGATACGCATTTCAGTTTTGTATTCAGCTTCAGCCGCAGCATCTTTCGACCAATCAACGTTGATGTAGCGATCAGGTTCTTTTTGGTAACCACTAATGTTTTTACAGGCTTCTAAATGCACCACTAAGCCTTTGCCCTGGCTAATGTGGGCAACGACTGGGTCGCCAGGAATTGGGCGACAACAATTGCCGTAGGTAAGCAGTAAACCTTCGGCGCCTTGAATGGCAATTTTGCCTTTGCTCTGGTGGCTTAGCTCATCGGTGTTTCCTAACAAGCGACGGGCCACCACAATACTCATGGCATTGCCCAAACCAATTTCTGCCAGCAAGTCATTTAGCGACTCAGCTTTTAAATCTTTTAATACTTGCTCTAAAGACTCAGGGTTTATCTTGTCTAACTTCACGCTGCCTAGGGCATGGTTTAGTAAGCGACGGCCCAAGTTTACCGACTCTTCACGGCGTTGGTTTTTCAGTAATTGGCGAATTTTACCGCGCGCCTTACCGGTTACCACAAAGTTTAACCATGCTGCATTTGGGCGAGCGCCCGGAGCGGTAATCACTTCAATGGTTTGGCCGTTGCTCAGTGCTTTACTTAGCGGGAAAGGATGGCGATTTACCCGCGCGCCAACACAGGCGTGGCCAACATCGGTATGCACCGCGTAGGCAAAATCAACCGGGGTTGCGCCAGTAGGCAATTCAATAATCTTGCCTTCTGGAGTGAATACGTATATTTCGTCAGGGAATAAATCGGTTTTAACGTTCTCAATAAACTCGAAAGAAGAACCGGCACTTTGCTGCAGTTCTAACAAGCTTTGCATCCAGCGTTGAGCGCGTATTTGCGCGGTGGTGCTTGAGCTTTCGTCAGTCTGTTTATAAGACCAGTGAGCGGCCACACCTTTGTCGGCCATTTGGTCCATGTGTTCAGTACGAATTTGTACTTCCACTGGCACACCATGCGGCCCAACTAACGACGTGTGAAGGCTCTGGTAGCCGTTCGCCTTGGGAATCGCTACATAGTCTTTAAATCTACCTGGACGTGGCTTGTAGAGGCTGTGGCTTAAGCCTAATGCGCGATAACAGGTGTCTAGGCTATCTACAATGATACGAAAAGCGTAAATATCCATAACTTCATGGAATTGCAGCTCTTTGCTAACCATTTTTTTGTAAATGCTGTAGAGGTTTTTCTCACGGCCACTTACATCGGCTTCAATGCCCGCTTCTTCAATACGGCCTTGTAGTTCTTGATGAATGCCGTTGATCAGCTCTTTGCGATTACCGCGTGCATTTTTTACCGACTCTTTTAATACGCGGTAACGCATTGGGTAAAGCGCTTCAAAACCAAGCTCTTCCAACTCATTCTTAATACTATGAATACCTAAGCGGTTGGCAATAGGTGCGTAAATCTCCAGTGTTTCGCGCGCAATACGACGGCGTTTGTCTGGGCGCAATGACCCTAAAGTACGCATGTTGTGGGTGCGATCGGCAAGTTTGATAAGGATTACGCGGATGTCTTGCACCATCGCCATCATCATCTTACGAAAATTTTCTACTTGCGCTTCTTTTTTGTCTCGAAATTTAATTTTGTCGAGTTTACTGACACCTTCTACCAAGTCGGCAATTTCGGTACCGAATTGTTCTTGAAGCTGTTCGTAAGTCACTGGCGTATCTTCAATAGTGTCGTGCAGCACGGCGGCGGCAAGAGTTTGATGATCCAGTTTTAATTCAGCAAGAATGCGGGCAACAGCCAGCGGGTGAGTAATATAAGGTTCGCCGCTAGAGCGGAACTGGCCTTCATGGGCATCTTTGCCCAATATATAGGCGTCACGTAATAGTGTTACGTGTTCTTCGCTTAAGTAACTTGAGGCGACTTCGCGCAGGCTTTCGAATAAGTACAAACATTACCTCATCAGCGGAGGAGCGCAGAAATAGATATGATTGAATGGAATTATGGGAGTTTTACCGTGCAGAGTAAACCCAGCACGGTAATTTTATAGACGGGTACGGACTAGATGCGTTTATCGGCGATAGCGGCAACGGCTGCCAATTCGGCGGCTTCACGTTCCTGACGTTCCTGACGGTCTTGAGCATCCATTGTTTCTGTGGTGATCAAACCTTCTTCAATTTCACGCAAAGCGATAACGGTTGGTTTGTCGTTATCTACTTCAACTAGAGGGTCTTTGCCTTCTACTGCGATCTGACGCGCGCGACGTGCGGCGATAAGGACAAGATCAAAGCGGTTGCCGACTTGTTCTACTGCATCTTCTACTGTTACTCGTGCCATGCACAGCTCCGTTGACTAAAAATGACGCAAGATCCTAGCCGATCTTATGATGATTAGCTAGCATTTAACGTGATTATTTCGATAAAAGTTCATCTAACAGGTCGCGGTGTTTAGCGGCTTGCTGACGGGTTTGTAATCTTTGTCCAGTAATAATGGCGGTAAGCTCACTTAATGCTTCGTCAAAATTACTGTTAATGATTAAGTAATCGTACTCATTATAATGAGACATTTCACTTTCTGCTTCGTCCATGCGCTTCTTGATAACATCAGGGCTATCTTGTCCGCGCATGTGTAAACGATTCTCTAATTCTTCGCGGCTAGGCGGCAAAATAAACACCGATACCGCTTCTGGCATCATTTGTTTTACTTGGCGAGCACCTTGCCAATCGATGTCTAAGAATACATCAATGCCTTCGGCCAGGGTTTTTTCAATGGTATGGCGAGAGGTGCCATAAAAGTTGCCAAATACTTCAGCGTATTCAAAAAATGCCTGTTCGCTAATCAGCTTTTTAAATTCAGCGTGGTCAATAAAGTGATAGTGGTTACCATCAATTTCACCAGGGCGTGAAGCACGCGTGGTATGAGATACAGACACTTGAGCAGGATAAGCGCGGTGGCGAGAAAGGTAGGCATTGATCATGCTTGATTTACCTGCGCCGCTAGGGGCTGAAACGATGTATAAAGTGCCGGTAATTGCCATGTTGAATTCTTAACGAATGTATAAAGGCGCCTAAGGTTACCATTTTGTGGTTTTTTTTAAAGTACCCGCGCTTGGAAAATCGCCGGCTAATCCTATGATTCTGTTTGTTTTTGTATTGCTAAGCGTTTTTCGTGGCTTGATTTGTGGCAAATGGCTGTGTAGCTGCTAAATTTAACTCATTGTATTAATTCATTTTTGTTTTTATTTGGCAGGCGAGTAGTGCTTGTTTATCAACATTAAAGGTGAGTTCGTTTATGGCAGCTAAAATCGATAAGAAGTCTTATGAAAAACGCTTGGCAGAATTACAAACTGAGCTAGTGAAATTGCAGCAATGGGTGGTTGCCGAAGGCCTGAAAGTAGTGGTGATTTTTGAAGGGCGTGATGCTGCGGGTAAAGGTGGTGTGATTAAACGGATAGCAGAAAAGCTTAACCCTCGGGTTTGCCGAATTGCAGCCTTACCTGCCCCTAACGAACGCGAGAAAAGCCAATGGTATTTTCAGCGTTATGTGGCACATTTACCGGCTGCGGGTGAAATAGTGCTGTTTGACCGTTCTTGGTATAACCGAGCAGGTGTAGAGAAAGTGATGGGTTTTTGTAGTGACCAACAGCATCAAGATTTTTTGCGTGCCTGCCCCGAATTTGAGCGAATGTTGATTCGCTCTGGCACTATTTTGATTAAGTATTGGTTTTCGGTTTCCGATGAAGAGCAAGAGAAACGGTTTTTAGAGCGTATAGAAAACCCCATGAAACGCTGGAAGTTTAGCCCTATGGATTTAGAGTCTCGCTCCCGCTGGGTGGCTTATTCACAAGCTAAGGATGAAATGTTTGCTTATACCGATACCAAACATTCGCCATGGTGGGTGGTTAACTCAGACAATAAAAAAAGTGCGCGGCTAAATTGTATTAGCCACTTTTTATCGCAAATTGATTACCAAGATTTAGAACATGCCGAGATTGTATTGCCGCCGATCGACAAAAAAGATTATGTGAGAGTACCGATTAACGAACAAAGTTTTGTACCAGAGCGTTATTAGTTGAGGTTTTGTCTTGGCTAAAGGGTATTATTAGTCGGTATTTTTAGACATAACATTGGTGATTACGTGGCAACTTGGCAACACTTGTTCGAGACTGAGCAACAGCAAGAGTACTACCGGCAATTACTCGCCCGAGTGGCAGCTGAACGTGAGTTGGGCAAAGTTATTTACCCGCCCGAGTCACAAGTCTTTGCTGCCTTTGATGCCTGCCATTTAGATCAGTTAAAGGTGGTCATTCTTGGCCAAGATCCCTACCACGGCAAAGGCCAAGCACATGGCTTGAGTTTTAGTGTGGCCGAAGGCCTTAAAATCCCGCCGTCTTTACGTAATATCTACAAAGAGCTCGCCGCCGATATTATCGGTTTTGAAATTCCACAGCATGGCAACTTGAGTGCGTGGGCTAATCAAGGCGTATTGCTACTAAATACCGTGTTAACCGTGGAACAAGCTAAGGCTCATTCTCATGCTAAGTTTGGTTGGGAAACCTTTACCGATGCTGTGATTAAGCAAATTAGCCAGCAATGCCAAGGTGTGGTGTTTTTGTTGTGGGGAGCGCATGCGCAAAAGAAAGGCAAGGTTATTGATACCACCAAACATCATGTGTTGAGTGCGGTGCATCCCTCGCCCTTATCGGCACATCGTGGTTTTTTGGGGTGTGGGCACTTTTCTAAAACTAATCAACTATTAACACAGCAAAACAAGCAGCCGATTAACTGGCAAGTTTAGCTGGCTAATTGAGAGCGATTTCGGCCGCTATCTTTGGCCTGGTACAAAGCCCCGTCGGCTCGATTGAATGCATGGTTAAAGGCTTCATCTTTATTTACTCGGGTTAAACCAATGCTCATGCTGAGTTTTATGTGTTGCTGTTTACCTTGGCTAGACAGTAAAAAATCTTGCCGATAAATCAGTTCGCGTAAACGTTCAGCAAAGTTAAAGGCATCTACTTCATGTGGATGTTGCGATACCAGTACAAACTCTTCTCCACCCCAACGAGCAAAAATATCTTGGCTACGAATGGCTGCGCTAAGTTGGCGAGCAAAAAAGCGTAATACTTCATCACCGTTGTTATGGCCATAGCGGTCGTTAATTTTTTTAAAGTGGTCAATATCAAAAACAAACAAATAGTGGTTTTCGCCAGTCAGCGGATGTTCTTCAACGCTATCTAATAAACCACGACGATTAAGCACACCTGTAAGTTGGTCGTTGCTGGCGCTATGCTTTAGCTCATCTACATCTTGTTCTAAGGTGTGTATGGATTGGGTTAAACGCTTTTTTTGATGGAGAATATAACGGCAACACTCAGCGCTAAAGTACGCTAACCAGATGAAAATAATACCGGCATACAGGCTCTCGTTACTGATCCATTTACCTTCCGCTTCTACCTTGAACAGCTCTATTTTATACAAACCGTCTGCTGCTGTTGAGGGGATATCAAAGGAGATTTCTTTAATTGACGAAAAGTCTAGCTGGAAGTCTTCACGCGATTGGTAAAAGCGGTTTAGCCACCATGCAGGAATAGAAAAGTGGCTCAACTGGGCGCTGGCTACTTGGTGAAGCTCCTTTTGCTTAAAATAAGTAAACATAAACTTGGCGCTAGATAAATCGTTGCCGTTGGTTGCCTCTGTGCCGCGCATAAAAAAGCGTAACTCGGTACTTGGACCTTCAAACACTACGTCGACATTAACCTTGTCGTAGTCGCTAAGGTCGATGTTACGTAACCCTAAGTATTTATCGCCGGATTCACCTGCCGCCTGAGAATGGTACTTAATACTCACTCCGCAATATTTGGCCGGAATGGCGCTATCCTCTACGTCACAGACCAACTCTTGATTACTGGTAAGCCAATAAGCATAAGAATTACCACCATTATTTTTGTCGGAAAAGAGATCGATCATCATATCAGCACGGGGGTAAAGCAGCAGTTTTTTACTGGGTAACCACTGCGCTGCCGCTAACACCGCCAAGGAACCAATAATTAAGATATTACGTGTCCACGACCAGTAGTTAGAATGTTTGTTCATTCACACCTTGTTGATTTAATGAATAAAGAAATTAATGTTATTAAAATATTAATTGGATGCGGCTAAAAATAATGTGAGCTAATAAGTTAATTAAGCTTTTACTTACGTTTTTTGTTTTTTATTGCTCAAAGTCTAGTCCAATCTTTGGGGGCGCGGTATAACTTCCACAGAGTCATTTGGGAGGACTTATGGCAAAGGCAAAGGCGCGCGCCAAGCACATTATTGTTAGCTCAGAAAAGAAAGCCAATGAGATAGTAGAAAAACTCAACAAGGGTTCTAGTTTTGAAGCCATGGCGGCGCGATTTTCTTGTTGCCCATCGGCCAAAGAAGGCGGCGACTTGGGTGAGTTTGTGAAAGGTGAAATGGTAAAAAGTTTCGATAAAGCGGTGTTTTCTGGCCCGTTAAACCAAGTATTAGGGCCAGTAAAAACGCAGTTTGGTTATCACTTGATTAAAGTAACAGAGCGCTGGGATTGAGCGGTTTACTCGGTCACTTAAAGTGACTGAACACTCGAACTCAATTGTTGACCCAAATCTTCTAATTTAAATGTTCCTTTTTCGGTTACGTTAACCACTGGCCATAAGCTTCCTATGTCCAGTTTTACATCTACTTGGTAATCCAGTTCGGGGCTTTTTAGTTGCACTAAAGAGCCTAGCAGGCGGAAAGTTGCGATTAGATTTGCTTGCGCTGGCAGGGTAAAATTGGCTTCAGCATAACCCGGTACTTCTGGTAAATCGCTGGTTGCGCCAGTGACCACTTCATGGCCGTTTAGTGACAGCGTGTATACCGCTCCGGCTAAACTTAAGGCTTGTTTATTGGGATTTACCACGCGTAAGTTAATATCAAAGCTTGGTGTCATGCTGTCACCAGAGGTAGGGATTACCGAAACCAAATTTACTTTAGGCGGGTAGTTCGGAACCATGCTGCTACAGGCAATTAACCAAAAGCTAGAAGATAAGATCAAGATTTTACTCAGCGCTTGCCACATGTGGGGAAACCTATATACAAAGAAACTATAGCTAGTTAAGCACACTCGATAAGGCTTTGCATTAATGGCGGAGTAAATAGAAGCCCAGTTTAACACTGGGCTCTAGGGTTATTAGTCGACTGTTTTCACCCAAAAGGTGCCCACTTCTGCGCGCACGACTTCTACTTCGGTGTCTGCTGCGATGGTGTGTTCACTCTTTAAGGTCCAGCTAATGCCAGAGTGTTTGTAAGTGCTTAAACCACGCTTATCAATCTCTTGGTGACAGAAGAAACGGTGACCATCAAAATCGCTACTCACTTGTTTATCGTCTGAGCTATTTTGTAACTTGCGCATTGGTTTCCACAATACGCCTGCTAACAACGAGCTTAACACTGCATTGGCGAGCAAAATGCTATTCCAAGTATCGGGCAGTATGTTTAACCAAATCAGTGAGCCGGTGATTACCAACGACAAGCCTACAAAAAACAAAATGAACGTGGCAAAACCAATAATCACTACTTCAACAGTGAGTAGAACAATGCCCAGTGCAATTAAGATTTGCGGAATGTGATTGGCAAACAATTCAGCCATGGTTTAGCCTCTATTTAGCGTATTAAGAATGGTGGTAGCTTGAGCTACTAGCGAGCCTGCTTCTGTGCTGCTATCGGGTAACAATACTACACTCGATTCTTTAGCAATGGCATGTTTGGCTTCAATCGCCTTAGTGGCAAGATCTAATTGAATCGCCTTTTGGCCTTCAGGTGTAGCTGCTGACTCACCCACCGTAGTGATGGCTTTAGCTTGGGCATTAGCCACTGCAATAATGGCTTCGGCTTCACCTTCTGCGCTAAGTACTTGCTCACGTTTTTCTGCTTCTGCTTGTAATACGCGGGCTTGTTTTTCACCCTCAGCAATATTAATGGCAGCAGCTTTTTCACCTTCCGACTCCAGAATTTTAGCACGACGTTCACGCTCGGCGCGCATTTGCGATTCCATTGAATCCATAATTGAAGCCGGTGGCGTAATGTCTTTAATCTCGTAACGTAATACTGCTACACCCCAAGAAGCCGATGCTTCGTTAATTTGGGTAACAATTTTGGCGTTAAGCGCATCACGCTCTTCAAAGGTTTTATCCAGCTCAATTTTACCAATTTCAGAACGCATGGTGGTTTGTGCTAGTTGAGTTACCGCAAACACGTAGTCTTCTACGCCGTAAGTAGCTTTGTATGGGTCAAGTACGCGAAAGTACAATACACCGTCTACCGACAATGAAATATTGTCTTTAGTAATTGCCGCTTGGCTAGGCACATCGTAAGCTTGCTCTTTTAGCGAGCGACGAGCTGATACTTGGTCAATCATTGGAATGAGGAAGTTTAATCCGGCTTCTTTGCTTGACTGATATTTACCGAAACGCTCAATCACCCACGCTTCATTTTGAGGTACAAATTTAATCGAGGATTTAAGCACGAACAATGCAAAAATCAGTAGCGCAACTTGCACCGTGAAGAAGTAATCAAAAACAATTGGCATAACACTTTCCTTACCAGTTAAAAAACTAATTTGTATCGCGAATAGGTCGTTACACTACGGCATTTATATGGACCGCTGATGACGCAGAATGCTCGCCAGGGTCAATTATTATTGAGCTGCAAGGTAATCATAAAAACTGCATAGAATACAGCGCTTTTTGATAGATAAGTGATTGCGGTTGTAAAGCCAAGGATAAATAGATTGGCTTTACTGTTTAGCGTCATTTAACGACGCTAAATGCTGGTTTAAGGCCTGATCCCAATAAGGGTTTAAACCAAAGCGTTCACTGAGAAAATCTATCATTACTCGGCTGCGTTGCGGCAAATGGCGAGTATTGGGATAGACTGCCCATGCAAACAGCGAGGGCAAACTATAGTGCGGTAACACTACCTCCAATTCCCCCTTGGCAATTGCTTGCCATGCAATAAAATTAGGCGCAAGCGCAATACCGTGGCCTGCAATGGCTAAGTCTCTTAAAAAATCACCATTGTTGGCACTAATATGCGGCTGATAATGAACATTATGTTGCTTGCCCTGTTGGTCTATTAGTTGCCAACTCGGCGCTGGACGATGGTTATAGTGCAGTATTTGATGTTGAGCTAAATCTTGGGCATGTTTAGGGCGGCCATGTTTATTTAGGTAATGCGGGGCAGCGACTAATACAAAGTTGATCGGGGTAATTTTGCGCGCTTTAAGGCTGGAGTCTTTTAGTTCAGCAATCCGCAAGGCGATATCAATGCCCTCTGCCACTAAATCGTGCTGGCTATCGGCTAAGCTAATTTTTAGTTTCACTCCTGGGTGCAACTGCATAAAGGTATCAAACGCGCTATTTAAGTGAGCCAAACCAAAGGATAAAGGCACCGCAATATGCAAACTGCCGCTTAGAGTGTGTTCTTGGCAGCTGGCCTCTTGGTTAAGTTGAGCAACTTCATCAAGGATGACTAAGCTACGTTGATAAAATTGCTGGCCGCTGTCACTTAGGCTTAAACTGCGCGTAGTACGTTGCATTAAATTGCTGCCCACCCGCTGCTCTAAGGCACTTAATCGACGACTCACCACCGACTTGGCCACACCCAATTGCTCTGCGGCACGGCTAATACTGCCCGCTTCAACCACTCGCACAAAGACTTGCATCTCTTCTAATTGGCCCACGGCTAGCTTCCTTTATTTTGTATCAAAGTATTGTTGCTATTATAGGAACAATGAATTGCCGATTGCACGGTTTATTGCTTATTAAAACAACACTAATCTGTTCTCAAGCATTGGGCTTAAGCCCAAATTACCAGGAGAATAATGTTATGAACGCACTACAACAAATTAGCCAACCAACTGCCCGTTTATTACTGGCCTTAATTTTCATTGTGTCGGGTTACGGGAAAATTGCTGGCTACGCCGGCACCCAAGCTTATATGGAGGCAATGGGAGTACCTGGCATGTTATTACCGTTGGTGATTGCTCTAGAGTTAGTGGGTGGATTAGCTATTTTAGTGGGCTGGAAAACCCGTGCGATTGCTTTTTTGTTAGCCGGTTTTAGCGTAGTAAGTGGGTTGTTATTTCACTTTAATCCTGACGATCAAATTCAAATGATTATGTTGATGAAAAATGTTGCTATCGCTGGTGGTTTTTTATTGCTCGTCGCTCATGGCGCGGGTGCATATTCATTCGATAACCGTAGCGCTTAGGAGGATGCATGCAGAACTCGAGACAGCTAGAGAAAGTGGTGGCTGGCCAAGCCACTAGCGACGGCGCAGGGGTAAAACTGACGCGAATGCTAGGTAATACTCAGCTTCAGCACTTAGACCCTTTTTTAATGTTGGATTGTTTTGAATCGGATAAGCCTGACGACTATTTGGCTGGATTTCCCGAGCACCCTCACCGGGGTTTTCAAACGGTAACCTATATTCTTAATGGCCGAATGCGCCACAAAGACAATGCTGGCCACGAGAGTGTGATTGAAGCGGGTGGCGTGCAGTGGATGAATGCCGGGCGTGGGGTGATTCATTCAGAAATGCCAGAACAAGAAAATGGTTTGCTTAAGGGCTTTCAGCTTTGGGTTAACTTAGCAGCCGAGCACAAAATGTCGGCGCCGGGTTACCAAGAATTAAGTGCCGAGCAAATTCCAGTGAGCCAAGACGAGCAAGGCAACGTAATAAGGGTAGTAGCAGGCGAGCTGGCGAACGGCATTAAGGGAGCGGTGCAAACCCAGCAAACAGCGGCCAGTTATTTAGATATAAGCTTGGTGGAAAGTGCTGACCTAAATTTAGTGTTGCCAACACATCATCATGGTTTTGTTTATGTGATTGAAGGTGAAGTGACCATTGGCCAAAGCAAACAAGCGATTAAGGCTTACCAGCTTGGAGTGCTTAGCGAAGGGGATGAGCTACGTTTGCAGAGCCAGCAGGCTAGCCGAGTGTTAGTGGTAACCGGAGAACCGATTAATCAACCGATCGCTTGGGGCGGGCCATTTGTAATGAATACGCGTGAAGAAGTGCTACAGGCCTTTGATGATTTTCAAAACAACAAATTTTAGTCGCGAACAATTTTAGGAGTAAATAATGGGTCTGTTAGTTGATGGAAAATGGCAAGATAAGTGGTACGAAACCAAAGAAAACAAAGGGCGCTTTGTACGCAGTGAAGCGCAATTTCGCAATTGGGTAACGGCCGATGGTAGCGCTGGCCCTAGTGGTAAAGAGGGTTTTAAGGCAGAAGCGGGTCGTTATCATTTGTATGTATCGCATGCTTGCCCATGGGCTAATCGCACTATGATCTTTCGCAAACTCAAAGGCCTTGAGCAGATGATTGATTACTCGGTGGTGCATTGGTTTATGGGTGAGAACGGCTGGACTTTTGCCCCTGGTGAAGGAGTGGTGAGTGACCCAATTAATCAGGCGGAGTTTATGCACCAAGTGTATACCGCAGCAGATGCCAACTATAGCGGCAGAGTAACGGTTCCAGTATTGTGGGACAAACAGCAGCAAACTATTGTGTCCAACGAATCTGCCGACATTATTCGCATGTTTAATTCAGCCTTTGATGACGTTGGCGCTAAAGCCGGTGATTATTACCCGCAAGCCCTGCGTGCAGAGATTGAGGCGCTTAATCAGCGTATTTATCACAGCGTAAATAATGGTGTATATAGAGCAGGTTTTGCGACTACTCAAGAAGCTTACGAAGAGGCCTTGTATCCTTTATTCGAAAGCTTAGATTTTATTGAGCAGATCTTAGCTAAACAGCGTTACTTAACCGGCAAGCAACTCACCGAAGCTGATTGGCGTTTATTCACCACCTTGATCCGTTTTGATGCGGTCTATGTAGGGCATTTTAAATGTAATTTAAAACGTATTGTTGATTACCCCAATATAGATGCTTATATGCGTGAGCTTTATCAGATAGAGGGGATCGCTGAAACCATCAATTTTGAACATATCAAACGCCATTATTATCAAAGCCATGGTATGGTTAATCCTACTAGGGTGGTACCTGTCGGGCCTATTTTATACTTAAATAAAGCCCACCAGCGAGATCACTTGTAAACTGGAAAATGAATAGTCAGTGTCGGTTATTGGCATTGACTATACTTAGGTTTAGTGCTTATTAATGAGATGCTTAGTGACAAAGTTGAGCCGTTTATTCACTATTAGTTTATTGTTGCTACTGCCGCTGGTAGCAATGGCTAAGCCCCATATTTTGGTGATTGAAAGCTATCATCAGGAATACGCATGGGACCAAAGTTACATTAAAGGCTTAGAGTCGGTATTGGCCGACGACTACCAACTCAGTTACTTTCAAATGGATACCAAACGGATCCCCAGTTCACGTCATCGTAGCCGCGGAGAAATGGCGTGGCAGCGTTACCTAGACCTAAAGCCAGATCTCGTGATACTCGGTGACGATAACGCGCTTAAATACCTAGGTCCAAGGTTTGCTAAAACCAAGCTACCAGTGGTGTATTTAGGCATTAACAATAATCCCCGTAGTTATCATGTTCACCAGCGGAAAAATATAACTGGAGTGTTAGAGCGGCCATTAATAAAGCGCACTGTGGCCACGGTGAGTACGTTTATGAATGAGCCGCCTAAGCGGATGTTAATACTGTTTGACGATAGCACCACCTCCAAAACCGTATTAAAAGAAACATTTGGCGGAAATACCCAAGTAAATGTGTCTGGGATAAAGCTTGAATTACGCTTGATGAGCTCTTGGAGCGAGTGGCAAGATAGTATTAATCATCTAGAGGAAGAGGGGTTTGATGCGGTTGTATTTGGCCTATATCATACGCTAAGAGACGATAAGAATAAGCATGTTCCTGCCGAGCAAGTGATAGCGTGGTCGGCAAAAAACACCTCTGTTCCACCCTTTGGTTTCTGGGATTTTTCCATAGGAAAAGATAAAGCCATTGGTGGGTTAGTGCTATTTGGTTTTGAGCAAGGGCGGCTAGCCGCAGAGTTAGCACATACCATTTTAACCACTGATGTGGTGCCGCATAGTCTTGGGCCTAAAACCGGAGAAAAAGGCCGTTATTTATTCAGTCGCAGTCAGTTAGAGCGTTATAATATAACGCTACCGGACAACATTAATAGTAAAGCCATATTTATAGACTAACTCGCTTAAGTGTTAGCCTTTGACTACGCTCAATAAATAAGCAGGAATTAGCCTATCTACTTGATTCACTATCGCGTAAACTCCTGCTGGTTTTTAAGGCAGCATGACTGCCCTTCTATTTGATTCAGGACTTTTGCATGACTAATAACGATATTCTTCGCCGTCTTCGCTATTGCTTTAACTTCAACGATAACAAGATGATTGCCATTTTCGCCCAAGCTGATTTGAAAGTGAGCCGCGCAGAAGTAAGTGATTGGTTAAAAAAAGAAGATGATTCCGCTTACAAAAATTTAAGCGATAAAACCTTAGCCATTTTCTTAAACGGTTTAATCAACGACAAGCGTGGTAAGCGCGAAGGCGCTCAACCAGAGCCTGAAAAACGCTTAACCAACAACATTATGCTAATGAAGCTGAAAATTGCTTTAAACCTAAAAGCAGAAGATATGTTGGATGTATTAGGCTTAACCGGTTTCCAACTTAGCAAGCATGAGCTAAGTGCATTTTTCCGCAAATCTGACCACAAACATTACCGTTTGTGTAAAGACCAAGTTATGCGTAACTTCCTACATGGCATGCAATTAAAGTATCGCGCCAACCCAGATGAAGCTCCAGACTTTGAGTGGGATACAGAATAAGCTTCCCGTTATTCAGATTAAAAAGCCGAGCAATGCTCGGCTTTTCAGTTTTTGAACCAGCTAAATTTAGTAGTAAGTATCACTGTCACTATGAAACTGAGCATCGTCTGGATAAAGCTCGTAGGTGTGCCGAGTATGCAGGTTGCCAGTGTGTTGGTCGCGAATTAGGGCTACCCGATTAACTTCATCTAACTTATCAATAACTGCTTCGCCATTCTCGTAGATGCAGTTCATTCCAACTTTAAAGGTATGGTCACTCATGTGCTGATTCCTCATGATAAAGGTTCAACAATAGTTACGTTTACTGGCAGGGTTTAGATCTTAAAGCGGAGTAGTAGAGAGTAAAAATAGGCGAGAGATAACCCTCGCCTGTTGCGTAAATTAAGCGGTTTGCGCTTGATTTACGTTACTGTCGTCGTTGGCAAGTTGTGGGTCATCTTGGTCGGTAACACCTAAAGTAACAACCGCGGCTACCACCATAGATGCGCCACCTAGTACTAAGGCCATCATTGAGTCGCCACCAAAGAATTCACGGGTAAAGTAACCTAATATACCAGCCGCTAGAATTTGTGGGATAACAATGAAGAAGTTAAATACACCCATGAAAAAGCCCATTTTTTTGCTCGGTAACGAACCGGCTAAAATAGCGTATGGCATACATAAAATACTCGCCCAAGCAAAACCAATCCCAACCATGTTAATCATTAGCATTTTAGGATCGTTAATGAAGTACATGCCAGCAAGGCTTACACCGCCCAGCGTTAAACACAAAGCGTGAACGACTTTACGGCTAGTTCGAGCAGCTAGCCAAGGTAAGGCAAAGGCGGCTAAAGCGCTAACACCGTTATACATCGCAAAACATAAACCTACCCAGTCTGCACCTTCATTGTATAAGGCTGAAGAAGTATCGGTTGCGCCATAAACACTGCTGGTTACTGCTGAGGTGGTGTAAATCCACATAGCGAACAAAGCAAACCATGAGAAAAACTGTACCACGGCCAATTGGCGCATGGTGGCAGGCATTTTTTTCACATCGGCCCATACCGCGGCAAAACCATCTCCGCTTTCTTGCTCAGGCTCGGCTGATTCGAAACGCTCCATTTCTTCTGGGCTGTATTCCTTGGTTTTTAGCACTGTCCACAAAACAGCACCAAAAAACACTACGGCACCAGCGTAGAACGAGATTTTAACCGACGGCGGAATAACCCCTTCTGGCGCTGTATTAGCAATGCCAAACCAGTTGGCTAGCACGTAAGGCATGGCCGAAGCGATAACCGAACCTACACCAATAAAGAAGGTTTGAACGGCAAAACCTTGGGTACGTTGTTCGCTAGGTAGGTTATCAGCCACTAATGCGCGAAATGGTTCCATAGAGATGTTGATCGACGCATCTAAAATCCACAGCATACCGGCGGCAATCCACAGGTAAGGTGAGTTAGGCATAATGATTAAGGCCAGCGACGACATAATCGCGCCTGCTAAGAAATACGGACGGCGGCGGCCTAAGCCATTCCAGGTGCGGTCACTCATGTAACCAATAATTGGCTGAATGAGTAAACCGGTAACAGGAGCGGCTAACCAAAGAATAGGGATTTGGTCGATGCTAGCGCCAAGCGTTTCAAAGATTCGGCTTACGTTGGCATTTTGTAAACCAAAACCAAATTGAATACCAAGAAATCCAAAGCTCATGTTCCAGATTTGCCAAAAGCGTAATTTAGGTTTGTTTGTGTTCATAAACTGACTTACTGCTGGGAGGGTGTTTACCTAGTAAAACTAGATGCTAAAAAATCTGGCTGGATTGTGAATACAAAAGGTGACTTGATCCACAAAATTTGCACGATCTAGATCACAGTAAAGGTTGAAAGTGTTTTCACTGTCACATTTATTGGTGTTTTGGGCTGCCTCGTGAGGGTTTGGTGAATAAATGCTCTGTATTTTTGACTGTTGGCAGATTAATTAGGGAAAGCAACAGAACAACCTCGCCGATGCTGCTAGCTCGCTCACAGACTTGAATAACAATTTTAGAATGTTTACTCAATATCTGCTTAGCTAAGTAAATGTTAATGATTTGTAATGGTGAGCGTGCGGTGTTGAAAGAAAACTTGAGAGAGATTGAAACGAAAGCAGCGCCTCATTGCTTAATTGATGATTCGGGTAAGGTGCAATATGGTCAATTTAATCAGCCAATAGCGCAGCTTGGTTTGGCAGAGTTCCAATACTTAAGCAGCATGGATAAACCTGCTTTAGCCTGGGCGAAGCATTTTCACTACAAGCAATTTCAATTTGTTAGCGTAAAAACTGCCCACTACATTTTGGGTTTTGCGATTGCCGACATTCGCTATTTAGGCAGTGGCTTTTGTTATGTGTACAACATTGCTAAGCAAACCTTGCAAGAAGTGAGTTGGTTAAAGCCCTGCGGACTGGCTTATGGCACCGAGCCCAGTAGCATGAACAGCCGCGCTTACATTAATGGCAAAAACACTCTCAGTATTACTATCAAAAATGGCCAATGGCAGCTGGCGGTAGAAACGCCATTTTTAAGTGCTGAATTAGCGCTAGTGTGTCAGCACTCCGATCAAGTTATGGCTATGTGTAGCCCCACTGCTTATAACGGTTGGACATACACCCAAAAACATAATGCCTTGTGCGTTAGCGGCAATTTAACCATCAATGGAGAAACCCAACACTTAAATGATGCTCTGGCCGGTTACGATTTCTCGGCTGGGTATATGCGCCGTGAAACTAGCTGGCGCTGGGCAAGCATATCGGCTCAGTTAAACGATGTGTGTTTGGGAGTAAACCTCGCAGCAGGCGTAAACGAAACCGGCTTTAACGAAAATGTACTGTGGATAGACGGACAAAAGCAGCTGCTGGGCCCGGTTCATTTTGAGTTCACCAGAGTGCCTGTCAGTGGCAGCGAACAAGTACCTACAGATTGGCATATCTACTCAGCAGATGGGCGCATTGATTTACATTTCAGCCCGCTCAATTGCCGCCAAGAACGGCTCAATCTCTGGTTGTTAAAGAGTAACTTTCGCCAATACATTGGGCATTTTAGTGGAGTGCTTGTGGATCAATGCGGTCAGCAGCATCGCTTAGATAAAGTGCTGGGCTTAAGCGAAGACCATTTTGCGCGCTGGTAGTTAAATAAGGAGTTATCCGTGGATGTTACTATACTTATTAGCCACCCAGAATATTTGTTGTTGGTGCTCGCGCCGCTGTTTGTTCTATGCATGGTGGCAGAGTGGTATTGGGGGGATAGATGCCAGCACTTGGCAGAATCTGCCCGCTACAAACCTACAGAAGTGCTGTGTAATTTTGTATTAGCCGGCATGCATCAGCTCAGCGATTTACTTACCGGATTGTTGATTAGCCAGCTGTATTTAATGCTATTTGCTTGGCGACTCTTTGAAATAGAAATGAACGTATTGAGTTTTGTTGCTTTGGTACTGGCTCAGGATTTTTGCTACTACTGGTTTCATCGCGCTAGCCATAGAGTGCGCTGGATGTGGGCTGCGCACGTAGTACACCACAGTTCTGAGAATATGAATTTTAGTACCGCGTTTAGGCAAAGCTTAATGTACCCCTTAGCCGGTATGTGGCTGTTTTGGTTGCCTTTGGTCATTATTGGCTTTGATCCTAAATGGGTGGTTTTTGTGGTGCTGCTTAATTTAGGTTTACAGTTTTTTGTGCATACCCAAGCCATTAAAAGCTTAGGGCCTTTGGAGTGGCTATTTAATACTCCTTCACACCATCGGGTGCATCATGGGCGCAACCCGCAATATATTGATAAAAACTATGCCGGTGTTTTTATTATTTGGGATAAATTGTTTGGCAGTTTTGAGAAGGAACAGCAAGTTGTTGAATACGGCATCACTCAACCGATCAATAGCTTCAATCCTTTCGTCGTGACCTTTAAAGAGTGGCGAACAATGCTTAGAGAAGTGAACGTAGCGGGCTTATCGTTTAAACAACGCTGGCGTGTTTTATTTGCCCCGCCGACCAAGCGAGCAGAAAAATCAAAACATTAACATTTCAACCTTGATCTTAAGTTTCGCTTCACTATAATAAGTTTCGATTCGAAACTTAACCATTGGCAATATGATCAAACGAAACACTCAGCAGCGTCGTCGCTTAATCTTAGAAAAGCTTGCCGAACTCGGTGAAGTAAAGGTTGACGAGCTCGCTCACTCTTTTGAAACATCAGAAGTTACGGTTCGAAAGGACTTAGCGAGTTTAGAAGCAAATGGCTTGTTGCTAAGGCGTTATGGCGGGGCTGTGCCTATTCCTAAAGAGTTGATCAACGAACCCGATGAAGAACAAGTTTCAGAGCAAAAACAAGCGATTGCGCAATCGGCTGCCGGTTTAATACGCCACCATAATCGCATTATTATCGACAGCGGCAGCACTACCGCGGCTTTGCTACCGGAGCTCTCTGGCAAAGAAGGTTTAGTGGTAATGACTAACTCTTTAAGCATCGCAGGTGCCTTACGTGAGCTGGAAAACGAGCCCACCCTTTTGATGACCGGTGGCACGTGGGATACCCATTCAGAGGCGTTTCAAGGCCAAGTGGCCGAGCAAGTATTGCGCGCTTACGACTTCGACCAATTGTTTATTGGTGCCGATGGTATTGATGTAGCGCGTGGTTCCACTACCTTTAATGAGCTGGTGGGTTTAAGCCAAGTAATGGCAGAAGTTGCAAGAGAAGTCGTGGTATTGGCCGAATCCAATAAAATTGGCCGCAGAATTCATAATCTAGAGTTGGCATGGTCCAAAATTTCAACTTTAGTCACAGACAATCAGTTAGACCCAGCCATCGCCGAGCAAATTCGTGCTCAAGGCGTTAATCTGGTTATAGCGAAATAAATTTACCGACAAGGAAAGAAGAACTATGTGTGGAATTGTAGGAGCAGTAGCTCAACGTGACATTGCTGAAATTTTAGTAGAAGGCTTACGCCGTTTAGAATACCGCGGTTATGACTCTGCCGGTGTTGCGGTAATTAACGCTGCGGGTGAACTGCAACGTGTGCGTCGTTTAGGTAAAGTGAAAGAGCTATCTGACGCAGTAAGCGAATCACAAGTAAATGGTGCCATTGGTATTGCACATACCCGTTGGGCGACTCACGGCGAGCCAAGTGAAGTAAATGCTCACCCACACATCTCTAGTGATACTTTGTCGGTAGTACATAACGGTATTATTGAAAACCACGACCAGTTACGTGAAAAACTACGTGGCTTGGGTTATACCTTTACCTCGCAAACCGATACCGAAGTGATTGTTCACTTGGTTCACCACGAACTAAAAACCGCTAGCTCACTGCGTGAAGCAGTACAACGCGCAGTACCTCAACTGGAAGGTGCTTACGGTACAGTAGTGCTAGATCAAAACGACCCAGAGCGTATTGTTGTTGCTCGTTCTGGTAGCCCACTAGTGATTGGCCACGGTATTGGCGAAACCTTTATTGCATCAGACCAACTGGCCTTGTTGCCTGTTACTCGCCGCTTTAGTTATTTAGAAGAAGGCGACGTAGCCGAAGTGACGCGCGCTGGCGCAGAAATCTTTGACTTAAACGGTGAGCCAGTAGAGCGTGAAATTACCGAATCTACGGTAGAGCACGATGCCGGCGGCAAAGCCGGTTTCCGTCACTTTATGGAAAAAGAGATTTTTGAACAGCCAAGTGCATTACGCCAAACGCTAGATCAACGTGTTTCGGCAAATGGTGTGAATATTGAAGAGTTTGGCCCTAACGGCGCCGAACTGCTATCTAAAGTAGAACATGTGCAAATTATTGCCTGTGGTACTTCGTACAACTCAGGCATGGTTGCTCGCTACTGGCTAGAAGCTGTGGCTGGCGTAACCTGTAACGTAGAAATTGCTTCCGAGTTCCGTTACCGCCAATCGGTAGTTCGTCCAAATAGCTTGTTTGTTACCTTGTCTCAATCAGGTGAAACGGCTGATACACTTGCCGCGCTGCGTATTGCTAAAGAGCTCGGTTATATGTCTAGCTTGGCCATTTGTAACGTACCTGGTTCATCGCTAGTGCGTGAATCAGACCTAGCCTTTATGACTAAAGCTGGCGTAGAAATTGGCGTAGCATCGTCAAAAGCCTTTACTACTCAGTTGGTGGCGCTATTGCTACTTACTTTAGGTATTGGCCGCTTACAAGGCCGCGTAACTGCCGAGCGTGAAGCAGAAGTAATTGCCGAGCTTAAATTACTGCCAGCCAAGGTTGAGCAGGTATTAGCCACTTCCGAAATTATTGAAAAGTTGGCGGAAGATTTTGCCGATAAAGAGCACACCTTGTTCCTAGGACGTGGCGACCAATACCCCATTGCAATGGAAGGGGCGCTTAAGCTTAAAGAAATCTCTTACATTCACGCAGAAGCATACGCAGCAGGCGAGTTAAAACACGGCCCATTAGCGTTAATTGACGCCGATATGCCGGTAGTGGTTGTTGCACCAAATAACGAGTTGCTAGAGAAGCTTAAATCAAACGTTGAAGAAGTACGCGCACGTGGCGGCCAAATGTATGTATTTGCAGACCAAAACGCCCGCTTTAGCAGTGACGAAACCATGCGCGTATTAGAATTGCCGCACGTAGACGAGTTAGTAGCGCCAGTACTTTACACCGTGCCACTACAGCTGTTGTCTTACCACGTAGCGCTAATTAAAGGCACCGACGTAGACCAACCACGTAACTTAGCTAAAGCTGTTACAGTGGAATAGGCACAAGCTCAATTAAGACTTCAAAGCCCTGCAGTGGTAAACGCTGCAGGGTTTTTTATTGTCTTGAGTTGTCTCCACTGTAGGAAATTGCACTAAGGCGTTGATCTGTCACAGCGTGATAAGTTTATTGCTGGTACAAAAGGGGCTGAATTTTTGTTTGATGATGAAATCAAAGCTTATGTCGATGAAATTTGGACTCGTACAGTAGACGCGAATGAATGGGTTGAAGATGGAAAAGCTCAATCTAATGGTCAGAACTTGGTTCCTCACAAAAAATGGTTTAATACACAACTCAGAACTATTAACTCGAAATTTGAAAAATATATGAGTTTGTCGCACTAAATATTTATCAAGGCGTTTAACTCGACACTCAACGTTTGGCATTTTTGCTTTGAAAAGTATACGCGAAGGTACCGTGCGGGTTAGTCAGGAGCTATATGGTCAGTTGTAGATATGATTAGAGTAATTATTGTTTTGGTTCTTGCAATGAATTTAACAGGCTGCCCAGCAATGCTGTATGCCTCATTGAAAAACCAAGCGGTATCGGACATAACGATTTTTGCTACTTCAAATCCAAATAAATCGTGGGTTGCTAGTAGTGGCAATAGTACAAAATTAGTATGGGGCTGGGGCGGCTGTATAATTGTTCAGGATAAAGACACTGAGAGCTATTTTTCCGCTGAGCCAATTCCTGAGAATGTGGTTCATGCAGGTATGTTTAGCTCTAAGCTAGAAGTCATGTATAAAAATGGCAATTTATTTTTTGTATCAATGAGCGGAGAGTTAATCGAAGTAAATAGAATTAGAAAGTGCAATAACACATAACAATCCAATCGGTGTCGCCTGCGGCTATACAGAAAAATTTCGATTTTGCTGCCCATTGTAAAGGCGGTAATTTTACCCTCCACATTGTTGCTAATACGGAAACTCCAATACGGCCTTCGCCGATCAAACCTTTACTTAGCCATGTCTAAAAATCTAGCCAGCGTATGGCGACTTTTGAATAGTTACTATTGTCCGTCAATATTAAACTCTTAATAGTTGCTGATCATATTTAAGTCTTTGTTTTATAATAAATTGATAGTGGATTCCATTTAGTATATTGTTTCGCCAATTAACATGGAACACAATAAAGACGGGAATCTATCAGTGTCCTTTAAGCTAAGTCACATATCGACATTTATCGCCTTAATCACGCTTTCACATTTATCTCATGCTGCTGACTATTTTGTTGCGCCGAGCGGCGATGATGCCGCCGACGGTTCTATTGCTACGCCTTTTCTAAGCTTGTCTAAAGCTGCGCAAATAGCGGTTGCTGGCGATACCGTGAACATTCGAGAAGGTGTTTATCATGAGGTGTTACGGCCAAGTCATTCTGGGGTAGAGTCAAACCCGATTGTGTTTCAGTCTTATCAAGATGAAAAAGTCGTTATTACCGCCATGGAAGCGGTAAATAACTGGACCGAAGACTCGGCAAATATTTATGTTGCCGATGTTGCTTGGGATTTAGGCCAATCGAACTTTGTGATGCAAGGCAATACTGCCATGGATTTAGCGCGCTGGCCGAACAATATCGACGGCGACCCGTTTACTCAAAACTCGCTAAGAAACACGGGTGGTAGTGCCGCTGAGGTAGCCGATAATGCTTATTTAGATTATTCACCGGGTATTCCTGATGCGGATTGGTCGAAGGGGGGCTCTGTTTATTTTTACGGTGATAAACCGGGCTCTGGCTGGACAACTTGGCGCGCCTTCATTACCAGCAATACCACCACTCAAGTGAGTTTTAGCCTAGACAAAAATCCCACCTGGATCCGCACTTTTCATGCCCCTGCCGATGGCGGTGACTTTTTTCTGCAAGGGATTAAAGAAGCATTAGATTATCAAAACGAATGGTATGTTGATGGCGATAACAACAAGCTTTATGTGCAGCTGCCTGATGGCGTGATGCCAAGTGAAAACCAAGTGCAAATGCGCAAGCGTGAAACCACTATCGATTTATCTTCACGCAGTTATATTCATATTAAAAACCTTGCGGTATTTGGTGGCTCAATAGAGATTACTAGTGGAGCCTCGCACAACCACATTTATGGCGTTACCAGTTTATATGGCAACTACACACTAGGGGTGGTGTCGGGTTTTTCGTCAGATAATCAAAGCGTTAATATTCGTAGTGACTGGAATCAGTTTAACAGCGTAAACAACGTGATAGAGAAAAGTGAGATTGGCTTTGGCTCTGGTACTGGTATTTATGATTCTGGTGAAAATACCCAAGTTCTCGATTCTTATATTCACGATTTTAACTACTTGGGCAATTACGACGCGATTATTAACGCTCGTGGTGGCAACAATACCAAGGTACTCAGAAACACCATTACCCGTGGTGGCCGAGATGCTATTCAAGCCTTTAATAACAATGCTGAATATGCGTTTAACGACATTTCTCGCAGTAATTTAATTGCCGATGATTGCGGCCTTTTTTACACCGTGGGCGGCCCTAGCAATACCGAGATCCACCACAACTGGCTGCACGATGCTTATTCATCGGGTAGTAAAAGCAAAGCGGCTGGTATCTATTTAGATAACGACGCCGAAGGTTTTGAGGTTCACCACAATGTGATTTGGAATACCGAGTGGTCGAGTATTCAAATTAATTGGAATGGTACCGACATAAACATTTATAACAACACTCTATGGAATGGCAGTGCCACTATGGGGGCGTGGCATAAAGACGGTACCGCGTTTTCTAATGTGAATGTTTGGAACAACTTGTCTGATAAAGACTCGTGGGAACCGCAATCAGACAAGCAGAACAACTTAACCACGGCCGAATCTCCTTTTGTCGATTATGCCAATGGCGATTTTCGCTTAAAAGCCAGCTCTGCCCCTATTGATGCTGGCCGTGTTATTGCGGGTATTACCGACGATGTTACCGATGGTAACCCTGATGTTGGCGCTTACGAGAAAGGTGGAGATAACGAAAACTGGATAGCGGGCATAACCTGGGATAGACAGCTAGGCCCAACCGGTAATGGTTGTTATGGGCTTCCTGGAGAAGATTGTGTAAATCCTGCGGTAGAAGTGCCGCTGGCTAGCTTTAGTGTTAGCAGTTTGGAGGTTGAAGAGAATCAACAGGTAACAATTGTTGTTATGCTGTCTAGTGACGCAGGGGTTTACCCAGTGACCATTCCCTATACCTTGAGCGGCACTGCCGATAGCAGTGACCACAACTTGGTTGCTGGTAGCTTAGTGATTAACGCTGGCACTGAAGGCTCTTTAACTTTTCGAGTACTAGCAGACGAGCTGATTGAAGGTGACGAAACGCTAGTGATTAGCATGGGAACGCTGATTAATGCCCTTGCAGGCACTAATGATTCTGTAACGGTAAGCATAAAAGATAAAACAACAGCGCCAACACCGGATCCAGACCCAACGCCGGACCCAGAACCGACTCCTGATCCTGAGCCCACACCGGATTCAGACAGTGGTGGCGGTAGTGTAGGTTTTGGCCTGCTATTGATGTTGGCTGTGCTGAGGCTGAATAGAACCAAGCTGTAGGGTAATTATTCAACGCAAGTAAGCGGGTAGCTGCGAAATCAGCATTACAAATTAGTCGTAGAGGCTTATCATTGGCGTTATCTATATCGTTCAATATAAGCCTTATGAAGCGCCTAATTTATCTATTAAGTTTTGTTCCATTTTTTGTGGTCGCCGCAGATGTCCACATAGATATCTTGGGGATTAAGGCAGGAAAAGGGCAAATAGTGGTCAGCGTATGGGACTCAGAAGACAGCTATCTTAAAACCCCTTTTATTATAAAAACCAATGCTGCTAGTAACATTCGCAATAACCAGCTTAGGTTTACCTTTAGTGGCTCGCTGCCAGAAGAGTGTGCCATTAGTGTTTATTATGACGAGAATGCCAACGGTAAGTTAGATACCAATTGGCTTGGTATTCCTCGTGAAGCCGTTGGTATTAGCAACAATGTTAAAGGGCGTTTTGGGCCACCTAAATATAACGATGGAATGATTACGCTATCTGGCAATGAACAAATATTTAAAATTTACCTTGAAGAGATTTAATCACCTGTCATTATCCTGCCCCATTTACCTGTATGCGCATCACTAGCCCAGTTGGCTAGCAATGTTTCACTACCAATTTGCCTCATAGTTCTACTTAATTAGCTGTTTTTTCAATCAGTAAATTGATGGCGATTATGTTCAAGAGCAGCTTGTTCCGCTAAAGTAATTAGTGAGATAGTTTGAGTAGAAGCAGCAGGAAGCACTTCATTCCCTATAAGGATTGTAATGAGATTAACCCCGTCGTTCGGCCTGAGTTTATTGTTAGTCATGGGCTTAAGCGCATGCTCCACCAAAACCCTTATCCCCTCAGGTGAGCGTGAAGAAGTTCGCCAACAAGTCGAGCAAAGTGCCGACGTAGGTCTGCAGCGCTTGCTTGAGTTACAACCTGAGCTAGAGCAAGAAGTCGCTAACTCTGCTGGTTACTTTAGTTCTGAATTATCCAGCTTTAAAGTACCTATATTGGGCAAGTCTCAGGGACTAGGTGCTTTGTATAATAATCAAGACGACAGCATTAGTTACATGGATGTGGAACGTTACGATGTTGGCTTAGGTTTAGGCCTCAGTAATTACTACCTTATAGCCTTATTTGAAAACCAACAAAGTTTAGATGCCTTTGATCAAGGCGGTTGGGGCACAGGAGTGTCGGCAGAATGGCGATTGGGTGAAAGCGGCCAAACGTTTGCTACAACAATGAATGTAAACGAGTATGACGTACCTGCTTACGTGGTGAATGATGGCGGCGCAAACCTGTCTGGCTCAGCGATGTTAGTGAACGTTTCGCGTAATGAAGAACTTACCGATAGCGGCTTAAACAAAATCACTCTGCCAATGAAAGACAGCCAATCTCGCGGCACTCAAAAGCAACATGCGCCAAGAAAATGGGACCGTGTATTGCCCTTTTACGGCCAGCGTGTCGTAGACCTAGGTTACGACTTACCCATGCCTATCGGCATTAGTTTGATTTACGTAGATACTTACCAGCACATGGATCTTGATGAATTAGAAGTTGGCCCAGGTGGCGGTGGAAATAAAGTACCGATCGATTTCGTGGCCTTTAGCGACAATGATAACAGCACCTCTACTCCGCAAATTAAAGTGGATGCTTGGCTGTTTCCTTTCATGAACGTATTTGGCACCTTTGGCCGGATAAGCGGTGACGCCAACGTTAATTTTGCACTCAATGGTGACGATTTATTAGAGCAGCTAGAGATTGACTGTTCAGGCATTATTAGCCACCCAGCGTGTCGCGTTCTAGAAGGAAAAGAAACGGTACCATTTAATGTAAATGTAGATGTATCGGGTTACAGCTATAGCATTGGCACCGTGCTAGCTGGTGGTTGGCGAAGCTACTTTGTGGCTGTACCACTTACTTTTACCTATGCAGATATGGATCGAACCAGCAGCGACGGTGTGGTATTTAGCGCGGTGCCGCGAGTGGGAAAATTGTTCCAGTTTGAAGACGATCGCAGCTTGGCCTTGTATGGTGGCGTGAGCTATTTAGACAGCGAGTTACGTATTGAGGGTAATCAGCCGATTCCTGGTACTGATTTATCCATAGACTATAAGATTCGCCAAGAGAACAAAGATAAATGGCAAGGACTGGTCGGCGGTAACTTCAACGTTAATGCGTATTGGTCGGTAATGGTGGAGTATGTTGGCTTTGGTGGAGACCGACGCCAATTTATTGCAGGTTTAAATCGTCGTTTCTAGCGGCACGGGTTTGAGAGTGTTGCCTGGTAATTGCGCGAGAGACTAGGCATCCCTGCCTGTTGCAAAGTGAGGGTTAGCGCATCATGGTTTGCATTAACACATTGTCGCGACATAGATAGGCAACCATGTCGGTAATGGCTAAAACGATGGTTGACCGCACTTTTTGATTATGACGAGCAAGATGCATGTCGTACATTGGACCGCTAAGTTTGTTAAGCCTGGCAAGGTCTTCTTCAATGGGCATAATCCGTTGAATAGCGTGCACTTTGTTAAGTTCGAACAGAATGTCTATTTCAGTAAAACTTACCTTCTCATCTTGAATTTTTGTCCACTCTCTTAGGGTGACAAAAATTTCGATGTCTTCGTAAATCTCCTGAGAAATCACTCCTAAACCCAAAATTAGCTTTGCACGCAGCATAATGTCGCCCAGCGGACCATCATTTTTCAACAAGGGGTCTACCGCAAACTTAACGGCATAGTCGTCTTTGTTGAAGATGCTTTTTAGCAGGGTGTCTACGGTGTCATCAAGGGCGTCGTACGCCGCCATTAAACACTCGCTAGCACTGCTTGCTTCAGCAATAGCTTCTAATAGCTCAGCTTCATTTGTGGGGTGAATAGGCATAGGGTCTCGGTAATAACAAAGTGCCACATTAGTGGCACTTGGCTGATTCATTATTTCAACGCTAAATACGCTTGTTCGGCTAGTTTAACAACTTCGTCGCTACTATTCAGCTCTGAATAATGCGCAAGTGTGTCGCAGAAGCCTTTTTCTTTGAACATTGCTTGTAGTTCTACTGCTTGTGGATCGTCGTCGTTTTGATAATGGAAGGCAGCCGCAATGCCTTTAATCAAGTAGCTATTGGGTAGCTGATATTCCAAAGTACCATTCAATGGCTTAATCAAACGATCTTGTGGGCTGAGTTTACGAATAGGCTGGCGACCTACGCGGTCTACTTCGTCACGCAAATAAGGGTTAGCAAAGCGGCCAAGAATTTTTTCTATGTAAGCTGCATGCGCCGTTGGGTCAAACTGATAGCGGCGAATCAACACTTCACCACTTTCTTGCATGGCGGCTTTAACGTCAGCTCTAATGGCTGGGTCTTCAATGGCATCTTTAATGGTTTCGTGGCCCGCCATTACGCCTAAATAAGCGGTGATGAGGTGGCCGGTGTTTAAAGTGAACAGCTTACGTTCTACAAAGGCCATTAGGTTGTCGGTGCATTCCATGCCTTTAATGTCGGGGATGTTTCCCTTAAATTGGGTCTGGTCAACAATCCACTCACTAAAGGTTTCTACGGTTACCGCTAATGGATCGCTTTCACCGGCTTCTGCTGGTGGCACAATGCGGTCCACTGCTGAGTCAACAAAACCGATCAAAAGCTCTGTTTGCGCATGTAAAGCTTGGGGTAAATGTTTAAGTACTTCCGCTTTTAGCTGGCTAGTACCGCGTACCATGTTTTCGCAGGCGATAATGTTCATAGGCTGAGTGACACCGGCTAGCAAGCGTTTCTCAATGCCTTGGGCAATGGTTTTAGCAATAATGTTTAATACTGTTGGCCCCACTGCAGTGGTCACAAGGTCAGATTCTGCCACGCAATCAACCACTTCTGCGCTGGTTGAATTTACCGCGGTAACTTTGCTTACTGGCTCTAAAGTGCATTGTTCGCCCACTACCTTAACCTGGTACTCGCCACGTTGTTGTAGTGCGGAAATAACGGTTTCGTTTACGTCGGCAAAGGTAACTGCGATGCCTGCGTCGGCTAATAATTTGCCAATAAAGCCGCGGCCAATATTACCGGCGCCAAAATGTAATGCTTTCATAATAAATGTCCCGAAAATAGTACTGTAAAACTGAAACAGGAGGCCAAAATTGTTTTTGGCCTCCGTAGGTATTAAGAATGAATGGGGCTTACTTGCCGTTTAGGATTCGAAGCACATCATCCGGGTTTGATGTTGTTTTTAAGCATTCAATTGCTTCTTCGTCGTCCAATGCGTTGGTAATGGCGGTGATAACGTGAATATGTTCATCACCTTGCGCTGCAATACCAATCACCATTTTGGCAATATCGTCTTCGTCTTCACCCCAGCGGATGCCCTCTGGGAACTGACAGAACACGATGCCAGTGGCTTTAACGAATTGTTTTGCTTCAATTGTTCCATGTGGAACAGCAATAGACTCGCCAAGATAGGTAGACACCAGTTCTTCGCGAGCTAACATGCCTGGCACGTAATCGGCCTCCACGTAGCCCAGCTTCACGAGTTGTTCACCAGCAAACTGGATCACATCTTGTTTGGTTTTTGCTTCCATTCCCAAAAAGATGTTTTCTTTTGAAAGCTTAAGCGTTCCTGATTCGCTAGAGCTTGTGTCTGCTGGTGTTTCAGCCTTTTTTGCTGGAGCTGCCTGTGCAGTGCTTAGTTCGCTGACTAAGTTGTCGTAAAGTGCGCTGTCTAAGAAGTTATTCAAAGATATATGCTGTGCTTGAGCCGCATGAGTTCGCGCTCGGTCGGTTAGGTCTTTGTGAGTAATCACAATATCTGCGTCGTTTGGCAGGTTATTAATGGCTAAGTTGGTGACCTCGATATTGAGGTTGGCAGCTTCAACTTTCTTCCGCAGTAAGCTGGCACCCATCGCGCTAGAGCCCATACCGGCATCACACGCTACTATGATTTTGTTAACTAAAGCCATGTCGGCAGTTACCGCTTCACCAGATTGGCCTTTAGAAGATGACTTCATGCCTTGCATTTGGCTAGTCGCTTGCTCAAGTGAATCGTCTTCGCCAGTATCAGCTTGGGTTTTAAGCAGCAGCGAAGCAACAATGAATGACACTGCAGCAGAAGCGATTACCGATAGAATCACGCCTACAAAGCCTGACTTCGGTGTCATTAGTAGTACCGCAAAAATAGACCCTGGTGATGCTGGAGAAATCAGACCTGCGTCAAATACAGTCAGTGTGAATACACCTGTCATACCACCGGCAATAACCGCCAAGATAAGACGTGGATTCATTAACACGTAAGGGAAGTAAATTTCGTGGATGCCACCAAAGAAGTGGATGATAGACGCACCCGCTGCAGACTGCTTAGCGTTACCTTTACCAAACACCATGTAAGCGATAAGTAAGCCAAGACCTGGACCAGGGTTTGCTTCAATCAAGAAGAAGATTGAGCGACCAAACTCTTCTGACTGCTGAATACCCAGTGGCGAGAAGATGCCGTGGTTAATCGCATTATTCAAGAATAGGATTTTGGCTGGCTCTACAAAGATAGAGGCTAGTGGTAACGCACCCGCTTCAACCATGGCGTTAACGCCTGCAGCTAAACCCGCAGACAGCAATTTAACCGCTGGGCCAATCACTAAGTAAGCAAGAATGGCACAAATCATACCGATAATGCCGGCAGAGAAGTTGTTTACCAACATCTCAAAGCCGCTTTTCACTTTACCGTGAACCGCTGCATCAAATTTCTTAATGGCGATACCACCAAGTGGGCCAACAATCATCGCACCCATAAACATTGGAATGTCGGTACCTACAATTACACCCATAGTTGTAATAGCACCCACAACCGCGCCGCGATCGCCGCCAACCATTTTACCGCCGGTATAACCAATCAATAGTGGTAGCAAGTAGGTAATCATTGGGCCAACCATAGAGGCTAGCGTTTCGTTTGGTAGCCAACCGGTTGGGATGAATAGTGCAGTAATAAAACCCCAAGCGATGAAGGCGCCAATGTTCGGCATCACCATGTTGGAGAGGAAGCGTCCAAAGTTTTGTACTTTAATCTTTGCATCTGGGGATAGCATAGAATTGTCCCTTTAATGAATTTGTTTGTCGGTCCTTGAAGGACCGCTGGGTGTCTCTCAAGTTGATGTAAATTTAGCATAAGATTTCATTTTGCCTACTCTTAGTGGGTTTTTGTGATGCAAGTCTCTTTTTGATTGGGTGTAACCAGAATAATTAGTGATTGATGTCACGTCATTTGTGCGTTGGTAACTTACAAGCCAATTTAAGTGACTTTTAAGTAAATATTAAGGTGATGCGTATCACCCTTTTGTGGTGGGTGCCTGGTGGATTTATCGTGACTTATATCTCATAAATTAAATTACAAGCCTAATTTAGGTATTGATTAGTTCATTTATTGAGCTGTTTCGGTTCGTTTATTGAGCCTGGCATGGCTATTTTGTAGTTAAATTACATTTTTGTAGTGTTTTTTCTTTGGCGTTTTAGTATTGGTAATGAAAGGTTCGAGCAATAATGATGCTTTATCGACATTCTTTGGTTGTGGGAGTTTTCACTTATGATTAACGCAGTGTTGTTTGACATGGATGGTTTAATCTTTGATACCGAAAGCATCTATAAAACCAGTTGGAAATATGCCGCTAAAGAGCAAGGCTTAGAGCTGAGCGATGCTTTGTATCAGTATTTTATTGGCGTGCCTGATGCAGCCTGTGAACAAATGTTAGTGCAACACCTTGGTGCTGAACTGGATTTGCCGCGATACCAAGCGATAAGAGATAAGCACTTTCAAGCTTTGTGTGCTGCCGGGGTAACTTACCAACCTGGTTTTACCGAGTTGTTTGGCTATTTACAGCAACGAGCCATTCGTTGTGCTTTGGTGACCTCCTCTGGTGTGGCGGAGGTTAAGCATTATTTTTCCGGCTCTCCCATTTTAGAGCAATTTGAACGCGTGATTACTTCGGAAGATGTGAGTCGTGGCAAGCCTTACCCTGATTGTTATTTGTTGGCTTGTGAAGCCTTGGCATTACCGCCAGCCGAATGCTTGGTATTAGAAGACTCGAATAACGGTATGCAAGCGGCGTTAGACGCAGGTTGCCAGGCGATAATGATTCCAGATATGTTGCAAGCTAATGATGAGGTTAAGCGCCGAGCCAAGCATATTCTCGCGCATTTGGGCGAGGTAATCCCGCTGCTTTAAACGTTGGTGGCTAACTATTGGAAGCCGATAGCTTATTGAATTGTACTAAAGGCGGTTAGTTGGCTGAGTAAGGTCGTATTCAGTTGCTTGGCGTTGGCTTGGCTAATAGATAAGTGCAGAGCAGTACATTGGTTAAAGCGCATAAACATCGCCAGTTCTTTTGTTAACGCTAGGCTAAAGGCGTCGATCTTTTTCAACCAAGGCTCTAATACCAAGTTGAAAATATATAGAGTTTGGCTGCTACGCTCAGCTTTGCAGTCCATTCGCGCTACTAAGCGACCATCCCACAAAATAGGTAAAGAGAAATAGCCGTATTGGCGTTTAGCCTTAGGCACGTAACACTCAATTAAATAGTCAAAATCAAATAGCTTTTGCATACGTTTACGTTGGATTAGCAAGTTGTCGAAGGGAGATAAAATTTTCAATTTGCTGCGTGCTAGCGGTTTGCTCAGTAGGGGGAGTGATGCGGGCAATGCAAAATAGGAATGCCCATTAACGTTAAACCTATCGACTTCGCCGCTATTCAGCATTTCGTTTAAGGTACTCTCTACTGCCTTTTTATTGTTCTTTAGCAAATACACCATTTCAGACGCTTGGCCTAAACCATTGGCGCGTAAGTAAGAGGTGACTAAAAAGCGGCTATGTTCTTCTTGGCTGGGAACAGATGTGTTGATAGTTGTTGGCAGTACTCGTTCGGTAAGCTGATACACCTTATGGAAGTTTTGACGGTAAGGCACCATTAAATCGCCTTGCATGAACAAACACTCCAGCGCTTGTTTAGCCGGTTTACTGGCCCAATCACCGGTTTTTTTACCATGGTGCTCAAAATCTTTGGCCATTAATGGCCCTTCTTCGCTAATGCGCCTTAATATCGCGTCCATCAGTTGAGTGTTTTTGTTATACCAGTGTTTTTGCTGACCGCTGGCAAAGGCATGTTTACGTGGCAAGCTAAAGCGGTAATCACGCATGGGTAAATAAGCCGCCGCATGCGACCAGTATTCAAAGACCTTTTTATCTTTAACCAATCGATCTAGGTGCTCTACTTGATAACGAGGGTTGCGGTTCCACAGAGTGTGATGATGAGCGCGTTGAATCACTGAAATAGTATCTATCTGTACATAAGCGAGTTGCTCAATGGCGGCTAGGCTGGCATCTATTGCGCTGCCGCGAGCTGCTGTTGGCGGCAAGAGCTGAGCGTGCAGTACCAGTTTTCTAGCTTGTTGAAGAGAGAGAGTTTCTGTCATTAAGTATTTTTAATCGCTAGCCATAAAAACCAGCTTACCGCGAGTAGAGAGAGCAAACTAGATCGAGAGCGATTTTTCACATCCCGTTGCGCGCTTCAGTAAATGATTAAGTGACATGCAAAAATTATCCTATCAAGCTAATATTTAACGAGTAAACTTGACTAAGAGCATGATTAATCAGCAAGTCTGCTCACTGTTTGTACTGCCTGCAAGGAATGCTAAATGATTGACCAAGAACTCGCCCAGCTCGAATCGGTATATCAAACTATTGTCGACTTTATGGTGCGCTATAGCTTCCAGCTAGTGGGCGCCATTATTATTGTGCTATTGGGGCTGTGGTTTGCCTCTAAAGTCGCTAAGTGGTTATTCAAAACCTTAGACAGTAAAGGTTTAGACATTACCTTGGCTAACTTTATCGCTAATGTGGTGAAGATATTGCTGATTAGCATGACGGTGATTATTGCCTTGGGTAAACTTGGGGTAAGTATTACGCCATTTGTGGCGGCATTAGGTGCTGTTTCTCTTGGCGCAGGTTTAGCCATTCAAGGTACCTTATCTAACTATGGTGCGGGTTTGGCGATTATTCTTACGCGGCCTTTCGTGCTTAAAAACACTATCACCGTAAAAGGCTACACCGGTATCGTAGAAGAAATTAATTTGGCGACGACGGTGTTGGTGAACGAAGACAACGAACGCGTGACCATTCCTAATCGCCATATTGTTGGGGAAATTCTTAAAAATACTGAGCAAAATAGTTTAGTAGAAGGTGAGGTGGCAGTGGCTTACGGCAGTGACCCCGAGCAAGTCATCGCCTTGATTGAAAGCACCTTGGCGACCATTGCTGAGGTGCAAAGCACACCAGCTACTAAAGTGGGCATTGATGCATTCGCCGATAGCGGCATAAACATTAGTTACCGCTTTTGGGTGCCCACTCCCATATTCCATCAAACAAAATTCTCTGCCAACCTTGCTGTGTTTAAAGCTTTGCAACAAGCTGGCGTGCAAATCCCCTTTCCGCAGCGCGAAATTCGTATGCTGTCTGCCGATGAATAAATGGCTAAGCTACTTACTGCAAAGGAAAAATTACAGTAAATTGATAATTAGTATTATTAATTAATTACTAATTAAACAGCCAAAGCCCTATGATTTATTTTTGACTATGAGTTGAGCTTTATTTGCTCTAGCTCTCACTTATCAAGGATGATCAATGAAATTTAGCTCAATTTGCTTGCTGCCTTTGCTGTTAGGTTTAAGTGCTACTGCCTCAGCCAGGTTTCACTCGGCAGTTCACGACAACCCTTATTGGCGACTCTCAACCTACCAAGACCTGCGCACTCAGCTGCGTTTTATGCCCTACTTCGCACGAGTGCCAGTGCAAACAGGGGCATTGATTATTAAGGATAATAACCAGGGTATTGTGAATATCGACCAAGCGCTACCGACAGATCTTGATATCAATTATCAAGTTTGTGGCGAGCAGGTTGAGCCGCAAAGTATTCGTCAGGCGGTAGTTTGCACGGTAGACGACGGTGGCCGAGGTAATACCAACCCTGAGCATATTGGGTGGTCTACCCAAGGGCGAGAGCTACTAGGCATACGAATGGGCAACCCTAGTGGCAAGCGAGTGATGATTATTACTCAGCAACATGGCAATGAACCCGCCGGTACCGAAGCTGCACTTACTGTTATGCGCTGGTTAAGCGCTGGGTTTGGTTACAGCAGTAGGCGTATTCTTGAGCAGCTTGATATATTGGTTATATTACGGGCGAACCCTGATGGCGGGGAGCCGGATCCGCAGAATTGTAACTTCAACCCTACTCCAGGCACGGTGATTGACGAGAATTGTGCCCTCATTAGACAAAACCTTGATCCGCAAGCCGGTGGTGGATTTGCTGAAAACTCTGAAGCAGGTTTTATTGGCATTGTTGGTCGTGGTTACGATTTAAACCGTTATCACCATGTGAAGCTTGATAAACCGATTCGTCCAGTAGAGAGCCAAGCCATGGTGGCAGCAGCATTGGCGTTTCAACCCCACACGGTGCTGGATTTACACGGAGACCTGCAAAAAACCGATTGCCAGCTAGATTTTAGAACCATTCAGCCCGCGCAAGTACTTGGTGTGTTACCCACTGTTGATTGCTTAAGTGAAGAACACCAGGGCAACTTTCGTTTATTAAGCCCCTTTGCCGATGCTATTCCTGATTCTCAGCAAGAAAAGTTAGTACAAAGCTTGGCGGTGGAAGTGATGCAGCGAGTCGATAGGTTGTTTGTAGGCTCAACTGGCCGTTTTTCTCAGGTACAGTTAGGTGCTGGTAATATAAGTAGCGGTGCTACTGGCAACTATCAATTTATTGGTGCAGCAGCCGGAGGCTGGGAAACGGTTAACTTTACTAAAGATCTTCGCGGGGACGTGGTTGCGTTGGTAGATGGACAAGCGGTGATAGGGGTGAACCCTGGTTTGCCTGAGCCTAGCTTGATCAGCAAACAGATTTGGATAAACCGAATTGCCTTGTTTGAAGCCTTATCAAGCTTGGCGGGTTATGCTCAACATCCGCCACAAGATACTAATGGCTTCTGTGAATATCCCCTCGCCCAAGGTTTACGTGCTAACTTGCCTGCTGAATATTGGGGCTCGCAAGCGACTAACGGCCCTCAGCTTATTCCAATAGACCCGGGCGTTGGTGTACCGCTGTACATCAGTGGTAACTGTCCAGATAATCCTTTATAAAGAATAAAACCTGCTGAGTAATCAGCAGGTTTTCTCTTTCTTAACTACTTAGCTGCAACAACCTTATTACGGCCAGTGTCTTTTGCTGCATACAATGCTTTGTCGGCGCGTTTAATCCATTGTTCAATGAAACCGGAGTTAATCTCTGCTACGCCAAAAGAACTCGTTATACGCGCTTTTTCACTGAGAACTGTGCTTTCTACACTTTTACGCAAATGCTCGGCCAAGGCACATGCGCCTTTTAACCGTGTGTGTGTACATACCACAAGAAATTCTTCACCACCCCAGCGAGCTAAATAGTCGCCCTCGCGAATTTGCTGACGAATTAGGTTAGCAATGTTTACCAGTACTTTGTCGCCCTCATCGTGGCCGTATTGGTCATTCACTCGCTTAAAGTGGTCGATATCGAATAACACAATGCTAGCGGGCATACCTATATCTACATATTCGATCACAATATCACTGAAGATGCTGCTGAGTCCCGCGCGGTTAAAGCAACTAGTGAGTGGATCGGTTTTGGCCATAAACTCGTAGTTGTCGCGCTCAATGCTTAAAAAGCTATTCACTTTATTTAGCTCTAGTGCATGTTTATCAGATTGCTTGTTTTGGGCTTTTACACCGCGCGATACGCTAAAAAATGCCTGAGTAATGCTAATCAACCATACCACCAGTAACGCTATATAGAGGTCTTTAGCTTGTAGCCATTTACCTTCAAGCTCTAAAGAATGTAGTGATAGTTCAATATTCTTAGCCTGCTGGTTATCACCGGTAAGTAAGGTTAAATGTGTTACCCACTGGTTTTCATCACTGCTTGGTTTGTCGCGCTGAGCATACTGCCACCAAGAGGGGATATAAAGCTGGTCAAGGTCAAAACTATAAGTACCGCGCCCTTGTTGGGGTAATAGGCTTTGTTGGTAGAGGTGCAAATATTCAGGCTTTTTTTGCTGTGGGTTATACAGTTGCAGCAACAGGTTATCGGGCGCATTGCCTTGATAAGACAAGTTTATAGCGATGCTTTGATAAGCGCTTAAATCAATACCTTGTTGCTTACCATTTTGCAGATGGAATTGCATACCGCAGGCTTGGGCGCTGTCTTCGGCGGGCGTACTACAAAACAAGGTGGCTTTGTTTTGTTGTTTCAGCAATAGGCCTTTTCCCACGCGACCATCTGCTAGCTGATGTGAGAGCGAAATGGGAGAATCTTCGTGTAGGTTGAAGTTCAGCTGATGTTCCATACCAAAGTATTGCCAAAGGACTAATACCAAAGAGACTAGGAAGAGTAGCGGGTAGTAAACATCTCGTTGCTGTAAATTCATATACCAATTGAAGAGAGTAAGAGTGACTATTTATCCTCTGTTATTATCAATTAATCCTATGTTTTTTAAAGGGCTTTACAGCTCATAACGTATAAATAACCACATTTGGTGAGCGGAATAGAGCATTCAGTCTAATCTATCGTACTTAAGCTTATGTTATTTCATGGCTAAACAGCGCTCATATAAAATGGCATTGCGGTTTTGCTGAATCTTTTCGATGCGCTCTGCTCTTAGGCATTCATGCTGTGTAACCGGGTATTGTTTATCCCAAGCGTGCATTAATTTGCGTTGGCTTTTGCTTAGCGTAAAACGAGAATAGTTGGCGTCCATATACAAATAACTGCGAGCAATTGGTCCGCGAGCAAGCTCTGGTGGTTGCGCTTTACGGCTCTCAATGCGCATATCACAACTGCCGAAACTAGATGCGCTATCGCTTAACATGGTGAAGTTATAGTTAGAACGCGCCGCATTTACCGCACCAATAGCAGGATAAAGGTTATACATGTCTGCCTGCATTAAGCGGTATTCGCTGTTGGCTTTTTCTGCGCAACGGCGGCCTTTATAGCTTTTTCCTTTGCTGTTTACACAGCTTGGGTGCCCTTCTCGCCACTCACTAAAACTACGACCAAAGTTTTCTGCAGGCACGACATGTTCGGTTTCATAGCGAGCCAGTCGATTAAGGTATTTGCTGGTGGAAAAGCCAGCATTTAAGCTAACATTTTTCTTCTCATCAAATGAGGCTTGGCAATACAAGGTGTTACGCATCGAGGGCTCAATATACACCTGCTGCAATAACAAACGCTTGGCGCTGGTGAAAGATTCAATGGTTTGATTTCCATCAGCAAGGGCGAGCGTCGGGAAACAAAGGGTAAGCAGCAATAAACAACGTAGTAGGCTGCTTAGGCTTGTTTTTAAGTACATCTTAATCTTATAAAAACCAAACGAACAGGCGGCAACTGTACAGGCAGTTTATAAACTCAGCTAATCATCAATAACTTAGGGGCTTAGGTTTGAGGGGGCATTGTTGGTGTGGTGTAGCAGGTTGAGCAAAGGCCAATCGTTAGTCGGAATAACTGATTGGCCTTAACTGTTTTCTAAAGACAAATGTAAACGGTGTTACTCTGCGTTTTTGCTTATCTCTTGCTCTGCGTTAGCAATAATATCGTCTAACTCAGCGCCTTCTTCGTCCATTGCTTCTTCAGAAACCGGTCGCTCTGGGCGGTTTGCAGGCTTTGCCATAATCTCTAAGTAGAAAGACGGTAGCTGTTGTTGCTCTGCTTTATCCATAGATGCGTTAATTTGTGAAACATGAATTTCTTCTGCTTCTTCTTGAGTAGGACCGTATTTACAATCAAATGCCCAAAAATCTGCACCAGCAGGCAAAGCTTTGTTCTTCTCGCGGCGAATATACTTTTTAGCATCATACTTAGCGGCTTCAATAATGCGCGCTAAGTTAAGTTTTGGGTGAGTTAGCGGGTAAGTCTTTTTCATAATAATCCTAGAAAACAGTCTAAAGCATAGAACGGACGCACACTGTAATGATTCTAGGCTATAGAGCAAGGATTAATCGAGATTGTTTGCAAAAGCACAGCAAAGCCATAGCCTCAAAGCCTCTTTGAGGCTATGGCTTTGAGGCTATGGCTATGATTAGGTTATTCGAGGTTTTGGATCTGAATGTATTTTTCACTAATAAGTATCTGTTTGTATTGGTATTTATAAATTAAAGATACATTTCTGTCACCATTTTTGTCACCATCTTACGCTCAACGCCAAATTATCGCTACTTAACGTTTAGCTTCGCCTGACTTACCCAGCCCTTTCATAAACATATCAAAGACGATACTTGCTAAACCATCTTTAACGGCATTATCAGAAAGAGCTTTCATTGCCATCGTGTTGTGAGTTTCCATACTTTCGATAATGGCGGTTTGTATGGCTTCAGGGAATTGACCAAGCATAGCTTGTTCTTTGGTGTTGTTCTTCACCTGATCCATCGTAACTTCATCATCCTGCACTTTGCCAAACAGGGTTTGAGCATAACTCAGCATATCATTTTCAGATAAACCATCTTCAATGAACAAATCGTTCATTCGCTCAATGATCTCGTTAAGATACTCAGTTTTAGGATCTTTCGGTGCTGCGCCTGAGCCTTCTTTTGCTGCTGCTAGGTAAGGTTTAGGCTCTTCACCGATTTTATTACCCAGTTGCAAATCCGCTTCACGTTGCTCGTGCAAACGGTAGTGGGTCATTACTACATCAGATAGATCTACATCGTCTTCCACGATATCTAAGCGTAATAGTGGATGAAGGTGTTTAGCGAAGAGGCTGAGCTTCTCTAGCTCATAATCGTCAAAATTGACAATCTGAGAAGTAAACTCATAGTAGCGATAGAAAGAAATTAAATCCTTCTTAAACACTTCCAGAATGTCTCGTGCTTCTTTAGCGTGTTTAACGCTGTTTTCTGCAAACTTAATCTTCTTGTCGTTCTTTTCAATTTTCGCTTTTGATACTTCCGCCTGTGCGGATTGAAGCACCTGAGTGGCTTCTTTATAGCGAACGGTGAAACGATCAACGGCTGGTTTACACAGATTGGCAAGTTTGGCTTGGTTTGCTTGTTTGTTGTTATACGCATCAACAAACGCTTCTACTTCAAACCACTGGTAGATCCCAACTTGATTGAGCTTTTTCATCAAGTCATAAACAATGTTTGGATCGGATACGTCTGCCAGTTCAGCCGTTTGGAAGTAAACCTTAAACTCTGCTAAGATCTCTTCTGGGTCATTCACAAAGTCGAGCACAAATGTCTTGTCTTTGCCCTTACACGTTCGATTTAGTCTTGAGAGGGTCTGAATACACTCCACGCCTTTTAATGGCTTATCGACATACATAGCGACAAGCTTAGGCTGGTCAAACCCTGTCTGGAACTTATTAGCCACTAACATTACCTGATAATCAGCAGTATCAAATGCTTTACGCATATCACGACCACGCAGATTAGGGTTCATATTGTTTTCAGTAAAAGGCTGATCTGGAAAATCTGGGTCATTCACTTCGCCAGAAAACGCCACCATTGCATTAACGTTGTTATAGCCTTTGTCTTGCACGTATTTTTCAAAAGCCAGTTTGTAGCGCACCGCTTCTAAACGGCTACTGGTGACGACCATTGCTTTTGCTTCACCGCCTAGTAAGTGTTTCACTTTTTCGTTGAAGTGCTCAACAATGGTTTCGACTTTTTGAGCAATATTGTAAGGGTGTAAGCTAACCCACTTCGCCATTTTTGAAGCGGCTTTTTTACTGTCTACTTTGTGATCTGAGGCTGGGTTATCGTGTGCCAATTGGTAAGCGACTCGATAACTGGTGTAATTCTGTAATACATCCAGAATAAACCCTTCTTCAATCGCTTGGCGCATTGAATAAACGTGGAATGGTAGTGGTTTGTTTGTGTCGCTTGCTGGCTCATCAAGATCAGGTCTACGACCAAACAGTTCTAATGTTTTTGCTTTTGGTGTTGCGGTAAATGCAAAGTAGCTAATATTGTTTGAGCCTTTACGAGCTTCCAGCGATAAGCGGAGCATATCTTCACTGTCTAGCTCTTCATTCCCGTCTAACTGCTCTGCCATTAACACTTCACGCAATTTACGTGCAGTTGTTCCTGTTTGGCTTGAGTGCGCTTCATCGGCAATAACCGCAAAGCTTCGACCTGAAAGAGTTGAGTCTTTGCGGATCGCTTCTAAAACGTGAGGGAATGTTTGAATGGTTACGATTATGATAGAGGTGCTTGCTTTTAACTCGCCAGCTAATTGGCTAGATTTAGAGCGCCCCCCACCTGAAGAGAGGGCCTCTTCTCGGTTAACACGAGCAATCATTCCTTCATTATGGTCAAACTGATAAATCGTATCTTGTAACTGACTATCAAGCACTGTTCTATCAGTAATCACTATCACTGAGTCAAAGACCTTATCACCGACCTTTTTACCTAGCTCTGGATGGTCACTTTCTATAGACGGAGAAGTGTAATGCTTTGAAGCAAGTTGGTGAGACAACCACGCAATCGAGTTTGATTTACCAGAGCCAGCACTGTGCTGGATAAGATATTTTTGCCCTGTGCCTTCGCTATCAACGGTATTAAGTAGTTTTGAAACGACCGCCCATTGATGATAACGAGGAAAAATCATTGTCTCTTTGACTTTGATTGAACCGTCTAGCTGCTCAACATCTTTTACTTCAAGGTGAATGTATCGACTGAGGATCAGCAGTAGGTTATCTTTTTGAAAAATCTCATTCCAAAGATAAGCCGTTGCATAGCTATCAGAGCCTTCAGCGGGAAAAGAGCCATCTGTTGATAAAGCAGGAACGTCATTGCCCTTACCACCTTCAGAAGTGCCTTGGTCAAACGGCAAAAAGAACGTCTTTTTACCGTCTAAACGAGTGGTCATCGCTACGTTGTATTGGCTCACAGCAAAGTGAACCAATGCACCACGTTTAAAGGTCAATAATGGCTCTGGTTTTTTAGTCTTAGGATCTTTAGGCTGCCTGTCCTTCATATACTGGACTTTGGCATTATCAATCGACTGTTTAAACTCAGATTTAAGCTCACAGGTAGCGACAGGGATACCGTTAACGAATAGGGTTAAATCTAAACGACCATCATAACCATTTGGTGAGTAAATCAGCTCTGGCACAACACGTAGAATATTTTGCTCATAACGTGCCGTTGCCGTTGGGTTCAAATCGTGATCAGGCTTAAAGCTACACGTATCGAACTTCGCACCACGATCACTGAGTCTGTTTCGTAGAACCCATAACGTGCCTTCGCTTTTTAATTCCCTCTCTAATAATTTGAGAAGTGCATTAGTCGTAGCGGTAGGGTTACGATCTGTTTCTGGGAAGTGCTGCGCTAATTTATCCCACTGTTCAGGCTGTGTTGTCTTAGCAAACGCAATCACATCTTCAGGGTAAAGTGCCAACTCTTTGTTGTATTTGTTCGACTCACCTAGCAACCAGCCTTGAGACTGCATTTGATCAAGAATGTCGTTTTGAAATTGTGACTCTCGTGTCATCGCTTCTTGAGATTTATTGCTCATTTAACACCCTTAACCCTTTTTATTTTCTAAGCTTTTTATCGCCTGAGCTAAATCTTTGTCAACCTGAGTGGGCCTTGCATCAATGACTCGGCGGAACTTATCGTATTCAGCTTTGGCTTTTTGTTTCATTTGTTCTGACGATATTTTTCCTGCGTGAGTTAAAATATCAAAATCACTGAGCTTCAAGAAATCATCTAACTTTGCAGCCCAATCAGCCATCTTCATTAACTTACCTTGTCTTGCTTGCAGCTCGGCAAACTCAAGATAGGATGTCACCAAGCGGTTTAATGTATCTAGCTCTTGTTCAGAAAGGTAATTTTTGGCTGTGACTACTTCTTTTCTGGTTGGCTCTTTACCTTTGTAGCTGGTTAACCCCATATGGGGCTTATCGCCATCTACTCGTTTAAATACCAACTCAGCAGCAGTATGTCCATGAGTAGCCCAGTGCATTTTATTTTGCACTTTGGCGAAAAACTGCATACTGGTTTGAGCTTTGCCATCGTAATCAATACTCGTGGCATAAATATCACAGACCTTTTGCCAGAATAGTTTTTCCGATGAGCGTATATCACGTATACGGTTAAGTAATTCATCAAAATACTGGCTATTTCCAGGTTCTTTTAGACGCTCATCATCCATCACAAAACCTTTGGTTAAATAAGTCTTGAGTGTGTTGGTTGCCCACTGTCGAAACTGTGTGCCTTGCGCCGAGCGAACACGATAACCTATAGCTAGAATGGCATCTAAATTGTAATGGACTACATCTCTGGATACTTGCCGAGAACCTTCCTGCTGAACTATCCGGAAATTCCGGATAGTTAGATTTTGTTCAAGTTCACCTTCACTATAAATATTAACTAAATGCTCATTAATCGTTCGAACATTCTTTTGATACAGTTCCGCAATCTGGTTTTGATTGAGCCATAGGTTATCGGCTTCAAAGCGACATTCAACTTGTGTATTACCTTCAGCACTTTGAAAGAGGATAAATTGCCCTTGAGGTGGTGTTAGTTCAGGCATTTTCTGAATCCTCTAAGTTAGAGTTAATGTATTTGTTCGACTCACCTAGCAACCAGCCTTGAGACTGCATTTGGTCAAGAATGTCGTTTTGGAACTGTGCTTCTCTGGTAATAGCATCTTGTGCTGTGTTCATCATTTTCTTAAACCATTTCCGTTTGGCAACTATGATTTTTTTAGTTGCTCATAGCAGTAACTAACAACTTCTTTCATCAGTTCTGGCTCAGATAGTAATAGAGTTGCTTCTTCATCGTGTGTTTGCATCGTTTCGATAACGGCTTCATTTACATTATCGTCCATCAAATCGCTTTGCAGAAAAGCTTCTCTCGAATTATTTCTTATGCTTTCCAACAGGTCATCGTTTCTAGTTAAGCTGTTTACGATAAGTTTTATGTATTTGGGATTGTTAACTATAAAGTTATTTTGAGCTGAGTTTACATAGGTTCTTGGTGCTTTCTTTAGGAACTTAGCAACATTATCTATCTCTGGGAAAAGAGTTGCTTCTGATATGGCTAGATACTCCAAAGATGCAAGAAGCTGATCTTTGTTTTTACAAGGTATGGTTATATTGTATTTTTTTAGTGTGAATTCGCTTGGGATTTTTGCTGGTGTGTTTTTTTTGAATTCACTGCCCATTGCAAACAAAAGGAAAGCTCCACTTTGCTTTATGAGCCTTTTGTTGTCCTGCTTTGGTTGCACACAAACTACCCGACTCAAATCCTTCTTATCGATTACATCTAAGAAATAAGGTTTTTCATTTTTTATGATGTGAATGAATTTACCTCTATCGGCATCGTTATCTATATTAAATTCATTGTTTATCTGGGCTAAATTGCTGATGACGGAAACGGTGTCGCTGTTATAGAATTTTATTTCGTTGTTCGGTATTTGATAAACCAGAACCTCCCCATTATGACCTTCTTCTACAAACTCAGAGCATGCGAAATATAGAGCGACCAAAGGGTTAGTTGTAATATCTAACAAACGTGTTGGTAAGCTATAATGTTGCATCTTCACTAAATAATCAAAGGTCGAAATCGAACCTTTGAACTCATCTGGGCATTGCATAATCATATTATGAAAAAGCTGTGACTCTTTATCTATATATTTTGCTGGGGTGCTACTTTTAGGTATATCTCTAAACACCGCTGGCAATGCTGGAAAGCTATCTTTTGCATGCCCTCTAAAAAAAAGAGTGTGATCCTTTTTTCTCGGTATTTTCGATATTTTTTCAATAAAGCCCGCTAGGTCATCAGTTATATTATTTTCCATTAAGCCTAACTCCAACCACACACATCAATCTTGCCTGTTACTGCGGCAGAGATAAGAGCTGTTTTGCGTTCTTTTAAAAGAGTAATTCCAATGCCTGCTTTTGCTTCAAGCTGGGAAAACTTATTCATTTCAACGGATAAATATTGGATTATGGATAATTGTTCTTCCATTGGTGGCACTGGTATCAAGCCATTAGACAAGTACTCGTGTTCAATGCTTTCAACCGTAGCTCCTTCTTTTGACCACTCTAGAAGAAGTGCTTTTTCGTTTCCAGCTATAAAATGCAAAGCAAACTCTACATCCATTTTTAGATTGAACTTCAGAGCCTTCATATCTTGATTTAAAGTAATGATTACATCATTTATCGCTACTGGAATAGTTCGTTGCAAGATGCCTGAACGAACAACCATTAGTAATGCCCCTGAGTCCACATAGTTGGTGGAAGACTCCATTACTGCTGTATCAGTAATATAATCACTTGTTTGAGTAACTCTCTGTGACTTCATATCTTTCGGTGAAACCCAAGGGACAGTACCATTTGTCCAATAACTCAAGTTGTCTTTGGTTGGAGTACCACCACCAGAAAAACTACAAAGATGTTTTAACGGGGTAATATCCCAATGCTCAGGCACTTTCCCCAACCACTCCACACCAGAATCTTTCATTGGTGCATTTGGGTTAAGCCCTTTGGTCACTGCGTGAGAAATCACCGCTTGGCGCTTTTCTTTTAACAGCTCAATCAGCTTTTCTTGCTTGGTGATTAAGGTGTCGATCTTGGCGGTTTCGTTATCGAGAAAGTTGGCGATTTTTTGTTGTTCTTCGTAAGTAGGCAACCTAAGAGCAATATCATTCATTGCAGATTGGTTAAGTTTATCTCTTGTGCTACCAGTAATATAAAGATGGTAATCAACACAATTTAAAGCGTATGCAAGAAATTGTGCTTTTACCTTATCTTTTCTAGGGCGCAAAACGTGTACGTGGTTGTTTGGCCATACCTTACCTTGCACAAAAAATGCAACATTTCTGGTAGCATCAAAAAAAGGAGCACCATCTTCACCTAGAAGAATTAGGTCTTCATCAAGAATATAGTTGTTTACGTAATCAACTATGCTGTTTGCTCCCCAGTAAGGGATCGAACCTTGCATTTCACCTCGTTCTGAGCCATTGAGAGGTATTCGTTTACCATCTAAGCAATAAGATAAATATCTGACTTTACTTGTTTTCCAATGAGATGGAATACATCCTAACTCAGTTGTATTTGACTCTTTATATTCAGGATATGCTTTATAACGACCTGTCATTATGAATGCACCTCTTGAAGTAGCTGCATAATCTCAGCCGATACTGCATCTAAATCAGCATCAATCGCTTCAAGTGCTCTTGGTGGTTCATAAACGTAGAAGTGGCGGTTAAATGGGATTTCGTAACCCACAACACCGACTTCGCCATCAAGTTCATCGGTCTTTTTGGTATCAATCCACGCATCAGGAACGTGCGGTAGAACTTCACGAGCAAAGTAATCATCAACGGTTTCGGTTAATGGCACGTTTTCGTTATCACGTAAATCTGGATTTGCTTCAATCTTACCTTTTGCCTTACACACTTCAGCTTCATCATCGTGCTCACCTAAATGCTTAATGATCAATTTCTGCTGGGCTGCGGTTAGCTTTATGTTGTTTGTTTTAGCGATAAACGTTTTTAGGAACGCATCACGAGAGAACAGCTTTTCTTCAGTGAATGAAGCTAGGGCTTCTAAAACCGTTTCTTGAACTGACTCACCTAATTTACTCCACGCTTTATCAGCTTGTAGTGCTTCAAGACGTAGTTCATCTTTCGGGAAAATCGCTAGTTTAAGAGGGCGTTCAACAGTAATTCTGCGGTAGCCAAACTCTTGATAATCAAAAATCTTACTAAACTCATTTTCAGCAAACTGACCGTATGTTTTTACAATCGTATCAATCGCAGCTGGGGTGAGTTCTTTACGCTTACTACCTAATGATTTACGCATTGCTGCATAGAATACATTCTCATCATTACCTTCCACTTCACCGCCACCGCTGCGACCACGCCCACCTGTTTTAGCTCGTTCTTTTGATGCATTGATAAGTTGAACTTTGCCTTTGCGGTTAGCTGGCTTGTGAGAAGATAAAACCCACACATAAGTTGCAATGCCCGTGTTGTAGAACATATCGGTAGGCAGAGCCACAATGGCTTCAAGTAGGTCATTTTCAAGAATGTAGCGTCTAATTTCACTTTCACCGCTACCAGCACCACCTGTAAAGAGTGGCGAGCCATTTAAAATAATACCGATACGTGAACCACCTTCGTGTTGAGGGCGCATCTTGCTCACAAGGTGCATTAAGAACAGTAACGAACCGTCAGAAACTCGTGGTAAACCTGCACCAAAACGACCTTCAAAGCCTTTGTCGTTATGTTCGTCATTGACGAACTTTTGGATCTTCTTCCAATCCACACCAAACGGAGGGTTAGATAGCATATAGTCAAACTTATCGGTGCGGAGTTGGTCATTAGACAGGGTATTACCTAACTTAATGTTATCGACCTTTTGCCCTTTGATAAGCATATCGGCTTTACAGATTGCGTATGACTCAGGGTTGAGCTCTTGACCAAAGGCAGACAGAGAAGCTTTGTCATTGAGCTTTAGAACATATTCCATAGCAGATGATAAGAAGCCACCTGTACCAGCTGTAGGATCGTAAATAGAACGAACTAAGCCAGAACTGGTTAGCTCTTCTTCATTGGCGAATAGTAGTGATGTTGTTAGTTCAACAATGTCCCTTGGGGTGAAGTGTTCTCCTGCTGTTTCATTGGAGCTTTCGGCAAAGCGTCTAATCAGTTCTTCAAACACTAACCCCATACCGTAGTTATCAATGGTATTTGGATGGAGATCTTCTTTCCTAAAGTGTTTTACCACATTGTAGAGCAGATCCGCTTCTTCTAATTTGTCGATGGTGTTGAAGAAATCAAAGTGCTCAAAAATCTCACGAGCATTAGGACTAAACGATTGAATGTAGCTCTCTAGGTTACTCGCCACACCTGTTTCACCAAGACGGTTTAAATCCATTTTTGAGGTGTTGTAAAAGCTTAACTGCGCCGCATGCGTTAGTAGCTTATCTTGTGCCTCAATTGGCATTACCTTTACTGCTTCATATTTTGTGAGAACGTCTGGTTTTGTTGCTTCAAGCACACATTCTAAGCGTCTTAGCAGAGTGAATGGGAGAATGATACGTCCGTATTGCGACTGCTTGAAGTCACCACGTAGAAGGTCAGCCACCGACCATAAAAACGCTGCTACTGAAGAATGGTTGTTGTTAGTCGTATCTTGGGACATAGGAAATCAGCACTTATGAGAAAAATTTGTGCTGATTATATCATCAACTATGTCATTAGATTTTTGTATATGCTCATGTTGTGCGATTTTACATCGAATACAACCCTAAATTATTTGAGATATATGCTGATTGACCTCTGATTGCTGCTGCATCCCCTTTTCTAAATGTTCAACCGCCAAAGACGCATGACGATCTTGTTTCATTAACTGAGCCAATGCGGCTTGTCTTAGCTCGTTATTGGGCTCAATGCCATCTTCATACGATCTCGCTCGCTCATTTATTTCTGCTGCATTAACATAAACGTGAGATTCATCTTTGTGGCGACTGAGGGCAACATAGGTTTCTCGTTGCGCCATGCGGCCTGAATAGAGAGTAAATGTATTGCCATCAACGGTTGTGCCCTGTGAGCTAAAGATTGTTAATGCGTAAGCGTGGCATAAATTGACACCAATTTCGTCACAATATTCTGATGCTAAAAATGAAATGCTTCGCTCATCATCTAGCAATACAGACAAGCGCACATCGCCATCTACTTGAGCTATTGAAGTAATGGTTCCCAGTGTGCCATTGGAGACCTGTAAACGTTTGTATTCATTACGGCAAAACTTGACCCTATCACCTTCGGAATAGTCATACTCAAAGCGTTTGTCGGCTACGCTACATGTTAGCTTGGTACTCTCTTTGCTAACCTTGCCTTCTTTGATGTGGATATCTCGTATCGCCTTGCTGAGCTGTTTGACGTCTTCCCATTCACGAGCAATAACCAACGATTGCTTCTCTGGATGCGATTTTTGATAGCGATGCCAATCGTTAATGAGTGTTTGTATCGCGTCGTCATTACTTTTCGCCCAGTGCAAGCAGTTATGTTGCTGTAGGGTATGCAAAGCCTGCTCTGAACGCTTATCTCGCAGATCAACAACGGTTTGCTTTGCCCACATTTCTCGCTGGCGACGGATTGTTTCGATACGCTGTGTACCAAGAATTTCAGGCCGCGATAAAAAGCGCAAAGCACCTCCACGATTTATCGCATCTAACTGCTTATCTTCTCCTGTGAGAATGACCTTGCAACCTGAAGTGTTTGCTTCGAAAAGTAGTAGTTGCAAGTCTGTACTGGGTAATAAGCCTGCTTCATCGACAACTAGCACATCAACCTTATTAAGGGGGCGCTTATTCGTGTTAATTGCTGTAACCAAGGACGCAACCGTTTGAGATTGAATTCCCGTTTCTTGACTTAGGTTATCAGCTGCCTTTTTAGCAATGCAGGCTCCTTTGATCGTTAGGTTTTGCTTTTCGTAAGCAATCTTTGCCGCAAGCATTAAGGTTGTTTTCCCAGCTCCTGCGCTGCCTTGAGTGATTGATAAGTCACCCGAACAAAGCGTGTATTGAATGGCTTCTTTTTGCTCTTCGTCAAAAGAAAAGCCCAGTTGCTTTTCAGCCGTTATAACTGCGTTGGTAACTTGCTCCACACGGATAGGCTTTGTGTGCCGTTTAGCTAGTATTTGGGCGTCATTAAGCATTAAGCTCTCGCATGAAAGCACATCTTCAGTGGTGAATAGCCGTGAGAAGGCGTTCTTCGGCCTTAACGGTATCAAGCCTTCTTCTAGCATTAAACGTGACAACTCTTCGGCTTGTATGGCATTCATACCGCTGTGTGATGCTTGCACGGCGACAGCTTTGAACAGCTCTTGCTCTGTGAAAACTGCTTTTTGTTCTGTGAGATCTGATAAGGCTAGATCTTGATCTAATTCAGCTGGAATCATTGCTTTTTCAGGGCTAGTTAGGGTTTCAATGTAAGCCTCTGATAGGCCATGGCTCTGTAGCTCATTCTTCCAACGCTGTAATAACGGAACCCGATCAACATTTTTCTTGGCCTTTCTTGTTAGGGTTTTAAAGCTAGCACCTTGCTTACTTGAGCTACTTTTTATCCCCGCTTTTTTTAGTTCATTCTCAATCTCTTTGGCTCGGCTAGAGTAGGTATCACACACCTGTTTCGATACCCCCTTTATGTGAAAAGAATCACCATCAGCTTCAATGCTAAAACCGAGTTTTTGCATCTGAAATGAGAGCTCTGCTCGATACATAGCACCTGAGGCCATTTTCCAGTGGTAAAGGCTGTCTGAAGCCACAGAGCCCCATGTATCATCGAGGCGAGGGGCCACATTTAGAACTAATAGGTGTGTATGTAGCTGTGGGTCTTCGTTTCTATTAGAGCAATGCTCAAAACAAGCAAAGACAAGCCCAGATGTTCGCTCATAAAGCGCAGACTTTTTACCTCTGCGCGTTAATGCAACTTGGTTTTCCATAAAACTAATGGTTTTTTGCACCGCTGCTTCTTTAGCTTTCTCAATCTTATTTTTCAGCTGAGGTGAAGCGCTAGCCCATACAAGGCTTACACTCTTAGGCGCACTGAGAGTGCAGTCCCATGCTGCTCGACGATTATCTTTGCCTGCATTCTGAACCAATGGCTCACCTGAAGGAGAGTATCCAGTCATCAACATTTGGTAATCGTTATCATTGATGGTTTGATGCTGTAAGCCAAAAATTCGAGAACCAAGCCCTGCCCAAGTGCCTTTAGGCTCCCCATGCCCAGAGTAATAATCTTCTTTTGCCAAATCAGCATAATAGGCGATGTTGTTTACTGGACTAATTGACATCATGGCTGGTGTTCCTTTTGTTTAATCGATTAATTGGGCTTTTATTGATGGCTTGTGTTTCTTGTTTTCGTTCTGCATCGATTAACCATTTAGCCGGTATTTTCTTTCTAGAACGCCTGATGTCTTTGAACAAAGGCCATCGCAGTTTGTAAACCGATTCCCAGCCAGGTATTTGTATATACCCTTCAACTCCTCTTCGTGTGGGCTGGCTTAGCTGTATCAAATCGGACGTTGTGACTAGTGGTTTATCAAGCCTTGTGCCGATGTGTTTAGGGTGTTCGTAATTAGGGATCTCTGCTTCGTATTGACCAAAAATATTGGCGGTGTCTTTGGCATCATTACCCGCGGCCCCCATGCGAAAAGCGATAACGTTAGATAGTAAATTTAGAATGGTGTTAGTTTCATCTTTTCCATAAATATCATATAGCTGAGAGATGGACTGAGTACAAAGTACCGAGCGAGCACCGTTAGCCCGTGCTAACTCCAACCATTTAGAAATACTAGGGTTGCGCGGAAGGTTGGCGAACTCATCAATAAACAACCACGTTTTTCTTTTTGATGAGATACTTCTACTTAAATAATGCTTAGTCATGAATGAAATAATGGCATTGCATATAGGCTCACCAAGGGTTTGAAACTGGCTATCGGCTTGAATAATGATGACGCGCTTAGCGCTATCTGATGTAATCCATTGGCTAAGGCTAAACTCATTCTTAAGTTGTTTAGGCCACGCTTTTGCTAGATCTTCCACCCAGCTTAACTTACTCATAATGTGAACATAAAAACTCTGTGTGGTTTTTGAGCTAGGCTCAAGTAGGCTATTGGCTAAAGGGTAATGCTTAACAAATATGGCACGTGCTTTTTCAGGGCTAAATGTGAGTTGTTTGTATAGGTCAGTCCAACCCCATTGGCTTTCTTGCTCGTTGATCAATCTCATCAGCATACTGACAAGAATAATTCGAGCACCTTGATCCCATAGAGGATCGGCACTCGTGGAGTTTGGGATTAGACATTGTGCGAAAAGTTCGGCGTCCTGCTTGCTTTTTATGTCATCAGAGATATTCCATTTAGCCCCTCGCTTGTCCCAAGGCGCTATCAATACACTTGATTCTTTGCGATAAAAGCTCCCTGTGTATTAACCTCCTTTCGCATCGTAGATAACGGCGTTATCGCCGCGCTCAATGGCCTGCTTAACGAGAGGTTTAAAGACGGTCGATTTACCTGAGCCAGTTGTCCCAAGTATGAGAAAGTTATTCTGTTCTCGCGCCATCGAAATTTTCATTTTAGGATGAACCTTGACCCCGTCAGCCGTTAAACTATTGCCTTTCAAGTCATGCTTATGCTTCGATTGACCGTGCTTGATGGCTTTCTTTCCCAAGTAAAACTTGGGGCCACTCACGTGAGTTAATTGCTTAGGCGATACTCTATTTTTAAAGCAGAACGCTACAAATAACACTGACAAGAAAAGTGACACGAAATATGGAATAAATATAAATTGAAGGGTTATCTCTGCCACCTTATTTTGAGAGAACCACTCCGGCAAAGCGCTGAGCTCTATTGACGTAAAAGAGCTTTTCAAGGTAAACATAAACTCCAAAAATATAGAAAGTAAGGCCATAAGATTGAGCTTTGTTGATACGCTCCAATAGGTGCTAATCATCACGGTAGCTACCAGAATAGAGAGCGCCATATTGGCTAATGAAAAGGTAACCGCTTGGTAGATGCGAGATGCTGGTTTCATCGTTTTGTCTCCCGCTTAAGGTTCGAGAGGTAATGTTTTTTTGCTTGCAAGCGCTGCTGGTCATTAAGCCCAGCGATTGATGCAACCATCTCAAACACTCGTTTTTCTAGGCGTCTTTCGAGTAAATCTATCTTTATATTGGTATCTTGTTGGTTGAGACGGTCGTCTACCACAGAGCGAATAAAGGCGGAATTATTCATGTTTTTTTCTTCCGCCGCTTGCGTAACTCGGTTATATTGGTGTCTTGTAACACGCAAGGTTATTGTCTTTTCAGTGTTCGATTTTGGCTTTAAGCGAGTCATATTGCGTCTTCTTCGTGTGTTCAATGTAAACGCTCTGAATTTGCTGGTTTTTTTAGCATAAAACCTAACGAACGTATTCAGAGGTGAATACACGCTAACCCCTTGTACTGATTGGTTTTAGCGTGAGTTTTAGGTTTGACCTAAAGCTGACTTAGCAGCGTTCAGGTCTGAGTCTTTCCATTTGCAGTAAAGCCCAGCAAAGAACTACCCATTTGATACGAGTAGTTGTTGTAATACCTCTTGCTAAGTTCGCTTTTTTTCCTGAAATTACTCGAGCGTAATTTGGGTTTTTTCCTTCAAGCTGATGGTTTTCACTTTGAATACCATCCGCCCTATCTAGTATTTTAAGTGTCTCCTCTGTACCAAAGTCGTTTGCTACTTCTACAGGGGAACGTCCGTGGAATATTCCTATCTTTAAGTACGCAATATATGCCTTGTACCTAGTGTCTGAATCTTCGAACATTCTTTCAGTTGTATGCTCTAGTTCTTTTTGGATTTCAGTTAGTTTTTTCATCTATTTTTCCTTATTGATTGTTTAACCAGTTCTGAATGTCGCTTGTGCGCCATCCAACAATTCTTGGACCTAGTGCTATCGGTTCAGGTACGACACCTGCTTTTCTCCAGCGCCATAATGTTGAATGACTGATGCTTAAGGCTTCCGATAATTCATTTGATCGGATAAAAAGCCTTGTTCTTTTCTGAGTGTCTATTTCCAATATCCTGTCCTCTAGACTTTTGAGTTGCCTTAATCTTCTTTACCGACGGTTTTTGAAAAAGTGGGAAAGTTGATGAAAGTTTTTTAATCGTCTTGCCCTTACATTAAGGGAGGTGTCATCCACCCTACTTACCCTTATCGATGGTTCTCAACAAAGTGGGGAAATTGATGAAAATTTCTTAATCGTCTTGCCCCTTAGTGAAGGGGTGTTATCCGCCTCACTTACATTTACCGAGGGTTTTCTAAAAAGTGGGATAAGTAAGGAAAAATCTTGAAATTTTTCTTTTTAAATAGGAGTTATTGGTCTATCAGGTTTTTGAACGGTGAATTGACATTGATTAGAATGCAAATTTCTAATCAAATGTATCAGCATGTGATATGATTAAGTTTTACTCACCCTGATGGGTGTAATCGATTGATTTGTAAGGTTTATATGTCGGTATATTCTAAGAATTCAACGGATAAAGAGTTATTCACAGGTAGTGTAAAAGGAAGTTCTTTAGCATTTTCTATTTTAGGTAAACGCTATGATTCAAAACTTAAAGCGATTTTTAATCGAAGCTTTAAATCAATAGAACATAAGCTGTCTTACTCGGTAGATGTTCTATTTGAAGATTTTAAATCGATGGTTTTGGCCAATTTACTTCACAAGCCGATTGATAGTCTGAGCTTTGATAAAAATGATTCGATTGGTGGTTTGATCGATACAATAGCCGTAAAGAAAGCTATTGATATGTATGTTCGTACGGAAAATCATCGTTCAAAAGAGAGTACAGAAACTCGCAAAGAACAAGAGAAAGCAAAACATGCAGCTAAACAAGAGAACCCGCTATCTGAAGAAGAGCAACTCTCTGAAATAGAAAATAAGACGAAAAAGTTTGACTTCGGCTTTTATGAATTTGATGACAATGAGACCAATGATATTGATGTCACTAATCCTGAAAGGGCGCATATAGCAAACGACCTCAAAATTAAATTCCTCAACAGTTTAACATTTGAGCAGTATCGAATTGTAGAGCTTCGGACTAAAGGTATTACCCAGAAAGAAATTGCTCTTGAAACTGGCTTGACTCACGATCAGGTAAGAACGCAGCTTAAGAAAATTAATATTATTGCCTCTAAAGTCCAGATGGTTGATTAGCAATTTAAGCTATGTAGAGTTTAACTAGGCTTTTCACAACAGCATTTAAATATGCTGTTGTAGGTTTAAATGTAATGTGTTGTTAGAAAATAAGATAATGAGGAGCGGTTTGAACAAGAGGAGTGATCCTAGCTGCTACGTCAGTTAAAGCTTTTCGTCGTTCCTCTAAATAATCATATCGGTCATAAATTCCTTCAACGCCCTTAACTTTGTGATTAAGACACCGTTCTGCAATATGGCTAGGGACACCGTTTTCAGCCAAAAGACTACGGCAAGTTCTTCTTAAGTCATGTACTACAAAATGCTCAATCCCATGTTCTCCAAGGATGTTTGGCAATGGTTGTTTTTTGGAATCTACTTTTTTACCAAACAGCTTAGCTAAGGCGTGATTTAGCGTATCATCACTAATATACTGGCGTCTTTTACTGGCTCGACGAGAGGGAAAGAGGTAGCCCGAGCCATTAGCTCTCATATGTAGCTCTTTGAACCATGGAAGCGTTTTTTCTGGAATTGGAATGCTAATTTTTACTCCAGTTTTGGTTCTTTGTGATGGTAGTTCCCAACACAAATTTTCAAAATCAAATTCATCCCACTGAGCGGCAATTAATTCTCCCTTACGAACACCAAAGATGATAAGCATAGCTATCGCTAAATAATTTTCGCGAGTCATTACGTCTGAGTTCTTGTCAAAAATTTTGAAGATGTTTTCAATTTCTTGGAGTGACAGAACTCTATCTCGTGCTTTTTCCGTTCCTCCTGCATCTTTTTCTGTAAATGGGGCTGCTGGATTGTTTTGTAATAGATCCAGTTTTAGTGCGTGATTAAATAATTGCTTACAGTAGTTCAAGGCGTCATTTGAAATTGAAGGGCGACCACTTTGATTAATTAGGCGGATTATTTGGAGAATATCCCGAGAACTTACTTTATCAACGGCTAGTTCTCCAATGTAGGGGGATATATCCTTACGATATACACGAGCGGGAATCTGAGGGTTTTTTAAGTGGCGCTCGCACTCGGTAAGCCAGTCTTTTGCAACATCGTCGACTGTTCGGAATTGAGGGAGTTGTTGTCTCTTTTTCTCTGCAAGGGGATCAACACCATCCTTAACAGATGCACGAATTTGTAGAGCTTGAAGCTTTGCGTCGCTAAAGGGTAATCCTTCAGGTGTTTTGCCATATCTGCCAATTGTTAGCTCTCGCCGTTTACCATTAATCGAATAACGAAGTACCCAAAAAGCACTTCCTTGCTCTGTTACTCGAAAGTAGAGGCCAGTATCTACCTTAAACTTCCCAACTTTCCCTTCTTTTAACTTAGCTTTTAATTGTGCGTCATTCATAGGTTATAAAAAATTGGTGACAGATAACAGGCAACGTATCATTGCTTTGAATATCTGTCACCAAATTTGTCACCATTAGTCTGAAATTATGTCACCATTTATGAAATCCAATGAAATTACCACTCGCACTAGATCTCTTTATTTACATGGTGTCGTGTATCTAGTGGTGGTGCATGAAATGTTATTCAATATTCTGGATCTGCTCGCGCATTTGCTCAATTAACACTTTAAGCTCTACCGCAGCTTGGGTGATCTCGGCGTTAATCGATTTAGACGCTAGAGTGTTTGCTTCGCGGTTAAACTCTTGCATCATAAAATCGAGGCGTCGGCCGCAGGCACCGCCTTTTTTCAGGATTTTTTGCGTCTCGCTTACGTGTGAATCTAGGCGATCTAGCTCTTCAGCTACATCAATTTTTTGCGCTACCATAATCATTTCTTGCTCGATGCGCTGCGGGTCTAGCTCTTCAATCACGTCGGCTAGGCGGGTTTTTAAGCGCTCGCGCTGCCATTGCATCACTGCTGGCATTTGCTCACGTACAAAGGCCACTTGCTCGGTAATTTTATCAAGGCGGGTGGTAATCATCACCGCGGTATTTGCCCCTTCGCTGGCGCGGCTTTCGATAAATGCCGTTAGCGCTTCTTGCCAGCCAGCGAGTAGCTCTTTGCTAATGGCGTCGGCGTCTTGCTCTGGAGTTTCCATTACGCCAGGCCAGCGCAGTATATCTACTGGGTTAATTTGCCCGCCCGCTTGCTGCTGTACCCATTCGGCATTTTGAATAAGTTGTTCGGCAAGGGTTTTATTTAACTGCAGTTCGCCACGGTTGGCTTGGTCGGCCTCGAAGCGCAGGTTACATTCAACTTTACCACGCTGCAGGGCTTTGCGAATTTTGTCACGCAGTACTGGCTCTAGGGAGCGAAACTGTTCTGGCATGCGCCAGTAGGTTTCTAGGTAACGTTGGTTTACGCTGCGAATTTCCCATGTTGCACTGCCCCAATCGCCTTTGATTTGGTGGCGTGCGTAGCCTGTCATGCTGTGGATCATAATTGATAGCCTTTAATAAATTTGCTCGATTATAGCGGCTAATAGGCGCTTAGTCAGTCTAGGCGTGACCAAGTGCGACAAAAGCCTATATAATAGCCGCGAATTTTAAATTACAGGGTTATTACCATGCGTCCGAACGGAAGAGCTGTTGAACAAATGCGTCCAATTACTATTACTCGAAACTACACGGCACATGCTGAAGGTTCGGTTTTGGTCGAATTTGGCGATACCAAAGTGCTATGTAATGCCTCGGTAGACGACGGTGTACCACGTTTCTTAAAAGGTAAAGGCCAAGGCTGGATTACCGCTGAATATGGCATGTTGCCGCGCTCTACCCATAGCCGTATGGGCCGTGAAGCTGCTCGTGGTAAGCAAAGTGGTCGTACTCAAGAAATCCAACGCCTAATTGGTCGCTCACTACGTGCTGCAGTTGATTTAGAAGCGCTTGGCGAATACACCATTGTAGTGGATTGTGATGTTATTCAAGCCGACGGTGGTACGCGTACTGCGGCTATTACTGGTGCTTGCGTAGCCTTGCAAGATGCCATTTGGTGGATGATGGAGCAGAAGAAACTAAAAGTTAGCCCACTTAAGCAGCTTATTGCTGCAGTATCGGTAGGCGTGGTTGATGGCAAAGTAGTGTGTGATCTTGAATACACTGAAGACAGCGTAGCTGAAACCGACATGAACGTTGTTATGTGTGAAGACGGCAACATGATTGAAGTGCAAGGCACTGCAGAGGGCGCACCGTTTAGCCATGAAGAATTATTAGAAATGCTGGCCTTTGCTAAAGAGGGTATTAGTCAAATTAACATTGCCCAGCGCGAAGCTCTAGCTAAGTAATTGAGAGAGAAAAATGAAAGCTTATCAACGTGAGTTTATTGAATTTGCTTTAGCCAAAGGCGTATTAAAATTTGGCGAATTTACCTTAAAGTCTGGCCGAACTAGCCCTTACTTCTTTAATGCGGGTTTGTTTAACACAGGCCGAGATTTAAACCGCTTAGGCAAGTTTTACGCTGCGGCGCTGCAAGACTCAAATATTGATTATGACTTGGTATTTGGCCCAGCGTACAAAGGTATTCCTATTGCTACCACTACTGTGGTTGCTTTAGATGAGCACCACGGCAAAGACGTGCCTTACTGCTTTAATCGCAAAGAAGCTAAAACTCATGGCGAAGGTGGCAGCTTGGTTGGCTCTGAGTTAGCTGGCAAAGTAATGTTGGTGGACGACGTAATTACTGCTGGTACTGCGATTCGTGAATCTATGGACATTATTAATGCCCACAACGCTGAGTTAGCCGGTGTGCTTATTGCCTTAGATCGCCAAGAGAAAGGTAAAGGCGAGCTGTCGGCAATTCAAGAAGTTGAACGCGATTACAGCGCTACGGTTATCTCGATTGTTAAGTTGGCTGATTTAATCACCTACTTAGAAAAACAAGGCGATAATCAAACAGCACTAAAGGCAGTGAGCGCTTATCGCGAACAATACGGTATTGCTTAGCATTTATAATATCTAAACCTAAGGCGGCTTTGTTAAGTCGCCTTTTTTTTGGCCAAAATGCGGTATTTATCACCCGCTATATTGATGCTTTTGTTTTTAATGGATAGAGTAGCGATGCTTAGGGTTAATAACCCTGTATTTTCGGAAATTGCATGTAATTCAGAGAACTAAGGAAGTCTCATGTCTGTTGAACTCAATGCCACAAAAACTCAAATATCTTTGCTCGTTTCAAACGCTTTAACCGCGATAAAAAACCGCAACACCGACGCTCAATGGGAGCAAAAAGTTAAAGCGGTTGCTGATAAATTAGCGCATTTAAGTAAAACCATTAAATCATCTAAAAGTAATGTGCAGCACTTTGGCAATGTTCAACAAAAACAGGCTGCGCCGCAGCATCGTTTTAGCGCTAAGCAATCAACCAATAGCAAATTGGCTAATATGAATGGCTTAGAAGAGGCTGTGAACAGCGCGATGAAGAAGATTGCAAAACAGCTTAAGGATGAGTCGGTTAAATCTCCGTTTAAAGACAAAAAAGCTTATGAGTTGATGGATATGTTAGCCGGTGAGGTTAGCTCTTATGAACAGCTGTTAAGCTCTTTAGAAAGCTTGGCTAAAAGCGCGTCTACTACTGCTAATACCAGCAATACCATGGTGATTCAAAACAGTACCAGCTTGCTTAAAGCCCAGGGGGTAAGCGGGCCTAGCGTTCTTATGCTGGTGGCATTATCGCTACGTGTTGTTGCGATGATGATAGCCACCAAACAAAACTAGCCACTGACTTATTGGCTGCTTAAAGGCTGTTTAGTCTCTGCCTAAGCAGCCTTGGTTTCGTTAGTCACGTTCGCTCTCGCGCTCCGACATTCTTGCACCTACTAAGCTTGCTACCAATATTGCCATGTAGAACTGGCCAAACACTGCTTCACTAAAAGTGAAAAAACGGGAGATAGGCGTATTAGGGGTGATTTCGCCGTATCCTAGGGTAGTTAGCGTAACAAAGCTAAAGTAGATGAAGTCGGTCATTTGGGTGCTCCAATGCTCTTTAGGCACCCCGTTAAATGCGTCGTTTAACCAAAAGTTTAAAATGGTATATAAATGCGCCCAGCCTAGGCCTATCAATAAAAAGATACAGATTGCACCCACGATCTTGTTGCTATCTATATGGCCGGTAAATAGCACCTGTTTCAAAGCTGTCCAGGTAGTTAATAGCAAATAACAGAACACAATGGTGAGGTACAAACTCACTAAGCCTTCTGCTTCAAACCAATAACTAAAAAATGCTAGTACCGAGGTGGTGAATAAGAAGCCGATGCCCGTTACATACCATAAGCGTTTGCCTTTGGCCTGCCACACTCCAGCGGCTAGCACCAGTACCATGGCTATTTGTAAAAACCTAAAACCGTCTCCTTGCCAGAATTGATCTAAGCAAGCGGCGAGAAAGATATAACCCACCAAAGCAATGGTAAGAAAGTAGAAGTTGTTCTTTTCGCTCCAATCCATGAGCTTTTTCATGTAGCTAACCTATATCAATGGATTAGTTAATAATTTAGCAAATTTGCTGACGAACTGCTTAACAATTACTTGCTTGATGAAAGCTTGCGATAACTCTCAACTTTGCGTTTTGGTGGCGGTGCATTTTGATGTAAATCAAGCCAAGATTGCTTAGCTAAAACAGATGAAAAGCTAGCTTCTACACTGTAATTATCACCAGTTATACGGGAGAGCAGATATGCGATTTAATCAACTAAAACTGCTGCTAGAACACTTTGTATCGTGCCGCGAAGCGATGATGGCTCTATATCGGCGCTTGGAGTTAAATAGCGATGCAGAGCGAGTGCGCATGTTACTGGCTTACCTGCAGCATCAAGAGCGAATAAATGCCGAGCATTTACAGGATTTTATTAGCCAGGCCAAACCTGAGTTGTTAGAGACTTGGACCGACATTCGCGTGGAAAAAGATTTATTGGATTATATGGCTAAACTGAGTCAACCAGCCGATATTAGCAGTGATGATGTAAGCAATTTGGCCTTGGAGCTTAGTGAGCAGTCTTTAAGCTTATTGCGCTTAGCTAAAGATGAACTCACGATGTTGGGTGCTAGGCAATTTTTAGCAAACTTAATTGAGCATCAAGAAAAACGCCAACAACAAATGGTGCATGCTACTCATCGCTTAGACGATATTTAGCCAAATTTAAGGCACAAAAAAGCACAGCCTAGGCTGTGCTTTTTATTTGGAGAAGTGTGCCGCTTAGCTGGCTACTTTTTCCAAATGTATATCCATTTGTGGGAACGGAATCTCGATACCTGCATTGTCTAATGCTACTTTGATGTTTTCATTTAAATCAAAGTACACACCCCAATAATCAGCACTGTTTACCCATGGGCGAACCACTAAGTTTACTGAGCTGTCAGCCAATTCAGACACACCAATAGTGATGTCTGGATCTTTAAGTACTCGAGAATCTGCTTCACATACTTCACGCAAAATGGCTTTGGTTTTAGCCAAATCGGCGTTATAGCTAACACCAACAACCAAATCTACACGGCGAGTTGGATGAGTAGAGTAATTAACAATATTGCCACCCAATACAGAACCGTTTGGTACCACAACTTGCTTGTTATCTGGCGTTTTTAATACCGTAGTAAAAATCTGCACTGAAGCAACAGAGCCAGAAGTACCGGCAATTTCTACGTAGTCACCCGCTTTGAATGGGCGGAAACCAATAATTAGCACACCGGCAGCAAAGTTAGATAGTGAACCTTGTAGTGCCAAACCAACGGCTAAACCAGCGGCACCAATAATGGCAACAAAAGAAGCGGTTTGAATACCAATGCGCGATAGCGCTGCAATGATAACAAAAGCAACAATCACGTATTTCACCATTGAGCCAACAAAATGGCTAATGGTTGAGTCGAGGTTGCGGGCGTTCATTAGTTTTTCTACGCTAGACGCCATTACGCGCGCTACGATCATACCAACAAACAGAACAACAATGGCGGCAGCAATATTAATTGCGTATTGCATTAGCAAGTCTTGGTTGTTTTCCAACCAGCTTGTGCCTTGATTTAGTACGTCCATGTTTTTAGACCTATTAGTGTTAAAAGTTGCTACAAATTTAGCAGCTTTTTGATTACAAACAAGTGTCTAATTTTTTTACAGAAAGCACAAAGTACGCCCAGCATGAGATGCATGGGCGCAATGTTTTGAACGCGGGTTTAACCTTGAATCAACTGTTGCTTCAAAAAGCCCCAGTGGGTGTCAAACTGGGCGGTGGGCTCAAGCTTAAATTCACTGCGAACATACTGGCTAATTCGGCCTTCGGTATAGGCTAGCAATAAGGTAGCTAGGCTGTTTTCTTCAATTAAGAAACCTTGGCCTTCGCGCAGGCGGCGTTCGCGCAATACCTGTTTTAGCTGCACTTCTATTTTTTCAAATAAAATACTCACACGAGCGCGTAAACGTTCGTGCTCACCTTGCAGGGCGTCACCAGTTAAAATGCGGCTTAAGCCTGGGTTACGCTCGGCAAACCCGAGTAACAACATAAGAATGTGCTGACAACGGTTAAGTGTATCTTTTTGCTCTTCTTGAATCAGATTAATGCGTGATAACAAGGTTTCTTCTATAAACTCTATTAGCCCTTCAAACATGCGTGCTTTGCTTGGAAAGTGGCGATAAAGCGCGGCTTCTGATACACCGACTTCTTTAGCCAAACTGGCTGTGGTGATGCGTTGTCCGTGGCTGGTTTCTAACATGCGCGCAAGCGCTTGCAGAATTTGTTCGCGGCGATTGCTTTTTGGTTTTCCCGCCATTTTTATTGTAATCCTTTTTATTAGTCTATTAGCGTACTACTTGATAACCGTTTATTGGGTGCCCGAATGGCCAAAGCCACCTTCGCCACGCTGGCTGGCGGTAAAGTCTTCTACTATTTCAAAGCTAGCTTGTACCACGGGTACAAAAACTAACTGGGCGATGCGCTCGCCGGGTTCAATAGTAAAAGTGCTTTGTCCGCGGTTCCAGCAAGACACCATTAATTGTCCTTGATAATCTGAGTCGATAAGTCCGACGAGGTTACCCAGTACAATGCCGTGTTTATGGCCAAGGCCAGAACGCGGTAAAATGGTGGCTGCAAGCGTAGGGTCAGCAATATGAATCGCAAGGCCGGTAGGTATTAGCTCGGTTTGACCGGGAGCTAATGTTACGGCTTGGTCTAGGCAGGCGCGTAAGTCCATGCCGGCCGAGCCTGGCGTTGCATATTCTGGCATTGGAAAGGTAGTGCCAATTCTTTGGTCTAGTATTTTTAGTGCTATTTGGGTCATTTTTTTATTTTGATTATTGTGCAGCGTACTGCTTGGCAACCAGTGCCAGTAATTGTTGTGCCAGTGCCGATTTATCAGCGAGGTCTAATTGCTGATGGCCGGTTGGCCAAAATACCGTTAGGGCATTTTGTTCACTATTAAAACCTTGTTCAGGTTTTGATACGTCATTGGCGGCGATCATATCTAAATTCTTTCGCGCCATTTTATCTTGTGCATAGTGGCTAACATCTTGGGTTTCTGCCGCAAAACCTACCGTGAAAGGCTTTTTGGCTAAACTTGCAATGGTGGCCACAATATCTGGGTTTTTCACCAAACGTAATTGCATCTCGTCGCTTTCATCGGTTTTCTTGATTTTCTGCTCGGCCACGTCGGCAACGCGATAGTCGGCGACTGCCGCACAGGCGATGAAAATGTCGCATTGCTCAATGCGTTCTAGCGATGCATCTAACATTTGCTGAGCGGTATTAATGGCAACTTTCTCCACACCCTGTGGGGTGGCGAGAGTTACGGGGCCCGATATAACAGTTACCTTGGCACCAAGTTGCTGAGCTGCTTCGGCTAAAGCAAAGCCCATTTTACCCGAGCTGTGATTGCTAATGTAACGCACTGGGTCAATGGCTTCGCGAGTTGGGCCAGCGGTAATCATTACATTGACGCCGTTTAGCACTGGAGGTGCTTTTGGAGCAAACATGGCTTGTACGTTTGCCAATAACTGAGCGGGCTCTAGCATTCTCCCAGGGCCTACATCACCACAGGCTTGCTCGCCTTGAGCTGGGCCCCAAATGGGCACGCCGCGTTGCTTGAGAAGGCTTAAATTGGCTTGAGTTGCTATCGCTTGATACATTTGTTGATTCATTGCTGGAGCAATCACAATCGGGGCATCTGTAGCGAGGAGCAATGTACTGACTAAATCGTCGGCTAAACCATGGCTAAATTTGGCAATGCTATTTGCCGTGGCAGGCGCCATCAATACTAAATCTGGCCATTTGGCATAAGCAATATGACCCATTGAGGCTTCTTGAGCGGGGTCTACCACTTCTTGCCCCACCGGTTCGCCAGATACCGCTTGCAAGGTTAACGGGGTAATAAAGCTGGTGGCGTGGTTAGTCATTACCACTTTTACTTCTGCGCCCTGCTCTTTTAAGCGACGCACAAGCTCTGGCATTTTATACGCTGCAATACCGCCGGTTATGGCGAGCAGGATCTTCTTTCCCGTTAACATGCTGATACCGAAATATTAATCACCGTTTGATATCGGCAAGCCTATCACAAAACTTAAGATCTCCGCATACACAAGGTGGCAGTTTCGACTACGCTTATTTTTACTGACTCATCTGTTATTACTATTTTATGGCAATAAGTGATTGGCCCGCCGAACAACGTCCTAGAGAAAAGCTATTAAACCAAGGAGCAGAGAGTTTAAGTGATGCTGAACTACTGGCGATTTTTTTGCGCGTAGGGTGTGTGGGATTAGATGCAGTGAGTTTGGCGCAGCATTTACTCACTCAATTTGGCTCCTTAAGAAAAGTATTAGCAGCTGATCAACAGCAGTTTTGTGCTGAACGCGGTATGGGCAGTGCAAAATATGCACAACTGCATGCCAGCATAGAAATGAGTCGGCGGTATTTGTTGGCTGAGATCAGTGAAAATAGTGTGCTGAATACTGCTGAATCGGCAAAAAACTACCTTTCTATGGAATTATCTCACCATCAACGTGAAGTATTTGCGATATTGCTTTTGGATAATCAGCATCGGGTGTTACAATTCGCGCCGCTATTTTTCGGAACGATTGATGCCGCCAGTGTTTATCCACGGGTGGTGGTACAGCGGGTATTAGAAAAAAATGCCGCTGCAGTAATATTTGCCCATAATCACCCCTCGGGTGTGGCCGAACCAAGTTTGGCCGATAAGCAAATAACTACTAAATTAATCAAGGCTTTAGAGCTAATCGATGTTCGAGTTTTAGACCATGTAGTGGTCGGCTGTGGAGAGACAGTGTCTTTCGCCGAGCGCGGTTGGATCTGATCTTTGTTCAATTTTTAGTTGATCTAGGGTTCTATTTCCTGTATAAAATGCGGCCTTTCTGTCGTCCCGGGCGACGGCCTAACGGGGCATGAACAGATGCTCGAGCAGAAGTACATATTTGGAGAAGACTGACATGTCTAGAGTATGCCAAGTTACTGGTAAAAAACCAGCTGTTGGTAACAACGTATCGCACGCAAAAAACCGCACTCGTCGTCGTTTTTTGCCTAATCTACAATCTCACCGTTTTTGGGTAGAGACTGAGAAGCGTTTTGTTAAATTACGCGTATCTACTAAAGGTATGCGCATCATCGACAAGAAAGGTATCGACGCTATTTTAGCTGAGATGCGTGGTCGTGGTGAGAAGGTATAAGGAGCTAAATAATGGCTAAAGGTATTCGCGAGAAAATTCGTTTGAACTCATCAGCTGGCACTGGTCACTTCTACACCACTGATAAGAACAAACGTAACATGCCTGAGAAAATGGAAATCAAAAAATTTGATCCTGTTGTTCGTCAGCACGTTATGTACAAAGAAGGCAAAATCAAATAGATTTTGGCTCTTATGTAAAAAAGCTCAGCTTAGGCTGGGCTTTTTTTTGGCCGTTTTTTAGTGCTTTGCAGGCTTGCTTGCCCTTTACTCAACAATTACTTCGCGCTTATGATGAAGTGAGAAAGGGAGATGTGCGATGAAAATGAGCCGCCGTGGCTGGAACAACATCATAATATTTGCTGTTGCTTCAATGATTTTGATTTTTAAGTACGTAGAGTTAAACAATCAGCAATCGGAGTCTGAACAGCAACTTGCTGGCCAGCTATTGCCTAAAGGCGCGACCATACTTCGCTTAGAGCTGCCAGAGTTGGTCATTGAGCGAGTGGGCACCCAATGGCGTAGTGAGCCGCCTACAGAGCGCTCTATCGCGGTGATAGATGCTTGGTTACATATCACCCTGGAGCCATGGCAAAACGCCTTAGGCGGCGCCGCGAGTAGCCAAGGGGTATATATTTACCTTGCCAATTCGGCTGCTCCTATCGAGTTAACTTTATTTGAGTTAGGCCAGCAACGTTGGTTGACTAATTGGCAAGGCCAACTATTGAGCCTTGACCAAGACAGCTACCACGCCCTTTTTCCTAATACGAGTTTATAAACATGCCTGAGTTACCCGAGGTTGAAACCAGCCGGCGTGGTATTAGCCCGCATATCGAACAACAAGTCATCAGTGAGATTATTGTGCGCCAAGCTAAATTGCGTTGGCCGGTGCCTGAGCTTATCCAATGCTGTGTAGGCTTGAAGGTATTGTCAGTCAGCCGCCGCGCGAAGTACTTGTTGCTGGAGACCGAAGCCGGTCACATTATTATTCACCTTGGTATGTCTGGCAGCTTGCGCATTGTAGAGAGTGGGCTGCGTGCCGAAAAACACGATCATGTTGATATTATTCTGGAGAGCGGCAAAGCACTACGTTTGAACGACCCTCGTCGCTTTGGCTGTGTATTGTTTAGCCAGTTGCCTATCGAGCAGCATAATTTGTTGGTTAATTTAGGGCCAGAGCCTTTAACCGATGAATTTACTGTTGAGCATTTGGCTGCCCACGCGGCTAAACGTAGCGTAGCGGTTAAGCAGTTTATTATGGATAACAAAGTGGTGGTGGGTGTAGGGAATATCTACGCTAACGAAGCATTGTTTAGAACCGGTATTCATCCAAAACGCGCGGCCAACAAAGTCAGTAAAGTGCGTTTAGAACTGCTCACCGACAACATTAAGCAAGTATTAGCCGAGGCGATTGAGCAAGGTGGAACGAGTTTAAAAGATTTTACCAACGCTGACGGTAAGCCCGGTTATTTTAAGCAGACATTGGCGGTGTATGGCCGCGAGGGCGAGGCTTGTGATAGTTGTGGAGAGTTAATTAAGGCACTACGCATTGGTCAGCGTAATACCTTTTATTGTCCGCATTGCCAGCGTTAACTCGCAGCAAGTTTAGCGCTGACAGCTTGAGCAACTTGTGGTGATACAAAGCGTTCGATATCGCCACCGTGTTTAGCCACTTCTTTAATCAAGCTAGATGAAATAAACGAAACCCCTTCGCCTGGGGTTAAAAATACGCTTTCTAGGTTTGGGTCTAACTGGCGGTTCATATCCGCTAGTTGCATTTCATACTCAAAATCTGAGCCGGTACGCAAGCCACGCAGCAATACGTTCGCATCTTGTTTTTTGGCTAAATCAACCAATAAGCCAGTAAAACCAATCACTTCAACATTATTTGCTTTGGTTACGGTTTGTTCCAACAACGCTACCCGTTCTTCTAAACTAAACAGTGGTTGTTTGCTAGGGCTGGCGGCCACTGCCACAATCACTTTGTCGAACATTTTTGCGGCGCGTTTTATTAAATCACTATGGCCATTGGTTACAGGATCAAAGGTGCCAGGATAGATAACCCGAGTTGTCATGAGTATTTGCCAAAAATTAATGTTAGCTGGATTATAACCCGCTCAATCGATTGGGGAAAATTCTTGAGCATACCTGCAAGATTGGTCACAATGCGCAAGCTTGGTCATTAGGGTAAAAAAATGCAAAAACTGTTGGTAGTGCGAAACGATAAAATCGGCGACTTCATGTTGGCCTGGCCCAGTTTTGCCTTACTGAAAAATTCTTTGCCTGATTGCGAAGTGACTGCCCTAGTACCGAATTATACGGCACCTTTGGCAGAGTTATGTCCCTGGATTGATAAGGTGATTATTGACTGTGGAGTAGAGGCTGATGGCCAGGCTCAAGCAAGCTTGTTACAGCAGGTTAAACAGCAGCAGTTTGATGGTTACTTGTGTTTGTTCTCAACTATGCGCAATGCTTGGTTAGGTGCAAGAGCGGGTATCAAGCACCGTTGCGCACCCGCCACTAAGTTGGCTCAGTTTTTATTTACTCAGCGAGTAAAACAGCGCCGCTCTCAATCACGTAAACCTGAATTTGAGTATAACCTCGATTTAGCCAAGGCTTTTTTAGCGAAACACCAAATCGACGCTAAAGCCTTAGACGCCCCTTTCTTGTCTTTTTCGCCCGCACAAATAGAGGCGCGTAAAAATAGCGAATTTACCGGCTCGCAGCCCATGGTAATGGTGCATATCGGCAGTGGCGGCTCAGCCAATAATTTAAGCGTGGAGCAGTATTTTAGTTTAATTGATTGCTTGGCTAAGCTAAATCTTGAGCTACATTTTGTGATTACCGCTGGCCCCGGAGAGTTGGTAGCAGCGCAAGATTTGGTGAATCAATTGGCAAAAGCCGAAGTCTCACATCAGCTGTACTTTTCTGAAGAAGGCCTCACTACCTTTTGTGAAGTATTGGCTTGCGCAGATATGTTTATTGCTGGCTCCACCGGGCCATTACATATCGCAGGTGCGTTAGATGTACCCACGGTAGGTTTTTTCCCTAGTAGACGCAGCGCCACACCGTTGCGCTGGCAACCACTTAATAGTGCTGGTCAGCATATTTCATTTTCTCCACCTGCTGGTGAGCTAACTCAAGAAGACATGAGTTTAATTAATGTGAGTGATTCAGCAGTGAAAATTAATCTTTGGTGGCAAAAGCTACACGCTAATGATCCGGTAGAGTAAATCGATGAGCATAACTAAAAAAATTCGCACCGCGTTACGCCAGTTTGACGCCAAGCGCCGTAATAACTCGGTGGCATTAGAAGCCGGTTTTCTAAAACTGATTGGCGGTCGCAAAGGCCGACAACAAGAAATACTGACGCCCAAACAAGTCAAGCGGGTGTTGATTGTTCGCAATAATAAACGTATCGGCAATATGTTTTTTTTACTGCCTTACGTAAACAAAGTGGTCGAAATGTATCCCGATGCAGAGGTTGAGCTATTGCTCACCGATCCTTGGCAGGGACAAGTGTTTGAGAACTTAGGCTTAAGCAAAATCCACTATTCACAATTTGGCTTAAAAACACTAGGTGGATTTTTTAGCACCATGCGAGCTTTGCGTAAACAAACTTATGATGTGGTGTTTATACCTTACAGCGGCTCTAGTGACAGAATTGTAGCAGCCTTAACTACCAGCAAAAACGTATTTGCCTTTGAAGATAAGGTTAATAAGGCAGTATGTAGTCATACTTTTAAACAGACAGGGTGTTATAAGCACTATGCGTTGGGCTGTATGGAGCTGCTAGAACAGCTGCACGACGCGGAGCCTAGTGATTATTATGCTCGCTTAGTGTTAAGCGATGTGGAACAACAGCAAGCGCGTGACCAGCTAGTTGAGTTGATAGGTGAAGATAATAGTAAACCTTGCTTAGCCTATTTTAGGGGCGCGCGTGGTGCGAAGGTGATTGCCGATCAAGATTGGCAGACTCTGTTGGCCAAATTTAAGCAACATTATGGCAATCAAATAAATATTATCGAGATTCTCAGCCCTGATGTAGTGAAGCCGCTAACAGATGCTGACTTTACTTATTCAAATGGCGATTTGAGAAAACTTGCTGCTTTTTTACAACAAGTTCCCTTGTTTTTCTGTGGTGATACTGGTCCTTTGCATTTGGCTAGTTCAGCAGGCGCGCATTGTGTGGGGTTATTTAAGGTAACTAATATTGCCCAATACGGCTGTTTAGGAGAGCACGCAGTGAACTTAAGTGATTTTGCGGCGATTAACGCCGCTGAACTTTTAGCCGAGCTGGGCCTAGAATAAGTTACTTTCTGTAATGACTATCGTGTTGTCTCGCCCATAAATCAGCGTATTTTACAAAGGTAGAATGGGCTGATAATACGGCGATTAAAAAGCCAGCTTTACCATCTAAAAAGCCACGTTTGAGTAAGTACATTTTGGCAAAACAGCCAATGGCATGCAACACTCCTTGGCCTAAGGTAACGCGTTTACCTCGCGCCTCTCGTTGGTCGGCCCAAGCCTTGGCGTAGCCGGCTGACTTCACTAGGTAGTGCTCAATGTTACGATAGGAGAAGTGCAGGATATCACCATCTAACTCAGCCACTTGCGTACCCTCTGGCACAATGACGGATTCATGCACTAGGTTGTCGTTGTAAGTGGTGAGTTCACGCGGGTATAAGCGCACGTGGCGGTAATACCACCCGGAGTGTTTAAGAAAACGGCCAAATACCCAGGTCAATTCGTTAAGGTTAAACACGGTATCGGCAGGTGGGTTTTCTAGCATTTTTACGATATTCTCGCGCAAGGTGTGGTCGATGCGCTCATCGGCATCTACCGCAAGAATCCAATCACTAGTGGCGTAGTTCTGCGCCAATTGTTTTTGTTTGCCAAAACCTGGCCACTCAGTATTGCTGTATACGTCTTGAGTATATTGTTTAGCGAGCTCTAAGGTGCCATCGGTACTGCCAGAATCCACCACGACTATTTGGTCAACCCAACTTAGGCTTTCTAAGCAATCTTTAAGGCTGTCTTGTTCATTTTTAGTGATGATAATAGCGCTAATGCTGGTTTTGTTTACGCTCATAACTGTTGCTCTTGTTTAATCGTCTCAAACATCTCGATAACGGCATCGAGTGTAATGTGTTGCATGGCATTGGCATCTTTCACCCTGCTGCGCCAACTGAGCTGATTAGCTGGTTTGCCCTGTTCTTTTTCAATGAGCTGCTGCCATACACTCACCACATACTGGCGGTAATGATAAGGCCCAGTGCGTTGCGGATTGTGGTGAGCATATAAACCTAATACTGGGGTGTTTACCGCCACCGCCATGTGGGCTGGGCCTGTATCTGGAGATATTAGCAGACCTGACTGCGCTATAAGGGCCCACAGTTGACTTAATGAGGTTTGCCCACACAGGTTATTGAGTTGTTGATTACAGGCTTGATTGATGTGTTTGGCAAGTACCACTTCATTTTTGGCAGGGCTACCAATTAAGCTCACTTGAAAGCCCTGTTTTAGTAGGTATTGGGCAATACCTACATAACCTTCAAGAGTCCAATTTTTATAGGATTTACTGGCTGCTGCACATATAAGTATATGTTTGCCTTTATCGTTACTTTGAGTGTTAAGTAAGTCTTGAGCGAATTCAATATCTTGCTTACTTAAAGGAACCTGCCAATGCACTGGCTTGGGAGCAACATCTAGCTGCGAAAGAAACTGCAAAAAGCCATCCAATACATGAGGGGAGCTGGCGGGTAAGACTTTTTCGTTGGTGAACAACCATTGGCCGTCTTTGGCTCGGCTTTTATCAAAACCAATACGCCGTTTGGCCTTGATACAGCAACTCACCAAACTGGATCTTAGTGCCGCTTGCATGTGCCATAAGATATCAAATTGCTGATTCGCCAGTTGTCGCCTTAATGCGAGTAAACCTTTCAGGCCTTGTTTTTTATCATATACCACAACTTTAATGTCGCTATACAGTGCTAGTAGTTGTGCTTCAGCTTTGCCGCAAATCCAGGTTATTTCTACCTGTGGAAGAGCTTGTTGAAGTTGCTGCACTACTGCAAGCGCATTACATACATCCCCAATGGCGGATAAGCGTAGGATGCAAATTTTCAAGGCAGGCTGGTTTGTTGTCATTTTGCTAAAAGTGGCGGATTTTCTTAAGTATTATGCTTTTTGCGGTGCGCGATGTAAAATTGTTGGGATTTGTTTCACAAGCGAAAACTATGCAGATTGAAAAACAAAAAACTCCCGACGGCTGGCTATTCTATAACTCTACCGTGTGGCAACAAGTAAGCGACGCGTATTTTGAAGCGCGCCATTGGCAGCAAAATAGAGCGGTAGTGGGCCAAGCAATTGGTAGAGGTAAAACCTTGTTTTTCCGTTTTGAGCATCGAGAGTTTGTACTGCGCCATTACCACCGTGGTGGTTTAGTCTCTAAGCTGAGCAACGATCGTTATTTCTATTCCAGCTTGCATAGAAGCCGAGTGTGGAAAGAATTTGCCTTGCTGATGAAATTACAAGCGCTGGAGTTACCTGCTCCGGTGCCTGTTGCGGGCAGAGTGAAGCGCACCGGCTTAACTTTTCAGGCTGATCTTATTCTTGAGCGGATTAGTGGCGCAAGAGATTTAGCACAGATGCTGAGTGAGCGACGTTTACCATTGAGCTTGTGGCAAAAAATAGGCGAGACCATTGCATTGTTTCATCGCTCTGGGGTTTACCATGCCGATCTCAATTTGCGTAATATTATGGTCGATGATCAGCAAAAGGTATGGTTAATCGATTTTGATAATGGTCGACTTTGTCGCCCGCGTAAAAAATGGCAACAGGCTAACATTGCTCGTTTTTATCGCTCACTGGAGAAAGAGCAGGCTAAGCCGGGCTATTGTCATTGGTTAGAGTCTGATTGGCAGCACCTACTAGCAGCTTATAAACAAGCGCTTAATGGTTAAGCAAGGCATCTAAACTGCGCGCTAACGCTCCCTGGTTTTGTTTCACAATGCCAAGGCCTGCCTCTCCCGCTTTTTTTCGAGCGTTTTCATCACTTAGCCATGCTTTAATCCAATTGGCTAGCTGTTCGGTGTCAGCGCTTAGTTTTAAGGCGCCACAAGCTTGTAGTTGTTGGCTAATATCAGAGAAATTGAAGTCATACTCGCCTGCCACACAAGGTAGGCGCATAGCAGCGGCTTCCAAGTAATTGTGACCTCCTATGTTAACCAACGATCCACCAATAAATGCTGTATCTGCACAACCATACATCAGCATCATTTCGCCCATACTGTCGGCCAAGTAAACGGCTTGGTCTGGTGCTACGTTTTGCTGCAAGCTTCGGCGAGAGTATGAAAACCCTCGATCTGCAATGAGTTCGGCCACTTGCTCAAAACGCTCTGGGTGGCGGGGGACTAATACTAATAAGCTATCGGGTAATTGGTTTCGTACCTTTTGCATAATATCCAGTATTAGCTCGTCTTCGCCTTTGTGGGTGCTGGCGGCGATCCAAACCAAACGTTGGCCAAACAATTCAGCGCGAAGCTGCTCTGCTTGCTGTTGGATAGTCTCGGTATTGGGTAGATCATATTTGATTGATCCACTCACCATGAGTTTTGCAGCATCGACACCTAGTTGATTAAAACGTTGGGCGTCATCTTGATGCTGGGCTAATACTAAGTTGATTTTACTAAATAAATTTTTGCTAAAACGGCGAAATCTTAAATAACCCTTGCAGGAACGCTCAGACATTCGCGCGTTAATCAGTGAGACGGGTATTTGTTTCTTGTTACAAATACTTAACCAGTTTGGCCATAGCTCTGTTTCCATTACCCACAGCTCTTTGGGCTGATACTTGCTCACGAATACTTTAATACACGGCCATAAATCAAAAGGTGCGTAGCGATGTACCACTAACTCGCCTAACTTATTTGCTACTTGCTCAGCACCTGTAGCAGTGGTGGTGGTTATTAGTATTCGCAACTCGGGCTGCTGTTGCTTAAGCTGTTTTACTAATGGGGTGGCGGCTATTACTTCGCCTACAGATACAGTATGAAACCACAAATCCATATTGGTTGCTTTTTCACCAAAACCGAAATGCTCTATCCAACGTTTTCCCACCGAGGGTTTGCCAGTTTTTGGCCAATACAACTTATACATAGCTAAAGGCAGCAAAGGAATGAGCAGCAAATTGTAGAGGAGTTTAATGAGCATGGTGATTACTTACTTGTTGGGCTTACTAGCCCTTGTTCAATGAGGTATTGCTGTTTTTGTTCTACATAACTGTGTTTATAGGAATACTTATTGCTGTCATGACTGGCCACCAAGTTTATTACGAGAAAATAGCCTGCAACCATCAGTATAATTTTAGACAATAGCTCTGGTTTGGTTTTTTGCCAGCGCTCTGCTTGGTATAAAACAGGGAATAGGGCGAAACCAAAGGTGATAATAAGATGCCAGTAAGAAAATATTATCGGTGACAATATGGCTGAGAAAAAAATGCCTAGTACCGCCGCAAACGAATAGTGCATTAACCAATCTTGACTGGATAAGTTTAAAGGTTCACGAGAACGCCAATGTGGTTTTATTCTTCGCCACACGCGTTGGTTGATACCCCAAGAAACAATAACTGTTAAGCCACCTACTACATACAAAATAGCTTGCCAAAGATAATCTACAGCCATACGCAGCCAGTTAATGTCTGTTAGCCATAAGAACTCTGCGTCGGTAATAATTCGGTTAGAAAATAAGAATGAGCTGTAACGTAGCCAATATAGAATGGATTTTAATACTGGGTAGACGTGAACCCCACCCCAACCAATGTAACGGTCAGACTCTTGCCCTTGTATTGCCTCATTAGCTTGTAACTCTATTAAGTAAGGGATTAATGAAACAAAAATGGTTGCACAACCGAAAATGATCCCTAGCCAGTGGACATGAATTAAACGGCGGTAAAACAAGTAAGCCGACATTACTGCCAGAATAGGCCAAGAGTAATGTAGCTGCATTGCAAAGCCGATAGCAATCACATTGATAAAACTAAACATGAATGACCGCTGTTGGCTCATGTTAAACGCTGACCAACAGTGTAGTGCAGCAAAAAAACATAAATACGCTGGATTATAAATTAAGCTATCAAATAAGAACCAAGGGTTAAGCAGGTAGAGTACTAAAAAACTTAGCCTTACTGTGGGGCTAAAGATTTGCTTAATGACTATATCAAATAATAGGAACGAAGCGATTCGCAGCGCAATTAAGAGTAACATCGGTGCCCAAGGTGAATCCCAGAGTAACAAAGGGATGCCCACAATGTAGGTTGATAAAGAGCCTGGAACGTTACCCACTACACTGGCGGCATTGCCGTAGCTGAGCCAGTTGTCTTGGTAGGCACCTAAGTAACCTTTCATTAACATTTGATATTGATCGCCTGTTAGTATTTGATTTGAGGCGTAAATCAACGAGAGGATAAAGTCGGCAATAAAAACTAAGCAGTATATGGTGAAAAAGTGTTTTTCTATGATTTTATTTAGGGACACAGTTGAGTTCATTTTGTAGGGCTTAATAGAGCTAAGAGGCTTCTGCGCGTGCAAAAGTCCAAAAACGGTGAACAATAAAGGTAATTGCTGGCAGCAATATGATTACTAGCATTACTTTTACAATATTTGGGTAATCGGTTAATAAGGAGGATAACCAAATAGATAAACATAGCGCTCCCGACTGCACCACGAAAAAGCGTAGTGCATTATTGATGTCGATATCTTTTTGAAAGACCCATCGAGTCTGTACTAAATAAGAAAAAACAAACGCCACGCTAAAACCGACAAAATTTGCGACTATAAACGCTAGAGGCCATATGCTTAATACCAACAACGCTAACATAAAGTGAAGCAGCGTTGCCACACCTCCGGCAAGACCATACCTAACAATTCTTAATGTAAGCAATTTGCTAATGAGCGGCGCCATAACCTAGTTATCTTCTTCAACGATATAGATAGGACGACGTTTGGATTCCATAAAGAGTCGTCCAATATACTCTCCCATCACTCCAAGACCAATAAGCTGAATACCACCGAGGAATAAGATGATAGTGATAATCGATGCATAACCAGGGTCATCGATTCCATAAATTAAGGTTTTAACGACAATTAAACTGCCATAAATAAAGGCTAAGAACGAAATAAGGCAACCAATATATAACCAAATGCGTAGTGGCGCAGTGCTAAAACTGGTGATGCCCTCTAAGGCTAAATTCCATAGTTTCCAGCCGTTAAAACTGGTTTCGCCTGCAGCTCGAGGGTCGCGTTTGTATTCTACTATTTTAGTTTTAAAGCCTACCCAAGAGAAAATACCTTTCATAAAGCGTTGGTTTTCTGGCATTTGTTGAATAGCGCTGACAACACGACGTGTCATCAAACGGTAGTCACCAACATTCTCGGGGATCTTAACGTGAGAAATTTTGTTGTGAAACTTGTAAAACAGCTCAGCACTAAGTTTTTTAGCAAAGCTATCACTGGTTCTATCTATACGTTTTGCCACCACTACATCGTAACCATTGTTCCACTCTCGGATGAAGTCATGGATGAGCTCTGGGGGATCTTGTAGGTCTACATCAATCGGAACTATTACCTCGCCCTTTGATAAATCAATGCCAGCGGTAAGTGCCGCTTCTTTGCCAAAATTTCTAGCGAGGTTGATGACGCGTATACCGCTGTGTACCGTTTGTAAGCTTTTTAGTTTGCTTAAGGTTTGATCTCTGCTGCCGTCGTTAACAAAGATGACTTCGTAACTAAGTTGAGTTTTATCTAGCTCAGGTAGCATCGTGTCAATAAATAAGGCAACGGTGTCTTGTTCGTTATAACACGGGCAAATTATTGAAATAACAGGAGTGTTAGAACTCATAAGATTCCTTTTAAACGGCTAATGGGGATAAGTGTAGCTAATTAAGAAGTTTAGCTATAGCGGAAATAGCTCGTTCGGGAGCTAGCTCCGTTAAACATTTTAAATGACCAAATTGGCAAGTTTTTTTAAAACACGGACGGCATTCAATGTTGGTATGTAAAATCTTGGCTTTATCGGTCAGTGGCGGCGTATATTGTGGTGACGAAGAACCATAAACGGCGATTAAGGGAAGTTGCAGTGCCGCTGCAATATGCATTAATCCTGAATCATTACTGATTGCTAACCTTGCTAAGGCCATTAGGTCAATGGCTTCCGCTAGTTTGGTTTTACCTGCAAGGTTGTGGCAATGGCTTTGTAAGGCGATTGGCAAATGCTCGATGATTTGCTCGCCTACCGTTTGGTCTTTGTCTGACCCAAAAATCCATACCTGCCCTTGATATTGCTCAATCCAATGGGCTGCTACTTTAGCGTAGTGTTGTTCTGGCCAGCGTTTGGCTGGGCCAAATTCAGCGCCTGGGCATAGGGCGAGTATTGGCTGTTGAGTATTAAGTTTTAGCTGTTCTAGCGCTTGTTGTTGATTGTTAATGTTTGCGGCTAGTGATGGGTGTTGATAACTTGGCAGTACGCTAGCATCGATCATTTTATCTTTAGGGTGAGCTAGCGAAACATAGCGCTCTACCATTAGTGGGAAAGCCTGCTTGTTGCTACGTAAATCGTTCAGCAAGCCATAACGGCTTTCGCCTTTCCAACCGGTGCGTTGTTTTATACCTGCAAACCAAGGGATTAATGCGGCTTTAAGTGAGTTTGGCTGAGTTATCGCCCAGTCATAGTGGCTTTGCTTGAGTTGTTTGGCTAGCTTCCAGCGAACCGCTAATTGTAAGTCACCATGACCAAGTGGCATACGCAGAGCGTTATCTACCTCCGGCATGCGCTCTAACATTGGACGACACCAATCTGGGGCGAGCACATCAAGTTGAGCTTGTGGATGCAGTTGCTTAAGCGCGTTGTACAAGCTTTGCGACATCACCATGTCGCCCACCCAAGAGGGGCCCACCACCAAAATTTTCATCGTTTACCTAAATAAAAGGGAGCCTGTTGCTCCCATTGGTTTTGAGAACTACTTGTTTAGCCACTTCATGTATTCGGCAACACCTTGCGCTACATCTTTAAAGGCGTCTGGGTAACCTGCAGCACGCAGCTTATCAATATTGGCTTGAGTGAAGCTTTGGTAGCGACCTTTTAAGTGTTCAGGGAAAGGAATGTACTCAATCTCACCTTTCTGATGATAATTAATCACCGCTTCGGCTACCGAGCGGAAGGGCTCTGCTTGGCCTGTACCTAAGTTGAAAATGCCGCTTTGTTCAGGATTTTTCCAGAACCAAAGGTTTACTTTTACAACATCGCCAACATAAACGAAATCACGGCTTTGTCCGCCATTGCCGTAGCCGTCGTAACCTTCAAACAATTTAGGATTTTGTCCGTCGTTTACTTGGTTGTTTAAGTGGAAAGCAACGCTCGCCATACTGCCTTTGTGCTGCTCGCGTGGGCCATATACATTGAAGTAACGGAAGCCAACGACTTGCGATTCAATCTCTGGTAACAAACGGCGAACGTAGTTATCAAATTGTAGTTTTGAGTAGCCGTAAACGTTTAGCGGTCCTTCGTACTGCTTTTCTTCAATAAAGGTATCGGTATCGCCGTAAGTGGCTGCAGACGAGGCGTATAAGAAAGGAATACGGCGATCTAAACAATAATGAAGTAACTCTTTTGAGTACTCATAGTTGTTTTCCATCATGTACTTACCGTCCCACTCAGTGGTGGCGGAACATGCACCTTCATGGAAAATGGCTTCAATTTTTTGGCCATATTCAGCGCCAATATCTTCACCTGATACAATACGCGCAATAAAATCGTCTTTGTCGAGGTAGTCGGCAATCTCTAAGTCGACAAGATTAACAAACTTGGTGCCGTCTTTTAGGTCGTCAACCACAATAATGTCGTTATGACCTTGCTCGTTTAAGCTCTTTACAATATTGGCGCCAATGAAGCCCGCCCCACCTGTTACGATAATCATAATACTACCATTCCAAAAATTGCCGTTAATCTAAGGATTTTATGCTGTGGCGAGGGGAATAGCAATTGCCTCAACAGCAGAAGCTAGCGAAGAAAAACTGGATTTTGGCAGCGTTTACAGGTATCACAGTAGTATAACGGAGAACTTTTTAGCCAAATGAAAACTAAAGATAAAATCATTCACACTTCTTTACAGCTCTTCAATGAACGTGGCGAACGCCAAATTACTACTAATCATATCGCGGCTGAGCTAGGCATTAGCCCTGGCAATTTGTATTACCACTTCGGTAACAAGCAAGAGATTATCCGCAGTATTTTTCAATTGTATGTAGAGCAATTAGAAAACAGCTTTAGGCCGCATGCCGACCAGTTACTGAGTCTTGATCATTTAACCCAATATTTAGACGCCAGTTTCGAGTTAATGTGGCGTTTTCGCTTTATGTACGCCAACTTATTGGAGTTACTGGCGCGAGACCCTGAGCTAGAAACACAGTACCAAAACATGCAGCTAGAATTGTCTAACTGGAGTCGAGATATTTTACTGCAGCTAAAAGAAAGCCGCTTTATTAGTGGTGATGACGCGACTATGGCTGAGTTGGCAGACAGCGTTAAGTTCATTATTGGTGCGTGGATCGGCTACCAAAGTGCGCAGTTAAAGGGGGGCGAAATTACTAAGCCTCGGCTCTACCAAGGAGTACTAAAAATACTGTTTACCTTAAGGCCTTACTTTACCGAAGAGTCTATGAGTATTTATCAGCGCTTGTATGATCACTACGTAAAATGTGCTGAACGCAGCGAATAGTTTTTAATTGAGATTAAAGGCTGTATTTGCCAAATAAAGCACTATAATTCAGCTAATTTTCTGGATTTAAATAGGGTTTGGTATGACAGCCGCTTTCTCAGCATTCATTTCACAACAACTGCAACAAGTTAAAGATGACGGTTTATATAAAAGTGAACGGGTCATTAGTTCGCAACAGCAAGCCTCTATTGCGGTTGACCAAGGTCAAGCAGTTAACTTTTGTGCCAATAACTATTTAGGTTTAGCCAATTCTCCAGCGCTTATTCAAGCAGCCAAAGATGGCCTAGATAGCCACGGCTTTGGCGCTGCTTCAGTGCGTTTTATTTGTGGTACTCAAGATATTCACAAGCGCTTAGAGCAAGGCTTGAGCGAATTTCTGGGTATGCAAGACACCATTCTTTACTCTTCATGCTTTGATGCCAATGCGGGTTTATTCGAAACCTTGCTGGGCCCTGAAGATGCCATTATCTCCGATGCTTTAAATCACGCATCTATTATCGACGGCGTTCGCTTATGTAAAGCGAAACGCTTTAGATATGCCAACAACAACCTTGCTGAGTTAGAGCAATGTTTAAAAGAAGCCGATGCAGCAGGTGCACGTTTTAAACTTATCGCCACCGATGGTGTATTCTCAATGGATGGAGTCATTGCCAAGCTCCCCGGCATTTGTGACTTAGCGGATAAGTACAATGCGATGGTGATGGTAGATGATTCTCACGCCGTGGGTTTTGTTGGTGAGCAAGGTCGCGGTACCCATGAATATCATCAAGTGATGGATAGAGTCGACATTATTACCGGAACTTTAGGTAAAGCTATGGGTGGCGCTTCGGGTGGTTTTACGTCTGCCAAAAAAGAGGTGATAGATTGGTTGCGTCAGCGCTCGCGTCCGTATTTGTTTTCAAACTCCTTAGCACCATCAATTGTGAGAGCGTCTTTAAAAGTGTTGGAATTACTTACCGAAGGCGATGCTCTGCGTAAGCAGCTTTGGGATAATGTTAGCTACTTTAGAACCGAAATGAGCAAGGCAGGGTTTACCCTTGCGGGCGCTGATCATGCGATTATTCCAGTGATGTTAGGCGATGCCAAACTGGCAAGCACCTTTGCTGACAAATTACTAGAACGTGGTATTTATGTGATTGGTTTTTCCTTCCCTGTGGTACCTAAAGGTCAAGCGCGTATTCGTACGCAAATTTCTGCGGCACATACGCCAGAACAATTAGCCCATGCGGTTAAAGCCTTTACCGAGGTAGGTAAAGAGCTTGGAGTAATAGCATGAGCATTAAGGCTTTAGCGAAAACCAAAGCAGAGCCAGGCATTTGGATGACTCAAGTTGAGATGCCAGAGCTTGGTCATAACGACTTACTGATTAAAATTAATAAAACAGCGATTTGTGGCACCGACGTACATATTTACAATTGGGATGAGTGGTCACAAAAAACCATTCCTGTGTCAATGGTGGTGGGCCATGAATATGCTGGAGAAGTAGTTGAAATAGGCCAAGAAGTAAGAGGTTTTGCTATTGGCGATCGCGTTTCGGGAGAAGGGCACATTACCTGTGGCCATTGCCGAAACTGCCGCGGTGGGCGTACCCACCTATGCCGCAATACCGTTGGTGTGGGTGTTAATCGCACCGGCTGTTTTTCTGAATATTTAGTGATACCAGCAGTAAATGCTTTTAAGTTACCCGATGAAATTAGTGATGATTTAGCGGCTATTTTTGACCCTTTTGGTAACGCCGTACATAGTGCTTTGTCCTTCGACTTAGTGGGCGAAGATGTATTGATTACAGGTGCAGGGCCAATTGGCGTAATGGCAGCAGCCATTTGTAAGCATGTGGGCGCGCGTCATGTGGTCGTCACCGATGTAAACGACTACCGTTTGGAGTTAGCCAAAAAAATGGGCGCAACTCGAGTAGTGAACGTGGCTAAGCAATCACTTAACGACACCATGGCTGAGCTTAAAATGACTGAAGGTTTCGATGTAGGCCTTGAAATGTCTGGTGTGCCCAGTGCCTTTAGCTCAATGCTTGAGCTAATGAACCATGGCGGTAAAGTAGCCATGTTGGGTATTCCCCCTAGCGACATGGGCATTGATTGGAGCCAAGTGATCTTTAAAGGCCTTGTGATTAAAGGTATTTATGGCAGAGAGATGTTTGAAACATGGTATAAAATGGCATCTTTGGTACAATCTGGCCTCGATTTAAGCCCCATTATTACTCACCACTACTCTGTTGATGATTTTCAACAAGGTTTTGACGCAATGCGCTCAGGACAGAGTGGTAAAGTGATTTTAGATTGGCGCTAGTTAAAATTTCAAGGAAGTAACTCGCAAATGACTATGCATGTTGTATCTCATAAGCCTTTTGAACTTCCAAATGCTTTAGGGTATCAACCAATATATGTTGGTGAAACAATGGCTAGCGATACCCATCATGATTCTAGTTATGCTAATAATATTGCAGACAAAAATGCTTACTATTGCGAGTTAACTGCTCTTTATGCTTTGTGGAAACATACAAACGAGGACGTTGTGGGTATCTCCCATTATCGACGTTACTTTGTAATTAAAGAGTATCGAGGGATTTTTAAGTATTTGTTAAAGGATAAGGCGTACCCGCAAGAAGTTTGGAGGCAGCAGTTTGCTAAAGGCTATGATTTGATTCTACCTCGACCGATGAAGTTGGGCTCTAGCGTTGCTGCACATTACAGGAAGCATCATGACTTGGCTGATTTAATGTTGGTTCGAGAGGTTCTTCAAGATACTGATGTTAGTTCGGTGTTTTACTTTGACCAAGCTATGGCTTCTGGTGAGTACCATGGCTTAAACATGCTCATTGCGCCGAAAAGCATATTTGATTGCTATTGCTCTTGGTTATTCCCGATATTGTTTACTCTTGAGCAGCGTCTTGATATGGCATCCCGAACGCTTTACCAACAACGTGTTTTTGGTTTTGTGTCGGAACGCTTGATTGATGTTTGGCTGTTAAAAGAGACTAAACTTAAATATCTCGAAGTACCCACTATTACCTTAGACGAAAAGCCGTTTGTAAGAGGCATCCAATGAACTATGACTTGCTTGTAGTTGGTTCAGGCTTATTTGGTGCGGTCACAGCCTACAAAGCTAAGCAACAAGGCTTAAATGTACTGGTCGTTGAAAAACGTCATCATCTAGGGGGCAACATTTATTGTGAAGACAACGATGGCATCAAAGTACACAAATATGGCGCCCACATATTTCATACCAGTAATAAAGAAGTGTGGGATTTTGTTAATGGTTTTGTGGATTTCAATCGCTTTACAAATTCGCCGTTAGCGCTGTCAAAAGGAAAGCTTTATAACTTACCTTTCAATATGAATACTTTTGCTCAGATTTGGGGGGTTAAAACGCCGAAACAAGCATTGGACATAATTGAAGAGCAGCGAAGGGGGGTGAAAGGTGAACCGCAAAATCTTGAACAACAAGCCATTGCGTTGGTTGGCAAAGATATCTATGAATTGCTGATAAAAGAGTATACAGAGAAGCAGTGGGGGCGCGATTGTAAAGACTTACCCGCCTTTATCATTAAGCGACTTCCTCTGCGTTTTACTTTTGACAACAACTACTTCAACGATACTTATCAAGGGATACCTGTAGATGGGTATAACCCCTTAATCGAAGGTCTTTTAGTTGGGATTGATGTAGAAATGAATACTGATTTCTTGAAGCAGAAAGCTCACTATCAAACACTTGCAAAAGAGGTCGTATATACCGGCCCCATTGATGCTTATTATGATTTTTGTTTTGGTAAATTAGACTACCGTTCTCTGCACTTTAACACGCAGCGCTTGGAGCAAGATAATTACCAAGGAAACGCAGTAGTTAATTATATTGACAAAGAAGTTGCTTATACTCGGGTTATTGAGCATAAACACTTTGCGTTGGATGCTGATACTAAACACACAGTGATTTCAGAAGAATCACCACTGGAATGGCGCGAGGGTTTGGAGCGCTACTACCCAGTGAACGATGATAAAAACATGCAATTGTATAAACGCTACCGCCAATTGAGTAAAGGCACTGAAGCTGTTCATTTCGGTGGCCGTTTGGCAGAATATAAATACTACGACATGGATAAAGTGATCGCTTCGGCGTTGCACTTCAGTAAACGATTCTTATAAGCTTAATTTAAAAGGAATTTCCTCTTGCTTCTCACACTTACACGATTAAGGCAGCCAACGTTAGCTTGGCTAAGCTTGTTATTTGTTGGCTTTAGTAGCTATGCGCAAGTATCGTTGTATTTGCCTCTAAATCAAAATGCAGGCATTGAATCTGATATTGAAAAATTAGTCACTATTACTTCCGCCCCTGGTTTAAAAAGACCTTATCCGGTCAATCAAATTCGTCATTACGCAGAACAAATAACGGAGGCTTACCCTAGCTTATATGCGCGCATTGATACTTATTTGAAGCGTTACGAGCAAGATTGGGCGCTTACCGATGCGAATGTAGAGCTTTCTTTAGGTCATGGCGAGCAAAGTTTAGCCAACGCTCGAGGTCAGAAAGTTGAAGATAATTTTCAGGCAAGTATACGCGGTCATTGGCGTGCCACCGACTGGGCTGCAGCTTCATTAGGTGCTCATTACACTCAAGCAAATCAATTAAATCCGACTGAAACCTTTGTCGCCTTAGGCTTTGACTGGATGCAGTTAGACGTAGGAATGCGAGAGCATTGGTACTCGCCTTTTAATGATTCGTCTATGCTAATGAGCACCCATGCTCAGGTTTCTCCGTCTATCACCTTAAGTAATTCTGAGCCGCTTACACCTTGGCGTTTCCAGTACGAATTTTTTTACAGCAAATTGGAAGAAGTTGATTGTATACGTGTTAAGGGGGAGTGTCGCCAAGATCGACCGGAGCTTTTAAGTTTCCAACTATCTCTTATGCCGGTGGATTGGTGGCAAATAGGTATAACTCGTAACCTTCAATATGGCGGTGATGGCGTTGACCGCTCTTGGTCAGATATTCTCGAAGCCTTAGTATGCCCAACGTGTGTTCAAAGCAACGCCAACGATGATGCGTGGGGCAATCAATTGATGAGCATCCAAAGTCGTTTTAACATCGATGTTGGTCAGCCGATGAGTGTATATTTTGAGTATGGTGGCGAAGATACTGCAAACGATCGTGATTATGAGCTTGGAAATATCACTATGGGAGCAGGCGTTTACTTACCCATGTTAACTTCGCAATCTTCGTTGAGAGTTGAATGGAATAGCTGGCAATCATCTTGGTATAGTCACTGGATGTATCAAAATGGCTTTACCAATAATGGCAATGTAATGGGGCATTGGGGTGCCGGAAACCGTAAAGACATTAATGAAGGCGTTGGTGCTAACGCCTTCTCTTTTAAATACGAGCGTATGCTAAGCAATCAGGAACAACTGTTTACTACTTTGCGTTACATTAAAAATGATAGTTACTATTCGGATTATAGCCCTGGTTTTGAGCTGGATATGATGTATAGCTTTAATTTATTTGGTTACGATGTTGCAGCGGGTTTCTTAGCTGGTCGTGATACTTCGAAAGATTCTTATGGAAGAGTATATGCACAATATCATTTGTAGACTGTTAGCACTTATAACATTTATTTTCGCTGGCAGTGCCTATGCTGAGCCACTATCGCTGAAGGATACACAGTTTATCCCTTCGGTTAACCTAGGTTTAGGCGTGCAGGAGGTTGGTGTTGGTAACAATACTGAAAAAGTACTCGCCAGTGACATAGCTGTTGAAGTTCATGGAGTGTTTTCTGATAACTTCCAATTAGGTCTTGGCGCAGGTTTTATTGGTGACTTATCTAATTTTGAAGCGCAAAACTCTTACTGGTACTTAAAGGCCGTAGATGCTCGTTATCGTTTGTTTGATCAGCTTTATTTTGGGGCGTATGCAGGCGGGCAAATGAGTAATCGCTACCACACAGCATTTGGTTTGTTGTATGGCGGCTATTTGCGCTATGAGTTTAGCCCACGCTGGTCACTAAGCGGTGAATATCGTTCTACATCGAATGATGCGGATGATAATTTATCTCGCCCTCCTGGTGAATCGAACTTACGTGACTACGACATGCTTCAGCTGCGTGTAGGCTACTCTTTTTAATTTAGGGCAATATGACAACTAAAAGCTTTGTATTTATTATTGATGATCTTTATGGCGGTGGTGCAGAGAAGGTATTGCTCACCGTTGCTAGCGGTTTAGCTAGTCGCGGTAACGACGTACAGGTGTGGCTATTACGAAACAAAATAGAACACAAGATACCAGACAACCTAGACGTAACCGTATTAGACATCATTACTCCCTTTACCAAAGCTTTTGACAATAGCCTTATTCAAAAGTGGCAAGCACTACGTGTACAAAGAGAATTAGATAAACAGCAAATAGATGTGTTGATTTGTTGTTCAAGCGACAAGGTTGGTGCTCACCTACGCCACGCTAATCAGTATTTTTGGCTGCATGCAGATTATTCTGAAAGTAAGGCTAAACACATTACTAAGTTTAAACGTCGTTACAACGGCAAGCATCTGTTATGCGTATCTGATGGTGTAGCCAATAGCATAGAGACTATCGGCATTAAGCCTGCAAGCAATCAGGTGCTTTGGAACCCGATCGACTTTAATTTTATTCAGCGAGAAGCCTGCGCAGAAAACCCTGCTATCCAAGGAGGCTACTTTGTTTGTGTCGCTGCTTTGGAAGACCGCAAGGGGCATAAGGCATTGTTTGAAGCTTTTGCCACTAGCGAAGTATCCGAGAGCCTAGTATTGCTGGGCAAAGGAAAGATAGAAGCAGAGTTAAAGCAATATGCAACAGAGCTAGGTATTGCTGACCGTGTAGTTTTTGCTGGATTTCAAACTAACCCTTACCCGTATATAAAGCACGCTAAAGCACTACTTTTAAGCTCGAGTAAAGAAGGGGCTCCGCTGGTTTTGGTGGAAGCGCTTATGCTAAAAACGCCACTTCTTGCGATGGATTGCCCTTCAGGACCTAAAGAAATATTAGGTTATGCCGGTTTAAACGATTATTTAATTCCATTAGGAAATGTGAGCGCATTTTCTGAAGGTTTGAAGCGCTTAAGCGTTGCACCTCCATCTATTACTGAAGAATGTTATCAACGCTTTATGCCAGATAATGCACTTAAAGAGTTTGAGCGTCTTTAATCAGCTAAATAGACGGCAGACGTTTCTTAATACTATTTTTTAGCTTTTCTAGTTTCGGCTCTTTCACGTAGGCGGGCATATCTAAAGGATATTTATCTAAATGAGCCACGGACTCAGCCAGACTTATATTACGTAGCCGGATTTCAGCTAGAAACTGGTAAGCTAGCTGATCCCAGGGCTCTTTGTTACCCCAATAGTGTTTGATCAAAGGCTCTGCTTCCAAAGTTTTCCCTGATGAAGTTACCGCTAGCGCAATAGAGAGTTGCTCGATAAAAGTCTGCCTCAAGCCGCTATCTAACATAGCCTCACAAATGGCTTTAGCTTTTTGCATTACTTTTGCGGGTTGGTTATTTTTAGCTATCGCCACAACACCTGAATTCCACATAGCACTGCTGCCAATAACCGCTTGCTCTGCAAATGTTTGACCTAACGTGCCGTCACTAATAGCTTTCGCGTTTCCTTTTAATTTGGGCGTGCCTAATTCATATTCTTTTTTGTGTAAGTAATTGACGCCTTTGTCTAATTCGGTCGCAATCGCTTCAAGATCGCTAACGCACGCTGTATCTGTGTCTAGAAAAATACAATGCTCATCAGACTTTAACTCACAAATAGACAAAATCGCTTCAATTTTAGTGAGAAAGAAAAAGTCATACTTGCCTCGCCAAGTTGTTAACTCTTCTTTTGATTTTTCAACAATCACCGCGCTATCAGATATCCACTTATAAAAATGAGGTGCGTCGGTGACCACATATATTTTAAAGTCGCGATCTTTAGGTGTGTTCGCCAGCAGAGTCGCTAAAGAAAACGCTAACTGAGTGTGATAAGCCAGCCTTGGTCCGGTTGCTAAAAAAATATAATTGAGAGGAGTCATTGAATACCTTTAGGTCATGTACTTGTTCCACGAATAACTATGCCACGCTTTTTGGCTAGCGAGTTGTTCGTAGTGTTCTTTATCACGGTAACTGAATACTTTTGCAGGATGCCCGCCAGCGATGGCTAAGGCTGGGATTGAACCAGTAACAACACTTCGGGCTTGAATTACTGCGCCATCACCTATGTTGGCACCACCTAAAATCAGCACGTTTTCGCCAATCCAAACATTATTACCTATGGTGACTTCTTTGTGGATCCAGCTAGAGTCAAACGGTAGCTCTTGCCCTTGGTAATTATGCCAAGAAGAGGTAATTTCTAATCCAATAGCTGAATGAAAATTATCGCCTATGGTAATTTTCCCTTCACCGGATAAATGGGCACCATCAAAGTTAACGTTGTCACCTAAGTGAGTATTACCGGTGACTTTAACTTTTTTATTGCACCAAATACTGCCTTTAATGGAACCCGCTTGTTTACGAACCCTTTTTTCAAAATACCAGCGTCGTAGTTGCTTCTTTTTCAGATTCAGGTAGCTACTCATATTACTCTTCACTTTCTGCAAGTAACTTTAGTTCGGTAATAGCTTGAATTGCTTTATTAAACACTTTGTCTACCGATGCGATACTCTTATCTGGGTTGTATACGATATAGTGGGCTTCGTAAGTCGGGAGGTAACGATAAGGCACTGTACCAATAAAAATACCTAAGGTAGGGGTATGGGTTGCGATGGCTACGTTGCGGATCCCTGTGTCATTTGAGATGACTAAAGAAGCCTTAGCCAAATGCTCAGTAACGCCATCTATTGATAATAGTGGCTGTACTCGCACATTGGTATTGTTAGTAATAACCGCTTCCCAACCCTGCTGTGTTTCTTCGGGCTTAGTGCCTTCAAGTAATACAAAGTCTAGTTGTGGATAACTCTTAGCCAGTTGCTCGATTACCTGCTTGTATTGGTCTAGAGGGTAGCATTTGCTGGGAGCTGCAGAGCCCGTAAAAAAACTCACGTAGGGTGTGTGCGTATCCCTTACCTGGCGGTTATCAGGTAATTGAAAATCTAAAGGTAAGCTAGGTTGATGACCAAAAAACATCAACATTTGCAGCATTACCTCAGCCTCACAGGAAAAAGAACTGCGCTTCAGGCAAATATCATAAAGCATGCGAGCTTGCAGATCGCGATGTGGGTAGCTTACTTTCAACTTAGCTTTTGTGAGCAAGGTTATGTAACTTGAGCGATTGGTGCAGACTAAATCAAAGATAATATCTTGCTCAGGCAGAGCATTTAGTTGCTTAAAGCGTTCTTTTAAGGGGCCGTGACGCTGATCTTTACCCGGCACAATGTGCACGCTATCTGCTAAGTCTATTGGCGCACCGAGCTGAGAGTCTGTGGTAATACTTAAAGTGATATGAGCGTTAGGAAAAAACTTACGAGTTTCTAAAATAAAAGGGCGAGTAACTATCATGTCTCCTAACGCGGCTTGACGAATGATAGTTATACGCTTGACAGAATCAGGGTGGAAGCTGGGAAGTATTGTTTTCGCTTTTTTGCTGATATATACACCATCATCATTCCAACAATAGCCCATGGATTACATTTTCCTATATAGATTGCTTTAAGCGTTTAAAATTGCAGTGAAAAGATTAATTTCAGTATAGTCATTATATAATAGGCTAAGGGCAATGTCGCATATGGTTAATATGAAAAAAATCATTAGTTGCTATCTAGTGATTCAAATTTGAACTTATAGTTGCCGATCGCCTTTAAATGCGATGTATTCTTCTGGTACACCACAAAAAATAACTTGTTCCCGGCCTATTAAGTCGTAGTGTATTTTCCCCCCTCTTTTTAGTAACAGATTATAAAGAGGCGCTACGTATATCTCTCCTTTCTCCCATTCACTTTTAGGTTTGGCCGCATACTCGAAATATACCTCAAGATAAGCTTTAAATGATTTAAAGTGATAAAGCCCAGTACAACATAAGTCTGAGATCTGTCTCTTTTCGGCTGTTTCTATAACTTCTGTCGAGGAATTATTTAACGGTTTAACAAACGACCAGTTTTCTCCACTACCGCGAAAGACTTCTAAATAACCATCATCTAACTCTTCTAGGTTTGGAAATACGAAATCGGGTCTAAAAGTGTCTATATTAAAAATTGTTATAGGGGAGTCGATAGCATCAGAACGCTTATTATCCCAATCTATGAGCCCCAAAGTCACGGTCTCTGCCTGTCCTCGAGTTTCTTGGTCTAAAGTTACTATGGAGTAGTTAATTATTCCCATTGCAGACGCTTGCTGAGTGATGAAATCACATGAGTTTAAGGTGTCACGGACAATGAACAAAAATGGGGTATTATTAAAGTATTTTCTAAAGCTTCCTACTGAGTGCGCAAATAGCGTTTTCCCCTGAGCTTCTAGCATGTACTTTGGAATACTGTAGCCTGACTTATAGAATCGAGAGCTAAGACCTGCCATGGGAATTACTATCATTCTTCAAACCTCTTCATTGTGAAGTATAATCTAATAGCATTTGCAAATAACGCTTGCTGGCGAACGTTATCGTCATTATGCAATGGAAGCATCGAAAAAAATAAATGCACTTGCATTGCCAACAAACTCACAGCAGAAATGGAGAACTCTCGTTCTACGAGGTTTATAAAAAATTGTTGAATTTCTTTGAGTTGCGGGCTTTCTTCGATGTGAAAGTGTATATTAAAGTTTGTTGTTTCTACTTCATAATATCCAGCAATAAGCCAATCGTACATCCCAATAACTGAATGGCTTAGCTTCGCTATATCATAACGAATATCCCCAAAAAGAGTTGGTTCGCCAGCACTGGTCATGCCTCTTGGGTCAATTGTTTTGATTTTATTTGCTCTAAAGTCATAAAGCACATTACTAAAGCAGAAGTCGCCGTGAAGAATGGTTAGACCATCCCTTGAAGTAATATTAGGAAGGTGTTTAGCGCAGTCATTTAACATCGCTTCAATGGAGATTGGTTTCTCGTTATTGTATTGCCATTTATCAGTCAACGAGATGCTTTTGCTTATGCAGTATTTTTCAAGTCGATGGTAAGTTTTTTGTTCCAACAGTTCAGGTAATAAATTGACTGATACGGTGCTCGGTGCCTTTTCTTGTTGGCAAGACTTCAAAAAGTTAACGCATCCACTTAAAATTTGCTCCCAATTACTTAGCGCTAGGTCTCCAAATACGTATAGCTCATTTAACGCTGTTAAGTGTAAGTACTCTAAACGATAAGATATGCGGCCGTGCTTCTGCTGAGAGCCCAAATATTGAGGAATAAAGCCACGTAGCGAAAAAGGTAGTTTATTAAACCAATTTGCTTCAGCAGAAATCTTTTTATTGTTCGACGATGCCTTCTCAACCCACTCTGATGTAATTATCAGTTCATTGAACGCCCGTTGAGTTGTGAAATTAGCTTTAGAGCGATAGTAACTATTTACATGTCCAAAATCTAACCAATGCTCGGAGTAGATTGTCGTTAGCCCTACTTGGTCACGGTAGTTGTTGAGCCCTTCAAGAAACTGCCAATTACATTGAGTCATAGCTCTGATTAATTGGCGAGGTTTACTGAAATTAAAATAACCATTAACTACATTGTGAGCGTCGCTTTTTATTTCTTGCTCACTGGTTTTTAACCAATGAGACTCATCAGTGGTTACTATTGCCCAATCGTAACTTTCTTTTACATCAGAGACACAAACTATGTTCTCACCTAAGGGGAGTTCAGATAAAAGCGTGTCGCCAAATAAGATATGTAGGGAAGTATCTAAATTATGTTCTGATAGGTTTAAAGCAGCTACTAGAGATGCACCTAAACTGATGCCTTCTGGTGTATAGATTATTGATACGTTATTTGCCTGCAACCAGCTAACATCCGTTTTCATTATTCTATATGACTCGGGAACAGATAAGAAGATAGCCACATCTTTTGGAGCTAAACTGATTTGTTGTTGGAATAATCGCCTATTTGCTAAAGGCAAAAAACTGGGGGAAGCTTTCCAAATTCAGATTGTAACTCTTGTCCTACATAGGCAGCTGACATTATAAGGAACATACTTTTTCCTTATCTAATAATTCTGTTATTTCTTGGCTTGAAAGACTAGTAAATTCAGAAGGTCTAATAGACTTGTCATCGATGTAAAAGCCTTCGTGGCCGCACCAAGGTTTACCTATCAGAATTTCATCATATGGGACATTGTGTCTATCTAACCACTCTGTGATAGTTGGTAATGTATGGATATTTATTTTGCCAACGTTCCCTTCGTACGTCCGCATATTGCGAGCTGTTGAAATAACAATACAGAAGCCTTTAGCTTTGTAATGGATTAACTTCTCTATTACATCTAGACGCGGTAATACTACTTTATAATCACTAGTGTTCGCTTGGGTAATCGTGCCATCTAAATCTACAATCAGCTTTTTCATTTTACCTTACCTAGACTGCTTTTTGTTTATTTCTAAGTCTTTTAAAAAATCGTTTAATCAAATACTTGGTTTTATAATAGCCAATATAGTGGCTAGCGAGTTTATCGTTATGAATCTTGATTTCTTTTTTTTGCTCGGCAGTTAATTTGAGATTAAAGATACTATCTAGACCACCTTGAATTTGTATATTGTTTAAGATTTCTGGATCGGTATCTTTAGGTGGGTTATACACGACATGGTAATCTTCATAGCGAACCCATTGTTTGATTACTTGTGATTTTCTAACACGGAATTTAAGAAAAAATTCTGGATTTCTTGCTTTCAAAGAAAAATTCTTCTCGAAGTGCTTAAAGCCATCAAATTTCCATATAGACTTAAAGTCATCCACCCTAGCAAGCATAATGTGGTCTGATATCCATGCGGGCTGAACTACTTTGTTATCACTTAAGTAAATTTTATTTGAAGCCCAATTAATGCCTTTGAAAAAGTTTGGCTGTAGCAAACTTATATCCGTTCGCATCCGGAGCACATGAGTATATTTGCTTCCGCTAGGATCGTTATCTACGCAATGAATTAGTTTATTAATCGCGCTAAACATACCAAACATAGCACCTACAGTTGAATGCGTGTCGGTCCATTCACCGTATCGCTCTTTTATGTCTTTGTTCTCAGGAGCACTGTCAATGATGAGTGTTTGACATTTTTGAGATAATTGAAAGACTTTGCTTAGGTTAGTTTCATCGGTTCTTTTTTTGTTTGATGTATCTTCCTTCCACACATGAATAAAAAAATCGAAAGGTACTGGTATATCAGAGGCTTCAAGTGAGCAAATAACTCTGTCAATATAACGCAGCGGCCCGCTAATCAGTATGGCTAGTCGATGGTCAGGTTTCATTGTGATCGTGTCAATGTTGTTTTTTTGAATGCTTTAAGCGATTGTAAAGGAAAGAAAAGAAAATCTTTGGCTTTCAATTTTAAGCTTTGATGCCCTTTAAAGTTCATAATCTTAAGACGTGTTTCGCTTTCAGAATAAGAGGAATATAAATGTTTATGCTTTTGATATAGAGCTAGCGTTGCATCATAAGTATTCTCGGAACTAGATATTCGTTGCTGTTCGTGGCGAACATCAACAACATAACTGCATTCATTGAAGCGATATGCATCGCCATATTTGGCAATTAGGCTGATCCAAGTATCATGGTCTTGAAATTTTTTGATATTTAAATCAAAACCACCGACTCCTCTTAATCGAGCCGTCTCAGCAAAGACTTGATTGCCACAAACATTAGCTTTCATAATTTGAGCCAGTGAGACCTTTTGCTCGCGATTTTTATAGGATTGCGAAGTGCTTCCATCCTTTTCTAAAACATCTCTGTTGTCACAAATAAAAGCGTACTTTGAGTCGTAGTTATCAATAAAAAACTGTAAACGATTCGGTTTGAAATAATCATCATCGTCTAAGCCGGTAATAAACTTTCCCTGAGCCTTACTAATAGCTAAATTTCGATTAAAGTTAGCACCAGATTGTTTATCATTTCTGAGGTAATTTATTCGGGATTCTATCGCTGCATATTTGTCTAAAATAGAAACTACGTCTTTATTTGAGGCATCATCAATGATTATCAGCTCCCAATCTTCAAAACCTTGGCTTATAACGGATTCGATAGCTCGTGCCAACATTGCTGGGCGATTATAACTTGTAATGTAGACCGTAATAACGGGAAAGTTTTGCATATTTAGCTATCCGCTTTTATATTTTTTTTGTAGGTGTAGTTTCCTTTAATTTTTCGCCACAAGCCAAATTTGGTCGTGCTTGGGAACATCACAATCCGTCGTATTTGTTGTAAATCTTGGTGCATGCCTACTGGGCCAGAATCAGTAGCCACTGTGTAAGTATAGCCTGCTTGCTTTGCCTGTTTTTTGGTTAGTTGATTATGATTGCCGTATGGGTAGGCAAAGGTGTTTAGCTTGCGCCCCAACAACTCTTCTAGTTCCGCTTTGTTTTGCTCTATTTCTCGTTGTTGCTCGGCTTCACTTAATTCTGCTAACTTTGGATGAGTCACTGTATGCCCGCCTATTTCCACATAACCACTTTGGTCTATCTTGCGCATAGTCTCGGGGTTCATTAGCTCAAACCGTTGGTCAGGTTTTGTAGGGTGGCTTACATCCCATTGGTTATGATCGGTACCACTCACGGCATAAATCACTGCTTTAAACTGATATTTTTTGAGCAAGGGCAGCAACAAATCGTAATTATCTTGGTAGCCATCATCAAAGGTAAGAATGATATAGCGTTTACCGTGGTTAAAGCGATGCTCAAGCCCTACTTTTGCTAACTCGCTAAAAGTAATGGGGGTTAGCCCCATCCACTTAATGGTTTGAAAATGCTCTTCTAATCGCTGCACCGTAACATAAGTCCCATAAGCGCCATGTTGCGTTGGATCGTCAATCACCCGGTGATACATAATGATGGGTACTTCGCGCTGTTTGGTATAAACGTAAGCGCTTTGATAAATATCTAAGAGCTTTTTAGATACTTCATCAAGGTCGTACTCAGCTTTTATAGCTGTAACTAATTGCTCACTTACGGCGGTGTTTTGCGGCAAATCTAAGAGTTGCTTTGCAAGTTGCTGATAGTCGATATCCAGCTCAGTTTTACCGTCATCGGCTACATCACCAAAATTGCTGGCTAGCGCTGCGGGTAAATTACCCAAGGTGATAAATCCTAATGCTTTAGCTTCGCCCACTGCAAACACAGGCTTTTGGCACAACAGCGCTTCCATTGCGACACGCCCGGCACCTATGACCAAATCAGCTTGGCTAATTGTCGAGCGAATGTTGTCGCTGTATCCACAAAACTCTACTTTGTTTTCAAACTCAGCAAAGCGTGGCTCCACTTTACTACCGCTAATCACTTGTACTTGGTTGGCATCTAAATCAATGCATTGTTTAAGCAATTGATAAACAAGCTCGCCTTTGGGACCGGTTAATCGCCCGATGATTTGAATAATGGGTTTATCGTTATTGGCAGCTGGGAGCGGAGAAAATTGTTGGCTATCAACGCCATTGCGAACCACACTGACTTGTTCGCTAGGCACGCCTAAGTCACGAATAATTTGCTGAGCGATGTTTTCACATACTGCGACAGCATGATAACCGAGGGCGTGAAACTTTTTGCGTGAACGGTGCACTGGTTGGCGACCATGCACACTGGTAACCATTGGCGTGTTAGTTAACTTACAGGCGATATAAGAAGACCACCCAGAAGCACGGCTATGTGCATGGACCAGTTGAATTTTATATCTAAGAATTAGATAGATAAGGTAGAATACGTGCCATACTCTGCGGGGTAAGCTGCGTTTATTGAAACGTAATCTAAAGTGTTGTCCTTGATGGGGGCAACTTAAGGTATCAGAGACGTAAAATACTTGATGTCCTCGCTGAGTTAGCCGATCGCCAACTTGAGTGGCGTAGACTTCGGCTCCGGTCACTTCGAGTTGTGATAGAGCCATCAAAATATTCATAAATATGATAAACCTTGCTGTAGTTTGATAGCATATTCTACAGAAGAGGCTTGGTTCCGCCTAGTAGTAGGTTCAAGCTCTGAAAATATGAGTAAAAACGGATAGTTGGTGACAAAGGTGGCGGTTTATTTCTGTGGGTAAGTGTTTAACAAGCGGCTCTTCACTCATCAACTCAAAGTTCAGCTATTTGGGTTTGCTTGGCTTGCTGTTACTTTGTTTGGTTTGTTCTGCTGAAGCCCGCACTGCTCGAGTCCTCATGCTCAATTCTTACCAGGCGGGTATGCAATGGGATGCCAGTTTTGACTTAGGTTTGCGCCAGCAAGTTGGCGACCGTTCGGTATGGATGTTTAACCACCGTATTGAACCTTCTCCTAATCAAGACCCCAGTTACCGCTTAGCCCAGTTTGATTTACTGAATGAAATTATTCTCTATTACCAGTTTGATTTAGTGGTGAGCGTAGGTGAGCAAGCGCTTAATATTGCTCTCGCTTTGCAAGATGAGGGCATCTTGCAAGCCCCCATTGTGGCTGCTGGCGCTGACTTGTCTGCCTATATGGGGCCGCGAGAACGGCGAATTACTGGTATTCATGAGCAACTCGCTATTCGCGAAAACCTGTTACTTATTCGTCAATTAATCCCCGATTTAGAAGCCGTTCACTTATTGATTGATGACCAGCCTGGCAGTGAACATATTCGCAAAGAATTTATTCAATTGGCCGATCAGCTAGCTATTCCCTATACCCTTTGGCAAGAGCAAGATTACGAAGAAGTAAAAGCTAAAACGTCGTTACTTAGTGCCAATGAGGCGATTTTATTGGGGGTTTTACAACAAGCGCCAACCGGGAAAACTCAGTTAACCGAGCAACGGGTTCAGTCTTTATCTATGGTATCGCGCGCGCCCATGTACAGCCTTTGGGAGTATGCGGTGGGTAATGGTGCGGTCGGTGGATTTGTTACCCAGCCTAAACCTTTAGGCGAAGCGATTGGTAATATGGTGTTAAAAGTATTGCTTGGTACCGACGTACGTGATGTTGCGATTAATACGCGCGGTCCGCAAACCTATTTGTTTGATAGTACTCAACTAAACCGCTGGAAGGTGTCTCGGGCTAATTTGGCCACAGGAAGTGAGTATTTAAATCAGCAGGCCTACCAATCGTGGTCGCAGCGCTACCAAACGAGTTTGATGATGACAGGGCTGAGCTTGTTCGCTGGGCTACTGTTGTTTGCTTTGTGGCGGGCTTACGGCCGCGCTAGAGCACATTTGGTGCAGCAGAAAAAGCAGTTATCGTCGGTATTTAGTAAAACCGAGCAAGCCTGCGCGCTGTTGGACGAGAACGGCCATGTCTTGTTAATCAATCAAGCACTAATGGATTTATTGGGTGACCGCGCGGGTTTTATTATTGGAAATTCATTGCTCGATAGCCACATTTGGGAACATCAGTCGGCGCTTAAGCAGCAGTTGCGAGAAGGTATTGCTAAAAGTTTGAGTGGCGACGCGGTGCATTTTCAAGCCGAGTTTGATCAAGGCAAACACAGTATTCTGTATGATTTTGCTATGAGCCCGCAGCTCGACCAAAGCAATCGGGTTGAGCAAGTGGTACTGGAAATGAGAAACCTTGCACTGATTCAGCAGCAACATCGTCAACTTAAGCAAAGCGAAACCCATTACCGATTACTGTTTGAACAAAGCCCAGCCTTGTTAATGTTGGTGAATCGCTTGGGGGTGATTGTTTGTTGTAACAAAGTGGCGGCTAAGCATTTGGGTTATCCCCGTAAGCAACTAGAACTGTCGCAATTACGCAGTTTATACGGTGAGGCAGAGCAGCAAACGACTTTGTTGGAATACCTAGACACTGTGGGCAAGCACAAAGTTACTCGCCAAATTGCTTATCGCAATAGTAAAAACCAGCAACTTTGGTTTAAAGAGTCGTTTGTGAGAATGGCTGAAGAAGATGTATTTATGTTGGTATGTGAAGACGTTACCGCTACTCGCAGCCTAGCCGAAGAGTTGGACTTTCATGCAAACTTTGATTTGCTCACCGGTATATACAACCGTGGCTTTTTTGAGCGGCGTTTAGAGCTACTGTTAGGATCAAGCCAAGATAACCAACTGCACGCTTTGTTGTTCATTGATTTAGCCCAGTTCAAAGTTATCAACGATACCTTTGGTCATGGCTCGGGTGACCAAGCGCTTAAACAGGTTGCCGGAGTCTTAGAGCAGCTATTGCCACGCTCAGCCATTGTTGCCCGTTTGGGAAGCGACGAGTTTGCCATCTTATTAGAGGCTTGTTCGCAGCAAGACAGTTTAGATTTTGCTAATCGGGTTATCGACAGACTTAACGATAGTCATTATGTGCGTGATGAGCGGATGTTTAGTTTTGGTTGTAGCATTGGCTTAACCTTGTTTCAGCAGCAACAAGGTTCAGCTCAAGAGCTGATTGCACAAGCCGACAATGCCTGTTTCACGGCAAAATCTCTTGGTCGAAATCGGGTTTATTTGTACCAAATGGATGACCAAATGCTGCTCGAGCGGCAAGGCCAAATGGAATGGGTCACTCGTATTCAACAAGCGCTGCGCGAAGAACGCTTCTTGTTATACGCGCAAGCGATAGTGCCGGTTACCGCTATTGATGATGATTATCTGCATTATGAAGTGCTATTGCGAATGATTGACGAAGCGGGTCGAATTGTACCGCCTGGGGCCTTTTTACCAGCCGCTGAAAATTACAATTTGGCTGACCAAATTGATAAAGTCGTTATTGCTAAAAGCCTGCAATGGTTAGCCGAAAATCCTGGCCACCTTACCCGATTAAACATGTGTTCAATGAACCTGTCTGGGCAATCTTTAGGTAGTGCCGAATTCGTTGAATGGCTGCTAAATACGCTAGAAAACAGTGCGTTGCCAATGAACAAATTGTGTTTCGAAACCACTGAAACCGTAGCGATTGCCAATTTAGATATTGCTACCGAGTTCTTTAACAAAGTAAGGCAATTGGGCTGTAAAATTGCTCTGGATGATTTTGGTTCTGGGCTATCGTCGTTTGGTTATCTTAAAAACCTGCCGATTGATTACCTGAAAATTGATGGCATCTTCATTCGTGATTTAGAGAATGACCACATGGATGCGGCAATTGTAAAAAGCATCAATCAAATGGCGCATGTTATGGGTAAGAAAACCATTGCCGAGTTTGTTGAGAACGATGGGATTAATCAAATTCTGTCGGAAATTGGTGTCGATTATGCTCAGGGCTACCATTTTGGTAAGCCAGTACCTATCGAGATGTTAGTGCTTAACTAGCCGCGACTAGATAAACTAGCCACCTTATTTTTTCTTGGAGAGCTCGATTGAGTAACCAGCAACCACGTTTATTTTGTGAAGACAGCGCTAAGCCAGAATATGCCGCGAGTTTAGTGCAGCGTTTTGCGTTGCAGCTGTGTACGCAACTACCTGCTAGTGGTTTTTGCTTGATACTTGATGAAGATAGCTTGCGTTTACGCTGGTGCGATGAGGCCAAGTTGGGAGATATCTCTGTGGACTTTCTTGCCGGCAGGGCTGCTCATCGTCGTCAATATGGCGGCGCAGAAGCCGTTAGCAAGGCCGTAGGTGTTAAGAAGGGTCAACGCCCTAGTGTAATTGATGGAACCGCTGGTTTAGGCCGTGACGCCTTTGTGTTGGCTAACCTAGGCTGCCAAGTCACCATGCTTGAGCGTTCTCCGTGGGTAGCTGCTTTGTTAGCCGACGGTTTGCGCCGTGCAGAAGCTGACTCGACGATTGGTGAATGGGTGAGTGAACGAATGAGCCTAATTCACGCTAGTAGTATTAGCGATTTACCCCAGCATCAGTTACAGGCTGATGTAGTGTATTTAGATCCCATGTATCCACACCGCAAAAAATCGGCGCAAGTGAAAAAAGAAATGCGTATCTTTCAACACTTGGTGGGTGCCGATGTTGATGCAGATCTATTACTTGAGCAAGCCTTTGCTGCAGCTACTAAACGTGTAATCGTAAAACGGCCTAATTACGCCGAGCCTTTAGCCGGTAAAGCGGCACAGAATCATCTTGAAACCAAAACTCACCGCTTTGATATTTATTCAATCAACTAGGGGCTGTTGATCTTTGCTGATGGTTTTTGCAGCAATTTCTTAGCCATTTAGGCAAGGCAGTGAGTGTGCAGTTAAGTGGGCTTAATAATCACTCGCTAACGCAGAATAAATGGCTAAGAAATGCTGCCCGAAGGGTTCGGATAAGCGAACTTTACTCTTTGTTAAGCACTTCTTGCTTAGCCCACTAGGCTTCTAAGTGCTCGCCGCGATTAAAGCCCGCTTATCTCGAACAAAATTTCAACACCAAAGATCAACAGACCCTAGTGTTAGCTAAAATCATTTAAAAACTGTATTTGGCGGCTCTTGGTTGCACAATAAATCCATTATCTATTGATATCTCTCAATATTTTTTCGCTAACCTGCGCTTATAGCGATATCGCCCTTACAGATGGTTGGTTGATATAAATGAGCAAAAACAGCAGCTTAAGTTCAAGCTATGAGCTTACAGCTCAATTCCTTGATCTGGATCACGTATCGGTTGACTTTAAGTGAGCTCGATCTAGTTTCTTGTGATTGAAAAGGAAAATACTTGCATCAAGAAAACGCTATCATTACTCTATTTTTATCGCGCCAAGGATTGGAGCGGTATCGAAAGAAATAAGATCTGACCTTTGTTGACCGACAGAAAAACTGGAGAAGCGATTGCTTCTCCTTTTTTTTGTGAAAAATTACTTAGCGCAGTGGTTTCGACATTTTCACGTAGTCTACACCGTGTTTATCAAATACCTCACTGGTCACGCTGAAACCCAAACCTTGATAAAAGCTAATCGCGCTGCAGCGAGCGTCAAACCAAAATAGTTCCAGCATGGTGGATTGCTGTAGTGCAACTAAATGTAGCAACATATGGCTGCCAAAGCCCTTGCTTTGATGTTCAGCTAAACACGCAAATTTACGCAAGCGAATATGCTTATTTTCTACAAATAAAGATGCCACCATGATGAGTTTTCCGTCCAGCCAGCCACCGTAATGTTGGCCAGTGGCATCTTCGGCCACACGGCAAAATGCTTGGTCATGATCTGGCCAAAGTACCTGCTGACGAATGTCTAAGGTTTGCTCTGCGTCTATGCGAGTAATAGTTATCATGGCTGTAGTTTTTCTAATTCACTCATATCAACACTTTGTTGGTAGTTAATACCCTCTACAGCAAAGCCATTCAGGCGCATAAAGGCAGCTTTGTACCCACTAAAATCAGTGAGTTGTTTAAAATTAGCTGGGCTTATCGCGTTATAACGTTGATCGATTTGTTGCTGAACTTGAGTGCTGAGCTCTAGATCATCGATGCGGATTTGCTTAAGGCTATCAAGGCGTACTTGGCCATCTTCAGGGTATAGGTGTTGGCTAAACAAGCGGTAAGCTTGCTCAATACATTCTTCATGAATACCGAGCTCTTTCATCACTTGGTAGAGCAAGGCGATGTAAGGTGACATCACCGGGATATATACACTGGCTTTGGTGACTAAGGCTTTACAAACACAAGCGTAGGCATGGCCATTGAGCTGCTTGTTGAGTTGAGTGTCTAACTCTTGTGCGGTGGCGTGCAGGTGCTGTTTTGCGCGGCCGATGGTACCGTCACGATATATTGCTGCAGTGCGCTCTGGCCCAACGTAGGAGTAGGCTATGGTATTGCACGCTTCGGCTAGCACGTCTGCTTGCTGTAAGGCATCTATCCAGTTTCGCCATTCATCGCCACCCATGACTTTGGTAGTGGCTTCTACTTCTTCGGTATTGGCTACCTCAACGGATTGCGCTTCTAGTTGTTCTGTTTCCAAATTGATGCTGTAACCATGCATCGCTTTGTCGGTTGTTTTGAGTACCGATTGCCACACTCCTGACGCCGTTTTTCGCTTGCCGGTGGCAAGGCTATAAATCACTAAGTCCACTTTGCCACCAAACTGATTTTTGATGTAGGCAATGACTTGCTCACGCATGGCTGGGTTAAACGCATCGCCTACAAAGTTTTTGGCTATTAAACCTCGTTGCTCGGCTAATTCTCTGCAGTAGATATTGTTGTACCAACCGGCGCTACCCACGCCTTTTTCACTAGGGCCGCGTTCAAAAGATACCCCAATGGTGTCAGCACCTCCGCCAACAGCGAGGGCAAGTCTTGAGGCTAAACCAAAGCCAGAAGACGCACCCAATATCAGTACTTTTTTGGCGCCATTAAAAGGCGCTTGTTGCTGAATATAATCGGCTTGCTGCTGAAGATAGGCTTTACATCCAGGGGGATGGCAATTACGCGCTACGTTACCGCTTAGCTGCGGAGAAATTAGCATGATGGCTCCAAGAATAGGGTCGTAGAAGATCCAGTGTAGCGTACTTTATCGGCGGAAATCGCAATCAATATCAAGCTAAGTTTGCTCAGTACGTTGCGAGTTTACAGCGACTCTTGAATGGCTAGCGGTTTGGTCTTTCGTTTGCGTTGCGCTTTCTGCTGATACATGGTCATGTCGGCGCGATAAAACAGTTGCTCAGGGTCTTGGCATTCGTCAGTTGTGGCACAACCAAAGCTGATCCCACTATGCGCTGAGCCATTGAGCTGGACTATTTTATCGGCAATGGCGAGTTTTTCGTCCATGTCGCTGCGGTTTAAATGTATAGAAAAGGCGGCAAATTCGTCTCCGCCGATACGGAATAACTGCACTTTTTCTGTTAGCACCATGCTCAGCGCTTCCGCCACCAGTTTAATCAGCTTGTCACCTTCTTGGTGGCCAGATTGATCATTAATACTTTTTAAGTAATCGATATCGACTAAGGCTAAGCATGTAGATTGGCTGTCGGTAAATTCAATATTGTTTACGTACTCATTAAATGCGTAGCGGTTTTTTAGATTGGTGAGTGCATCGAGGCGCGCGGCATCACGTTCTTGATTGAGCTGTTGAGTGACCAGCAACGATTCTAAAGTGAGCCGTTTAAACTTGTAGTGTAAAGCTAAAGACATAAACAGGGTGCTAAGTACGCAGCTAATAATTACCGAGAGATCAGCAGCCAATAGGGTTGTGCTATTTTTTGGCACCATAGACATAGTGAGTAGCATGGCTGGAATCAGCAGCAATAACGTCGATAGAATAAACATTTGAGCTTGTTTTGAACCCTGGCGCCAGCACTGCAGCGCGCTGGCTAAGGCTAACGAGATCCATAACACAACTACGCTATAAATCAGCACCACCGCATAATTAACCCAAATGGCAGCAATGGGGACGGCAATAATACTCAGCCCCACAATATAGCGGCTGGCATGCCATAGTCGTGGAGCGTACTTTTCTAAGTTGAGAAATCGGCTATAGAACAACACGCTAAATACCGGAATCGCTAAAATGGGTAACAGGTGGATGCTGAGTAGTTTGATGTGAAAGAGGTGTACCCCAACATGAAAGATAAACCCCAACGATAAGGTAATTGAAAACAAATAAGTGCTGAAATAAGCAAACACCCTATCTTGTTGCACTAAACCTACCGCCCCATTGTAAATAGCTAGAATGAGCAGGGCCCCTAAACAGAGAGTAATAACACTGGCTCGCCAATGATAAAGCTGGGTCATTTCAGATTTTAGGCCAAAACTCAGTTGCGGCTGGTCGGTATAGTACTGGCTGGAGATACGAGTAATCAGCCAATAACCGCCTAAAGTGGGCGTATCTATGTGTCGCGCATAGCTGAATAGGTAGTCGTAGGAATGCAAATAACCACTGCTCAGGTGGCGAATTTGATTACCTTCTGAATACAAGTAATAGTCGATGTTTTCTATTACTGGTCCCTCTACATTGGTGATCCATTGATTGGGCTCTGTAATATTCAATTTTTTAACTAACCAGTAGCTCCCACCGGTGAGGCTTACCCGCTCTGCTTTGTTTAGTTTGTTTAACCAAAGCGGAATATCGCTGTAACGATGCGGCAATACTTGCTGGTCTTCTGCATAATAGATCTGTTGCGAACTAGCACTGAAAGGAGCAGCAGATAGCGATGGCGCAAAGGCCACAAGTGCCGCTATAACTAGCGTAAGTAAACATCTAGGAAAAGACATAAGCGTTTGTATCGACCATCCTTGTACCCACAAAACTGTCATTAGCATAGAGGAAAGCGCCGCTAATGATAAGTGCTGTTATCAATAGTTGCTGATGCTACCATTTTTATTGATTTTTGTATCACTAGATATAAAAAAGCCCCTGTTGCTTAAGTAAAAGGGGCAATGTACTTGTTAGATGAATTGGATTAGCTACCTACTCCACACTCCATACAAGCATCAATCATTTCTGGGCCAAGGTGCAGCTTAGCGTTTAAGTCACGTAGTGCGGTGCGCACTCCTTCTTCAATCACCGGGTGATAAAATGGCATATCTAACATTTGTGATACGGTCATTTTTGCCTGATGCGCCCAAGCTAATAAGTGAGCTAAGTGTTCAGCGTTAGGGCCAATGATTTCGGCACCTAAGAAGCGTCCGGTACCTTGTTCGCCATAAAGGTGAGCGATACCTTTATTAACTAACATCACGCGGCTACGCCCTTGGTTTTCAAAGCTCACAGCGCCTACTTCAAAACAGCCACAGTTACCTAGGCGCTTTTCAATATCGCGGTAGCTCTCGCCAACCATCGCAATTTGAGGGTCACTAAATACCGCAGCAATAGAGCTACGGCGCAGGCCTGCTCGTATGTCGTTGCCTCTGCCGGCATTATCGCCAGCAATTTTGCCTTGGTCTGCGGCTTCGTGTAACAAAGGAATTTGGTTGCTGGCATCACCGGCAATAAAAATATTGCTGAGTGAGGTTTGCAAGGTGTAGTGGTCGGCTACCGGTACACCTCGTTGATCCAGTTGAATATCGAGTTTGTCTAAACCAAGCTTATCGGTATTAGGTTTGCGACCAGTTGCAGCAACTAAGTAATCTACTTCGGTTTCAACAGTGTCGCCTTGCTTATCAATATAGCGAAGCTTTGCGCCCTGTTCGCTGCGTTCAATGAGCTCTACCTTGGCATCAGAATCTAAGTAAAACTCTTCGCTATAAGTGGTATTGGCGTAGTCGGTTAAGGTTGGATCTGTTAGTGGGCCTACCGCACCGCCAACGCCAAACATTAGCACTTTTACTCCCAAGCGATGTAAGGCTTGGCCAAGTTCTAGTCCAATAACACCTGGGCCAAATACTGCTACTGATTCTGGTAGGCTGTCCCACTCAAAAATGTCGTCGTTAACTAACAAACGATCACCTAATTCAGCCCAGGGTGCGGGGAATGATGGGCGAGAACCACTGGCGATAACGATGCGTTTAGCTTCTACAATCGTGGAGCCGCCATCTGAGTGACTCACATTTAGGTGGTGCTGGTCTATAAAGTCGGCATAACCATCTAGTTTGTGCTCAGGGTCAATGCCTTCCACCGACTCTAATACAAATCCTACAAAGCGATCGCGTTCGGCTTTTACGCGTTGCATTACCGCATGTCCATCAATTTGCGGTTTACCAAGGTTTACCCCAAATTGGGCTGACTTTTCATATTGATGCGCATTTTCAGCCGCGGCGATCAGTAGTTTACTCGGCATACAGCCCACTCGCGCACAGGTAGTGCCGTAAGGACCAGCCTCAATCATTAATACTGAATCAGTATGCTCTTTAGCGGCTCGATAAGCTGCAAGGCCAGCAGTTCCGCCACCGATCACAGCAACATCTACAGTTTTTTTAGCGCGTATATTAGACATGGTTACTACCTTTAAAAATACCAGCGAATGGGAAAGTACAGGCGAGTAGACCGACTCGCCTGAGTTTTTATTGCTTACGCTAAGTAAGCTTCTAAGTCGTCACTGCCGCCAATGTGCTTACCGTCTACAAATATTTGTGGAACAGTGCTGCGACCGCTTAGTGCTTTTAGGCTTACGCTGGTGGCGTCGGTGCCTAATACTACTTCTTCAAAAGATAAACCTTTGGCTTTAAGTAAGTCTTTGGCTTTTGCACAGAATGGGCAGCCTGGTTTAGTAATAATGCTAATGGCTGCAGGTTTCTTGGCATCGGCATTAATGTAGTTGAGCATGGTATCTGCGTCTGATACTTCAAACGGGTCGCCCGCTACGTCAGCTTCAATGAACATTTTTTCGATAACACCATTTTTCACCAACATTGAGTAGCGCCAGCTGCGCTTGCCAAAGCCTAGGTCAGCTTTGTCTACTAACATGCCCATGCCTTCGCTGAATTCACCATTGCCGTCTGGCACTACAGTGATGTTTTCAGCTTCTTGGTCGGCTAACCAAGCATTCATTACAAAGGTATCGTTTACGCTTAAACAAACAATCTCATCAACGCCATTTTCTTTTAATACACCGGCTAGCTCGTTGTAGCGTGGTAAGTGAGTTGATGAACAGGTTGGAGTAAATGCACCTGGTAAGGCAAGTACTACAACGGTTTTGTCTTTAAATAGTTGCTCGGTAGTAATGTCTACCCATGCATCGTTTTGACGAGTATGGAAAGTGACACTTGGAATGGTTTGGCCTTCGCGATTCTCTAACATAATGTTCTCCAAAAGTTTTAATAAGTTGTTTCCGTTTGATGTAGCTAGTATCGATTTTTACGTGCAATAAGTAAAAGCGATTGAATCTATTTTTATGATAGTTTTTAGCTATCAAAGTGGGTATCCAAGCATTTGCTTGCCAAGCATAGTGCTGAAATAAGGATTTTGAGGAGTGAGTTTAGAAAATACTGATGATATTTTTGTTATTGATCAATTTAGCTAAGTGCTTTTAGTTAGTGATGGTAAGCGGTTGAATTACAGTGGTAATCAGCTATCGAGCTCGCCACTTTGAATTCGCTCGCTACGGGCGCGTAGATACTCAATGGTAAATAGCAACATAGCGGAAATGATAATGAGTAAGGTCGCTACCGCGAGTATGGTGGGATTAATTTGCTCACGTAAGCCAGAGAACATTTGTCGAGGAATTGTTCTCTGTTCCGGGCCGGCTAAAAAGAGCACCACCACCACTTCATCAAAAGAAGTAATAAAGGCAAATAAAGCACCAGAGATAACACCTGGACGAATGAGCGGCATGATCACCTTGAAAAATGTCATGGTAGGGCGTGCTCCCAAGCCTAACGAAGCATTCACCAAAGAATAGTCAAAGCCCGACAACGCGGCATTTACGGTGATTAACACAAAAGGTGTACCGAGTGCTGCGTGAGCAAGAATCACCCCCAGATAAGAGCCCGCCAAATTGAGTTGGCTATAAAAGAAATACATACCTGCTGCGGTAATAATCAGCGGCACAATCATTGGCGAGAGCAAAATCGCCATCCACAACTTTTGCCAAGGCATGGCGGGGTTGCTTAAACCAATCGCGGCTAAGGTGCCTAATACAGTGGCAATAAGGGTGGCAAAAATACCGATGATGAAGCTGTTCTTAATCGCTAATAACCACTTGTCATCATGCCAGATTTCGGCGTACCACTTGAGCGAATAAGCTTCGGGCTCTAGGGCCAGCATGCCTTCGGTAAAGCTGAAAAAGGGTTCTACATTAAACGACAGAGGAATAATCACTAAGATAGGCAGCATCAAAAATGCCAGTACCAGTAAAGAACAAAAACGTAAGCCGTAGTGAGCCAGAATGTGCCAAAAGGTGAAGTACTTCGGATAGCTTTTCATGCTTAGCCCAACTTAATGTTATTCACGCCCACTAGGCGGTCGTAGATCCAATACAAGGCAATAATCAGTGCCAGCAATAAGGAGCCCAAGGCTGCGGCTAACTCCCAGTTGTTCGACGACTGCATGTGGAAGGCAATAATGTTAGAAATCATCTGCCCATCGGTACCCCCTACAATGGCTGGGGTAATGTAATAACCAATGGAAATAATAAATACCAGCAAGGCGCCTGCGCTAACTCCCGGTACGGTCATTGGCAGGTAAATTTTTATAAAGGCTGGTATGGGTCTCGCGCCTAACGACAAGGCTGCACGTAAGTAGCTGGGGTCAATATTTTTCATCACGCTATATAGCGGCAAAATCATGAAGGGCAGCAAAATATGGGTCATAGCTATAATGGTGGCCGCTTGGGTATATAGCAGCTCAAAGGGCTCATCAATCAAGCCCAGCGACTGTAAGCTTGAGTTGAGCACGCCATTAGTTTGTAAAATGGCAATCCATGAGGTGGTTCGCACCAACAGCGAGGTCCAAAATGGCAGCAGTACCAGTACCATCAGCCGGTTAGCTATTTTGCTGGGGGCAGTGGCCAGGTAATAAGCCAATGGATAGGCTAGTAGCGCGGTTAACAAGGTGATGTAAATGGCTATCTTTAAGCTTTTCCAATAAAGCTTTAAGTAAATTTGGGTATCGCGTTGCTCAATCTCTCCTGCGGGATTACGTTTTAAATCGAAAGTAGTGAGGTAATAGCTATCGGTGAATGGCTGACCAGCCCGTTTAACTGCGCGCCATAGGTCAATGTTATGCCATTTTTTTGAGTAACTCAGTAATACGCTATCGCCATTTTCTTGTAACTCTTCTAAGGTTTTTTTCTTTAGCTTTCGCGCGCTTGATTTAATCAAGCTAGAGCTGCCGGGTTTAAGTCGGTTTACCTCTTCGGCTAATTTACCAGAGAGCCGCTGTTTGGATAAATCTTGTAACTCAATCGCAAATTGCTGCAAAGCTGCTGATGGCGGAAGAGCATCGCCCGCTTCATCCCAGTTTTTTAGCTCCGCTAAACTCAGTGGTATCAGTTGGCTAACCGTAGGGTGGTAAACGCTGCGGTACAACATGGTGGCAATCGGTGAAATAAAGGTGATGAAGATAAACACCAACAGCGGCAGGGTAAACAACAACAATAAGCGCTTTTTACGATTAAGCAGCCGCTTACTCTCGAGTATTTCTTCAACGCTTAGGCTGTTGTTATTCATCTTCACCTTCAATTTCAATTTCAACTAGGGTTACTGGGGTAGCTTGCGCTTACTTAAGTAACCATTCGTTAAACTTCTCACCCAGTGACTCGCCATAGTCGGCCCAGAAATCACCTGATGCCTTTAGGCCCTCATCTAAATGCGAAGACGGTAGCTTGGGAATGACCGCTTTATCTACATAAGCATAAGATGAATTACGGGTTGGGCCGTATGCTACTTCAGGCATGCCACTTAAAGGCTTAGAGCCAGTAGCGAAGCGAATAAACTCCATCGCCAAATCTTTTTTCTTGGTGCCTTTTACAATTGCCCATACGTCCAAGTCGTATAGGTGAGCGTCCCACACCATTTCAAAAGGCTTACCTTCGCTTTGAATGGCATCAAAGATTCGGCCATTAGCCGATTGCACCATTACCGCGCCACCATCATTGAGCAATTGTGGCGCTTGTGACCAGCTATCGAACCAGACAATGTCATCGGCAATGGTGGCCAGTTTGGCAAAGGCACGTGCTTGGCCTTCGTCGGTTTCTAATACTTCATAAACCTGCTCTTTTGGCACGCCATCAGCGATTAAAGCCCACTCAAGGTTTACTTGAGGGCGCTTACGTAGGGCGCGTTTACCTGGGTATTTCTTGGTATCAAACAAATCGGCAATAGAGCTAGGTTGGCCACCCTTAATGGTGTCGTTATTAAAGGCATACAATACCGTCCATACAATATTACCTACACCACATTCGTTGGCTAATGCCGCTTCGCTAAAGTCTTTGGCTGCCGGAGTGCCATCGTCACCGGGGGGTAAACTGTCGTGGTCAATCACTTCCAGCAAGCCCTCAGAACAGGCGCGCTCTAAGTCAATTACCTCTACATCAATCACATCCCAAAGAATGTTGCCACTTTCTACTTGGGCTTTAATTTCGGCAATTCCGCCGGAGTAGTTTTCAAACAGAATTTTGTGGCCAGTTTCTTCCATAAACGGATCTAGCATGTGTTTTTGCTGGGCTGCACCATAGGCACCACCAAAAGAAACCGCAGTGAGTTGGTCTGCGCTGGCAACATTACATGCAGTTGCAAGGGCAATAACGGGGAGTAAACGTTTCATAGGTACCTTCCTTTACCATTAAGAGCTCGGGGGTGGATTAAAAGCTAACCCGTCATTAACGGACCACGTTAGTTTAGTTGGCGCACCAGCAGTAATGCTGGGCGCATCGTGATCGTTGAGCACTTTTACCATCAGCTCAGTTTTGTCACGAAGTTTGAAGAAGTAACGAATAAAGTCGCCTACATAAAGGCGGGTAATAAATTCAGCTTCAATACTATTTTCAAAGCTATGTTTGTCACTTTGGATGAAGAGGTTTTCTGGGCGGACTGCCAGTACACAGGCTTCGCCTGTTTCGGGGCAGTCCATCGCCTGGCCAGTTACTACACTACCGTCACTGAGCTCTACTTTCGCTAAGCCTTGAGCGCGATTGAGTACCTTGCCCGACAGGTGATTATTTTCACCAATAAAATCGGCTACAAAGGCATTTTCTGGGCGTTCGTACAATACATCTGGGGCGGCACATTGCTGCACCACGCCATCGTTAAATACTGCGATGCGATCCGACATGGTGAGCGCTTCGGTTTGGTCGTGAGTCACATAAATAGCGGTGAACCCAATGGATTCGTGCAGGCGCTTAATCTCTAGCTGCATTTGCTCACGCAAGTTTTTGTCTAGAGCGCCTAAGGGTTCATCCATTAATACAATTGAAGGCTCAAAGATAAGCGAGCGAGCCAAGGCCACCCGTTGTTTTTGTCCGCCAGAGAGATGACCCGGATAGCGTTTACCAAAGCTATCTAGTTCTACTAGGGCTAAGGATTCCGCCACGCGGCGTTTAATTTCTTCTTTAGGTAGCTTGCGAACCACTAAGGGGTAAGCCAGGTTTTCAGCCACGGTCATGTGTGGGAACAACGCATAATGTTGGAACACCATGCCAATATTGCGGTTGTAAGGAGCCACGTTGGTAATGGCTTGGCCGTTCACGAGGATGTGCCCGCTGGTGACATCCTCAAAGCCAGCTAACATCATCAAACAGGTGGTTTTACCGGAGCCGGAGGGGCCTAGTAAGGTAACAAACTCGCCTTTACGAATGTCTAAATTGAAGTTTTTTACTACTAGGCTGCGCTGGTCATAACTTTTTTTAACATCAACAAAGCGCACATATTGTTGGTCAGAGACCGGCTCGCTCATACACAGTTCCTTTTGCTAAGAGCTTGTTGCTAAAAGTAGACCAAGTTATTAAGAATTTCTATTAACACTAGCGTAACAAATAACCTTGCAGAGAAAAGTGCAAAGTTTGAGCAACTTAGCAATCGCCGCGAAATAATCTACTGGCTTACATTGGTCGTTTGGTTGAAACATTTGTGTCATTTAACAATAGGCTGAATATCTGCCTAGTTACAGGGTTAAACGAGAAACTAAAAAATCTACGGCAACTTTTACTTTTGGGATCTGATATTTAAGTCCTTGGTATAAAAGAAAAATCCCTGAGGATTCTGCTGTAGATACTCGAATGTCTTGGCCTACATCAATCGTTACTAAACTGCCTTCGGCGAGCTGTTGGCTAATTCCCCATTCGGGGAGTAAGGCAATGCCTTCTGCGTTGATGGCGGCATTCACTAAGCTTGTACCATGATTAGAAATTAAGCGAATGGGAGCGCTTAATTCTTGCCATTGCTGCTGGTGTTTGTAGTACCAAGGTAATACTTTTTCAGGGCTGCGATAGCGAAGACTAGGGTGAGCGTTTAAGTCTGCAGGTGTATGAGGTAAACCATGTTTGGCCAAATACTTTGGTGCAGCGCACAACACAAAATGATTATTGGATAGCTTTTTAGCAATAATCCGCTCATCAGGGGCATTACCCGCGCGAACGGCAATATCGATCTGGTCGCGACGTAAATTACTGAGTTGGTCACTGAAGTGTAGATCGAGAACGATATCTGGATACAACTGAGAAAACTCGCTAAGGATGGGGGCTAAACAAAGTTCTCCGTAACTAGGCATGGCACTTATCGATAACATGCCGCTAGGGTGTTGTTGCTGCTGCTTTAATAAATCTTCTGCATCATTAAGGCCATGTAAAGCGGGCAAAATTTGCTGGTAATACAGGGCTCCTAACTCGGTCAGTTTCACTTGGCGGGTACTACGCTGCAATAGTTGCTGTTTTAGCATGGATTCTAGATCTGTAATCCGTCGTGATACCGATGAGGGTGGAACATTAAAGGCTGCTGCAGTTTGGGTAAAGCTGCCAGATTCGGCTAAATGGGCGAAGTATTGTAGCGCGCGTAACTTATCCATAAGGTTTTATTTTTGTCTAAAAGGCAATAAAGTTTAGCTGTAAGGGCTATTTATTCCAAGTTATGCATCTATTTATACTATTTCCACTAATAATGAACGGCTAAGGCCACTCAAAAAGGATGCGTAATGTCTAGTTATCAATCAATTCACTTAGTGAAACGCCCGGTTACCAGCATTGAAGCCAGTTGTTTCGAAAGCCAGCAGCACGCTGTACAGGCTTTGCAAGAAGGTCAATTTAGGGTTAAACAAACCCATATGTCTTTAGACCCTGCCATGCGCGGCTGGATGAGTGACGACCGAGATAGCTACATTCCACCTGTAGAGTTGGGTGAGGTAATGCGTGCCAGCGGTATCGCTGAGGTGGTTGAGTCGTTAAACCCTAGTTTCCCGGTTGGTTCTAGTGTAATGGGCATGTTTGGTTGGACCGAGCAAGCCATTAGTAATGGTGCTGGCGTAAACATTGTGCCGCCAGGTTTGCCTGCTGAAGCCGTATTGGCAGTGCTTGCACTACCAGGCATGACGGCTGCACAAGGTTTGTTAGAGATCGGTAAGCCTAAAGCGGGTGAGACCTTATTGGTGAGTGGCGCTGCGGGTTCGGTTGGTTCTTTAGTGGGACAAATTGCTAAAGCGGAAGGTTTGCGGGTGATTGGTGTTGCTGGCAGCGATGAAAAATGTACATGGCTGGTGGATGAACTGGGCTTTGATGGCGCAGTTAACTATAAAACCGACAACATTGCTGCCAAAGTGGCTGAGTTGACACCCAATGGTGTAGATATTTATTTCGAGAATACCGGCGGTGCGATTCAACAAGTTGCAGTTGATAACATGAATGCACACGGTCGTATTGTGGTGTGCGGCATGATTGCTGATTACAACACTGACACACCTTCAGCGGGACCAAACTGGATCGCTATTGTGAAGAAGCGCCTAAGCATACAAGGCTTTACCATGCCAGATCACTTCGACAAAGCGCCGCAGCTTATGCAGCAAGTAGGTGCTTACTTGCAAGCGGGTAAGTTGCAATATCGAGTGCATGTATTAGACGGTTTAGAGTCTGCTATAGAGGGTATTAACCTGCTGTTTAGTGGCCAAAACCAAGGAAAATTAATCGTTAAATTGTAAGCGCGTTTGACCAAGCCGATATTAGTGGCTTGGTCCTTTTTTAAGCTTATTTACATCACGCTAATAAAGCTGATTCATCGTCTATCGAGACATAATTGTCTAACTGAAAAATGCCCTTACACCACGCTTGAATTGCGGGGTAGCTAGCCAAACTAAACGCGCCCTCTTCAGCCACGTGGGTATAGGCATACAAGGCAATATCGGCAATGCTTAAGCGCTCACCCACTAAATAACGGTGTTGGCTTAAATGCTTTTCCATTACGTCTAAGGCGGCATAGCCTTGACGTTTTTTATCCGCCAGTTGGGCGCGTCGAGTTTCATTCAAGCCAGCATGGCCTAGCCAAAACCGCACTGAAGCAATATTGGGTTCGTGACTGTATTGCTCAAAGCTCATCCATTTTAAAACTTGCGCTTGCTGCCAAGGGTCGGTAGGCCAATATTGGCTGCCTTGTGCCAGATAAAACAATACCGCATTAGATTCTGCTAAGCAGCGTCCGTCGTCTAGCTGCAATACCGGAATTTTGCCATTGGCATTGAGCGCCAAAAATTCAGGTGTATGGCTTTCTCCAGCAACAATATCATAGTGTTTTAGCTGAAAAGGCTGAGCCAATAGGTTGAGTAATAAACGAATTTTGTAGCCATTTCCTGAGGGAAGGTAATCATGCAGAATCATAGCGGCTCCTTGCTAAGTGGTTGATGGCTTTAGTGTGGCAAGTTGCTTGTAGTTTGAATAACGATTATTTTTGATAGCAACTATTAACAAGAGTGATGGGTAATAAATGGATATTGATGCCTTACGCAGCTTAGTGGCTTTTGTTGAAAGTGGTAGCTTTACTCGAGCCGCTAGCCAAACCTTTCGCACTCAATCGGCGATCAGTGCACAAATGAAAAAGTTGCAGCAAGAGAGCCAAAGCCCCTTGTTTGAAAAAGAAGGCAGAAGTTTAGTGCTTACCCCCGCAGGCCAAGCCTTAGCCAGTTATGCGCGACGCATTGTGAGTTTGCACGACCAAGCTGTCACCGAGCTTAAACACAATCACGCTAATGTAGAGTTACGAATTGGCTGCCCTGATGATTACAGTGTGTCGGTATTGCCGGTGTTGAGTGAGCTATTGCAACAGCACATTCCTCACTTATGTTTGCGTTTGCAAGCTGGGCCTAGCTACCAGTTGCGAGAGCGCTTAGATAGTGGTGAGCTGGATTTAGCCATTCTCACTCGCAGTCCAGATAGCGACGAGGGTTACTTGCTAAGGCACGATCAAGGCGTTTGGGTAAGCTCAAAACATCAAGACCTCAGCCAGCAACGGCCGATTCCTATCGCGTTATATGAAGCAGACTGTAAGTTTCATAGCAGCGCCATAGATGGTTTAGATAAGGCTGAGCTGCCTTATCGCTTACTGGCTACCAGTGCAAATCATAGCGGATTATATGGTATGGTTTCGCAAGGACTTGCAATAGCAGCAATGGCGCGATCTAGCAAAGGTGAATTGCAAGAATTGTGCGCTAAAACAATGCCGCCCTTGCCAGCAATTGATATTGTAGTTGTCAGTGCTACCCAGCCTCAATCGGCTTGCGGCAGCGCAGTTATAAAACAAATTTGTGAGCAGTTTCGTCAACTTGACCCGCTTGGTATAGAGCGTTCGAGTGCGGCTGCCGTTAGTTGATCGTTATCCGAAAAAGTAAGGATGCTTCATGAGTAGCGCCACGAGTCAGACACAAGGATTATTGCATTTTAGGTTGTCGCTAAACCAATTATTTGCAATTGGCACCTTAAAGGTACGAGAGATTGTTCCTTATACTCGGCTTACCGCCCTGCCTCATTCTCATGAGCATGTATTAGGTTCTGCTTCCTTACGTGGGCAAACTATTTCGGTTATTGATATGGCTGCAGCTGTAGGTTATCGGCCGATTGCCGAAGACGAGCGCGATGCCTGTTCAATCATTATTACCGACGTAAGCCGCCAAACGGTAGGTTTTTTGGTGCGTGGTATTGACCGTATTACCGAGTGTCGCTGGCGCGATATCGATCCACCACCAAGCACCTTAGGTAAAGATGCTTACGTAACCGGCGTTACGCGGGTAGACGATAAGCTGATTCAGCTGTTGGATATTGAAAAGCTAATTGCTAGCGTATTTCCAGACGATGAAGACCGAATTCGCGTATCGGTCAGCCTGCCTGATCAAGCTATTCTTAGCCAACTTAAAATTTTGCTGGTGGATGATTCTGCCACGGCGCGTAAGCAGTTATCTAGCGCCCTGGATAGCATTGAAATTGACTATCAAATGGCCAGCGATGGCGCTACTGCTTTTAAAATGATGCAGCAATCGGCAGCCGCAGGGCAACCGGTAGATGTATTAGTAAGTGATATTGAGATGCCAGGCTTAGATGGTTACGAACTGACGTTTGAAGTGCGTAGCGACCCCGGTGTAGCAGACGCTTACATTATCTTGCATACCTCACTATCAAGTGAAATTAGCGTAGACCGCGCGAGCCAAGTAGGTGCTGATGAAGCCTTAACTAAATTTGACGCGGCTGAACTGATCGATGCCATGTTACGCGGCGCGGAACGTGTTTCAGACAGTGAAACAAGGAGCTCCTTAGCAAAAAAGAACGGAATCCTTGAGGGGATCTTTTAAGGCTTTATACCGCGTTAACTGGGCTATGCTTATTAATACTTACTGATAAGCATGGACGGCTTATGCCGCGATTATCCATTTTTTTATTGTTGTTTAATACGCCCTTTGTCGCAGCTAGCAATATCAACATCGCCACCGACTTTTGGGAAGATTTCAGTAATCGAAATGGCACCGGCTATTATTTTTCATTAGTCGAACGTATTTTCCCCGACTACAGCTATACCGCCCACTTTATGCCCTACCCACGCAGCGTAGCAATGCTAGAAAAACAGCAGGTTGATCTTGTGTTTGGCGCTTCAGCCGATGAGTTCGATAAGGCCAATTGTTCACAATACTTAATTGAACGTGATGTCACCGATATGCTGGTTTCAGCCACATTTGCTAATAGCTATCAATCATTAGACGATTTAGTGGGGAAGCTTGTAGTGTCTCACCTTGGTTACGATTGGGCTGACTCTTTGCCAGAAGGGACAAGCTACGATGAGTACTCAGACTTAAGCCAAATGATTAAATTACTTAAAGTTGGCCGTGTAGATGCGATCTTGGATTATCGAGATGATGTTGAGGCATTGCTAGATAGCTCTCCGTCACTGAAAGGGGACTTTGCATTTATCGATAGTGTGTTTGGTTATGGCACTACTTTTTGTTTTTCTACCACTGAAAAAGGCGCAATGTTATTAAATCAGTTTGAACAAGCCATGCCCTTGCTTATTGAAAGCGGTGAACTTCATCAAATAATGATGGATACAACCGATAGTGATGTAGATTACCCCTACTAACCTTATACATGTTTTGAGGCTTGGACGCCGCTGAGCTTTGCTTTACACTGCTCTGCCAAATAGTTATTCAAAGAGTAGAGTAAGATGCAGGGTCATTTATCTAAAATGCGCGCCGAACTGGCCGAGCAAGTACAATATTATTTGCCGGTAGGTGAACAAGAGCTGCACCTTAACCCCCTGATCGGACAATCTTTCGCCTTTGAATTTACCGGTAACATTCATTGCCGAAACTGCGGTAAAGCCACCAAAAAGAGTTATTCGCAAGGCCATTGTTTTGTTTGTATGCGCAAACTAGCGAGCTGCGATATGTGCATTATGAAACCCGAAACTTGCCACTATAGCGAAGGAACATGCCGTGAGCCAGAGTGGGGCGAAACCCACTGTATGATTCCGCACTATGTTTATTTAGCGAATACTTCCGGTTTAAAGGTGGGCATTACTCGCCATACTCAAATTCCTACCCGTTGGATTGACCAAGGTGCTACTCAAGCGTTACCTATCTTTAAAGTGGCAACACGCCAATTGTCTGGTTTAGTGGAGATTGAATTAGCTAAATTGGTGGCTGATAAAACTAACTGGCGGGCTATGCTAAAAGGCGACGCGATTGAATTAGATTTAGTGGCTGAGCGAGAACGATTGTTGCCACAAATTGGTGATGCCTTAGCGGAACTCGCAGAACGTTTTGGTTTAGATTCAATTACCGCATTGCCCGACGAGGCGGTGGTAGACTTACACTTTCCAGTTGAACAATACCCAAGCAAAATTAGTAGCTTTAACTTAGATAAAAATCCTTTAGTAGAAGGTGAGTTACAAGGTATTAAAGGCCAATACTTAATTTTTAACAATGGTGTGATAAACATACGTAAATTTGGATCTTATGAAGTAAAACTGCTTGAATCCTAGTTAGGGTTAGTTGTTTAAGAAGTACACACAAGGTAGCTGACAATGTTAAATCCCCGCAGGCAACAAGGCATAACTTGGATACTGATTTTTTCAGTATTTGCCTTTGCCTTGGCGTGGGGCGAGCATCAGGCTGAGCGTTTAGACCCAGATCATTCAGAGCTCCATTGTCAGCTGTGTTTTAACTTAGAAAAACTCGCTACTGCCTTGGTTAGTAGCGCCTTAGTGATTGCGTCGTTAATGATTGCGCGGTCTTTTATTGCCGTTAATTACGCTTTTAAAAATGCCCATAGTCTAGCGGCTAGCGCGCGCTCGCCCCCTGCCATTTAACTAAATCTATATTCTTTTATTTTTAGCTAACAATGGATACCTATAATGACCTTTAAGCCTTTAATTGCGGCCAGCTTTGGCCTGCTTAGTAGTGCAGCATTTGCACAATCCGCTCACCAACACGGCGTGGCCGAGTTATTTTTTGCCGCCGCTGGTGAGGAGTTGGAAATTGAAATTCTCTCACCTGCCGACAACTTTTTAGGCTTTGAACATGCGCCTGCCAACGAGCAACAACACCAGATATTGGATGATGCAAAAAAGCAGGCTGCTCAAGCCATGCAGTTGTTTGTATTTAATGGCGGCCAATGTGAGTTGGAAAAAGTTGGCCAACATTGGGGTGATTTAGACCAAGAAGACGAACATCATGATGAGCATGCTCATGACAAGCACGATGATCACAAAGACCATGACGATCATGCTCACGGCAAGCATGATGAGCATAAAGACCATGACGACCATGCTCACGACAAGCATGATGAGCACAAAGACCATGACGACCATGCTCACGACAAGCATGATGAGCACAAAAATCATGATGACCATGCTCACGACAAGCATGATGAACACAAAGATCATGACGACCATGCTCATGAAAGCCATGATGGGCACAAAAATCATGATGACCATGACCATGAAGCGCATGGCGAGCATGCTGGTCATTCAGACGTGCGTCTTACCTATCACTTCCATTGTCACGAGTTAGCTGAGTTAAGCAGCTTCGATTTACAGTTGTTTAACTACTTCCCTCGTATGCAGAAAATTCAGGTGCAGGGAGCGAGTGATCGCGGGCAAGTAGCAATAGAAGCCACACCAACGCAAAACAAGGTAAAACTATAGTATGAGCCACTCTGCTTCTCTTTTACGTTTAGATGAAGTGGTGTTTGCGTGGCCGGGTGAACAACACCCGGCTATTCACATTCCTCATTTAAACATATCGGCAGCTAGTCACACTTTTATTCATGGGCCAAGTGGTTGTGGTAAATCAACTTTGCTCAGTTTAATCGCGGGAGTGATTAGTCCACAGCAGGGTTGCTTAACGTTTATGGGAAAAGACTGCGCAAGCCTGCGTGCTGCTCAGCGAGACCAGTTGAGAGCAGATAATATTGGCTATGTTTTTCAGCAGTTTAACTTGTTGCCTTATTTGTCTGTGGTAGAGAATGTGGCGCTAGCTTGTCAGTTCTCCAAAGTGCGCAAACAGCGAGCGTTGAGCCGTTCAGCCACGGTATTAGAAGAAGCGCGTCGTTTATTGGCGCATTTACAGCTGCCCGATAAACAGCTAGAGCAACCGGTCGGTCAGCTAAGTATTGGCCAGCAACAAAGGGTGGCGGCTGCGCGTGCAATGATTGGCTCACCAGCACTGATTATTGCTGATGAACCCACTTCTGCTTTGGATAAAACCAACCGAGAACATTTCATGAACTTACTCATGGCAGAATTAAGCCACTGCGACAGCAGCTTATTGTTAGTAAGTCACGACCATGAGCTGGCCGAACGTTTTGAGCAAGTGGTGGATTTACCTGAGTTAAATTTAGGAGGCCAAAATGAGCTTGCTTAAATTAGCCGGGCACAGTTTGTGGGCAAGGCGCGGTACTGCCTTACTCAGTTTATTTACCATTGCCTTGAGTGTGGCTTTGTTACTCGGTGTTGAAAACCTGCGTACTCAAGCTAAATCGAGCTTTGCCTCTACCATTTCGGGGACCGATCTTATTGTAGGCGCTCGCAGTGGGCCAACCCAATTATTGCTGTATTCGGTATTTCGTATTGGTAACGCGACGAACAATATTTCATGGGATAGCTATCAAGAGATTGCCGGTCAAAAATCGGTTAAGTGGTCTATTCCTATTTCCTTGGGGGATTCACACCGAGGTTACCGAGTCATGGGCACCACCAATAGCTTTTTTGAGCACTATCAATATGCCAATAAGCAGCCGCTAAGCTTTGCTCAAGGCGAAGCCTTGAACGAAACGTTTGAAGTGGTGCTGGGTGCAGAGGTGGCTCGAAAACTCGGTTATAGCTTGGGCGACAAAATTGTAGTTGCGCATGGCATTGCCGCCGTTAGCTTTGTTAATCACGATCAATATCCTTTTGTGGTGAGTGGCATACTCAAACCTAGCGGTACACCAGTAGATCGCACCGTGATAACCTCGCTGGCCGGTATTGAGGCGATTCACTTAGCGCCGCAGGCCACGCCATATAGCGAGCAACAACTTACTCCCTCTAGCATTACAGCGATGATGTTAGGCACTCAATCTAAGCTTCAGATATTTAATCTGCAGCGACAAATAAATCAATATAAAGGCGAAGCTCTATTAGCGATTTTGCCTGGTGTTGCCCTACAAGAGTTATGGGGAATCTTAAGCATTGCCGAAAGCGCGCTATTGGCGGTGTCGATTTGTGTTGTGATCACTGGTTTAATGAGCATGTTAACCACTCTTATGGTGAGCCTAAAAGAGCGTCGCCGCGAGATGGCAATATTACGCTCTGTGGGGGCTAAACCTCGGCATATCTTTGGTTTGCTGTTGATTGAGGCCTTGCTATTGAGTGGGCTGGGGGCAATATTTGGCCTTGCCAGTATGTACCTCATTTTGGGAGCGGCTAAGCCTCTTCTGCTCAATCAATTTGGCTTTTACTTAACACTTGCTTGGCCAACGTTAGAACAATGGTATTTGCTGTTGGCGGTAGTGGTTGTTGGCTTTATTGCTGGTGTATTGCCTGCATGGCGTGCTTATCGTTACTCCCTGAGTGACGGCATGAGCATTAAGATTTAATAAGGAAAAATAATGAAACTTGCTTATTACTTAGTTGGTTTATTGATGCTCAGCCTACCTGTTCAGGCTGATGGCATTGACGTGTGGGATCAGCTATTACCGGAAAGCGAACGACAAATGGCACTGCCAGAGGTGGACCACAATGCGCCAATGGATCAAGCGGGTCAGCAAAACTTAAATGTGAGTGTGAATAAAGAGCTGGACGGCAAACCTATTCGAATTCCTGGCTTTATTGTGCCTTTGGATAGCGAAGGGGAGCTAGTGACTGAATTTTTGCTAGTGCCTTACTTTGGCGCATGTTTGCATTACCCGCCACCGCCGCCTAATCAGATCGTTTACGTTACCTATAAACAAGGTTTGCAGTTAGAAGATCTTTGGGAACCGGTATGGGTAGAGGGTACCATTAATACCCAAATTCAAGATGTAGAAGGTGTGGCTACGGTGGGCTATTCAATTACTGAGCCGCAATCGATAGTGCTGTATACCGACTAATCTAACACTATACCTAGGGCGATATAAGGCACAATGTAAAAGGCAATAATGGCCGTTTTATAGAGTGCCAAGCCCAGGTAGTGAAAACGGTCAAACTTTTCTACGCTAAGATTAAACCATTTGGAATGCAGCTTGTACGTCCAGTCGTGGGCAAGAGTTAAAAAGGCGAACCAATAGAGCAATACCGCTACATTAATCAATGCGCCCCAACCTAGCGCACTGCGAATCAATTCAAGTTCCATGGCTCACCCTATTGTGCTTCAACACGAATGTTCAATTTACCACGACTGCGCGGCGCTGCAAGTGACTAGGCTTACTCCACAACAAAGTTCTGTTCAAAAATTAGCTGTTGTTGCTGATTGAAAATGGCCACTCGCCAATGGCCACGGCTATGCTTATCAAATTGCTTACTGGAATTTGTGCGCCAACGTTGCCCACCAATGGCCAAATCTACGCTGGCACGCAAGCGTTCATCTTGGTACCAATGCACTTGAATCTGTTGGTCTTGCATGTTGCGTAGCTCGCTAAATAAGTAGATTTTGCTTTGTTGGTCTAGCTTCACCACCGTGACGGAATCTACAGGTTCGCGTTGCTTTATTGCGCTAGTTAATTGCGCGCGGGGTAGCTGTTCAGTAAACCAGTTGGCTTGCTCTGCAGTGGTGACCGGCTGTTCGCTTAATGCTGGAGTTGCAGGCTCTGCTGATGCCGTTACTGGGTGTTGAGGCTCGTCCGCTATCGCTTCGTTTGCTGAGGCTTCGTCAGTTCGAAGATTCAACTCTTTTTCTGTTTCAGCGCTAGTGGAAGTTGCCGGCTCTAATTCGACTATTGCTTGTATCGCGGGCTGCTCAATATTGTTCGTGCTGAGCGTGTCATTTGGCTGCTGCACTAATGCTTGTTTTTCTGCAACCTGCTTTATTTCATTTGTCTGTACTGTCTGTTTAGCCTGAGTATTTATCTGAATTTCAGTGTTCGTTTCGGACTTTTGTTTAGGCAGTGTTGCTTCACTATCTAGGTTCTCGGTGCTTACTGTTTCGGCTAAATGTACTTGCTCGCTGCTGGCAGTTTGGGCAGCAAGAGCATTAGAAGGCGCAGGCCAAAATTGCGCGATTAAGCCACCGACAAGCAGTAATAAAAAAAGTACGGCAGCGACAATCTTGCGAATGTCGAAAGGAGGTTTAGGTGCTAAAACCTTATCAATGCTGTTTTGTTGTGTGTTCGGCGCGGCAATGGGCGCCGAATTGAGTTGGATTTTAATACTTACGTGTTCGGCCATGATTGAGGGTGAGCCCCATACTCCTTAATTGTTGCCGAGCAATTTTACCTATTAAGCTACTAGGCTGCCATTGATTTACTCGATTCCTGCTAAGCAGCAGTGAAATAGCAAATACACTAATGAATAAGTTGTTCAGTATAAGCGCAGTCTTTTTCTAGCTGGCGGCATGATCAAATGCTGTTTAAAGACGCAACGTATTAGCCTTACTCGAATTTTGTCTGGTTTGTTTGATTACTCAAAACTCAAGGTGTTAAATATAATTTACATTGGCTAGATTGTATGCCACTTTAGCCCTAAGCTGAATAGGCTATGTTTGAGGGAGTATATTGATGACAAAAAGCCACAAGCAACCATTGATAGGTATCATCACCTGCCATAAACCACTAGGGCTTTATCAGGTACAAAGTGTTAATGAGTTTTATCTGAACGCTTTGGCTGAATATGGCGCGAGCCCAGTAATTTTACCGCATCAATTAACAGGTGAAGCGCTGCATTCGCTATTAGCGCAACTGGATGGTGTATTGCTCACCGGCAGCCATTCTAATGTGCATCCACAGTTGTATGGTGCGACTCATCAAGAACCGCGTTTAGACGGCGGTAGAGATAGATTAGCTTTTGCTATTGTCGAATATTCTAAACAGTATGCTCTTCCAGTATTGGGTATTTGCCGGGGCTTTCAAGAGATGAACGTAGCGCTTGGCGGCAGTTTGCACCACAAGGTTTATCAATTAGCGGGAGCGATTGAGCATAGAGAGCCCAAGAGCGAAAACTTTTCAATAAAATACGCTGACCAGCACTCACTTAAGCTTGCCGAAGACAGTTGGTTGGCTGGTTGGCTTGATTGCCAGAGCATTGAGGTGAACTCTTTGCATAACCAAGGTGTAAATCGCTTAGCGGATTCATTGATTGTAGAGGCGCAGGCGGAAGACGGCTTGGTGGAAGCTTATCGGCTGGCTCAGCATCCTTTCTTTTATGCCGTGCAGTGGCACCCTGAATGGCAAGCCACTCGCAACCCGATTTCGCAGGCCATTTTTACCCAGTTTGTTAAAGCGGCTAACTTACACCAGCAATAGAGTGTCGTTAAGGAGTCAACATGCTTAACCATACCGCTTCGTATTATGCCGCCAGTGCCAACAATACGCGCCAGTTTCCTCAGCTACAGCGGCATATCCGTTGCGATGTTTGTATTATTGGTGCCGGCTTTAGTGGCTTATCATCGGCGCTGCATTTAGCCGAAAAAGGCTTTCATGTAGTAATACTGGAAAGTGTCAAAGTAGGCTTTGGAGCAACTGGGCGAAATGGCGGACAAATCGTCAATAGTTACAGTCGAGACGTTGATGTCATTGAGCAGCGTTACGATAAAAATACAGCGCAAGCGCTTAATGAAATGATCTTTGAGGGCGGCGAGATTATTCGCTCACGAATTGCCGATTACCATATTGAGTGTGACTACCAGCAAGGTGGGGTATTTGCGGCATATAATGCCAAGCAACTGAAAGGCTTAGCTGAACAAAAAGCGAACTGGGAGCGCTTTGGTAATCATCAACTTGAGTTATTAGACAAAGCGCAGTTAGCGAAAGTTGTTGGCACCCAAGCATACCAAGGTGGCTTGTTAGACATGAAAGGCGGGCATATTCATTCGCTTAACTTAGCCTTAGGAGAGGCAGAAGCGATTTTGTCCTTAGGTGGAGAAATTTACGAGCAGTCTGCAGTGCTTGATTACCAAGCTGGTGAACCTGCCAAAGTGACCACCGAGCATGGCAGCGTAAGGGCTAACTATTTGCTGTTTGCAGGAAATGCGTATTTGGGCGAGTTAGAACCTAAGCTAAGTGACAAAGCCATTCGTTGTGGTACTCAAGTGGTGGCTACAGAGCCGCTAAGTGATGATTTGTGTGAGCAGTTGCTACCTCAAAACTATTGCGTAGAAGATTGTAATTACTTGTTGGATTATTATCGAATTAGTGGCGATAAGCGCTTATTGTTTGGTGGTGGAGTGGTCTACGGGGCGAAGCCTTTGGCCTCAATTGAAAAACAAATTAGACCCAAATTTGAGGCTTTATTTCCGCAGTTAACGGGCGTAAATATTGATTATGCATGGACCGGTAACTTTTTGCTTACCTATTCACGAATGCCGCAGTTTGGCCGCCTAGATAGCAATATTTATTATCTGCAGGGTTATAGTGGTCACGGCTTAACTTGTACCCATTTAGCCGGAAAATTGCTGGCTGAGGTATTAAGTGAGCAATCGCAACGTTTTGATGTATTTGCCTCGCTTAATCATTACCGCTTTCCAGGAGGGCGACACCTGCAAGTGCCTTTTACCGCCTTAGGTGCGGTGTATTACAACCTGCGCGATAAGTTGGGAATATAGGATGTCACCGATTTTATTTTTACGGCGATGTAGCACCGAGCCAAAGACTCGATACGACATGGTATTGCACTTGCGTGCTGTAAGCGCTAAGTGGCGTTTTGGAGTTGCTTGTGTACCGCTACAGAGTCGCGTTTTACCAGGGTTGGTACGTATTTATGAATGGGCGCTACGGGCTCTCCAGCGGCTAAGGCTAAAGACATTTCAGCAGCCTCCATCGCCATCATCTCAATGGGGTAGCGCATGGTGGTGAGTTTTGGCCGTAAATAGCGTGATAGCAGCACGTCATCAAAACCAATGACCGATACATCTTCAGGGACTCGATAACCGTTATCGCACAATACAGTGATAGCCCCAGACGCCATTGAATCGTTGTAAACAATCAGAGCTGAAAAGTCTAAACCACGTGCCAATAAATTTTGTGCGGCAATTTCGCCGCCAATTTCATTGGGATCTGATGATGCAATAGCGTGTTCCGATAACGGCATACCATGCTCACTTAAAGCGGCCTTTGCGCCTTGTAAGCGTAAACGTGGATCTTCTATGTCGTAGTTGCTGGTAATGCAGGCAATGTTTTCGTGGCCTTGTGCTAGCAAGTGCCTAGCGGCTGCTTCGCCACCAGCTTGGTTGTCTAACCATACGCAGCGATGAGCGATCTCTGGAATATAACGGTTAATCAGTACCATTGCCGGTACAGCTTCTGCGTAGTCAATTAAGGCTTGATTACTCAAGGCCTTAGAATGTACAACGAGAGCTTGGCAGCGCTGTTCCAACAAGGTTTCAATAGCGCGTTTTTCGCTCTCGGCACTCACTAAGCCGTTGCTAATGAGCAACTGAATGTTGTTATTGCGAGTGACCTTTTCAACGCCGCCAGCCAGAGTAGCAAAAAACGGGTCGGTCAATTCGCTAAATACTAAACCAAGAGTAGGATTGGTTTGAGTGACTAAGGCTCGCGCATTGGCGTTGGGGCGATAACCCAGTTCTAGCATCACCTTTTTAACTAAATCACGGTTTTTGGCGCTAACCTTAGGACCATTGTTTACCACGCGTGATACGGTGGCGACAGAAACACCGGCGGCAGCTGCTACGTCTTTAATTGTGGCCATTTATTCTCCAAAAACTAATCGATTCATGACTTGGTTCGCTTACCTAAAGTAAGGTATTGCACCTGCGTCACTCACTGTGACATTACGCCATGTTGTATCACTAATTTAACAAATGTCAGCTAAATGTGGAAACGTTTTCCTTGGCAGTTGGCGCTTATCCTTGATATTGGACGTTTTAGCCTACATTCCATGAGCAACTTGCAGCTGTTTGATAAGTGTTAAGAAAGTTGTTGGCTACGCTTGCCGAGCAAGCCATAGCCGCTTAAAGTAGCGCTAGATGTACAATGCTAAATTTTAAGGAGCGCTGAGTGAGCGTATCAAGAGTTTTCCCTGCAACCCGTATGCGTCGTATTCGTCGCCATGATTTTTCTCGTCGCTTGGCCTGTGAAAATCAGCTTCGCGTTGATGATCTGATTTACCCGATGTTTGTTATTGAGGGCGAAAATAAGACCGAGAGCATTGCATCGATGCCGGGTATTCAGCGTTTTAGTATCGATTTATTATTAAAAGAAGCAGAGCAATTGGTTGCCTTAGGTGTGCCAATGATCGCTTTATTCCCGGTAACACCTTTAGACCAAAAGTCATTGTTGGCCGAGCAAGCTTACGCTGACGATGCGTTAGCGCAACGTGCAGTGAAAGCGCTGAAACAAGCCTTCCCTGAACTAGGAATAATGACCGATGTTGCCTTAGACCCGTTCACAACCCATGGGCAAGACGGCATTATTGACGAGCAAGGTTATGTGCAGAACGACATCACCACTGAGATTTTGGTCAAACAGGCCTTATCACATGCGGCTGCTGGTGCCGATATGGTGGCTCCATCAGACATGATGGACGGGCGGATCGCCGCTATTCGCGAAGCGTTAGAAGATGCTGGTTACCATAACACCATGATTATGGCGTATTCGGCTAAATACGCCTCTAGCTATTATGGCCCGTTTCGCGACGCCGTAGGCAGTTCTGGCAACTTGAAGGGCGGCAACAAAAAGACCTATCAAATGGATCCCGCTAATGGCCAAGAAGCCTTACATGAAGTGGCTTTAGACATCGAAGAAGGTGCCGATATGGTGATGGTGAAGCCTGGCATGCCTTATTTAGACGTAGTTCGCCAAGTTAAAGACACTTTTGCTGTGCCTACTTTTGCTTACCAGGTAAGTGGTGAGTACGCGATGCATAAAGCGGCAATAGACAATGGCTGGTTAGCCGAGCGCCCCGTGGTATTAGAATCATTGCTCGCCTTTAAACGTGCTGGCGCTGATGGGATTTTGACTTATTTTGCCAAAGACGTGGCACAATGGTTAGCCGAAGACCAGTAATTATGTCTCTCATGAATGGCCTGAATGTGCGTAATTTCTAATGAAAAAGCTGTTAGTTTCACTCTTCGCTTTGGTGCTTATACTTTCGCTGGCAATTGCCAGCGTAGTTGTTTTAAGTGTATCTAAACAAGCCTCTATTTCTGCTCCTAGATCGGTAAGCCCGCAACAAGTGGCGGATGCTAAACAATGGCTGCAAAGTAATGTCGTCCAGTTTAGCAAGGCCCAGCAAGCTATAGATATTCAGCTAAGCCAGCAGCAAATGCAGGGGCTGTTAGCCTTGGCGTCTAAAGCTTTTAGTGGCTTAAATGCTGAAGCGCATTTTGCGCCAGAGTATTTACAGCTTCAGGCAAGCGTTGCTCTCCCTAAGGGGATCTACCATGGGTATATTAACAGCCATATTACGCTGTTATCTTCTGCCGAAGGTTTGCGGTTTGGTGATTGGCAAATTGGTGGACTACGGCTACCCGGAAGCATTGCTAAAACATTATTAATCCGTGGTTTGGAGGCGCTGTTTCCCGAGCTTCAATTTGAAGAGTTGTTAGCTGGGCTTAGTCAGGTAGACATTGACGCTCAGCAAGTCAGCGTCAAGGTGAAACCAGTGGCCGACTTAGGTGTGCGTGTGGCTAGCGTGTATAAAAATGTTAGTCAGTGGCAAAACCCTAGCGTGAGCAAGCTGCCCGTAGATGTGTATTACCAAAAACTGCTGACACTTAGTCAACAATATGGTCAACAGCAGACTATTTCACTTTACGATTATCTTTACCCCTTAAGTTTTGACGTGGCAATGCGTGGCGAACAGGGGGAGCTGTTAACCGAGCAGCAGGCGCTAGTATGGGCTATGGCGATGTTTTTCAGCCAAGGACCTTTTCAACAGGTAATGGCCCAGCGTTTTGAGCAACAGATAAGTTTACAAGCCGCCCCTACTAATGTGACGTTAGCAGGGCGTAGAGACCTACTCTTGCACTTTGTTTATTCGGCTGGGTTGAGCATGGCTGGTGAACAAGGATTTAGTGCGTCTATTGGTGAATTTAAAGAGCTGTTTGATTCGCTCGAGGGTGGGAGCGGCTTTAGCTTTGCTGATTTGGCCGCCGATAAGGCAGGTATTGTATTTGCCGAAACGGCGAAACAAAAAAGCAAAGCAAAACAGTTTTTAACTGTGATGCGCAATGCGCGTTCCGAAGAGGCATTTTTTCCGCGAATTGATGATCTTACTGAAGGTATTAGCGAGCCTGATTTTGCTCACATCTACGGTTCAACTGATTCTGAGTTGTATCAGCAGAAAGTATTTTTTATCGATCAGCGGATTGCTAATCTTCCGGCATTTAAGGACTAGGGTAATCACGAGGCTGTTGTTATTTACCATCAAGGTTTAGGCGAAAATCAATAAAGCGCTACCCAAAACACATAAGGCAGCGCTGCACCACGCCGAGCGAGTGGGTGCTTGTTTGGTGACAATCCATAACAAAGGTAATACCAATACTGGTGAGGTCGAAGACAATAGTGCGACGACGGATACGTCGCCATAGCGTAAAGCAAATAACATAAGAGTCATGCCTACAGCCATGGCTAAAAAGCCATTGGTGGCAATCATCATAAAGAGTCTTGAGTTAAGAGGATTTTGGGCTCGGGCTAGTTTATTGCCACTTAACCACAACAGCCAATGAGCAGAAAAAGCACTAAACATGCGCAAAGCGGAGCCTGCCACCGGGTCTATTTGAGAAAACTCTGGTGCACTCATTAAAGGCTTGAGCATTACCGTACCCAAGCTTTGACATAGTGCAGCAGTTAAACCCAAGGCCACAGCAATACCTACCGGACCGGAAATCTTCTCCCAACTATGTTGGTCGGGTTTGCGGCCAAAGGCTACCGCTAAGGCTACACCCAAAAATAAGCAGCCTGCGCCTAGTAACGACCAGCCAAATAGCGCTTCATTAAAAAGCCATACTCCCAAAAACGCCGAAAATGCCGCATGGCAAGCAAATAGCAAACTCGCTCGCCTGGGGCCAAGCCGATTCATGCAGGCAAATAAGGCGGTATCTCCAACAAACACGCCAATAAAACCAGACAAGGCAAACAGACTCGCTTGCTCTAGGGTTATCACTTGCCATTGGTTGTTGAACAAGGCTGCACTAAGTAGCATTACGCTGACTAAACCCATGCGCCAACGGCTATAAGCAAAGGCGCCAAGCTGGCGGCTAGGAGTGACCGATATTAAGCTAGTGCATGCCCATAAAGCAGCCGCCAAAAGGGCTAACCATTCGTAGTTCACAGATGAATCCTAAAGTTGGCGTTTGCAAAAACAGAGGCGTTGATTGCGTTTAAGCGTGCATTGCTTGTGTTTGGTCGGTCCAAAATGCCACAAAGGTATTGCGCCCGTTCCGTTTGGCAGCATACATGGCATTGTCTGCGTCAATCAATAGTCTGGAAAGGTCTTTTCTTTGGGTTTCAAAGGCAATACCCATGCTAATGCTGATGGGGGTGTTATGTTGCTGGTGTAACCAGGCGTTATTGGCCACGTGACGGACGATTTTTCTGGCGAGGGTTTGCGCTTGCTGGCGTTTGCAATTGGGCCACAATATACAAAATTCATCGCCACCAAATCGAGCAAACTTTGCTTCTTCTGGCAACACTTGTCGCACGCAGGCCACAACATGTTTTAAGGCTTGGTCGCCGGCGTGGTGGCCAAAGTGGTCGTTAATGGCTTTAAACTTATCAATATCAAAAAGCATGACTGCCATGCTGAAAACCGACTCATTTTCCAATTTTAGTTGGCGCTCTAACTCGCGACGATTTAATACGTTGGTCAGAGAGTCGATACGAGCTTGTTTAGCTAAGTGCTGGTGGGCACGCTGGGTATCAATAGAAAACAATTTGGCCACTAGACTCAGCAATATGGCGCAGTTGATAAATACCAACGCCATTGAGCTTTGTTGCTGTTCTAGATCGCTTGGAAACATTGGGGCGTTTGGCCAATAAAATATGGCTAAAAAGGCTACCGAAATAAGCACCAAAATAGCATTGCGAATCGATGGTTTGTCTTGCCAGAGTAAAAAAGCCACTGGGTATAGCACAATGAGGTGGAAGAAGATTAGCGATTCAATGCCAAACCAGCGTGTAGACGCGAGGGTGACGTCTAATACAAATACCGTTAGCATCCAAGCTCGAGCAAGGTCATTCTGATTTAGCCAATTGAGTAACAGCGTAATGAAATAACCGACAATAACCATCGCGTTTACTAGCCAAAATTCAGCAACATTTATCTGGTACTCAGAGGCTTGAACAGCCACGTTGAGCATCAACAATGGTAGACCAATAACAATAAATAAATTGGTCATTCGCACTGCGTGGCGCTTTCCTTTGCGCGTGCCAATGTTGAGAATTTTATTGAGCAACCGTGATCCTTACAGCTTCTACTCTAATGAACGCTTATTTTAAAAGACTTCAAATGAAACTAATGTGAAACAGCTTAAATCGTCGCCGTTTTATCACCAACAAAATAGGCAGCGGTGTAAAGCTAGCTACACCGCTGCTGTATTGCTAGTCTAGGTGCTTGATCAACCATTCAATGGCGTCGGCATAAACCGGTGTCATTAAAGGTTCTAGCTGCGCTAAGCTTGCAAGCAGCTGGCTTCTGTTGGCAATGCTAATGTTGATATGCCCTACTTTACGTCCTGGGCGTACGTCTTTGCCGTACCAAAACACTTCTATGCCAGGCACACTTAACCATTGCTTGTTAAAATCTACCCCAATAAGGTTAAGCATAACGCTTTGGGTTTTCACTAGTGGTTGTACTAAAGGTAAATCGGCCACTGCGCGAATATGTGCTTCAAATTGGCTTAAGCTTGAACCCGCTTGGGTCCAATGGCCACTATTGTGAACCCGTGGAGCAATTTCATTAATCAGCAGTTGATCGCCAACCTGGAAACACTCCATGGTCATTACACCCACATAATCGAGTCCATCCATTAGTTTACCAAGCATGGCTTCGGCTTGGCTCTGAAGCCGCGCTTTGCTGGCTACTGGAGAAACCGTGGCTAGCAGAATACCCTCGTGGTGCTGGTTAATGGCCAGTGGGTAAAACGCTGTGTCGCCGTTAGCGTGGCGAATTCCAATTAGTGATACTTCTTCATCAAAATTGATGGCTTGCTCAGCAATACAATGGTCGAGCCAGTCTTGAGGAATAGCACGTTGCTCTGCGTTACCTTGCTGTTTTAGCCAGTGCTGGCCTTTACCATCGTAACCACCAGAGCGCTGCTTTAACAACACTCGTTCGCCAAGCTCGGCAAATAAGTGCTCGGCACTGTGCTTTTGTTTTACATCTACCCAAGGCGCTGTGGCAAGGCCTAGGGAGTCGAGCAGTTTTTTCTGGCTTGCGCGGTCGGCCAATTGGGCTAAGGCTGGGCCATTTAGAAAGCGCGGGTGTTGAGTTAGTTGCTCAGTCGCCGATGTTACCGGCCAGTGCTCGCGCTCAACGGTGATAATGTCGTTGTCGGCGATAGCAAAAGTGCCTGTCTCATCGGTTTCAATTGGGCAAACTTCTATGTTGAGCGGCTGGGCAGCATGCTTCAACATGGCACCAAGTTGGCCAGCGCCTAAGATCCAAATTTTGTTCATTGTACTCACCTAACTTACTCGGCTACTCGTGGATCTGGGTGGGCTAACACGGTTTCAGTTTGCGTGGTACGAAAGTGTTCAATACGCTCGGCTAACTCAGCATTGGTCGTCGCTAAAATTTGAGCGGCAAACAAACCTGCGTTGTAAGCACCTGCGGTGCCAATAGCCAAGGTACCAACGGCTACACCTTTAGGCATTTGGGCAATTGATAACAAACTGTCCATGCCGTTTAAAGCTTTGCTTTGAACGGGAACACCTAACACTGGTAAGCGCGTTTTTGAGGCGACCATACCGGGTAAATGTGCTGCGCCGCCTGCGCCGCCAATAATAACTTTAATGCCGCGGTCAGCTGCGTTAGCTGAGAATTCCATAAGCTTGTCGGGAGTACGGTGAGCGCTAACCACTTCAACCTCAAATTCAACGCCTAATTGTTCTAGAACTTGGGCGGCGTTTTCCATGGTTGGCCAATCACTTTTTGAACCCATGATGATGGCAACTTGCGGTTGTGGCATTGTATTCTCCTCGACTTAAATAGCACAGTGGTAACACGTTTTTATGGCAGCCAGCGAAATGTTGACTGCTCGCGGGCGCAGTTTGCCAGCCTAGTCCGCTAAGGTCAATATTAGCGCAGTGCTAGCGAATAAAAGCATACTTTAACTAGGTTGATTGCTGTCGAACTGAACTAAATCACTAAACCTTTGAGGTATTAATTATTTTTTGTTCACTCGCTGAGCAAGAAATAGTGATTTTGAGCTACTGTTAGAATAGTGCTTTAAGCCAATGTTAGTGATTAAGCCATCGGCCTCTAGGGAGAGACGCTATGTGGAAATTTTTGGCAGGTTTATGTTTGGTCTCTGCTCAGGCATACGCTGCTACTGTTGAATTACGCCTACCTGCATATTCAGACGATTCACACATTTATTACCATGAGTTACTTGAGCAAGCGCTTATTGAAGCGGGTCATACACCGGTGATTGATGTGCCTTCATCTAATTTGCCGCAAAAGCGCGCAGAGTCAATGTTGCGTAATGGCCAACTAAGCCTTGTCTGGTTGTTGGCGTCTGAAGAGCGTAATCAAGATCCAAGCCTGGTTGCTATTAATATGGGCTTAACCAACGGTTTAATTGGCCACCGCTTGTTATTGGTTCCTCGTTCTGAGGTTGATGCTTATCGTTTTGTACGAAGTTTAGAGGAATTTAGAGATCTTAATAAAACCGGTGGTTTTGGTAAAAACTGGTTTGATGTAAAGGTATGGCAAGCTAACCAACTAAAAACTGTGGAAGTAGACGGAGAGTGGCGCCGTTTATACAAAATGGTGGCAAATCATAAACGAGGAATTGATTACTTCTCTAGGGGATTTACCGAGATTGTTAACGACTCTCTGCAGCACCCTTACTTAGCCATAGAGCCCTATTTAGTTTTGCAGTATCAACGTGATTTTCAGTTTTACGTGAGTAGCTCAGAGCCAGAGCTTGCGCCAATCATCGAAGAAGCCTTAAAAAAAGCAGAAGACAGCGGATTGTTAGATAAGCTCATTGAGGAGTATTGGCGAGAAGACTTCGATTTACTTAACTATCGCAAACGGGTAGTGATTGAATTAACCACCCCAAAATAGGCGTTTAACAAAGCGCCTCGATAATCGCTAGCGGAAAGCCTGCTTGGCTTTGTACTTTCGCTTCATGTTCCAACTCGGCCGCCCGCAATGGATGCTGTTCGTTCCATGTTGGCGGGAAGCATAGTTGCCAGTCATTTTCAGCCTGCAGCACAGTAATTTTAGGCACGCTACCTTGAGTGCGGCGCATGCATACGATAATGGCAATGCGCAATAGGCGCGCGAGCACTAAGGCTTCGGGCTTTTTCAAAGCATGTTGCTGGGCGAGCAATTCAGCTTGCCAATCTCCTCGCTGATTTAGCAACAAACTAGAGACAAAGTGTTTTTGAGCGCTGGTAAAGCCGGGTAGGTCAGAGTGATCAATAATATAGGCAGCGTGTTGCGGGGCTTTTTTGAATTCAATGTTCAAACCTACTTCGTGAAACATTGATGCCCACTTCAACAAACTTAAGGCGCGATTGCTTAAACCGGGGCTAATTTGCTGGGCCATGCCTAGCGCACATTGAGCAACTCGCTCTGCATGTTGCTTATCAATGCGATGGCGTTTTACAAAGCTCTCGGCGGTACGTGCCCTTACGCTGCTGGTTTCTTTCTGGCTTAATAAGCCGTACACCAAACCCTCGCGTAATGCTCCGCCAGCGAGAATTAAGCCTTCAATTTGTAAACTTTCGAATAGCGCAATAATGATTGCTAAACCCGAAGCAAATACCGGTTTACGTTCTTCGGCTAAGCCCTGAATATCAAGTTTATCTAAGCTGCCGCAAGCGACAACTTGCTGCTGTATGGTTTTCAGCTTTGAGTAGGTGATTCGCTCGTCTAAACCTTGGGCAGTTATAATCTCTAGTAGGGCTTGAATAGTGCCCGATGCCCCTAAGCTAGACTGCCAACCTAGGCGGCGGTAGTCACTGAGTACCGGATCAATGACTTGTTTGGCTGCATCGATCGCTACTTCAAAGTTCGCATCGTTTAGTCCTGTCTGGAAAAAACGCTTTAGCCAGGTTACACAACCCATATCTAAGCTGTTCAGCAATAAGGTTTCGCTTTGCTCACCCACAACTAACTCGGTGCTGGCTCCACCAATATCAATCACTAAACGCTTACCGCTGCCGCTACTAGTATGGGCTACACCACGATAGATAATTTTAGCTTCGGTTTCGCCGCTAATGATGTGAATTTTGTGATTGAGGATTTTTTCGGCTTGAACTAGAAAAGAATCGGCATTAGTGGCGCGGCGTAAGGTTGCGGTGGCCACTATTTTTATTTGTGCTTCCGGAATATCTTGTAGTTGCTCAGCAAACAGGCTTAAACATTGCCAACCTCTTACCATGGCAGCATGGTCGAGTTTGTCGTCGGCATCTAAACCTGCTGCTAAACGCACTTTACGTTTCACTTTAGCAATGGTTTGCACGCTACCACTCAACTCCCGCACGATTAACATGTGAAAGCTGTTGGAACCTAAATCAATGGCTGCATAAAGGGGTGAAACTTTAGACACTGTATTCCTTGTGCTTAGTGTTTAATGGCGGTGGCGACGCTGATTAGAATGACCACTGTTACCGCGACTATTGCTACGGTTACCACTACGGCTATTGGTGTTTTTAGCGCGATGAATACGTTGTGCTTTTGGCAAATCACGCATCAATGCTTCGCTATCGTATTGGCTAACAGGCACCGGATGTTTAATGTACTCTTCAATCGCGGGCAAGTTAAATACATATTCTTCACAGGCTAGGCTAATGGCGTGACCGCTAGCACCAGCACGACCAGTACGGCCAATACGGTGAACATAGTCTTCTGCATCATCAGGTAGATCGTAGTTAAATACGTGAGTCACCGAAGGAATATGTAAACCACGAGCGGCAACATCGGTGGCCACTAGTACGTCTATCTTACCATCAGTAAATTGTTCTAAAATTTGCACACGTTTGCGCTGCGGTATATCACCGGTTAATAAACCAACGCGGTGTTTGTCGGCACTTAAATGCCCCCAAATATCTTCACAACGGTGTTTGGTATTGGCGAAAATAATCGCGCGCTCTGGCCATTCTTCTTCAATAAGCGTTTGCAACAGCGCCATTTTGTCATCGTTAGAGGGGTAAAATAGCTCTTCTTGAATGCGCGCTCCGGTCATTTGTTCCGGTTCAACAATCACGTGCTCCGGCTCGTTCATGTGTTCGAACGCAAGCTCTTTCACTTTGAAAGATAAGGTGGCAGAGAACAGCATGTTTAAGCGAAGTTTAGGTTCTGGCATGCGGCGCATTAAATAGCGAATATCTTTAATAAAGCCTAAATCGAACATGCGATCGGCTTCATCAAGCACTAAAGCTTGTACACTATTAAGGCTAAACGCACCTTGTTTGAAGTAATCAATCATTCTACCGGTAGTACCGATCAGAATATCTACGCCTTCATCTAACGTGGCACGTTGGCTAGCATAACCTTCACCACCATAAACTAAACCCAGTTTTAAATCTGTTGCTTTCGCTAGTAGGCGGGCATCATTATGAATTTGAATCGCCAGCTCGCGAGTCGGAGCAAGTATTAATGCTCGAGGTTGATTTTGTTGGCGCGTTTCAGGAGCTGCTGTAATTAGCAGGTGATTAAACGTGGCAACTAAAAAAGCTAAGGTTTTCCCCGTACCGGTTTGAGCTTGGCCTGCAATATCTTTACCTTTGGTTAAAATAGGTAGGCTTTGGGCTTGGATCGGGGTGCAATTGTGATAGCCGTGCTGCTCTAAGGCTTCTAATACCTTATCTTGCAGTCCTAACTCGGCAAATCGTAGTTCAGTTAAATGTGTTTTGCTCATTGCGTAAGCATATCACAGCTAAGTGGCACTACCAGCACGCATTCTTTGTTAAATGCGCGCGTAAGTCACTTATGTTAATTGGTAGTAGCTTAGATTCCCTTGGAATGAGCTTGGGCTTGCATTCATTGGTCGGATGTTTTCAAATAGTCAGGTAAATTATCTATATAGATAGCATAGAATATTTGGAGTAATAAATGAGCGACAAGTTAGTTCAGCTAAGCGACGACAGTTTCGACGCAGACGTACTTAATTCAAGCACACCAGTACTAGTTGATTTCTGGGCTGAATGGTGTGGACCGTGCAAAATGATCGCACCTATCCTAGATGAAGTGGCTAACGAATATGACGGTAAAGTTGTCGTTGGTAAACTAAACATCGACCAAAACGCAGGCACACCACCTAAGTTTGGTATTCGCGGTATTCCTACTTTGTTGTTATTTAAAGACGGCAAGGTAGCCGCAACTAAGGTTGGCGCCTTATCAAAAGCACAGTTAACTGCGTTTTTGGACGAGAACCTATAGTAACATTGTGAGCAGGTCGACATTCGTTGCCTGCTTTTGCTGGATCTTTCTCCACATTAGTGCTAATTTTATTTTCGAATTTTTCCTACGCCCGTTATTTAAGGCTATCCCTTGGCCGACTAAACAGTCGAGTAAGCATCTCCACTTTACCTAACTCACGCTGCTGTCAGCCTACTTTCGATAAAAATTGAATACTCACCATTATGAATTTAACTGAGCTAAAAAATACCCCGGTCCATGATCTGATTACGCTAGGCGAATCAATGGGCTTAGAAAATCTGGCCCGATTACGTAAGCAAGATATTATCTTCTCGATCTTAAAGGCTCACGCGAAAAGCGGCGAAGCCATTTTTGGTCATGGTGTGCTGGAAATCTTACAAGATGGCTTCGGCTTTTTGCGTAGCGCTGACAGCTCTTACTTAGCGGGCCCCGACGATATTTACGTTTCCCCAAGTCAAATACGTCGTTTCAACCTGCGTACCGGAGACACGGTAGAAGGTAAGATTCGTCCGCCAAAAGAAGGTGAACGTTATTTTGCCTTACTGAAAATCGGCATTGTTAACCACGACAAACCAGAAAACTCGCGCAATAAAATCTTATTTGAAAACTTAACGCCGCTACACGCTAACGACCGTTTGCGTATGGAGCGTGGTAATGGTTCTACGGAAGATATCACTGCCCGTGTATTGGATTTAGCTTCTCCTATTGGCAGAGGCCAGCGTGGTTTGATTGTTGCTCCGCCTAAAGCGGGTAAAACCATGTTGCTGCAAAACATTGCACAAAACGTGGCATTTAATCACCCAGAGTGTGAATTGATTGTATTGCTAATCGATGAGCGCCCAGAAGAAGTGACCGAGATGCAACGTTTGGTTCGCGGTGAAGTTATCGCTTCTACCTTTGATGAGCCAGCGAGTCGCCACGTTCAAGTAGCCGAAATGGTTATTGAAAAAGCTAAGCGCCTAGTTGAGCACAAAAAAGATGTGATCATCTTGCTTGATTCAATCACTCGATTAGCGCGTGCTTATAACACCGTTATTCCTTCTTCAGGCAAGGTTCTAACCGGTGGTGTAGACGCGAACGCATTGCACCGTCCGAAGCGATTCTTTGGTGCCGCTCGAAATGTTGAAGAAGGTGGCAGTTTAACTATTATTGCTACTGCTCTTGTAGATACTGGTTCTAAAATGGACGAAGTGATTTACGAAGAGTTTAAAGGTACCGGTAACATGGAGCTGCACTTAAGCCGTAAAATTGCAGAAAAACGTGTTTACCCTGCCATCGACATTAACCGTTCAGGTACTCGTCGTGAAGAGTTGCTTACCAGTGCCGAAGAACTACAGAAAATGTGGATCTTACGCAAGATTGTTCACCCAATGGACGAAACTGGCGCAATGGAATTCTTAATTGATAAATTGGCTATGACCAAAACCAATGACGAATTCTTTAATGCGATGAAAGCACAGAAGAAATAAACAAAAAACTGGCCGTTAATTCGGCCAGTGTCATTTTGGATGATGAAACGTTTACTGCTAGTACTAGGGCTATTTTTTCAATTATCTGTTCATGCTGAGCAGCAAGGTCCTAATCCTCTTTCCCAACCGCTTTACCAAGATGTTCCATTGATGATCCTGCAACGCAGTGTTGATACGCTAATGCAGAATCAACCCGCTTGGATTATTGATTTACTGCCATACTTACGCCCCGAAGACCGCGAAGCACTGTTGTTTGAAAGTTTGCTATATCTACACCAAAACAATCATATTCCCGATCAAACCCTAAAAAACTGGTTATTAGAGTTAGCTTCTGAGCGCCCTAAAATTAGACAAGCAGCGGTGATTGATGGTTACGAGGTGATTAGGCCCACGTTTGATTATCCAGCTTTAGCACGCAGTCTTATTTTAAATAAAACTTCAGCCGAACGTTCGCAGACTTATCTCAGTGAGTTGCTGCGAGACGATTTTTCATGGTCGCTCATTTTCCGCAAAAATAATCCCTTACTATTGGCTCAACAGTTAGATGTCATGCGGGCGTTTTCGCAACTTAATGTTGAGCAGCTGCAATACGTTAAACAGCATATGCCAAACCGTTTGTATTTTCCCGATAACAACGTCAGGGTGTCTTTGGCGGTGGGTATTGGAAGCGATGAGGCGATTGCTGAAGTCTTAAGTTTACCCATGGATCAGTACAGCGTGTCTTTGTTGGAGTGGTTGGTTCAACAATTACCGCCAGAGCGCGCATTTAGCTTGTTGCAAGGCGCAGCAAACAATCCAGAATTATTGTATTTTTCTTATAGCGCTATCGCCCGTTTAGGGCGGCATTATCCGCCAGCGGCACAGTTTATATTGGCGCAGTTTAGAGAGTCAGAACATCAAGAGTTGGCTGCCATGGTAATGATTGAGATGCAGTCTCAATAGTCATTACGGTTCTATCATTAGGTTATTAGAATGAAATATAAAGACTTAAGAGATTTTATTGATTTGCTAGAGCAGCGTGGTGAGCTTAAGCGAATTAGCCTTGAAGTCTCTACCGAGTTAGAGATGACAGAGATATGTGACCGCACCCTTAAAGCAGGCGGCCCGGCGCTGCTGTTTGAAAATGTGAAAGGCCACAGCATGCCGGTGTTAGGAAACCTATTTGGCACGCCAGAGCGGGTTGCACTAGGGATGGGGCAAGAATCAGTTGCAGCGCTGCGCGAAGTTGGCACATGGCTGTCTTACTTAAAAGAGCCCGAGCCACCAAAGGGTTTGAAAGAGCTGTGGGAAAAGCTGCCTATCTTTAAGCAAGTTCTCAATATGCCCACCAAAAAACTGCGTTCTGCGCCTTGCCAAGAAATTGTTTGGACCGGTGACGAGGTTGATTTAGATAAGCTGCCGATTCAACACTGTTGGCCTGGCGATGTGGCGCCTTTGGTGACTTGGGGTTTAACCATTACTCGTGGCCCTTATAAAAAACGCCAAAACTTAGGGATTTATCGCCAGCAGAAGTTAGCTAAGAATAAACTCATTATGCGCTGGCTATCGCATCGTGGCGGGGCCATCGATTTTCGTGAGTTTCAGGAGTTAAATCCGGGTAAGCCGTATCCGGTTTCAGTGGCTTTAGGCGCTGATCCTGCCACTATATTAGGCGCGGTAACACCAGTGCCTGATACGCTATCTGAATATGCTTTCGCAGGTTTGTTACGTGGCGGCAGAACCGAAACCGTGCAATGTATTAGTAATGATTTAGAAGTTCCGGCTAGTGCCGAGATTGTACTCGAAGGCTATTTAGAGCCTAATGAAACAGCGCCGGAAGGCCCCTATGGTGACCACACCGGTTATTACAACGAAGTGGATGAGTTTCCGGTATTTACCATTACTCACATTACCATGCGAAAAGACCCTATTTACCACAGTACTTATACCGGTCGTCCGCCAGATGAGCCCGCTGTGCTTGGGGTAGCGTTAAACGAAGTGTTTGTGCCTATTTTGCAAAAGCAGTTTCCAGAGATTGTTGATTTTTACTTGCCGCCAGAAGGTTGCTCATACCGGATGGCCGTTGTCACCATTAAAAAGCAATATCCAGGGCATGCCAAACGGGTGATGTTAGGTGTATGGTCTTTCCTTAGACAGTTTATGTATACCAAGTTTGTGATTGTTTGTGATGATGATATCAACGCGCGCTCTTGGCAGGATGTAATATGGGCTATCACCACTCGTATGGACCCATCGCGCGATACTACATTGATCGACCATACACCCATTGATTACCTAGATTTTGCCTCTCCTGTATCAGGCTTGGGCTCAAAAATGGGAATGGATGCAACTAATAAATGGCCGGGTGAAACTAACCGTGAATGGGGCGAAGTAATTGAAATGGCGCCAGAAGTGAAACAGCGAGTAGATAGTATTTGGGCGCAATTGGGCATAGACTAGTGGCCAATTGTTATCGGGTTAGTATTGCAGGTAAAGTTTTTACTGTAGAGCCGCAACAAACTATTTTACAAGCGGCTTTGTCTCACGGTATTAGCTGGCCTTATCGTTGTCAGCAGGGCGGATGTTGCAGTTGCTTAGCACGACGTACTTCAGGCGAAATTGATTACCAAGGAATGGCGCCAATGTTAAGTGAAAGAGAACAAGCCGAAGGATGGTTTGTTGCTTGCTTAGCCAGTGCAAAATCAGATTTGAGTGTAAGTTTAGAAGGGTGAAAGTATGAAGCGCATTAGTTGTAAGGTTGCATCGGTCTCGCCGATTTTAGATGACATTTTTAATGTTGAGTTACAGCCACAAGAAAGCGAAAGCTTTGTGGCGGGTCAATACCTGCAAATTGTTATGGCGGAAGACGATAAACGTCCGTTCTCGCTTGCTAGTTCACCTGAGCAAGGTGATGTTTTTGAGCTGCATATTGGTGCGCCAGAAGGCAACCCTTATGCTCGTCAAGTTATTGATAAGCTACAAGCTAGTGGCGAAATTGAAGTTGAAATGCCATTTGGCCATGCTGGTTTTGATGAAGAGAGTCAGCGTCCGATTTTAATTATGGTGGGTGGAACGGGCTTCTCTTACGCCAAATCCATCATTGAACATATTATCGATTCAGAGCAAGACCGAGAGATCTACCTATACTGGGGCGGCCGTAACTTAGGCGGGCTGTATTTGCACGAGTTAGCTTATCAGTGGGAAGAGCTAGACCAAGTTAAGTTTGTGCCGGTACTTGAGCAAGCTATGCCACAGTGGACCGGTAAAAAAGGTTTAGTGCACGAAGCGGTGTTAGAAGATTTTGCTGATATGAGTGGTTTGGAAGTCTATATTGCTGGTCGTTTTGAAATGGCTGATGTAGCGCGCACAGCCTTTACCAAGCAAGGTCTACCACTGGCTCAGCTGCATGGCGATGCTTACGAATTTATTTAAGCAACGCTGCGTTAATTGACATAAAAATGGCGAGCTTAGCTCGCCATTTTTGATCTTGGTTCAGCACTTAGGGTTAGTTGCTTAGAGCTTGGCGGTAGTAATGAATTGCCTGCTCTGGCTCGTCTAACTGTCTGTGTACTTCCGCTAAGCCTTGGTAACACTGGCTGTTTGGTGCTAGCTTTATGCTTTGTTCAAAGCGCTCCTTAGCTTCGCTCCACTGTTGCTGCTGGCTATGCAATTGACCAATCAAACACAGCAAGTCGGCATTATTCGGGTGTTTGCGGATTAAGCCCGTTAACTGCTGCAACAGTGGGTGAGGATCGCTTAACTTCAACTCAGCTGCCACTTCAAGCAATTCAATATCAGCATGTCGATTTAACAAATCACCCAGCAGTTGGTAAGCGGCTGCATTGTCTCCCGAGGTAATTAAGGCGCGGCAAGCGGCGGCAGCAATAGTCATTTGTTTCTTTTGCTTACGTGGCATACCATTCCAGTGAGTCGCTACCGCATCAGAGCCTTGGCTATTGGCCAACTCTAAAAACAAATTTTTATAAGCTTCAGATAACTCACTTTGGTAGTGCTGGTTATCGATTAACCCTGCCTTATTTGCTAGCGGTAACAAATCGATATAACGCTGCCATAAACCCAAGGCGGGGAATATGCTCATTTGCATGCGCTTGATTGCTGCTTGTTTCAAATTGTCGTGCGGTAGCTGCTCAATACTGGATAGCGCAGCACTGTAATTTTGTTGTTTAAGTTGTAAGCGTGCTTGAGTGATTAACACTGCAGAATCGTTATTGGTAAGTCGAGTAGCTTGCTCTAAATACTTATCACGCTTTTTATCTTGCCCTTGTTCTTGGGCCGCTTCTGCAGCCGTTAAGTAGTTTAGCGCTGGCGCATCACTATACGTAGCGGCTTTACTTACCAGCTTTTCAGCGTGCTGATAATCACCGCGCATCATCGCTAACATGCCTTGCTGCGTATGATTAATCGCTTTTTGCTTGCGGCGATGTCCCCACCACGCGCCACTGCGTGAAAAGCTTAGCCATAACCAGCGGGCTAGCCATAAACTCAGTAGCAATACACAAAAGCAAATAAAGCTTAGGAATAGCGCGCTCGTGACCGACATTTCTATGGTGTAGTTATCAAAGGCTATCAATACGTAGCCTTTGTTACCCGCTAGCTGTGGGCCAAGGGCTAGGCCTATGGCAATACAGACTAGAAGAATCAGAATTTTAAACATTATTCGGCTCCTTCAAGTGAAGGTATTAACCGTTGTTGGCGTTCTTTAATCGCTTGTTCGGCAGCGCCTAAGCTGCCTAATTGTTCGGGTAGCTTATCTACAATATCTAATTGTTGGAGCTGTTTTAAATCTTCAACCATCGCTTGGGCCTGGGTATTTTGAATAAAGAACTCACTCACCCATTGCTCGGCACGTTGCAACTTGGCTTTAAACAGTTCGCCCTGTGAGCGGAATAAAGCTTGCTCGGCTTGCTGTAGTTGTAGCTTAAGGTTCTCTTTTAAATACCAAGCATGTTGAGGCTCAATTAAGGCTTCAACTTGGCCATCACGGCGGCGTACTGTGAGAAAGTTTTCACTAAACTTACGCCAGCTTTTACTTAGGTTCTCTTGCCAGTCTGCACTATCTGCACTTAAGTCATTGTCTTGTTGCTCTACCGCCTCGGGTAATTCAATCTCGGCCAACTGTAGGCTTTCAGCTTGTTGCAAAATGCTTTCTAGTCTAAACGCGATACCTTCTTTGTCGACTAAAGGCACCCCTTTTAGTAATTGCACATCATTGTTTATTGCTCGTCGTAACGGCAGTAAATGTGGGTCGTCTGCATTATTAATACTGTTATCGGCTTCTAGCAACAAAGCGATGGCGGTGGCGGGATCTTGTTCTAGCCACAGTTTATTGGCTGCTAATTGCAGTAGGTAGCTGGCTTCCTTCAGTCGCCAGTGGTTGGCGTCTTTAATATTCAATAGCGCCAATTGACGCTCGATGGTTTTGCGATTCTGTTCGGTAAGTTCTAACTGGGCTTTTAAGGCCGCCATGGCCTGATTTTGGCCACTCACTTGTTGTTCAATGTTAGTGAGTTGGTTTTTGTTGTTGGTTTGCGCACTCAGTAAGTTTTGTTCTTTGGCTTGCAGGCTAGTTTTCAAGAGTTGTAGTTGAGTATCAGCATGCTCTCTAAATTGGTGGCCATGCCAGTACAAACCAATGGCGATACTGACACTGAGAATAATCGCCACAATGGCTAAAATCTTTGCCGTTTTATCGGTTTTAGCGGTTGGTTGTTTATTTTGGACAGGGGCACTGGCAGCTGGCTCGTTGGCAGTGGTTGTTTCTGTAGCACTCTTAGAATCGCTAGGATTGGTAGCCTTTGTTTGACTATCTGATTGTTTATTTTTGGTCATTTTCATTCCTTGCAGATGACTGTATTCGCGCCAAAGCGTCGATACAAGCCTTATCTGATGCGCCGTCGCACAACACTATGTGCATAAAACCCAAACTTTTAGCATACTCAAGCAAACGCTCACTCGGCACCAACAATGTGGTCTGTTTAAGCCAAGTCAACTGCTGTGACTTACTCATAAGGGTAGTTAGGTGTTTCAATATTTCACCACTAGTAGCCACAATAGTGTTGATCTGTGACCGCCATTGTTCAAGTTGTTGCCAAGAATAATTGAGCAAATGGCGTTGATAACAGGTGAGATAATTAACGGTAATTTGTTGCCTTTGCAGCTGTTCAGCGAGCCACTCTCGGCCGTGTTGGCCACGCAAAATATGCGCATGTTGAATGCCACTCAGTTGAGATTCGATGAGCTGCAGCATGCCTTCGCTATCTTGGCGGCTGGGGACTAAGGCGTTTACCCCATATTGTTGCCAGCATTCAGCTGTCGCTTTACCTACTGCTAAATACTGGCAATGGCTTGGCCAAGTACGGCCTTGCTGTTGGAGGTGGTGCTGGCATGATTCTACAGCGTATTGGCTCACCGCAATAATAAGCGTGGAAGGCGTAGCTTGTTCTAATCTCGGTATCAGTGAAGTCAGTTCATCGCTTGGTTTAATTTCAAGCATTGGCGCAGCACTCACGCTAAAGCCTTTCGCCTCTAGCGCTGTTACACAACGTTGATTATGCGGCTGAGGCCGCGTAACAAGTATCTGCACCAATAATCCTCTTACTGCTGTTGATAAACCGCCTGTAAAATAGGCGCAGCGCCGGCATCCAATAATTGCTCAGCCAAGTTCAAGCCTAGCTGTTCAGCATCACTACTGGCACCGCGAATTTCCTTTTCTATTACTTTAGAGCCATCAACAGCCCCGACTAGACCACGAACAAACAGTTGCTCCCCTTCTAGTTCGGCGTAACAGCCAATGGGAACTTGGCATCCACCTTCTAGGCGACGGTTCATGGCGCGCTCTGCTGCTACTCGTGCTGCGGTCGCGTTATGGTTTAAAGGTTTAAGCAATTCCAGTAAGGCTTGATCGTTGCTTCTACATTCAATTCCCACTGCACCTTGGCCGCCTGCAGGCAGTATTTGCTCGGGTGCTATATGAGTGCGAATGCGTTCAGCCATTTCTAAACGCAGCAAGCCTGCACTGGCGAGAATAATGGCATCGAATTCGCCAGCATCTAATTTGGCTAGGCGAGTATTCACGTTACCACGTAAATCTTTAATGGTTATGTCTGGGCGCTGGGCTTTTAGTTGGCATTGGCGACGTAGGCTTGAGGTTCCCACTACTGCGCCTTGTGGCAAGGCATCAATATTTGAGTATCGATTACTTACAAAGGCATCGCGAGGATCTTCGCGTTCACAAATGCAGTGCAAACCTAAACCTTCGGGGAATTCCATCGGTACATCTTTCATCGAATGCACCGCGATATCGGCAAGATCTTCCAACATTGCCACTTCGAGTTCTTTAATGAATAGCCCTTTGCCGCCAATTTTTGCTAACGGCGTGTCGAGGATTTTGTCACCGCGGGTACTCATAGGAAGCAGTTCTACAATGAGATCTGGATGATGGCGTTCTAATTCGGCCTTTACAAAATGGGCTTGCCACATAGCTAATGGACTCTTGCGAGTCGCAATTCTCACTTTCTTCACAGACACTTACCTCTTTATTTGGTCATCGGATAGTATCACCAGTTAGTTTTTTGCCCAAGTAAGCATTACCAGCCAGCTATTAAGTAAAACTTTGTTTTAGCTTAGGTCTTAGTGTTTCTAGTTTGTATAAAATATACGCACTAAAAGTGTGCGTATCTGTTTACCACTATTATACTAACTGTTAAGATGATCACACTTTAGTGATATCTAAATTACATTCAATAATAACGCTTAGAGCGCCAGGTAACCCAAACTTTGCAAGATACTATTGCCTCTCTACTGGAGAAGGCTACTCGAACTAATCAACATCGTAAGCAGTTGGCATTACAAACCATGCCTGCCGCTGTGCAGCAGGTTTTTGAACTGCTGCCATCGATGTTGCATTATTCGCACCCTTGCATACCTGGATTTATTGAAGGTGACGTACCTAGCGGCGTATGCCAGTTTGAGCCTAGTGCTCGTCATGCTATCTATTTGCAACAACACTTTTTGTGTAGTCCTGAGCAGCCTAAACAATGTGAGATTTTGGGCCTTTACTCTATGGGTAGCACGGCCACGGTAGGACAAACCGAATCTTCTGATTTAGATGTTTGGGTATGTCACGATACCGATCTCGCCTGCGAGCGAGTGGCCTTACTCACCGAAAAGTGTGAGCAAATTAGCTCTTGGGCTGCCCACCAAGGGGTAGAGCTGAATTTCTTCATGGTAGAAGAAAATCAGTTTAAAACGGGCTCAATTAGCGAGTTATCTAAAGATAATTGCGGCAGTGCCCAACATTTATTATTGCTCGACGAGTTTTACCGTACCGCTTTGCCGCTTGCAGGTAAGCAGCTGGTGTGGTTTGCAGTGCCTAGTGAGTTAGAGCAAAGCTACGATAGCTTTGTACAACAGCAGTTTGATTTAGGCGTATTTAATCATGAGCAATGGTTAGATTTAGGTGGCTTAGACACCATTCCTGCGGAAGAGTATTTTGGCTCGGGTTTGTGGCAGTTGTACAAGGGTATTGATTCCCCGTACAAAGCGGTGCTTAAAACCATGTTAATGGAAGCCTACTCGGCCGATTATCCAAAACCGAGTTTACTGGCGGTAGAAGCCAAGCGCTTAATGCAACAGGGCCAAGAGTTTGGCTTAGAGCAAGATGCATATTACTTAATGCTGAGCAAAGTGACCCAGTATCTTGAGTCGATAGAAGATCACGCGCGACTTGATTTGGTGCGTCGCTGTTTTTATCTTAAAAATTGCGAATGTAGCCCGCTGCCGAGTGACTTGTTAGATGTTCGCTCGTTGACTTGGCAACAGCGTTTTATGGCGAAGCTTGTAAAACAGTGGAAATGGTCTCAACAAAAAATTGAGCACCTTAATTTACGTAGAGCCTGGAAGGTACAAGACGTACGCCAAGCGCACAGTGAATTACTCGACGCCTTAATGTTGAGCTATCGAAACTTGATTCGTTTTGCGCGTCGTAACGACATTAGTGAATCCATCAACCCGGAAGACATTGGTATATTGTCGCGTAAGTTATATGCGGCATTTGAAAGCTTGCCGGGCAAAGTCACGCTGATTAACCCGCAGATATCACCCGATTTATCTGAACCAAACTTAAGCTTTATTCACGTAGAAAAAGGCCGTAGCACCGCCGAAGGTTGGTATATCTATAAGCAGCCGTTAACGGGTTTAGCCATTGTTGGTCAACCGCCCTTAGAACATGCTACTTATGTGTCTAAATTGGTGGCGTGGAGCTATTTCAATCAGCTTAAAACCGACCAAACTCAACTAAGTTTGCATCGACATAATGGCGACTTACATCTCGAAACCTTAAACCAATTTGCCGAAGATTTACGCCGTGCCTTTCCGGTGAACGTAGATGCCGCCAGTAACTTAGCCCTCACTCGCCCCTGCGAAATTCGTCACTTGGGTGTCTTCATCAATTTAGAGAAAGATCCTACCTCCAACTGGGGCGGTAAGGTGATTGAGTTTGATGCAATCTCTACCGATGTATTTAGCTTTGGCCGCGACTCAGATTGTTTAGTTGGCTCGGTAGATTTAGTGTATCGCAATACTTGGAATGAAATTCGGACTCTGCACTTTTCCGGTGATAGCGCCGTGGTAGATGCATTGACCACTATTTTGGGCAAAATGCACCGTGACGCTAATATCCCTGAGCATATCGATGTATTTTGCTATGCCGAAAACCTGCGCGAGCAAATTGGCGCTAACTTTAAGCAGTTATTGGTAGAGAGTATAAAAAGCCGCTTACAACCTTTAGATAAACGCATTGTTAAAACCATTGTATTGGGCAGCGACAAATACGGTTTGTTTATTGAAGATCGTGGAGTATCGGTTAAGAAACTGGAGAACGGCGTAGAGTTTTACCGCCAGCTTTCTAATAATAAGTTACAGCGCTTGCCCTTGCAGTTAAATGCCGGCAATACCAAAAAAGTACCTAACGTTGTAGAAGCGCATGCCAGTGAAGGCTTAGTGCAGTACTTCTTCGAGAACCTAGAGAACGGTTTTAACATCTATATTGTAGATGAACACAACCGCATTGAAATGTATCAAGACTTTGAAGGCAGTAAAGAAGAGCTGGTGCAGGGCATTAATCGCTTCTACACCTCTTCACGTGAGCAATATGGAACTCGCCATGAAGTGATAAACTTTAACTTGCCACAGTTCTACGACATTGTTGCTATCGAAGGCCAATGGCAAGTTGAGTCTTACCGCAGTAGCTAGCGTTTAATCAAAGCTTAACTGTTCGCCACTTTGCTTGGTGATTGATTCCACCAAGAACGACCAAAACTCCACGCCACTTCGATTACAAATCCACTGCTGTTCAGTTTCATGCCATTCGAAATGGAAACCACCAAATTTAGTGGCTAACCAAAGCTGATGCAAAGGCTCTTGTTTGTTTATCACCATTTTACTGCGGTTTTCGAACTCTAAATTAAGTACCCCGCCGTTAACATCACACTCAATATCGAAGTCGTCACTGTCCATGGTTTGTTCGATACGTTCAAAGGCTTGGTCTACCAATTGGTGATATTGGCTATCATTCATCACAATCATCCTATCCTATTGCTTTTCTTGCTTCGAATGCGGATTATAGAGGGCATTCAAAAAAGAATCATGGCTTAATCATGAACAAACAAGCAATCGCCGTTATTTTGCTTAGCATCGGGCTTAGTGCCTGCGGTCAAAAAGGACCGCTTACTCACCCGCAAGCCGCGCCAGAGAGCGCCCCCGAGCAAGTAACTTCAAGCGAGTAAGCAACGCAACACAATAAAGGACAGATCATTGGATTTTTTTAGTTATCAAAACGAGCAGTTAAACGCAGAACAATGCTCGGTAGCTGATTTAGCACATACCCACGGTACGCCACTGTACGTATATTCTCGTGCCACCATCGAACGTCATTGGAAAGCCTTTGACAATGCCGCTGGTGAGCGTCCGCATTTGATCTGTTATGCCGTTAAAGCCAACTCTAATTTGGCTGTGTTAAATGTTATGGCGCGTATGGGCTCGGGCTTTGATATTGTCTCGGGTGGTGAACTAGCAAGGGTGATAGAAGCAGGCGGTGATCCGGCTAAAGTGGTTTTTTCTGGCGTAGCAAAAACCGAAGCTGAAATAGCCGATGCGCTTAATCACGGTATTTACTGTTTTAATGTTGAGTCTGAGCCTGAGCTCGACCGCATTAGCACTGTTGCTCAACGGCTAGGTAAAGTAGCGCCCATTTCTCTGCGCATTAACCCTGATATTGACGCGGGTACGCATCCTTATATTTCTACAGGCCTTAAAGAAAACAAATTTGGGATCGCGATTGAGCGCGCTCCACAAGCTTATGCTTATGCCACTAGCCTTAAAGGCTTAAATGTAGTGGGCTTAGATTGTCATATTGGCTCACAACTTACCGAAATAGCCCCTTTTGTAGAGGCGATTGATAAGTTACTGGCTTTAATCGATCAACTTGCCGAACAAGGCATTGTAATCGAGCACCTCGATGTGGGCGGCGGCTTGGGTGTGAACTACGATGATGAAACACCGCCAGAACCTGCCGAATACGCTAGTGCATTAGCTGAGCGATTAGGCGAGCGTAAACTGAAGTTATTGTTCGAACCGGGCCGCGCGATTATGGCTAATGCCGGCATTTTGGTATCAAAAGTTGAGTTTTTGAAAATGTCGGAAAGTAAAAACTTCGCCATTGTTGATGCCGCAATGAACGATCTATTACGTCCAGCCTTATACAGTGCGTGGCAGCGTATTGTGCCAGTGATAAAGCGACCAGAACTAAGCAGTGCCAATTATGATGTTGTTGGCCCCGTGTGTGAAACCGGTGACTTTTTAGGTAAAGACCGCGAGTTGGCGATTGAGCAAGGCGATTATATCGCGGTACGTTCAGCAGGAGCATATGGCTTTACTATGAGCTCCAACTACAACTCTCGCTGTCGTGCTGCCGAGATTATGGTAGATGGCGAAATAGCTCACTTGGTACGCGAACGTGAACCTTTAGTGTCTCTTTGGGCCGGCGAAACGCTGCTGCCTGAAGGATAAGCCAATGTTAGTAAACTTTACTAAAATGCACGGCTTGGGGAACGACTTTGTGGTTATCGACAATGTCACCCAAAATGTGTTTTTTAACCAAGAAGTGATTAGTCGCTTGGCTGATCGCAACTTTGGTATTGGCTTCGATCAATTTTTGGTGGTGGAACCGCCCTACGACCCTGATCTAGATTTTCATTACCGTATTTTTAATGCCGATGGCAGTGAAGTAGAACAATGCGGTAATGGTGCACGTTGCTTTGCCCGCTTTGTAGTGAACAAAGGGCTAACCAATAAACGCAATATTGGGGTAAGCACCAAGTCTGGCAACATCGTTTTGCACGTAGAGAATGACGGACAGGTGACCGTCAATATGGGCGTGCCGGAGTTTGAACCGAGTAAAGTCCCGTTTCGTGCTAAAAAGGCCGAAAAAACCTATATTCTTCGTAATGATGAACAAACGGTATTTGCGGGTGTGGTGTCTATGGGCAACCCGCATTGCGTACTTGAAGTTGATGATGTTAGCCAAGCGCCATTAGAAACCTTAGGTAAAAGCTTAGAGAAACATGATCGCTTCCCGCAAAAAGTTAATGTGGGTTTTAGCCAAATAATCGATGATAAAAATATTAAGCTGCGGGTATTTGAACGCGGTGTAGGCGAAACCCTTGCTTGTGGCACTGGTGCATGTGCCGCTATGGTGGTGGGTCGCCAACAAGGCAAGCTTGCCGAGACAGTGAATGTAGATTTGCCAGGTGGGCGTTTACAAATTCAATGGGCTGGCGAAGGAAAATCGGTGAAAATGACCGGCCCAGCTACAATGGTTTTTGATGGTCAGGTGCATATATGAGTGAGTTCGATCTTTCGCAACCGCTGTTAATAGATGAAAGCTTGGTGGTCGAGTTCTTGCTCGACAACCCCGATTTTTTTGCCCGCCATCCCAGTTTAATTAAACAGCTACGTTTACCGCACAAAGAAAAAGGTGCGGTATCGTTAGTTGAACTACAAGTACAACGCTTGCGCGATAAAGTACTCAGTTTAGAACAAGAAATTACTGATCTTATGACAGTCGCTAGTCTCAATGAGCGCATTTATCACGTCTACGTTGATCTGCTACCTGACTTAATGGCCTGTGATTCTTTTGCCGAATTACAACACCGTTTAAGTCGCGCTTTAGTGGATGACTTAGGTGTCGAGTGTGTATCAATGCGCTTAAGCCAAAAGTTGTTCAATCTTGAAGAATTGCCAGAAGAATACGGTTTAGAGCATGAGCAAATCGAGCGAATCAGAGTCACTCGTCTTAGCCAGCAACCGCATTATTTTGGCCGTATGTCTAAGGGTGAGTTAGCGGTATTATTTGATAATACTGACGACATTGCTTCGGTAGCATTGATGCCTCTGGGTATTAACGCTGAACTCGGCTTTTTTATTGCCGCTAGTCGTGACGCCGACCACTATGTGGCTGGTATGGACAGCTTACTGTTAACCCAGTTATGCCAAGTGATTAACAGTTTGCTATTGCGCCTTGTTCCGCTGAACGCTGAGCAATAAAGGCCTTACATGCAGGATGATATAGAGCAGTTTCTCCATTATTTAGAGGTGGAGCGACGCTATAGCCCTGCCACTATTAGCTCCTACCAACGTAGCTTATTACAGCACCTTAAACTGCTAAACGGAGTTGGCTGCCAGGCTTGGCAGCAAGTAGAAACCGCGCATATCAGAAGTGTTTTACTCAAACTTAAAACCAGCGGTTTGTCGGCTCGCTCTATGGCGAATAAGCTCTCAGCCTTACGGAGTTTCTTTAATTATTTACTGCAGCAGCAAAAGGTAAGTTTTAACCCCGTTGCTGGTGTCGCTGCGCCGAAACAAAGCAAACCCTTACCTAAGAACCTAGATGTAGACTCGCTTAATCAATTGTTATCGATGGAAGGTGACGACTTGGTAAGTAGCCGTGATTTGGCAATGATGGAGCTACTCTATGCCAGTGGCATTCGCTTAGCCGAGTTAGTGGACTTAAATGTTGCTGACATTAATTTTGAACAGCAGCAAATTATTGTTACTGGTAAAGGTAACAAGCAGCGCTGGGTGCCTTTTGGCAGTAAGGCCGCAATAGCTTTAAAACACTGGCTTAAACAGCGTCGTTTATTGGTAATGGATGAAGAAGAACCCGCCTTGTTTGTGAGTGTTCGCCAACAGCGTATTAGCCACCGTACTGTGCAGAAACGCTTGCAACATTGGGCGCAACAAATGCAACTTACGGCAACCCTTCATCCGCACAAATTACGCCACTCTTTTGCTACTCACTTGCTTGAAAGCAGTGGTGACTTACGTGTTGTGCAAGAGCTGCTAGGCCATGCAAACTTGTCTACCACTCAAGTGTATACTCATCTTGATTTTGCTCACCTAGCCACCACCTATGACGCGGCGCACCCGCGAGCAAAACGTAAATCTTAAGCGAGCTAAAGCATGATTTTTTACCGAAGTTGGTCACCTGTTCAGGCGCTATCTTTTGATTTAGACGATACCTTATACGACAACTGGCCTTATATTCATCGCGCCGAACAATGGTTAATCAATCACTTAAAAACTGAAGTGCATGCGGTTTCACATTTAACCGCTAGCCAGTGGCAAAGTTACAAACGCCGTATCATTAAAAAGCATCCTGAACTAAAGGGTGACGTTAGCGCCTGTCGGGTTGCTTGGTTAAGTTTAGCGTTTGTAGAACATGGTATGCAGAATACTGAGGCGCAAAGTTTAGCCGAGCAAATTTTCCAGCAATTTTTAGCGGTGCGTAGTGACTTCACTGTTCCTGAGGCAAGCTTGGCATTGCTACGAAAACTCAAAACGCGTTATCGTTTAGTGGCGATTACCAACGGTAACGTAGATATTGATAAGATTGGTTTGGCAGGGGTGTTTGAATTAGAACTCAAAGCCGGCGGGGCGTTTAAGGCTAAACCTGCCGCCGATATGTATTTATATGCCAGCCAGGTATTAGAGTTGGCGCCGCACCAGATAGCCCATGTGGGTGACCATTGTGTGACTGATGTGGCTGGCGCAGCTAAAGCGGGCTACCGTTCTATCTGGCTCAATCAACACAGCCAACAAGCACGAAAACTGCAAGCCTTGCCCGATATCGAAATCAGCCAGCTGGCACAACTGCAACACCTGTTATAATATACAGTTGTTTTTACCCCTCAAGAGAGCACCATGGATATTTCTGAGCTGTTAGACGGCCTTAATGATAAGCAGCGCGAAGCCGTAGCTGCTCCCCCGAGTAATATGTTGTTACTGGCCGGTGCCGGTAGTGGTAAAACGCGTGTATTGGTGCACCGTATTGCCTGGTTAATGCAGGTAGAGAATGTTTCACCGCTATCTATTTTGTCGGTGACTTTTACCAACAAAGCTGCAGCCGAAATGCGCTCGCGGGTAGAAAAGTTAGTGGGCAACCGTTTCCAAGGCATGTGGATGGGGACGTTTCACTCCTTGGCGCATCGCTTATTACGCGCTCATAGTCGAGATGCTGGCCTGCCTGACGACTTTCAAATTATTGACTCTGACGACCAATATCGGCTGTTGCGCCGTTTAATTAAAGCGATGAATTTAGACGAGAAGCAGTGGCCAGCCAAGCAAGTTCAGTGGTATATCAATGCGCGCAAAGATGAAGGCCAACGCGCCGAGCATGTTGATTACAGTAATAATCCGATTGAGCGTCAGCAGCTAGAAATTTATCAGGCCTACCAGCAGGCTTGTGACCGCTCAGGTTTGGTCGATTTTGCCGAGCTGTTATTACGCGCTCATGAGTTGTGGCTAAAACAACCGCATATTCTGCAACACTATCAGCAGCGTTTTCGACATATTCTGGTAGACGAATTTCAAGATACCAACACCATTCAATACGCTTGGCTACGCATGTTGGTTACCGATCAGAATAACATCACTATCGTGGGCGATGATGACCAATCTATTTATGGTTGGCGCGGTGCAAAAATTGAAAATATTCAAAGCTTTGAATTAGATGTACCTAAAGTAAACACCATCTTGCTGGAACAAAATTACCGTAGTAGTGCCAATATTCTTAAGGCGTCTAATCAGTTAATCGAAAACAACCAAGGGCGCATGGGCAAAAGCCTGTGGACCGACGACAAAGAAGGCGAGTTAATCTCTATCTATACCGCCTTTAACGATATTGACGAAGCTCGCTTTGTGGTTGCGCGTATTCAGCAGCGAGTTGAAGAACAAGGTGCCAGCCTAGCTGATTGTGCCATTTTGTACCGAAACAATGCGCAGTCGCGGGTTTTGGAAGAAGCCTTGATGCAAGAACGCTTAGCCTACCGAATTTACGGCGGCCTGCGTTTCTTCGAGCGCCAAGAAATTAAAGATGCTCTGGCTTACCTACGCTTAATCAGTAATCCCCATGACGATGCCTCTTTTGAACGGGTGGTAAATACACCGACCCGTGGCATTGGCCAGCGCACCATTGAGTTATTGCGCCAAGCCGCGCGTGAGCAACAGTTAAGCCTATGGCAAGCGGTTGATTATTGTTTACAGCAAAATGCCTTGTCGGGTCGTGCGGCTAACGCAGTGAAACAGTTTATTGAATTGTTAGGCCAGCTAAAGCAGCAAACCCAAGAATTAGCATTAGGTGAGCAAACCGACTACGTGATTAAAGGCTCTGGCCTATTAGCCATGTACCAAGCGGAAAAAGGCGAAAAAGCCCAAGCGCGTGTAGAAAACTTAGACGAACTGGTCACAGCGACTCAGCAGTTTACTCAAATGGAAGAAGACCAAGATCTGTCTCCTTTAGTGGCGTTTCTCTCTCATGCGGCTTTAGAGGCCGGTGATAACCAAGCGGAGGCCGACGAAGCTGCAGTGCAGCTGATGACTTTGCACAGCGCTAAAGGTTTGGAGTTTCCAGTGGTCTTTTTGGTGGGTGTGGAAGAGGGCATGTTCCCAAGTCAGCAATCAGCCGAGGAGTCGGGTCGTTTAGAAGAAGAACGTCGCCTTTGTTATGTGGGCATGACCCGCGCCATGCAAAAGTTGTATTTATGCCACGCCGAAAGCCGTCGCTTGTGGGGCAAAGAAGTCTTTCATGCTCCTTCACGTTTTTTACGTGAGTTACCGAGCGAATGTTTAGATGAGATTCGTTTGAACACCGCAGTAAGCAGGCCAGTGCAACAAGGGCGTTTTTCTCATCAAATTCAGCAGGCTGCCTTTGATGATAGTGGCTTTAACCTTGGCCAGCGGGTCTCTCACCCTAAGTTTGGCGCAGGTATTGTGCTTAACTACGAGGGCTCTGGACAGCAAAGCCGCGTACAAGTGCAATTTGAAGAAGCCGGCACTAAGTGGTTGGTATTGGCTTATGCGCGATTAGAAAAGATCTAAGCGTTAAAGAGAAACAAAGTAACAGCAGCCTACTGGGCTGCTTTTTTTTGTTGGCGTTGTTTGCGCTGGTTACGTAAGGCATCCCAAGTAAATACCCCTAAACCCACCCAAATAAAGGCAAAGGTGAGAAGTTTCATCGGTTCTAGCTCTTCACCGTAAACGCTGGTGGCTAACATAAACATCAATGATGGGCCGATGTACTGGAAAAAACCAATGGTGGATAACCGTAAGCGGGTAGCTGCTGCAGCAAAGCACAGTAGCGGCAAGGTGGTAACTATGCCTGCGCTCACTAACAACACATTAAGGCCTGTACTGTTATTGGTTAAGTGACTGGTTGGCGAATCAGCAAATATCCACAAATAAGCGGCAGCTAGCGGCAACAACCACAGGGTTTCTACAAATAAACCCGGTAGCGCACCCAGGTTAACCTTTTTCCGCAACAAGCCGTATATACCAAAACTTACCGCCAAACTCATGGCTATCCAAGGTAAAGAACCATAGCTAATAACCTGAATTAATACACCGATTAAAGCTAAGCCAATGGCTGCCCATTGGGCACGACGAAAGCGCTCGCCCAAAAACAGCATGCCTAATATCACGTTAAATAAAGGGTTGATGTAGTAACCCAAGCTGGCGTCTAACATCCGATCGTTGTTAACTGCCCAAATAAAGATTAACCAGTTAATGCCAATAAGTACCGAGGTTAACGCCAAGGTCGCTAACTGTTTAGGGCGTTTAATCACCGCACTTACCGCCGACCATTGTTTACCCACACCCAGCAATACAGTGATAAATAAACAGGACCACACCACTCGATGCGCCAAAATCTCGTAAGCGGGCACCTCGGTCAGGCTTTTAAAATAGACGGGAGCAATTCCCCACATAATGTACGCGGCGAGAGCAAATATAACGCCGTGTTTAGCGGTTTGATTAGGCATAAAAAAGGAAAAAGGGAGAAAAGTCAGAGTAGTGTAGCAGGCGAATAGCTAAGCAGCCATATAATAAAAGGCTGTAATCAGCCTAGTTTCCGCTTATTACACTGCTGACGAAGTTTCGCAGTATAGCTTTTGCCAAATCTCAAAAAGGGCTGAGTCTTGCTGACAAAGAGTGCCGAGTTGTTTAAGTATTTTGGGCGTATTAGCCACTGGCTCTTCAAGTAGCAGGTGCAGTAGGTGTCCCAGCACACCATGAATAAAGCGATCGTTTAGCGGCTCATGGTAACTTTGCCAAGCTCGAACACAACTATACCCAGGAATAATATCGTTGGCGTAACTGGCGAGTATGCGCAAAGGCCAAGGGCGCTGAATTTCATCTTGCTTGTTTAAGCACTCTAAAAGTGGCTCTTGAATATGTAAATAACGCAGTCGGCAGCGATCGCGTTCGTTTAAGCAATCATCATGAATTTGCTCAAAGTGTTGCAGCTCTTGTTGGGGTTTTACAAATATACCTAATTGCTTACATTCAACAATTCGGTAATCAGGGAAGTGAGCAAAGTCACCGTATCCATTTAACTCGTGTTCTAACCATAGTTCCAAATCCTCATGTTTTAAGCTACTTGCGTGTTGCTGTGCTTCTAACAATAGTGCATCTAAGGTTTTGATTAATTGGGGAGAACTGAGAGTTGTACTCATGACTTTGCAAGCCCTATGTTGCAGTAGATTAGCTTGTTCAAGTATAGCTATAACTGGGTGAAATACTTGAAAATTGACGCAGAAATTACAGTTTAAATGGCAACTAAGCGTGGCTAGCCAACCAAGTAAGTGCCGGTACCAAAGGCAATGTGAGTACCCTCTTGATTATGTAGTTCCATACGAGTCACCGTGACTTTGTTACCGGAACGTATTACTTCTGCAGAGGCATAAAATACCTCACCAATACCGGGGCGCAAGTAGTCAATGCGTAAATCGATGGTGCCGGTTTTGCTGATTCGAGCGGATAATTCTTTGCTAGATAAATCTTCTAAGCGGTTGATCGCAGCCGCTGCAGCCGTCATTCCACCTGCTACATCCAAAATAGTTGCAGTAACCCCACCGTGCAAGATGCCATGAATGGGATTGCCTACTAACTTAGGGTCCATAGGCAATTTTAGCTTTACACCAGACGCACTGTATTCAACAAGCTCAATGCCAAGTAACTGATTAAACGGCATTTGATTAATGAAAGTATCGGCGATGGCTTGTCGCCACTTTTGCTGTCGTGAGCTGGTCATCTTGCTTCCTTACAAAATTAAACGCTTGTTTAAATACTGTATAGTGAGAAAAGAATAAAGGCAAACCAAGACAAGACCGCAGCGCTTGATTACAATGGCCGACCGATTAAGTCACAACCCGGTTTTTGGATGTTTTACCTGTAATGCAACGCGCCCAGCAAGTTCTACAAGATGTCTTTGGTTTTTCCGAATTTAGAACCGGGCAAACGGCCATTATCCAGCGTTTGCTGGAAGACCAAGACTGCCTAGCGATTATGCCTACAGGTGGTGGTAAATCTCTGTGTTTTCAAATTCCGGCTTTGGTTAAACCGGGTTTAACCGTCGTTATTTCACCGCTTATCTCATTGATGAAAGACCAAGTAGACAGCTTGCAACACAATGGCGTTAATGCGGCTTACCTTAACTCTAGCTTAGAGCGTGACCAGCAGTTTCAAGTTTATAAAAGCTTGCAACAAGGTGAGCTAAAACTACTCTATATTTCACCGGAGCGTTTAATTAATGGGGATTTCTTGCAGCGCCTGCAAGAGCTACCTTTGGCGATGTTTGCCATTGATGAAGCACATTGTATCTCTCAGTGGGGCCATGATTTTCGGCCTGAATACAATGCATTAGGCTGCTTGAAACAAAACTTCCCTAATGTTCCTTTGGTGGCTTTAACCGCAACCGCCGACGACACCACGCGTTTAGATATCTTGCAGCGGCTTAACTTAGGTGAAGCCTTTACCCATATTTCAAGCTTTGATCGACCAAACATTCGTTATACCTTGCAAGAAAAGTATCGCCCATGGCAGCAGCTTAGTGAGTACGTAAAACGACGCCGCGAAGATAGTGGCATTGTGTATTGCAGTAGCCGTAAACGGGTTGAAGAACTGGCGTTGAAGTTAAGTGCTGAAGGTTTACGCAGCGCCGCCTACCATGCTGGCTTGCCTATTGCGCAACGCCAATTAGTGCAAGAGCAGTTTCAGCGAGATGAAATTGAAGTAGTGGTGGCCACTGTCGCTTTTGGTATGGGTATTGATAAACCTAATGTGCGCTATGTATTTCACTATGATATTCCGCGCAATATCGAAGCCTACTACCAGGAAACCGGTCGTGCTGGTCGTGATGGCACCGAAGCAGAAGCGGTATTTCTTTATGATCCTGCCGACGCTAACTGGGTGCGCAGAATTATTGAAGAGAACGAAAACGAACAACAGCGCCGCGTTGAAAGCCATAAATTTAACGCGATTGTGGCATTTGCCGAAGCGCAAACCTGCCGCCGCCAAGTATTGCTCAACTACTTTGGTGAGTATTTGGCTAAACCCTGCGGTAACTGCGACGTATGTTTAGATCCCCCCAAACAATATGACGGTCTGCAAGATGCGCAAAAAGCCCTGTCTTGTGTTTACCGTTTAGGTCAGCGCTTTGGTATTGGTTATGTTATCGAAGTATTGCGTGGCAGTATGAGCCAGCGTATTTTGGAACAGGGTCATGACAAACTCTCTACCCACGGTATTGGTAAAAGTGCTAGCCACGAGCACTGGATGAGTGTGTTAAGGCAGTTGATTCATTTAGGTTTGCTGCAGCAGAATATTGCGCGTAGCTCGGTACTACAATTAACCGAAGCTGCACGGCCCTTCCTTAAAGGTGACCAAGCTCTGTCGTTAGCCGTACCGCGCTTAAACACCACCAAGCAAAGTAAAAAGACTGCCAGCTATGGGGTATATGATAAGCGTTTGTTTGCCTTGCTACGTAATTTAAGAAAGCGACTCGCCGACGATGAATCGGTGCCGCCTTTTGTGGTGTTTAACGACGCCACATTAATTGAAATGGCCCAGCAATTGCCGCAAACTCAGCATGAAATGTTAGCCATAAGTGGCGTGGGTTTGAAAAAACTAGAGCGTTACGGTTATCAATTCATGGGTTTAATAGACCAATACCAAGCCAGTTAATGGCGAGTTAGTTGCCAAAAAGAGGATCACATATGGAGTTTGTGAATCGTTTTTCCACCGCATTGCCTGAGCTCTGCCATCAGCAGCAGCCCACGCCTTTGCAAGATCCTGAGTTGGCTATTGTTAGCCAAGATGCCGCAGCATTGCTTGGCTTTGACAAAACCTTTATGGCTGGTCCCGAAGCCTTAGGTTTAACTGCTGGCAAGCTATTAATTGAAGGCATGCAGCCGGTATCTACGGTGTATGCTGGTCATCAGTTTGGCGGCTATTCTCCGCAATTAGGCGATGGCCGAGCGTTGCTACTCGGCGAGCTTAAAACAGCGCAAGGCGACTACTGGGAACTGCAGTTAAAGGGCTCTGGGCTCACTCCTTTTTCTCGCCAAGGCGACGGAAAAGCTGTATTGCGTTCCACCATTAGAGAATTTTTGGCCAGCGAAGCGATGGCTGCACTAGGCATTGCGACAACTCGCGCATTGAGTTTGTCGGTGGGCAGTGGTTTAGTTCAACGAGAGCGTTTTGAGAAAGAAGCGATGTTAGTGCGCATGGCGCCTAGTCATATTCGTTTTGGCCATTTTGAATACCTTTATTATCAGCAACAAACTCAGCCCTTAAAGCGTTTAATCGATTTTTGTTTAGAGCACTATTTTAGTGATTGCCTAACACACCAAAATCCTGTGTTGGCAATGTTGCAGCAGGTAGTCGATAGCACTGCGTTAATGATTGCCAAATGGCAAGCCGAAGGCTTTTGTCATGGAGTGATGAATACCGACAATATGTCGATACTCGGGCTCACCATTGATTATGGTCCTTATGGCTTTTTAGATGATTATAATCCCAGCCACATTTGTAATCACAGCGATCACTATGGCCGTTATGCCTTTAACCAGCAGCCTGGTGTAGGTTTATGGAATATACAGCGTTTAGCCCAAGCCTTGTCAGACTATGTACCTAGCAACCAAGCTGAACCTTTATGGATGCGCTATCAGCAAACAATTAACCAGCACTATCAGGGCTTGATGTTAAGCAAACTAGGGTTGACGCAATGGCAAGATGAAGACGAAGCGTTGTTGGGCCAATGGCTTAGCTTATTGGCCGAACAGAAAGCTGACTATCATCAAAGTATGCGGGCTTTGGCTGCACCTTTAGCACAGCTACCCGAGACATTTTCGGTAGCGTGGCACACATGGTTAGGCCGTTATTCAGAGCGTTGTCAGCAAAATGAACGCAGTCAGCAACACCGTATTGCGGCTATTAAACAGCACGTACCAGAATATGTATTGCGTAATTATTTGGCTCAACAAGTAATAGAAAAAGCAGAACAAGGCGATTATGCAGAGTTACACGCCCTGCATCAGGCTATGTCTCAACCTTTTACCCAGCAGCACGGCGCACAGCGTTTTGCGGCACCGCCGCCAGATTGGGGGAAGTGTTTGGAGATCTCATGCAGCAGTTAACGACCTTATTTGAAGTGCTTGAAGAGCATGGAGTGATTAAACTTAATCACTTATTTGAAGAACAGCAGTTTTTGGCTCAAGCGCAAGACTTTATTGAACAACAAGCTTGGCCTATTTCGTTTGCCGAACAAGGGGCCGATTGGTTGGTACTGGGCTTTTACCTAGAGCAGCAATTGTGGTGGTGGCGTTTTGATGCCCTAACCGAAAGTGCTTGGTTTGAATGCGCGAATAGTGAGCACTTTCAAGCCAGCTGTACGCCCTTACTGGCTGTGTTAAAACATGCCAGTTTTGGATAAACAAAATTAAATTTTCAGGCTGGTTAAAATGTGATCCATTACAAGGTTTCGCTCAGAGGAATCTTCTATATTAATCCACCTGCTTGAGCTGAGTTGATTATTAATTCACCGGTATAGGCAAGAAAAGCAATGTCATGGAATGATGTTTTCCACAATAAGGAAAGTGTTCACCGCTCCAATTTTTTGCCTTTCAATCTCCGTAAGTAACTGAAATAAATGATTTTACGATTTCTCCATTAAGCTTGTGATTTTTTCGCGAGAGAATGCTTGCTGTTTGTCAACAGAGTTATCCACAATTTATCCGAGGCTACAACGCTTAGCTCTGGTGCATTTAGGGTGGCTGTGGCATCATCGAGCGCAATGAAAATCTGAACTTTGGATCTCGGTTATGGCAACCCTCCCCGATCAGCCTTTGGTATTAGTTGATGGCTCTTCTTACTTGTACCGCGCATTTTATGCTCCCCCTCATTTAACCAACTCAAAAGGCGAAGCCACCGGCGCTGTTTACGGTGTTATTAATATGCTGCGCAGTTTGCTTAAGCAGTTTCAGCCTGAGCATATTGTGGTGGTGTTTGATGCCAAAGGTAAAACCTTCCGAGATGACATCTATAAAGAGTACAAAGCAAATCGCCCCTCAATGCCTGATGATTTGCGTAGCCAAATTGAGCCGTTGCATGCGGTCATTAAAGCGATGGGTTTACCAATGGTTGCTACGCCGGGCGTAGAAGCCGATGACGTGATTGGCACCTTGGCTAAACAAGCTTCAGCCGAAAACAAAGCCGTAGTGATTAGCACCGGTGATAAAGACATGGCGCAGCTAGTGGATGACAACATCACTTTGATCAATACCATGACGGATACGGTAATGGATCGAGAAGGCGTGATAGAGAAATTTGGCGTACCGCCTGAGCTAATTATTGATTATTTAGCCCTAATGGGCGACAAGGTCGATAATATTCCCGGTTTACCAGGAGTTGGCGAAAAAACTGCACTGGCGATGTTGCAAGGCATTGGCGGCGTAGAACAACTATTAGCTGACCCAGATGCCGTTGCTCCGCTGGGTTTCCGTGGCTCTAAAACCATGCCAAAGAAATTGCGCGAGCACGGCGAAGATGCGCGTTTATCTTATCTCTTAGCCACCATTAAGTGTGATGTGGACGTGGGCTTTAGCATGGACGACATGCAGCGTACGCCAGAAGATAAAGATGCCCTAGTAAAACTATTTGGTGAGTTAGAGTTTAAACGTTGGCTGAGTGAAGCATTAAGCAAGGGTTCGGTAACAAGTGACGTTGCTGATGCACAGGCTGAAGATGCCACGCCAGCGCCTGCAATAACCGGTGAATACGAAACCATTTTAACTGAGCAGCAGTTTGAGCAATGGTTTAAGCAGCTAAATAGCGCAGACTTGATTGCCATTGATACCGAAACTACCTCGCTTAATTACATGCAAGCCGAGTTAGTCGGTTTGTCGTTTGCAGTAGAAGCAGGCAAAGCCGCTTATTTACCGGTGGCTCATGACTACTTAAATGCGCCAGAGCAGCTAGAGCGCGATTGGGTATTGGAAAAACTGAAACCTTTATTGGAAGATCCCAATAAAGCGAAAGTAGGGCAAAATCTAAAGTACGACGCGAGTGTACTGGCACGTTATAACATCGATTTACAAGGCATTAAGTACGACACCATGTTGGAGTCATACGTGCTTAATAGCACGATTACTCGTCATGATATGGACTCCTTATCTCTACAATACTTGCAACATAAAACCATCAAGTTTGAAGATATTGCAGGTAAAGGCGCTAAACAACTTACCTTCAATCAAATTGAGCTAGAAGTGGCTGCACCTTATGCCGCAGAAGACGCCGATGTCACTCTGCGTCTGCACCAAACCTTATGGGCAAAATTGGAGCAAGAGCCAAAACTTAAAAGTCTGTTCGAAGAAGTAGAACTGCCTTTAGTGAGTGTATTGTCTAAGACTGAGCGTCAGGGAGTGCGTATCGACAGCCAACGATTGGCAGCGCATAGCTTGTCGCTAGGCGAGCGTATCGACGGTTTAGAGAAGCAGGCGCATGAGCTAGCGGGTGAACCTTTTAACCTAGGCTCTCCTAAGCAATTGCAAACCATTTTGTTTGAGAAAATGGAACTGCCAATTGTTAAGAAAACACCAAAAGGTGCACCCTCAACGGCCGAAGAAGTATTGCAAGAGTTAGCCTTAGATTACGCCTTGCCTAAAGTGATTTTAGAGTACCGCAGCCTGTCTAAACTTAAGTCGACTTATACTGACAAGCTACCAAAAATGGTAGAGCCTAGTACAGGCCGTGTACATACCTCTTATCATCAGGCCGTTACCGCTACTGGTCGTTTCTCGTCTACCGATCCTAACTTGCAAAATATCCCTATTCGCCATGAAGAAGGGCGTAAAGTGCGTCAGGCCTTTATCCCCGCTGATGGCTATAAGTTGGTAGCGATCGATTACTCACAAATTGAGTTACGGATTATGGCCCACCTTTCACAAGATCCTGGTTTGTTAAAAGCGTTTGCGGCTGGCGAAGATGTGCATAAAGCCACCGCCGCCGAAGTATTTGGCAAGGAGCTAGAAGCGGTGAGTGCTGACGAACGCCGTAGCGCAAAAGCGATTAACTTTGGCTTAATTTATGGCATGAGCGCGTTTGGTTTAGCTAAGCAGTTAGGCATTGCCCGTGCTGATGCGCAAAACTACATGAATCGCTATTTTGAGCGTTATCCAGCAGTGCATGATTACATGGATAGTACTCGTGATTTCTGCCAAGAGCATGGATATGTAGAAACATTTTTTGGTCGTCGTTTATACCTACCCGAGATTAACTCGCGTAACGGAATGCGTAAAAAAGCGGCTGAGCGTGCAGCTGTCAATGCGCCAATGCAAGGTACCGCCGCCGATATAATTAAAAAGGCGATGATCGCAGTAGCCGATTGGTTAAGTACTCAACCAGTAGAGCATTGCAAAATGCTGATGCAGGTTCACGATGAATTAGTGTTTGAAGTACTCGAATCAGAGCTAGAGCGAATTGTTCCAAAATTAACGCAATTAATGGAACAGGCTGTTACGCTCGATTTACCTTTGGTGGCTGAATCTGGAGTGGGTGAGAACTGGGATGAAGCCCACTAGGCGATAAACCTATATCAATAAAGGAGGCTTTGGCCTCCTTTTTTTGTGCCTTTTTTATTTCAGATTTACTTGGTAATTTTGAAAACCTTTTCGCGTAATTTTAAAACTCATATATACCTCTAAAGTGAAATTTCCTTACAAAAAGTGCTTTATTTTTCATCGATGATGCTCTAGAGTAACTCTTGTAGGGTACAGAGGTAAGATGTTCTATCTTTCAGACCTTTATTTCACGTAGTTGAAAAAGGCTATTTTGCCGCCTCGACAGTCATCTGTCGGGGCGTTTTTTTATCTAAATTCCAGTCACCGTGCGGGGTTAGGGCCCTTAATTTATTGTGTCCCTGTTTCAGTCAAACCTACTCGCCGCCGATTGTTTCTTTTTTTCTTTTATTTGGTTGTTTAATTACGATATTTGGGAATATAAGCTCGTAATTCTCCGCTATTCATCCTTATTTATTACAAGAAACACTGCTTTAGTCACAGCTTATGGCTACATGGTGAAACAAAAAATACAACTTTTTAGAAAGTATTGTGAACTAATCCATTTTCAGCGGGTCATAATTAGTGCAATTGGAATAGTGCTTTCAGTTTTTAAGAATTCTTTTCTTACATGCCTCATCAAACGATGGGGCTTTTTTTTGCCTGTCTTTTACAGCATAAACTGCTGTAGCCAATGACATGAAAAAGCGGTGTTTTGGAGACATAAAAAAACGCCACGAGTGCGGCGTTTTTTTCAGCTGCGTATTACTAGTCGTAATAAGGCTTAATCACTTCAATTTTGCCAGCGTCGTCAATATTTAACTCCGCCATCTTAATACTGCGTAAATGGGTTTGTCCGGCAGATAGCGTGCTGTCGTGGTAGAACAGATACCATTTACTTTGGTATTTAACGATAGAGTGGTGAGTTGTCCAACCCAATACTGGCTCAAGAATAACGCCTTCATAGCGGAATGGCCCGTAAGGAGAGTCACTGCTCGCGTAAGCTATTTTGTGAGTATCACCCGTTGAGTAAGACAAGTAGTAGCGTCCGTTGTGCTTATGCAGCCATGGGCCTTCAAAATAACGACGTTCATTGTCACCGGCTAACAGCAAGTCGCCATTTTCATCAACAATGTCGATCTCTTTTGGTGTTTCAGAAAACTCCAGCATGTCGTCGGTCATTTTAGCAACGAAAGGCTTTAAGGCGATTTCGTTATCGGCTGGGAATTGCTCTTCACCAAACTCACCGTTACGCCAGTTTTGTAATTGACCACCCCATAGACCACCAAAGTACATGTAGTGGCTACCATCGTCGTCTTTAAATACCGCAGGGTCGATACTAAAGCTGCCTTCAATAGCGTTTGCTTGCGGAACAAATGGCCCCTCTGGACAGTCGCCTACAGCAACCCCAATTTGGAAAATGCCATCGTAGTTACGGGCTGGAAAGTATAGGTAGTACTTGCCATCTTTCTCGGCGGCATCGGGTGCCCACATTTGCTTTTCAGCCCAAGGTACATCTTTTACATCTAGCGCATTACCGTGATCACTCACTACGCCAAATGGACGGTCGAGAGAGAATACGTGGTAGTCACGCATGTCAAAGTGATCACCGTTGTCATTCAGTGGCTGGCCGTTATCTACATCGTGAGATGGGTAGATGTATAGCTTGTCGTTAAATACATGGGCAGAAGGGTCTGCCGTATACATATGGGTTACTAGCGCGCCGCTAATGGGTTTTAACTGTTCGGCACGTGCCTTGTCGGCTGTGGTTACCGCTTCTGCGTCGCTGATCTCGCTAGGTTCTTCAATCCTAGTCTCGGTTGCATCATTCACGCTCATGGTGTTTCCTCGTTAAGTTTTGCGCCAGTATAGCGATCTGCATTCTCATAACCTTTACGTTCTTCGGTAGCCTAATTGCAAAATTTTCCCATCGACGACAATTTCTCATAAAACTATGAGCGAGTGCACAGCTAGTGGGTTTGGCTATGAAACTTCATGAAACAAAAAGCGGGTTAAACCACGACAAGCGATGTGTAGCATTTTGTTTTTGTGGGAACAGTGAGCGAGAATAAAGAGGGGGGGAGATTTAAGGCTTGCTGCGGTTGAGCAAGCCTAGCGGCATTTACTCAGCGCTTTGAGCTTGTTCTTCTACATGTTGGTCAAACCAAGTTACAAGGGCATTTTGCAGTAAATCTAGGCCTTGTTTCTTTAACGAGGAAAAACCTTCTACACGAACGTTACCACCAAACTCTTTGGCGGTTTCTCGGCCTTTTAAAATAGCCGCTTTACGCGCGCCTTGTTTTAGCTTGTCTGATTTGGTTAGCAAGGCAAGTACAGGCAAATCACAATCTACCGCCCATTGAATCAATCCGGCATCGGTATCTTTAAATGGATGGCGAATATCCATAAGTACCACTATGCCTTTTAAGCTTTGGCGATCTTGTAAATACTCCGACAAGGATTTTTGCCACTTTTTCTTCACTTCTTCTGGTACCTGAGCAAAACCATAGCCCGGTAAGTCGATTAAGCGAAAACCGTCCATTATTTCAAAAACGTTAATTAATTGAGTACGCCCCGGTGTTTTACTGGTTCGTGCTAAACTTTTTTGGCGGGTTAAGGTATTTAATGCACTCGATTTTCCAGCATTTGAGCGGCCAGCAAAGGCGATTTCAATCCCGCTGTCTTCGGGCATGGCGTGAATATCGGGGGCGCTGGTAATAAAGTGGGTGTTTTGAAAATGATATTGCGCCATGGCGATGTTGAGCTCCACAAGGAAATTAGGGTAATACATTACGTTTTTGGCAAAATTGTGTAAAATAATGCCGTTACTGGACTCGCTAAGTGTATCACGGGCACCAGTGTGTGGTTTGGAATAATACTAATAAATGGAATGTCATGAAAAAACTTACCTTAGTTTTAATGTTAATGGCGGGTGTAGCCAGTCCGGTTTGGGCGAAGGGAGATGCTGTGGCCGGAGAGCAAAAATCAGCAACTTGTAAAGCTTGTCATAACGAACAAGGCGAAGCAGCTGGTTATCCTAAATTAGAAGGCCAACACGCCGGTTACTTGGTGAAACAGCTAAAAGAATTTAAAGCCGGCGCAACCAGCGGCGGTACAGAAGGGCGTAACAACGCCGTAATGGGTGGCATGGCAATGCCATTATCTGAGCAAGATATGCAAGATTTGGCGGCTTATTACTCAGGCCAATCAATGAGTCCAAACACTACCGCACCAGAGTTTGTAGAAGCGGGCCAGAAGTTATATATGGGTGGCGATTTAGAGCGTGGCATTGCTGCATGTACTGCTTGTCATGGCCCTCGTGGTGTTGGTCAAAGCTTAGCGGGCTTCCCACGAATATCTTCACAATACGCAGGTTACATTAAGAGCCAGTTAGAATTGTTCCGTAGTGGAGAGCGCGCCAACGACATGAACGGCATGATGCGAGACGTAGCTGCAAAACTAAGCGATAAAGATATTGAGTTGTTATCGCAATACCTTGGTGGTTTACACTAAGCGTTAACTGGGCAGCGCTCGCTGCCCAGCTCTATTGATTTATTATTCGCCATCTTAGCGCTTAGTGTTACACTTGCGCCCCTAAAAAATACGGCAAGGTGCTGATTGGTGAAATGTCCACTTTGTTGTGCCGCATCACCAAGCGATTTTTATCGCAATAAATGTAGTCAATATTGGCATTGCCCAAGCTGTGATTTGATCTTTCTAGACCCAAATGACCTGCTAAGTGCAGACGCTGAAAAAGCGCATTACGATTGCCATAATAATGATCCGCAAGACCAAGCGTATTTAGGTTTTTTACGGCAAGTTAGTGAACCAGTTGTGGCAGCACTAACGCACCAAGCAATTGGCTTAGATTTTGGTTGTGGGCCGGGCCCAGCTTTGGCACTGTTGCTAGAGCAAGCAGGGCATCAGTTACTGAACTATGATCCAATATATTATCCCGATGAGCAGCTATTAACTCAGACTTATCGGTTTGTGACGTGCAGCGAAGTGGCAGAGCACTTTAATTTTCCAGAGCACGCTTGGCAGCGTTTGATATCGCTGGTTCAGCAGCCGGGTTTATTAGCCGTAATGACTAAACGCCATAGTGGAATTAAGGTTTTTCCGCAGTGGTATTATAAAAATGATCCTACTCATGTGGCGTTTTATAGTGATAAAACATTTGCGTGGTTAGCCGAGCATTATCAGATGAAGTTGGAGATAGTGAGCCCCAGTGTGGCGCTATTCCATAGAGTTTAAGGTAAATAACATGGCCAGAAAAAAGAATCGTAAAGGTGGGTTAATCGGGGTACGCAAGGACCCTGATTTTAAGTCTAAACGAGTTGCTGTTCCTGAAACGGTAACTAAAGGTAAGGGTAAAACCTCGGGCAATCGTCAGCAAGAAGCTGAGCAAGTTAAGCAAGACACCATTGCCAAGCAAAAAACTGATCCACGCCACGGCAGCAAAACACCGGTTGTACTGGGTGTTGCTAAACCTGTAGCTGCGAAAAAAGTGGCTAAGCCAGCACCTGCTAAGCAGCCATTGACGCCAGAAAAAGAGTTAGCTCTGTTAGAAGCCGATACGCGCCTCGAAAGCCTGATTGATGTATTAGAAGAAGGCGGTGAAATTAGCAAAAAAGAACAGCAATGGGTCGATTTACAATTAGCTCGCCATGCTGAGTTGCTGGCTGAGTTAGGCCTATCGGAAGACGCCGAAGAAGCCGAAGCTTTAGACGATGACGAGCAGCTATGGCGCTCGCTAAATAGCTCTTCTTTGGATCAGTATAAGGATTAATACAGATGGTCTGGTGGCTGGTGGCAGCAACAGTAATTGTTGTAGCGTTGGCAGTATATGCGGCGTTATTGGTGGGGCGTTTGTTGGGGCAACGAAAAGTCATTCAACACGCGGTGGCCAAGCGTAATGAAAACCTAGTAAACGACATTCGTTATATTGCTAAAGCCATGCAAGAAGACCGCTGCGGCTTATCGGAAGGTGTGATAAGAGTCAGCAATTTGTTGCTTGCTCTGCAAACGCCAGAGCTTATTGATTGGGCGCAACGCTTTCCGTCGGTGTTTCAGTTATACAATGCGGTAAAAGAATTGCCTACTCATGAGGCGCGCAATACCCTGCCGTTGCAGCAGCGTATGCGCCAAGATCTTGAGCGAGAAGCTGAAGAAAAAGCCTTAGAGAAACTTATATTGCAAGAAGCCGAAGCACTGACACAGCTCAGTGTAAACGCGCTCTAGGAGATAACTCAGATGTCAGTATCAACGGTGGATTGGGATCAGCAACTAATCGAGAAGTACAACTACTCGGGACCACGCTACACCTCTTATCCTACGGCCTTAGAGTTTAATGAAGAGTTTGGCCAAGCCCAGTTTACCGTGGCCAGTGAAAAGTTTCCTGAGCGAGATTTATCACTGTATGTGCACATTCCTTTTTGCCATAAGCTTTGCTACTACTGCGGCTGTAATAAGGTGATTACCCGTCATCAACACAAAGCTGATATTTACCTTGATTACTTAGAGCAAGAAATAGCCCTACAAGCGCCACGATTTAAGCAACGCAAAGTGAGCCAAATGCATTGGGGCGGTGGCACACCAACTTACCTTGAGCCCGAACAACTAAAACGACTCACTAGCCAGCTGTTTAGTCAGTTTAGTTTTGCTGAAGGTGCAGAAATTAGTATTGAAGTTGACCCGCGTGAGATTGAGCTTTCTACTATCGATTTGCTGGCCGAATTAGGCTTCAACCGTTTAAGCCTAGGTGTGCAAGACTTTGATAAACAAGTACAGCAAGCTGTTAATCGAGACCAAGATGAAGATTTTATTTTTGCCTTGGTAGAGCGCGCTAAAGCAGTGGGCTTTAACTCGGTAAATATCGATCTCATATACGGTTTACCGCACCAAACCCGTGATAGCTTTAAGCGAACCTTAGCGCGGGTGATTGACCTAGACCCAGACCGTTTATCGGTATTTAACTATGCCCATTTGCCGAGCCGTTTTGCTGCTCAGCGAAAAATAGATGAAGCTGCAATGCCAAGCAGTGATGAACGCTTAGGTATACTACGTGACAGCATTGAGTTTTTAACCACTCACGGTTATCAGTTTATTGGTATGGACCACTTTGCCAAGCCAGACGACGAATTGGCGATTGCCCAGAATAAGGGCGAGTTACATCGTAACTTCCAAGGTTATACCACTCAGGGTGAAGCCGACTTATTGGGTTTAGGTGTTTCGTCTATTTCTATGTTGGGCGATGCTTACAGCCAAAATCAAAAAGACTTAAAAACCTACTACGCACAAATCGACCAACAGGGTCACGCACAGTGGAAAGGCATAGCACTTAATCAAGATGATTTGATTCGTCGCGAACTGATTAAAACCTTGATCTGTAATTTTCAATTATCGTTTAGCGATATTGAACAACAATTTAATTTGGATTTTCAGGCTTACTTTGCTGAAGACCTCGTGTTACTCAAACCTTTTGTTGAAGACGGTTTAGTGAGCATGAGCAATGAAGAGATTATAGTGACCAATAAAGGGCGCTTACTGATCCGAAATATTTGTATGTGCTTCGATGTTTATTTTCGCAGCCAGGCGCGGCGGCAACAGTTTTCTCGAGTGATTTAAAAAACGGAGCCTAGGCTCCGTTTTTTATTAGTGGCTTAAGCAATCTGAGTAAGCATCGGCTAACTGCTGCAGTAATTCAAAGTAACCGTCTTTATTATTGTTCACGCTTATACCCAATGGATCGAGCATGCTAATTTTAGCCCCGCTGTGTTGGCTAATGCTTTCTAGCAAAGCGCCGTCAAATTGGGGTTCAGCAAAAATACACTTGGCTTTACCTTGCTCCAGTTGCTGGCGAATGTTCAGCAGGCTTTTTGCGCCAGGGCGACGCTGAGGATTGATGGTGAATTCGCCTAAGCGATTTAAAGCAAACTGGCGCTCAAAATAACTATAGCCATCGTGAAAAACAAAATACCCTTGTTGTTGAACCGGCGCTAATTGCTGACCAATGCTTTGCTCAAGCTTATCGAGGTGTTGATTAAAGCGCGTTAACTGTTGCTGAAAGTGTTCGCTAGTCTCCGGCATTTTACTTATTAATTTTTCGGTGATGGCGGCAGCTATCACTCGGGCTTCGCTTGGGCCCAACCAAATGTGCGGGTCAACATCATGATGGTGGCCCTCATGATCATGATGCTCGTGGCCTTTGTCACCATCAATGTGATCCAAACCCGGTAAATCAAGCAATGCCAACTGAGAAGTATCGGTTTGACTAAGAGGTTTACTTAAAAAGGGTTCTAGTTCATCACCGACCCAAATTAATAAATCGGCTTCACGAATCGCTCTTACATCAGAAGGGCGCAAAGCATAATCGTGTGGCGATACGTTAGGGCTTACCAAGTAATCAACGGCTAATTCGCCTTCAGTAAGGCTGGTTACAATTAGTTGCAGGGGTTTAATACTTACCAGTATGTTTGGGTTGGCAGCCCAACTTGGCGCAGCAATTAACATAACGATAAAAAACAGTTTACGCATAAAGGCTTTTTGAGGTGATTTGGTAAAATAATACGATAGTGTAACATCTAGTGTAGAATAGCGCGCCCCACGCTAAACTCGCTGGGGGCATACACGCTAATTTTTCTATAGGATGCAGGGATTGACCACCTTACTCTCACTGAACAACATCTGTGTTAGCTTTGACGACCGCATGGTACTCGACCATGTTTCGTTGGAACTTAATCGCGGCCAAATAACTACCTTAATTGGCCCTAATGGCGCAGGTAAAAGTACCCTCATAAAAGTGATTTTGGGTTTAATCTCGGCTGATTCGGGTAACATCGCGCGCGCCTCTAAGCTACGCATTGGCTATGTACCGCAAAAAATTAGCCTTGATGAGTCCTTCCCGCTAACCGTAGAGCGCTTTCTTAAGCTGGCTCGTCATTCATCGAAAGCGGGTTTAACCAAAGTAATTAGTCAGTTAAGCATTAGTCGCTTGCTCGACCGACAAATGGTGCGTTTGTCTGGCGGTGAAATGCAGCGAGTATTGCTGGCGCGAGCGCTGCTTGGTGAACCGCAATTGTTGGTGTTAGACGAACCGGTGCAAGGGGTAGATATCTCTGGGCAAATAGAGTTATATCAATTGATAGCTGATATTGCCCAGCAAATTGGTTGTGGCGTATTGTTGGTCTCTCACGATTTACATCTAGTGATGGCGGGTACCGACCACGTTATTTGTTTGAACCATCATGTTTGTTGTCATGGTGAACCAGAAAGTGTTGCTCAGCACCCTGAGTTTGCGCGTTTGTTTGCCCAAAATGAACGGCAACAATTGGCCGTGTATACCCACCATCATGTTTGTGATGAACACGACCATGAACATCATCACCCGCAGCCCAGCTCTGAAGAGAATAACTAAGCATGGATGACTTTTTAATTAATGCCTTACTGGCGGGTTTAGGCATTGCGGTACTCGCTGGGCCTTTGGGTTCTTTTATGGTGTGGCGCCGTTTAGCCTATTTTGGCGATACCTTGGCACATGCTTCATTACTGGGTGTTGCTTTAGGTTTATGGCTGCAAATTAACCCAGTGATAGCCGTGGTATTTAGTGGCGTAATGTTGGCGGTGATTTTGTTGTCACTGCAACGCTATAAGCAGCTGGCTAGCGATACTTTGTTAGGTATTATGGCGCACTCTGCCCTGTCGTTAGGTTTAGTGGTTGTGGCCCTAATGGACAACGTGCGTATTGATTTAATGGCTTATTTGTTCGGTGATTTACTGGCCGTTACTCAGCAAGACTTATTATGGATTTGGGGCGGTGGTGCCGTGGTATTGGCTATTTTACTTAGCCAATGGAATAAGTTGTTATCGGCTACGGTTAATGAGCAAATTGCCGAAGTGGAAGGGGTGAATGTTGGTTTAATGCGCGCTTTATTACTGCTGTTATTAGCAGTGGTAGTGGCGATTGCCATGAAAATTGTTGGCGCATTAATTATTAGCTCCTTGTTATTAATCCCTGCAGCGACTGCCCGTCGTTTAAGTCGTTCGCCGGAGCAAATGGCGGTATTTGCCATCGTATTTGGTGCTATCTCGGTGGTCTTAGGTTTATGTTTGTCTTGGTATCAAGATACGCCAGCAGGGCCTTCGGTGGTGGTATGTGCCGCACTACAGTTTTTGTTAATTCACAGTTTGGTAAAAGTGCAAAAATAATGACCCAGCCTACTCAACGCCCCATCACCACAAACACCAGTGAAGTCGTCACTGTTCTACAGCAAGGCGCAGTGATAGCCTACCCAACCGAAGCGGTGTTTGGTTTGGGCTGTGACCCAGATAACAAACAAGCAGTATCAAAAATTTTGCAGATAAAGCGCCGTCCAGTGGAAAAGGGACTGATCTTGTTAGCCTCAGAGCTTGCGCACTTATTACCCTATATTGATTATTCAGCCCTAAGTGCCGAGCAGCAGCAGTTATTGGTGAGCAAGCAAACTCGGCCCACTACTTGGTTAGTGCCCGTTTCAGCCGCTACACCCAAGTGGATTTCTGGTCAGTTCAGCAGTGTTGCGGTGCGTTTAACCTCACACCCACTGGTGGCTGATATCTGTCAGCGTTGGGGCAAGCCTTTAGTGTCTACCTCGGCTAATTACAGCGGAGAAATACCAGCTGCAAATGCTGAGCAAGCTGCCTTGTTAACGGGCGTAGACTTAGTGGTTGACGGCCCTTTGGGTAAGGCTAAGCAAACCAGCCAAATCAAAGATATTTTTACTGGCGAAGTGATTCGCGCTTAACCCTTAATTACTAGGTGAAGGATCCGGCATGCAAGACGTTAACATTGAAGCAGTGCGACAGTTTTTTTTGCAGTTGCAACAAACTATTTGTCAGCAACTTGAGCAACAAGACGGCGAAGCTAGTTTCTTCCACGACGATTGGCAGCGTGACCCAGCCGAGCACAATGGTTTAACCGGTGAAGGACGTACCCGCGTACTTACCAATGGCAAGGTGTTTGAACAAGCCGGGGTTAACTTCTCCCACGTTTGTGGCAAACAAATGCCAGCATCGGCCACCGCACAACGCCCAGAACTAGCCGGCCGTCATTTTGAAGCCATGGGGGTGTCTTTGGTGATTCATCCTAACAATCCAATGGTGCCAACCTCACATGCTAATGTGCGGTTTTTTGTGGCAGAGAAAGAGGGCGAAGCACCTATATGGTGGTTTGGTGGCGGCTTTGATTTAACCCCTTATTATGGTTTTGATGAGGACTGTATTTCTTGGCATCAAACTGCTGCAGACTTGTGCCAGCCTTTTGGTGAAGAGGTATATCCAAAATATAAAGCGTGGTGCGATCGCTACTTTTACTTAAAACACCGTAACGAAACCCGTGGCGTTGGTGGCTTATTCTTTGATGATCTTAACGAAACCGGCTTTGCCCAAAGCTTTGCTTTTACTCAAGCGGTGGGAGAAGGCTTTTTGAAGGCCTACTTGCCCATTGTTGAACGACGAAAAGATACGCCGTTTAATGAGCAACAGCGTGACTTTCAATTATACCGCCGTGGTCGTTATGTCGAGTTTAACTTGGTCTACGACCGGGGCACCTTATTTGGTTTGCAGTCGGGTGGGCGAACTGAGTCTATTCTTATGTCTTTACCGCCTTTAGTTAAGTGGCGATACAATTGGCAGCCAGAAGCTGGCAGTGAAGAAGCACAACTTTATCAACGTTATTTGATGCCGCAAGACTGGCTAAACCTGTCAGTTTGAACACTGTAAAAAAAGCGACTTATTTTCTTGCCAGAATGACCACTATGGATTAAATATTTTAAGGCTTGGTGTTATCAAACTAAGCCTTAAAAATGTCTTATTAGTTGAGTCTTGAGCTATGAATGGATCGTTTTCAGCAAAACGTCGGTTTTTCGATGACAAACACTTTCGCCGTGGCTTTTCTCGCAGCGGCGCCTTCACCATTAAAGAAGCAGAGTTATTAGAACGCTGCGGTAGTGCCTTTAAAGAACTCGATGAATCTACTCGCGAACCTATTGACGATATTGAGTCGATTTTTATATCAGTATGTCGTGGTGTGTCAGAGCCAGAAACCGCTGAACAAAAAGTGTGGCTAAAATATAAAAAGCTTACTGGCCGCAAGGCATTTCATGGTTTGGTCAGTAATCCACCCAAGACTGGTGCCAACGACGCGCCAGTAAATGATGATAACAATGAGGTGGATGATGTTGATGCCCCTGAGTTAGACGAAGACGATTAAGACCAAGCCAATAGGTGCGCTATATTTTCAAGATTGCGCTTTGGCTTTTGCTTAAAGCCTTGTTAAGGTGACTTATTATTTGTTTATGTAGTGCGCCTAATGGATTTATACGCAGTATTTGGCAACCCAATTAGCCAATCAAAATCTCCTTTTATTCATACCTTGTTTGCCCGCCAAACCCAGCAACAGTTAACTTACACCGCCATTGAGCCTGCAGAAGACGGCTTCGCTCAAGCGCTAACTGCGTTTTGGCAAGATGGAGGAAAAGGTTGCAACATTACCGCGCCATTTAAAGAGCAAGCTTATCAAGCTGCGCAGCAACATACCGAGCGGGCTTTATTGGCTGGTGCCGTGAATACCTTAAAACTCACCGACGATGGTGTGATATTGGGCGACAATACCGACGGTGCGGGTCTTGTGGCAGATCTAATTGCTAATTTTGGAGAGCTTAAAGGTTTACGTATTTTGCTGTTAGGTGCTGGTGGTGCGGCGCGAGGTGTATTACGCCCACTATTAGAGCAGCAACCCAGCGAAGTTCTCATTGCCAATCGTACCGTAAGTAAAGCAGAAGCCTTAGCAGTACGTTTTAGTGACTTTGGCAATATTAATGCGAGCTCTTTTGAAGCCGTCGCTGGCGAGTTTGATATTGTTATCAACTCAACCTCAGCGGGATTAAAAGGTGAGCTTCCTCCGCTTAAGGCCGAGGTGATTACCAAACATACCCGTTGTTACGACATGACTTATTCGGCAGAACTTACCGCTTTCAATGCTTGGGCCATTGAACAAGGCGCTGCTAAAGTTGTTGATGGCTTAGGAATGTTAGTGGGGCAGGCAGCCGAAAGCTTTACGGTATGGCGCGGTATTCGCCCTGGTTTTCGTCAAGTATTGCGCGAGTTACGCCGCAACCTTAGTCGTTAGCTTTTATTTCCATGCCTACGTGTGGAATATTGTCTTCAAGATAGGGCTTAGTGCAGATATCGAAACCAAGGCTTTGATAGAAATCTTCTAGGTAGCGCTGGGCAGAAATATGAATAGTGGCGGCTGGCCAATGTTGTTGGCAATAGTTTATAGCGTGACGCATTAATTGTTGGCCGAGTCCTCTGCCACGAGCGGCTTTAGCCGTCACTACTCTGCCAATACTCGAATCAAGAGGCTCTGGTGGAAAAACTCTGGCGTAAGCGAGCAATTGACCATCTTCACTGCCTAATAGATGTAAGGCCTGTGGGTCACGTCCATCCACATCTTGGTAAGGGCAGTCTTGTTCCACAACAAAAACGGCTTCACGCAGGGCGATCATTTGGTATAGCTGCTGAGTACTTAGCTCCTCAAAACGTAACCATTGCCAATTTATCATCTATATTTCACTTGCAGTTTGCATATACCGAAGCAACACTTTAAAAAGACTTAGCATAAATAACAACAACTAAGCCTTACTAGGCGGAGCCGCTATATTATGAATCAAAGCATTATTATAAGTGATGACCAGCGCTGGCAAGCGGTGAACCAACAGGTCGAATTCAGTGCTCAAGTCATGGGGGCGAAAGTACAATGTGCAGTACGTAAGAGTACCCTCGAGCATTTAGTCGGCTTACCGTTAACTAACGACGACAAAATGCTAGAGGCTTACCATAGTGTTCAATTCGATATCGAAGAGTTGCTAGAACAAAAGTTACAGCAAGAAGATTTCGAATCAAATGGCAATATTATTGTTTAAAGTTGTTCTTCTAAGTACTTCTGCTTTAAACGGACATAGTTATCAGCTGATTCACTTAAAAAGGCTTTTTCTTTGTCATTTAATGGGCGAGCTTTTTTCACTGGGCTACCCATATATAAGTATCCAGATTCCAAACGTTTATGGGGTGGTACCAAACTACCCGCACCAATCATTACATCGTCTTCTACAATAACGCCATCCAATACGATTGCTCCCATGCCAACCAATACTCGGTTACCAATAGTGCAACCATGCAGCATCGCTTTATGACCCACGGTGACATCCTCACCAATAATTAAGGGATAACCATGCGGAGGATTTTCAGTTTTGCGAGTTACATGTAGCACACTGCTGTCTTGTACATTAGAGCGAGCACCGATCTGTATGTGGTTTACATCGCCACGTGCAGCGACCAAGGGCCAAATGCTTACGTCGTCACCTAATTTGATTTCTCCGTACAGCACCGCGCTTGGGTCAACCCATACTTCTTTACCTAAAATGGGGCTAAAACCAGAAAAAGACTTCACGCTCATTACTTACTCCACTTATGATTAGCTCGCTATAGTTTCAGCTTACGTCATCCTTAGTAGAATAAAAACTGCCTAATAGCGCTTTACTGCTATTTAAGACTAATGGTTAATTCCTTGTTTTACCCTATAGTCGGCAGCCTAAAGGTAAAGAACCACGGTTTAGTGAGTCGAGCTTTCTACAGGCTGCTACGTCAAAACTAATCAAATATAGGCATGATAAGTGTGTTTAATGAACGCTTGGTGCAAATAGTGTTCATAAAGGCAGTTATTTTCATTTTTCTGTAATAAACGCTTGCGCTACAGAATCGGATCCCTATAATGCGACTCCACTGACACGGCAAGCGGCGCTGCAAAGCGATGTAGAAACGATGTCAGGGTTGGTAAGGCCTGAGGCTTTATTAACGGCGCAAAAACTTCTTCTTAATTAATATTAAAAAGCGGTTGACAGCCACAGAGGAAAGCGTAGAATGCGCACCTCGCTTCGGCAACGAAGCAACGCTCTTTAACAATTTATCAAGCAATCTGTGTGAGCACTCACAGGGCATTAAGCGAAAAAATTAGCTTAAGTGAACTGGATGCTTGCACTGTTTTAACAGTAATAATTTTCAGTTTTTACTTTGAGCGAAAAAACTTTGATTGAAGAGTTTGATCATGGCTCAGATTGAACGCTGGCGGCAGGCTTAACACATGCAAGTCGAGCGGTAACATTTCTAGCTTGCTAGAAGATGACGAGCGGCGGACGGGTGAGTAATGCTTGGGAATATGCCTTTACGTGGGGGACAACAGTTGGAAACGACTGCTAATACCGCATAATGTCTTCGGACCAAAGGAGGGGATGCTTCGGCACCTTTCGCGTAGAGATTAGCCCAAGTGGGATTAGCTAGTTGGTAAGGTAATGGCTTACCAAGGCGACGATCCCTAGCTGGTTTGAGAGGATGATCAGCCACACTGGGACTGAGACACGGCCCAGACTCCTACGGGAGGCAGCAGTGGGGAATATTGCACAATGGGCGAAAGCCTGATGCAGCCATGCCGCGTGTGTGAAGAAGGCCTTCGGGTTGTAAAGCACTTTCAGTCGTGAGGAAGAGGTGTAGTTTAATACGCTATATCTTTGACGTTAGCGACAGAAGAAGGACCGGCTAACTCCGTGCCAGCAGCCGCGGTAATACGGAGGGTCCGAGCGTTAATCGGAATTACTGGGCGTAAAGCGTACGCAGGCGGCTTTTTAAGCCAGATGTGAAATCCCCGGGCTCAACCTGGGAATGGCATTTGGAACTGGGAAGCTAGAGTTTTGTAGAGGGTGGTAGAATTTCAGGTGTAGCGGTGAAATGCGTAGAGATCTGAAGGAATACCAGTGGCGAAGGCGGCCACCTGGACAAAAACTGACGCTCATGTACGAAAGCGTGGGGAGCAAACAGGATTAGATACCCTGGTAGTCCACGCCGTAAACGATGTCTACTAGTTGTCTGTGAGTTTAACTCGTGGGTAACGCAGCTAACGCATTAAGTAGACCGCCTGGGGAGTACGGCCGCAAGGTTAAAACTCAAATGAATTGACGGGGGCCCGCACAAGCGGTGGAGCATGTGGTTTAATTCGATGCAACGCGAAGAACCTTACCTGCCCTTGACATACTAAGAACTTACTAGAGATAGTTTGGTGCCTTCGGGAACTTAGATACAGGTGCTGCATGGCTGTCGTCAGCTCGTGTCGTGAGATGTTGGGTTAAGTCCCGCAACGAGCGCAACCCCTATCCTTATTTGCCAGCACGTAATGGTGGGAACTCTAGGGAGACTGCCGGTGATAAACCGGAGGAAGGTGGGGACGACGTCAAGTCATCATGGCCCTTACGGGCAGGGCTACACACGTGCTACAATGGCATGTACAGAGGGATGCGAACTCGCGAGAGTAAGCGGACCCCAAAAAGCATGTCGTAGTCCGGATCGGAGTCTGCAACTCGACTCCGTGAAGTCGGAATCGCTAGTAATCGTAGATCAGAATGCTACGGTGAATACGTTCCCGGGCCTTGTACACACCGCCCGTCACACCATGGGAGTGGGCTGCAAAAGAAGTGGGTAGTTTAACCTTCGGGAGGACGCTCACCACTTTGTGGTTCATGACTGGGGTGAAGTCGTAACAAGGTAGCCCTAGGGGAACCTGGGGCTGGATCACCTCCTTATTATGATGCTGATGTTCCTGTGACGTGTTCACACAGATTGCTTGATGAAAAGATAAAGAGAGATAAGTTCTAGTGCGGTTTAGGACCAACGAGAACAGCTTTACAGTGTCCCGTTCGTCTAGAGGCCTAGGACACCGCCCTTTCACGGCGGTAACACGAGTTCAAATCTCGTACGGGATACCATTTCTCTCTTTGGTTTGAGAATACAAAGCTAAGCATTTGTTTATACAGTGCTTAGCTTTGGTTTCTAAGAAACCAATTGCTCTTTAACAATTTGGAAAAGCTGATAAAAAATATCTCAAAAATACGAGTTAAATAACAAGTGTTTTTGGTATTCAAAAAAATAAGGTGATCGTACTCGAATGGCAGGACTTATACAGCCTGACCATTCAAGTTAGTTAAGCGACAACATTTAGGTGTTGTATGGTTAAGTGACTAAGCGTATACGGTGGATGCCTTGGCAGTCAGAGGCGATGAAGGACGTGTTAATCTGCGATAAGCCATGTTAAGTCGATAAAAGACGTTATAGACATGGATTTCCGAATGGGGAAACCCACTGCATTTTATGCAGTATCGCAACGTGAATACATAGCGTTGCGAGGCGAACCCGGGGAACTGAAACATCTAAGTACCCGGAGGAAAAGAAATCAACCGAGATTCTGGTAGTAGCGGCGAGCGAACCCGGATTAGCCCTTAAGCTTTTATGTGATTAGTGGAATGTTCTGGAAAGGACAGCGATACAGGGTGATAGCCCCGTACATGAAAATCTACTTTAAGTGAAATCGAGTAGGACGGCACACGTGATATGTTGTCTGAATATGGGGGGACCATCCTCCAAGGCTAAATACTCCTGACTGACCGATAGTGAACCAGTACCGTGAGGGAAAGGCGAAAAGAACCCCTGTGAGGGGAGTGAAATAGAACCTGAAACCGTATACGTACAAGCAGTGGGAGCCCCTTCGTGGGGTGACTGCGTACCTTTTGTATAATGGGTCAACGACTTAATTTCAGTAGCAAGGTTAAGCGAATAGCGGAGCCGTAGGGAAACCGAGTGTTAACTGCGCGCATAGTTGCTGGGATTAGACCCGAAACCCGGTGATCTAGCCATGGGCAGGTTGAAGATTGGGTAACACCAATTGGAGGACCGAACCGACTAATGTTGAAAAATTAGCGGATGACTTGTGGCTGGGGGTGAAAGGCCAATCAAACCGGGAGATAGCTGGTTCTCCTCGAAAGCTATTTAGGTAGCGCCTCGGACGAATACTAGTGGGGGTAGAGCACTGTTAAGGCTAGGGGGTCATCCCGACTTACCAACCCTTTGCAAACTCCGAATACCACTAAGTACTATCCGGGAGACACACGGCGGGTGCTAACGTCCGTCGTGGAAAGGGAAACAACCCAGACCGTCAGCTAAGGTCCCAAAGTCATAGCTAAGTGGGAAACGATGTGGGAAGGCTTAGACAGCCAGGATGTTGGCTTAGAAGCAGCCATCATTTAAAGAAAGCGTAATAGCTCACTGGTCGAGTCGGCCTGCGCGGAAGATGTAACGGGGCTAAGCTATGCACCGAAGCTACGGATGCTTGACTTGTTCAAGCATGGTAGAGGAGCGTTCTGTAAGCCGTTGAAGGTGAGTCGTAAGGCTTGCTGGAGGTATCAGAAGTGCGAATGTTGACATGAGTAACGATAAAGGGGGTGAAAAGCCCCCTCGCCGAAAGACCAAGGTTTCCTGTTCAATGTTAATCAGAGCAGGGTGAGTCGGCCCCTAAGGCGAGACTGAAAAGTGTAGTCGATGGGAAACAGGTTAATATTCCTGTACTTCGTATAATTGCGATGGGAGGACGGAGAAGGCTAGGCCAGCATGGTGATGGTTATCCATGTTTAAGGTTGTAGGCTGGACACTTAGGAAAATCCGGGTGTCTAAGGCTGAGAATTGATGACGAGTGTCTACGGACATGAAGTGGTTGATGCCCTGCTTCCAGGAAAAGTCTCTAAGCTTCAGATTATACGAAACCGTACCCCAAACCGACACAGGTGGTTGGGTAGAGAATACCAAGGCGCTTGAGAGAACTCGGGTGAAGGAACTAGGCAAAATGGTACCGTAACTTCGGGAGAAGGTACGCTCTTGATGGTGATGGGATTTACTCCCTAAGCTGCTGAGAGTCGCAGATACCAGTTGGCTGCAACTGTTTATTAAAAACACAGCACTGTGCTAAATCGAAAGATGACGTATACGGTGTGACGCCTGCCCGGTGCCGGAAGGTTAATTGATGTGGTTAGTCTTTGGACGAAGCTATTGATCGAAGCCCCGGTAAACGGCGGCCGTAACTATAACGGTCCTAAGGTAGCGAAATTCCTTGTCGGGTAAGTTCCGACCTGCACGAATGGCGTAATGATGGCCAAGCTGTCTCCACCCGAGACTCAGTGAAATTGAAATTGCCGTGAAGATGCGGTGTACCCGCGGCTAGACGGAAAGACCCCGTGAACCTTTACTACAGCTTGACACTGAACATTGACCCTACATGTGTAGGATAGGTGGGAGGCTTTGAAGCGTTGTCGCTAGATGATGTGGAGCCGACCTTGAAATACCACCCTTGTAGTGTTGATGTTCTAACGTTGGTCCCTTATCGGGATTGCGGACAGTGTCTGGTGGGTAGTTTGACTGGGGCGGTCTCCTCCCAAAGAGTAACGGAGGAGCACGAAGGTTGGCTAAGTACGGTCGGACATCGTACGGTTAGTGCAATGGCATAAGCCAGCTTAACTGCGAGACAGACACGTCGAGCAGGTACGAAAGTAGGTCATAGTGATCCGGTGGTTCTGTATGGAAGGGCCATCGCTCAACGGATAAAAGGTACTCCGGGGATAACAGGCTGATACCGCCCAAGAGTTCATATCGACGGCGGTGTTTGGCACCTCGATGTCGGCTCATCACATCCTGGGGCTGAAGTCGGTCCCAAGGGTATGGCTGTTCGCCATTTAAAGTGGTACGCGAGCTGGGTTTAGAACGTCGTGAGACAGTTCGGTCCCTATCTGCCGTGGGCGTTTGAGAATTGAAGGGAGCTGCTCCTAGTACGAGAGGACCGGAGTGGACGAACCGCTGGTGTTTGGGTTGTTATGCCAATAGCATTGCCCAGTAGCTACGTTCGGAACTGATAACCGCTGAAAGCATCTAAGCGGGAAGCAGGCCTTGAGATTAATTCTCACTGGGACTTTAAGTCCCCTGAAGGGCCGTTGGAGACTACAACGTTGATAGGCAAGGTGTGTAAGTGCTGTGAGGCATTGAGCTAACTTGTACTAATTACCCGTGAGGCTTAACCATACAACACCTAAGTGGTGTGTATGTTTGATGAAGATTATCTTATTTAGAAACCAAGAGTGCTTGTTAGACTCGTGGGATGTTTCAGCTTTTTCGAATGTTAAAGACAACAAGTTTTTGCCTGGTGGCAATAGCGTTGTGGACCCACCTGAACCCATGCCGAACTCAGAAGTGAAACGCAACTGCGCCGATGATAGTGTGGGGTTTCCCCATGTGAAAGTAGGTCACCGCCAGGCTCTCATTAGATGACCCCATTGTCGCAAGACGGTGGGGTTTTTTATTGGACAAAAAAAGTGGGCTACTTTCAAGTAGGGCGAAGGCCGCTAGGAAAAAGCGTGCTTTTTTAGGCCGAAGCGGAAGCAGCTATGCTGCGCACCTGTTCCACCGCCAGGTGCCAAATACTAAGCCCGCTCATTGAGCAGGCTTTTTTATTACCTGCGATTTATCGCTCGAGGCAAACAACCACAATCAATATCCATCCCCTATCCTCCTCTGTTTTACAAAGTGTGTTTCGTCGTTAGTACCTCTCAAGTCCTTAGCTCAGTACAAGGTTCTGTTGGTAGGAGCATCTAAGGATGCTTTAAGTCGAGGGGATTTTGGGCGCAGCGCTAAAAGGCGTTATCCGTTAATAAGTGGCTTCATTAGATGCAAGTAGGTGCCTAGTGGCATTGGATTAATTGTGGATCTAATGCTGACTTTTTAGATTATCGTGAGGTAAGCATTGCCGGAAAAGTAGAATTACTGGGCAAATAATATCCGGTATTGGGTAGGTGTTGCCGACTTTTTATGTGGTTTAGTCGTTCAATAAGGAATTTGTGGCACTTAAACCTGTATCGGCGGTTCTGAATTAAAATTTATATGTTTTTATAAAAACATTATGAAATGCTAGTGATTGGTTATTTTGTGGCATTTAATTTGCATTTTTTAGGCTGCCCAACCAGAAGCGGCAAAAACGACGGAATGTTGTCGGTTGAGCAAAATTTTTTGTCATGTAGATGATCGTAAGGATATGTTTCTACTGACGTTAGTGGCATTTGCTTTGCTATTTGTAGCCTAAGGCTTACTTAGGTAACTAATTATAACAATTGAGCTAAAAGCTCGAGCCTAAGTTAAAGCGAATGGAAGAAAGTGGTAAACGGAAACTAACGTAAGTAGGAATAGACCAATGATTTCCCGATTTTTAGTGTTATGCGGCACATTACTGTTGTCTGCATGTTCAACCATTGTCGACGGGGTAGAAAAAGTAGCTGACGATGTTCAAGAAAGAGAAGATCGTAACCAACGCCAAGTAACGGTGAGTACCGATAGTCGTTCTCCGATCCCTGACGACCCTTTTTATGCGCCAATTGAACCTAGCCCAGCAGCCGACCCAGTGATTGTTACGGGCTCTATGTTCAATAGTAATACCTCCCGCAGTTTATATAGCTATACGCCGCCTTTCGCCTTAGGCGATACAATTACAGTGATGCTTGAAGAAGAGGCAACGGCTACTAAGTCTGCTAGCTCAAACCTTGCCAAAGAAAATAGCTACAAACTTGACCCTGTAACTGTGCCTGGCGGATCGCTAACGATTAACGGCAAAGTTGTTGAACTCGAGATGAGCCAGAAACAAGACTTTGATGGAACCTCTGATGCTAACCAACGCCACCGCTTATCCGGTCGCATTACTGTATCGGTAGTAGACATACTGAATAATGGAAACTTAGTGGTTCGGGGTGAAAAGTGGTTGGTGATAAACAACGGCAAAGAGTACATGCGCTTTACTGGCATTGTGCGACCACTTGATGTTGGTGAAAACAACTCTATTGGTTCTTATCAAGTAGCCGATGCTCGAATCGAGTTTAGCGGTACCGGGGATCATGCTGACGTACAAACTCAAGGCTGGCTGTCGTCATTCTTGGGTGGAAGTATGTGGCCACTATAGGAAAAGCCAATGTCCTTATTTATTAGGGCTTTCTGCCTTTGGTTAATGTTAGCGGGCGTTAACGCCCCTAGCTATGCCGTATGGTTTGAAGGCGAAGGCCAAGCCAAGATTGTAGACGGCCAAGTGGATAAAGCGCGCCAACAAGCGATTCAAGATGCTTTGCTTACTCTGATGTATCGAGGTGGAGCGAGTGTAAAGTCGCTACAGATAGTGAAGTCAGGAGTATTAGAAACTGATGAGCTAACAGTGCGTACTAATGGCGAAGTTTATGACATGAAGCTGTTAGTAGAGACCATTGAAGACGACCAAATGACAGTCACGGTTGCCGCCGACATCTTTCCTCTTAATACCTGTGAAAAAGACAGTTATGCAAAAACGCTGTTTGTTGGGCCTTTCCAGCTACAAAAACGCGAACATGCACAACTTGGTGGTATTTATCGTACCCCTGAGGAAGTATCTCAGCGCTTGTTTCACCGCTTCAAGTTAAAGAGCAAGCGAGTAGACGCACGGCATTTAATGACCCGACAAATCGCTTTTGACGGTCGTTACGCTAATGATATTGAGCCGCAAATGTTGAAGGTTGCGAGGAGTCTATCTTCGCAATACGACGTGCAATATATCTTGTTTGGCAAAATCAACGACATGTCTAGCTACAACGAAACAAGCACCAATTTATTGGGAATGAAGAGCACCGTTAAGCAGCGTAACTTTCAAGTGAAGTTATATGTGATAGACGGGATAAACGGCGAAACAATCTTACGCAAGAGCTATGGCTCTAATCGAGAATGGCCATTTGATGTCACCATGAAACTTGACGTAACAGGGCAAACTTTTTGGTCTTCTGACTATGGCAACTTGATTGATTCTTACATCGACCAAGCGGTTGTAGACGTAGAGGATGCGCTGTATTGCCGCCAAAGTTTAGCCACTGTGGTTGGCTTATACAACGGACAGGTGGTGATTAATATTGGGCAAACCAATGGCGTGCGCAAAGGTGACAAGTTTGAACTGGTGAGGCAGCAATACTTGATGCACTTAGATGGCGGCTTGCGTGGTCCGATATTTAATGCAGACGATACTCAGTTAACGGTGATGTCGGTGCAATCAGACCGCGCAGTGTTAGCGACCAAGCGTTTTTCAGATATGGCAAACATTCAAATACGAGATGTGTTGGTGGCGGTGGACAACGATCCATTTGCGATTACCGACAGCTCACAGTGATATTCTAAAGGAACGGAACATGACAACATCTTATAGTTCTACGCCATTGGCTACTAATGACGTAGCCTACAAACCTAAGTTACTTGATGTCAGCAATCAGCAGCCTAGTGAAGTGAAAACTGATACCAGTTTTAGTCAAAAGCTAAAGCAGGCGCTCACTCCTGATAGCCAAAAAGAACCGGTGACGGAACAAGTTGCTAGCAGTATCCAAACAACCGCTGCGGCGGCAGAAAATGGTGTGGGAATTACTGACATTGCCCCTGCTGCTATGGATATTGGTCTTGGTTTAGCCACCGGAAATCCCATTCAGGCTGGCTTGGCTGGAGCAGATTTAATGCAAACCGTATTAAAGGCTGATATTGAAAAGCAGTTCACTGAACTAGGGCAAGGAATTGCTGCGGCCTTGGTGGCCGGGCTGTCTGGTGATCCAAGTGCCACTCAGGTATTACCTACCGCTGAAGAACTTGCTGAGCAAGCGGCTTTAGCCAGCGCTGAAATAGTTAATGAAGGTGGTTTGCAAGTGGCAGCTGCTAATCAGTCTGCCGCCGGCCTTATTGGCACTAGCCAAGAAGGTAAAAGCGTTCCTACCAAGGGGAGTGTGCCAAAAGCAATGTTAGAGGCACAAGCTAACATCAATGACAATGAGTTGTTAGAGCCTAATAAACCCAAGGTTTAGCCGCATTAAATACCCGGCCTAATTCTCTTTTAGGCCGGTAATCCTTCCAATACTTTGTGCTTCTTCTCCCTATTTCATAGGGTTTGTTATAATTGCTTGATGAAAAGCTTAGGGCTTGAATACTATTTTGTGCGTTAATTGCATATCATGGGCGCAGCTCAGTTGTTGATGTAAGGGATTATATGAAAACGATTTTTACACTGTTATTCGTCGTTAGTTTGTTGGCTTGTGGCGGCGGTGGTGGTGAATCTACAGTGGTAGACAATAGACCTAGCTACTCAGTAAGTGGCACCGCGAATGTGCTTACCAACACCGTAGTTGATAGCGATGTGAATGACCCTAATGCGCTGTACTCTTCCAATAATACTGCTAGTACTGCTCAAGTTCTCCCTCCTATTGCGGTAGTAAGTGGCTATTTAGCTAGCCATTTTACCGGTGTTAGCGGTGACCGCTTTGCTAACATGAACGATTCGATAGATATTTACCGAGTTGATTTAGAAGCTGGGCAAACCTTGTTTTTGGAAATTGCTGATTGGGAAACAAGCAGTAATGATTTTGATCTTTCCTTATATAGGGTGAGTGACGAAACTGAAGTAGCTAGTTCAATCGGCACAAATAAAACAGAGCTTATCCAAGTGACGGTTAGTGATGCCTACTATGTAGTCGTTGATGCTTATCTTGATAATCAACTAAGATCACAAGGCCCTTATACTCTGCGTCTTATCGATCAAAACCAGCAAAATGTCCCTGAAAGTACTAGCTTAAGTACTCAACATGCGTTCATGGTTGATGAAATGATTATTCAACGTAGTGAGCAACAGTTTAGAGCGGCGAATAACGAAGATTACGGTCTTTCTTCTGTTGCTTCAGGGCCAAGCATGAGCTTGTATCGTGCCGAAGAAAATCTAGCGGTTGCATTAGCGACTAGCGCTGATTCACCAAGCGGTTTAAAGCGAAGCAATAATGCAGAATACCTCGCTAAAAAACGTACATTACTCAAGATTAAAGAAATGAAGTATCGCTTGGGCGGTGATGAGGTTACGCCAAACTACCTTTATCAAGCTAGCGCTTTATCAAATGACCCTCTTGTTGAGCGGCAATGGCATTATGAGCAAATTGGTTTAAGTGCTGCATGGCAAACCATGCAGGGACAAACCCAAAGCGATGTTGTAGTAGCCGTACTCGATACCGGGATGTTCGAAAATCATCCTGATTTAAATGCTCAACTTACTACCGATGGCATGGATTTTATTTCTAATACCCAAATATCTTTAGATGGAGATGGCGTAGATACTGACCCTGAAGATCCAGGTGATAAAAGTGGAACAAATGGTAGCTCTTCTTGGCATGGTACTCATGTAGCAGGTACCGTTGCAGCGCGTACTAATAACTCTGTGGGTGTGGCCGGTGTTGCGCCAGACGCTAAAATAATGAATCTACGGGTGCTTGGTTTTGGCGGAGGTACTACCTTTGATATCAGCCAAGCAGTGTTATACGCCGCCGGTTTAAGTAACTCGTCGGGTCGTTTACCGAATAAAGCCGCAGACGTTATCAATATGAGTTTAGGTGGAGGTGGCTTTGATTCAGCATTTAACAAAGCTGTGCAAGACGCTGTTGCCCAAGGAGTTATCGTGGTTGCGGCAGCCGGGAACGAAAGTACCTCGCAACTGAGTTATCCAGCCGCTTTTGACAATGTGATTGGTGTTAGCGCTGTCGATGCTCGCAAACAACTTACCAGCTACTCTAACTACGGCACTTATATAGATATAGCAGCACCAGGTGGCAACAGCAGTGTCGATCTTAATGGTGATGGCTATGGTGATGGTGTTTACAGTACATACGTTAATGAAAGCGGTAGTAACTTAAGTGCTAGCTACCAATACTTAAACGGTACTAGCATGGCCGCCCCCCATGTAGCTGGCGGCGTAGCGTTGATGAAGCAATTAAATCCACAGCTAAATACATCGAGCTTCTTATCTCTATTAGCAAACGGAAAGCTAAGTGATGATATTGGCGCCAGCGGCAAGGATTCCTCCTTTGGTTACGGTTTGTTTAACGCTGAGAAAGCGGTACAAAGTCAGCTAGATTTGCTTGACCCCGACCGCAGCTACTTGAGCTTAAGCATTAGTCAAATTAGCCTAAGTGCCCAAGAAAGCGAAGCGAGCTTCAATATTCAATCCATTGGCCCTAACGCACTTACCGTTACTCGTGTTGAAGAGCAAGCCGCTTGGCTTACCGTAGACTCTAGTGCAACTGATGGTAGTGGTTTAGGTAGTTATGTTATTGAAGCAAGCCGAGACGGCTTAAGTGACGGTAATTACAGCGCCGATATTACTATTACTGGGTCCGATAGTTCGCAGCATATTGTTGCAGTGTCTATGGTTGTTTCTACCCAGCAGGCCAGTGATAACGGTTTGGTTTACATACTGTTATTAGATAGTGAAACCAGTGAAACTAAATACACTCAGCTGTCTTCCATGAACAATGGTGTATTTAGCTTTAACTTTGCTGAAGTGCGAGAAGGAAGTTACCGTTTGTATGTGAGTACTGACCTCGATAACGATTATGTTATTTGCGATCAAGGCGAGTTATGTGGTGCCTATCCGGTACGTAACAACATCACCCCAGTTGAAGTGAGTTCGAATTTAAATGGGCTTAGTTTAAGTGTGGAGCCTATCGTTACCGAAGACGTGAGCAACCTTGCGTTGCCGCTGATTATGTCTAAAAAATAACTTTTCTACACCTATCACCGCTAATATCCTAAAATCATTAGGGTATTAGCGATTCATGTATAACTGCGATTCTTGTCATACAATTTAGATAATTGATAAGCTAGTTGTGAAATTTTGTTTAATAATATGTCTATTAGCAGGCAAATTAGTGCAAAGTCAGATCCAGCTCAATTACTTGAAAAGTAAAGCTTCGGGGAGTATTGGTTCCCAAGATGCGACAGGGCATAATTACATTGAATAAGCGTTGGTAAACACAGCTATGTAGTCAGGCTGAGTTATTAGTAGAAAGGGGATTTGATGCTCGAATTAAGTTGTTTACGTTTATCTCAAGATAAACTTGCGGCATTAATTGAAATAACTCCACAGGAGACACATGTTAGTGTCACCGATGTTAAAGCATTAATTCTTCGTTCAAACTTTGGTGATTACTTTGTCGATCCTGAAGCGATTGACGATGCTGTAGCCAAGTTTGCCGAGCTACGTGAGTCGCCTGAGCTGATTGAGCAATGGGGTGAAACCTTTGTTAAGTTAGCCAATATTAGAAACGCAGAAATCACCATTGATGTGTCTGAAGACAAAATGGTGGCACGTGCCATGATCACTGCGGCCTATGCCGGAAACCCAATTTCTCAAGGGGAGTTGGTAAGTGCTATGCAAGAAGCGGGTGTGGTATTTGGTTTACAAAAACAACGAGCGTTAAACTTACTCGCTACTGCTAAACAAGCCGACCCAGGCGTAAAAACTAAAAAAGTGGTGGCTTTAGGCCGTCCTTCAGTCGATGGAGAAGATAGCCGCTTCGAACGCTTTGTTGCCACCCCAAAAGAGCGACTACTTAAACCTAAAGAAACCGAAGATGGTCGTGTTGATATGCGTGACTTAGGCAATCTCGAAACGGTTGAACCTGGCGTTGAATTGATGCGCCGTCATCCACATACCGTTGGTCAAGCGGGTAAAAATGTTTGCGGTGAAGAGCTTCCATTTAAGCAAGGCCATGAGCAGCCGTTCACTGTGGGTGAAGGTACTAAAATTGCCCCTAATGACGCTAACTTATTGCTTGCTGATAGAACCGGATTACCACTAGAAATTGAAAATGGTATGAAGGTTGACGATGTATTATCCATTAAAAGCGTAGACGTAAGTTATGGTCATGTAGATTTCGCTGGCAGTGTTTTAATCACCGGCAATGTTGGTGAAGGCATGAAGGTTAAAGCTACTGGTGACGTACATATCAATGGCTTTGTAGAGTCGGCAAATATTACCGCCGGCGGTGATGTGGTGGTGGGCAAAGGTATTATTGGTCATCGCCTAATGGAAGGTGACGAAAACTTCTCTTGTAAGGTCAATGCAAAAGGCGAGCTGCACGCTACCTTTGTGCAATATTCACATATCGAAACCGTAAAGGACGTTACCATTACCAGCCAAATGCTCCATAGTAAAATTGAAACCGATGGTAAAGTTACGGTGAGTGATGCCGGCGGTTTGCGCGGAACCCTAGTTGGCGGCTCAATTGATGCTGGCGGAGAGATTAGCGCAGTAGTGTTGGGAGCAACAGCCGGTACCGCCACGCAGTTGCGTATATCTGGTGAGTTTGAAGGTATTCAAGACGAGCGTCGAAACCTTAATAATATCAAACATAATCTACACCAAAAGCTTAGCAAGGTGCTTGATGCACAAATGAGGCTAAGTTCTACCAAGCAAGAAGACCGCGAAGAGGGTACGGCAGAAAAACTGTCTGCTACTATGCACCATACTCGCCAAGAGCTTGTACAGATTGATTTTGCCTTGGACTACAATCAGCAAATGGAAGACGAGTTTTTTGCTAACGCTCGACTTACCGTTAAGAAAGAGCTGCACCCCAATGTGCGTCTCGACATTGTTGGCCAAAAGCTGTTTACTAATCGAGAGTATGGACCCACCGAAACTCAATATGAAAACGGAAAAATTAGTTTTGTTCCGTTAATGCCAGGGAAAAAATAGCCATCAATCTTCCCTCCATATAGTGTGTTATAAATGAGGGATTAATAATGAACTGGCAATCTATCGCGCGACAGCCTTTAGGCTTTTTCCCTACCCCAATGCATAGCTTACCGAGCTTGTCGGCGCACCTAGCCGGTCCGCAAATCTATATTAAGCGTGATGACTTAAGTGGATTAGCCCTAGGTGGTAATAAAGTACGCAAGTTAGAGTTTTTGCTAGGTGAAGCGCTACAACAAAAAGCTGATTGCATCATCAGTGCTGGCGCCGCTCAATCTAATCATTGCCGACAAACTGCTGCCGCAGCCGCTAAGCTCAATTTACCCTGTTATTTACTATTAGGCGGCAAAGCCCCCGAGCATGCCCAAGGTAATGTATTGCTCGATAAATTGTTTGGTGCCACTATTGTTTGGACTGGTGAACAAAGAAAGGGCGAAGGTATAGCTGCACTTGAGGCTCAGCTTAAAAGCAAAGGCTTAAGACCTTATGTGGTGCCTTATGGTGGCTCTGATGCTGTTGGCTGTTTAGGTTTTGCTGCTGCTTTAGAAGAGTTATTGAAACAACAAAGCGACATTGAAGAGATTGTATTTGCTTCAAGTTCTGGCGCGACCCAAGCTGGCTTAATGTTAGCTAAAGCTTACTTAAACTCATCGATCCAGTTGCGCGGGATTAATATCGATAAGGCCAATCATCGCACTCAACATTTCAGCCAAACCATTGCTGATTTGGCTAATACCGCGAGTGAACAATTTAGCCTTGATTCTCGATTTAGCGCCAGAGACGTTTGTTTAGATGATGAATACCTTGGAGAAGGCTATGCAGTATTGGGCGATGCTGAGCGAGAGGCCATTATGTTGCTGGCCGAAACCGAAGGGGTACTGTTAGATCCGGTTTATACCGCCAAAGCGATGGCGGGGCTAATTGCTCGAGTACGGCAAGGGAAATACTCCTCACAGCAAAAAGTGCTGTTTTGGCATACTGGCGGAACCCCCGCATTGTTTGCCTACGCTAAGCAGTTACTAAGTTAAACTGACGTATTAAGCGTAGTGGGTTTATAGTATTCGTAAGTAGAACATATTTTTGAGGGCGTATTATGGAATCAGGAATGCACACACTGAGTGATTTGTTTGAACAACTAGGCTTAGATCCTTCAATTAATGGGATTGCTCAATTTGTTACCGACAAGGGGCCAATTGCTGCCGGAGTGGTATTACATAAAGCCAGTTTTTGGACTCCCACCCAGGCGAGCTTTTTGGCTGAAGCAGTTGAGCAAGACGCCGATTGGGCTGAGTTAGTTGATCAGCTGGATAATATGCTGCGCTAGACTTAGCTTTTTGGTTGCCGCACGTTCTCAATCGCGTTTAATGCCTGTTCTAAGGTCGTGCTAAAGTTAAACTGCTGGGCATTATGGTCTTTAGCTTGGCAAACACCACTTACAAAGCGGACTTGTTGTGATGTTTGTTTGCAGCACTGAGGCTTAATTTTTACAGATTGATTCAAAGGCTATCCTTAGCGTTTGCTTATTTTTCGCTGCCATAGTGTTCAATGGCGTATTTAATCATTGCAACGCTGCTGTCTAAGTCCAATTTACGACGGATTTTTAAAGTGTGAGTTTCCACGGTTCTAATACTAATCGATAAACTATCAGCGATTTTTTTGTTACCGCAACCAGTGGCTAGCAGGCGCAGTACTTGCTGCTCACGTTTGGTTAAACTTACTGTGCTGGAGCTGCTCTCATTATCAAACAGCATGTTGGATACACCGGCACTGATGTAGCGGCCACCATTGGCTATCGCTTCCAACGCGCTGATCAGCTCGCTAGAGGCAATATCTTTCAGTAAATATCCTTTGGCTCCATTACGCATTGCGTTTTGCACATACTCTTTATTGTCGTGCATGCTAAGCATCACCACTTTGCTGTTTGGGCATTGTTCTGCCAACGCTTCTAGCAGCTGAATACCATTTAACTTAGGCATGTTTATATCGGTAAGCACAATGTCTGGGCAAAGTTGCTGCGCCATACTTAAGGCTTGCTCCCCATCTGCCGCAGTGCCTACAACATTAAAGCCGGGGTTGGCTTCTAGTCGCATTTTTAGTCCATCTTGAACTAAGGGGTGATCGTCTACCAATAGAATACTGGTCATGCAGTTTGCTCTTGAATAGCCTTAACAGCTGTTTCAACTTCTAGCAGTGGTACTTTAATCGTTATCAGAGTCCCTTCTCCTAATTGACTGTCTACGTCTACGTGGCCGTCGATATGGGCAATGCGTTCAAAAATATTGCGTAAGCCAAGGCCGCTGCTGGCCAGTTCTGGTCGTCGAGTGAGCTCTTTAATTGAATGGCGGCGTACTCTTTTACCCATCTCAAAACCAATACCATTGTCTCTGATCTTCATCACTAAGGTTTTTGCATGTTGGTTTAACACTATGTCCACGGTGTCGGCTTGTGCATGCTTTTCCACGTTCTGCAGTGCTTCTTGGGTGATGCGATAAAAGGTGGTTTCAACCGTAGACGGTATATTTAGGTTATCAATGTCGCACTCTAAAAACACATCTATTCCTGTACGGTGTTCAAACTCTTGGCAAAAACCGCCTAATGCGGCCGCTAAACCCAGGTCATCTAACACGCTGGGGCGTAAATCTTTAGAGATACGACGAATTTCGCCAATGGCTTCATTAATGGTACCTAGGCCTTGATTAAGGCTGGCGGCTACCGAAGCTGGTGTATTGTTACATTCGGTGGCGCTTTCTAGGCGATACTTAATAGAGACCAGTAGTTGGTTAATGCCATCGTGAAGCTCGCGTGATACACGCTGGCGTTCTTGTTCTTGCGAATCAATAATCCGCTGGGTAAGTTCCTTTAGCTTTTTGTCTGCTAGCTTATGCTCCGAAATGTTTAAAGATGCCCCTAAAAAAGCGATTAAAATCCCCGAAATGGTGGTAATTATAAATAACCAGATAAAGGTTCTATTAATGTTCTCTTGAGTTTGCATTTCCAGCTTGGCGAGCTCTACATCCACATCATCTAAATATACGCCAGTACCAAACATCCATTGCCATTTGTCTAGCATCACAACGTAACCAAGCTTTTGAACGCGTTTTCCAGTGCTGGGTTTTTCCCATAAGTAATTACTAAAGCCGCCGCCAGCCTTGGCTTGGGCAATTAAGTCTTGGATTAGATGAGTGCCCTCAGAGTCTTCAAAATCCCAGAGATTCTGACCGACTAACTCGGGTTGGATTGGATGAACTAAATTCACCCCTTTTAAGGTGTAGGCAAAAAAGTAGCCGTCTTCGGCAAAACGCAGGCGATTTAGTAGTTCCCGTACTTGATGTTTAGCGTGCTCGTCATCGGCGGCTGCAGGTTCGTATATATCTCGAATGCTGGCAAAAGCTTGGTCGATATGGTTTTGCAGCTCTAGGGTTTTACTACGCATAATGTTTTCTTTGATCAGCGCCAGCTGTTGGTCGGTAAGAATCGAAGATTGTTTAAAAACCAGAGTGGCAATTAGCGCAGTAACACAAACTAGAGGAACAATTGATAGCAAGATAATTTTAAACTTGAGGGACCACATCTCGTGACGGCCTAACAAAGAGAATGTTAACTATATGTTAATCTATGCTATTTCCTAAAAATAGTGATCTAGCTCTCACTCCTACCAAAGTCTAGCGTGTACGTGATCTTACGTAGAAAAAAACCGTGCTTTAGCGGATAGGTTTTATTGTAACAAGTCGCTAACATTAAAGGTGACCATTAAGCAGTTGGTTTACATCTAGAACATTTAACCAACAATGGAAAATAACAACGAAAGGGAGAACAACATGCTTAAGTCCCTCTGCAGTAAAACTCTGCTGGCTTCTGCTATTATCGCGTTTAGTTCGGCAGCTGTTTCAGCCGATAAAGTGTACAAACTAAAACTGGCTGAAACTTGGGGCCCTAACTTCCCCGTTTTTGGTGATGCGGTGAAAAACATGGTGAAAATGGCCGACGAAATGTCGAATGGTCGTTTAAAGATCCGTGTTGACTCTTCAAACAAACATAAAGCACCATTCGGTGTTTTTGATCTAGTAAAAAGCGGACAGTATGACCTAGGCCATACAGCGTCTTACTACTACAAAGGTAAAGTGCCTAATACCCTTTACTTCACTACCATGCCGTTTGGTATGAATGCACCAGAGCAACACGCTTGGTTGCAATATGGTGGTGGTCAAGATTTGATGAACCAAGTTTATGCTGACCACAACTTAGTGCCGTTCCCTGGTGGTAACACAGGGGTGCAAATGGGTGGTTGGTTCCGTAAAGAAATCAACTCGGTGGGTGATTTAGAAAACCTGAAAATGCGTATCCCGGGTTTCGCCGGCGAAGTATTGGCTAAGCTAGGTGCTACGCCAGTGAATATTCCGCCGGGTGAGCTCTACACCGCACTTGAGCGCAACACCATTGATGCGTTGGAATGGGTAGGCCCTTCGTTAGATTTGCGCATGGGCTTTCATAAAATTGCCCCTTACTACTACATGGGGTGGCACGAGCCAGCCACCGAGCTGATGTTTATTGCTAACAAGAAAAAGTTAGAAAAAATGCCAGCAGACTTACAAGCTATTTTGGCTGTAGCGATGCGTAAAGCTGCCTACGACATGTACATACACTCTTATGCAGAAAGCGCTAAAAACTGGCAAACCATGTTGCAAGAGTTCCCTGATATTCAGGTGAAAACTTTCCCACCAGAAGTCATCAAAGCGCTTAAAACGGCTAACGATGATTTGTTAAAAGAGAAAGCAGCAGCTGACCCAATGGCCGCTAAAATCATTGAGTCTCAACAACAGTACATGCAACAAGTTCGCGCTTATACCGCGATTTCAGAACAAGGTTACTTAAACAGTACCGAAGGTTTGTAGAGCATAGTTGGAGCCGCAGAGTATTGCGGCTCCATCAGCTAAACCAGAATAAGCAAGTGGATTGCTTGGGAGGCTAGGGATGTTGCGTTTGCAACGAGCAGTAGATGGATTCTCCAAGGCCATAGCAGGTCTAACAGCGGTACTGATGCTGTTAATGTTGGTAAACATCTTTTATGACGTGATCATGCGTTACTTTTTTCGCTCCAGCTCAATTGGTATGCAAGAGCTAGAGTGGCATTTATTTGCAGCAATGTTTTTATTAGGTATTGCTTCTACTTTGCAGGCCGAGGGGCATGTTCGTGTAGACATTATTTATGACAAGTTGTCGAGTCGCAAACGCGCCTGGATAGACAGCTTGGGTGTAGTATTTTTTCTGTTTCCCTTTTGTGGATTAATTGCTTGGTATGGCTACGACTTTGCCTTGGAATCTTACAATTTGGGTGAAACCAGTGGTGACCCAGGTGGCTTGCCCTATCGTTGGATCATCAAATCAATGATTCCCATCTCCGCGATATGTTTAGCTGTAAGTGGCTTTGGCATGTTGCTTAAAAATCTTATTCAGCTGCGAAATACCGCCTAGCTCGTAATAACAAAAAGGAAGTTGTCATGATTGGGATAGTCATGTTTTTCGTGGCCTTGCTAATGCTGCTTACTGGTTTTCCGGTAGCCTTTATCTTTGGTGGTGTCGCGCTGGTTTTTGGTGTATTTGCAGAAGGCATAGACCTGTTTGCTTTTATGCCTTACCGCATAATGAGCATTATGCAAAACTCGGTGTTAATGGCGGTACCGTTGTTCATCTTCATGGGCATTGTATTGCAGAAAACCCGTTTGGCTGAGCAACTACTAGAAGCGATGGGCCAACTGTTTGGCCGGGTTCGTGGTGGTTTGGCGGTATCTACCATTTTAGTGGGCGCCTTGCTGGCTGCCTCTACTGGGGTGGTGGGTGCGTCGGTTGTCGCCATGGGCGTAATCTCGTTGCCAGTGATGCTTAAATATAAATATGACAAGCGTTTAGCCTCTGGGGTCATTTGTGCTTCGGGCACGCTTGGACAAATTATTCCTCCTTCTATCATCTTGATTATTTTGGGTGATGTAATGGGGGTGCCGGTTGGCGATTTGTTTAAAGCTGCGCTATTGCCAGGCGCAGTGCTGGTGGGCGCGTTCATACTTTATGTACTAGGGGTTTCTTACTTTAAACCAGAATCAGCCCCTGCCTTACCTAAAGACGAAGCTGCTGGTCATGGTGTGCAACCATGTTGGAATGCCTTTAAAGCTATCGCTCCGCCATTAGCGCTAATGATTGCAGTATTAGGGTCTATTTTCTACGGTATAGCTACGCCAACGGAGTCATCAGCAATTGGTGGCATTGGCGCGATTATTCTATCGATTATTTACCGTCAGTTTTCTTGGAAAATTGTTTACGAAGCATCAATTGAGACAGTAAAAGTCACCTCAATGGTATTTGCTATCTTTATTGGTGCAACGGCCTTCTCGATGGTGTTTTCTTATACCGGCGGCGAAGAAGTGATTGAAGAAGTGATGACCAGCCTTCCGGGTGAGAAATGGGGCTTCTTAATCTTAACCATGATTGTGATTTTGATTCTAGGCTTTTTTATCGACTTCGTAGAAATCTCATTTATTGTGGTACCAATGTTGTACCCAGTGGCTGGGTTACTTGGTATCGATTTAACGTGGTTTGCTATTTTGATTGCGATGAACTTACAAACCTCGTTCCTTACGCCGCCCTTTGGGTTTAGCTTATTTTACCTAAAAGGGGTGGCGCCGCCCGAGGTTCAAACCACCGACATCTATAAGGGAGTGGTTCCCTTTATTATCTTACAAATAATGGTGTTAGCGTCGATATTGGTATTCCCTGAGTTTTATGGCTTTGGTATGTAGAGCCATAAAATAAACCATTGGGTAAACCTTTGTAGAGTGATAAAAAAAGAGGCCAAATAGGCCTCTTTTTTGTATCTAGTGGCTAGCCTTACAGTTTGAAGCTGCCGACTAACTCAGCCAGCTTATCAGCCAGTTGCTTGAGTGACTTACTGGCTTCCGACAACTCAGCTGCAGTGTCGGTAGCTTCCTGAGTGCTAAGGTTAATTTCTTCTACGTTACCATTTAGCTCACTAACGACCGATGACTGCTCCTCGGTGGCGGTGGCCACTTGAATATTCATATCCGAAATCAAGGTGACTCGATTAGAAATTTCTTGCAAGGCGGAATAAGCGTGACCGGCTTCTTCAGCGCCTTGGGTACTCATTCCACTGCTCTGTTCAATGGCGTTTACTGCTCGGGCCGCTTGTTCTTGCAGGTTGTTAATCATCTGCTGAATCTCGTCTGTAGACTCGGCAGTTCGCCCTGCTAAGCTACGCACTTCATCGGCAACAACCGCAAATCCTCGCCCTTGCTCTCCAGCTCTGGCTGCTTCAATAGCGGCGTTTAGTGCTAACAAGTTAGTTTGGTCAGAAATACCTCGAATAACGTCTAAGATACTGCCAATAGATTGGCTACTTTCGGCGAGTGACGCGACAACGGTGGCTACTTGTTGCATCTCTTCGGCCAAGTGCATGATGTTGTCACGCGCTTTAAGTACTACCTGTTGGCCTTTATCTGATTCTTTCTCTGCATCTTGCGCTGCATCCGCCGCTTGCGAGGCGTTGTTGGCAATTTCATTTACCGTAGAGCCCATTTGATTGATGGCGGTAGCCACCTGGGTTACTCGATCTTGCTGGTGCTGGGTGTTCTCTAAAGTCCGCTGAGATTGGCTTGCCACAGAGCGAGAAGCTTCACCGAGGTGGTCGCCAGTTTCAGCTACAGAGCTTACCGAACGGTGAATTTTCTCAATAAAGCTATTAAAGCCCATCGCCAGTTTTGCCATTTCATCTTTGTTGTCGGCATCTAAACGCTGGCGTAAATCGCCTTCACCTTCACCTAAATCTTGAAAAACGTCGGCGAGTTTAGCGATGGGGCGAGTAATGGTACCTGCTAGCCACACTGCGACCAGCAAGAAAATGCCAATAACAATGAGAGTGGTCACTATCATGTAATAACGAGATTGATACAGCTCTTCAAATACCTCGTCTTTAGGTACCTGTGCAATCAAGTACCAGTCCATGGATTCAATATAACTTGAGCCTAGAAATAGCTGTTTACCTTGGTGGTTCACTTCAACCAAACTAAAGCCTTGTTTATTAAACAGCGAACTGGTGGCGTCGCCAAACTCTTGGGCGAGTGACACCTTTCCTACGAGCTCTTTATTACGATGTAAACGAATCATACCCTCGCCGTCACTAAGGAAAACAAAGCCACTTTCTTCGATTTTAAAACTGTCGAGAAAGGCGATCATTTCATCCATAGGTTTAGATACACCAGACATGGTGTGGCCATTCACCTGTTGGTAGTTTAAAAACAATTTGGTTTCTTCTGTGGTGGAGGAATAAACGCTGACCATGGTTTCTTTGCCTGAGTCACGAAAGGCAAAAAACCAGCTGTCTCGATCAGGGTTCAATTGGCGTAAAAATCCTTTTTGATTCCAGTAATTGGCGGTTTTTCGGTTAGAGACCGAGGCATCAGCCAGGCCATATTGTTCTTTTAAACGCCCCAGCATTTCAATCAACTGAGTCTCTGAGTTTGGCTTGGTTGATTTTAGGGTGCGCTCTTCAACAAAAACATTGTTTGCTAGTTGCTCGGCTGATTGCAGCAGCACGGTCACTTCTTTGTCGATTCTATTACGGATTTGTTTAAGTAAGGCTGGTAGCTCGTTGTTTACCATTCTGTTTTCGATAATGGTTTGCGCTTGGCGCTGGCTAACCAGGCCAATAATACTGGTAGACGCAAGCACGGCTAATACGATGGTGATGGTGAGTTTCTTACGAATGGTAAGTTGGTTAAAGAACATTATCCCTCCTAGGATCGCCAAAAGGCAGCAGCTAGCACAGCTATTGAGAAACGATGAAAAGCTGGCCTAATTATTAGGTCAGCTAAACATCTAAATTCGAATTATTACAATGAGTAACTTAATAAGTGTAGTTAAAAAGAAGTACGTTTGTAGTGACGATACTCAGGCTTCCAAAAGCTCGCTTCAATGGCTTGCATCAGCACTTCATCGCTGGTTTTTACCGCTAGTTGTTGTTGCATCGCAGTGGTAGCTACAGCGTAGGCAATGTGTTTACTGACAAGCTGAATTTCTTCTAATGGCGGCAATAACGCTCCTTCGCCGTCGTTCGCTAGTGGCGAGCATTCGGCCAACGCTCGGCTACTGGCTATCAGCATTTCATCGCTCACGCGGGTGGCTTGGCAAGCCAGTACACCTAAGCCAATACCTGGAAAGATATAACTGTTGTTACATTGGGCAATAGGAAAGGTTTGCTCGCCCAGTTTTACCGGTGGGAATGGACTGCCAGTGGCGACTAAGGCTTGGTCATTGGTCCAGCGGAGTATATCTTCAGGCAGCGCTTCCACGCGGCTGGTGGGGTTAGAAAGCGGCATAACTATAGGTTTAGAACAATGCTGATGCATGCTTTCAATAACTTGTTGGGTAAACACTCCTGGTGCACCCGACACACCAATAAGCACCGTGGGTTTGCCATTTTCAACGACGTCGAGTAATGACAAGCTGTCTGAGTTTAAGCCCCATTGCTGCTGAAGTTGGGCTGGTTGTGCCAAGGCTTGCTGAAAATCTAGCAAATTGGGCATGTTGTTTTGTAATAAGCCCCAGCGATCTACCATGAAAATTTGGCTACGAGCTTGAGCTTCGCTAATGCCTTCCTCGACCATTGCTCTAATAATGGCTTCGGCAATACCACAGCCCGCTGATCCCGAACCTACAAAGGTGACACGTTGTTCAGCAAGGCTAGAGCCAGCAGCTTTACAAGCCGCTAATAGTGAACCCACGGTAACTGCCGCCGTGCCTTGGATATCATCGTTAAAGCAACAAAATTGATCTTTATAGCGTTGTAGCAAGGGCATAGCATTCTTCTGAGCAAAGTCTTCAAACTGAATAAGCGCATCAGGCCAGCGCACTTTTACCGCTTGCATAAATAGCTCTACAAACTCATCGTATTCGGTGCCACTAATTCGCTCATGACGCCAGCCCATGTACATTGGGTCGTTAAGCAACTGTTGGTTGTCGGTGCCTACATCTAGCACTATTGGTAGCGTATAAGCTGGGCTAATACCGCCACAGGCTGTATATAAAGAGAGCTTACCAATGGGAATGCCCATACCACCAATGCCTTGGTCGCCCAAACCAAGAATACGTTCACCATCGGTAACAACAATGATCTTCACATTATGACGGGTGGCGTTGTTTAGCAGTTCATCGATACGGTGACGGTTTGGATAAGAAATAAATAAGCCCCGTGAGCGGCGGTAAATATTAGAGAATTGCTCACAGGCTGCACCCACAGTAGGGGTATAAATAATCGGCATCATTTCGCTAATATGATCTTCAACTAAGCGATAAAACAAGGTCTCGTTAGTGTCTTGAATGTTCCTAAGGTAAATATGGCGATCTAAATCGTTAGTGAAGCTTTGATATTGTAAATAAGCGCGCTCTGTTTGCTCATCAATACTTTCGATGTTTTCTGGCAGTAGCCCTTCTAAGTTAAAGAAAATACGCTCTTCTTGATTAAAGGCGCTGCCTTTATTTAACAGTGGAGTTTCAAGTAAAGCAGGACCAGCATAAGGAATGTAGAGCGGGCGTTTTTTATCATCCATGTGATTAGATCTTTAACTAGGGCAAACAAGAGAGGTATTTTTTCACAAATTTGGTGTTAGGTCATGCTGAAATGTTGGGGAAATGTTGAATCTAGGTGGCCCAGAAATAGGCCAGCCGGCACCGCTAACAGATAGGAGGGGCGTAACGCCTAACAGATGAGGTATTACCGCCCGGGCATCTAGAAGCGACAACCGACTTAATATAACTATAAAACAGCAGGTGAAAAACGCCAGTGTTATGTTTAAATAATGTTAACTAAATGTTTATTTTGTGGCTAAGTGATTGAATTAAGCTACAGCGAAAAAATGTTAAATTCAGCGGAGTATTAGAGAGATTGATGCACTATCGTGGGCTCTAATCGCCATTACGCAGAGCATAATGGCGATTAGCTTAAATGTTAAAGATGTTGCAGCTCTAAGCGAAGATAAGCAACCAGTAGCTCTGCAAAGCCTTGGTAAAATCCACCCTTACTGACTTTACTTAGCACCTCTAACCATTGTGGTAGCCACGATAACAAGTGTTGTTGAATAAACTCGGCTTGTTGTTGCGGGTTATCATCTTCGCGCATGATGAGATTACCTAGATAATCTAACTGAATGGCAAGATGATCTGCGGGTTCGTTAAATTCAGGATCTACTCGCAGACCTTGTGCAACCAGCAATGCGAGCATTTGCTCGTGCGGCTCTTGATACATCAACTTACTGCTAGATAAATAAATAGACGCGTAAGGTGGTGCACCAACTTTGCTGTCACTCAGAAACTGCTGGCAAAAATCTGCCGCTAATTCCAGCTCTGGGTGTTGCAGCGCCATACATTTAGCAAGACTGTTGTTAACCAACTTCACCGCAGGGCTTAGCTCAGCGGTGTCGGCTAATTGTTTCAATAACTGCGCGCCTTCACCAGTGGTGTAGGCAGCTAATTGTTGCTTATCTAGCTCTTTAGTGAACACCGTAGCAAACCACCAGTAGATGCTGGCACGGGTTTCGTTTTCTTCGCTAATATTTGGCGTTTCTATCATTTACGCCATCTCCTTAGGGCCACCAAAAGAGCTTACAGCAGGCGCTTTACCTTCAAACTTCTCGTATTGCACTAAGCAGGTATTGGCGCTGGTGGCTTGAGCTAATTGTGAGCTACCGATGTCCATGGTTAAGGTATTTGGATCGCCATAGGTATCGAGTGCACCAATGCTCTCATCTACTGGGCCGTACCACGCACCTTCTTGCAAGCGGGCTACACCTTTGGCGTAATCCTCTGATACCACCGCTCCAGCTAATAGCTGACCGCGTTTGTTAAATACACGCACTAAGTCGCCATCGTTAATGCCACGTTTCTTGGCATCTTCTGGATTGATGTACAGTGGCTCTCTGCCTTGAACAGCATAAGTTGCACGGAATTCCTCAGAGTCACACATTTGTGAGTGCAAGCGTTTGTCGGGGTGACAAGACTGCAGCCAAATAGGAAACTCTTCTGAGCCAGGGCCGCCATGAGAGCGTTCGGCTTTTTCAAACCACATTGGGTGGCCTTGGCAGTCGTCATAACCGTAACGATCAATCTTACGGCTGAATATTTCAATAAAGCCTGATGGTGTACCTAAGGCATTAATCTCTGGGTCTTCGCGGAATGCTGCTTGGCGTGTCCAGTTAGGTCCTTTGCCAAAGTCTACCCAGCCTTCTTTCCAGAAGGTCATGAAATCTGGCATATCAAACTTGCCTTTGTTGGCTGCGGCACACTCATCATAGAGTTGTTTAACCCAGTCCATTTCACTCTTACCTTGGGTATATTCTTTGCTTTTGCCAAAACGTTGAGTCAGTAAGGTGAAAATTTCAAAGTCAGTTTTAGATTGGTACAGCGGGTCTACCAGCTTATGCATGGCAATAATGCCGCGGTTACTGTACGAGCCGTATAAATCAATATCGTTACGTTCCCATTGGGTACATGCAGGCAATACGATGTCTGAGAAGCGACAGCTGGCTGTCCAAGTAAAGTCTATCGACACCACGGTTTCTAGCTTATGGAAAGCCTTCTTCATACGGTTGCGATCTTGGTGGTGATGCCAAGGGTTACATCCTGAGAACACCATCATTTTTATATCGGGTAAGGTTATTTTAGCGCCGTTAGCATTAATCACTTTGCCCGGCTCCAGAATCGCATCAATCCAGCGTGCTACCGGAATGGTGCTGCTATAACCTTTGAAATCTTGGTTCATATGAACCCGTTCATTAGGCTTGTCTGGATTACGCGGGAAGGCACCTGGGCTGGCTGCACCAGTAGAGGGTACACCAATTGAGCTGTAATGGTGAGCGTAAGACACGCCGCCACCCGGTAAGCCAATTTGGCCTAACATTGCCGCTATTACCGCGCCCATCCAATAAGGTTGTTCGCCGTGTTGTTGGCGTTGAATACACCAGCCAAAAATTAGCTGAGTGCGGTCGCTAGCCAGCAAGCGAGCAAACTCGCGAATGTCTTCGGCAGGTACGCCACAAATAGCTTCGGCCCATTCTGGTGTTTTCTCTACCTTGTCTTTGCTCTCACCGGTGACATAAGGAATAAACTCTTCAAACCCTAAGGCATAGGTACTGAGGAATTTTTTGTCGTAAAGCTCTTCGTTGTACAAGGTATGCGCAATCGCCAGCATGAACGGCACGTCGGCCTGCGGGTTCACATATTGTTGCTCACAGTCTAAATACTTTTGAGTTTTAGTGCGCACTGGGTCAACACTAATTACTCTAATTTGTTTGCTGGCGACTTTGTCTTTCAACTGTTCAAGGTATTCGAAAGACTCGTGGGTTTCGCATGCCCAACCTACTTGTAGGTTTTTCACCAAATCGGTGGCCCACAATATGATGGTTTTACTGTTATCGAGGATCAGTGGCCATGAGGTACCCTGTGCGTAAACTTCGGTGGTTCCTAGTACGTAAGGCATAATGGTTTGCCCTGCACCGGTCGAGTAGTCACCCACTTTGTTTACCGAGAAGCCGTGCATGGATACCGCGCGCTGCATGTGGTTACCACAGGAGTGTACTTGTCCCGTTTGGCGCCAGCCGGTTTGGCCAGCATGCAGTGCCCACGGCCCGTAATCTTTTTGCACACGCTCGAGTTCTTGATAAAACAGATCTAATGCTTCATCCCAGGTGACTCGAATAAAGCGATTGTCACCACGCTGAGAGGTGTCACTTTTATTACGTTTTAGGTACCAGTCGTAGCGCACCATTGGGTAACGAATACGTGATGGGCTATAGATGATTCCCTTAATGCCGTTAAGCATATCGGTAGGGTATTTATCAGCTTCAAATGCTTTAATCTCTTGCACTTTACCGCCATACACTCGAGCTCTAAATGCGCCCCAGTGAGAGCCTGATACTTTCCAAGTACCAGCTGTTTCAGCGGCGGCTGCATCGTTAGCTACTGCCAATAAACTTGGGCCGATCAAAGTACTAGCGCTGGTGGCTAAGATGCCTTTGAGAAAACCGCGACGAGTAATTGCCATGTTAATCTCCTTAATTAGTGGCCAGCGTCAGAAAAATCTGAAGAATGTTTTTGAAGGTATTTTAATACCAGCGCTTGAGTATCGCCGTCTAAATTCACAAACGACAACATGCCGTTGAACATACCTGGCCAGGTATTGGTGTCGAAGTGGTTTTCGGCGGGTTGAGTATGACAAACACTACAGGCGCTATCGTAAGTGGTTTTGGCGAAGGTCCATAAGGTATCGCGAGAATCGGTTAAGGAGCCGTTACGCATCCACAATTCCACTGACACTTTTTGCCAAGGTAAACCGGTTAAATCGTCTTCTTTGGTTTCCCCCTTTGTCATGCTGCCTTCGGCTTGCGCGACTTCTTTGGTCAGGTAACCATCGTTAATGTTCATGGCAAAGTCTTCAAACAATACCCGGCCAAAACCTTTAGTTTTACGCCAAGCATCAATCTCAACTTTAATTGCATCACCTTTAACTTCTAGAATCTTCACTTCAGTGGCAGCGTTTAACTGGCCGGCTTCTTCGTTTAACTCAGAATTAGTGAACAAGGGCAATTGGCGCACGCTAAAGTAGCTTTCGCCCTTTTTGTACCCTGAGGTGGCCATTTCTTCTAGTTTAGCTAAGGTGCCCTCACCAGAGTTCATATTGTCAGGCAGGTGGTGGGCAATGCCTTTATGGCAATCAATACAGCTTTGGTCGCGCTCGGCAGCCATTTTCATTTGTACTTGGGCACGTTCCGACATTGAATCGAAGTCCATGCTGTTGTAGTCGTGACAATTCTTACATTCTAAAGAGTTATTAGCTGTGAACCTGTCCCACTCATGTTGAGCCAGCTCGCCGCGTTTTTCTAAGAATTTTTCACGGGTACTAATGGTGCCAAAAATCTTGCCGTACACTTCTTTTGAAGCCTGCATTTTACGGGCAATTTTGTCAGTCCAATTATGTGGTACGTGACAATCTGGACAGGTGGCGCGTACCCCAGAGTTGTTTTTCCAGTGTACGGTGTCTTGAAGTTCTACATAAACATTGTCGGCCATTTCATGACAGCCAATGCAAAATTCTTCGGTATTGGTTGCCTCTAAAGCGGTGTTAAAACCGCCCCAGAAAATAATACCGGCAACAAAGCCGCCAATAGTCAAAAAACCAAAGCTTAAATGGACGCTTGGTTTGCTCACTATTAACCAAAATTTCTTCAGCATATTTTTCATCGTGGTATCTCACATTACTGCGAATTAGTTCGTTTTCTAAAGTGTATTCTTAGGGCGATTAGCCGTGTCCTGGGGGACCGGTAAGTATTTGCAGCATCCAAACGATAAAGCCATAACCACCGACAAAAGCTACGGCCAAAATAGGAAACAGAATAACTGCGATAAACAGGAATACTTTCCACTCGTCAGACTTACTGGGTTTGTCATCCACGACATTGTTACTAGACATGCAAATGCACTCCTACATTTATGTTATGCATACAATTTAACTTAGTCTTGTTACTTAATTTTGACCAGTTTGTGCTTAGATCTTTGAGCTAACCTGTGGCAAGGATCAACAACACATCAATAGCGATGTTTCACTTTTTCAGGCATTGCGGAAAGTTGCTGGTTAGCAAGGGCGCGTAGTATACCCACTAAGGGAGTAGGGTCAAACATTTCTATCTGCTCAAGTGAATATCCGATAGCTTCAATAGTTGAAAGTCCTTTATCTACCGATGTTTTCCGTATTTTATATTGCCCACTTGGTGCGCTGGTAAAGTGAAATTGATCTAAATTGTGTAACCATGGATTGAGGTGCCAAAGCCGCTTAGCTTTTCGCCAAGTGCCATCTAAAAAAATGAGGCTAGGTGGGCATGGTGGATCGTTGAGGGGCGCCTCTTGAGTTTTTATTGAGGAAAACACCTCTTCAATAGCTCGGCTTTGTGAACTGGGGTAAATCAAATAAAATCGCTCTGGGTGGGCTAACACTTGCTGTTTAAGCATGGCAAAATCAAGTGGCGTTTCTCCCACCATAATCTGCGCTTTATTCAGTGCCAAACAAGCCAGTTGAGCGGTGCCTTTGGCGTGTTTTTGCTCACTAGGGTGCTGCAAAATAATCACCGAGTGGTGATGCTCACATGGATTAATGTGCTTACATAAGCAGTGAGTTTGCGGGCGCAAACAACGTTGACAGCGGGCTCGACTCATTTAACGATTTGTCAGTGGCAATAATGAACGCCGAGTATAACCTGCCTAAATAGCCTAGTCACAAAACTCAGCCTGCTGTTGCTTGAGCCAAGCGCTGATATCGTCAGGGCACCGCTGAGCGAGGTGTAAATAGGTAGGTAACTCACCACTAGGCTCTGGCCAGGCTTTAAGTATTCCTTCAGCTAGGCGAGACTCAACACTAATTTGTGGCAGGATTGCCCAGCCTAAGCCCGCTTCTAGGGCATCTAGCAGTAAAGTCTCACCATTAAACAGGTTGTTCTGTTCGGCTTCACGCACGTCAAATAGCTTGAGATGCCCGTCGAACCGTTGCTGATGGTTTACCAACTTAGGATGAGCCACCTTGATTAAGCTCGCGGGTTTCCACTTAAGCGTGTCTACCTGCTGCTTTGACGAGCTGGCAGAGAAACTAAAGTGAACCGGCTGCTGAGAAGTACAGCTAAAGTGCAACTCTAGCAAAGGATCAAAGCGTTGTAGTTGGTTGGCCAACAACGTGAGCCATGGGCTAGGAAACCAGGCTTGAAAGCTAATACTTAAGCTTAAGCTTTTGCCGAGTTGAAGATGACGGCAGTGCCGTTGTAGTTCCTGATAGCGGCTTACAATAAGCTCTGCCTGCTCCACCAACGCGAGGCCAGCACTACTCAGTTGATAGGCCGGATTATGCTGGCTAAACAGTGTGCAATTTAGCTGCTGCTGAAGTGCATCTATCCGTGTCAGTATTTGCTGAGGCGAGCATTGTTGCTGCGCAGCGCATCTGGCTAAGTCGGCATGTTTGGCCAGGCATACAAAAGCGGCAAGTGCTTGTTGCTTAGTATTCTCATCCATCATAAGCACTCAAACCTAATAAATTTAAGCATTGGGCGACTTGGCTATCGTGCTGGCTATTTAGCCACAGTATTTCTATTTCTAATTTTGTGGGGGAAAAGTAATTGCTTAAGTGCAGCTCTATCAAGCTCCCGTTTCTAAAGCTGGACTCCAGCCAATGGCGTGGCGCAAAAGCCCATCCCATACCCAAAACTAATAAATCATGCAGCATTTCTCGGTGGGCCAGTTGCCAGCAATTTACCCGATTAAGCTGTAGCTCGACAGGAAGGTGATTTAAACAAAGCTGACGATGGCGCTGCAGTTGTTCGGCGCAGAGTTGCTGATGTTTACTCAGGCTATGGCGCGCAGCACACGCCAAAGCCAGATTAAGGTTACAGTAACGGCGCGAGTGGGTTTTTGGCGGCTTTTGTTGCTGAGCAACACGCAAGGCGATGTCTATTTCACCGGCACAGAGTTGTTGCTGTAATTGAGCGCTACTGAGTTGCACTAACTTGAGTTGTTGCAGTGGCAGTTCGCTAATAAAGCGTGGGTAGTAATGCAGTAAGCTTTGGCTTGGTACAAACTCATCTAAACCAATAATGATTTGCTGTGGCTGAGGTTTTTCTAATGGGCTTTGCAAGAAATTATCTAACTGCAGTTGCAGTTGTTTAGTGCGTTGGTAGAGCAGCTGACCTTGTGAGTTAAGGTTTGAGTAATCACCATCAAATAGTTTGCAGCTTAGCGATTGCTCAAGGGCGGCAAACACTTTTTTACGGCTGCTGGGGCTACTCGTTTCTGGGTAATGGTGACGTTGCTCGTAGGCATTAACAAACCGGTTGAGCAAATCAATATCCGGTTCTTGCATTCGCCTTCGCCATGATTGCTGTTCTTCTATAAGGCTAGCAGATAATGGCGAAGCGAGCGGTTTTAGAACAGGTAACGAACCCCTGCGCTAGCCTCAAGTTTTACTTCTAAGTCGTCAATCACGTACACAATCGGCTGAATTTCGGCAAAAAAGCGAAATTGCTCAACCACAGTATGCGCGCCAAATACTGCTCGAGCACCCAGCTTGTTATGATGGTGGTCACTCCACTTACCGCCAAAACCATAATAAAAGTGTTCTTGGTCGGGAAAGCCAATGATTTTGTCGCCACTTAGCGAAAATTCGCTAAACCCTAGATTTACGCGAATGTCATCAAATTGGGCACTTAAGCCATTGTCGCTACCTACCATTACACCCACTTCAGGGTTTGCTTGGCTAGATAACGCCAACACACTCAGTAGGCTCACGCCAATTACTGCAATTTTCATAGTCACCTCATTTATTATTTGCTGGGCATTTTAAAGAGCCTTATCAACAAGGTAAACAAAACCGCTGCTGCTTTTATCGGCACCACTGCGCATTTATCGTGACAGCCTAGCTTGTTTGGATATTTGTAGATAAATAGTACTTGTTGAGGGCGAAAATGCGTGCTAAATGTAAGGTAAGTGGTGGCATTTTGTTTGGCTTGCCACCCTTGAGCGCTAGCTATTAATAGTCGTAAGGAGTGCTTATGAGAAGAGAACAAGATTTTGCAAAAACCGGTTTGCTAGGCCGTTACTTGGCAGAAAGAGAACAATTCTTTAAAGGGGCATGCTGCTTTGTTCCTGATTCCCACCAAAACTTAAAAGAGCAGCAACATTGTGCCTTACAACACGCCTATCAACAGTCTTGGATTAACATTTCTGAATTTCAACATTGGTCGCAACAGCTCGATTTGTGATTAGCTACTGTGCTTAGCTCACTTCGCGATGGCTTTAGTGAGTTTTGCTCGGGTAAATCAAAATAGGCAATCGGCAGTTTGATTGCCGCTAGCTGCTGGCGTAAAAACTTATTTAACTGCTGTGGGTTAACGTCCTGTTCGCTACTAATAAACGCCACCGGTCGTTGACCATATTCGCTGTTTTGCTGCGGTACAACTATCGCTTGGTTGATCTGTGGGTGCTGTAACAAGGCCAATTCAATTTCTTCTGGCTGAATGTTTTCGCCTGCGCAAATAAACATGTTGTTGCTGCGGCCTAAGGTAAACAGCTGCGCGCCTTCAATACGGCCTAAATCACCGCTGTTAAACCAACCATCGGGGTCGCAAGCGCGTATTATGTCGCCATTTTTCCAGTAGCCTAAAAATAAGGTTTTTCCGCGTAAATAGATTTCACCCTGATGAATCTTAGCGCGCCTGTGCGGCAGTAATTGGTAAGTTGCTTGCCCTAGGCGGTGGTGGCGAGTAGCAATTTGTGAGCTCATTTCGCTACTGCCATAGGAACTATAAACCTGAAAACCGCGACTAATGGCTTCTTCTAATAAGCTATCGTTACACGCTGCGCCGCCAATCAAAATGTGTTTTAGGCTAAGCGCGCTTGCCCAAAATTTGGCTTGTGTGAGCAAACGGTACAGTTGAGTGGGCACCAGCGATACATGGGTGGTTTGGCTTGCTAGCAAGTCGGGGAAAACGCGACCTTTGTTTTGTGCCACTACAATCCGTGCACCGGCTAAAATACAGCGCCATACAATGGCTTGGCCGCCAATATGATACAGCGGTAAAGACAGCAACCATTGGCCGTTTTCATCTAATGGAACAACGGCTTGTGAGCCTTGTGCGCTAAAGAAGTGATTACGCCAACAATGCACCACTGCTTTTGGTGGGCCGCTGCTGCCAGAGGTAAATACCATGCTTTGCGGTAACTCGCTATCGAGTTCTGCTTCGGCGTTAAAGCTTTGTGCTTGATGGGGGTTAAACTCTACGCGCTTGGGTGTTGTTAAACAGAGATCTAAATCGCTCCAATAAAACTGACTATCTACGGTTTCGCTTAAGGCTTGTAATTGGCTGAGCGGGTGATGGTGATTGAGCGGGCAAAAAACATAAGCTAGCTGCAAACTGGCGAGTTGTAATAACAGCATGCGCAGTGGGTCTTCGCCAAAACAACATACTCGCGAACCTTTGCCGATTCCTTGCATGCGCAATTGCTCAGCGGTAGCACTTACCATGGCATAAAGCTGCTGATAACTAATATGCTGCTCACCAATGCTTAGAGCAATGTGCTTGGGCCTAAGCTGGCTTTGCTGTTGCAGGGGCTGGGTTGACAAAGAATTGATGCTCATAGCGGCATTATGCCGCAAACTTTGAAGTTTGTCGCCGCTGTTGCTATGCGCCAGCGGCGTATCATTACGTAAGAATTAAGCGACTAAGGCACTAATGCCAAACGCACCTGCTAGGCCTGCAATGGTGCGAGTGATTTTTTGCGTATATTGAGATTGTTGAGCTGCCTTACCTAGTGCGAATCCGGCACAAATTAGCGCTACTGAACTGGCAATGAAACCAGCGAAGAACAATTTCATGTCTGCGCCAGCGGGTACTTCGTTACCGTGAGCTGCGCCGTGTAGAGCCGCCACTAAACATACCACTAAACCTACAACACCGGTTGAGCGTGGTAGCACTTTAGCCACTAACACTGCCATTACTAGCAAGGAAATGGCTAAGCCTGTTTCTAGCAATGGTGGTACAAAACCCATGCTTGCCACTACTGCCGCTAATATTAAAGCAAATACGCTTTGAGCAAGGCTAAGTTTTAGTTTACCGGTTTGGCTAGCCAGTAAACCAATTAGGCTTAAGGCGATAAGGTGGTCAAGGCCTGTTAGGGGGTGTAATAAACCTTCTGACAAACCGTGGTGGTGACCTTCGTGAGCAAAACTCGGTAACGAAAAGAGTAAGCCTGCGGCTAAAGTAAGTAGCTTTTTCATGTTTGATATCCTTATAAAATAGTTTAGTTAGCAGCGGCCGGGCTGGTTTCTTCTAGCATGCCTTGCTCAATAATAAAGTTGATGATGTCTTGTAAACCTTTATTGGTTTTTAGGTTACTGAATACAAACGGGCGCTCGCCGCGCATCTTTTTCGCATCGCGATCCATCACTTCAAGCGAGGCACCTACATGCGGTGCTAAGTCAGTTTTATTGATGATTAATAAGTCTGACTTAGTGATGCCTGGGCCGCCTTTGCGGGGAATTTTGTCACCAGCGCTTACATCAATCACGTATAGGGTGAGGTCACTTAACTCAGGACTAAAAGTGGCACTTAGGTTGTCGCCGCCGCTTTCTACTAAGACCAAATCGAGGCCTTTGTGGCGACGGTTAAGCTCGGCAATTGCTGCTAAGTTCATTGAAGCGTCTTCGCGAATAGCAGTATGTGGGCAGCCGCCAGTTTCTACACCCAAAATACGATCTTCTGCTAGGGCATCGTTACGTAACAAAAACTGGGCGTCTTCTTTGGTGTAGATATCGTTAGTCACTACCGCTAAGTTGAAACGATCTTTTAGTTCACGACATAAAGCGGTGAGTAATGCTGTTTTGCCAGAGCCTACTGGGCCGCCAACACCTACGCGTAAGGTTTGTTTAATACTCATTGTTATTCCTCTTATTTGTGGCAGCGCTTAAGAGCGGAACAGCCGACAATACTGGGTTTCGTGTAAGGCGCTGGCCAAGCTTAATGCTGGCAGCGACCCGCTAATTTGGTTAAAAGGTAAGGCTAGCCCTGCTTCTCGTGCTGGTGGCAGTAAGGGCAGTAATTCGCTCAATAGCTTTTGGCAGGCGGTTTGTCCCAAGGGCAGCGTTTTACCTGCCACGGCCAGTTGGTTTTCTAGCCAGGTCCATAGATAGCCGTCGGCCAGTTCATCTAGCTCAACTTGCCAATGAACACCGGCCAAGGCAAACATACTGGTCCAGCTCATGGGTTCATCGCTTAAATGCGCAGTGATGCTCTCATCGAGTTGGCTTAATAAGGTGCGCAATGCGTTGCCCATTTGCACATCTTCTAGCTCCAGCTCAAGCGTTTCGCGACTGGCGATTAGCTCTAGGTTTACGCTTTCAAATTGGGCAAAATCTTTGTCTGCGCACGCTTTATACAGCGCCGCTAACATAGGGATGTCTAAACAAGCCAAGCCCGCGTTTAAACAACCACTTATCCACGCTGCCAGTTGCTCTGGGTTATTCACCCAGCCGTTTTCTATGGCGTATTCCAAACCTTGCGAATAGGCAAAGCCCCCCACTGGCAAGCTTGGGCTAACCAAACGCATGAGTTGCAGTTGCGCCATGCTAGACATTAGTGGCTGTGCGCCGGCAAGTGGCTATGGTAAGCGCCCGTTTCTGGGTCAAAGGGGCCTTGATGCTGCTCCACGCGCAAACCATATAGTTCAACCAAGTCTTGCAATACGTGATCGGGTTGAAAGCGCACCCAACCTTCGCCTACTTGTAGCGGCGTATGGCGGTTGCCTAAGTGGTAACAGACCTTGGCAAACATTAATGGGTTGTCGCTGTAGGCGGTAGTCACCAGTTCGTCGGCACTTTTAATCTCCACCACTTCGCCATTTTCGGCTTCTAGAAACTGTCCATTTTGTAGCACTTGGCCACGCTCCAAGAAAAAGCCTATGTCTTGCTTATCCTCGGTTTGTGCCTTGATGCGGGCTTTTTTACGCAGCTCGTAACTCAATACCACCTGATGATGCACCGGGCCGTGGTAGTGATGGAGGGTTTGATACACCTTTAACATTCATTCTCTCCTTAAAATAAAAAGTAACGCTGAGCGAGCGGTAGCTCGGTAGCGGGTTCGCACTCAAGCAGTTGGCCATCGGCACGCACTTCATAGGTTTGTGAATCAACTTCCATATGCGGCTGATAATGGTTATGCACCATGTCTTGCTTCTTGATCTTGCGGGTATTTTTACAGGCCACTAAGCGACTTGATAAACCTAGGGTCTCATCAATTTTTGCATCTATGGCGGCTTGGCTAACAAAGGTGACGCGAGTTTCGGTCATGGCTTTGCCATAGGCACCAAACATTGGGCGGTAGTGCACCGGTTGTGGTGTAGGAATAGACGCATTAGGGTCGCCCATTGGCGCCGCAGCAATCGCCCCACCTTTAATAATTAATGAGGGCTTAGCGCCAAAAAAGGCTGGCTTCCACAATACTAAATCGGCTAATTTACCCACTTCAACCGAACCTACTTCATGGGCGATGCCGTGAGTAATTGCCGGGTTGATAGTGTATTTGGCTATATAACGTTTAGCGCGAAAGTTATCACAACCAATGTCTTTATCTTCTGGCAACAAACCACGCTGTACTTTCATTTTGTGGGCGGTTTGCCAGGTGCGGGTAATCACTTCGCCAACTCGACCCATGGCTTGTGAATCTGAGGCAATCATCGAGAATGCGCCTAAATCGTGCAGAATATCTTCAGCGGCAATGGTTTCTTTGCGAATTCGAGAATCAGCAAAAGCCACGTCTTCAGGAATGGCAGGATCAAGGTGATGACACACCATCAACATATCCAAATGCTCATCAACGGTGTTAATGGTATACGGTCGAGTAGGGTTGGTTGACGACGGCAGAACGTTATCTAAACCACAGGCGGTAATAATATCGGGAGCGTGTCCGCCCCCTGCACCTTCGGTGTGGTAAGTGTGGATCACGCGGCCTTTAAAGGCTGCAATAGTATCTTCAACAAACCCTGACTCGTTCAAGGTATCGGTATGAATCGCTACTTGAACATCATAGTTCTCGGCCACGCTTAAGCAGTTATCGATAGACATTGGCGTAGTGCCCCAGTCTTCGTGCAGCTTCAAACCCATGGCCCCAGCCATGAGTTGCTCTTCAAGCGGGCGCGGCAAACTGGCGTTCCCCTTACCTAGAAAGCCCAAATTCATTGGGAAACTGTCGGCCGATTGAAGCATTTTTCCTAAGTGGAAAGGCCCTGGAGTACAAGTAGTTGCGTTAGTGCCAGTGGCTGGACCGGTGCCGCCACCTAACATGGTGGTAGTACCCGACATCAAGGCTTCTTCTATTTGCTGAGGGCAAATATAGTGAATGTGCGAATCTACGCCGCCAGCGGTAATAATTTGGCCTTCGCCAGCGATGACTTCGGTACCGGCACCAATTTCGATGTCAATATCGTCTTGAATATCTGGGTTACCGGCTTTACCAATGGCTTGAATACGGCCTTTTTTAAGTGCGATATCGGCCTTAACAATGCCCCAGTGATCGAGAATTAACGCGTTGGTGATAACCGTATCAGGCACCATGGCGCAGCTAGCTTGGCTTTGTCCCATGCCATCACGAATCACTTTACCGCCACCAAATTTTACTTCACTGCCGTATTGGGCGTAGTCTTTTTCTACTTGAATGATCAGTTCGGTATCGCCTAGGCGTACTTTGTCACCTACAGTGGGGCCAAACATTTCGGCGTAGGCGCGTTTATCCATCTTGCTCATGCTTGTTCCTTATCACTTAGTGGGCCCATTACTTCGCCTCTAAATCCGTACACTTCGCGTTTACCGCTTAGCGCGACCAATTCTACTTTGCGGCTTTGGCCGGGTTCAAAACGTACCGCAGTGCCAGCGGCAATGTTTAAGCGAAAACCCAGTGCGGCTTTGCGATCAAAATGTAAGGCCGGATTCGTTTCGGCAAAATGGTAGTGGGAGCCTACTTGTACTGGGCGGTCACCACTATTGGCTACATCAACGGTGATAGTGGCTAAACCAGGGTTTAGTTCTATCCAACCGTCTTCAACAATCAATTCTCCAGGTATCATTGGTGGTTCCTCTGTGGTGGCCTAAGGGATTGGGTTATGCACGGTGACCAGTTTGGTACCGTCTGGAAAGGTGGCTTCAACTTGAACTTCATGCACCATTTCAGCAATACCATCCATCACCTCATCGCGACTCAATAGGGTGCGCCCCCAACTCATTAGTTCGGCAACACTGCGGCCTTCACGCGCGCCTTCAACAATACTGGCAGAGAGGTAAGCAACCGTTTCTGGGTAGTTGAGTTTTAGCCCTTTGTCTTTGCGTCGCTCGGCGACCAAAAACGCGGTAAACAGCAATAACTTGTCTTTCTCTCTTGGGGTTAATTCCATGTTTGCCTCGTAGTGTTAAAATTAGGTATTCCAAATGCGTGGGCGAACAGCTGCATGCCCTAATGTACGTGGGCGAATCACTGCCCAAGCCGCTTCAAACTCTTCTCGTACTGTTTCTGCGTTGTCGCCGAGGTAGCGCAATATCACTAAACCGCGCACTAAGGTGATGCCAATATCTGGGCAAGCCAGTTGTTCGCGTAGTTCTTCTAGTAGCTGTTTTTGCGCTTGTTCATCTAGCTTATCTACCGTGGCCAACATGCAGGCATAAACATGCTTGCCAGCTAGTGCCGCTGGGTTAGCCGCCGTTTGTGCGTTGTCGATACGAGTGTTTTCAATCAGTAGTGGACGTTGTTCGCGGTAGACTTTAATTGACTGCATTAGCTCGCCATGATCGAAATCTTCGTCACTGGCTTTACGCCCCAAGCAGGTGATTTCCCAGGCGATAAGCTGAGCATCGCCTTGCAACATGAAATGACTGTCGAGGCGCCCCTGGGCGCCATTAAATATAATGGTTTCTGGTGGAAGCCATTCAAGGCTGCTGTTGTCTTGCAGATGAAAACGTTGCTGCTGACACTGTTCTTGGCGGGCTAAGTTAGAGCGGTATAACTTGCCTGAGGCTGGCGTGGTAAGTACCACTTTGCTGCCTTCGAGGCATTCCACATTCATCAGCAATGTATCACCGGCCACTAATCCACCGGGTGGGTGCAATAAATAAACGTGGCAACAGTCGGGTGCACCAAGTTCTGGATGAAAGGGGCGTTGCACCCTTAAAGGGCCAATGCTCTTATTTAGGGTTAAGCGCGTTTTGTTGGCAATGGGGGCAAAACCAAGCTCAAGCTTTGCTAACCAACCTTGTTTGATTGGCACTGCTGCTTTGCTGTGCTGAGTTTGAATAAGCTGGCTCACATTGCTCCTTTAGTTAACTGCTTGTTTTCGGCTGTGTTTCATTGGCTATATACAGCAAGAACTAAACCAGTTTTTTGGCCTTACTAGGGGCGCGGTTTTGTTACATATTGGTGCTTTTATTTGGTTCATTGGTGGATCAATTTGGTGCGAGCGATTCAAGTTAGTGCATCAGTTTGGGGATTATTATCTATTCGATCATTTTGGTGCGTTTTTCTGAGGCTAACGCTCGTAAAGTGTGCAGTTAAAATCTATTGAGCTAAATGTTTATAAATTAACTTGTTGTTATTGCTGTGTTTTTTGTGTTTGGCACAGTCAATGCTGTAGTCCCTTCAGCACTGCATGAGGTACCGCATGCTCTAAAGGACTATAAAAAAATAGGAAATATAGCAATGACACAACATAGCAAATGGAAGAAGTTAGCAACGGTAGCAAGTGGTGTAGCCCTTGCGTTCTCTCTTAACGCAGCGCAAGCCGCTGAAACCATCAAAGTAGGTGTTTTACACTCTTTGTCTGGCACCATGGCGATTAGTGAAACCACACTGAAAGACACTGTGCTTATGATGATTGAAGAGCAAAACAAAAAGGGTGGTTTGTTAGGTAAGAAGTTAGAGCCAGTAGTGGTTGACCCTGCGTCAAATTGGCCTTTGTTTGCTGAGAAAGCACGTGAGCTACTAGACAAAGAACAAGTAGACGTAATTTTTGGTTGCTGGACCTCGGTATCTCGTAAGTCAGTATTACCAGTAATTGAAGAGTTGAACGGTATGTTGTTTTACCCGGTTCAATATGAAGGTGAAGAAAGTTCTAAAAACGTATTCTACACCGGTGCTGCGCCAAACCAGCAAGCGATTCCTGCAGTGGATTACTTAATGGCTGAAGAAGGTGTTGAACGTTGGGTATTAGCGGGAACCGATTATGTTTACCCACGTACCACTAACAAAATTTTAGAAGCTTACCTTAAGTCTAAAGGTGTGGCTGAAGCTGACATCATGATCAATTACACACCGTTTGGTCATTCTGATTGGCAAACCATTGTTTCTGATGTGAAAAAATTTGGTGGTGCTGGTAAGAAAACAGCGGTTGTTTCAACCATTAACGGTGACGCAAACGTACCATTTTATAAAGAGTTAGCTAACCAAGGCATCTCGGCTGAAGACATTCCTGTAGTAGCCTTCTCAGTAGGTGAAGAAGAGTTATCTGGTTTTGATACTGCCCCTCTTGTTGGCCACTTAGCTGCTTGGAACTACTTCCAAAGCGCTGACAGCGAAGCGAACGAATCATTTATTGCTGCTTGGAAAGCTTACACCGGTGACGACAAGCGCGTAACGAACGACCCAATGGAAGCCACTTACATTGGTTTCCAAATGTGGGCCGAAGCGGTTGAGAAAGCTGGTACTACAGATACAGACCCAGTACGTGAAGCAATGTACGGTATCACTGTGCCTAACCTAACTGGCGGTTACGCGGTAATGAACACTAACCACCACCTCACTAAACCAGTTCTTATTGGTGAAATCCAAGCCGACGGTCAATTCGACACAGTATGGCAAACTGCTGGTGGCGTAATTGGTGATGCATGGACTGACCATCTTGAAGAGTCTGGTTTGATTGTAGCTGACTGGACTGCCCCGATTAAGTGCGGCAACTTCAACATTAAAACCGGCCAATGTTCTGGCCAGAACTACTAATTTAGTTCGCGTACACAGTTAAGTGCCGAAAGGCACTTTTTTAAAGGCGCGATCGAAGTGGTTCGGTGGCGCCTTTTTGTATTGAATCAATCAAGAGTAGGGATTGTTTTGAGCATATACATATCTCGTTTCTCTCGCTTTATCGCCAGTGTATTACTCGTATTATGGGTATTACCTGCGGCAGCTAGCGATTGGGAACAGGCAGTGCAGGCCTTAACTGCTAAAAAAAATAATCAAAAACAACAAGCAATCGAACAGCTTATTGCCACAGGTGATAAGCGTAATAGTCTTATTTTTAACAGCTTGCTAGAAGCAAATTTGTACTATCAAAAATCTGATAAGCAAGTGGTTGTGGCGATTAAAGAAGGCAGTCTTTATCGTTTAAGTTCGGTTATAGATGGCGCCGATTTAGGTACAGTTAAAAAATCTAAAATTAAAAAAATTTCGGTTAACAATAAAATTCGTCGCCAATTACGTAATGGCTTGGCGCTAGTGGGTTTAAACGCCGACGATGCAAGCGAACGTATTGCTGCGATCCGCTCGTTAATGAATACCGCATATGCCTCGTATACACCAATTATTGAGCAACGTTTGGTAGCTGAGCAAGACAAAGACGTGATCGCCAAACTAAAAGAAATGCAGGCGATCATTAACTTGCAAGACGGAGATGCAGCAGCAAGAGAAGCAGCAGCTGAACTGCTCGCTGGTAAGCTTGATCCCGCTTCACGAAACGTATTGGTAAAACAGCAATCAGCTGAACAAGACCCGCAGGTTCTGGCTGCCATTGATAAAGCTATCGCCACTAATCAACAACTACTGCAAATTAACACCGTTGCCGAGAATATGTACTTCGGTATTAGTTTGGGTGCAGTGCTGTTACTGGCCGCAGTAGGTTTGGCGATTACCTTTGGTGTGATGGGCGTGATTAATATGGCCCATGGCGAAATGATAATGCTGGGCGCGTACACTACTTATGTGGTTCAACAATTAATGCCTAACAATATTGAATGGTCTCTGCTGGTGGCAATTCCGGCGGCCTTTGTAGTGTCGGGTTTAGTGGGCATTCTTATTGAACGTGGTGTGATTCGCTTTTTGTATGGTCGCCCATTGGAAACCTTGCTGGCGACTTTTGGTTTAAGTTTGGTGCTGCAGCAAGCAGTACGCAGTATTTTTGGCCCCTTAAACCAAGCGGTAATTACTCCGCAATGGATGAGTGGTTCGCTAGAAATAAACGGCGTGTTGTCGCTTACCTATAACCGCTTATACATCATTATTTTCAGTTTTATGGTCGTTGCCACTCTATGGACTATTTTGCGTAAAACCTTCTTTGGTTTGCAAATGCGAGCTGTTACTCAAAACCGCCCAATGGCCAACTCAATGGGGATCCGCTCAAGTTGGGTAGACGCCATGACCTTTGGTTTAGGCTCGGGCATTGCGGGTATCGCAGGCGTAGCCTTAAGTCAGCTTACCAATGTAGGCCCTAACTTAGGTCAAAACTACATTATTGACTCGTTCATGGTGGTGGTATTTGGTGGTGTAGGCAACCTGTTTGGTACCGTGATTGGTGCCCTTACTTTGGGTATTGCCAATAAGCTAATGGAACCTTTTGCTGGGGCAGTATTGGCCAAAATCTTGGTGTTAGTTTTCATCATTCTGTTTATTCAAAAACGTCCTCGAGGCTTGTTTGCCTTGAAAGGCCGTACAGTGGAGGACTAAACCATGCCTAAGTCATTATTAGTTCGATTTTTAGTGAAAGATAAAGTGGGCAACGCGATGTTGCTGGCTTTGTTATTGTCGGCGATTTTAGTGCCGATTATGAGCCTAGCGCTTAGCCCAGAAAACCCAGTGCATTTAAGCTCTTACTGGGTAACCTTACTGGGTAAATACCTGTGTTATGCCTTATTAGCGATAGCGGTAGATTTAGTCTGGGGGTATTGCGGTATTTTGAGTTTGGGACACGGGGCATTTTTTGCCTTAGGTGGTTACGCCATGGGCATGTATTTGATGCGCCAAATTGGCGACCGTGGTGTGTATGCCAACCCAGAGTTACCCGACTTTATGGTGTTCCTAGATTGGTCTGAAATACCGTGGTATTGGATGGGGTTTGATATGTTCCCCTTTGCCATGCTGATGGTGTTTTTAGCACCAGGTATTTTGGCCTTTATCTTTGGTTACTTAGCCTTCCGTTCACGTGTTACTGGGGTATATCTGTCGATTATTACTCAGGCGCTTACTTACGCGCTAATGCTGGCGTTTTTCCGTAACGACATGGGTTTTGGTGGCAACAACGGCTTAACCGATTTTAAAGATATTCTTGGCTTTAGTTTACAAGCCGATACCACACGCGCCGTGCTATTTGCTTTAAGTGCCCTGGCCTTGGCTGGTGCCTATGTCTTGTGTCGCTGGATTGTTAATTCAAAACTAGGTCGAGTGCTTATTGCGGTACGTGATAGCGAAAGCCGTACTCGTTTTATTGGTTATCGGGTAGAGCGCTTTAAGCTATTTGTATTTGTAGTATCGGCCATGTTGGCCGGCGTTGCTGGCGCTTTATATGTGCCGCAAGTAGGCATTATTAACCCCGGCGAATTTGCTCCGCTTAACTCTATTGAAAGCATTGTATGGGTAGCGGTAGGTGGTCGTGGAACCTTATTTGGTGCGGTATTTGGCGCTTTGTTGGTTAACTTTGGTAAGTCTTGGTTTACTGGGGCATTCCCAGAGCTTTGGCTGTTCTTCTTAGGCGCCTTATTTGTGATTACCACGTTGTGGTTACCTAAAGGTGTGGTGGGTTTATATGGCAGCATTAAAGCTAAGCTACAAGAACGTGCAGCCACTAAAAAGAACGCGGAACTTGCTCAGCTAAAAGCCAGTGAAGAAGCGGCAACCGCAGCTAAAACGGATTCAGCTGACTCGGCAGAAGGAGCAGTAAATGCGTAGTGTACATATTCCTCAAGACACCATTTTGTATGTAGATGGTGTAACCAAAAGCTTTGATGGTTTTAAAGCCTTAAACAGCTTGTCATTGATTCTAGAGCCGGGCCAAATGCGCGCCATTATTGGCCCTAATGGCGCCGGTAAAACCACCATGATGGATGTAATTACTGGGAAACTGCGCCCCGATGAAGGCACGGTATTTTTTAACAACGACATCGACCTTACCCAACATGATGAAGCCGAAATTGCCAACATTGGCATTGGACGTAAGTTTCAAAAACCCTCGGTGATTGAAAACCTCAGCGTATTTGAAAACTTAGAGTTAGCCCTTGCTGGTCGCCGTGGTGTATTTGAATCACTGATCCATAAGTTATCGTCTAACGATAATCAACAAATCAACGACACCTTAGCGCTGATTCGTTTAGCCGATAAACAAGATTGGCTAGCGGGCTCGTTGTCTCATGGGCAAAAACAGTGGTTAGAAATTGGCATGTTAATTATGCAAGAACCGCAGCTATTGCTCATTGACGAGCCTGCCGCAGGCATGACCGACGAAGAAACCGCCCTTACTGCTGAACTGTTTAAGGAGCTGGCTAAAAAGCACTCCTTAGTTGTGGTAGAGCATGATATGGATTTTGTTAAAGCCCTCGATTGCCCAGTAACGGTATTGCATGAAGGCTCGGTATTAGCCCAAGGCACCCTTGAGCAAGTACAGCAAAATCAGCAAGTCATCGAAGTTTACTTAGGGCGTTAGGAGAAGAATTAATGTTAGAACTTTCTCAGGTTGATAGCCAAGTGATTTGTGGTTTGAGCCAGCTTTGCAGTGAGGTAAGCCAATGCTAGAGCTTTCTCAAGTTGATAGTCATTACGGGGCAAGCCAAGCGCTTTACAATGTAGGCCTAAGTGCCGAGCCCGGTAAAATTAGCTGTGTACTAGGGCGTAACGGTGTGGGTAAAACCACCTTGCTTAAAGCCTTAGCTGGCCAGCAAAGTATTAGCGCGGGCAGCATCATGTTTAACGGCAAAGACATAAGCAAAATGTCGGCGGCGCAACGTGCCAAACAAGGTATAGCAATAGTGCCGCAAGGGCGTGAGATTTTTGGCCAACTTACGGTATTAGAAAACCTTAAAACGGGTTTTTCGGTATTGCCAAAATCGGAGCGTTTTATTCCCGATGAAATCTTCCGTTTGTTTCCAGTGTTAAAGCAAATGCTAGCGCGCCGTGGCGGTGATTTGTCAGGTGGCCAACAACAACAGTTAGCCATTGCGCGAGCTTTAATCATGCGCCCTAAGTTGCTGATGTTGGATGAACCCACCGAAGGTATTCAACCCTCAATTATTAAAGACATTCAAAAGGTATTAGCACTACTGCGCGATCGCGGCGAAATGGCGATTGTATTGGTAGAGCAGTACTTTGATTTTGCGGTAGCTTTAGCTGACCACTACACCGTGTTAGATCGCGGCAACGTAGTGTTGCAAGGCAGCAAAGATGAAGTAGATGAAGCCGACGTAAAACGTTGGATGAGCGTTTAAAAAGTTAACTCGCGTTAATGTTATAGCCGCTCACTTGAGCGGCTTTTTTTATATGTTCTGGTAGCTTATTGCTAAATTTCTAACCTTTTTTAACAAAGCGTGTTAGCAAGGAGGGTATTAATGTATTGCCAAATTTACTGCTTAATCAATCGATATTTGAAGTCAGCCATTATTGCTTCCATATTTTTACCATCGAAGCTTGTTACTTCAATTTTCGCGTAATCTAGATCAATTGTCCCTTCTTTTATTTCAAATTGGTCTGGGCTCATTCTAGAATTTCCCATTTTTTGATAGAACTGATTCCCTTCAAACTGCCATTTAGTATTATCCTCATCAGGACTACCCATAAACTCAACTACTAGCCACTCTCCCTGTAATGTACTTTCACTTAAGTCGGCTGCATATGCAGAGGTTGATAGGGTCAACGCTATAATAAACTGTGTGATTTTTTTCATTTAAAAGTCCTTTTGTTGATTGAAATATAACAGCTTCTTAATAGGAAAAACGCCTTGTTTAAACAAGGCGTTTTTCCTATTAAGGTTTATTTTAACAATGCAAGAATATCACTTTTTAATATTGCCATCAGCTACCTACGGTATAAAATGATAAATAAATTATTAGTGGTTAGTGACGAGTTATACAAGTACCTTTGAATACAGGTATTAATAACCCCTGTGCTTTGCCTGCTAACAAATCTAAAGCATGTATTAGAGGGGTGGGCGGTAAAGGGATGATAACAAGTTAACTAAAGCAACTTGAATTTCAGCTTAGGGACTAACATTTTGTTTAGTCTAAATTCTTAACTTTGAGAGTCACACCATCGTTGACTGCTTTTGGTCGTCGTTCACAAGCGCCTGATTTACAGTTTTGCAGGCACATTTTCCACAGAATGGGTTTTGCTTCTGCTTGAATGTCTGACAAGTCGTTAATGCAAATCGCTCCTGAGGCCAGCAGCTGTTGTAGTTTGTCGACCGACAAGCTCATGTGGATTCTAGGTGGTGTTGCCGATTGATGAGCCATAGTCCTCTCCAAACACTTGTTGCGAATAGTTATCATTAACCAGCCTTTAACTAAGCGGTTTACTTTTGTTGCTTGAGTAGGGCTTTTATCTCTTTTAGTTCTTGCTGTAACTCGCGTAACGAAGGCTCGTTGGTGCCCTCTGCCACACTGTTTTCTTCTCTTACTTTGGCGTGTTCTTGCTCCATTACATTCACTACAATGCCAATTACCATGTTGAGGAAGGCAAAAGCGGAGAGGAAGATAAAGCTTAAGAAATAACTCCAGCTTAAGGGGTACACCGCCATGGTCTCGTACATTACGTCGGTCCAATCTTCAAAGGTCATTACCCTAAACAGGGTAAGCATTGAGATAGCAATATCGCCCCAAAGATTAGGGTTTATTTGCTCAAACAAGGTGCTACCAATGGCGGCATAAATATAGAAGATGATAAACATTAGCAGCATTACATAACCTAGTTGCGGTAATGCTTTAACCAAAGACGTAAGCAGAATGCGCAACTCGGGAATAATTGACACCATGCGCAGCACTCGAAATACGCGAATTAAGCGGCCAATAACCGCCAGTTCGGAGTTTTCTATCGGGACGAGGCTCACCAATACAATCAGCGTATCAAACACATTCCAGAAGTTATTAAAGAAGCGCTTTTTGTGGGGCTCGGCGATAAAGCGAATAGTAAGCTCAATCAGGAAAAACAAGGTGATGAGGTAGTCGAGAATCACCGTTGCTGTAACTACTTGAGGCGGCAGCGGGTAGGTTTTGGCACCAATCAGTAGAGCAGATACCAAGATCACCGAGATAACAAATAGCTCAAACAGCTTGTTACGTTTTAGCCGTTCAAATTGAGTTTGTAATTGATTGCTAGGCTGAGACAAAGGAAAGCAACTCTGTGGTTAAATAAGACTTATTTAGAGTTTGCCTGAAGTATGCCAGCGAACTCAAGCCTTAGATGATGCCAATAGGGATTACTGGTTTAGGGGGGAGCGAAGTAAAAAGTAAGTCAGCAGCCCGAAAAGGCTGCTGGCTTAAGTGGCTTAGTGAGTATCGGCCTCGGTGGCTAACTCATCTTCAGCATCGTTTTTTTGCGCTAAAGCAGCTTGTGCTTTAGGTGCGTCTAAGCTTAATTCGCTGCTGCGATTAGCTAAACGCTCTGGTGCTGATTCTGCTTTCATCTCTAGGTTTGAGCTGTTGTACTCGTCAATCACTTTGCGCTGTTCATCATTCATGGCGGCTGTGCCTGCTCGGCCAGTAATGCTGTGCATTAGTTCGTGATGTAACTCGTCGGCTAAGTTCTCGTCGCCATGCATGGTCATAATGTGGCGTGGGAACATTAGATTAGTGTTACCAATACCTGCAAAGGTAGAGCTGATGACACGAGTAACAAACAAGCGTGGCTGAATAGTAGAGGTGAATACGCTGGTTTCTAGGCTGGTGCTGTCGTTATAGCCTTTACCAAAGGTACGGGTATCTTCTTTAACTGTGCCCTTACACTTGAAATAAACCAAGCTTGATTCAAACTGAATCTCACTCCAGAAGGGGTGACTTAGGTTGCTTAGTAAGCGGCCAAAAATACCACATACGGCAGCGGCTGCTAATACTCCTAATACTGAGAAAAAGCTCTCAATACTGATAAGCGCCAACTCTTTACCTTGTTCATTGCTTAAGGCATCGAAATCAATGCCATCAAAGTAATCGGTAAAGGTTGTTACAGGCGTTAGGCTGTAAAACACTAACAAGGTGGCTAGCAGTAATAATGCTTGAGCGATACTGGTGGTAATAATGCGCAGCTTTTTAGCGATGGGCTCATCATTTTTATCCAGTGTTTTAGGCTGGGTTTCCTGAATGACTTCTCCGTCAAATTCACCATTGTTTGGGTTTTGACGAGCACTTAAAGGTTTATATACACGGTTGGGCACTTTCATGTAGCGGCGACGTTCCATCACTTGGTGAGTGAACTCGTTGAAAATGTCCATTGGTCGCGCACCTACTTCACTGGTGCGAGGCAGTTTGTCGGTAATCTCGGTGCTTGGATTGGCTTCTCTGGCACGCAACGCGGTAAGGCCAAGAACCAGCGCACAGCTGATAATTGAGAAGACGAAGATCAAACCTAACCAGGTTGAGTTGCTATAACTGTTATAGGCAAGGTTAACCATGTTGGCGACTTCAGCTTCGGCACGGTTCAATAGCTCTGGTGCTAGTTCTATGCCGCGTAAGCTGTCGATAATCGCGGCTTTCATAGTGTCTTCGTATTGAAACAGTTTGTTTAGTAAAGAGTTTACAATGACCGGGACTAAGCTACAGATCACCACCATTTTTACAAAACCCAATGCACTGACGGTTTCAATGCCGCGACCAAGCTGGCGATTAAGCGGTCTGCCTGCTCTAAACCATACTAAGGCGATGTAGCATAACAAGGTGAAAGCAAAAAATGGCATGAGCAAGGTAGCGTTTCCACCCGCTAAACCTACCGAGGTGACAAAGCTTAAAATAGCGAAGATGAATAAGGCGACGAGGGTTTGCGTTAAGGCGCCGGTAATTCGCTGTGCTAGGTTTTGAATTGGGTAAGGCACAAAAGTAATTTTGGGGAACAAGGTGTGCAGTAAGCGCGCCACTAAGCCAACCGGCTCTTTAAAGGTGTAGTTTTTGCTGCCAACCAACATAGATTCTATTTGTTGCTGGTCGTAGGCCACATCTCTTTTTTCTCGGCTGGCGCTATCTTGCTCAGACTTAGCATGGTTAAACGACAGCGAAGTAGGCGCTGAGCGTCCAACGTAAAAGCGCATAACCTGCATTAAGCCGCGGCCTAAGGTCCATAAGCCATTAGCCATTAATAAAAAGCCAATCAATGCGTAGGTCCAGCCAGTAATAGGGTGGGTTTGCACTGCACTCGCAACGTTTAGTAGCGCGAGTAAACCAAGAAGTGCGGTAATACCACCGCGAATGGCACGCAAGGTACCTTCAAAGCGAAAGGGATTGCGGATCCCTAAATTGAGAGAACCATGTTCAAAAGACATGTTATTTCCTTAATCGATATCTTGGTTTAAATAAGAGTTTGGTAGCCGTCGGCGTCGGTTGTTGCATCTGAGCTAGGCTTGCCAGAAACCGGAGCTGCAGGTGCTGCTTGCTTAGTATTCTCAAAAGCTTTGATAAGCTCTTGTTTTAGCGAGCCAGCAAAGGCTAAGCGCATCTTGTTGCGCAGCCGACCAAGCGGAATACCAATGAATAATTTGCTGAGCACAAAACCGGCAATAGCGCCCATGAATGCCCAACCGTAGCTAACATTGTTGTAGCGCGCGGCATCAGAAAAGTTGCTAATTAAATGAGGGGTGTCGATCAATATATAAGGTATTGATTGAAAGAAAGACATTATTCCGTAGCGGCTGATACTGGCGCCAGCCCAGAATGCACTCCAAGCAAACAGTAGTGCTAAAAAGCCAGTGATTAACGGCTTCCACTTCTCTAGTTTTGCGGCAAAGCCTTGCAGTGGAATGATGCGCTTGGCAGCGTTTAATAGATTAGCTTGAGAGGTATAACCCAAGAAGTCATTAGAATGCAGGTAGTAGCCAAAACGAAAGGTTTTTTTAGTTTTTGTGTCTTCGCCCCATAGGGTTGAAATATGCTGAGTGGTTGGTGGAATATCAGGCTTAAAATCAACGCCCATTGTTTCTACTTTGCCATTGTTATCTTCTAGATATATGTTGATACCATCACTAAAGTGTTTAGAACCACCATAGGTTTTTGTTATTGAAATAATGTCGAAGTCATAGTCATTTTTACCCACTCTTATGGTGGTTGGGTGAGATATTTCCATACTGTTCTCGCTACTGCAATTGGTCTATTTAATACAAAAGGAATGGGCTATAAGTTGCCCATTTGCGCAGATTTTGCGGGAAGATTATTACACTAACAATGCGGTGGTTCGTAACTTAACGAATCTATTTGAATTATTTATAGAGGATTGATTTAATTTATTTTTACTTGCCTTTCTTGTTTGTTATTTGCCCGTTTATTTAGGCGTGAATAAGTGAAGTTGCCCTGCTTAGTCTGCCGCATTTATATACTCACGGAGTCGTTCGGCGGAGTGAGCGGCATTATCTTGGCAAACAAATAAGCCAATTTGCTCATAACCCCCCATCATTTGAGTTTTAGGTAGAAATTCCACATATAAGCCACAGCCTGGCCCATTGTTAATGATCATGTTGTAAGCAGGCAATATGTTCATTTGCTCCATTAAAGCCAAAATCGCTTGAATGGCTTGCTGTAATCCCAGCACCACCTGCTGCTGTTCATCTTGATTTAACTGATGTAAATAGCGTTTGTCGGCGTCTTTTAAAATGAGCAACATGTCTAGTGGTCGTTTCATAAAATAAGGCACCAGTAATTGCCACTCGCCGTAATCTTTGATCAGCAATTCTGGCGGGTTTTCTTCAATCATGTATTGGCTAAAGGATTTGTTATGGCGTTTTCTAAAACGCAAATTGTTGAAAAAGTGCTGCGGCAAAATATTACTGTAAGCGATCTGCTGATGCCCATGCACCAAAGACGCGCCAGCGCTCGCCCCATAGTTTTTAATGATCGACACATAGCCACTCACCACTTCTTGGTTAAGCTGAGTTTCTGAACGCGCCATAAAGTCGGTAGGTTGGCAAAGCAAACTTTTCTCTAATATTGCCAAGCGTTCAAAACTGATAAGGGCGTCGGCATAAGGCAAGTTTTGCCAATCTTTATCGTGTAAAGATGAGGTCCATTGCAGTAAGTGAAAGCCGTAAGATGCGCGGCCTTGGTGCTCTGGATCTTGATGCAGAAAGTAGTCGGCTTCTTCCTGAGGAATATCTTGAATCGGGTGGAAGATGGGGTAGAGGTTTTTATTGATGAAGGTAAAGCCTTCGCTGTGCTCGGCAATATCTAATATATCGGCGCTTTTCCCCTCACAAATTGGGCACTGTGTATCGTTTTGATGGTGGCTAGGTTTGGCGGTGGTGTGCACCCGTTTTGCCCGGGCCGAATTGTAGATTACTAAGTTGCCATTGCGTGGATCAATTTGGCAAATACCATCTGGGGCAAATTGTTTGAGCTGCGGGTCGTCACTAATGTTTTGCAGTAGCTGGTGAAATTGCAGCTGGCTAACGTCCTTGCTTAGTGCCAAAGATTGCGCTAATTCTAGGGGTAACTGTTGCTTCATCTCGTTGCCTTAACAGGGTGAATAACTATCACTTTTGTGCAATTTGAGTATAGGCAAGCTGAGTGAATTTGTTGGCACTGCTTTAAACAGAATGTTTTTCTAGGCGTCTAAAGCAGCTATCAAGATAGCGGTTTAAACAATAAAGATTGATTAATTAACTTACTTTCATTGGTTTAGCTTTGCTTTTAAATCCTTGTTTAGAGGTGCTTATTGGCGGCTTTATCGTGGTGAAAGAAAATGGTTATGATATTTCAGTGTACATGTGTACGCTGAAATATTATGGTGATAAAAAGTAGATAATAGTTTGGGTAATTAAATGCTGGCTACTAGCTATAGCGCTAGAGAAGAACAACTCAATGTGATCTCTCATGTATTGGGCTTACTGATAGCGATTTTGGGTTTAGTGATGTTAGTTGCTAAAGCGGATGGCGTTATGGAATTAACCGCGGTGAGTATTTATGGCGGTTCACTGATATTGTTATTTTTGGCCTCATCTTTGTATCACGCTGTGGCCCAACACACTTGGAAAGCCGGCTTAAAACTGTTTGATCATTCGGCTATTTATATACTGATAGCGGGCACCTATACGCCGATTTTACTGGTGTTGTTTGACGGTTTGTTATCGCTTATTTCGATGATAGTGATATGGACCTTAGCGGCTTTTGGCGTGGGCTTTAAGTTACTCACTGGTACTCGTTTCCCTAAAGTCTCGCTTACCACTTACTTATCCATGGGGTGGTTATCGTTAGCCTTGGCGTACCCTATGTATCAACATATAGCAGCGGAAGGGTTGTGGCTGTTAGCGGCCGGAGGCTTGCTGTTTAGCGTGGGCGCGATGTTTTATGTCGCTAAGCATAAACCCTATACTCACGCCATTTGGCATCTGTTTGTTGTGGCCGGATGCGCATGCCACTTTGCCACGGTGTATGGCTATGTTATTTAAGTTCAGCCAAAGGCTTATTAGTAATAAGCTTTACCTACTTTTTGTCGGTACAGTATGTTTTGTTGACCTTCACCATCTATGTACAATAGCTCGTTTTCGTTTATTGAAATGATCTGATCACACCAAATACTGCCAATAGGCATAATTTGCGGAATAGTTGATTTAGTAATGGTGGTGCAAAGCGTTTTATCGGTGGTGTCGCTTATCTCATAGGTGCCATCAATTCTAAAGTCAGCATAGGTATCTGGAATCACTCCCCAACTCAGCGTTGTACCGTCGGCATTAAATTGGTCGAAGCCCCATACCGACTGACCATGGTCGTCAGAGTTCCCCCAAAGGCCTACCAACGAAGGAGGGGTTGATGTTGCTTTGGTTACCGCTGCTTGCTCTACATTTGAGCATGCAATAATGCTTAAGCTCATAATCGAAATAGCTAATGTACTGAGATTCATAGAAAAATTACGTTTATAGTTATGGGAAATCAAAGTGACTTAATTATCATTTAAGCTGGGGAAGGTCAACGTTAAACCTCTCACAACAGCCAATAACTGCTTGCTAACGCACCTTTTTACTAGGTAACACTTTTGTTCGCTAAGGCAACCAGACTAGCTCGGGTAGAGCGCCTAAATCTAACTTGTCACCTCGTTTGGCTGCGACTAAAGCCTGTGGCTGACAGGCCGGTGATTCCCGTATAGCATCAATAAGTCCTTGCTGAGCGCTGGTCTCGCCGTGCACTAATATTAATGGTGGAGAATCTACAAATTGTTGATACCAGCTAATTAACTCGGCTTGATCGGCATGGGCCGATAAACCGCCCACGGTATGTAATTTTGCGGCAACTTTTACAGGCTTACCGCGGATGGTGAGGTGGTCGGCACCATCAACTAACATACGCCCAGGTGTACTGATTGCCTGGTAGCCACAAATAATCACATCGCATTCGCTACGCCACAAATTGTGCTCTAAATGACAGCGGATCCGGCCGCCGTTACACATGCCACTGCCTGCAATAATGATTAAGCCTTTACTTACCTCGTTTAGCTCCATTGATTGCTCAGTACTTTGAATGAATTCTACATTGGACAACAGTGGATGTTCGCCAGGGTGCTGACGAGTGAAGCGTTTGAAGTCATCATCCATCACCGGATAATTGTTGATATACACTTTGGTTGCTTCAATCGCCATGGGACTGTCTAAGCAAATCTTCCAGCGTGATAAGTCCCATTGTTTGGCATAAAGATGGAATAAATACAGCAATTCTTGGGCGCGCCCTACCGAGAATGCGGGCAGTAGTATATTGCCTTGGCTGCCACTAATGGCGGCGGAAAATATCTGCTCCAACTCACTAATGGTATCGTCCCACGAGCGGTGGAAGCGATTGCCGTAAGTGCTTTCCATTAGCACCAAGTCGGCTTGCTCAATGGCTACAGGGTCATTCAAAATAGGCATGCCTTCTCGGCCTAAGTCACCGCTAAAGACGAGTTTTTTGCGAGTACCTATTTCACTTAGCCATAACTCAACAATCGCCGACCCTAGAATATGCCCGGCATCAGAAAGCCGCACACTGAGTTGCGGAAACAGCGCTACCTTTTCGCCATAATTTAGCGGCACAAATTGTTTTACGGTTTGTGCAACATCTTGGTCATCAAACAAGGCTTCAAGTTCGGGCAAGTTATTGCGAATACGCTTTTTGTTAAGCCTTTGAGTGTCTCGGGCTTGCAGCATTGCAGTGTCTTTAAGCATGATTTCGCAAAGTTCTGCCGAGGCTTTATGGGTGTATATAGGGCCGGTGAAACCCGCTTTGACTAGCTGGGGAATACGCCCAGAGTGATCGATATGAGCGTGGCTAAGAATGACCGCGTCGATGCTACTGGGATCAAAGGGGAAGTCTTGATAATTGCGCATAGCATCGGCTTTGCTGCCTTGAATAAGCCCACAATCTAATAATATTTGGTGTTGATCTAGCGTGAGTAAGTGACAAGAGCCGGTGACTTCTTCGGTGGCACCTAAAAACTGCAGAGTCATGGTCATGTTGGGTCCTCTTTTCAGTTCTTTGGCGTCTTATTTAGACGTCTTCACTGTAAGGATAGACCAGCGTTTGTGGGTATTTTGTGCGCCATAGCAAATCGTGACAGTTAGGGCTGAACGGATGGCTAATTATATATTGAATTAAAGATACTCACTAATTTCCCAAGAATATAGAAATGAGAAGTATTTGGCATACTCGGTCTCAAACCCTAGTGTTACTTTAAAAAGATACAATACTGTAATGAAAGAGTAAAAATGCAACTTAGATTACACAGTAGGTTGCGACCATATGCGACCTACTGTGCGGGAGGCTATCCTCCAAATCCAAAGAACTTCAGCAGTTCCTCTCCGCTCTGGCGAATACTAAAGTTTATTGCGTAATCATCCGAATCAGCTGGACCGAAATTAGCTTTTATACCAACCAGAAATGGCTTATCTTCAACCAGTAAATAGTGAGCATGAATGGAGTTTATCCAAGTATCCTTATATGTTCCAAATTCTTCTGCTTTAACACGATAATAACTTATTCTGCCTCTCGGGAGTGCATTGCTACCTTCCTCTATCTCATTGCTATACATGTTAAACTCTAAACCGTATCCCCAATAGGAGCTGAGTTCGTTTCCTGAGATAGCCTCTGCTCTGCTTCTAAAACCTCCAAGCCCTCCAAAAGATAGAGCGCCATCTGGGCCAGCTAAAAAATAACCAGGAGAGAAATTAAGTTTCAATTGTGCATCTACAGCGTCTGTTACATCATTAAAGCCAGTGGCGGTTGCACTGCCTTTATCTGTTGTTGTAGGTGTTTTTCCAAATCTAATTGAAGTTTCACCGTTAACTAACTGATCATCATCGCCAAGAAACTTTGGCTGCCAGCGACCATTTATTCTAAGGTCTACGATTGCCCCTGATTCACTAAGCCCTGTTGATTTTCCTTCATCATCATATCCATTTAGTCGTTGATACCCTAACTCAAAAGAACTTACATATCGTGATTTAGTTTTTGTACCGGTATCGCCAGAAGTTGAATAGTTTTCAATCTCTAGAATTACTGATTGAGTTAAACCTATATCCGTTTCTAAGGTCTTTATGCATTGGCTTAATTCGTACGCTGATTGCTTTTGTTTTTGTATAAGCTCAGAGGCTGTTGATTGCTTTACTCCAGACTGACATTCTATTTTTAGTTCACTTGAAGGTATGCTCGCGCTTAAACAGTTTTTTTCACTATTCTTAGAAAAGCAACTTTTTTTAATCATCGTTAGTTTTTCTGCTGGAATGTTGAAAGTTTGGCTGCTCGCCTGTCCGCACAAAGCTAAACTAGTTATTGCTATCATTGAAGTCCATTTCATATTTTTTTCCTATATATTAATTGATTGTTATCTCAATAAATTAATATATCAAATTGAATATTTTGCAAGTTAACGGAAACATTTTGAGTGCTAACTAGAGGACTTGGAAAACAGAAAAGGCTTAAGGTCATCTCTGAATTTAAGCCTTTTGAATAGCGTTAGGTTTACGCTTTTAATGTAGAAAGCTGACTATCAATTAACTTAGCCACTTGCGACAACTCAGTACTGATGGTTTCTATGTCATGCGCTAATGAGTTCTGTACGCCAGCCGCTTCGCCAATGCCGGTAATGTTGCGATTAATTTCTTCGCTGACTTGGCTTTGTTGTTCGGCAGCTGTTGCTACTTGAACGGCATTGTCGTTAATTGCGGTAATGCTTGCTACTACAGTGTGTAGCTGCTCGTAGCTGGCTTCAGTATCTACAGCGGTGGTGTTCACTTGCTCACGGCTAGTGGCAATTAAATCAACCGTTGCGTTCACGTCGCTTTGTAGGGCTTGAATGAGCTGATTAATCTCTTCAGTTGAGCTTTGTGTTCTACCTGCTAGGTTTCTCACTTCATCAGCAACAACTGCAAAACCACGCCCTTGCTCACCTGCTCGCGCTGCTTCAATCGCTGCATTCAGTGCTAATAAGTTGGTTTGCTCGGCAATGCCGCGAATGGTTTCTAGAATGCTATTAATGTCTTGGCTGCGTCCGGCCACTTTAGTGATACGTTCGCTAATGCCTTCCATGCTGGTGGATACACCGCGAATTTGCTCAACCGAGTTTTGAAACTCTTGCTGAGTTTTACTGAGCTGTTGTTCAGCTTGTTGGGCGTTATTGGCAGTGCCTTGAGCAAGGCCGGCAACATCGCTAGCCGTAGAAGACATTTCGTTTACGGCAGCGGCTACGTTGTCGGTATCGTTGCGTTGTAAACGGCTAGCTTCTCCGGCAGATTCTGCATTTTTAGCGAGAGTTTTTGAGCCTTCAGTGAGTTGGCCAGACTGCTGTTGCAGTTGGGTAATCATCAGGCGTAGCTTTTCAGTGAAGGCATTAAACTGCGTAGACATTTCAAGCAGTTCTTGGTGGCTTTGAATATCTAACTTTAAGGTTAAATCACCATCTTTGCCGGCAAGGTAGCCAATGCGACGCGTTATGGCGTTGAGTGGCTCCAAAAAGCCCTGCACAATACGAGATACAATAAATAGCGCGATGATTCCCACAACCGCAGAAATCATGATCATCTTGCCTTTTGCGTCAGCTGCCGTTTGGGCAAATAGTGCCTGCAATTCTGCAGCACTTAGCTGGCTAGCGGCTGCCGCTTGTTCGGCACTGAGCGAGGCTCCGCCAAACATTAACATGCTGGTTAACACAACAATAAATAATACAGTGATACTGATAAGTAGTTTAAATTTAAACGACAGATTCGCCATTCTGATCCTCCGTGAATGCGTCTGCGGATACAATCGCATACTTTTGAATTTTGCGCTCTATTTTCCTTGGATATTGTTGATGAACAAGCAAAAAAGTTCAGTTTTAGATGCCGCGCAGTGAGCGATATCTAAAACTGTTGGCATAGTAGGGTAAAACCGCGGCCTAACGGGTTAAGCTGCTGGCCGCAACCTTGATTAAGGATGGCTTTGTAAATCGATTTGATAGAGGGCAAATCCGCTATCATCTAAGCCGACTCTCTGCATCGGATAAATAGCGTTATCCGCGATAAACTTGGTGGCTTTGTCGCTGGGCGAGGTTTCGAAAAAGATGTTTATTTTGGCTTTACTTTTTGACTGCAAGGGCGCAAATGTCCAGTTGTTATCCGCAGTAGGGTTTATTTCCCCTTGGCTTTTGCTCACTCGACTAATGTAATTGGCCAATACGGTGCGGTTTTCATCGGGGGCTTGAATCACTACTTTATCTTCGCCGGTGCCTGCAAAGCCTCCGCTATAGGCGCGGTAGTTGTTAGTGGCAATTAAAAACTGCTGTGAAGGGTCAATCGCTTTGCCTTGATAAGTAAGTTGTTTAATCCGCTCAGACTGAGGATTAAACGGTTTGCAATCGGCGTCAAAGCGCGCTGGCTGGCTCACATCAATTTGGTAATTGACTCCATCAATCACATCAAAGTTATAGGTTCTAAACTCGCCCCAGTTAATTAAGGCTTGCGGGGTGGCTTGCATTGGGTCTATTTGATTAAATTGTCCGGCTGAACATTCAAGCCAGTCTTTAACCTCTGCTCCGCTTACTTTAAGTACCACCAGAGTATTAGGGTAAAGATATAAGTCGGCGGCATTTCTAACGGTAAGCTCGCCGGCTTCCACCTCAGTGTAATTACTTGGGTCGTTTTTTCGCCCTCCAGCTTTAAATGGCGCCGCAGCAGATAACACCGGTAAGTCGGCTAAGTCTGGGTCACCTTGAATCAATGTTTGCACGTAATCGGTTTGTGCTAGGTTAACAATTTGAATGGTTGGGTCGTCTTGCACTAAGGCCAAGAAGCTGTACATCAAATCACTCGACTTGCCCAAAGGTTGATTAACATAATCACGAGTGGCTTGATGATCGGACGCCACCGCGGCAACAATTTTAGGGTCTGGTTTAGCGAGGGCTTGCTGGCTGCTGTTATCAAAAATAGGCCGATTGAACGATTGGCTTTTGCTAACTTTCCAACCGCTTTCGGTGTGTGTTAACTCTAAGTCGATAATGCCCACATGGCTGCCCCAGCGACCAGGCATTACCGCAGCCACTCCATTAATAGTGCCAAGTTGGTTGTCTACTCCTGGTAAGTTATCAAAGCCTTTACCTGGAAATACGCTGTGGGCATGGCCGAAGGCAATAGCGTCTATATTGGGGACTTCAGAAAGATAATAGACCGAGTTTTCTGCCATCAGTTTATACGGGTCGGTAGATAAACCTGAGTGAGGAATCGCGACAATAATATCGGCTCCCTCTGCTTTCATTTTTGGCACCCAAAATTCGGCACTTTGCTTAATGTCTTGAGCGCTGACTTTTCCTTCTAAGTTAGCTTTATCCCAAATCATAATTTGCGGCGGCACAAAGCCGATGTAACCAATCTTCAGTGCTTGAGCTTGGCCAGCCTTATCGTTAAAGCTATAGCTTTTAATCAAGTAAGGGGAGAAGTAGTTTTGCTGGTTGTCACTTCGAATAACATTGGCGTTAATATAGGGGAAAGTAGCGCCACTCAAGGCTTTGTCCAAAAAGGCTAAGCCATAGTTAAACTCATGATTACCGATATTACCCACCTCGTAATTTAAGGTATTCATGGCTTTGTAAACCGGATGAACTTGCTGCTTATTCAAGCCCCTATTGGCAATGTAGTCACCCATAGGGCTACCTTGTATTAAATCGCCATTATCCACCAATACACTGTTAGCGACTTCTGCTTGTGCTTGTTTCACTAAGCTAGCAGTGCGAACTAAGCCAATTTTTGCCGAGGGTTTGTCTTTGTAATAATCAAAATCCATCACATTGGCGTGAATGTCGGTGGTTTCAATGATCCGCAGTGTTAAGGTTGAATCGTGGGCATGGGCACTGATTGATAAAAATAGGCTGGAAAAAACTAAAAATTTTAAACCCTGCATGATGACTCCATGGTTATAAACTAAGTAATAAAATAAACCATAGCAGACCCAACTAAGTGTTGTGTCTCATTGCGTTGTTAAAGTGTATTTGCAGTACTAATTCAAAGTCTTAGCTATGCTAAAATAGTGCAAAATTTTTGGAGTTGCCATGCCCTACCAGTTGGTTTTACTTGGCCTCGCCGGCTTGATTGCCGTAGGCATTTTATTACACCACCCCTCGCGTACTTTGGGTATTCCCTCGTTGCTGATTTTTATGGGGGTAGGTTTGTCGATTGGTAACGGTGAATTCAACTTTGTTTACGACAACTTGCAAGTGACTTCATTGGTGGGGTCATTTGCGCTGAACATTATTGTGTTTGTTGGTGGCATTAATACTCCAATAAGCAATATTAAGCTGGCGTATAAAGAAGGCGGAGTGTTATCTACGCTGGGCGTGCTGTTTACCTCATTTATTTTTGCGATTATCTTTCACTTAGTTAGCGACTACGACTTTGTATACTGTTTGTTGTTTGCTGCGGTGGTGTCCTCTACCGATGCAGCGGCAGTGTTTTCTATTCTTGAATCAAAAAAGCTCAAACTTAAAGAAAGTACCGATACGGTGCTGGAGTTTGAATCGGCCACCAATGACCCGGTGGCACTGATTATGGTAGTGATTCTTACGGGCTTGTCGTTAGCGCCTGATAGCGGTGTATCGGCCCTAGAAATAAGCCAAACCTTAACTCTGCAAATTGTTGGCGGCCTCACCATTGGTTATGTAGTGGGTAAATTATGTGTTATTGCTCTGCGCCAAATTAGCTTGCAAGAATACGGATTGATTCCAGTCTTTGTATTAGCCTGTTTCATTCTGGCGGCCTATGGCAGCGAATTAGCGGGCGGTAATATTTTGGTGGCATCGTATGTTGCTGGTGTAGTGATTGGTAATGGTTTGAAGCGAGGAAAAGAAGTAAATAAACACTTCTTTAATAGTGTGTCTTGGCTGGCACAAGCCATCATGTTTATTATCTTGGGCTTGCAGATCTTCCCTCAACAGTTGCTTGAGGTGGTATGGCTAGCCCTTATCCCTAGTGTGTTGCTCATGTTGGTAGCAAGGCCGCTAGCTGTGCAGCTTTGCTATTTACCTTTTACCAAAGCGTCTTGGAAAAAGCGTTTGTTTATTTCCTCCATTGGTTTGAAAGGGGCCACTCCAATTGTGTTTGCCCTCATCCCAGCCGCCGCTGGAGTAGAAGGTGCTTTAGAGATGATGCACATGGTGTTTTTTGTGGTCCTCTATTCGGTATTTATCCAAGGCGCAGCCATTGAACCCTTGGCTAAGAAGTTAAAACTTAACCAGGATTAACGGGCTTGGTGGTTTTGCTGCAATGCTCAATAATGAATTGACGTAACCAGCGATGTGCTTGGTCGTGCTCTAAATGTTGCGGCCAAGCCAGTAGATAGCTAAACGGCGCCATTACTACCGGTAAGGGCAACATGGTGAGCTGGTGAGTATCCATCACTTCAGTGGCGAAGCTGCGGGTACAGGTAAACACTAAATCACTGGATTTACATAACAAGGATGCTGCAAAAAAATCCGCAGTAAGAGTGCTGTTTTCAATGTGTAAGCCTTGGTCGGCCAAGACACTGTGTAATAACCAACGGTCGCCCACTTCACATTCACAATTTACATGCGCTTGCGCTAAATAGATCTGCAAGTTCCATGGTTTTTGTAGCACTGGGTGGTTGTTGCGAACTAAGCATACATGGTCTTCGGTAAACAGTTCTACGGTTTGCAGTTGCTCGGGGATTTGTCGCGTTTGAAAGGTACTAGGGGCGCGTTCATCGTTGTCTCGAGCAATAATCGCAAGATCAAATTCACCCTTAATTAAGCCATCAATACTGTCACTGTCTAAACGGTGAGTATCGAGTTTTAAGCCCGGTGCTTGTTGCATTAATTTGCCAAAAAAGCGCGGCAGTAAAGTAGTAAAACAAGTTTCGTTCAAGCAACAACGAAAGTTTCGTTGGCTGGAACTTGGTTCAAAACCTTCCGCTTCAATCATGTCATTGGCGCTTTGCAGCCATTGCCTCAGTTTGGGTTCAAGGCTACGCACTCGCGGCGTGGGGCTTAATCCTCCGGCATGGCGAACAAATAGTGGGTCGTTAAGTTGTTGTCTTAACTTAGCTAATTGCTTGCTAACGGCAGATTGGGTGAGGAATAGTTTTTCTGCCGCGCGCGATACACTTTGCTCTTCTAGCAAGGTGAGTAACACTCGCAGTAAATTTAGGTCATATTGCGGTGACATAATATTCCTTTAGCGACTTAGGCTGAATCCAAACTATCATTATCATTCATATTACTGCAGTTCTACAATATTCAGCTAGAACTAGGAGTGATTAATGCGTTTGTCTAACCCTTTACCCATATTCATGCTAATGGTGCTGTTTTCTCCCTTAGCTATCGACATCTTTTTGCCTGCTATACCGGAAATGGCCGAAGCCTTTAATGTGCCGGTGGCGTGGATAGCGCAAACCATTCCGGTATTTTTGTTTGCTTTTGGCATTGGTCAGCTATTTGTGGGGCCTTTAGCGGATCGCTTTGGCCGCCGACCCATCGCCTTAGTCGGTGCGCTGCTTTACCTGGTTACCTCCGCACTTGCAGCGCTAGCCAACAGTTATGAAGTATTAATGCTTGCTCGCTTGGGCCAAGGCATTGCGGCCAGTTGTTTATCGGTGGCTGCATTTGCTGGAGTACGTGACCACTTTGGCGCTGAGCGCTCCAAAAGTATGTTTAGTTATCTCAATGGTGTGATTTGCATCGTGCCAGCACTAGCACCTTTGTTGGGTGGCGTGTTAACTCATTGGTGGTCTTGGTCGGCTAACTTTTGGTTCATGGTGGGTTTTGCCGTGTTGGTGTTTTTGAGCATGCTGCTGGGATTGAAAGAAACCAAACCACAAAGTGATACTTTTAGTGGGCGTTTGTATTCACTAAGCCGTTATAGCAGCGTATTGCGGGTGGCCAGTTTTCGTTTTTATTCGTTATTGGTGATGCTAGGCATGGCAATGATCATCGCTTATGTGTCTCAATCACCTAGCCGTTTAATGGTGGATATGCAGCTCTCAAGCAGTGATTACGCCTTTTGGTTTGGTAGCAATGCGGCGATTAACATCGTTGCCGCATTTATAGCGCCGCAAGTGATTAAGTGGCTTGGCCAAACAGTGGGCTTGTGGCTTGGGGCAAGTTTGATGGCTGGTGCGGCAGTCGCCTTGGTGCTGGCACAAAGCATTTTGCATCCCTTGGCGTTTATGGCACCGGTATTTGTATCAAGCATTGGTTTTTGTTTATTAATCGCAGTAGGAACGGGCAGCGCTTTAGCGCCGTTTGGCAATAAAGCGGGTACTGCGTCTGCGTTGCTGGGTTTTATTCAAATGACTGGCTCTGCCTGTTTAGTGGGCATATTAGGCGTGAGTGGATTAGCCAGTAGCGAACAGCTAGCCTTGTTAATGGCCTTACCTTGCGTATTGATGTTTGCTGGTTTGTTTGGCTCACCACTAAATAATCAGGCTTACAAATAGTTATTTGAATTTGTTGAGTTATTTGTTTAAAAGCGCCACTTGGCGCTTTTTGCGTTTATTAAGGTGGTTAGGGCGAGTTTTAACAAACTAAACAGGCTAAATCCGCAGGGTGGTTTATAGTTTTAACTAAGCAAAACCAATACTTGCTGGTTGCCTTAATTTGAAAAGAAACGTGGTTATTTTATTGTTAGTGTTTTGCCCGTTGGTATGGGGGCAAGGCTCTGTGGTGTTTTTAAACCCAGGTAAAGCCGATGAAAGTTTTTGGCAGGACGTAGACACCTTTGCAGCCGTTGCCGCTAAACAGCTGGACATAGATTTACAAACTTTTCACAGTGAACGTAATCACTACTCTAAGCTCAAGCATATTGAATGGATGATTGAGAACCAGCAATTACCCGACTATTTAATGTTAGTAAACGAGCACCAAGCCTTGCCGCGTATGCTTAGTTTGTTAGAAGGGCATGCGGTTTATGTGGTCGTGATATTAAACGATTTAGATGAAGAACAGCTGGCCTTGCGCAAGCTAAATCCACATTGGCAAAAATACTTATTAAGTAGCCTAGTCCCTAACAACTACGCGATTGGCTATGCGACCGCTCAAGCCATGCATGCTGCCGCGGAGGGAGGCGGTGATGCAGTGATTATTTCCGGTGACAAGGCCACTCCCGCCTCCGTGGCCAGAGAAGCGGGGGCAGAGGCGTTTTTTCTGCAGCAAACATCGATCAATATGCGCCAAATTGTTTATGGGCAATGGGACGAACAACGTAGCTACTACCAAACCAAAGTGTTATTGCAGCGTTATCCGCAGCTACGTTTTTTGTGGACGGCCAACGACCACATGGCATTTGGCAGCCTGAAAGCCATTAAAGAAGCGGGTAAGCAAGCAGGAAAAGATATATTTGTTGGCACCGTGAATACCTCAGCAAAAGCCTTAGAGCTGCGTGAAACTGGCGAGATAAGTGCCTTAGGCGGTGGCCATTTTAGTGCTGCAGGCTTAGCCTTAAATCTTATCTATTTACATCAGTTGGGCAAACCTATTCCAGCTACCGTTAATTCTAATATGTTTCAACTACTGGTTCCGGGAACCCAGGAGTACCAGCAATTGAAAGACAAAAACTGGAGCGATATCTCCTTTGATACCTTGTTGCTAGAACGGGACAAGTCTTTTAATTTCCCCGTCGTGCAATGAGGTGACTATGGTGAAAGGTTCTTTCAAGCTACACACTCCCATTGCCAAAAGATTACTCATTTTAATCGTGGGGGCCAGCACCCTATTTGCGCTGGTCTCGGTGGCAGTGCAACTTGCTTTCAATTTTTCTGGTGCGGTGAAAAATGCAGAGCGGTGGGTTGATGAATACAATCAAGCCAATATGGCGGCCATAGAACGGGCTATTTGGGATGTAGACTATCAGCTATTAGATGAGTTACTGCAGGGGTTTGTTCAGCAGCAATATGTTGCCACGGTTAACCTTAGCTCCGGCGATGGCATTAGTTTGAGTATTGGAGATGCCAATTTAAACCAAAAATTCTACGTTTATATGCTTAGTTACCGTGAACGAGATATTGGCCAATTAACCGTTGGTTTAGACTTGTCGTTAATAAAGCAAGACATCGCCGAACAAGCCTTGGTGATACTGTTAACTAACGGCTTAAAAACCTTTTTGATGAGCCTGATTATATTGCTTTTGCTTGGGCGCTTAGTGACAGGCGACTTACGCCGTTTGGCTGAGGCGGCCGATCAAATATTTACCGAAGAGCAACAAATAGTGCAATTGCCTAGCAAGCTGATTCAGCGTAATGATGAAATTGGTTTAGTGGCCAGCTCAATGCAGCAATTGCAGCAACGTTTGCAACGTGGTTTAGATGCCCGGCTAGAAGCCGAGCAACAGCTTCATCAGCACCGTCAAATATTAGAGGAAACCGTAGAACAACGTACCGCACTGTTAAATTGGCAAACCGAAGCTAACCAGTTGCTGTCTGAGATATCACTATCATTTCTTAATCAAACCCCAAGAAACTCTAAAGCCCTATTGCAGCGCGCAACGTCGGCGATTGGCAGTTTGTTCTCAGTGGAGCGAGTGGTGATATTAGAGTTTGAACGCCAGCAGGCTATTTACCGAGACGTATGGAGTGTGCCCGGCCATTTAGCGCCAATAGAGCCGATAGATCTAAGCCAGTTAAGTGAACTTAAGCGGCGTTTAGTGAATGTTGCGCCGATTGTTGTGAACGATGTAGAGAAGATTAAGCGCCAAGCTAAAGAAGAATATAAGCTGCTTAAACAGCATGGTATTAAGTCGTTTGCCGGTTTTCCGTTAAGTGATGGCAACAAAGCCTTTGGCCTGCTTAATTGTGTCAGTTTGAGTTACTGCGCGCTGTGGGACGACCACCAAATTGCACTACTTGGGCAGTTTGCCGCGGCAATTAGTGGTTTGTTAATTCAAGAGAAAAATGCCTTAGCCATGGCGCGACTACAAAACGAGTTACTGCAAGTGAATGAGCGCTTGCAAGTATTAGCAGAAACCGACGAACTCACTGGCTTGGTGAATCGCCGACCGTTTAAACGGGAATTAAACCGCGCTATTGCTAGTGCTAGGCGTCATCGCTCGCAAATTGCAGTAATGATGGCCGATATTGATTACTTTAAAGCCTATAACGACCGCTATGGTCACCTGCAAGGTGATGAGGCCTTAAAGCTGGTAGCTAAAGCGCTATCTTCGGTAGTTAAACGTAGTGAAGATTGTGTGGCGCGAGTCGGTGGGGAAGAGTTTGCTATATTGCTCTCCGATGTTAATCAGCAAGATTTGCCGCAAATGGCAGAGCGGATAGTACAAGAGGTATCGGCGCAAAATATTGAGCACCAAGGCTCGCAGATTTCTGAAGTATTAACCATTAGCCTTGGCGGTATATTGGTGGAGCCAGATGATGTGCTGGACCCAACCAACTTACTGGAAATGGCCGATACATGTTTGTATAAAGCCAAGCACCAAGGGCGCAATAGAGCGGTGCTTGACCTCGACGTATAGCGACTCTGTTTCAGTTCAAAATTCCTACAATTACTTCTTCTATCTTGATACTTGTTGTTACTGATCATGGTCTTAGCTGATCTGATGATTCATGGGTAAAGCGGTGAGCTTGGTCGCATCTATTGGCGAACAATTTTACAACAATGGGTCACTATAGCGTGTTGCAAGGAGAGGAAGATGAACGAACGTTTATTACGGGTTCTCGCGTTAAGTATTGTGTTAAGTAAATACATCGGCATTTTTATTGTGACGGGTTTAGCGCTTAGTTCTGCGGTCCTGGCGGCAGAACTGATGCTTTTCTTGGGTATGGAAAGCCAAGAGTAACGGGCTTATTACGCAGGCTAGCCACTTAGTAGCTTGTTTATCAGTTAATTGGCGTATATGTTTTATACTATAAATATTGGCTGACTAGGAGTGAGTGCCTGCGTATGAGTCATACCAAATTTTTAAAATTAGCCATTACGGCTTATGTCATCTGTGCTTTACTGGCATTTTTGGCGACGGCTTTTAGTGGCGCTTATGCCGATAATTTGCTGCTGCAACGGATTTGGATATTTCCGCTACGTTTTGAATTCGCCTTAGTATTACTGTTTCTAAGCCTCATCGCTGCGTATTCCTTGCTGCATAATAGTTTTCATGGTCGCTTGATGTTGACCGGCGTAGCGGTGGTACACATTCTCAATATGATTTTTGCTACCAGCTTAGTGGAGTCAGCCTTTGCTGCTTTGTTAAGTACCGCCAGTATGCTGAGTTTGGGTTTGCTGCTGTATGTAGCATGGACCAACCCTCAATCTCATAAAGTTAAGCGTTTACAGGCCTATCAGCAGCAACGCCGCAGAGCCAAAGAAGAGCAAGACAAAATAGATTTTGCGTATTTGAACCCGGTCATCCCGCCGCCAGAGCATGAGGCTAAAAAATCCCAACACGAGCAGTAATTACTCTGGCTTCGGTGCCTGTAATTGCTGGCAATAACTCCATAAATACAAACTGCCAATCGCTAACCCAGGTAAAATAGCCTCGACTAAGTCGGGTGTTTTTTGCCAAGTATGTAATACCACCGGAATGGCCAACATCACCAACCAACTTACCGACATGGCAGACCAGCGCACCGTTTGACTAAAGCCCCACCGCAGTAACATCCATTTAGCAATAAAGCTTATTAGCCAAGTAGAAACGAAAGCATAACTGCCTTGCACTAAACCGGCTTTAAGCGCCACGCCATTGCCATGTTCGCTATTAACAAAAGCGGCCCAAGCGCCGTATACCAAGGCGGCTAACAGCGCTATTTGCCAAGGACTTAGCTGGTTAACTAGCTGGCGGTAGCGTTCAATCATTCTATAACGCTTGGCCAGTTGTTATCGGCGCTTTGGATATAGTCATCGCGTTTGGCTAGCCATTTTTCTTGCACACTAGCGTTGTAATTGAGGTAAAGCTTGCCGTCTAGCACGGTGAATTGCTCTGGTTCAATGCTGGCTGTTTTACCTTTGGCCACTGCGTAGGCGCAATAACCTCCATATTGCGGAGCATATTTTTCAGGCTCGGCGCTAAACTTAGCTAAGTTGTCGGCGCTGCTAAAGCGCCAAGTCGCCCCTTGCCATTCATATTCAAAGCTTTCTTTACCTTCTACGGGTTTGTTTTCGGTGAAGTAGGCCACACTGTCGTAACCCTTTATCGCTAGGTTATTAAACCAAGGAGTGTAAATGGGGTCGGCGGCAAAACTGTAACCAGAAACAAACAAAAGCGCTAATAGCAGTTTTCTCATGATGATACCTCTTCGCTGAATATGCGGTTAAGCAGTGAATATTGATGGTGTTGTTTATCTAGCGCTGTAACGAGTGGCTTAGCGTTGGCTTGGTGAAGCTGCTCTCGCCATATCTGTAAGCTCGCCTCGGGGTAGTAATTAAGCTCGCTGGTGTGTGAGCTAAGTACTACCTGACAAATACTTTTACTGTGGGCATCTTCGCGATCCATTAATACTGAGTGATCGCGATTATCCCGACATTGTTGTAGGTGAATATCTTGCAGCACGGCGCCGGCGCTGCGGGTTTGGGTAGTGTGTAGCCATTGTTCAAAGCGTTGTTTACGAATTGCCAATACTTGCTCGGTATTGAGGGCAGACGAACTTAACTGAAAGGCTGCTTGTTTGATATGAGTTCGACTGAGCAGCTGACCATTCCAGGTGAAATGCTCACTCGTGTTATTGGCCACTAACACTAGATCAAAAGGGTTATAGCCCTGGTAGCATTGCTCTGCTAAATGTTCACTTACTTTGCTTGGCGCGCCAAGTAATAAGGCCTGAGGGATGATTTGCCCACGGGTAGGCGCAGGGATATGTTGTGGATCTTGGTAGCGATTGAGTAAGGCTAGCACCACACCATGGTTATTAATGCCAAACCACGTTCCCCCTGCTTGGCCGTCTACCGGATAGATGGTCTCGGTCAGCGCTGAAGCTTGTTGTTTTAAACCTGCTTCATGGCGCGAGCGAGCTTCATCGCGATTCATGGTGACAAGGGTGCGCTCATTAAGGCGCAACACGCTAAGCGTACACATTTAAGAACCCTGTTGGCGCAAGTAACTGGCAGTGCTAGGGGCAATGCCCATGTTCTCGTCTACCAATAGACCAAGCTCTTTGGCGACTAACTTGGCGTAAGCCACATGGTGCACAGTATGATTGATGAGATAACAAAGCTCGCGACTTAGGCTGCTATCAAACTGCATACTTTGTTGCTGCTTTAGCGAAATCTCTGATTCCACTTTAATCGCCTGCTCATCAATTGCCGATTGTGTATGCAAAAACCAGTTCGATAGCTGCTGAATTAACTGCAGCGCAAGGCTAGGGTTATTTTCAATATCACTATCTCGATGGCGAGTATTGTAATCAATACTGCCTTTATCAAGACCTTGTTGTAGCGCTAAAAAATGATCCAGTATATGTCGTACATGGCGACCAATGCCCGACTCACTATGCATGGAAGGCTGGTTATAGAGTGTTCCTTCACTCGCTTCTACTAGTTGCTGCACTTGTTGAAGTGCGTCTACGGTAGCCTCACGCAGCTGCTTCATTTTTTCTCCATTTACTTAAAAATATCTTGCTACCAGTTTGACCGAGGTAACGGCGTAAATATTTCTCGGGGGTTTTTCTTAGATCAACAATAATCAAACCGTCTAAAGATTGGTTAAAGCTGTTATTCACTGAGAAACAGACAAAGCGGCCATTTAGAGCCAAATAATGGCGAAGTAAAATAGGGATCGATTTTCCCGGCTCACATTGGCCGACCAGCTTGTTTAATATGGCTATGTTACTTAACGACGCCAGGACTTTGCTGGTCCACACCTTGCCTTTTACCTTAAGGGGCACAATGGGTTTTACGTCATTTAAATACCGTTGTTCGGCACGAAATGCAGAGATCATTGAGTCTGAAATAAAGGCTTGAGCGAGCTCGGAGTGCTCTTGAGATATGCTCACACAGCCAAACAAGGTGTGGTATTGCGGATTTTTAGCCACGTAATGGCCAATGCCTTGCCATAACAAATCCAGTGCTCGAGGATGACGCTGATATTTAGGTACAACAAACGAGCGGCCCATTTCTAAGCAATCACCCATCCGTTTTAAATAGTTTTGATCAAAGTCGTAAAGCGAACGGCTGTACAAGGCGTTAATGCCATGTTTTTCTACCACTTCATTGGCGTGACCGAGTCGGTATCCTCCCACCAAGCAGTGAGTGTCGTTATCCCACACAAATAAATGTAGATAGTGAGGATCGAACTGGTCACTATCTAGATTTTTACCGGTACCTTCGCCAGCGGCTCTAAAGGTGACCTCACGCGCTAAGGCTATCTCGTCCATAATTGGGCCAAGCCGTTGGTAGGGGGCACAGTAAACGGTAAAATTACGATGAGTCACCAATGCACAATCTTCTAATGTGTCTAGCTGGTCGCGTAAGTTTTGTCGGCCATTGGGTAAACATTCCACTAAGTGCAGCGGAGGATGTTTAGGGAGGACTTTAGCTTGAGGGTTGAGCGGTAAACTCAGCAAGTCGGTGGCTACGCGAAGGTAGTCTGTGACCGCTTGTTCATCACTTAAGTTTTGGTAATCTTTGGGTTTTATTAACTCGCCAATTTGCATGGTAAATTCACGGCCGCGTTTGTTTATCAACTCACGTGGTAGCATCGCGGTACGTAGGCGGCGATGTATTAAACCCGCTAAATAAAATAACTTAGAATTACGGCCACTTACAAAACAGGGCAATACATGCGCTTTATAACGTTTTGCTAAACGGCCCACCAAATTGTTCCAGTCACGGTCTTCAATCTGGCCATTTTCAGTATTAATCGCCGACACCATGCCTGCTGGGTAGATCATTAATGCGCCGCCTTTAGAAAGGTGCTGGCAAGACACTCTAATCCCACGGGCATTTTTCTTGGCGGCTTTTTCTGACAGCACATCTACGCCAATAAACAAGTCTTCAAATTCAGGAATATTCGCCAGTAACTCATTAGTGAGTACTTTTAAGTCGGGGCGTACTTGCAACAATAATTCGCTCATGGCAACGCCTTCTAAACCACCCAGTGGGTGATTAGCCACAATTAACAGCGGGCCTTGTTGCGGTATGTCTTTTAGTACCTCTGGGTTGTTGGCCAGTAATGAAAAATCTAAACAGCGCATGGTGTGACGTAAGAAATGTAAGGCAGTATTGCCATCATCTGCAAAACGAGGGCGCTCATCGTAGTGCTTGGCTAGTTGGCTTAGTGCCAAGCCTTTTTCAATGATGCGTGCTAGCCACTGCGGGCGCATACTGAGCCGAAAGGGATTTTTCTTATTCTGCATGGATTACTCCTTAATCCGTTTCTGGATAACAGGCGGTGAGCTCACGTTCGTGTTTCCAGCGTACTAGCAGCTCTTTAAACTTGGGTGGTTGATAGCCGCGCTTGCGGTTAGCAGCACCAAGTTCAAATAGCGTTTTATATTGAAATAACAAAGAGCGCATGGCCTCGAGAAAAGGGGTTTTTCTATCCCAAATGTGTAAGGACTCTGAGCTGGCACTGTTTATTTCAACAATCTCTAGGTTCTTTCCTTGCTGTAGGTGGTCAATGTCGGCAAATTTAATGTCCATACGTCCGTAATAAAACTCTGGCAAATCAGCCATCATTTGATTAACTGCGTTGTTTAGCTCTGGGGTAATTAAGGCGTTGGCATCTCTAAAAATAGCGCCGCGGCAATGGCTGGCAGCAAACACCAATTTATAGGGGCTGCCCTCTTCAATAACCTGTTCAAGCTTGTCTTGATGACGACTTAAATATAAGTGCTGTAATTCACTGGCGCGGGGATCGGCTTGAATCAATTGTTTGAGGGTGGAATTGCCGTCACCTACTACATAAGGTGTGTATTTAAGTGCCAGCGAAATGATTTCGCCTTCAGGTTTATCGGGGTGGCGAACAAAAAATACCCCTGCTTCAGCTTCATAAGTGGCCAATTTCTGCAGCATTAACGCTGAATTAATCGGGTAGTTATCTAAACAATCTCGCAGCTGCTGCTGGTTATGTAGCAGTTTTACGCCTGCACCACGACAGCCAATATCTGGTTTACCCACCAGCGGAAATGCCAACCCGCGCTGCTGCATTTGCTGCTGTAAATCTTCTACTTGATGTTCTATTGGCGCGCCAGTGCGGTTTACTTTCATCCAAGATAATACCGCGGCATCACAGTGGCCGGTGGCTTGAGCTAATAGTTCACTTTTGCCAACTCCTACCATACCTGCCAGAGGCAGTTTAGGGTTGGCTAACAAGGGAAGGGTAAACGATCGGTGGCGTAAACCTAATACTAGCCATTGCAGCACAACCGGAATATAAACAGCCCAAGTAGGCCAAAATTCAAAAAAAGAAGTGGTTTTACCGTTCATATCTAGCGCGGGCATGCCCGGCGATACGTAGGGTCTAGAAGACTGGTTGTTTAATTGTTCGGTCACAGTGTCGGCACTTCCTGTTGCATGTTATCTGTCTTATCAGACCTGCGTAAGCTGATAAATAATTCAAACTCCGTTAGATTTAGTCTAGTTCAGCTCAATGATTAACCCAATACGGTGTATTAATCCTTCAGTCTAAGCGAAGATAGTTACGATTAAATGTAAGACTTTAGGATAGGCAGGCGAAATGATCGTTGAAGATTTACTGTTGGTGGTAGGTGAGCGACAGTTAAACATAAAGCATTGGGAATTAGCCGTAGGTCAGCATTGGGCTATTTTTGGCCATAGCGGCAGTGGTAAATCTTTGTTTGGTGCCTGGTTAAATGGTGAGTTAAGCGCAGAGCGAGGCGAGTGCCAAGGCCGACCAGAGCGAGTAGCGCTGGTATCCTTAGAGCTACAGCAAGCGTTGCTAGAAAATGAATTGGCAGAAGATGACAGCGACTTTAGCGATGAAAGTGATGCTGGCCACAGTGTGGTCGAGCTATTAGCAATAAGCGGCAGCGATTCGCAAAAGATAAGTGAAGTGCTTGAGCAATGCGACTTAAGCCACTTGCTTGAACGCGGTTTTAGAATGTTGTCTACCGGTGAAACTCGCCGCTTAATGCTAGCGCGTGCCTTGTTAACCGATCCTCAGTTATTGATCCTTGATGAACCCTTTGCAGGGCTAGATATTGCTCATCAGCAACGCTTATTGCAGCTGCTAGAGGTGTTATCCAAGTACTGCCAACTGGTGATTATTACCTCGCGAGACGAAGAGTTGCCAGCGGCGATTAGCCATGTAGCGGTGTTAGATGAGGAGGGTTTAAGCCAACAACTCACCATTGAGCAGTGGCAGGAGCATCCAGAACGGAAAATGTTGGAGAGATTGGCCGCGAAGCAGTCAATGGCAATAGTGGAAGCGCTGCGGCAACATCAGCAACAAGATATTCCAGAACCATTGTTTTGTATTACTCAAGGGAGTGTGAGTTACGCTGGCGAGACTATTTTTAGTGGTTTGGACTGGCAAATAAGCCGAGGCCAGCATTGGCAGGTACGAGGACCTAATGGCTGTGGTAAAAGCACGTTATTAAATCTGATCTTTGGTGACCACCCACAGTGTTACAGTAATCACATTCAGGTCTTGGGTTACCAGCGTGGCTCTGGCGAGAGCATTTGGCAGGTTAAGCAGCGTATTGGCATGGTATCAGCAGCGCTGCATTTACAATACCGAGTTAACTGTAGCGCCATAGAGGTGGTGTTATCTGGGCTTTATGACTCTATTGGCATCTATCAAAAAACCAGTGAATTAGAGCTGGCTCAAGCCCGGTTATGGCTGCAACTTTTTGGTATGCAAGCGCTAGAGAAACAGTATTTCAAATCTTTATCCTATGGTCAGCAGCGTTTATTGATTATTGCACGAGCGATGATAAAAGCGCCTAGTTTGCTGTTGTTAGATGAACCCTGCCAAGGCTTAGACTTTTTGCATCGCAGCACGGTGATTAATGCTCTAGAATTAGTGGCTAAAAATACCCTGAGTCACTTAGTGTATGTGACTCATCATCAAGAGGATGCGCTACCCAGCATTAAGCACTTTGTAGATTTTGATGATGGCGCAGTGCGGGTTAGTTCAACCACCAGAGAGCTTACTCAATAACACTGAGTGCCTAGCAAGTTTTAACCGTTTATATAGAGGCAGATTTATGCAGTGGTACATTGGCGTACTTAAGCAATATTTGGTTTTTTCAGGCCGTTCTCGTCGCAAAGAATATTGGATGTTTGTGCTTATTAACAGCATTGTGAGCGTGTTACTGAGTGTTGTTGACCAAGCTATTGGCTCGGTGAACGTAGAATCTGGAATGGGCATATTAGGCAGTATTTATGGTATTGCGGTGTTGCTACCTTCTATTGGCGTTGCGATGCGTCGTTTACACGATACTGGTCGTACAGGGTGGTGGTTATGGATAGTGTTAGTGCCAATCATTGGAGTACTGGTGTTGTTGTACTTCTTTTGTTCAGACAGCCAATCTGAGAGCAACCAGTACGGTGCTAACCCCAAATTGACTCACGCTTAATGCAAGCACGTGCTTACTGATGTCTTTGAATGACAACAAAGGTACCGGCTTACAGCGTGAATACTATCGTCGTGGCCCAGATTATCGGCATGGGGATGAAGTGGATTTTGCCGATGTAAAACACACTTTTGGCTTTGCTGGGTTAGCGATTGGCGCGTGGGTGACCAAAGCAGAAAAGCAGCGCGCGGCCAGTTTAGTATTTGATGCCTTGGCAGATTTAGCATTTTTGTTAAATTTGCCGCCTAAGGCCTTGGGCTTGCGCAATAGCCTAAATTTAGCTTTTGGCACTGGCGGCCAGCGTAATGTGCAAGCGCATTATGCTCCGGGTAGCCAAACCTTAGCCCTTGCAAAAAATGCTGGAGCAGGGGCTTTGGCTCATGAGTGGTGGCACGCTTTTGATCATTACATGGCCGATAAACTGTTTATTAGCGCAGCCAGGCCCAACGAGTTTGCCGCAACCCGCTGGTTAGTTGACGATCCACAGCGCCGGCATCCCCTTAATCAGCGTTTAAGTCAGTTGTTTAAGGTGGTGTTGTTAAGTCATGAAGGAACTGACTTACATCCTTATGTAGCGCGCTCTGTCGCTTTAGACAAGAAACGCGGGCTGCATTACTTTAGTTTACCTACCGAAATGATGGCACGTGCTTTTGAGGCGTGGGTGCAAAGCCGAGACGAGCTAAAAAATAGCTATTTAGTTAATGGTACCAAGCAAACTGATTTAGCGAAGGCTGGTGGATACCCAGACGCTGCACATCTAAGCCTGATAGGCGAGGCAATGGTTGATTACTTTACGCTATTAGGTCAAGCGTTGAACTCGCAAAGTTGAAGCAGAAAACTTGAAAAATAACTATTGGATTGGCAGTATTTGACCGAGTAGTTAAGTGTTGAGTTCATCAACTATCTACAGCGCTAAACGCAGTGAATTAGCCCTCCAAAGTGGTTCACGATATTTTGACTTAGGTTTAACTTTTGGTTCACTATTTTGTTTGAGATCGTATACTTAACGGTCACTCCATTAGCTTAGTAGCAAGAAGCTCATTAGCTAGCAGCTCAACGTACGTTAGGGAACAGGGAATGTTGCGAGTTTTATCTACCTTGGGTTTATGGTTCAGTTTAATTAGCCTACCGGTTGCGGCAGAACAAGTTGATTTGCGAGTACTGGCATGGCCGGGTTATGCCGACGCAGACATGGTTGCTGCCTTTGAAAAACGCCACAAAGTAAAAGTTAAGGTGAGTTACATCACCAATGATGATGAAATGTGGCTGAGAATGGGCAATAAACAAGGTGCTGATTACGACGTTTTTGCGGTAAATACCGCCGAACTACAACGTTATATTGATGCTAATTTGGCTGTGGCTATCGAGCCAAGCAGTATTGATAACGTCACCAAGCAACTCCCTCGCTTTAGTCGTTTAAGTGACATCCCCGGAGCAACACGTGGTGATAAAGTTTATGCCATTCCTTATACCTATTCTGAAATGGGCTTGATTTATAATCGAAATTACTTCGATACACCGCCAGAGTCTTGGCAGGTATTATGGGATCCGCAATATCAAGGAAAGGTGTTAGCTTATAATGGCAGCGCACATAACTATTCCTTAGCAGGTCTGGTTGCCGGTGTTAGCAATCCTTTTCAGCAAACCAATCAAGAGTTTACGTCCAGTACCGAGCGTTTATTAGCATTGCGTCGTAATGCTCTCACCTTTTATAGCTCACCAGAAGAAGCGCTCGATTACTTTAGCCAAGAATCTGTGGCACTCGTGTTTGCCAACTACGGCGCTCAACAGCTCAAAAAGCTGCAAGATTCAGGCGCAGACATTGGTTACACCATTCCTAAAGAGGGCGCTTTAGCTTGGTTAGACTGCTGGGCATTGTCGAATGGTGTACAAAACCGAGATTTAGCCCATCAGTGGATTAATTTTACCCTAGAGCCTTGGGTGAGTGAGTTGCTTACCGAGCGCCAAGGTTTAGCCAATACCATTGTGCAAGATACTCGCAGTGTGGCTGAAGATAAGATTATTTGGCTAGAGCAAGTAGAGGATAACCAGCGTAGAACTGATTATTGGGAAAATATTTTAAGTGGTAAAACCTTACAAACAATGGCGCTACCATGATCAACTCAATTTCGCTGCGTTTTGGTTTATGGTTTGCGATGTTTGGTATTTTGGCTTCGGTGGTCACCGCTACCGTTAGTTACCATGAAAGCAGAGAACTATTGGCTGAAAGCGCTGAGCGTGAACTTGCTACGACTACCCATATTCTCTCGCGTGAGTTTAATCACAGCATTAACGAGATCGCCAAAGATGTACTATTTCTGGCTTCAATTCCACAAACTGCCGGATACTTTCAATCTTCAAACAAACCGCTGCTGGCGAAGCAACTAACCGATATCTTTAAACAAAAACTCAAACTTAATAACTCCTACTTTCAACTTCGTTTTATTGGTGCTGACAATTTTGGACAAGAGCTGATTAGGGTGGATCGCTTAAGTGATGGCTTAATTGCCATTGAAACAGAACAGCTAGAAGAAAAAGCCCACTACCCTTATGTGTTTCGCACCCTTCGTTTAGGTGACGGAGACAGCTATTTGTCTGACGTTGATATTCATAACGAAAAAGGCGTTGAGCTTGGTCAGCATCAGCCAACCTTAAAAGTGGCATCGCCGGTATTTAGTGGCGGTAAAGCTCTTGGCTTAGTGGTAGTGAATGTAGGTTTAGAAAATCTCTTTAGTTTGCTGCAAGCCGATTTACCTTCTGGAGTCGAAATCTATTTAGCGAACCAGAAGGGCGATTATCTGGTTAATCCCAATCCCGACAAGCAGTTTGGTTTTCACTATGGCCATCGTTATTTGATGCAGCGTGATTTCCCTCAAATGGAAGCGTTGTTTAGTGATTTTCAGCCGCGTACTTTTGTTTTGGACCCATCTGCTGCGATTAGGTACGAGCGAGCTGTATCGTTTACTCCTTTGTTTTACGGTCCTGCTTCTAGTCAAAAATTAGCGGTTTTAGCTTTGGTAAGCCCTTTGCCTACCTTGAGCAATATTATCGATTCATTGGCCGGCTCAATGATTAAGGTGTGTTTAGCCCTAAGTTTATTGGGTTTGCTGACTTCATTACTCTTCGCCAAGGTATTGTCTCAGCCCATTCGTAATATGGTGGTGGCTGTTAAGGCATTTTCCACGGGGAATTTGCCTGCTAAAAGGTTGCTGCCTAGCCAGCGTAAAGACGAAATAGGGTTACTTGCCACAACTTTTGGGGCAATGTCGCAGCAAATTAATAAACAAATTGAAGAGCTAAAGCGCAATGAGGTGAACCTGCGGCACATGGCTAGCCACGATAGCTTAACGGGCTTGCCCAATCGTGGTTTGTTTTTGGAGCAGTTAAAAATCTCGATTAATCGTGCTCAGCGCAAACAAAGTGGCCTAGCCGTGGTGTTTATCGATTTAGACAACTTCAAACAAGTTAACGACAATCTCGGTCATGAAGCTGGCGATCATCTGCTACAAGAAGTGGCAAAGGTATTACGAGATGTGGTGCGCGCTGAAGATGCGGTCGCCCGCTTTGCCGGCGACGAGTTTATGTTAGCGTTGGAGTCTATCGACGAAGACGAAGCCTCTGAAGTGGTAGACACCGTATTACGCCGTTTAGCCCAGGAAGTGAGCTTAGGTGTACATATTCAACCGGTGTATGCCAGCGTGGGAATTAGTCTTTACCCAGCTAACGGCACCGACCCTGAAATGCTGATTCGTAATGCAGATGCGGCGATGTATAAAGCCAAATCTAGCGGTCGAAATCAATATAGTTATTTTGATTTGGATCTTATTGGTTAGTTAACCTCAGCCACTTGAGTATGCTTGAATCATTATTGCTTTGCCCTTCACTCGGCCTAGAGTTGCGTTGCTCAAGCTTGGTATTACTCACCCCAAAAGCCACATTCTCCTGCGACATTCTGATTTATGGCCGAGTTTTCCCAATAGATAACAAACGCTGTTGCTGACACCCTATGAAAGGCGTTTATCGCTTGGCTTTGAGTAAAGTTGAAGGGGGAACTTAAGTGAAGTGTGTTGTTCTATTGCAGGCTAATTAATCGCTTAGCCAATACTAATGATGGAAAAGCCAGAGCGAGGCTCTGGCTTGTTATCTTATGCGCGTTTTTTACTGGCAACGTCCATCCATACAGCAAGCAGTAGAATACTGCCTTTAATAATAGACTGCCAATAGGTCGGCACGTCCATCATGCTCATGCCGTTGTCTAAGCTGGCCATAATAAATGCGCCCATTACCGCACCAAAAACAGTACCCACACCGCCCGCTAAACTGGTACCGCCAATTACACAGGCCGCGATAGCATCTAGCTCTGCAACCGTACCCGCAGATGGTGAACCAGCACCTAAGCGCGAGGCCAAAATAAGCCCGGCTACACCCACTAGCAAACCGTTAATGGCAAATACGCTTAGCTTGGTGCGTTCTACATTAATGCCCGATAAACGGCTAGCTTCTAAGTTACCACCAATGGCATAAATACGGCGTCCAAAAGCGGTCTTCTTAGCCATAAATGCGGCGATAAACATCAGTACCACTAATAACAATACCGGGGTGGGTACGCCGCGATAGTCATTAAGCAATAACACTGTACCCAGGGCAAAAATAGCGATTAAGCCAAACTTAAAGATATCACCACTTACTGGTGAGTTAGTCAGTTTGTGCTCGGTGCGATTTTTACGCAGCTTACCCTGCCAGGCAAAAAATACCGCGAGTGCGCCCACCGTGGTAATCATTGAGAACATATCAGGCAAATAACTTTGGCCAATAATGCCCATGTCGGCGGTGGTTGGCGCAACGGTGCTGCCGCCGGTAATTCCAATCAGTATTCCCCTAAAGGCGAGCAAGCCTGCTAGCGTCACAATGAATGAAGGAACTTTGCGGTAGGCCACCCACCAACCATTCCAAAGGCCTAGCAAAAAGCCTGCACCTAAGGTGAGAATAATGGTTAAAGGTAGCGGTAATTCCCACCACACATCCATAATGGCTGCTGCGCCGCCCAACAATCCCATCATTGAACCCACCGACAAATCGATTTCGGCGGAGATAATGACAAACACCATGCCAATTGCCAATATGCCGGTAATGGCGGTTTGGCGTAGTAAGTTTGAAATGTTACGTGGGGTTAAATAGCTGCCCTCTGTAGCGAAGTAAAAGAACAACATGATTACCGCAATAGCGCCAAACATCACCAATACTTGTAACTTCATTTTCTTTAAGTTGCTCATCAGGCTTCCCTTAGCTTCGGTACTGGTGATGGTAGTTTCTTGACTCGACATTTGCTTACTCCTCGGCCAATGCACAGTCCATCACCATTTCTTGGCTCAGGTCTTGATTGTCTAATAGGCCTTTTAGTTTTCCTTCGTGCATCACTAATACGCGGTCACTAATGCCCAGTACTTCAGGCAATTCAGATGACACCATAATGATGCTAATCCCTTGTTTAACCAGCTGGTACATCAGCTTATAAATCTCATACTTTGCGCCTACGTCGATGCCGCGAGTGGGCTCATCGAGGATCAAAATGCGCGGCTCTAACAACAAAAACTTAGCTAAAATGGCTTTTTGTTGGTTACCGCCGCTGAGGCTTTTAATGGCTAATTCAGGTGAAGCTGTTTTTACTTTTAAGCGTTGGATTGATTGGTTTATAGAGGCATGTTCAGCCGATTCATTCACCGTTTGACCTAGGCCGCTAAACATATTCAAACCGGCTAAGGTGATATTCTGGCCAACCCCCATAATAGGGATAATACCGTGACGTTTTCGGTCTTCCGGCACCATGGCAATACCGTGGTTTAGCGCATCGCGGTTATGGCGAATTTTAATCGGTTTACCATCTAACTCTACCGGACATTTATAGATGCCTTCGTAAGAGCCAAATAAACACTGCATTAACTCGGTACGTCCAGAACCTACCAAACCAGCAACACCCAAAATTTCGCCTTTGTGTAAGCTAAAGCTGACATTATCGACTTGTTTTAAGTTGGCGCTTTTGCTGAGTTGGGCGTTTACCGGCCCCACTTTCAAAATAACCTCGCCAATGGGGTGTTCTTCACGCGGGAACAATTGTTTAAGTTCGCGGCCTACCATCATGCTAATAATGTCGTCGGTACTCATACGTTCGGCATCTTGAGTGCCAATGTGTTCGCCATCGCGAATAATACAAATCCGATCGGAAATTTCTTTCACTTCGGTGAGCTTATGAGAGATGTAAACACAGCTAACGCCCTCGCTGCGCAGCTGTTTTACAATATCTAACAGGACTCGAGTTTCTGATTCAGTTAACGGTGCGCTGGGTTCATCTAGTACCAACACTTCGGCGTTTTTAGATAAGGCTTTAGCAATTTCAACCAATTGCTGCTGGCCAACACCTAACTCTCGAATCACGGTATCGGGTGACACATCTAGCTTGACTCGGTTCAACAGCTCTTCTGTTTGTTTAAACATCGCACTGTGATCTAACACGCCATAGTGAGTGATTTCAGCACCCAGGAAAATATTCTCAAGTATCGACAGCTCTTTCACCAAGGTGAGTTCTTGGTGAATAATTGCGATGCCTTTTGCTTCGCTGTCTCTAATGCTATGCGAAACCAGTGGCTCGCCTTTGTAAATAATTTGTCCTTCGTAACTACCATGGGGGTGAACGCCAGTAAGTACCTTCATTAAGGTGGATTTACCAGAACCATTCTCGCCGCAAAGTGACACCACTTCACCGCGTTCTAAATTGAAATTAACCCCATTTAGCGCAATCACTCCGGAGAATTTTTTAACGATGTCAGACATCATCAATAAGCTACTTTGGCTCATCTTTAACTCCTAATAAAAAGGGCGGGGCGTTGGCCCCACCCTTTTTTACTGCATAGTGAATAGTGCTGCGTTTTTATTGGTAAACGTCGGCTTTAGTGTGGAAACCGTCGGCAATTACCGTTTGGTCGATGTTAGATTTATCCACTGGAATCGGTGTAAGTAAGAATGAAGGAACGTCTTTAGTGCCATTGTTTAAGCTTGAGTTAGCTTCTGGCATTTGGCCGTTACCCATTTGTACAGCAAGTTCAGCGGCGGTAGTTGCCAGTAGTTTAATTGGCTTGTAGATCGTCATGGTTTGAGTACCCGCTACTACGCGGCGGCTCGCAGCCAAATCAGCATCCTGACCCGATATATATACTTTACCTGCTAGACCTTGTGCGTCTAATGCTTGAATTGCACCGCCAGCGGTAGAGTCATTAGAGGCAACCACTACATCAATGTTGTTGTCGTTAGCGGTTAAGGCGTTTTCCATAATTTTTAGTGCGTTTTCAGCTAACCAGCCATCAACCCATTGATCGCCCACTACTTTGATGTCGCCTTTGTCGATAAGCGGCTGCAGTACGTTCATTTGACCTTGGCGGAAAAGTTTGGCGTTGTTGTCAACCGGTGAGCCGCCCATCAAGAAAAAGTTACCGTCAGCTTTATGCTTAATCAGCGCTTCGGCTTGTAGCTCACCCACTTTCTCGTTATCAAATGATAGGTAGAAGTCGATATCAGCATTGTTAATTAAACGGTCGTAGGCAAGTACTTGAATACCCTCAGATTTGGCTTCAGCAATCACGTTAGACAATACTTTGCCGTTGTAAGGAATAATCACTAGTACGTCTACACCACGAGAGATCATGTTTTCAATCTGTGAAATCTGGGCGGTTTCATTGCTATTGGAAGATTGTACAAATACTTTGGCACCGAGCGATTCGGCTTTTTCGACAAAAAAGTCTCTATCTTTTTGCCAGCGTTCAAGGCGAAGGTCATCGATGGCCATACCAATTTTAACGGTTTTGGCAAAAACGGGGGCGGAAACTGCTAATGCGACTGCGCACAATAGTGTGGTCAGTTTTTTCATGTTTTGGCTCCTTGCTATATAGCTTGTTTTATAATGTTTTAGCTAATTTTAGGTTGAAGAGGTAATCCCAATTACTCATTCCTCGACAACCAGACTAGGCGCTTAATCCTTGAGCACCAATGACGCTTTTTTGTACGGCTATAATGAATATTCACTTACTGCACTACTATGTGACATGCCTCTAGAAAACGTTTTCCTGTTTTTGTGGAATGTTAAATTTTCTTTAAAGTTGGCATCATAGTTGAGTCACACTTTTATGGCTTATTGAGTTTTTTAGCACTTTAAACAATAACACTTTCAGCGGATGTTTCTCTTTTTGTATATTTAATTTATTGAAAATAAAGATAAAAGTGTGACAAGCCTTAAACGACTCGGGTGATCTCTATTAGAGGTTTTTTTGATGTCTCGGCAAAGTTAACAGCTTGTTTACAGTTTATGCTGAAATGTTTCCAGTACTTCGATGTTGGCTGTTTGCTCGCTAAAAGTTTTTAGGGTATCCAAACCTGGTGCCTGGTCTGGGGTGTATTGTTTGGCCATGGTGTTTATCCATTGCAAACCAAATTCACTTTCGTAAGCTGAGCTTAATACACAACTTACTTGGTCTGCATGAGCTTGCTCGACCAAATTAGCGCAGACTCGCCAAGGTCCTAGTAAGCTGGGTTTTATCACCAAGCAACGTAAACCCTCAAAGTAGTGATAACGGTAACTGCTGTCTTGTAAGGTTTCGTCTAAGCCAATACTTGCGCCAGTACGTTGAGCTAGCAGCGCGCATTGTTGGCTATTCATTAAGGGTTCTTCAATATAATCAATGCGGCTTAAGTCAATGTTTTCTAGCACGTATATCGCTTGGTTCCAGATCCAGCCTCTATTGGCATCTAGGCGTAAGCGTAACTCAGGGTCGTGCTCTAGCAATTGATTAATGAGTGCTACGTCTTGTTTGGGAGATTGGCGGGCCACTTTGAGTTTTGCCTGCTTAGTGTTATCCAAGGACAGTATTTGTTGGCAATGCGCAAAATCACCATTGAGCAAGGGATAACCGGAGACGATTGGCGAACTGGGGGGAAAGCCTGCCATGGCGCAATCCATCCCAAAAGCGACACTCGGGTAGAGTTTACGCTGAGCGTGTCCTTGCAGGTAATCACGAATTTGCTGCTCGGCTTGTTCTAGTGTTTCGTCACTAAAACCAGGCAGTGGGGCTATTTCGCCGCGACCTACTCGACCATCGGTGAAGTGAAGTTCTAGGTATAAACCATGGCGATGAGTAATTTGCAGCGGACCAAATTGCAGTGGTGTATGCAACGCTTGAGTATAGCGACTAAGAGTGGCGCTTTGCCAATTACAGAGCATGCCGAGTCCTCACAAATTTTACCAAGGGTAAGCAAAAATCGTTACCCTTCAAACTTATCATTTCTCGGCTACTTTCCGCAATAACAATTGCTTTTGTTATTAAGGGTTACGTTTAAATTTACTGAATTCTGGTGGGCGTTTCTCATTAAAGGCGTTGCGGCCTTCTTGACCTTCTTCCGTCATATAAAACAGCATAGTGGCATTACCAGCCAGTTCTTGTAGCCCGGCTTGGCCATCACAGTCTGCGTTTAAGGCAGCTTTTAAGCAACGCAGCGCCATAGGACTGTTTTGTAGCATTTCTCGACACCACTGTACGGTTTCTTTTTCTAGTTCGGCGTAAGGCACAACGGTATTCACGAGGCCCATATCTAAGGCTTCTTGAGCGTCATACATACGGCATAAGAACCAAATTTCACGGGCTTTCTTTTGGCCTACAATGCGTGCCATGTAACTCGCGCCCCAACCACCATCAAACGAGCCCACTTTAGGCCCGGTTTGACCAAACTTGGCGTTGTCTGCGGCAATGGTTAAATCACAGATCATATGCAGTACATGGCCACCACCTACTGCGTAACCGGCCACCATGGCAACCACAGGTTTAGGGCAAGTACGAATTTGTCGTTGAAAGTCTAATACGTTGAGGTGATGCGTGCCTTGGTCGTCTTGATAGCCGCCGTAATCTCCGCGCACTGACTGGTCGCCTCCTGAGCAAAACGCCAATTCGCCTTCACCCGTTAAAATAATCACTCCTACTTCTGGGTCGATGCGGGCATCATTTAAGGCGTGCATCATTTCTTGTACCGTTAAAGGGCGAAAGGCATTACGCACTTGTGGGCGGTTTATGGTGATTTTGGCGATGCCGCAGGCCGATTTATGGTAACGAATATCTTCATAACCGTTGTCGGCGTCTTGCCAGCTTACTGCTGTGCTATCAATCTTAGTCATTCTCTTCTCTATGGTTATTTAAGACACTGGACAGTTGCTGAAGAAACAGTGTCGGTTGTTCAAAATGGCAATTATGACCAGCCTTGTCGATGCTATGCCAACGTAGGCGAGGGTAATCTTGTTGTAGCTGTCGGGCTAGCAGTTGATACTTATTGTCTAGGCTACCGCCAATAAAATCTAGCGGCATTTTTAGCTGTCCCAGTTGCTTGCTTAAGTCGGCCTGTAAACCGATGCTGCAGGCGCGTAATGCGGCGGCGATGCCTTGGCGATCTTGCTGTTGCCGTTTTTGAATCAACTGCTGGCGCTGTTCTGCAGATAGGTTGGCAAATACAGTTTGTTGGTACCAATCGCTCAGCAGTTGGTTAATGGGATCTTTTAACCAACGATCGGCCCAGCGGTTGTCGTGCACTAAACGCTGCTGTCGCGCATCATCGTCGCTTAAGCCAGTATGAGCCGATTCTATAATCAGTGTTTGCAACCCTTTTGGTGCCAATAAAGCATGGTGCAGTGCCAAGCGACCACCTAAGCTATAGCCAATTAGCTGATACTGAGAGATTTTGAGTCGTTTTAGGCAAGCACTTAACTGGTGACTAAAGTCTTTAAACGCGCCCCGTGGTTTTAAGCGCTCGCTGGCACTCATACCGTGGCCGGGGATATCAATGGTCACGCAATAATAGTGTTCACTCAGTTCAGTAATCACTTTTTGCCAATCGCTGCCACAGCCCAAAAAACCGTGCAAAAACACCAAGCAAGGATGTTGGTTTTGGCCATAAACACTAAAGTGCATCTTTACTGGCAACCTCTGCTAATAATGCCTGATAACGAGTGCTGGCGTCTCCTGGTGCAAACTTAACTTCGATTAACCTTGCCCCAGAATTACGCTGTGCCTGCTGAAAGGCGTATTCAAATTGTTGGTTATTACAGACTTCAGTGTAGGGCAAATTAAAGCTAGCGGCGGCAGCGGCAAAATTAGTTTGGTGAGGCAATTGGTAAAACTCGCTAGCCAGTTGTTGATGTTTGGCTTCATCCACGCTGTCATCTAAGTTCGGCAGTAATCTGAATATCTCTCCGCCATCGTTATTAAACAGCACAATGGTTAAGCTACTTTTGCTACGACTGGCGAGTGCGAGCGAATTTAGGTCGTGTAATAGCGAGGTATCGCCAATCACCAGTGTTGTCGCTTTGCCTAGGCCTTCGGTAATTCCGGCGGTGGTGGCCACTAAACCATCAATGCCAGAGGTGCCGCGGTTAGCAAAGTAATGCTTGGCTTTAGAGGGCTGCCCCAGTAATTCAAACATTCGTACTATCATGCTGTTGCCCATAAAAAGGGCCGAGTCGCTGGCTTGTAAGGCGGATATTTGCGCACAAACCGATAACTCTGAATATTGGTTTTTAACTGTATTTACATCATGTTCAATGGCTTGCTGGGCAGTGCTCCACAGCGTCGTATAATCTGAATTATGCTTGCTAGCACTTGCTGGGTGAACTGCTAACCATGCTGTTGCCACGCATTGCCAGCGCTGCTGGGTGTGGTGACTTGGGTTGATACGCTGAGAGTGAGTTGCAATCACATAGTGTAATGCTGGTGATGCCGCTAGCCACTGGTTTAAACGCTTAGAGACCAACTTATCACCGAATTGAATAACTACTTCGGCTTGCGCCTGCTGGGCAAAATGTGGATTTGCTAATAGCAATTCTGCTTGGCTAATGACCTTTAGCGAAGTTGGGTCTGGTTTGGCGTGACTCTGCTGCCAATGGCTTTGGCAGTCTGCCACTATCGGCCAGCCAAGCTGTTGCGCCCAAGCAATGATGGCTTGGCTTTGCTCAAGGTTCTGTTGGCCAATCACCACCAGCACTTTTTGTTTGTTGGTTAGGGCGGGCCAGTCGTGAAGTTGATTCACCAAGGTTACGTTTAAGTGCTGCTGGTAAAAAGGCTGAGTGCCAGCCAACCAAGTATGCAAACCTGCTGCATGTTGGCGAAGATCTTGTTGTGCTTGTTGTGGGTAAAAAGGTTCACGATAGGGACAATTTAGATGCACTGGTCCAGCGTGTTGCTGCTGAATCGCTAATGCATGGCCTAGCTCGGTTAGCATAGCTTGCGGTAGATTACTGAGGTTTGGCTCGGCCAGTTGGGCTTGATAAACCGGATATTGAGCAAATATACCTTGTTGTTCAATGGCTTGATTTGCACCTACCGAGAGCAACTCATGTGGGCGATCAGCACTGAGAACCAATAAAGGAATCTCACTTTGTTTGGCTTCGATAACGGCGGGATATAAATTACCTACCGCGCTGCCCGAGGTGGTTATAACTGCCACCGTTTGTTGCGTGGCTTTTGCCAAACCGAGTGCGAAAAACCCGAGGCCGCGCTCGTCAAAATGGCAATGGCTTATTGCCTTTGGGTGATTAGCCACCGCGAGAGTTAAGGGGGTAGAACGTGAGCCCGGCGCGATGCAAAAATGGGTAATGCCGTGGCGGGTGCAATCTTCTATTAACCACTGAGCCCAAGCAATATTAATGTTCTGATTCAAGCAGAGCGTCCTCGTCGACTAGCTGCAATACCGTGGCGATTTTATGATTCAATTCTTGCCATTCCTGTTCGGCCTGAGAGCCAGCAACAATGCCCGCTCCAGCAAAAGTACTTAAATGTTGAGGGGTGACTAAAGCGCTGCGAATAGCGACAGAAAACTCGCTTTGAGCACCACTTAACCAACCTACCGCACCAGCATACCAGCCGCGAGCATATCCTTCATTTTTAAGTATATATTGTACCGCCGATGAACGAGGCAAACCGCCTACTGCTGGGGTTGGGTGCAGCGCTTGCAGTAAAGAGCGGTCATCTAGTGCCGGGCTTACTCTGGCTTGAATCCGCCTTTTTAAATGCTGAACCCTATCTAACTTTACCAGTTCTATTTGGTCTAGCGCTCGCACGTGTAAGCTCAACTCTTTAAGGCGACGGGTTAAGTCATCAACGACCAGCTGGTTTTCCAATTGATTTTTAGCATCGTCCAACAGCTGTTTGCCTAATTGCGTATCTTGTTCGGGGGTTATCCCGCGAGGTGCTGTGCCTGCCAGCGCCTCACTGACCAGTTGACTGCCTTCGCGTGAATACAATCGCTCGGGGCTGCAACCCAAAAAGCTACTAATGCCATCAAATTGAAATAAGAAGCTATAGCAGTTTTGTTCTTTTTGTTGCCACTGTTGTAGCAAGGCAAAGGCGTTGAGCTCGGCGTTGAGCTGAATATTGGTTTGCCGCGACAGCACTACCTTAGCGGTATGCTGCTGGAAGTCATCACTGGTGACTTGATCGACCAAACTTTGCCATTGGGTGCGGCTGGGCTGATCTTGGCGACTTAACGCTTTTAAACTCACTTGAGGCAAAGCTTGAATTGGTTTTAGCGCCAGAAACGCTTTTTCGATGCGTTGATATTCAAGCGCTGGCTGATGTTCAAAATTGGCATTGATAAATAAACGGGTGTATTCGCCGTCACAACGGATTTCGAAGCGCGGTAGAATAAAACGTCGATGCGGAAAGCCTGACCATTGAGCGCTTTGCCGAGCAAAGGCAATGCCACCATAAAAGCGTAATTGATTATTGCTGGGGTCGAGTTGATCGCAAACCGATTGCAGTTGCTCAAGATCTAAGATTGATTTGGCGGCGCCCACAAATGCAACTTGTTGTTTGTGTTTATTTTTCCAATAACCGCGAGTGGTGTGCTGTTGCTGATTGAGCCAAGCGAGTAAATCGAGTTTGGGCAGTTTTATGCAAACCTGCTGAAAACCCTGCTGAGGCACTTGCCTAAGCTGGTTAATCGCAATCTTAAATTGGCTAGCAGTGAGTCTCACCTTAACTATTCCTGCTCGAGAATACCGTTTCAATGTAGCTGTTTTTGTTACAACATCATAGTCAGATTTGGCTCAGCCTTGATGCTGAGCAATAATAGACGCTAAGTTCTTATATTAATGTTGAATATTACTTTGAAATCATGGCTTCATGCGGCGCGTTTACGGACCCTTCCCTTGGCAAGTGCGTCGATTATTTTAGGTTCTGCGCTGGCGTTTTCGCAGCAGCAATTTAGTGCGGCTGTACTTGGCTTGGCACTGGTCACCGCTTTGTTACTGCAAATTCTATCTAACTTGGCCAATGATTATGGCGATGCCGTAAAAGGGCTAGATGATGATTCTCGGGTGGGGCCAAAGCGAGCAATTCAAGCGGGTTTGCTCACTAAGCAGCAAATGCTACGCGCCATTGTGGTTGTGGCGCTGCTGTCGATAGGCAGTGGTTTAGCCCTGTTAGCCGTTAGTTTGGGTGCTAACTTACAAGCTTGGTTAGGCTTTATTAGCTTGGGAGGCTTAGCCATTGTGGCGGCAATGGCTTATACCATGGGGGCAAGGCCTTACGGTTATCGAGGCTTTGGTGACATTAGTGTATTTCTGTTCTTTGGTTTATTAGGTGTATTGGGCTGTTATTACCTACACACTCAATCGATCAATCTTGCGGTAGTATTGGTGGCCACTGCTAACGGATTACTGGCCACGGCAGTGCTCAATATTAATAACCTACGAGATTTTAAACCAGATCAGCAAGCGGGGAAGTTGACTTTAGCTGTACGTTTAGGGGAAACCAAAGCCCGTTATTATCATTTGCTGTTGGTATTTTCTGCCTTGTTGTTGCTGGCTGTCTTTGTGGCTTGGCAGGCGCCTAGCAGTTTAGCGTGGTTATTTGCATTGCCGGGCTTAGCCTTAGTAAAGGTAGCCAACACCGTGTTTACTCATTACCAGCATCACATTCTCGATCAACAGCTGCAGGCTACCGCTAAGCTGAGCTTTGTGGTGGCGCTATTATTTAGCATCGGTTTGCAGATCCAATTTTAAGGCTTATTACTCCAAGATACATCATATTCACACTTATTCAGCACTTGGCTTACAAAAAGCATTGAGCCTAGTCCTCTGCCTTTGCTAAGGTAGCCTTATATGTTTTGGAGGATTATTGATGCGCAAGATAGGGATCATCTTGCTGCCAACCCTAGCAATTGCAGGCCAAAGTTTGGCCGCCATGCAACCTGCTAAGTGGTATAGTGCAGACGGAGTAGGTGTTGTACCCAGCGTAGAAGTTTTGGGTTTATACGACAGCAACCTAACCAACAGTAATAAAGATCAAATATCGTCTTGGGGAACCATTGTATCTCCGGCGATTGCTGCCATTTCTGAACAAGATAAAAGTGCTTATTATGCCGCTTACCGACTGGTATGGGGTGAGTACTTTGATAGCTCAGAAGATAACTTTGTAGACCATCATTTACGGTTAAATGGTCAATGGGATTTCTCGGCGCGGCATCGTGCAGATTTACGTTACGATTTTCGTCGTAATCACGAACAACGTGGTGAGGGGATCTCTTCTGGTTTAGGCAACGCGATTGACGAACCGGTGCAATACAACTTGCATTGGTTACATGGTTTGTACGGGTATGGCGTAAAAAGTGCCACTGCTCAGTTGGAGTTTGAGGCAAATGCTCGTCGGTTAGATTATCAAAACTTTCGAGAAACCACTCAGTATCGCGACCGTAATTTGCTTGACGGTAGCGCTCGGTTCTTTTACCGAGTATCGTCGGCCACACGTTTGCTGGCAGAACTTAAAGCGGCGCAAAGCGATTACAAAACCACCGAAGCGAATACCGCTAATCGTGACTTTAACGACCTACTTGCCTACGCTGGTGGCGATTGGGCTGTAACAGGTAAAACCAAAGGTCGGGTTAAAGTAGGTTGGCAGCAACGCCAGTTTAAAGAAGGTGAACGCGAGGACTTTAGTGATTTAAGTTGGTCGATAGCGGCCGATTGGTCACCTCGTAGTTATTCAACCTTTAGTTTGGAAGGCGGACGTCAAGCCAAAGCGCCAGAGCAAGATGGCGATGTGATCGACAATACCAATATCAATTTGGATTGGGAACACTATTGGCAAGAACGCCTTGCTACTTACTTTACCGTGGCTTACGACAATAATGATTATGTTGGTATTACTCGCCAAGATAAAATCTACGAAGGTAGAATTGGCGTGAGTTATCAATTTCGTCGCTGGCTAGAAATTTCTCTGTGGCAGCTATGGAGAGATAAAGATTCTACGCTTGAGGCCGTTACCTATGATAAGCAAGTAACCAGTCTTAAATTGAGACTGAGCTTATAGCCAAGGGAATACCATGCAAAAACTCATAGTACGCGTTCAGAACTGGCTTTATATGCTAGCCAGCGTGCTATGTTTTTCTGCCTCAGTCGATGCAAATGACGATTACCGCTTAGCTGCGGGAGATAGTTTTAGGGTGAGCGTATATGGTGAACCAGAGCTAAATATGGAAACGCGTTTAGCCAACGACGGCTTTATTCGCTATCCCTTTCTGGGTGAGATTGAAGTCCGTGGGCTCACCGTTAACCAATTGCAATTACACATTCAAAATGGCTTAAAAGGTGATTACTTGGTGGACCCAATGGTACAAGTAACCATGGTGGAATACCGGCCATTTTTCATTAACGGCGAAGTTGCTCGCCCTGGTGCTTACCCCTATCAGCCAGGTTTAACCGTGAATCGTGCAATAACTCTGGCGGGTGGTTTTACCGAGCGTGCTGGGAAAAGTAAAATTACCATTCAAGCTGAAAAGGCTAGCCCAGAACAACGCCAAAGAGTCAGCTTGGAAGACAAAGTCTCGGCAGGCGACGTGCTCAATATCCCACAGAGTTTCTTCTAAGTTATTCAATCAATTACCGCTTATGTTGTGTTAGCTATTTGTTAGTAGCTTTTTAATAAAACAGCGAATTTCGTTATTGCCTTTCTTGATATCGCTATTGTGGTTTGGTTTTTTCAGCCCTATACTCGGCTCTCTTGTCGGAGTGCCGAAAGGCTGAGACCACTTGTAGCGTTGCTACTGTTGTGTGGGATCCGTATAACTTGATCAGGATAATGCCTGCGCAGGGAACAAGATGAGTAACCGCTTCCTTCTGTTATTTTAGGTGTATTAGACACTGTTTAACACTGGGTTACTTTTCCTACATCCGACAAGCCTCATTCTTAAATTTTTTATTTAGAGGCCAGTCATGTCAAGACGCGAAACTCGAGCTGCAGCAGAACAATATATTAATAATCTGCAAGGCCAACCTTTTCCAAATTCAGAAAAAATCTATGTTCAGGGAAGTCGTGACGATATCCAAGTAGCGATGCGCCAAATTAACTTGGCCGATAGCTTGGTTGGCGGCACCAAAACCGAACCAAAACTTGAGCCAAATGAGCCAGTACGTGTTTACGATACCTCTGGTATCTACACCGATGAAAATGCTGAATTAGACGTACATAAAGGCCTGCCACAATTGCGCAAAGCCTGGATTGAAGAGCGTGGCGATACTGAAGAACTCACCGGTCTGAGTTCTAACTTCTCCCAGCAGCGTTTAGCTGATGAAGGCTTAGAGCATATCCGCTTTGAAAGCTTACCCACCCCACGTAAAGCCAAATTGGGTAAAACAGTGACCCAGCTGCATTACGCTCGCCAAGGCATTGTTACGCCAGAAATGGAATACATTGCTATCCGTGAAAACATGGGCCGCGATAAAATTCGTAAAGACTTATTAGCAGAACAGCAAAAAGGTCACTCGTTTGGAGCGTCATTACCAGAACACATCACTGGCGAGTTTGTGCGTGACGAAGTGGCCCGTGGCCGCGCGATCATCCCTTCTAACATTAACCACGCAGAAGCCGAACCGATGATTATTGGCCGTAACTTCTTGGTTAAAGTAAATGCCAATATTGGTAACTCGGCAGTGACCTCTTCAATTGAGGAAGAAGTTGAAAAACTGGTATGGGCCAGTCGTTGGGGCGCCGATACCGTGATGGATTTATCCACTGGTCGTTATATTCACGAAACCCGTGAATGGGTCATTCGTAACTCACCAGTGCCAATTGGTACCGTACCGATTTACCAAGCTTTGGAGAAAGTAAACGGCGTTGCTGAAGACCTGACTTGGGAAGTGTACCGCGATACGTTAATCGAACAAGCCGAACAGGGGGTGGACTACTTCACCATTCATGCCGGTGTATTGCTGCGTTACGTGCCAATGACCGCCAAGCGTGTTACTGGCATTGTTTCTCGCGGTGGCTCGATCATGGCCAAGTGGTGTTTAGCCCATCATAAAGAAAGTTTTTTGTATGAGCGATTCCGTGAGATTTGTGAAATTTGTGCCGCTTACGATGTATCACTTTCTTTAGGCGATGGTATGCGTCCTGGCTCGATTGCTGACGCCAACGACGAAGCTCAATTTGCCGAGTTAGAAACCTTAGGTGAGCTAACGAAAGTAGCTTGGGAATACGATGTTCAAGTGATCATTGAAGGCCCTGGCCATGTGCCAATGCAATTGATTAAAGAGAACATGGAAAAGCAGTTAGAAGAGTGTCATGAAGCACCGTTCTATACGCTTGGCCCACTCATTACCGATATTTCTCCCGGCTATGACCACTTCTCATCAGGCATTGGTGCCGCGATGATCGGTTGGTTTGGTTGTGCCATGTTGTGTTACGTAACCCCTAAAGAACACTTAGGTTTACCAAACAAAGAAGACGTAAAACAAGGCATGATTACCTACAAAATTGCTGCTCATGCTGCTGATTTGGCCAAAGGCCATGCTGGCGCGCAAATTCGTGATAACGCCATGAGCAAGGCACGTTTTGAATTCCGTTGGGAAGACCAATTTAACTTAGCCTTAGACCCAGACACCGCTCGCGCTTACCACGACGAAGCCTTACCGCAAGAATCGGCTAAAGTCGCGCATTTCTGTTCAATGTGTGGGCCTAAGTTCTGCTCAATGAAAATTTCGCAAGAGGTACGCGATTACGCCAACGAGCTAGAAGTTAAGCTACTTGACGAGCCTTTGGCTGACTTAGGCTTTGTTGCCGACGGTATGGCAGAAAAATCGGCTGAATTCAGAGACAAAGGTGCCGAGATTTACCACTCGCCACTACGTGCTGAGACCAGCGATGAAGTCTAAGTTGCCTTTAAGCGACAACTTGCGCCCGCAAATTTGGACTATCGCGGGTAGCGACAGTTGTGCGGGAGCAGGCTTACAAGCTGATTTGCTAACGGCACACGACTTTCAAGTAGAGTGTGCTACGGCGGTGACCGCGATTACTGCGCAAAACATCGAAGGGGTGACGGCTATTCAGCCCTCATCGCCTGAGTTGTTAGCCGCGCAGTTAGATGCTTTAGCGGCCACTAACCCTGCCAAAGTGATTAAAATTGGCATGTTAGGCAGTGCCGAGTTGGTAAGAGTAGTGGCCGATAAACTGGCCACTTACAAAGCCACTTGGGCTGAGCCGCCCTTGGTGGTGTGTGATCCGGTATTGGTGGCTAGTTCTGGCGCGAGCCTAGCTTTAGACGATCTAATGCAAGCCTTGCCTGCGTTGTTGGCGCAAACCGATGTACTTACACCTAACGCCACCGAGCTTGCTAGCTTAAGTGATATTGAGTTAAACAGCGTTTCTGCCTTAAAACAGGCCTGTGCTAAGTTACTGAAACAGGGTGTAAAAGCGGTATGGGCGAAGGGCGGACATTTAGCGTTAACGCCAAATATTGCCTTAGACTACTTTAGCGATGGCCAGCGAGAAATCGTCTTGTCGAGCCAGATGATTGATGCGCCACATACCCATGGTACTGGCTGTACGCTTGCTTCCGCTTTAGCGTCTGCTTTAGCGCATGACTTTGCTATGGAAGATGCCTTGGTATTAGCCAAAGCTTATGTTTATCAAGGTTTAAAACAAGTGGTGGGTAGAGGTAACTTAGCCCACCTTGGTTGGCCAACTTTGCGTGAGCATTTTCCTCGAGTGGAGTCGGCGCAAACTGCCCTAGGACAGCAGTTTGGCCTTAGCGAGTCTTGGCCGGAAGCAGTTCCGTTTGCACCTTGCGGTACCACTAAGTTGGGTGTTTACCCTGTGGTAGACAGTGTGGAGTGGATAGAGCGCTTGCTTAATATGGGCGTTAAAACCCTGCAGTTAAGAATCAAAGATAAAACCGATGCCGACGTAGAAGCCGATGTTATTCGTGCTATCGAACTTGGCCATCAGCATCAAGCGCGTTTGTTTATTAATGACTATTGGCAGCTTGCGGTAAAACATGGCGCTTATGGCGTGCACTTAGGCCAAGAAGATTTAGAAGTGGCCAATTTGCAGAACATTGCGGCAGCCGGTTTACGTTTAGGCATTAGTACCCATGGTTATTTTGAATTGCTACGTGCTAGCCAGCTGCAACCAAGTTATATTGCACTTGGACACATTTTCCCTACTACTACCAAGGACATGCCGTCTAAGCCACAAGGTTTGGCGAAGTTAAGTCGCTACGCCGATTTAATGCACGATTATCCTTTGGTAGCGATTGGCGGTATTGATTTAGTTCGCGCTAAACAAGTCTGGCAATGTGGTGTGGGCAGTGTGGCCGTGGTAAGAGCCATAACTGAAGCCGCTGATCCAGCTGCTGCGGTCGCCGAGCTTGAAGCCATTGTGAATCAATCAGCAGCCAATTAGCGAGTAAGCCAAACCATGAGCCAATACCAGCACAGTGACCAAGCCTTAAGTGACGATGAATGTTTGCGTTATAGCCGTCATTTATTATTAAAAGATCTTGGTGAGGCTGGGCAGCTAAAGCTGAAACATGCGCAAGTATTGGTGATTGGTATGGGCGGTTTAGGCGCACCGGCTAGCTTGTACTTAGCCGCGGCTGGCATTGGCCGATTGGTATTGGCTGATTTTGATGAGGTCGATAGCTCTAATCTTCAGCGCCAAGTGCTATATCGCGAAGATGATATTAAACAACCGAAGGTTGAGTCGGCCAAGCAGCATTTACAGGCATTGAATTCAAATATTCAAATTCGCAGCGTAAATCGAAAAATGGACGCCATGTTGCTGGCGATGGAAGTGGCTCAAGCCGATGTGGTACTGGATTGCAGCGATAACATTGCTACGCGTTACGCAGTAAACCAAGCCTGTATTGAGGCTAAGGTTCCGCTAGTAAGTGGGGCAGCGGTTGCCTTTGATGGTCAGTTGATGGTGTTTGATTTTCGCAAAGCTGAACAAGGCTGCTATCACTGCTTGTTTCCTAACGCCAGTGAGCAGCAGCTGAACTGCAGCAATGCCGGCATTCTGGGGCCTGTGGTTGGTACCATTGGTAGCTTGCAGGCCTTGGAAACCATTAAGCTAATTACTGATATTCCATCGGCACAAGTAGGGCGATTTTCCAGCTTTGATGCCCACAGTCTTGAGTGGTTTCACTTAAGCGTAAATGCCGACGCTAATTGCCCTGTTTGTAGTAATCAAAGAGACAAATCATGATAACGATAGAATTTAACGGTGAAACTACCGAGCTCACCGCAGCGCTTAACATTGAGCAGCTACTTGCCCATCAACACCAAGATCCTCAAGGGATTGCAGTGGTGCTAAACGGCAATATTGTGACCCGTAGCGAATGGGCAAATACCTTATTAAATGACCACGCTAAAGTACGAGTATTTCGCGCCATTGCTGGCGGATAAGAGAGAAACCTTGTGTTAAAGATTGCAGATAAAAGTTTTACCAGCCGGCTATTCACCGGTACTGGCAAGTTTGCGACGCCTGAGTTGATGAGCCAAAGCATTCAAGCCAGTGGCAGCCAATTGGTTACCATGGCGATGAAGCGTGTAGATGCGCAAGATCAGCAAGACGATATTCTGGCCCCCTTAATAAAGGCCGGAGTGAATTTACTGCCTAACACCTCGGGTGCCCGTAATGCCGAAGAAGCGATTTTTGCTGCTAATCTAGCGCGAGAAGCGCTTGGCACAAATTGGCTTAAGTTGGAGATTCACCCCGATCCTAAATACTTAATGCCCGATCCTATTGAAACACTAGCTGCCGCAGAAAAACTGGTAGAACAGGGCTTTGTAGTGTTGCCTTATGTACACGCAGACCCGGTATTGTGTAAGCGCTTAGAAGATGTGGGCTGTGCGGCCGTAATGCCATTAGGCGCGCCTATTGGCACCAACAAAGGCCTGCGTAGTCGTGACTTCTTAGAGATTATTATTGAGCAAGCTAATGTGCCAGTGGTGGTTGATGCCGGCATTGGAGCGCCCTCAGATGCGGCTTTAGCTATGGAGCTAGGTGCTGATGCCGTGTTAGTGAATACTGCCATGGCGGTGGCCAAAGACCCCGTTGCAATGGCGAAAGCTTTCGCTCAAGCCGTAGAAGCGGGACGCAGTGCTTACCTAGCTGGTTTGGGCGCTGAGCTTCGCCACGCCGAGGCATCTAGTCCTTTAACTGCCTTTTTAGATACCTTGTAAATAGAGAATATCATGAGTTTTGCCGAGCAATTAGCCCAATACGATAGCGCAGCCGTTCATCTAAATATTAACAGTAAAACCGTTGCTGATGTAGAGCGTGCGCTGGCGAAAGATAAGCTGGATTTAGATGACTTTCAGGCGCTTATTTCCCCTGCGGCAGAGGGTTATTTGGAACAAATGGCCCAGCGTAGCATGCGTTTAACCCAGCAACGTTTTGGTAAAACTCAACAATTCTATATACCGCTTTATTTAAGCAATATGTGCAGCAATGTATGTGATTATTGCGGCTTCTCTATGGGTAACAAAATTCGTCGAGTTACCTTAGATATGGTGGAGCTAGACTCCGAGCTGGATGCCATAAAACAACTGGGCTTTGACCATATTCTGCTGGTGACCGGCGAGTCTGAGCGCAAAGTGGGGATGGAGTATTTTCGCCAAGTATTGCCTAAGATTAAAGCGCGTTTCTCGCATGTATCGATGGAAGTTCAACCCTTAGATGAGGCTGATTACGCGGAGTTGATTAGCTTAGGTTTAGATGCCGTTATGGTCTATCAAGAAACCTACAATCGTCGCCGTTATGCCGAGGTTCATCCAAAAGGTAAAAAGCGTGATTTTGATTACCGCTTGGCTACGCCCGAGCGTTTGGGTGATGCTGGCATTCGTAAAATGGGCATTGGCGCACTCATTGGTTTGGATGAATGGCGCAGTGATTGTTTCTATGTTGCAGCGCATTTGCAGTATTTAGAGCGTAAATATTGGAAGAGTAAGTTTTCTATTTCATTCCCGCGTCTGCGCCCATGTGAAGGTGGTTTTCAGCCTAAATCGGTAATGAGCGACAAACAATTGGTGCAGTTGATTTGTGCTTACCGTTTGTTTAACCCCGATGTAGAGTTATCACTCTCTACTCGGGAATCTGAACATTTCCGCAACCACGCCATCCCATTGGGCATTACTAGCATGAGTGCCTTTTCGAGTACCCAGCCGGGGGGCTATGCCGATACCAGTGAGAAAGCCTTAGAGCAGTTTGAAATTAGCGATGAGCGTCGTCCTGAAGTGGTGGCCGATGCGGTTAAGCAAGCTGGCTATCAGGTTGTATGGAAAGACTGGGATCGAGTACTCGGCTAGTACTCATTGTAAATATTTAGCTTCCAGTTTAGCTAAAGCATCTTGCTCGAGCAGCTGCTTTAGCTGTTTATCAAACTTCAGCACAAATTCTTGGTCTACTTGTTGTTTACTAAAAGCCAAATATACCGGTACTTGACCTAAGGCTGGCTCTATCAGTTTTAGACCGTTCGGCTGACCATCTTGCGCTGCCACTAATAATGCTTGGCGGCTATCGGTCGCTATCATATCCAAACGACCGCGTAACAGCGATTTTACCAAACCCTCTACGCTATTGTGTTTCTCTACGTCGAAAGTGTGTTTGGCTAAAGCTTGGTCAAAAGGAGGCGAAATACGCGCATTGCGCACTTTACCAATGCGGTAATCATCTAACTCAGCAAAGTCACCAGAGAAAGTGTCTGTTGGCCAAGCGTTTAAGGTAATCAGGTGTTGGTCTAAGAGTAGAAAGGCAGTATCTGGGTAATAAAAGAATGCTTCTCTATCGGCAGTGCGCATGGTGGGAATAAGCCCTTGGCTTTGATGGCTTTTTACCTTGGCGAACGCTCTGGCCCAGTTACTAATGTGAAAGTCTGCATCTGCATTGAGCTGCTGAAAACTTTGTTCAATAAGCTATACAATGATCCCCTCTGCTTTCCCTAGTCATTAACCATAATGTAAGGCGGAAAAACAAAGCTTTGTATTTCAACTGTTTTAGCATGACATAGTGTGCTGCTAACAATTAATAGGAAAACTACCAGCGGTTTCATCTGTTTCTTCATCCTTGAGCCTAACTCAAATTATAGAGAATCGTGCTATGGTATGCGATCTGAAGCGGCAGTCATTATGTAATTAATGGGCTGTTTGCCTTAACTAACAGAATAAAGAGGTGTGAAGTGTTAAAGAATTTACTGTTAGCAGTAGTATTAGTCATCACTTATACAAGCAGTGCAATGGCTGAAAAGCTAACCGTGGGTGCCGCAGAGCATGTGCGTATTGTAGAGGCAAACCTTACGTTTTTAACGCGAATCGATACGGGTGCAGCAAGTACCTCAATGCATGCGGAAAACATGACGGTATTAGATGGCGAAAACATTAATCCAGACGACTACAGTGAAGCGGAACAAAAATCGATAGTGCGCCCTCTTATGCGTAAAAATATTGGCAAGTATTTGCAATTTACCACCGAGAATGAAGGTGGCGAGAAGCACCAAGGCAAAGCCTTGATTACCGACGTAGCCGCGGTACGTAACTCTCAAGGCTTAGAAATTCGCTATAAAGTTGCCTTAGCTGTGGAATGGCAAGGCCGCGCTAAAACCGTAGATGTAAACCTAAGAGACCGCAGTAAAATGCACTATAAGCTACTAATCGGCCGCAACTGGTTAGAGGGCGATTACTTGGTAGATGTAGAGAGAAACAAACATTTAAAGTAATAAAGCCTATAAGGTTTGATGTACTCGTACAAAGCGGGCAAAGCGGGGCTTGCCGTGCTCAGTTAAGCCGTTGTAACGATACTCTACTAAGCTGCCAATAGGTGGTGGATTTGAGCGTAACTGGTCGCTTAAACCACTGCCTATTTTAAATCTTCTACCTTGTTGATCCTGCACCACTAACGCGCCCAATTTACCACTGTACTTGCCTTTCCCACCACTATAAGCCACGACCTCGGCTTCAGCATCTTGATAGCTTTTATATTTAATTAAGGCGTTGCTACGGCTGGGTATATACATAGATTCGGGGTCGCGCAGCATGAGTCCTTCGCCGCCTTCGGCGCTAATTTTTGCTAGTTCTTGTTCCAGTTTTGGTCGCCCAGGGTAAGCACGATAACTTGGTACCGTCATAAAGGCGCTGGTGCTGCTTAAGGTTTGTAACTGGCGGTAACGCTGTTGGTAAGGGCCGGGGTAATTTGGTAAATCAAACACCACAAAGCGCACATCTTGCCATTGTTCTACACGAGAGTTTTTCTGCTTAACCAAGCTTACTAAGGCGCTAAACTGCCCTCGGCCCAACCAGAGTTCGCCGTCTACAGCCACATTCGGCAGTTGTTGTGCAATGGATTCTGGGAGCCCAATAACGTGGCCATTGCGGCTGAGTAGCTGCTTACCATCCCAGTAGGCTCGTACTCCATCATATTTCTCACATACCCAATAGCGCTGCAGATCTAAGCCTTGTTGGTAGTCTGTGGCTAAAATAAGTTGTGGTGGCTGTTGCTGGGCAAGCCCCTCATTAGCGCAGGCTAAAAACAAGCAAACGCTGAGCTTGGCGCTGAGTGAACGATCCATGTTCTACTCCGTAGTGAGTTAATTGTTATTAATGGTAGTGCAAATGCCTATTGCTCGCTAGCTATAATCACCTTTAGCAGTACTTTATTAGCAACAAACTTACTTAAGGCGAATACAATGAGTAAACAATATCAAGGAAGTTGTCACTGCGGCGCTGTGAAATTTAGCCTAAGCACAAACTTAGACTCCGCCGTGCGCTGCAATTGCAGTTTATGCGAACGTAAAGGCATTGTGATGGTAACTGCAGAGGATGATAGCTTTCGTTTATTACAGGGCGAACAAGACTTAACGCTCTATAAATGGAATACCAAAGTAGCGAACCACTATTTTTGCAAACACTGTGGTATTTATACCTTCCACAATCCACGTACCGCACCTGAATTAACTCGGGTTAATGGTGCTGGGTTATCCAGTGAAAAACAGCCATAAAAAAGCCGACGCTAAGCGTCGGCAACATTGGTACTTATAAGGAAAATACTATGTTTTACTTACTGAAAATATGTTTGTTAACAATATTTTCTAGTTCTTCTTGGCGACCAGATACATGTTTAGGGTCAATGTTGTCTGCAATTGCTTGAGTGGCTAAAGACTCTAGGCTGTAATCGCCAGTCATGATTGCTTTACCTAAGTCACCGCTCCAACCAGCGTAACGCTCAGCAACAACGCTGCTGATGTCTTGGCTTTCTAACAAGCTTGCTGCTTTCTCAAGTGCTAATGCACAAGTGTCCATGCCGCCAATGTGGCCGTGGAAGAAGTCAGCTGGATCAATACTTTGACGACGTAATTTAGTATCAAACATCAAACCACCAGTAGTGAAACCACCAGAACGTAAGATGTCGTACATTACCGGCGTCCACTCTTCAACACTGTTAGGGAATTGGTCTGTATCCCAACCTAGTTGTGCATCGCCACGGTTGGCGTCAATAGAGCCAAATAAGCCTAGTGAGATTGCAGTAGCAATTTCGTGATGGAAAGAGTGACCCGCTAAAGTTGCGTGGTTAACTTCAATGTTTACTTTCACTTCGTCTTCTAGACCAAATTGCTTCAAGAAGCCGTAAACAGTGGCTGTGTCGTAATCGTATTGGTGCTTAGTAGGCTCAGCTGGCTTAGGCTCAATTAAGATGGTGCCAGTGAAGCCAATTTTGTGTTTGTGCTCTACAACCATTTGGAACAAGCGACCTAACTGCTCGCGCTCTTGGCGTAAATCAGTATTAAGTAGTGTTTCGTAACCTTCACGGCCGCCCCACAATACGTAGTTTTCACCACCTAGCATTTTGGTTGCGTTCATTGCGGTGAAGATTTGGCTCGCAGCGTAAGCAAATACTTCTGGGTTAGGGTTAGAGCCAGCGCCAGACATGTAACGTGCATTTGAGAATGCGTTGGCTGTGCCCCATAAAAGCTTCATGCCGGTTTCGTCTTGCTTCTGAGCAAGTACGTCCATCATCACCTTCATGTTTTCTGCGTACTCTTTAATAGAGTTGCCTTGTGGCGCTACGTCAACATCGTGGAATGAGTAGAAAGGGGTACCAACTTTTGAGAAGAAATCGAAAGCAACATCGGCCTTCATTTTCGCCATTTCAAGTGCGTTACCTGGTTTTTGCCAAGGGCGGTCAAAGGTGCCAGCACCAAAGATATCAAAACCGTCCCAGCAGAAGTTATGCCAGTAACATGCACCAAAACGTAAGTGCTCTTCCATGGTTTTACCCAGGATCACTTTTTTAGCATCGTAATGACGAAATGCTAGCGGGTTAGTGGACTCTGGTCCTTCATAAGCGATTTTTTCAAACTGGTCAAAATATTGAGCCATTGGAACTACTCCTAAAAAGAATTCGGTTTCATTGGAGAACCAATCTCCATCTGTGAGCTTATTGTTAGCCCTAGCGGCCTTTCCCTCAATTATGAAAAATGCGGTCTTTTTTCAGCTATTTACTTTTCGTGCGCTATCTCGCGTTTTATATGAATCTTTTTTAGGATATTTCAACGATTGGGTCATAACATTGGCGAAATGTGAAATTTCATAATGCCATCTATTGGTGGCAATGGTGCCGGTGTATCGATTTTTAGCGATCAAAGGTGAATTGATGAAGGGGTTTGCGGGTTAAGGTTCTCGAATTAGGCTCGGTAAGGTGTAAGAGCTGTCGAGGTAGGTTTTTTGTACCACATCAATGGCACTATTTAAGCGCTGCATAAAGCCAGGGTGTTGCTCTAGATAAGCTTTAGAGATGTAAATACCAAAGGGGGCGGAACGTTGCACTACTTCAATGTATTCCCCCCTCACAAGGTTGGGATGCACTTCGCTACTTTTGAATACGTCGGCCGACATAAAGGCAGCATCTATCCGTTCTAAATCAAACAGCATAATGGCCAGTTTAGCTACGTTGCTTTGTTTGCCTACCACATGGTAATGGTGGGTGTTTAGCCATCGTAAGGTGTTTGTACCTTCTATAGAGGCGACTTTTGCATCGCTTTTAAACTTGCGTGAATAAGGGTTTAGGTAACGGTCGTAACGGAAAAACCAGCTCCAGTTATTGTATAAAACAGATTTTGAGAACACCGCTACGCTATCACGTTGACTGTTTTGAGAGGCAAAGAAGAAGCCGTCGGCCTCGCCATATTGCACTTCACTTAAGGCGCGCTTGTAGTTGGGCACTTGCTTGGTGCTGTAACCCTGCTGCAATTGCTGCATTATTTTCTCTACAAGAAAATTGCCCGCCGCCAAAGGCTGTTGCTGTTTCGTATACGGTGGAAAATGCGGATAAACCAAGCGCAGATCTTCGGCAAGGGCCGAATAACTAAAAAGAAAGGCAACAGCAACTAGTCTTATCAGCAACATTGAACCCAAATGGACAAATCATAGTGATTTACGGTGAATATTACTGGTAAGGGTAGTTAGCAAATAGCTTGAGTGGCAAAGTTGTTGAGGGCTTATTTAAGGTTTTTGTGAGCTTGGAGGGTGATTAGCTAAGTGACGGTTTTACAAAATAAAAAAGCAACGCTAACGAGCGTTGCTTTTAGTCGAGATATAAACAGTAGAATTAGCTGTTTAGTAAACTCAAGCTTTGGTCTACTACGTTTTCTACGGTAAAGCCAAATAACTTGAATAGTTCGCCAGCAGGTGCCGACTCACCAAAGGTCGTCATACCTACAGTTACGCCATCTAAGCCAACGTATTTGCCCCAGAAGTCGGCTTGTAGTGCTTCAACCGCTACACGAGCACGAACAGCTTTTGGCAGTACTGCTTCGCGGTAAGCAGCATCTTGTTTGTCGAAACGTTCGGTACAAGGCATAGACACTACGCGAACTTGTTTACCTTGCTCGCTCAGCTTAGCAGCTGCGTCTACGGCTAGTTCAACTTCAGAACCCGTCGCAATCAAGATAAGCTCAGGCGTGCCAGCACAGTCTTTAAGTACGTAAGCCCCACGGTTAATTAATTCTAGTTGCTCACCGCTACGCTTTTGCTGGGCCAAGTTTTGACGAGAGAAGATAAGTGCACTTGGGCCATCACTACGCTCTACCGCGTTAATCCAAGAAGCCGCAGACTCTACTTGGTCACAAGGGCGCCATGTTTCCATGTTGGGTGTTAAACGTAAGCTAGCCACTTGCTCAACCGGTTGGTGAGTAGGACCATCTTCGCCAAGACCAATAGAGTCGTGGGTGTAAACAAAAATAGAACGTTGCTTCATTAATGCTGCCATACGTACTGCGTTGCGGGCGTATTCCATAAACATTAAGAAGGTGGCTGAGTAAGGAACAAAACCGCCGTGCAAAGCAATACCATTTTGCATCGCCGACATACCAAACTCACGTACACCGTAGTGTAAGTAGTTACCTGAGGCATCCTCTGCGCTTACTGACTTAGAGCTAGCGTGGAAGGTTAGGTTTGATGGTGCAAGGTCGGCAGAACCACCCAGTAATTCAGGTAAGATTTTACCAATTACATCAAGGGTGTTTTTAGACGCCATGCGGCTAGCAATGTTTGCTGGCTCGTTTTGCAAGCGTTGCAATAAAGCTTGAGTTTCAGCTTTCCAGTTTTCTGGTAACTGGCCTTCTACGCGACGTGCGTATTCAGCAGCTAGCTCTGGATAGGCTTTTTTGTACGCGGCAAACTTGTCGTTCCAAGTGTTTTCTTGCTCGCTACCTTTGGCTTTGTTGTCCCAAGCTTGGTAAACATCTGCTGGAATTTCAAAGGCGGCATGTGGCCAGTTTAAGAACTCGCGTGCTGCTTTAATTTCTTCGTCACCTAATGGTGCACCGTGACAGTCATGTGAACCTGACTTGTTTGGTGAACCAAAACCAATAATGGTTTTAGTACAAATTAGCGTAGGTTTAGTGATGTCGGCTTTAGCCGCGGCAATTGCTGCGTTAATTTGTTCAGGATCGTGGCCATCAACATCGCGAATTACGTTCCAGCCGTAAGCTTCAAAACGTGCTGGTGTATCATCGGTGAACCAACCTTCAACGTGGCCATCAATAGAGATGCCGTTGTCATCCCAAAAGGCAATCAACTTGCCTAAACCTAGGGTGCCAGCCAATGAGCATACTTCGTGAGAAATACCTTCCATTAAACAACCGTCGCCCATAAAGGCGTAGGTGAAGTGATCAACAATGTCGTGATCGTCACGGTTGAATTGTGCCGCTAGCATTTTCTCTGCTAGTGCCATACCTACGGCATTAGCAATACCTTGGCCTAGTGGGCCAGTGGTAGTTTCAACACCTGGTGCGTAACCGTATTCTGGGTGACCCGGTGTTTTAGAATGCAATTGACGGAAGTGCTTTAGTTCTTCAATCGGCAATGCGTAGCCACTAAGGTGAAGTAGCGAGTACAACAACATAGAGCCGTGACCGTTAGACAAAATAAAGCGGTCGCGGTTGCTCCAGCTTGGGTTGCTTGGGTTATGCGCTAAGTGGTCGCGCCATAGTACTTCAGCAATGTCAGCCATGCCCATCGGTGCGCCAGGGTGGCCTGATTTAGCTTGTTGTACACCATCCATGCTTAGAGCACGAATAGCGTTTGCATATTGTTGACGAGGGTGAGTCATCTTTAATTTCCTAATATTAAGTAATTCTTAAGCTTCAAGCGCTTCGATTAGCATCTTGTCTAATTTCACTTGGTCAACGGCAAAGGCACGAATACCTTCAGCCAGTTTCTCTGTCGCCATTGCATCTTCGTTGTGTGCCCAAAAGAACTCTGCTTCGGTCATTGGAGCAGGGCGGTTTTGGCTAACACCTTTATCTTGAAGGCGCACATCTAGTTGCGCTTCAGTTTGGTCTAACTCTTCAAGTAGCGCAGGACCGATGGTCAAACGGTCACAACCGGCTAGTTCAACGATTTCGCCAATGTTACGGAAACTGGCACCCATCACTACCGTGTTGTAGCCATGGTCTTTGTAGTAGCTGTAAATTTCAGATACAGAGATAACGCCAGGGTCTTTCGCGCCAGCGTAATCTGCGTCAGCGTTGTTCGCTTTGTACCAATCTAAAATACGGCCAACAAAAGGAGAGATTAAGAATACACCTGCTTCAGCACATGCACGGGCTTGAGCAAATGAGAACAACAAGGTTAGGTTACAGTTAATGCCTTCTTTCTCTAACTGTTCAGCGGCACGAATGCCCTGCCAAGTAGAGGCAAGTTTAATTAATACGCGCTCTTTGCTAATGCCAGCCGCTTGGTAAAGCTCGATTAAACGGCGTGCTTTAGTAATGCTGGCTTCGGTATCAAAAGATAAACGTGCATCTACTTCAGTAGAAATGCGACCAGGTACTAATTCCAACACTTTACAACCAATGGTTACTACCAGCTTGTCGGCAGCCATTTCGATTTGCTCGGCTTGCACGTTTGATTGAGTTTTAGCCCACTCAGCCACTTCTTTCAGCAAGCTAGAGTACTCAGGCAAACCTAGAGCCTTAACAATTAACGATGGGTTAGTGGTTGCGTCTTCTGGTGAAAATTTACGCATGGTATCCAAATCGCCAGTATCGGCAACTACCGTGGTGTATTGTTTTAGCTGTGTAAGTAGAGAACTCATAAGATGTATAGACCCTTGTGGTTAAAACAAAATGTGCGGCTTGTTTGGCGAGCCTTCATTATTGGTTGAAGGTCAATGACCAAGCTAAGCTTCATGTCCGTATTAAAGTGCCAGACTGGCATTTGAGCGCAATTACGCTTTTTTTAGCGCTAATGTTGAATTTTCGCAGTCCCGATCTAGATCACGCTTTATTTGGCGTTTTCTGTGGATCTACTGCACAAGCTTCATGGTTTTGTCACACTCCACAGCATGGTGCGCCGATTTGTTGAAAAAAGAAACGCGGCCTCGCCCCAGAGTTTTAATAATCACTATGATGTTTTTTTGATCTTCACCATATTTGTTGGATGCACCAAAGGCGAACTTAGCTATTGCATGTCGCCATTAGTGACCAGTGATAATTGTGTCAAAGCCAGTTATTTACTGGCTTTGATGACCAAATGTTACTAAGGATTTATGCCAAGTAGATGAAACTAGGCCTCTTTTAGCATTTCTCCTTCGTCCTCAATAAGGGGAGCTAGCTCTCGGTTTGTTACACCCTTCTGCTCGCGTAACATGCCCGGCGTCATATTCCAGCGTTTCTTAATGGCACAAGACAAATACTGAGGGCTACTAAAGCCAACTACCTTGGCAATTTCACTTAAGGTTTGCTCGGTATCTACCAGTAACTCTAGCGCTAGATTTAGCTGGCTATCGAGCAAATAGGCATGCAATGACATGCCTAATTCGTCATGAAATTTGTTATCAATTGCGCCACGTGAACAGCCCAGTTCCGCCAAGATTTGTTTGACTTTGATATTGCCCTGATTAATGCGAATAAGGCTTAAAGCCCCACGCACTAAGTTGTCTTTAAAGTGGAAAAAGTCGGTAGAGTCGCGGCCAATAACCCGTTCAGGTTGCACGTAATGGTGGCGTTTAGCTAAGTTCTTGCCATCCATTAATGGTTGTAACAAAGAGGCGGCTAAGTAGCCCATGGCACGGGTACCTTGGCGAACCGAAGTCAGGGTTGGCAAGCTTAAGGTACAGTTTAGTTCGTCGTCATCAATGCCCATTATTGATACATCTTCGGGGATACTAATGTTGGCCAGTTGGCAAGCGTAACTAAGTTGGCGAGCACGTACATCGTTGGCGGCAATAATGCCCACCGGTTTAGGCAAACGGCTTAACCAATCACATAAACACTGTAAGTCGCTGTCCCAAGTGTCGATATTATCTTTGGCGCTAAACTGGCTGTAGGCGCATTGATTGCGTTCACACCAGTCGCGCAGCAGTTGCTCGCGGTTTGCCGACCAATCGTTAAACGGGCGATTGGGGTAACCACAAAATGCCAAGTGGGTGTAGCGACGCATTTTTAAAAAGCGCGCCGCCATGTTGATGATTTGTTTATTGTCAGACATCACCACGGGATAGTCTTGCATGGTATTGGCAACCATCTCGCTGCTAGAAATACCAACTACTGGAATATTACGCGATTTGATCGCGTCGCGAATTTCCGGGTGATCAAAATCAGCTATTACCCCATCGCCTTGCCATTTACTAAAGTCATCTATTGAGAACAAGTTTTGTTCGCCAATAAACAGATTCCATGGCGTACCATTTTTCAAAAATGATGATATGCCGGTAATAATGCCACGGTCGTAGGCCATGTTCGCGTTCAATAACAATGCTACGCGGTTGTTTTTTGCCATAGTATTTATCTTCCGTATTACTACGCTTATTCAGCTAAGGTGACCACATTCGATAAATGCTGATCTATCGAATGTGCTAACCGCTGCTGGATCAAATTAGCCATAGCAGTGCTATGGCTAATTTTCATTTTTATAAACTGTTAAAATAAAGGCGCTACAGCCGGGTACAGTGCTTGGAACGTTTTGCGACGTTTGCTGTACATAGCATTACGCTGGTTATTGACTTGATGCACTTCTACTAATTCTGGTACTGGGCAAATCACATCTAAATCTGGGCTTTCAGCCACACCTAGTTGGGCTAAACGTGCTGCTCCAAGTGCTGGGCCTACTTCACCACCTAAGCGGTAACTCACGCTTTGGCCAAATACATCGGCTAACATTTGACGCCAAAACTGACTGCGTGCACCACCACCAATTAAGGTGATTTCATCAGGTTTTAAGCCAGTAGCATGCAGTGCATCTAAGCCGTCGGCAAAAGCAAAGGCCACGCCTTCTAATACCGCGCGACATAGATCTAATGGCCCGGTGGAGTGAGTCATACCAAAGAACACACCCTTGGCTTCAGGGTTGTTATGTGGAGTACGCTCGCCCGATAGGTAAGGTAAGAAGAATACTGGGTTGTCACTCTCTGGTGCGGCTTCTACAGCGGCTAGCATGCTGGGTACGTCTGCTTGACCGGTTAAGTTGACCACCCAGTCTAAACATGAAGCAGCACTCAGAATCACCGACATAGAGTGCCAAGCATTGGGTAAGGCATGACAAAAGCTGTGTAGCGCTGATTCAGGATTGCTTAGGTAGCCGTCACTTACCGCAAAGTAAACGCCAGAGGTACCTAGTGATAACATTGCTTGGCCAGGTTTAGTAATGCCCACGCCTACTGCACCTGCAGCGTTATCACCACCGCCTGCTACTAGCGGTACTGCTGGCATTCCCCAGCGCTCGGCTAATTCAGGTTTTAAGTTACCGGTCACTTCACTGCCTTCAAACAGCTCTGGCATATTGGCGCGGCTTAAGCCGGTAGCGGCTAATATCTCTTCACTCCAATCACGTTTGGCAACGTCTAACCACATGGTACCGGCAGAATCTGACATGTCTGAGGCGAAGTTACCCGACAACAAGTAACGTAAGTAATCTTTTGGCAGCAATACTTTGTCTACTTGGGCAAAAATTTCTGGTTCGTTTTGCTTAATCCACAGTAGTTTTGGTGCAGTAAAACCAGGCATCATTAAGTTGCCAACTATTTTGCGAGAGTTAGGCACGGCGGCTTCAATTTCTTCACACTGAGCGGCGCTGCGGCCGTCATTCCATAATATGGCGGGGCGTAGAATTTCGCCTTTAGCATCTAATAAGGTGGCGCCGTGCATTTGTCCGCTTAAACCAATCGCTTTTACTTGGGCTAAAGAGTGCTGCTTGCTTAAGGTGGTCATTGCATCTTGAGTGGCTTGCCACCAATCTTGCGGCGCTTGCTCAGACCATAGCGGCGCAGGACGTGATACCGTTAAGCTTGCGTTGGCTTGGCTTAAAATGTCACCGTTTTCAGCGAGAAGCACAACTTTTACCCCAGAGGTGCCTAAATCAATACCGATATACATAAGTAGTTCCTTAATTGGACGCGGGCTGCTCGGCCTGGTTAAAGGTGTTTTGGTTGGCAGCAAAGATGTTTAATTGTTACCTCATCCTGCCGTGGATCGGAAACGGTACTCAATTATGAAAATTGCTTGCGTGATAGCGTTTTTCCACGACGTGTCTGAGTTCACAGTTTTGCTTGAAATGTGCATGATCATAATCACATTATGATTTTTCACAGTAGCGCTTAGGGTTATTTTTTTACATATTAAATTAAATCTAGATAGGCACCGTGCTTTAGGAGCCCCACATGTTTGCTAAACGTTTCAAAATTACTCTGCTGTTTAATGCTAACAAGGTCTACGACCGCCAAATTATTAAAGGCATCGGTGACTACTTGCAGGCTTCGCAGTGTGATTGGGATATTTTTCTGGAAGAAGATTTTCGCTGCAGGATCAGCAAACTACAACACTGGGTTGGCGACGGCATTATTGCCGATTTCGATGACCCTGAAATAGAACAAGCGCTTACCGGTTTGCGAGTACCGGTTGTGGCCGTGGGTAGCTCTTACGAGAACCCAGACCAATACCCTGATTTTCCTTACGTGGCTACCGATAACCGCGCCTTGGTTAATTCTGCTTACGAGCATTTAAAAGCCAAAGGGCTGGAATACTTTGCTTACTACGGCATGCCGCCAAATGATGGCAACCGCTGGGCGATGGAACGAGAGTCTATTTTCCAACAACTGGTGGCGAGCGATGGTTACGAATGTGCCGTTTATCGTGGTATGGAAACCACGCCCGAGTCTTGGCAATACGCCATGAACCGTTTAGCCGATTGGATTCAATCAATGCCAAAACCGGTGGGCATTGTGGCGGTATCTGATGCACGTGCTCGCCACTTACTGCAAGTGTGTGACCATTTAGGCATTATTGTTCCCGATAAAGTGTCAATTATTGGTATTGATGACGAAGACTTAACTCGCCACTTAAGCCGTGTTTCTTTAAGTTCTGTGGCGCAGGGCTGTCGTAAAATTGGCTTCCAAGCCGCTAAGCTACTGCACCGCCAATTACAGGGACAAGAGTTACGTAAAGTACGTGAGTTGGTCGGCCCTGAGCAGGTTATTGAACGTCAATCTACCGATTACAAAGCACTAAAAGACCCTTATGTGATTCAAGCAATGCACTTCATTCGTCATAACGCTTGTAAGGGTATTAAGGTAGAGCAAGTGCTGGACTATGTAAAAGTCTCACGTTCAAATCTTGAGAAGCGTTTTAAGGATGATATTGGTCACTCTGTGCACCAAGAGATTCACTGCGCCAAGCTAGAACAAGCCATGAGTTTGCTACGTAATACCGAGCTGTCTACCTCAGACATCGCCGAGCTATGTGGCTATCCTTCACTGCAATACATGTACGCGGTATTTAAGAAAGATTTAGAGCTAACACCTAAAGCTTACCGCATCAGCAAGCAAGAACAAGAAGAGTAAGAACAATGCCCGCGCTTTGGCTTGAGTCAGGGCGCGTTTCCTTTTAAGCTCAAGGCTGTTTGCAACGCTTAAAAGGAATGCTTCGCTTGTCTAAAATCAGCAACATCGCCATTGTTGGCGGTACCCACGGAAACGAATTTAGCGGTATTTATCTGCTGAAGAAATGGCAACAACATCCGCAATTATTGGCCCGTTCTAGCCTGAGTGTAGAAACAGTATTTGCTAATCCAAAAGCCTATGGCGAAAACAAACGCTATATTGATGCTGACTTAAACCGCCAGTTTAGTGCCAGCGAATTGGCTGATTTTTCTTTAGCTAATTACGAACAATCTCGGGCTAAAGTGCTGCATCAACAGCTTGGTCCTAAAACCAATCCAAACATGGATTTGGTGATTGATTTGCACAATACCACCTCAAACATGGGGCCAACGCTAATTTTGTTGGATCAAACTCCTTTTGATCTGCAGCTGGCGGCCTATGTAAAAATGCTGATGCCGGAAGCGGTGGTATTTTTAGATGAACCAGAAGACGATTTGGCGAATCATCGATTCCTTGCCAGCTGCGGGCGGCGCGGCGTATTAATTGAAGTGGGCCCGCAGCCGCAATCGGTATTGCGCCAAGATATTCTTGAGCAAATGGAAACCATGACTGGCCACATTCTGGATTTTGTTGACTTGCATAACCAACAACAGTTACCTGAACTCCCTCACTCTGTAGAAGCCTTTTTATATTTCGACAGCATTAAACTGCCACTAGATGAACAGGGTGAACGTATTGCTACTGTACACAGCAATGTGCAAGATAATGACTACCAGCCGATTAATCCCGGCGACCCTATTTTTAGAACCTTTACTGGCGAAGAAATTTGCTATGAAGGGGACAAAACCGTGTATCCCGCTTTTATCAATGAAGCGGCTTATTACGATAACGATCTGGCTATGTCTTTGTTAGAAAAAGTACGTTTAGAGCTAAGTTAGCCGACTCATTCTGGCTGAATGTTGTTAACGCTTATTGTTTTTCAGTGGCGTTTTAGCAAACCGTTAAAATGGGCTAGGGCTGTTTGCATGTATTTCGTCACCGCTACTTGGATGAGCGAAGAACAAGTCGCTGGCGTGCAATTGCAAACGTGTAGACAGCTGTTGGCTGTCTATACTCTTATACAAATCACAGCCAAGAATAGGGTGGCCAATTGCATGGCTGTGGATCCGTAATTGATGAGTGCGTCCTGTGAGCGGCTCAAACTGTACTAAGCTTCTGCGCGGGTGCTCTAGGCGTTTTAATACCGTGTATTGGCTAATAGCTGCTTTGCCAGTACTGAGGCAAATTTTTACTTTAGGAAAGAGCCGCTTATCTTTAGCGATGGCGAGATTTATCTGCCCTTGCTGCTGTTCGATCCAGCCCTCTACAATGGCTAGGTAATATTTGCGAATAGTACGTGCTTGAAATTGTTTGTTAAGGTGCTGTGCAGCGGCTGCATGTAAACCGACAACCATAATACCTGATGTGCCTAAATCTAATCTGTGGGGCAATAATGCTTTAGGAAAAACCGGGCTTACTCCGGCTTGGCCATGTACTAAGCGATAATGTACTGAGTCCCAGTTAAGAGGATTTTTACCCGACAAACTCAGTAAACCGCTGGGTTTATTGATTAGCAAGATATCTTGGTCTTGATACATAATATCCACCGACTCATCGCAAACAGGTGCCACAAAATCATCAACAATCGCTTGGGTGTGAAGGCTTTTTCTATCGGGCATGTAAACGATCCACAGTTAAAGAAGAGGAATATAGCAATAACCCTTACAAGGCGCTATTGTATGCTAAGGTTTGGTATGGTTGTGATTGTCTCTATACACATTACCGCCTATTTACTTGCCAACTTTTTTATTGAACATTATTAGAGTTATGCCTGACTCTTGCGCTGTAAATTGAATACGAAACGGCGAGTAATAAGCAAATACTGGCAGGTATAAACAGTGCCTTAAAATGTAAGGTACTAAAAGATAAGGCTCCTAACGTTCCGCCCGCGACAAAGCCAGAAATGATGATCAAAAACAGCATCGCTTTGCGTTTATCAAATGCTTCTCCACGCAGTTTTGCGCCAAACATAATCCCTAAGTCGGTGAAGATGCCGGTAAGGTGGGTAGTGCGAATAACCGCCCCACTGTAAGTGGTGGCTAAGGCATTTTGTAGGCCACAGGCGGCCGAGGCTAAGTAGTGCCCGTGCATGGAATCTTGCGATAATAAAAACACTGAAGCGACCAAGAAAAACGCCTCTAGCGTGAGCAGTCCGCTGTAGTTACGCCCTAGCTTTAACGAGCCACTGCGAAGAAAAAATCCTGATATTGCCGACCCAGCCAGAAAACTAACCACCACCAGGCTTAAGTGCAGTAAATCTGACAGTGTTGAGTTTACGATACCTGTGCCAATCAGTGTGGCAGTACCCGATAAATGAGAAATAGCTTGGTGTTTAAAACCTAATAAGCCAATTGCATTCACTAGCCCAGCAACAAGGGCCAATACAAATGAACCATATTCTACCCAGCGGGGTAATTTCGAAATCACATTAATCCTTTACGCTGAAGGGAGGGAGAAGCCGCCGGTTAACTAAGCGGCTCATTCAAACCTAAGTGGGATAGTGAGCACAGAATCTAGCATTATAAGGTCTTCACTGAATTAGTTTCACTAGCATTCGCGTTAAACAAGAAAAAGGCGGGTCTTTTAGGCCCGCCTTTCGCATTAATTTAGCACTTTTAAAGGTTCAGCCGTATAAGACTATTTGGTTTCTAACACCTTAAGAATGTCCTGCATCGATTGCTGGTACTGCTGCTGATTAGAGTTTTTAAATAACAGTAAGTCGTCCACCACTTCAGGGTTATCAATACAGTGAGGAACAGAAGAGTCGACTCCCTTAATGTATTCATCCCAGTTTTCTAATTTCCAAGTATCTCTTGATGAGTTTCGGTCAATCATGCGCTGTTTCACTACATCAACATCGGTTTCTACCCAAACCACAGTGAGTCGAGCATTTTTCTCTACCAACTGTTGTTTTAGTTCATCAATGTAAGCTGTGTCTCTTATCTCGCGGGTAAATGGCGCATTAATTAAAACGATATCGTCGTAATCTAATGCCTCCATGGCAAGGGCCAAGGTAGCCTGATATTCGTAGTTGCGAATATGCTCTTCAAAGAAATCTGAACTGCGGTTTACTTCCACATTGGCCAGCTTAAAAATTTGATGAGATAACACGATAAGTGTGTCTTTATCTAAGTAAACAACGTGCTTAAGCGCTTTGGCTAATTGCTTAGAGATATAGGTTTTTCCGCTGGCAGGCGGAGAGGTGACCAAGATTAATCGTTTCATTATCATTCCGTTGTTTGCTAAATCGTATTCTACGAGGCTTGCTGAGCAGCTATCGCCTTTGATTTTTTTCTATGCCGCATAAATAGATAAACGACAGCTAGGGTTATGGCCAAATAAAATAAGTAGGCTCCGGCTTTTTCAGATGACTTAAGCGGCATATCTAAAGCCAGAGTGTAAATGACAATCGTCATCAGAGCTAACGGCGCAGCGAGCAACCTAAGCGCATAACGAAACCATTTATTCGTGAGCCGATTGCTCAAATAAATGATAAAGATAAAGCTAGCAATTATTGTTGCTGCGGCCAGTAGTGCGATCCAATCCATTACGATCTCCAAAGCGGATAAATACAAATGCATGAAATTAACGACACTAGTTTACCTGTCTTAATAACTTATTTGTTATTTAATACCGAGTAGGCGCAATGATGAACGCGAGTTTGTTTGTCACTTTGTGCTGAATAAAGACGCAGTAGTTTCAAATAGTTGCCTAATAGGCTTAAAACCAGCGCTTCCATTTAAATAGCCCAATCAAACTTAGTGCGATAGTGAACATCACACCGATTAAGATAAAGTAGCCATTGGGGTGTTGCAGCTCTGGGATTACCTCGAAATTCATGCCGTAAATGCCGGCTAAAAAACTTAAAGGGACAAAAATGGCGGTAATCAAGGTTAACACTCGCATGGTGTTGTTTAGCTTATGAGAGCTAATTGATAAGTAGCCGTCAACAAGGTCGCCGCATATTTCATAATACATGCTGCTTAGGCTGTGCAACCGTTCGAAGCGCTCGTGCAAATCTTGCAGTACGGGTTGATCAATAGCGATCCCGTTTAGGCTTTGTTCTTGCTCTAAGTTGAGTAGCTTTTTGCTTAAGCTTAAGTGGTAATTAAAGATCCTATTTAAGCGCAATATGTCGGTCTTTTGTCGAGTAATGGTGCTGAGTAACTGGTCGTCACCATGATCGCTAAGTTGTTCTTCTAGCTCACTGAGTTGATCTTCAAATGCCAATAGCTGATTCAAATACAAGGTAGATGCACTGTGCATAATGCGGCTGGCTAAGCTGAGCGGGTGCTGAAGATACTTGTGAAAGTTCTGCGTGAGTAAGTTTTCTATACCTTGTGACTGCCCTTGGTGCAGTGTAATCAGGTAGTTTTTTCCTACCAACATGGCTAGTTGCATATGCTCGAACCGCAACTCGCCCTAGCAGCTTTGAATACCGCGATACAGCATGAATACTTGTTCTTCAAATAGCTCGATTTTGGGTGGGTGACGTGAGCGAAAAACATCAACAATGGCCAAAGGGTGGCAAGCAAAACGTTTAAGTAATTGTTCTGCTTTGGCTTGGCTAAAGGTGCTTAAATCTATGTCGATCCAAATGCAGCTATCGGTGTTCTCAAACCAGGTATTTATCTGTGCCTCATCGCCGTGAGTAGGCGCTTCTTTGCCGGTGCTTAACCAGGTTCCTATCATGGTTTATCCTTAATTGGCTGACTTAAGCCCTTGTCTAGCTTATTAAAAAGAGTGAAGCGAGGCCTAAGAAGGCGACAAAGCCTACAATGTCGGTCACTGTAGTAAGTATTACCGATCCCGCTACCGCAGGGTCAATCTTCATTTTTTTCAGTACAAAGGGAATCATGGTGGCCGAAGCTGCGGCTGCCAAACTGTTTAATACTATGGCGACAAAAATCACCATGCCTAATGGCAGTGATTGAAACCACAAGCTCACCACGCCAGCTATCACCAAACCCAGCATTAAGCCGTTAAAGGCTGCAATTTTAAGCTCTTTGTTTAACAGCAGCTTAAGGTTGCTTTGTTGTAAGTGGTTTAGTGCAATACCTCGTAGGGCTACAGCTAAGGTTTGGCTACCGGCAATACCGCCCATGCTGGCCACTACCGGCATTAAAATAGCTAGCGCGACTAATTGCTGCAAAGCGCCTTCAAATAAACCAATTACCCAAGAGGCTAAAAACGCAGTGGCTAAGTTGGTGGTGAGCCAAATTGCGCGCATTTTGGCGGCTGTGGGCACAGGAGTGAACAGATCTTCTTCATCAGAAGGGGAATCGCTAATGGCAATATCTAAGCTACGTTCTTGCAGCCATTGCACAATGTTAGACAGCGCAATCGCACCAATAATTTTGCCGTCTCTCTGCACCGGATGCCAAGCATGCCCCGGCACAACGTTCAGTGACAAAGCGATATCGGCCAGCATTTGCTGGTGGTCGAATACTTCTATGCTTTGGCCAAGTTCGCTGAGCCGAGTATGGTCACTGGCATTGCTGATATCGGTCATGCTGCAGGCACCCTGAAATTGCCCATTGGCATCCACCAAGTAAATGGCGACGTGTTTGTTACTACGAGTGCTTAAACGTTGTTTAATGCGTTCTACCTTAGAATTTGGTCGGGCACGTAAAATGTGGGTATCTACATAGCGGCCAACTTGTTCGTCTTCGTAGCTTAATGCGTCTTGCAGCTGTGCGGCGGTGAGTTCATCTTGCTGTTCAAGATAAATATCCACCATCGAATCTGGAAGAATGTCGGCAAATTCAACAATTTCGGTATCACTAACGAAATGCTGTAACTCGTTGAGTTGTTGTTGGCTAAATTGGCTAAGTAAGTGCTTAACCGTTTCATACTGCATTAAGTGCAGTATGTCCCAGTAGCGCTCGGTGCTGCATTGCGGCCAAATGTGTTGGCGGTAACCGTCGGGCAGTGATTCGATAAGGTTAGCCAATATAGCGTTGTCGTATTGGCTAATAAAGCTGAGATCGGCCGGCTGTTGCTCTTGGTCAAGCGCATCCAAAACGCGGCGTAGTGCCGCGTCATGGTGACCATCAAAGGTTTGTTGGTTGGAGCTTGTCTTTGCTTCGCTGGTCATTGTGGCTGTCCTTATTGGTGGTTAGAGATCTATTCCTCGATGCTGCAAATGGGCGGTACCCCTTAGGTATTCACCAAAAAGCTTTTTGAAGGATCGACCAACACATTGTCACCCATGCCTTCACGGCCTAATAACATTAGATAAGTCATATCTTTACGGTTACTTAGTGTTATTTCAATAGGCCAAACATGTTCGCCCAATTGAAATCTAGTTTGAATAACATAACGTTGTTCAACATCGCCATTAGATGACTTTATTTTCCGCGTATCAAATACTGGCGCACTGCAACGACTCACCTGATCCAAGTTATAAATGTCTGGATGTAAATCAAAGCTAATATGTGGCTTACCGTTTACTTTGGTTCGCTCTAAGTTATCTACATGCAGGGCCGAGGTTTTTGCGCCAGTATCTACACGCACCTGTAAATCGCTAATCCCTAAATCGGGCAGGTGGCCAGTTTCTAAGTTACCTATGATTAATTTAGCCATTGTTATCTTCTTCTGGTTCTGCCGCTGCAGGGGTTTTCTTTTCTACGGCTCGGGTAGGCTGGTGCTCGCCAATGACAACCGCTTTTTGAAATACCATGGCATTAGGAAAAGTGAGCTTAGCGCCATTGTCTGCCAGCAAAATCACGTGGAACAGGGTGATTTCTTCTAAACGCCCTTCAATAGAGTTGTCGCCGTCGAGTATTTTTACTCGGTTACCGACTCGGTAAGGGAAAAAGAAAAATACAATAACACTGGCAGTTACGTTGCTTAAAATAGACCACTGGGCAAATAGCGCGACACCTAATACCGCAAATACCGAAGAGAGAAATATACCAAAGTCGTTGAAGCCAACATCACTAACCACGCTAACAACCATGACTAACAGCAGCACTAAAACACTACGTAGTATCCAACTGACGTAATGAATCCTTGTTTTGGCAATATTGCGCTCTTCACCGTAGCTAAGCACCACTTGGTTAAGTTTGCTTTGAGCAATAAAAAAGGCTGCAAAAGCTACTGCGATAAGGAAAATGGTAGTAATACTCATTGTTTTACCTTGTTCTGTTAAGGGCTGGTCGAAGGGCTAATCGACTCTTGCCAATTTTCTATTTGTTCGGCGACTTCATCTTGTTCTGCGCCAAAAAATGCTAAGTGGTACATGGCGTCACCCTCTTGTACCAAGGGTATGTTCTGCTTACCTATTACTATGCCAGAACGTTTTGCGCGTACTTGATTAATTAACTCGCCAAAAGGGCTGTTAATGTCGGCCATGATGTCACCGGCATCCACCAAATCACCTAGCTGTGCATATTCAGTCACAATACCGCTGGCGGATGCGCGTAACCAAGCGCTGCTATAGGCTACGTATGGCGACGCTTTTTTACTGCTGCGGCGCTTTTTAATCATACCTAAATGCGACAGAACTTTTAGTATGCCTTTTACCCCACTTTGTATCGATAGCTCATCAAAGCGCAGTGCTTCACCCGCTTCGTAAAGCAGTATTTTTGTGTCGTTATCTACCGCCGCTTCCCGTAACGAACCATCTCGTAAATCGGCATTTAGCAATACTGGCACGCCAAAAGCTTCAGCCAGTTGTTGGGTTTCTGGGTCTTTCAAGTTGGCTCTAATTTGCGGCAAATTAGAGCGATGAATCGCGCCCGTATGTAAATCAATGCCGTAGTCGCAATGCGCCACAATCTCGGTGAGAAATATATGTGCCAGTCGACCGGCTAACGAGCCTTTTTCTGATCCCGGAAAGCAGCGATTTAAATCGCGCCTATCGGGCATATAACGGCTCTGGTTTAGCACCCCATAAATATTAACCATCGGCACTGCAATTAAGCAGCCCTTGGTAATTTTAAAGCTAGATGAGCGAGTTAAACGGCGAATAATCTCAATCCCGTTTAGCTCGTCACCATGTACCGCCGCGCTAATAAATACCGTTGGCCCCGCGCGCTTGGCGCGGGTGATATGCACCGGAATAGAAATGTCGGTGTCGGTATAGAGCTTGGCCACCGGAATTTGTAGTTGCTTTTGCTCACCCGGCTTAATCTCTGTTCCAGCAATAATCATGGCTTACCTCTACCCTTTGCCGCGTGTTTTGGTGGCAAAGGGCTTGGCGTTCTTCTCGATAAACTCGAATACCATAGCGGCAACATCTTTACCGGTGGCGTTTTCAATGCCCTCTAAGCCCGGAGAAGAGTTAACCTCCATCACCACTGGCCCGTTGTTTGACTGCAATATGTCTACACCACATAGGTTCAAACCCATGGCCTTAGCAGCATTAATAGCAGTGGCACGTTCTTCTTTGCTTAGGCGCACCAATTGTGCGGCGCCGCCACGGTGTAGGTTGGAACGAAACTCGCCTTCAGCCGCTTGGCGTTTCATAGCCGCAACCACTTTTCCGCCTACCACTAAGCAGCGAATATCGGCGCCACCGGCTTCTTTAATAAACTCCTGCACCAAAATATTGGCTTTTAAGCCCATAAACGCTTCAATCACACTTTCGGCGGCTTTGTTGGTTTCGGCCAATACCACGCCTATGCCTTGAGTGCCTTCTAGCAGTTTGATGACTAACGGAGCTCCGCCAACATTTTTAATCAGATCCTGAATTTTGTCAGGTTTGCTGGCAAAACCGGTACGTGGCAAGCCAATACCTTTGCGAGACAACAACTGTAGTGAACGCAGTTTGTCGCGAGAACGGCTAATTGCTACCGACTCATTGACACAAAAAGTACCCATCATTTCAAATTGGCGCACCACTGCTGTGCCATAAAAGGTAATCGACGAACCAATGCGTGGAATCACCGCATCATATTGCGGCAGTACTTCGCCGTTGTAACGTACTGTTGGTTTACTACTGGTGATATCCATATAGCAATGCAAGGTGTCAATGATGTCAACTTGGTGTCCACGCGCTTCGCCTGCTTCTTTTAAGCGGCGGGTGGAGTAAAGGTTTTCACCTCGAGATAAAATGGCTACACGCATGATTCGATCCTATTAATTTATGATTAGCTTAAATAAATGGGCTTAGCCATCTTCAGTGACAAATGTTTCATCTTCATTCTCAAGATTATCTACCTGAGATTTAGAGCGACTATTCAAGGTATGAAAACGCCGTCTTGAATGGGCTAGGTCTTTGTATTTAATCCAAATTTTTTCTAGTTTGGTGTCTGCTTCAAGTTGCTTGCTACAGACCAATAAAAAGTGCTGTTCTTGCTGCCCTTCGGGCATCATTTCTCCCGCATCTAGCGCTCGCATTGTTTCGCCATATAAACTGAGCAACTCGGACTCAAGTAGAGTGAAATCACCCGATTTACGAAACCCGTGTTTAAAGCGTTTATCGTCGTAGAAACGTTTGTTGCCAAAGCGAAAATCGATCATCATTGCGGTCACTCCAACTTAGTGGTGAAGCGGCTTTTACAGCCGTGGGTAATTTGGCTGCAAGGTAGAGAATATTTGTTCAAGATGAAAACGAATAGTTTTTATCGTATGAACAAATTTTGTTTGTTAACCTCGGGTTAGCGGGAAAGGGGCTATTGAATGGATGTAAAAGTATTCCGAACGTTTTTGGAGGTGGCCAAAGTTAAGCATTTTGGGCGAGCTTCTGAGAACCTGTATATCACCCAAGCGGCGGTGAGTGCGCGGATTAAACAGCTAGAAAGTTTTTTTGATACTCAATTATTTATTCGAGATCGTAACGCCATAAAACTCACCAGTTCTGGCGAACGTTTAATTGCCTATGCCGAAAACATGGTGCGTACTTTAGAGCAATCTAAAGCCGAATTACTGTTGAGCAAAGCACACGCTATTCAGCTTGCGTTAGCGGGTACGCCGAATGTGTGGGACGCTTATTTGCAGCATTGTTTAAGTGTGATTACTGATACCTTTCAAGGGTATGCGTTTAGTGCCGAGAGTTTAGGCCGTGAGCACATGCATCGAGCGTTGGTAGAACGAACCCTTGATATTGGGGTGGGGCTAGATCAGCTAAAGTCTGATGAATTAGTCTGTAGTAAGGTGGCAGATTTGGAGTTGGTGCTGGTCTCTACTCAGCGGCAGAATCAGCTATCGGCGTTAGCGAAAAGCTATGTGTATGTAGATTGGGGAACACGATTTAGCTCTGAACATGCTTCTCGACACAGCAAAATGCCGCCACCGTTTTTGCGCACCTCTACCGGCCGAATTGCTTTAGACTTTATTCTGGAAAAAGGCGGGGCAAGCTACTTGCCTGCTTCTATGATTGAACCCTTTATCGACAGCCAGCAATTGTTTTATGTTGAAGATGCTGAGCCTTGGTTACAACCTGTGTATTTGAGTTACCGTAAAGACTCGGCGGCACTGGACCAGATTAAGCAAGTTGAAAAACTGCTGGATAAAACTGAACCTTCTACCGCCTTTATTTTACAGCAGGCGGGTGAGCTGCCGCCTGCTGATTAAACCTACGCGACTAAAGGCGCGGCTAAGGTAAATTCAATGAGGCTGTCTTTTGGCAGCTCTATGTCGTTACCTTGGGTGAGTACCGATGCGCCAACCCCCACTTTAGCCCCATTTTTCGCGCCATCACTGCCGTTAATTAAGCCACCAATAGCAGCCGCACGTGCGGTTTTTCCCACGGTGTCACCGGCGGTGTTAGCGCCACTAGAGCTTAGTATGTCGGTATGAATATCGTGCATTTGGTCGTTAATAAGAATACTGGTTAGGGTGATGGCCATGTCTGCGGAGCCGGCAATTCGACCGGCTTTTTTCACTTCACTCAGCTCGCCATAAACAGTACTACCACGCTTAGCTACCACCGTATCGCCCGACATTAAGTTGGCTTCTAAGGTTGCGGTGAAGCGCTGGCCAGTTTCATGCTGGCGAGTATTCACGCTTTCGCTCATGCGAATAGTAAGAATAGTGCCTGCTGGAACTTCTACCGGTTCATTCGAGGCTTGAGAGGTAACCGGTTCTTCTGCGGCAGGTGCAGGAGTCACGATGTTATTGGTGTCGTTAAAATCAATGCTGGCCACTTGCTCAGTGGGTAATTTAACTTCAATGCCTTGCATGTCTAACACTAATGTTTCGGCATTTTGCGACACAATGTCGCCTTGCAAAGCGCGGCCGTCTTTTAGCTGAATGTTGGCTGCATGGGCTGTGCTGGAAATCAGGCCTGCAAAGATAAGGGCGTAAACAGAAGTTTTAATGTTCATTAAGTAATACCTGCAATGTGCTCGTTAAGATGGGCACAGTGTAGGCAAACCGTCAGCCGCGAAAAATCCCTCTCGATGCAATGCATTGTTCCAATTTATGAACTAATTAAACTTAGCTTCTAAAAAACGTTGTAGCTTGTCGATAAATATCCTCACCTTGGCTGGCAAGAATTTTCTCGAATGGTAGATGGCATAAATGTAGCCACTCAGTTGCTGCGGGTGGGCGTAAGCTTTTACTAGCTTACCTTGTTGCACTAACTCTTTAGACAACATATGCGGGACCAAGGCGATGCCTTTATCTTGCAAGCATAAATCTAAACCCAATTCTGGATTTTGCACACTAAAGAAGGGAGAAATAGCTTGCTGCACAATCTCGCCTTGGTAGTCAAAACGCCAAAAATGAACCGGGGACTGGGACACGGAATTAAAGATAATCTGATGTTTTTCTACATCGCTGGGTTGTTGCAGCAAACCATGTTTAGCGATATAGGCAGGGCTTGCATAGTAATCGTATTCAACAATGGATACACGACGCGCAATTAGCGAAGAATCTTTGGGTTCGTCAACATGAAACATAATGTCGTAGCGAGTGGTGGTTTGATCTTCTTGGCGACCTTCGCTGCTAAATGCTTCAAATTTTAACTCGGGATAGTCGTTAATCATCTCTATCACCACTGGCCAAAAAACACGTAACAGGGTATTGGGGATAAAGATGCTTAAGGTGCCGCTGGGTTCGTCGTTTTGCTGCTGGGTATCTTGTTCTAAACGCTTAGCTTGCTCGATTAAACTCTGGCAACCTTGCAGATAGTTTTCTCCCACTTCGGTAAGGCTTAACTTGCGGGTGGTGCGGGCCAGCAGTTGCACACCAAGGTGTTTCTCTAGGTTGGTGATACGTCTACTAATGGTTGATTTTGGAATGTCTGTTGCGTCAGCCGCTTTGGTAAAACTACCGTGTTTAGCTAACTGAACAAATAGATCCATATCTTCTAAATTCACCTGGCGATCCTTGCAAGCTTGATTTGTTCCATTATATGCAACAAAGGGTTTTGATGTCGTGGATTTTTCTCATTGTTCACAAAACCTACACTGGCTGCAGTTTAATGAGTTTATTGAATTGAGGTGTATATGTTATCTAGTGTATTGATTAGTGCGGGCTTGGCGGTGGCGATGTATTACGCCTTCATTATTTTTATGGAGTTAGGCGACTTTGGCCAATGGGTGGTGAAGTCTACTCGGAAAAAAACGATGCGGGCCTGGCACAAGCGTAAAAGCTTGAGTCGCAATACCTTAATCAGCTTGGCTGTTGCTTGGTTGGGGTGGCTGTTGCTGGCTAGCCACATTTCATTGTTAATGATGCTGGTGGTGAGTGCCATTATCTTAGTGATGTATTTTTCTGGGGCGATTAATCCAGACATTATGATGCGTGCTCGCCAAGAAAATGCGGTATTTTTAAGCCCTGAGCAAGCAGCACAGTTTTATCGAGATGATGAAAGTGTGATTGTTTATGAGCATAACGGACAAGCGCGCGCTCATTCTGATAGGCAGCTGGTGCGGCCACATGTGGTTGGTGACCAAAAACATGGGCAGTCTAATGTTGTTATGACCTATTGTGGTTTAACCAATTTGGGCATGGCGGTAGTGCCAGAGATTAATGGCCAAGCTTTATCGCTACGCCCGGTGCTGCAGTTAGAAAATAACTTGGTAATGGCTGATGCCAATACCGACCAACCAGTACAGCAGCTTTGGGCTCGCAGAGAATGCGATATTAATGCTGGGATTGACGGCGAGATGCAGCAAGTGGCGACGTTTAGAATGCCCTTTGCTAAGTTTAAACAGGCTTACCCAGAAGGCTTGGTATTTGTGAACGACTACCAAGAAAAAGGCATGCGAGTGACCTTTTGGGAAAACCCCGTGGTATTTTTATACGACCGAATGATTGAGCTTATTTTTGGTCTAGCGATTAATGCTCAACACAACTTAGACAAACCGGTTTTTCCTACCATTAAGCATGTTGATAAACGCTTACCTAGCAAACGTTTGGTATGGGCGTTTAATGTGGGGGAGCACTACATTGCCTACACCGAAGAGTTTGTTGTAAGCCAAGGTGGTGTCGTTAACCTGGTGGTTGATGGGCAAAGCATTGTGGTGAACTATGACCAAGAGATGCAAAGTTTAGGGGTATTTTACAACCCCAGCAAACAGCCCGTTAAACAACTCGATTTTGCCGGCTACTTAGAAAATGGTAAGCAGTTGCAGCGTGTTGAAACGCTAAAAGCGGGGATCTTTTGGATTGTATGGGCAAACTTCTTTCCTCAAACCGAGCTAAATCCCAATAAATAGTGAAGACATTGATCGCTAGGTGGCAATGTAATAAAGGTCAAAGTGCTTTCTTTGACCTTTTTCTCAGTGGCAATGGGCGTTTTATTGGTAATGCTAATAATTTGTCGCTTATTGGTCAGCAAGGCTGCGCATCACTGACTAATTGCGCTACAGTACAATCACGAGTTAATTCGTTGTAACCCTGAGATTTATTACAAGGAATGTTTTAATGTTTAGTTTTTTTGAGCGGCTTACGGTCGCTTTCCCAAAACAAGAGCCTGAGCAACCCCCTAAAGGTTTATACCAGTTTTGTATGCACTATTGCGCAGGTATGGGCAAACCACTGTTAGTGATGTCTGTGGTATCGGCGTTAATTGCTATTTGCGAAGTCGCCTTATTTGGCTTTATGGGCCAGTTAGTTGATTGGCTGGGCACTAAAGATCCTGCCACTTTCTTAACTGAAGAGGCTAGTAGCTTGTGGTTAATGGGGATTACCTTATTAATTATTATGCCGCTGCTGATTTTGTTGGATTCTTTAGTGATTCATCAGGCCTTGTTGGGCAATTTCCCAATGGCTATTCGCTGGTCGGCTCACCGCTATTTGTTGCGTCAAAGCGTGAGCTTTTTTGCTAACGACTTTGCTGGTCGAGTTGCGACTAAAGTGATGCAAACGTCTTTGGCCGTGCGTGAAACCGTGATGAAGCTGTTAGACCTGATGGTTTACATCTTAGTGTACTTTTTCTCAATGCTGGTGCTGGTCGCACAGGCCGATATTAGGCTTATTTGGCCAATGCTGTTGTGGTTGTTGGCCTATATTGCGATTCAATTGGTGTTTGTACCACGGCTTAAGCGGATCTCTACTGAACAGGCCAATGCCCGCTCCTTAATGAGTGGTCGTATCGTTGATAGCTACACTAATATTGCTACGGTAAAACTGTTCTCACATAGCCAGCGTGAAGCGGATTATGCTCAAGAGGGCATGAATGGCTTCTTGGTTACTGTTCATAAGCAAATGCGCTTGGTGACAGGGCTTAACTTTTCGGTGCAGTTATCTAACTATTTACTGACCTTTGGTATCTCGGCTTTATCTATTTATTTATGGACCTTAGGTGATGTATCGGTAGGCGCGATTGCAGTGGCGATTGCTTTGGTCTTGCGCCTTAACGGGATGGCGCAGTGGATCATGTGGGAAATCAGTTCACTATTCGAAAATATTGGAACAGTAGCCGATGGCATGACAACCTTAACCACCGAACAAACCATTACCGATAAAGCGGATGCTAAACCGATTAAAGTGACAGAAAGCCGTATTCATTATCAAGATATTCGCTTCCACTATGGTGAAGAGAGTGGCGTGATTGATAAGCTGAATTTGAGCATTAAAGCCGGTGAGAAAATTGGTTTAGTAGGGCGCTCTGGCGCGGGTAAAACCACCCTTGTAAATTTATTGCTGCGTTTTCATGATGTAGAGGGCGGCGCTATTTTGATCGACGATCAAAACATTAGCGAAGTGACCCAAGACAGCTTGCGCGCCCAAATCGGCATGGTGACGCAAGATACCTCGCTGCTGCATCGCTCGGTGCGCGACAACATTTTGTATGGGCGACCTGATGCTAGCGAAGAGCAAATGATTACCGCAGCCAAACAGGCCAAGGCGCATGATTTTATTTTAAGTTTGACCGACCAAGATGGTCGTACTGGCTACGATGCACACGTAGGTGAGCGTGGAGTTAAGCTCTCGGGCGGACAGCGCCAGCGAATTGCGATTTCCCGAGTTTTGCTTAAAGACGCGCCTATTTTGGTATTAGATGAAGCTACCTCTGCGTTGGATTCAGAAGTGGAAGCGGCGATTCAAACCAGTTTGAATCATTTGATGGAAGGTAAAACCGTGATAGCGATTGCCCACCGTTTATCTACCATTGCGGCGATGGATCGCTTAATTGTGCTCGACCAAGGTGAAATTGTTGAGCAAGGTACTCATGCTGAGTTAATTCAAGGCGATGGTATCTACAGCCAATTATGGTCACATCAAACGGGTGGCTTCTTGGGAGAGTAATTTGTTTAGTGAATAAGCGAGGCCAGCCAGTGAGCTGGCCTTTTTTATTGCCTAATGTGTCGCTGCTTAAAACGTGGTGTTTTAGGGGTATCTAAGCGAAGCAGCAATGCTTGGTTTTGAGCCGATGTTTGTTCTACTAATTGAGCGGTGACTTTTAAGCTACTGGCTAGCTGATTGAGTTGGCTGGTGGCAGTAATTACTGCCCGGCTGGTGGGGGCCAGCACAGTAAAATAAATAGCCACTAAAGCAACGATAATAATCAGCACTAGGGCCGCCAGAATAATCACTACCCAACGCTGAATATTGTTAGAGAGTTGGTCAGCTAGATGAATAAGCGGTTTGGTGCTTTTAGCTACGGTATTGGGTAATTGCTGTAGGCTGGTATCAAGCTGCTTACTCAATTGTTCTACCGCTAAAAAAGCACGTTCGAACTGCTGCTGTTGTTGCTCGCTCATCTCTGGGTTTGCTGCTAATTGGTCGATGCTAATAGCAATGTCGCTAAGTGCTTGCGATGCTTGCAGAGCTGCTTGCTCTATACCCACTACTTCTACATTTAACTGCATGTTAAGTTGGGGAGGGTCGAGCTCTGCTGTTGCTTCAGTGTCGCGGTCAGCTGCGCTGAGGGGGAGAATTAAACTTAAACCAATAAACAGCATTACAGTTTTGATCACAGCTAACACTTCGTGTCCTTACCAAAAGAATCGCCACAGAGTATTTAAATGTAACAGTAGTATTAATTAAGTGATAGTTAGGCGCGCTTATTTGAGTTAGCGCTAGAGCCTGACTACGCTTTAAAGATACTTAGCAATAGTAGGTGCGTATGGGTAAGGTTAGTGATATTAGCGCTTATTATGGAATGGTGATTCATCGTAATTTTGTGCCCTTGTTTGCTGACGACCGTTACGCCCAAATGTTTGGTTACGAATCCGCAGAGCAAATACTGGCGCTACCTTCACTGCTCGAACTGATTGCTGAAGACGATCAGCAAGGGGCGATTAATGCCTATGAATCGGTTATCAGTGGCAAAGCTAGGCCAAAAATCCGCGTCTTTGAAAATACCAAAAAAAATGGAGAGCAGTTTTCTGTGCTCACCATCGACCATGTTACCGAGTGGCAAGGCCAACCTGCTTTGCAAATTACCTTGGTGGATTTTTCTCAGCAGATAGAAGCCGAGAAGAAATTACATGCTAGCGAACAACGTTATCGATTGTTACTAGAGTCGTCGCTACAAGGCATTGTGGTGCATCGTTTTTTTGAGCCGCTGTATTGTAACCAAGCAATGGCAAATATTTTGGGTTACGACAGCCCGGAAGCGGTGCTTAAGTTAAGTAGCTTGCTGTCGTTAATTCCCGAAGAAAACCAACAAAAAGCGATTCAGCTACATGAGCAATTGATTCAAGGTCGGGTCGATACTAATAGTGTAGTGACAGAAAATGTCCGTCGAGACGGCACCTCTGCCTGGATACACATCAGTGAGGCGGTAGTCAGTTGGAATGGTAAACCTGCGGTGCAGTCGGTAATGATGGATGTAACACAACAGCATCAGGATCAGCGCCGTTTGGAGTTTCAGGCTAATCATGATTCCCTCACTGGTTTAATGAATCGTCGCTCCATGAGTAAAACCCTGATTGAGGAATATGCAGTGAGCAAACGCTCGCTTCAACCTTTATGTTGTATATTGCTCGATATCGATAACTTCAAGCAAATCAACGACCAGTATGGTCATTCGGCGGGTGACGAAGCACTGCGGATTTTTGCCATCGAAAGCCTAAAAGTATTACGCAACGGAGACTATTTAAGTCGCTGGGGCGGCGAAGAATTTTTATTGTTGCTACCTAATACCTTACAAGAGCAAGCGTTGATTATTGCCAACCGAGTACGCGAGCATTTAGCGAGTTTTAAGGTGGAAGCTGAGGCTAGCGTGAAGTTTTCGGCAACCGTAAGCATGGGCTTAGCCATGCTTACGGTTTATGATGTGAGCCCAGAGGCGTTAGTTGCGCGAGCAGATAGTGCGTTATATCTCGCTAAAGAAAAAGGCAAAAACCGCGTGGAATTGGCTCCGCAGGTTTATGAGTTATAGGACGTAAGCAAATATATAACTAGCCCGAATAAGCCATCTCTACCTATGGCTTGGTGAGCCCAAAGCCGTTGAACGCTTGAGCAAACAGTACTTTATGTTGAGTTAAAGAAAGGGCTAAATCGTGAGGAAGTAGCCCTTCAGGTTTATCAGTTATAGGGCTTAAGAAAAAATGTGGTTAGCCCACAGGGTCAAGCCACTGGTGACACTACCAAAGTTATCACCACTCACTAACGGCGCTTGATAGCGTTGCGCCAAAAAGTTTTTAATCATCGGTGAGTTAGCACTACCACCGGTTAAAAATATCGCATCGGGTTGGCAAGCAGCTTGGGTAATAACATCATCACTTAACATGGCGATGCTGTTAAGTAAGCGCTCGGCCGCTTGTTGATAAGCTGTTTGCTCAACCGTTACTTCGAGCTGTTCTGTTAAATAACCAAGATCTACTACGCTTTGTTCACTGCTGCTTAAGGCTATTTTGGCTTGTTCTGCAGATGCACTCATTTGGTAGGTTAATCGCTCATCACTGAGGCGCAGCAAACCTTTAAGGGGCGATAATTGCGGCTCTTTGAGTAAGCGTTGTAATAACAAGCGGGTATCTTTCTCATAAAAGCGAGTTTGCGCTGGAAAATCGTTAATAGCGGCAGCATCCCAAAACGGTTTAATAGGCATGGGTTGGCCACTGGCCAAGTGAAGTTTTGCGCCAAGGCTTGGCATTAAGGTTTCAAAGTTGAGGGCAATATCAAAGTCGTTACCGCCAATTCGCTCGCCGTTGTAACCCAGTACTAGGTTGTTATGATCGCGAGTAGCGAGATAATCGGGTCCCATTACTAACATTGATACGTCACTGGTACCGCCACCAATATCAATCACTAGCACGCGTTTTTCTTCGCTTAACTGTTGCTGATAGCTCAGTCCGGCCGCCATGGGTTCGAACAAAAACTCAACTTGCTTAAAACCAGCAAAGCTGGCGGCATTGTTTAAAATAGAAATGGCTTGTTGATTACTCAGATCGCTGTTCAAACCTTGGAAGTTAACCGGACGGCCAATCACCACTTTTTCTAGCTCAGCTTGGCCGGTTTGTTTTACCTGCTCAGCAATGTGCCACATCATAGCGGCGGCAATGTCTTCAAACTGCTGCTGTTGACGTTCGCGAATACCACTAGCGCCTAAAAATGATTTGGGCGAGCGCACGTAATAACAATCGGCGGGATCGATAAGATATTCTTTAAGTGCTTGTTGGCCAAAGCTTAAATGCTCATCGTAACCATCTAACTTGAGTTCTTTGATTGAGCGTAAGCTGGCGCTTAACTGGTTTACGCGGGCTTGCTTGTAACGCTCGGCTTTGCCTTGCTGCTCTAGTTGCTGATAGAGCCAGCCACAAATCATTTCAGATTGAGGGGCAAATAAGGTTGAGGACATGTAGTTACCGTGTTCGGGTAACGCCACCAACTGTGCTTGTTGGTCCTGCATGATGCCTACGGCACAGTTAGATGTTCCAAAGTCGAAACCAGCAATAGATTGACTCAAGGTAGGCGCCTCGTACTGATAAAAAGGCCGCGCAGGGTAGCAAATTTACGGTTGCGGGTACAGCAGCCTAAGCGGCTTTATTGTAGTCGTTTATAAGGCGAGGTCTGCATCGACCAGCGTGAGTAGGTAGTTTTCTTTGCTATTGCTACTTATCGTGTGTTGCCAGTCTTGGTCTGTGACTTGTTGGTATACCGTGCGCATACCGTCGCCTAAATCAGCTTGAATAGTGAATTGCTCAAAGCTAGCTGAAGGCGGGTTATTAGCATTAGCAATATCAACAAACTCTAGCAAGCTACGGCGTTCGCCGGGGGCGATAGTGCCGCTAAAAGGGCTAGCGCCAAGAGTTATAACTTGCTGATTTAGCGTAATGCTAAGGCTGAAGGGGTAATTACTCAGGTTTTCGATGGAGTAACTACTGTGCAGCGTGTAGTTTTGGTCGGTTAGTGGTTTGTCGCTATTGCAGGCGGTAACACCCAACAATACTGCTAGCCAAACAATGTTGTTTTTAACGCTAAACATCTATCAGTGCTTCGTATGGTTCAAGACTCGCGGAATATACCTTAAATATGTTTTTTGTCAATTTGCTTTGTCTCCCTTTTTTCGTGGCATGTTGATGGGCTTTTGATTTAAAAATAGACTATTCCCGGTAACGCTGAGGCGCAGAAAAAGGTAGAATCTATGCTGCTTAATCAAGCTATTGATAAAAATGGAATTTATTTAGTCATGTTGTTGCAACAAGTTTTAGACGTTATCGAGTTTACAGATAGTGACCAGTTGAGTTCGGCCATTGAGCAGTTTAATCATCACGGAGTGCTGCGCAGTGATTTATTGCCTTTTATGAGTGTCGTGTTTGAAAAAGCACCAGAGCAACTGGCCAAAAAGCTAAGTGCGGTAGGGTTTAACGGCGACGTTCAAGTTGCTCAAGTAGACAACAAGCTCGGCGAGGCAAACTTTTTAGTATTCGACAGCTTACGTTTTGGTTTGTCGACTGCATTAGAATGGAGCGAAGCCTGCTAGTATGCCTAAGCACTCAGATTGGGTTATTGAGTGGCAGAGGTTCCTTGGTTGTTAGTTCAGCAAGCAAACTACTAATGCTTTGAGCCTTTCTCCAGTTCCAGTTTTTAGGTAGAGCCACCTTAGGGTGCTGACTTAGTTCAATGGCTAGTTGGCTATTGGAGGTCGCGCTGGCCATGGCAAGTGTATCTAATAATTCAATGTCATGGGTTTTAACGCTGTGATGTAAGTAGTGCGCTTGTAAACCCCAACCACAGTCCCACGCCAATAATTCAACTTTACTCAGGGCAAAAATGTCTCTGATTACATTGCCCTGTATTATCGGCCAACCCTTAGAACTCAAAATGCCGTGTTGCTCGCTGAGTAGTGGATTTAGGCGACAGTCTTGCCAAGCTTTTCCGGCAAAAATGAACTGTTCTTGTGGAACATCGAGTGGGTCAAATTGAATATTCAGAATATCTTGTTGAATAAGGTCTAGTTGGGCGTCCACCATCACCCAGCGCTGTTGTGATTGGTGCCAGTATTCGCATATCCAGTGGTCTTCAAATCGGTACATGCCTAGGTAACGCGCAAAGCCGCAACGAGCCCGCGCGGCAATGCCTTGGCTGCGTAGCAGGCTTACCAGCAGTAAACTAAAGTCTCGGCAATTTCCCATCATTCGCTGCCGTGGTGCTTTAGGCTGAAGCGCTGACTTGCTGGTATTACTTAACCAGCGAAGTTTTTGTTCCACGTTCCGTGTTTGCAATTCGTCTAAGCGAGTCTGAAAAGGCGTGGTTAACTGATAGTGCTCAAGCCAATAGGGGTGAATCAAGTTTTGTTGAACCATGGTTATTAAGCTTTGTATATCAGATCGGCAATCTTTAGCTTGCGCTAGGTAATGCTTAGGATCGCTGGTTGCGCTATGGCTGGTGTAGTAAACAGTGGGCAGATTCATGGATAGATCCCGTTTATAACGAAGCTTGAATGGGCAAATAGATGTCGGTGTTTAAGGCGTCTGGCTGAAGGTTTTGTGGTTGCTTATCTAGATAAAACTCTAAACACACACTGTCGCGCAACTGGTAGTTGGCTAGAGGCAGCCAATGCAATAACAACACTTGGTAGCTACTCAAAATGTGCTGGTAAGTGCCGTGGTGCCTTAATTTTGCATAGGTGCCAGCGGGTAACTGCTGCTGTTGTAAACCTAGCTCTACCAATAAATTCGCTGGCAGAGTGTTGCTTTGACTTAAGCAAGCGTCAAAACGTATTTGCTCAGAGTGAGTCACGCTAGGGTCATCGTGAGGCAAACCAATTAACTGGCTATCCTCAATTGCGAGGCCGAGTTGCTCACAGCGCTGAAATAGACCTTGGCAAGCTAGCGGAGCAGCCTCTAAGTAACGGCCACTGGTGCGATAACTGAGCACTGATATAGCAGGGAGTTTTACCACTTCTACCTCAGCAGCCGATAAGGGGGTATGGGAAGAAAGTATTGGCTGCTCTGATTGCGTTGTCACATTGCTCTTTTGTTGCCTTGCCTGATTTGGGCTTTGCGCAAACTGCAATTTAAAGGCTTTGTTATAGGATGATTGGTTTTGATAACCACTGCGGTAAGCTATTTCACTTAGAGCTAAATCGGTGTATTGCAGGTGTTTAATGGAGCGCTCAAGCAATAAGCGTTTTCGATAGGCATAAATGCTCTCGCCAACATAAGCTTGGAATAAACGACAAAAATGAAAGGCTGAGAAACCAGCGAGTGACGCAAGCGTAGCGATATCTAGTGCTTGGTCTAGAGTACTTTCGATATGCAGCTTTACTTGGCGAATGCGCTCACTTTGGCTTGTCATTTTTTGCTCAAGTCATTGATTTGAGATCAGTTTAGCCAGATTCAGACCAAGATTCTTTTCCATTCTTGCGCAATATAGAGATTTTGTCGCAGGGCTATAAATACCGCCGCATTAGTCGCTATTTAAGGCTAGCGCTAGCGAGTTATGCCGCATACACTTGGCGTTTTAGTCGTAAATATTAATGTCTTGATGAAAACACAAACTAAAGCCTATGCCTTTGGCATTTCAGCAGTGCTGATGTGGTCTACCGTAGCCACCGCATTCAAACTAGCGCTGCAATGGCTAACTCCAATTCAATTGGTGTTATTGGCTTCTATTAGCTCTATTTTATTGCTGACTGGCGTATTGCTATGGCAGCGAAAACTGCCTTTGGCTTGGGTTTATGCTAAGCAGCGGCCGGGCTTTTTTATGTTGGTAGGAGCCATTAATCCTTTTCTTTATTATTTGGTGTTGTTCAAAGCTTACGACTTGCTACCCGCCCAGCAGGCTCAATCACTAAATTACACTTGGGCAATAACCCTGGCCTTATTGGCGGTGCCTTTTTTAAAGCAGCAATTACGAAAACAAGATGTAATTGCCATGGCGTTAGGGTATTTGGGCGTATTGGTGATAGCCACGCGAGGAGACATCCTCGCCATGCAGTTTGATAGTGTTCCGGGGGTATTACTGGCACTGTTTAGCACCTTATTGTGGGCCGGCTATTGGATCATTAATACTCGAAATAGCGGGGATCCGGTGGCCAGTTTACTGGTAGCCTTTTGTTTTAGTTTGCCAATGGTGTTGTTGTATTGCTGGTGGAGTGATGGCTTACCCACTTGGAATGCCAAAGCCTGGCTGGGTGCCGCATATGTTGGGTTATTTGAAATGGGCATTGCTTTTGTTTGTTGGGTGCTTGCGCTTAAATTTACTCATAACACCGCAGGTATCAGTAACCTGATTTTTATCTCGCCATTTTTGTCCTTGTTTTTTATTGCCTATTTTTTAGGTGAACAGATTGAATCGGCCACTTACATAGGATTGTTGTTAATAATTAGTGGCTTATTGATTCAGCAATGGCGCAGTAAAACCAAGCCCTTAAGCGCTGATAAATAGTTGCGTATTTTGTTATTTATTTAAGCTGAGAAAAGCGCCACAAGTTTTGATCTTAGCGCTATTGCCGGTGGATGCATCTGTGTATGCTAAAGCACAACATTGAGCGATGATCTAGGTGTAATGACTAAACAAACCATAAGCCAACAAGCGCTGATCGATATAGCCAATCAGCTACTTCGCGAACACGAAGACTACATTCCCGGCATTGAAGTGCGCGACATTTCTCAACATGGAGATGTGCTTACTTTTAAAGGCGAAGCCTTTTTAGACGATGACTTACTGCCTACCACAAATAGCCCAAAGGCCTTTAATTTGTATAAGTGGTTATGTCACCGCTTATCCGAGCAATATACTCTTAGCGAGTAAGTCTTTAGCGAATGCTTAGCGCAAAAACTATCGCTTGATAGGGCGCTAAGCGCAGTGCTTCTAAATCACTGACTAATTCATCATTCTGCTGAAGGTTATTTAGCACCACTTTTTCCACCGACAAATTCAATCTAATCTGTTGCTCTTGCTCACTCACATTCGCTACCACTAACAAGCGTTGCTGCTGATGCTGCCGCACATAAGCAAATACCTGCGGGTGTTCTGCTAATAGCAGTGCAAAATCACCGTAGATGAGCGTGTCTGAATATTCCGCTGACTTGCGCAAAGCAATCAGCTGCTGATAGTGGTAAAACACCGAATCTGCTCTATCTAACGCATTCGCCACGTTGATATCCGAATAGTTAGGATTAAGTGCTAACCAAGGTTTGCCCTGAGTAAACCCTGCGTTAACACTATTGCCCCACTGCATAGGCGTACGAGCGTTGTCTCTGGCGCTGGAATATACACCTTGCATAAACTGTTGGTGGCTGAGACTTTGTTGTTCTAGCACTTTTTCTTGGTAACTATTTTTTATCTCAATGTCATCGTAGTCATCTAGGTCCTCAAACCGTACATTGGTCATGGCAATCTCTTCACCCTGGTAAATATAGGGCGTGCCTTGCATCCCGTGCAGTAAAGTGGCTAACAACTTAGCGCTGCGCTCTCGATATTGGCCGTCGTTACCCCAACGGCTAACAATGCGCGGTAAGTCGTGGTTGTTCCAGAAAAGCGCGTTCCAACCATCGCCATCAAAACAGGTTTGCCATTTACTCATCACCGCTTTTAATTTAATAAGATTAAAGGGCTGAACTTGCCATTTACCATGTGTTGGGTGCCAATCTATCGAGGCATGTTCAAACTGAAAAACCATCGACAATTCTTGTCGTTGGGGGTTGGAATATAACTTGGCTATTTCTGGGGTGGCGCCCCAGGTTTCACCCACCGTGACGAGAGGTTTGTTGGCAAAACAAGCTTGATGCATTTGCTGCAGAAGTGGGTGTAAGCGTGGGCCGTTTTCAGTAATGCCTTGGTCGATTTGTTTGCCAATTAGATCGATGACATCTAAGCGAAACCCGGCAACACCTTGCTCTACCCACCAAGAAATCATTTGCTGTATTTCTGTCGCTACCTTGGGGTTTTCCCAGTTTAGGTCTGGTTGGGCATCAGCAAATAAATGACAGTAGTATTGCTTAGTGGTGTTGTCGAACTGCCAAGCAGGGCCGCTAAATATTGAACGAATCTGGTTAGGTTGATCTCGCCAAATGTAATAATCACGATAAGGATTATCGCGGCTTTGTTTGGCTTGCTGAAACCACTGGTGCTGATCAGAGGTATGGTTCAATACCAGATCCATCATGATGCCAATATTATGTTGCTTGGCTGTGTGAATCAGCGTTCGCATGTCGGCCATGCTGCCAAAGCGTGGATCAATGGCTTGGTAGTCGGCAATATCGTAGCCGTTGTCTTTCATTGGCGAAAGGTAAACTGGAGACAGCCAAATTAAATCAATTCCGAGTTTTTCTAAGTAGGGGAGTTTACTGATTATTCCGCGAAGATCGCCGTTGCCATCACCGCTACTATCACAAAAACTACGTGGGTAAATTTGATAAACAACTGCTGAATGCCACCACTGCTTTTCCATTAGATATTCCAACAAACTTGGCTGTAAAGTGCCATTGTAAAGCTTTGTTGTACTTAGACATAGAGAAGAGCAGATAGAAAATAAAATGAAAAAACATAATTAACTATGGATAAAAACACTTGATTAAGTGTTAAATATGGAAATCACTTACAGTTAAATAAGTTGCTTATCTTACTAATGTTACAAAATATCAGAATAATTGTTTGAAGTTTGATCGCTGTCAAACATCATCTATCGTAATGGTTTTTATTTGTGACTAATTGCTCAATAAATGAGCCGTCCTGCCCATTGATTGAAAAATGAGCGTAGATTAGTTTTTGAGGTAAATTGACTACGGATAGTTAAGGTTAAGTTTTACTTGTGGTTCTCTCCAACAGTTGGTCTACCGCCTCACCGCAAAAAACACCATAGAGTGGCGGTGATGTATGTCTAAAGAGACGCTCAACGATTACATGGGAAAGTAACAATGAGAAAATTTAGCAAACTCGCCACTAGCGCTCTGCTAGCTGGTGCGGCGCTGGGCTATGCGTCCACCGCCATGGCGGCACCAAGAACCGCCTTTGTACACCTCTTCGAATGGAGTTGGGAAGATGTAGCACAAGAGTGTGAAACCTTCCTTGGCCCTAAAGGCTTCGCCGCTGTGCAAGTCTCTCCACCTAACAAGGTCATCGGCGGTAACGCCTGGTGGACCCGCTACCAACCAGTGAGTTATGCCTTTGAAAGCCGCAGCGGTAATCGCGGTCAATTTCAAGACATGGTGCAGCGTTGTAAAAACGTTGGGGTAGATATTTATGTAGACGCAGTGATTAACCACATGGCGGCCTACGACAGAAACTTCCCTGAAGTGCCTTACGGGCCGAATGATTTTAACTCTTGTACTAGCGATATTGACTACGGCAATCGCTGGCAAGTGCAAAACTGTGATTTAGTGGGTTTGAATGACCTGAAAACTAGCTCTGATTATGTTCGTCAGAAAATTGCAGACTACATGAATGACGCCATCGGTATGGGCGTTGCCGGTTTTAGGATCGACGCTGCTAAACATATTCCAGCAGGTGATATTGATGCCATTAAAGGCAAGCTAAACGGTAATCCTTATATCTTCCAAGAAGTGATTGGTGCTGGCGGCGAGCCGGTTCGTCCTACTGAATATACCTACATTGGTGATGTAACCGAATTTGCTTATGCTCGAGCGATTGGCCCAGCCTTTCGTGATAGCAACATTGCGTGGTTAAGAGATGTGAGTAACCAAATGGAGCTATCGAGTTCTGATGCGGTTACTTTTGTTACTAACCATGATGAAGAGCGTCATAATCCAAATGGCCCTATTTGGCATGGTGTACAAGGTGACGGTTACTTCTTAGCCAATGTATTCACCTTAGCTTACCCTTATGGTTATCCAAAAATCATGTCGGGTTACTACTTTAACGGTGACTTTGATGCGGGCCCTCCAGGCAGTGGTGTACACACGGGTAACGCTTGTGGATTTAATGGCGGCAACTGGGTATGTGAGCATAAGTGGCGCGGCATTGCCAACATGGTGGCCTTCCGTAACCATACTGCTGGCGAGTGGCGAATCACCAACTGGTGGCAAGGTGGTAACGATCAAATCGCCTTTGGTCGTGGTGGTTTAGGCTTTGTTGTGATTAACAAACGTTATGGTAGCAACATTAACCAAAGCTTTGATACAGGCATGCCTGATGGCCAATACTGTAATATTATTGAGGCTGACTTTGATGAAAGCACCGGCCAATGTAATCAAGCAGCAGGCTCAAGTGGCCAAGCAACCATTACCGTAAGCGGCGGACAAGCTAACTTTACTGTAGGTGGTGATAGCGCGGCTGCTATTCATGTTGGTGCTAAAATTGGTGACGTATGTACTGGCGCAGATTGCCCATGTACCTCTAACTGTAACACCGATCCTAAGCCTGCTACTCCGGTAGCGGCTACATCAATTTGTACTTCTGAGAGCCTATCAACGCTTTATTACTGGGGGGCTCAACCTGCAGGAAGCCTAAGCGATGCAAGTTGGCCTGGTGTGGCAATGCAAACTAATGGTGACTTCAAGTGTCATGATTTGGGTGCAGAGCTTACTAGCGTTAACGCTATCTTCAGTAACAGTGGTGCAAACAAAACAGCAGACTTAAGCGTTGCTGGAGCTGGTTGCTATAAAGGCGGTGCATGGAGCACTTTAGAGGCCTGTGGCTTTGAAATTACCGGTGATATAACCCCTGATCCTGTTGGTGGCACTGAAGTGTGTTACGACAACCAAGCTGGCTTTAACAATCCAACGCTTTACTACTGGTCTGTTAGCGCAGAAACAGCGGTAGCTAATGCGCAGTGGCCTGGTGTAGCTATGGTGCAAAAAGACGGTTACTACTGTCATGACTTTGGAACCAAACTAAGTAGCCTAAACATTATCTTTAATGATAGTGGTGCTAACCAAACAGGCGACTTAAATACTACTGGCGATAGTTTGTGTTATGTAGCGGGTAGCTGGGTAGCGTCAACTAACTGTGTAGGCGGAACTAATCCAGATAATGGCGGTGATGAAGTGTGGTTCTTCCGTGGAACCGCCAATGCTTGGGGTAAAGCGCAGTTAGATTACGATAGTACGAGTGGCTTGTATTACACCATTCAAAGCTTTAGTGGCGAAGAAGCACCAGCGCGCTTTAAAATTGATAGTGGCAATTGGACAGAGGCTTACCCTACTGCCGATTACCAAGTATCAGACAACACCACTTACCGCATTAACTTTAATAGTGCCAGCAAGGCTATTACGGTAAACGCACAATAAGCATTTTTATGCGTCTCAGCTTTTGCCCGGTTTAATACCGGGCTTTTTTATGGCGGCTATTTAAGCTTGGTTGGCTAACCAGGTTTTGTATCCACCGCTAAGGTTTTTGGCGGTAAAACCATTGTTAACCAGTTGACGATACGCCACATTTCCGCGTAAACCTACCATGCAATAAATCAATATTTCTTTATCTTTTGGCAGCTCGTTAATACGTTCGCGAAGCTGATCCACCGGAATGTTTATTGCCCCAGGAATCGCTCCCAGTTTGTCTAATTCGCCGGGGTTGCGCACATCAAGTATTAGCTGTTGAGCGGTGGGTTGGTTGAACTCTTCACTGTGGCACAGTCGAGTATCCCCTTTAATGCTATTTGCCGCCACAAAACCTGCTTGGTTGACTACGTCTTTTGCGCTACCAAAGGGTGGGGCATAGGTAAGTTCTAAATCTTGTAAATCAAATACACTTAAGCCCGCGCGCTGAGCTACGGCAATAACATCAATGCGTTTGTCTATGCCGTCTTTGCCTACCGCTTGGGCGCCATAAATTGCCCCAGTTTTTGGGTGAAATAGTAACTTGAGGTTAATGGGGTGAGCGCCAGGGTAGTAGCCAGCATGACTGGCTGCATGCACGTACACTTTGTCGTAGTCTAGCCCTTTACGTTGTAAGGTTTTTTCATTTAAACCTGTAGAGGCCACGGCTACATCGAAAATCTTACAAATGGCGGTACCTTGGCTGCGTTTATAGTGTTCGCCCGCACCAAAGATATTGTTGGCTACCATTCTACCTTGGCGGTTGGCCGGCCCAGCTAAGGGAATCAGAGCCGCATCACCGGTAACAAATTCGGGGTCTTCAATGGCGTCGCCTACGGCAAAAATGTCTGGATCTGAGGTTTGCAGCTGGCTATTAACTTTTATGCCGCCTAATTCACCTATCTCAAGCTGCGCTTGTGTGGCCAAGCTCGTTTCAGGTTTAACGCCAATTGCCATAATCAACAACTCGGTTTCCAGTAATTCACCGTTACTAAGGCGCAGTTCTAAGCCGTGTTCGTCTATGGCTGCGAGTTCTTCGGCTGATTGTTGCTGGCTAGGGAATACCGCTTCTAGTGCCACACCTAAACGTAAATCTACGCCGTGGTGTTGCATTTCTTGGTGTAGCGGCGTGGCCATTTCACGATCTACTGGCGCCATTACTTGGGCAGATAGTTCAATTAAGCTGGTGCTAATACCACGTTGAATCAGCGCCTCTGCCATTTCAATGCCGATAAAACCCCCGCCAACCACTGTTGCGTGTTTGGGTTTATTTGCCTCAATATTAGCAATGATTTTGTCCATATCTGGAATGTTTCGTAGCGAGAAGGTCCGAGAGTTTTGAATCCCAGGGATGGGTGGAACAATTGGAGAAGCGCCTGGGCTAAGTACCAGTTTGTCGTAAGACTCTTGGTAGTTTTGTTGGGTCGTAAGATCGCGAATGGTGACCGTTTTTTGTTTACGGTTGATGCTAACGACTTCGTTCATTACCCGTACATCTACGTTAAATCGAGCTTTAAAACTCTCGGGGGTTTGCAGCAACAAGGCGTCACGCTGCTCAATATTGCCGCCTATATGGTAGGGCAAACCACAGTTTGCAAAAGAGATATAGGGGCCACGTTCCAGCATAATGATTTCTGCTTGTTCACTTAATCTACGCGCTCTAGCGGCCGCTGATGCGCCGCCTGCTACGCCGCCTATAATTACAATCTTGGTCATGTTGCTCTCCCACTATTTAAATCAAATAAATGTATAAACAAAGCTAGTGGTGACAGCCTAATCAAAGCCTGAGCGTCCACTGTTGATATAGATCGTTAGTGAGCCATTAGATGGCTCACGAATTTGAAATTACTATATATTAGTCTAATCTAATTCTCAATATGCTAATTAAGTTTAATTTAATTTAGGTTTGACTAATCTAATGGGGTTTGTATAATTCCTGATAATTGAGGAGGTTTCAATGCCTGCAAGAAATGAGTTACATGAGCAAGCCAGTATGGTGAGTGAGTACTTAAAAACCATCGCTCATCCTGATCGTTTAGTAGTGCTGTGTTTATTACGAGAGGGTGAAATGAGCGTGGGTGAACTGCGTCAACATAGCCAAAATAGCCAGTCGGCATTTTCGCAGCATTTAAAAGTACTGCGTGAACAAGGTTTGGTGGCAGTGCGCAAGCAAGCGCAAACGGTGTTTTATTGTATAGCCGACCCCAAGGTGAAAACCTTGTTAGCCGGTTTACAGCAACAATTTTGTAGTGAATGAAATGAGCTTGGAGTAAGTAATGACAGATTTTACCCCTTGGAGTGCGCTCGCGGGCGGCATGTTATTAGGCTTCTCGGTCTCTTTATTAATGTTACTTAGTGGTCGTACTGGCGGTATTAGTGGCATTTTAGGGGGGATTTGGGGAGCCTCGCGCAATGAGTGGCCTTGGCGACTTGCCTTTATTGGCGCAATGGCGGCGAGCTTTTTATTTAACCCCTTATTGGGCTTAAGTGAGGCGGCCTTGCCTGATTACTCCTTGGCTTGGTTAATTGCAGGTGGCCTAGTGGTGGGCGTGGGGACTCAACTAGGGAACGGTTGCACCAGTGGTCATGGTATTTGTGGGATTGGCAGATTTTCTTTGCGCTCAATCGTGGCAACGCTAGTGTTTATGACAAGCGCTGCCTTGGTTGTTTGGTTAACCGGTGGTTTAGGAGTTGCGCATGTTTAAAGTACTGGTGGGTTTGTTGACTGGCTTACTATTCGGCCTTGGTATGAACGTGTCGCAAATGGTTAATCCTTACAAAGTGGCTAACTTTTTAGATGTAACTGGGCATTGGGATGCGAGTTTGGCCTGTGTGATTGGTGGTGCGCTGTTAGTATTTGTGCCGTTTTATCACTTGCTAATTAAACCGCGCAGCCACGCGGTAAACGGTGAAGCTATTCAGTGCTCAACACAAAAAATACTTACGCCTAAGCTACTTATTGGCGCGGCTATTTTTGGCATTGGTTGGGGCATGGTGGGTATTTGTCCGGGGCCGGCTGTGGCTAGTTTATTACGCGGTGAAGCGGCGATTTACTGGTTTTTGCTCAGCATGATGCTAGGCCATTATGCGAGTAAGCGAGTCTTTAAGTAAGTTGAATACCAAACTAAAAAAGGGAGCTGAGCTCCCTTTTTTGATTACGCTACACGTGGTTAGTCGGTGTGTTGCTGCATAATGGCAATCATGCCAATGCCGGCCATGTCTTCATCCCAATTGTATTTTTCTACCACGTTATCGACATTGTGATAAGGCAATAGATTTTCAGATAGGGTTTTAGTCATCGACTCTTTCATATAGTCAAAGGCACGTACCCCAGGGCCTGAAATAACAATTTTTTGCGGGTTAAATAGTGCCATTACATTGGCTAAGCCCATGCCTAACACCGTACCAGCTTGAGAAAAAATGTGGCTCATAGCTTGATGTTCATCTTCGGCTAGCTTATTAAGATCGAACATTTGCTTTTCAGAAGGGTGCAACATGTCGGTGGGAGGCAAGTTATACACTGCGCTTGCGTCGCGATAAATCGCGTAATCGCCAACGTAGGCTTCAATACATCCGCGCCCTCCGCAACGACACTGTGGGCCATTTAAGCTAAATTTAGTATGGCCAAACTCAGTAGCGGCTGAGCCAGCATCTTGATAAAACTCACCATTTACAATCAAGCCCATGCCTACCCCATAACCCAGTTGAATGGCGACAAGGTTATTTACTTTGCTATAGCGGGGCAGGCTTTTTAAAGCCACTGCTAAACAGTTTGCGTCGTTGGCTATAAATACTGGCAGTTGCGTTTGTTGTGCCAGTAAGTCAACTAACTCAAGTTGTTGGTCTTTAACGGCAGGGCTCCACAATATACCTTCACCGTGGGGCTCTATAACCCCTTGAACGGCTAAACCTAAACCAAGTAACTTACTGCGTTCAACTTTATGTTGCTGAATAAACTCTTCGATAGCTTTGGAGAGGGCGTCTACTAACTGGGATTGATTGAGCGTTACCGTTAACATTGAAAGAGTCGCTTGCGCGATAATCGCGCCAGATGTATCACCCAACATAAAGCGTACTTCGTTAATCGATAGTTTAACCGCTAGGTAAAATGCCGCTTGTTTGTTTAGCTGCAGTTTTACTTTAGGGCGGCCACGACCACTGCTGGGATCCAATACAACATTCTGTTCAACAATAAAGCCTTGTTGCACCAACTCCGAGGTTATTGAGGTAATGGTGGCCGGGCTTAGTTGGGTGAAATTACCTATCTCAACCCTAGCAAGCTCGCCATGTTGACGAAGGGTTTGAATGATTTCCCGGCGATTGGCACTTCTGATTAGCTCTGTATCGGTAATTTTTTTCATGTTTTTGGTTAAGTGACTGCTTCCACATTAAAAATACGCGTTTTGCGGCGAATAAGAATTTGTTTCTCGATGAAGTGTTATTTCTGTCACGCTTATCTAAATTGCATATCAATTAAGCGCTGAAATATCTCACTATGAGGTAAGTGACAATATTGTAAATATTGGCGGGTATCAAGAAAAACCCGCCAACGAGGGCGGGGTTTGGAAACTTAGTCCATCAAGGAAAGGAAATGCTGCGAACGGTGAGTGCTGATAAAGGTAATTCTCACTCACCATTCTCTTGTGCAATGCAGCCCTACAACTCGGCTTTGCTGAAACATTGCTCAAGATGATTAAAGCTTAACCGCTAAGTTTGTTTTATAAAATTATGAAACTTTATTGCGCTATTAACGGATTTGATTAGCGAGGTGTAAATCACCTTATGAAAGTCTTAGCGCTTTGCAAAAAATTCATTACTCAGCGCTTAAGCGACTAAACTTATGAGGGGAGCTGGATGCTACATAAGGAAGAGTGTCATTGATGAAACCGCGACTGAAATTCTGCTGCGCTTTATTTGTTGCTTGTTTATTCACCGCTCAGGCGCAACCTTTGCGCTTGGTTACTCACCATTTACCGCCCTATCAAATCGTTGACGGTGATGCCTTAAGCGGCAGAACAGTGAGCATTATGCAATGTGCCATGACAGAAGTTGGGGTTCATTATGAAGTGGATGTTAGGCCAATTGGCCGTGCCGAAAAAGAGCTGAAAGAAGGAAAATTTGACGGTTTATTTATTCTTAACCAAACGGCCGAGCGTGATGATTTTGCTAAAGCAAGCGATCCTTTAGTGGTCACTTATCGCAGTTTGTTTAGTTTGCAAGAGGTTGAGTTTGAGACTAACAGTGCTGAAATGAAAGCCATGAACATAGGTGTATTACATGGCTCTGCAATGCACAAGTGGATGACTAAACATCAATACACCAACGTACAGTCACGCTACGATTACCATATATTATTTGAGTTGCTACAACTGGGTCGATTAGATGCTGTAATGGCGCCATTTGACACCTATTATGTTGAGCTGGAACATGGCCATATCACTCAAGAAATTGCGGTTAAGCACTTACGAGAAGCAAACCTCTCGGCTTATTTTAATTTTAATTGGTTGGAGAAACACCCCCAGTTTTTACCGCAGTTTAATACGGCTTTAGCAGCGTGCCGTTAACACTCTCATTTCGCGGATTTATGTACTTTCTATCTCGAATAAGAAAAGCCCGAGCAATTGCTCGGGCTTTTTAGTCAGCGTTATGGTTTATTTAGCTTGAGTAAACATAGTCACTGCTGAGCCTTCTACTTGGGTATTACCCGATAAGCCACCAGCGTTAGCCGCACCATAGGCATCAGCTACCTTAGTCCAGCTACCTGCCGGTAAACTTACGGTTTGATTATTTCCGCTGTTATACACAATAAACAGATTATGGCTATCACTTGGGTCTGTGATGTGGCCAGTAATCACCTGCCCACCAAATTGGTCTGGGCGGCTCACATTTAAGTACTGAGCCACTTCTTGGCTAGTATTCATGCGTAAACCTGCGTGCTTACGGCGTAATTCAATCAGCTGCTTAAAGTAATTGAATGTGGCGATATTGTCTGCTTTGTTTGACCAACGAATGGCATTGAAACTATCTGGCGCATTGTAGGTATTGTGAGTACCGCCGTGAGCCCCGTAATTCCAAGCTGAAGGGTTACTAATTTGCTGGTTATTGGTTTTAGTTCGAAGGAACTCATCGCCAGCGTGAATAAAAGGTATGCCTTGGCTAGTGAGTACCATGCCCATGCCAAAATTAACTACCCGCTTGCTGTATGTGAGATCGCCAGGAGGATTAAAGCTAATCACCTGATGCGAGCTGTTTTGCTGCACGTTACTCGAAGTGCTTAAGTACACCTTATCCCACAAACCAAAGTTATCGTGAGCCGAAATGTAGTTAATCGTTTGCTCTGGATCGGCAGCATAATTGCGGAACCAAGTGCTGTTTCGGCCGTCGTTTGGATTGTAGGGAGAGCCTTGGAAGCCATCATAAATAGCCCAACCCGATTCAGCCGCATCTACATTATTAAACATGTAGCCGGTGCGAGCATCATCGTTTGAACCTTTTAGTGACTCACGGAACGCGCCGTTAAATACACCGATATGTTCGTCAGCCATATGATGGGTGGTGCCGTAACGTACTCGTTGCCCTTCTAACGGATCGGTAGCATAGCCGTTCCATGGTTCGCCATAAATTAGCAAGTTGCGGTCGGCGAATTGATTGTTAAGGTGACGACCCCATTTTTCTACTTCTTGGTAAGAAAAAATACCAATCAAGTCGAAGCGGAAACCATCAATACCGTACTCATCTACCCAATATTCAAGCGAGTCTTGAATCATTCGACTAACCATGGGGACATCGGCATTAATTGAGTTACCTGTGCCCGATAAGTCGGTAGCGGTGTAATATTGGCCAGAAATGTTTTCAAACATTTCATCGTCAAAGGTGTGGTTGTACACCACATCCATCACCACTCGAATACCGGCTTTATGGAACTCGTTTACCATGGTTTTAAATTCACGGGCACGGGCTTCATAATCAGTGGGTACGCTTGAGTAACGCTCCTCGGGTACATTGAAGTTTCGAGGATCGTAACCCCAGTTGTAACATGGGTCGCTATCGGGTAAACCGTCACAGGTAGCAAAGTCATATACTGGTAATAGCTGTACGTGTGTTACGCCAAGCTCTTTAAGGTGGTCGATGCCGGTTTTCACGCCATTATGGGTGGTGCCTGCTTCTACCATGCCTAAGTATTTACCGTTGTTACCAGCACTTACGCCAGCGCTTGCATCAATAGTGAAATCACGCACGTGCACTTCGTAAATAATTGCATCTTCGCGCTCAATCAAACTTGGACGCGCTGCCCAGCCTCCTGCTGGTTCGGTGCGGCTCATATCCATTACAATGTTAATGGCTTCATAATCACCGGTACCCGGCTGTACCATTTTTCCGTAAGGGTCGCGAACCTGCACGCCGTTAATCAAAAAGGTATAAGGGCTAAGGTGCAAATCGCCTTCTACGGTGGTTTGGTAGACCTGGCTGTAACCAGCAAAATCATTCACTGCTTGTAAGTTGTGCTCTACGCCGTTTACGACCACTTTTACATTGCTATGATCTGGTGACCAAATAGAAAACGTTGTGCTGGTTGCTGAATACACTGCTCCTAAGGTTTCTGTGTCGGTGCCGCAGTTTGATTCACAGCCCTGTTTGTCTGTGGTGACAGCTTTAGATACTGCGTTAAAACAAATCTTGTAGGTAGAGTTGGCATCAACCAATACATCAGCGCTTGGGTAGTTTTCTGTCCAATCGCCAAAATGGTCAATCTTGAAGCGTGGATTGTTACTGCCAAAGCTTTGCGTTGTACAGTAATTGTCGTTACCGGCACTCGCCATCAATGTGGTTTGCCAATCGTTCGACGTACCACGGAAGTACCAGCTATCTGTTGGTGCATCGGTAATGATGTAATCAAAGCTGCTTATCGCAGAATTACCTGAGGCATCTACCGCGAAAACCTTGAGGCTTAAATCTACGCCATCAGCCACTACATCGGTAGCGTTAAACGTGAGGCCATTACATGGGCTAGAATTGGCAGATGGCGTCGAGCCATCAGTGGTGCAGTAAATTGCTGGTGCGTTATCTTGATTATCACTCACGCTTAAACTAATTTGCTGAGCACTGGTATAGGTGCCTGCCGCTGGATTGGCGCTCACACTAGGTGCTTGAGTATCTTCGCTGTTTACTGGCGTAGCAGTAATGGCTTTTGAGCTGGCGTTAAAGCAAATGTTATAACTTGCGTTGCCGGTGACGGTAAAGTCAGCCGTTGGGTAGGCTTCATTCCAATCGCCATAATGATCAATTTTGAAACGTGGCTCGTTATTGGCAAAACTTTGAGTGGTACAGAAGTTAAGATTGTCGGTACTGGTCATGGCGGTAGCCGCCCAACCATTAGACGTGCCGCGATAGAACCAGCTGTCTTTTGGAGGCTCTACGTCACCACAGCTGCTGACTTCAGTGGTGGTTATGTTTTTGCTGTCGCTAAAAAAGCGGATGTCGTAGCTTTTGTTCGCGTCAACGCGTACATCATCACCGGGGTAGGCTTCGTTCCAATCACCAAAGCGATCGATCTTGAAGCGCGGGTCGTTGTCGCCAAAGCTTTGGCAAGTTGAAAACTCTGTCGCAGATACGGTTTCTAATGCGCTGGTTGCCCAGCCATTGCTGGTACCGCGGTAGAACCAATCAGCTTGTGCTGCGCTACTGGCAGCTAACAAACCGATCAATAATGCTGAATATTTCATAGTGTTAACTCTTCCATAGTTAAACATGCAGGCCTAAGCGCACTTAGGCCTGAATGAGATATAAACGCTTACTGTTTGTCTAAAACCACAAAACTATTTGCAGGCACGTTAACTGAATGGCTGCCGCCAGATACAGTAACAATTTGCTCGTTATAGCTTGCTGCATTAGTGTTTGGAGTGATTAGGCGATAGCTGCCGTTGCTCAGGTTGCTAAAGGTGTAGCTGAACGCACTACCTTTGGTGAGCGCAACATAGGCGACTTCAGAACCGTTATCACGTTTAAAGGCGGCGTGGTCACCATCAAGCAACAAGTCCGTTTGTTGACCTTTCTGAATCGCCTTAGAGGAGCTACGCAGGTTATTAAGCATTTTTAGATGCTTATATAGCGTTGGCTGATTGGTTTTGGCGTAGTTAATTCCTTCTGAGCCCAACATCCAGCGTGCCACTACATCGTCTTTCTCGGTAGTGGTGATGTAATGTGGCCAGCTTGAATACAATACTTCGGTACCGTAAAACACTACGGGTAATCCGCGGAACAAGTACACAAAGTTCAAGTTGTTCATGTACTGAGTTTCGCTAAGAATACCGTTGGCGCGAGTTACATCATGGTTATCAACAAAGGTGGCTAAATACGTTGGGTCGTAAATCCCCGAAGCATCGCCATCTGCGCCTGCAATGCGGGCATAACCATTACCGTCTTCGAAACCTGCTTCGCCTTTAAAGGCTTTGCCCATCCAACCTGGGAAGTCCATCGATGAACCGTGTAGATCCAGCATGTGGAACTTCTTGCCTTGGCCATTGTAGATAAGATCTACCGCAGATTTACGATCGCCAGTCCATGCTTCACCAGCCATGTAGAAGTTGTCGTTCCCTAAGCTGCGCGCGTGAGCGTCCATCTCAAGGGTAAAGCGCTCCCAAAAATCAGCGGTCATGTAAGACACGGTATCAATTCGGAAGGCGTCTACGCCGTGGTCAATAAAGCGCTTATAAACATTAATTAAGTGCTTAGTGGCATTTTGGTCGTCATCACCGTGTTCATTGAAATCAAGTAAATCAATCAACCAAGTATTGCCGGTGCTGGCATAGCTAAAGAAGCCATTTTTAGCGCCGTCCATGTAAGGGTCGTTGGTTTCCCAGTTCCAGGTTTGACCATCCATTTTAATTTCAAGTGCACGGTCGGCCCACTTACTTTTTGAACCCACTACCGATGAACCTGGCTGACCATGGTTCACCACAATATCTAGCATAATTTTCATGCCGCGTTCATGCAGTGCATTTACCAAGGCGTCAAAACCTGCCCAGCCGTCATTGTCTTTACCAAGAGAATGTAGGTGTGGGTCAATTTTATCGAAGTCGTAACCCCAATAACCATGGAAAGCCGAAGCTTCATAGTCATCACTGGCGTTAAAGCGACGACCTTCTGGTTGTTTAACTACAGGGGTAATCCAAATGGCGGTAAAGCCCATGTCTTGGATGTAATCTAGGTTGTTGATAATGCCTTGGAAGTCACCACCGTGGTAGTAAGACAATGGTCCGGTCTTACTGGTATTGGTGTTGTACTTATCGGCTTCACCGTTGGGTAAGTATTCATCGCCCCAGATGTTGTTGTTGGTCGTGTCACCGTCGGCAAAGCGGTCAGTCATAATGAAGTAAACATTTTCTTCACGGAAATCGCCACTGGTGGTGATGGTTGGGTCAATGGTGTAATTAAAGGTAGTTATACCTTGGTTACCATTGGCATCTACTGCGAGTACTTTCAGCACTAAATCAATGCCGCTATCCACTACATCGCTGGCGGTAAAGCTTTGCTGACTACATTCCGCTAACGCTGCAGTAGGTAGGCTATTGTCGGTGGTGCAATAAAGCTTAGGCGCTGGGTCTTGGTTATCCGTCACACTTAAACTAATTTGCTGAGCGGTCGTGTAACTGCCGCCCGATGGATTCGCGCTCACCACTGGTGCTTTAGTATCTTCACCCTCAATCTCGGTGGTGGTGATTTGCTTGCTGGTGGCGTTAAAGCAAATATCGTAGGTGGTATCAGGGCTTACTGTTACATCGGCCGTTGGGTAGTTTTCGGTCCAGTCACCAAAGTGGTCGACTTTAAAACGTGGGTCGTTGTTACCAAAGCTTTGAGTGGTACAGTAAATATTGTTGTCGCTGGTGGTCATCAGCGTAGTTTGCCAGCCATTTGAAGTACCACGGAAGTACCAAGTATCGGCCGGAGCATCGCTAATGGTGTAGTCAAAGCTGCTTACTTCTGAATTACCGCTAGCATCTACTGCTAATACTTTTAGGCTTAAGTCCACCCCATCTGCCACTACATCACTGGCAGTAAAAGTAGCGCTATTGCATTGGGCTGAGGCTTGAGTGGGGACTGAACCATCGGTGGTGCAGTAAATACTCGGCGCACTGTCTTGGTTGTCTGTCACGCTTAAGCTAATTTGCTGGGCTTCTGTGTAACTGCCTGCAGCTGGATTAGCACTCACCGTTGGCGCTTGGGTATCTTCACTGCTGGTGAGGGTTGCGGTGATTTGTTTTGAACTGGAGTTAAAACAAATCTGATAACTGGCATTTCCGGTTACCGTGAAGTCTGCTGTTGGGTAAGCTTCGTTCCAATCACCGTAGTGGTCAATTTTGAAACGTGGTTCATTGTTGGCAAAACTCTGTGTAGTACAGAAGTTTAGGTTGTCGCTACTGGTCATGGCAGTTGCTGCCCAACCATTTGATGTTCCTCGGTAAAACCAACTATCGGCTTGCTGAATTACATCACCACAAGAGCTCACTTCGCTAGTGGTAATGTTTTTGCTGTCACTAAAAAAGTGAATCTCGTAGCTTTTGTTGGCTGCTACTCGTACATCTCCGTTGGGGTAGGCTTCATTCCAGTCGCCAAAACGGTCGATTTTAAATCGTGGGTCGTTGTCTCCAAAGCTTTGGCAGGTTTTGTATTCGGTTCCTGAAACTACTTCTAGGGGAGTGGCCAACCATTGGTTTGGCGTACCCCTAAAGTTCCATTCGGCTGCCACGGGCGCAGACAGCAACGTCGCCCCCGCGAGAGCGATCGATAACTTGTTCATGGATCCTTTCCTTATACTGTTTTTGCTGTTTTTATAAACACCCTGTTATGGCGAAAATTTTGTAGATCCGCTCAACAAGGGTGAATTGAATATCATTTTTATAGTTGTAAGAGCTCTGAGCAGATCAATCTGCTATTCAGGGCTCTTTAGCATGGTAGAGAAAAAACATTAAGGAAGGGTAAAAAATGTACAGAAGTGTGATGCTTTCATCACAAAGGCATCAGTTATACTTGATGCCTTTGTAAACAAAGCTTAACGGTATGAATAATCTAGGCTATTTCTGTTGATACTGGGCCGCAAGGCTGCGGTAATCTTGGTATTTTTTGATCAGGTCTACTTGCTCAAGGCCGGCATTATCAAACAGTAATGCGCCGTTGTTTTGTAGCTGAAGGTAAACCGTTGCCGCCATGGTAATCACTTTATCGATGCGTTTTAAGGTCATTGGTGTGCAGCTTTTTCCGCTTATGTCATCAGCAATGTCTAAGCAGTGCGAACGAAAGCTTTCGGCAACAAACAGGTTCTTTAATGAGCGCTCGTTATCTAAGGCGTATTCCCAACGTTCTATAATGTCAGTTTGCCATTGAATGATGGCTGGCTGAGCATAACGTTGTTTTAGCCAAATCAGCTTTTGAGTATAAACGTCTAGCGCGGCTTCTTTTAGCTCACGATAAATTGCAAGCTGGTCGGCGGCCGTCATTACGTCTTGATAGCGTAACAAGTAGCCAAATACATTACGGGTTTCTAGGCGCTCTGCTGCATGAAAAGCAGGGGCATCGAGGCCGTCGCTATTGTAGTGCTCAAGCGGATTATAGGTATACATGTAGCCAAAATCGAACAGGTGTATCTGGCGACCATCGTAAATAATGTTACCTGGCGACAAATCCCATTCCATTAATCCAGCTTGCTCTAAGGCAAATTGAGTGGCAAAAATTTGGCGGAAAATCTCGCGACTAAAGCTACACAAGGGTTTGCCATCAATCCAAGGTGACAATATAAACCCAAGGCGATAGTTGGCGTAAAGCGTGGTCACCACATGGGTAAATGCTTTGGCAGTAGCCGGTTGATCTTTTAGTGCCTGAATATCGCGACGGCGTTGAACTTCGTTAAGAAACGAGGTTTCGCCATCAACATTATGCACCAGCGCTTTTGGGCGGCGGCGTTTAAGGTTGTAGTGGCGACCGTTAATACATAGGTGCAGCACAACAGCGGTAAGCCCACCATCAAATACCTCAACTACGTATTCTGAATCTATGTCTAAGGACGCAAGTTGTTCCGGAGGCAAGGGACACGCAGCTGCGTTGCCCACCACGATATTTTGTTCCCCTTGTTGAAAATGCAGTTGCGCCTGCTGGCGTTGTTCAACGAGTGCATTCATCATTGCGCTCCATCCTTGTTTACAGTTTTGTGAGTTTATTCTCATAAATCCTTGGAGTAAGGCGCTTTATTGAGATGAAAACCGTTTCGATCACAAATCTATTGCGCCCATACAAGGTTATTGGCGCAGGATCACATTTAAGACCATTGATTTTAAATGCTGAATAAGATAATTGGATGAATTTTAAGAGTGAATTAAGGCCTAAGGCTATTTTTTCTGGTTGAGGGCTGCACGCAATGCGGCAATACCTATGTTGCCTTTCTCTTGGCGTTCTTCTGCGGTTTCTTTTTTACGGCGCTGTTCCCATACCAAATCATCTTGAGGCAATTCGTATAAAAAACGGCTGGGCTCAGGTTTGATTAACTCGCCAAATTGGCGACGTTCTTTAGTGAGGGTAAAAGTTAACTCTCGTTGAGCGCGGGTTATGCCTACGTAGGCTAGGCGACGTTCTTCTTCTACGTTATCTTCATCAATACTGCTTTGGTGAGGCAATAAGCCTTCTTCCATACCGATGAGGTAAACGTAAGGAAACTCCAGACCCTTAGACGCATGTAAGGTCATTAGCTGAACTTGATCGCTCTCTTCATCTTCTTCGCCTCGTTCCATCATGTCGCGCAAGATAAGGCGATTAACCACTTGCGGTAAGGTCATAGGCTCGTTGTCGTTATCACCCTCCAGCATACCACTGACCCAACGAAACAACTCCGAAACGTTTTTCATGCGCATTTCGGCAGCTTTAGGGCTAGGGCTGGTTTCGTAGAGAAAATCTTCGTAATGAATATCACGGATCATATCGCGCACGGCTTGTAATGCATCACCACGCTCTATGCGCTCCGACAAACTTAAAATCCATTGGCTAAATTGATTTACGGCATTCAATGCTCGATTGGGCAAAATGCTGGTCATGGCGAAGTGGGTGGTGGCAGCAAACAAACTTATGTGTTGTTCGTTAGCGTAGGTTCCCACTTTTTCCAAGGTTGTTGGGCCAATTTCGCGGCGCGGGGTATTGATGATGCGCAGTAAGGCGTTGTCGTCGTCTTGGTTCACCAGTACGCGCAGGTAAGCCATTATGTCTTTAATTTCTGCGCGCGCAAAAAACGAGGTACCACCGCTAATCTTGTAGGGGATACGGTTGTTCATTAAGGTTTTTTCTAATAAGCGCGACTGGTGATTGCCGCGATACAAAATTGCGTAGTCTTTGTAGCTGGCATTGTTCATAAAGCGATGACCAATTAGCTCGGCCACCACTCGCTCTGATTCTTGCTCTTCGTTCTTAGCAAACAAAATCTTTAAAGCTTCGCCGTAGGCTAGCTCTGAGAACAGCGATTTTTCGAAAATGTGTTCGTTGTTTTCAATCAAGATATTGGCGCATTTTAAAATACGCTGAGTAGAGCGATAGTTTTGCTCCAACATAATCACTTGCAGGGCCGGGAAGTCGGTTTGTAACTGCATTAAGTTTTTAGGCTGAGCGCCACGCCATGAATAAATGCTTTGGTCGTCGTCTCCCACTACTGTAAAACGAGCTCGTTCCTGGGTAATCAATTTTACCAGTTGGTATTGGCTGGTATTGGTATCTTGGTATTCGTCGACCAATAGGTATTGAATGGTATTTTGCCAGCGTGAGCGCACGGCTGCATCGTGGGTCAGCAGCAGAGTAGGCATTAAAATCAAATCGTCAAAATCGAGCGCGTTATAGGCGGTAAGTTGGCGTTGGTAAGCCTCGTATAGTTGAGCAAACAATTGCTCTTGTTCGCTTTGCCCAGTTGCGCGGGCAACCGCTTGCTGCGGCAGAATTAGGTCATTTTTCCAATTAGAAATAGTGCTGATCAGCTGTTTAAGCAAATCTTTGTCACCTTCCAACTGTTTCTCGGTGAGCTCTTTGAGCAAGGCCATTTGGTCTTGGTCGTCAAACAGCGAAAAGTTAGGTTTAAGTTTAAGGCTTTTATATTCCTTACGAATAATGTCTAAACCCAAGGTATGGAAAGTACATACTCTTAACCCGCGAGCTTCTTTGCGCCCCATTGTTTGGCCGACACGCTCTTTCATTTCTCGAGCGGCTTTATTGGTGAAGGTTACCGCTGCGATGTTTTTTGCTTTGTAGCCACAGTTTTGGATGAGGTGAGCAATTTTATTGGTAATTACCCGCGTCTTACCACTGCCTGCACCAGCCAATACTAGGCAAGGGCCAGAAACAAAATTAACGGCTTTATCTTGAGCGGGGTTTAACTTCACGGAGCATTCCTTCTAAACGGGTCGGGCATTTTAGCTGATCGAGAGGGGCTGATCTACGTAAACAGAGACCTTTAATAAAAGTAAATTTTTTAAAAATGAACAATTATTCATTGATTGTTTTTTGATGATGCCTATAATCGCGTTCAACAACTGAATAAACGTTCATTTTATGATTCCCGATAAACACTTACGTATTTTAATGGCAGCCGAACACTTGATTGAGCGAGGCGGCATTGACGCTTTATCGATGCAGCGTGTGGCCAAAGAAGCGAAAGTGGCTGCTGGCACTATCTATTTGTATTTCAAAGATAAAGACGAACTAATGGCACAGTTGCATGAACGCAATTTGCGTTTGTTTACCGATGCTTTTTTGGCGGGTGTAGACGCGAATGAAGGGTTAAAAGAGCAACATCGCCGTTTGTGGCTTAATGCCCTAAACTATCATTTAGCCCATGTGAACGTGCAGCGTTTATGGGTGCATTTAGAAACCTTACCGAAGAATGCACATCATAAACAATTGATTATGGAATTATTCGAACCTGTAAAACTTTTTTTCTCGAGAGGTGTCGAAGAAGGTTGCTTTAAGGCGCTTCCGGGAGAAATGCTTTATGCCTTGGCATTTGGTCAAATACACGAAATTTGTCGGTTCTCTTTTTTTAGAGACGTAACATTTACAAAGCAAGACATGGATGCCGCGCTTTTAGCTAGCTGGGATGCTATCACCATACACCCTTAGTTTTTGGAGTTGGGAAATGAAAAAATGGATGGCAATCATGCTAGTCCTTACAGTGATTCTGTTTGGTAGTGTGTTTGGTTTTTACTTGTTTAAGCAGAAAATGATTGCCCAGTTTATGGCTAATCGTCCGGTGCCTGAAATGCCTGTAGAGGTGGCCTTGGCCAGTTCACAAGATTGGCAGCCAGCGATTGAGTCAATTGGTTTCATTGAACCTTATCAAGGGGTGAACATCACCAGTTCGGTAGCCGGTTTGGTGACAAAAATTCATTTCTCATCGGGTGACACAGTGCGAGCGGGTGAATTGTTGGTGAGCTTAGAAGCTGATGTAGAAAAAGCCAATTTAGCCAGCGCCACCGCCAAACTACCTGCGGTTAAACGCCAAATGGAGCGAAATAAATCGCTACTTGAGCGTGGTTCGGTATCGCAAACCCAATTTGATGACTCAGAAGCTAATTACTTAGCCTTGGTAAATGATATTGCGGCCTTAAAAGCCACCATTGAACGTCGTGAAATTCGTGCGCCCTTTAGCGGTGTAATGGGGATTCGCCAAATCAACCTCGGCCAATATGTGCAAGCGGGTGATGATATGGCGCGTCTAGAAAACCTAGACCATATGTTGCTGCGCTTTATTGTGCCGCAAAAAGATATCTCATTGATTACCTTAGGCACCGAGATTGAGCTTAACTCTGATGCTTACCCAGATCAGTGGTTTAAAGGTCAAGTCACAACCATTGAACCGACCGTTGATCCACAAAGTGGTGTGGTTCAGGTGCAAGCTACTATTCCTAATACCGAGGGGCAATTACGCTCAGGCATGTATGCCAGCGTGCGCATTTGGCAGCCAGTTCAAGCCAATCAGATTGTGGTTCCTCAGCAGGCTATTTCCTTCTCATTGTACGGTGAGTCTTTATACGTTGTCGAAAGCCAAACTGCCGAAGATGGCAGCGAAACCTTGACTGCAACGCAGCGTACTATTCAAGTGGGCGAGCGCCGTGGCGATGTAGCTATCATCAAGAAAGGAGTAGCAGCAGACGAGCAAGTTGTGGTTTCTGGTCAGGTACGCTTACGCAATGGGGCTTTGGTGCGCATTGTTGAAGATAGCTTCTTGAACCGCGATCAAAATCTGCCAAAAGACTAGGAGCTTAGGTCATGAAATTTACCGATGCCTTTATTCGGCGACCCATCTTATCTCTGTCTTTGAGTTTGTTGCTGTTAATTGTTGGTGTTCAATCAATCTTTAAGCTTCAAATTCGCGAGTACCCAGAGCTTACCAATACGGTGATTACCGTTAGTACCGCTTATTACGGTGCACCCGCAGAGGTGATTCAAGGTTTTATCACCCAGCCTTTGCAGCAGTCGATAGCCGAGGCCGATAACTTAGATTTCTTAGAGTCTAACTCGTCGATGGGTAGCAGTACCATTACTGCTTATATGAAAACTGGTGCTGACCCAGATGCCGCTTTGTCTGAGGTGATGGCCAAGGTGAACGCGGTGCGTGCCCGTTTGCCTAGCGAAGCCTTGGACCCGAACATTTCGCGTTCAACCGGTTCTAGTACCTCAATTATGTACATCGCCTTTAGCAGTGATGAACTTAAAGCTCCGCAAATTGTAGATTACGTAAACCGTAATGTGCAGCCGCAAATGGTGACCATTACCGGTGTGGCTAAAGCAAACGTTTATGGTCCGCAGCTGTCGATGCGAGTGTGGTTAGATCCGGTTAAATTAGCTAACCATAAATTGACCGCTGCTGAAGTGGTTAGTGCTTTGCAAAACAACAACTTTCGCTCTGCGCCGGGCCAAGCCAAAAGTCGTTTCTTCTTGTATAACGTAGAAGCGGATACCGATTTAAAAACGCGGGCTGAGTTTGAACAGCTAATTGTTGCTCGTAGCGATAACGGTATTGTGCGCTTAAACGACGTCGCTGAAGTTGAGCTGGGTTCTGCCCGCGAAACGGTGCGTGCTAAAGCTGATGCCAAAACAGCGGTAGTAGTAGCGATTGATCCAACGCCTACGGCAAACCCGCTAACGGTTGCGCAGTTAGTGACTGCGATGTTGCCAGATATTGAAGCCAATCTGCCAGACAGCTTAGGTATGAAGGTGCTCTACGATTCGACCGAATATATTGAATCGTCGATTAATGAAGTACTCACCACCATTGTAGAAGCGACCATTATTGTGGTGGTGGTTATCTTCTTGTTTATGGGTAACTTGCGGGCGGTGCTGATACCGGTAATTGCGATTCCGCTGTCGTTGGTGGGTGTGTGTTTAGCTATGCAAGCCTTAGGGTTCTCGCTTAACTTACTGACGCTGTTAGCCATGGTATTAGCCATTGGACTGGTGGTGGACGACGCTATTGTGGTGGTGGAAAACGTTGACCGGCATATTCGCCAAGGCATGAACCCCTTTGATGCTGCGATTGTTGGAACGCGTGAAATCGCCTTGCCGGTGATCTCGATGACCATTACTTTAGCGGCAGTATACTCACCGATTGCTATGGTGGAAGGTTTAACTGGGGTGCTGTTTGCTGAGTTTGCGCTTACCTTAGCGGGCGCGGTAGTGGTATCGGGCTTTGTTGCACTAACTTTGTCGCCGGTAATGTGTTCGGTATTGCTTAAACACAATCCTAACCCTGGCCGTTTTGAAGTAGGTGTTCATAACTTCTTAGACCGCTTAGACAGTGGTTACGACAAAATGGTGGGTGCGCTGCTTAATCGTCGCCCAGTAGTGGTGGTATTTGCGATTATTGTTATGGGGTCTTTATACCCATTACTGCAAATTATCCCCACCGAATTAGCACCTGCAGAAGATAAAGGTGCGGCGATGATTATGGCGAACGGCCCTGCCGGCGCAAACATCGATTACATGGACCAATACACCACTGAAGTAGGCCGTAGAGGTTTGGCTTTAGATGATATTGCTGGTTCATTTACTCTGGCCGGGATCCCAAGTGCTACACAAGGTTTAGGGTTTTTGAATACCACGGTGTGGGATCAACGCACCATGGATCAAGATACCTTGGTTAAAGCGATTCAAGCTGAAACCGCCGACATAGCTGGTGTATCAGTCGCGTCATTCCCGCTGCCGGTTTTACCGGGTGCAAGTGGCGGTTTCCCTGTGCAGTTTGTGCTGCAAGGCACCGGTGATTACCGTACTTTGGTGAGCTTGGCGCAAGAACTTCAACAAGCGGCCATGCAAAGTGGTTACTTCGTATTTACCGATTTAGATACTAAGTTCCAAACGGCGACCCTCGATATTAAAGTTAACCGCGATAAGGCAGGTGCTTATGGGGTGAAAATGGCCGATATTGCTAGCACCTTGGGGACCTTAATGGGTGACGGTTACATTAACCATATTAACTACGATGGTCGCTCTTATGAGGTGATCCCTCAGGTGAAGCGTGAAGATCGCCTAAGCCCAGAGGCTATTGGTCAGTTTTACGTGAAAACTGTGGATGGCAGTCCAGTACCATTGGTTAACTTAATTGAGTGGGATTTAACTGGCCAGCCAGATTCACTATTGCAGATGAACCAAACTAACTCGGTCACTTTAAACGGTGCATTAATGCCTGGTCAAACCATGGGTGATGCCTTGAAATTCTTGGAGCAGAAATCAACGGAGATACTGCCTAAAGGTTATGGCTTCGAGTACAAAGGCGAGTCTCGTCAGTTTGTGCAAGAAGGCTCGGCGCTTTATGCCACCTTTGGTTTAGCCTTAGCGATTATCTTCTTGGTATTGGCCGCGCAGTTTGAAAGCATACGTGACCCACTGGTGATTATGGTGTCGGTGCCACTAGCAATTTGTGGTGCCTTGCTAATGATGGGCTGGGGCTTAGCGTCTCTCAATATCTATACCCAGATTGGTATGATCACCCTAGTGGGTTTGATTACCAAACACGGTATCTTGATGTGTGAAGTGGCTAAAGAGCGCCAGATCCTGAAAGGCGAAGATAAAATTACCGCTATTCGTCATGCGGCACGTATTCGCTTACGAGCGATTTTGATGACCACTATCTCAATGGTTGCTGGCCTTATTCCTCTGTTATTGGCAGTTGGTCCGGGTGCGGCAGCGCGTTTCGATATTGGTATGGTAATTTGTGCAGGCCTGTCGATTGGCACAGTGTTTACGCTGTTTGTATTACCGGTAATTTATTCATACTTAGGCGCTAATCATAAAGCGGTGCCAAGTGTTGAACACTTACAAGGTGAAACCGTCGCCGATTAATCTTGGTGATGAATAAATCCTAAAAAAGCCCAGCTAATTGCTGGGCTTTTGTTTCTGCCTATTACTTAGTAAACGAAGCGTTTCAGCTGACTGGTGAAGTCGTCGGCTAGCTGATTGAGTTGATCACTGATTTGATTCGACTCATCAACTTGTTGTGAGTTTTGCGCGGCTACATCGGCGATGCGCTCTATTAAGCTGGCTATTTCACCGGCGACGGTTGTTTGCTCTTTAGCGGCAGAGGCAATGTGCAGGTTCATCTCATTGATGCTGCCAATTGAAGTCACAATTTCTGAGAGCAGGCTTTCGGCAGCTTCTACCTGCGTGACCACTTCGTCGGTACGGCTTTGGCTTTGCTCCATAGCCGTTACTGCGTTATTGGCGCCACCTTGGATTTTTTCGAGAATGTTTTGAATCTCACTGGTGCTTTGCTGTGTTTTTTGCGCCAAAGTTCTTACCTCATCGGCTACCACTGCAAAACCTCGGCCTTGTTCGCCAGCACGAGCGGCTTCAATGGCTGCGTTTAATGCCAGCAAGTTAGTTTGTTCGGCAATGCCCTTAATGACGTCAAGCACGGCTCCAACATTGTTGGAGTCAGCTGCCAAATCTTTTACAACCTGCCCAGCATGACTAATATCGGCTACTTGGCTGTTAATGCTGGTAATCACTTCCTTCATGGCTTGAGCGCCGTTGTGCGCCGTAAGGTCAGTATTGTGGGTAGTATCTGCGGTATTGGCTGCAGTTTGCGACACTTCGTCAGCTGAGTGGGACATCTCTTGAATAGCAGTGGCCACTAAGTCTGAGCTTTCTCGCTGTTGGTGGGTGCCTTTGGCAAGGTCTTCAGACATGGTGCTTAACATGCTTGAGGAGTTATGCAGCTGCTCCCCTGACTGGGTTAAATCTGACACCGTTAACAGCAAAAACTGTTGTAGTTTTCGAGTGGCATTTGCCAGTTTACCTAGCTCATCTCCGCGTTCTAAATGAATGGTGACATTGAGTTTTCCGTCGGAGAGTAAATCAATATCGTCCACCAAGGAGTTAATTGGCTTGATACATTCACGTTCCATAAAGATGAAACTAATACATATAACTAATAAGCTACTAATACCGATAATCAAAAACGTTATGGAGCTGACTTTGTGCGCTTGTATTGTGTTTTTTTCAACTAGCTCGGCGGTAACCGCTTTCAGTTTATCGCTTAATTCGGCCATCGACTTTGAAGGCGCTCTATCCATGCCTTTTACGGCTTTATCACCCACTTTAAAGTCGAAGCCTGCCGCTTCATATTCAGCTTTCCCTTTGGCATAAGCTGAACCCAGTATTTTGTGTGATGCTAGAAAGTCTTTGGCTGTGCGCGCTAATTCCGGATAGTTGGCTTCTTCAAGTTCACTCACAAGCTTGGTGACTTGCTGCTGAACTTGTTGCTGCTTCTCTTGAAAACGCCCCCAATATTTTTTGTTTTGCTCGGCATCGTGGCCACGTAGCAGGACGTTTTTCCATTCTTGGATTTGGGTTTTAAATGCAATGTGGGAAAGCAGAGCAACCTCTTCAAGATGAACTTCATTGTGGGTGAGTTTGTCAAAATTGTTGGCGGTTTCTTTTAAATGAAGTGCGGTGTATATGGCCACGGCCATTAATAACACTAGTGATGCGATAAGTACTGATAATATTTTGAAGCGTAGGCTGGATTTATCCCAAGACATCTTAGCTCTCCTTTGCTGATGTTTTAAGCATAGAACAGCATCCCTAAAACACTATATAAACCTTTGGGTAATAGTATTTTCCACTGTTGTTATGCCTAAAATGGATTGTAGGGAGAGCGAATAAATAATCAATTAAAAGTTTCTATTTATTTGATATTTAAAGGGTTTGTTTCGATGGTTATTTAGGCTGCTAGTTTCTTTAATACCCGAGATACGGCGGCAAAAGCAAAACTTGCGGTAACGTGGGTTACTGCCCCAAAACCGCCACTACAGTCCATGCGCATACTGCCACCTGAATCAGGTTTTGCCATACAGGTTTCACCGTCACTACTGGGGTATATAAGTTGCTCGGTAGAGTAGACACAATCTACGCCAAATTTGCGCTTAGGGTTTTTGCTAAAATTGTAAAAACGGCGCAGTTCGTTACGTACTTTAGCGGCCAATGGATCTTGGATGGTTTTGGCTAAATCGCTGATTTGGATTTGAGTGGGGTCTATTTGCCCGCCAGCACCACCTACCGTAACCAGTTTGATCTTGTTACGTTTACAAAAAGCAATTAAGGCTGATTTGGCTTTTACACTATCGATGGCATCGATCACGTAATCAAAATCTTTGGTGATGTATTCAGCCAAATTGTCTTTAGTGACAAAATCTTCAATCTCACGACAGTCGCAGTCAGGATTAATTTGCAGAATTCGGTCGCGCATTACTTCGGTTTTAGATTGACCTATTGTGCCAGTGGTTGCGTGGATCTGCCGATTAGTATTGGTGGTGCAAATATCATCGAGGTCGATCAGGGTGATTTTACCTATTCCACTTCTGGCTAGCGCTTCTGCCGCCCAAGAACCCACACCACCTATGCCAATGACACATACGTGAGCTTGCTGAAATGTAGCAAGGGCTGTTTGGCCATAAAGGCGGGCAATACCGCCAAAGCGTTGTTCGAATTGAGACATGATAAACCACCAATATTTTAACGGCGGCGATTATAACAAAGCGCTGAGCTGCGGTTAAGTATTAGTCATGTAAATAACGGGTAGGGTAAAATTGGCGACTTATGTTAGATTTAATTTAACGAAGTTTGCGCGATTAGCGCTTGGAGTAAACCATGTATCGCTTGTTTATTATTGCTTGTTTATCTTTTACTGCGGCAGCATGCACCATAAAACCTGCTGTTGACTACAACATAGATCAAGACTTTAGCCAATACAAAGATTTTGCCTTTGCACCGATGCCAGAAGATGCCGTAGCCAGCATTGACGGCCAGCGCATTGAGCGTGAACTGGATAGCCAACTGAAAGCCAAAGGCTTGCAGGTGGTAGAGCTTGAACAGGCCGATTTGTTAGTGGATTATCGAATAGATACTGCTACTGAGTTGGAATCTTATGGCGGTTCGTTTTCGGTAGGTGTTGGCCGCAAACACGGGGCGATTGGCGTGAGTTCGCCAGATCGTTATAAGGAACGTAAATACGGTAAGTTGGTGGTGGAGTTTTTAGATCCTGAAACCAAAGCCTTGGTATGGCGCTCTATTTCACAAAGCCAATTACGTGAAACCATGGGCCCAGAAAGCCGTGCTAAGTTCATTAATGAGCAAGTAGCTTTAATGTTAGAAAACTACCCGCCTAAAGCTAAATAATGAGTATTACCCGCTGCATATTGATGCAGCGGGTCTAAGTGCTTAGCTATTCTGCAATAACACTTCTATTTCTGCCATTTTGCTTGGCTTGGTACATCGCCTTGTCGGCACGGTCTATCAGTAAACTTGCCAGCACTTCATGGGTTTTAATCTGCGCAATACCACAGCTAATGGTCATGGTGATGAGATGGCCGTTAATGTTTAGTTCGTTGTGATTAACCGCTAGGCGGATCTTCTCTGCCACCTCTAAAGCAGCTAAGGCATCACAGTTTGGTAGCAATACAATAAACTCTTCGCCGCCCCAGCGGCAGATTACATCGGATTGACGAATATGCTTTTGGGTTAATTCGGACATTTGTTTTAGTGCAATATCGCCAACATTATGGCCGTAGTTATCATTCACTGTTTTAAAGTGGTCAATATCGAAAATAATAATCGAGCAGGGGCTATTGGCTCGGTGTTGAATATCAATTACTTGCTCTAAATGTCCTTCAAAGCTTTGTCGATTAGACATTCCAGTGAGTTTATCGGTAGAGGCCAGCGTTTCTAAATGGCGCTGGTATCGGCCCACAGTGAAGTTAGCGACAATTAAACTACACAGGGTGACCACTAGGCTAATAAACAGATTAATCCAAAGAGTTTGCCGCAACTGAGCAGTAGCAGGTAGGTCTTGCTGCTCAACAATAAGGTACCAATTAAACTCAGGAATGTAGCGCGCATTGAGATAAATCTGCGAACCATTTTCGTTAAAGCTGTATCGGCCTTCTGTGGCACTTAATATCAAGGTAGCTTGCTCGGCTAAGCCTGCGCGCTGTTTTATATTACGAGGCCCAGTAAAGCCAGAATCGCTCAAGGTGAGGTTGCCTAAGGGGTCAATAAAATAAACACTACGCTGGTAGTTTTTTTGATAGTGGCCAATCAGTTTCTTCACCGAGTCTACGCTTAGCCCAACACCGGTAACACCAATCAGTTTTTCATTAAAGTCATAGACTTTGTAGTTTACAAACACAGTAGTACGGCTTGTATCGGCAGTGTCGTAATCTATATTTATTTCATAGTCTTGCGAGGGAGGAAGTTGGCTAACGCGGTAAAACCAAGCGTCATCAGGGTCATCAATGGACAGGCTTTTTATCACACCATCAGGGTGGTAATAGCGGCTACTACTGGCCGATACAAAGAAGCTAGTCACAGTTTGATAGCGTTGTTGAATAGTACTTAAGTAACGAATAATTGGCGCAGCATCCGGATCGGCTTCTAAGGCCCAGTCTCGTAAAAATGTATCTTGAGCCATTAGTGATGAAATAAAAATTGGTCGCAACAAATCTTGTTGAATTTCGGAGTAAACCGTATCACTGGTAAGGGGTAAATGGGTGGTTTCGATTTGCTCTTTTAAAGAGTTATACGCCACTTGATAACTAAGCCAAGAAGTAAAGCAAAATGCGCATAGCAACATAAGTGGTAACAGCAGTAATAACTTACGTTTGTCCTTCCATGAACGGTTAATAGGCACTTGCTCTCCTTGCATTATGGCCTTTATTCAATGTTTTAGTGTAAGGTTAACGTTAGCCTTAGGCAACTCGCTTAGGCTGGCTCTAACCATTAATAATAAAAAGGTTAATGTTTTTATGGCTAACGACCAAGCTGTTCGTCCGTCCTTGTTTTACATTGAATGTTTGCGCTTTATTGCTGCTATTGCCGTGGTGGGAATTCATGTGCTCGGCCCTTATCGAGACATGGTCCCAGACTTAGCGTGGCATGAATGGCTGCCGGCTATTTCCCTCAACGCAATTAGCCGATGGGCGGTACCTATTTTTATTATGATTAGTGGTGCTTTGTTAATGTCGGATCGGCGGCCCTTTAATGTTGCTCACTATTTGCCGCGTCGTTTAGCCAAAGTATTACTTCCCTTTTTAGCCTGGACAGTGATTTACGCCTTTGTTGGTGGTTACCAAGAAAGTGCTTGGTCTTGGGAGGCAACGGCAACGCTATTAGAAAATGCGCCGAATGAACATACTTGGTATCACCTCTGGTTTTTCTACGATTTTATCCCTCTGTATTTTGTGATTCCGCTCCTCGCTCCTTTGCTATATAAAATGGATAAGCAGCGGATTATGTTGCTGCTAGCCGCTTGGTTATTGCTGACCTTAATGCACTGGCTAAAAGTAGAAACGCCGCTACGCCAAAATATCATTTTGTATACCGGTTACCTGATTATGGGCTGGTACCTGTTTAACAACGACCAACAAGCCCATTTGAAGTTTTGGCTTGCCACTGGCGCGGCAACTCTAGCGTTTAACGTATTCGGTAGCGCCTTTTTCATTTGGCAGCAAGGTGAATACAGCAGTGTATTTATGGGTTACAAAAGCTTGAATACAGCGGTAATCGCTATGAGTTTGTTTGTATTGATTAAAGCTTATGCTGAACGAGTGCCCGACGGTTTTAGACCGTTGATTAGAACCATTTCAAAATACAGTTTCGGTATCTATTTAGTCCATCCACTTTTTCTGATTCCAGTGCGAAATCCAGATTATGGGATTTACCAATGGTTCGGCCACTCAAGCATTGCCTTGTTGGTAATTACTGTGGTGGCTTTATCTTTAGCGTTTGTCGTTAGCTGGTTGCTAACGCGTTCATCGTTAACCCGCTGGTTGGTGCCTTAAAGTGCTAATCGCCTATTTAAGTAGGCGATTAGCTAAAGGTATTAACGCTTTAAGTCAAAAGAATCATAAGAAAAACGGTTGCTTGTGGTATTGATTGAGCGAGATTCTACTTGCGGCTGTAAAGCTATCCATTGATCAATTAGCTCATGGTATTCACTTTCAAAATCTGAGTAAGTTAACGCACTTCCATCAGGGCGCTTGGCGTAAGCATTAAATGCTTCTCTAAAGTCGGGGTTGGGTTGATTGAGAACATCATAGTTATATTCAGAATTTTGTTTATGGGTAACCACGTGGTACACGCCATTGTCAGCAATGTACTTAAGCACATTAATTATAAATCCCGGAGATGTGGCTTCTAAGTAACCTACTGCGATACCGTAGTGGCTATAAGCGATTGAGCCTAAAGTGCTTTCCCACTTATCGTCTAAAGGATAGCGATTGTTATGCGTGGTGGGATCGGGTATGTGCCCCATTGCGTGCTCGGCACTGCCTTCTAAAAACCAGCGATCTACTTGGCTTAAGTAAGTCACATATTGGTGCTGCACGGTATGCATCAGCTCATGCGTGACAATATAAGCCGAAGTCGGTCTGTCATCATCAGTTCTGGCTGTATAGCCAACCAGGTTACCAGTGGCCCAATAATTCGTGTTATTGAATCCGTTATTTAGGCACACAATAGGTTTTTCAGGGAGAGACTGCCCAAAGGAATCCGATAACGAGCTTGGATCTAGTTGCTCTTTTACCATTGTTATCAAATTAGCCATTTGAGATTTGTCTAAATGACGGACCTTCTGGTAAAGGTATTTTTTCTGCAAAGTCTCGTCAATAAGATCGTCGTAGTCTGTTGTTAGCTCTTCCCCGGTGATTTGTAGATATAACTGTTTTCCTTCAAAAGTACTGGCATGCTCTTGGAAAAATGTAGTCGCAACAAGATATGTTTCCAAGCTAAACGGATAGCGTTGTTGTAGCGCCAGTAAATCTGTTCCCATTCGTTGTTGTAAATCTGTTAATCCAAATTCAGTCCAGCTGGCGAAGCGCTCAAATAGTTCAGTAGAAGTATTACTTCCCCCAAAAACCATTACCTTATCAGTTTCATAATAACGATCGTAATTTCTGCATATTTTGCTGTCATACATACTTAGGGTATTCGTTGGATAGATAAAGCCGCTAGCTGCTTTTGATTTCATCACTCCGTTTACAGTAGGTAGTTCTGGTGCGGGTTCACTAGTTTGTGAATTGTTAGAGCTTGCTGAGCCTCCCCCCCACAAGCGACGAGGGTTAGTGATAAACACACTGGGATGAGTAAGTTGGACGGGCGCAATAATTCCATTTATAGCCTCTTGATTGAGCAGTTTTGTATATTGAGATGATTAATTACTTTTTATTCAATATATTGGTTTCTATCGTTTGTTAATAGCTACACATCATTTAATTGTGATTAATGTCAATAGTGTGGTGGCAGTAGCGATTACTGAGGAAGTTTGATGGAACAAATGCTCATGAAAAATGGCTTAGCTGAGCCTGCATTACAGCGTATTTCAAAAGGGATAACTGCAGTTTATCCCCAGTTTGCTCGTGAGCGCTTTATGTCTTTGGCGCTAGATGGTCTTGAAGCCTTAGAGCTAAAGCAGCGGGTGACTCAAATTATTGAGGTATTACTGCAAACCTTACCGGCTGACTTTAGTGAGACAGCAAAGATATTGTCTGAACTGCCAAAGCATTGGGATCGCGGTGACCCGGATGATAGCTTGCGTGGATTTGCTATTTGGCCAGTGACTGATTATGTTGCCGTTGCAGGGATAAATGATCCTCAACGCGCCTTGCCTGTATTAGCCCTATTAACTCCTTTGTTTAGTGCTGAGTTCGCTATTCGTCCGTTTATTGAAAAGTATCCAGAGTTAACGTGGTCGCAGTTACATGCTTGGTGTGAAGATGAAGATGAGCACATCAGGCGTTTAGCCAGCGAAGGGTGCCGCCCGCGGCTACCTTGGGGGGCGCAATTAAAAGGGTTGATTGGCGATCCCACTCCTATTCTTGCTTTGCTGGATAAGCTTAAAGCAGATGATAGTTTATACGTGCGGCGCTCGGTGGCGAATAACTTAAATGACATCAGCAAAGATCACCCCGAGCAGGTGTTAGCGCTTTGCCAACGTTGGCAAAGCAAGGCCAGTGAAGAAGTGGAATGGGTGATAAAACATGCTACTCGTAGCTTGGTGAAACAAGGACACCCTTTAAGTTTCCCTCTGTTGGGTTACACCGCTAAGCCACAGATTGAGTTGGAAGAATTTGCGTTACTTAAGCCACAAGTAAAAATGGGGGATTCACTCACTTTTGCCTTGGCGATTCGGGCTAAGCAAGCCAAGCAAAAGTTTGTGTTAGATTTTGCGGTGCATTTTGTTAAAGCAAATAGGAAAACCGCCGCCAAGGTATTTAAGTTAAAGAACCTTAGCTTAAACAAAGATGAAATGTTTGCGATTGAAAAACAACACTCGTTTAAAGCGATCTCTACCCGCAAATATTATCCCGGTGAACACTTTGTAGCCTTGCACATCAATGGCCAAGAGATTGCGCGTTTGGGCTTTGAATTAACGCAGGACTAAAACCGCAACAAATAAAAAAGCCAAGCATAGCTTGGCTTTTTTGGCTGTATTTCAAGTGCTCGTTATAGTAAGTGCTGAGCGTGAAAGGCTAAGTGTGACTCAATAAAACTCGCAATGAAGAAGTAGCTATGGTCATAACCCGGATGCATGTTTACCTTCAGCGGGTAATTGCTTTGCTTCGCGGCGGCGATTAAGGCCTCAGGTTTTAGTTGCTCAAACAAAAACTGATCTGCTTCTCCTTGGTCAATTAAGGCCGGTACATACTGGCTAGCCTTACGCATTAGCAAACTGGCGTCGTATTGCTCCCAATGTTGTCGGTCTTGACCCAAATATGCCGTAAAGGCTTTTTGTCCCCAAGGTACTGCGCTGGGATTACAAATGGGGCTAAAGGCTGATACCGAGCTATAGCGTTGCGGATTACGCAAAGCGATTGTTAAGGCGCCATGTCCCCCCATTGAGTGGCCTGAAATCGCCCTTTTGTTGCTCACCGGAAAGCGCGACTCAATCAGTGCTGGTAACTCCTTCACAATGTAGTCGTACATTTGATAGTGCGAACTCCACGGCGCTTGGTTAGCGTTTAGGTAAAAACCGGCCCCTTGGCCCAAGTCGTAGCCGCTATCATCGGCCACATCATTGCCTCGTGGACTAGTATCGGGCGCCACAATGGCAATGCCTAACTCTGCAGCTAGACGTTGTGCGCCGGCTTTTTGCATAAAGTTTTCATCGCTACAAGTGAGCCCAGACAACCAATACAGCACGGGGACAGGCTGATTAGCACTGGCTTGTGGCGGCAAATAAATAGCAAATGTAGCCACGCCATTTAAACTGCTAGCATGGTGGCTGTAGCGTTTGTGCCAGCCGGCAAAGCTTTTGTTTTCACTGATAAGTTCAATGTCTTGCATGCCGTTTTACTCCTATTTGTCGAAGTGAATAACGGTGCGAATGCTCTTACCTTGATGCATTAAGTCAAATGCTTCATTTACTTTGTCTAAGGCCATGGTGTGGGTAATAAAGTCATCAAGCTTAAACTCGCCAGCCATGTAGCGCTCTACGTATTCAGGAAGCTCTGAACGGCCTTTTACGCCGCCAAATGCAGAGCCTTTCCATACTCGCCCGGTGACCAACTGAAAAGGTCGTGTTGATATTTCTTGGCCGGCACCGGCTACGCCAATAATCACCGACTCGCCCCAACCTTTATGGCAGCATTCTAGCGCGCTACGCATTAAGTGAACGTTGCCCACACACTCAAATGAGAAGTCCACACCACCGTCAGTCATCTCAACAATCACCTCTTGAATTGGCTTGTCGAAGTTTTTAGGGTTTACGCAATCAGTTGCGCCTAGCTTGCGGGCTAAGTCAAACTTGGACTCGTTAATGTCGATGGCAATAATGCGACCCGCTTTGGCCATTTGAGCGCCAATAATGGCTGATAAACCAATACCGCCTAAGCCAAATACCGCCACGGTATCACCGGGTTGCACGTTGGCAGTGTTGGTTACCGCGCCCATGCCCGTCGTTACCCCACAGCCTAATAAGCACACTTCTTCTAATGGGGCTTCTTGGTTAATTTTAGCCAGTGAAATCTCTGGCAGTACCGTGTATTCACTAAAGGTTGAGCAACCCATGTAGTGATAAATTGGCTCGCCATTGATAGAAAAACGCGTAGTGCCGTCGGGCATTAAACCCTTACCTTGGGTTTCACGAATTTTTTGGCACAGGTTAGTTTTACCTGATTTGCAAAATTTACACTCGCCGCACTCTGGGGTGTATAGCGGAATAACGTGATCACCCACTTTTACACTGGTGACACCTTCGCCAATGGATTCTACAATGCCGCCGCCTTCGTGGCCTAAAATGGCGGGGAAGATCCCTTCAGGATCATCGCCCGATAGCGTAAATGCGTCGGTGTGGCATACGCCAGAGGCGATGATTTTTACGCGAACTTCGCCTGCTTTAGGTGGCGCAACATCCACAATTTCCATTTTTAATGGTTGGCCTGCAGCCCATGCTACAGCCGCTTTTGATTGAATGGTTTGGGCAGTCATTGCTCTTCCTCATTGGTGTTAGTGATCGCCAGGTAGGGCGTATCTAATGCGAACATTATATTTATTTCTAGTTTGGTGATAATCTGTTTTTTTGTTAATTCACTTTTACTGTGTGGTAATAATCATTGATTGAAGTCCTGTGACTTGCTCAAGTGTATTTCCTGCAGTGTTATTTGCTTAGGTGGGTCACTATGTTCCAGTGGGACGGTATTAACGAATTTGTGGCAGTGGTTGAAACGCAGAGCTTTACAGTGGCGGCTCAGCGCTTAGGTATTTCCACAGCCCAAGTTAGTCGACAAATTTCTCAGCTGGAAACTCGCTTGGCCATTAAGCTATTTTATCGCACCACTCGACGGGTCTCGGTGACCGATAGTGGTCAATTATTCTACCAACAGTGTAGGCCATTGATTGAGGGCTTGCAGGATGCAGAACGAAGTTTAAGCCAGTTACAAAACGTGCCTCGTGGCAGCTTTAGCATGACAGCTCCAGTGACCTTTGGTGAGCAGCATATCGCGCCAGCAGTGAATGACTTTTGCCTGCAATATCCTGAGTTACAAGTATCGCTACAGCTAACTAATCAAAAAATTGATTTAGTTGATGAAGCTATTGATTTAGCGATACGGCTGGGTGATTTACCTGATTCAAGCATGATGGCCAAACGATTAGGCGAACGCAGCTTACATGTGTGTGCATCGCCCGCATACTTGGCGCAATATGGTGCGCCCTATAGTGTTAATGAACTTACCAAGCATAATTGTCTTCAGGGAAGTGCCGAGTATTGGCGGTTTGCTGAGCAGGGTAAAAGTACTACCTTAAAAGTGAGAGGCCGTTTGCGCTGTAATAGTGGGAACGCCTTGGTAGACGCTAGCTTGAAAGGGCTGGGCATTGTGCAGTTACCCGATAGTTACGTGAAAGAGCATTTGCAATCGGGGGCATTGGTAGAGTTATTGCTGCCTTATCAAAAAGACCCTGAGGGTATTTGGGCGCTCTATCCTCATAATCGTTATTTATCTAATAAAGCCAGTTTAATGCTGTCTCACCTGCAGGCGTATTTCGCGGAAGTATAAATGATTGATGAGCTTACCTGTGCAGTAGAAGTTTACCAGTGAGTAGTATATTAAAAGTGGGCTAAGTAAGCTTAGCCCACTGAATGGAGTTTATTGCGCGCTTAGTTCTAGTGAACGCCAGCGACCACGTGCGTAGTCTGCTTGTCCGTTACTCGAAATCACTTCGCCATTAGAGGTGGAGTTAAATTCAATTTGAATCACATCACCTTGAGTTAACGAAATATCGCTCCAAGTATGTTTACTGGTTTGGTAGTTGTTTGCCGATTTAGGGTTAGTATATTCACCCACTTGTTGGCCATTGACCACTAAACGATAGTTACTCTCTCCGTCATTTTCAGTAAGCGTTGTGATAGTGATGCTATAGTCTGCGTTATCACCATTAAAGGTGTAGCGCGCTGCAGCGTACTTATCTTTATAACTCCCTGCATTTACCGCCAAAGCATTGCGAGCAATGTCTTTATAAGCAGGTACAAAACCATTCACTGTTGAGATATCAAAGCTATTTATATCTAAGACAATTTTACTCACGGGAGGTTGGCTAGGATTATCGCCACCTTGGCCATTCTCACCTAGCTCACGATTGGTGATCAGAGCGACCCAATCTTGATTGGTTTCGCTAGGTGGATTGCCAATATTAAGCGTAGTACCGCCGCTTAGGCTTAAGCCTTTGCTGAGAGCTCCACTGCGTGGGTTGTACCAGTACACTTGATAAAGGTTGTTATTGGCTAAGGTAATGTTAGTGCTGCCACCTTTACGCAAGTTAATGATGTAGTTGTTTTGCTTATCAGATAACACCCAATTGTTATTGCTTGAAGTGGCTGAATTATCTACCTCAAGGTTTTGTAGGTTTAAACCTAACTGAGCTTGCAAGACCTCTTTGAAGAAGTAGTGAACGTGACCTGTTTGTTGCCATAACTGATCAAATTCGCGTAAATCTTCTACCGCCAAGTCGTAAGCATGGCCACCGTCATTTTTTAAGTACCAAGAGAAGCCAGCACCGCCCGACATAACACTGGCCCACATCCAGTAAACACGCTGGCGAGAGCTTACATCTTGATAAGGTTTAGGTGCATGGCTACCCGAGGCTTCGGTATAGGTAACGTACCATTGTTTACCCGCTGCCGCAGATTTGTTTAACCAGCTAATGGTTTCCCCATAAACTGAGTTACGTGTTGCCGTTGCGCTAGCGTTTTCTGGAATGCTGCCATATTGAATAGTTGGACCGCCGAAGCTTGCGTGACCTAACATATCATCGTAACGATCGTGTTGGCCTGGGTAAGTATGCAGGGTAATGCCATGATTATAGGGGTCGAGATTTTGAATATAATCCGAGTAAGATTTTAACGCTGCAATTGAAGTGGCATCTTGCTCTTCGCCTAGGTTCCACTGCACTGCGGGGTGGTGAGCAAAGCGTGAGATTAACTCACGGTAATACAGCTTACGCTCTAAACCTAAACTGGCATTGTTAAGCAATGTTTCGTTTTCGGTTTCTTGAGTCATCATATGCAGCATAATGCCTTGCTGTGTCATATGTGAAAAGGCGCGTTCCCACTGGTCTAATTTACTCACATCAAAGGTGCGTTTGTTATTGCCATTTTCTTGATAAATCAACCAAGGATGGGCATCACAGCCATCACCTTTTACGGTGTTCAGCATAATGTAAGCGCTGTTTACCTGATGCGAGCCTAGGTAGTTGATTAAGCCAATTAAGCCTTTGCCTTTTTGTTGAGCGCCAGACCAGCTTGGATCATCGACTTGCCAGTCACTTTCGTGCTCAGCAAACTGGTGCAAAATGCCTTTACACGAGCCGCCGCTGCCTTTTACTGTGTTGTCAAAGTCAGCATAACCAAAGATGTTCTCTGGACTACCCATTCCTGCTTCAATAAATACATTGCCGCTGCCGGCAAAGCGCTGATAACGTTCGCCATCTATATGCTGCAATAAACCTTGGCTACGCAAATCTTGGCTATCGGCAGTAGAGGCAGTAACCGTAAAGGTTCCCTTATTTCCATCGAAACCGGCGATTGCTTGGCCTGAGTTCGCTTGGTTATCTACCGCAATGTTAGTGCCTTTACGAAAAGATACTTGGTAATCCCAGTCTCCCGTATTCGGAGGCATAAAATAGGCGCGCCATACATCACCTTGACCAGCGCCGCTGTCGGCAGCATCGCCTGAGGCTGCAAAGTGACCCGGTACCACAACACGCTGATTGCCTTGGCTGAAGGTGACATCAAAACGATGGTTAGTGAAGGTGGCTGTATCACTTTCATCAGCAAAGTAACCTTTACAGTTAAGCTCTACTCTATGCCATTGTTGATTTTCGCCCACTATTTCACAGGTTTTTGCTGTCGCTGTGGCAAGGGTTTCTGGCAGATTCAGATTTTGTGCTTCAGCAGTTCCCACCGAGGTATGGCGGAATACAAAGCGATCTACTTTAAAAAACTTAGAGCGGCCAGAAAGGGTAAAGGTATATGTTTCGCCAGCGTTTAAGTGATAAATAGCGTTGTGCTTAGCATGGTTTTTATCTAAACGTTTACCAGAAGCCCACACGAATTTTTTATCCGCTCCACCATAGAATTTGGTATCAGAGCTTAAAATGGCTTTAGTGGCATTACCATCGCCATCAATGGCTTGATAGTTGCCATCTAATCGCACATAACCGTCGTTGGCTACGTCACTGCGGTTATCAATGGTTTCTCTCGCAACGTACATATGTAAGTGATACGTACCCGTTTGCGCAGCGGTAAAGCTGTACACCAAAGGAGAGTTAACCGGACCAGATATATAGCTGTTGCCGTTAAACTCTAAGTATCCATTGCCGGTATAGCCGCTTACATCAGATTTACGCTGCCATTCGCCTAAGTCCGATAAGGTATTCTCAGCTTCAATAATGATTAAGCCATTCAGCTCTTGATATTGGGTAGTGACCTCTGGTGCGTTATTGTCACCGCCGTTGTCGCCACCGTTGTCACCGCCATTGTCACCACCATTGTCACCACCATTGTCACCACCATTGTCACCACCATTGTCGCCGCCGTCATTTATATCTCGGCATGCTTCGGTTCCACACTGACAATAACTTTGCTCACTGCGTGAATTTACGCAGTCATTTGCAGTACTTCCGTGGATGATTTTACATTGAGCGGTAGTGTCACACTCGTCTCCGTAGTCCGGTTCAGGTTCCGGTAGCACAGGGCTTTGTATGTCGGCACATACGCCGTCTTCACACATGCAATAGCTTTGAGAGCTGCGGGAATTAACGCAATCGTAAGCGCTGTTGCCATAAATACTTTTACATTCAGAGGTTAAGTTACATTCATCGCTAGTTACTGCTGCCACTTGGAACGTAGACGGTTGCGCGCTGAAACTATTAAGTAAGCGGTTTAAATCAATGCTGTCGTTGCTGGTATTTGCATTGGCAAAGAAGGAAAAAGCTAAACAAAGCAGGCTTATAAAGCCTCTCGCTTTTCCTAATCGATGTTGATGTTGTTTCACTGTGTTTTTCCTTGTGTTTGTTTGTTCAACAAAGTGCAAAGAAGGCTTATCTTTTTCAGTGATAAGCCAGTCGTCTGGTCTGTAACGTTTGTACTTAGCGTTGAGTATTAAAATTGACTATTTATTATGATTTTTTTGTCAGCGAGGATTTGAGCAATTTATCACTAATCTGTCCAGTAGTAATTTACTGTTTTTATTGATTTTTTAATGTAGTTTTTAATTTGATAATACTTAAGGGAAGTGTTTTTGGTGTTTACTAGTTTAGAGTCTTGCATTTGTCGACTTTTTTTACAAAATATATTATTTCTATGTGTTCATAATAATGTACTAACTTTTAACTGTATGATAAATAAAGGCTATCACTTAGTGGTCTGATTTGTGCTTAGTGATGTGTATTGTTTGATTCACCACCGAAATGGTCGGTGAGTGACGAGTGACAGATTAGCGCGAACCCTGCGCGCCGTGTTAGTAAGATTAGGAATTAAGAAATACATGTTTAGCAGTAAAAAACATCTCATTGTAGTAGCGTCAATGCTAATGTCGGGCTTCGTTCAGGCTACCCCTCTTAGCGATTTCAACCTCATTTTAACTGGCGATTACAATTACCAAGGCGGTGAAGTAGAAGGGCGCACCTTATTAGGCGGTAATTTAAATGCGGCCGGGCATTCACCTACTTTTGCTACGCGCGAAACAACAGTACCTAATAAAGACACCGTTACTATTGTTGGCGATGTAAATGCCGGTAACATTAACCTTAATGCGGGCAGCTTAAGCTATGGTGGCAGCTACAATTTAGCGTGGAATGTTAACCTTAACGGCGGTGGTTCTAGTGTACAAAGTGTGACTGCTGGCAATCAAGTTGACATGCAAGCAGCCTTTGATGATGTTGAAACAGAGTTACGTAACGATTCAGCTTATTTCGCTAGCTTGAGCAGTAATGCAGTGTTAAACGGCAGCCAGCTATTATATAGCGGTGCAGATAGCGTGGCTGTATTCGACCTCGATTTTAGTCAAGTATTTGCTCAGAACAACTCATTGTCTTTAGATGCTGGCACTGCGGAAACAGTGGTGATTAACGTATCTGGCAGCGATGTAACTGTAGGTGGCGGGGTAAACCTTACTAGCGGTTTTGGCGTTCAAGCGGGCGGCATAAACATTGGTGCGGCCAATATTCTTTGGAACTTTTACGAAGCAGATTCCATTGATTTTAATAACTTAGCCACTGTTGGTTCGGTACTCGCTTTAGATGCCGACATCACCGGCGGAGCAGTATTTGACGGTAGTGTAGCGGCTAAGAGTTATACCGGTGCTCGCGAATTTCACAGCTTTGGTTTTGACTGGACACCTCCTCAAGTACCTGCAGTGGTAAGTGAAGGTTCAACCACCATTCTATTCGCCTTTGGCTTGGTATTTTTAGCGCTGTCGCGTCGTAAAACCCGCATCTAAAAAGCACACTAACTGTTTTAAAAGCCTCGAGTTTATGCTCGAGGCTTTTTTGTTTCCGGCTTTTATTAAGCGTATTAGTTAACGGGTGTGGCCTGATAAGCGCCAGTTAAGCTATTAAAGGTGATGCGAATAGAGCCCGCGTGGTCTACTTGAATGTTGGCGCCGTTTAAGTTGGCAAAGCCATCTTTAGTGTCGTCACCAAAATTACGTGACCAATCATTGTAGATATCAAACTTAAAGTTGGTAGTGCCGTCGAAATACACCACTGTTGACCACGTGTAATCATCAATTAAGCTCATAGGTAATGAGTTCCAGCCGCTCGGTTCGCCACGAAAGTAAACTTGAGGATAGCGTTGCAACAGCTCACCGCGACCGAGGCTTTCACCCGTTTTGAACAGTCGATAATTTTTTCCATAGTAGTTATCAATAAACGTGTTCTGACCATTTTGGTACTCCAGATAAAACTCAAAGCGGCGGTAGTATTCAATGTACTGCTGGCCAGTCCATACACCGCTTAAGCCATTGCCGTCGGCAACAGTATGGCTAAGGGTAAGATTAGTACGGTAGCTATGCTGCCAATTGGTGTCTGAGTACACCATTGTCACTTTATCTGCGTTGCCGCTGGCTAATGCGCGGGCGGTTACGGTGATCAATGATGATTCACGGTAGGCATCATCCAAAGCCACTGCTTGGTGGGCTAAATGGGTTTGGGTGGTGGCGTCAAATTGGTAATTTTGTTGCTTGTTATTGTCCCAATAAGTATCGCCATTGACTTGGTATTTAATGGCAAATTGAGTCGCAGATACTGAGCCTTGTAGCGGTAAGCGAAAACTAAATGCTTCATAGCCATTGCTGGTGGCGGCTACGTAAAAGGCGGGATGATCTAGCCATTGGCCATCACTAGTTTGGTAGTGTATCCACACTTGTTTGTTTGGGCCGATGTTTTTCACTTCTACCGCGCCTTCTAGCTCTGCGCTAGCAAAGCCATTCTCAAAATACGGGGTAAATTGGGCATGCCTTAGCCTAACTTCTTCGGTAGCTTGCGCGCCGCTTACGATGAATGCTAAACCTGCTGCGGCGATCTTCATTATTGTTAGTATTTTATTCATATTATCTTCCTTGCTGTATAAACCCACCATCCTTAACGCGGTGAGCAGGTTTGAATATAGCAACGGCCATCAAGCTTGCTGGGTTAATCATCATTGCGGTATGAATTGTTTCGTACTTTAGTACGAGAGGCGTATCGCTCCGCCTCATTTTGTTCAATGAGAGGGTGGGTATTTTTGAAAGTAATTCGTTTTGAGTATTAACTTTGTTAACGCTAACAAAATGTTACTTGATTTAACAATAATTGCTATGCGCGAGTGCTTGATCACAAATGGCGCGGCTAAAATTTGCTGGAAAAATGAATCTATATAACCTGCAGATACGGGTTAAATTATAAGCAATGAATAGGTGCGTAGTTCTGCCAGGCTTAGGTTTTCTCCGTATTCGCCATCTACCGATATTTTATTAAAAGAGAGAAAACCTATGGTTGTTTTATTTAATAACAAGTTCGTTAAAGTGTGTTCTGCATGTGTATTGGCCTTAGCAACATTTGTTAGTGTAGCGGCCAATGCCTCTGTGAAAGTTGAAGCTGAAGATTTCACTAATCAAAAAGGCATTAAAACCGAGTCTAGCTCTGATACTGGCGGAGGTGTAAACATAGGTTACATTGAAAATGGGGACTGGGTTGAATATGCGATTGACGTGCCTGCTAGCGGCAGTTACACACTGACTGCTCGTGTTGCGAGTGCTACTGATGGTGGTCGTTTTGTGGTGTTAGCAAATGACAGTGAAAAAGCCACCGTTAAGGTTAAAAGCACCGGCAATTGGCAAGCTTGGAAAACCATTGAGTCTACCGTTATGTTAGATGCTGGCCCGCAAACCTTACGTTTCAACTTCAAAGGCGGTTCTGGTTACTTATTCAATATGAATTGGTTTGAACTTATCGCCCAATAGTAAGGCTGGGCTAAAGGGTATTTCGCTGTTGCTCTTTGGCCTTAACACTTAACACTGTGTTTATTGGTATTTATACACACTGGTAAACTGTGACCAGTGAGCGTTTTTGCTAAATGCTAGGTTTGTTAGCCTAAACGCTTAACAAGCTGCCGAGTTAACTAGCGAACTCTATTCTCAAGCTATTCTAAACACGCATTTCTTATTTGTCGCATTTCTTATTTGTCGCATTGTTATCGAGTAGCCCCTCGCCAAGCTGTTTTATATTTTTCGTCCTCCCACGGCTGGCTCTATTTGTTGCAACGCCCTCATCGAAGACAAAGATGATTCAGCCTAAGTCCACGCTAGTTTTGCCTCTTAAACCAATCTCTACAAAGGGTTTGCGGTGTTTTTCACCTTTGGTTTATTTATTCGCTGTTCTATTAACTCAATTTATCTAAATATGATTATTGTTTGCGTTTATCAGTTTTTGTATTGGGTATAATTTCAAAAAAATAGCAGTGTAAGTTAATGAAAAATATACTTTTATCAATCCCCTTTTGTTTGTTGCTTAGCGCTTGTGCGTCTGAACCGATTACTGTTTTGCGCACCTCTTACGGAGAGATAATGAGCGAACAAACTGTGGCTAAGCCAAGCTCTAGCGGTTTAGCCACAATAGGTGGCGCCGCTATTGGTGGACTACTGGGTAATCAAGTGGGTGGTGGGCGTGGTAAAACAGCCGCTACCGTTACTGGAGTAGTGGCAGGGGGCGCAGTTGGTCACCAGGCATCAAAGAGTGAAGAAACTCACTACGAGTATATTGTTCACATGGACCATGGTGAAAAATTTATTCTTGAAACTAACACTCGGCGAAAAGAAATAGGCAGCCAAGTGATAGTAGAAAACTTATCTAATGGCCGAGAGCGGATTAACGTGCTGCCTTAACTATTTGCGCTAGTTATTCGGTATTTGTTGGTGCATGTCGCTTAGTGTATCCAGCCCAATAAACACCACCATAGGTAGTCTAATGGAATCAATACAACGATGGTGATACCCGCCAGTGGAATAGTAATTTTAAGTAGTTCGGTGAGTCGTTCGTTAGCTAACTGCATAGCGATAATAAGTGGCGCGACTTGGTAGGGAAAGATCACCGTAGAAAAGCCAATCACTTGAGTCATCAATACCGCGGGCAAACTAAAACCACTGGCTTCGGCAAAATTAGCCGCCATTGGGCTTAGCACCGTAGGTACTCCTGGAATGGTAGTCACTAAACCGGTAAATGTTGAAATTAATGACAGCGACATAAAGTGCAGGAACGAACTGTTGGTTGATTCTGGCAATAGGCGACTAAAGGTGTGCCCTACATATTCACCAAGGCCAGAGCTATTAACTAAGGCCCCCAGCCCAAGTGCTGCAGCGACAAAAACAATGGTGCCGAAATCTACCGAGTTGTTAAAGGATTTAGCTGTTACCACACCCCATTTAGGCATTAGCAAAATAACCGCAGTGATTAGGCCAACCCAAGCAGGGTTAATGCCATGAATCGAGTCTGTCACCCAAAACAACAAGGTGATGGATAACAGTATGGCTACGCGTTTTTGCAGTTTGCTATCAAATTTCTCGCCTTGCTCAGAGGAGGCTATTGGCTGTGATGCTGGGAGTTCAGCAGGAAAAATGCGCAGCACCAACATCACAATCAAAATTGATTTAACAATGCCCAGAATAGGAAAGTGCAGCAGTAAATACTCAGTATAGTTAAAGCTAATATCAAACAGCGTTTCGCTGGAACCCGCCAAAATCATGTTAGGAATGTTAGCTGGCAGTATGGCAAAGCTCGGTATGTTGCAAGACAGCGCCAGTGCAGTGGCAATACCGATGCGGCCTTTACTGCCTTGAGTAAAACCCATTTGCTCGGCTAAGGCCATTCCAATCGGCACTAGTACTACCGCTCGGCCAACTGAAGAAGGCATTACAAATCCCAATAGCATTGCACTAAAGACCAAACCTGCAATCAGGTGTGTATAGCTAGCGCTTAAGTGAGGAGAAATCGCTAAGGCCAGTTTCTTACCTAAGCCAGATACCGAGATTGCCGAGCCAATAATAAAACCTGAAATAATCAACCAGACAGCCGTTGAGCCAAAACCCGAAAACAAAATATCACTGGGAATTAACTTAAACGTGGCGGCTAGTGCAAAAAACAATAATCCGGTTAGAAATGGGGGAATAGCGCCTGTGCTCCATAGCGCTAGCGTAATCATTACCAGCGCAGCACTATAAGAAAACAGCGCGGGGTAACCTTGCAGCGGAGATACTACAATCCAACATGCAGCGATAAAGGCGAGTAATAATGCTGATTGTTTAATGCTGAATTTACTGTCCATGTGTTGTTTCCGATTAAAGGCTATGAAATAAAACTTGAACTGAATGTGTTCATGTTTCTAAGATAGCGAATCCTTTCTGTCGTTTTAAGTGCTAAATATGACAAAGCGTGTTCTTAAATCGACAATGTGGATGCCTAGCGAAGTGGCCTTTACGCTTGATCCAGATAAACCGGTATTAACTAACGCCAGAAGTATGCTTGCTGAGTCAGGAATGGTGCCGCATTCTCACCCGCGCGGTCAGTTGCTGTGGGCGGCAGAAGGTGTATTACGTGTTGCCAGTGAACAAGCGGTTTGGGTTGTGCCGTCAAGCCACTCTGTTTGGATCCCTGGCGGCGTAAGCCATCAAGTGAGCTGCGAAATCGCCGCTCGAACACGCAACCTATTCATCGACCCTTCCTTCCCGGTTCGGCAAAGCGAAAAGAAAGGCGTAATGCTAAGCATGAGCCCTTTAATGCGGGAAATAGTGCTGCGACTCACTCAAGTTCCTCAGCGTATGGCCCCGCAAAACATTCAGCGCTTAGGCCTGGTCGCCATTGATGAGCTAGAGAATTTGACGCCTTTAGAAGTGAGTCTTCCCTCAGGTAAAGATTCGCGATTAGTAAAGCTAATTAGCTATATGGTGCAACACCCTAATGAAGCACCAACATTGGCTTCTTTGGCGAATATGGCTGGCGCGAGCGTGCGAACCATAGAGCGCTTATTTAAAGCCGAAACAGGAATGACCTTTCGCCAATGGCGCAGCCGTTTTCGTTTAATGAACTCGCTAGAGTTGTTAAGCAAAGGCGAGAGTAGCACTTCAGTCGCGCATTCCTTGGGGTATAAAAGTGTGAGTAGTTTTGTGAAAGTGTTTCGCCAAGAGTTTGGGAAAACGCCACAGAGTTTTGCGAAGCATAGCCAGTTTTAACTTTAGTTCTCTGCGTTGCTCATCAGCTAGCCTGAGCAACTCGCTTCACCGCTGATTGACTGCGCTATTCAGCGAAGGTGATGGGAAATATGGTGTTGTTAGTTAATGCTCTTATTTAGCTATCTGGCCTGTGAAGAGTTTGGATTTCGCCTTGACGGCGACGTCATAAGCTTTGATCAACTGAAGCTTACGTTGCAAAAGAAAGGCTGCCTTGTATCTTTTTAATTCCTGCGTTGCGCGTTAAATAATGCGCCAGAGGTTAGCCTAATTTTCGCCTTGACGGCGACATCATTTTCTTTGAACAGCCAAAGAAAACGAAGCAAAAGAAAGGCTGCCCCGCATCTTCTTAATTCCTGCGTTGCTCATCAATCAGCGCGCCTGCGCAACTCGCTTCGCTCAATCAATGCTCGGCTTTATCGCTGATTGACTGCGCTACTCGGCGAAGATGATGGGGATTGATCCGCGTTGTTATTTTTCAACGCCCTTCTTGTTTTGGATACCTGTGGAGTGTTTGTTTAATCGTTGGGTTTCTAGAGTAGAAAACTGCTTTGAATGTCCCTTTACGGTGAGTTTAAAGATTAACTCTGAGCTGTTTTTAGTTCCTCCATTATCGCTGAGTAGCGCAAGTGTCCAAGTGAATAAGTCGAAACCTGTTTGAGCGCAGCGAGTTTTTCGACGCACTTGGATACGAGCAACGGAGGGAGAAGATAATGCAGGGCGAGTTTTCTTTTTGCTTCGTTTTTCTTTGCTCGTCAAAGAAAAATGACGGCGCCGAAGGCGAAAGCATTTAGATTTGATGGGACACTTCACTTTTCCATCGTAATTTTATTGTTACTTGTGCGACGAAGTCGCTGACTCGGCTCAAAAACGGTGGTAGCTTGTTAAGCGTTAAAGGGTAGTTTTCTTCAAGTGTATATTTTATGAATAAGTTTGATTTAGAAAAACTAGTAAATATCAGAGTCACTGAGGCTCAAGCACTACTTGATTCCCACAATTATCATGGTGCCTATTATCTTGCGGGATATGCCGTAGAGTGTGCGTTTAAAGCCTGTATTGCCAAGCAAGTTAAAGAGTATGATTTCCCCAGCAAACAGTTGGCAAATGCTAGCCATACTCATAAATTGCAAGAATTATTGGGGACGGCTGGTTTAAAACAAAAACTGAATGAGAAAGAAAAAGAAGATCAGGAATTTAGTTTGAACTGGGCTGTGGCAAAAGATTGGACGGAAGCTTCTAGGTACGATTGTACAATAGCAAAAACAAGAGCAATAGATTTATTTAAGGCTGTTACAGATAACGAATCAGGAATATTGGCATGGCTAAAGACATATTGGTAACAGACGTTTTGTCTGAAAGCATGACAAAGTCTGGAGCTAAATTAATTCGAAGATTGGATGAGTTAGATTCAGAAGTAAAAAGTGCTTTTTGGTTATTCTTATCTGATGAAAAAAGCTGGAAGCTAGTTATTTCATCACCGCTGGTGGGCAAAGATGGGCCTAGAGAGTTCTATAAGCGAGTAATTAGCTCGAATAGTCAAGCAGATGAAAATGAAAGTGTTGTGTCCTTAAATGATATTGGTGTAGCTAATATAGATCATCCGATTGTGCAGCTTATGAAGCTTGCTATAGGAACTGGTGAATATGATGTTTCAGGGATACGCTTTTCTAGAAACACTATCAATGGGACATTTATAGAAGACTCACTTATTTATCGTTCGAGCGTATCGTAATTTGCTTGAAAGAATTGATTTTTTAGTTTCTTTTTCATTGTTGGCTCAAAGCTTAATGACGTCGCCGTAGGCGAAAGCTTTTAGTTTTGTTTTCAGAGTCAGCGCAGGCTAAAACGTCCACAATCAAAAAAGCCCCAAGCATTACTGCTTAGGGCTTTCTATTTCCACCATTAGCTAATCGTCATTAGCCAAAAGCAAGAAGGTTAACCACCTACGGCGATTTTCTTCATATCAGTCATGTAACCACGAAGCTTAGTACCTACAACTTCTACAGGGTGGCTGCGTAGTGCTTCGTTTACTTCGATTAGGCGAGCGTTATCAACGCCGTTGCTTTGCTCTTCAAAACCTTTACCGATGTACTCTAGGCTGATGTTGTTCACGGTGTCGCGCAATAGTGGCACAGCAGCGTGTGAGAATAGGTAACAACCGTATTCTGCAGTATCAGAGATTACTACGTTCATTTCGTACAAACGCTTACGTGCAATGGTGTTAGCAATAAGTGGCGTTTCGTGTAGTGATTCGTAGTAAGCACTTTCTTCGATGATGCCAGCAGCAACCATAGTTTCGAATGCTAGCTCAACACCGGCTTTAACCAGTGCCACTAAGATGATGCCTTTGTCGAAGAACTCTTGCTCAGTGATTTCTACGTCAGATACTGGGGCTTTTTCAAAACCGCTTTGGCCAGTCTCTTCACGCCACTTAAGTAAGTTAACGTCGTTGTTTGACCAGTCTGTCATCATAGTGCGTGAGAATTCACCTTCAATGATGTCGTCCATGTGCTTTTCGAACAATGGGCGCATTAGGTCTTTAAGCTCGTCGGCTAGGTCGAAACACTTAATTTTAGCTGGGTTAGATAGGCGATCTACCATGTTGGTGATGCCGCCGTGCTTAAGTGCTTCAGTGACTGTTTCCCAACCAAACTGAATAAGTTTAGCGGCGTAACCCGGCTCAATGCCTTCGGCAACCATTTTGTCGTAACCCAAGATAGCGCCAGTTTGTAGCACACCACAAAGGATTGTTTGCTCGCCCATAAGGTCTGATTTAACTTCAGCCACAAATGAAGACTCAAGTACACCTGCGCGGTCACCACCGGTTGCAGAAGCGTAAGCTTTAGCAATTGCAAGGCCGTTGCCTTGTGGGTCATTTTCTGGGTGAACAGCGATTAGGGTTGGTACACCAAAACCACGTTTGTATTCTTCACGTACTTCAGTACCTGGGCACTTAGGTGCAACCATTACTACAGTAATGTCTTCACGTACTTGCATGCCTTCTTCAACAATGTTGAAGCCATGTGAGTAAGCCAGGGTAGAACCTTTCTTCATTAACGGCATTACCGTTTCAACAACATTGCTGTGCTGCTTGTCTGGAGTAAGGTTAAGTACCATATCTGCTTGTGGAATAAGCTCTTGGTAAGTACCAACAGTAAAACCGTTGTCTGACGCTTGAACAAAAGAAGCACGCTTCTCTTGAATCGCAGCGTCACGCAAAGCGTAAGAAATGTTTAGGCCAGAATCACGCATGTTTAAGCCTTGGTTTAGGCCTTGTGCGCCACAACCAACAACTACGATGTTCCAGTCTTTAATAAAGTTACAACCATCAGCAAATTCGCTGCGATCCATAAAACGACATTTACCTAATTGCTCAAGCTTTTGGCGCAAGCTAAGGGTGTTGAAATAATTAGCCATGTTCGACTCCGTAAAAATAGCGTTAATCAAATGATGATGGTGTTGTTGTGTTTACGAGATCCCGATGCACTTCTTTTGTGAGCGCGTTTCTAGTACCTGTCTCGTGATGGGCTCAATATAAACCCAAAGCATCATTGCGTAAAATGATGTTTTTGGGATATTGTGTTTCATATATTGCAATACAGTTTGGTAAAATGTCTCGATTAAGGCCTCAACAAACAATACTCAATAGGGAGAGCTGCCAGTGGATGTAAGAAGTGTTGAGTTATTTTTGCACTTAAGTCAGAGCCTGCATTTTGCTAAAACCAGCCAAGCTATGCATGTAAGTGCATCTACCTTGAGCCGAGTGATACAAAGGCTTGAAGACGAATTAGGCAGCAGTTTATTTACTCGAGATAAACGCAGTGTTCATCTTACTCAAGCGGGGCAGCGCTTTCGTAGCTTTGCTGAGCAATGGTTAGAGCAATGGCGTTTGCTGCAAATGGATTTGTCTTTGCAGTCGAATGCGCTGGCAGGGGAGCTGACGCTTTATTGCTCAGTAACTGCTAGTTATAGCCACTTACCGGACATTTTGGACAAATACCGCTTATCTTGCCCAAATGCCGACATTAAATTGGCCACTGGTGATGTGGCAATGGCGGTAGATAAGGTGGCTAATGGTGAGGTGGATATTGCTATTGCAGCCCGCCCCGATCACCTTCCGCTAAACATTGCTTTTGCCAGTATTAGTAAAATACCGCTGTCTATTATTGGGCCTACAGTATCGTGTAACGTGCGTAAGCTGTTAGAGCGAAATCCTATTCCTTGGGATCAAGTGCCGTTTATTTTGCCTGAACATGGGCCAGCAAGAGCGAGGATTGACCATTGGTTTAAAGCCATGCGTATTACGCCGAATGTGCATGCTAAAGTGGCAGGGCATGAAGCCATTGTGAGCATGGTTGCGCTAGGCAGTGGTGTAGGGATCGCTCCCGAAGTAGTGGTAGATAACAGCCCAGTTCGCGAGCGTATTCAAAGTATTGCAGTAGGGGTGGAGCTTGAACCTTTTGATTTGGGGATCTGTATGTTATCAAGAAGGTTGCACGAACCGCTGATGCAGCGATTTTGGCAAATTGCAGCACGCAATTAAGGTAGTAGACAAATGACGCCGGCAGTAGATCAACTTAAAAAAGCTAAACAAGATTTTCAGTTGCTGGAATACAAGAGTGACCCGCAGCAAGCCAACTTTGGCCAAGCCAGCGCCGAAAAGTTGGGTTTAGCCGAAGAGCTGGTATTTAAAACCTTAGTGGCCTGTGACGACAGCAACCCCAAAAATATGGTGGTGGCGATAGTTCCGGTAAGTGGCCAACTTGATCTAAAGGCGCTGGCGAAAGCGGCTAGCATTAAGAAGATGCGCATGGCAGAAGTGCCAATTGCTGAGCGAACCACGGGTTACGTTAAAGGAGGCATTAGCCCCTTTGGTCAAAAAAAGCGATTGCCTACGTTTATTGATAGTAGCGCCGAGCAATTTGCTGAAGTAGTGGTCAGTGCTGGTAAGCGAGGATTGTCTTTGCAACTTAAAGCCAGTGTGTTGCAAACCGTGTTGGGAGCGCAGTTTGCTAAACTTAGCCAATAACAGGCGATATAACTATTTAAGGGTTTGGATGCGGCTACTGTGTTGCTTACTGCTATTAGTGAATTGGAATGTGCTGGCCACAGATCTTGCACCTGCCAAGTTTTCGACCAGCTTGGTAAAGCCTTGGGGCTACAAAAGCACTGACTTACACGAACAGGGCTTGTTAGTTCAGTTTACACGTGCGCTTGCCAGCGAAGCTGAGCTTCCCTTTAATAATGTTATGCGGCCCTATCCAAGAGTGATTAAAGAAATTAAATCTGGCACTGCCGATTTCGCGGTAATGTTTGCTAGCCCTAAGGCTGAACAAATTGCCGTGGATTTAGGTCAAGTGGTTACAGTGAAGGTGGTTGCTATTGCCAATGCCGGAGAACAGCCAATAAATAACATTAAACAGCTAAATGGCAAAAGGGTGGGGGTGATTCGCGGCGCCGCTTATGGCCCTGATATTGACGACAATCCCAATATTGAACGAGTTAGCTTTAATGATACTGCGCAAGGTGTTCAGATGTTATTGCTGGAGCGTATAGATGTAATGGTAGCCACCAATTACTCGATCAATCATTCTTTGCAAGAGCTATACATAGAGCCAGAACGTATTACTCCGGTGTATCATCTTGCTACTCGTTACGGCAATTTGTACTGGTCTCGGGCGTCTAATCAAATGGAGCAAGCTAAGCGTTTGCAAACAGCGCTTAGTCGCCTGCGAGAGCAAGGCGTACTCGATGATATATTTGCCATAGATGCAGTGCTGGCTAAACAGAACTAATAGTCAGCTTGCTAGCTTGAGCCTATAAAACAGCTTCTATACAATGAGGCCAAATAAAGGAGATAACCATGATTAACCCGGCCAAAATTGAAGAGATTGCTAAGCAAGTTAGCGATATGGTGCCGCCAGGATTGAAAAATGCCGGCGATGAGTTTGAGCGTAAAGTAAAACAAGTGATTCAAGCAAAGTTGAGTCAACTTGATGTGGTTAATCGCGAAGAGTTTGATGTGCAAACTCAAGTTTTACTGCGTACTCGAGAAAAGCTGACAGCCCTAGAAGCCAAAGTTGCCGAACTCGAAAAAAGGTTAAACCAAGAAAGTTAATTAATAACTGATTAACTTGTTGATAAGGCAGAGCTTATGCTCTGCTTTTTTGTGGCTATTGTTTGTGATTTTGAGTCATGAAATGCTTTTCTTATTGTGAAAAATGACCACATACCTCATTTTTTAGTGTGATTTTTGGTAAACATACTGTGAAATTATAGGCCTATTTTTAACAGGGTTTTTACTGTTTAAGTACTGTTAAAGTTTCTTTTTTAATCACTTACTTAGCCATCTTTAATTTAAAAAACAATGGTTTAATTTGTGTTACTTATTTTTTTGTTAGTTTTTTTATATTTTACGTTTTTTTAGTGAGCTTTGTCTTTATTGCACTTTCAAGTTTGTTAACGCTAACACTGTGATCTTTGTCGTTTCTTTGCCCGGTTACCAAGCCTTAGGATGATTTCAAAGGCGCATGGACATTGAAGACCTGTTGCCTTCAACACTATTCACAGGGAGAAGAGCATGAGTAAGAACGCAGTTTTTAAAATCACGATGTTAGCCGGTGCAATTGCTTTAGCAGGTTGTACTGATTCAATTGAAGAACCAGCAGACCCAGTAGATCCGCCAATAGATCCACCAGTAGGTGAAGTATTTGTGGTTATTGATGATGGTGTTACTGCCTCAGGCATGGGTGTACTAGTCGGTCATGCGCCTGCTTACAGCAAAAATGCCTTAGCAAAAGATGAAAGCTATGCCGATGATGGTTTCTCTGTAGACCCAAGTGCTAATGATGCTGAATATGTGTGGGAAGTAACCACTAATAGTGCGCATGGCGAATCATACTTCATTGTTAGTGGTGATGCGGCAATGGACATGACTGACTACGCCAACGGTGTTTTGCTGTTTGATATGTCGGTAACTAATGCCACAGCAACTGGTAGCACTAGTCATCAAATTGTTATGCAAACTAACGGTAGTGACGCTGATTACCTAGATCGCAATACGTTCTACTTTGGTCAAGACCAACTCGCTGAGCAAGAATCAGCGGGTTGGAAAACGTATGCCGTTAAGGTGAGCTGTTTTGCTCCAGATGATGCTGGTGCATTCGATATCACTAAGGTTAATGAAGTATTCCGCCTAGATATTCGCAATGAGTCAGTAACTTATGAACTAGGTACTGTGAAGTACGATGCTGACGCAACTATGATCCCAGACGGTGCGGTTGAGTGGACGTGTGCTGAGTAATTTACCAAGTACCTTCCAGCGCACGGTATTGATGCCGTGCGCTATTTAATGAATTAATGGATTTATAGCTTTCAGGGAATATGAAAATGAAAGGTTTTTATGTTTTTTTAATTGCTGTTTCTTCCAGTTTTTTAGTGGCTTGTGCAAGTACTGGAACCTCTGAAAGTGCCAGCGAAGATGACCAATTTGCCATTCCTTTGATGGTGACGTATACCCTTAACGACGGTAAGGGCTGGAACAAAGTAAGTGCGGGCTTGCAAGGATGGGGAGATGGCGTAGCGTCATTTAGCCTAGCCAATGAACAAGCCAATATTAGGATTAAAAAGAAAGCGAGTAATCCTTGGCATATTCAAATTAAACGCCCTGTGGCGTTAGTGGAAGATATGCATTACGAGCTATCTGTTGAGGCTTCTGCAAGTGAGCCAAGCAACATGGTGATTGCTGTTCAACAAAACTACGGTGAGTATATTACTTACTTTTATCGTGCGGAATTAGTTGGTGTCGAAAGCAAACTATATACCTACGAATTCACCATGCCTAGTGACGAAAGGAAAGGAACGTTTTCGATTATGTTCGGTGATGGCGCACCCGGTGTGAGCTATAGCCTAAGCAATATCAAACTAAATTCTACCTACTAGTCTTTTTTAATATTAGTTAGTTTTAGATGTAAGGAATAAACCATGACATTGCTTAAGTCCTTAGCCTTAGCGGCTAGCCTGTTAAGTGTAGCAACAACCTCGGTAGCGGCTAGCCTCGATATCAGCTTAGACAGTGGTAAAAGATGGCAGCAAGTTAACGCTGGCGACGACGGTTGGGGCGATGGTTCTGGTAGCTTTAGCTTTAGTGGTGAAACCGCTGAAGTAACCGTAAAAGATGCCGCCAGTAACCCATGGCATATTCAATTAAAACGACCAAAAGTGAAGTTGAATAAAGGTGAAACTTACAAGATCACTGCACAAGTGAGTGCTAGTGCGAAAAGCCCATTGACCATTATTGTGCAAAAAGACTCTGGTGATTACGCCACGTATTACGCTGAAGATTTATCAGTGAGCCCTTCAGCACAAACATTTAATTTGAGCTTTAAAGCCCCTTCTAGTGATAGTAAAGCCGCCTTTGCCTTTTTTGTAGGCGGTGCAGCTCCCGGGGTGACGTTTACCTTTAAAGACATTCGTTTTGTGAGCGAAAAATAAGCATATTTAACAGTACAGTAGGCACCTTGCTATTAATCCCAAAAGCAAATTCCGACAACCTATTGGTAATAAAGCCTATTAGCTAGCTTTGTTACTTAGCCTACCTTTCTGTTTACTCCTCTCAGCCTTGCTGCGAGGAGTTTTTTTATTATTAGGGCTTCTTATAAATTCAAGACGTTTATTTTTAAGCAATTGTTTTTTGGCTTTTTTTGACTGACTTATTGTTATTTTATGATTCTCCGTGAAAGCCTTTTCGATTTAGTGTTTGTCTATTTTCTATTTTATTTTCCTCGTTAACATAGCTCCCGCTGGCTTGATAGTGAACTTACTAATTGGCCTTTAACAATTTCAAAGGGAAATGAATATGAGTAAAAAAACAGTTTTTAAAGTAGCAATGTTAGCAGGCGCTGTTGCACTGGCTGGTTGTACTGATGCGATAGAAGAAGCGCCAGTGGCTCCACCTGTTGACGAGACGCCAGTAGATCCACCTGTTAGTGATGCTTTGGTCATTCTTAATGATGGGTCTGCTGCGACTAACTTCTCTGTAATGGTTGGCTCAAATTCAGATTCCTATAACCGCCAAGTGTTGGCGCGCGGTGAAGGCTACCCTAAAACGGATTCATTACAGGTGACTGCTAAAGAGAGTGATGGAGTAGCAACCTGGCAAGTAGATACCTTCTCTGCTGGTGAAGATGGCCCTGCTGAAGTTTATTTCATTGTGGGTAGCACAGAAAACCAATTAGATCTTACTGAATACCAAAATGGATTGCTGCTGATTGACCTTTCGGTATTGGTGGCGACAACCAGCGAAACCTCCCATCAAATTTTTATGCAAACCAATACTGACGCTGGTGAAGATTACAAAAACCGCCAAGCCTTTTACTTTGGCCAAGCGCAACTGGCAGATCTTGAAGCTGACGGTTGGTCAACTGTAGCGGTTCATATGAGCTGTTTCTCGATACAAGATGCTACTGGCGCATTTGATATTGCCAAAGTGAATGACTTAATGAGTTTTGACATTCGTGGTAATGAAAGTGTGAGCTACGAAATCGGAAAAGTGGCTTTTGAGAAAACGACAACGCTGCCAGCTGGCGCGATAGAGTGGTCTTGCGAGTAATTAATTGTTTGCTAACTACGCGAGTGTGAGCACTGGCGTAGTGTAACTATGAGGGATATGAAAATGAAAGGTTTCTGTGTTTTTGTTGCGAGTGCTTTTTTTCTAGCGGCTTGTGCAAGTACCACTTCTGAGCCAGAGGTGCAGACTTCCCCTTTAGTCATGGTGACATACACCCTTAATGACGGCAAAGACTGGGAGAAAATCAGTGCTGGGCTACAAGGTTGGGGCGATGGCGTTGCCGATTTTAGTCTTGCTAATGAACAGGCTAATGTTCGAATAAAGAAACAAGCCAGTAACCTTTGGCATATTCAGCTTAAACGTCCCTTGTATTTGTTTGAAGATATAAAGTATGAAATCTCTGTTGAAGCTTCGGCCAGTGAATCTAGCAAGCTTAGCTTTACGGTGCAGCAAGATGGCGGAGAATACGCTACTTACTTTCAACGCACTGAATTAGTGGGTGTTGAGAAAAAGCAATTTACTTATGAATTTGTCATGCCAAAGGATGAGAAAAAAGCCGCCTTTGCAATTATGTTTGGCGAAGGTCGTCCGGGTGTGAGTTATAGCCTGAACAATATTAAGTTTAACTCAACTTACTAGTGTGTCGGATACCCAACTTAAGGAACAAACTGTGAATTTTATGAAGCCTTTAATGATAGCGTTGAGCTTAGTATTGGCAGCGGTGCCTGGTTACGCCGCAAGCTTAGATATTGCCTTAGATGGAGGCAAGCGTTGGGAACCGATTAACGCAGGCACTGACGGTTGGGGAGATGGCTCTGGTCAATTTAGTTTTAGCGGTGACAAAGTAACCATAACGGTGAAAGAAAAAGCCAGTAATCCATGGCACATTCAATTGAAACGCGCTCGAGTGGCCTTAAGCAAAGGCAAGCGCTATCAAATCACCGCTGAGCTTAGCGCCAGCCAAGAAAGCCCCCTCACTATTATGTTGCAGAAAGATTCTGGGGACTACATGACCTACTTTGCAGAGGACTTGGTGGTGAACCGAGAACCACAACAAGTGGACTTAACATTTGTAGCCACTAATTCTGACAAGAAAGCAGCGTTTGCTTTTTTCGTTGGAGGGGCCGAGTCTGAAGTGACTTATACCCTTAACAACATACGCTTGGTGAGCGAACATTAATAACTTTTAACAATGCTGTAGGCTCTTTGTCATTAATCCAAAGGCAATCGACGATAATCGAACGATAACTGAGCCCTTAGCACTCAAGTTATCTCGTCTACTTTTTTTGTTTACTCCTCCCTGCCTTGCTGTGAGGAGCTTTTTTATCTGCAGCTATGAATAAGATAATGCGTTTAATTCGCGTGTTAATTACTCACTCGAATGGTGCGACTAAAGCTATCGTGATCATTAGACTGGTCGCTAACGCTCAGCGTGACTTGGTAAGTACCGGCGGCAAATTGATGGAGCGGATTAGCGAGCTCTGAACTGCTGCCATCCCCAAAGTCCCATTGCCAATCTAGTACTTGATTTGTGCTGCGGCTATTGTCAGAAAATTGGATTCCAGTATCGCTACTCTCAACAGTGAAGTGGCTTAATACACCTTGATCAAATAGTTTAATTTTTACGCTTTTAAAGGCTTCTATTACGTCTGCTTCTGGTAAGTTGGCAGCAAGGCTTTGTTGACGAATGCAGTCTGCTGCATCTGTTAAGGTTAAGTCTGGTAACCAGCAGGACTTTGCAGCGTTTAGATAAACTGCGTAAGCAGTGTCTATACCCCACTTATTGGCGAGCAAATAGAAAGGGTAACTTAGCATACCAATGCGTTGATAATAGTTATTACCTGCAGCGTCGTAATCTAAAAAGCTGGCAATAGCGCCAGCTTCGGTTTGAATTTGATCCAGTTGGCGAGTGTAGCCATTAGATTCTTCACCATGTATCCAATAATTGCCGTCATTGTTAAATTCGTATTTCACCATTACACCGGAAATATCGGCAAAGGCTTCATGTGCGGTTTGTGCATCGAGGCTAATGTCTTCTTTAAAGCCATCTATTTTACCTATTCGGTTCAAAACGCCATGGCCAACTTCGTGCGCAATATGATCGAGCGTGGCGAGATTTTGAAAGAACGGAATACCATCACTAAAGTTAGCGTACGCACCGTCCCAAAAAGCGCGAATAGACGAGGCTTTGTCGTAGTGAACCCGCAGCCGAATTTTCTGTTCTAGTGGCGGTTCTTTGAGGTGTTTTAAGAAAGCATCGTACACCGCGGTACTGTAATACATGGCATCGTTAATCGCTGAATACGTCCAAAGGCCGTTGCTATCGTTGGTTTGCTTGTAGGTGTTTATTGGTTGAGCGGCACATAAGTACTCGTAGGCTGGATACGCTTGCTCGTCTGCCTCTAAAGCTCCCGCATTTGCATCATGGGCACGCGGGTCTATTTGATTCTGCATATCCGTTACACTGACCAAGCCGTTATCAAAAATGCATGTTCCACCTTGGTGGTTAATTCTTTGAATGGTGATATGTGGTCGGCTAGTGCCGTAATACCATGGCGTAAGGTAGCTCCCGCCGGGACCAGATAGCTGCGTGTTCCCAGTAAAATCATGAAACCTTACTAAACGCGCGGTGGCTGCTGGACCCGCCTGATTCACTGGCAGCAAGTTTAGTGCTGTAGCATTGGCTGGAATCACGCTTTGCTCGGGAATGCTGATCAAAAACGGGTTATTAGACGGCGTTTTTAACCATGCCTCTCCTAGGTTATTGCCCTTAGTATCGGCCCAGTAGACCCAAACTGATTGTGTCTTTGCCTCTGGCGAAATCGTTTCATTGCTTAAAGTGAGGCTTATCTGTCCTGCTAAGCGATTAGCTTGGCCGTCGGTATCCCGCAAATATGCACTTTTAATGGTATTACGTGGCTGCGTGAATACTGTTTCGGTGGAGGAGGATTCTCCGCCACCGCCACATGCCGACAATAATAGTGAAGTAACTAGTGCAGAAAATAGCGGCATCGCAGGCTTAGATGAAAAGTAAAATAGATCGTGCACCATTTCGCGTCCTTGCTGGTGGAATTTGAGTGAGAGTGTTTACTCTAAGCTGAATATAGCGAAGGCGCTGACAATATTGTATGTAAACTTTGTCACCTTAATGTAAGCGCGCTGATCCTTTTATCATGGGCAGCGAAATACTTTATAGCGTGCACAAAACGGAGCTTTGAGGCTGGTAAGTTAGAAAAGGAAGCGGTGGCGTCTTGTTTGTTAACTGCTATTGCTTTACGTTTTTTTAGTCTGCTATTTCCTTATGTCATAAAGCATTGGCTTTTTATGACCAAATTCAAATCTTACTGTTTATTTCTTTGAATCGCCTATCTTGCTTGGGTAGATTAACACTGGTGAAAGCGCTTACACTTATTCGCAAGTTGTAGCGCTAACCGTTATTACCATCGCGTTTGTTATTCCTTAGGAGTTGTTATGGAACAAAATCAGCAGTTTTTTCATGCTCACCACTCACCCATGGGGGCGTTAGCCAGCTTTACTGTCGGCGAGTCTGGCGAGCATGGAGGAATGGGTCTGGAGTTAGGTGCTCCTTTTGCAGGTAACATATTTGTTGGTTATCAAGATGGCGAAGGTGTGGTTAATTCGTTTCCATTTTACAAGGGTGCAAACGACCAAAGCGAACGCTATGTACAAAAAGACGACACCTCTAGCCTTAGCGAGCGAGTGTTTGAAAATGTTGAGCGTGATTACCAATGGGCCAGCGATACATTCTCAGCGCCTGGCATTAGTTTTAACGTTCTCAGCCCATTTTTTGAGATCCCCGATCCGGCATTAGCGCAACATCAAAAGCTCAAGCAAGCCAGCTGTCCTGCGGTATATGTTGAATTAAGTTTTGATAATACTAGCAACCAAGATTGGACCGGTTTTTTTGCCTTACAGGGCGATGATTTACGCTGGAATAAGCTGCTAGACGGCGACAGTAACGGGATGCTTGGGGTCACTTGCAGAGACAATATTGGCTTGGCTACCACGTGCAAATCTGCCACAGCATTTAGCCATTTTTCAGTACAAAGTGCGCTGAGTAAAATTGGCAATAACGACTGTTTCATGCTCGGTCCAACAGCCGGTTTTATGGTGGACGTGAAAGCTGGTGAAAAGGTAACGCTACGTTTAGCCTTAGGCTTCTACTTAGGTGGGAATGCAACGTTTAACCGTGCGATGCAATATTACTATACGCAGCATTTTACTGGGCTAAACGATGTGCTTAGCTATGCCTTAGACCATTTTGATGAATATGCCGCGATTGCAAAACAAGCTGATAAAGAATTGCAAGCCAGTGCTTTGAATGCCCATCAGCAATATCTTCTAGCACATGCTACACGCAGTTATTATGGTTCGACCCAATGGTTGTTTGACGGCACAGAGTCGGTCTGGGTGGTTAACGAAGGCGAGTATTTGATGATGAATACGCTCGACCTTACCGTAGATATGTTGTTCTTTGAATTAACGAAAAACCCATGGACAGTTAAAAACACACTGAAGCAGTTCTTAAGTCATTACAGCTTTTACGATGAGGTTTTTGACCCTGAAAACCCCGGAGTAAATTACCCTGGTGGTTTGTCATTTACTCATGACATGGGGGTGTCAAACAATTGGAGCCCTAAGGGAGAAAGCTCCTACGAAGTGGCGGGTTTAGATCGAGTATGTTTTAGTCACATGACTTACGAACAGCTCACTAACTGGGTATTGTGTTGTGGTGTTTATATTAGCAAAACCGCAGACAAGGCCTTTGCTATTGAGCAGCGTGGCACTTTGATTGATTGCTTGCAGTCACTGTTAAACCGCGATAACCCAAACCCAGAGTTACGCGACGGCATTATGGGTTTTGAATCAGCGCGAACTCAGCAGGGTGGGGAAATTACCACCTATGATTCTCTCGACCATAGCTTAGGCCAAGCTCGCGGAAATATTTATTTGGCGGGTAAAAGTTGGGCTGCTTATTTGGCGATTGCCAAAGTACTACAAGATTTAGGGGAAACCGAACAGGTTAAGCTCGCGTTAGACGCCGCTAAGCGTTGCGCCGATAAGTTAAGTGCTAGCTTTGATAAAGAATTAGGGTATATACCGGCGGTGCTAGATGGCCACTCAACCAGCGCGATTATTCCGGCCATTGAGGCCTTGGTGTATCCTTATGAGATGGGCTTGAGTGAGGCCGTGTCTGAGCAAGGCCCTTACGGTGAGTACATTAAAGTACTAAAGGCGCATCTAGAGTATGTATTAAACCAAGGGTTCTGCTTGTATCCTGACGGGGCTTGGAAACTATCGTCCACGGCTGACAATTCATGGGTAAGTAAAATTTACTTAAACCAATATGTGGCGCGTAAAATTTTAAAAATAGAGCAGGCCAACAGCGTTGAAGCCGATGCGGCGCATGTACGTTGGCAAACGATTGGCGCAAGCAAACACGCTTGCTGTGATCAGTTCAGCTCAGGTAAGCCTATTGGCAGTTTGTACTACCCGCGCTGTGTGACCAATATCTTATGGTTAGACGAATAATCGACACATCACCACTAATTCTTGGCTTAGCGCTAGCCGCTGAGTCAAGAAAAGGGTACTAATATTGTTATACCAGTGCTAGCGGCTGTTAGTGATTAAAAGGAGCCTCAATGATGCGCAACGGCAACGCAGTATTACTGCTACTGGATGTTAAACATCCTTACGATCGAGAAATACTAAAAGGAATTACCCACAATATCAGCCCCTTATCGCGCTGGATGCAGCCGGAGGTAATGACTATTGCTGAAGCGAATCTGGTTAACTTAGAGCGCTTTTGTGGAGTGATCGCTGATTTTGATAAACCCGGTGTGGCGGCGTTCTGTGAAAACCTTTCACTGCCCTTAGTGGCTATTTCTGGTTCACGCTTAAATCTTCCTTCGCAAACCCATTTAGCGCGAGTAAGCCCTGATAGCCAAGGGATTGTAGAGCTAATAGTGCAGTCTTTTTTAGCCAAAGGCATTCGTCGCGTGGCATTTTTTAGCGGGGTGCCTACTTTTACCGCTCCGTGGGTGAAAGAACGCAAAATCGCCTTAGCGAAAATAGCCCTTCAATACCGCCTCGAGCTGGTGGAGTTAAGCGTTCCTGACTTAACTCGGCCTGAATCACGAGTAGGGGTGGTTGCTGCCTCAGACACTCAAGCGCGGCAATTTGCTAGCTTGTGTCATGATCAAGGGATTAGCGTGCCTAATGATTACACGCTGATAGGCATTGATGCAGACCCTACAGAAAGCGCTTTATCGCCTATATCTCTATGCTCTGCGGTGTTACCTATCCAACAAATTGGTGAACAAGCTGTGGCGGTGCTAAAAGAGCAAATTGACGGCCTTGCTGCACGAGAGGTATTGGTGCCCGCTACCGAGATCGTCAGTGGTGATTCTGCCGACGAAGCGGAGCCTGCTGACCCTCTTATCACCAAAGCTTTATTCTTTCTAAACAGTAATTTTCACCGAAGAATTAAAGTTGAGCAGGTTGTTGACTACTGTGCGGTATCTCGCAAAACCCTTGAAACACGTTTCAAGCAGGTTCTTGGCAAAACAGTACACCAACAATTGCACCAAGTTCGTATGGAATTCGCTAAGCAACAGCTCACCTCTACCAGCTCTCCGGTTGATGCCATCGCCGATGCGGCTGGGTTCTCTAATCAACACTATTTATATTATTTGTTTCGGCAGGAGATGGAGATGACGCCGAATCAATATAGACAAAAGTTTGCCTAAATCGGCCATGACGCAGTTTTTCACACTGTGAAACCCCTATCATTTACAAATAATTGAGTTTTTGATGGCGGCCTTTTGCTGTCTAAACAGTGGTTTTAGCCGGGAAATATTACGTTTTATAGTTTAATAATTGCTAATTGTCATGATAGTGGCTTTTTTTATGACAGGCCTCAAATCTTAACCTTTATTCGTTTGAAGACCTTTTCAGGCTTAGCTAAAGTTTAACCCAAGAAAGCGCTTACACAGAGTTTCAAATAAACTGAATTTGTCGACTCTCTTTAAGGCCTCTCCACATTTAATCTTATGGAAATGAAACATCATGGCAGCAGTTACATTTAACAATTTGAAAAAACGCTTTGGTAAAACAGAAGTCGTTAAAAGCTTCGACTTGCACATTAATGATGGCGAGTTTGTTGTGCTACTTGGTCCTTCTGGTTGTGGCAAATCAACAACGCTAAGAATGCTGGCTGGCTTGGAAGATATTTCGGATGGCGAAATTTTCATCGCTGATGAGCTAGTGAATGACTTACACCCGATGGAACGTAACATCGCCATGGTGTTCCAAAGCTACGCTTTATACCCGCACATGAGTGTGGAGCAAAACATTGCCTTCGGTCTTAAAATGACTGGCGTAGCAAAAGACGAGATCGTTAAGCGCGTGAAATACGCAGCCGATATGTTAGAGCTAACCCCATTACTTGATCGCAAACCTAAAGAGTTATCAGGTGGTCAGCGTCAACGTGTGGCAATGGGCCGCGCAATGGTACGTACTCCTGAAGTATTCTTATTCGATGAGCCGCTATCTAACCTTGACGCCAAACTACGTGGCTCAATGCGCGCTGAAATCAAAACTCTGCACGACAAATTAGGCACCACCACCTTATACGTAACCCACGACCAAGTTGAGGCAATGACTTTAGCTGACCGTATCGTGATTCTTAAAGATGGTTACATTGAGCAAGTAGGCACGCCAAAAGAAATCTTTGAAGAGCCAGCCAACAAATTTGTTGCATCGTTCATTGGCGCGCCTGAAATGAACATGATTCCTGCAACCATTAAGAAAACTGGCACTATTTCTAGCTTGGTGTTTTCTGACCAGCACATCGACTTACCAGCGGTGTATGCAGAAGATGACTTGCTATGCACTTTGGGTATTCGCCCAAGTGACCTGTATCTACATCAACGTTCTATTGAATCAGAAACCATTGGTAGCGTGAAAGCAGATGTTATCGGCGTCGAGCTTCTTGGTTCTACCTACCACGTACAGTGTGAACTGGATGGTGCTCGTTTTATTGCAGAAGTTGCAATTGCTGATGATGTGAATGCGGATATAGACGATAAAGTGGAGTTGTTCTTCGATATTTCGCGGATCCACTTGTTTAATAATGAAACCGGAAAGGCAATTTTGCCACAAATGAACTAGTTACTCCCAGCGCTTGTAAAAGCGTCGGCGCACTAGCCAATTGCGACACTGAATAATAATAAAATTCATGTACTTAGGAGAATAGGATGTTTAACAAAAAGAAACTTGGAACAGTAGCGTTAGCCCTCGGCACTACGCTGGCGTTAACCGCAACGTCAGCTTGGGCGAAAACTACCCTAACAGTAGCTTCATTCCCTAGCTTTGACCTTGCTGTACAGTCGGCTATTCCACTTTATAAAAAGATTAATCCAGATGTAGAAATTAAGCTCGTATCGTTAGCTTATGGTGATCACCATAATGCGATGACTACTGCGCTAGCAACTGGCGGTAACCTACCTGACGTAATGGGTATTGAGTATGGTTACATTGGCCGCTTTGCATCATCTGGTGGCTTAGAAGATTTACGCGCTGCTCCATACAGTGCAGAGCAATATGAAAAACTATTTTCTAAATTTACTGTGCCACTAGCCACTGGTGGTAGCGGTACATTAGCAGCAATTCCAGCAGATATTGGCCCTGGTGCGTTGTTCTTCCGCGAAGATATCTTTACCAAAGCTGGCGTAACTGAAGAAGACCTTATTAAAGACTGGGATTCTTTTATTGCTGCGGGTAAAAAAATCAAAGAAACAACCGGTTCTTACCTTGTTGCCAGTGCTGTAGATATTAAAGACGTTGTGATTCGTAGTGGTCTTAAAGATGGCGAAGGTATCTACTTTGATGCAGAAGGCAACATCACGGTAAACAATGACCGTTTCAAAGAAGCGTTCCGTTTAGCAAAAGCTGTTCGTGAAGCGGGTATTGATGCACAAGTTGGTGCATGGAGCTCAGAGTGGACTGAAGGTTTACGTCGCGGCACTATCGCTTCACAAATGATGGGTGCTTGGTTAGGCGGTCACTTAGCTAACTGGATTGCTCCAGAGAGTAAAGGCCTATGGCGTTCAGCTGCTCTACCAGGCGGTACTTATGCAAGCTGGGGTGGTTCTTTCTACGCTATTCCTAAGAAAGCCAAAAACAAAGCTGAAGCATGGGAATTCATTAAGTTCATGACCATGGATAAAGAGATGCAAATTGCAGCTTTCCGTGATTTAGACGCTTTCCCAGCATTAGTTGAAGCGCAAAATGATGACTTCATAAACCAACCAATTCCTTACCTAGGTGGCCAAGTGGCTCGCGTAGAGTGGAAGAATTCTGCTGACCGCATTCCAGCAATGGATGTTCACAAGCATGATCCAGTTGCTGAACAAATCATTAATGATGCACTTGAAGGTGTATTAGAGCGTGATGAAAACATTGATGCAGCGTTAGCTGAAGCTGAAAAGCAAATCAAACGTCGCGCTAGACGTTAATTTTAATATCGAGGGAGCTCGCTCCCTCACTTTTTTTTTGTCGGGAGTTAAAGATGTCTTCTGTAGAGTCTGCCGTAAGACCACCAGTAGCTAAAATTAAAAAGCGGACCCTAAAGCAGCGACTACATGCAAGTGGCTACAAATGGGCTCCTTACTTATTTATTAGCCCTTTCTTTGCAATATTTACAGTCTTTGGGTTGTTTCCGTTACTTTTCTCTTTATTTTTGTCGTTTCACTATTGGGAGCCAGCCGCGGGATTAAGTGCCATGGAGTGGGTAGGTATTGAAAACTACACATTCGCCTTAACCGATGATTGGTTTCAGACGTCCGTATACAATACATTGTGGCTTGCGTTAGCTGCGGGTATCCCCCAGCATGTAATAGCAATTCCTTTAGCTTATTTCTTACATACTAGTTTTAAACGCAGCCGTAACACGGTGATTGGCATGTACTTTATGCCATTTATTACCTCTACTGTTGCTATCTCTTTGGTATTTACAACCCTGTTCTCACGAGACTTTGGCATGATTAACATGCTATTTACCTCGGCGGGTAACTGGACCATTGGTGATATTCAACCTCTAGCTTGGTTATTCCCTACAGAAAATATTGATTGGAATCGACCTGAGTACACCAAAACCATGATTGCTTTTGTTGTGTTCTGGCGCTTCGTTGGCTGGAATACCGTTCTGTATCTTTCTGCGATGCAAACCATTCCTAAAGATTTGTATGAAGCGGCCACGGTGGATGGCGCTAAACGTTGGCAGCAATTTTGGTACATCACGGTACCTATGCTTAAGCCAATGATGTTCTTCGCGGTAACCTTAACCATTATTGGTAACCTGCAATTGTTTGAAGAACCGTTCATTATTACTGGTGGTACTGGTGGTCTTGAGCAAGCGGGTAAAACAGCCGCAATGCATATGTACATTACCGCGTTTGTTGAGGGTGACTTTGGTACTGCATCAGCTATCTCTTGGATTCTGTTTGCGCTGATTGCCTTCCTTACCTGGGGTAACAACAAATTACTCGGTGAGAAGAAGTAGGAGTAAATTATGAATAAACTAACTAAGAGTCATTTAATCGCTTATTTCATTGTAGGTATGGGTTCCATCATTATGTTGGCACCGTTCTACTTCATGTTTATATTTGCTTCGCATACCAACTCATCGATTTTGTCGGTGCCGCCACCAATGTGGTTCGGTGGAGAATTTATTAATAACGTTGGCATTCTGTTAGATGCACTGCCGTACTTTTGGCACAACATTGGTTTAAGTTTTTATGTAGCGTTGATTACTACAATACTTAACTTGTTCTTCTGTTCATTAGCGGGTTATGCATTTGCCTTGTTTGAGTTTAAAGGCCGCAACGTAATGTTCATATTAATTATGGGCACCATGTTGTTACCACCTTTCTTGGGCATGATTCCAACTGCATTAATTATGTCTAAGCTAGAATGGATGAACCAACCACGAGCGCTATATATTCCTATGGCCTGTGGGGCAATGGGTATCTTTATGATGCGCCAGTTCATCTCTAGTGCGATTCCAAAAGAGCTGATTGAAGCAGCACGTATGGATGGCTGTAATGAGTTTGCTATCTACTGGCGTGTAGTTGTGCCATTAATTACACCTGCTTTTGGTACGCTTGGTTTGATTACCTTTATTGGCCAGTGGAACAACTTCATGGGCCCATTGGTAGTAATGAACGACATGAAGATGTTTACCGTGCCGCTAGCTCTTCGAGCATTGCAAGGTACCGGCCAGGTTCCTTGGGGCGCAATTTGTGCTGGTGCTGCGATTGCGGTAGTACCTCTGATGATCTTGTTCGTAATGACTTCTCGTAAGTTGATTGACGGCCTAACGGCAGGTGCTGTTAAAGGTTAAACAAGAACTTATTAGATTAAAAAAGCCAGCTTATTAGCTGGCTTTTTTGCGTTTGTCATTTAGCTCACTTTTTTACAATGCTAACGATGTAGAGCAAAATTACCGCGCCCACAACGGCAGTGATAAGCGACCCCAACATACTGGTGCTGCCAAAACCAAGCAAACCAAAAACAAAGCCGCCCACTACCGAGCCAACAATGCCCACCACAATGTTGCCTAACACGCCAAAGCCGCCGCCTTTCATAATATTGCCAGCAAGCCAACCTGCCACCGCACCAATAAGTAACCAAATAATAATGCCCATAATTTTTCCTTTTTAGTATGAAACCCTAATTGTGTGAATGCTTTTAAGCTCTGAGTCGTTATTGGCTAAGTGTAGTAAACGAAATGAACTTCATAGCTTAATGATTAGCCATTTTTTCGCTTTCTATTCATTCTGTTGCGTATTAATCTGCCTATTGAAATAACGATGAGTGAGAGTAATGGATGACTAGGCAGCCCTATTTAATTGAATCAGAATTAAGCGCCGGAAATGTGCTGTTGCAGCCCTTGCAGTTAAGCCATAGAGCAGCGCTATTAGCCGCCGAAGCCGATGGGCGCTTAAGTCAGTTGTGGTACACCAGCGTTCCCAATGCAGACTCTATTGATGCTTACTTTGACAGTGCTTTACAAGATAAGCAGCAAGGTGTGGCGCTGCCGTTTGTTGTAATAGATAAACCCAGCGGCAACGTTATTGGTGCAACTCGCTATTGCCATGCCGATGTTGTTAACCGCCGTTTAGAGATTGGTTATACCTGGTATGCAAAAAGCTATCAGCGCTCTTCAGTAAATACCCAATGCAAATTGCTATTGCTGAGTTACGCTTTTGAGCAACTCAGTTCTATTGCTGTGGAATTTAGAACCCATTGGCACAATCATGCTTCACGCGCAGCCATCGCCCGTTTAGGCGCTAAACAGGATGGGGTTTTACGCAATCATAGTCTTGATGCTCAAGGTAACTATCGCGATACAGTGGTGTTTTCGATTACTAATCAAGAATGGCCCACGGTGAAACATGCTTTGTTGCATAAGCTGGCCAGCTACGCAGGTAATTAACAGGGAGAGGTAGTGATGAAAGAATTTTCACAGGCTAAGTGGCTCAACCCACCTAAGCAATATGTATTAGACGACCATCAGTTACGCCTGACCACCGATCCGCATACCGATTTTTGGCAGCGCTCGTACTATGGTTTTCGCAACGACAATGCACCGGCTTTACTCTTAAGCTATCAAGACAACTTTAGCGTTAGTGTGAAGGTGAGTTTTGACTATCAGAAGCAGTTTGACCAAGCGGGAGTGATTATTTATCTCGACAGCGAAAACTGGTTTAAGGCATCCATTGAATTTGAAACAGCAGCATTGTCACGCTTGGGTTCAGTCGTGACTAACTTGGGTTATTCGGATTGGGCAACAACTGATATTAGTACACCACAACATATTTGGTATCGCTTAAGCCGACGAGGGCCCGATTTCTTGATTGAGTATTCGCAAGACGGTGAAGCGTATCAGCAAATGCGGGTTTTTCATCTTCACCAACTTGGTGAAACAGCAAGTGTGCAAACCGATCCTCCAGCTGCTGCCAAACAGGCCGTTAAGCTAGGGCTATATGCTTGCAGCCCCAGCGATTCATCGTTTACTGCTTGTTTTGAACAACTCACCATCGCGCCTTGCATGTGGCGTTCACACCCTCATTAATACTAGGTTTTGACTGGGCCAGAGCTTTGTCGTTTAACCAGCTTGGTGGTGAGTAAAACGCGGGATTCAGACTGTTGTTCACTGTTCATTTTTTGCATTAGTAAGGTGACCGCGGTTTCCCCTAGCTCATGACAATTTTGGTCGATAGTGGTGAGTGGTGGGTTGTAAAACTCGCTGTCGTCGTGGTTATCAAACCCCACTACTGAAACATCTTGTGGCACGTTAATGTTGCGCTCATTGAGTGCTCGTAGCACGCCTAAACACATCTCATCATTGGCCACCAAAATGGCAGTAAAGTCCGTTTCAGCATCTAACAGCTCTAAGGTAGCTTGGTAGCCACTGCGGGCGTTCCAGTTGCCGTCCATTCGATTCACCGGCGTAATGTTAACTTTGGATAAGCTTTCTAACCAACCTGACTCGCGCCAATGCGCTACACAGGTGTTAGCGGCACCATTAATCAGTGCAATATTACGATGCCCTAGGTCGATAAGGTGCTGAGCGGCTAAGCTGGCGCCGCCCACTTGGTCATGAGATACCTGCAAAGCATCGTTGTTTTTATCAAAGTCGATGAATACACAAGGGGGCAAATTTTCACGCTCTTGGATTAGCTTAATGGTGGCGTGAGTGATTGAGGTATTAATAATTAAGCCGTCAACTTGCTGACCAAGTAACTCATCAATAGCTTTGTTACAAGATTCTTGATCCAACTCGTTCATCATTGAAATGGATAAACTGAAACCTTGCTTTAACGCTTCGCGGCGGATCCCATCAGCGATTTTAGCAATGGCGTGTAGAGAAATGTTTATTGATACAAATCCCAAGGTGAGTGACTGCCTTCTCGCCAATTGTTGAGCCATGCGGTTAGGTAAGTAACCTGCGTCAGCAATTGCTTGCTGGACCTTAATTCGCGTTTTTTCAGCAACCTTCGGCGATTTTCTAACCACTCTTGCTACCGTTTGGTGAGAGACTCCGGCGGTTTTGGCTACGTCTTTTAAGGTCACTGATGATTGTTTCATAGGTTTCATAGGGTTAATTAGCTTGTTGATCATAGTAGCAAAATGGCTGCGTTACCCCTAAGGGAAGCCCATTACATTAGTATAAAAATGTGAATTTATTCAGTTACTTTTTTTTGTTGGGATTTATGTTTTATTGTTGCTATTAAGTGATAAATAATTAGGTAGGTAGAAAAAAACTACAATTAGCGCTTTTCATGTGCTCTAGAATGCCTATTATGGGGGTTTTAGAGCACTCTCGGGAACGCAACATGACGCAATGGACACCCTCAAGCTGGAGAGACAAACCAGTAAAACAATTACCTACTTACCCTGATCAAGAAAAGCTTCAACAAACCGAGAAGTATTTGGCTGATCAGCCACCGCTAGTTTTTGCTGGTGAAGCGCGCGCTTTACGTGAAGACTTAGCCAAAGTAGCCAAGGGTGAAGCCTTTTTACTGCAAGGTGGTGATTGCGCCGAGAGTTTTGACGAATTCCGTACTAGCCATATTCGCGATACGTTTAAAGCATTAATGCAAATGGCGGTAGTACTAACCTTTGGTGGTCAGAAGCCGGTGGTTAAAATTGGCCGTATTGCTGGTCAATTTGCTAAACCTCGTAGCGAAGACATGGAAACGATTAACGGCGAAAGCTGGCCGTCGTACCGCGGTGACATTATCAATGCCATCGACTTTAACGAGAAAAGCCGCGTGCCAGATCCGCAGCGTATGGTAGATGCTTACAACCAATCTACTTCAACGCTAAACTTGCTACGTGCATTTGCCCAAGGTGGCTTGGCTGATTTAAACCAAGTGCACAAATGGAACTTAGACTTCATTAAGAAAAGCCCATTAGGCGAGCGTTATGAAGCGCTAGCGGGTAGCATTGAAGAGTCACTGGCCTTTATGAGCGCTTGTGGCATTAACCCAGCTACCGCACCACAACTTCGCGAAACTAACTTATACACTTCACACGAAGCCTTGTTACTGCCGTATGAGCAAGCTCTTACTCGCTGTGACAGCCTAACGGGCAAGTGGTATGACTGTTCTGCTCACATGTTGTGGATTGGTGACCGTACTCGCCAAATCGACCACGCTCACATCGAGTTTTTACGTGGCGTAGAAAATGCTATTGGCTTGAAAGCCGGCCCAACTACCGATCCAGAAGAGTTGTTGCGCATTATCGACATCATTAACCCTCACAACGAAGCGGGTCGTTTGAACCTTATCGTTCGTATGGGCGCTGATAAAGTGGCTGATCACCTACCTAACCTAATTAAAGCGGTAGAGCGTGAAGGTAAAAACGTAGTGTGGAGTTCAGACCCTATGCACGGCAATACCATTAAAGCGCCTAACGGTTACAAAACACGTCGCGTAGATGATGTATTGCGTGAAGTGCAGCAGTTCTTCCAGATCCATAAATCTGAAGGGACCTATGCGGGTGGTGTTCACTTTGAAATGACTGGCCGTAACGTGACAGAATGTGTTGGTGGTGCTTTCCAAATCACCGAGCATGATCTGGCTCAGCGTTACCATACTTACTGTGATCCACGCCTAAACGCTGACCAAGCTTTAGAATTAGCGTTCCTGATTGCAGACCATATCAAGGCTGCACGTTAAGACTTAGCTCCTGTGATTAAGCCGCCTGCAGGCGGTTTTTTTGTGGCCTTTTTTCGACAGTTTTCATCGATAAAGTCGAAAAAACTGATGTAACTAGACGGCTTGCTTGCTGGCCTGCATAGCACTCCATAAATTGTCGCTTTTTGATTATTTAAGAGCGGCTCTATGTCTTTAATCTCTCCTATCTTTAATGCAAGTTTACTGCTTGGTGCTCTATCTGTAAGTGCGCTAAGTATTGCCGATTCTAAGCCTCATTCTCCGGCGGAAGACACCGAGCAGGAGCTGCAAGACATGTCGGATCCGCTAGCGGTGTATACCCAAGCGGGTGTAGGTGTTACTAACAAAGGCTTAAACCTAAAAGTGGGGCAAACCTACGATACGGGTAATGCGAATACCATGGCGATGAACATCATCGAAGTAAAAGGCTTTGCGGGTGAAGCTTTAGGTTGGGATGGCAGCAGCCAGCGCGATGACTCTGTTGATTCCATTCGATTCCGTAACTTCGGTGTAGATCTAAGTAATGGTCGAGGTTCGCAGTTAGACGTAAGTTACGATATCGGCAGTGAGATGGGTAGCGCGTCATATTCATTCATTCAGGCCTTGCCTAAATTTGGCCCTGTGCAGTTTTATCCTTTAGCAGGTGCTGGTGTCGCCTTTGCTAATAACTATGCTGAAGGCACTGCAGACCACGCCGCGGGATACTCGGTACCGGGTACCTTTGCTTTAGTGGGTACCTACTCAAAAATTACCATTACCGATAAAATATGGCTTAACTACAACCCAATGTGGATGAGCAGCCTTTCCGGTTCAGACTTTTACAAAGACAATGCCTTTGGTATGGGCAATAGTGATGTATTCGCTCATGAATTCGCTGCGTCTTACCAAATTAACGCGCGTGCCAATATCCGTTACTTTGCGAACTGGACCGAGTATTCAAACTTTCAAGATGGTGATCATCGAGTAGAGTTTAACTACCAGTTTTAGGCTTGGCCATTAAGTATTAGTTAGCCAAACCAACAATGAATTAGCCGCGGTTACGCGGCTTTTTTATGGCTGAGCAAATATCGGGTCGCTTGTTGTTTAGCTTTGATGCACACTGCTCAAATAAGTAGGATTAAGGACGTACAAAATGGATTTAGCCAGTGTAATTAGATTGTTACTGCTATCGGCAATATGGGGCAGCTCATTTTTGTTTATGCGTATCGCCGCGCCTGTATTAGGCCCCGGAATCCTGATTGAGCTTCGGGTAGGCTTTGCTGCTTTGTTTTTAATGCTGGTGGGCTTCGCCATTAAAAAGCAGCTCAAGTGGCGCGAACACTGGCGTCATTACATGATATTGGGCTTGTTTAATTCTGCCTTACCGTTCTTGCTATTGGCCTATGCTGCGCAAACCTTATCGGCGTCTTTACTCTCTATTCTCAATGCCACCGCGCCTATTTGGGGGGCGATTATTTCCGCGCTTTGGTTGCGCCAAGCCATGCCGTTTAAAAAGGTATTAGGTTTGGTGGTGGGTATCGCCGGGGTAGCGATATTGGTTGGAGTAGATAGCGCTGCATTAAGCCTTGATGCCAAGGTGGCCATTAGTGCCTCTATTGGTGCTGCGGTGTGTTACGGCATTGCCAGCACTTATGCGCATTCTGCTAAATCCGTTGAGCCTTTTGCTAATGCTCACGGGGGCATGTGGGCATCCACCCTGTTAGTTGCGCCTGCCATGTTATTTTTCCCCATTGTAGAAACGCCCTCGGCTAACTTAATGCTGTCGGTGGTGTTTTTGGGCGTGGTATGCAGTGGTGTAGCGTATTTGCTGTATTACCGATTGATTAGTGATGTGGGGGCTTCCTCTGCGCTCACAGTTACCTTTTTGATTCCGGTGTTTGGTATTCTTTGGGGCAGCGTATTCTTAAATGAAGCAGTGTCTTGGAATACCTTGTTAGGCACCTCGGTGATATTGGTGGGTACCGCATTAGTTACTGGCTTCTCTCCTCGAGCCGTGTTTGCCGCAAGACAACAAACCAGTCGTTAGGCTTTGCATCAATAAACAAGCACTTAACTAGCCAAACAGCCAAGCGCTAGCCATACTTAAGTTTTTCTTGGAGGGCTTATGCGCTGGCGTTTTACTCGCACTCAAGTATTGGTATCGATAGGCTTGCTGTTCAATATTGTGGCAGCGCTAATGACCAACTTTTACATCGACAGTGTGAGCCAAGATGCTCATCAATTAGTGCAACAGCAGCAAGCAAACGACAACCTAATCAAACAAACCTGGCTGCAGATAGAGTCTTTAGAGCGCAAGCGTGAGTTAATTTTGGCTTTAGTGAGTAATGAAGCACAAACCTCTCAGCCCATCCCGCAAACCGTGCAACAACTGCTGGCTAAAGATCTTAAATATTGGTTAGAAATGGGCGAAGTGCCTAGTATCAATTTGAGTAATTTGGCGGCTTTAGATCGTTTAGTCTCAAAGGTGCAAAATCAATTACGCGAGCGCATAGATAATTGGTACTTGCAGAACATCGATTTAATGGGCGCTTATACCGACCAGATGGGCACTATTTCTAGCCTGCGAAATCTCGCCCTGTTTTTACAAATGATCGGCTTAGCGCTAATTCTAGCCCGAGATTTAAGCCGCCCCGAGTAGTTAAGGACAGACCATTGGCAGATACTGAACACCAAGAACAGCTCGATCTTATCGATACTATTAGCGTGCTATGTTACCGCGTAGGTTGGTTAACGCTAAGCTTTAGCTTTGCATGTGCCTGTTACCACAGTATTGCTGATGGTGTGGTTTGGCAGCCGCTATGGTTGCTTGCAGCAGCCAGTGCATTACTGGCGCACAATCTTCACTTATATAACAAAGCCATTCGTTATCTGGTCCAAAGCGCTGCGTGGAGTGCAGTGTGGCTTAGCATGGCTTATTACTTGTGGCATTGGCCAATCTTAGACATGTTCGCCTTAGCCGGCTTTTATCTGGTTTTTGCCGCAGTAGCCTTTAAAGAGAGTTTTTGTTTTAACTTGGGTTCACTGCGTTGGCTAGGCGCGGTATTAGCCGTGGACTTCTTAATAAACCTAAGCCCTTGGCCAAACCTGCGTAGTATAAGCTTGCTGATTATCGCAGCTGTATGCCTTTATATTGCTGTTCAAAAATGCCGTCAGCCACTGCATTACGATATTGGTAAAAAGGCCAATTATCAGCTCTAAGCAAACACAAACTTGAGTAAATAAATGGCTAAACCAAACATCATCACGCCAATTAAACTGTCGATAATTTGTTGAGCGCGAGGTTTAGCTAACCACGGTGCTAGCTTGGCTCCCATCAAGGCTAAACCAAAAAACCACAGGAACGAGGCACTAATTCCGCCAGCCACAAACATTGGCCTTTGCTCAACACTAATATTGGCGGCAAACCCACCTAAAATCACAATGGTATCGATGTAGACATGTGGATTTAAGAAGGTAAATGCACAACAAGCCAAGATAATGGCTTTAAGCTCATGTTTAGCTTCGCCCTGTTCTAAGCTGCTTTCACCTCGCCAAGCCCGCTGTAAACACTGAAAGCCATACATCATCATAAAGCCTGAGCCTAAAATACTAATGGTGTATAACAACCAAGGATAAGCGCTAAATAACTTGGCTCCGCCCCAAACACCGATGCACATAAAAAACACATCGGCCAATGAACATAGGCTAGCGACTAACAAATGATGACGACGACGAATGCCTTGGTTAAGCACAAAGGCGTTTTGCATGCCAATGGGCATAATTAGCGTAGCCATTAAACTAAGGCCGGTAAAGTAGGTACTAAGCATAAAAAGCGTCGTTGGCGAAATAATGACAGGACTATACCCAGAGGATTTGCTTTAATATAGCTAATAAATTTAATGCTAGATAAGTTTTGCTAATGAAGCTAGGTGATATTGATTACAAGTTATTGAAAGCCTTAGATGCAGTGCTTAGTGAGCAGAGTTTTGAGCGCGCCGCACAACGTTTACATCTTACTCAATCGGCCATCTCGCAGCGAATTAAGGCACTTGAAAGCCAACTGGGCCAGCCCTTGTTGATTCGCTCTCAGCCGCTTATGCCTACTGAGTTAGGCCAGCGCTTACTCGGCCACTATCAGCAAGTTCTGCAGTTAGAAACCGAGCTAGCCAGCCAACTCAATGTTGATGATACTCGCGCTCAAGCCTTGCCTTTAGCGGTGAATGCCGACAGTTTAGCCAGTTGGTTAATTCCGGCACTAAGCCCTACCTTGCAGCAGCAAAGGGTAGAGATGAACTTGTATGTAGAAGATGAGTCTCGTACTTGGCAGCGGATGCGTAGTGGAGAAGTATTAGCTTGTGTGACCAGCCGTGCTGCAGCGGTAGCGGGCAGCGAAAGCCATTTTTTGGGTTACATGGAATATTTGTGTGTTGCTACCCCCGAATTTGCCCAGCGATTTTTCCCCAAGGGAGTCAACAGAGAGAGTTTGAGCTTAGCGCCTGGCATGTCGTTTGATCAGCACGATGATATGCATATTCAGTTTTTGTCAGAACATTTTTCTTTAAGTCCAGGGCAGTATCCTTGCCACACAGTACGCTCTTCTGAAGCCTTTATGGAGCTGGCGTTAGCCAGTGGTGCCTATAGCCTTAACCCGCGTTTACATGTGGCCAAACACCTAACCAATGGCAGCCTATTAAACCTTACACCGGCCCTGCAAGTAAGGGTGCCGCTGTACTGGCATCATTGGCAATTAGCAGGTAAGTTAATGAAACAGTTAAGTGAGCAAATTCGCAGCTACACCAAAAGGTGTTTACCCCAGCACTAGCTAATAGCCTAAGACATTACTGAGAAGGACAGCCGATGAAAATTGTTATTGCGCCTGATTCATTTAAAGAGAGCCTAAGTGCCATGGAAGCGGCCGACATGATCGAACAAGGCTTCCAACAAATTTTCCCTGATGCTGAATATCTAAAGGTGCCATTGGCCGATGGTGGTGAAGGTACTGTGCAAGCCATGGTTGATGCGACCAAGGGGCAAATTATGCCGGTACTCGTGGCAGGTCCAAGGGGGAATCAGGTAGAAGCGTTTTTTGGCATTCTTGGTGACAAGCAAACCGCTGTTATTGAAATGGCCGCCGCCTCGGGTTTACATTTGGTTGAACCTGCATTGCGCGACCCACGAAAAACCTCAAGTTATGGTACTGGCGAGTTAATTAGTGCTGCTTTAGATGCCGGTGCTAGCAAACTGATTATTGGCTTAGGCGGTAGCGCGACCAATGATGCTGGAGTAGGCATGCTGCAAGCGCTGGGTGCACAGTTTTACGATAAGTTTAACAAACCTCTAAAACGCGGTGGCGGTGAACTGATTGATTTAGAATCGATTGATATTTCAGGCTTAGATCCGCGCTTAGCTGAAGTAGAGATTGAAGTTGCTTGTGATGTCGATAACCCCTTATGTGGAGAACATGGCGCAAGTGCTATATTTGGTCCACAAAAAGGTGCCACACCTGAGATGATCCGTCAGCTTGATGCTGCCCTTGGCCGCTTTGCGGCTGTGGTGTTTAGCCAATTTGGCATCGATATTATGCATGCCGCGGGCAGCGGCGCGGCGGGTGGTTTAGGCGCTGCTTTGTTAGCATTTATGCAGGCCGATTTGCGCCCTGGGGTGCAAATTGTTACCGAAGCGGTAGATTTAGCCAATAGTGTTGAAGGTGCTGATTTGCTCATCACTGGTGAAGGGCGCATCGACAGTCAAACCATTGCCGGTAAAACCCCCTATGGCGCAGCGCAAATTGCGATGCAGTTTGATGTACCGGTGATTGCGTTAGCGGGGGCGATGTTACCTGGTTACGAAGTGGTGCATGAACATGGTATAGATGCGGTGTTCTCGGTGGTGCCAGGGCCTTGTGATTTAGCTCATGCTCTAGCTGAAGCTGAGCAAAACCTGTTTGTGAGTGCGCGTAACTTAGCGGCAACCCTCAAACTTAGCCAACAAATATTTAGCTAATAATAAAAATCGGCTACAATGCTGTATAAAATTACAGGTGTTGTAGCCCATTGCGTCTCTATATTGCTGAAAAACCAAGCCTTGCACGCGCTATTGCTGCGGTGCTGCCAAAGCCTCAACAAAAACAAAATGGTTATATTCAGTTAGCCAATGGTGACTGCGTAACTTGGTGCATAGGCCATTTGCTGGAACAGGCCGAGCCTGAGCATTACGACAGCCGTTTTAAACAATGGCGTTTCGAACACCTGCCCATTTTGCCCGAACAGTGGCAATGGAAAGCTAAATCTAAAACCGCTTCACAGTTAAAAGTGATTAAGAGCTTAATCAAACAAGCAAATAGTTTGGTGCACGCAGGGGATCCCGACAGAGAAGGGCAACTGCTGGTGGATTTGGTGATTGACCATTGCAAAGCGAAAGTGGCACTAAAGCAGCAATGTCAGCGAGTGTTACTCAGTGATTTAAACCCTGCTGCGGTTTCTCGCGCCTTAACGCAATTAAAGTCTAATCAAGAGTTTAGCGCGTTATCTACCTCTGCTCTGGCACGCTCTAGAGCCGATTGGTTATACGGAATTAATCTTACTCGCGCTTACACCTTAAAAGGCCAACAGCAAGGGTATTCAGGCGTATTATCGGTAGGGCGTGTGCAAACCCCTATTTTGGGTTTAGTGGTGCGCAGGGACCAAGAGATTGCCGAATTTGTTAGTCGCCCTTATTTTCAGGTTGAGGCCAAATTGCAAACCGAGCAAGGGGAAATGTTTAGTGCGATGTGGCAACCTAGCGACGCCTGCGAAGCTTATCAAGATGAAGAAGGCCGGGTGCTTAGTCGGCCTTTAGCCGAGCATGTAGCAAAACGAATTACCCAGCAAAGTGCTGAAGTTAGCGCCTTAAAGCAGCAAGACAAACAACAAGCGCCACCTTTACCGTATAACCTGTCTAGCCTGCAAATTGACGCGGCAAAACGCTTTGGCTACAGCGCCAAACAAGTGCTAGATATTTGCCAAGCCTTGTACGAGCGGCATACCTTAATTACCTATCCGCGCTCCGACAGTCGTTATCTTCCTAAGCAACACCATGCTGACGCGCCCAAGGTGTTGGCGGCGATTCAAAGTAATAGCCAAGAGCTTGCTAAGGCCGTTAGTGAGGCTGATGCCAGTAAGCGCAGTAAAGCGTGGAATGATGCCAAGGTAGATGCTCACCACGCCATTATTCCTACCGAAAAGCATTACGCGGTGGCTAAGTTAGGTGAAGCAGAGCGACGCGTATATGAGTTAATCGCCCGCCAATACATTGTTCAGTTTTACCCACATTATCTTTATGCCCATACCGAAGCCAAAATAATCATTCAAGATGGCTTATTTAAAGCCACTGCTAACCAAATCAAACAACTTGGTTGGAAGACTTTGTTTCCGCAAAAGAAAAGTAGTGAAGAAAGCGAAAAAACCTTACCACCACTTGCTAAGGGCCAGCCTTTGCAATGCCTAGAGGGCATAGTGCTTGATAAGCATACTCAGCCGCCTAAGGCCTTTACCGACGCAACGTTACTGGCAGCCATGACCGGCATTGCACGGTTTGTGCAAGATAAGGAACTAAAAGCGGTGTTAAAAGAAACCGATGGTTTAGGCACCGAAGCTACGCGAGCGGGTATTATTGAGTTGCTATTCAAACGTGGGTTTTTACTGCGCCATGCCAAACAGATCCATGCTAGCGACAGCGGAAAAGCCTTGGTGAATGCTTTGCCTACCATGTGTACTTGGCCAGACATGACCGCGCATTGGGAAACCCAGTTAAATGCCATTAGCCAGAAAAACCAAAGTTACCAAGGTTTTATGCAAGGCATGCAAGGACAGTTAAATCAGTTAGTTGAGCAAAGTGCCAGTGTAAACGCCCAAGCCTTTGCTGGGTTGGCGCAACCTCAAACTAAACGGCGCTTTCGTAAAGGAAAAGCTAATACTAAAAGTGGTGGTTCGGCCTATAAGGCCAAAGGTGCTAACAAGGCTAAACCAGCACCTCGAGGGCGAAAAGCCGCTGCGAGCTAGGAGCTAATGATGATAGAAGATGATCGGCAAAACATCGACCAAGCGGGTACGAATAAGATAGCCGCCGCAGAGTTAACTCCAGAAATGTTACTGGACGTTAGCGACACTGACAGCATTATTGAGCAGCGTTATTTTACTGCGCTTGAATGGGCGATGGTAGACCAGCCTCATTTGCAGTTTAGGCGGTGCTTGTTTGTGGATTGTGATTTTAGCGAGGCGAACCTGAGTGAAGTAAGCTTTGAGCATTGCCAGCTATATCATTGCGATTTTAGCGGTGCAAACTTAAGTGATAGCCAATTTACTCATTGCAGCTTGTACGACCGTAAGCGCCAACGAGGCTGCGATTTTAGTACCGCCAACCTCAACCAAGCGGTGTTTAAAGGCTGCGATATCTCCACTGCCAACTTTAGCCGCGCTGAGTTATTTGATGTCACTATTGAGAATTGCCATGCTCAGGGCTGTCGTTTTGAATACGCTGACTTTTCAAAGGTAGTGAGCCGAAAAGTGGTGTTTAGTTCTGCCCATTTGGTAGATAGCAACTTCAGTTTGAGTGATTTTGAAGGGGTGAATTTAGCCAAGTGTAATTTGTCGGGCTGTAACCTTAGCGAAGCTGTGCTAAGCCGAGTAAACCTAGAAGGAGCCAACTTAAGCAATACGCAGTTCTCCCCTAGTGCTTATAAAGGTTTGCAGTTGTTTCAAGCGGATTTACGTAACGCAGATATTGCGGGTATCGATATTCGTCACTTGGACTTTTCTGGGGTTAAGATTTTTGATTGGCAAATGGCAGCGCTGATGGAAAACTTAGGTTTTGTGGTATTTGCTGACAACTAGTCAAAAGGCTTGGCTCTGAAAGACCAGCCTTTGCCCACATATTCATATATTTCATGTCCTTAGCTGATATTCTTTAAGCTCTATTGCTTAACATTAAATTGTTAGCATGCCGATGACTTTGTGTTGCTTAGCTCATAAAGTAACCGTAATCTGCGCTCTGGCTCTTATTTCTTACCTTTGCCTGCTACTCCTTTAGTCTATTTGATGCTTCTGTTGCATTTATTTTATAAATAATCTCAGCAAAACTTGCCTAAAAATCGATCATTAGCAATATTGTATTACCAAAATTGATTTGCTAATCAATTTGAGCTGCTCGCTCAGCTGTTCCGATGTTTGGATTGCGCGTGCGTACATAATGGACAAAAGGGAGAAGGGACATGAAACAGCTTAATAAAGCGGCTTTATCAGTGAGTTCGCTAGCCTTAGCGTTGGGCCTTTGTTTAGGGGCGCAAGCCACCGAATGGAAGGGTTGGAACATTCACAAAGCGGGCTACCCGAATACAGTTGGCATGGACAAGTTTGCCGAGTTGGTGGAGCAGAAGTCAAACGGCGACTTTACCATTAAGATGTACCATGCAGGGGTATTAGGTAATCAACCTGATGCGATTGAACAAGTGCGCATTGGCGGCTTAGAAATTGGTAATTTTAGCTTGGGCCCGATTGGTCCTATTGTTAAAGAAGCTAATGTATTGTCGCTGCCGTTTGTGTTTGATGACGTGGCGCATATGCATACCGCAATGGACGGCGAAGTTGGCGACAAAATCAATATGGCTATGGAGCAAAAAGGCCTCATTAGTTTGGCTTGGTATGACGCTGGAGCTCGCTCGTTTTATAACTCTAAGAAACCCATTACCTCCCCCGCAGATTTAACCGGGATGAAAGTGCGAGTGATGAATAATGACCTGTACTCGGGCATGGTATCGGCTTTGGGCGGTAACCCATCACCAATAGCTTATGCTGAGGTTTACCAATCATTGAAAACCGGTGTGGTAGATGGCGCTGAAAATGGTTGGCCAGAGTATGAGTCGATGGGCCATTTTGAAGTGGCTGGTTATTACTCCTTATCGCAGCATTTAATTATTCCTCAGTGTTTGTGTGTTAACGCCACTGCATTTCGTAACTTGCCAGAGGCTCAACAACAGTTGCTAAAAGAAGCGGCTCAAGAGTCGGCCAACGTGCAACGAGATTTGTGGGCGCAACGTGAAGCCTTTAGCCGTGACAAAGTGGTTAAAGCAGGCGTTAAGCTGAATGAAATCAGTGAAAAACAACCTTTCCAATTGGCTATGCAGCCGGTTTACGACAAGTATTTAGGCGAAAACCCAGAGCTTAAGCCTTTGGTTATGCTCATCAAAAATACCAAATAAAAGCAATCTCTCTATCGCCCTCGATATTCTATTGAGGGCGATGTTTTTGTTGAGTCGATGTAGAGGTATTTATGGTTCAGCCTCCTGAGCATTTCAAATTATCCAAATACGACCAATTTCTGGAGATCTTGAGTCGCATTAGCATGTGGATTGCAGGTGTTGCCTTAGTGGTGCTTACCGCTACTTTTGGTTGGTTGGTGTTTGGCCGCTACGTGCTTAACTCAACGCCTACTTGGGTAGAGCAGCTGTCTTTGCTGCTGGTGGTGTTAATTGCTTTTCTTGGCGCATCGGTAGGCATTCACAAAAACACCCATTTAGGTGTGTCGTTTTTTCGCGATAAAAGTCCGTTTTGGCTGCAGCAGATCTTTCAGCTTATTTCGCAGTTTTCTTTGGCCATTTTCGGCTGCGTAATGATGGTGAACAGTTATCAGCTCATGCAATTTAAATGGGGTTCAAACATCCCTTTGCTGGGGATCCCTGAAGGGGTGAGGGCGATTCCAATTATGCTCTGTGGCGGCTTGGTCTTGCTTTATTCCATTGGGCATTTAATTCATTTATTTCAACAGGTAAAAGCTGCCTTTAAACGCTAGCGGAAACACAAGGATTTGTTCATGGGTTTATTGATTTTAATGGCGGTGTTTGTAGTTGGAGTGATTATTGGCACGCCAGTGGCTTTTGCTTTAGGCATTGCCGCCGTATCGGCTTTTGCCTTTGAAGGACTCCCCTTGCTGATTGCGTTTCAGCGAATTACCGCAGGCATTAGTGTGTTCTCTTTAATGGCGATTCCGTTTTTTATTTTTGCTGGGGAGCTTATGTTTCATGGCGGTATTGCCATGCGTTTGGTGCGATTTGCATCTTCGGCTGTGGGCGCTGTGCGTGGTGGTTTAGGCGTGGTAAACGTTATGTCGTCGATGCTGTTCGGTGGGATCTCTGGTTCGGCAGTGGCTGATATTTCAGCCTTGGGTTCTATTCTCATTCCTGTGATGAAAAAGAAGGGCTATGACGAAGATTATGCAGTGAATGTAACGGTAACCTCTTCGATTGCAGGCATCATGATCCCACCTAGCCATAATATGATTTTGTATGCGGTGGCGGCTGGCGGTGGTATTTCTATTTCGCAGTTATTTCTGGCTGGGGTAGTGCCTGGCGTATTGATGTGTATATGTTTGGCAATAACCGCGTATATTGTTGCGGTAAAACGGGGTTATGCCGCTGAGACGTTCCCTGGCTTTACTGTGTTATTCACCCATTTTGTGGTGGCTTTACCGGGTTTACTCACCGCAGTGATTATTGTTGGCGGGGTGTTATCAGGGGTATTTACCGTGACCGAATCAGGCGCGTTTGGCACCATTTATGCGCTGGTGGTAACGGTGTTGGTATACCGAGAACTGACTTGGCAGAAGTTTAAAACTGCGGTGGTTAATTCGGTAAAAACCACCTCTATGGTGATGGTATTGATTGCCTGTGCCGCTGCGTTTGCTTATATGCTGACTTACTTTCAAGTGCCCAGCAAAATGATCGACTTTCTTGGCGGTATTTCTGACAACCCCATCGTGATTATCTTGCTGATCAATGTGATGTTGTTATTGCTGGGCATGGTAATGGACATGGCGGCGCTGATTTTAATCTGTACTCCCATCTTCCTACCGGTGGCTCAGTCATTGGGAATTGACCCATTGCAGTTTGGTATGATTTTGATGATGAATCTAGGCTTAGGCTTGTGTACACCCCCTGTGGGAGCCTGTTTGTTTGTGGGGTGTGCGGTGGGCAAGGTGCCGATGGAGTCTGCGGTTAAATCTATCTGGCCATTTTATATTGCGATTTTGTTTGCCCTAGTGCTGACTACCTTTATTCCAGCAGTATCACTGGCCCTACCTACTTGGCTAGCCGGTTAACAGCTTTTCGAAAGTAATAAAAAACGCGCCATATAGGCGCGTTTTTTGATAGCAGGCTTAGTTTACATTACTGGTGGGTAAACGTAGCTAGCACCTAAGCCTAGTGGGAAACCAAGTGCCCAATAAGCCAATAGGAAAATTGTCCAGAAAATCGCTAAGGCGATAGAATACGGCAACATGGTGGCTACCAAGGTACCAATACCAGTGCCTTTAACGTATTTCTGACAGTACACCACTACTAGTGGAAAGTACGGCATTAGCGGGGTAATAATGTTTGAACTCGAATCGCCCACGCGGTAAGCCGCTTGTACTAAGTCTGGTGAGATATTCATCTGCATCAGCATCGGTACTAATACTGGCGATATAAGTGCCCATTTAGCAGAAGAAGAACCCACAAATAAGTTAATTAGCACCACTAAGGCAATCATTCCTACGATGGTGGCTGGTGCTGCCATACCAATAGCTTGTAAGAAGTTAGCACCTTTCACTGCCATTAATACGCCAATGTTTGATTGTCCAAAGGCCCATACAAACATTGAACAGAAAAATGCCATTACAATGTAGTGACCCATGGTTTCCATAGTTTTGGACATGGCCGCGACGATGTCATCGGTGTTTTTAAAGCTGCCATTTAAGTAGCCAAAAACAACGCCCGGAATAACAAAGAAGATAAAGATAAGCGGCACAATGATTTGCATCATCGGTGCGCTAAAACTGGTTAAAGAGCGTGGTTCGGTGCTTTCTTGAAGCATGACCTCACCAGCAGCTGTTGTGACCTCTATCATCTCAGCGGGCGCTCGTAGTGGAGAGTCTGCTGGCAGTGCTGTCGCGATAAGTACGCCAATTAACCCAAGCATAACAAGGCTGGCAACTCTAAAAGCAAAGGTCTCTTTTTTGTTGGAGCTGTGCATGTCTGAGGCAATATCTAAATCTTTAGATATTGGGCTGTTTTTTAGCAGGCGAGGCTCAACAATCTTATCGGTGATGTACCAAATGGTTGCCACAATCGGCAAACATGATGCAGAGGCAAAGAACCAGTTATTGAGCGGGTTTACCATCATTTCAGGATCAGATAACTGGGCTGAGCTTTGGGTAAAGCTTTGCAGTAATGGATCTAAACCTGAAGGAATGAAGTTAGCACAAAAGCCGCCTGATACCCCGGCAAAAGCCGCCGTAATACCGGCAATAGGATGACGACCCATCGCATGGAAAATGACTCCAGCTAAGGGAATTACCACCACATAGCCTGCGTCGGTAGCAACACTCGAAATAACACCAATCATTACCACCGCTGGGGTGATCATTTTGGCAGGTGTTACTTTCAGCATTGCCTTTAACGCTGCGTTAATATAGCCAGAGCGTTCAGCCACACCTACACCCAGTACTGCTACTAACACCACGCCTAAAGGAGCAAAACCGGTGAAGATTTTCACCATGCTCGTCATCCACGTGGTAAGCCACTCGGCACTCAATAGGTTGTTAATAACAATCGTTTCGCTACTACGAGGATCTATTTCAGCGAAGCTTAAGTGAGATAGGCCTGCAGACAGCAGCCATACAAAAAACATTAATCCTAGGAATAGCATTGCTGGATCAGGCAGTTTGTTACCAACACGCTCAATGGTGTCTAAAAAGCGTGCGATACCGCCTTTTTTGGGGGCGGCTTCATTGGTAGTGGTAGAACTCATATGTACCTCTAGGTTTAGCTAAACTCTCCGGTTTAGTTAGTTTTGTTGTGGTTAATCACCCAAAGTGATCAAAATATAAACTTATCCAATCAGCTTAGTTAATAAGCCTATGGCTTGCTTTGATGTTAGATAATAAAACCTATTTTACATGTTTTATTGGTTTAATGCTTCAATACTGTTTTCAGCCCGGTATATTGCTCTTTAATTTAAGTGATTACATCTACGGCGCTATTGTTAGCTGACACTTCACTTTGTGTATCGCTGTTTCACCATTCATCGGAGTGTTTAGCCACTTATCACGAGTTACCTCTTCTTATCGCAGAGCACCAGTGAGTGATTAGCTAGCGTTTATCCTATCAATAATCACCTAGTGTAGGATGCCACAATGAACAACAGCTACTCACCTCAACAATTAAAGCAAATAATTGCCCTAGGCATACGCCAGCAACAACACCAGCAAAGCAATGTGAATGAACAAGAACTCTATGAGATTGCAGAGCAATCGGGGTTGAATTCCCAGCAAACTGAGGCTGCGATTAAGCAATGGCAAGCTGGGCAGCAATTACAGCGGCGGCATGATAAACATTTTCTCGCGTTTAAAATACATGCGATAAGTTATTTATCGATAAGCGTATTGCTGTTTATGATTGACTGGGTAACAGGCGATGTTTGGTGGTTTTTTTGGCCAATACTGGGCATGGGAATGGGCTTATTAGGCCACGCGTTAAAGTGTATAAAGTTGTCGCCAATCGGCGACAGGACGGGGCTTAGCGGGTGTTTTCGACACTTTTAATGCTCATAAAGTGAGGGCTTACTGTCAAATTTGTAATTATTTTATAAAGATAGGGTGATTTGTGTTCAGTCATTAATCTGTTTCTAGTAAGCTCCGGCATTCAGTTTTCATAGTTGATAACAAGCTATCAATTTGAAAAGTGTAAAATTGCTAAGGTAGGAGTTGCCTTAGATTGCGATTGGAAGAATTGCTGGAGTCATGGATTGATTGAACTGATAAAAAAGATGGGCTTTATCCAGCCGCATAATGAAGAACAGCATAAGTTGCTGCAAGATTTGGCTTTTCCGCAAACTAGGCGTCTTACTTACGTGGTGAGTGTTGTCTATTTGCTGGTGAGTATTTCTCATTTTTTCGTATTAAATAGCACCGCTGATAAACTGATTTTAGTGCCTCTCGGCTTGTTTTCAGGTTTAGCTATTTTTGCTACTGCCCATTATTTACCGCGTTATTTGAATCCTGCAACATCTGCGATGCATTTAGTAGTGGTATTGCTGATGCTGTTAAACACTTTGATGCATATGTATTTAAGTGAAAGCTTATGGCAAAGCAGCACCTTGATGTTGGTGGTTGTCGCTTTAGGTGGCTTTATGGTGGAGCGACGTTTGCTGTTGTTATCACTGTTTAGTGGCTTAGTAATTTGGGCCAGCATGGTGATGCATATGCATCAAGACACCAAAATAGTGGTGCATTTTGCCTTTGGTTTAGGCATGAGTGTGATGGTATCGCTGCTTTTGTTTAGCCACCGAGTGGGGGTGTTTAGCCAGTTGGTAGAGCAACGTAAGCAGTTGCAATATATTGCTGATGTTGACCAGCTAAGTTTGTGTTTACGCCGTCATGCCTTTGATGTGCGTGCGGAAAAATTGCTCAGTAGCAGTGATAAACAGGCGTTTTCGGTACTGTATTGTGATTTAGATTATTTTAAATTACTGAACGATAGTATGGGGCACTCAGTAGGTGACCAAGCCTTACAGCGCTATGGTAAGTTGTTGCTCGACTTAGCTAAGCCCCATAAGTTAGTCGTGGGAAGAATGGGCGGAGAAGAATTTGTATTGGCCGGTTGTATTCGCGAAGACCAAGCCGCCCTATTAGCCGAGCAAATTGTTCATAACCTAGAAGAGCTAATGATTGCTCACCCTGAATCATTAAGCTCTATGTACCTTACTTGTAGCATTGGTGTGGCTAGTTCGACAATTGACCATAACTTTTCCTCGTTATGTAAATATGCCGACCGAGCCTTGTACATTGCCAAACACAGCGGTAGAAACCAGCACCAAGTGCATAATCACTACCAACTGCCCGAAGGCATGAAAATGCCCGTGGAAGCTTAGTTGTTAGCGGTATTTGCTATAAATGTCTTAATACTGGCTAACATTTGCTGATAGTAAGGGTTGTAAGTAATCCGCTGTAAGCTTGGGTATTGAGCCAAGTTTGCTTCGGTTTTCTCACCTTTAACCACCTTGCTGCCTTGCTTACACTGTTGATAAAGGCTCAAGTCGCTAAGGTAATGGCTGCAATTGCGGTAGTAACCTCGCTCTCCGTAATGCGGATTACTTGGCGCATTAATAGTGGCGGTGTGGGCCACGTGCTTAACTGCTGAGCAAGAAGCCGTGGTACATTGCGGTACTTCTACCAAAATGGTTTTGGCCAACCCTGCGTCTAAACTTGATTCATCACCGTAATATACCAAGTGGTCAGCCTGATTCGGACGGTGCCACTGGCTAAGTATTTGTAAGCTAGCCTGAGTATTAATGGTTTGGTCGTGCTCGCTCACTACTAATAACATTGGCACTTCCGGTAAGTTGTCGGCCTTGCTAATACGCTTGCTAACTTGTTTCATCAATGCGTTCACTTGCGCCCCTGCGTTATAAGGAAAGGACTCATATTTAGCAAAATCAACATCCCCTTCTTTATCTAACCAAGTGCTAAACCAATTCACATATTTTGCCATCCAAGCTAGGCCACTGCTGGCTTCAGAAGCGGGCGACCACAGCATCACACCTTGCACTTGTTCTGCACTATTGGGTTCAGTGATCAAGTGATTAAGAATCAGGGCCCCGCCCGTAGAAAAGCCTCCTAAATACACTTCTTGGTAATCTTTAAGAGTGCGTTGAATCGCGTAGTCGGCGGCTTGCTGCCATTGCTGGTACTTTACTTTGACTAAATCAGAAGGCGCAGTACCGTGGCCCGGCAACAATAAGGTTCTTACATCAAAGCCCTGTTGGTAAAATTGTAACGCCAAGTCATGAAAGTGATAGGGGGAATCGGTTAAACCGTGGATCAGCAGAACGGCTTTATTGTTCTCGCCATGACGAAGTTCAAACGGTGCGATCAGTTGGATAACTTTAGGTTTGCCTATCCATTGCTGCTGCTTAGCTAACAACTGGTAACTTTGAGTGGAAATAGGGCAGGCCATCATCGCGCGCGGGTTACGTTGGGCGATCAGCTTTTCGGCGTAGTCTAAGTAACGTTGATAGCTTTGATCAACTGAATAGCTAAAAGGCTTGGGTTTGGAGGCCAGCGCTTGGCGATAGGGCGCTTGTTCTATGTATTGCTCTATTAAGGTTTGCTGAGAGTGGATGTTTACGCAGTCTTCTTGAGCTATATTTGCATGCGCTAAAGTGCTGGTGAATAAGAGGCTAAGCACTAAACTTGCTTTGCCTAAGCGTTGCTGCAAAAGAGGTATTAAACACTGCATGATTGTTCCTTAAAGTGGTGTCTTTACTCTGCTGAGTAAAGAGAGTGTATGCGTTAAATATGTTTGTTATGCGTCTTGCTTAGGTGAGCTTAGTTTCTCTAGCAAGCTTCTCAAATATAGATATTTCCCAAGGGCGCAAGGCCAACAACAAACCTGTATGACGACGTTTTTCCAGCGGCAATGAGGCATCTTGCTGATTGAGCGCTGCCGCCTCTTTAGTGAGTTGATTAAGTTTACGACGGATGATTTCAATGGAGCTTTGAGAATAGTGGCCACGTAGGTAAAAGCGAAAGCTGTCTTCGCCACTAAATCGTGAATTCATAAACTCGGTGAGAACAATTTTTTCCATAAAACGCTCTAAAGGTCCGTTAGAAATCCACCTGAAATCTTGAGCAATAAGCAGTTTATAGGCGTTATTTGGCAGTAGTTGAATCATATTGAGTTTATCTAAGCGGGCCATTAAGCGAATGCACTCATGCTCGCTGATCTCATAACGCTGGATAATTTCTTTAAAGGTCCATGAGTCTCGTACACATACCGCGACTAAAAACAGCTTGTGGTCGTCTATTAGCTCCTGCTCTTGCTCGTGGCTTAAATGAGTGAGCTTTTCTTTCTCTTGGTCGGCCAGCAAAAATAAATCAATCAGGTTGAGCTCTACAATGTGGCACATCTCTTCCAGTCGCTCTAGCGAAAAGCTATTGGTAGAGAACATTCGCTTAATGTTGGCTTCGCTCATATTAAGCCGCTGAGCGATGTCTTTATAGGTTAAACCTTGCTGGCGAAAAACTTGCTTCAGGGTGTCGCGGATCTGCTTTAACTGGCTCATGGTATACAAATACTATACTTAGTGTTTATTCATAATAAACATAATACAAGGTCGTTTACACCCAAATCCCTGAACTTTATGGTTAATGCGAACTTAACCAAGAGGGAAATATTATGAAATTATGGAAATCACTGTTCATCACATCTCTTACGCTTTCTAGCGTGAACGCAATGGCTGCAGGCTCTCTCGAAAACCTTGGTCAATCAGCACATCATATCTTGTTAGCTGGCTCTACTGGTCTTGTAGGAAGTGGCCAAGTGGCAGTTGCTGCGATAACTACACCAGTGATGTTAGCCAGTGGCAGCATCGCCGAAGTGAGCCGAGGGGTAGCTGGCGGTGCGCAACATATTGCTGAAAGTGCCGAGGTGCCAGTGCCTTTTGAAATTGGTGATGAAGTCATCATTGGTTCTACTCACTAATTCTCTCAATAACAAAAATAAAGGACTTATCATCATGAAATTATGGAAATCATTATTAATCTCTTCGTTAGCACTTTCGAGCCTACATTTGTCTGCGACTGAGTCTGGTCAGCATGTTAATCAATCGGTAAAACACTCTGCTTTAGCGGGTTCAACAGGGCTTAAGGGGAGTGGCCAAGTAGCGGTAAGTGCGGTAACTACTCCCGTTATCGTAGCTGGTGGTGCCAGCGCCAATGTTGGAACGGGTATTGGCAAGGGCGTTAAAGATAGCGGGCCTATCTCTGTTCCGGTAATGGTTCCTGCGGCCTCACTCGCAGTAGGGGGCAGCGCTGCAGCCACAAGTGCTCAAGGAGTCGCAGAGAAAGCCGGTGCACCTGTGCCTTTTAAGATTGGCGAGCAAATTTTAGTTGGCATTCATTAATAAGCTAAGTCATCAAATAGGGAGTAACACCATGAAAATATTAAAAGGATTAATCTTCGCGTCTATTACTTTGCTTAGCGCTACTTGTTACGCAGGCAGCGCCCCAGCTGAAGATGCCAAACACAAACCTGAGGCGATTGCCAAATTCTCTAAAGATGTAGAAAAGTATGCCGCCGCTCAGCGCGCCAATGTATTTATTATTGGCCGCGTAGGGCGGCCACAAAAAGACTTACCTAAAGGGATTCAATTTACCCATACCGCCTTAGCGGTTTACTCAAGCATCACTTTGGATTCGGGTGAAACCACTAATGGTTACGCTATTTACAACCTCTATCAAAACCAAGGTGATTTGGGCCATAGTAGTTTAGTCACCGACCATCCTGTGGATTTTTTCTGGGGAGCGGATAGCTTAAAAGCCGGAATCATTATTCCTAAAAAAGACGTTCAAGCAGGGCTATTGGCGTTGATTAACAATGGCGGTAATCATGTGGTGCACAATGCCAACTATTCGGTGTTAGCTAACCCATATAATAGCCAATACCAAAATTGTACCGAGCATACTTTAGATATGCTAAATGCGGCAATTTTTGATACTACCGACAAAGAAGAACTGAAATGGTTGGCAAAATCTGACTTTAATTCTCAACCAATTAAGATAAATCGCTTTAAGTTATTTATGGGAGGTTTATTCCTTGATGAAGTGACGACTAAAGACCACACTGGCAAGCCGCACACAGCCACTTTTACTAGCATTGCACGCTACTTAAAAGAGAAAGACCTCATTGAGCACTCGGTAGTGCTATACCAACACGATGCTTATAAACCTTTACTGTAATGTTGTTGATAAAAATTTTAATTAGCCAGTTAAGGAATAGCATATGAAACAATCGTTAAGTGATATAGAGTATATTAATCAGCAAGATAGCGGAACGTTTTACACAAACTTAAGGAATAAGACCGAGATGAAATCAGCACAGTTACCTAAACCAACCTCAGCCTTTGTTGGCGCTTCATGGGCGGCTTTATTCTTAGGCGCAGGGGCTTACCTTATAGGCTTGTGGAATGCCGACATGCAATTAAACGAAAAAGGCTATTATTTCACCTTATTACTATTTGGACTGTTCTCTTCGGTATCGCTACAAAAGTCTGTAAGAGACAAGTTAGAAGGGATCAAAGTAACCGCCATCTACTATGGTTTAAGCTGGTTTTCTTTGGCGGCTTCGGTTGGTTTGTTAGCGATAGGCTTATTTAATGCGACCTTAGCGTTAAGTGAAAAAGGATTCTATGCCATGGCTTTCAGTTTGTGTTTGTTTGCGGCTATCGCGGTACAAAAGAATACCCGTGATATGGCTTACTTTGAAGATGAAGACAGCGCGCCAAGCGTTGATAGCGAATCGACAGATGAGGCGTAAATAGGTTGCTAGCTAATAAGGTTATTATTGGCTAGCGTTAAACATTGCCATAAGGCTTTCAGTAAAAAGGATTTTAGCCGATGTCAGTGACCATTGTTAAAGCAGGACTTGAGCAACTGGACGCAGTTGCTGAGCTTTTTAATCAATACCGAATGTTCTACCAGCAAGCCGACGATCTCGTGCTTGCCACGCATTTTATTAAACAGCGCATGCAAGCCCAGCAATCAACTATTTTACTCGCACAGTCTTTGCAGCAAGCGTTTGGTTTTACTCAGCTATACCCAAGCTTTTCATCAACCCAAGCGAAGCCGATATTGATACTTAACGATTTGTTCGTGAGTGAATCAGCACGTGGACAAGGTTTTGCTCGGCATTTAATGGATGCTGCCAAGCAACACGCTTTAGAGGTAGGCGCGGTGAGTATCGAGTTAGCCACTGCCCATAACAACCATAAGGCGCAAGCATTGTATGAGAGTTTGGGTTATCAAAGAGATAGTGAATTCCTACATTATGAGCTGAATGTATAGTTGCTGAAATAGAGAGTGATGATGAAGCAAAGTTTTGAATTAATGGCGCGATATAATCAAATGATGAATCGCCAACTATACTACTGTGCTGCTCAGCTAAGTGATGAGCAACTAAAACGAGATAGGCAAGCGTTCTTCGGCTCTATCTTGGGCACCTTAAATCATATTCTGGTGGGAGATACTCTCTGGTTGCAGCGGTTTGCTGCTCACCCTAGCGGATTTAGTAGCCTGGATAAGGTTAAGGCTCTTGCCGCTCCCAAGCAATTAGATGAGATTATTCATGATAATTTCGCAGCGCTAAGTGAGGCGAGAAATGCCATGGATGCTGCGATAGTAGAATTTAGCACGCAGCTAACAGAACAAGACTTAAGCCAGCCGTTAAGCTACGTAAACAGTAAAGGTCTCTCTCAACAAAAACACTTTGGCTTGTTAGTGCAGCACTTTTTTAACCACCAAACTCATCATCGTGGCCAGCTGAGCACTTTACTGTCGCAATGCGGGCAGGATATAGGAGTAAGCGATTTGCTGGTGCATATTCCCGAGCTATAAAAAAGCCCCTTAGCTAAACTTAAGAGGCTTTATAATGCTGGTTGTTACGCGCTTATTCCACGCGGAAGTTGGCGCTTAGTAAATCATCTGCTTTAGAGGATGCACCAACAAACACTTTAAACTCGCCCGGTTCTACTACCTTCTCTAACTTGGCATTGATTAAGGCTAAGTCACTATATGGCACGCTAAACTCAACTCGACGAGTCTCACCTGCGGCTAGTTCTACGCGTTCAAAACCACGTAACTGCAGCACCGGTACCGTGACTGAAGCAGCGCTATCGTGAATATATAACTGAGCAATCTCTAGCCCAGTACGTTGGCTTACATTACTAATGTTTACCGATACTATTAGGGCTTCGCCTTTGGCTAAGTCATCACTGGCAGGTAGTTGAGGATTAGCTACGCTTAAGTCGCTGTAGCTAAACTCACTATAACTTTTACCTTCGCCAAAGCTAAACAGTGGCAATGCTGGCATATCAATGTAGCGCTCTTGATTGTTGGTTCTTTCAGATAAACGCGCGTGCCAGCCTTCGTATTTGTTGTAGTAAACCGGCGATTGACCAACATGCTCTGGGAAACTAATGGTGAGTTTACCGCTAGGATTTAGCTCGCCAAACAGTAATTCGCTTAGTGCTTGGCCACCTTTAGCGCCTGGGTTAAAGGCGCAAACTACCGCGTCAGCATGTTGTTTTACCCAGCCAATAGTCAGTGGCTTAGAGGCCATAAATACCACAATTAACGGTTTACCGGTGGCTTTAACGGCTTCCAACATGGCTTGCTGATGACCACTTAAATCTAAGTCCGCACGGTCGTGGAACTCACCATGTTGGCTTAAGGTATCTCCTACACAGGCAATAACTATGTCGCTGTTGCTAGCGGCGTCTGCAGCTGCCAGTATTTCTTCAAAGTCTGGTTCGGCCGGCGCAGCGCCGCGCACATAGTTTAATTCACAACGGCCTGCGTCAGCTTCAGCTTGTAAGCCTTGGCGTAGGGTAATGGCATCTTTTTGGTGGTAACTGTCATCAGCCGCGCCCGCTTGCATAGATCCAAACGACCAATCACCAAGTTGCGCTACCACGTCGTCTGCATTGGCGCCACACAAAAGAATTTTAGGCTTACTGTCGCTTGATAACGGTAAAACACCCTCATTTTTTAGTAGTGTTAGAGATTGGCGGCTAGCTTCTAATGCTTCGTGCCAGTGAGCTGGGTTACCAAGAATTTGGTCTTTCTTGCTGAGATCGGTGTAGCGGTGTTCATCAAATAAACCGAGTTCAAATTTATACTTTAGAATGCGCGACACGGCGTCGTTGATAAAGGCGATATCTAGTTCGCCATCGGCCACTAAATCTATTGCGTGCTGGTAAAACGACGGGGTGGTCATGATCATGTCGTTACCCGATTCCACCGCAATTTTGGCTGCGTGGCGTAGGTCAACGGCTACCCGTTGTTTGTCGTGCAGTGAGCCAATATTGTCCCAGTCGGTAACAATAAAACCGTCCATGCCCCATTGGTTTTTAGGCACTTCGCGAAGTAGCCAGCTATTGGCGCTACACGGCACGCCGTCAATGGCTTGGTAACCCACCATTAACGTAGCAACCTTGGCTTCTTTCACGGCTTTTTCAAAGGGCGGCAAAAATAACGACAGCAACTTACGAGGTGAGACTTCCGCTTCATAAGCGTCGCGGCCACCGGTGGCTTCGCCATAGGCAACGTAGTGTTTCGCACAGGCTAAAATAGTGTCGGTTGAGGCCAGTGTATCACCTTGATAACCGTATACTGCAGCGGCGGCGAGCTCGCCAATTAACCATGGATCTTCACCAAAGGTTTCGTTTACTCGGCCCCAGCGGCTATCACGCCCCACACAAAGCACTGGTGAAAAAGTCCAATGTAAACCGCAAGCTCGAGTTTCTACGGCAGTAACATGAGCCATGCTTTGGCTTAGTTGTTTGCTCCAAGCACTAGATAAAGCGAGTTGAGTTGGAAATACCGTACCGTTGTTCTCAAAGCAGTGACCATGGATAGCGTCGATACCAAAAATCAGTGGAATACCCAAGCGGGTTTTTTCTGCACGGGCCTGTAACTCTGCCACCATGTTGCCAGTACAGTGCAAATAGCTACCGACATTCCAGTCTTCCAACTTACCCAAGTTCTCCGGCATGTTGGCCGGTAACTGCAGCATTTGCCCTACTTTTTCTTCAACAGTCATTAGAGATAATAAATTCTCGACACGCTCAGCGGTGCTAAGAGACGGGTTAGTATACGGCTGCGACATACTGCAGTTCCTCTGGTTAACGAGTAGTGGAATTAATTGGATGCTAAGTAAGCCACTTTTACTGGCAACAACTTGCAGTGCAATCTTAATAATATGATGTCTATCTTAGATAAAATTGAGCATGAAATAATTAAAAGTAAGCGGTTTCATGAGAGTTGCTCACACTTTTGCGCTCTAGCTAACGTTCAGGGATAAAAGAGAGTGCTATTTGGTAAAATAAAAAGACCTCGAACATTGCTTAATTAGCAACAGCAAGCTGCTCACTCGCTCGTGAATAGGGGGGCTTAGCAAAGACTGTTTATTGCTAAGCTTCAGGTTGTTTTTGTATTCTAGGTATTACTAAAGGTAACGGTTTAATCCCTCTCGTTGAGTGGTTCTATCTGCTGAACATTAACTAATGAATTCATTAGCTTGGCAATACTCTAGCGCCAGTAAACCCATTATTTGTATGATGTTTTCTGTTTGAAGAATATCAAAATAGTTAACTCTTTTTTGTGATCCTATTTCTTAAAGCCCTCGTTTTAGTGCTGATACCACTACAGAGATACTTAAGGAAAAGAACATGAAACTTACCAACCTAGGTCTTCTAATTGGCTCCGCTGTATTGCTCACTGCATGTGGCAGTGACGACGACCATCCAGCTACTCCAATGTCTTCAGTACGAGTCACCCACGCCAGTGCAGACGCACCCATGGTAGAAGTGAAAGCCAACGGTGAAACCTTTGCCGGACTCAGCATGGTGGATTATCGCCAAGGCAGCGCTTGGGTGTCGGTGGCTTCAGGTAGTTATGATATTAGCGTTGACGCCATTTTACCGGGTGATAATGCTGAAGTGATAGCTGCAAATCTGGAGTTTTCACCAGACATGCAATACGACATTATTGCCCTAAACAACGCGGCGTCTTTAGAGCCAGTAGTGTTAAGTCGCAGCCATGAAGCTGTTGATTCTGGCAGTGTGCGAATAGATGTATTACATGGTCATCCGGGGGTTGGAGGAGTAGACGTTTACCTAACAACTGCAGCTGAGATCACCAGCGAAGCAGCTGCCATTACTAATCTAGAGTTTAAAGTAGACAGTGCAGACCTACCGGTAATCGTACCTGCTGATACTTACCGCATTCGCATTACTGTAACTGGCGATAAAACCGTGGTGTTTGATAGTGGCGAGGTGGCGCTAGCAGGAGGGTCAGATCTGATGTTAACTGCGGTGCCTAATGTTGATACAGGCGCTGCTTCACCGGTGAATCTATTGTTGGCCGACGGCTCAGCGGTAAGCGTAGTGCGTGATATGGATGCCACTAGCCATGTACGAGCAGTGCACGCTGTAGATGATGCCCCAATGGTTGATGTACTCGCCAGTGGTACTCCAGTAAGCGGTTTTACCGGGATCTCTTTCAAAGATTTTCAATCGGGTAATCTACCTGCTGATACTTACGACCTAAGTGTTGCAGCCAGCGCTGATAATAGCTTGGTTGTTATCGATGCCCCTGGAGTAATGCTAGAGGCCGGTGCCGAAACCAGTATTTACGCTGTTGGCAAACTTAACGCTATTACCGACAATACTATTGAACCTTTAGTGATTGCCGAAGACTTACGCTCGGTAGCGCTTTACTCAAAAATTCGCGTGGTACATGCGAGCCCTACTGCTGGTGGTTTAGGTTTGGTTGACATCCATGCTTCAACAGATGGCAACTTTAGCGCCGATACCGCGGTATTATCGGGTGTCGACTTTAAAGGCAACGCTGTGTTGAATGTACCAGGCGGTAGTTATACCTTCGCGGTTATTTTAGCTAGTGACATGTCTTACACGCCAGCGGTATCTAGCATGGCGACGGTAGAAAATGGTGCAGTATACTCTGCAGTAGCTACTGATGATTTCTCAGGGCTAGTGTTAAACGTAGATACTATGGCTCCATAAGTAATCCTTGTTCATTTATATAAAGAGGCCTCAGGCCTCTTTTTTGCTGTAAGGGCCTCGCGCTAGTAACTCACCACAATGCATATTAAGCTGGTTTTTTGTCAAAGGATTAAGTTTAATCATGTCTGAAATAAACCTATATCATGCCAGTGTTCCAGTGTTTATTCGCTATCTAAATCAAATTGAATTGCTGCTGGATAAAGCCAAATGCTTTGCCATATCACAATCGATGGAAGAAGCGACTTTGTTAGCTGCTGGTTTAGCCGATAATATGTTTCCTTTGGGTCAGCAATTAAGCACCGCCATTGACTTTTCTCTGAGAGCATGCTGCCCGTTAGCAAGGCAAGACATAAAAAACTATCATCCTGAGAGTGTTAGCTACGATAACTTGCATAAGCAGATTAGAGAGACCCGTTGTTATCTTGAACAATTGCGCCCCGAACAGTTTGAGGGTGCTGAAGGTTTATCGATAGCCACTACGGCCGGGTTTGCTGAGTTAGAATTAGCTGCTGGTGAATATTTACAAGCATATATGCTGCCTAACTTCTTTTTTCATTACTCGATGTGTTACGCCATTTTACGAAAAATGGACTGTCCGCTAAGTAAACAAGATTTTGATGGGTTTCATCAATATCCGATGGGTTTTAGCTTTTAAAAACAATTACTTTCTCGCTATTTAGTCATTTAAAATAACAAGGCTAATGATAATTTCGACTGTGTAAAAAATCCCAGCTAAAACCTTGTGTTAGCGAGATACAATCGGTAAATTATTTGCAGTAAGCTGTAGTTTAGCAGGGTTGGGGGAGGTAATTTAATGCATCCAGAATATTATATAAGTACTAATAAAGCTGAATTAGATATCGATCTTATTCACCAAGTACTCTTTCAATCTTATTGGGCAAAAGGTATTCCTAAAGCCACTGTTGAACAATCCATTGAGCACTCTTTGTGTTTTGCGGTTTACGACTTTAGCAAGCAGCAAGTTGGTTTTGCTCGGGTGATCAGTGACTACAGTACATTTGGATATTTAGCCGATGTATTTGTATTGGAAGAGCATCAAGGTAAGGGCTTAGCTAAAGCCTTAATGCATCGAATTATGGCGCATCCAAAGTTGCAAGGGATCCGTCGGTTTAAACTTGCGACTCAAGATGCTCATTCCTTATACGAGCAATTTGGCTTTACCGAATTGGCTCACCCTGAAATTCATATGGAACGATGGCAGCCTAACTTCTATCTACTTCCTAAAGGCTAGTTTTTCTTCGATTTCTTATAAGGATGATTAGCGCTAGTCGGCTTATTTGCTATCAATGTTAAAGTGTCTAGATCCCTGCTAGCTAAAGCTGACCTTAACAACCCAACTCACACTTTTCCTTATCTTTGGTTGTTTACTTTTTTAGACTCTATCCCTGCAAAGCATACCTTAAGCCAGTTGTATCAGGCTTAAGATCTAATTGTTACCAAGTTGTTACATTTGGCCGCAGCAAAGTTACCAAACGTTACCCGTCTTCGCTTGAGTGTTTTCTAGCCAAAGCCTAGGTTTATTGGGTTTAGCCTTCTGGCTGACACCATAAGTTGTAATGCTGAATTCAAGGGATGAGGAGAACTTTACAATGGAACAGGGCTATTACGTTGCTACTGACAAAAAGCAGTTAGATGTAAGCATGATTCACCAAGTATTGGTGCGCAGCTATTGGTCGAGAGGGATCTCTAAAGCGGCGGTTAAAACCGCTATCGATAACTCGATGTGCTTCGCTGCTTTTAACTTAAACCAGCAACAAGTGGCCTTTGCGCGGGTGGTGTCTGATTACGCCACTGTGGCTTATTTAGCCGATGTGTTTGTGTTAGAAGAACATCAAGGTAAAGGATTGGCTAAGGCCATGATGCACCGCATTATGGGTCATCCCCAACTACAAACTATTCGTCGCTTTAAACTTGCCAGTAAAGGTGCCCATGAATTTTACCGCGCTTTCGGTTTTAACCAACTCGCAGAACCACAGATCCACTTGGAGCGTTGTTGAAACCCAAGTTTTCTGGCTGGTAGGTGCTCGTTTTTGTTTTATAAGCCATTGTGGCGCGCTCTAGTTCAAGCTTGCTACACTTTTAAACTAAGTGTGGTGAGATAGCTTGTGGTAGTTGCTTAGTCTTATCGCCGTTATAAGTAGTTTTATTTGCTTTAAATCGTGGTGAGCAATGTTTCGAATTAAACGACTTCTTTTTGGTCTTCAATTTCTAGCCTCTTGCATGATGTGCTCAGCTTTATTTGCAGCCGAGTGGGTCGGCACGAGTAGTTGTATTAGCTGCCATCAAGATCAGTATCAGCAGTGGCAGGGCTCTGACCACGATATGGCCATGCGCCATGCTAATGAAGACGCTGTGTTGGGTAATTTTGCTGATGCTAGCTTAAGCTTTGCGGGCAAAAGCATGCGGTTTTTCCGTAAAGCTGAGCAGTATTGGGTGACTATTGAAGGCTCACATGGACAGCTACAAGACTATAAAATTAGCTATACCTTTGGTTATTACCCTTTGCAGCAATACATGGTGGAATTTGCCGATGGGCGAGTTCAGCTTATTCCCTATGCGTGGGATTCTCGCCCTATAGAGCAAGGTGGCCAACGTTGGTTTCATTTGTATCCAAAGATGCAAAAGACTGATGAGTTTTATTGGACCAATGCCGGACAAAACTGGAACTACATGTGTGCAGACTGTCATTCAACTCAGCTGCAAAAGGGCTATGACATTAGCAGCAATACCTACAATACCACTTGGTTTGAAATAAACGTTGGCTGTGAAGCTTGCCACGGCCCAGCAAGTGAGCATTTAAAATGGGCCCAGCAAGTAGAGTTAAACCCGCAGCATATAGCTGAACAAAGCGGTTTTGACCGCAGCTTACAGCAAGAGGTGAGCGAATGGGTTTATCAAGAGGGGCTGCCTACTTTGCAGGCTGGTAAGCGCCAAGCGAGTCAGCAAGTTAAAGTATGTGCTCAGTGCCATAGCCGCCGAATCCAAATTAGCCAGGCCAACAATCATGTAACAGGAAGCTTATTAGATCGTTACCAGCCGAGTTTAATTAGTGCCGATTTATACCATGACGATGGGCAAATTTATGATGAAGTGTATGTTTGGGGGTCATTCAAGCAATCAAAAATGCATCAAGCAGGCGTGAGTTGCAGTAATTGCCATAATCCCCACACCACTGAACTGAAAATGGACGAACAAGCACTCTGCATGCAGTGCCATATAGCTGCTGAATACAGTGCGGATAAACACAGCTTTCATGCTGTAGGAACAGAAGCTGCAAAATGCACCACATGTCATATGCCTGCCACTACTTATATGCAGGTGGATCCACGACGCGATCATAGTTGGCAAGTTCCGCGGCCGGATCTTAGTCAGTCCACAGGTGTACCAAACGTATGTACGACCTGTCACACCGATAAAAATGCGGTTTGGGCAGAGCAAAAATTAAGGCAGTGGTTTCCTGATTCAGCGTCTACGCAAGAACAACATTTCGCTAAGGCATTTTATCTTGCCGACAAAGGCTTACGTAGCGCCGGGCAAGCTTTAGCCTTGATTGCTGAAGATCGTCATCAAAGTCCCATTATTAGGGCTTCTGCGGTACAGCGTTTAGCTAGCTTTCCTGGGTCCAAGGGAGTGATTGCAATAGCGAATGCAGTGACTAGTGATAATTCGTTAGCGCGTTTGGGGGCGGTGCAAGCTACTGAACATTACCCGGCTGCCGAGCGTTGGCGCTTATTGGAACCTTTGCTAAGCGATGCGACTTTGGCAGTGCGTAGCCAAGCGGCAGCGGCATTGGTCAAAGATTGGCAAAGCTTAAGCATAGTGCAACAGCAGCAGTTACAAGGGCCGCTTGAAGAGTATATTGCTATTCAGCAATACAACGCTGACCGTGGTTTTGCTTTAAGCAATCTAGCGGGTGTGTATTTAGCGCAGGGTCAGTTTAAAAAGGCTGAGCAACTCTACCTACAAGCAATAGAGTTAGAGCCTTATTTTGTTAATAGCTATGTGAATTTGGCGGATATGTACCGCGCCACTCAGCAAGAAGAAAAAGCCTTTGCTGTGTTAACGCAAGGTATTAAAGGCCAACCCAAAAGTGCTGCTTTGGTGTATAGCGCTGGTTTGAGTTTATTGCGGCAAAAGCAAGTGGTGGAGGCTAGTCAGTACTTTTTGTTAGCCACTGAACGTGAACCGAGTAATAGCCATTTTTGGTATGTTTATGGCTTGTCTTTAGAGTCTTTAGACGTAAGCAAAGCCCAGCAAGCTTTAAGCAGGGCTTATGATACGAGCCGGAATCCCCAGCACTTATACGCCTTGTGTGAAATGAAGGTGCGGCACAAAGATGCAAAAGCAAAATTATGTATTTTGCAGCTGCAGGCTTTAGCTCCACCGGATGTTATTAAGAGACTCAATCTAGAGTTGAATAGGCAATAAAAAAGGCGCTCTAGAGCGCCTTTCGAAAGCTTTATTACTTACAATGATTTAGTGTAAGTAGTAATAAAGCTAGGCTGACCACCCTGTACGAAGGCTGTAGAGGTTAATACACCTTGGTCCCAGTTTTTACCTGCTGCAACATAACTCCATTGTTCAATCTTTGGTGATTGACACAATTGTCCCTCAATCACTTCGTCGTCATCACACCAACGAACTGACGAGTTAAGTTGAGCTAAGGTCGCTTTGCTTGTTTGGCCAGCATTTACGCCAAACCACCAAAAGGCCATGTTGGCTAAATCTGCGTAAGAAACCGTTTCGTCCATATCTTCAAGTATGCAATCTCCGCCTTGTTGAGTATGCAACTCTTTGCCTACCACGCGAATATCACTTGCGCCAAACTGATAGCTGAGTTGACCGGTTAAGCTACAGCCTGCGATATTGGTTTCAGCTAACCAGGTACCGCTAAAATCTATATAGCGTTCGCCATTGTCTACGTTTGGATTAACCAAATAGCTGTATGAAGTAGATGCGCTTTTTCTTAGCTGATTGCCTGCACCGTCAAGGGTAACTTCAATGGTTTGGTCGGTGTAAATTCCGGTCGCATTGTCGTAGCTGGTGCTATAGGTTTGTTGCTTAAGTTCGCCATCGTCTTCAAGCTCGCTTTGACCTAAAGCGGTTAAGTTTGCTTGGCTACAGTTTTGCTCGTTCATACACGCAAATAAGCCACCAAAACTGGCCACTTCTGCGTAATCAATTGCTTCATCTTCGGTGTTAATTTGGCTTGGATCTTTAACCACTAATTGAAAGCCAGGTTCAATCGCGAAGTCTTCTGCAGAGTAAGTGTTTGAATCTGCGTTAAAACACTCTGGAGTGTTGTTATTTACGGTAAATTCGCCGCCGTTTAGTTCACAAGCAATGAACTCTTTGGCCCATTGTGAGCTATAACGCTGGTCAGACGTTCCAGCTTTAATGACCAATGCATTGCTGGCTAAATGCAGCACTTCAGAGCTTATTCCGAAGCTGGCATTTTTGAATGCTTCATCGGGAATTGTCCGGTCCATGTGTACGTTTTGATATAGCGTTGAGTTATTGCCGTACTGGCCGTTCATAACCACTTCAGATAAACGTAAGTATTCGCCGCTGCCTTTACTAAAGGCATCAATTACATCGCTATCGCCACGTTCAATGCCATCTAGTGATTCATTTAAATGCTCGGCGGCTTCTTCTTCACTTACCCACTCACTGGCTTCCACTTCTTCAAGTAATGCATCTGCAGAATTAAGGTTGTTTAGCTTCACTTGCTTGAGTGCGATAAGGGTATCGCTGTCGGCTGCTGGCTTAGCAATATCGTCTGGAATAACAATGCTGCCGTTACTGGCATCATCTAACGATTGCAGTATTCGTGCTAAGTTCATAGCAGAGCCGGTATCGGCGGTGACTTCAAAGGGAGAGACAACGCTACGGTAAGAGCTATTTCCGATGAACATGCCATTTTCGCCGCCCAAATAAAATGACACTACATCACCAAGTTCAACCTCAAAGGTACCTTCAGCGTTAGTGTAGCCACTTAAACCACTGGGAGAGGCTTTATAGAATAAACCTTCTACGGCGGCATCAATAAAGGTGCCGTTTACTGGGTCTGTAGTTGGAGGGAGTTCATTGCCGTTATCGCTACTGCTTCCACCGCACGCGCTTAACGCTAACGTTACCAAGGCACTGCTGCCTAGTACTGCAAACTTATTCATAATGTTTCACAATCTTTTACATTTTTATGACAGTAATTACTGTTGTTTTGAGTGGGGAATGTGTTTTATTTAGCGCGTAAAGTAAAATTATATTTTTATCAACAAACTCTGTAAAAGATGGCTGAGACGTCAAGTGGCAGAGTATTTATCCTATTAATTTTTCAGCATTAAAATATTGTGCTGTTCGGTGTGAATTGAGTTTGGCTTGTTGAAGGAGCAAGTGACGAAGGTAACTTCGGCTGTTTTTGATGGCAATTTGAAGCCCTTAATTTGCTGAGTCACATTTTTACAAGATGCTGATTAATTTAGTTATTAAGGAATTTATTTACTGGTAAGGTCTGCTAGTTATTAGGCCTCTATTGAAGGAACAACTATGAAGATGGGCTTACACTTTTCGTCGAAACTAGCCGCTGCTTTGGTATTGGCAATAAGCGGTGTTGCGGCACAGGCTGCAGAGGCAATTTGGCAAAGCAAGGTATTAGACGAGCATACCGTTATTCTCTCGGCTGGCGATGCCGCACTCAGCCAGTTTGAGCCAAGCTTAATGTTAGCGGCTTCGCACATCGACAGCCAGACTTTATCGCCTATTGTTGATGCTGTTTCTAGTCCTTGGTATTCGCTTAGCTTAAACCCGAATGGCCGTTGTTTGTCGCTAACAGATACCGCTCATGCAAAGCAGGCACTCAGCGAACTGTGTATTGAATCCACCAACAATCAACGATGGAAGCTAAGCCTAAGTAAGGGCGGTATTCAGCAGGTGTATGGATTAGGCCAGCAGCATAATACTCAAGGCGAAGCCGATGGCGATTGGCTGGGGCGTAAACGCCTACCGGGTAGCCGAATGGGAAATGCCATGGTTTACCAAGGTGAAGGCGCCGTGGGCAATACTCAAATACCCATTATGTATTTACTGGGTGAGGGTAAACAAAACATTGCTTTGTTTTTTGATCATATTCAACCGCTAGTTTTTGACTTTACCAAGCAGCCTTATCAGATTCAGGGTAAGGGCCAGCGCGCGCGAATTATTGTTATTGCTGGTGATAACCTCGCTGCTCTGAGAGCCCGCTATTTAACGCTAACGGGCAAACCGCCGGTGCCGCCTAAGGCGATGTTTGGTTTGTGGTTATCTGAATACGGCTTCGATAACTGGCAAGAGTTAGACGATAAGCTGGCTACGTTACAGCAAGCTAAGTTCCCCTTGTCGGGCGTGGTGATGGATTTACAGTGGTTCGGTGGAATACGCGAAAACTCTAATCATACGCAAATGGGGTCACTCACTTGGGATGAAAAAAACTTCCCCGATCCCAAACAAAAAATTGCCGACTTAAAACAACGCGGCATTAGCGTGATGGCCATAGAGGAGCCGTATATCGGCGGTGCGCTTAATGAGTTTCAATCGTTAGCGCACGCTGGCGCATTGGCCCGCAGTTGCGCTCCACCTTGCATGACACCTGCCAAAATCAAGGAAAACCCCTGGTGGGGCAAGGGTGGCATGCTGGATTTTTCTAGCGAAAAAGGTGCGGAATTTTGGCATGACTACCGCCGTGAAGCCTTGATTGACGACGGCATTATTGCCCATTGGACAGATCTCGGAGAACCCGAGCTTTATCATCGAAAAGCCTGGTATGCAGGGGTGAAAATTGATGGTGCGCTAAAACATGATCATCAAAGCGTGCATAACCTTTATAACTTGCTGTGGAGCCGCAGTATTTACCAAGGGTATTTGCGCAATAAACGCAGCCAGCGTCCGTTTATTATGAGTCGTTCCGGCACTGCCGGTAGCCAAGGATACGGTGTGGCCATGTGGTCGGGTGATATTGGGGTAAATTTGGCCAATTTACGTAGCCATTTTAATGCCCAAATGCACATGAGTTTGTCGGGTATTGATTACTTTGGCTCAGATATTGGCGGTTTTCATGGTACGCCTTGGGACGAGCAATATACTCAGTGGTTAGCAGCGGCCTTGTTTACCGACTTACCTGTGCGCCCGCACACCCAAAATTTGTGTAACTGCAAAGAAACTGCACCAGACAGGATTGGCGATACTGCCAGCAACTTGTTTAATGTTCAGCAGCGCTATGCTCTAAATCCTTATTATTACACCTTGGCCCATCGAGCATGGCGCAACGGCACCGCAGTGGTTGCTCCGCTAGTATATGGCTACCAAGAAGATGCTAAGGCCAGAGCTAATGGTTCAATGAAGTTGGTGGGTGACGCTATGCTGGTGGCCTTAGAGGCGAAAGATAATGCTAAGTATACCCAAGCTTATTTGCCACAAGGTCTTTGGTATGACTACCGCAGCCAACAAATGCTAAACAGCGGTGGTGAGTATTATAAGCAGCCTTTATACATTGATGGTGTATACCGTTTGCCGCTATTTGTAAAAGCTGGAGCAGTGATTCCTCGAACTAATGAAGATGAAACCATTGATCTATTGGTAGTGCTTGATGAGCGCGGCTACGCTAGAGGAGAGTTGATTGAAGATGATGGGGAGTCTATTGCTTATCAACAGCAGCAGTGGCAATTCACAGAGTTTAGCGCGCAGACTCATCAGCAGCGCATTGGTATACAGCTATCAGCCGCTAAAGGTAGCTATGTTAAGGCCCCAACACATAAGGCTTATCAAGTAGAACTGGCCAATATTCCCGCAGGCACATCGGTTAAAAATGTGAGTTTTGAGGGGGAGCAAGTCACTCAATGGCAGCAGCATGGGCATCGATTAATCCTTGGCATGCAAAGCATTGATGTGGAACAAGGTGGTGAATGGTTGGTGGAGTTTGCCGAGTAATCAACAATAAAACGCACAGTGAAGTAGGCTATGCGCTTATTGTTATTAACCTGATTTAAGCTTGAGCCGGGTGTAACATAAACCAGCAAGGAAAATTGTCATTTTTTGACAGCGTTTTAAAGCCTTTATGCTCAACGGTAAGTACCACTTTTTCGCTAGAGGCTACATCAAAACAGGCTTTATTATCAGCATCTGCTAGACCTTCCCCTCCGGCAGAAGGCGCGACGCCTAACCCCCATAGCCAATAGCTATCTTGGTTATTAGGCCAATAAGCATTTGCTTCGAAATGTCTTTGGCTAGATCAGTGTTTCGGGCATCTATAATGCGTGCCACAATAGCCGAAGCTTCTATTTTTTGTGGTGTTTGCCCGGTGGCACCATAATCACGCAGTCTTCATGAGCTACGGTAGTAAATACTTTCCCTTGCTTCATTCACCATTCACCCTGAGCAAAGCGCCAATAGCTATCATGAGCGTAGTCAGCCATTTCATCATTCCGAAGTGCCGCTTGCATGGCTTCGTTGTTGGCGTAGGCGGCGATAAACATTTTGCTTAAGGCTGGAATATCACTGTAGTTGGCCGTTATTAAGGTGGGGCTAGACATCGTAAGATCCTTCTTATGAGTAAGACACTAGAATACTCAGGCTAGTCGAAACTTACGCCTTAAACAACAGCATGGAGTGTGGGGAGTGGCAAAGGGAAAAATAACCCCAGTTTATACTGGAGTTATTACTACGCCGGTTACACCGAGTATTAGCTTAAGCTTACTGCTGGTGCTCCCGCAATGCTGGTTGCACTAGCTCGTCGGCTGCCGAGTTCTTGATAGTTGGTGGACAAAATAGTGTCCACAAAATACCAATCGGCTTTGGCGCTTTGCTGGGTAAAAGTCACGGTTAAAAAGCCGCGATTGAGAATATTCATGTATTTTAAACCGTCAATCAAAGACACAATACCTGCTTCGGCAGCGGGTGCAGCGGTGGCATCTATGCCTAAGTAGTATTCTAAGCCCGGTGAACTTACCGATGAAGTGGCAAATTCAACACCCACCACCTGGCCGCTTTTCTCAGCAAGCTCACTAGCCCAAGCGTTATGCGTATCACCAGCAAGTACCACTAGGTTTTTGCCTTGCGCTTTAAAGCTTTGTAGTAAGATTTCACGCTCGTTTGCATAGCCATCCCAAGCGTCTAGGTTGTAGGGTACGTTTGGTAATTGCAGCTGAGCGATGACTTCAGGCGTTAATTTATCTTGGTTGGCAGCTAAATAACTTAGTTCATCAGCGGTGAGCGTAGGATCAGCTGCTTGAGCGCGGCCAGCCAACTGAGCTAAGGCACCCAACTCTGCGTATTGCTGAATCGACATAAGGTTAAGTGCTACTGCACCCGGTAGGTACATTTCGCCCATCAATACTTGTTGGCCAAGTACCTGCCAGCGACCGCTGGTGTTGCTGACGCTGTCTTGCAACCACTGTAATTGCTCTGCACCTAACATGCTGCGATTAGGGTCGTTTTGGTCTGCATGAAAAGCGGTATCGTTAAAACTATCGGTGCTTGAATCGACATAATCAGCAATGTTTAGTTGCTTGTCTCGAGCAATAACGCGGGTATCTAACATATGTAAATCAACTAAGTCGCCAAACTTAAAACTGCGGTAAATTTCTTGATGGTTACCTTCTGACCAAGGTCGAATAGGTAGCCACTCAAAGTAAGCTTGTAGGGCATCGTTTTTACGTTGCTCAAAGTCACCTTCGCCTGCTTGGTGATTCTCTGCGCCATCGCGCCAAGTATCATTAGCAACTTCGTGATCGTCCCATACAGTGATAAATGGCACCATGGCATGCAGTTTTTGTAAACTGCTATCACCATGGTATTGGGCGTAGCGCGTGCGGTAGTCGTCTAAACTAAACAACTCGCCTTCAGGCAATACTTGGCGATTGAGTTGTTCGGCTTGTTCGCTGGCATAGCCGCCACGTGGGTATTCATAAATGTAATCACCGAGGTGCAATACCGCGTCGATATCTTCATGCTGAGTGGCTAAATCATAAACATTGAAATAGCCTGCAGGATAATTAGAACAAGACATCACAGCCAGTTTCACAGAGGCTGGCGAGCCTTGTACTAGGGTTTTGGTTTTACCTATGGCTGACAGGGTGCCAGCGCTGATAAAGCGATAGTAATAGTGTTGACCGGCTTCTAAACCAATAGCGTCTACTTTAACCGTATAGTCGCGGCTGGCGTTGGTGGTGGTATTGCCATTACTAATAATATTGGCAAAGTCTATATCTGTTGCGATCTCCCATGCCACCTTAATGTTACCGGTGCGGGCGGGCGTTACGCGTGTCCATAAGATGACCGCATCAGCTAAGGGGTCGCCACTGGCTACGCCGTGGGTAAACTCAACAGGGATCTCTGGTTCGATGGCGCTGCCGCATCCCATTAGGCCATAAGACACCACCGCTGCACCTGCACCTTTGGCAGACATGATTAAAAAATCTCGACGTGAAATTGGACTCGCCATTACAACTCCCTCAGTAAACAAAACTGGCCAGATATCTAAAAAGGAAGAGTGTGTGGAGAAAAGATGACAACTTAATTAAGTTGTCAAAAATAACAAAACCAATAATAAAAAAGCTCCTCGCTAAACTGCCGAAGAGCTGGTTCTGCTGCTTAGATTAGTACTGGTAAATCCTAATTTCCTGCGGGGCTAAGCTTAAGTTTACTTGGCCTGCAGAAGTACTGCTGATATTGCCTGAGCCAAAGCCCGCCAGCGGAGTTAGCACCGCAGACTGTTGTTCAAGAGCAATGCTCGGGGTTTGGGCACTTTCGCTGTAGTTAAATACAACTAGCACGTTGCTGCCTGCTGTTGTGCGCGTAAAGGCCAGTACTTCACCTTGATTGAGTAATGTTAATTCACCATTGCGCAATGCCGGTGTGGCTTTACGCAGTTGAATAAGGTTTTTGTAATGATGGTAAAGCGAGCTGTTATCAGCCATTTGGCTTTCAGCGTTATAGTTTGCAGTGTTATTGGCAATTTCTCGATATGGCGTGGCTGAAGTAAATCCACCATCGGCTGTCCAGCTCATTGGTGCACGGAGTAAATAGTCGCCCCCACTGTTTTTAGTGTGTGCCATGCCTACTTCTTCACCGTAATAAATAAAAGGCTGACCTGGTAGGGTTAATAAGGTGGCAGCAGCCAAGCGATATTTAGCTTCGTTACCGGAAAATTGTTCGAATATACGTTGGCCTGCAAATGAATCATGATTAGCGAGTAATAAACCCATGCTATCTAGAGAGCTCTGGTTAAGCCAATAAGACATTGAAGTCTGATCACTTGAGCCTGAATTTACAGCCGACATAATGGCTTTATTCAGGTAAAAGGAAAACGCAGATCCACAAAAGCTTTGCTGAGCAGCGGCCAGTGAATCTGAAGAGTCTTCACAGATCATGTATCGATTACTGTAGTCCTCCATCACCAATTGTTGGATACCATACATAATCGCTGCGTTTTCCGGTTGTGCGGACCATTGATTAGGCCCGTTCTCGACTAAGTGGGTCATCGCGTCAAAACGAAAACCGTCCATTCCTGCATTTAACCAATAACGTAGATTGTTGTAATGAAACTGAATAACCTCTTCATTTTGTAAGTTAAAATCAGGCATGTTGGGCTGAAAAATACCGTAATAAAAACCATATTGTCCTTTATGCCAAGATGAATCCCCAGACCAATTTGTCCATTTAGGATCGCTGTCTTGCCACATATACCAATCGCGTTTTCCGCCAGCATTATTGTTAGAGTCAGCAAATACTGGATTGTCACCAGAGCTGTGGTTAATGAGATAGTCGGCGATAACGCCAATTCCGCGGGCATGCGCTTGCGCTAAAAATTCATCAAAGTCTTCTCGAGAGCCGTAGTCGCTTTCGATGCTACGATAATCCACCACCTCATAACCGTGGTCTTTATCAGAGCTTTCACTAAAGGGGAGTAACCAGATACCTTCAACCCCCAAGTCTGCAATGTAATCTAGCTGAGAGGTAAGCCCTTTAAAATCTCCAATCCCATCGCCATCAGAATCTTTGTAGCTGCGTACAAAGATCTCCATAAACACTGCCCCTTTGTACCAATCTTTGGCTAGGGCGGGTTGGTCGTCTACTGCAACTGAACTCATATCAACCAGAGTATCGGCCTTAGCCTCACCCACGGGTAACTCGATGGGAGCGGGTGTTTCTGTGCTAGAACCACAGCCACTTAGGGCTGTAAGTACGGCAAGCGGAAGCGCACCGTATAGTAGGTGTTTAATCATTGTTTTTACTTTCCTTGTAACATTGCTGAAAACAAGGCTTGTGTTAAGTAGTGCTGGCTACGATGATCTGTGATTAATTTGTCATCTTTATTCACACAAGCGCTTTTATATCAATTACTAATAATTGATGATGATATTTTTTACTATATTGTTTTTTTTATCATCACCGTTGATCACATATTTATCAATAGTGTTGAGTTTGGCTTTATCTCGATCGATACAAGCCTTTGCTCGCGCTTCGCTTTATAATGGTGGAGTATTTATAAACCTTTAGGCCATTGCTGATTAATGCGAGATAAAAAAACAGCCCGTCCAGCCACTAAAAGTCAGTTGCACCCGCGCAACAAACATCGCCAGCGTTATGATTTTCCAGCGTTGATAAGCTCTTGCCCTGAATTGACCCGCTTTGTGGCAGACAATCAATATGGTGATGCGTCTATCGACTTTTTCAACCCTGACGCAGTACGTTGTTTAAACAAGGCTTTGTTGAAGCACTTTTATGCGATTGATGGCTGGAGCATTCCTAAACATAACCTTTGCCCGCCCATTCCTGGCCGTGTTGATTATGTGCATTACTTGGCTGATTTATTGGCAATATCGAGCAAAGGAAATGTTCCTACAGGCAAGGCCATACGCTGCATCGATATTGGTGTTGGGGCAAACTGTGTTTACCCTTTGGTGGGCGCCAGTGAGTATGATTGGTCGTTTGTCGGTAGCGATATTGAAGCCGCATCGTTGCGCTCGGCCGGATTAATTTTGGCAGCCAATCCTCAGTTAGAGCGCCAAATCGATTTACGTTTGCAAACCAATAAAAAAGCTATTTTTAACGGTATAATTCAAGCCGCTGAGCGTTTTGATTTAAGTATATGTAACCCGCCTTTTCACCGTTCGGCAGCGGAGGCTAAAGCGGGAACGCAGCGTAAGCAAACTAACTTAAAAGCCTCGTTGAAACATAAAGATAGCTTGAATTTTGGCGGCCAAAGCAACGAGCTATGGTGCCCAGGAGGAGAGCTAAGCTTCATTAAAAATATGATCAGTGAAAGCCAGCAATTTTCGGCTCAAGTATTGTGGTTTACTAGTTTGGTATCAAAAGAGGCTAATCTTAAGGCAATATATCAAGCGTTGAAGCAGCAAAAAGTGGCGCAATTTGAAACCATAAAGATGGGCCAAGGTAACAAAGTGAGTCGCTTTGTCGCGTGGACTTACCAAAAACCAGAACAACAAGCGCAGTGGCTTTTATCATCATGAGCCTTGCTGTTGTTTTTGTCGTTTCAGCATCGTTAATCAAGGTGCTGAATCTATTAATTATTAGTGATAAAAGAGAGCAATGAAAACGCCTAAAAGAATCCAGCCTTTAGTTGATGATGGCTTAGTAGATGAAGTGAAAAGCCAGCTGATGAGTGGCAAAGAAGCCTCGGTTTACGTGGTGCGCTGCGGCGATAAAATCCGCTGCGCTAAAGTGTATAAAGATGCCAGCCAGCGCAGTTTTAAACAGGCGGTGGCTTATCGTGAGGGGCGTAAAGTACGTAATAGTCGCCGTGCTCGAGCGATGGAAAAAGGCTCTGGTTTTGGTCGTGAGCAACAGGAAAAAGTGTGGCAAAGTGCCGAGGTTGATGCTCTGTATAAGCTAGCTGTAGCAGGTGTGAGAGTGCCGGAGCCTTACGGCTGCTTTGATGGTGTGTTGTTGATGGAGTTGGTGACCGACGATGAAGGTTATGTGGCACCGCGACTAAATGATGTACTGATGTCTGAAGAGCAAGCTTTGGAAGACCATCAAACCATGATTGGTTACATTGTAAAAATGTTGTGTGCGGGTTTGATACACGGAGATTTATCAGAGTTCAACGTGCTGGTGGATGAATATGGCCCCGTGATTATTGATTTACCGCAAGCAGTAGATGCTGCTGCTAACAATAACGCCGAGTGGATGCTTGCGCGTGACATCAATAACATGCGCGACTATTACACCCAATTTGCGCCTTCGCTGGCCAGCACCGAATATGCCAAAGAGATGTGGGCACTGTTTGAAAAAGGCGAGTTAACTGCAGATACCGAACTGACCGGAGAATTTACTCAGCAGGACACCGTGGCAGATATTGCGGCGATTATGCAGGAGATTGATGCTGCTCGCGAAGAAGAGTTGGCGCGCCGAGAGCGAATTAATGAAGCCCAACAAGGGGTAGATGAAAGTAAATTTAACTGGGCAGATTAATCTAATCTGCCCAGCGTGTATTGGCTTAGATATTCACATTTGCACTGGTGTGAAATTCTAACAAGGTATTTGCGGGGATTTGCACCGCTCCACCCCGAGTTATTAGGGCTAATCCTGCACCTACCTTGGCGCCGTCTTTAGCGCCATCACTACCGTTTATTAAGCCGCCAATGGCTGCACCGCCAGCGGTTTTTTTCACGGTGTTTTTGGCTTGTGCGTCACCTAAGCCATTAAAGCTATTGGTTTGAATAGCGATACGTTGGCCATTGATTGTGATGTCGGTTAAAGCAATGCTTAAGCTAGATTTACCCGCTAAACGACCCGCTTGTTCGCTTTGTATTACCTTGCCGTAAACCGTATCGCCAGTTTTTGCGATAAGGTGTCCACCTACCGATAAATCACCCTCTAGTTTGCCTGAAAAACGATGGCCAGAGCGATGTTCACGGCTACTAATGGCGGTATCTAAGCTTACCATTAAGGGGGTACCTGCCGGGATGTGAGTTATAGCTGAAGCGGCCTTACTATTTTCTACCGGAGCTGGCTCAGCTTTCGCTGGGGCAGTAAAAGAAACGTCTAGGTCTTTAACGTCGCTGGTGCTAAACGTCATGGCGTTGCCAGCCATTTCAAACTGAATATTCTCTGCATCGCGACTAAGCAAGGTACCTTCAAGCACACTGCCATTATTAAGGGTGAGAGTGTCGGCGCTAAGATTAAAGCTAATAGCGGCGATAAATACGCTAACTAAAGGAGTCGTCTTCAACATGGTTTGTTTATCCAGTATCTAAAAGAAACAAGGTATCTTTTTACCAGTTGAGTAGAGATAAAGCCTGTGATGAGACCGATTAACCCGATAAATATCAATTATCGGGCTGATAGGATCTTGAGCTGCGGTTCTAGATTAACGCAAGGTTATTGCTGTGCCAGGAAAAACTGGTAAGCGGTATTATTAGTTTCGTCGCGATAATCAAAACCAAGCTGCGCTAAGTGCTTGCTAAAAGCCTGTTGATCACTGTCTTGCAGCTCAAAACCGGCTAAGACTCGCCCGTAGGCAGAACCGTGGTTACGATAATGAAATAGAGTAATATTCCAATGTGGGCCAAGGGTACGCAGAAACTTAAGCAAAGCGCCGGGTTGTTCTGGGAATTCAAAGCTATATAAGCGCTCGTTTAGTTTCGCGCCCGGGTGGCCGCCCACCATATAGCGAACATGCTGCTTAGCGAGTTCATCGTCACTTAAATTCGCCACTTGGTAGCCACTGTTATTGAGCGTATCTAATAGTGTTGGCAGTTCGGTATCGCTGTTGCTTACTCGAATACCGACAAAAATACTGGCCTGCTGTTCACTGGCATAGCGGTAGTTAAACTCGGTAATTGCGCGACCACCTAAATGCTCTACAAATTCCAAATAAGCACCTTGGCGCTCGGGAATATTGACCGCTAATACCGCTTCTTTTTTCTCGCCTAGTTCAGTGCGCTCTGAGACATAACGTAGATTATGGAAATTTACATTAGCACCGGATAATACCGCCGCTAAACGTTGGTCTTGAAGCTTGTGTTGTTGAGCGTAGGCTTTTAAGCCGGCTAAGGCTAAAGCGCCAGAGGGCTCTGAGATAGCACGAGTATCTTCAAAAATATCTTTTACAGCAGCGCATATCTCATCAGAGTTTACCGTGATGACTTCATCTAAATACTGCTGACATAAGCGGAAGGTTTCTGTGCCAATGAGCTTTACTGCCACACCATCGGCAAACAGGCCCACTCGCTCTAAAGGCGTTGGCTTTCCTGCCGCCAACGCTGCCTGTAAGCAGGCTGAGTCTTCGGCTTCTACGCCAATAATCTTAATGTGTGGCATCAGTTGTTTAATGTAAACCGATACGCCAGCGGCAATTCCGCCACCACCTACTGGCACAAACACCGCGTCTAGGTGCATGTCTTGCTCAAGTAGCTCTTTGCCAATGGTGCCTTGTCCGGCAATCACATCTACATCGTCAAAAGGAGGTATGAGGGTATAACCGTGCTCGGCGGCTAGTTGTTTGCAATAATGGCTGGCTTCGTCAAAGTTGTCGCCGACTAAGCGCACATCAGCGCCCATGGCGCGAACTGAATCCACTTTAATATCGGGCGTAGTGGTAGGCATAACAATGATGGCGGAAATATTTAAACGCTGCGCCGACATTGCTACACCTTGCGCATGATTACCTGCTGATGCAGCAATCACACCTCGCTGGCCTTGCTCTTGGCTAAGTTGCGCTATTTTGTTGTAAGCCCCACGCAATTTAAACGAATGCACACTTTGTCGGTCTTCACGTTTGAGAAGAATGTTATTGCCAATTCGCTTCGACAGTTTGTTCATGTCTTGCAGCGGGGTGACTTGGGCAATTTCATACACTGGCGAAAGCAGGATTCGGCGAAGATATTCGTTAGCGGAGGGGAGGTGTTGCGTCATCATATAACCTTAAAAAAATAAGCCCGGCGTACCGGGCTATTTACGCAAACTTTCTAGTGCAAAACTAGTCTAGTTTGCTTTGATCGCGAATTGCGCCTTTGTCTGCACTGGTGGCAAAGTGGGCGTACATTTTCAGTGAAGTACTCACCTCACGAATACGGCCAATCGGTCGCCAAGCATCGCTGCCTTTTGCTTCCATGGCTGAGCGACGTGTTGCTAGCTCTGCATCACTCACTTCTAGCACAATGCTGCGCTCAGGAATGTTGATGTCGATAATATCGCCCGGCTCAACCAAAGCGACTATGCCACCGCTAGCAGCTTCTGGTGAAACATGGCCAATCGACAAGCCAGAAGTACCACCAGAGAAGCGACCATCGGTAAGTAGGGCACACTTCTTACCGAGTCCCATAGATTTCAAGTAAGAGGTTGGATACAACATTTCTTGCATGCCTGGGCCACCTTTAGGGCCTTCGTAGCGAATCAATACCACGTCACCTGCTTTAACGGTGCCGTCTAAGATACCGGCTACTGCATCATCTTGGCTTTCAAAAATACAGGCTGGGCCACGAAATACTAAGTTGTCGTCATCTACGCCTGCGGTTTTAACAATACAGCCATCTAAAGCTATGTTGCCTTTCAGTACTGCTAGGCCACCTTCTAAACTAAAGGCGTTTTCAAGGCTACGAATACAGCCTTCTGCGCGGTCAGTATCTAACTCATCCCAACGGCAATCTTGGCTAAAGGCTTTAGTGGTGCGAATACCCGCAGGACCAGCGCGATAGAAATCTTTTACGGCTTGATCTTGGGTTTGCATTACGTCCCATTTAGCCAAGGTATCAGCTAGGGTGCCTCCCATTACATTTGGCTCGTCGCGGTTAATTAAACCGGCGCGATCTAGCTCGCCTAAAATACCCATAATACCGCCCGCGCGGTGTACATCTTCCATGTGGTATTTGTTGGTTGATGGGGCAACTTTACATAACTGAGGTACCTTACGAGACAGCTCATCCATGTGGTCCATGTTGTAATCTACGCCAGCCTCTTGGGCGGCGGCCAATAGATGCAATACAGTATTGGTTGAGCCACCCATGGCAACATCAAGTGTCATGGCATTTTCAAACGACTTAAAAGTAGCAATAGAGCGCGGTAGGGCACTTTCGTCATTTTGTTGGTAATAACGATTACACAAATCTACGATGCGTTTACCGGCGTTCACGAATAATTTTTCGCGATCGGCGTGAGTGGCCAGCATAGAACCGTTACCTGGCTGGGCTAAGCCGAGCGCTTCGGTTAAACAGTTCATTGAGTTGGCGGTAAACATGCCTGAACACGAGCCACAAGTTGGGCAAGCGCTGCGCTCAACTTTTTCACTGTCTTCGTCAGAGACGTTTTTATCTGCGCCCATTACCATTGCGTCAACCAAGTCTAACTTAATGATTTGGTCGCTAAGTTTGGTTTTGCCAGCTTCCATTGGACCGCCAGACACAAAGATAACTGGAATGTTGATGCGCATAGCCGCCATTAACATGCCTGGAGTAATTTTGTCACAGTTAGAAATACACACCATGGCATCGGCACAGTGAGCGTTTACCATGTATTCAACAGAGTCGGCGATTAAATCGCGCGACGGTAGGCTATACAACATACCGCCATGACCCATGGCAATACCGTCGTCTACAGCAATGGTATTAAATTCTTTGGCTACGCCGCCTGCATCTTCAATTGAGCGTGCAACCAGTTGGCCAAGATCTTTAAGGTGAACGTGACCCGGTACAAACTGAGTGAAAGAGTTCACTACCGCAATAATTGGCTTACCAAAATCTTCTTCTTTGGTTCCTGTTGCTCGCCAAAGGGCGCGAGCTCCGGCCATGTTACGGCCTTCGGTGGTGGTGGCACTTCGCAGTTTAGGCATTGCGGTTTACTCCGTTAATCTGTGTTTGCTATTTGTTTAGGCAATGGCCGCTTCTGGCGAAGCCACTGCTTGTAATTGCTTTAATGTTACTTGCTCTACGTCGAATAACTTCACTAATTGATTAGTGAGATGCGCTATTGGACGCTCGCTAGTGACGGTTAGTTCAATCGCATAACCCGCAGGCAGGTGCTGAACCTCATGTTCAATGTGCATCGATTGTACTAAAAAACCACGGTGACGTGTCACTCGTAATACACGTTCTAATACATCGGCTTGGCTGCGGGTAGTAATGGTTAGTGAATGTTGCATTAGCAGTCCTCCATCATTTTGTCGTTGGCCACACCCGGTGGCACTAATGGCCACACGTTTTCCTCAGCATCAATTAATACATGCAGCAGGTAAGGGCCGTCGCTATTTAGCATCCGTTGCAGTGCAGCGTGAACATCAATTTTATTGCTAATGGTTTCACCCGGAATGTCAAAGGCAGAGGCCATTTTTACAAAATCGGGGTTGTCATCAAGAATGGTTTCGCTAAAGCGCCCATTAAAGAATAGATCTTGCCACTGGCGCACCATGCCTAAGCGATTGTTATCGATTAGCAACATTTTAACGGGTAACTTAGCGCGTTTAATAGTGGTGAGCTCTTGTACATTCATCATGAACGAACCATCGCCAGATACGTTAATCACGGTATCGTTAGGGCGAGCAAACTGAGCGCCAATAGCCGCGGGCAAACCAAAGCCCATAGTGCCTAAGCCAGCGCTAGAAAGGTGATTTTCTGGGCCGTCAAATTGCATATGCTGAGCCACCCACATTTGGTGCTGGCCAACATCACAGGCTACTACAGTGTCTTTGTTGATCATCTTGCTTAGTTCGTTAAGCATTGCTGGAGCAAAAATATGTGCGCCAGGGTGATCATAGCGCCATGCAAAATCATGCTTACGTTGGTTTACCGTAGCTTGCCAAGGGGCTATGTCGCACTTGCCATGCAGTTCTGGCAAGGTGAGTTTTAAATCGCTATCAAGGGCAACATCTGGCTCACGGCGTTTTCCAAACTCACTGGCATCGGCGTCTAAGTGAATGACCTTAGCATCTGGTGCAAATTCATCTAACTTGCCGGTAACGCGGTCATCAAAGCGAGCGCCAATAACAATCAGTAAGTCGGTTTCTTGAACACTTAAATTAGCGGCCTTAGTGCCGTGCATACCCAACATACCCAAGTAGTAAGGCTGGTCTTCTGTGATTGCGCCAATACCCTTAAGCGTGCTCACACTAGGGATTTGGCTATCTGTTAAAAACGCACGTAATTCGCTTACTGCGTTCGCCATACCTACTCCGCCACCCACGTAGGCCATGGGTTGTTTGGCTTCGGAAATTAATCGCTTGGCTTGAGCGAGTGAACTGGCATTAGGCGCTGTGGCTGGATTAGCCGAGGCCACGTAGGCTAGGCTTTCTTCCACTTCGGCCAGTTGAATATCTTTAGGCACATCAATTAATACTGGGCCGGGGCGGCCACTAGTGGCAATTTCAAAGGCTTGCTCAATGGTGCGCTTTAGCTCTTTAACATCAGTGACCATAAAACTGTGTTTGGTCACCGATAAAGACATGCCTAATACGTCGACTTCTTGAAAGGCATCTGTACCAATCACAGGTTGGGCAACTTGCCCGGTAATGGCGATTAAAGGAATAGAGTCTAATTGTGCCTCAGCCAGGCCGGTGACAAGGTTGGTTGCGCCAGGCCCAGAAGTAGCGATACATACGCCTACTTTTAGTCCACGGTTAGCCCCTGCGCGGGCATAACCCACTGCAGCCATTGCCGCACCTTGTTCATGGCGCGTCAGCATGTGCTTGACCCCACCATCATAAAGCGCGTCATAAAGCGGCATAATTGCCCCACCGGGATAACCAAATACTTGTTCAACGCCCTGTTGTTTCAGAGTCGCTACAATTTGTTGAGCACCATTCATCACTACTTCCTTTCCACCGTTAACAAAAAACCCCCGAGCTTTGCAGCGCGGGGGTTTGGTGTTGTTTGCTTGTTTCAGTTACAACAGCGCATCCCCGCGAGGTGACAGAATAATCACCACAAGGACCACGCTAATAATTAGTGCAACTGAAAAAGACATATTTAAAACTTTCCTAAAGCATTGGTTAACAAGTACCACAGGATAAAATGTGATTCAAGTCCGCTTTATCTGTGAAAAGCTCTGCTTTCTGTATGCTTAATATACAAAATGAAGTGCCATTAGCTGCTTTGTGTTTTAGTTGTAGTTTTATATTTTATTTAACTCTTTGGTCATGGTTATATCTGTTGTATCTCTAGCATATTATTCATTGCTAAATTGACTGTTTTTCTCCCAACTTTTTTGCAGAATGGGCCTAATGAGAAATCACTTAGCCTTATTGCGTGTTGATGGTGATATCTGTCATGGTTAGGTCACAGTACGCTAAAGTAAGCAAAGGATCTTAGATATGGGCATTGGCAAACCATCACATTGGATCTTTTTGTTGAGCTTTTTGCTGAGTGTTAATGCTACGGCAACGCCTGAAAAAGTGACGTTCTCTAGCGTTGAAGTAAGGGTTAAACAACAAGTCTATGTATTGGAATATGCATATAGTGGAGAACAGCGCACTCGAGGGCTAATGTATCGTCAGTCTCTGTGTGAAGACTGCGGAATGTTATTTAACTTTCAGCAGCCTAAGCGCGCTGGTTTATGGATGAAGAACACTTATCTCCCACTGGATGTTGCTTTTATCCGTCAAGATGGACGTATTTCTGAAATTCGTTCTATGCAAGCTCATGACGTTCGGTTAACCGTTGCTAAACAGAATATTCTTTACGCTTGGGAAATGAACCTAGGGTGGTTTAGTAAAAATGCAATCCAGGTCGGAGATATGGCGAGCATAAAACCGCTAGAATAAGTTATTGAAACTAAAAGATATCGTGATTTTTGCTGTGAGTTTTCACTCAAGAGGTAGGCATGACAGAAAAAGAAAAGATGTTAGCGGGGAAGCTGTATTTAGCCTTTGATGGCGAGTTAGTTGAAGATCGCAATATTGCCAAGTCACTGTGTTACGAGCTGAACTTGTTACACCCAGAGGAAGATTTACGTGCCGAAGTGCTTGCCGAGTTATTGCCGAATAGTTTAGACCCTTGGATAGAGCCGCATTTTTACTGTGACTACGGTTATAACATTACCACTGGCAAAAACTTTTACGCTAATCATAACTGCGTGATTCTCGATGGTGCGCGAGTGACGATAGGTGATGATGTAATGTTTGCACCATCAGTCAATATTTCCACAGCCACTCACCCTTTAAATGTTAAGCAGCGTACCGAAGGTTTAGAAACCGCATTACCGGTGACCATTGGCAACAACGTTTGGGTAGGCATGGGAGTGAATATACTTCCCGGAGTCACCATTGGTGACAATGCGGTGATTGCCGCGGGTGCTTTGGTGAATAAAGATGTTGCGGCCAATACTGTGGTGGCAGGTGTACCGGCCAAGTATCTGCGTGACGTGCCAGAAGATGAAGACCAGTGAAGGGTAAGTTGTGCAAACAGTTTTAATTGAGCATTTTATTCGCAGTTTTTCTTATGACGAATTTATTACTTTGTTAGTCCCCGATATCGAGCGGCAGAGGCCAAAAGAGATGTATTTTCAGTATTTGGGTCAAGATAAAAAAGTAACGTTAAAGCACCTTATGTGGCATACCTATACCTTGATAGATTCGATTCAGTCTTTTGGTTATGTAAATTTCACAATGGATAGTGTCAAATACTCAGTAAATAAAGATGAAGATAGTGGATTAAATTGTCTGGCACTGTTGCATGAGAAAGTAATAAGGCAGCGCCTATTGAACTTTCCTATCACCGAGGGTGAGCATATTGGCTTTGGCATAGTAAATAGTGTTGCTGCTTATCTAACAGAGCAACATGCAATGCAAAAGCAGTTGGCTAGGGTAGTTTCATTTTGGATTATTATCGCGTTGTTTCACTTCCAAGAGCAATTATTGCTTAAAAGCTTACCAAACTAATAGTGGGCTTTGAGGTGTTTTACATCTATGCCTATCAATCTAATAGTTATAAGCCATTTCTTATCTGTCTTGGTTTGTAATACCGTTAAGTTGTAATCTTAAAGGCCCTTGAAGGAGGTCTTATGCAACAGCTTAATGTTCGACATTATATGCGTACTCAGCTACTTAGCTTTACTCAAGAGCAAAGCATTAACCAAGCTAGCGACGCCCTAACAAAATCCCAGCAACTTGGTGCGCCAGTGGTTGACGCTAAAGGTGCCTTAATTGGTTGGTTATCAGAGTTAGACTGCGTAACCCAAATGCTGCAAGCCGGTTATTACTGTGACCAAAGCGCCTTAGTGAAAGACATCATGCGCACAGAGGTATTGAGTGTTGGTCCCGATGAGAACATTCTTGATTTGGCTAAAAGCATGACCGACAACAAACCGAAGAGCTATCCGGTGGTTGAAAATGGCAAATTACTGGGTTTAATAGAACGCAAGGCAGTATTAGCCGCGCTACATAAACAACAGCAGCAATGTTTTAGCGTAAAGCAGTAGAAGCGATTAATGGCGCTTTATTCAACTGAGAACGTTGATAAGTGCCTCTTCTTTTCGAGAGCTTTCATTTTGCTTTTACCTAAAGCTTTTTAGGCCGATTCTAAGAAGCGGAAAATATTGATTCTCTTAAACGCTCAATATCAACTTACTCGAGATCTCTGAAGCGTTCTTGGTGAGGATTGGGTTCTTGGCTTTCAAGGTATTGGCTGACAATCCGGTCATAGGTACCATTTTCTTTAATGATATAAAGCCCTCTATTGAAGCCATCGCGTACTTCGCGATCCCAAAACACGTTATAAAAACCAAACTTCTCACCAAATATTTTTGACACCACGTACTCAGTATCGGTGTTCTTATATTCTGTTCTCGCTTTAAAATAGTTGAAGATTTCATGGGCTAAAACAATCACATCTACACGTTCTTTAAACAGCATTAAGATTTGAGATTGTTGTTTTGAGGTTTCTTGGTATAGAGATTTCTCCTTGTTTGATAGCGCTATGCGCTGATAGTCATCGCCATAAAATAGGCTGGCTCGTTGATGCGCCAATATCGACTTATCTTGTAAATCATTAATCGTTGAAATATCGAGACCTGTCTTGTTTAAGTGTATTGCGACGGTTTGATATTCGGGCAGCACGATATCGGAATAAAAAACCTCAATATCTTTAAAGTTTTTTAAGGTAACAATGGCACCATCAATTTGCTTTTGGCGAAAGGATATCGGCAGGCGTCCGTAGGGATAGCTAGTAAATTCTACCTGATAACCGGCAATAGTGAGGCTCTCTCGCACTATATCCACTTCGGCACCAGAAAACTTGTCGTCCTCTACAATGCTGTAAGGCGGAAAGTCAGCCACACCGATCAAAATGACATTATCCTTCGCTAAGCAAAGAGAGGTACTCATAAGCAATAGGCAAACGATGAAGGCGCTGCGGATCAATATCATAAATTAAAATATAGCAGTTGCTGAAGCAAAAACGAGCACACTCAAGAGGGCCATACTCACTAGAAAAGCTGCTAGGTTAGTGAGGGGCCATTAATGACACTTTTATTAAAATACGACTAGTATCAAAGGTGTTATTAATTGTTGGGAAAATTATGGGTTTAGCGATTGTTAAAACATGTACTTTGGTAGGCATGGAAGCCTTAAACGTTACCGTAGAAGTTCATTTGGCCAATGGCCTCCCGGCTTTTTCAATAGTTGGCTTGCCAGAGACCTCGGTTAAAGAAGCGAAAGACAGAGTGCGTAGTGCGATACTAAACAGTGGCTTTTCTTTTCCGGCTAAACGCATCACCGTAAACCTTGCCCCAGCAGACGTTCCTAAAAGCGGAGGTCGATTTGATTTGCCTATTGCGATAGGCATCCTCGCTGCTGCTGGCGATATTCCGCTAGCTTGTTTAAACGATATGGCTTTTTGTGGAGAGCTGGCGCTTTCCGGTGCTATTCGCCCAGTTAGCGGTGCCATTGCCACGGCACTGTCTATAAGCCAGCAGCATCTCACTTTAGTCACTAGTGAACAAGACGCTGACGCCGCAGCACGGGTGCCTGAGGTGAAAGTACATGGTAGCGCCAGCCTGCAGCAGCTTAGCGCTGGTTTAAATGGTCAAAGCGCTTTTAATCTGTTGGCTGCAAGCCCCATTGAGCCGGCATTAAGCAAGCTAGAGTTAGATATGAGTGACGTGCAGGGCCAGCACTTAGCCAAGCGTGCTTTAGAGCTGGCTGCGGCAGGGGCACATCACTTATTGATGTTAGGCCCGCCGGGAACGGGCAAGACTATGTTAGCCAGCCGCTTACCGGGTATTTTACCTAGCCTAAGTGAGCAGCAGGCGATAGAAGTCGCGGCGATTAACTCGGTCAGTGCCCAGCAAAGAGAGCTCGAACAATGGTACATACCGCCATTTAGAAGCCCACATCATAGTGCGTCTATGGTGGCTTTAGTAGGTGGAGGATCAAACCCAAAACCGGGAGAAATTACTCTGGCTCATCATGGAGTGTTATTTCTAGATGAGCTACCAGAGTTTGCCCGCAGTACCCTAGATGCCCTGCGTCAGCCTCTAGAATCAGGCGAGGTACATATATCACGCGCTGCTTTACAAGTGCGTTTCCCTTCGCGCTTTCAGCTCATAGCAGCCATGAATCCGTCGCCCTGTGGATATTACCAAGGCCAACAATTGCGCAGTAATCCCGATCAAATTCTTAAGTATTTGAGTAAGCTTTCGGGTCCATTTCTAGATCGCTTTGATTTAAGCGTGGAGGTGGCTGAGTTACCGAAAGGCAGTTTAAGCCAACACTCTAGTGGTGAGTCTAGCGAGGCAATCAAACAACGGGTTATTGCAGCCCGTAAATTACAAATGCAGCGCAGCGGTAAACTCAATAGCCAACTCTCGGGTAAAGAGTTACATAAACATGCTTTTCTTAGTGCTGAAAATAGCGACTTTTTAGAAAGCAGCATTCGCCAGCTTGGGCTTTCTGCACGAGCATTTCACCGAGTTTGGCGCTTGGCCAGAACCATTGCCGATCTGAAACAACAATCAGATGTTAAACGCAGTGATCTTATAGAAGCACTAAGTTATCGTGCTATGGATCGATTGTTAAAACAATTAAGCCACTAGCATTCACTTTATTTTGACTATTTTCTGTTGAGCCTCTAGTGACCATAAACTTTTTGTCACAGTGCTGGCGCTGCTTGAGCGCCTTTTTTTGTTCCGTAAAGAAATGAATACAACAAAATGGCGCAGAAATTGTATAGCTATCTGTGTTCAATTTATTGACACTTAATTAGAATGAAAAGAAAGATAACGTTTTCATAAGCTGCTGTTTTTGAAGTACTATGTGAGTTATAAACATAGAGTTATTGATAGCTGTTTATAGGAACCACGGGTGTTCAAGCTCTTTTAAAGAGTAAATGAAATATTAAAAAAGAAAGGCAGTAAGGTCAGAAACATGACTTTCACCGAAAAATCGTTAAACGGGTGTTTACAAGGTGATAGCTGCTACTTAAAGTGCAAACGTGAATAACCCGCATAAAGAGGTTATCGCGCTAATAAAAAAGGAAGGAATTACGATGATGAAATGGATGGTGATAGGCATTTCTCTATTGTTTGCTGCGAGCGCTAGCGCTCAAGAAGTTAGGATTTGGTTACAATCAGGTAGTGAATCGCAATGGATGGAGTTAAGTGATTTACAGATACAGAACACAGATGGCAGTTTAAAAAATCGCATAGTAGCTTTAGATAGCAAAGGAAAACGCTTGTTTATGCCCCTAAGTGAGTTGGCATTCATTCAAGCTGATAATCAGTACTATTATGTATCTAACCAATATATTGCAGTAACCCACAGCGGCGCTAAGTTTAGCTTGCCAAGCCAAGATGATGACGCAGGTATGTTTGTGGCTAAAAATGGCTTTGGTGGATACACCACCTTTGACTACTCGGCATTACGTCGAATTATCTTCTCTAAATAGTTTCCTCATTCTGTCTAGAAAGAACCTCTTTCGCTTAATTAAAATTGCTTAAGCAACACTTTTTTAAGAGGTTTTTTCTGGCACAATAAAGGCTGCCTAGTTCAAGGGAACAGCCTTCTTGTTATATCTTTATCAAAGCAACCACTTAGATACCCTGCAAATACTGCTAAGTAAGGTAATGGCCTTACAGGCACCTGCGAATCCTTTTGTTCAGCAACAAGTGTTGGTGCAAAGTCCCGGCATGGCGCAGTGGCTAAAGCTACAACTGGCCGAACAACAGGGCATTGTGGCGAATGTTGCCTTCCCGCTACCTGCTAGTTTTATTTGGCAAATGTTTCATTTGGTCTTGCAAGACGTCCCTGAACAAAGTCCCTTCAATAAAGAAGCCATGAGCTGGCGACTAATGCGCTTGCTACCTAAGCGGTTGGCTGAAGAAGAATTTAGTGCACTAAAACACTACTTGCTAGGTGATGATGATACGACTGAGATAGAGAGCCGTAAGTTATGGCAACTGGCGCAGAAAATTGCTGACATTTACGACCAATATTTGGTGTATCGTAGTCAGTGGACCAGTGCTTGGGAAGATGGCGAAGACCTGATCGAAGTCAGTGAAAGCCAACCTTGGCAGCCGATCCTTTGGCGAGATTTGGTTGATGACACGGTGGGCGCCATGGACTCGCCCTATCACCGCGGCAATTTGTATATCGATTTTGTTGAGCAACTGCGGTTAGCAAAAACGGCGCCGCAAGGTCTGCCAGAACAAGTGTTTATTTTTGGTATATCGGCTTTGCCACCGGCCTATGTTGAGGCCTTAGATGCCTTGGCGCTACATACTGATATCCACCTGTTTTTAACCAACCCCTCGGAAAAATATTGGGGCGATGTGCGTGATGTAAGCACCGTGCTTAAACAACAAACGGATATTGAACTGGTGGGTAACCCACTGCTTGCTTCAATGGGCAAATTAGGGCGTGACTACATTGAAATGCTGCACCCGCTTAACAAACAAGAAACAGACATTTTTGCTAGCAACCTCAGTGAGCACAGCGCCGCAAGTTTATTGTCTTTGGTGCAAGATGATATTTTGCAGCTGCAAGACCCTATTGATTATCAGCGCTTTGATAGCAGTGAACATAAACGTTCTATTGTTGTTAACGACAACAGTATTCAGCTGCACCTTTGTCATAGCCCTCGTCGAGAATTAGAAGTACTGCACGACCAGTTATTGGCAATGTTTGAACAAGATCCAGACTTAAGCCCGCGTGACGTAATCGTGATGGTGCCCGACGTAAACCGTTACGGGCCAATGATTCAAGCGGTATTTGGTAGCGCGAGTCGCGAGACTCGTTTACCGTTCGCTATTTCTGATCGCAGTGCCACTCAAGAGAACCCGGTATTGCTCAGCTTTTTAGAGCTGCTGGCCCTACCACAAAAACGAAAGTCAGCCGCCGAGTTGCTCGCTCTATTAGAAGTGCCTGCCATTATGCGCTGTTTCGACTTAAGTGAAGACGAGCTAAAACCGCTACGCCAATGGGTGAAAGAGGCGGGAGTTCGCTGGGGCTTAGATGGCGCTGACCGTAGCCGCTGGCAAGCACCAGACGATGAAACTCATTCTTGGTTATTTGGTCTTAAGCGTATGCTGTTGGGTTATGCCATGCCTGGCGGAGCTGGCCTTTACCAAGGTGTGCTGGGCTATGATGAAGTGCAAGGTAAACGCGCCCTTGCAGTGGGTAAGTTGGCCGACTTTATTGACGTGTTAATGCAACTCGAGCAACAGCTCTTAGAAGCCGTACCAGCAACCCAGTGGCGAGAGCGCTTGCAAGCTTTGCTAAGCGATGTTTATCACTTTGATAATGACGACGAAGCCGAGCAATTACGTTTGTTAAAGCTGTTTGAAACCTTGGTGGAGCAGTGCACCGCAACCGAATATAACGAGCCAATAAGCCCAGAGCTAATTTTAGATTATTGCCGAAACCAACTGAATGCTCAACGTGGTAGTCAGCGATTTTTAGCCGGACAAATCAACTTTTGTACCTTGCTACCGATGCGCGCTATTCCTTTTAAAGTGGTGTGTTTATTGGGAATGAATGACAGTGAATACCCTCGCAGTGTGCCCAGTTTAGGTTTTGACCTTATGGCGGCTAATCCGCCAAAACGCGGCGACCGTAGCCGCCGAGATGACGACCGTTACTTATTTTTAGAAGCGCTGCTGGCTGCTCAACAGCGTTTATACATTTCGTATATTGCGCATAGCGCTAAAGATAATAGTGAACAAACTCCCTCGGTATTAGTGGCCGAGCTGGCTGATTATTTAGCGCAAAGCTGCGTTTTAGAAGGTGATGAACAGCTTAACGTAGATGACTCTGGCAAGCGCTTGCTTGCTCAACTTACTCATCAGCATCCCTTGCAACCATTCTCGCCTGAGTATTATCAGCATTCCCCGCGGCTCTTTAGTTATGCGCAGCGCTGGTTGCCCGCAGTGGCGGCTCAGCAGCAGAATAAATCTGAGCACACATTAGCAGAACCGTTAATCAACGAGGGTGGATTGGCCGATATTGAAATGGATGAACTGCTAGCGTTTAGCCGCTCGCCAATTGCTTATTTTTATCAGCGACGCTTAAAAGTGAGCTTTCCTCGCTTAAGTGATCAACTAGAAGAAACCGAACCGTTCTTGGTAGAAGGCTTATCGGGTTACGCCATGAAGCAACACTTGCTGGAACAGCAATTAGATAATGCCGATAAACGCCAGCAGTTTGAACACTTACATGCCGCCGGCGCTTTGCCCCATGGTGGGTTTGGCGAGGTATCGTTTGAGCAGCAATGGCAAGACACACAACCATTGGCAGATATGCTATTTCCTTTGCTAGCGGGTGGTTTGTTAGAGCGCCAACAACTAATGCTGCAGCTGGACTACCACTCAGAAGACAGCGTATTGCAAACCCGTTTATCGGCTTGGTTAAAGCATCAGTATGCACAAGGGTTGGTGTTTTATCGCCCCGGCAGCATTCGCGGTAAAGATTTAGTGGCTGCCTGGTTATGGCACTTGGTTTTTCATGCGGCGCAGCCAACTCAAGCATCAGCTAGTTATATCGTTGGACGCAAAAATGCTTGGCAGTTCTCGCCTATTGATAGTGAGTTTGCCAATCAGTGTTTAAGTGACTGGCTAAGTTGCTTACACGCTGGTTTACAGCAACCTTTGCTATTGCCTATCGAAAGCGCTTGGCAATGGATAAGCCAATGCAAAGATAAAAAGACTGGCGCAATCGAGTTTAGCGAAGCCAATATCGACAAGGCACGCCGCGCTGCACGCACCCAGTTTGCGGGAGGGCCCTTCGCGCAAGCCGAGGGTGATGACCCCTATATTCAAGCCCAGCTAGCTGATTTAGAAGCAATATGGCCGGAGTTCGAAGCCAATAGTCAGCGTTTATTCGAGCCCTTGTTACAACATATAGAGGAGTTTGCCAGTGTCTGATATAAACGCGCAAGCTCAGCCTAAGCAGGCGGTAAGTACTAACAACTTAGACCCATTTACCTTTCCACTTAATGGCGCTCGGCTAATTGAAGCCAGTGCTGGAACCGGTAAAACTTACACTATTGGAACCTTGATATTGCGCTTATTGCTTGGTCATCCGTTAAAGCCAGAGGAAGGCTTTACTCAGCAAGGCCAACTTACCGCGCTCACTATCGACCAAATTTTAGTAGTAACCTTTACCGAAGCCGCTACCCAGGAATTACGCGGCCGTATTCGTGACTGGATTCATGAAGCTCGCATCGCCTTTTTGCGCGGGAAGAGTACTGACAAGGATAAGAAGGTTGTTCTAAATAGACTTGTCGACGAAGTGAGTGATCACCCACAAGCGACTCAGCGTTTACTGCTGGCTGAGCAAAATATGGATCAGGCCGCAGTATTCACCATTCATGGTTTTTGTCAGCGCATGTTAAAGCAACATGCTTTTGAATCTGGCTTACCCTTTGAGATGGAGTTTCTCACTAACGAAATCCATTTACGTTTACAAGCGGTGCAAGACTGCTGGCGACAGCGTTTTTATCCCCTGCCGGTGCCACTTATCTCGCGCATTGTGCAATGTTGGCCGGGGCCTTATCAGCTGCATCAAGAAATCGGCAGCTTGCTTAATCAAAGCCATTTTGAACTGCAAGGTGTGCCAAACGAGCAAAATTTAGAAGCCTTTTTTGCCCAGCAAATTGCACGTATAGATACCTTTAAACAGCTGTGGAAACCCGCAGCAGCCGACATTGCCGAGCTAATTGCCACTGCACCTTTAAACGGCAACAAGTTTCGCAAAGCCTCGGTAGAGAAATGGCTAGGGCTGATTAATCAGTTTGCCGACGCTCCTACCGAGAGCGATTTTTTAAGCAAGCCTTTGCGTGAAGCCTTAGGCAAGTTTACCCCAGAGAATTTAGCCAATGGTGTCAAAGCCAAAGGTGCGCCGCCAGAGCATAAGGCGTTCAATGCTATTGAAGCCTTGTTTGATGACGAACAGAACATTAAAAACCTGCTGTTAGCGCAGTTATTACCGCAAATTCGCCAGCGCTTCGCTGAGCTAAAACAGCAGCAACAATTATTGAGTTTTGATGATTTACTGGCGGGTTTAGCCAAGGCGCTAAATGCCCCTCAAGGTGGTGTTCTCGCCGAGCAAATTGCCCAGTTGTATCCAGTGGCAATGATTGACGAATTTCAAGATACCGACCCGCAGCAGTATCAAATATTTTCGCAGCTTTATATGGGCAGAGCCGATAGCGCATTAATGCTGATTGGTGACCCTAAACAAGCCATTTACGGCTTTCGTGGGGCCGATATTTTCACCTACATGCAAGCACGTAACAATGTTGCTGCACGTTATAACTTGCCCACCAATTGGCGCTCGACCGGGGCGATGGTGAATGCCTGTAACCTATTGTTTGAAGCCCATGCGCGGCCATTTATTTTTGACGATGCGATTCAGTTTATTCCGGTTAACGCGGCTAAAGACCAGCTTAGCGGTTTAAAAATCAACGGCCAAGAACAAGCTGCGATGCAGTTTTTGTATCAGCAAAATAGTGAGTTTGTGCGTGGCGAAGACTATATCAATGGCCAAGCTTTGCAGTGTGCTCAGCAAATTCAACAATTATTAGAAGCCGGACAAAGCGGCGCAGCCACCTTGGGCGACAAGGGTAAAACCGTTGAAGCGGGAGACATTGCGGTATTGGTAAGAACCCGCCGCGAAGGCGACAAAGTTGCTGCGGCATTGGCCAAACAAAATATTGCCAGCGTGAGTTTGTCTAACCGCGATAGCGTGTTTGAAAGCCCAGAGGCTTATCAATTTTACCTGCAATTATTAGCCTGCCAAGAACCGCATAACGATCGTAAATTACGTGCCGCCCTCGCCAGTAAAATGCTTGGCCTAAGCTTGCAAGAGTTGGATGCACTGAACACCGACGAAGCTTGTTGGCAACGTTATTCGCAAGAATTTTCCGAGTACCAACAACTGTGGCTAAGCCAAGGCGTACTGGCGATGTTTTATCGCTGGATGAGCCAACGTGGTATTAGCGAGCGCTGGATAAACCAAAGTGATAACTACGGTGAGCGCTTACTCACCAACTTAATGCATTTAGCTGAGCTGCTACAAAACCAAAGTGCCGAGCTAGATGGTGAAGCCGCCTTAATGCGTTGGTTTGCCGAGCAACTATTAGAGCCAGACGGCAATGCCGACGACCAACAATTGCGTTTAGAAAGTGACGCGAACTTAGTGCGAATTGTCACTATTCATAAAAGTAAGGGTTTGGAATATCCAATAGTGATGTTGCCATTTATTCTTGGTTTTCGCGAAGCCAGCGAAGCCTTGTACCATGAAGGCGAGCGCTTTATTTATGATTTGGACGCTGGCGAAAAAGCCATGGAAGCGGCTTGCCAAGAACGTTTAGCCGAAGATTTACGCTTGTTGTATGTGGCGGTAACCCGGGCAGTGTATTGCTGTTATTTAGGCGTGGCAGATCTTAAAAAAGGCAATGCCAAAAAAGGCGATACCGACGTACATCAAAGTGCGTTGGGTTACTTACTTCAACAAAATCAGCCGCAGCCTGCGGGGGCGTTAGCAGCGATATTAGACAATCTTGCCCAGCACAAAGACATTGCCTGGCAAGCTGTGAGTGAGCAAACACTTACACCATATCAACCCGTTGACGATGGCGAACAGAGCTATGCCGCGCGGCAGTTTACTAGCCAAATCAATCGAAACTGGTGGTTAACTAGCTATTCAGCGCTGAGTCGTCATCAAGGTCACCATTCTGGCTTTGACGCCAGCAGCGACATGGCTTGGCTAGACCAAGCAGAAGGGCTAAGCGTGGAAAACAGCCAGCCACAGGCAGAGCAAACACTCACTATTTTTGATTTTCCGCGTGGTGCCGAGGCGGGTACCTTTTTACATTTGTTGTTTGAAGAGCTGGATTTTCAAGCGGAGATTGATGAAGTCCGCCAACAGCTACCCAGCTTGTTACAAGCGTCAAGCTATAACCAATTAAATGAACAAGGCGAGTTATTGTGGTTAGAGCCTTTGGCACAAATGTTTCTGCAAGTGTGTGCAACACCACTCGATGATGCAGGCAGTATTGAGGCCTATAGTTTAAGCCACTTGCCCGAGCCACAATGTTTGGTTGAGATGGAGTTTTTCTTACCAATTGCCGATCTGCAAGCTAACCAAGTAAATCGACTTATTCGTCATTTTGACCCTTTAAGTCGCCGAGCTAACTTACTCGATTTTGCTAGCGTGCAAGGCATGCTTAAAGGCTTTATTGATTTAGTGTACCAACACAATGGCCGCTATTACGTGCTGGATTATAAGTCTAACTACTTGGGTGATGATGTCGCCGAATATCAACAGCAAGCAATGAAGAATGCCATGATTGAGCATCGCTACGACTTTCAGTATCAGCTTTATAGCTTGGCTTTACACCGTTGGTTAGGCCAACGCCTGCCGAATTATGATTACCAGCAGCATTTTGGTGGCGTGTATTACTTGTTTTTACGTGGCATGAGTGGCGCTGATGATTCACCAATCACCGATCGCCAAGGGGTGTATTTTAGTCGCCCAGAGCCAGAGTTTATAGAACACCTTGACCAACTATTTGCCGGTGAGCGCTTGCCTACCGAGTTGCCAATGTTGCCAAGCTGTGAGGAACTAGCCGATGAGTGATTTAGCCAGCTTAGCCACTTCGCCAGCCCTTACTTGGTTACAGCAACTTAAGCGAGATGGCGCCATTAGTGCTTTAGATTTTCATTTTGCCAAGACCTTCGCCAGCAATAACAATGCAGAGGCCTTAATGATTGCCGCCGCCATGGTGAGTAACGAGCTAAATGCTGGGCACGTGTGTATTGATATCGTAGGCATTGCCAAGCGCTGTGAAATATTAGGCCATTGCCCACTCGAGCAATATCAAAATAGTGATTTTTGGTTGAAGGTGCTCAGTGAATCCGAGGCTGTTCAGCAAGCCGATAACGCTGAGCAAAGTGCTAAACCATTGGTGTTGCAATATCAGCGGGTATATTTATACCGCTATTGGCGTTATGAGCAGCAAATTGCCTATTACTTTTCGCAAGCTCAGGTGTCTAGTGAGTTTTCGGCCAACGATATAGCCCAGCGAGTGCAGCAATTATTTAGCCCCGATTGGCCGATGTTGTTAAAAGCAAAAGCTAACTATTCATCTCAGCAAATGGCTCTGTATGCCGAGCAATTTCTCGATGTAAACGATGCAGCCCTGCTGAACAATGCAATGTGGTTACAAGCGTTAGCGGCTATTACCGATGCTCAAGCATTGGCGGACTTTGTTAATAGTATTGCAAACGCTAGCAAAATAAATTGGCAGCAATTGGCAGCCTTGCAGGCCTGTTATCAAGCTCGATTGGTGATAAGCGGTGGGCCAGGTACTGGCAAAACCACCACTGTGACTCGCTTGTTAGCGTTATTACAAGATTTACAATTAAGTGCTGGCAAACCCGCGCTTAATATTCAGCTAGTTGCGCCAACCGGTAAAGCCGCTGCTCGGTTAAGTGAATCGATTATTGGTGCCAAGCACCAGCTCAATGCCAGTGAGCAAACCATTGCCACCATTCCTGAGCAAGCGTCTACCATTCACCGTTTGCTAGGCGTTATTCCTGGTCGAGCGGAGTTTCGTCATCATGCAGACAACCCTCTCACCTTAGATATGTTAGTGGTTGATGAAGCCTCGATGATTGATATGCCCTTAATGGTTAAGCTGTTGGCCGCGATGCCCGCCAAGGCGAGGATCATATTGTTGGGTGATAAAGATCAGCTCGCTTCGGTAGAAGCGGGTGCAGTATTAGGAGATTTATGTGCCTTTATCGACCACGGCTATAGCGCTGAGCTAAGCCAATTTTTACAAGCCTGTAGTGGCTTTGATTTATCTCAGCAACAAACCCAAGCACCTTTGGCGATTGCCGATAAGCTGTGTTTATTGCGCAAAAGCTACCGCTTTGATGCGCGCTCTGGCATTGGTTTGTTAGCTAAGGCGGTAAACCAAGGGCGCGCTGATCACGCTTTAGAGCTACTTAACTCACAACGTTCAGATTTGCCTTATCAAAGCCTCAGCCAAGAGGCGTATCAAGACTTGCTTGATACTGTAGTGCAAGGTTATCAACCTTATTTAACCGCGCTGCAACAAGGGCAAAACATGCAGCAGGTATTTGAATTATTTCACCAATTCCAGCTTTTGGTGGCTTTGCGAAATGGCGAGCTAGGGGTCAGTGGCTTAAACCAGCGCATAGAGAGTTTGCTTAAAAAACACGGCCTGATTGAGCGCTCTACTAATACCGAGAGCCTGTGGTATGCCGGTAGGCCAGTAATGATTGATCAAAACGACCACGAACAGCAGCTATATAACGGTGACATTGGTATTTGCGCTAGCGATGAAAACGGCCAGCTAATGGTAGCGTTTGAGTCGGCCAATGGCTTACGTTGGCTGCTGCCAAGCCGCCTACCTGCTCACCAAAGTGTTTATGCGATGACGGTGCACAAAAGCCAAGGCAGTGAGTTTAAACATGTCGCCATGTTACTGCCGCCGGCTAAACAAGGTTTGGTGAATCGAGAGTTGTTATACACTGCGATTACTCGAGCGAAAAGTCAGTTTAGCTTGTATGCCGATGCTGAAAGTATTAGTGCTGCGTGCAGGAATAAGACTCAGCGGCGTTCGGGTTTGGCAGAGCGTTTGGCGAAGGGAGTTAGTTAAGTATTTAGTAACTGATTCCTGGCTTTCCACCTTGGCAATTGGGACATTTACGTTGAAAAATATCAGTTCCATTGGAACCATATTCGTGGCCACAGTTGGTTATTTGACACTTAATCTTATATGACGATTGACCGTGGTCCGTTCCTTCTATTCCACGAGTCCCTAAGTTTTTTTGATTGTTACGGTTGATAAAACCAATCTGCGTTGTTTTAGTTGAGCCATTCATCCACACTTTTTTCTTGCTAGACTGGCTGTGCTTAGCTGCTTTATCAACGGGCGACTCGAGTAACCTTTCGATTCCTTTTTGAGCTTGTCTATACCGCAAGTTGATCAACGTCATAGCTACTTGCCCTACATCTTCGTACAAATTGTCAGCAAATTCATTGAGATTTAGAGAGGGATCGTAATTTTTTAATAAAACGAAATCATTTATTCTTTGTTCTTTATTTGGCTTTTCAATGCCAGCTTTGACGGCTAAGAACTCTTTCCATGATTCTTGTTGTTTTTCGTTATTGCATGATTGGCAGCATGGAACAACATTGCCCCAAGCATTGAGCCCTAAAGCGGATTTGTTCATTGGGATTAAATGATCTTGAGATAATGATTTGCGATCGATTCCTACACCGCAGAAGCAGCACTCGTAATTAAAGAACTGTAATAGCTCGTCTTTCTGGCCGACTTTAGGGCCGAAAGGCTCGAAACCTCTAGCTTGGTCATAATACTTACCGACATCTTGTAAGAATATTCTAATTGCACTGTTGGAAATATCTGATTTACTTCGGGCTATTATTCTCTCTATATGAGTGACTAGATAAGCATGTTTATATTATTTCTATATTGAATCAACAATATCATTTTTCTTCGCGGGGCTTTCGCAAATCGAGACCTTTTAATGTTACAAATACTATTAAGAGGAGAGTGACTTTTCTCTGAAGTTTATTAGCCCCTAGATTGTGGCCATATTTAGTTTTAGCTCTTCCTCTGTTGCATATACTCTTGAAACAGCTTGTGCACGCCATGCAAAAATTCGATGTCGTCGCGGCGCGCACCTAACATATCATCGACAAATCTAAGGCTACTGGCAGGAATGGGGGAGCCTTTAACTAGGTCACGCTCTTGCTGACTTAGCGGGAGCAAATACACCATGCTCAAATCCATGGCTTTGGCTAATTTGTAAATGTCGATCTGGCTAAAGTTGGCTGAACCGTCTTTGTCTAACTTGTTGTAGAGCGCGGTTTTAGAAATGCCGCTTAGCTTTGCCAGCTGGTTACGATTTAACGAGTAATATGCCATTAGTGACTCAACCCGCTCGATTTGCATTGCTCGGTATTCTCGTTCGTTACAGTCGGTAAATTCAAAACTGCCAGTGGCAATGTTGTCCCATTCAGAGGTGCTCATAACTATTCCCGTATTGAGGAAAAATTCTGTTGTTTCGTTCCAGTATAAGGACTATTAAGCCGATAAAATAGCCTTATTGATTTGAGCTGGAGATAAACATGAGACAAACATCCGACAGAATTCGTCATGCTATTGGTTTTGAACTAGTGGGTTTGTTAGGCGCAATGCCATTAATGAGCATTTTGTTTGGGGTAGACCCAATGCATTCTGGTGCTATGGGCTTGTTTTTCTCTGTGGTGGCTACGCTGTGGAACTATAAATACAACGCATGGTTTGATGGATATTTGCAGCGCCGCCAAGGCAATAGCGAAAAGAGCCAGAAGCAACGAATAATACATGCTTTGGGGTTTGAAGCAGGTTTGTTGGTGATTACTATTCCTGTGATGGCGTGGTGGTTTGAGGTGAGCTTGCTGCAAGCATTGATTATGGATGCAGCGATGATTGTATATTACTTATTCTTTGCTTACGGCTATAACTTAGCTTACGACAAGTTGTTTCCTGTGCTTGACCAAGCAAAGACTCAATCATGCTCAGCTTAGTAAACCACTAAGTTTGGCGCGGCTATAACAAGCTATGGTTTTGGCATCGTTAATGGTTCCGTTAACGATGCCTTGTTCAAACTCTTCTATGCCCATTTCAAATACTTCAATAAATTCGTCTTCGTCACATTGGCCAGCCTTAGCGCTTAAACCTTTGGCTACAAACAGATACTGTATCTCGTCGCAAAAACCGGGAGCGGGGTATAGCTTGCCTAAGTTGTGCCATTCTTCCGCCACCAAGTTTACCTCTTCTTGAAGCTCGCGTTTGGCGCATTCTAATATGCCCTGTGATGATTGTTCATTGGCTTCAATGGTGCCGGCGGGTAATTCAACTAGCCAATCTTTAATCGCGGTTCGGTATTGGCGTTCCATTATTATTTTACCTCGCGAGTTTATTGCCAAAATAACCACTGCGCCTGGGTGGTGTAAGGTAGTGACTTGAACTTGGCGTTGATCAGGCAGTTGGTGTGGTTCTTCTACGACTTCAAAGCAGTGCCATTTACACAGTGTTTGTTTTGCCATTTTAGGGCTCCTCAGGCTTATTTCTTTTAGCTTACTGCACTTAAATGAAGGGAGCGCTCTAAAATTAATGACAAATTTATATATAATTTTGTCAATTACTCGCAAGAACCGACAAATTAGCACATAGTTTTAGGAGTTCTTAGGAGGATTTGTTATGTCACGTATGACGCTCTACCTTGCTGTTACTGCGGTGTTTTTGGCGGTAGTGATGACAATAACTAGCATTACTTTGCTTAATCAACGAAATGTATCGGTGAATGCGCTATCCAGTGATATTGCTAAACAAGCCGCAGCGGTGTCAGTTTTATTAAAACATACCGAAACTCAAAATCGCCAAGAGCTGGAATATTTTGCAGACTTAAGCCTAGTTCAGCAAGCGCTGTTAAGCGGCCAATATTCTCAGTTAGAAGAATTGCTACGCAAGCTGATGAAACGTAAATCCAGCATTGTGCAAAGTCGTTTATTAGATCCTCAAGGCCGAGAAGTATTTAAGTTAGTGACTCGGGGCGGAGTGCCAATGCGTTTAGCCGATATAGAGCTACAAGATAAATCAGAACGTTATTACGTTAAACAACTATTAGACGTACCCAGCACCCGCTCATATATGTCTGCTGTAGATTTAAATATGGATTATGGGGTGGTGGAAGTGCCTTATCGCCCAGTGTTACGCATTGCCCAAAAAATTACTAACCCAAATACTGGGCAGGTGATGGGTTCGCTAATGTTTAACTATGACGTAAATGTAGTGTTTAGCCAGCTGAGCAGCTTGATCCCTGATCATATGCAGTTGTACATCGTAGACTATAAAAACCAGTTTTTAGCCCACCCGCAACCAGAGCTACGTTATTGCGCTGAATTAGAGTGTGAGCTTTTTTTTAGCGCAACTCAGTTAAGCCATTTAGCCCATCAACGGGTGTATTTTGATCAATCTTTAGCGGCAGAGGTGAATTTAGACAGTGCCGCTCGGCCTGTGGTGAGTGGCTCCAAGCTGGTGGTGGCTTATAAGTCGAGTTACTTGCCAGCTCTGACTCAGCCTTTATCGACCATTGCGGTGCTTAGTCGCAGTATGTTGTGGTGGGCGGTATTGTTGGTGAGCCTGCTATTAAGTGCGGGGGTTTGTTATAGCTACGAGCATTTACAAAAGCAATTAGACGCACGCTTACAAAAAGCCAAGATGCAAAAGGTATTGGAAAGTGTTACCGAAATGTTGGAGCGCTTGCATGAGAATGACGACCCAATAACCGGCAGCCATGTGCAACGGGTATCTTACTATTCGCGCTTAATGGCTGAGCACTTGGGTTTAGATAAACAGCTGGTGGATGATATTCATCAGTTTGCATCGCTGCATGATATTGGCAAGATTTCTACGCCTGATGCGATATTGGGTAAACCGGGCAAGCTTGATCCTCAGGAATGGGAGGTGATGAAGCAACACGTAGACAATGGTTATCAGTTATTGCGAGACTTTGAGTTGAGCCCAGTAGCTGAGAATATTGTGCGTGGCCACCACGAGCGTTGGGATGGTGAAGGGTATCCGCAAAAAATTGCTGGCGAAGACATTCCAATTGAAGCCCGCATTGTGAGTTTAGTGGATTGCTTTGATGCGTTAATGTCGGTGCGCCCTTACAAGCCGGCTTTTTCCTTTGAGAAGTCTAAAGACATTATTAATGAGCTTAGCGGCAAGGCCTTTGACCCTTACTTGGTGCAGGTATTTAACTTTCTTGAAAATGATTTTCGAAAAAGCCGCTCTAAGCTCAGCAAAACCTAAGCGTGAGTGACTAGAAAGCCACGCGTTTATTGGCGCGTGGCTTGGGTTAGTTTTTCGTAGCACAAATAGCCTTAACTAAGATGATAGCCAAAAGGGTCATCTACACTTGGGCTGGGTTGAGTAAACCACACTGGGCCGTTAGCACTCATATAGAAATGATCTTCTAAACGTACCCCAAAATGATCGGGAATCACTAACATTGGTTCGTTACTAAATACCATGCCCTCGGCCAATGGAGTATTGTCGCCAGCCACTAAATACGGCCCTTCATGAATATCGAGCCCGCAGCCATGGCCAGTGCGATGTGGTAAACCTGGCAAGTCGTAATCTGGGCCATAGCCATCATTGGCTAATGCTTGGCGAGCGGCGGCATCTACATTGGCGCAAGCTTGGCCAAGTTGGGCTGCTTCAAAGGCGGCTAGTTGGGCTTTTTGTTCGCTTAACCAAGCGCTACGTTGGTGCTCGGTGGCTTCGCCAAAGGCATAGGTGCGGGTGATGTCTGAGTTATAACCTTCTACTAAGCACCCGGTGTCGATAAGTACCCAATCATTTTCTTGCAGTATTTGCGGCTCTTTTACTCCATGCGGAAAAGAGCTGGCTAAACCAAATAACACAATGCAAAACGAGGAACCGCTAGCGCCTACTTTTTGGTGTGCTTGATGAATAAACTCAGTTACTTCGCTAGTGCTAATGCCAGGGCGCAATATTTTTGCTGCCGCTTTTTGCACTTCCATGGTCATGTCTTTTGCTTTTTGCATCAAGGCTATTTCGTTAGCCGATTTTTGCATACGACAGGCTTGGCTTATTGAATCACCATTTACAAACTGTAACTTAGGGTTAGCTTTAATTAGGCCGTCTACCAAGAAGTATGACGCACTAGGGTCAATGGCGACTTTCCCCTCTAGTTTATGTTGCTGGCAAACTTGCTGAAACAATAGGTAGGGGCTTTGATGTTCGTGCCAGCCATGAAAGGGCGCGTCAATTAACATAAAATCGTTAATTGAATCCTGCTCAAAATAAGGCGCAATGTAATGCAGTTGGCCGTTGGCGCTGAGTATTGCGCCTACCATGCGCTCGCTGGCGTTCCATTTTAATCCGGTAAAGTAATAGAGGTTGGTACCTGCGTTAAGGTAAATTGCACTAATACCCTGTTGGTGCATTAGTTGGCAGGCCTTGGCTTGGCGCTGTTGATACTCTGCAAGGCCTATTTTTTCAACATCGCTATACATGTTGCTTAGCAGGGCTAATTGTTCACTGGCGTTACTGCCACCTACACCTATGGTCATGGATAATCCTTGATTGCATGATTAGCTGAGATAATGAGCTTACTCAGCGTTTGCTAGAGATTAAGAACAAAAGGGCAGTAGGTAAAGTGGAATATTAACTAATAACTAGAAGAATGAATGGCTTGTTAATTAGTAGCCTCTAACATGGTATGCATACTGACCTTGTTTCCCCCCTGATGTTTGGCTTGGTACATGGCTTCGTCGGCTTGCTTAATTAACTCTGACAAATCTGGAGTATCAATATTACTGGCCACACCAAAGCTGGCGCTCATAAATAGCTTGCCTTTGCTGGTGGCTAACTCTTGTTGGTTGAGTTGAATACGAATGCGATTGGCGAGGGTATTAGCTTGTTCGGCATTGGCGTTGTTTAGCGCAATCACAAATTCTTCGCCGCCAAAGCGGCCGAATAAATCGCCCACTCGCAGATTGTCTGAGGCGATCTGGGAGAAATGCATTAAAGCTTTGTCGCCAATGTCGTGCCCATACACATCGTTGATGCTTTTAAAGCGATCTAAGTCGATAAAGATTACCGTTACCACTCCTCCAGAAAACTGCGCACGTTGGGTCATTTTATCTAGCTGTTTAAGAAAGTAACTGCGCCGCATAGCGCCCGTTATGTCGTAGTTGGCGAGTTGTTCCAGCTGGATAATTTGCCGCCAATGCAGCAAAAAATAAAACACGTAGGTTTGCAGGGCGTTACCGGCAAAAATGGCTAAGGACAACAGGGTAGGCACGCCTAGCAGTAACCCGCGATTTTCTGGAGTGCCTTGCAAGGTAATATACATGCGTAACATGAGACAACTGCCAAAGAACAGGTAGAGGCTAATAACCAACCACAAAGCGTTGTTGTCTTGTTGCCGCCAATAGCGAAAGTATAGATAAGCACAGTAGTAACAACACAGCGCTAAAGTACTAGAAAATAAAATAATACGGTGCTTGCTAGAGGGTTCAAACATGATGTAATACAAGGTAAAGGCGCAATACACTGCGAGCACTAAACCCAGTAATGTTCGGTTTAAACGTTGTTTAAGGTAGTGATGGTGACCAGCTAAAATTAATAAGAAAGACCCTACAAACAGGCCGTTTTGTAAGATCAACTCGGTGGCCGATGGCATATCTGCCAGTACTACTAATGCTAAACCGCATACCTGAGCGTATGAAGCGATGATCCAGCAATCTAGCTCTTTTTTCTGCCCATGAAAAAGTCGAATGAGAGTGAGTACCACAGCGGATACCACCGTCACTAAAGTGGTGAGAATAAAATAGGTGAGTCCATCAACAACCATTAACGAGCGATTTCCTTATTGCTACAACAATAGTGTAGATGCCTGTTTTATTTATACAAATTGAATTATGTAGATGGTGATTAAATTGCGAAGCAGCGAAACACCAAGATGCTTCGCGGAATGGCTTAAATAGGCCTATTTGGGTTCTAGGATGTACAAGGTATTTTGATCAATACTTTGGTTGGCTGGAAGTACTTTTTGAATCACATGTTCGCCTATGGCTGCAACCGAAAAATCGTCATCATTAAGTACCGCTAGTTGATTATTATTGCGTATCCACAGCCCTTCTAGTTTGTCGTGAGGGTAAGGTGTAGGCATATCGACCAATAAGTCGCTGACCAGGATTTTGGTTACCGGTTTAATGCCTTGATTAGCCAACTCTTGCCAGCTCATTTGTTCTAGCGTCTTACCGTTAACGCGTAAACCGTTAGGTGAAGTAACATCGCCGCTCACATCTGTGGCTTGGCGTAAGTCTATTTTGTAGATGCGTTTGTATTTAGCTTGTTTTTTTCCTTTTCCGCCGGCAAAACCACCATCACGCTCAATCACCAAAAATTGTTGTTGGTTGAGAGCAACAATTTCTGAGTTAGACAAGTTGTTGGCTTCTTGCTGATAAATAAACTGCTGGGTTTTACCAGTCTCAATATTAAAGCTTACGATGCGAGTAAGGTTTTTATTGGTAATGGTTTTTTTACTGGGGTTGTACAAGGTAGATTGCATGATTCCAAACAGCACTTTCTCGTCTGGAGTAATGGCTAAACCTTCCATGCCACGGTTTGCTCGGCGATGAGCAAATACTGCGGGCAGCTTGCGGCCGCCGGTTCCTGTGCCAAATGGGTTGATGCGCTCTAGCTCTAGGCCTTCTTGATTGTAATGCACAATATGTGGGCCATATTCGTCACTCACCCAAAAACCACCGTCTTTTAAGGCCACCAAACCTTCACTGTCGATACCGTAAGGGTCTGCATCGAGTACTGATTTGTCATTGGCATAAGCCACTTCGCCAGTATCACCCATACCTTTAGGGTTAGGCAGTCCAGAAACGGCGTTACCCTGTGGATCTTTTAGCAAAATTTCTTTTACTTTAGTGATTTGACCATTTGAATAGCGAAATAAGCCTATTCGTGGCGTGTATTCGGGGGTAGGGAATATTTTCCCTTTACCTTCTGGGCCTTGATATTTTGCATTGGGTCCACGGTCGGTAAGCGCATAAAAGTGATCACCGAAGCTTGGGTGAGCGGTCATTGCGGAGCCATAACCGCCGTTACGGATCTCGGTACCGTTGGTTAATGTGGTTAATACTTGATAAGGCAATGTCGCCGAAGTATTAACCTCGTTAGCGAGTGTTTGCAGGCTTGTGAGAGCCAGCACAGTTATCGGCAAAATCAATCTTATGGTCATGTTTTCTTCCTTGCTATAATGTTTTATAAAAACATAATATAACCATTAGATTATTCTTTTATTACGTATGAATTTGCACAAGTAGTGAGCCAAAAAGCCAAATCTAATAATGGCTTAGCCTATTAATTGTGCAGGACATCTCACAATAATTACTAAAAAAGCTAATCAACGAAAACCTTACTAGGATTACTAGTGGGTGTAATGTCGAACTTTGGGAAAGGTAACAAGGCATGTTTGGAAAAAATATCAGTCAGATCTCGGTTGTTCATCGGCTATACATTGGATTTGCCGTTCTCACTATAGTGATTGCACTTGGCGGCGGCGGCGCGTTGTTACTCGGTCAAAAAATAAACTCAAGCTTTAATATGTTGACGGAAAACAGCGCCAAAACGCAGCTGTTGGCCAACGGTGTCGGTAGCCAAGCGCTTCGATCCGGAATCCAATTACTCAGCATCCCCAATTCAACTAACCTTGAAGAGCTACAACAGATAAATAGCCAAGCAGAACTTGCTATTCAATCTTTAGAAGATCAGGTTAAGGCACTTTCTGAGCACGCTGCTGCATTTAACATCACTAGTTTGAATCAGCACCTAAAAAACGTAGAGCAAGTTGAAAAGATCTTGTCTACAGAAGGACAAGGCTTAGCTGTCCAACAAGGGATCTTTTTACAACAAGACCAAAAAGTTCGTGATGATGTTAGTAGCTTCTTGTTTCAGCTCTCTGATTTAAAGCGCATGGTTAACCAAGTCTCCAGCCCTAGCGCCGCAGAAGATAGTTATATTCAAGACGTTTTAACGATGGTAATGGATCGCTTTGGTTTAATCGAATTTTTGCTTTCAAACATGGTAAACACTCGCGACCCGGAAAAAGTCGCTGACCTAGTTAAAAAGATTCAATATAACAGCAAGGTATTTAATGATGATTTTGAGTCACTGACATTTGAGGTGGAAGGCTTAGCTGACCCTAAAGTGACAGACTTAGTAACTTGGTTTAACCGCGAAGTAAATGACTCTTCGGGCATTGTTGAGCGTTACATAGGAAGCCAACAAACCATTGCCAACATTAGCAAACAAACGACGGAAATTAACCGTCAGTTGTCAGCCTTAGATGGCATTATTATTAAGATTGTTGACTTAGCGAACCAGCAAAGTGATGCCGCTAGCGCTCAAGGTCAAAGCCTTATTAAAAATTCGCGGGCGACTACCGCGGTGGTGGTGCCTATCGTAATACTGTTTGCTATTGCTGTTGCGTATTGGCTGGCCAGCTTAATTCGTAAGCCTCTAGAGCACACTCAATCACATATTCTGCGTTTAGCAGAAGGTGACTATAGCCAAGTTATGCAAGGCAAATACTCTGGTGAATTTGCGATTTTGGTGGCGGCGATTAATAGAATGATTGAACAAGCGCGAGAGGTATTTAGCCAAATTCAACTTGCCGCTCATCAATTAAGTGACGTATCGGTTCGAAATAACGAAGCTGCAAGCGTAGTTAAAACTAAGTTAGATAAACAAACGGCAGAGCTTAGCAGTGTTGCTACGGCTGTGACTGAAATGGAATCGGCGATTAAAGAAGTGGCGTCTAATACTGAAAGTAGCCGCGAGTTGTCGATGTCGGTAGAGAGCAATATTGATCAAGGCCAGCAGGTGATGAATCAAAATATTGAAACTATCGAAAGTTTGGATAGTGCTTTGCAAAGTACTTCTGGCCAAGTGGATAAACTGGCTGATGCAAGCAAGCAAATTGGTTCTATTATTGAAGTGATTGACGGTATCGCTGAAAAAACCAACCTACTTGCTTTAAATGCGGCGATTGAAGCTGCGCGAGCAGGTGAGCAAGGCCGAGGCTTTGCTGTGGTAGCAGATGAAGTACGAAGCTTAGCCAGCCAAACCACCAAAAGTACTGAGTCAGTAAGGGCGATGATTGAAACCCTGCAACGTGAATCGACTCAAGTTTATAATGCAATGGCCTCTAGCCGTGAACAAATGAGCGAATCCAAAGACCTCGCTGAGAAATCACGCGAAGCGATTATGACCATTCGTACCGACATGACTCAGATGCGTGAAATGACCGATCAAATTAGTGTGGCAGCGCAAGAGCAGCATCACGTTGCCAGTGAAGTGACTCGAAACGTGAATGTGATTGCCGAAGTTGCTGAAGATAACTTTGAGCAAATTGGTAAAGTGGCGCATTCAAGTGAAGAGTTGCAACAACAGGTAAATGACATCGAAACTATGTTAAAACGTTTTATATTGAAGTAAATTAGAGAGCCTTTTGGCTTGGTCTTTTGCGAGTAAATCGCTGAGGTTAATTTATGTTCAATTTATCGCGTTTGTTGAGTCCTAAGTCTCAACAACTGGCTGCTCTCGATTTAGGCAGTAATAGTTTTCACTTAATTATTGCTGATTGGGAAGATGGCGAGTTAAAAGTTCGCGATAAAGTCAAAGAAATGGTTCGTCTGGGTTGGGGCTTACAAGATGATGGCAGTTTAGATGCCGCTGCTTGGAATCGCGCCCAGGCTTGCTTAGAACGTTTTGGCGAACGTTTACGTGAGTTTAAGCCCGGCAGCGTGCGTGTTGTCGGCACTAAAACCCTCCGCAGTATTATTGACGCAGATGTTTTCTTACAAGCCGCTGAACAGCGGCTTGGGCACCCCGTAGAAGTGATCTCTGGTGAAGAAGAAGCTCGCCTAATTTACCTTGGCGTTGCGCATTACAAAGCGCCAACCAATGGCCCTCGAATGGTGATAGACATTGGCGGCGGCAGTACCGAAGTGACCTTAGGCGAAGGCATGGATCTTAAGCTTAAAGAAAGCTTAGATATGGGCTGTGTATCAATCACCAAACGTTTTTTCAAAAGTGGTCGAGTCACCAAAAACCGCTTACTTAAAGCCAGCGTATACTGCTCTCAGCAACTATTGCCGGTAGCCGACGATTTCCTTGAACAAGGCTGGAACGAATGCTTAGGTGCCTCGGGCACGATTAAAGCGGTTGCTAAAGTATGTGTAGACAACAATTTCTGTGAAAATGAGATTCAGCTAAGCGGACTAGACGCCATTGTTGAGCATTACCTTGAAGCGGGCGAATGCAACTTGCCACTTAAAGGTTTGTCTGAGGAACGCCAGCCGGTGTTCTTAGGCGGTGTTTTAGTGCTTCAAGCTTTGTTTCAGGCCTTAGGTATTACGTCTATGCACGCCGCTGAGTCGGCTCTGCGCGAAGGTTTGTTATACGAACTGAAAGGTCGTTTAGAGCATAGCGATATTCGCCCTTCCAGTGTGCAACGTTTGGCCGAGCGTTATCATGTAGACAGCCAATTTAGTGGACGAGTAGACACTACCTGTCAGTTACTGCTAAACCAAGTTGCTGAGACTTGGTCGTTGGATGAAGTTGAAACCAACAAACTACTAACATGGGCGTCTCAGCTATTCCTTGTAGGTTTAGATGTGGCGCATAGTGACTATCATAAACACGGCGCTTACATTGTTGAGCATGTTGATTTAGCCGGTTTCTCTCGTTTAGAGCAACAGCAGCTAGCTGCATTAGTGTTGGCTCATCGCCGTCGTTTTCCGGTAAAGCAATTCCCATTACAAAATACTGATTTACTAAAAGCCTGTTTGATTCTTCGCTTATCGGTTATTTTCAATCGTGGTAAGCGCCGACAAACCTTGCCTGAACTGCAATTTAGAGCCGCGGGACAACAGATGAGCTTATTGTTGGATCAACAATGGCTGCAAAACAACCCTCTTACTCGTGCTGATTTAGAAAACGAGCAGCAGTACCTAAGCCAGATTGATTACAAATTAGATATTATCGAGTTATAGAGCGAGGTTCGCCCTAGTACGCTAGGGCGAAAATAGAATGGATTAACGGTCTTTATTAGTTGCGCTGATTTTGTGAATTGCTAAGTCAGCACCGTGGAATTCATCTTCTTCTGATAAACGCAATCCAGCGAGTTTGTCTACTAAGGTGTAAACAACAAAGCCACCCACTAGTGCTACCACTACACCCGCTAAGCTACCCACTATTTGACTCATCAGTGAGATGCCACCTAAACCGCCTAAGGCTTTACTACCAAAGATACCAGCAGCTACGCCGCCCCACACACCACATAAGCCGTGTAGTGGCCAAACACCTAATACGTCATCTAGGTTTGAACGTTGTTGTAACCAAGTGAATACCCAAACAAACAATGCGCCAGCTATACCGCCAGTGATTAATGCGCCAATAGGATGCATTAAGTCTGAGCCTGCACACACGGCAACCAAACCCGCTAGCGGACCATTGTGAACAAAACCTGGGTCATTACGGCCTACAATTAATGCGGCAATTGTGCCGCCAACCATGGCCATTAAGGTATTTACTGCAACTAAGCCGCTTATGCCGTCCATGGTTTGAGCCGACATAACGTTAAAGCCAAACCAACCTACGGTGAGTACCCAAGCACCAAGCGCTAAGAAAGGAATGTTTGACGGTGCAAATGCAACTCCTGGTTTTCTGCCCTTACGTGCACCTAGAATCTTAATGGCAACTAAGGCTAACCAGCCACCCATGGCGTGTACAACTACCGAACCCGCGAAATCGTGGAAGGCTGCGCCAAACTGCACTTCTAACCAAGCCTGAAAGCCGAAATTACCGTTCCAGATAACACCTTCAAAAAACGGGTAAACAAAACCAACAATCAGTGAAGAAGCAATCAGGAAAGGATAAAACTTACCGCGTTCAGCAATACCACCCGAAACAATCGCTGGAATAGCCGCAGCAAAGGTCAGTAGGAAGAAAAATTTAACCAGCTCATAGCCATTTCCTTCTGCTAGCACTTCTGCGCTATTAAAGAAGTGATTGCCGTAAGCTAGGTAGTAGCCGATAACAAAGTACGCGACGCCGGAAAAAGCGAAGTCAGTAATAATTTTAACCAAGGCATTTACTTGGTTTTTGTGGCGCACGGTACCTACTTCCAAGAAGGCAAAACCGGCGTGCATTGCCAGCACCATTATAGCGCCCAACAAAATGAATAAAGTGTTTGCGCTTTGCGACAATACGTCGATAGCGTCACTAATATTATCCATTAAAAAATCTCCCTAATTGTTTCTTTTAATATGGTTTGCGCCAAAAAGAAGCAATTTTCAGGCCTTTTGTTAATTTTATATTGAGCTAAAGCACTAAGTTGATGCATTTCAAGGGTTTTAACTTGATGATAACAATAGGGTTACATATTTTGGCTCTGGTTTGGTGCGCGCATTAGTGTGATCAATATTTGCTGTGATCGATATTGGTGCGCTGGCGCTGTATTTTGGTGCTTGGTTTTGAATGAGTACCAGTAAGCTATTAAGGCATTCTGTTTTGTAAGCGCTATTCGGAACTGCTTGAGTGGCTTGTTTGCTGGTAGAGAGTGCTGTTGGGCGATGATAGAAGCCAACAATGAAAAAGTTAGTTTAATTGAGTGTTTATCGAGCCATTATAGGTCTGTTAAAAAGAGCGGGGCAAAGTGAAGCATTTAGAAGGTAACGCAGTTACAAACAAGTTTCCTATAATAAATGTTAATACGACGGATTAAGGAGAGTGAATGAGCCAATGGCATGAGTTTTATCGAGCAGCCAATTTTGTAGAGGCTAAATTGTTACAAGGTATGCTAGGAAAAATGGGGATTGATAGTCGTGTAGATGGCGAATACGCGATGGCTGGTGCGGGTGAATTACCCATGGATGTGGTGGAGGTGTCGTTAAAAGTCGATCTTGCTCATTGGGATAAGGCCAAACAAGCAGTAAGAGACTATGAAGTCAATCATAAGCAAGAATGGACGTGCTCTAGTTGTGGAGAGGGCAATCCCGGTAGCTTTGAATATTGCTGGTCTTGTCAGCATGAATTCTCCGCAAAATGAGCGTTCAAAGATGCAGATTTAGTCAACTAATGTTATGCTTAAAAAGTAAACAGCTAGGATGGCTGCTCTAATTCATGTTTGTGTGAGGATATCCAATGGCTATTGGTCAAGTTAACAGCTCTGTCGCCCCTTCTGATTTTTATATGGAACAGGCGAAAAAACGCCAAGAAGAACAAGATGAAAAGCTCGCTTCTGGCAAAAAGATAAACAGCGCTGCTGACGATCCTGCTGGCTTGCAGATCTCTAATCGCTTAACCACTGGTATTAGTGAGCAAGAAGCCTATGCAAATATTTACCAAAACCAGGTAAGTATCAACAACATTGAATCTGCTCAGTTGCAAGGGACTACTGACCTGCTGCAACAAAACCAGGCCTTGGTTGTGCAAAGCGGCAACGGTATATACAACTCTGATGATATTGCTGCTTTACAGGCGCAAGTTGATGCAAACACGGCGGCTATTCCTAACGCTGGTGATTTGGGCGTAGACAATATTGATTTGAACGATCCCGCTACTGCGCAAGCTGCTTTGCAAGGGGGTCAGCAAACTACCGATGCTAACCAAGCACAATTAGGGGCCTCGAGTAACGCTGCCGAATCGGCTTATCGCTCTACCCAAGCAGCTATTGAAGCGCAAAGTGCCGCTCGTTCTCGTATTCTCGATACTAATTATGCACAGTCTACCTCCCAACAAGCGCAAAACGATGCCCTGTTACAAAGCTCTATACAATCTTACCAACAGCAGTTAGCTGCTAAGAATGTCGAGAAGCTTATCTAGCTTGTTCTAACTCAACATCTAAACGGCGCAACACTGTTACAGTGAGCGCCGTTTTTTTATGGAGGTTGTAATGAGTGAGTCGATTCATGGGCATCAAGTGATGCAGTTGATGTTGGAACAAGGTGGTAGCTTTACGTCAGCTTCTCTTGAAGAATTAATGAAAACTACTTTCGGCGCAGACAGTAAATACCATACCTGTCGCCAGAAAGAGATGAACGCCCAAGAGCTAATTGTATTTTTGGCTGAACGCGGAAAGTTTGTTGAGGCCAAACAAGGCTTCACAACTTGTAAATCTAAAATCTGCTCGCACAAATAGCCACCTCTTTTTAAGGGCCTACTCAGGCCCTTTATCTATATTAATCACTATTAATTTAGTTATAGCTGAAATAACTTGCTATGCATCCCTTCTATGGTGTTTAATTCATCTTTCTTTGCTGTATTCGCTATTAAATCGACATATACACCTATAATTGCATAGGCAGCTAGATTTTTAGTCGGAATGGAAAACAAATCATTTAATCTATTAAGGTTTCTGATATTAGTTAAACGTGTGTTTTAATTGTGTCAGGTTTCTTTTACGTAACTAGATTGTTATCTAAATAAAAACGCAAAAGTGACGATATATAAGCTATCGATACTTGTATTCACATGGAGTGGTATAAATGGATTTGGCTCGACGTCTAAAAATAAGCCATAAGGTAGGAATTCTTGCAGCCATCGCTGTACTGGGGTTCGCCGCTTACCTTATAAATAACATATTGGTTCAGCAACAGAGCCAGTTCAGCATTGAACAAATTAGAGATCAATACTTCCCTGCTCTAGATACCGCCACTGTTGCTCAAAACACCCTATATAACATTGATCAGCTATTGCAAACTGCAGTAACCACAGGAGAGGAAGAGTCTCTTGAAAGTGCAGATACACAACAACAGCTACTTAGTAGTAAGCTGAATGAGTTACTTGAGATCTTGCCTAGTGCTCGAAAAGAGGTAACGCACCTGCAAAGCTTGCTTAATAACTATTACGGCCAAGCAAGGTCGATTGCATTAAGTTTGGTCGATGGCAGTGCTGATTTCGCCACTTTGCCAGCTAAAGCAGAGCGCTCAGCAGCCATATTGCAAGAACTAACCACAGGTATTGCTAACTTAAGGGCTAATACCGAGCAAGCTTTTAATCAAACCATTGATGGCACTATCTCTAGCTCTCAGTCGGCGGTTACTACAGGTATTATGCTGGGTGTAGTCACCATAGTGATAGTGATTTTTGTTGGCATTATGACCACCAAAAGCATTGTTAACTCGATTGCTCAAGTCACCTCTTCTTTGCGCGAAATTGCAGAGGGAGAGGGTGATCTTACGGTGCGTGTGGATTACGACGGTAAAGATGAAATTGCTACTTTAGTGCATTGGTTTAACCAGTTTATTAGCAAAATGCAGATAAGCATTGCCACTACCACTGAAACCGTTCAAGCCCTACAAGATGTGTCTACCCGTTTAATGGAAACCAGTAAACATACGGCGTCTAGCATTGAGTCGCAAAATCACTCGGTAGATGCGGTAAGTGCTGCAATTCAAGAAATGACTAGCAGTGTTCATCATATTGCAGATTTTGCGTCGCAAGCCTCGGAAGAAGCCTCGTCGGCTAATGGAACGGCTCAAGAAGGGAACCAAGTTGTAGAGAATACCATTTCGGTCATTAATGATTTAGCAGAAGAAGTGAACAGCACCGCTAAGGCCATTAATCAGCTGGAAGCATACACCAGTAACGTGGGGGTTATTCTTGATGCAATTCGTGGCATTGCCGAGCAAACCAACTTGCTAGCGCTAAATGCCGCGATTGAAGCGGCGCGTGCAGGCGAACAAGGGCGTGGCTTTGCGGTTGTGGCAGATGAAGTTCGCACCCTAGCGTCTCGTACACAAGACTCAACCCAAGAGATTCAGCAAGTACTTGAAGAACTTCAAAAAGGCTCTGGCTCTGCGGTAGAAGCAATGAACCGTGGTATTGAGCAAGCCGGTTTAAGTGTTGAGCAATCAGCACAGGCGGGTAAATCGTTAATGGATATTACTGGCAAAGTAGAATCAATTCATGCAGTTAATGAACAGATTGCAGCGGCAACAGAGCAGCAAACCAAAACCTCTGACTTAATTCATAACAGTGTTAATGATATTCAACAGATATCTCTCGCAGTGGCGAAAAGCTCTAGTGAAATAGATAACGTCAGCGAGGATGTAAGGCAAGTAACTCAGCGTTTAAGCGAGGTTATTAGCCAGTTTAAAGTGTAATAAAACCAATTGTATATAATAAAAAAATAAAGGAGATGCCCCATGGATTTAAGGGCGTGGCAGGTGTTACCAATATGCTTATTGAGTAGCGCAGCAATGGCAGACGAAGCTCTCGAGCAACGAGTAAATGATCTCGAGCAAGAGGTGCAGGTTCTTCGTGAACAAAATCAGGATAGTGCCTTTGATAGAATCAGCTTTAACGGGTTCTACAGCGTGGGCATTAATCAAGCAAACAACAACTTAGGTTACGCAGGCTCTACCGACGAGTATGATTTTAATAATCTTACTTTAGTGGGTTTGCAAGGTGACTTTGCCCTAGCCGATAGCACCAGTGTAACAGTGCAATTAGTGGCGCGTGGTGAAGACGACTTTAGCCCAGACGTTGAATGGGCTTACCTAAAACATACCTTTGACAACTACATTACAGTGCGTGGCGGTAAATTACGCCTACCTATGTACATGTACTCAGATTACCTAGAAGTAGGTTACGCTCAGCCGTGGGCTCGTCCGCCTGAAGAAGTTTATGGTTTTGTACCATTTAACTCTTTTGTGGGTGTAGACGGCAGTTACGACTTTGAGTTTGATAACTCAACCTTAACGCTACAAGGCTTTTGGGGCCAATCTGAAGAAGATGGTACTAAATACGATGATATTTTAGGGGCTAACCTTACGTGGGCTATCGACGACTTTACTGTTCGTGCCGTATACGGTGTAACAAAGATCACCGTGGCAGATGACAATCAACCTGATACTCAAGTGCTAGACGATAAAAATAAATCTGACTTCTTAGGAGCTGGTTTTAGCTACGATAATGGTTCTTTGTTAGTTGTGTCTGAAGTAACCCGTGCAACAGTTGAAGGCGGTTATTCAGATGTAGATTCTGGTTATCTCACCTTGGGTTACCGTTTCGGTAAAGCCATGCCTTATGGCACGGTAGCTGGAATGAAAACTCAAGATGACGACGAACGAGTTGATATATTCGTATCTAATCCTGGGTATAATCCTACCCTTCCAGAAGGACCTACCAACCCATCTGTTGTTCCTGTTGACTCATCTTTTATTTATAGCGGGAAGCGAACCTCTTACTCATTGGGTGTGCGTTATGAGCTATTATCCAACTTAGCAGTTAAGTTTGATGCCACGCTCGTTAATGGTTTTGGCGATACTAACGGCCTAATGGCAAGTAAAGTAGCGGGTGCCACTGAAGATAGTACTACAGTTTATAGCATCGTATTTGACGGCGTATTTTAGGAGGGAGTCATATGAAAAATCTATTATTGGCTCTTTCTTTGAGCGCATTTAGTCTTAGCAGCTTGGCTGCTCCAGTGGTAATTGCTAACCCATCAGGCCCTGATGCTTTATCTAAAGCGGAAGTGAAAAAGCTATTTTTAGGTAAGCTTAAAAAATTGCCTAATGGCACTGCTCCTGTGGTTATTGAGTACAAAGAGGGCGACCCTTTACGCGCTAGCTTTCATGATGCTGCCACCGGTAAAAGTGAAGCTCAACTGCAGGCTTATTGGTCTAAGTTGATCTTTACAGGTAAAGCTAAGCCACCTAAAACAGCGGCTTCTCCATCGGTAGCAGTATCGGAAGTGGCAGGCAATGCCGCAGCCGTGGCATACGTTGACGAAGCAGACGTGACTGATGCGGTTAAAGTAGTTTATAAACCGTAAATAAAGCTAAGCTTAAAAAGAATCAGGGTGTTATGCTCTGGCTCTTTTTTATTTCCCAGACAAAATTGTCGTAAGTTAGCGAGTTAACAAATGGATATGTTGTCAGCAGCGGTGATGCTGTTTTTGATTATGGATCCGCTAGGAAACATGCCCGTGTTCCTAAGCATGGTAAAACACCTCGACCCTAAACGCAGGCGCATTGTGTTGCTGCGTGAGCTGGTGTTTGCCTTAAGTGTCATGTTCGCCTTTTTATTTGCCGGCGAGCAAATCCTTGGTTTCCTTAATCTGCGCCAAGAAGCGGTGAGTATTGCCGGTGGTGTAATCCTATTCCTGATTGCCTTAAAAATGATTTTTCCTCAACCCGGTGGCGTGGCCGGATTAGCCGCTGGCGAAGAACCCTTTTTGGTGCCAATGGCCATTCCAATGATCGCTGGGCCTTCGGTATTAGCGTCCTTAATGCTGTTAGCAAACCAAGACAATACTCGTATGCTCGATTGGTCTTTAGCCTTGCTAATTGCTTGGGGAATCAGCGTCGTTATTTTTCTCAGTAGCGGTGTATTGCTTAAGTTGCTCGGCGAGAAAGGTTTAAAAGCCATGGAGCGCTTAATGGGTATGCTGCTGATTATGCTGGCAGTACAAATGTTCTTAGATGGCATTGCCGACTACTGGCAATCACTGTAAGTCATCAGTGCGTTTGATATTGAGGCGACGAAGTTGGTTGTCGTCTCTAGATTGTTCAATTTTAGATCGCGTCTAATAAGGATGATTGATACCTAGGCGAAATACACTGTCGTCTCCACTGGTGGCAAAATCACCGCGCAATACAACGCCTTCCATCATCACTCGAATACTGCCGCCAATACTGTACTTCATATCTTGGTGAAGCGTGGCTAAGTTATATTCATCAGCTACTCGGCCAATTTCGGCAAAGGCAACCCAGTACCACGCTGGCACGTTAAACCAGTTTACAACGGGCACTTTAGGCAGGGGGTTCCAGTTAGGGGTAAAGCGGTATTCTGCAGAGTAATAGATCATTGAGCGATCATGATAACGAGCGGTTTCGTAACCCTTTAACCTGTCCATTCCGCCTAAACGAGAACCAGCAAACCACGCTGGGCGATGGTATTGCTGTTCGCCATTGTTGTAAGAGCTGTGATTCCAGGTTGGCGTATCAGAAGTCGCCATACCAAAAGCTAATACTTGGCTTTGTGCCCAAGATGTTTGTGGCAAGCTAATGTACTTAGATGCTGAAAATTCCCACATTGTCCAAGAAGGCCGGCCTGGGTCACCCCAATCACGAGTCACATTGAAACGTTGGCGACTGCCCGCTGTGGGGTTTTGATGGTAGTTACGGTTGTCGTATTCCAGCTCTAAGGCTAAGCCCGCTGAAGTATTTGAATCTTGTAATTGGTTATACTCACCAACGTCTTGTTTCCAATAAAAAGGTTCTAACTGGATAATGGTGCGCCCACTGGTGAGCGGATTCCATTCTTTAGCGCCCGCTTCATAACCTTCCATTACTTCACCGCGCTTAACTCTAAAAGTATGTACCGGAGAGTCTTTACCGTGACCTATAGGCAGTAGGTAGCGAAACCTAAAACGGTATTCTTGGCCTTTTGAATGAGTGTAAACTCGGTTGCTCTGGCTAGAATCATTGCTGCCTGCGCGCTCGCCAGAATATTCCTCGTTGCCGTTAATATATTGCGGGTCACGGGTAAAATTGGTTTGGTACAAGGTGGTATCAAAAAATACCCGATCGGCAAACGGTAGTTGATAGTCACCGCTATACAAAAAGCCCATCCAGCTGTCGTTGGAGGTGACTGTCGCGGTGGCAACCAGGCTTGAACTAGGTTGAATATGCCCGGCGGCACCTACACCAACACCCACTCCCCATTGCAAATTCTCAGTGTAATAGGCGTAAGGTAAAACTTGAGTCCATGCGCCACTGCGTTGATGTTTAGCGTCATCAATAATGGTAACGCTCATCGCCCAAGTGGGTAGGCTTAGTACACAAACACTAAGCAAAAACAGCTGGCGTAGTATCAAGGTTGTTTGCTCTTCATTCGCTTGTGTATTTGCCACATTGCAAAAAAACCGAAGAATAATATTCGTAGGTTATCACCTTTTTGCAGCACACCTGCTTCGACTAAGGTGCCGCGAATAGCCAGCAATTGCACCCCATGCAGTAGTAATAAAAATGCACCTACTAAAGGTAAAATCCAATTGTAGGGAGGAACAAAAATCATCGGGCTAAGTAACATGGCTAGCCACATAGCAGCCATAAAGGCTTTGCCAATTTTAATGAACATAATCTGGGGCTCTTAACTTAATTGATATAAACGGTAATTTACTTGGCCGGCTTGTTTGCTTTTAATGCACGACCAATTGGCGGGTAACTCAGGCTCAGCGCCTTCGTTCTCAAATTCTATATAAACTAAAGCATCGGCTTTTAACCAGCCGTTTTCACTGAGTAAACGACAGCTTGGTTCTAATAAATCGCAGCGAAAAGGGGGATCGATAAACACAATGTCGTAGCCTTCGCTGGGCGTTTGTTTAAGCCACTGCAAGGAATCACCATTCACCAGCTTGGCGCGCTCACTAGGCAAATCGAGTAGTTGTAGGTTTGCCTTCAATTGTTTCGCTGCTTGTGCATCTTTTTCCACAAAGGTGGTAAAACTAGCAAAGCGCGATAAGGCCTCAAAACCTAGGCTGCCACTACCCGCAAATAAATCTAAGCAGTGGCTATTAGTTAAGTAGGGATTTAACCAATTAAAAACGGTCTCTTTCACTCTGTCGGTAGTCGGGCGTAAGCCTTCACTATTCAGTACTTTAAGTTTTCTACCGCGCCACTGACCCGCGATAATTCGCACTTGGCCACTACCGTTGGAGGATTTGTTGCTTTGATTTGCATGTTTTCTTGAGGAAAGCCGTGCCATTTACTTAGACCATTGTGAAACTGTGATAATATCCGAGCAATATTGACTGGACGTTGGCATTGTAACAGCCAACGTCGTTTACTGGTAAAAAAGGTTTTGCAGTAATGGCAAAAAAGAAGGGCCTATTTTCTTGGTTTGGCCGAAAAAAAGACGATGAGCAACAACAATCCAGCGATCCCGCCGCAGAACAAACAAACAATGAGCAAAATGCTGAGTTAGCCGCTCAAGCAGAACGCAAAGCGCAAGCCGAACGAGAAGCTCAAGCAGAACGTGAAGCCCAAGCAGAACGCGAAGCGCAAGCTGAACGCGAAGCTCAAGCAGAACGTGAAGCCCAAGCAGAACGTGAAGCCCAAGCAGAACGCGAAGCCCAAGCAGAACGCGAAGCCCAAGCAGAACGCGAAGCCCAAGCAGAGCGTGACGCTCAAGAGCAAGCCGAGTTAGCTGCCCAGCAACAAGCAGACACTGAGGCAGCCGCCGAAGCCGAACAGCAAGTTAGCTCAGAAGCCGCAGAACCAGTAAAGAAAATGGGACTGTTTGCGCGCTTACGAGCAGGCTTAAAACGCACCCGTAAAAACTTAGGCTGGGGCTTCTTTTCGCTGTTCAAAGGGCGAAAAATTGATGATGAGCTGTTCGAAGAGCTAGAAGAGCAGTTGTTAGTGGCAGATGTGGGTGTGGACACCACACTCAAAATTATCGAAAACCTCACTAGCCACGTTAAACGCCGCGATCTTCAAGATGGCGAAGCGCTCTATCAGCAACTTAAGTTAGATATGGCGGGTATTCTGAGCAAAGTAGAAGCGCCAATAGATTTAGATAGTGCAGAGGGGCCTTTTGTTATTTTAATGGTTGGCGTAAATGGCGTGGGTAAAACCACCACCATTGGCAAGCTAGCCAAACAATATCAAAGCCAAGGTAAATCGGTAATGCTTGCTGCGGGTGACACCTTCCGTGCTGCTGCGGTTGAACAGCTACAAGTTTGGGGTGAGCGAAACCAGATTCCGGTGATTGCTCAACATACGGGGGCCGATAGCGCCTCGGTGATTTTTGATGCTTTTCAAGCAGCTAAGTCACGAAACGTAGATGTATTGATTGCCGACACAGCAGGCCGCTTGCAAAATAAAGCGCACTTGATGGAAGAGCTGAAAAAAATTGTACGAGTAATGAAAAAGCTCGACGATGCAGCGCCTCACGAAATTATGTTAACCATTGACGCAAGCACCGGGCAAAACGCCATTAGCCAAGCTAACTTGTTTAATCAAGCGGTTGGACTTAACGGTTTAACATTAACCAAGTTAGATGGTACTGCTAAAGGTGGTGTTATTTTTGGTTTGGCTGACAAGTTTGGTTTGCCGATCCGCTACATTGGTGTGGGCGAAGGGATTGACGATTTACGAGAGTTTGAAGCTCAACCTTTTGTAGATGCGCTATTTAGCAATGACGACAGCGAAGATAGCAACGAGAAATAAATCAACACTGCTTAGAAAGTAATAAAAGGTCTAGGAATGATCCGGTTTGAGCAAGTAAGTAAAATTTACCCCGGCAGTCAGCGCGCTTTGCAAAAAGTGTCCTTTCAGTTGGAACAGGGAAAAATGGCATTTTTAACCGGCCACTCTGGTGCGGGGAAAAGTACCTTGCTCAAATTGATTACCGCTATGGAACGCCCTAGTGACGGAAAAGTATGGGTAAATGGCGATGACATTAGCCGTATCAGCCACCGTAAAATTCCCTATTTACGTCGCCAAATGGGTGTGATTTTCCAAGATCACAAACTGCTTATGGACCGCACCGTGTTTGACAATGTCGCCCTGCCACTGGTTATTGAAGGCTACAGCATGGGTAACATCAAACGCCGAGTCGCCGCCGCGCTAGATAAAGTGGGCCTGTTAGATAAAGCCAACTGCACCCCAGAAATACTCTCTGGTGGTGAACAACAACGCGTGGGCATTGCTCGCGCAGTGGTAAACAAACCCGCTATTTTAATCGCCGACGAACCAACCGGTAACCTAGACCCTGCTTTATCGTTAGACATCTTCCGTTTGTTTGAAGAGTTTAACCGAGTGGGTGTGGCGGTTCTTATTGCCAGTCACGATTTAAGTTTAATTGCCAAATTGCACCATCAACGCTTAGTGCTAAAAAATGGTCAGCTGCTTGATTCCCCTCACCAAGCTGCGGAGGCACCATAATGGCCGGAGCAAAACCACAAGTTAAAGTTGCCCTACATGTACGCTTCATGATGTTTTGGGTAAGGCACTTGCAACAAGGCATTGCTAGCCTTGGCGAATTGTGGCGTACACCTGCCAGCTCTATGCTTACCTTAGCAGTTATTGGTGTTTGTTTAGCGCTACCTGCCAGTTTCTACCTTGCCACCAAGAACGTGCAGCAACTCACCAGTTATTGGAAAAGTGATGCGCAGATAAGTTTGTTCCTCAAACAAAATATCAGTGAAGCACAGCGCGATTCCCTGCAAAAAAATATTGCTAGCATGCGCCAAGTGGCCAGTGTTGAGCTAGTCACTAAACAACAAGGCTTAGTCGAGTTTCAAGAAAATAGCGGCTTTGAAGATGTGTTAGCGCTGCTGCCAGACAACCCGCTACCAGATGTATTGTTAGTGCTACCCAGCCAAGACTTTAACAGCGCAAGTGCTGCCAAAACGTTACTCGATAGCTTGCAAGAACACAGCCTAGTAGACGAAGGTCGCTTAGACGTTGAATGGCTGCAACGCCTCGACACCATTGTAAGCATGTTGCAACAAGCTGCCTGGTTACTGATTATTCTGCTGCTTACCGCAGTAGCGTTGATTGTAAGTAATACACTACGTCTGAATATTCTTAGCCGACGCAGTGAAATAGAAGTGATGAAGCTAGTAGGGGCCACCGATGCCTTTATTCAGCGGCCATTTTTATACACCGGCTTTTGGTTTGGTTTAGTGGGCGGCTTAATGGCTTGGGTACTGTGCAACATTTTGTTGATTTGGACAGAATATGCCCTTCAGCAAATAGGTTTGTTATACCAGCAAGACATTTACCTATCAGGCTTAGATCTGCAAGAGTTCGGCTCGCTGATGTTGTTTGCAACCTTGCTAGGATTAATCGCTTCGTGGTTTTCGGTAAATCGCCATATTAAACAAATTGAGCCGAGCTAAGCGTTGTTGTTCTAATGCGGGGCTAGTCACTATAATATTAAGATAATCCCTTAAGTGTTTGAATAGTTTTATCTTTCACGACGTCATTTAGCTTTAACAGCCAAAGCTTAGCGAAGTAAAAAGAAAGGCCGCTCTGCATTATCTTTATCCTTCGCTGCTCAGTGACTAGCGCGCATGCGTAATTCGCTATGCTTTAATAGTGCCCAGCTTTATCGCTTGCCATTTCTGCGATTCGGCGATAATGAAGGGAGCAATGAAACCTAACCTATACCAGCTCCAAGACGAGTTAGACCGCTAAAAGTTATTCAGCTTTTGTGTAACTAACTTTCGTGACTACACCTAGAAGCCTTATTGACAATTAAGACATCATAAAATAGCATCTTCACCCACTTATTCTTGAAATATCAACGATATTGGAAGTACTTCACTTGATATGGATAAAACGCTCACTATTTGGTTCTGTTAAGAAGACAGTTTGGCTAGGCTCTCTAGTTATTCTTGCTCTAGTTATTTTTCAGCATAAGGAGGTTCAAGCTGTGTTCGGTATTGGGATTATTAAACAAGACGTAGAAATGTCACCTGAAATTAAAGGGCGTTTAACAGAAGATGGTGTTCCCTTATCAGGAGTTACCATCACTCGTCGATTTGCTTACGAAGGTTACAAGAAAGGTGAGGAGCAGCTGGATTATAGTACAACAGATGCTAACGGAGCCTTTTCTTTCCCTGAGCTTATAATTAAATCCCGCTACCCCAAGGATATATTTGGTCAGAATGCTAGGGTTAACCTAAGGGTGTATTATGAGCATGAAGACACTAATTACTATCTTTGGTTTTCATCTAGTAGTCATGCGCCTTTTGTTGAACCTATCGCAGCTCTTCTGCAAAAACTTAATACGGATTTAAGTAATAAAGAAATCAAATATCAATTCGACACAAGCCCATATTCCGAAGAAATGCAGCAAATTGTTAGTTCAATTTGTTACTTCGAAGGATACGAAGAAGTCGCTTATTTCAACGGCGAATTAATTAGTTCTTTTTCAACTTTAACGGAATAAAGATGGCAGCGATATCACCTAAACAAGCTTCTCAACTTGCGCTAGTTTCATATGATGTTCAAGCTCAGAGTAGCTTTGCAGATCTAGAGCGCACCATCGATGGCTCAGTAACCAAAGATTTTACTTTTAATTCTATTCTTGAAGGCACCTCTGGAGGCTTATTTTGGCGCAAACAAACAGGCTTTGTGCTGTTAGGTAAAGGCAAAAGTCAGCAACATAAAAATGACCATGTGATAGCTATTCGTGGGACCGCTAGCGCAGCAGATGGTCTTACCGATATTAGCTCACACACTACAGGTAATGACTCTGGTAGCACTGTTCATATCGGCTTTCAACGTAGTTTTGCTTCTTTTAAACCTGAGCTAGCCAAGTACTTGCGTCAAGCTAAAACCAGTGGCAGCGGCGTCATTCATTGTGTAGGTCATAGTTTAGGTGGAGCCTTAGCCGGACTTACCGCTGACTGGATAAAAGCTAGCCCTGAATTTAAGGGAAAAGTGTATTTATACACTTTTGGCGCTCCACGCGTTGGCTTAAATGGTTTTGCAACCAAAACGTCTGGGCGAGTAGACAAAATCTTCCGCTGTGTTCATGGGGCTGACCCGGTTCCTAAAGTCCCGGTATGGCCTTTCTATCATGCACCAATAGCAGGAGCTGAATACTTGTTGGAGCGAAGCCAAGGTATTCGCCCTTCTGCGCACTCAATGGCTTCAGGACCAGGTTATGTTAATACTGCACATAGTAACTCTTGGGATAATGTATATAGCCAAGTTGCATCAAGTATGACTAAGCGCGTGGTATTAAATTATCAGAACCGAATACAAACCACTTACTCGTCTGGATGGGCAGATAAAATTGGAGCCGCAATTATCACATTGTTGGTTGATGGAGGTTTTGCTGCAACTGTAGGCGCGCTGCAAACTGGCGGTGCAAGTATTGGTACGGTGTATGACATTATGGCTAAGTCTGTTGTGAGTATTGCCAAAATGAGCGCAGAGCTTCAAGAGCGAGTAAAAGGCTTATTAGGCTGTATGTTGGTTTACGCAGGCAAGGGCGCAAATTATGCTATTAAATACACAGAACAATTTATTCGTTGGGTGTTTAACATCACCATTGCTAGAATCTACGATGCCGCAAGGCAAGCGTTAAAGCAGCAATAGTTTTTGTTTAGAGTCATTATTAGTGAATGGACAACTCACTTAGATTCTTCGAATTAACAATCCACCTAAAAGAGCAGCTCGGTATATCGGTAATACGAAAGTAACCAACACCGAGTTCGCTAAGGTATCGCTAAAATTTTCTGCCATACACCAATTAATCCATATGATACTAATTTAGCAAAATAGCTAACAAGCTTTTGTCCAAAGGTGAGTTAGAAAGTGATTAAACGATGTCTTCACTTTATGGCTTTTTTGTCACTCTTCAAACGTTTAATCGTTATCACACTCCAACATTAAACCTAGTCCGGTGCGAGCTTTCGCTTCCACTTGTCGCTCTTCCAGCGTCGCCAGTTAATTTGGCTACGAATAAACTCATCGGCTACGCCTGCCAGTAAAATAGCGTACAAGCCCCAGCCTAAATAAATCCCCGTAAAGTAGGCCAGCGGTACCGAGAATAGCCAAGTGACAGCAATGGCGTTACCGGTCACAAATACTGCGTCGCCGCAGCCACGCAATACGTTACCGCTGATAATGTTAATGCCTCTTAAGGGCTCGTTGATACTGTGAATCAAACAAACCACTAGGCCTAAGGCCAGTACTTCCGGGTTATCGGTGAAAATGCCCAGCAGTGGCTGATGAAAAACAAAAATAATCGTGGCCACAATGCTAACGGCAATAAGCCCCCAGCGCAGGCCTTGGCGCATTTGTTGGTGGCAGCGTTCGAAATGGCCAGCACCAGCAAGTTGGGTTACCAGCATGGTATTGGCAATGCCTAATGCCACTAGCATCATGGTGCAGTAAACATAGATATTGAGTGCGTAAATGCGCACAGTGAGAGAGGTTTCGCCTAGTTGCACAATCATCAAGTTCATAATCATAACAAAGCTTTGGTAAGAAAATGGCTCTAGCGCCGAGGGCACGGCAATTTTTAGAATAGGCTTTAAGCTAAGGCTGGGCTGTTTTAAGGCGTCAGCCAATGGCAGTTTCACTTTAATCAGAAATAGCACCACCACTAAACTAAAACTTAAGCTAAGTACCCAAGCAATTAAACTCGCAATGGCCACCCCGGTTACGCCCATTGGGCTTACACCAAACCAACCCAGCACTAATATGCCGTTACCCACGATGTTGGTAACCAGCATCAGCGCTGCGGAGATAGTGTTCCAGTGGGATTGCCCGTAACTATTACAGATATTGGCCAGCGTCATGCGTAGGCCCATAAAGCCGACACCTGCGCCAGCTAACACCAAGTACTCTGCGGCCAAGTCACTCATTGCAAGTGGTAGGCTCATCCAATGACCGATGTTATTGGCTTGGGTAACAAAAAATAGGCCACACAGTAAACCCGCTAACACTCCTAAGATAAGCAGGCCTGCCAGCATTAAATTTGCGCGAAGGTAGTTTTGCTTGCCCATGTATTGTGAGGCTAAACTGGCACCTGCAATGCCAGTGGCGGAAAAGAACACAATGGCCATGGAAAACCACGGCATTACCGCGCCTACCGAAGCCGCAGCTTGGTCTGATACTTGGCTAAGAAAGAGTGCGTCAAACACCGGTACCGACATGTTTAGCATAAACTCGCCAAAGATCGGCAAGGCCATACCAAATAGGCCTTTTTGTAAGGTTTTACTTTGAGTCGTAGAAGGCATGCTGACCACTAGCTAGCAAGAAACTGAGCTTATACTAGGCACTTCACACTATCGCGGCTTTTATGTAAATCAACTTTTTGTTAATGAAAATTAACTAAGTTGGCTGACCCATTGCCAAATCACCACTATCAGCAATAGCAGGCTGGTTGATTGCCAAAAACGTACTGGGTTACGTTCAATTAAGGGTTTGGCTTCGTAGCTGGCCTTGAGCTTGGGGTTTGCGTGTTGTAAGTCGTGAATTAGCTCCGACAAACTTTGGTAACGCAGCTGGGGTTTGGGGTTACAGCCTTGCTCTAACGCGGCGTCTAGCCAATCGGGCATGTCGTTACGGTAATGCTGAATGTTTTGGTAATGCCAATCGCTATAGGTTCGTTGTGCTACTTGTTCGCGACGAGCAGTTTTGTAGGGTAATTTGCCGCAGAGCATTTCGTAGGCGATCACTGCAAAAGAGAAAATGTCACTGCGATGCCGGCCAGTTTCCCCCACTAAATACTCTGGTGCAATATATTGCACAGAGCCTACAGGCGTGGTGGTTTTTTCGTTTTGCTCTAGTTGTTCGGCTGATTGTACAGTGCCAAAGTCGACCAGTTTAAGTTGGTCGTCTGGGGTAATAATAATGTTTTCAGGTTTTAAGTCGCGATGCACCATTTCATAACGGCGTAAGGCTCGTAGCGCTTTGGCGAGCTTTTCAAGCATGCGCACCACTTGCGTTATTGGCGGGTGAGGATGTTTGTCCATCCACTGGCGCAGCGTGATACCCGGTACATATTCGGCCACTAAATAGCAGAACCGGCGCGTGCCGGCGGGTTCAAAGGTGCGCATAATATTGGGGTTATTTACCACGCGGCCGACCCATTCTTCGCGGGCAAAACCAGCAAAGTATTCCTGGTCGCCACTCATGCTGCTGTCGGGGGCTTTGAGTATTCGAACCTTGTTGGTGCTAAGGCCCGCTTCGTCTAACTCTTCGACTAAATAAACGTGGCTGCGCGGCGAGGTATGCAATATCTCGCTAACTCGATAACGGTCAATTTTGTTACCTATGGCCATTACCGGCGGCACGGGTAGATGCAGTAACTGAGCACGACTCTCGTCTAACTCTGCTTCGGGTACATTATCTACCTTGACTAACATTGCACTGATGTTGTCATCACTGCCAGCAAATTCGGCGGCGTTTACGATGGCGTTGGCGTGTTCTTCTAAGCTATCAAATTCAAGTTTGAGTAACTTGATCAGCTGTTGTTCGCTTAATGCATCATGCACCCCATCACTGGTTAGCATAAATAAATCACCGGTTTCTACAGCATGGGTGGAATAGTCTAACTCTAAGCTTGAATCCACTCCCATGGCACGAGTGAGGTGGTTTTTTTGCTTGCCACGAATTTGTACATGGTCGCGGGTGAGTTGGCGAAGTTTACCCTCCCTGAAGCGATAAATACGGCTATCGCCAACATGGAACAAGTGAGCAACTCGAGATTTAATAATCAGTGTAGAAAGGGTGCAGGCGTAAGAGCCGGTTTGCTTGCCTTGTTGAAATAGCCAGTTATTGAGTGACTTGGCGACTTTGGCTGTGGACTTGTTTACCGACCAACTCTCGGGCGTGGCGTAATAATCTTGTACAAACTGAGTGACCGAGATTTGTGCGGCTACTTTAGCGTGTTCGGCGCTGCTTAAGCCGTCGGCCAAAATGGCGACAACACCTTTGTAATAGCGAGTCCAAGGCTCGGGTATTTTGGCTACACAGGCATCTTGGTTCTCTGGTTTGGGGCCAGAGATAGAGGCGCCCCCAAAGGACGCCTCTAACTTATTGCTAGCCACAGAGGTGGTTGCTTTTTCGCTGTTACTAACTCGGTTTTCAGTGGTGGGTGTTGCCACTGTAGTTTGTTGACTTGCTGTCATTAAGCTTGCGTTCCTTGGGTAAAAGCAATGTGGCCCTTGCAGGCACACACTGCCTTACGGGGCTGGCTTAGCTTACGTTGATAAGCGTTACTTCGCCGTCTGGACCAACTTCTGCAATAGTGCCCTTCGGCTCTTCTAGAAGCAACAAGGCAAAGAAACCCAGTACCGCAGTGGCACCAATCACGTAGAAGAAGGTTTGGTAGCTCACTAGGCTAAGCACGGTTAAGTAGAATACTGCACCTACGTTGCCGTATGCGCCTGTCATACCCGCAATTTGACCGGTTAAGCGACGCTTAATAAGTGGCACTGCAGCAAATACTGCGCCTTCACCGGCTTGTACAAAGAACGAACATGCCATAGCCATACCTACCGCTAAGAATAGTGGCCAGGTGCCATCAATTTGGCCCATACCGAAATAACCTAAGGCTAAACCAGCAGTTAATACTAATAGGGTTTTCTTACGGCCTACGCGGTCAGAAATCCAACCACCACCTGGGCGTGACGCTAAGTTCATGAAGGCATAAGCAGAGGCTAATAAACCCGCGTAAACCATGTCTAATTCAAATACGTCACTGAAAAACAGTGGCAGCATAGACACTACAGCAAGCTCTGAACCAAAGGTGGCGAAGTACAATACGTTAAGTACGGCTACCTGTTTAAATTTGTACTGTTCAATCTCTGGAACTGGCGTAACAAAGATGTTTTTGTTTACTTGATAGGTTTTCCAAAAGTCCAGTACGTAAAGCGCTGCTAAACCTGCGTAACATGCATACACGACTTCTTGGCTTAACATGCTTACACCCGCTGGCGAAAGCTTCCATGCCAGTAGTGCTAAGGTGGCATACATAGGCACTTTCATGATTAGCAGTAGTACAAAGTCGGCCTTTGTAGTGACTTCCATTGCACCAACATTTTTAGGTTTGAAGTAAGTCGAACCCTTTGGTGTATCGGTCACGTTCTTATAGAAAACTACACTGAACAGTAGGCTAATTAAACCGGTAAGGCCTACCGCGTAGCGCCATCCGTCTTCACCGCCCAAAATCACTGCAAGAGTTGGTAGTAACATTGCCGCAGCGGCGCTACCAAAGTTACCCCAGCCGCCGTAAATACCTTCTGCGGTGCCAAGCTCTTTAGCTGGGAACCACTCTGATACCATACGAATGCCTACAACAAAACCTGCACCAATAAAGCCTAAAAGAAAACGGGCTAGGGCGGCTTGCTCGAAGCTGTTAGCAAAAGCAAACATGAAACAAGGGATGGAACATACCGCAAGCAAGGTTGAGTATGTGATACGTGGACCAAAACGGTCAGTGAACATGCCAATCACAATTCGCGCTGGAATGGTTAAGGCTACGTTCAAAATGAGTAGCGTTTTTACTTGGCTAGAGGTTAAACCCAAGCTGGCCGCAATACTGGCCATTAACGGTGCGTGGTTAAACCACACCAAAAAGGTAATGAAAAAAGCTACCCAGCTCATGTGGAGAATCTTCATTTTTCCGGTGAAGGAAAACAGGTTAAATCGTTCTGCGCTCATAGTAATGTCTCGTAAAAAAAGTTAAAGCGTCTCTCACCACGTCGATATTCGACGTGGTTTATCATTGTTTTTTTATGGTGTTTTTTAAGCGGCGATTTTTATCGCATCGCCTTCAATCTTGACCTGGTAGGTGGGGATAGAGACGCTTTCGTCGTCTAAACACTGGCCTGTTTGCAAGCTAAAGCGTTGCTTGTATAACGGTGATGCCACCATTAATTCGCCTTTGAAATCACCAATTAAGCCGCGTGACAACATATTTACTTTGCCAAATGGGCAGTAGTTACTCAGGGCGAATATTTGGTCGCTAATGCCTTCCCAGAAGATGGCGATTTGTTTGCCTTTGACCAAGGCACACACACCAGTTCCTGGGCTAAGCTGCGATTTGCGACAAACTTCAGTCCATGTTTCAGTTACTAATTCACTCATCATTACTCTCCTTGTTATGGTGCTTCTACAATTTCGATGGTTTGAATACGCTCTTCTTCGGTAGCAGGGCGACGTTGGCCACGCTCACGAACGTATTGCAAATTGTTGTCTGGTTCATCGGCGTTAATAAACTGGCTAAAGCGGGCAAGTTTCTTCTCGTCGTTTACCGTTGATTTCCACTCGCACTGGTAGCTTTCAACTACGTGGTGCATGTTCTGCTCTAACTCTTCACAAATGTTTAGCTTGTCTTCTATAACCACCTCTTTTAGGTAGTCTACGCCGCCTTCAAGGTTTTCTAGCCAAACAGAAGTACGTTGTAAACGGTCTGCGGTACGCACGTAAAACATTAATACGCGGTCGATGTAACGCATTAGGGTTACGTCGTCTAAATCGGTGGCGAATAAGTCGGCATGTCGAGGGCGCATACCACCATTACCACATACATAAAGACCCCAACCGCCTTCAGTAGCAATAATGCCGATATCTTTGCTTTGTGCCTCAGCGCACTCGCGAGTACACCCTGACACACCAAACTTAATCTTGTGTGGCGCGCGTAAGCCTTTGTAGCGATTCTCTAATAGAATCGCCATGCCTACACTGTCTTGTACGCCGTAACGACACCAGGTTGAACCAACACACGACTTAACGGTACGTAAAGACTTACCATAGGCGTGGCCTGTTTCAAAACCGGCATCAATTAATTTGCTCCAAATTTTTGGTAGCTCGTGCAGTTGCGCGCCAAATAAATCTACCCGCTGACCACCAGTGATTTTGGTGTAAAGATCGTATTCTTTGGCAACTTCACCCAGCACAATCAATTTGTCTGGAGTGATTTCTCCACCGGCAATGCGTGGTACTACAGAGTAGGTACCGTCTTTTTGCATATTACCTAAGAAGATGTCGTTGGTATCTTGCAGGCTAATGTGGTCGTCTTTTAGAACGTAGTCATTCCAGAAGGTGGCTAAGATTGAACCCACTGCTGGTTTACAGATTTCACACCCGTGGCCCTTGCCATGTTCGCTAAGTAGCTGCTCAAAGGTTTTAATCTTTTTCACGCGAACAATGTCGGCGAGCTCGGCGCGCGAGTGAGCAAAGTGCTCACAAATGTCGTTACTAACTTCTACGCCTAAGTTTTCTAGCTCGGCGTTCATTACTTGCACCGCTAATGCGCTACAACCACCACAACCTGTGGCTGCACCAGTGGTGGCTTTAATGTCGCCCATGGTGGTGGCGCCATCACGTACTGCTTGGCAAATTTGACCTTTGGTGACGTCGAAACATGAACATATTTGAGCGCTATCTGGCAGCGAATCTACGCCCATTGCCGCGGCGGCACCTTCTTCAGAAGACGGTACTAATAAATACTCTGGTGCAACCGGCAGTGGCATGTCGTTTAAGAACAATTGTAACCAGTTGCCGTAGTCATCTGCGTCACCGACTAGCACGGCACCTAATAAGCGGTCGCCAGCAGCATTGGTGACTACTTTTTTGTATACCTGACGGGCTTCGTCACTCAGGCTGTAGCTTAATGCGCCTTCGGTATTGGCATGTGCATCACCAATACTGGCTACGTCTACACCCATTAATTTAAGCTTGGTGCTCATATCGGCACCAGCAAACTCTTTAGCTTGTTCACCCGCAATATGGTCTACAGTGACTTTTGCCATACTGTAACCTGGAGCGACCAAACCGAAAATTTTACCTTCCCATAAAGCACATTCGCCAATTGCGTAGATGTCTGGGTTAGAGGTTTGACACTGATTGTTAATAACGATGCCGCCGCGAGGACCAAGCTCTAAGCCTGTTTCTCGAGCCAACTGATCTTGCGGACGAATACCAGCAGAGAACAAAATCATATCGGTATCTAGGCTGCTACCGTCGGCAAAGTTCATGCGGTAACGGGTATTTTCGCCTGCCACAATTTCTTTGGTATTTTTCTCGGTGTGAACTTTTACACCCAGCTCTTCAATTTTGGTGCGAAGAATTGCGCCGCCACCGTCACATACTTGTACGGCCATTAGGCGAGGGGCAAATTCCACTACGTGAGTTTCCATGCCTAGGTCTTTAAGTGCTTTAGCTGCTTCTAGACCTAATAAACCACCACCCACTACCACACCTACTTTTGAATTTTCGCCAGATTTGGTCATTGCTTCCAAATCTTCGATGGTGCGGTAAACCAGAATGTTTTCTTCAGCGGCTTTGTCTTCTGGGCGAGGGATTGGCGGTACAAATGGATACGAGCCAGTGGCTAATACTAATTTGTCGTAGCTTTCGCGACGACCGCTAGCGGTTACCACAATCTTTTCTTCAGGAAGGACTTCAATCACTTTGTCATTTACAAAGTATTGCACGCCGTGTTCGTCGTAGTACTCAGGAGAGGTCATCATCAAGTCATCTGCGGTTTTACCCGAGAAGTAACTTGATAACTGCACTCGGTCGTAAGCCAAGCGTGACTCTTCGCTAAACGTTGTTACTTGAACTTGGCCTAACTTGTCTTGCTGTATCAGTTGGTCAATAAAATGGTGACCCACCATGCCGTTGCCGACAACAATGATACGTTCCATGTACTCTCTCCTATGCGCTTAAAGCAGCGCTATTTTCTAATTCAAATTGGTTCTGATTCGCGTCTAACTTAGCTAGCCAATTGAGTTGCTCGCGCAGTGATACAACTTCACCAATTACAATTAATGTAGGGGATTGCAATTGATGTTCACTGGCGAGCGTAGGTAACTGGTCTAATTGGCCGGTAACAACGCGTTGATCGTTTTGGCAGCCTTTTTCTATTAGTGCGGCGGGTGTCTGGGCGCTCTTACCAAAACGTTGTAGCTGTTGGCTGATTTCAGGCAAGCTGCTCAGCCCCATATAAAAAACTAAGGTGTGGTCTAACTGGGCGAGTTGAGCCCAATCAATATCTAATTTGCCATCTTGTTTGTGGCCGGTAATAAAGCTGCAGCCAGTGGCTAACCCGCGGTGGGTTAGTGGAATACCGGCATAGCTGGTACAGCCAGATGCGGCAGTAATACCAGGAATGACTCGAGCAGGGATATCGTGTTCATGTAATACACTTAATTCTTCGCTGCCGCGGCCAAATACAAAAGGGTCACCGCCTTTAAGGCGACAAATACGCAAACCTTGTTTGGCTTTGTCTACCATGTATAAATTAAGTTGGTCTTGCGGAATACAGTGATTGGCTTTGGCTTTACCCACGTATATCGCTTTAGTGGTCGCCGGAATTAACGCTAAGATGTCTTGGCTTACCAAGCGGTCGTAAAGCACTAAGTCGGCTTGCTCTATACTGCGTAAAGCCTTGAGTGTGAGCAGCTCCGGATCGCCAGGCCCAGCGCCTACTAAATCAACCATGGCTGCTTTAACCTGTTGATTGTGGTGCTTATTTGGATGTTGGCTAATTCTTTGTATGCTCATGTCACTACCCTAAAACTGCTTATGTCAGCTATGACGCAATCATGATGCCAGTAGCAAAAAAAACCTTAAAAGTTGATCAAAGTCATTTTTATTCAACGACTTAGCCTTTTTTGAAATTTTTGTTGAAGATTAACGCTCTATACTCCTTAAGGGATAACTTGCACCTATTTGGTAAAATAGCGCACCTAGAAAGTGCTTAAAAGTGTGAACTATCTCTTATTTAGAGCGTCATACAAGTGGAACCCAGTGAGCCAACGCATAGGCCTTGGGTCCAGTAATGAAGGGGTTAGATCTTGGCTAAACGCTATGATAGACTCGCTAATCGAGTAATATTTTGAGGTTGATATGGATCAAGTAAATGCATCTATGGCGCTAGTCCCACAAGGGAGCATTGAAGCCTATATCCAATCAGTTAATCGGATTGAGATGCTCACGCCTGAGCGTGAAAAAGCATTAGCTACTCGCCTGTTTGAAGAAGGTGACTTAAAGGCCGCACGTGAATTAGTGATGTCGCACTTGCGATTTGTGGCCCACGTAGCTAAAAACTATGCAGGTTATGGCCTGCCTCAAGCCGATTTGATTCAAGAGGGCAACGTAGGCTTAATGAAAGCCGTAAAACGTTTTGACCCTAATGTAGGCGTTCGTTTGGTATCTTTTGCTGTGCATTGGATTAAAGCGGAAATTCACGAATACGTATTGCGTAACTGGCGGATGGTAAAAATTGCCACCACTAAAGCGCAGCGTAAATTGTTCTTTAACTTACGTAAGTCTAAAAAGCGCTTAGGTTGGTTTAGTAACGATGAAGTGAACATGGTGGCAGAAAACCTTGGTGTTACCACTAAGGATGTATTGGAAATGGAATCTCGTATGAGTGCCCAAGATCAAGCCTTTGATCTGGCCGCCGACGATGATGAACGTGAAGGCAGCTTTGCGCCAATTCAATACTTAGAAGATAAGTCTTCAGATGTTGCCCAGTTTGTTGAGAAAGAGAACTGGGAAGTGGCCGCGGCAAATCGCTTGCGTTCTGCTTTAGCGACCTTAGACGAGCGTAATGCGCATATTGTGCAACGCCGTTGGTTAGATGAAGATAAAGCCACCTTGCAAGAACTGGCTGATCAGTATCAAGTTTCAGCAGAGCGGATTAGGCAGTTAGAAAAAAATGCCATGAAGAAGCTCAAAGCAGCCATGGAATAGAAACTTATTAAAAACCTCGCCTAGCGAGGTTTTTTTATATTCAAATATGCCTGTTGCTTGTGTTAAATTTGCACAAACTTTTCAACACTAGGTCTGACATGGACGGTCCTTTCGAACTCTCTAAAGTTAACTTTGTTATAGACAGTGATGGTCGAAAAACCGCTGCTATCTTGCCTATTGAGTTATACCAACAATTGCTTTCGCTGCGTGAATTGGTGGTAGAGAGTAGCGCTCATACCATTACAGCTGATTATTCTTTTAGTGTTAAACAAGCAGTGGCGCATGGTTATCCGGTAGGTGCGAAAAACAAGCCTGGCTTTATGGTAGTGAAGGGGTCAACCGCTAACGGCGGCGGTGCAGAGTCATTACGCCCGGCAGTGCTGGCATTGCGTGAGCAGTTACTCGAAGAGCATGTAGTGTGTCGCCAAGGCGAAGGTTACGAGTTTATGCGCGATTATCAATTTTCTAGCCCTAGTTCGGCGGCATGTTTAATCGCCGGCAATGCCCGTAGCGGTTTGGATGCTTGGCTTGATAAATGGGGTCGCAGTCTTAAAGATCGTGGCTACGGCAAAAAGCGTTAATAAAAATTAGCGATTAAAAAAGAGCGCCGAGGCGCTCTTTTTTGTTGTAGCGATAAAGCTTAAGCCAGCAGGCTAAGTGGATCGACTGAGGCTAACGCGAGGGCTTCGCCCACTTCAGCACAGGTTAACTTACCGTGCATCACATTCAAGCCATTACGTAGATGCTCATCATCTAATAAGGCCTTTTTGTAGCCTTTGTTGGCTAAGGTGATGATGTAAGGCAAGGTGGCGTTGTTAAGCGCCATCGTTGAGGTTCTGGCAACACCGCCCGGCATGTTGGCAACACAATAGTGAACTACGTCATCGACAATGTAGATAGGATCTTGGTGAGTGGTTGCTTTAGATGTTTCTGCACAACCGCCCTGATCGATGGCTACATCAACGATGGCGCTGCCACTTTTCATACGCTTGACCAAGTCTTTGGTGATTAACTTAGGTGCTGCTGCACCGGGCAGTAATACCCCGCCTATTACTAAGTCTGCTTCAAGTACATGCTGCTCAATGCTCGAGCTGGTTGAGTAAACGGTTTTGAGCTTGCCATGGTACTCGGCATCAATGCTACGAAGCACATCAATGCTGCGGTCTAGTATGGTAACGTCTGCGCCCATGCCTACTGCCATTTGCGCGGCATTTCTGCCCACCATCCCACCGCCAATTACTGTCACTTTAGCGGGCTCTGCACCGGGCACGCCGCCCAGTAATACGCCGCGGCCACCCTTAGACTTTTCTAGCGCCAGGGCTCCAGCTTGAATCGCCATACGCCCCGCTACTTCTGACATCGGTGCCAGTAATGGCAGACCACCACGCGGACTAGTGACTGTTTCATAGGCAATACACACTGCGCCCGATTCTATTAAATCATGGGTCTGCTCTGGATCGGGGGCAAGGTGAAGGTAGGTGAACAACAGCTGATCTTCGCGCAGCATAGCGCGCTCAACCGCTTGCGGCTCTTTCACTTTCACTATCATTTCTGCTGCGGCAAACACCTCAGCAGCGGTGCTAGAAATATTCGCTCCAACGGCTTGGTAATCCGCGTCACTAAAACCAATGCCTTCGCCGGCATGGGTTTCTACAACAACCTGATGCCCGTGTTGAACCAGCTCGTTAACACTAGCGGGTGTCATGCCCACACGATATTCGTGATTTTTTATTTCCTTAGGTACACCAATCAGCATAGCGATTAACTCCTTTATTGATATATATGTTGGTCATATATGCCGCTCTGTTATTTAACATATAGTTAAATAAGCTATTTTTGCAATGCTTTTTTGGTTTAACTGTCTGTGTTGTTTTTGTGGTTTTGGTAGGATATGTTGTGCGCATGTTAAAGGATAAAACAAAGTTATGGGAAACACCGGAATCATGCAGCAAAATATTCTGAATCAAGTATTAAACGATATTGATCAATTTAACCTCAACGACCCAAATAAAGACTTTGATGAGCTCGGCGATGAACATGCTAAGGAGTTTTTGTATGGTAAGCGAATGTCCAATTGCTTGCATGAGTTCATGCTGAACCCACCTGCAGAGTTGCAAATTGCCGCTCGTGCCCAGCATATTGGCCGTTGGTTGTCGTTACGTAGTGATTATCCCGAGGGAAGAGCGGGTTATCTGAAATGGCGCACTGATTTAGGTAAGAAACATGCAGAGTTGACTGCCGAGATTATGCGCAAACATGAGTTGGCAGAAAGTTTTATTGACGATACTTGCAGTTTGTTACGTAAAGAAAAGCTAAAACGTAACCCCTTAACTCAAGCTCTAGAAGATGTTATCTGTTTGGTATTTTTGAAGTTTTACTTCGTAGAATTTGCTAACAAACACCAGCACGAAAAAATCATTAGCATTGTACAAAAAACCTGGGGGAAAATGTCTCCTGAAGGGCAGCAAGCCGCATTAGCCTTGGATTTATCTGACGAAGCACTTAGCTTGGTCCAACAAGCTTTAGCTTAGTATCTCGGCTGAATAAAACGTAATTGTGTGCTAGAATTCGCCACGATTTTAAGTTGATTAGGCGTTTCCGATGAGAAGAGATCTGGCATTTCGTTTTTCCCGCGTAACTGAAGCCGCAGCATTAGCTGGCTACAAGTGGTTGGGCCGTGGCGACAAAAATATTGCTGATAATGCAGCAGTAGAAGCTATGCGTATCATGCTTAATGATATTGATATTGATGGCGAAGTGGTAATTGGCGAGGGTGAAATCGACGATGCGCCCATGCTGTACATTGGTGAGCACGTAGGCACCGGCGGCGAAGGCGTAGATATTGCCGTTGATCCTATTGAAGGCACTCGCATGACCGCGATGGGTCAAAACAACGCAGTGGCTGTGCTCGCTGTAGGCGAAAAAGGCGCGTTTTTACGTGCTCCAGACATGTACATGGAAAAGCTGGTTGTTGGCCCAGAAGCTAAAGGCTGTATTGATTTAAATATGCCTTTAGAACACAACATCAAAATGGTGGCGTCGGTATTAGGCAAAGAGTTGAGTGATATGACGGTTATCACCTTGGCTAAACCGCGTCACGATGCCGTAATTAAAGAGATGCAAACCTTAGGTGTGCGTGTATTTGCTATTCCTGATGGTGACGTAGCAGCTTCGATTCTATCGTGTATGCCATTGAGTGAAGTGGACATGATGTACTGTGTGGGCGGTGCACCTGAAGGGGTGATTTCTGCGGCAGTTATTCGCGCATTAGGTGGCGACATGCAGGGGCGTTTGATTCCTCGTCATCAAGTGAAAGAAGATACGCCAGAAAACCGTGCAATTGGCGAAGAAGAAACTCGCCGTTGTGAAGCTGAAGACATTCAAGTGAACAGCGTATTACAGCTGGGTGATTTAGCCAAAAATGACAATGTAATCTTCTCGGCTACCGGTATTACCAAAGGCGATTTACTCGAAGGGATTAACCGACAAGGTAACATTGCGACCACCGAAACCTTATTGGTTCGTGGTAAAACGCGTACTATCCGTAAGATTCAATCAACTCACTATTTAGACCGTAAGAACGACAACCTTAAGTCGATTATTCTGTAAGTCTGAATATGCGATTAAAAAAACCAGAGCCTAGGCTCTGGTTTTTTTATAGCTGAAATATGAACTGATTATTTAAACCTAAGTGCTGGTAAAAACTCAGCACCACTGGGTCGTTACTATGAGGAAACTGTAGACCTGTTAGTTGGCGACTTTTAGAGACTTGTAATAACTGCTGGAACATAAACAAACCAATGCCGCGACGCTGAGTAACATCCCGCACAATAAACTTGCTGATTTGCAGTAAAGAATCGGTTTCGCTCAAGACACAATAAGCGACAACTCGCTGATTAAAAATAGCCACGTAGAGTTGGTTCGATTGTTGCCAGCTAAGCCATTGCTGCTGTTCAACATTTGGTGAGATTTTAGCTAAGTCGTTGCTGTAAAGTGGCCAGTTTTCAATGGCCTGAAAAGATAAGCGCATAGTACCTGTGTATTGTTAAGTTATGAAACGTTAGACAGAGGAGTCTCGGTAAACTGTTCAACGTCTAAGTTGTGCCAGTCTTTAAGGAATTGCTGAGAGTCATGGCAAATTGCAGTGAGAGACGTTTTTAGTTGATCGTTAAGTAAACTAATATCTTGATTGACCAGTTGATTGATCGTGTAACTTAAATCATAAATAAGCGGGCCTAGGTCAAAGCGGTTATTTGGGCCAGCGCCTCGTTTATGAGAAGGTTGAGCCTGTCGCTTTCGCCAAGAGCTAAAAGCAATTAAGAAGATATGTAATAGGCGTTTAGATTCGCGACATTCCAAACAAGACTGCTTCACCCACCAAGGGGCAGTACCTTTCATAAAACTGATGCACTCGCTGACAACATCATTAACATAAGCGTCATCAACGTAGCTGGGTAAGGACTGAAGTTTCATAAAAAGTAGCGGTAATTAATCGTGAATTTAGAGTACACATTTTAACGATTTTTCACCAATGGTTTTAGCGTATTATTGGCCAATAATTATCAGTTAAAGCCGATGCTTATGCGAAAAAGTGTTGGGTATTTGAGACAAAAAATTTTGCTGTCAAGCTAGCATTACAGAAGTGGTAGTTGGAAATATGATATCTGTCAACTATTGCCTGTTTGCTTATTGTGTAAGTCATTGATGTTTGTCAAACTGTTCGGCTTATATATTGATTTTTTATATATAATCTTACTGGTTTCTAAGTAGTTGCTATGCATCTTGCTTTTCGGAAGTTAAGTGAGATTATTCGCTGTTATGGATGATAAGCAATGCTTGGTATACCCAAACAACGCTATACCGCTCGAGGTTTTACCTTAATCGAGTTAATGATTGCCGTTGCCATATTGGTAATTGTGATGGTGGTGGCCGTACCCTCCCTTCAAGGCTTTATGCAAGACAATAAGCAAAAAGTCACCCGTGACTTGTTGGCTAACAGTCTAATGGTGGCTCAGCAAGAAGCTATTCGAAGTAACCTCTCAACTTATGTTTGCCCTACAACAAATGGCTCTTCATGCGAAACTGCTTGGGGTGCAAATAAAGGCTGGTTAGTGTTTTTAGATGAGACTCGTTCCGGAAGTTTAGAGTCTAATGATACCATTATTGTCGCATATCCTAGCCCTAAATCTGCGGAGCTCAAGTACAGCCCGTCGGCCAGTGGCAGTACCAGTACCTTGGTCAGATTTTTTCCGACAGGCCATGCTTTAGCGGGCGAACTAACCGTTTGCGCCCCCTCAAATGATTATGACGACCAGCGTATCGCTGTGTCACGAATGGGGAGGATTGAATATGCTGCGCCATCAACAACATATTGCCCATAGACAGCAAGGTTTTACTTTAATTGAGCTATTGATTGCGGTGGTTATCGTTGCCATTGGTTTGCTTGGTCACGCTGCTTTGCAAATTCAGTCTGTAAATACTGCACATCAAGCTCGTTTTGCGCAAACAGCTAACGTTGCTATGTTGGATTTAGTGCAGCGTTTTAGCGCGATGCCAGAAGCTACTATTAATAATGAGTTCAATTTTAGCAATTTGGCTGATGGCAGTGCGCCTGATGATATGGATTGTCTTACATCTGCTTGTTCTCGTTCAAATTTTGCTAAATATGAAATTCGAGAATGGTTCATGAGTCATAAAGTTTACATTCCCCAATTACGTTTTTCTGTTCAACACGTCAGTAATTTAGTCACTGTAAAAATGACCTGGGATGCAAATTTAAGTGGTGTAGGAGCCGAAGATTGTACAGCCGACGCTAGTGGTAACGCTCATCAATGCAGCGAGGTGGCGGTATGGGTAAGATAATACGAAAACAAGCCGGTTTTGGCTTAGTTGAGTTAATGATCGCTTTGATACTGTCTCTGATTGTCGTTGGCGGTTTGTACGCGGCACTAATTGGCGATCAAAAAAGCTATGAAGCCACTAGAGCTAGCCATCTTCTAGTGGGCAAAAATCGTATGAGCATACAAACACTGCGCCTTTACTTACAGCAGGCAGGTTTTCGAGACTATAACCAACTCTACCAGAATACCTTACTACCTTTGGTGCCTAATACTGACGCTTTTGGGTTTACCTGGGAAGAAGGTCAAATGGTTCAAGGGATCGATAATCGGGGTACTTTCACCGACGCGAAGGCTGGTACTGATGTCGTCGGTATTCGCTTTTATGGCGCGGCTGCACCCAATGCAAGTATCTATAAATGCGACGGCGAAGTATTGGCTGCCGATACAGTTACAACCATTATTTTCTACATTTCTACAAGTAACCAACTGATGTGTCGTGACAGCAGTGGCAACACTATATTTGATGAAGATATGGATAATTTACAACTGCTTTACGGCAGTGTTGATGACACTACGTTCAAATATTATAAAGCCAATGAAGTACCTGATTGGAATCTGGTTAACCGTGTAAAAGTAGGCTTATTGGTCTCGCAAGAAGTTTCTATGGGGAACTTAAGCAATACAAAGAGCTATAACGTACTTGATCAAACGATAGCCGCTGCGAATGACAAGCGGCTTCGTCAAGTGGTGAACGAAACCATCTTATTACTCAATCAAGGAAGCTAGAAATGCCTACCAATATTCCGCAGCGTGGAATGGCGCTGATTATGTCCTTGGTGATGGTGGTTATCATCGCAATGATCGGTATTGCTATTGCTCAGCAGGTGTCCAGTGGGCGAAAAAGTTCTGCCGTTCACCAAGATCATTCAATGAGTTTTTCGCGTGCAACCTCTGGTATTCATGAGGCGGAGTTCGTTGTTCGCCAGCAGGCGTACCACGAAGATGCTCTATTGAATCCAGATACAGCAAACAATTTGGTTACTCCTGCTTTTACTCATACTCAAGGTGGTGTAGTGGTTAGTAATGACGAATGGTGGCAAGACAAAGATAATTGGGTTGTTGGTAATAAAATGACATCAGTAACCGATTCTGCAGGGAGTTCTCTTGCTGGAGAACCTCGTTATATCATTGAGGATGGTGGTGTCGATTCTGGCTTAGTTCTTGGGGTAAACGTACCTAAACGTCGTTTCTTAAGAATTACCTCGAAAGCAGAAGGTACTGGTGGAGCAGTAACTTATTTACAATCTTATGTAGCGTTCATGGAGTAATAGAGTGAAACAAGTAAAAGGATTTACGTTACTAGAGGTGATGATAACAGTCGCCATCGTAGCCATACTAGCGGGTATTGCCTACCCGAGTTATTTAAGCCATGTGCAAAGCACCAAGCGCGAAGAAGGTAAACGAACTTTAGTCGAAGCCGCTCAGCATATGGAAAGTTACTATGCGATGCACCTTAATTATAGCGGTGCAGTAAGCTCAACATCCTTAAGTATCTATACGCCAAGTAGCGATTTTAGCGAAATTTATACTTTAACTGCAGTGGCTAATTCTACTGGTACTTCTTATACGCTAACGGCTACCCCTAAAGGTTCTCAAAGTGGGGACTCTTGCGGTGCGCTCACTATATCTAGTACTGGTAGCACTACAGCTGCAACTGGAGGGTGTTGGTAATGAAATTTTTATTAAAAACAACCATTAGTTCATTAGCCTTTAGCTCAGTGTCTTTGCTTTCACAAGCGGCCAATTTAGATTTAGCTGATGCGCCTTTATATACTGCAAGCTCCCCACCTCCACTGGTAATGTTAGTAATGGGGCGAGACCATACACTTTATTACGAAGCTTATAATGATGCCTCGGACTTAGATGGTGACGGTGAACTTGATATTCGTTACTCGCCTAACAAGATTAACTATGCGGGTTACTTCGATAGTAATCGCTGCTACTCCTACGCATCGGGCAAGTTCTCCCCCGAACAATCTGTTGTTCATTCTGGTATTGCTCAATCAGATAGCGATACAACTAATTACAAAACCTGTGCTCAATCTGGTGTTGGCTCTTGGAGTGGTGACTTTTTAAACTATCTGACTATGTCGCGTATGGATGTTTTAAGAAAAGTTTTGTATGGCGGCTATCGCTCAACCGATACCGCCGCTAGCGGAACTGAAAATAGTCAAACGGTGTTAGAGAGAGTGTTCATCCCTCAAGATGCTCACAGTTGGGGAAAGATGTATACCTCAGTTGCGGTTGATAAATACAACATTAGAATGTATTCACCATTCTCTTTACCTAGTGATGGTACTAAACACTTTTTTGGAACCGCATCTTTTGCCGATGGAGGAACTCCTCAGTTAAGAGTGCGACAAGAGGTGGCTCCTAGCGCAACTAGCCCTAAAGAACCGACAGGTAACATTTGGGAGTGGGCGAGTACTGAACGCCCAGTATTAAGCAGCAGTGGTCGAACTATTCACAACACTTTTAATGTTAGAGTTGAGGTGTGTGTGGCAGATAGCTTGGAAGACAATTGTAAGGAATACTCAGAAGGTAATTATAAACCTACCGGTGTACTTCACGATTACGGCGAGAATGGCAGTATCGAATTTGGTCTAATCACCGGAAGTTACGATAAAAACTTATCTGGTGGTGTGCTCCGTAAAGCTGTTGGAGATTTTTCGACTGAAGTTGACCCAAGTTCTGGAGTATTTGATAGCGCAGTTAATGGCATTGTGAGTACGATCAACAAGCTCAAGATTTACGGCTATAACTATAGTTCGGAAGAGTATGGTTGTGGTTGGGTAGCAACTAGAGCAATTGCCAATGGGGAGTGTACATCCTGGGGTAACCCAATCGGTGAAATGCTTTATGAAAGTGTTCGTTATTTTCATGGTGAAAATAGTGCTAGCTCTAGTTACTCTGCAGGGAGTGGAACTATCGATGCATCTTTAGGCCTGCCGTATGCAACTTGGGATGATCCTTACGAAAATTGGGCTGATCCCGCCATAGCGAAGCGCTCTTATTGTGCGGCGCCTTATAATTTAGTTATTAGTGATATAAACCCTTCTTATGACTCTGATGAGCTTCCTGGAGCTCTGAATGATTTCATTAAACTTGATGCTTCAGGTAACTCTTTACCTTACCAGGGTAGCGAACTTACTGATTTCGATATAACCGATTTGCTCGATACTATTTCTACAAAAGAAGGTATTTCTGGTAGTTATTTTGTAGGTGAGTCAGTCGGAGATATCTCAGATACTAAGAGTGCCCCTACGGCCAAAACAGTTAGCTCGTTGTCTGCTATTCGAGGTTTGTCACCCGCTGAACCCACTAAAGAGGGGAGCTATTCCGTAGCCGGGGTGGCTTATTATGGGCATAAAACTGACTTATTTCCTACTAAAGAAGGTAAGCAGAATATTAATACTATGGTTGTAGCAATTTCCTCTCCATTACCAGAAGTGGAAGTTGAGGTTGGTGACGATGTTATTAAAATAGTACCTTTCGCTAAGTCTGTAGGTGGATACAGTATTAATCGCGCTCAAGGTGAGTTTCAGCCAACAAACACAATTGTTGACTATTATGTGGAAGAGTTTTCTAGTACTAAAGGGATATTTAGGATTAACTTCGAAGATGTAGAGCAGGGGGCTGATCATGATATGGACATGATTGTTCAATATACCTATGAAGTTAAAGATCTTTGTCCAAATGTGGATGACGATGAAGACGATTGCACCAAAACTCCTGGGGTAAAACTCACCTTAGACTCATTGTATGCAGCTGGCAGTATTGACCAGCACGCTGGGTACGTTATCTCTGGTACTGAAAAGGATGGTATTTACTTAGATGTTAAAGATATCGGTGGCAGCAAAGTTAACTACTATCTAGATACACCAGAGCAGTCAGATTCAGCCTTTCCACTTAATTCCAGAAATCGAACACTAAATGCAAATGTAGATGACCTAGAGTTAACTCGGACTAGGCATTTCTTCCCTAATAGCTCGTCGGCTAATCTATTGCCTTCCCCTTTATGGTATGCCGCAAAATGGGGGGGCTTTGAAGAAGCAGAAGACAACACTAACCATTTCCCCGACGCTGGTGAGTGGGACAAAAATAACTCTGGGGAACCGGATTCATATTTTCCTGTAACGAATGCTGGAGAGTTAGAGGCTCAAATTGGCAAAGCTTTGGAAAGTACATTTGGAGATGACCAATCATCTACTTCACCTGTGTTTAACAATACTTTTCTTAATAGTGGGGCATTTTTGTATCAAACTCGCTTTGAAGGTGATACTTGGAGTGGGAACGTATTAGCATACTCCAGTAATGGTGGCAGCTTTAGTGATACCCCTACCTGGCAAGCTGCAGAAGAAATAGATGCTGTAACCCCCTCCAGCAGAACTATTTACACTAGAAACAGCTTTAGCAACGAAGTTGTTGATTTTGTGGTCCCCTCTGACTTGTTAGGTGCTGATGATGGTTTAAGTGTTACTCAAATCGAAGCATTGCTAAGCGGGCTGAATGGTACAGACGCCGAAAAGTTAGCTTACTTAACTGCAGTAATTAACTATTTACGCGGAGAGCGAACCTATGAAGCCGCTGATTTAGCTTATAGTATGCGTGAACGCGAATCGGCTTTGGGCGATATAGTTAACTCGACTCCCTATTATGTAGACGAAGTTAATGGGCACAGTGTAGATAAACCAGTGTTAGTTTTCGGTGCAAACGATGGGATGGTGCATGTTATAGATGTTGCTAACGGCGAAGAGATCATGGCTTATATACCGAGTCAGGTTTATTCACATTTAAATAGCCTAACTAAGAGTAGTTATTCCCATAAGTACTTCGTAGATGGGGAAATCGCTGGATATACAGATGATAGTGATAAAACCATTGTTGTAGGCACCTTGGGTACTGGCTTTAAAGGGTTATATGCTATTGATGTTAGCGATATGAGAAGTGCTAACAAAAACAAAATTAAGTGGGAAATTGATAGTTCTGATACTGGTTATAGCGGATTAGGCTTTACTCGGGAAAAGCCTACGATAGCTAAGCTTAAAAATGGAGACGTTGGGGTTATCTTCTCTAATGGGTATAATTCATCTGAAGATGCTGGAACAATATATATAGCCAACCTCGACGATGGGAGCTTAATTAAATCATTAACTGTAGGTACTGTGGTTGATCCTACCGGTCTAAACAGACCTAATGCGCTTGCCAGCCCTGCGGTGGTAGACTTAAATGGTGATGGTATTGCCGACCGTATTTATGCCGGTGATTTGTATGGAAATATGTGGGTTTTCAATATTTCAGATTCCAACGTAGGAAACTGGAAGATTGCTAATGAAGATGATAAACCTTTATTTACAGCCGTTAGCTTAGATAAATCGGGTTCTCCGGCTACATATATTTCCCAAGCTATTACAACGCGCCCTTCGGTTGGAGTTCACCCTTATGGGATTGGACAAGGAGTTTTAGTCGCTTTTGGAACAGGTAAATATATTGAGAAAGATGACAACAATTATTTAGCTGAGCCTACCCAGTCAATTTATGCAATTTGGGATAAATTGGATGAAAGTTACTACACGACAAGCAGAACTCAGGTCGATAGTGAGCAGGTATATAGCAATCTACTACGTCAGTCTATTATTGAGGAAGACGCAAGAAACAGAAAAGTATCAAGTTACCCAATAGATTGGGGGGTACATAAAGGGTGGTACTTGGATTTAGTCAATACTCAAGATGACAATACAACTAATTATGGCGAGAGGCAGGTAACAAATAGTTTATTGTTGGCAAATAAGTTGAGCTTTACGACACTTCTCCCCAATGAAGATGCTTGTACGCCGGGAGGAAGTGGTTGGTACATGGAAATGAACCTACATTCTGGAGTAACGTGGAATTCAGGAAATGAAGATTTCACTGATCCAGATGATGATACCAATACGATTGATGATGAAAGCTCTCATCAAAAAGTAGATGGCATTCCATCATCACCATCAGTGATTATTGACCCTAATTTGACTAATGAAGGTGTGGTCGGTGAAGACGGTATTATCCAGAAAAACTGTATTACCTTAAGTAATGGCTCTATGTTTTGCTATGACGACTACCAATCCCCAACGGGTCGTTTAAGCTTAAGAACCTTACACTAAACGTAAGATGATAGATGATGAAAGGGAGCTGCTTGCAGCTCCCTTTTTTGTTTATGGTCAGCCTCTCTTTGCTGGTTTATTATTTTTATATGTGGTGTATTTCTTTTGGTGAGATATTTATTTAAATATATGTTTTTAATAGATATTACTAAAATAAATTGTCTAAGACTTCACTGAAATTTCATCCTTTTCAGCTTAAAATTCCAACAGGTTTTCTATGGTCGTTTATTACTTTTTCAAAGGGTTTGAAAAAGACTGGCGAGCTATGTTGTTGGAAGCGAAGCGTTAATGAAATTCTCTGTGTTTATACATCAAATGCGATGGCGTTTATTATCTAAAACCGATAGTGATATAAAACGCCGTTTACTTAGTTTTAGTTTTATTAGCTGTTGCGTTGCCCCTGCCTTATCAGCGGCAAACCTTAACTTAGCCGATAGCCCTTTATATGTGGCTACCACGCCAGCACCAATGGTGATGTTGGTGATGGGGCGGGATCATACGCTTTATTATGAAGCTTATAATGACGCTACCGACTTAACCGGTAACGATGATTTAGACATTAACTATAATCCTCTTGCTGTTGATTATGCTGGCTACTTTAACAGCCAACGCTGTTATACCTACAATACTGCGCAAAAACGCTTTTCACCGGGCGTGGGCGCAAAAGCGACTACCAAAACGTGTAGCGGTTCTGGTGAATGGAGTGGAGATTTCCTTAACTACTTAACCATGTCGCGCATGGATGTTTTACGCACGGTGTTATACGGCGGCTATCGCACAGTGGATAGCGAAGGCTTAACGGTACTTGAGCGAGTTTTCATTCCTCAAGACGCTCACTCTTGGGGGAAGAGTTATACCTCTGAGGCTGTAAACGGTTATCGTATCGATAGCTACACCCCTTTGTCTCAACCAAATTCAAATAGAAAACACTTTTTTGGTAGCGCTTCTTGGTCTGATGGCGGTGCACCAGAGCTCCGCATTAAAAAGAATATGAACAAAGAGATTTGGGAGTGGGCCACAACCGAGCGTCCGGTATTAGCTGGTAATGTTAGCGAGTCTTATGAGATCCGTGTTGAAGTATGTGTGAAAGACAAGCTCGAGGCTAACTGTAAGGAATACCCCAATAAGCAATTTAAACCTACCGGTCTGCTACATGATTACGGCGAAGATGGCAGCATAGAGTTTGGCTTACTCACAGGCAGTTATGATAAAAACCTCTCCGGTGGCGTGTTGCGCAAAGCGGTGTCTCATTTTGGCGATGAGATTATTACCAACAGCGGTCAGTTTAAAACTAACACTGACGGTATTGTTAGCACCATTAATAAGCTGCGGATTTATGGGTTTAAATATGGCAGCTATGAGTATGGCTGCGGTTGGATCACAGACCGAGCTATTCGCAATGGCGAATGTACCTCTTGGGGCAACCCCATTGGTGAAATGCTTTATGAGAGTTTGCGGTATTTTCACGGGGAAGGCTCAGCCAGCGGCTCATATTCAAGTGGTAAAGGCACGATAGATGGTTATTTAGGCTTACCTTTTGCTACCTGGGATGACCCTTACGAAAATCGGGATTACTGCGCTGCTCCGTTTAATTTGGTGATTAGTGATATTAGCCCTTCTTACGATTCAGACGAATTACCGAACGCACATCCGAGTTTTGCGAGTAGCTATTCGGGGTCCACGCTAGATGGTTTTCACTTAAAGAACTTACTCGATAATATTTCTACTCACGAGAACATTAAAGGAGATTACTTTATTGGTGAATCGGTCGGTGATAACTCTGGCACAACGAGTGCGCCAACCGCAAAAATGGTGACTAGCTTATCGGAAATTCGTGGTTTGTCTCCACAGGAGCCGACTAAAGAAGGTAGTTATTCCGTCGCCGCAGTAGCGCATTATGGGCATAAAACAGATATGTTCCCAACGAAACCCGGTAAGCAAAACATCCAAACTACCGTAGTGGCTGTATCTTCCCCTTTGCCTGAGGTTGAAGTAGAGGTTGCGGGTGAAAAAATCATTATTGTGCCCTTTGCTAAATCAGTAGGCGGCTGTGTGGGTGGAAAATGTATTAGCACCAAAAAAGGCGATTTTCAGCCTACCAATACCATTGTGGATTATTACGTAGAAGAGTTCTCACCAACGAAAGGCACCTTTAGGATCAATTTTGAGGATGTTGAGCAAGGTGCCGACCATGAAATGGACATGATCGTTAAGTATCACTATGAAGTGAAAGAGCTTTGCAACAGTGCTTATGACAACGAAGCTACCTGTACAAAGCGCAAAGGTGTGCAGTTAACCTTAGACTCGCTGTATGCCGCGGGCAGTATCGATCAACATGCTGGATACGTTATCTCGGGTACTGATAAAGACGGTATCTACCTCGACGTGAAAGACAAAAGTGGTAGCAAACGTGAGTACTATTTAGATACGCCTTTAGAAAACGAAGCGGCATTTCCATATAACTCGCGCGAAGTGAGCAATAACGCCAATGATTTACCGCTCATCCGTAAGCGAAACTTCTTCCCTAGCTCTGATTCTGCTGCCGCCACCCTACTACCATCGCCACTGTGGTACGCGGCGAAGTGGGGGGGCTTCACCGATACCAACAATAACGGTATACCTGATGACGGTGAATGGGATGAAGAAGTACCCGGCTCACCGGATAACTACTTTCCTGTGACAAATGCGGGTCAATTGGGAGCTCAAATTGGTAAAGCTTTAGAGAAAATCGCCAGTGGCAGTCAATCAGCGAGTCCACCGGTATTTAACAATAACTTTTTAACCAGTAGCTCGTTTCTATATCAATCTGCTTTTGATGGGGAATACTGGAGTGGTGATGTGAAAGCTTATAAAGCTGCCAGTGGCGGCGGCTTTAGCTCAACTGAAACGTGGAGCGCGGCTAAAGAATTAGACGCTATGTTGCCAGAAAATAGAACGATTTTTACGCGCAACCCAGAATCGAATCGAATCGTAGACTTTGTTGCGCCAAATAACTTGGGTGGTGACAGCGATGGCTTAAGCCTGGCGCAAATCAATAGTTTACTTGGTGGGCAAAACGGCTCTGAAGCTACCAAGGTTGCTTATCTGGAGGCCGTGGTTAATTACCTTCGCGGTGATCGAACCTATGAGCAAAGTGACTTAGCCTACGCCATGCGTAAACGCTCTACCGCGCTGGGCGATGTGATCAACTCCATTCCCTATTACGTTGATGTGGCAACAGGTCATAAGGTGAATAAACCAGTATTAGTCTTTGGTGCTAATGACGGCATGGTACATGTTATCGATGCGAAGACGGGCAAAGAACTAATGGCCTATATCCCAAGCCAAGTTTACCAACACCTTAACAGCCTAAGTAGAAGCACTTATACCCATAAATACTTTGTTGATGGAGCCATTAGCGCTTATACCGACGATTCAGACAAAACCACGGTAGTTGGCACTTTAGGCACTGGCGTTAAAGGCTTGTATGCCATTGATGTTACTAATATGAACTGGCCATCTAAAAACAATATCAAGTGGGAAATTGATAGCAACACTAGGGGCTTCGAAGGCTTAGGTTATAGCCGAGAACAACCTACAATAGCTAAGTTACCTAATGGTAAAACTGGAGTCATATTTTCTAATGGCTATAACGCTTCTGAAGATGAAGGGATGTTATTCATTGCTGATTTAAAAGACGGCAGTTTAATTGCGAGCTTAAAAACAGGGATAGGTAGTGAACAAGACCCCACTGGTAAAGCGAGACCAAATGGCTTAGCGTCTCCTGCGGTAGTTGATTTAACTGGTGATGGCGTAGCCGATAGGATTTATGCAGGCGACTTATTCGGCAACATGTGGGTGTTTGATGTCTCAAGTAAATCTACCAGTGACTGGGGCTTAGCTACAACCAGCAGCGGCGGTAAACAACCGCCTCTATTTAGTGCTGTAAGCCCTAGTAAAAAGGTGGTGGGAACCAGTTACCAGTATCAAGCTCAGCCCATTACGACTAAGCCATCTGTGGGTGTCCACCCCGAGGGTATAGGTAAAGGGGTATTGGTGGCCTTTGGCACAGGCAAGTACATTGAGGTGGATGACAACGATGCTGATAATCAAGATACTCAGAGTATTTACGTTATTTGGGACCGTTTAAACGGTACTGCAGTAGAGAGCTCTCGCTCACGGGTAGATGGCCAAGAGGTTTATGATTCAAATTTATTGCGCCAAGCGATAATTGAAGAAGACGCCCGCAATCGCCTATTAACTGACTACCCGATTGATTGGTTTAGTCAAAGTGGTTGGTATTTAGACTTTGTTAACACTCAAAACAAAAATACTAACAACTATGGAGAGCGGCAGGTGAGTCATAGCTTGTTGCTATCAAACAAGTTAAGTTTTACTACCATGCTACCCAATACTGATACATGCGCATCAGGTGGTAGCGGTTGGTATATGGAGCTTAACCTGCACTCTGGTCGAACTTGGAATACCGGTACTGATGGAAACACCGATCCTAACGATGATAGCGACACCATTAACAACGACAGTTCACACCAAAAAGTGGAAGACGGTATACCTTCTTCGCCAGGCGTGATTATTGATCCTAACTTACCTAGTGATGGTTCAGAGCATGATGGGTCAGTGAATCAGAAAAACTGTATTACCCTGAGTAACGGAACGATGCTGTGTTTTGATGATTTCCTCTCGCCAACAGGGCGACTAAGCTTACGCAGGCTTCACTAAACCTTTGGCTTAAAAAGATAAAAATGGCAGCCTTTTGGCTGCCATTTTTTGTTGCTGTTTTACTCATATATTTATAGATGTTTTTTGCTACACTAGCGCCCCTTCAATTTCGTGAGCACTGACTATGCAATGCCGAATCGGTTGCGGTGCTTGTTGTATTGCGCCTTCGATTAGTTCTTTACACAAACCTGCCGGTGAGCGCTGTGTGCATCTCAATGCTGATAACTTGTGCAAAATTTTTGGTCAAGCCAAGCGGCCACAAGTATGTAGTGATTTTAAAGCCGCTAAGTGGCTATGTGGTGATACCCAGCAGCAAGCTTTGGATAATCTTATTCACCTCGAGCAGCAAACGGCTTAAATCCTAAGGTTCAGTCATCAATTACGTAGTCGCAGATTAGTGTCGTTTGCTTTCTATTTCGAATCTATGACTTGGTGTAGTAATACAAAAATCACAGCACAAGTGCCAAACCAGTGCCGTATAATAATTGTGAACAGGCATGAGCAGATAGAAGCCGCCCCAAAGCCTAGCAACAAGAGAGCGCTTCAAGGAAAAGGAAGATACGAACTACGCAGTCATGAACCTTGGCTAAGCGCTTAATACTATGTTTACTAATAGGTGGATGTTTCAATATCTTCAGCAGTTTGTAAGCTTGTGGCATCCACTAGTTGGAGCAGTGGTGATTCTGTTTTGGGAATGTTATTGAGCGCTAATCGCTGGGCCACACCAACTAGCTGTACATCTTCTGGTAGCGCAAGTTTAGCCAGTTGATTTACCGAATGTGGTCTTGGGTGAGCAATAAGCACAGCATGGCCGTATTTACGCGCAATGTTAATTGCCTGCTGCCACTGTTTTTCTATTGCAGCGGGATTATCTTGGTGATCTAGAAATACATGTCTGCGCAGGTTGGGCACTTGGTAATGGCTGGCAACTTTATTGCCAATGCTGGCTAAATGAGTACGACTGTCCACAAAAAACAATTGCTGTTTTGCCAATACTTGCATTAGCCAGTGCATCTCAGTGGGAAGTTGGGTTAACTGGCTACCCATATGGTTGTTTAAACCGGTGGCTTCGGGGTAGTCATTAATCGCGGCTTGTACTCGCTGTTTAAAGCTGCCTTCATCCAAGTGGTCGTTTAAGCCATAAGGCCCTAACGCTATTTCCCCGCTACCCTGCATGGGTAAATGCAACATCACTTCGCGCTGCTGCTGTTGGGCTAGTTCGGCAATTTCTTTGGCATAGGGGCTGGAAGGCAAAACCGAAAGCGTAATGCTGGGGTGAAGCTCCAATAAGTCAATGTCACGGGCGCTATTACCCACATCGTCGATAATAATGGTGAGTTGGCTGGCAAGCAGATGGCTACAAAACAATACGCTTACACAAGCGCTAACTATTTTAACCATTTACTCGGGTCTTGGGTCTGCCCTTTATGGCGAATTTGGAAGAATAATGCATTGGTGGTTTGCCCACCCGTGTTACCCGCGTAAGCAATGGTTTTTCCGGCATTTACCCGTTCACCCACTTCGGCGTTTATGCTTTGGTTATAGCCGTAAAAACTTAAGTACTGTTCTCCGTGATCAATAGCTACCACTAGCCCGTAACCACGCAACCAATCGGCAAAGACCACATTACCAGCCGCTACTGCTTGCACTTTGGTGCCAGGGTGGGAATCAATCACAATGCCTTGCCAGCGTGTTTGCCCTTGATTTTGGCTGTTGTAACTATGCAGAACTCGTCCACTAAGTGGCCATGGCAGCTTGCCCTTGGTTTTGGCTAACCCGGTGAGTGGGGTTTTATCCAAGTTTTGCTTCAAAGCTAATTGTTGCTGCTGTTCAATTTTGTCACTAATCACTTGTTGTAACTGCTGTTCGTTTATTTGCAGCTGCTCTAAACGGCTTTGTTCTGTGTTTTGCAAGGTATTGAGTTTAGCGAGCTGTTGCTTACGTTGATTCTGTTGAGCTTGAGATTGCTGTAATTTGTCTTGCTGCAGGCTTACTAAGGCTTCGAGCTTTTTCTGCGACTCTGCCAGTTGCTCTTGTACTCGGCTTAATTCAATTTGCTTATCATTTACTTCAAGTAATGCAGCACTGCGTGCTTTCGCCAAATATTGGTAATAACTGACCATACGCTCTAAGTTGGCTGCATTTTGTTGGTTCAACAGCATCTTCATATAGTCGCTTTCACCTAAACGGTAGGCGCTATTTATTTGAGCTGCTAGGGCTTTTTGTTGCTGTTTGAGCTGCTGTTTTAAGGTATTTATCTGTGACTCAATTTGCTGCTGCTCCATTTTAGAATGAGACAGTTGGTTGTTGAGTTTTCTTAGTTGTTGGCTAGAGTCAGCAAGCGCTAATTCGTATTGGCGTAACTGCTCTTGGGCTTTAGATATATTGCTTTTGCGTTGTTTGAGTTGCTGTTGTTGCTGCTTGAGCTGTTTTTGCACATTAATCAGCTGCTGTTGCTCATCGGCATGAGTAGGAGAGCAGAGCAATAGCAAAACGCCAGCGATAAGGCTGGCGTTTAACAGGCGAACAAGGCGTTTAATAACACCTTGATTCGAATGTGAATTAGGCTGTTTCATCAAGCCATTATTTCAAATTCATCAAGGCCTTGCCAGTCATTTCTGCTGGAGTTTCCATGCCCATCAAACTTAGCATGGTAGGAGCGATATCACTTAGGCGACCACCTTCTACTGGCGTGGCTTCGCGGCCGTAGTAGATAAATGGTACCGGTAGGTTAGTGTGAGCGGTGTGGATGCCACCTGTTTCTGGGTCAACCATTTGCTCGGCGTTACCGTGGTCAGCTGTAATTAAACACTCGCCGCCTACTTTATCTAGTGCTTCCACTAAACGACCAATGCTTGTATCTACTGCTTCACACGCTTTTACTGCTGCTTCATAAACGCCAGTGTGACCAACCATGTCGGTGTTAGGGTAGTTACAGATAATTACATCGTACTTACCGCTTTCAATGGCAGCAACAAACTTATCGGTTAACATTTCCGAGTTCATTTCTGGCTGCAGGTCGTAAGTGGCTACCTTAGGTGAAGGGATAAGTTCGCGATCTTCGCCAACAAACGCGTCTTCTTTGCCGCCGTTGAAGAAAAAGGTAACGTGAGCATATTTCTCAGTTTCTGAGATGCGTAGTTGAGTTTTCTCTTTCTTCTCTAGCCATTCGCCTAGGGTATTCACTAAGTCTGTTGGGCCGTAAGCACAAGGTGCGTTAATGTCTGCTGCGTATTGAGTCAGCGTAACAAACTCGCAGGCTGGTACTTTAGCGCGCGCAAAGCCGGTGAAGTCTTGCTCAACAAAACAGCGAGAGATTTCACGAGCACGGTCAGCACGGAAGTTCATGAACAATACCGCGTCGCCATCGTTAATGGCTGCTGGTGAATCACCAATTACTGATGCTTTAACAAATTCATCGTTTTCTTCACGCGCGTAAGCGGCCGCTAGTGCTTCAGTTGCGTTAGCGTAACTGTATTCTGCTTTGCCTTCGGTTAATAGCTGATAAGCTTCCTCTACACGTTCCCAACGGTTATCGCGGTCCATGGCGTAGTAACGACCTACTAATGAAGCGATGCGACCCGCGCCCACTTCAGCAAACTTAGCATCAAATTTCTCGATAGAACCTTGGGCGCTGCGTGGTGGCGTATCGCGGCCATCTAAAAATGCGTGCAGGTAAATTTCTTTAGCACCTTGTTTCGCGGCGAGTTCGATAGCCGCTAACATGTGGTCTTCGTGGCTGTGAACGCCGCCTGGAGAAAGTAGACCCATAATGTGTACAGCTTTGTTGGCTGCTACGGCTTTATCTACCGCGCCCACTAAAACGTCATTGGTGAAGAAGTCACCATCTGTAATTGACTTACCAACGCGAGTCAGTTCTTGGTATACGATTCGACCGGCACCAATATTGGTGTGGCCTACTTCTGAGTTACCCATTTGGCCGTCAGGTAGACCAACATCTAGACCAGAACTTGAAATCAGTGTGCTAGCAGCAGTGTTCCAAAGGTTGTCTAGTACAGGGGTGTTCGCGTTTGCTACGGCGTTATCCGCGCTATCTTGGCGGTAGCCCCAGCCATCCATAATGATTAGAGCCAAAGGCTTTTTGCTTGCAGACATTGCAATTTCCTCAATCGGTAAATGTAAAAGTGAAAAACGAATTAGTGAAATATTACTACATTTTTAGTTTGAGTCACCTGATTGAACGCAATTCAACCGAGATTAGTCATTTTAAGTGGTTTTTTTGTTGGTGTATGAATCTTAGGTCAATTTGCCTAGTTACGCGTCTACGATAGCTGCTATTCTTGCCGCTCGGGTGTATACTCTCGCCCCATTATCACTAACTATTTGCTTAACTGGAATTGTCATACTATGCAGCAAGTTGTCGAATTTGTCGGAAATAACCCTATCATTTCATTCGCTTGGGTAGGTTTGTTCGGTGCCGTTATTTACAGTTTTATTCAACCAATGTTGTCAAAAGTGACTTCAGTGGGTAATCACGAAGCGACCTTGCTTATCAATAAACAAGACGCCGTAGTGGTTGATGTTCGTACTAACGATGAATACAAAAAAGGGTATATTGCGGGCGCACGTCACATTCCTTTAACTCAAATACAGGCTAATAACTTCAAGCCTATTGAAAATTTAAAGGGCAGCCCCATTATCGTTGTATGTGAAACAGGGATGCGTTCTGGCTCAGCGGCAAATACGCTAGTTAAAGGTGGTTTTGAGCAAGTGTATAACTTACGCGGCGGCATGACCGACTGGAAATCTGCAAACCTACCGATCACTAAGAAATAAGATCGCGCTTTGATTGCTAACGCTTAGCAATTAGACAATTTTAAAACACAGTATTAAAGGTATTTATCATGGCTGAAGCAGCAACCACAGAAGCACCACAAGTAGAATTTGCAATTCAACGTATCTACACCAAAGACATCTCTTTCGAGACGCCTAACTCTCCTCAAGTTTTCCAACTAGAATGGAAACCAGAAGTGAAAGTTGACCTAGATACTACTAGCAACAAACTTGCTGATAACGTATTTGAAGTAGTGCTTACGCTTACAGTTACTGCAAAAGTAGAAGACAAAACAGCATTCTTATGTGAAGTTCATCAAGGTGGTATTTTCACCCTAGGTAATATGCCAGAGCCGCAACTTGCTCACGCAATTAACGCCTACTGCCCGAACATTTTGTTCCCTTACGCTCGTGAAGCGGTATCTAATTTAGTTAACCGAGGTTCATTCCCACAAATTAACCTTGCACCAGTTAACTTTGATGCCTTGTTTGCTAACTACGTACAACAGCAAGCTGAGCAGCAACAAGCGGCTAAAGCTGACGCTTAATGACTAACTCAAAGGCGACTATGACCGTATTGGGCGCTGGCTCATACGGTACTGCTTTGGCGATTGCCATTGCCCGTAATGGACAACGTACCGTGTTATGGGGTCATGAGCCTGAACATGTGGCTGCACTTAATGCAGCCCGTGAAAACCAAGATTTTCTACCCGGTATTACCTTTCCTGATAGTCTCGAGTTAGAGGCTGATTTAGCGACGGCCGTTGCCCAAAGCGACAACTTATTAGTGGTGGTGCCTAGCTTTGCTTTTGCTGACATTATGCGTCAAATAAAGCCCATGCTGAGTGCCGAGTCGCGTGTAGCTTGGGCAACCAAAGGTTTAGAGGCAAATACTGGGCACTTGCTTTCAGAAGTAGCGGTTGAAGTGCTTGGCGAGCAACGCTCGTTAGCGGTTATTTCAGGGCCTACATTTGCTAAAGAATTAGCCGCAGGTTTACCTACGGCCATTTCGGCATCTTCATCAGATACTGACTTTGTTAGCTACTTGGCTGAAGTAATGCGCTGTGAACGTAGCTTTAGAGTGTATACCAACAACGATATTGTTGGCGTGCAACTGGGCGGCGCAGTGAAAAACGTGATTGCGATAGGTGCAGGATTGGCCGACGGCTTAGGTTTTGGCGCAAATGCACGCACCGCTTTAATTACCCGTGGTTTACGCGAAATGGCGCGTTTGGGTAAAGCCTTAGGTGCTGAAGCTGAGACTTTCAAAGGTATGGCTGGTTTGGGTGACTTGGTACTCACTTGTACTGATAACCAAAGCCGAAACCGCCGATTTGGTCTTGCACTAGGTGCCGGTAAATCACTTGAGCAAGCAGAAGCGGATATTGGTCAGGTGGTAGAAGGTTACCGCAATACCAAAGAAGTGTATTTGCTCGCGCAACGGGTTGGTGTAGAAATGCCAATCGTTGAGCAGGTTTATCAGGTGCTTTATAAAGCTAAATCGCCAAAGCAAGCAGCGATGGATCTTTTAGCGCGTGACCAGCGCGAAGAATAGCTTGGTTTAAGTTAATTACTGACACAAAAAAGCCTATCAATAGATAGGCTTTTTATTTCGCTAGCATCTACTTAACGATAAGCGCAGCTAGTAGTAAGAGTGCTCACCTGCTTGGTGCTCTGTTACGTCTCTCACCCCGGTTAACTCACCTGGGAAAGCTTCAAGCAATTGCTTTTCAATGCCTTCTTTCAGGGTTACGTCAACCATGCTACAGCCGTTACAGCCGCCGCCAAATTGCAGTACAACCACACCTTCTTCAGTGAGTTCCATTACGCTAACTTTACCGCCATGTGAGGCAAGGTTAGGGTTTACTTGGCTTTCGATAACGTATTCAACACGTTCGATAAGTGGTGCGTCATCTTCAACTTTACGCATTTTAGCGTTTGGTGCTTTAAGGGTAAGTTGCGAGCCCACTTTATCGGTGACAAAATCGATTTCCGCTTCATCTAAAAAGGGCGCGCTTGCGGTATCTACCATGGCTTTAAAGCCATCAAATTGCAGTGCAGTATCGTCGTCTTCAACCGATTCTGGTGGGCAGTAAGATACGCCACACTCTGCACTAGGGGTACCTGGGTTTACCACAAATACACGAATGTGGGTGCCTTCAGGCTGTTGTTCTAGCAGCTTAACAAAGTGTTGTTGAGCCGTTTCTGAGATCGATACCATCTGCTTCCTCGATACCTGACTAAATTACTAAGGTTTATTGTACGGCTTTTTTGTGAGCTCTGCTAGTGTTGCTGGCTGGCGATTTTTTATGTTTAGGTTTATCGGTTCGGGCAATTGCCCAAACATCGACTTGTTCGGCCCCCGCTTGCTTGAGCATCTTGGCTATCACGTTGGCAGTGCTGCCAGTGGTCACCACGTCATCTACTAATACCCAATGTTTAAATTGGATTTTGTTTTTAAGGCTAAAACTGGCGGCTAAAGCATGCTGGCGTTGTTGCCGATTAAGACTTGCTTGGCTTATACCATAGTGTTTACGTACTAGCGGTGTGCACATCGGTTTATTTAGTTGCTTAGCAACACTGCTGGCGAGCAATTCACTTTGATTAAAGCCTCGTCGCCATTTTTTTAACCAATGTAGAGGCACTGGTAAAAAAGCTTCAGGCAATCCTGAGCTTTGTTGCTTGGCGTGATTCAACAGTAGCCGACTTAAGGGTTTTGCTAGGTATTGTTGTTTGCCGTATTTGTAGGCTTTGATGACAGGTTCAAGCGGCCATTGGTAATCATTTAAACAAATGACTTGGTCGAAGTGGGGCGGCTCTGTTTGGCATTCTCCGCAAATACCTGGTTCTGCCAAGGGCAAATAACAGGTTTGGCAACGTTCACCATGCTGCCCACGTAATATGGCGTAGCAGCTCGAGCAACAAGCTTGCCTAGTGTTTTTACATTGTAAGCAAAAAACACATTGGGTTGATTGCAGCAACGGATGGTTTAAAGCCTTGGAAAAACTGGTTAACATTGGCTCCCCTTATAAACAAGTAGTTAAGTGTAGATGAGCAAATTGCATTTTGAGCGGCAAGGCAGTGGGCCAGCGTTAATTCTTATTCACGGTTGGGGTTTAAACGGCGCTGTTTGGCAGCCTGTGAGTGAATTATTGAGTCAGCACTTTACCGTTTATCGTTTTGATTTACCGGGTTTTGGCCACTCTACAGCTATCGAAACCTTAAGCCTTGAGGGAATGGCACAAGCTATTGCAAAACAAGTACCGGAAAAAGCACTGTGGCTGGGCTGGTCGTTAGGCGGCTTAGTGGCAAAACATGCCGCTATTCATTTGCCTGAGCATGTTGCCGGCTTGATTACCGTTGCCAGTTCCGCCCACTTTGTCGCGGGGGAAGATTGGCCGGGCATTCAAGACAAGGTGCTAAGCGGTTTTGCTCTAGGGTTGCAGCAAGACTTTAATAAAACGCTACAACAGTTTTTGGCTATTCAAGCCATGGGCAGCGCTCACGCTAAGCAAGATATCAAACAATTGCGTGACCTGTTGGCCGATAAACCTTTGCCTAAGTTAGACGCCTTGCAGCAAGGTTTAGCCTTACTGCAGAGCCAAGACTTACGAGCGCAAGTTGCTCAAATAAACATGCCATGGTTACAACTTTATGGGCGCAGTGACGCTTTAGTACCAAAAGCCGCTATGGAGCAACATGCCGCATTACATAGTGAGGCTCAGCAGTACCAATTTGAAAGCTCATCACATGCTCCATTCATCTCTGAAAAAGTTTTGTTTGCAGATAAGATTATCGAGTTTGGGCAGTCAGTAGTGGTGTAAAAGTGTACGATTTGCTAAAATTAGCTTTAATCATAGGTGGCTTTTTGCGGATTTAGTTGGAGGGCATATGCAAGTTGGAGCAGCGAACAGCGGTTATCAAATTATTGCTAACGCAAATCAACAAGTTAGCGAAAGTGCCCAAACCTTGGCTGAGGTCGCAGCAAAGCGGGAACCTCAGCAAAATGAAGTGGTAGATGCGCTAGTCAGTTTGAGCCAAGCCGAACTTTACGCCAAAGCGGGCGCTAAAGTGATTCAAACAGAATCAAAAATGTTAGGTACTTTATTGGATATAGAGGCCTAATATGAATATCAATGTTAGCTTACCTAATGTGTTCCCCAATACGCTTTCGCCGCCCACAGATGCGGCGCGCCGCGACAACCAGTTGCGCCAAGTTATTGCCCAACCTAAAGAAGTTGCTAGTTTTGCCAAAGAGCCAGAGGTAGGCGCAGAAAAAGATCGCTCTAAACCACAAGTTACTGCTCAATACCCACAAGTTCAAGAACAGCAAAACGCTAAAATTAGCGAGCGAGAAACTCAGCAAGGTCGCGAGCAACAGGGTGATCAGCAAGGTAAACAGGGCGATCAAGCCAAAGACGGTGAGCAAGCGGGGTCGGGTCAATCAGGATCAGAGCAGCCAAGCGCCAGGCAAAAAAGTCAAAATGAACTTAGCGAAGGCGAACAAAAGAAGGTTGATGAGCTCAGTTCTCGTGACCGTGAAGTGAGAACCCATGAAGCTCAACACCAAGCTGTGGGTGGCCAATACGCCAGCGCCGCTTCTTTTGAGCTAGAGCGTGGCCCTGATGGTAAACAATATGCGGTAGGTGGCGAGGTATCAATTGATGTCAGTGAGATTCCTGATGATCCTCAAGCAACCATTGCTAAAATGGAACAAGTTCAGCGCGCAGCCTTAGCGCCAGCAGAGCCGTCGAGTCAAGATAGGCAAGTTGCCGCACAAGCTCAACAAAAGGCCGCTGAAGCGCAGCAAGAGCTTAACCATAGCCAACCTCCTGGCTTGTTAGCCTCGGACGAACAACCGTCGGCATTTGAAACAGGTTTAAGTCCAACCGTTGAAGAGCGACAGTCTGCACAAGCTCTGCAACAACAAAATGCGCAAGTCTTGCAGCAACGTTACCCCGACATTGCGCAACAAATGGCGCAACGCAATGACCACATTCAGCAGCGTTATGCTAGTGCTGCAGCCTTTCGGCCGCAGTCTCAGTTAAGTTTACAAGCTTAAACCAAGTAAGCGTAAGTCTACTTAGTCTTCCCATGTTACTTTTTAGCCTTAGCCTTTTGGCCGCAGTCTCAATTACGTTTGCCAGCTTAAGCCAAGTAAATGCAAGCCTACTTGGCATTCTCCCTGTTACTTTTTAGCTTTAGCAAAGGCATCTGCAAAGGCACTATTAATAGGCGCTGTTTTTTGTGGTTTAGCTTCGTGCCTAGGTGTTGCTCTACTGGTGGTTGCTTGCTTAGGTTTTCCCTGATGGGGATTTCTGGGCTTGTTGTTATTTGCTGCAGTTTGAGGAATGTCTTCATCCAAACGCATGCTAAGGGCAATGCGTTTTCGCTGTGGCTCTACTTCCAGTACTTTCACTTTTACAATATCACCGGCTTTTACGACTTGGTGAGGGTCTTTTACAAAGTGATTGGCAAGACAAGAAATATGCACCAAACCGTCTTGATGCACGCCTACATCAACAAAAGCGCCAAAGTTAGTCACGTTGGTCACCACGCCTTCTAGCAACATTGCAGGCTTTAAGTCACCGATGGTATTCACACCTTCTTTAAAGTTAGCCGTGGCAAACTCTGGGCGTGGATCGCGGCCGGGTTTTTTCAGCTCAGCGATAATGTCGGTTACGGTCGGCAAACCAAATTTATCGTTAGTGAACTGTTTTGGGTCTAAGTTACTTAAGCGCTCGTTATTGGCAATTAATTGGCTTACTTGGCACTGGCTGTGTTTGGCTATCGCTTCAACCACCGGGTAGGCTTCGGGGTGCACAGCTGAGCCATCTAAGGCATTTTTTGCTTGATGGATACGCAAGAACCCGGCGGCTTGTTCAAAGGCCTTAGGCCCTAAACGCGCTACTTTTTTAATGGCTGCGCGCGATTTAAACGCTCCATTTTCATCACGATAAGCCACAATGTTTTGCGCGATGGTGGTGTTTAGCCCTGCCACAAAACTGAGTAAAGGTGCCGATGCCATATTGATATCAACACCCACTGCGTTTACACAGTCTTCTACTACGCTATCCAGTTGCTGCGATAGTTTGCTTTGGCTTACGTCGTGTTGGTATTGACCAACACCAATGGCTTTGGGTTCAATTTTTACCAACTCAGCGAGAGGGTCTTGTAGGCGGCGAGCAATAGATACCGCGCCACGAATCGATACATCTAAATCAGGAAATTCCAAAGCGGCTAGTTCTGAAGCCGAATACACCGACGCACCCGCTTCACTTACCATTACTTTTTGAATACCTCGCGGAGGTAACATGTTAATGAGGTCTGCGGCTAGTTTGTCGGTTTCACGAGAAGCCGTACCATTACCCACACTGATCAGTTTTACATCATACTTAGTAACTAAACTGGCCAAGGTTTTTAGCGAGTCTTGCCACTGATTACGTGGCGCGTGAGGGTAAATAGTGTCGTAGGCCAGCATTTTTCCGGTAGCGTCTACTACGGCGACTTTCACACCAGTGCGTAAGCCGGGGTCTAAACCTAAGGTCGCTTTAGCGCCAGCAGGGGCGGCCATTAGTAAGTCGTTTAGATTTCGAGAAAATACCGTGATGGCATCATCTTCGCCGTGTTCACGAATTTGGTTGAGTAGCTCAGTATCTAGCTGTAATTTTAGTTTTACTCGCCATGTCCATTGCACTACAGACGCCAACCAACGATCACTGGCAACACCCTTGGGATTGAGTTGTACGTAGTCTCGAATAATTTGCTCTGCTGGGTGGCTTAAGGCCTCGTCTTGTTCGACTTCAACGCTAAGGTTTAGGATACCTTCATTACGGCCTCGAAGAATCGCTAAAGCGCGATGCGATGGAATTTTGCCTATCGCTTCTTGGTAATCAAAGTAGTCTTGAAATTTTTGGCCGTTTTGTTGCTGGCCTTCTATTACCTCGGCTTTAACCACGGCGTTCTGCTGCAGAAACACTCGTAAGCTGGCAAGTAAAGGCGCTTGAATAGCAAAGCGTTCCATTAGTATGAACTTTGCGCCATCTAATACCGCTTTACTATCGGCAAAGCCAGCCTCTACATTGATATACTTTTCAGCTAAAGATTCCGGCGCGGTATCGGGCTGTAGAAGCAAAGCCTCGGCTAAAGGCTCTATGCCTGCTTCAATGGCTATTTGACCTTTAGTGCGGCGCTTTTTCTTGTAAGGCAGGTATAAATCTTCTAATTCGGTTTTGCTGGTCGCGGCATTAATGGCTTGCTCAAGTTGTGGAGTCAATTTGTCTTGTTCGGTAATTGACTTAAGAATGCTGATTTTGCGTAGCTGCATTTCTCGCAAGTAACTTAAACGCTGCTCTAGCAAACGCAGTTGCCCGTCATCGAGTCCGCCAGTGGCTTCTTTTCGGTAGCGGGCAATAAAAGGTACTGTAGAGCCTTCGTCGAGCAGTGCAATAGCAGCGCTAACTTGCTGTGCATTAGCATTAATATCTATGGCAATTTGTGGTTCAATATTTGACATGTGCTTGCTTATCTCAAGACGCCGCATCCTACGGCGGTGGTGGCACTATCTTATTCAGTTATTGTGTGGCTTCAAGAAGAAATTAACTGTTTAAAAAGTTAATAATGTGAAAACAATTTCACAACGTGAGTTTTTTTTCATAACTGGTTCATAGATATGTTTGGTTGCATCCATTTGGTCATGGATATGTGAGCTCAAGCCTTAAATAAACAAAGTTTACTGATTACAGTGATAGTGATTTTAATGCCTCAGTTCAAGGAGAGCGAAATGAGCGCGAGCAGAAAGCCCCTATTCAGTTTAAACGTTAGTTCTTTAAGCCAAGGACTCATCTTGGCGAGTTTAGTTAGTACCTCAGCCCATTCAGCGGGTGATGAAATGTTGCAAAATGCAGCGTTTGGCGGTGGCACCAATGGTTGGTGGTCTACTGGCGCAGAGCTTGTTATTAAAGATGGCGAAGCCTGTATGGATATTAAACGTGCCGGGTCTAACCCATGGGATGTTATTTTAGGTCAGCGTGGTTTTGGTTTGGAGGAGGGCGAAAGCTATTCGATTGATTTTACCGCCCGAGCCAATAAAAACACTGCCTTTACTACGCTTATTCAACATGAAGGTGCACCTTACACTCAATACTTCAATCAAGCTATTGAGGTATCTACCGAGCCAAAAGCCTTTAGCTTTACGTTTACTCAAGAGGTTTCCAGTGATGCGAAAACAGAGTTTCAATTTCAGTTAGGCGCTCAGCAAGAAGCCAATGTCTGCTTTAGTAACATTTCGGTGAAGGGGAAATCCTTTGTCATTGTGAACAATATTCCTAAGGTACGACTTAATCAGTTGGGCTTCTTTCCAACATCTGAGAAGTTTGCTGTTATTAACAGTGACTCGCAGCAACCTATTTTTTGGCAGTTGAAAGACGCCAAAGGGGAAGTACTGGCGAACGGTAAAACGCGAGTATTTGGTGAAAATAAAAGCTCTGGCGAGAATGTGCATCGTGCAGACTTCAGCCGAATCAACACGCCACAAACAGGCTTAACCTTGGAAGCTGCCGGCCAGTCTAGCCATCCTTTCAGCATTACCGAAGACTTGTACGGTAAATTGAAACATGATGCATTAGGGTATTTTTACCAAAACCGCAGTGGTATTGAGGTTAAAGCTGATTTTGTACAACGAGCTAATCTAGCGCGTCCGGCGGGTCACCCCTCAGATGTAGTGAGCTGTTTTGATAAAGCCGATGACAAAGGAAATCAATGGCCAGGTTGTGATTTTGATATGGACTTAACCGGTGGTTGGTATGATGCTGGTGACCATGGTAAATACGTGGTGAATGGCGGTATTAGTACCTGGACCTTAATGAATCTTTACGAGCGTTCATTATGGATTGATGGCGCGCCAGAGCCCTTTGCTGATGGCAAACAAGCCATTCCAGAAGCTGGTAATGGAGTGAATGACCTCTTGGATGAAGCTCGCTGGAACATGGAATTCATGTTGGCAATGCAAATTCCTGAAGGCAAAAAAGTATTTGTGCCGGTCGGTAACCAGCAAGATAATTTAAGTGCCTTAAAGCTGACTGAAATTGATGCCTCAGGATTAGCCTTTCATAAAGTGGCCGATGAAAAGTGGACCGGCATGCCGCTACCTCCCCATAAAGATACTCAAAAGCGTTATGTTGGCCAGCCAAGTACAGCAGCCACACTTAACTTAGCGGCTACCGCTGCCCAGTGTGCGCGTATATGGAAAGAGATTGATGCTGATTTTTCTGCGGAGTGCTCAACTGCCGCTAGCCGCGCATGGCAAGCCGCAGCTAAGCACCCAGAAGTGTACGCTTACGATAACTTTACCGGTTCAGGCCCATATGGCGACACGGAATTAGCCGATGAGTTTTACTGGGCAGCCGCCGAGTTATTCATTAGCACTGGCGAAGCTCAGTATCTAGAAGCCCTAAAAGCATCGCCTGCTTTCTTAGCGGCTCCTCTAGGAGATGAAACCGCTAAAGGTGATTTGTTCTGGCAGGATTTAAGCTCGGCCGGTACTTTAAGCCTTGCGCTCGTGCCAAGCAAATTAGATGAGGCCACCCGTGATAAGGCACGCGCTAAGATCATTGCTACAGCCGACGGTTATTCGGCGCAATTGGCAAAAGAGGGTTACCACATTCCCTATACTGCCGAACAATACCCTTGGGGATCTAACTCCAATTTAGTGAACCGTGGCATATTCTTAACTTATGCTGCAGATTACAGTGGTGACAGCAAGTATATGCAAGCTTTAGTGCATGCCATGGACTACATTCTAGGGCGTAATCCTTTGGATCAGTCTTACATTACTGGCTACGGCAGTAACCCACTAAAAAATCCTCACCATCGTTTTTGGGCGCATCAAGCTGATGAAAACTCGCCAAAACCTGCTCCAGGAGCATTGTCGGGTGGACCAAACTCTATTAGCTTTAGTGACCCTGTTGCGGCCGGTATGAAAGGTAAATGTATTGGCCAAACGTGTTTTGTTGACGAAATCGGTGCTTGGACATTGAACGAAATTACCATCAACTGGAATGCACCATTAGTCTGGGCAAGTAGTGTGTTAGATGAGCACCGCTTAGCGAAATAAGCTCAATAAAAGCAAGTAACTAGGCCAACCTAAGGTTGGCCTTTATTTATCTTTTACTAAAGCAAATGCTTTAACTAAGCGCTGGTGTGTTCAGATAATGTGATCTGCGACGTCGTTTTGGGGCTCAAATTCATTCAAAGCAAGTTCTTAGCTAAGTAGACGTATATAGTGGGGCAGGAATTTTGTCTCTTTGGTATACCACCATATGACCTGGCAAAGAGGAGATAAAATGCAAACTCGGGTTAGTTGTCAGAGAATAACAGTGAAAGATAAAAGCAAATTGGAACAACGCTCTACAGTATATGACGTTGCAGCGTTAGCGGGCGTTTCGCCGAGTACCGTGTCTCGGTTTATGAACCAGACTACCTATGTGTCTGATGCTAAACGTAAACAAATTCAAGCGGCTATGGTTGAACTAGGTTACAAGCCTGGCCAGCAAACAGGTGCCAGTGCTAGCAGCCGCACCATGACGATTGGGGTATTGGTACAACATCCAGATAGCCCATTTTATGCCTCTATTTTGCGCGGTATAGAAGAAGTATTACTGGCTCAAGGTTACTCACATATTATTGTTACAGGGCACTGGAATACCGAAGAAGAAACTGAGTCGATGCAACTATTACTGTCGCGTTCGGTAGACGGTATTATTATTGTTACAGGTGGTTTGAGTGATGATCAGGTGCTTGAGTTTTCTAAGAAGCGCCCAATTGTGGCCCTGGGCCGTGAACTTGAAGCAGCACGCTTACGTTCAATCAAAATTGAAAATTCGGTGGGCGCTTACATGGCCACCAATCACCTGATTCAATTAGGCCATCGAGAAATTGTTCATATTAAAGGTAATGCCGATCATCCTGATGCTCAACAGCGTTACGAAGGTTATTGCCAAGCGATGGAACATGCAGGTTTGCCAGTTAAATTGCAGCTGGTGGAGCAGGGTGACTTTACCGAGCAATCTGGATTTGATGCTGTGCAGCGTTTATTGGCCAACAAGCGCCAGTTTAGTGCAATTTTTGCCGCCAACGATTTAACCGCCTACGGTGCTATGCAAGCCTTGTATCAAGCTAAGCGCCCTGTGCCAGAACGTGTTTCTGTGATTGGTTTTGATGATGTGCCAAGTTCGGCGTTTTTCATTCCGCCTTTAACCACGGTTCGCCAACCTATTTTTGATACTGGTTATGCCGCAGCGCTAGCCATATTGGATATGTTAAATGGCGGAGCCAATCAACAATTTAGGTTACCGCCTGTGGAATTAGTGAAACGCGAAACCACTCAAGCCCACATCATGTAACAAACTCTTGCCGTTACCCTGCCTAAGTCGTTTATAATTACCGGCTTAGGCAGAGACTATAAAACACCATGAAAACCAACTTAATTACCCGCGCCGGCTGGCACAAATTAGACAAAGAACTTAAATACTTATGGAAGGTAAAACGACCAGAAGTCACCCAAGCTGTTTCGGAAGCCGCTGCGCTTGGCGATCGCTCAGAAAATGCCGAGTATAAAGAAGGTAAACGCGAGTTACGCCGTATCGACTCTCGGCTGCGTTTTTTAAACAAACGTCTCGACGCATTAGAGATTGTTGATCATTATCCACAGCAAATTGGCAAAGTGTTTTTTGGCGCATGGGTCGAATTAGAAAACGACGATGCTAACGTGGTGCGCTACCGTATTGTTGGCACCGACGAAATAGACCCTAAGTTGGGTTACATCACTATCGACTCCCCCATGGCTCGCGCTCTAATTGGTAAGCAAGTAGACGATGATGTGTTTGTAAAAACGCCTGAAGGCACCAAAGAGTGGTGGATTAATCATATTCGTTACACGCCTTTTGACAGAGAATAAATGAGTAAATCGTTACCACTTCTCCCTCTGCTAGGGTTTTATTTACACATTAGTGTTGGATAAATCATAGATATCTACCCTTAAGCACTGATTTACTTAATGTTGAAAATATTTCATCTAAAGCTAAGTACAACATGAATAGCGTTGACTTCATTAGCCATCTCTTTAGTATCTAGCGGTATAGACGTCTAAAAGTCTTTAACGGAGAAGGTCAATGGGATTTCATAACGCGCAACAAATCGAAACACTGAATCAAAGCTTAAGCGAGCTTAACCGCGATATTAACGTGTCCTTTGAGTTCTTTCCGCCTACCACAGAAACGATGGAGCAAACGCTTTGGTCGTCTATTGAGCGTTTACAAACCTTAAAACCAAAGTTTGTATCCGTGACTTATGGCGCCAACTCGGGAACACGAGATCGCACTCATAAGGTGATTAAAGCCATTAAAGATCGTACCGGTTTAGCGGCGGCGCCGCACTTAACCTGCATTGATTCGACGCCCGATGAGTTACGCCAAATTGCCCGTGATTACTGGAACAGTGGTATTAAAGATATTGTTGCCTTACGGGGAGATTTGCCAGAAGGTTCGGCTAAACCGCAAATGTACGCGAGCGATTTGGTGGCGCTACTTAAAGAAGAAGCTGACTTTGATATTTCGGTGGCGGCCTACCCAGAGGTTCACCCAGAAGCAAAAAGTGCTCAAGCCGATTTGCTTGCGCTTAAACGTAAAATGGACGCGGGCGCTAATCGCGCGATTACTCAGTTTTTCTTCGACGTTGAAAGCTATTTACGCTTTCGAGATCGCTGCGCGGCCATAGGCATTGAAGGCGAAATTGTACCGGGAATTTTGCCGGTATCGAATTACAAAACTCTGAAAAAGTTTGCTTCGTTTGCCAATGTAAAAGTACCTAGTTGGCTACATGGACAGTTTGCAGGTTTAGATAACGACCAAACAACCCGTAACCTAGTGGGAGCGAGTGTTGCCATTGAGATGGTGAAAGTATTGTCTCGCGAAGGAGTGAAAGACTTCCACTTCTACACGCTTAACCGCTCGGAGTTGTCTTTCGCCATTTGTCACACCTTAGGTGTTCGCCCGGCTGAAGCCGTACCTGCTTAGTGACTAATACAGCTGAGAGATACCAAGCCTAGCAATGCTAGGCTTTTTTTGTCTGACAGTTAGTCAATAAAAATTGAATATTTCAATGTAAGTTTGTTGTAATTTGTGGGTTAGCCGATAAGGTTGGTTTGAGGAAGGTCGCTTTTTCAAACCAACTCTGAAGTAATGTGTCGATATGATTTTAGATACCTTAGTAATTTAATATATTGATTGTACCCTTTTGCATATCAGGTTCTGCTATCTTGTATTTAACATTATTTTTGTATGTGTTGATAATGTAGCGGCGAATTTTTTCATCCATTCTATGGCCAAAAATTATAGCCTTTACCCAATCAGGGTTTGTTTTGTAAATAGAAAAATTAACGGCTTTTTGAACTTCAAATAGCCTATCCATTTCATGGCTAGCAGTGATCCGGTACTCTTTTTCATAACCCCATTCATCAAGCTTAGTTAGTGTTGCCGCAGAGATTAAATCACGTAGATGCTTTTTGGTGATCAAGCCATAGTTTTCTTTCACTATATTAAGGAGTCTAAATTTGGCTAGTTCGGGCTCATAGCTAACTTTTTCTGCAATTAGTTTGTTTGCATCAAACTCGATACAGAAACCTTGATGATTATTTGCGTAGTGTGACCACATAAGGTTATTGTTGCCTTTGATAGTTACACAATACATCTTGTAATTATCAAATAACTCGTTGATTTGATCGCGATACTTCTTAAAGTTGATCTGACCAATCTTTTTATCAAAGAATGGCTTTGCTTCTCTTCTCTTTTTTACCGATAGTTGTCGTAAAAAACTCTTAACCTCTCTTTTGTCAGGAACTGTGAAGTTTATTCTAGTATCGAATAGGTCATTGAAATCGATGCGAGAAGAAAACTTTGCTTGATGATTAAAGAGATTTAGTAGGGAATACTCCCCTAGCTCTTCTAGCTGGTTTGGGTTATCACACTTAATAATTTTTTCGGGTGAGCTATGAACGGGACAGTACTTATAAAAACTACTGGGTTTCTTTTCTGTTGACATTATCTAATCTTATCCGAACTTATTTTAACCCAATTAAACATTTTACCTTTATGATTAATTATTGGTCAAAGAGCCATTCGATTCTATACGTCTTTAATCGAACCTAGCACACTGCGGGAAGGTTTATATTAGCTTTTTCTTGCTCCCTTCCTTCATTATCGCCAAGTCACTGAGCAACGAAGGATAAAGATAATGCAGGGCGACCTTTCTTTTGGCTTCGTTTTTCTTTGGTCGTCAAAGAAAAATGACGTCGCCGAGAGGCGAAATTTAGTACAACGGCCAAGGGAAAATAGCTACAAGTGGCAAACTTTAAGGCAAAGTGAGAAAAATGCGGGTTTCCCCCAGTTACATCAGCAGCGCATTTACCCCAGAACAAATCAGCCACATGCTAAAGGCGTAATACCAGTTGTTTTTAAGTATTTGTGAAGTGGTGAATTGATAGCGCCCTATCATGGTTAAACCTACTCCTGACAAAGGGCTACTGCCGGTAGAAATCGCCCAAGAGCTAAGGAATAAAAAGCCTAACTGGCTTGGTTCTGGGTTAAGGGGTAATAACAATGGGCTGGCTAAAGAGATACTAATCACTGGATGAATACCAAACATGCAGGCCACAATCATCAGAGCCAATACTACTGCAAAGGTTTGATGTGAAAATTCAATGTTATGTAAGCTCAAGGTTTCAGGATAGGCCAATAACAAGGCTTTAATGCCAGCAGAGAATACCCCCGCCGCTAAAAACAGCACATATTGGCTACCTACGTTAGATAGGCGGTGCGTAATGAACTGCCGAGCGATAATTACCTTCGACTTACCTTTGGCAAAGGTGAGCGCTGCAATAGGCGCTAAACAGGTAATCATCAAAATAATACTGACATCAGGAAAGGCAAAATGTAGCCCGATAACCGTGACCGCCAATACAAAAGGAATGGTTAAACTCTCGCGGCGCAATGGGTAGCCGGCAAAACTGTCTTTATCGCGTAGCGAAACTTCTGCGGTGGTAAAAATAAGTGCAATCAAGGCCATTAAGGCCCCTGGCAATAATACATCTAACCACTGCATGCCTGGCGCGTAGGTAATGGATACTGCGGTGGCAATGAAAAAAGGAGACCACCAGGCAGCCGCACAAAAGCAACGCATAAGTACCTTTTGCTGAGCGTTGGTGAGTTGCTTTTGCTTCGCTAATCGGTCGCCAACAATAAAGATTATCGACAGGTTGATTATAGCGCCAAGCAAGTTCACCCCTAAGGCGGTAGAGGCGATGCTGCGTTTACCGGTGGGTAGTGGGTTTTGCTGGTTTTCTGGATTGGCTAAGGCGAGGAAAGACACCGCACTAAACATGGCTAATAAGGGGAGGTTAATAGACAAAACGTCTATTGGGCTTAGCAAGGTATTTTGGCTAGCGGCGAGCAACAACAAAACAATGCCTATACTTAACAAACAGCCCGCCTGAATGCGTATTGCGCGGCTTAACTGTGGCAAGTACGCCAGTGCCGCCGCCCAAGTCACTACAGTGGCTAAGCCAACGCCTATTACTTCAAAAGCATGCAGTAGATAAAGCAGTAATGAGGCGAGAAATAACCATCCTTTGTATTGTTGCATTGAAGACATCCTAAGGATCAATGAGCGACGCCGTGAAGCCTAGCGGCTTCTTGCTGTAAATAGTTAAATAGAGTGTTAGCTTAGCCTAAGAACAAACAACCCCGCGTAAAGCGGGGTTGTTATTACTCAAGTTTATTACTTAGCCGGTATTACGCATGCCGGCTGCGATACCTGCAATACTCACCATCAAGGCTTGGTCTACAACTGGGCATAGTTCTTCGTTGGCACGAGAACGATTAAGCAGTTCAACCTGCAATACATGTAGAGGATCAATATACGGGTTACGTAAATTAAGCGATTCTACTACCCAAGCTTGATTCGCTAACAAGCGATTATCTGGTGCTAGCGACACAATAGCGGCTTTGGCTGTTTCTAGCTTAGTACGTAGTTTTTCACCAAGTACTTGCAGCTCTGGCTCAACCAAGCGGTCATCATAGATTTTAGATAGCCAAGTATCAGCTTTCATAAATACCATTTCTAACATTGCTAGGCGATTATCAAAGAATGGCCACGCGCGCATCTCGGTTAATAATTCACTCTTACCGTCTTTAATCAAACCTTCGAACGCTGCACCACTGCCTAACCAAGCAGGAAGTAGCAAACGGTTTTGACTCCATGAGAAAATCCATGGAATGGCGCGTAAGCTTTCTACACCACCGTCGGAGCGGCGCTTCGCAGGGCGACTACCTAATGGCAGTTTAGCCAGTTCACGTTCTGGAGTGGCTGCGCGGAAGTAAGGCACAAAATCTTCTTCGCCCCAAACAATGCCACGGTAGGCTTCGCAAGAGGTCTCAGCGATTTGGTCCATCACGCCGCGCCATTCATCCTTTGGCTCCATCGGTGGAACTAAGTTAGCTTCTAGTACCGCACTGGCGTAAAGATTTAAGCTGTCTAAGGCTACTTTTGGTAAACCAAACTTAAAGCGAATCATCTCGCCTTGCTCGGTCACACGTAAGCCACCTTTTAATGAACCCGGAGGTTGCGACAACAGTGCGGCGTGTGCCGGAGCACCACCACGACCAATAGTACCGCCACGACCATGGAACAAGGTTAAACTAATAGAATGGCCTTCGCAGATAGAGACTAGGGCCTCTTGTGCGCGATACTGTGCCCATGAAGCAGCAAGTACGCCAGCATCTTTAGCGGAATCAGAGTAACCAATCATTACATGTTGCTGACCCGAGATATAACCGCGATACCAGTCAATAGATAACAGCTTGCTCATAGTCGCTGGAGCGTTGTTCAAATCGTCTAGCGTTTCGAACAATGGGGCAACAGGTAAACGGAATGGACAACCAGCTTCTTGCAGCAATAGTTGAACCGCCAATACGTCTGATGGCTCACTGGCCATAGAAATAATGTAAATACCTAAGGCTTCGCGTTCTTGCTTGGCAATAACGGCACAGGTATCTAGTACTTCTTGAACCGACTCACTAGGCTCCCAAGCGCGCGGGAATAATGGACGTTTTGAATTCAATTCTTGTAATAAAAAGTGCTGTTTATCGGTTTCGTTCCAATGTGCGTAATCACCCATGCCTAAGTAGCGAGTGATTTCCGAAAATACTTCCTCGTGACGACCGCTATCTTGGCGAATGTCTAAGCGCAGTAAGTTGATACCGAAACAGGCAATACGACGCAGTAAATCTAGCAAGGTACCGTCGGCAATAATGCCCATGCCACAGTCTTGTAGCGAATAGTAACAAAGCTCTAAAGGCTCGCGCAGTTGCTCGGTATTGGTAATAAGGTCACGGGCTTCGGTGTATTGGCCTTTTAATTTAGCCGTTAAGTAGTCGTGAGTTTCTTGCAACTCGCTACGTAATACTTTTAGTAGCGCGCGGTAAGGTTCGCTTTGGTCGCCAGTTTGCTCAAGCAGTGCTTCATTGGCATCGCTCATCGACAATTCGCTAACCAAGGTTTGTATTTCTTTTAAGTACAAATCTACCGCTACCCAGCGGCTAGAAAGCAATACTTCTTCGGTAACATTTGCGGTAACAAAAGGATTACCGTCGCGGTCACCACCCATCCACGAAGAAAATACTACTGGCGCAGCATCGAGTGCCATACGCATGTCAAAGTGTTGGCCTAGTTTGTTGTCCAGCTGGCGAACAAAATCAGGTACGGCATGCCATAAAGAGTTTTCGATTACTGCGAAGCCCCATTTAGCTTCATCTACGGGAGTAGGGCGTTGCTGGCGAATCTCATCAGTATGCCAAGCTTGATTAACCAATTGCTCTAAGCGGCCAAGTAATTGGCTACGTTCTCGGTCAGGCAGATCTAGTTCCAACCAATCTAAGCAATTGTTAATGGCAACGTGTTTGTTAATTAAGGTGCGGCGAGTTACTTCGGTAGGATGAGCAGTAAGTACTAGCTCTATATTCAGTTGCGCTACAGCATGATGAATTTCAGCTTCGCTCAAGTTTTCGCTTTTTAGTTTTTGAAACACCAAGTCGATAGGATCTTGTGCGCAGGTACTGCCTTCGCAATTGCGCGAAATAGTGTGAAACTGTTCGGCAATATTGGCAAGATTCAAAAATTGGCTAAAGGCGCGGGTTACCGGCAGTAGCTCGTCATCACTTAGGTTACGCAATAACTCTAGTAGTTGCTCGCGGGCTTGGTCATCATCATTTCGTGAAGCTTTAGCTAGCTGGCGAATGGTTTCTACTTTTTCTAGAAACGCTTCTCCCATGTGGCTCTTAATGGTGTTGCCAAGTAGTTGTCCGAGTAAGTTAACATTTCCTCGTAACGACCCATTGATTTCTTGAGGCATTGTTTGGCTCATTCTTTTTCCTTCACTTGTGTTTGCTAGCGATTATTGAAATTTTTTTACTAAATCACCCTAGTCCTGATGCAAAAACATACCTAAGACTGGCCATATAGTCAAAATACATGTAATTAAATTACAGTTAACGACGAATCCTTTGCTTAGGATCAAGCGCTTCCCCATAGATTATTGTCGATATTTGTAGAACTGCGACTTTGTTTTCGCTTCTTTTTAGTCGATGTTTATAAAATCAAAGGTAAATAAAAATTCATTTTTATTGCATAAAGAATTGCCTGTGGTATGCTCCGCTTATAGTAGATAAGCACCAAAAAAATTGTGCTTAAAAAAGTGACTTTTTGTTTAATTGGTCAGTAAAATAGCCTCTTACAAAAAACACTATGCCATAAGATTTCAAGGGAACAAGAAACGATGTTAAAGGCTGCGATTGTTGGAGCAAGTGGGTACACCGGTGCAGAGTTAGCGGCTTATGTTAGTCGCCACTCTCAATTAATGCTTGCGGGTTTGTACGTATCAGAGCGTAGCTTAGACGCAGGCAAGGCACTGTCTGCCTTGCACGGTAAATTACGCGGCGTGGTAGATGCGCCGGTACAACCGTTAATTGTTGCTGATATTGCCAATACCTTTGCCGATGTTGACATTGTTTTACTGGCGACCGCACACGAGGTAAGTCACGATTTAGCCGAGGCGTTTTTGGCGGCCGGCTGTCAGGTGTTCGATTTGTCGGGTGCCTTTCGTGTTCAAAGTGCAGAGTTCTACGAAAAATTCTATGGTTTTACTCATCAATTTCCTGAGTTATTAGAAAAAGCCGTATACGGTTTAGCTGAATGGAACGCCGAGCAAATTAAGCAAACCGATTTAGTGGCTGTTGCTGGTTGTTACCCTACCGCCTCTCTTACTGCACTTAAGCCTTTGGCCGAGGCAGGGCTGATTGATGAAAGCAGCAAAGCGATTATTAATGCCACCAGTGGGGTGAGTGGGGCTGGGCGTAAAGCATCTTTAACCAGCTCATTCTGCGAAGTTAGCTTAGCGCCTTACGGCGTATTTAATCATCGTCATCAGCCAGAAATTGCTGCGCACTTAGGTCACCCGGTTATTTTCACTCCTCATCTCGGTAACTTTAAGCGCGGTATTCTAGCCACCATTAATGTTTGCCTAAAAGTGGGAACTACCGAAGAACAAGTTAATGAGGCTTATCAGCAAGCTTACGCCGGACAAAACATTGTGCGTTTGCTAAGCGGTGAGTGGCCATCAATCGCTAAAGTCGAAAGCACGCCATTTATTGATTTAGCTTGGCAGCAACAAGGCGATGACTTAATTGTGGTATCGGCCGAAGACAACTTATTGAAAGGGGCCGCTAGCCAAGCCATTCAATGTTTAAACATTCGTAACGGCTTTGCCGTTAGCGAATCGCTAGTTTAAGGGCTAATTATGAAACCATTAGTGATTAAATTAGGCGGCGCGGTATTGAATAATGCTCAAGCCTTGGATAACTTGTTTGCTGCGCTTCAGCAAGTTTCGCAACCTATTGTATTGGTGCATGGCGGTGGCGTGGTGGTTGAAGACGTATTGGCTAAAACCGGCTTTGTATCAGAAAAGCTAGACGGCTTGCGTATTACCCCAAAAGAACAAATCCCTTATGTGGTTGGTGCCCTTGCAGGTACCAGTAACAAATTGCTATTAGCCCAAGCTTTAAAAGCAGGTTTATCGGCTGTGGGTTTATGTTTAAGTGACGCTGGCAGTTGCAAGGTTGTGCAAATGGACCCACGGTTGGGCCATGTAGGTGAAGCATCACCAAGCAACCCTGCTTTGTTAAGCAGCTTAATCAGCTTAGGCCATGTGCCAGTGTTGAGTTCCATTGGTATTGGTGAAGACGGCGAGTTATATAATGTAAACGCTGACCAAGCGGCTTTAGCTGTGTGCAAACTATTACAAGGCCAATTGGTATTGTTGTCTGACGTTGCTGGCGTGCTTGACCAGAATAAGCGGCTGGTGGCTGAGTTAAATAGCCAATTAGCTGAGAAATTAATTGCCGACGGTGTGATTACCGATGGCATGACGGTAAAAGTGAATGCCGCTTTAGATGCTGCAGCATTTTTGCAAACACCAGTAGCGCTAGCATCATGGAAAGATCCAGCGAAACTGGCCAGCTTGTTAGCTGGACAAACACACAATGGTGAGTCGGTAGGGACTCAGGTTACCGTTTAAGGAAAGAAGATGAGTGATTTTAAACACCTGCTGAGCTTGCAGGACTTAACTCAAGAGCAAATTTTAGGGCTACTGGAATTGGCCGCTAAAATTAAGAAAGCACCAAAAGATTACGGCCAAACCTTGGCCGGGAAAAGTGTGGTAACCCTTTTCGAAAAACCGTCGTTACGTACTCGCGTCACCTTTGATATTGGCATTAACCGCTTAGGCGGCCATGCGGTATACCTAGATCAACAAAACGGTGCCATGGGCGAGCGTGAAAGTGTAAAAGACTTCGCATCAAATATTACTCGCTGGGCCGATGCTATTGTTGCACGCGTGTTTTCGCACAAAACATTACAAACCCTGCGAGATAATTCGTCGGTGCCTATCATCAATTCCCTGTGTGATTTATACCACCCTTGCCAAGGGCTTGCCGATTTTCAAACCATTAGCGAGCAGTACTCAGAGTTAAGCAAAGTGAAGTTAGCTTATTTGGGTGAAGGTAATAACGTCACCCATTCGTTATTATTGGGCGGAGCCATTTTAGGTATGGAGGTCGCAGCTGTGTGCCCACTAGGCGCAAGCCCAGACGCTCAAATCGTACAAAAGGCTAACGAGCTAGCCAAAATCCACGGCGGCAAAATTGTTGTCACCAACAATGTGGAAGATATTAAAGGCTACGATGTGGTTTACGGAGATACTTGGGTATCGATGGGAGACGATACGCCGTTGCAATCTGTAAAAGATAAGTACATGGCTTATCAGATTAACCAGAATTTGATGCAATCATGTGGCATTAACCACGTATTGCACTGCCAACCTGCTCACCGCGAGTTGGAAATTACTTCGGAAGTGATGGATGGGCCTCAGTCGTTGATCTTTGATCAAGCTGAGAACCGCATGCATGCACAAAACGCCGTATTAGTGAGTTTATTAAGTTAGTGGCTATTCAGCTAAAAGCTGAGTTGAACAAGGAATTTTAAGAATGTCAGATATCAAAAAAGTTGTATTAGCATACTCAGGTGGTTTGGACACGTCGGCCATCATTCCGTGGTTAAAAGAAACCTACAACGATTGTGAAATTGTTGCCTTTTGTGCCGATGTAGGCCAAGGCGAAGAAGAGTTGGTTGGGCTTGAAGAAAAAGCCTTAGCGTCTGGTGCTTCAGAGTGTTACATCGTTGACCTTAAAGAAGAGTTTGTTGCTGACTACATCTACCCAACTATCGCTACTGGTGCTGTATATGAAGGTACTTACTTGTTAGGCACTTCAATGGCGCGTCCTATTATTGCTAAAGCCCAAGTAGAAGTAGCCCGTAAAGTGGGTGCTGATGCGGTATGTCATGGTTGTACTGGTAAAGGTAACGACCAAATTCGTTTCGAAAGCTGCTTTGCAGCCCTTGCTCCAGAGCTAAAAGTGATTGCACCTTGGCGTGAATGGGAAATGGAAAGCCGTGAAGATTTGCTCGATTACCTAGCAGAGCGCAAAATCGAAACCACGGCTTCAGCAACTAAAATCTATAGCCGTGACGCTAACGCGTGGCATATTTCACACGAAGGCGGCGAGCTAGAAGACCCATGGAACGAGCCAAGTAAAGGTGTGTGGACATTAACGGTTGATCCAGTAGATGCGCCAAACGAGCCAGAATACGTAAACCTTAAAGTTGAAAATGGCCGTGTTGTTGCAGTAAACGATGAAGCATTAAGCCCTTACCAAGTAGTCATGAAGCTGAACGACATTGCCGCAGCTCATGGTGTTGGCCGTATCGACATTACCGAAAACCGCACCGTAGGTATGAAGTCTCGTGGTTGTTACGAAACGCCAGGCGGCACGGTAATTGTGGCTGCTTTACGTGCGATTGAAGAACTAGTACTCGATAAAACGTCACGTGTTTGGCGTGAAAAAGTGGGTCAAGAAATGGCACACTTGGTGTATGACGGTCGTTGGTTCACGCCTTTATGTACTTCACTAATCGCCGCTTCTGAAGCAATGGCTGCAGATGCTAACGGTGACGTAGTGATTAAGTTATACAAAGGCCAAGCGGTAGCGGTACAAAAACGCTCACCAAATAGCTTGTACTCAGAAGAGTTTGCCACTTTTGGTGAAGACCAAGTGTACGATCAAAAGCACGCTGAAGGCTTTATTCGTTTATACTCTCTAGCCAGCCGGATCCGTGCTTTAAATAGCAAATAAGATTGGCCGACGTATAAGCAGGAAATACACAGACCTCAGAGGCAATTTGCTCTGGGGTCTTTGCAATAATAAATGGAGAGTAAAATGGCATTGTGGGGTGGGCGTTTTAGCCAAGCTGCAGATACCAGATTTAAGCAGTTCAATGATTCGTTACGTTTTGATTATCGTTTAGCGGAGCAAGACATAACCGGATCAATTGCATGGTCGAAAGCATTGTTAAGTGTGGGCGTAATTACCGCCGACGAGCAACAGCGCTTGGAATCGGCCTTATTGGATTTGGGTAAACAAGTTGCTGAAAACCCGCAACAGATTTTGGGCAGTGATGCTGAAGATATTCACTCATGGGTAGAGATTCAACTTATCCAACGAGTGGGCGACTTAGGCAAAAAGCTTCACACAGGCCGTAGCCGTAATGACCAAGTTGCTACCGATTTAAAATTGTGGTGTAAAAGCCAAGGTGTTGAATTACTCGAGCACCTAGACAAGCTGCAACAAAAACTGGTTAAGTTTGCTCGCCAACAGCAAGACACTGTGCTGCCAGGTTACACTCACTTGCAACGCGCTCAACCGGTTACTTTTTCTCACTGGGCAATGGCCTACGTAGAAATGTTTGAACGTGATTACTCTCGTTTGCAAGATGCCCTAAGCCGTTTAGATGTATCACCACTTGGTTGTGGCGCATTAGCCGGTACTGCCTACCCAATGGATCGTCAGCAAATTGCTAAAGATTTAGGCTTTCGCCGTGCTACGCGTAACAGCTTGGATTCAGTGTCTGACCGCGACCACGTGGTTGAGCTTATCTCAACTGCCTCTATTAGTATGATTCACCTAAGCCGCATGGCTGAAGATTTAATCTTTTATAACTCGGGTGAGTCGGCATTTTTAGATTTGTCAGACCAAGTGACCTCTGGCTCATCATTGATGCCACAAAAGAAAAACCCAGATGCACTAGAGCTTATCCGTGGTAAAACCGGCCGAGTATACGGAGCATTGTCGGGCATTATGATGACCCTTAAAGCATTGCCTTTGGCTTATAACAAAGACATGCAAGAAGACAAAGAAGGTTTGTTTGACGCGCTAGATACTTGGGGTGACTGCTTAGCCATGGCTGAGTTGGTGCTTGATGATATGGATGTGCATGAAGAAACCACTACTGAGGCCGCTAAAGGTGGTTACTCAAATGCTACTGAACTGGCCGATTACTTAGTGGCTAAAGGTATTCCTTTCCGCGAAGCGCACCATATTGTGGGCATTGCAGTGGTTAAAGCCATTGAGAAAGGCGTTCCGCTTGAAGACTTAAGCCTAACTGAATTTAAAGAGTTAGCGCCAGAGATTGAAGATGACGTTTATCCAAACTTGTCCCTAGAATCAACGCTAGCTAAACGCCAGGCCTTAGGCGGCGTAGCGCCAGAGCAAGTTGAGCATGCCTTAACCGAAGCCGAAACTCGCTTGTCGAAACGTAACGTAAAAGGTTTATACGTTCGCTCTGCTCGAATGACCGACTTAGATACCATTGAAACTATGGTTAACTACTGGGCGCAAGCGGGTGAAAACTTACCGCGACCACGTCCTGAATTAGTACAAGCCGTTGGAGATTTCACGGTAAGCGAGCAAGCTGGCAAGGTGACTGGGTGTGCATCGCTATACTTGTACGATACTGGCCTAGCAGAGATTCGTTCATTAGGCGTTAACCCTGGCTCACAGCGTGCTGGCCAAGGCCGAGCCATGGTGCAACACTTAATGAAGAAAGCCAAGAAGATGGAAATTGAGAAGGTATTTGTACTGACTCGTGTTCCAGAATTCTTCATGAAGCTTGGCTTTAGCCCTACCTCTAAAAACATGCTGCCTGAAAAGGTAATGAAGGATTGTGATATTTGTCCTCGTCAGCATGCTTGTGATGAAGTGGCATTAGAGTTTATTCTGGATAACAACACCCTTATTCATAAGCAAAATGTTGCTTAGTTAAGTGCATCCACTGATCATTAAGCCTCGTTTAACGAGGCTTTTTTATTGGCTGGAATTTAGTGTTTCACTCAGCTTTATCAGGCTGATTACTGGGCGATGGTCACTAAGGGTATTTGGGCCCAGCTCATAGTTTATAAATTGGAGGTCTTTACTGATAAATATCCAATCTAAGCGTTTGTTTTTATAGCTGGCAAGTTGAGTGCTTTGCGGTTGATAAACACGATAGCGGCTGTTGTTTTCAAACTGGCTAACTACGCTTTCATCTTTTTCCCACTCACTATTAAAGTCACCCATTATAATGGCGCTACCTTCATGCTGGTTAAAACGCTCTCTTAGTTCCGCCATCTGTTGGCGCCTTTTGCTAGCGCGAGAAAAATCTAAGTGCAGTGATACTACATCCACGCTTTGCGTAGCAGTAATGTGTATTTTGGCTGCGGTAAAACCCTTAGTAGTGGTAGGGGGCGTTGGCATAAAGTGATAAGCATAGGCTTCGCTTATTGGGTATTTAGATAAAATGGCAGTACCGTAATTGGCAAGTTTTCCGTTGCTATGTAAGCTGTGTGCGTGCCACGAGTATCCAGCGTGCTGTGCGATATATTCAACATGGTTGAAAGAACCTGACCAAGCAGATGAGGCATCGGCTTCTTGCAGAGCAACTACATCAATGTTTTGCTGTTTTAAGTAGGCCGCAATATCTAGCAAGTTTTGCCGAGTAGTTGTACTACTTACTAGCAGTTGGTTTAAGACATTTTTTCGGCCGTGGGCAAGGTTAATACTTGCAACTCTAAGTTGTGGAAGCGGCGTTGTTACTACGTTTGAGTGAGGCCAATAATCTACTTTTAAAGGCACCGCTTGAGAGTTTTCTGTGAGGGCGTTGTTGGCACAGCCACTTAGCATCAAACCTAATAAAAGTAGAGTCAGTAAACGAACAGTGCTGGTGGTGCGCAATGCACTGTTCCTAAGTGTTTTCTTGGGCTGCAAGGAGTTCAGTTTGGGCTTTTTTGCTCATGCCTTTAACCACTAACTCGAAAGAATTATCGATTAAGCGAAACGCTTCGTTTTCTGCATCGCTGCCATCAAAGTGAATAGTGAGCCAATGGCGTTTGCTCATGTGGTAGCCACGAGTAATCGCGGGATAGATATCGATAAGCGCATCTATTTGCTCAGGCTGGCATTTCAGGTTCATACTCATCTCGCCCTCTTTCCAACTCACTAGCGCGAACATTTTACTACGAACCTTAAACACTGGTACGTCAGGCGCGAAGGGCAAATCCTGAGTTACCTCTGGTTTCGCCATTAAATAATCTTTTAGTTGCTGATATTCCATATCATTGCGCTTCAGTTGATTTGCTTATGCTCAATAGTAGCCAGAAAATACAACTATGCGAATACTTTGCTGCTTGGTATCAGTTACCGATATCCATGCGATGCTGTGACACATGGCTAAATATTCGTTCGCCGTCTAATACTTGAGCAAAAGGCATGGGGTTGCCGCAATGTTCAAGCACATAATCGGTGAGCTTCTCTTTAACAATGCTTAATAGTTGATCTTCTGACCAAGGCTTGGCTAGGTAATAATTGAGTCCGCCGCGATTAATGGCCTCAATGGTATCGTGCAGGCCAGCTTGCCCTGTGAGCAGAATTTTTTTAGCTGCTTCGCTATTGTCGGCGTGATTAAGATCGATAAGAAAATCGATGCCGAGTTCGTCGGGCATGATGTGATCGGCAAGAATTAGGGCGAGTTGACCACCTTGCGCTTCAAAGTCTTTTATCACTTCGCGGGCTTCAGCTACGCTCTCGGCACCGTCGATGGTAAAAGGTGGGCTTAAAGAGGCGATATCGTGTAGTACACTGTCGAGCACTTCGCGTTCATCATCAACACATAAAATCAATAATTGTTCCATGGTGCGGCTCCTTAAAGTCCTAGGTCTGATTCAATGGTAAGGTAATTATGAAACGGGTAAATTGTCCTAGCTCAGATTCCACTTCGATTCTGCCTAAATGCTGTGCAACTATTTGTTGGCACACCGTTAAACCTATTCCCAAGCCGAAGTTACTTTCACGCTTGGTGGTGAAATTAAGTTGGAATATCTTTTCTATAATCTCTGGTTTGATGCCGGGGCCATTATCTTCAATACAAATGGAGATATAGCTGGGTGAGGCTTCGATATATTGGCTGCTTACGCTGAGTTTTCCATGAGTCCCCATTGCGTCTAGAGCGTTGGCAATAAGGTTTGTCCACACTTGCTGCAACGCGATAGGGTGGCAGCGGTAAACCGGTAACAGGCCGTAACTACACTCAACCTCGAAGCCACGTAAACGATTCTCTAAAATCACAAGGGTTTCTGCTATGCCTTCGTTCAAGTCGGCCAGTACTGGTTGCTCAGGATCGCGACCTGCATAGTGTTTTAAGCCTTTTACCAGTTCAGCTATTCGTGAAGCGCAAACTTGAATATTGCGAAGGAAGTTACCGATTTGATGGTAACTCGCCAGCGTTGCGATTAACTGAGAATTATCTACTGTGTCGCTGCACTCCAAATATTGTTGGCGCAAGCTGGGGCCGTCTAGGCCTATAGTTACCGCTTTTCTTGCAGTAATGGCATCACCAAAAAGTTCTATCGAGTTTTTGCTGCGCTGGCGTATCTCGCTGGTGGACATAGGTTTTAAAGTGAACGCTGCCTTGAGCAATTCATGGCCAAGTTGCTGTTGTGGATGGGTTAACTCATTGTTTAATACGGTGGGTAATTGCTTGGCGATGGTGTCGCTACCGCGAATGATTGCGGCCACAGGGTTGTTTAACTCATGAGCAATGCCGGAAATGAGCTGGCCAAGCACTGCCATTTTCTCTTTTTCTATAAGCTGTTCGTGAGCGGAGTCTAGAGAATTAAGGGTACTCTGCAAGGTAAGTTTGGTATGAATGCTCTTTTGCAAACGTCGGTTAAAATGGCGCAATAGCAGGTTAGTAAATAGAGGCAGCAATTGACTGCTCGAATCGAGTACTTTGGCAAAGGTTGCCCGGTCAAGTTTTATCACGTCGGTTCGCTGCGTGGTTACCGCACTGGTAAAACCAAGCTCACCGGTAACGAAAGACATACCTCCCACTAATGAACCGGCTTGCATGCGGGCTACTTCGAGTATGTGTTGACCCTGTTGCTTCTTAAGCACAACTTCGCCTTTAGCGATAAACCATAAGAAGCGATTGGCTTTGCCTTCTTGTGTTAATACGTGATTTGCGCTGTAAGTACGACAAAGGTGGTCTTCATCATTGTCTTGGAAAAAACCATACAGTGCTGAAATCACTTTATCTGAAAGCTGTTGATCGCTTAAGGCGGTATAGTCAAAGAAGTTAGCCCTAATCTTTGCAACTTGTGCTGCTAGCTGCTTTTCTAACCAGCGTTGTTGAGCAGTTTGCTGTTGGTGAATAGGCCATTTGTTGTACATTAGCTGCGTGATTTCACTGTTACTGCTGTTAGGGGGGATAATCGCGTGTGGGCTAAACTGATTTATCCAGTGGAACACTTGCTCGGCGCTGGGCATTTGCTGAGTATGATGCAATACCAGCTTAAGGTTTTCGTAAACGGGTTGCTGTAATAAGGCCTGTAAGGCTAAAGCATTTTTCGGCTGGGCTAGTCGCTCCGTATCAATCACAATCAGTGCTACATGATGAAGTTGCAACTGCGAGTTATCGGGTACGTCTTCACAGTACCAGTATCGCCAAGGGGCGTCCGCTTGCTCAAGTATTGTTGACCAAGGCTGCTGGCTTATGATTAACAGGCTGTGGTGCTGAGTCATGGCAATCCAAGTTAACGCTTGTTGTTGAATATTATAGACTTACAATGATTAAGGTTTTGCGAGCTATCTAACGCTTGGTGAGACTTCTTTTGCTGTGGGTGTTTACCTATTGAACAATTATTTGGGTTTAACTTGTTTTTTTACCCTGCTTGAGTATAATACGCCAGCTCACTAATTTAGTGGGTTGAGTTGTTTAGGCAATTCATTTAGTTAGCTTGGTTTAAGTTAACTACTAACAGTGTTTCCGATTTGGAAGCAAACGTTACTCGTCGCATGCACTACCATCCCCAAATTTTGGATAAGGATGTCGTTGGTGTGTGTTAGGTTCTTTAATTTTTTATTTGGAGCTCTGTCAATGCAGAACCAAAGAATTCGAATCCGCTTGAAAGCATTTGATCACCGTCTGATCGATCAATCTACTGCGGAAATCGTAGAAACTGCCAAACGCACTGGCGCTCAGGTTCGTGGTCCTATTCCACTGCCTACTCGTAAAGAGCGTTACACCATTCTGGTATCTCCGCACGTTAATAAAGACGCGCGTGATCAGTATGAAATTCGCACCCACAAGCGTCTAGTAGACATCGTTGAGCCAACTGATAAAACAGTTGACGCTTTGATGCGCCTTGACCTTGCTGCTGGTGTAGATGTGCAAATCAGCTTGGGCTAAGCCTGAGTCTGACTAATAAGAGGTTTTTACAATGATTGGTCTAATCGGTCGTAAAGTTGGAATGACTCGCATCTTCACTGAAGATGGCGCATCAATTCCAGTTACCGTAATCGAATGTGAGCCAAACCGCGTTACTCGTGTTATCACTGAGGACAGCGACGGTTACCGTGCTCTACAAGTGACCACCGGCGCTAAAAAAGCAAGTCGTGTTAGCAAACCAGAAGCGGGTCAATTCGCTAAAGCTGGTGTTGACGCGGGTCGCGGCCTGTGGGAATTCCGTCTAGCAGACGGTGAAGGTGAAGAAGTTAACGTAGCTGATGAGCTAAAAGTTGACTTGTTCAATGAAGTTAAAAAAGTAGACGTTACTGGTACTTCTAAAGGTAAAGGTTTCCAAGGCGGTGTTAAACGCTGGAACTTCGCTACCCAAGATTTTACTCACGGTAACTCTTTGAGCCACCGTGCTCCTGGTTCTATTGGTCAAAACCAAAGCCCAGGTAAAGTATTCAAGGGCAAGAAGATGGCCGGACATATGGGTGCAGAGCGTGTAACTACGCAAAACCTAGATGTTGTACGTGTTGATGTTGAACGTAACCTAATTTTGGTTAAAGGTGCCGTACCAGGTGCTACCAATGGTAACGTGATCATTAAACCTGCTGTTAAAGCGTAACGCTAGGAGATAGTAATGGAATTGGTATTGAAAGACGCGCAAAGCGCTCTTGAAGTTTCCGAAACTACCTTCGGACGTGACTTTAACGAAGCGTTGATTCACCAGGTAGTAACTGCATACGCTGCAGGCGCTCGCCAGGGTTCACGCGCTCAGAAAACACGTTCTGAAGTATCAGGTGGTGGTAAGAAGCCATGGCGTCAGAAAGGTACAGGCCGAGCTCGTGCCGGTACAATTCGTAGCCCAATTTGGCGTAGCGGCGGGGTAACCTTTGCAGCTAAGCCACAAGATCACAGCCAAAAAGTTAACAAGAAAATGTACCGCGGCGCAATCCGCAGCATCTTGTCTGAACTTGTTCGTCAAGAACGTTTGATTGTGGTTGAGAAATTCAGCGTTGAAGCGCCAAAAACTAAAGAATTAGTTGCTAAGTTGAAAGACTTCGATTTGAACGATGTATTAATCGTTACGCCTGAAGTTGATGAAAACTTATTCCTGGCCGCACGTAACCTCTACAAAGTAGACGTTCGTGATGTAGCTGGTATTGATCCAGTTAGCTTGATTGCTTTTGATAAAGTGTTGATAACTGCTGATGCAGTGAAACAAATTGAGGAGTGGTTAGCATGATCAGCGAAGAACGTTTGTTGAAAGTACTAGTAGCTCCACATATCTCTGAAAAGAGCACTATGTCTGCTGAAGCCGATAACACTATCGTATTCAAAGTTGTTTCTACAGCAACTAAAGCAGAAATCAAAGCTGCAGTTGAAAAACTATTCGAAGTTGAAGTGACTGGCGTTACTACCTTGAACCAAAAAGGTAAAACTAAACGTCACGGAGCTCGTTTCGGTCGCCGTAACGACGTGAAGAAAGCGTATGTAACCTTAGCTGAAGGTTCAGACATCGACTTCACCGGTGCCGCAGAGTAATAGGAGTATTCTTAAATGGCTATTGTAAAATGTAAGCCTACATCTGCTGGTCGTCGCCACGTTGTTAAAGTGGTTAACACTGACCTGCACAAAGGCAAGCCTTACGCTCCTTTGTTGGAAAGTAAGTCGAAATCTGGTGGTCGTAACAACCGCGGTGTAATTACCGTGCGTCATATTGGTGGTGGTCATAAGCAACACTACCGTATGATTGACTTCAAACGAAATGATAAAGATGGCATTCCTGCGAAAGTAGAACGTCTTGAATATGATCCAAACCGCAGTGCTCACATTGCTTTGGTATTATTTGCAGACGGTGAACGCCGTTACATTTTGGCACCAAAAGGTGTTAAAGCAGGCGCAGCTATTGCTTCTGGTGTTGATGCACCAATCGAAGCAGGTAACTGTTTGCCAATGCGTAACATGCCAGTAGGTTCTACTGTTCACGCGATTGAAATGAAGCCTGGTAAGGGTGCCCAAATGGCACGTTCTGCTGGTGCTTACGCTCAAATCGTTGCGCGTGATGGTGCATACGTAACTCTACGTCTACGTAGTGGTGAAATGCGTAAGATATTATCTGATTGTCGCGCTACATTAGGCGAAGTAGGTAATGGCGAGCATATGCTACGTAAACTTGGTAAAGCTGGTGCAACGCGCTGGCGTGGTGTTCGTCCTACCGTTCGCGGTGTGGTAATGAACCCAGTTGATCACCCACATGGTGGTGGTGAAGGTCGTACATCTGGTGGCCGTCATCCAGTTACTCCTTGGGGTGTTCCAACCAAAGGTTACAAAACTCGTAAAAACAAGAGTACGGATCAATATATCGTACGCCGTCGTTCTAAGAAATAAGGGGAATCGCCATGCCACGTTCTCTCAAGAAGGGTCCATTCATTGACCTACACTTGTTGAAGAAGGTAGAGAAAGCGGTGGAAAGCGGGGACAAGAAACCATTGAAAACTTGGTCTCGTCGCTCAATGATCATTCCACAAATGATCGGTTTGACCATCGCTGTCCATAATGGTCGTCAGCACGTTCCAGTATTTGTTACCGATGAAATGATCGGTCATAAACTGGGTGAATTTGCGCCAACTCGTACTTATCGCGGCCATGTCGCAGATAAGAAAGCGAAGAAGAAGTAGGAGTATAAATTATGGAAGCTTTAGCTAAACATCGTTTTGCTCGTGGTTCTGCGCAGAAAGCTCGCCTGGTTGCAGATCAAGTACGTGGTCTACCAGTAGAAAAAGCACTTGTTACGTTGCAATTCAGCAGCAAAAAAGCAGCAGGACTTGTTAAAAAAGTTCTAGAGTCTGCTATTGCTAACGCTGAGCACAACGAAGGTGCTGATATTGATGAGTTGAAAATTACCAAAATCTTCGTTGATGATGGTCCAACTCTAAAGCGTATTCGTCCTCGTGCTAAAGGCCGAGCCGACCGTATTATCAAGCGTACCAGCCACATCACTGTGGTTGTATCTGATAACTAGGAGATAAGCAATGGGTCAGAAAGTACATCCTAATGGTATTCGCCTAGGTATCGTAAAACCATGGAATTCAACCTGGTATGCCGATAAAGGTGAATACGCAGACAACCTTTTCAGTGACCACAAAGTACGTCAGTTCTTAACTAAAGAATTGAAAAGTGCTTCTGTGTCTCGCATTACAATTGAACGTCCTGCTAAAAGCATTCGTGTGACTATTCACACTGCTCGCCCAGGTGTTGTAATTGGTAAGAAAGGTGAAGATGTTGAGAAACTTCGCAAGAACGTAGCTAAATTAGCTGGCGTACCTGCGCAAATCAATATCTCAGAAGTTCGTAAGCCTGAGTTAGACGCGAAATTAGTAGCAGACTCTATCTCTAGCCAACTAGAACGTCGTGTTATGTTCCGTCGCGCTATGAAGCGTGCCGTGCAAAATGCAATGCGTCTAGGCGCTAAAGGTATCAAGGTTCAAGTTAGTGGTCGTTTAGGCGGAGCAGAAATTGCTCGTGCTGAATGGTACCGTGAAGGCCGTGTACCTCTACACACTTTACGTGCTGACATCGATTACTCAACTTCAGAAGCGTTGACTACTTACGGTATCATCGGCGTTAAAGTTTGGATCTTTAAAGGCGAAGTTCTTGGCGGTATGCCATTGGCTGTAGCTCCTGAAGCTCCTTCTAAGCCGAAGCGCGGCAACAAGCGCAACGCTAAATAGGAGAATCGGGAATGTTACAACCAAAACGTACTAAATTCCGTAAGCAGCACACTGGTCGTAACCGTGGTTTAGGCAAAGGACAAGATGTGTCTTTTGGCGACTTCGGTCTTAAAGCGACTGGCCGTGGCCGTCTTACTGCTCGTCAGATCGAAGCAGCACGTCGTGCGATGACTCGTCACATTAAACGTCAAGGTAAAATCTGGATCCGTGTATTCCCAGACAAACCTATTACTCAGAAGCCTCTTGAGGTTCGTATGGGTAAAGGTAAAGGTAATGTGGAATATTGGGTAGCCCAAATTCAGCCAGGCAAAGTCCTGTATGAAATGGACGGTGTATCAGAAGAACTTGCTCGTGAAGCGTTTGAACTAGCTTCTCGCAAGTTGCCTATTAGCACTACTTTTGTAACGCGGACGGTAATGTAATGAAAGCTAACGAACTTAAAGATAAAAGTGTTGAAGAGCTTAAAGCTGAGCTACTAAACCTGCTTCGTGAGCAATTCAACTTGCGTATGCAAGCAAGTACTGGTCAATTAGCCCAATCTCACTTGCTTAAAAACGTACGTCGCGACATCGCGCGTGTGAAAACAATTCTGAATCAGAAGGCAGGTGCGTAATGAGCGATATCCGTACATTGCAAGGCAAAGTAATTAGCGACAAAATGGACAAGTCTATTGTTGTTGCTATTGAGCGTCAGGTTAAACACCCTATTTACGGTAAATACACCAAACGCACTACTAAGCTACATGCACATGATGAAGCTAACGTTGCCGCTGAAGGCGATGTAGTAACTATCAAAGAATGTGCTCCAATTTCTAAGACTAAGTCTTGGACTTTGGTAGACGTAGTAGTTAAAGCCTAAGCTTTAAAAACGAATGAAAAGGCTCCTGTTTAGGGGCCTTTTTTCTATAATTAGCTTATAAATACTAATGTTATTAGTTGATTTTGTAGCACAATTACTCAACTCCCCCCTCAATTTCTATATTTCCCAATTGCATGTCCTGGCATGAGCTGGCAGTATCATTTAGTTATATGAGTTTTAGAACTAATGGAGCAGTCGTTTAGGTTCATGGAAGAGCAGAAGCCGTCACAGTCTAGAGAAGGGAAAGAAGTCGATTTGCGACAGCTTTTTGTTACCTTGTGGCAAGCCAAATTAAACATAATCCTTGTAGTGATGGTGACATTACTGCTGAGTATGCTTTATGTAAAAGCACTGCCTTCTTTGTATCAAGCCTCCTCAAAATTGATGATAGGTTACAGCCAAGCAAAAATGGTGGCTGTAGAAGATGTCTATAATTTTGATACTCAAGCAGAGTCTTACTTTAATACTGAAATGGAGATTTTACGTTCAGAACGTATTGCTCTAGCAGTGATTAACAAGCTCGATTTACAGCACCACCCCGAATTTTTGCGCGCCCCAATCGCACCTTGGCGATACTGGTGGCAAGTGGTTACTCTCGGCTACAGCAGTCAGTTTAGCCCTTCTGCAACCCCAAGCGAGGCGCGGCTACTGAGGGTATTTAAGCAGCGCCTTTCGGTAACCCCTCTTCCTAAAAGTCGCTTGGTTGAAATTGGTTTTAGAAGCTGGGATAGATTGTTAGCGCAGCAAGTATCGATTGCTGTCGCCGAGGCCTATATTGAATACCATCGCAGCTCTAGTGAAGCAGCCACCGACCAAACTATTGGTTGGTTATTGCAAGAACTGAATCGCTTAAAAACGGCATTGCAAAGCTCAGAAGTTGAATTGCAGCTTTACAGAGAAGAAGAAAATTTGGTAGACCAAGAAGGTATTCTTGGACTTATTGGTAAAGAGCTACAACAGCTCACTACCCAACAATTAGAAGCCCAGCGTCTAAAAAGTGAAGCCAGTGCCTTATGGTCCATCGTTAAACGCGCTTCAAAAGGGGACTTGGATAAACTTACTTCTTTAAGCGAAATTCAACGGGACCCGATGGTGCAGAATATTAAGCGCCGACGCATTGAACTAGAGCTTGAACAAGCTGATCTCGCCAAGCGCTATGGGCCTAAACACCCTAAACGGGTGTCGCTGTCTGGAGAAATAGCTCGAGTAGAGTTAGAGCTTCGTAGCCAAACCAATTTTATCATTTCAGGTATCGAGAAAAGCTATCAATCGGCAGTCGCTCGCGAAGCCGCTTTGGCTGAGTCTTTACGTTTAGCTAAAGTTAAGTACCAAGACCTTAGTCGAAAAACCACCCGTTTTAATCAGTTAACTCGCGAAATAGACAGTAATACCCGTTTATACAATACTTTCTTAGAGAAGTTCAAAGAAGCTGAGGCTGCCGAGGGCTTCAATCGTGGTTATGCTCAGTTAGTTGATAGTGCTCGTTTACCCGAGTCAGCCATTAAGCCGAAGAAAGCGATTATTGTTATTTTGGCGGGAATGTTAGCGGGCATACTTAGTGTTGTGTTTGTATTATTGAAACAAGCGATGTCGAGAACTTTCGCAACTGTTGAAGAGCTAGAAACAGCAATGAGCGTCGAAGTCATTGCTGAAGTACCTAAAGTGAAAGTACGCAGTAATAAGTGGTTACGGCAAGGTGTGCACCCTTGGTTGGGCGAGCCTTTGCGTTCCTTGAGAGCACGTTTGCAAATGCGCCCAAATCGCGGGCAAGTGGTATTGTTCACATCTGCTTTAGAAGGCGAAGGTAAAACCAGTTTAACTATTCAAACTGCAGCAGCTTGTAGTGACGTTGAAAAAGTACTGCTAATTGATGCCGACTTGCGTCGCGCGTCGGTTTCTACTTACTTAAATTATCCCTTAACCCAGCCGGGTTTAACTCACCTGTTATCTCGAACTCATACGGTATCCCAGTGTATTTATCGTGATAACCAACTCGGCTTTGATGTCCTTACGGCCGGTCTTATCGACCGCCATTCAACTTCCCTCTTAGCCTCTAAAAAATTCAAGCTCTTGCTTAAAGGTTTGCGCCAGCATTATGACCGTATCGTGATTGAAACAGGTCCTTTGATGCAAGTAACTGATGCCGTGATGGTTGCGCCTGTAGTAGACGCAACGTTAATGGTGGTACAAGCTGAGCGCACAGACGGAAAATCGATAGAAAGCGCATTAAACAAGTTGTCTCGTATGGACATAGAGATTGCCGGGGTTGTGTTCAACAAGGTTGCACGTAATCGTCGTGCCTATGATTACGACCTACCGTCAGTGCATCTTGTAGAGCGCAGCCCTAAAGTTGTTCCTATTCACGAAGATAAGTTTCGTCAGCATGGCTAATTCCTGCCGGAAGGTGGAGAGTTAAACAGTTTTGGTATATGGTTGTGCCGCACTATATAGGAAGGGCCCATGCCAGCAACACAAAGCACCACGCAGCATGCATTTAGTTACTTAGATTTTGAACGCGAAGCTTGGTCAACACTCCGAAAATCTGTACCACTCACCTTAACTGAAGATGATCTAGAGAGCATTCGTGGTATTAACGAAGCGCTATCATTGCAGCAAGTGTGCGACATCTATTTACCCCTCTCGAGATTACTTAATCTTTATGTGAAAGCACGACAAGACCGTCGTGAAGTACTGGCCAATTTCTTAGGCAGCAATAAGCATGTTCCATACATTATTGGTGTTTCGGGCAGTGTTGCAGGCGGCAAAAGTACCACGTCGAGAATCTTGCAAGCGCTATTACAACGTTGGCCAGAACATCCCAAAGTAGACATTGTTACTACCGACGGCTTTTTGTACCCCAATGAAGAGCTTGAAGCTCGTGGTTTGATGCAACGAAAGGGTTTTCCAGAAAGTTATGACCAAAAGGGACTGGTAGAGTTTGTGTCTGCACTAAAAGCAGGCGAAGCTAAAGTGTCTGGCCCGATATATTCACACCTTTCGTATAACATTGTTAAAGACAAACAAGTTGTGGTTGAACAACCCGATATTGTTATTTTGGAAGGTTTGAATGTACTGCAGTCTTCTGGGGATTACCCCAAGCAACAGGCTAGGCAAGTATTTGTTTCTGATTACTTAGATTTCTCAATTTTTGTGGATGCTAAACCAGATCTTTTAGAAACGTGGTACGTTGAGCGTTTTCAAAAGTTTAGGGCGAGCGCCTTTACTAATCCCAATAACTATTTCCACCATTATGCCGGCTTAGACGAACAACAAGCTGACCAAGTGGCTAAACAAATCTGGTCGAGCATTAACCAAGTTAACTTGATGGAAAATATTTTACCTACTCGGGAGCGTGCTGATCTCATTTTAGAGAAAGGGCAAAACCACGAAGTTAGCCGAGTTCGCCTACGAAAATGACCTTACCTTTTCCACTTCTAGAAAACGTGTGTTTGCGCCGTTATAACAGCTTTGGTCTTAACCCCAACGCTCGTTACTTATTTGAATTGAATAATGCGCAAGACCTACCACAGTTGTTTACTTGGATAAACCAACAACAGTTACCATGGATAACTATAGGTAGCGGTTCAAACTTATTATTACTCGAAAATTTTAAAGGGGTGGTGATCGTAAACCAACTCCAAGGCATAGAGGTTGAGGAGCAAGCGCAACACTTCAACATTAGTGTTGCTGCTGGTGAGGACTGGCATGAGTTTGTAAAGTGGACGATTGAGCATGGATACTTCGGGCTAGAGAATCTCGCCCTCATACCTGGCACCTTAGGGGCTTCTCCAGTACAAAATATCGGTGCTTATGGACTGGAACTGGCTGATGTGTGCAGCGAGGTAGAGTTTTTTCACTTAGAGACTCAATCATTAAGGCGCTTGAATAGTGAACAATGTGAATTCAACTACCGAGACAGTATCTTTAAGCAAAGCCTAAAGGGAAAGGTTGTTATTACTAATATTACCCTTTGCTTAGCTAAACAGTGGTCAGCTAAGCTTAGCTATAGTGGTCTTAATCAGTTGCCTGTTTCAGCAAGTGCTAAACAAGTCTTTGATAAGGTCTGCGAGCTTCGCAATAGCAAGCTACCAGATCCAAGTAAGCTAGGAAATGCCGGAAGCTTCTTTAAAAACCCGATAATCAGTCGTCTGCGCCTAGAAGAATTGTTGACGCGGTTCCCAGCTCTTCCTCATTATTCAACTACAACGAGCGATGTTAAGGTTGCTGCAGGTTGGTTAATTGACCAATTAGGACTAAAAGGGCATCGCATTGGCGATGCAGCAGTACATCAAGAACAAGCCTTGGTATTGGTGAATATTCAGCAAGCATCTGCCAATAATGTCCTCGACTTATGTCGGCATATTAGGCAACAGGTTTGGCAGCAGTTCAGTATTTTACTGGAACCTGAAGTGCGCTTTATTGGAGAGCTTGGAGAGGTTCAACCAAATAGCGTTTTAGGGTTGCCCAATGCGAGAGAATAAACCTTATAAGCTTGTTCAAGCATTGGCTCGCGGGCAGTTTTGTTCGGGTGAGCAACTCGCTCAACTGCTTGGGGTCTCACGCACTACTGTTGCAAGCTATATCAACAAGTATACCCAGCTAGGTTTAGATATTTATAAAGTGAAAGGTAAAGGCTACCGGCTTGCCGCTCCTATCTCTTTGCTTGACTTAGAACGGTTAACCTTAACGTTGCCAGATAATTCACCGGTGGTGATCGAACAAGTGGATTCAACCAACGCATGGTTGATGAAAAACCTCAATCAACTTCCTCATGGGCAGGTTGTTCTCGCTGAATTTCAAAGCGCTGGCAGAGGCCGTCGTGGCCGCACTTGGCAAACACCTTATGCTGGCCAGCTTTGCATGTCGCTGTTGTGGCGTCTACAAGATGGCATCGAAGCGGCAATGGGTTTGAGCCTTGCTGTTGGTCTTGCTGTGGTGGAAGCCCTTGAACAAGCGGGTTATTCCAACCTTGGGCTAAAATGGCCTAATGATATTTACCTCGATGGTAAAAAGCTGGGCGGTGTATTGATAGAACTGCAAGGCCATGCAAATAGTGAAGTTAGTTTAGTTGTAGGCGTTGGTGTAAATGTTCGGGTCGACGATGAAAGAGCTAAGCACATCGATCAGCTATTTACCCAATTAGAAAATGATCCGAGTCAAATACTTGATCGCAGCCAACTAGCCTGTTTAATTGTTCAATCCTTAAATCAAATGTACGCAGTGTTTCGTGAACAAGGATTTTCAGCCCTGCAAGAACGCTGGAACCGCTACGACGTATTTAAGAACCAGCCAGTGAGCCTTCGTTTTTCTGAAGACAAAGTGCTGTTCGGTCTTGCTAAAGGCGTAGACCAGCAGGGACAACTGATACTAGAAACTGACGCAGGCGAGCAAGTGTATATGGCGGGTGAAGTCTCGCTACGTGGCCAATAATTGACCCTGCTGGCTGATTTTTGCGCGTTCAATGCTTTCCTTAGGTTTTTTTTCCATTTGCTTGTTGCATTTAATAAATGCATTACATAGAATGCGCAGCACTTAAGCGATGCCGATTTAGCTCAGTTGGTAGAGCAACTGACTTGTAATCAGTAGGTCGCCAGTTCGACTCCGGCAATCGGCACCATCTCTTAAGTGTAAGGCTTCATCTAGTTTTAGGTGACAGTGTGGGGGGGTTCCCGAGTGGCCAAAGGGAGCAGATTGTAAATCTGCCGCGAAAGCTTCGATGGTTCGAATCCGTCCCCCCCCACCATTATTTTGGTAGTAGGTCGTCTTCCAAAGGTTTGATGCGGGCATCGTATAATGGCTATTACCTCAGCCTTCCAAGCTGATGATGCGGGTTCGATTCCCGCTGCCCGCTCCACGTTGCTGATATAGCTCAGTTGGTAGAGCGCACCCTTGGTAAGGGTGAGGTCGGCAGTTCGAATCTGCCTATCAGCACCACATTCCTTTAAATTCTCCCTATTACTCTTTACCGTTTGGTAAACGCAAACCAATGGTGCTTTTGTGCCAATAACCTTTATCCAGAGGGACTATTATGTCTAAAGAAAAATTTGAACGTAATAAACCGCATGTAAACGTTGGTACAATTGGCCACGTAGACCACGGTAAAACTACACTAACAGCCGCTATTACTAACGTACTTGCAAAAGTATACGGTGGTGAAGCTAAAGATTTCGCAGCAATCGATAACGCTCCTGAAGAGCGCGAGCGTGGTATTACGATTTCTACTTCACACGTAGAGTACGATACTCCAAGTCGTCACTACGCACACGTAGACTGTCCTGGACACGCCGATTACGTTAAAAACATGATCACTGGTGCTGCACAAATGGACGGCGCTATCTTAGTAGTAGCTTCTACAGATGGCCCAATGCCACAAACACGTGAGCACATCCTGCTTTCACGTCAGGTTGGTGTACCTTACATCATCGTATTCATGAACAAATGTGACATGGTAGATGACGAAGAATTACTAGAATTAGTAGAAATGGAAGTTCGTGAACTTCTATCTGAATACGAATTCCCAGGTGATGACATTCCAGTAATCCAAGGTTCAGCGCTTAAAGCCCTAGAAGGCGAAGAAGCATGGGAAGCTAAGATTGTAGAGCTTGCAGAAGCCCTAGATACTTACATTCCTGAGCCAGAGCGTGACATCGACAAGCCATTCCTACTACCAATTGAAGATGTATTCTCAATTTCAGGTCGTGGTACAGTTGTTACTGGTCGTGTTGAGCGTGGTATCGTTAAAGTTTCAGAAGAAATTGAAATTGTTGGCGTAAAAGAAACCACCAAAACAACTTGTACTGGTGTTGAAATGTTCCGCAAGCTTCTTGACGAAGGTCGTGCTGGTGAGAACTGTGGTATTTTGTTACGTGGTACTAAGCGTGATGACGTACAACGTGGTCAAGTACTTGCAGCTCCTGGCTCAATTACTCCACACACCAAGTTCGAAGCTGAAGTATACGTACTAAGCAAAGACGAAGGTGGCCGCCATACTCCTTTCTTCAAAGGTTACCGTCCACAGTTCTACTTCCGTACAACTGACGTAACAGGTGCTGTAGAGCTTCCTGAAGGTGTTGAAATGGTAATGCCTGGCGACAACTTGAAATTTGTTGTAGAGCTAATCTGCCCAATCGCGATGGACGAAGGTTTACGCTTCGCAATCCGTGAAGGTGGCCGTACAGTAGGTGCGGGTGTTGTAGCTAAAATCTTCGAATAAGAAGACTTAGTGCAATAGAAGAAAAGGTCGCTTAGGCGGCCTTTTTTGTTTTTAGCCGATAGAAATTAACGGCACATTGCTTGTTGATGAAAATGCAGCGGTTTTATTGCCAATTGAGTCGCGTTTTTTCGACATTCAAGGGTTACAATCTTGAAACAAAGTGCCTATAATGTCGGGCTTCGTGCTATAGGGGTGTAGTTCCAATGGCAGAACGTCGGATTCCAAATCCGAATGTTGGGAGTTCGAATCTCTCCACCCCTGCCACTATCCCTTGATAAAGGGATTTATGATTTTGTGGGATTATTTGTAGGTTGTTTGATGAGTACCAGTACTGAAAACCAAAGTGGGTCGTTAGATGGCCTAAAATGGGCATTAGCTGCTCTAATTTTAATCGCCGCTGTAGTAGGTAACTACCTATATACAGATATGTCGGTATTAGTGCGTGTTCTAGGTGTTGTTATTGCCTTGATCGCTGCATTAGGCATTGCTTCGCAAACCGCTAAAGGCAAGCAAGCCTTCGAATTTGCTAAAGAATCGCGTATGGAAGTGCGTAAGGTTATCTGGCCTACTCGTCAAGAAGCCATTCAAACTACCATGATTGTATTAGCTGCTACTGCATTCATGTCGCTAATTTTATGGGGACTAGACGCTATCTTGGTTCGTTTAGTTGCCTTTGTAACAGGGGTGAGTATCTAATGACTGAAGAGCGCAAATTACGTTGGTATGTGGTTCAAGCCTTTTCCGGCTACGAAGCTCGTGTATCTAAATCTCTTAAAGAATATATTCAAATCCATTCTATGGAAGAGTCTTTCGGTGAGATCTTAGTACCAACTGAAGAAGTGGTAGAAATGCGCGCCGGTCAGAAACGTAAGAGTGAACGCAAATTCTTCCCTGGTTACGTTTTGGTTCAAATGGATCTAAACGACGAAAGCTGGCACTTAGTGAAAAGTGTGCCTCGTGTTTTAGGTTTTATTGGCGGAACGGCAGAACGTCCAGCGCCAATTTCTGATAAAGAAGCAAAAGCTATCCTTGATCGCCTGGACGAAACGAGTGATAAGCCAAGACCAAAAACATTGTTCGAACCAGGCGAAGTGGTTCGAGTTACCGACGGTCCTTTCGCCGACTTCAACGGTACTATCGAAGAAGTGGATTACGAGAAAAGTCGCGTAAAAGTATCAGTGTTGATTTTCGGACGTGCTACGCCAGTAGAGTTAGAGTTCGGACAAATCGAGAAAGGCTGATAAAAAATAAACAATCAGTTGTTTTTAGGGCAGGGGATCGACTATAATCCGCTGCCCTTTGTTCTATCGGGAAGCTAATCGCATTTGCGAAAGGCGTTTGAACCCACAATAAGGTAAATTTAAAATGGCTAAAAAAGTCCAAGCTTATATTAAGCTTCAAGTTGCTGCGGGTGCCGCAAACCCGTCACCACCAGTTGGTCCTGCTCTAGGTCAACATGGTGTAAACATCATGGAATTCTGTAAAGCATTTAACGCTAAAACAGATTCAATTGAAAAAGGCGCGCCAGTTCCAGTAGTAATTACTGTTTATTCTGACCGTTCTTTCACTTTTGAAACCAAAACTCCACCTGCTTCTTTCTTATTGAAAAAAGCGGCTGGCATTAAATCTGGTTCTGGTGTTCCAAACAAGAATAAAGTTGGCACGGTTACTCGCGCTCAACTAGAAGAGATTGCAAACGCTAAAGCAGTTGATATGACTGGTGCAGACGTAGACGCAATGTGTCGTTCAATTGAAGGTTCTGCCCGTTCTATGGGCTTGGTTGTAGAGGGCTAATACGATGGCAAAACTTTCGAAGCGCATGCGTGCGATCAACGAAAAAGTTGATTCAACAAAAGAATACTCAATTAACGAAGCTGTAACTCTACTTAAAGAATTAGCATCTGCTAAATTCCTTGAGAGCGTTGACGCTGCCGTTAACCTAGGCGTAGATCCTCGTAAATCAGACCAAAACGTACGTGGCGCAACTGTGCTACCTCACGGTACTGGTCGTAACGTTCGCGTTGCAGTATTTACTCAAGGTGCAAACGCTGAAGCCGCTACAGAAGCCGGTGCTGACATTGTTGGTATGGACGACTTAGCCGCTCAAGTTAAAGCTGGTGAGATGGACTTTGACGTAGTAATTGCTTCTCCAGATGCAATGCGCGTTGTAGGTCAACTAGGTCAAATCCTAGGTCCACGTGGTTTAATGCCTAACCCTAAAGTGGGTACAGTTACACCTAATGTAGCTGATGCAGTTAAACTAGCTAAAGCCGGTCAGATTCGCTACCGCAACGACAAAAACGGCATTATCCATACTACTATTGGTAAAGCTGATTTTGACGCTGACAAGCTTAAAGAAAACTTAGAGTCGTTGGTTGTAGCTCTTAAGAAAGCTAAACCTGCTCAATCTAAAGGTCAATTCATCAAGAAAGTTAGCTTGTCTACCACTATGGGTGCAGGCTTATCTATTGATGTAAATACTTTAGATACTCAAGCGTAATTATTTACAACGCGTGAAATTTATACTAAAATTTCGCGCTTTGTAATTATGGGTAAGGGCTTCGGCCCTCATCCAAGACCGTAGGTGCTTAATCGCTTAATTCCCTACGTAGATGGTGAGGAAACCCAAGAATAAATTTTTATTCTGGAACGCCAAACCGTAACGGCCTCTAAAGCTTAATGATTTAGAGGGAAGTAAACACCAGATTTATCTGGTATTGGATCCAGGAGTAAAGCCAATGGCCTTAAGACTCGAAGACAAAAAGCAAATTGTTGCTGGCGTCAACGAAGCTGCCAAAGGTGCACTTTCTGCAGTAGTTGCTGATTCACGTGGCGTAACTGTAGATGCGATGACTTCACTTCGTGCTAAAGCACGTGAAGCTGGCGTATCTATGCAAGTGGTACGTAATACCCTTGCTCGCCGTGCAGTAGCTGGCACAGACCTAGAATGTCTTACCGATTCATTCTCTGGTCCTACTTTGATTGCCTTCTCTAACGAGCACCCAGGTGCTGCAGCGCGTCTGTTAACAGATTTCGCTAAAGAGCAAGACAACTTTGAAGTACGTGCAGCAGCATTTGAAGGTGCATTAGCAGACGTTAACGTTCTTGCAAAACTACCAACTTACGACGAAGCAATTGCCAAGTTAATGGCAACTATGAAAGAAGCTTCTGCAGGCAAGCTGGTACGCACTCTGGCCGCATTACGCGACCAAAAAGAGTCAGAAGCAGCATAACTTGCTTGTTGCTACATTATTTTATAAATTTAATTGAATTTAGGAATTTGAGTCATGTCTATCACTAAAGACCAAATTATCGAAGCTGTTGCTGAAATGTCAGTAATGGACGTTGTTGAACTAATCGAAGCTATGGAAGAGAAGTTCGGTGTTTCTGCTGCTGCAGCTGTTGCTGTTGCTGGTGACGCTGGTGCTGCTGCTGAAGAGCAAACAGAATTCGACGTAATCTTAACTGCTGCTGGCCCTAACAAAGTTGCTTCTATTAAAGCAGTTCGTGGCGCTACAGGTCTTGGCCTGAAAGAAGCTAAAGGTTTAGTTGATTCAGCTCCTGCTACTGTTAAAGAAGCAGTATCTAAAGAAGAAGCTGAGACGCTTAAAGCTGCTCTTGAAGAAGCTGGTGCTTCTGTTGAGCTTAAGTAATCTACCTATAAGTAGATTACAGCCTTTATAGGCTATGGCTGGTGGTTAATTGACCACCGGCCTTTTTGCGCTGTAAGACGCCGTCTTTTTTATCACCGTTTTAGATGGTGCGTCTAGCAAAAAACGTTGGGATGTATTTCCAGCGAAAACCGACAAACGGTATGTAAGAACTGTCCCAGATATTGAGGACAGAGTGGGTCACTTATCAGCGAGCTGAGGAACCATATGGTTTACTCTTATACAGAGAAAAAACGCATTCGTAAGGACTTTGGAAAACGTCCTCAAGTAGTGGACACGCCTTACCTGCTTTCAATACAGCTTGACTCTTTTGAGAAATTCATAGAGATCGATCCTGAAGGCGAGTATGGGCTGGAAGCTGCATTCCGCAGTGTATTCCCGATTGCCAGTTATTCAGGATATTCAGAGCTACAATATGTTAGCTACCGTCTTGGCGAGCCGGTTTTTGACGTTAAAGAATGTCAAATTCGTGGAGTCACCTACTCTGCTCCCTTGCGCGTTAAACTGCGCTTAGTGTTATTTGATCGTGAAGCTCCGGCTGGCACGGTTAAAGACATCAAAGAGCAAGAAGTTTACATGGGTGAAATCCCATTGATGACAGGTAACGGTACTTTTGTAATTAATGGTACTGAGCGTGTTATCGTATCCCAATTACACCGTAGTCCTGGTGTGTTCTACGATCACGATCGTGGTAAAACGCACTCTTCAGGCAAGGTGTTATATAATGCTCGAGTTATTCCTTACCGTGGTTCATGGTTAGACTTCGAATTCGATCCTAAGGACAACTTGTTTGTTCGTATCGACCGTCGTCGTAAACTTCCAGCATCTATTATCTTGCGCGCGTTAGAAATGACTACGCAAGAAATTCTAGAAACCTTCTTCGATACCACCGCTTTTGAACTAAAAGACGGCAAGGTAATGATGGAGTTGGTTCCTGCGCGTTTGCGTGGTGATACTGTTTCTTTCGACGTGATGTTAAACGGCGAAGTATTAATCGAAACAGGTCGTCGTGTAACTGCACGCCACATTCGTCAATTGGAAAAATCAGGCGTCGAGCAAATCGAAGTGCCGGTTGAGTACCTAGCCGATAAAGTATTGGCTGAAGAATATATTGATGAAACTACTGGTGAAGTAGTTGCAGAAGCGAACAGTGAATTAAACCTAGAGTTAATTGCTGCGCTATCTGAAGCGGGCCACAAGGTTCTAAAAACCATTTACACAAATGATTTAGACCATGGTTCATTTATCTCAGATACCTTACGCGTAGATTCTTCAACTAACCGCCTTGAAGCGCTAGTAGAAATTTACCGCATGATGCGTCCTGGTGAGCCACCAACAAAAGACGCTGCAGAAGCCTTGTTCGAGAACTTGTTCTTCAATGGCGACCGTTATGACTTGTCTACGGTTGGTCGTATGAAGTTCAATAGCCGCGTTGGCCGTGAAGACGGCTCAGTAGCTGGCGTGCTTGATAAAGACGACATCGTTAAGGTAATGCAAACACTGATTGAAATTCGCAATGGCCGTGGTGAAGTTGATGATATCGACCACCTTGGTAACCGTCGAATTCGTAGTGTTGGCGAAATGGCTGAAAACCAATTCCGTGTTGGTTTAGTTCGTGTAGAACGTGCAGTTAAAGAACGCCTAAGCCTTGGTGACCTAGACGCGCTAATGCCACAAGACTTGATTAACGCTAAGCCTATCTCGGCTGCGGTTAAAGAGTTCTTTGGTTCAAGCCAATTGTCTCAGTTCATGGATCAAAACAACCCGCTTTCTGAAGTAACACACAAACGTCGTGTTTCTGCATTAGGCCCTGGTGGTTTGACTCGTGAACGTGCTGGCTTTGAAGTACGTGACGTACACCCTACGCACTACGGTCGTTTATGTCCGATTGAAACACCGGAAGGTCCAAACATTGGTTTGATTAACTCGTTAGCGGTTTATTCGCGCACCAACGAGTTTGGTTTCCTAGAAACCCCTTACCGTAAAGTTATCGATGGCCAAATTACTGACGAAGTAGATTACTTGTCGGCAATTGACGAAGGCACTTACGTAATCGCTCAGGCGAATGCTGAAGCCGACGTAGATGGCAAAATGGTAGAAACAGATTTAGTACCTTGTCGCCACAAAGGTGAATCAACGTACATGCCTACTGACCAAATTCAGTACATGGACGTAAGTCCTCAGCAGATTATTTCTGTTGCTGCATCGTTGATTCCATTCTTAGAACACGATGATGCAAACCGTGCATTGATGGGTTCAAACATGCAACGTCAAGCTGTACCAACCCTACGAGCTGATAAGCCATTAGTAGGTACTGGTATTGAGCGCGCGGTTGCAGTTGACTCTGGTGTAACTGTTGTGTCTAAACGTGGCGGTACGGTTGATTACGCTGATGCGAGTCGCATCGTAGTTAAAGTAAATGAAGACGAAATGCTTCCTGGCGAAGCGGGTATCGACATTTACACCTTAACTAAGTACACCCGTTCAAACCAAAATACCTGTATTAACCAACGTCCAGTGGTTAAAGCTGGTGAACCGGTTTCTAAAGGCGACGTACTAGCAGATGGTCCTTCAACTGACTTAGGTGAGTTGGCACTTGGCCAAAACATGCGCGTAGCGTTTATGCCTTGGAATGGTTACAACTTTGAGGATTCAATTGGTATCTCTGAGAATGTAGTAAAAGAAGATCGCTTTACTACTATTCATATTCAGGAACTAAGTTGTATCGCTCGTGACACCAAGTTAGGTACTGAAGAGATTTCTGCAGATATCCCTAACGTAGGTGAGTCAGCGCTAAGCAAGCTTGATGAGTCAGGTATTGTTTATGTTGGTGCAGAAGTTAAACCTGGTGACATTCTGGTTGGTAAGGTTACACCTAAAGGTGAAACACAATTAACTCCTGAAGAGAAACTTTTGCGAGCTATCTTCGGTGAGAAAGCGTCTGATGTTAAAGATACATCACTACGTGTACCGAACTCTGTATTTGGTACCGTAATCGACGTTCAAGTCTTTACTCGCGATGGCGTAGAAAAAGACAAGCGTGCTCAAGAAATTGAGTCTATGCAGCTTAAAGAAGCGAAGAAAGATTTAACCGAAGAATTCAAGATTCTTGAAGAAGGTATCTTTGCTCGTGCCAAGTCTGTATTGATTGCAGCCGGTAAATCAGAAGCTGATTTAGATCGTCAGCAACCAGCAGATTGGTTAGAAGCAGCATTAAGCGACGAAAACGCACAAACACAGCTAGAGCAAATTGCTGCGCAATATGACGAAATCAAAGCTGAATTCGACAAGCAGTTCGACATCAAGCGTCGTAAGATCACTCAAGGTGATGACTTAGCGCCTGGCGTATTGAAAATTGTTAAAGTTTACCTAGCGGTTAAACGTCGCATTCAACCTGGTGACAAGATGGCGGGTCGTCACGGTAACAAAGGTGTAATTTCTACCATTGTTCCACGTGAAGATATGCCGTATGACGAAACTGGTCGCCCAGTAGACATCTGCTTGAACCCACTAGGTGTACCATCGCGGATGAACATCGGTCAGATCCTAGAAACCCACTTAGGCTTAGCGGCTAAAGGTGTTGGTGAGAAAATCGACGAAATGCTGAAAGTTCAGCGTGAAATCGAAATGGATAAACTGCGTGATTTCATCCAGAAAGTGTACAACGTAGGTGATGACGCGCTTAAAGTTGACGTTGCAAGCTTCACAGATGAAGAAGTAATGACACTGGCGAAGAACTTACGTGGCGGTGTGCCTATGGCAACACCGGCATTTGATGGTGCTAAAGAAGCTGAAATCAAAGAGCTATTACGCTTAGCCGATTTGCCTGATTCAGGTCAAATCGTGTTGTGTGATGGCCGTACCGGTCAAGAATTTGAGCGCCCTGTAACTGTTGGTTACATGTACATGTTGAAACTTAACCACTTGGTTGATGACAAGATGCACGCTCGTTCTACTGGTTCTTACAGCTTGGTTACTCAGCAGCCTCTTGGTGGTAAAGCACAGTTCGGTGGTCAGCGCTTCGGTGAGATGGAAGTATGGGCACTTGAAGCATACGGTGCTGCTTACACCTTGCAGGAAATGCTAACGGTTAAATCAGATGATGTTAACGGTCGTACTAAGATGTACAAAAATATCGTTGATGGTAATCATCAGATGGAACCAGGCATGCCTGAGTCGTTCAACGTGTTGCTTAAAGAGATCCGTTCTCTTGGTATCAACATTGAGTTGGACGAGCTGTAAGCACAGGACTTCACCTGATTTAAAAGCAAGGCGGGCGTTTCATTAGAAACGCCCCAGGTTTAACTCCAACTTGGAGAGAAACGTGAAAGATTTACTTAAGTTTCTTAAGCAACAAAGCAAGACCGAAGAGTTTGAAGGCATTAAAATTGGCCTAGCTTCACCTGATCAGATCCGTAGTTGGTCTTTTGGTGAAGTTAAAAAACCTGAAACGATTAACTATCGTACCTTCAAGCCAGAGCGTGACGGTTTATTCTGTGCCCGTATTTTCGGCCCAGTAAAAGATTACGAATGTTTGTGTGGTAAATACAAACGTTTGAAGCACCGTGGTGTTATCTGTGAGAAGTGTGGCGTAGAAGTTACACAGTCTAAAGTTCGCCGTGACCGTATGGGACACATTGAGCTAGCGTCTCCTGTGGCACACATCTGGTTCCTTAAGTCGTTACCATCGCGTATCGGTTTATTACTAGATATGACGCTACGTGATATTGAGCGCGTACTTTACTTCGAATCATTTGTAGTGACTGAGCCTGGCATGACCAGCTTAGAGCGCGGCCAAATGTTGACCGAAGAAACGTACTTAGACTCTCTTGAAGAATACGGCGATGAGTTCGAAGCTAAAATGGGTGCTGAAGCTGTACTAGCTTTACTACGTCATTTAGACCTTGATCAAGAAATCGAAGTAATGCGCGAAGAGTTACAAACCACTAACTCTGAAACTAAGCGTAAAAAGACCACTAAACGTCTTAAGCTTATGGAAGCGTTCCGCGATTCAGGTAACAAACCTGAGTGGATGATTATGACCGTATTACCGGTTCTTCCACCAGATTTACGTCCTCTAGTTCCACTAGACGGCGGCCGTTTTGCTACGTCTGATTTGAACGACTTATACCGTCGTGTAATCAACCGTAACAACCGTTTGAAGCGTCTATTAGACCTAGCTGCTCCAGACATCATTGTACGTAACGAAAAGCGTATGCTGCAAGAAGCAGTAGATGCCTTGTTAGACAACGGTCGTCGTGGTCGCGCAATTACGGGTTCTAATAAACGTCCGCTTAAATCTTTGGCTGATATGATCAAAGGTAAGCAAGGTCGTTTCCGTCAGAACTTGCTAGGTAAACGTGTAGATTACTCTGGTCGTTCGGTAATTACCGTTGGTCCTACACTGCGTTTACACCAGTGTGGTTTACCTAAGAAAATGGCACTTGAGCTGTTCAAGCCATTCATCTACGGCAAGCTAGAGCTTCGTGGTCTTGCGACTACGATTAAAGCTGCTAAGAAGATGGTTGAGCGTGAAGGTGGTGAGGTTTGGGATATTCTTGAAGAAGTTATCCGTGAACACCCGGTATTACTTAACCGTGCACCAACCTTGCACCGTTTGGGTATTCAAGCCTTTGAGCCAGTGTTAATTGAAGGTAAAGCGATTCAATTACACCCGCTAGTATGTGCGGCTTATAACGCCGACTTCGATGGGGACCAAATGGCGGTACACGTACCGTTGACCCTAGAAGCACAGTTAGAAGCACGTTCGTTGATGATGTCTACCAACAACGTACTATCGCCAGCTAACGGTGAGCCAATTATCGTACCTTCGCAAGACGTTGTATTGGGTCTGTACTACATGACTCGTGAACGTGTAAATGCTGAAGGTGAAGGTATGTACTTATCTGGCCCTAAAGAGGCAGAGAAGTTATACCGTGCTAAGCAAGCCAGTATTCATGCCCGTGTAAACGTGCGTATTACTGAAGTTGTGGTAGCTGAAGATGGTTCAAAAATCGAAAAGACTGAAATCAAGCAAACCACCATTGGTCGTGCCATTTTATGGTTAATCGTACCTAAAGGTCTGCCTTTCGAACTTGTTAACCGTTCAATGGGTAAGAAGCAAATCTCAGGATTGCTGAATACTTGTTATCGTAAACTTGGTCTTAAGCACTCAGTTATTTTTGCTGACCAATTAATGTACACTGGTTTCCATTATGCAACCTTGTCTGGTGCCTCTGTAGGTATTAACGACATGGTTATCCCTGATGCTAAGAAAGACATCGTGGAAGAAGCCAGTGACGAAGTAAGCGAAATCCAAGAACAGTTCTTAGCTGGTTTGGTTACCGCGGGTGAGCGTTACAACAAAGTTATCGATATTTGGGCTTCGGCCAACGAAAAAGTATCGAAAGCGATGATGGACAATCTGTCTACTGAAACGGTACTAAATAAAGATGGCGAAGAAGAGAGTCAAGACTCTTTCAATAGCATCTTTATGATGGCCGACTCTGGCGCACGTGGTAGTGCTGCTCAGATTCGTCAGTTAGCGGGTATGCGTGGTTTGATGGCTAAACCGGATGGTTCGATTATCGAAACTCCGATTGTGGCTAACTTCCGTGAAGGTTTGAACGTACTTCAGTACTTCATCTCTACTCACGGTGCGCGTAAAGGTTTGGCCGATACTGCATTGAAAACAGCGAACTCGGGTTACCTAACTCGCCGTTTAGTGGACGTTGCACAAGATTTGGTTGTTACCGAAACCGACTGTGGTACCGAAGAAGGTATCTTGATGACGCCTCATATTGAGGGTGGTGATGTTGTTGAGCCACTACGTGAGCGTGTTCTTGGTCGTGTATTGGTTGGTGACGTAATTAAGCCTGGTACAGACAATGAAGTACTGCTTAAAGACAAGACCTTGCTTGACGAGAAACTGTGTGACCTTCTTGAAGAAAACTCAGTGGATACCGTTAAAGTTCGCTCAGTAATTAGCTGTGCTAACGACTTCGGTGTTTGTGCACTTTGTTATGGTCGTGACCTAGCTCGAGGCCACTTGGTTGGTCGCGGTGAAGCGGTAGGTGTTGTTGCAGCTCAATCTATTGGTGAGCCAGGAACACAGCTTACCATGCGTACCTTCCACATTGGTGGTGCGGCATCGCGTGCGGCAGCCGAGAACAGCATTCAAGTTAAAAATGCCGGTTCAATCAAGCTACATAACGCTAAAGTTGTTACCAACAACGCTGGCAAGCTAGTAGTTACATCGCGCTCTACGGAGTTGACCATCATTGATGAAATGGGTCAAACCAAAGAAAGCCACAAACTACAATACGGTAGTATTTTAGAAGTGATTGATGGTGGTGCAGTTAAGTCTGGTGACGTTGTTGCCAACTGGGACCCGCATACACACCCAATTATTACTGAAGTACCTGGTAGTCTTAAGTTCGTTGATATGGTTGAAGGCATCACTGTAAGCCGTCAAACCGATGAACTTACCGGCCTTTCAAGTATTCACGTACTGGACCCTAACGAGCGCCCAGGCGCTGGTAAAGAAATGCGTCCAATGGTGAAACTGGTTGACGGTTCTGGAAACGACGTACTGATTGCTGGTACTGACATTCCGGCTCAATACTTCTTACCGAGTAAAGCCATTGTTAACTTGGAAGACTCTGCAGAAGTGGGTGTTGGTGATGCGATTGCTCGTATCCCTCAAGAATCAAGCGGTACTAAAGATATTACCGGTGGTCTACCTCGCGTAGCCGACTTGTTTGAAGCGCGTCAGCCTAAAGAGCCTGCGATTCTTGCTGAAGTCAGCGGTACCATTAGTTACGGTAAAGAAACTAAAGGTAAGCGTCGCTTGGTGATTACTCCTAGTGATGCAGACGCTTATGAAGAGATGATTCCTAAGTGGCGTAACTTGAACGTGTTTGAAGGTGAGAAGGTTCAAAAAGGTGAAGTTATCGCCGATGGTCCTGAGTCTCCACACGACATCTTGCGCTTGCGTGGTATTAGCCCTGTAGCAAACTACATCGTAAACGAAGTACAAGACGTATACCGTTTACAAGGTGTGAAAATTAACGATAAGCACATTGAAACTATCGTGCGTCAAATGCTTCGTAAGTGTTTGATTCTTGATGCCGGCGATTCTAGCTTCTTGCTAGGTGAGCAAGCTGAAGTAGCGCGAGTGAATATTGAAAATCGTCAATTAGTTGCTGATGGCAAACGCCCTGCGGTTTATCGCCGTGAGTTGTTAGGTATCACTAAAGCTTCTTTATCAACAGAATCGTTTATTTCTGCTGCTTCATTCCAAGAAACGACTCGCGTGCTTACTGAAGCCGCAGTGGGTGGTAAACAGGATGAGCTACGTGGCTTGAAAGAAAACGTTATCGTTGGTCGCTTGATACCTGCGGGTACTGGTTATGCTTACCACGAAGAACGTCGTAATAAAGCAGAAGCCCCAGCGCCTATCACTGCCGATGAGGCTGCTGATAACTTAGCTGCTTTGTTAAACGCAGCGCCAGACGCAGAGTAACTTGCTCTAGTGTAAAAAAGGCAGCCATTGGCTGCCTTTTTTTATGCTTTTTGTTTTAGCTTCATTCGTAAAAAATTTGACAAGTTTACTTGTTAGTCACAGACTCCGATTTCAAAAGTGATTAAAAATAAGAGCATATTATGAGCAAGCAAATTGTATCTACCGAGTCAGCTCCAGCTGCTATTGGCCCATACTCGCAAGCAACTAAAATTGATGAGTTAGTGTTTACTTCTGGCCAAATTCCACTAGACCCTACCACTATGGAAGTTGTTGCCGGTGGTATTAGTGAACAAACCAAACAAGTGATGGAAAACCTGATGGCAGTGCTAGCCGCAGCGGAAGCTGACGCATCTACAGTGTTCAAAACAACGTGTTTTCTTAGTGACATGGCTCACTTTGCTGCTTTCAATGATGTATATGCCAGTTATTTCCCTGAAAGTGCGCCTGCTCGTTCGTGCGTAGAGGTTGCTCGCTTACCCAAAGATGTTTTGGTTGAAGTTGAAGCTATTGCTCATATTAAGTAATCCAAAATGAGCCTCTCTTATACCTTAGTTGTTACCAGCCCCCTCTATGGCAAGCAAGGCAGTGCTACCGCGCTTAATTTTGCCAATGCGCTAGTGGCCGAAGGGCATCAACTCAAAACGGTATTCTTTTATTTAGATGGCGTAACTAACAGTCTCAGTACTAGCTTGCCTGCAAGTGACGAAGTGGACATTCATCACTGCTGGATTGAGCTTAAAAACAATAGTGGTTGTGAGTTATTGGTTTGCAGTGCCGCGGCATATCGTCGTGGCGTAGTGGCCAAAGAAGACCTTGAAAATCAAGCTGTCGAGTCGTTTAACATGAGTCATCAGTTTGCTATGTCAGGGTTGGCTGAAATGGCCACTGCTATGTTAAGTAGCGACAGAGTGGTGCAACTATGAATAAGTCCTTGGTATTTGTATTTGGTGCCGCTCCTCACGGTTCTAGCTTGGGACGTGAAGCCTTAGATGCGGCTTTAGCATCTTCTGCTATATCTGAAGATGTCGTGGTTTTCTTTGACGGCGACGGAGTTTGGCAGCTGGTCAACAATCAAGATACTGCTGCCGTTCTGCAACGTGACGTATTGCCTACATATGGCTTACTGGATTTATACGACGTAGAAGAGATCTTTATCGATACAGCCTCTATGCAGGAGCGAGGCTTAGCCTTAGATCAACTTGCTATTACAGTGAGAGCTTTAGATTCCAAAGAGTTCTATTCACGGCACTGTAACGCCCATGCAATATTGAGGTTTTAGCATGCTGCATATTATGAGACATCCTTACGCAAGTGAAGTATTTGAGCGTTGTTTGAGCGAGCTTGATGGCAGTGGTCACCTCGTACTGATTGAAGACGCGGTGTACGCTTGGCTGCGCAGTGACCCGCGTTTGCTGCAACTAGAGCAGCAAAGTAGGTTATCGGTGTTAAGTGCCGATGTGAGTGCTCGCGGTATAGAAGTATGCGATAAAGTGTTAGTGGATTACCAAGCCATGGTACAACTAAGCGTTACACATCACCCTGCCTTAACGTGGTGAGCGAGGCTCTCAACCATGAAAAATATTAGCCTGTAAGCTTGAGCAAGCCTTGACACTTTTCCTGCGAGCGCATAAAATTTCGCCTCCCCAAAATTGGGGTAGATTTTTCACACGTTAAAAAGTAATTTCAGGAGCTATTTAAAATGGCAACGATTAACCAGTTGGTTCGCAAGCCACGTGCAAGTAAGGTTGCTAAAAGCAACGTACCAGCACTAGCTGCGTGTCCTCAACGCCGTGGTGTATGTACTCGCGTATATACTACCACTCCGAAAAAACCTAACTCAGCACTACGTAAAGTTGCTCGTGTTCGTTTAACTAACGGATTCGAAGTAACATCTTACATCGGTGGTGAAGGTCACAACCTACAAGAGCACAGCGTAATTTTGATTCGCGGTGGTCGTGTTAAAGATTTACCAGGTGTGCGTTATCACACCGTACGCGGCGCATTAGACTGTGCTGGCGTAAGTGATCGTCGTCAAGGACGTTCAAAGTACGGCGCTAAACGTCCTAAGTCATAACGGCTCTCCGTTAAGTAAGGCCAAACATTTAGTTATAGCGAAATTTTTTTAAAATTCGTTTTGGGGAAACCTGAAGCATACCGGAGATATTCAAATGCCTAGACGTCGAGTGATCGGTCAACGCAAAATCTTACCAGATCCTAAGTTCGGATCAGAACTTCTGGCTAAGTTCATCAACGTAGTAATGGTTGATGGGAAAAAATCTATTTCAGAAAAGATTGTATATGGTGCATTAGACGCTGCCGCTGAGAAATCAGGCAAGTCTCACCAAGAAATCTTTGAAATGGCTCTTGAAAACGTGCGCCCAACGGTAGAGGTTAAATCTCGCCGTGTTGGTGGTTCTACTTACCAAGTACCTGTTGAAGTACGTCCAGTACGTCGCAACACATTAGGTATGCGTTGGATGGTAGATGCAGCACGTAAACGTGGTGAAAAATCTATGGCTTTACGTCTAGCGGGTGAAATCCTAGACGGAGCGGAAAACAAAGGTTCTGCGGTTAAGAAACGTGAAGACGTTCACCGTATGGCTGATGCAAACAAAGCGTTTGCACATTACCGCTGGTAATTGGTTGCACAGCTGCTTAACGCAGCTGTGCGGCTTTCTATGTGAGACTAAGGATGTTTCCTTAGCAAGAGGATAAGAATGGCTCGTACAACTCCTATTGAGCGCTACCGTAATATTGGTATTGTTGCTCATGTTGACGCTGGCAAAACAACAACCACAGAGCGTGTTCTTTTTTATACAGGTCTATCTCACAAAATAGGTGAGGTGCATGATGGCGCAGCCACCATGGACTGGATGGAACAAGAACAAGAGCGCGGTATTACCATTACCTCTGCGGCTACCACTACTTTTTGGCGTGGTATGAACGCACAGTTCGATGAACACCGTGTAAACATCATCGATACTCCAGGGCACGTAGACTTCACTATTGAAGTTGAACGTTCGTTGCGCGTATTAGATGGGGCAGTAGTTGTGTTTTGTGGTTCATCAGGTGTTGAACCTCAATCAGAAACGGTCTGGCGCCAAGCTGATAAATATTCAGTTCCACGGATGGTATTCGTGAACAAAATGGATAGAGCTGGTGCAGATTTTGAGCGAGTAATCGAGCAAATCCGTGATCGCTTGGGTGCTAATTGTGTACCTATTCAACTTAACGTAGGTGCTGAAGACGGATTCGTTGGTGTAATTGACCTGATTAAAATGAAGGCAATTAATTGGAACGAAGCTGATCAAGGTACCACCTTCAACTACGAAGATATCCCTGCAGATCTACTTGGCCGCGCTGAAGAGCTTCACGAAGAACTCGTGGAAGCAGCAGCAGAAGCTAATGACGAGCTGATGGATAAGTACTTAGAGGAAGGCGAGTTAACTGAAACCGAAATCAAGTTTGGTTTGCGTACGCGCACGTTAAATAATGAAATTGTGTTAGCGACTTGTGGTTCGGCATTCAAAAACAAAGGCGTTCAAGCAGTGCTTGATGCTGTTGTAGAATATTTGCCAGCACCAAATCACGTTGCCGCAATTAAAGGTTTGGACGAAAAAGACAACGAAGTTGCCTGTCCAGCTGACGACGATGCGCCATTTGCAGCATTGGCGTTTAAAATCGCAACCGACCCATTTGTGGGAACGTTGACCTTTATGCGGGTTTATTCGGGGACGGTGGAAACCGGCACTGCGGTGTATAACTCGGTTAAACAAAAACGTGAGCGTTTAGGTCGTATGGTGCAAATGCACTCAAACGATCGTAAAGAGATCAAAGAAGTTCGTGCTGGTGATATCGCCGCTGCGATTGGTCTTAAAGACGTAACCACGGGTGACACTTTATGTGATATGAACAATAAAGTTGTTCTTGAGCGAATGGAATTTCCTGAGCCAGTAATTCAAATTGCTGTAGAGCCTCGAACCAAAGCAGACCAAGAAAAAATGGGTGTTGCTTTAGGTAAATTGGCCGCTGAGGATCCATCGTTTCGCGTAGAAACTAACGAAGAATCTGGACAAACCCTTATCTCAGGTATGGGTGAGTTACACTTAGATATCATCGTAGATCGCATGAAGCGCGAATTCAGCGTGAATTGTAATGTAGGTAAACCTCAAGTTGCTTATCGCGAAGCGATTCGCAAGCAAGTTGAAGTGGAAGGAAAGTTCGTTCGTCAATCCGGTGGTCGTGGTCAATACGGTCACGTTTGGTTGCGAATGGAACCTCTAGAGCCAGGTGCTGGTTACGAATTTGTCAATGAGATTGTGGGCGGTGCGGTTCCTAAGGAATACATCCCAGCAGTAGACAAAGGCTGTAAAGAGCAAATGGATCAGGGTGTGCTGGCAGGGTATCCGCTACTTGATGTTAAAGTCACTTTATTCGATGGTTCATTCCACGATGTTGACTCTAACGAAATGGCGTTTAAAATTGCCGGTGCAATGGGCTTCAGAAAAGGCGCATTGGATGCTGATCCAGTACTGCTCGAGCCGATGATGAAAGTAGAAGTTACAACCCCTGAAGATTGGATGGGCGATGTAGTGGGTGACTTGAATCGTCGTCGTGGCATAATTGAAGGCATGGACGATGGGGCTGCGGGCTTAAAGATTATTAAGTCTAAAGTGCCGCTGTCTGCAATGTTCGGCTATGCTACAGATCTACGTTCGGCTACTCAGGGGCGAGCCTCTTACTCTATGGAATTCCTAGAGTATAATGAAGCGCCGAAAAACGTTGCTGATACTATCGTAGAAGCAAAGTAAACTAATTCAACTATGATTGATCTGTCTCGAGTGAGGCAGGTTGGAATGGAAAAGAAGGTACATATCGTGTCTAAAGAAAAATTTGAACGTAATAAACCGCATGTAAACGTTGGTACAATTGGCCACGTAGACCACGGTAAAACTACACTAACAGCCGCTATTACTAACGTACTTGCAAAAGTATACGGTGGTGAAGCTAAAGATTTCGCAGCAATCGATAACGCTCCTGAAGAGCGCGAGCGTGGTATTACGATTTCTACTTCACACGTAGAGTACGATACTCCAAGTCGTCACTACGCACACGTAGACTGTCCTGGACACGCCGATTACGTTAAAAACATGATCACTGGTGCTGCACAAATGGACGGCGCTATCTTAGTAGTAGCTTCTACAGATGGCCCAATGCCACAAACACGTGAGCACATCCTGCTTTCACGTCAGGTTGGTGTACCTTACATCATCGTATTCATGAACAAATGTGACATGGTAGATGACGAAGAATTACTAGAATTAGTAGAAATGGAAGTTCGTGAACTTCTATCTGAATACGAATTCCCAGGTGATGACATTCCAGTAATCCAAGGTTCAGCGCTTAAAGCCCTAGAAGGCGAAGAAGCATGGGAAGCTAAGATTGTAGAGCTTGCAGAAGCCCTAGATACTTACATTCCTGAGCCAGAGCGTGACATCGACAAGCCATTCCTACTACCAATTGAAGATGTATTCTCAATTTCAGGTCGTGGTACAGTTGTTACTGGTCGTGTTGAGCGTGGTATCGTTAAAGTTTCAGAAGAAATTGAAATTGTTGGCGTAAAAGAAACCACCAAAACAACTTGTACTGGTGTTGAAATGTTCCGCAAGCTTCTTGACGAAGGTCGTGCTGGTGAGAACTGTGGTATTTTGTTACGTGGTACTAAGCGTGATGACGTACAACGTGGTCAAGTACTTGCAGCTCCTGGCTCAATTACTCCACACACCAAGTTCGAAGCTGAAGTATACGTACTAAGCAAAGACGAAGGTGGCCGCCATACTCCTTTCTTCAAAGGTTACCGTCCACAGTTCTACTTCCGTACAACTGACGTAACAGGTGCTGTAGAGCTTCCTGAAGGTGTTGAAATGGTAATGCCTGGCGACAACTTGAAATTTGTTGTAGAGCTAATCTGCCCAATCGCGATGGACGAAGGTTTACGCTTCGCAATCCGTGAAGGTGGCCGTACAGTAGGTGCGGGTGTTGTAGCTAAAATCTTCGAATAAGAAGACTTAGTGCAATAGAAGAAAAGGTCGCTTAGGCGGCCTTTTTTGTTGCTTGTGTACCGTCCTAAATAAGGTTGACACATATCCAACATGAAATTGGAGAGTGTCATGAAAACAACCAGTAAACGTACCCAACGAAATTATTCTCTTGCCTTTAAATTGGCAGTGGTAGACCAAGTTGAAAAAGGCGAAATGTCTTATCGACAAGCTCAGGACCGTTATGGGATCCAAGGTCGCTTTACCGTTTTAGTTTGGCTTCGCAAACATGGTCGACTAGATTGGTCTAAAGGAATAGAGCATACGAGAATGGTAGGTACTGCTATGTCAAATTCTTCTTCGCCTCAAACCCCAGAGCAACGCATTAAAGAGCTAGAGAAGCAGCTAGAAGACTCTCAGATGAAAGCTGATTTCTTTGAAGCGGTGGTAAAAGTCATGGATAGAGACTTCGGAGTTCGGCTCTCAAAGAAGCGCAAGGCCGAGTTATTAAGGAAAAAGCGGTCCGAAAGCTAACTGTAACGAAAGCCTGTCACTTCATGGGTATTACACGGCAAGCTTTTTACAAGCGCGGTATTGCCCAGGCTCACCAAATACAAAAAGATGAGTCAGTGCTCAACTTTGTGAAAGTACAAAGAATGATGCACCCTCGTATCGGGGCTCGTAAGCTCAAGTACCTACTTGCCCAGAATGCTATCGATATTGGCCGAGACCGCTTATTCTCTTTACTAAGAATGAATCGATTATTAGTTCATAATCGAAGCGCTTACCATCGAACCGCACATAGCAATCATCGTTTTTACTGCCATCCTAACCGCATAAAAGAAGGCCTAATACCCGATAAACCAGAGCAGTTATGGGTGGCTGACATCACCTACTTGGCAACGCTAAGCGGTGAAGCCTATCTCAGTCTCGTGACGGATGCTTACTCAAGAAAAATAGTGGGATATCACCTAGGTAAGGATATGAAAGCTTACACGGTCAAACAAGCATTCTTAAATGCGTTGAAGGAACGAAGGTCTATAGGGGAGCTTGTTCATCATTCGGACCGAGGTGTTCAGTATTGCTCCAGTGAATATCAAGCGATACACCGTCAGCAGAATGTATCTTGTTCGATGACAGACGGTTATGACTGTTATCAGAACGCCCTTGCGGAGAGAATAAATGGAATACTAAAGGTGGAGTACTTGCTGAATAAACCTACAAACTTAAATGAGGCACGAAAAATGGTCGATGAATCGGTTAAGCTCTACAATGAATATAGGCCTCACGAGGCACTAAAATACAAAACGCCCGATGAAGTGCATCGAGCGTTTTAGTCAATCAAGTGTCAACCCATATCAGGACGGGTCACTAACTGCTCAACTTTTATTTCTGTGTTGCGTTATCGAGGTAAATGGATCGCAAAAAATTGATGCTCTTCAACATTAGAGAAAATAATTAACTCACCGCTAATGAGTTTCTTTACAAAAGTATCAAGGGTGGGTAATTAAATGATATTATTAGTTAAAATATCAGTTTGATTTAATTTGTACGGACAAGGAAGTGGTATGTTAAAGGGACGTAAGATAAAGTTTGCAATGGCACTATTAGTGTCATTTGGCCTGTTTGGGTGTGGCGGTGACGAAGGTTCAGTATCGATTGGTGGAGGGGGGAATTCTTTGGCTGATGATGATCCAACAACCCAAACGGCAGTGGCCTTTTCTAACCAATATTATGCGCCTATTAACTTACAATTATACTACTCTTATGGTCCTGCGCTAAGTAATCCGGTTGGGGAAGAGACTGACGTTCCTTATTTATCTCATAGTAAGACTACTCAGCTAACAGAAGATTTTTGGAAAAATGTTAGTTCTAGAGATGTAACCTTCACAGCTGTAGACTCAAACTCTCTTGGAACAATTGGCGAAGCAGGATCGATTAAAGGGATCAAATCGGGTAACTTTAATCTCATATACGCCTACGGTCATTCAATAGCACCTAAAGGTTTACGCTTAGCCCATGTAACGTTTTTGCAGTCTCGACCGGACAATGATCGGTTTAACATACGTTTACTAAATAGTTATAGTACTCCGGGGTTTGAAGGTCCTGTGGATTTTTACATGACCAAGTCTGATGGCGGCGAATTGGAATTAGTAGCTAGTGACATCGCTACAGGGAACATAAGCTCTGTAATAAATGCGGTGGCTCATCCTCTGGGGAACAAGTTTGCAGTGTTGGCTGCGGGTACCGAGTATCCTGCAACTCCTGGTGACGAAAATAGTTGGCTGTTCTATGCCGACGCTAGCGATGGCGTAGCTATCAATGCCGGGAATAACTATATTATGCGCCCAATATATGTCCCGGCAACTGACACTAACGCTGAGTATAATATTTTACATCCGGACCTAGAGTTTACAGTCGAGTTAGATTGAGGTTGCTAACAGTAAGAACTACTTTTATCTAATTATTAAGCATCTATAGAAAAGTGTGTGTTTTATAAAAAGGGTAAGCTTTCAGCTTGCCCTTTTTTATTGAGAAAAACTCGCGCATACTCAAGTAACAGAGACTACTTTCTTACTATGTAAATGTAATTTGATCGTTGAGTAACGTCGTTAAGGAGGACGCGTTATGAAAATATTGATAGCCCTAAGTTTATTGGTGTGCACTTCTTTGGCTGCCGCTGAGCTACCCAAACCAACCGACGAGCCAATTCTTACCATTGCCGGTTTAATTCAAAATAGTAATAGTGAAGGAGCGGCAGATTTCGATTTAAAAATGCTGCAAGCTATGCCGCAACACACCATTGTTACTCGTCATCCTTGGGTTGAAAGTCGTCATCACTATAAAGGCCCTAAAGTCTCTGATCTGCTTGAAATGGCGGGGGCTCGTTCTACTAAGCTCACTTTGGTTGCATTAAACAATTACGAAGTGGAAATTGAGTTTGACGATATTGCGGAATTTGAACCTATTTTAGCTTGGTCTGATAACGATCGTGTGATGCGGGTGCGTGACAAGGGACCGCTATGGTTAATGTTACCTATTGATAAACACCCAGAGCTGTTACAGATGCCATATAACGACTTTATGATTTGGCAGCTGCGCAGCATTATTGTTAAGTGAGTTTAATTGTTGATGAATTGGCTTACTAGGCTTCCTCAAAAATACAAAAAAGGCTTAATTTCGCTGGTTGTTTCACTGTTTATTGTTAGTGCGGTGATCTGTGTGTATCAACTTCGGCAAATTATTCAGCTATTGGAGTCGCCTAAATCCACAAGTTCTTGGTCTGTCGTCCAATTGCAAATGGAGCATCGACGCTTTGTTAATGCATTGCAGCTTTACCGCTTGAATGGCGTCAGCCAATCAGAGCTGATGTTGCGCTACGATATTTTGTGGAGCCGCTTCCCGGTTTTATTGGAAGGCCAGGAAACTGCAGGCTTTCAGAGCATTCAATCAGCTAAGCATTTGGTGCGGGAGTTGTTTCAAGAGGTGCAGCGTATCGAGCCGCTGTTGCGAGCTTTACCACCATCGCATGAAAAGTTCGAGCGTTTGGTCGAGCGCCTTGATCTGTATGCTGCGCCAATCAACACTTTGGTAAATCGCGAGTTTCAGCGTAATAGTGAATTTGATAAGAAAACCGACTTTAGGTTACTGCAACTGCAACTGATTTTGTCCTTTGCGATTGGTGCGTTATTAATTAGCGGTTCTATTCTGATTGTGATGATTGTGCGCGAGAATCACATAAACCGTTATTTGGCTAATCACGATGTGCTTACCGGCCTGCCTAATCGCGCTGGCTTACGTGAATTTGTCGATAGCCTCGAAGATAACCGCCGTGATTACGCCATTATGGTGCTGGACCTAAATGGTTTTAAAAGCATTAATGATAATTACGGGCATGAGTACGGTGACCGAATTCTCAATTTGGTCGCGCAACGTTTGGGGGGCCAAATGCGCCACTGTGACTTTGCAGTGCGCTTAGGTGGTGATGAATTTGCCATCGTACAAACACGCGTGCGCTCTAATGAAGATTGTTCTGGTTTTGCTGAACGCTTAATCAATGTAATAGAAAAACCAATGTCTTTAGAAGGGCGTGAGTGTTTTGTTGGTACCAGTATTGGTATCAGCATGGCTTTAGACAACGGCGAGGACTGGTTAACGATATTGGGGCAGGCTGATACTGCGATGTATCAAGCTAAGCAGCAATTCCGATGCAGTTCTTGGCAGTTTTTCGAAGGCGAAATGCAGTTAGCTAAAGAGCGCGAACAACAATTACTGAGCGAACTGCGATCAGCGCTAGACCAACAAGATTTAAGTTTGTTTTACCAACCCATTGTAGATCTTACGAGTGATAAAGTAGTGGGAGCAGAAGTTCAAGCGCGTTGGAAACATCCCATTTACGGCTGGATTGAACAAGACGAACTAGTGAGTATTGCACATGCCAGCGGCTGTGTGGTCACGTTAGAGTCTTGGGTACTACGAGCTGCCACCCAACAGCTTAAACGCTGGCACCACGCGGTTGACCCTCATCTGCAATTAGCGGTGTCTATTTCCTCCTCTACTTTACATACTGATTTATTAGTATTAGTGAATAAAGTACTGATAGAGAGTCGTATTCTGCCGCATCGATTAATCATTAATATCATCGATAGTGACCAGCAAATGCTGCTGGATTGTGTCGACGCTATTAGAGAATTACGCAGAATTGGTGTGAGTTTATCGCTGGATAATTTTGGCAGCGCAGAATGTCCTCTGGAGTTGTTAAATCACCTACCGGTGCAATACCTGCGTGGGGCCAAGTCTTTAATGGCTGAGTTACTAAATTCAACCGATAAACAGCCTATGCTAACGGCTACGGTGATGTTTGCTAATCGCTTAGGCGTGAAGCTGATGGTAGATGGCGTGGAGAACGAACAGCATCTAAATCAGCTTAAAGGCATTACCAAGGAAGTGTTTGTATTAGGGGCGGCCATTGCTGCTTGGGCGCAGGCCGAAGAATTTTCCCCCTATTTACGTGAAACCATTAAGCCGGCTATTGGCGAGTAAGTTGTTTAAATTCAACTAGTAACTTATGCATTTGCTCAAGTTTAGCCACCATTACTTTTAGTTGAGTGACAAAGTGCTCATCGTCTTGGCATTCTTGTAACAATACCAAGTCACTGGCTAACTCTTCTACATAAGGTAAAAACTGGCGATGTTGGTCTTTAAACAAGCTGTCTTTGAACAGCGCACTAAACTTGGCTTTACCTTGCTCTTGCTGCTGCTTTAACACGCTATCTGCATCAATGGCTTTATGGTAAATGTCTTTTAAGTTTTCTTGTATTTGCTCAACGAGCTTGGTTTTATCCATTGAAAAGGTCACTGTGTCTAGTTGAATGTGTGCTTGCTGGTTTAACCTAAAGGGTAGCCAACAAGCCTTATGGTTTTAGTTTAGCTCAAGCCGATGTCTATCGGTGTTTTACTGTTTTTACCGGCTTGCTCACGCGCTAAGCGTGGAACCAGAAAACCAGGTAAACGTTGGTATAAGTCACGCATTATCAACACTGCTTGCTGTTCGTCAATATCGTAGTGACTCGCACCGGCTACTTTGTCCAACAAAAATAAGTAGTAGGGCAGAATGTTGGCAGAGAACAGTGCTTCGCTTAGCGCTGTTAAGGTATCTACATCGTCATTGATGTCTTTTAATAACACTCCTTGATTCAACAGCGTTACGCCCGCTTGCTGCAGCCTGGAAAAGGCTGTTCGAAGTGGTTCGTTCACTTCATTGGGGTGGTTAATGTGGCTCACCATAATGCTTTGTAAACGCGTATTAGCGAGCAGTTCAACAAGTTCGGTGGTTATGCGGTTAGGTAACACTACCGGTAAGCGGCTATGAATGCGTAATCGTGTTAAGTGGCTTATTTGCTCAAGTTGCTCTACCAGCCATGTCAATTGCTCGTCATTGGCCATTAAAGGATCGCCACCGCTCAAGATCACTTCGTTAATATTGCTATCGTTGGCGATGTAGTCAATGGCTTGCTGCCAACCTGCCTTGCTAGGGCTGTTGTCTTGGTAAGGGAAGTGGCGACGAAAACAATATCTGCAGTTTACCGCACAGCCCCCGCGTAAAATAAATAATACTCGGCTTTTATACTTGTGCAGTAATCCCGGTACGGCAGATTGGTGTTCTTCAAGCGGGTCTTCGGTAAAACCTGCGGCTTGAATAAACTCCTCTCGCTGTGGCAATACCTGAAGTAATAATGGGTCTTTAGGGTCGCCTACTTGCATGCGTTGTACAAAGCTGAGCGGCACTCGCATTGGGAATAATTTACGTGCTGCGATGTCTAACTGATAGTTTTCAGGGTCTAATTGTAAGTATTGCAGCAGATCTTTGGGATCTGTGATGGCGTTTGCCAGCTCTTTTTGCCAATTACCCTGCACAGCAGCGTCGTTTCGCGGTATTATTCGCAGCATTGAAATTGATATTACCTTGTAAGTAGAGGACCAAATGGCGTCATATAGTACCAGTGAATTCAAAGGCGGGCTAAAAATTATGCTCGACGGCGAGCCTTATGCAATTCTAGAAAATGAATTTGTAAAACCAGGCAAAGGCCAAGCATTTAGCCGCGTTAAATTGCGCCGTTTGTTAACCGGTAAAGTATTAGAGAAAACCTTCAAATCTGGTGAGTCAGTTGAAGCAGCAGATGTGATGGATTATGAATTAGCCTACCTGTATAACGATGGCGAATTCTACCACTTCATGAACAACGATACCTTTGAGCAAATTGCTGCAGATGAAAAAGCAGTGGGCGAGACGGCTAAATGGTTAGTTGAGCAAGACGTATGTGTTATTACCACTTGGAATGAAAACCCAATCTTAGTAACGCCTCCTAATTTTGTGGAATTGGAAGTAACAGAGACCGACCCTGGCCTGAAAGGCGATACCGCCGGTACGGGTGGTAAACCTGCTACGCTAACTACCGGTGCGGTAGTGCGTGTACCGTTGTTTATTCAAATTGGTGAAGTAGTAAAGGTTGATACACGCAGTGCTGAATATGTGGGCCGTGTAAAATAAGCGCTACAGTTTAGAAAAAGGGAGCCCTAGGCTCCCTTTTTTATTTGTTAATTTTTAGCAAAACTAGCGAATTTAGCTGTGTTTAAAGAACAAAATTATGTTTGCCAGTTGAATAAATCTTATGGTTCAATCGCTTTGATTTAAATCAAATTTTCACTTTGCGTAATCGCGATTTGTCTGCAATGCTTAATCTACCACATCGTTAATGATAAAAAGGTTATCAATATGAATGTAGTTGCAGATGCTCCCGTGGAACATGTAGACAGACGTTATTCGAATCGACTTCGTTTTGCTAAAGGCTCAGGAGATTACCCAACCGGTGTTTTTGAGCTATTGGCCAGTAAAGAAGCTGAGCTTGATTTATTAAAACAACGAGAACAGCAGTTAGAGCTAGAGATTAGTTCGCTAAAACGTAACTGCCAAAAAGATTTAAAAGCGGGCTAAGCCTTAGCCCGCTTGTTTTTAGATTAAGCCTAGTAATAGCAGTGTAGCGCAAGCTACCGAGCCAGCAAATGCCACCCCGTAGAATAGTGCTTTTACTAGGTTGCCAGCATGGATCCCAAAGTCGTGTAAGGTATGGTAAAGGCGATGCATGCACAACCACAGCGGTAAGCTTACAATCACCCAAATTACTGCCGCGCCTAACCAGTGTTGTGAGAAGGCTAAGACTCTTTCATAAGAGAACTGCTCGGCAGGAATAATCCCTAGAGGCACCAGTAGGCCAGTGATTAATATAGCAATAGGTGTGAACAGCGCAGCTACCATGCCGCCAGCGCCAAACATTCCCCAAAACACAGGTTCGTTAGAACGTTTCATCTGTTTCTCCTAAATTAATACCAATACTAGGCCAATAACACTTATACCCGCTAACGCGCCGTACATACTGTTAACTATCCAGCTGTCTGGCACTCGCTTTTGTCCAAGCCATAAGTTGGCGGCTTTAGGCGCGAGGCTAAACCAAGTAATGCTGTGATACAGCGTCCATACTAGGGTGAGCAAGTGAAAGGCAAGCCAAGCAGGTTGGCTCATTGCGCCTAACCAGCCATTAAATGCATCAGCGCCTTGGCTTAAGCGGAACAAGCCAAATAGCAGCACCATGCTGTAAATAGCGATGACTAAGCTGGAGCCTTCGCGAATGATGTACTTGGTATGAAACGTGTTTTTAAGCCACCAAGTTGCGCCCATTTTGCGTTCGTAAGGTTTACGTTTAGTCATGCTTACTCTCCTGGCTTGAACATGGCAATTACATAGTCTTTAGCGCTATCTACTTTTCCAAGTTGAATTGCTGCTGCAGGGTCTACGTCTTTGGGGCACACTTGTGAGCAGTAACCAACAAAGGTACAACCCCAAGCGCCTTCTTCGGCGTTAACTATCTTCATTCGCTCTGCTTTACCAGCGTCACGATTGTCTTGGTTATAACGATGTAATATGGCTAAAGCGGCAGGGCCAGTGAATGATTTATCCAAACCGTACTGCGGACACGCCGCATAACAAAGGCCACAGTTAATACACATGGAAAACTGCTTATATTGCGCCATGTCTTTAGGTGATTGAGTGTGGCAACCATCGTCTAGCGACTTAGGATTATCGTTAATGATGTAAGGCTTAACTGACTCAAGCTTCTCGATGAAGTCGCTCATATCAACCACCAAGTCACGCTCGATAGGGAAGTTGGCTAAGGCTTCAACCTTCATTCCTTTTGGGTAATCACGCAGGAAGGTTTTACAACCTAATTTAGGTATCCCATTCACCATCATGCCGCAGCTACCACAAATCGCCATTCGGCAAGACCAGCGATAGCTTAAGGTTGGGTCTAGTTCATCTTTAATGTAAGCCAAAGCTTCTAATAGCGACATCTCGCGAGTAAAAGGCACATCAAAGGTTTGCCATACTGGTTCTTTATCGGTTTCTGGACGATAGCGTAAGATCTCAATTTTCATCACTTCAGCCATTTTACTTCGCCTCCGCTTGTTTTTTAGCTGCTTCTTGAGCATCGGCGGCGGCGCCGTATACACGTTCTGCAGGTTGAGATTTAGTGATTTTCACATCGCTGTAGCTAATTTCGGGCGCCATATCCGGGCGGTAATTCGCTAAGGTGTGTTTTAAAAAGTTCACATCGTCTCGTTGCTCAAAGCCATCAATGCGTTGGTGAGAACCGCGACTCTCTTTACGGTTAATCGCCGAAACAGCCATCGACTCTGCCACATCTAACAAATACCCAAGCTCTACGGCATACAGCCACTCGGTATTAAATACTTCACTGTCGTCGACTAACTTAATGTTTTTATAGCGCTGTTTTAACTCGGCGATTTTATCGATAGTTGTCTGCATTGCTTCTTCGGTTCGATAAATACCTACGCCATCTTCCATGGTGCGACCGAGTTCGTTGCGAATATCAGAGGTTTTTTCATCACCTTGGTTGGTTTTTAAGGCTTGATACTTCGCGAGAGTTTGCTCTGCTTGGGCAAGTAGTGAGGCGCTATCGCTATGGGTTGATACTAGCGCATTACGTGCTGCAGATTCTCCAGCGACTTGGCCAAATACGGTAATCTCGGTTAGCGAGTTAGATCCTAAGCGATTAGCGCCATGTAAACCTACCGAAGAACACTCGCCAGCGGCGTATAAGCCTTTTAGTGAGGTAGCGCAGCGGCCATCAGTTTCAATCCCCCCCATGGTGTAATGCACAGTAGGGCGAACAGGGATTGGCTCTTTCACGGGGTCTACACCCATGTAAGCTTTGGCTAATTCACAAATAAACGGCAGGCGTTCTAATAAGTAGTCTTCGCCTAAGTGAGTGAGGTCGAGGTGAACATAATCGCCATTTGGCCCTTCAATGGTGCGGCCGAGCTGGGCTTCTTGCCAAAAACATTGGCTTAAGCGGTCGCGTGGGCCAAGTTCCATGTATTTGTTTTTAGGTTCGCCGACTGGCGTTTCAGGTCCCAAGCCGTAATCTTGCAGGTAACGGTAACCGTCTTTATTGGTAAGAATACCGCCTTCACCACGGCAGCCTTCTGTCATCAAAATCCCTGATCCAGGTAAGCCCGTTGGGTGATATTGCACAAACTCCATGTCTCGCAGTGCTACACCATGGCGATAGGCCAAAGCCATGCCGTCACCGGTAACAATGCCGCCGTTGGTATTAAAGCGATACACTCTGCCTGCGCCACCGGTAGCAATAATCACCGATTTGGCTTGAATCAATTTAGCTACGCCTTCGGCAATATCAAGGGCAATCACGCCTTTTACTTGGCCGTCTTCTACGACTAAATCTAAAACAAAGTGCTCGTCGTAACGTTTGATGCTGGGGTATTTAGTTGAGGTTTGAAATAAGGTGTGGAGAATGTGAAAGCCACTTTTGTCTGCAGCAAACCAGGTGCGCTCGATCTTCATTCCACCAAAGCGGCGAACATTAACGCTGCCGTCTGGTCGGCGAGACCACGGACAACCCCAGTGCTCAAGTTGAGTCAGTTCTTTGGGGGCTCGCTCAACAAAAAAGTCCACTACGTCTTGCTCACATAACCAATCGCCACCGGATACGGTGTCGTTAAAGTGGTTATCAAAGCTATCGTGGTCTTGGGCTACACCAGCAGCACCGCCCTCGGCGGCAACCGTGTGGCTGCGCATCGGGTATACTTTTGAAATGAGAGCCACTTCTAACTCGGGGTGTTGCTCGGCAACTTCAATAGCAGCACGTAAGCCTGCTCCCCCAGCGCCAACAATGGCGACATCAGTTTTGATTACTTCCACGCTTTTCTCCATACGAAATAAGCCTACAATGATTGTGCGGGTATTCGCTTTTTGATGTTTGACTAAAATCAAATATTGGCGCTACTTTGAGCAGGCTTCCGAGATAATTTGTCTTTTGAGATATAACTCCCGCTTTTGTTAGCAAAGTGGTATAAAACCTCGCGATAAAAACTAACTCAATGCAGGAAAAAATTTGCATGTCTGAAACACTTTGGCAACCCTCTGCAAGTATCGAGACTCTTCAAGCTAGAGCTGAAATCATTAACAAAATCAGATGCTTTTTTGCCGCGCGAAAAGTGATGGAAGTAGAAACACCAAGTATGAGCCAAGCGTGCGTGAGTGATGTTCATTTACATAGCTTTGCCACCACCTTAACTGGGCCGGCTGCGCCTCACTCCATGAGCTTGTATTTGCAAACCTCGCCAGAGTTTCATATGAAGCGCCTACTGGCGGCGGGTAGCGGATGTATTTATCAAATAGCAAAGGCATTTCGCAATGAAGAAGCTGGGCGCTTTCACAACCCAGAATTTACAATGCTGGAGTGGTATCGCGTGGGTTTTGACCATTTCGCTTTAATGGACGAAATGGACACGCTGATAGACTTAGTGCTGGCTTGTGGTAGTGCTGAACGGCTAACTTATGTTGAGGCCTTTGAGCAAAGCCTAGGCATTAACCCATTAAGTGCTAGCCATGCCGATTTTGTTGAAGTAGCGAAGGGTTTGTCGGTGGCCGATTTAGTTGATCAGGAACCTGACCGAGACACGATTTTACAATTGCTATTCTCTCTGGGAGTAGAGCCGTATATCGGCCAGCAGCGGCCTTGTTTTGTTTATCACTTCCCTGCTTCGCAAGCTGCTTTAGCTAAAATTTCAGCTACCGATCCCCGAGTGGCTGAGCGCTTTGAGCTTTATTTTAAAGGCGTAGAGCTAGCCAATGGTTTTCATGAACTAACCGATGCAGAAGAACAAGCACGGCGTTTTGCTAAAGACCAGCAAGTGAGAGAGCAACATGGTTTAGCCCCCGCGCAGATAGATAAACGCTTTTTAGCTGCCTTGGCTGCAGGTTTGCCAGAGTGTGCTGGCGTGGCCTTGGGCATTGACCGTTTATTGATGCTAGCGCTAGAAACCGACAATATTCAGCAAGTGCAAAGTTTTAGCATCGAGCGAGCTTAGTATTTCGCAGGGAGAGCAGGGAGCAATCGCTCCCTTTTTAGTTGGGCTGTTACAAAATAACCATCATGGCAATGTATAGCAATGCCAAGCCGGTGGTTCCCATAACCCCGCCAATTTTGATCAAATCTTTAGTTTCAATAAAACCGGTAGAATAGGCGAGGGCGTTGGGCGGAGTACTGACAGGCAACATCATGCCTAACGACGCCGACAGCGCGACAATAATCAACAATGTGGTGATTCCACCATCGCCATCTAAGCCACTTAAGCTGGTAGCTACCGCCGCTGCTATAGGCATAATTAAGTTAGCTGTTGCAGTATTTGACATAAAATTAGCCATAACCACACAGACTATCGATAGCACTACAATCACCGCTAAAGTCGGCATGCTAGAGAAGTCGATTGAGGTGGCGATTTTTGCGGCTAAACCGCTTTTTTCTAAGGCCATGCCCATAGCGATACCACCGGCTACTAACCACAATACATCCCAGTTAAATAGCTTTAAGTCGTCTTTACCGATTACGCCGGTAAGGGTGAACACAGCGAGTGGAATAATCGCCACCACGTAGCTGTTCATGCCATGCCAAGCGGTACTTAACCACAATAAAATAGTTAAGGCGAAAGTAGCGTAAACAATGTAGGCGCGAGTACTTTTTTGAAAAGTCCCTTTAAGATTTAGCTCCAAAACTCCGGTTTTTGATGGGTAAAGTTTACATAGTAAAAACCAAGCAATAGCGAGCTGAATAATCACAAAGGGAATACCAAAAGCCATCCAAGACGCAAAGGTAACTTGGCCTTCAGGAATATATTGCAGGGCGATGGCGTTAGGTGGAGTACCAATAGGAGTACCAATACCACCGGTATTGGCAGCAACTGGAATCGCCAAAATAAGCCCTTTCATGCCGAGATCGTTGCGCGGGGCTGCGGCAATAAGTGGGCCTACAATAGCGAGCATCATGACCGTGGTGGCAGTATTACTCATAAACATGCTGAAGATGGCGGTAATCAGCATAATGCCTAACATAATCATTGGGATGCGTTTGCCGAACGGTTTGAGTAGCACTCGTGCAAGGTTGTTATCTAGTTCAAACTTAGATGCCGCAATGGCTAAAGCAAAACCCCCCATGAATAAGATAATGATGGGCGAAGAGAAGGCATTAAAAATACTGGTGTAAGGCAGTAAGTCGCCCATTGGTGCGCTGCCATTATCGGCGATAAACACACTAATCCCTTGATTGGAAATAAGTACTAACTCAAGGGTAATGATCAGTAATGAGGTGGCAAATACCGGCACTGGCTCAAAAATCCACAGCAAAGCCGCCATTACAAAAATGGCAATGATTCGATGCTGTACTATGGTGAGGTCAGCTAAAGGAATTGCGCTGGTAGGCAGCGCCAAAATAAGTAGGGGAACAATTAAACAAACCAACAGCTTAAGGTGTTTATGCAAGGCCATGTTCTAAGATCTCTGAGCTAATTATTTGAAATAACGGTTTTTTTAAAGCTCTACGATACCCAAAGCCTCAACTAAGAATTGAGAGATACATCTAATTGTGGGTAGGCGATGTCTATGCTATTCGCCTTAAACTTGTCGTTGATCAAAGTGTACAACTCATGGGTCATCGGTAAGCGATAACGCATCTCACTTACATAGACTCGCATCTCGAATTTCATGCCGTTGTTAGTATATTCGGTGAAGTAAATTTCAGGTTGTGGGTTGGTTAATACTAAGCTGTTTGCTTCCACCGCTTCTTGCAATATCTGTGTCACCAAGTTGTTGTCGGAACCTTGTTTAACTTGCACCATGAGTACCACACGAGTTATTGGATCGGTCAATGACCAGTTAATAAACTGCTCGGTGATAAAGGCCTTGTTGGGCACAATAATCTCTTTTCTGTCCCAATCCACAATGGTGGTCGCGCGAGTTTCAATGTTGGAAATAGTGCCTGTTAGTTCGCGAATGGTGACGGTGTCGCCAATTCGAATGGGTTTTTCAAATAAGATGATTAAACCAGAAATAAAGTTGGCAAAAATTTCTTGCAAGCCAAAACCCAAACCAACGGTGAGAGCTGCCACTAACCACTGTAATTTAGACCATTCAATACCGAGTAATCCAAAGCCACTGAAGATACTAAATAGAATCACCATGTAATTGATCATTGTGGTGATGGCAAAGCCCGTTCCTGGGTTTAACGACAAGTGCTGCAATACCATTAGCTCTAACAAGCCTGGCAGGTTGCGAATCAACAGCATGGCAAAGAAGAATACTAATAGGGCTGAACCCAGTGAGCGTAGAGTAATTTCGTTGACCGCTGCCACGCCCGCGCGGCTGGTATTACTTTCCCATAAGGTAATATTATCTAGGAAGGAGAAAGCGCTGGTCATTTCAGACCAGCTAAACAGCAGTACTAATACCAGCGCTAAGATTAACGCGGCGCGCAACAACCCTAAAGATTGAGCGCTAATGGTATCTAGATCGATGACGGGTTCTTCAATCGCTTCAACAAAGCCTTCACTAGATATACTTGGATCTTCGTCTTCGGCGTGGCGTTGGGCAATCATCTCTGCGCGGCGCACCTTGGCGCGGTCAAAGGCAATTCGGCGACGTTGCAGTAACATCCAGCGATGAATAAGCAGGTAGCTAAGCATAAATACCACGGCAATAATAAAGCTCAGCACCACTTGCCAATATACGGTAAACGCAGTGGCAAAAAAGCCTGCGGCAGATGCCAAGGCCGCCATTAAAGGAATACTAATTGCCGCTCCCCAAATAAGCTTTTTGGCCAGTTGTGGTGCTTTAAAAATATCTAAACGGTAGTTAACCGGAAGCTCGATACGGTAAATACTGTGAAAGCCGTAAGCTACCCATAACAGCAGCCCGATAAAGGCTAAACGGGCTAGACCACTGTAAGCTGGTTGGCTGGTTTGTAGAATACAAAGGTTAAGAACAAAAACCAGCGGCAGGCTAATGTAAACTAAACGGCGAATAAGGGTAATAGCCTGCTGAATGTTGACCAGTGGCCACTTAAAGTGGGTATTGAGCAGACCGTTTTTCTGGCAAAACTGCTGCAGCAAATGGAATAGCCATAATACTAGTGCTACGTTGATTAGCGCATCACCAACATCCCGAGAAAAGGCATATTCCCACTTGTAGTTTAGGGCGAATCCAACACTTCCAATAAACAGGGCTAAGGGAGTGGCTAGCGCTGCACTAAGTAATAGATTCGACAAGGTATAGTGAAATTTATCGCGGGTAATGTTGCCGGTTTTAGAGTCAATACGTTGTAAATAGCCCTTTAACCAGTGCATTTTTAAATGACGCACATACACCATGCTTGCCGCCACCAAACTTAACCAAACCAGCCATAACCAAGATAAGTTTTGAATCGAGAGTTTCAGCTGTTTGAGTTGTTGGATATTCAATAACCAAATAACAGATTGGCGAACATCACTAAAAAAGCTGAGGTCGATGGCTTTTACATCTGCAGTCCAAAACAGCTCTTGATTGGCTTCTTGGTTAATAATGCGCAGTTCGTCATTGAGTTTGGAGTAATCTAGCTTTAGACGGGCTAATTCAAATAAACGAGAATCTAATTCAAGTTGATATTTATCGGATAGTTGCTGATTGAGTTTGAGGTGTTTGCGCAGTATCTGTTGCTGTTCGTCACTGAGGGATGCAATAAGCTGCTGTTTAGCCTGTTGTTGGGCTTGGCTACGCAAAGTGTAAATTAAGTTTTGGTGGCGATGTTTGCTAATCCTCACTTCAATAATTTGTTGTTCTATGGGCGCTAAGGTTTTTGCCTTGGGTAAGCTGCTGATCTGTTCACGCAAATATTCGCCATAAGAGCGGGTTACTTTTAGCCACGATACCTGTTCTTTGAAGTTGGCAAAGGTGAGTTTAATGTGCTCTAACTCGTTGTTAGCGTGTTGCTGCAGCAGAGCAATTTGCTCGCTTTGGTCAAACAAGGCCGACAATTGGCGTTGAATATGTTGGTTTTGATCCACGACCTCTTTCACGAGGGGCAGTTCTAAAAGCTCGGGCGCGGTAAAGGCTAACTGCTCTGATAAACGTTTTGCTTCGGCGCGATGTTCTTGAGATAGGCGATTTTTTAGTTCTTCAACAATCCGTTTTTGAGAAAATTGTTGGCGCTGTAACAGGCTTATCTCTAGTTGCAGTAGTTCATTACGTTGGTTGGCACTTTGTGCGGCTAGCTCTAACATGGCTAATTGAGCAGTTAAGCTTGCTTCGTTCACTTGTGTGCGAACGCGTTGGGCTTCTTCTACTTCGCTAAGCACACCAAATTGCAGAGCCTCTAGCTTGCTTCGCAAGGAGCTTAGTTGCTGACGCAGTGGACCACTGCGCTGGTGGTGCTCACTAACATCTAAATCTATGGCGAATTGGCGCTGTTTAAGTTCATCAATACGGGCACTGCTGCTGTTAAGTGTGGCTTGCCAAGTGTTTAGTTGTTCGGTGAGTTGATTAGAATTTAGCGTATCTAGCTGACTTATTTCAGGTGCTTGATACTGGTTAAGCTGGTCTTGTAAATCTTTACGCAGCCGCGAAAAATTATTAATAATGCTACGGTAATATTTGGCTTTTTCTCGGTAGTCATTGCCTTCTTTAAGCAAAGCTAAAGATTCTTCATAAATCAGCTGTTGCTGCTGAGTATTGAGGTTACTGGGTTGGGTATCTAAGGAACCAATTAAGCTTTTTAAGTGGTTTTCGCCACCCACGTTCGCTTGAGCCGCCATACAAAATATCAGTAAAGGTAAAGCAAGCCAGCGGAGTAAAAGCGTTGGTTTCATTCGTTAGGAGCCAAATTAAGTGCGCTAGTGATTGTTATTTATTTTATATTAAATAATTGAATTAGCGTAATAATAAGCAGAATTGAATCAGTCTTGAAGGGCTAGCCTTCAAGACTTGGTAGTATTTTACTGGGCTTTACTGGCGAAATGAGTGCCCATTACGGTGCTCACTGTTGGCGCGAGTGACTGTTCAAACTCAATGGCATCTTTAGCAAATAGCATTACCACGGTTGAACCCAGCTTAAAGCGACCCATTTCAGCACCTTTATCTAGGCTAATATCTTGATCAGAGTAGTCCCAAGTAAACACCTGCTTGCTGCCTGGTGGCGTTACTGTGCCAGACCAAATGGTTTCAATGCTAGCAACAATAGTGGCGCCGACCAATACCATGGCCATAGGGCCAAACTCAGTATCAAAAATAGCCACTACGCGTTCATTGCGGGCAAACAAGTTAGGCACATTAGCGGCAGTTAGCGGGTTAACCGAAAACAGTTGGCCAGGCACATAGACCATTTTTCGCAGCTTACCCTTACAAGGCATATGAATGCGGTGGTAGTCTTTTGGGGCTAAATAAATAGTGGCAAAGTCACCATCGTTAAATGCTTCGGCAAGCTCTTTATCACCACCAAGTAACTCTCGCGCACTGTAATCATGGCCCTTAGCTTGAATAATTCGGCCATGCTGAATAGGTCCTAATTGGCTTACTGCGCCGTCTACTGGATGGGCCAAATTAGAGTCGCCATCTACTAAAGGGCGAGTGCCTGGTTTTAGTGGACGAGTAAAAAACGCATTAAAACTGGGATAGGCACTAGGTTCGCTGTTTACCGCATCGTTCATGTCTACTTGGTAACGATTAATAAACTTTTTAATCACCCAATGAGTGAGTTTTCCTGCTTCGGCTTGGGCCAGTTTACCCACTAAGCGAGATAAACCATGCTGTGGAAAGCAGTACTGGGCGGCAATTTTAATTTTGTCTAACACTCTATATTCTCATGGTCTGGTGAATTATTTTTTCCCGGGAATCGCCCGTGAAGGTTTGTTACTTTCCATTGTTTCTAATAAACGCTGGTAACTATCAAATCGCTGCTGCGAAATTTTGCCAGAGTCTATCGCTTCTTGCATAGCACAACCAGGATCACCTTGGTGCTTGCAGTCACGAAAACGGCATTGATTCAGCCAAGGACGAAACTCAATAAAGCCCCACGCAACACGTTCATTTTCTAAGTGCCACAATTGGAATTCGCGAACGCCGGGGGAGTCAATTAATCTGCCGCCACATTCTAAATGATACAAACGCGCGGTAGTGGTGGTGTGTTGGCCAAGCCCAGATACTTCTGAGACTTCTTTGGTATCAATGCTTTGTTCAGGCAATAAGCTGTTAACCAATGAACTTTTGCCAACACCCGACTGCCCAACAAAAATGTTGGTTTTGTTGGTCAGTTGCTGAGTGAGAGCGTCTAAGCCTTCGGCTTGCTTGGTACTGGCAAAAATGACCGTGTAACCGAGTTTTTGGTAGTTTTCGAGCTGAGCCTCAATGGCTTGACGCTGCTCTAGATCTAATAAATCAACTTTATTGAGCAAAATGATCGGCTTTAAATCTACATCTTCTACTGCCACTAAATAGCGATCGACAATGTTAGTAGAGAACTCGGGCAGTACTGCAGAAACAATCACGACTTGGTCGATGTTAGCGGCAATGGCTTTAATTCCATCGTAAAAATCTGGGCGAGTGAGTACTGAGCGGCGCTCATGGCAGGCTTCAATAACGCCTCGAATGCCAGATTGCTCTTCGTTACCAGCGCGCCATACCACTTCGTCTCCGCTGACTAAGGAGCCAATTGAGCGGCGCATATTACAACGGAAAATTTCCCCACTGTTTGATTCAACATCGGCATGTTGACCAAAGCGGCTGATAATAGTTCCTTCTTGTTGGGGACCTAATTGGTCGTCCAACCATTGGTGACTATCTTCTTTTTTGAGGCGCTTTTGTTGGTTGCTTCGCACGCGGCGAAGTTGACCTTGGCTCAGTTTCTTTCTCTTGGTCACGAAAACTACTATTCAAGTAAGTGTAATAAATCGCTATGATACCGCTTATCAAAAAGATTTGCGGAAAATATTTCCACATATAAATAGGGTCAACATGACTGTTAGCGAACAGAATTTAGTTTGGGTTGATATGGAGATGACTGGTCTCGAGCCCATCAGCGATCGCGTATTAGAGATCGCTACCATCATTACCGATGCTCAATTAAACATACTTGCAGAGGGGCCAGTGATTGCTGTGCATCAATCTGATGATGTATTAGCGGGTATGGATGAGTGGTGTACTAATACTCACACCGGCTCTGGTTTAGTTGACCGGGTGCGAGCTAGCACAGTAAACGAGCAGCAAGCTACAGAGCAAACTATTGCTTTTATCAAGCAATGGGTGCCTAAAGGTGTTTCGCCGATGTGTGGTAATAGCATTGGTCAAGACCGCCGTTTTATGCACCAGTATTTGCCTGAGCTAGAGCAGTTTTTTCATTACCGAAATATTGATGTAAGCACGGTGAAAGAATTAGCGCGCCGCTGGCAGCCAGAAATTCTTGATGGCTTTACTAAAAGCGGAACTCACTTAGCGCTAGATGATATTCGAGAATCTATTGCTGAAATGCAGCACTATCAAAAAACCTTCTTTAAACTGGGCGAAAACTAAACAAACAGTTTAAGAGCTGTAATTATTTTAATTGCAGCTCTTGCAAAGGTAAAAATTCCTCGTATAATTCGCAGCCCTAAACAACGTGAAGCCAAGGCTTAATGCTTGTTTAGTTGTAACGCTTGGTGTTGCAAGAAAGAATAAAGCGGCACTAGCTCAGTGTGGATATAAAGAGTAGCGCAACCTTGGTTGAACTCTCTGCACACTAAATAGTGATTAAAGCGGCACTAGCTCAGTTGGTAGAGCGCAACCTTGCCAAGGTTGAGGTCATCAGTTCGAACCTGATGTGCCGCTCCAAATTAAAAGCTTTAGTCATCACCAAATGACTGAGGTTTAAAAAGCAGTACTAGCTCAGTGTGGATATAAAGAGTAGCGCAACCTTAGTTGAGCACTTGAACACACTAAATAGTGATAAAGAATAAAGCGGCACTAGCTCAGTTGGTAGAGCGCAACCTTGCCAAGGTTGAGGTCATCAGTTCGAACCTGATGTGCCGCTCCAAATTAAAGCTTTAGTCATCACCAAATGACTGGAGAACTAAGAAAGATTCCAGCTAAAATATACTTAGCGAAGAATTAAGCGGCACTAGCTCAGTTGGTAGAGCGCAACCTTGCCAAGGTTGAGGTCATCAGTTCGAACCTGATGTGCCGCTCCAAATTAAAGCCCTGCATCACTGATGCGGGGCTTTTTTATTGCCTAGAATAAACATTTTTGGCTCTTTGCATTAAGCTAGCAGAATATCTTTCTTTAATAACTAGGCATTCGATGGATCAGCTTGCTCAAATAAAACAGGCGCTTCGCAAACATGCCGATGCTGAAAAGGCCGCTTTTATCCCTCGATACTTTCAAGCCTACGCAGGTGGATACGGAGAAGGTGACCAGTTTTTAGGTATTCGTGTTCCCGATATTCGCAAGGTTGCTAAAACTTATCCGCTAGCCATAGAAGAGTTGGATGAGCTAATTCGCTCGGCGTTTCATGAAGAACGCTTTTTTGCTTTAGTGGTGTTGTGTAGCCATTATCAAAAATCAAAGACACTGAGTCAGCAACAGCAGGTAATTGATTTTTATTTGCAGCATGTCCAATGGGTGAATAATTGGGATTTGGTAGATTGCTCGGCGCCCAAAATCGTTGGCCCGTATATTTGGCAACAGCAAGATAAGGATTTGTTAGAAAGGTTCGCTGCAAGTGACAGTATGTGGCAGCAACGCATTGCCATGGTGAGTTGCTTTTATTACATTCGACAAAATGACAGCCAGCTGACGCTATCTTTAGCCGAACGTTTTCGCACTCATCACCATCCATTGATGCATAAAGCGGTGGGCTGGATGCTGCGAGAATTAGCCAAACGAAACCAACATGCTATTGAAGGATTTTTGCAGCAACATCTCAATCAACTGCCTCGAGAGTTGCTGCGATATAGTATAGAGCGCTTTGATGAACCTTTGCGTAAGGCCTATTTAAGCGGAGACATTCTTAAATAGTTAACATTGATGCTGCGCGTAAATGGCCGCGCCTACAATGCCTGCTTGGTTTAAGCCTTGAGCTGGCAGGGCTTCCGCTTTAAGGGCCAGTTGCTCTGAGTACTTATCAAACTTTTTGCTGGCTCCACCGCCAATAATGAAACAATCGGGCGACATTAAAAACTCTAAGCGCTGTAAATATAAGTTGAAGCGCTTGCCCCACTTTTTCCAGCTAAGCTCTTCGGTTTCTCGCACTCGGGCACTGGCATAATGCTCAGCCACTTTTCCCTCAAGAATAATATGGCCAAATTCGGTATTAGGTAATAGCTCGCCATTGACAAAAACGGCGCTGCCTAAGCCGGTACCTACGGTAATAATGGCCACCACACCTTGATGATTTACACCCGCACCAAACGCCATTTCAGCCATGCCTGCGGCGTCTGCGTCGTTTACCACATAGCAGGGGCAATCGGTATACTCTGAAAACAAGGCTTCAACATTGGTACCAATCCAGCTTTTATCGATGTTAGAAGCGGTTTGCGCCACGCCATGACTCACCGTAGCTGGGAAGCCGCAGCCAATAGGCCCTTGCCAGGCAAAGTGCTCAACCATTTCTTTTAAGCAGGTGGCAACCGCCTGAGGAGTGGCTGGTTGTGGTGTTGCGATGCGGTGTCGTTCACTAATCAACTGACCCGTATTTGAATTAACGATGGCGGCCTTAATGCCTGTGCCACCTATATCAACGCCAAGTAAGTGCATGAGCTGCTTCCCATTATTTTATTCTAAAAAAGTGTAACAGAACTTAATGGCTCAGGGCATTAAGCATCTCGAGTTAATCCTTTTTCTATAATACGGATCAAACGTGCGGTTTTTCGTGAAGCTTTGCTGGCTTTGGCCAATTGTTGCTTAATGGCCCAATCAATATGCTCTTGTACAACGTCGCTAACATCTTGTTTTGACTGTAAGTCTTGAATGGCTTGTTCTGAGTAACTGGCATTACCTAAGGCAATGGCTATGTTTCGCAACCATTGCTGGTGGCCAATACGGCGAATGGGTGAGCCCTCGGTTTTCTTAAGAAACTCTGTTTCTGTCCATGCAAAAAGTTGTAATAGCGTGGGTTGGTCGAGCTGTTCGCGGGCAGCAAAATCAGCTTCTTGAGTTAGCTGTGCGTAACGGTTCCAAGGACAGGCCAATTGGCAGTCGTCGCAACCATAAATACGATTGCCCATCAGGGGGCGCAGTTCTTCGTCTATCACACCGTCGTATTCGATGGTGAGGTAAGAAATACAGCGGCGTGCGTCTACCTGATATGGCTCAACAATCGCTTGAGTTGGGCAAATGGTGATACAGGCTACGCAATCTCCGCACTGCTCTTCAACTGGTTGGTCAATGGGCAGCGGTAAATCTACAAATAGCTCACCTAAGAAAAACCAAGAGCCCGCATCTTGATTAATCACCAAGGTGTGTTTACCGGTCCAACCCAATCCTGCTTTGCTGGCTAACTGGCGTTCCATTACTGGTGCAGAGTCCACAAAAGGGCGCATATTTAGCTGCTGTTCGCAGTAATCATTAATCGTTTTACCTAAGTGGTTCAGGCGTTTGCGCATTAGCTTGTGATAGTCGCGGCCCAATGCATAACGGCTAATGTAGGCTTGTTCGGTTTTACTTAGGCTTTGGGCAAACTTGGCATCTTCGGGCAAGTAGTCCATGCGCACAGAAATAACCCGTTGAGTGCCTTCGTGCAATAGTTCAGGGTGTTTACGTAACTCGAGGTTTCGCGCCAGATAGTCCATTTCGCCGTGGTAGCCTTTAGCTAGCCATTGCTCCACGGATTGATGATGTTGACTAAGATCCACATCTGTTATGCCGATCTGTTGAAAACCTAGCGATTTAGCGGTTAGCTTGATATGTTGAACAAGCTGTTTTAGGTCAATTTCGGTTGGTATGGGCATGGCTCAAAAGCACGATTTATTTTCTTACAGTTTACCACAGACTTTATGGCGCGCCGAAGTAGTGAAAAGCCAAGAGGCCGTGATTGCCGATAAGCTAGGTATCAGCTTGTCACTGCTGATGGAGCGGGCCGGACAAGCCGCCTTTGAATATTTGCAGGCTACGTGGCCAAGTGCGCAAAAACTATTGGTATTAGCGGGTGGCGGCAACAATGGTGGCGACGCTTACGTAGTTGCTCGTTTAGCGAAACAGTCTGGTCAGCAAGTTCAAGTGATTGATCTTGGTAGCAAAACAGGCAAGCCCAGTGAAGCTGGTGCGGCAAAAGATGCTTGGGTAACTGCTGGCGGTAAGCTTGAGACATTGGATGAGCTTGACTGGCAGTGCGATGTGATTATTGATGGTGTGTTAGGTACCGGTATCACTGGCTCGCTTCGCCAGCCTTTATGTGACTTATTTGCCAAGGCTAACCTCGCTACAGCGCCAGTGTTGAGTTTAGATTTACCCTCAGGTTTGTGTGCCAATACTGGTCGCAACTTAGGCGCAGTCATCAGCGCGAATGGCACCATTACCTTTATCGCCGCCAAACAAGGTTTGTTTACCGGCCATGCAGCGGAATATGTCGGTGAGTTGGTATTTGCTGGTTTGGGCATTGACCAACAATTTGAGAAATACAATGTAAGTGATGTTTCGCGGGTTGAGGTGAGCGAATTAACTCAAATGCTGCAGCGTCGTTCTAAAACAGCACATAAAGGACAATTTGGCCGGTTGGCTGTGGTGGGCGGAAACAAAGGCATGCCAGGGGCTATTCGCATGGCCGCCGAAGCCAGCTTGCGAACCGGTGCGGGTTTGGTCAATGTATTCACTCACCCTGAGAATTCACCGGTCGTTAGCGCTGGTCGGCCCGAATTAATGGTAGCGGGTATAGGGCTTGAACAGACAAAGCTATTGGCTGAATCACTGAAGCCATCCCGCTGTGTCGTGATAGGCCCAGGGCTCGGCCAAGATCAATGGGCGAAATTGTTGCTAACTGAAACCTTTAAGCAAACTGTACATTGTTTGGTTGATGCCGACGGGCTTAATCTTTTAGCACTAGCGCCGCTGCGTCGAAATGATTGGGTTTTGACTCCACACCCAGGTGAAGCTGCGAGACTGTTAGCTTGCTCTGTGGCAGATATTGAGGGTGATAGAATTGCAGCTGCACGCCATATCCAGCAAGCTTTTGGTGGCGTTTGTGTGCTTAAAGGTGCTGGAACCATCATTGCTGGGAATGACGGCAAAGTAAAAATTTGTAATGTTGGTAATCCAGGCATGGCATCTGGTGGGATGGGAGATGTTTTGTCTGGTATAATCGGCGGCTTAATGGCCCAATTTGCAGTGCAGCATTCGTTATTTGATATTGCCTGCCTTGGGGTGAGTATTCATGGAATGGCTGGAGATCTAGCCGCAGCGCAAGGCGAGAGAGGCATGTTAGCCTCAGACTTGATGCCTTATATAAGACAATTAGTGAATCCAGAACTGTAATGAAAACGTGGCAAATTGAACTAAACGACGCAGATGCAACTGTTGCCTTAGGTGAGTTACTGGCAAAAGCCTGCCAGCAAGCAAGTGTTATTTACTTAGAGGGCGAGCTTGGCGCGGGTAAAACCACCCTTACTCGAGGCTTTATTCAAGGAAAAGGGCACAAAGGTAAGGTGAAAAGTCCCACTTACACTTTGGTGGAACCTTATCAACTAGATACTTGGCGGGTTAATCACTTTGATTTGTATCGCTTGGCCGATCCTGAAGAGTTAGAGTTTATTGGCATTCGAGATTATTTTGCCGACGACTGTCTATGTTTGGTGGAGTGGCCAGAAAAAGGACAAGGCTTTTTGCCTGAGGCAGATTTGCAGGTTGAGCTGGTCTACCGCGGAGAGCAACGCAGCGCCGTAGTAAAAGCTTTTAGTGAGCAAGGAATAGAGATTGTGGAGTGGTTAAGTAAACATGGTACATAGCCTTAAATTGAGCCCTTGGATGGGCTTATTTTTGTATTTTGTATGCGGCTTAGCGATGGCTAATGCAAATGTATCTGGGGTACGAGTGTGGAGCAGCCCGGATAATACGCGTATTGTATTAGACTTGTCGGGCGCTCCTGAATTTAAACACTTCAACCTCACCACGCCGAATCGTTTGGTACTGGATTTAGAAAACAGCAAAATGCTGGCTGAGCTAAGTAAGGTAGAATTATCGGGCTCATTGGTTAATAAAATTCGAGCCAGTACTCCAAAGGCGAAAGGTGATTACCGTTTAGTCATTGAGCTTAGTCAGGCGGTTAACCCTACTATCTTTGCGTTAAAACCTACCGGCAACTACGGCCACCGCTTAGTGATTGATTTACCAGACAAAGTAGGTACAGCTCAAACCAAGAAAAAACAGCAGCAAATATCCAAAGCGAAAAACCAACAGCAGTTAGCGGGAAATAGGGACATCATTATTGCGATTGATGCAGGCCATGGTGGCGAAGACCCTGGTGCTATTGGTAACCGTAGAACCTACGAGAAAAACATTACTTTAGCGATTGCTAAGCGCGCTCAGCGTTTGATTAATCAAGAAAAAGGCCTAAAAGCGGTGTTAGTTCGCGAAGGCGATTACTTTGTTAATCTGAATAAACGCTCGCAAATTGCCCGCAAAAATAAAGCAGACTTTTTAGTCTCTATTCATGCTGATGGCTTTACCTCTTCACAACCTAAAGGCGCGTCTGTTTGGGTGGTGTCTACTCGCCGAGCTAAAAGTGAAGTAGGCCGACATTTAGAAGATCACGAAGCTGAGTCAGATTTGCTAGGCGGAGTAGGCGAGGTAATGGGCAGTGTAGAAAATGATGCCCACCTTAACTTTGCATTAATTGATATGCAGATGGACTACTCGATGAATACCGCCTACGAGGTGGCCAAAAAAGTATTGAGTGAGCTGGGTAAGGTAACTAGTTTGCATAAGAAGCGCCCTGAACATGCAAGCTTAGCGGTGCTTAAGTCTCCTGATATTCCTTCTATCTTGGTAGAGGCTGGCTTTATTACCAACCATAACGAAGAGAAGCTGCTTAAAACTGGCAATCATCAAGAGCGCATTGCTAAAGCCGTGGTTAAAGGTATTAAAGCCCATTACCGTGCCAAGCCTCTTGCCGGGACGCTGTATGCGCAAACCTACGGAGTGAGAAAACACACCGTGAAAAAAGGTGAGTCTTTGTCGGTGTTAGCTGCGCGTTACAACACCAGTGTGGCGGGCTTGAAAAAAGCCAATAAACTATCTTCTAATACTTTAAAAATTGGTCAAGTGCTGACCATTCCTAACAGTTAAATGGCTATTCAAATACTGCCCGCGCAGTTGGCTAACCAAATAGCCGCAGGTGAAGTGGTTGAGCGCCCGGCGTCAGTGGTTAAAGAGCTGATTGAAAACTGCTTGGATGCCGGTGCCACTCGTATCGATATAGAAATAGATAAAGGCGGCGCTAAACGCATTCTTATTCGAGACAACGGTTCAGGCATTGTTAAAGACGAGTTAAGTCTTGCATTAAGTCGTCACGCTACCAGTAAAATAGATAACCTTGACGATTTAAGTGCCATTGCAACGCTAGGTTTTCGTGGTGAAGCGCTCGCCAGTATTAGCTCGGTATCGCGCTTGAGTTTAAGCTCGCGTACTGTAGAGCAAGAACAGGCTTGGCAGGCCCAAGCCGCCGGTCGAGATATGCAAGTAAGTTTGCAGCCCTGTGCTCACCCGGTGGGCAGTTCTGTAGAAGTATTAGACTTGTTTTTTAATACGCCCGCACGGCGTAAGTTTTTGCGCACCGAAAAGACCGAATTTTCTCATATTGATGAGTTGTTAAAGCGCTTAGCTTTGAGCCGTTTTGATGTGGCGGTAAGCTTAAAACACAATGGTAAATTGATTCGCCAATACCGTATTTCTAAAGAGCTCGATAAGCAGTTAAAGCGAGTAAGTACTGTTTTGGGTGTGCCATTTACTCACCATTGTTTGCATCTAGACAATCAACATGATCAGCTACGTTTACATGGCTGGTTGGGTTTACCTGAAGTGGCTCGCGCCCAAAACGACCAGCAGTACTTTTATGTAAATGGTCGAATGATGCGTGACAAGCTACTACAACACGCAATTCGCCAAGCTTTCGCGCCGTATCTGGGTGATGACCAGCATGCTTGTTATGTTTTGTATTTAGAGCTGCCTTTAGACCAAGTAGATGTAAATGTTCATCCCGCTAAGCACGAAGTGCGATTTCATCAAGCTCGTTTGGTGCATGACTATATTGTTCAAGTATTGGGATCGGCCTTAAGCAAAATTCCTCAAGCCAATCAAACCGCAGAGCTAGATTCTCACTGGACGAATGAAACAAGTGATAATGATTTTTCTACGCCAAGTGTTTCTCATGGCTACACCGCAACACCCGCTCCACGGGCGTCGTCACCAACAAGTGTCAGCACGGGCGGAGATAATCGTCATGCTTACCAATCTAATTTACATCGTGCAGAGCCGCCTAGCGTTCAAGAGCTAAATGCGAACAATCAATGGCTAAATACCAGCGCTAGTTTTACATCCAACTCAGCTTCACCGGCTGTAAAGCCTGCGGCTGAGTCAGTACTATACCCGCTGCATTTAGACGCTAATGGCTACTTATTGGCTCGCCACCAACAGCAACTTGTGATGATTGATGTGTGGGCAAGCCAGCAGCATTTAGCGTTTAAGCAGGCGTTAGAGCAATGGCAGCAAGGTTTAGATAGTGTTCCGCTGTTATTGCCACTAAAGCTAAATATTGAGCCAGATTTACTCCATTTAGTTAAACAACAAAACGATTCACTGCGTCGTTTAGGTTTTAGTTTTAACTTAGTAAACAAGCAACAGCTAATTGTTGCTCAAGTACCCAAGCTATTCAGAAAAGTGGATTTTGCCTTGTTGATACCTAGCTTGTTGTTGGCGATGAGCCAATTACCTGATAGCGAATGGCAACAACCAGAGGCTTTGTTAAGTGGTTTGATCAAACTGCAAAACAAACCTAATGATTTTGCTTGGCAGCAGGCAGTAGAGTGTTGTCAGGGCTTACAACAGATTTATGCCGATGAGCTACCGAGTACATTTTGGCGACTAGTGGATTTATCTCCTTGTATCGCGGGGTTTGCCAATGAGTAATACATTACCGGTTGTTACGTTGATGGGGCCAACGGCGTCGGGCAAAACCGCGCTAGCTATTGAGCTTCATCAACAACAAGGTTTTGAGTTAATCAGTGTCGATTCCGCGCTAATCTATCGTGGAATGGATATTGGCACCGCTAAACCAACTGCAAAAGAGCAAGCCTTGGCCCCTCATGCCTTAATTGATATTTGCGACCCCACTGCGGTGTATTCTGCTGCAGACTTTCGTAAAGATGCGTTAGCAAAAATCAGTGAGATTCATCAGCGCGGTAACATCCCCTTATTGGTGGGGGGAACCATGTTGTATTTTAAAGCTCTAGTGGAAGGCATTGCTGATTTACCTGAAGCAAATCCGTTGTTACGCGAACAAATTCAACAAGAAGCTGCATTAGGCTCTTGGGAGCTTTTGCATCAGCAACTAGCAGGTTTTGACCCAGTAAGTGCGGCCAGAATTAGCGTTAATGATCACCAACGTTTGCTGCGCGCAATTGAAGTTTACCGACTGAGGGGGAAATCTTTAACCGAGATTAATCAGCAGCCACTGCCTGAATTGCCATTTAAAGTGCATCAATTTGCTATTGTGCCGAAAGAAAAAGCGCAGTTGCACAGTCTCATTGAACAACGATTTACAATAATGCTTGAACTTGGTTTCGAAGCTGAGGTCGAAGCGCTGATGCAAAGAGGAGATTTGGATTTAAGCTTACCCTCAATGCGTAGCGTTGGGTATCGCCAAATGTGGCAATACCTCAGTGGTGAAATAGATTACGATGAAATGGTTTTTCGCGGCGTTGTAGCCACCAGGCAGTTAGCCAAGAAGCAAATGAACTGGTTAAAATCGTGGTCATCGTTGACCTGGTTAGAAAGCGCAAACCCGGAAAACAACAAAATTATTACTAAATCGCTAAGTGATACTTGAAAATGTCGCTATAAGGCTCCAACTTAGTGGTATATAATCGAATTTGATCTGTGCCAATTAATTAATAAGAAAAAAGGAACAATAACATGGCGAAGGGGCAATCATTACAAGACCCATTTTTGAATGCGTTACGACGTGAACGCATTCCCGTTTCAATTTATTTAGTAAACGGTATTAAGTTGCAAGGCCAAGTTGAATCATTTGATCAGTTTGTAATCTTGTTGAAAAACACTGTCAGCCAGATGGTATATAAACATGCTATCTCTACTGTGGTTCCAGCGCGCGCTGTTCCACACCACACCCCAGTACCTGGCGAAACCAAAACCGAAGAGTAGAATATTGCGAAGGCACCTTAGCCTTGGTGACTACCAAGGAGTAGAAAAGCTTGTTTGACCGTTATGAAGCAGGTGAACAAGCCATCTTAGTCCATGTAAACTTTAATGACGAAGATGAGCGAGAAGACCTGCAAGAACTGAAGATGTTAGTCAGTTCTGCAGGCGTTAACGCAGTTGCTACCATCACCGGTAGCCGAGTTTCCCCTCATCCCAAATATTTTGTGGGTGCGGGTAAAGCTGAAGAAATTGCCGAATGTGTTAAAAGTGCCCAAGCGGATGTGATTATTTTTAATCATGCTTTATCGCCAGCACAAGAGCGAAATCTAGAAATGCTCTGTGAGGCTCGGGTACTTGATCGTACAACCCTCATATTAGACATATTTGCTCAACGCGCACGCACCCACGAAGGTAAGTTACAGGTAGAACTGGCGCAGTTACGGCATATGTCATCTCGACTGATTCGCGGCTGGACTCACCTAGAAAGACAAAAAGGTGGGATTGGCTTACGTGGGCCAGGTGAAACGCAACTAGAAACAGATCGCCGCTTACTCCGGGCGCGTATTAAACAAATTCAACAGCGTTTAGAGAAAGTAGGTAAACAGCGCGAGCAAGGGCGCAGAGCCAGGCAGCGCGCAGAATTACCCACGGTTTCGTTAGCGGGTTATACCAATGCGGGTAAATCCACATTGTTTAATCAAATCACCGAATCCAAGGTATATGCAGCTGACCAATTGTTCGCAACGCTGGATCCAACCTTAAGAAAAATAGACATTGAGGACGTAGGCAAGGTAATTCTTGCTGATACGGTAGGCTTTATTCGCCACCTTCCTCATGATTTAGTCGCAGCATTTAAAGCAACTTTAACCGAAACACGAGAAGCTCAACTATTATTACATGTGATTGATTGTAGTGATGAAAGAATGGCTGAGAATATCGAACAGGTTGAGGTAGTATTAGAAGAGATCGGTGCGGGAGAAATTCCATTTTTGCAGGTATTCAACAAAGTTGACCAGCATCCCGATATGGCGCCACGCATAGAGCGTGATAAAGAAGGTTTACCCCAAAAAGTGTGGGTATCAGCGTTAACGGGAGAAGGGTTGCCACTTTTGTACAAGGCAATCAGCGAACGTTTAGTTGGTGAAATGGTTAACCACACTTTGCGTTTACCACCAAGCGAAGGTCGCTTGCGTAGTCGTCTATATCAGTTAGACTGCGTAGCAGGTGAACGCTTAGACGATGAAGGAAATATCGTTGTTGATATTCGATTAGATGCTATTGCTTGGCAGCGGTTGGATAAGCAATTTGACCATAATTTAGAAAGTTTTATTGCTCAATGTGAGTAGGCATTAACTTTAACTTCTGGAGACACAGATGGCCTGGAATGAGCCTGGCAACAAAGGTGGCGGCGGTGACCGTGACCCTTGGGGCAATAACAATAAAAATGGAAATCAGGGTCCCCCTGATTTAGATGAAGTGATCACCAAACTTACTCGTAAGTTTGGCGGTATCTTTGGCGGCGGCAAGAAACCATCAGTTGGCGGTGGCGGCGGTGTTAGCGGCTTTGGTATTGCTGTTGTGCTAGTGATCTTGGCCGTTATTTGGGTAGCAAGTGGTTTCTACACAATTAAAGAAGCTGAACAAGGCGTTAAGCTTACCTTTGGTAAGTACGATGCGGAAGCGGGTCCTGTTGGACCTGGTCTTAATTGGAAAGCTACCTTTGTTCAAGAAGTTATTCCGGTAGATGTAGAGGCAATTCGTTCATTGCCTGCATCGGGCTTTATGTTGACTGAAGACGAGAACGTAGTTCGCGTTGAAATGGATGTTCAATATAAGGTTATTCAACCGCATAACTACTTATTTAGCGTAACTGCACCAGATGACAGTTTGGCGCAAGCTACCGACAGCGCATTGCGTTATGTTATTGGTCATACAACGATGGATGACATTTTAACAACCGGTCGTGAAGTAGTGAGAAGCGAAACCGAAGAGTTACTGAATAAGATCATCGAACCTTACAATTTAGGTATCGAAGTGGTTGACGTTAACTTCCTACCGGCTCGCCCGCCGGAAGAAGTAAAAGATGCCTTTGATGACGCGATTTCTGCCCAAGAAGATGAGCAACGTTTCATTCGTGAAGCTGAAGCTTATCAACGTGAAATTGAACCACGAGCTCGTGGTAGAGTTCAGCGTATTGAGCAGGAAGCTCAAGGTTACCAAGAGCAGATTGTGTTAAGAGCGCAGGGTGAAGTGGCACGTTTTGAACTGTTACTGCCTGAATATGAGTCTGCACCAGACGTAACTCGCCACCGTTTGTATTTAGAAACGATGGAAGAAATTTATGGTAAGTCGAACAAGGTGTTGATTGATGCGTCAAACAACAGCAACATGTTGTATTTACCTATCGATAAGTTAATGGACCAGGGTCAACAGCCTAATCAGCGCAAGTCTAGCTCTAGCAGCAAGTCTTCAACGATTAGTTCTGAACCAGCCAGTTCAATTCCTTCTCGTCCTTCATCTTCTAATATTAGAAGCAGTGAACGCACTACTTCGGGGAGAAACTAAGCCATGAAACAGTTAGCTATTTTTGGCGTAATTTTAGCCTTGTTAGTGGGCTACTCTTCGATATTTGTGGTTCAAGAAGGTGAGCGTGGGATTGTTATTCAGTTTGGTAAAGTAAAACGTACCGCTGAAGGTGATACCAAGGTCTACTCTCCAGGCTTGCAATTTAAAGTACCGTTTATTGATTCTGTACGTACTTTGGATGCGCGTATTCAAACCCTTGATGGGAATGCAGACCGCTTTGTAACCTCTGAGAAAAAAGACTTAATCATTGATTCTTACGTAAAGTGGCGAATTGCAGACTTTTCTCAATTCTACCTATCGACTGGTGGTTCGGTTATTCAAGCTGAATCGCTATTAAAACGTAAAATCAATAATGGTCTGCGTAGCGAGATTGGTGCGCGTACTATTCGCGACATCGTTTCTGGTGAACGTGGTCAAGTCATGGAAGATGCTTTAAAACGTATGGCGCGTTCTTCAGAGATAGGTATTGAAGTTACCGACGTACGTATTAAGCAAATTAACTTACCAGACGAGGTAAGTAGTAGTATTTACCAACGTATGCGAGCAGAGCGTTTAGCGGTTGCTAAAGAGCACCGTTCGCAGGGTCAAGAGCAAGCCGAAATCATTCGTGCCAATGTTGACCGTCGCGTAAACGTGTTATTGGCTGATGCTGATAAGCGTGGACGCGAAATGCGTGGTGAAGGTGATGCTACCGCTGCTAAAGTTTATGCTGACGCGTTTACTAAGAACCCTGAGTTCTATAAGTTCTGGCGTAGTTTAATGGCTTATCGCACCAGTTTTGATAATGGCGGAGACGTGATGGTGTTAGAACCTGACAGCGAATTCTTCCGTTATATGAAAGAACCCGCGAAACCATAACACTGAGGGCCCAGTTTTACACTGGGCTTTTTTATGACTGATTCAATTTTATTAGCGCTGGCTCTAGTATGCCTAATGGAAGGCTTAGGGCCTTTGTTATTTCCTAAGCGCTGGAAACGCCTACTAAAATTAATTTCAGCAATGCCAGCGAGCAATATTAGGCAGATTGGTCTTAGCTTGGTGGGTGTTTCTATTATACTCTTCTATGTGATTAATCTTTGACCTTGGCATAGAAAATCGGTATAACTTGCACCCCTTGACTGTCCGATTTCTGCTAGAATCGCTTTTTAACTGAGACGACAAAAGACAATGGGAAAGAACGTAGTGATCCTTGGCTCCCAATGGGGAGACGAAGGCAAAGGTAAGATCGTTGACTTACTTACCGACAAATCAAGCTATGTGGTTCGCTATCAAGGCGGTCACAATGCTGGTCACACCTTAGTTATTGACGGCGAAAAAACCGTCCTCCACTTAATACCATCTGGTGTTCTTCGTGACAACGTTACCTGTATTATTGGTAATGGCGTAGTACTGGCTCCTGATGCGCTATTTAAAGAAATGGCTATGCTCGAAGAGCGTGGCGTTCCGGTAAAAGAACGCCTGGTAATCAGTGAAGCTTGTCCTCTTATTTTGCCTTACCATGTTGCCTTAGACATGGCGCGTGAAAAAGCGCGAGGCAAAAACGCAATTGGTACTACTGGTCGTGGTATTGGCCCTGCTTATGAAGATAAAGTTGCTCGTCGCGGTTTACGCATCGGTGATTTGTTCGACATGGAGCAATTTGCTACCAAGCTAAAAGAAGTGATGGAATACCATAACTTCCAACTTAATCATTACTATGACGCACCAAGCGTAAGTTATGACGAAGTGCTTGAGCAAATGACTAAAATGGCACCAGTGATTACAGCTATGGTAACCGATGTTACTGATATGCTTGATCAGGCGCGCCGCCGCGGTGATTCAATCATGTTTGAAGGTGCTCAAGGTACCTTGCTTGATATTGACCACGGTACTTATCCGTTTGTAACCTCGTCTAATACTACTGCTGGTGGTGTTGCGACAGGTAGCGGGTTTGGCCCTTGCCACTTAGATTACGTATTAGGCATTACCAAGGCTTACACAACGCGTGTAGGTTCTGGTCCATTCCCTACCGAGCTAGACGATGATATTGGCCAACACCTAGGTGTTAAAGGTCATGAGTTTGGCGCAACAACTGGCCGTAAACGTCGTTGTGGATGGTTGGACGCGGTAACTATGCGTCGTGCTGTACAAATTAATAGTTTATCTGGTTTATGTCTAACTAAATTAGATGTTCTAGATGGTTTAGAAGAGCTTAAAATTTGTACTGCTTACAGAATGCCTGATGGCAAAGAGCTTCGCGTACCGCCAATGGCTGCTGAAGGCTACGAAGTCGCTGAACCAGTGTATGAATCAATGCCTGGCTGGTCTGAAAACACCTTTGGTGTAACCACTCGTGAGCAATTGCCACAAGCTGCGTTAAACTATATTGCTCGTATCGAAGAACTGTTAGAAGTGCCGGTTGATATTATTTCAACAGGGCCTGACCGTGTTGAAACGATTATTTTACGTCATCCATTTGCGTAGTTAATCGAGAACAATAAAAAAGGCTGCCATCGGCAGCCTTTTTTGTGTCTAGCTATTTTAGTTTAAGCGGCGCGGTCTGCGGCAATATTGGCTAAACTCATTAAGGCTTGCTTATACTCGCTATCTTCGATGATGCTCAAGGCATCAATCGCTTTTTGCGCTTCTTCAGCAGCGCGAGCTCTGCAATATTCTAGGGCTTGGGTTTTGTCTAAAATGGCCAATATTGTCTCTAGCTGATCGCGTGAACCACCTTGAGTGATGGCATCGGCGATCACTGCTTTATCGGCTGGCTCAGCCTTATCCATTGCATAAATAAGCGGAAGGGTGGGTTTGCCTTCTGCAAGGTCATCACCCACGTTCTTGCCCATTTCCGCTTGGTCTGCCACGTAATCGAGAACATCATCCATTATTTGGAAGGCTGTCCCTAAGTACTTGCCATAGTCTTGCATGGCGAGTTCTACCTCAGGGCTCTGTTCGCCGATCACAGCGGCTAAACGCGTGGCTGCTTCAAACAGTTTTGCCGTTTTACAGTAAATGACTTCAAAGTAACGTGCCTCGTCCGTGTCGGGGTCGTTACAGTTGATTAACTGTAAAACTTCGCCTTCAGCAATGACATTGGTAGCGTCAGCCAGAATGTCCATTACTTTGAGGTTTTGCAGTTGGGTCATTAGCTGAAAGGAGCGAGAATAGAGAAAGTCGCCAACCAACACGCTGGCCGCATTACCAAATCGTGCATTCGCAGTATCTTTGCCGCGGCGCAACTCGGATTCATCCACTACATCGTCGTGTAACAAGGTAGAGGTATGGATAAACTCAATGATAGCGGCTAGCTTTACGTGTTGCTGTTGTTGGTAACCTAAGGCTCTAGCAGCCAATACCGTCAATAAAGGACGGATTCGTTTACCGCCGCTATTTACGATATAGAAAGAGATTTGGTTAATGAGAGCAACATCTGACTCGAGCTCTTTAAAGATCAACTCGTTTACTGCAGACATGTCTTGATCAGACAGCTTTTTTATCGCATCCAATTGCATAGTATCTTATTAGAGGTTAATGCCGATGATTCAGCAATTTATTTTGATAATTTAATGTTGCAATAGTATCTCAATTCCCGTGTTTACGCAGCTTTCGCTGGCTAAAATTCTTAGGCTTGCGTGATTTTTAAACTTTTTCAATTTTCCCCTTGCTAGAAGGGATCTTTTTCCGTAGAATCCGCCGTCATTGTTAAGAATTATAGACACCTTGAAATACTAGGTGTACAGCGGAGTTTGAAGAAAATGTACGCGGTTATCCAAAGTGGTGGTAAACAGCACCGTGTGGCCGAAGGTCAAACACTTCGCCTTGAGAAACTAGACGTTGAGACTGGTGAAACAGTTGAATTTGATAACGTATTACTAGTTGCGAATGGCGAAGATGTTCAAGTAGGCGCACCTTATGTAGATGGTTCCAAAGTAACAGCAGAAGTTGTTTCTCATGGTCGTGGCGATAAAGTTAAAATCGTTAAGTTCCGTCGTCGTAAGCATTCACGTAAGCAACAGGGCCACCGTCAGTGGTTCACTGAAGTTCGCATTACAGGCATTAACGGTTAATTTAGAGGAATATACTCATGGCACATAAAAAGGCTGGTGGTAGTACTCGTAACGGTCGCGATTCGGAAAGCAAACGCCTAGGTGTTAAGCGTTTCGGTGGCGAGTCTGTATTAGCGGGTAGCATTATTGTTCGTCAACGTGGTACTAAGTTCCACGCGGGCTCAAACGTTGGTATCGGTAAAGACCATACTCTTTTCGCAACTGCCGAAGGCAAAGTGAAATTTGAAGTAAAAGGTCCTAAAAGCCGTAAGTTTGTTAGCATCGTAGCTGAATAAACTTCCAACTAGATCTTTAAAAAGCCCCGCTACTAGCGGGGCTTTTTTTTTCCAAGAAGCCACTATTTCTATTACTTAATAGATGTGGTGCATTATAGTTAAGCGATAATGCTGGAGTAGAAAATGAAATTTGTAGATGAAGCGGTAATTAAAGTTGATGCGGGTGATGGTGGTAATGGCACCATTAGCTTTCGCCGTGAAAAATATGTCCCTCGTGGCGGCCCAGATGGTGGCGATGGCGGTGATGGCGGCAGTGTTTATTTGGTCGCGGATGAAAACCTGAACACGCTAATTGACTACCGTTTCGAACGTTTCCATAAAGCGGAACGTGGCGAAAATGGCCAAGGCTCGAACTGTACCGGAAGGCGCGGTGAAGATTTAGAGTTGCCGGTTCCTGTTGGTACTCGAGCTCGCGATCGTGACACTGGCGAATTGTTAGGTGATTTAACTCAGCATAAGCAGCGTTTACTCGTAGCAAAAGGTGGTTTTCACGGCTTAGGTAATACCCGTTTTAAGAGCAGTACTAACCGTGCACCTCGTCGTAAGTCTAACGGTACGCCAGGAGAGGTAAGACAGCTCCAGTTAGAGCTTTTGCTGCTTGCAGACGTAGGTATGTTAGGCCTACCTAATGCTGGTAAGTCGACTTTTATTCGCAGTGTTTCTGCGGCTAAGCCTAAAGTAGCTGATTACCCTTTTACCACCTTAATTCCAAACCTTGGTGTTGTTCGTCAATCTGAGAACCGCGGTTTTGTTATTGCTGATATCCCTGGTTTGATTGAAGGCGCTGCTGACGGAGCAGGGCTAGGTGTTCGCTTCTTGAAACACTTGGAGCGTTGCCGAGTGTTATTGCACCTTGTGGATGTATTACCTGCAGACGGCAGTGACCCTGCAGAAAACGCAGTGACTATCATCAATGAACTAGAGCAATACAGTGAAAAACTGTTTGAAAAGCCTCGTTGGTTGGTATTTAACAAAGTGGACTTGGTGCTTGAAGATGAAGCAGAAGAAATCCGCCAGCAGGTGATTGAAGCACTAGATTGGCAAGGTGAAGTTTTCTCTATTTCGGCGCTTGAAAATAGTGGCACTAAAGATATTTGTAAGGCCATTGGACAATTCATTGAAACGCTGCCTGTGGTTGAAGAAGAAATCGCAGAACGAGAAGAAGTGAAGTTCCAGTGGGATGACTATCATCAACAGCAAATCGACCAGGCCAATCAAGAGGACTGGGATGACGAAGATGATGATGATTGGGACGATGATGATGACGATCATGGTGTAGAGATTATTTACCAACCATAGTAGGCTACTTACAGTGGTAGTATTACTTGGATCGTTAAATGTTACGCTCGTTTAGACATTCTCCGGAGCCTGTTCAGGCTCCGGTTCGTACACTCTCTTTAGAACAGCAAACTAGTATCTGCCGTGTTGCGGTGCAGGCTGGTCGCATCATGCAGCAGCATGGCGCAGAAAGTAAACTCATTGAAGAAACTACGGTGCGTTTAGGCAAAGCGCTGGGTTTAGACAGCGTAGAGCTGGCCATTACTGCAAACGCTTTAATACTGACTGGTTTGTGCCAAGGGCGCTGTATTACTACTACGCGCAGGGTTTACGATCGTGGTATTAACATGCATATGGTGTGCGAAGTGCAGCGTATTACCATTATGGCCGAGAAGCAGTTACTGGATGAGGCCGATGTGGTAAAGCGCCTCGAGCGCTTGCAGCCTTATAAACATAACCGCTGGCTAGTGGTGTTTATGATTGGCTTGTCGTGTGCTTGCTTTAGTCACTTATTCGGAGGGGATTGGTCAGTATTTGGCATGACCTTTATTGCCTCCGCTGTGGCCATGACATTCCGCCAAGAAATGGCACACCGACACCATAACCCCATTTTGAATTTTGGCATGACCGCATTTGTAGCCACCACCATCGCGGGCTTAGCTGTACGTTACGATATTGGTAATCAACCGCAAACTGTAATGGCGGCTTCTGTGTTACTTCTGGTGCCTGGTTTTCCGCTTATTAATGCAGTGTCTGACATGGTAAAAGGACACATTAGTATGGGGATTTCACGTTGGTTTTTTGCTTCATTACTGACCTTGGGTGTAGCGATGGGCATTGCGTTGTCGATGTGGGCTACCGGTGTGAGTGGGTGGTTATAGAATGGGTGACTTAATCAAACTTCTTCTTGAAGATGCCTTATTCTCTGCAGTTCCTGCGGTAGGTTTTGCCATGGTGTTTAATGTACCAACACGCATGTTAGCTTTTTGCGCCATTGGCGGCGCTTTTGCGCATAGTCTGCGTACCTTATGCATCTATTGGGGTGTACCTCTGGAATGGGCGACTCTCGTTGCTTCCACCAGTGTAGGTTTATTGGGGGTGTATTGGTCACGGCGCTATTTAATACCGCGACCGGTATTTACCGTGGCCGCCATTATCCCGATGATCCCAGGAAGTTACGCCTTCACTACCATGGTGGGCATTATTAGCTTATACAGCAATGGTTTTAGTGAACCCTTGCTCGCAACAATTATCGAAAATGGCCTAAGAACGATGTTTATACTTATGGCCTTGAGTTTTGGTTTGGCTATACCTTCGGTAGTGATATACCGAGGAAGGCCAATTGTTTAACAGATGTTTTAGAAAAAGGTAGAGCAGTGAAAGTAGCAATGATTGCCGCAATGGCAAAACAGCGTGTGATTGGTAAAGATAATCAAATGCCTTGGCACTTACCCGCCGATTTGAAACATTTTAAAGCGGTAACGATGGGAAAGCCGGTGATCATGGGTCGGTTAACCTACGATTCAATTGGGCGTCCTTTGCCTGGCCGTTTAAACATTGTGATTAGCCGCAATCCAGATTTAAACATTGAAGGTGTTACGGTAGTTAGTAGCGTAGTAGCCGCCTTAGACTTGGTTAAAGAAGACGTTGAAGTTATGGTGATTGGTGGGGCTAACATATACCAACAGTGTTTAGCGTTTGCCGATGTGCTTTACCTTACCTTTATTAATAAAGATGTAGAGGGAGATGCACATTTCCCTGATTATCAACAGCACCAATGGACTGACATTTCCTCAGAAAAACATCTCGCTGATGAGCAAAACCCTTATGACTATGAGTTTGTTACCTTAGCGAGAGCGTAATTTAGCCGGCGGCATTCCCAATTAAGCAATCTTGAGTATACATGCGCTGGTCTTCCCAGCGCAGCATTGATAAATGGTTGCCCCATACACAGCCTGTATCTAAACCTGAGACTAACTCTTGCTTACTTTTACCCATTAGCGCAGCCCAGTGCCCAAAGACGATATGGGTCTGTTTAAGGTGTTTTCCGGGCAATTCGAACCACGGTTTTAGGTTAGGGTTATTGTTTTTATTCGGAGGTACTTTGCATTCAAAGTCTAAACTAGCATCAGGAAAGCAATATCGCATACGAGTGAAAACATTGATGATGTAGCGTAAGCGGTCGTAACCGACTAACTCATCACTCCAATGTGCTGGCTCATTGCTGTACATACTTTTCAGCAGCGATAAGTAGTTGTCTCCAGCCAATTCTTTGTGGACTTCTTTGCCAAGTTTCAGTGCTTTGCTTACTTTCCACTTAGGGTAAATACCCGCATGCACCATTACCACATCGTGCTCAGGATGTTTAACAATCAGTGGTTGCTGGCGTAACCAATCAAGTAACTCATCTTTATCTGGTGCATCTAATAAATCTTGCAGTTTGTCGCGGCGTTTCGCGCGATGGATACCGTTTGCTACGGCTAATAGATGAAGATCATGATTACCGAGGACAGTTTGCGCTGCGTCGCCTAACTCTTTTACAAAACGCAGGGTTTCTAAAGATTTAGGTCCTCGCGCGACTAAGTCTCCGGCTAGCCAAAGCTGGTCTTTTTTCTTGGAGAACTTACACTGATTTAATAGTGCTTTTAGTTCATCTAAACAGCCTTGAATGTCCCCAACAAAATAGGTGGCCATGGCTTGCCTCGGCTAGTGCAGTTTATTGGGTAAGGATAATCGAAAAGGAGGAATTTCGGCCTCAAATTCATTACCAGCCTCATCTACCAAGGTGTAGCTGCCTTGCATTACGCCCACTTCGGTGGCTAATACTGCACTACTGGTATAAGAGAAGGGCTTTTCAGGTTTTAGGTGGGGTTGTTTGCCAACTACGCCATCACCTTTTACTTCGTTCACTTTGCCATCACCGTCAGTGATCACCCAATGACGGCGTAATAATTGCAGCGCGTGAGCGCTACAATTACGAATAGTGATGGTGTAGAAAAAGGCAAATTGCTGCTTTTCTGGTACTGAGTGTTCAGGTAAAAAACCTGATTCCACTTCAATATCTAAATCATAGTCTTGAGTATTACTGGTCACTATTTGAAGCCTGCAATAATTGTTCTTTATCTATGTAATTAGCAATATCACAAAACTGTTGAATAGTTAAATTTTCTGGTCGAAGGGTTGGCTTAAGTCCCAATATTTCTAAGTGCTCTACGGTAAGTAAATTACCCAAAGCATTGCGAATAGTTTTACGACGTTGATTAAAGGCTTCTTTACACACTCTATCTAAGGTGCTTAAAGAGTTGAGCGGGTGCAAGGTACTTTCGTAAGGCTCTAAACGGACCACTGCAGAGTCAACTTTAGGCGGAGGCATAAAGGCTTCAGGCGGTACTTCTAAGGCTGGTAGCACCTTACATTGGACTTGAGTCATTACACTTAATCGGCCATAGGCTTTGCAATTTGGCTCTGCGGCCATGCGCTTAACCACTTCTTTCTGCAGCATAAAATGCATGTCAGAAATGGCACTGGTAAAGCTCAATAAATGGAAAATAAGTGGCGTAGAAATGTTATAAGGCAAGTTGCCAAAAACCCGCATTTTTTGCTCGGGTTTACACAATTGCATGAAATCAAATTTAAGCGCGTCAATTTCATGGATAGTGAGTTTGTCGGCCAAGGTTGGATGCTCACGTAAACGCTGAGCCAAATCTCTATCTAGCTCTACAACTTGCAGGTGGCCAGCAGTACTCGCTACTGGATCTGTCAATGCGCCTAGACCAGGGCCAATCTCTACCAAGTTTTCACCTGGTTGTGGGTAAATAGTGGCCACAATTTGGCTAATAACCGAATCGTTGTTTAAGAAATTTTGACCAAAACGTTTACGGGCACGGTGCCCCTGGTGAACTTGTTTATTCATGCTCTCGCTCCACCATGTCAATGGCTTGTTCAATGGCGGTAATCATACTTCCATGATCGGCTTCACCAGTTCCCGCAAGCTCTAAAGCTGTTCCGTGGTCAACTGAGGTTCTAATAAAGGGGAGTCCAAGGGTAATGTTTACCGACTTACCAAAACCTTTATATTTTAGCACCGGTAAACCCTGGTCGTGATACATCGCCAATACAGCGTCTGCTTCGGCCAAGTATTTGTCTTGAAATAAGGTATCAGCCGGTAAAGGGCCAATTAAATTCATATTATGTTCTTCGCGCATTTGCTCGAGCAAGGGGATAATAATGTCCAGCTCTTCTCTACCCAGATGCCCATCTTCCCCTGCATGAGGATTCAGCCCACAAACAAAAATCTTTGGTTGCTTAATCGCAAACTTGGTTTTTAAATCGTGGTGCAAAATGGTAATAATGTTATGCAAGCGCTCATGGGTAATTGCTTTAGCTACATAGGCTAGCGGCAAGTGCGTGGTAGCTAATGCTACGCGTAACCCTTCGGTGGCTAACATCATCACGACATCGGCGGTGCCTGATTGTTGAGCGAAGAATTCAGTATGGCCACTAAACGACACGCCGGCTTTATTGATAATACCTTTGTGTACCGGGCCAGTGACCACTGCGGCAAACTGCCCATTCATATTGCCATCACTGGCAAATTTAAGCGTATTTAACACATAGTGACCGTTCGCTTCATCTAGCTTACCAGCTATTGCTGGCGTGCTCATCGCTACTGGAGCAACGGTTAAGGTGCCAGCCGCTTGTGGTTTAGCGGCTTGCTCTGGTTGATAAGGAAGTAGGGTGATATTAAGGCCTAGTTTAGCCGCACGCTCTTTAAGTAAACGTGGATCTGCAACTACCACTAGCTCCATTGGCCAATCGCGCTGGCTAATCGCAAGTACTAAATCTGGGCCAATGCCAGCGGGCTCTCCTGGCGTTATAGCAATTCTTGCTACTGGCTGGCTCATGCCTCACCGTCCAAAATTTCTACATAAGCTTCTTCGCGAAGTTCTTCTTGCCAAGCTTGAGTTTCTTCGTTGAATTTACGATTGAAGATCATTTGATAAGCGCGGTTTTGACTGGCTTTATTGGTGGTGTCAGTGGTGCGTTTATCGAGAACCTCTAACAAGTGCCAACCAAAGGTTGAGCGGAATGGCTGGCTGAGTTCACCCACTTCTAATCGGCTAGCTGTATCTCTAAATGCCGGTACGAATACACTTGGATCCGACCAACCAAGCTCGCCACCGCGTACCGCTGAACCTGGGTCCTCAGAATATTGACGAGCCAGCTCTTCAAAGGTCACTTCGCCGAGAATTAATTGTTGGCGAAATTCAGCGAGCAAGCTTTGCGCTTTGTTGTCACTAAGAATAATTGATGGCTTGATTAGAATGTGGCGAGCGTTTACTTCCAGCGTTTCCACTTTTTGTAAACCTTCGGCATCTAGTACCATCAAAATATGTAAACCTGAGTCAGTACGAATTGGCCCTAGTACTGAACCTTGATGTTGGTTTCTTACTACACCTGCAAACAAGGTCGGCATTTCTTCTATGGTCATCCAGCCCCAGTCTCCGCCCTCTAAAGCTTTTGGACCTTGCGAGTGGGTCATTGCCAACTGATTAAAGTTTTCGCCGTCTTTTAACTGTTGCACTAGGCTTTCTGCAAGTTGTTGAGTATTGGTTTCATCGCTCCCAAGGCGCAACAAAATGTGCCCTACATGATAGCGAACAGTGCCTTTATCTTGCTCTTCTATAAGCTTCATTAAGGCGTCAATCTCTTGCTCAGAAACATTCACTCGGCGCTGGACTTGACTGCGACCAACTTCGCCTAAAACAATCTCTGTTCGAATGTCTTCGCGAAACTGGTTATAGCTAACATTCTGTTTTTCTAAATCGTCTAAGAATTGCTCACGAGTTTTCTTCTCTCCAGCGATAATGTTATCGATGGTGTTTTCTAATTGGCTATCACTAATTTTAATGCCAAGTCTGTCGGCAAGCTGAAGCTGTAAGCTTTCAAGGATGAGTCGATCCATTACCTGTTCTTGTAGCTCTTCCTCTGGAGGAAGTTCTTGGCCAGAATCTGTAGCATTACGCAATACTTTGTTGGTTAGCTCGTCAATCTGACTTTCTGTAATGACATCGTTATTTACAATCACTACGACTTTGTCGAGTAACTGTTCTTGAGCCTGAACCAGCCCAGTGTTAAGCATTAACATACTTACACTAAGCAAAATTAACTTTTTCATTTCGTTCCTATATTACGGCGTGCAAAGCGCCGGCTACTTTAACATATTTGTACTAAAGGTTTTAATTGTTGAGGTAAAAGGGCTGTCCGTATTTAAAGTTGCCGCCCTCTAACATTTGTTCACGGCTGCTGGTATCACTACCGCCAAGCCCTTTAATTTCGAAATCGAGACGTAGTGAGGTATCAAATTCGCCCACTCGGTCAACGCCTGAAGAGTCATCCACATAGGTGCTTTGTAAGCCACGTTGGTAAGTTAAGCGAATCCCCCAACAACAAGAGTTGTATTGAACGCCAAGATAGCTTTCGATGCTTCTATCTAAGATCATATCGCGGTAATAGCTACCTACAGCAGAAATGCTATCGGTAACGGGCCAAGCTACTTTGCTACCAATTTGGTTTACATCGCTCACCATGGTTTCACTGGCTTGTGAATAACGGTAATTAAGCTGTATCAGCTTTTGGATTTCTGGGCGCCATTCTACCGCCGCGTTGGCTTTGTTAATGCGGCCTTCTAAGGTATCGATTTGTATTCCAGTATGCCCATACCAATCTTGTTGAATGTTAGCGTCGGCTTCGAACGCGAGTGCCGAACTTGAATTATTAGTAGGCTCGCTTCCTGGTATCAATGTGGTGCGGCTGGGCTCGATATAAATAATTTGCCCCAGACTTAAGCGTAAGGTTTCTTGGTTACTTGGCGACAAAAATCGTGAATGTACACCTAAAGTAATTTGGTTAGCATCAGCAATGCGATCTAAGCCGCTGTAGCGTTGATCGCGAAACAGGCCGTAATAATCTTGTTGTAGGTTATCAGTATCGTATATGCCTATATCATCTTGATTGGTATATGGGATATATAAATACTTAATCACTGGCTCGAGTGTTTGGGTATAGTTGTCGCCATACCAGCGAGTTTTTCTATCAAAGTTTAAGCCCCCCTGAACACTTACTTTAGGCAAGGTACGGCTTACATTTGTGGCCAAGTAATCGTACTCAGAACTATTGCCTTTATCTTGGTTGTAGTAGGTATGCATTAAGGCGAGGTCTGCTTGGAAAAAACCTGCAGGTACCGCATAAGGTAAACTTAAGCTCGGTTCCAAATGAACACGTTGAGCGGTGTAAACAGTGTTATCACTATGAGTGAAATTACTGATTTCGCTATCAAAACCAAATTGCAGGGTTTGCCAGTCGAGATCCCAATCACCTGCGAATGTAAGTTGTGGCAATAAGGTGTGTGGTTGTTCGGTGTTGCCTAGTACCTGAAAGTCTTGAACTAACAATTGGGTGTACCAGTTTTTGGTGTGGTAACCCACATCACCAGTTTGCAATAGTTGGTTTTCATTCACTTTGCCGAGTTTATCGCCTAAGTCATTGAAATAGTTATCGTCACTGATTTGAGTGTAATCGGTATTAAAGCGCCAGTGGCGTTTATATTGGCCTTGATGGTCCCAATGAAATAGATAGCGGTCTTCATTAATAACGTCGTCATTGGCCAAGTATTCTGCATTGATGGTGCCGTTGTTTTGCCCTTTCAAATATCTAAACTCAGTTTGTAATTGCAAACCTCGGCGTGTCATTAAACGCGGAGTAATGGTTGCATCTAAGTTGGGGGCAATATTCCAGTAATAGGGCGTGGCGATATCTATACCATTTTTAGTTGAGGTAGAGATGGTTGGAAACAAAAAACCACTATGCCGTTGGTCGCCAATGGGGTAAGAGAAATAAGGCAAATACATAACCGGCACATCAAATAGCCTTACGGTGGCATTTTTAGTGGTGGCCCATTGTTCTTTTGAATCGATATCAATTTTTTCTGCGCGGATTTCCCAGCTCTTGTCATCGGGTGGACAAGCAGTGTAGCTGGCATCCTCTAGTGAAAGGTTTTGTTCGCCATTGATGGTAAGGTTATGCGCTTCGCCCCGGCCTTGTTGCTCGAAGAGCTGATATTCAGCTGAGTTAAGTGTGGCTTTGTGATCCTTCAAACTTGCGTCAAAGGTATCGCTTTTTACACTCACTAGATTATCTTGAAATTCAATGTCGCCGGTAGCTTTAAGGGTTTGCGCTTGTTCATCAAGCACAGTATTTTCGGCTTTCAGTACACGAGGCCCTTGAGCAAACTCAACATTGCCGGTAAAACTGGCTTTATCGCCCTGCTTTGCATGCAGTTCATCAGCCGCAATAGTGTATGGTGCGAGAGGGTCTACGGGACCGGATTTGATGCGCTCTGGAATATGAGCTCGGCATTGTGGCATGGACAACGGTGTTTCTGCGTGAGCACTGAGGCTAGAAAGCAACGCCGCTAATCCTAGCGAAGTTTGCAGGCACCGTTTAGTTACGAACATATAAATATGAACCATTCCCTGATATAAACAAATTCCAAGCGCGAGACTTCAACGTTGTGCTTAATGAATTCTGTGGTTAAAGTTAGCCGCTTATAATACTGGATTTATTGGTGAGCGGCTATTTAAAGGCTGCTATTAGTATAAGAAATTATAGGTAATTTAGTGCGCGAATCTGCTTTACAGCAATGGCTGTCAAAAACCTTACACATTGTACCTCCTCAGTTAACGATGATAAGTGGTGACGCCAGCTTTCGACGTTATTTTCGCTTCACCTTAAAAACGGGTGAAACAGCGATTGCTGTAGATGCACCGCCCAGCACAGAAAAAAATCAACAGTTTGTTGCGCTGGCTAAAGCGCTATGCGATCAAGGTATTGCCGCACCTAAGGTGCTAGCGGCAAACTTCGATGACGGCTTTCTCTGTATCGAGGATCTTGGCTCTAGCATGTTAGAAGATCAGCTTAATCAAGACTCTGCTCAGCAACTTTATAGACAAGCACTTGATTTAATCGTTCACTTACAAACAGTTAAACGCTCTGATTTGACGGAATTAGACACATTTGACCGGGCGTTTATCCAGCGAGAGTTAGATATATTTGCTGAGTGGTTTGCCGGAAAAGAGTTGTGCTTAGCTGAAGGTTGGCAAGACAGCGCTGCTTGGGATGAGTTATGTGATTCCGTCAGCCGAGCGATTTTAGAGCAGCCCTATGTGCCGATGCATCGTGATTTCCATAGTCGTAACCTGATGCTGCATAAGCAACAAATGGTGATGATAGATTTTCAAGATATGGTGTGGGGGCCTGTTAGCTACGATGTGGTTTCACTGCTAAGGGATTGTTACATTGCATGGCCAGAGCCATTAGTTGATGGCTTAAATCTAGCGCTCTACCAGACAATTAAAGCTAATTTTAAGCAAGATGTTAGTGCAGAACAATGGCAACGATGGTTTGATTTAACCGGTTTACAAAGACACCTCAAAGCGATTGGTATTTTCTGTCGCTTAGATCACCGTGACGGTAAAACAGCTTACCGAGCGGCTATTCCACAAACCCTTAATTACGTTATGCAAGTAAGTGCTCGCTATCCTGAGTTAGCTAAGTTTAATCAGTGGCTAAAGCCCATATCTGAAGGGTTTAAACAATGAGTCAGATTAAAACCGCGATGATTTTGGCGGCGGGGCGGGGCGAGCGAATGCGACCACTTACTGATAACTGCCCAAAGCCATTGCTAAAAGTAGCAGGCAAATCCTTAATTGAATGGCACATTGATAAATTGGTTAGGGCAGGGATAAGCAAAATTGTTATCAACACCGCGTATTTGGGAGAGCAAATAGAAGCAAGTGTAGGAGATGGTCAGCGCTGGGGAATAGAGATTTTGTATAGCCACGAAGTCGCTGCATTAGAAACCGCCGGCGGAATTGTTAATGCACTCCCCTTAATCGTCAGTAAACAATTTTTGGTGATCAACGGTGATGTATGGAACGATTGGGATTATCGCACGCTTTGCCAAAATACTGCACTTGATGCTAATGCCGATGCTTATTTGTATTTGGTAGCGAACCCAGCGCATAATTTGACTGGAGATTTCAGCCTTAACAATGGCAAAGTGCTAGATACACCAGAGTTCACCTTTAGTGGTGTGGCTATTTATCAGCAGTGTTTTTTTGAAGATGCAGCAAAGGGTAAGCAAGCGCTCGCTCCTATGTTACGCAAAGCCATGAAAAAGCAGCGTGTAAGTGGTCACTTACAACACGGACAATGGGTTGATGTGGGTACTCCGCAGCGACTGAAAGAACTAGATAAACATTTAACCAATAACAGAGATTAACTATGCGCGTTTGGGGAAAGGTATTAGGGGTATTTTTTGGCTTCTTATTTGGCAATGTTTTTGGGGCCTTACTCGGCTTATGGCTTGGTCATCGTTTTGATAAAGCAGTGGGCGGAAACTTTGTTTTTTCTGCTGCTAATAGCCAGGCCGCTCAGCAAGAGTTTCTATTTTCCACTTTTGCAGTACTTGGACATATTGCCAAATCCAAAGGTGTAGTTACTCAGCAAGAAATTCAGGTAGCTAACTTTTTAATGGATCAAATGCGCTTGCAAGGTGAAGCCCGTCGCCAAGCGCAAGAAGCATTTCGCCAAGGGAAAGATTCTGATTTCCCGCTAGAAGAGCAAGTGTCTCGTTTTGTTGCCGCAGTAAACGGCCGCCGAGATTTATTGCAAATGTTTATGGAAATTCAATTACAGGGCGTATTTGCCGATGGCGTGATTGACGACAGTGAACATGCTTTGTTGGAACGAGTTGCGCTAGCGTTGGGTTTCTCAGAGCAAGAGTTGCAAGCAATGATATCGCGCTGGGAAGCCGAACTTAAATTTCATCGTCATGGGGGCGGTCAACGTCATAGCACACAAAGCTCTGCTAAACAGCTAGAAGAGGCTTATCAAATACTGGGTGTAAGTGTCGAGGATAGTGACCAACAACTTAAGCGAGCCTATCGTAAATTGATGACTCAGCATCACCCCGATAAACTGGTAGCCAAAGGTTTACCGCCCGAGATGATGGAGCTTGCTAAGCAGCGAACTCAAGATATTCAGCAAGCTTACGAATTGGTTAAGCTGCAACGAAAAGCGGCTTAATCAGGGAATACTTGATGACGGGCTTGGCCAGCGGCAAAGGCATCTATATTGCCAATGAGTTGGTCGGCCAACATTTGCATGTTTTGTTGACTGGCCCAGCCTATATGAGGGCTCATTATAAAATTGTTTAAGTGCATTGCTTGTAACAAAGGGCTATCGGCCTTAGGGGGCTCTGATTCCGATACATCGCTAGCAGCACCTGCTATTTGTTTGTTTTGAAGGGCCAGTAATAAGGCCTGCTCATTTACTATGCCGCCGCGTGCGGTATTAATTAACAATGCATTCTTCTTCATTAACAAAAACTCTGGTTCATCGATTAAATCTTGAGTTTGCGGAGTTAATGGGCAGTGAATACTGATCATATCGGCACAAGAAAGTGCTTGGTTAAAGGCCATTCTTCCCGGCCTAGGCTGTTTGTTTTTGTGCTCTGCAAAGATCACCTTCATGCCAATATTGCTGGCTAACTCTGCAGTGGCTTGGCCAAGATTTCCTGCGCCTATTACCAGTAGCGTTTGACCCGCTAAGTTATCTATCGGGTAGTCAAAAAAGCAGAACTGTTGAGATTGCTGCCAGCGCCCTTGTTGAATTGCTTGATGATAAGCCAATAGGTTGCGTCGTAGATTGAACATTAACGCTAGGCTGTGTTCGGCAATGCTTTGCGATGCGTAATCTCTCACATTTGAAACCACAATGTTTAGTTCTTTAGCGGCGTTTAGGTCAACGTTGTTGGTGCCGGTGGCGGCTACCGCTATCATTTTGAGCTGTGGTAATTGCTCTAACAATTGCCTGTTTAACTGCACTTTGTTCACGATAATGATGTCGGCATTATTGGCCCGCTCTAATGCTTGTTGTGAGGTGCTGCTTGGGTATTCATGCCATTGATGGGGGAATTGTGGACGGCTAAGTTCAATGTTATTGGCAAGAGTAAGACGGTCTAAAAATACAATTTTCATGTTTAAGCATCAGCGTAGGTTCTTTGTGCTTAAGCTTACCAATAAGCGCTTGCTGCGACTACTTGCGGCTAGTACCAGCCTAAAGAGCTAAACCATCCGTAAACGGTTTTGTTTAACTTCGCACTATTCGGCTCGTTGTCGGCGGTGGCGGGCAGATGTGTTTGTCGGTAGTTTAGTTTTTGATTTTTATTACTGGCGGTTAGCCTTAGTTCCCGTGCATGTTGTTGCCATTGGTTATACTGCTCTGCGTAAATATCTAATACTGGGATAGGCAGCTTGGCAGTTTGTTCTGCCAGCTTTTTGTTGAGTTGTTGGTTTGGGTAGTAGGCACTGATTAGCACTAAACCATCTGGCGGAGTCAGTTGCTGCTGAGACAATAACTCGACCAACCATGCGCCCATTACACCCTGGGCAACAATCACCTGAAAACCAAATTGTTCTTGTTGATTTTGTTTGGCTGCCTCTATTACCGCTTGCAGGTTTTTTTTGTATTGCTGTTGTTGTTCGGTGTCTTCAGCTTCTATTTGCTGCATTAAACCTTGCATAGGAGCAGGAGGTAGAACAGCACCCGTTTCCCAGCCGAGTTTTGGTAGCGCTTGGCGGAGTGAATCAACACTATTGGGCGCGCTAGGTGATACCCCCCAATCGGGTAGCAGAATTACTGTGCCGCGTTTTTGAGGTGTTTCTTCTTCTAGCCATAGGCTAACAAACTGTTGTTGCTCTACGTCAAGCGGCTTAAGCTCGCCATTGACCTGCCAGTGTGAAAAATCTTGAGATTGAACTTGAGCCCATGCCCCATTTATCGCCAATAAGCTGGTGAGCACGCAAAGCTTAACAATTTGCACGATAAACGATTCCTTGGCCAAGTTAATACTTATGTATCGGACACACTAGGCGTAAGCTTTAACTAAAACGGTGGCGCGCATTCAAATTCCATAAATTGCTCTGTATCAGGGTGGAAAAAGCCAAGCTTGGCGGCATGTAAATGTAAGCGCTCACTCAAGTCTTTAGCTTGCTGATGAGCATAAAAGGCATCACCAATAATGGGGCAATTAATTTGCTGCATATGAACTCTTAACTGATGGGTACGGCCAGTAATCGGCTTAAGCTCAACCAGACTACTTTGCTCTCGCTGCTCAATGACTTTCCAATGAGTGAGCGCCTCTTTGCCCTGCTCATAATCGACAATTTGTTTGGGACGATTTGGCCAGTCACAGCGTAAGGGTAAGTTAACTTCGCCACTACTGTGTTCTGGGTGACCAAATATTTCTGCGTAATAGGTTTTAGTGGTTCGTCGCTGTTGAAATTGCCGGCTTAAGTGGCTTTGCGCGGGTTTGCCTAGTGCCATTACAATTAAGCCAGAGGTTGCCATGTCTAAGCGATGTACCACTTTTGCATCTGGCCACACCCGCTGTGCGCGATGCCATAAACTGTCTTTCTCAAGGCGACCGGGTACCGATAACAAACCACTCGCCTTATTAAATACAATCACTGAGTCGTCTTTGTATACAACACTAAAATAGGGAGACATTGGCGGACGATAAACAAAATCAGGCATAGCTACAGCTCTAAAAAATAAGGCCTTAGTGTAAGCTAAGGCCTTGGAGAAAATAAAATAGAAAATCGACTAACTAGTTATGTGACACCAGAATCACTCGTAAAGCGTCCAGTTTTACTTGGGCTTTTTGCAGGTAATTGCCCGCGTTATCACGCAGTTCGCGTAAGGTATCCAACTCATCTTGGCGAATGCTTGGATTAACCGCACTTAATGCCTCTAAACGTTCCAGCTCTGCGTTCAAGCTTTGATGCATGCTTTGACTTGCGTTATCAACCACTTCAGAAAGTTGCTGTTGAGCAAGTTCATTGGCTTGCGCTAACAAAGGATGAATTTGTGCTTGAGAGGCGCTAATCAATTTGGCCGCTAAATGGCGATTTACCGCCGAAAGCTGCTGGTTAAATTGCTCAAAGCTCACGTTGTTAGATAAGTTTCCGCCGTTTTTATCAAGCAGAATGCGTACCGGCGTTGCGGGTAGGTAGCGTTCAATTTGGTATTCAGCGGGGGCACTGGTTTCTATTACAAAGATCCCTTCCACAAATAAACTGCCTACAGGTAGCGCGCGGTTTTTAAGTAGCGCTACCGAGGTGGTACCTAAATCGGCGCCCAAGATGGTATCGATACAACTTTGTAATAAAGGGTGCTCCCAAGACATCAGCTGAATTTCATCTCGGCTTAACGCGGTATCTCTATCGTAAGTAATGGTACAACCGTCTTCCGGTAAGCCATTAAGTGTAGGAACTATCATTTGTTCGCTAGCATGAAGCACTAGAGCATTTTCGCCTTTGTCATCTTGGTTGATCCCAATCGTGTCAAAGAGACGCAAGCTAAAGGTAACAAAATGCGGATCTTGTTCTGCCGCTTGAATTTTTTCAATCAACTCAGCCGCTTTATTACCGCCACTAGAATGAATTTCTAATAATCGATCTCGGCCAGCATCCAGTTTTTGTTTTACTGCATGATAGCGTTTTGCGGTTTCACTAATTAGCTGATTCAATTCAGCTTCGTCTGGCTCATTTTGTGCCAACAAACCCATTAAGCTTTCACCAAACTCAGTGTAAATAATCGACCCGGCAGGGCAAGTTTGTTCGAAAGCGTTTAAACCTTCGTGGTACCAGCGTAATAAGGTTTGCTGAGGTGTTCCTTGTAAA